>NZ_JBSWUU010000001.1:0-2090000 GCF_056159225.1 Ruegeria sp. AWH4_226 | reverse complement strand
CGACCCACGGAGGCACTGTTGTTTGAGCAAAGCGATTTGGCAGAGATGCGTAGCATCGGCGCCAAATACGGCCTCAAGTAGCCGAATAGGCGGTAGGCCAAAAAAGATGGGGCCTTAGCTCAGCTGGGAGAGCGCCTGATTTGCATTCAGGAGGTCAGGAGTTCGATCCTCCTAGGCTCCACCATTCCTCGCTTCGCTCGTCATGGTGAAGCCTAGGATTTGTGATGCGCCAATCGTCAAGTCGATTGGCGGTGGCTCCACCATATCACTTCGATTTGATCATCGAGCACTTGTTTGAGTGCTGGATCATCCAATCGGATGGACGTCCTCAAGTAGCCGAATAGGCGGTAGGACACACTAATTTACATCGTATAGAGAGAAATCAATCAACACTGTTTGATCGTGCCGAGTGTGGCACTGATCTCGGTCGTTCTTGTCTTCGTCCTCAAGTAGCCGAATAGGCGGTAGGACAAAAAGGGGATGAGCGGCGCGGTTTGGGTCTAGCCGGCCTTTAATGCGTATCGCGACTGAAACGAACAGAGTTGTCCAAGTCAAATATACTAACCCGAGCGACCTGCGTTGATCAGCTGCACGGCTGAGAGACCATATGGGGTTGCTCATTTGTCCTCGTCCAAGTGGCGGGGGCGGGAAATGTATGTTTTTGGTTCAGAAGAATGACTGCCTTTAGTTACCAGCTGGGCGGTCTCGATTGACATGAGTTCTGGCGCAGCTTCGGTTGTGGACGGTTAAACGTCCTCAAGTAGCCGAATAGGCGGTAGGACAAATATAGTGTGCTCAAGTAGCCGAATAGGCGGTAGCGCACTAAGTTATGTCTTTCTTTTTCTGGATCAAATCAAGCGCGAGAAGGGCGTTTGGTGAATGCCTTGGCAGCAAGAGGCGATGAAAGACGTGATACTCTGCGATAAGCCATGGGGAGCTGAGAATAAGCTTTGATCCATGGATTTCTGAATGGGGCAACCCACCTGATACACTCTTATTTATTCGACTGCATGTTTTGCTATGCGAGGTTCGTCCTCAAGTAGCCGAATAGGCGGTAGGACAAAATAAGTGTGTTAAACAGGTACTTAAGACCTGAATACATAGGGTTTTAAGAGCAAACCCGGGGAACTGAAACATCTAAGTACCCGGAGGAAAGGAAATCAATTGATACTCCCCCAGTAGCGGCGAGCGAACGGGGACCAGCCGAGCCGTGAGTGTGAATAGAACCTGTTGGGAAGCAGGACCATAGAGGGTGATAGTCCCGTATATGAAGCATGATCGGACGTATTAAGTAGGGCGGAACACGTGAAATTCTGTCTGAAGATCGGAGGACCACCTTCGAAGGCTAAGTACTCCTTGCTGACCGATAGCGAACCAGTACCGTGAGGGAAAGGTGAAAAGCACCCCGACGAGGGGAGTGAAACAGTACCTGAAACCGAACGCCTACAATCAGTCGGAGGCTCCTTGCGAGCTGACGGCGTACCTTTTGTATAATGGGTCATCGACTTGGTCTCACGAGCAAGCTTAAGCCGTTAGGTGTAGGCGTAGCGAAAGCGAGTCTTAATAGGGCGTTGAGTTCGTGGGATCAGACCCGAAACCGAGTGATCTAGGCATGGCCAGGTTGAAGGTAAGGTAACACTTACTGGAGGACCGAACCCACATCCGTTGAAAAGGATCGGGATGAGCTGTGCCTAGGGGTGAAAGGCCAATCAAACTCGGAGATAGCTGGTTCTCTGCGAAATCTATTTAGGTAGAGCGTCATCCGAATACCCCGGGGGGTAGAGCACTGGATGGGTAATGGGGCCCCACAGGCTTACTGATCCTAACCAAACTCCGAATACCCGGGAGTACTAGATGGCAGACACACTGCGGATGCTAACGTCCGTAGTGGAGAGGGAAACAACCCTGACCTACGACTAAGGCCCCCAATTCATGGCTAAGTGGGAAAGCAGGTGGGACGACCAAAACAACCAGGAGGTTGGCTTAGAAGCAGCCATCCTTTAAAGATAGCGTAACAGCTCACTGGTCTAAATAAGTTGTCCTGCGGCGAAGATGTAACGGGGCTCAAGCCATGAGCCGAAGTCTAGGGATGCGTAAGCATCGGTAGCAGAGCGTAGTGTGACATAGAACTCATCCGTATTTGCATCTGTGTTGTGTAAGCAGCTGGATGTAATGACGGATCGAGTTCTTTCGATGAAGCCGGGGCGTGAGCCATCCGGTGGAGAGATCACTAGTGAGAATGATGACATGAGTAGCGACAAAGAGTGTGAGAGACACTCTCGCCGAAAGTCCAAGGGTTCCTGCTTAAAGCTAATCTGAGCAGGGTAAGCCGGCCCCTAAGCCGAGGCCGAAAGGCGTAGGCGATGGGAACTAGGTTAATATTCCTAGGCCAGGAGGATGTGACGGATTGCAGATGTAGTTCAGCCTTATCGGATTGGTTGGGCTGCTGAGCAGTTCCTGGAAATAGCCCTCCATCAGACCGTACCCTAAACCGACACAGGTGGACTGGTAGAGCATACCAAGGCGCTTGAGAGAACGATGTTGAAGGAACTCGGCAAAATACCTCCGTAAGTTCGCGAGAAGGAGGCCCGGTTCCTAGGCAACTAGGGGCTGGGGGCACAAACCAGGGGGTGGCGACTGTTTATTAAAAACACAGGGCTCTGCGAAGTCGCAAGACGACGTATAGGGTCTGACGCCTGCCCGGTGCCTGAAGGTTAAAAGGAGAGGTGAGAGCCTTGAATTGAAGCCCAGGTAAACGGCGGCCGTAACTATAACGGTCCTAAGGTAGCGAAATTCCTTGTCGGGTAAGTTCCGACCTGCACGAATGGCGTAACGACTTCCCCGCTGTCTCCAACATCGACTCAGCGAAATTGAATTGCCTGTCAAGATGCAGGCTTCCCGCGGTTAGACGGAAAGACCCCGTGCACCTTTACTACAGCTTCGCACTGGCATCAGGATTGTGATGTGCAGGATAGGTGGTAGGCTTTGAAACCGTGACGCCAGTCGCGGTGGAGCCTCCCTTGAGATACCACCCTTCGCACTCTTGATGTCTAACCGCGGTCCGTTACCCGGATCCGGGACCCTGCGTGGCGGGTAGTTTGACTGGGGCGGTCGCCTCCTAAAGCGTAACGGAGGCGCGCGAAGGTTGGCTCAGAGCGGTCGGAAATCGCTCGTTGAGTGCAATGGCAGAAGCCAGCCTGACTGCAAGACTGACAAGTCGAGCAGAGTCGAAAGACGGCCATAGTGATCCGGTGGTCCCGAGTGGAAGGGCCATCGCTCAACGGATAAAAGGTACGCCGGGGATAACAGGCTGATACTGCCCAAGAGTCCATATCGACGGCAGTGTTTGGCACCTCGATGTCGGCTCATCTCATCCTGGGGCTGGAGCAGGTCCCAAGGGTACGGCTGTTCGCCGTTTAAAGAGGTACGTGAGCTGGGTTTAGAACGTCGTGAGACAGTTCGGTCCCTATCTGCCGTGGGTGTAGGAGACTTGAGAGGAGTTGCCCCTAGTACGAGAGGACCGGGGTGAACGATCCACTGGTGGACCAGTTGTCGTGCCAACGGCAGTGCTGGGTAGCTATGATCGGAAAGGATAACCGCTGAAGGCATCTAAGCGGGAAGCCCCCCTCAAAACAAGGTCTCCCTGAGGGCCGTGGAAGACCACCACGTCAATAGGCCGGAGATGTACGCGCAGTAATGCGTTCAGTTGACCGGTACTAATCGCCCGATAGGCTTGATTTGATCCAGTAACAGAAAGACAAATCAAAAACATACACCTCAGTAAACATGGATAACTTCGTCGCTTCAAACGACGATGTTGATTGACATAGCAACCGTGCAGGAACGCGCATCCGCTTCGCGAATACGCTGCCTCCTGCGCGTCGCCTTTTTGCAAAGCAAAAAGAGCGACGGGGATTTTCCTCGGTTTGGTGGTCATAGCGCAAGTGAAACACCCGGTCCCATCCCGAACCCGGAAGTTAAGCACTGCCGCGCCAATGGTACTTGGGCTTAAGCCCCGGGAGAGTAGGTCACCGCCAAACCTAGAAAAATCCCCAATCTCTCAAAACGATGAAAAGAACACTACCCGGTCTCAAGTAGCCGAATAGGCGGTAGACCAACGCTAAGTGTCGCGGGATGGAGCAGCCCGGTAGCTCGTCAGGCTCATAACCTGAAGGTCGCAGGTTCAAATCCTGCTCCCGCAACCAGCGTTTCCGACATAGCCCCCGCCATTCGCGGGGGCCTTGTTGTATCCAGATCTCCGAAACTCAGAATGCCCGCAAGTTCCCCAACAAGTTCAATGGCATGGCCATAGCGCGCTGCCGCGTCCGGCATCATCCGAACCTCTGAAATCAGCCCCCGCAAGCTTTCTGCCGCCTCTCGTTTGACTTCGGGTGCGTTTAGTGAGCCGGCGAGATCTTCGATCTGCTCGCGGTACAGGGTCGACAGGCTTGGGTGCAGCCGCAGGGCAGGGGGCTCGGGGCTCTCCGCCAACACGGACTGCAGTCTAGACTGTTCCGCTTCCAGCTAGGTCATCTTTGCCTTCATCGAGGCGTGGTACATGCCGTCTTCAATGGCCTTGAGGATACTAGCGATCTTGGTCTTGATCTGATTTAGCGCGTTTGCGGCCTTCTGCCGGTCCTGTGCCGCCCCGGCAGCGGACGCGTTGAAGGCTTTGCGGTACTCCTCTGTGAAATGGCCAAGCAGTTCTGGGGAAAGAAACCGGTGTTTTAGTCCGGAAAGGACCCGATCTTCGACCACTTCGCGCTCAATGGTCGCGCGATTGCTGCAGATCGCGCCTCCCTTGTTGCGGGCGGCGGCGCAGCCATAGCGGGTTTTGTTGATCAACGTGTAGCTGGCGCCGCAGCAGGCGCAGCGAAGAAGGCCAGAGAGCAGATAGGTCGGGCGGCGCGCCCGTTCTGGTCTTGGGCGCTCTGTCAAAATCCCGGCTGGGTTCATGGCTTGCCGCACGTCGTCCTGGCGGGCCTTGACGCGGTCCTAAAGGGCGTCGTCAACGATCCTCAGGTCGGGAACGGACTTGGCCTTCCATTCCGACGTAGGGTTTAGCCGTTACTGTCGTTTGCCGGTGTCGGGGTTGCGATCATAGGTCAGCCGATTCCAGACCCGTCGACCAGCGTAGAGCTCATTGTTGAGGATGCCGGTGCACTCTTAACATTCCCTGAAATCGTTGAGGGTTTCCAGGTTCCGGTGCCTTTGCCGCTTTGCGGGGCAGCGATGCCCTCGGCGTTCAAGGTCGCGGCAATGGCGCGCGCGGACTGCCCCGCTGCGTATTCTTGGAAAATCCGGTTCACGACTTCGGCCTCCGAAGGCTCGATGGTCAGATCACCGGTAGTGGCCGTTCCATCCGCGCGGATCTCTCGCTTTACTCGATATCCATAGCTGAGGCCGCCAGCAGACTTACCCGCGACAACGCGGCCTACCAAGCCTCGGCGGGTCTTTTGAGCGATGTCCTTGATATAGAGGGCGGAGACGAGACCGCCGACTCCGACCTTCAACTCGTCTAGGTCCTGATCTGCGACTGTGTGCAGGCGAACCCCGAAAAAGCTCATGCGTTTGAACAAAGACGCGGTGTCGGTCTGATCCCGCGACAGGCGGTTGAGGCTTTCGGCCACGATAACGTCGACTTCGCCGCGCTCTGCGGCCTGCAAAAGGCGCAAGTAATCAGGACGTTGGCTGGTGGTGCCGCTGATACCGTGATCGGCGTAGACTTCGGTGACCAGCCATCCCTTTTGGTTGCAGTGGCGGCGGCAGAGACGGAGTTGGTCGTCGACGGAGGTCTCTTTTTGCTTGTCGGTGGAATAGCGGGCATAGATAGCAGCGCGAAGGGGGCGGTGGCTGGCATGGATCAGTCCTTTTGTTCTGGGCCCTTCCTCATCTCGGCAGCATCCTCTTCTGCGGCATGGCGCGCGAGCAGGCGGACAAGTAAGAGGAAGGCAGGGGGTGTTGCCGCGCCATTGCCCGCCCGCACAGGTTTAGATGGGACAGTTCGGGTAAATCTCTCTTGGTCTCGTGCCATGGGCCGAGGTCTCCTACCCGCTTGCGGGCTGGCCCGAAGAGCTCATGATCAAAGGTTAGTGCCGGGGAGCGGCTGTTCCCTTGATCATAGAGGGTGCGGCAGGTGACGAGGATCCGATCCGTCAAAGTTTTACCAAGAGAGAGTTCTCCGTATTTTGAGAGCGATCGCGGCGCCATTGCGGCGAGTTTGCCAATGTAAAATGGCAAACCCGCGTCTTCTCAGTGAGGATTGAAACCAGCGTGCGTGCTGTCAGTTGGGGTGTGGGCTGAGGGGATCAGATCGTACAGCCACGGGTGGAGGGCATCGGCGTCCATCCCCCGCACCTTCTAGCAGGTAGGCGGCAAGGTGTTCCAGTCGGTCGTGATGGGGTTCCAGAAAGCGCACGGCCCGGCGCTCCATTTTGTCGAGTTTGACCCGCAGCCGGTCCCGGTCGTGATGTGTCAGGCGAGACATGTCTGCCTTGCCGAGCCAGCTATTGCCATGGATGCCAAGACCTGCCTGGCGATCGCAGCTCAGGAGTAGCTGCGTGGCCAGTTGCAGGTCGCTGCCTTCGGCGCCACCGGCGCCCGCGCTGATCCAGAAGTTCGTATTCCGGCATTGGCTCATGCCCGCCTTTTAGGAAACGCTGCCACAGGCGCTCACGGTGCCCCCAGTAGTGGTGTCGATTGGCTCCGTCATCTCCTTTTATCAAACCTCCCCCGGCGGCATTCTTCGGCGACTAGCGGTTACGATTAACAAAACCGGGCGAATAGGCAGGTTCGATAATTGCATCTGGCGGCGGCGTTCGTGCATCGAGATCTCTTAGTCCCTGCATTGCATCTTCTGGGAAACCCGATGAAAAGCGGGACTTATGTGTTGTTTTTTTCTGTCGCTTCTTCTCGCTTATCGCGACCTTCAGTTGGCCCATTATCTGGCTTTTCATCTCCGAACCCATCTCACATCTTTGACTTCTGACTTTGGCGAATTGATGGTTAACGGTTGGTAAACACCCCAATTGCGTTTCCACAGCGAACGGTGGTTTCACGTAAGTTTAGGGAGACGTTGAGACACTGCAGCCTGATCCAAGCACAGGCAACAAGATGCCTCACACATTTTCAGATTTTCTGCGCACTGGCGGAGAAGGCGAGTTTGTACTGTCCCGGTATCGCCACGGTATGGTCGGGCGGAGAATGGGGTTGTCCGTCAAGAGTACGTTTCCCAACTACGCCGATCTTTAAGATGCATTTGCCAACCGTTTGCATGCGGCGGTTCGTGAAAACGCTGAAGCTCTGATAAAAACCTATGCCGGGTTTCTGGACGAACCGATTTCGCCCGAATCCCTTCCCGATGTCGCCGACGCATTAGATTAAACCATAGAAGAATGGGATAGTAGGCTGGCCGCGATCTGGGCCGAGTGGAACACCCATCCCCAACGACTTCAGCCAGTACGGCAATCTATGGAAAACAGGCTGTTACGGGGATGCAGCGGCCTCATCGGCGAGCTTCGGCAGCGCGCATTGGGCGTTGAATTTTATGTTTGGCGTTCCGAAGACGACGCGAAAGTCCGGCACTCTCACGCTGTTTACGACGACCAAGTTTTTCGTTGGGATGACCTGCCTCAAGACGGACACCCCGGTCAGGCAATCAATTGCCGCTGTCACGCAGAACCTTTTATTCCCGGCGTGACTGACAATGTTGCCGAAAGCTCCGCTGGAATTTGGGATGGATTCACCACTCGCAACCCGAACGGCAACCGAATTCAAGAGTTCCGTAATGCCGCAGCGGAAATGCGTACACTGCGGTCCGCGCTTGAAGCCCTTGCGGCGAACCCAAACAAGTCTGCCGCTCAGGAAGCGGAACAACGGTTGCTGACCCAAGCTTTCCGCGAAGCTGCTTACAGATACTCTCTGGCAGCACCTTTGCCGAATGCTCTGGCATCAAGTGGCTTGTTGTTCGGCCCCCAAGCTGAGCAAAACCGCCTGATTGGAGAGGCTGAAGCCTTCCGCCAAGGGATGCTCGACTTTGCGCGGGGACTCGAAGAAAGCCCTTTCTTCGATGGCATCAGTACCAGCGAAATTCTTGAACAACTGCGCGACTCTGCACCGGAAAGCTCTGGTCGTTATCTTGATGCGGTCGCTCTTCTGGCAGGTGTTGAGCATCTACCACAATCTCTTCTTGTCGGAGATGAACGACGTGATGTGCTGCGCAATCTCGGACGCGGTTTGGTGTCTGCCGCGCGTGGAATCGAGCAAGAGCGTTGGGGTGGACGCTCGGTATTTAGCAATCAAGGCGAATTGGCCCAATGGGACGCCCTGCACGATGAGTTTCAACGGATTGCAGGTTTCGGTGTTTCAGATGCCGACGCGCGGGCCGTCAGGGCTGGTTTGCGCGAAGAAACAGGTCGCAGATTCTACCCTGAGGCTCTGTCAGCCATTTCTGGTGGCATCCTTGGCGCTATTGGTCGTGCTGCATCAAGCCCCATTCGGCTCAAACCGGAGATGCTGGACAATAGCGGACGCTTTCTTGGGCAACGCAACGCTGGCTCTCAAACGCCTCGATTTGGCCGCTGGCTGGAAAATCCCGACAATGTCGTCGAGATTATGCCCGGTGGGCAAGTACGATATACGACGCGGATCAACGAACCGAGCTCGGCGTTTTACGGACAGAATGTTTCGGTCTCTTACACCAACGGAGTGCCGGATTTCTCGCAACTCGGAATCGCCCATGTCAACATCACCAACCCTTTAGGGCGAGGTCCAGGCATCAATGGTTATGCCGATCTAAAGGCTGCAAGCCGCGCATTGTGGCGGGAGATTGAGGCTGACCGGGTATCGCGCTCATTGTTCACACGAGAACAACTGGATGATCTCGCGGATGGCATCGCAAATCCAAGTGGTTTGACATGGCACCACAATGGGACACAACTGAACCCAGATGGCACCGGACCCATGCTGTTGCTCGACACCTCCGCACATGGGGTTTTTCGGCATGTGGGTTGGGCAAGCAGGATAAACAGGTAACCAAAATGATAAAAGACTATGAATGGGGTAGCCACCGAACCAATCCGGCCCCGGGGAATTCACCTGAAAGGATTGACGCTCTGGAGAAACGCTTGGATGTTTCATTCCCCACTGCCTTACGCGAGGGTTACGGGTTCTCTGACAACGCTTCAATCTTCAAACAAGGGCAACGATGTGAAATCGCTGTAACAGGTCCAAAATCTGAAGGTGGCACTTACGCTGGTTATTTTAGCTATCTTGAGGGTCTGGAGAGTATACCGCGTGAAGCGAATGGTCTCCAAGACTGGGTCGATGACGTTTTTGAGCGTGAGATCTTGAACGTCTTTCCATTTGCAACACTTGGTGGCGGTGGATGGGTATGCCTGAATTATCAAGGAGACCCCACACGGGCAAACCCCGAAATTTGGCAATTCGACCAAAATGGAACGTCCTTTGAAGACTGTTTCACGAAAGTTGCGGACAGTTTTGACGACCTAATCGACATACTTGTATCGGACGAGGAACTACGAAAACTTGGGTTCAAGTAAGCAGGGGCGCATCCCTTTCGGGTCGGGCTGTTGTGAACCGAGCCTGTAGTCTCGGCCATATGGCTTCCATCCCTTGCGCAGAAGAGTTGTGGCGGCAGGCATGCCGCCAATTTCAATTCCGCATGCCTTGGCATGCTTGGAACCTGTTCTTTCAGCTTGCATCAAATCCGGGGACGCTTTGGGCTTCGGGTCAATCATCTTGCCGCCGCTTTGGCGGTCTCCCGAGAAGATGTTGACCCATCCCCGGAAAGTTTGATCGAGATGTCCTAACCGCTTCCTCAGATACCTTCGTCGGCGCTTTCAAGTTGGACACTCGCCGCTGGGCAGAGGTTCAAGCGCGGGGCTGATTGTTCGTCTTTGCGGCACTGGCGAGGCGGCACTATCTGGGCGTTGAGCTTGAGTAAAAGTATTGCCGTTTGGTTAAATCCCGTCTTGCTGGTGTGGAACGCTACAAACGTGGCAAGGGCGCACAAGTTCATTCCAATGCTTCAAAGCCAACCGAGACAGCAGGGATTGCCGCGTATGCGCCCAAAAATGTTCAAGCACCGTCTCCATCGGAACCGCGATCCGCAAAAACACACGCGTACCCCAACCTCTTCACATTGCCAAACGCAAAGCTCCCAAATACTTCCGAGGCAAATTCACAGAGTTGCAGACTCGTAGGGTTCTTTGGACGCCGCTTTTCAGGTTGCAGGCTTTTTTGCGATGACTAGGCCGAGTAAAACGCAGCCAAGTCAACGTCGTTGGATTGGATTAA
The DNA here is from genome assembly GCF_056159225.1 of Ruegeria sp. AWH4_226. Classification (NCBI taxonomy): domain Bacteria; kingdom Pseudomonadati; phylum Pseudomonadota; class Alphaproteobacteria; order Rhodobacterales; family Roseobacteraceae; genus Ruegeria; species Ruegeria sp. AWH4_226. The sequence goes on along the minus strand of NZ_JBSWUU010000001.1, from coordinate 2,079,683 downwards.
CCGGCCTTGAGCCGTTTCACTGTCCCGTACAATGGCGCATCGTATGTTCCAAAACGTGTTCTACCAAGCCCGACACGATATCAAAGGACGCGCGAAAGGAAAGCCTTGGTGCGGGGTTCACGCGGTGCGACGAATAACTCGTTTGGTGAGCCCTGCTCAAGGATGCGACCGGCGTCAAGGAAACAGACTTTATCTGCCAACTCCCGGGCGAAACCCATCTCATGCGTAGCAAGAACCATGGTCATACCCTGCCGGTGTAGTTCACGCAGTACATCAAGCACCTCCCCTACCAGCTCAGGATCCAAAGCGCTTGTAATCTCGTCAAAAAGCATGATTTGCGGTTCCATCGCCAGTGCTCGGATGATCGCAACCCTCTGTTGTTGGCCACCGGAAAGCTGATCTGGATAGTGCTCCATGCGATCGTCCAGCCCAAAGCGGGAAAAAAGCTGTGTCACCCGCGGTCGCAGGTTTTCCCGACTCAGGCCGCGCACGCGGCGCGGAGCGAGCATTACGTTCTCTGCCGCGGTCATATGGGGAAAAAGGTTGTAGCTTTGGAATACAATCCCGATCTTTTGGCGCACGGGTTGAGGATCAAGTCCGGGCTCGGAAATATCAGTACCGTCCAGCCAGATTGTCCCGTCATCAATAGGTTCAAGCAAATTCATGCAACGAAGGAGCGTCGATTTACCTGAACCTGACGCCCCAATAAGACAGACCATTTCCCCTTCTGCCACATCAAGATCAATGCCCTTGCACACCTCATGATCGCCAAACCGCTTGCGTACACCTCGCAGCGATAACTTCATCGTCATGTTCGCGCTCGATTTTGCTTGTTCATGAGATAGTCCGCATAACGTGTGGCAGGAACTGTAAGCGCAAGGAAGATGAGCGCTGCGCCCACATAGGGCGTAAAGTTCGCATAGAGTGATTTGTAAACACCGGCCTGGCGAAAGACCTCCACCGGCCCAATAAAGGACAAAAGCGCCACATCTTTCTGCAGGGCGATGAAAAGGTTCATATTGGCTGGAACCACATTGCGAATGGCCTGTGGCAGCACCACAAATCGCATTGTGTCCTGTTCCGTCAATCCAAGCGATGCGGCGGCAGACCGTTGCGATTGGTGAATCGAGTCTATGCCTGAACGGATCACCTCAGCAACGTAAGCCGAATAGACCAAGACCAGCGCAAGTGTGCCCCAAATATAGGGGCTGTTCCAGGGCCTCGGAAGGCCGAGCCCCGGCACGCCAAAGCCAATGATGTAAATGACAAGAACAACCGGCAGACCGCGGAAGACATCCGTATAGGCAATCCCGAAGAGCCGAAGAGGAAATAGTGCCGGCGCGCGGGTATCGCGACAAAGTGCAATTCCGAGGCCTGTAACTGCGATGAGCGGCGCGGACCAGGCGAAGATCATTGCATTCAAAATAAAGGCATCGAGCAGCCCGGGAAATGTTGCCGCGAACACTCTGCCGTTAAAAAATGCACGCTGTACGGCCTCCCAACCCGGTGCGAGCGGCACCAGCACGACAAGCGCAAGGACCACGCTGACCGTAGAGATCAGCGCAATGCGGTTCGCGCGTCGCCGAACCCCAGCCTCGTAGATTTCGCGACGTGTGGGGCCCAAGGCAGAGGGCTCGGATGTACTGTTTTGCACCGAAGTTTTGTCCATCTACTGAATGACTGGAACTCCAGTGGCCTCTGACAGCCATTGGGCCTCGATCTCGGCAAGCTCTCCACTTTCAGCAAGCTCCGAAATGGCGGCGTCCACGCATTCCTTCAGCGGATTTCCGTCTTCCATCAATAGCCCGAACTGGTCAGGGCTTTCGGACTGCCCTGGCGGGAATTGTCCCAACAGAACACCATCCTCTACAACCACTGCCGACAGATAAAGTGCTGTGGGCAAGTCGTAGAGTGCCGCATCTATCTGGCCTGCCATTATTGCAGCATTTACGTCGGCGTTGTCATTATACAGCAAAGGATCGCTCGTTGGCTGGATCACCTCATTCAGCATAGGGATTGCAGTGGTCGTTGCCACAGCGCCCCATTTGAGTTCCTTAAGGCTATCCAGCGTCGGTTCAGCCCCGGTTGAGACCACGCTTTTGGTGGTTAGAATAGCCATGGCTGAAGTGTAATAGGGCAAACTAAAATCAACCATTTCTTCCCGCTCGGGGGTTATCGAGTATTGTTGCACGTTAAAGTCAAAATTCTTTGCACCGGGTTGTATGGCTTCGTCAAAGCTCGTGCGCACCCAAGCTACATTCTCTGACTGAAAACCCATTTTTTCAGCGATGGCATAGGCAACGGCGGCCTCGAATCCTTCACCACTTTCAGGTGCGTCATTCATTACCCAAGGATAATACGCCGGATTGCCGGTTGCGATGGTCAATGTGCCTTCGCTAAGGGTCTTGCCTGTTGCGCAAGCCCCATTACCCGTAGCAAGCACAGAGGTTGTTGAAAGAATTAAAGACAGAGCGGCGCCAGCAATCAGTTTCATCCAAACGTCTCCATTGTTTTCTGATTGCAAGCAGGTTCTTATGCGAAGGCGAATTTGTCCAGTGTCGCGGTTCCAAACTGAAAACAGCTTACAATCCCGTTCGCCAATAATTGCTTTGAGCTCGGAACTGACTATTGATCACCTTTTCTAAGCTTCAGACTAATTGAATCTTGGAGTCATAAGATAGCCACGGCTGCGAGCGCAATGGCCGACAGGAATGCCTTCGGGCATCTGTCGTAACGTGTTGCAACGCTTAGCCAATCCTTCAAGCGACCAAACATGATCTCGATGCGGCTGCGGCGCTTGTATCTGTGTTTACCGTACCGGACAGGTTTGTCACGCGATGTCCCGCCGGGGTTGCATGGGACTATCCCTTTGTCTTTCAAAGCGTCTCGGAACCAGCAGGTATCGTAGTCTCGATCAGCAATCACCCAATCCTGCGCGCCCTTGATGTCTACGACAAGGTTTTCGCGGTCCCGAAAGTAAGTAAGCGCCAGGTCTCCTGCGGACTTGCATAGTTGGCTGGCAAATTCCTTTCGTCCAGAGACTGCATTCATGATTTCCACGCTCCGTTTCACATATGTTGGGCAGAATCGAGCAGCGCTTTCCCGCTTACTCGTAAATCCGGTTGTTCGTGATACAATGCCATCGACTGAGGGAGGGACCAATGTTTTCATTTGTCGTCCTGACAGTATCTGCGCTGTTTTACCTTTTCTTGAATGCTGGCCTGGCTCATTCGGACGAAAGCGTTCTTGACGCGGTTCGCGATCGGGGGTTCGTGAAATGCGCCATCGGTAACAGGCTTGTTGGCGATACGCGTATCGGCTCGCAAGGTTACGAAGGCTTTTTCCCCGAGTTTTGCAGAATTGCGGCCTTGGCTGTCTTCGGCGATCGGGCTGCAGTACAAATGTCACCGACTCTGATCCGCGCCGGTCTGAAGAGCATCGCAGAAGGTGAAGTTGATATATACGTCTCGAATGTCACGTGGACGTTCTCCCGCGACTTCGTACTTGGTCTGACGCCCGCAGCCGTCTTGTTCTACGATGGTCAGGGGTTCATGTCGCACCGGGGAACCATCAGCGGCAACCTGCAAGATGTACCTGACGCTTCTGTCTGCGTGTCGAGGGCGACCACAACTATCGGAAATCTGGAGGACTTCATAGCACAGCATGGGCTTGGCTGGTCAGTGATGGCTTTCGAATCTTCGCAGGGCAGGAATGATGCGTTTTTTGCCCGCCGGTGCGACCTGCTGACTACGGACCGCTTTGCGTTGGCAACGATGACAGGGACTGCGTTTGGTGATCCAGAAAACTACGTTCTGCACGAAGAAATCATCTCGAAAGAGCCGCTTGTCGCATACGTCTCGACGCGCGACATGGAGTGGGCTCATATCGTTCGCTGGGCGATCTTTGCGACGATACTGGCAGAAGAAAAGGGTATCTCCCAATCGAACCTCGCATCGCATCTTGAAAGCACCGACCCCGAAATCCGCCGCTTGCTGGGGCTTGAAGACGTCGAAGGAACAGCGGTTGCCGGATTGCCTCAGGACTGGGCGCGAAATGTGATCGCCGGGGCCGGAAACTATGGCGAGATTTTCGAAAGATACCTGGGCGAGGGCAGCCCGATGAAAATGGATCGCGGGCTTAATCGGCTGTGGCGTGACGGTGGATTGATGATCAGCCCGCCTTATCGATAGGCCAGTCCGGTGATTGCGCAGCCTTCCAAGCAGATCAACGTTCGACAACGTATTTCGACGCTGCTGTTCACCGTGCTGATTGCCATTTCCGCGCTGTTTGGGCTGGGTTTGGTCCTGATTACGCTTCGTCTGTTCGAAGTTCGCAGCGACCTTGACGAATTAAGGAACCAATCGCTGCCGGTGTTGATCCGCCTGTCACAATTATCTCAGGATTCTTCCGCCTCCAGTTCCATCTCGCCGGCACTTAGCCAAGCGCAGACACGATCCGAGTTCGACACACTCGTGGCCCGCATCAAAGACAAGCAGGCGTCGCAGAAAATGCTCATAGACGAGTTGCAGAGGCTGAACGCCGATGCGGAGCGTATCACCACACTCAGATCCAGCGCAGATATGCTTTCGGCAAATCTTGAACGCCTGGCCGAAACCGTCGAGAACCAGATCGAATTGCGCCGTCACCTTGAGAGACATGCCGCCGAATTTGGGCAGTACTTGACGGACATGCGGAATTTGAAGCCAGGCATTGCACCTTCGACCCTTGATTTGGCAGCGCGCTCGGTGTCCGAGATCAAGCTGTTGCTGAACGACGCTGAACGCGCAAAGCTGTCTCAAAATCTGCAGTCAGCGGATTCAAGCGTCGATGCTTTGGCCCGTCATATCGAAGACTATTATATCGGCCGAAGTGGTGAAACTGAGGTCGGTGCGGCGGGTGATCTCGTCGCAAGTTGGTCGCGCGCTCGAGAAGACATTCTTCAGGCCAAGACATCTCAGTTGTCGAACAGTTTTCAGATCAAGGCGCTTGTCGAGGAAAGCTCTTTGATCGCGAACAGGCTGCTCAGCAGTGTCAGCAACGAATTCTGGCGCACCAGTGCAGAACTTGAGGATCAAATCCGGCTTGTCGCCAGAACAACGCGCTTCACGCTATTAGCGATATTGGGAGTGGCAACGATCCTTCTGGCTGGATCATTTCTTTTTGCCTGGATTCTAAGACACAGGGTGTTTTTGCGGCTGGAAAATCTTAGGCAAGCACTTGGGCAATACGCCAAGGATCGCCAGCACGGCGTAGCCGATGACCGACCCGACGAGATTGGCGAAATTGCAGGCGCTATGACACATTACATGAAGGTCATTGATCACCGCGAATCCGAATTGGCCCAAAAGACTGCGGCATTAGAGGGTCTGGCTAGCCAATTGGCCAAGTACCTCTCGCCTCAAGTCTACGATCTGATCTTCACGGGCAAGCAGGAAGTCAAGCTTGCGAGCAGTCGCAAGAAGCTGACAATCTTCTTTTCTGATATCGTGGGGTTCACGGAAACTGCCGACCGCTTGGAGTCAGAAGATCTGACACAGCTTTTAAACCACTACCTGACGGAAATGTCTCAAATTGCTTTGCGGCACGGGGCCACGATCGACAAGTATGTGGGCGACGCCATTGTTATTTTCTTCGGGGATCCGGAAACGCGTGGCGCCAAAGCGGATGCGCTTGCCTGTGTTCGGATGGCTATAGAGATGCGACGCCGTATGAAAGAGCTTCAGTATCAATGGCGCAAATCCGGCATTGAAAAACCGTTGCAGGTTCGAATGGGCATTCACTCTGGATATTGCACTGTCGGAAATTTTGGAAGCGAAGATCGGCTGGACTACACTATCATTGGAGGCTCTGTGAACATCGCCTCGCGACTTGAGACCTTGGCCGCGCCGGGCGAGATTCTGATTTCCTATGAAACCTTCGCGCTTGTACAGGATAAGATCGAATGTTCGGAGCGTGGTGAAATCGACGTCAAAGGGATCGCCCATCCTGTCGCCGCATATCATGTTCTTGATGATCCGTTAGGAACGGACCGGGCCAAGTTGCGACTGCGCGAACGGCACCCTCACTTTAGTGTGGACATGGACCTTTCTGTGATGTCTGACGATGACAAAGCTGCTGCTGCGCAAAGCCTCAGAAAAGCGCTAACGTTGATCGAACCGCGTAGGCGGAGGTCCTTGACCCGACGCCAACGCCACGATCCAATTTCTGGAGGGATGAATGATTGAGTTGGAACCACCGCTGCGATTGGCCAGGGAAACGGATGCATCTCAGCTCGCCGACCTCGTGAATTATGCCGGAGAAGGGCTGCCATTCCATATCTGGACAAGCCTTGCGAAAGATGGCCAAGACCCCTGGAAGATCGGCCGCGCAAGGCAGGCGGAAAAGGCGCGTGACGGTCAGATTTACGTATTGGACTTGGGGCTTGGTGCAGTTGCGAGTCTGACCGGCTACTCAATCGGGTCGGCGCCGGTGGATATAGGAGAGGATTTTCCAACCTTGTTCCGACCGTTGCAGGAGTTAGAGAACAAGGCGCTCGAAAGCTGGTATGTGAACGTTCTGGCCTGCTATCCAGAACATCGCGGTCAGGGCTACGGATCACGCCTATTGGATCTGGCAGATGAAATCGCGCGGGCTGAGGGCTTAACCAGAATGAGCGTTATCGTAGCCGGAGACAACATCGGTGCGCGGCGTCTGTACGAACGGAAAGGATACCACGAAGTCGCGCAGGCCCCTTGTTTGAAAGAAGGCTGGGAAACAGAAACCGAGCACTGGGTGCTTCTGATGAAATCGCTCCTGTGAGCACGGCCCGATAGTTATCATCGTTCTGACGGTTAACCAAACCGAGGCCTTTCCTTCTGCAATTAAGTTATCTTATTATGATATCTAAATTTAATAGTTACATGATTGAAAAGGGGAGATCATGCGCGTTCGCTGTGCTCAAGTTTTATCGACTTTCACTCTGCTTGCGGGTCAGGCATTCGCGCAGGATGCGCCGATCGTACATGATGCGGAATATTACATTCTGAGTTCTCAGTTGTCTGAACAATGGGCCGAGGATGATGCGGCTGTAGACGCCAGACTTCAGGCGTTCCGCGAAACAAACAATGGCAATCCGCCAAATATCCTGGCAATTCTTATTGACGACCTTGGGTTCGGCGACATGGGGATTCCCGAACTGAATGCAGTTCGGGGGATCGAAACACCCAGGATCAACGACTTCTCTGACGAAGCCATGCGAATGGTTCGGATGTACACTGAACCCTCGTGCACGCCCACCCGCGTGGCGCAAATGACCGGCCGCCTCCCGGTCCGAATGGGCATGGGAGACACAACCGTAGACATCGCAGGGTTCGGATTGCCCGGGAACGAAGTCATCCTTCCGGAAGTGCTGAAAGAGGCAGGGTATGCCACCTCGCATATTGGCAAGTGGCATATGGGCGACATCGCCGAGAGCTGGGCTATGAACCAGGGTTTCGACTATGCCCAACATGCCGTCCACCAGCAGGGTCAACTCACGATCTTCAATGACGATGCGATACGCGAACAGGTCTCTGTCGGTATATCTGATTTCGATGCCGCCTACACACTCGACGATTTGTTCCGTCCAGACGCGTCGGCGATGATGACAGTTATCGAAGGTGAGGCCGGCGGTCCGATCCGCGAGATACGGATGCAGTCAGGCGAACGATGGAATGCTGCAAAATACGACGAAATGAACCTGGCTTTCCAGGAAAAGACCCTTGAAGAGCTTAAGCGCCTGGCCGCAGGCGATGCCCCATTCTTTTTGCAATACTGGCCAATGATCCCTCTCCATAACACGCGTGCTGGAAGGACAGGTGCAGAAAGCCCCAACGGCGGCCTGTACGCGGACAAGCTACAATTGCTCGACCAATGGCTGGGCGACATTTTCACCCGGATGGAAGAGTTAAATGTTGCGGATAACACCATCGTTGTCTTGATGGGGGACAATGGGCATTTCACCAAGTATTCGCCCCAGTCCGGGTTTACGCCCATGATTTTCCGTGGGGGAAAAGGTGATACGCTGGAAGGAGGCGTCAGGGTGGACGCTTTCATCAGATGGCCGGGCGTCATCGAAGCGGATTCGATGATCAGCAACATCATTCATGTCACTGACCTTTACACGACCTTGGCAAGATTTGCCGGAGCAGATCAGTTCATCCCGCGTGACCGTCTGGTGGACGGTGTGGACCAGTCTGCTTCGATCCTCTTCGAGGATGAACAAAAAGGCCGCCGGGATCACGTGATCATCTATTCGGTCGCCAGCCCCAAGGCGATTGTTAAGGATAAGCTGAAGTTGAACCTGCCCGGTGAGGGCGAGAACCCGATAGTCGCAGACTTCTTTGATCTCTTCCGTGACACGCATGAGAAATATCCAGTCTCGACCGAGGTCGGTGCATGGGGCGGTCAGGAGTTTGTCCGCATCTTGCGGCGGCATCTGGCCCGCAAAGAGTTGTACCCTGATACCGCTCCGGCCGTTGGTACACCTTATGAAGGGGTGGAAAACATCCGCCCGGAAACTGCCGCTGCGGTGGATGCGTGGCGTGTCAAACGCGCCAGCGTTCAGCAATAGCCACCTTCGTCGTGCCAATCTCAGAGTGGTGAGCAGTAATTTTCAAAGGTAAAAACAGGACAGATTGCCATGTTGGGGAACATCGTTTTTTTTGCTGGTCTTGTGCCAGCCTTGGTCATCGGCTTTATCTATTTCCGTGACCTTGGTGACGTGACCCAGATGTTCCTGAAGGTGAAACGAGAGAATATGGATCGTTTCATCCGCAATGAATACAAGCTGGTCGGTATCGGACTGACAGCGTTTCTTGTTGCGACCATCGCGCATTTCGGATTTGGCGGCGGACCAAGGTGGATTTGGTTGGTCAGTTTGATCCTTGTCGTCTTATGTTACGGCTTTCCCTATGTCTGGGTTCACATGGGGCTGCGCAATCAAATGAACCGGGCAGAGTACTACTCAAACGCCGAGGCGCAGGATTACATCAACCCGTCTGCAAGTGTCATTGTGATCGAAAACAACGGCCACGCGCGCGCCCATGCTGACGCGCAGATCATGCACCCGCATTTGGCCGGTGATGACAAAGGCCTTGGCGGTGAGGACATCATCATGACGTACTGCGCCATGGCAAATCTTGGACAAGGGTACCGCCCCTCAATCGCGGGAAAACGTCTTCGCCTGGAGGTTCTGGCCCAGCACGGAAACAACCTTATCCTGCGGGACAATGACACGAACGAGCCAATCCAACAGATCTATGGTTTCCAAGCCTCCGATCTTGATACCAGTACGGATGGCCCGGCCTGCCCGTTGCGGCCTGAGATGGCCATGCAGCCCTGGCCCACATTTCGCATGACCTTCCGCGCTTTCCAGAAAGCCTATCCGGACGGCGAGGTTTTTCTGAACAAGCCGTCACCTAACCCGGTCCTGAGACTGCTTGACCTTGCCACAGGTATCGCCTTTGGCTCGGGGATTGCCCAGCAGCATCAACACGCTGCCCCTGTGATGGACAACATGACCCGTCCGCCGGACCACCGTTTGCCCAACAAGACCTATGTCTGGGGCGTTACCGTGGGAAATGAGGCCGTTTGTTGGACTGAGGATTTCATAATCGAAAACGACTGGCTGGTTAATGCAACGGTGGGTGGTCGCGATTTGGTCGTTCAGATAGATCCCAAATTTGAAAGTCTGGGCGTCTGGTACAATAACAGCGGTCAAAAGGTTTCACGATGCGATTTTTGGGGAAATTCCGATCAAGGGCAGTTGACGCGGGTTGAGACATTGCGCCCCGGCCTGTTCTGGCATGTTTGGGCAGAGTTCTTCCCCAATACAGATGTGAACCGCACAGGAGACCAAACCGAGGCGACTGCAGCGTGATATCGCACCCTTCGGCTCCGCCCGCAGAATTGAAGACTGGCCCGACACTGAACCACTACTTTCGCGCGACGAGGCGTCTAAGGCAGGGTCAGCAAGGCGCTAGTCGGCGCGCGGGCATCCAGTGGTGAACAATGCATCACATCTTTCGCCACTTGATTGAACATCCCATGGATGGCATTTGTTTTTCCGGTCCGTGACCGCTTTGTGAAATAAGTCGCATCGCGTCCACAAGTTCCCGAGTGCGGTTCGAACCTGAGTCTAGCCGGGTGTTGTCCAATCGACCACGATATTGCAGTTCACCATTAGCGTTTAATCCGAAGAAATCTGGCGTGCAAACCGCACCCCAAGCCTTGCCAACGGACTGGTCTTCGTCGATCAGATACGGAAAACGCCAGCCTGACCGGGCCGCGAATGACCGCATGTATGCGGGTCCGTCCGTTGGTACGGCTCGGTAGTCATTAGACATGACACCAAGAACACCAATGCCTTCGTCAAGCAAAGTGCTGGTGTCTTCCGCTAAACGGTCCGCGATGGCCTGGACATATGGGCAATGGTTGCAGAGAAAGGCAACCAGCAGGCCGTTTTCTCCTAAATGATCTGACATGGTGTATGAATGGCCATCCGGATCGCGCAAGGTGAAGTCAGGCGCCTTCCATCCAAAATCGCAAATGGGGGTGTCGAGCAGCATTGTTGGCTTCCTAAGATTGAAAAAGGTGGCCCCGCACTTCGCCGCGAGGCCGTCTGGAGAACAGTGATCGCTTATGCGGCCGCGGTTTCGACTTTGTGCCAGGCAAATGGCTTAAACGGTTCATCAACAGGTGTCTCAGCAAGATGGTTAGTATAGTTTGACAGAACCTTCTGTGCCAGACCAACGAGGATGTCCAAAATAGCTCTTGGTTCGAAGCCGGCAGCGAGAAAGGCATCCACGTCCTCTTTGGGGGCATTTCCACGCCCGCGTACAAGGGTCAGAGTGAACTGGCGCAAGGCTTCCAATCGGGAATCCTCAAGGGGGCGCTCGTCACGAAGTGCTGAGATGATGGCGTCATCGACACCTTGCATCTTTGCGATCGCAGTATGTGCCGGAACACAGTAGTGGCAGGCATGTTCAACATTGATCGTAAGCCAAACGACATTGCGTTCAACCACGGAAAGCGCTGTGCGCTCGAACAGTTCGTGCAGTTTGAAATAGCTCTCCAGCAGTTCCGGTGACGACGACATCACCTGATAGAGACCGGGCAGCATGCCATAGTCCTTAACAGCTTGCTGAAGCATCGGTTTTGCCGCCTCCGGGGCGGTTTCGATCGAGTGGTGGGTGAAAGTTGACATTCGTTTTCTCCAATCCGGTAGGTGGTGGCGGGTGCCAGAAAATCAATCGAGACCGGAACCCGAAAGATTATGAACAAGCAAACATAAATTGCCCGAGTGATGTTGACCTCGACTGGTGGCAGTCAAGGCATGACTAGGTGATAAGTGACAGAAGCGCCTCGTGTGCGGTTTGTGATATCTTTGGATTCTTGCGCGCAACGGCTTGGATCATTGCGCCGTTACCAACCGAAATGACAAGCCGGGCGAGTGCGTCTGGCGGCGTCTCAGACGTCAGCTCTCTGTTGTTTTTTGCCCGACGGAAAGCTTGCGTAAGAGCGTGCAACAGCATGGTGTCCCCGCGTTGCAACTCTGACATCATATGTGCATCTGCGCCGACCTCAGCCGTAGAGCGAACCAACAGGCATCCGCGGCCGTTGCCCGATGACGCGTCCTCTTCCCAAGCCTTTAGAAGTGCGCGCAGGTTGTCTTTGAACGGCGCATCTGACGCAAGCAACTCAGTGGCTTTGGCAACACGTTGGTCAATATACAATGATAGGGCGCGGCGGAACAGATCTTGCTTTTCTCCAAAAGCATAGGTCAAGCTCTGCCGTCTGAGGCCCGTTGCTTTTTCAAGGTCAAGATAAGTTGTCCCGCTATAGCCGCCTGCCCAAAAGGCATTCATAGCCGCGGTCAGAGCGGTCTTTTCGTCAAATGATCTGGGTCGGCCGATGCGTGTCATGGCGACTATATGTACATCCGTACATAAATATACAAGCCCTATGAAACTGTGAATATGCAAGCAGTGAGAATTTATGAAAGGACTTGCCCATCAGGGATGCAGCGATGACCGGAAAGAAGCCAACTTGGCGCGTGTCGCTGTATCCTTCAGCGTGTCATGCAGGGGCAACTAGGCAGCGCCCGAGGTCGCCCTTTGCGCGATCTCAAGCCCCCCGATCCGTGCCAGAATGTCCACGATCTCATCAATGCCTTTTCTTTGCCGCAAGGATGAGAAAACAAAGGGCCGACCGTTGCGCATGCGCGTCGCATCGCGGTCCATCACCTCAAGCGAGGCACCGACATGCGGGGCAAGATCAGTCTTGTTAATAATCAATATGTCGGATTTCGTGATCGCCGGGCCGCCCTTGCGGGGGATTTCCTCGCCCGCTGCCACGTCGATCACATAAAGCGTCACATCTGCCAGTTCCGGGCTGAACGTGGCGGACAGGTTGTCGCCGCCGCTTTCTATCAATACCACCTCAACATCGGGATGGCGGGCCTGCATCTCGGCCACGGCTGCCAGATTGATCGACGCATCCTCGCGGATGGCCGTATGTGGGCAGCCACCAGTTTCGACGCCGATAATCCGGTCCTGCGGCAGAACCTGCATCCGCATTAGCGCTTCGGCATCTTCCTGCGTGTAAATGTCATTGGTGATCACGCCGACCGAGACTTTGTCTCGTAATGCCTCGGACAACGCAGCGGTCAGTGTTGTCTTGCCAGCGCCCACAGGTCCACCGATGCCCACGCGCAGAGGGCCGTTCATACTGCTCATGTTCGGAATATCCTTGAATATTGGGTTTCGTGTTTCATCGACGCGATGTCCGATAGGAACGCGGTTGAAGTCAGTTCGTTCAGACCGGTTTCAATCGCATCGTTCGCTATCCGCTGGTACATGGGGGTCAGGTCACGGATCAGCCGCTGCGCATCCGTTTGCCCCAAAGGCACCAACCGGGTTGCGCATGCGACAAGGTTGGCGAGGAAAGCCTGCAGAAACATTTGCGCCGTCAGGCCAAGGGGCAGTTTCCTTGCCGCAGCAGCATGGCCGATGGCGACCGGGTAGGTCAGCTTCCTAAGGTCCAGCGCCCACACATCCGAGGTGACGGTACAGAAAGCGTCGCCCAGCAAAACAGTCTCGGACAACCGTTCTGAAGAGGCGCAGAAGGCGCGCGCCGTTCGGTCGATTTCGGCAAGCTTCTCTGGTGTTTCTGCCCGGTAGGCGGCTGCAAGGAACACACAATCGCTGTGGCCTGATCCGTGTTGGATCACGTCTGTGATCCAACTGCCGACCTCTGCGACGGTACCCACAGCGCCGCATTCAATCGCCCATTCCAACCCGTGTGAATACGCAAACCCGCCCACCGGATAGGCAGGGGACAGCCATTGTGTCAGGGTCAGGATATCCGCGTTAGTGGGAATGGCCATGCGTCCTGCCGTGGCCATATGCGCCGCCTTCAGGGGTAAAAGGTTCAACGGTTTCCCGAATACTTGCACCCAGCTTTTCAAGCATATCGCGGATGACGTGATCGTGCTGGATCAGCAGGCGGTTACCTTCGATCTGACAGGGCGTGTGGCGATTGCCGATATGCCAGGCAAGGCGCAATAGATTATCTCCGGTCACTTCCAGCAGGTCTTCGGGCGCGGCGACAATCTCGATCTCGCGCCCGTCTTCCAGAACCAGAACGCCGCCGTGGTCTAACGACTTTGTCTGCGCCAGATCGACCAGAAAGGATTCGCCGTCATCTGTGGCCAGCATCTTGCGGCGTAGAAAACGCCCGTCATAGTCCAGTGAGACCTGAGCATGGGCCTGAGCGTGGTGGTGATCGTGATAGATGCGAGCAGTTTTGATCGCGGTGGTCATCTGGGCCTCCTTAAATCTCAGAACATGAAATAGCGTTGCGCCATCGGCAGCACTTCGGCGGGTTGGCAAGTCAACAATTCGCCATCGGCGCGCACTTCGTAGGTTTCGGGGTCGACATCGATTTGGGGCGTCGCATCGTTCAGCATCAGGTCGCGCTTGCCGATAGTACGCGTGTTGAGCACGGCGACGGTTTGTTTCGCCAATCCTAGTTTATCACCAATCCCATCTGCCTGCGCGGCGGCAGAGACAAAAGTGATCGCTGACTGCTCGACCGAGCGGCCATAGGCGCCGAACATCGGGCGGCTGTAAACGGGTTGCGGCGTGGGGATTGACGCATTCGGATCACCCATCTGCGCACAGGCGATGGTACCACCCAACAGAACCATCTCGGGCTTTACGCCGAAAAAGGCCGGGTTCCACAGCACCAAATCGGCACGTTTGCCTTCTTCAACACTTCCGATCTGGTGGCTCAACCCGTGGGCAATTGCCGGGTTGATCGTGTATTTGGCGATGTATCTACGAACCCTCAGGTTGTCGTTGTCGCCGGTTTCCTCAGCCAACCGCCCGCGCTGCTTCTTCATCTTGTCGGCGGTTTGCCAGGTGCGGATCAAAACCTCTCCGACCCGACCCATGGCCTGGCTGTCGCTTGCGATGATCGAAAAGGCACCCATGTCGTGCAGGATGTCCTCGGCTGCGATGGTCTCACGCCGGATGCGGCTTTCGGCAAAGGCCACGTCCTCGGGGATGGATTTGTCGAGGTGATGGCAGACCATCAGCATGTCCAGATGCTCCTCGACCGTGTTTACGGTGAAGGGACGCGTCGGGTTGGTGGATGAAGGCAGAACGTGGGTCTCGCCGCAAATCTTGATGATGTCCGGCGCGTGGCCCCCGCCTGCGCCTTCGGTGTGGAAAGCGTGAATCGTGCGGCCTTTCATGGCGGCCACAGTGTTTTCGACGAAACCGGATTCATTAAGTGTGTCGGTATGGATCATAACCTGCACATCCATCGCGTCAGCGACCGAGAGGCAGCAGTCGATGGCGGCAGGGGCAGTGCCCCAATCCTCGTGCAGCTTGAGGGCGCAAGCTCCGGCCTTGACCTGTTCTTCCAGCGCAGCGGGCAGCGAGGCGTTGCCTTTGCCCGCAAAGGCCAGATTCATCGGAAAGGCATCGGCCGCCTGCAACATGCGCCCTATATGCCAGGGGCCAGGGGTGCAGGTGGTGGCCAGCGTTCCATGTGCAGGGCCGGTGCCACCACCCAGCATGGTGGTCAGGCCGGAATGTAGCGCATCTTCGATCTGTTGTGGGCAGATGAAGTGGATATGGCTGTCGAAGCCGCCCGCAGTCAGGATACGCCCTTCGCCAGCTATGGCCTCGGTGCCGGGGCCGATGATGATGTCGACGCCTGGCTGCGTATCGGGGTTTCCGGCCTTGCCAATCTTGGCTATGCGCCCGTCTTTCAGGCCCACATCGGCCTTATAGATGCCGGTATGATCCACGATCAGGGCATTGGTGATCACCGTATCCACAGCCCCCTCAGTACGCGTCGCCTGCGATTGCCCCATCCCATCGCGGATCACCTTACCGCCGCCAAACTTGACCTCTTCACCATAGGTGGTCAGGTCGCGCTCGACCTCGATAATCAAATCGGTATCGGCTAGTCGCAGCTTGTCGCCGGTGGTGGGGCCGAACATTGCGGCATAGTCAGAGCGTTTGATTTGTGCTGGCATCAGAGCGGCCCCATGACCTTTTGATTGAACCCATAAATCTTGCGTGCCCCGCCTATCGGGATCAGCGAAACTTCGCGGGCTTGGCCGGGTTCAAAGCGTACGGCGGTGCCGGGCGCGATGTCCAGACGCAGGCCGTAGGCCGCAACACGGTCGAACTCCAACGCCGGATTGGCCTCGGCAAAGTGAAAATGCGACCCCACCTGCACCGGTCGGTCGCCGGTGTTGGCAACCATCAAGGTGACCCTGACCGCATCCGCATTCAGGGTGATTTCGCCCTTGGCTGGGAAAAGCTCTCCTGGGATCATTTTGGCAGCTTCAAAACGAAGGCTGCTGCAATCAAGGCGCTCACCGCAAGGCCGATGCCCAATGTGCCATAGTCAGACCCATGCGCATGTATATGCGTATCGGTATGAGCCGTCGCAGGGCCAGCCAGGATCAGGGCAGGGAACAACATGCGGGTCATTTCGGGATTCCTTTTCAGCGAATGGGGTTGTGGACGGTCACCAGCTTGGTGCCGTCGGGAAACGTGGCCTCGACCTGGACCTCGTGAATCATCTCGGGCACGCCCTGCATGCATTGCGCGCGGGTAATTACTTCGGCCCCGGCTTGCATCATGTCAGCGACCGAACGCCCGTCACGCGCGCCTTCGACCACGGCGTCGGTGATCAGAGCAATCGCTTCGGGATGGTTCAGCTTGACGCCACGGGCCAGCCGCTTACGGGCAACCTCCGCAGCCATAGCGACCATCAATTTATCTTTTTCGCGGGGGGTCAGGTTCATTTTAGATCATCCAGCATCGAGGCAGCGTAGAGCTGTTAAGGTGGTGCAAAACCGGCATCAGCGCCTGGCGCAGGGCAAAGCTGTTTTCTGCCAGCATCCGGACCACAAGCAGGTCGTCTTGGATCAAAGTTGCGCCAGCGTTAACAGGCAACATCTGCCGAACCGCGCGCAGATGACCGGTAGCCGTGGGCGAGGCGAAGACGACGAGCGCCGTAGCACCGGCACCTTCGGCAATGTGTGGTTTGGACAGATGCGCGGTAAGGTCGCCCGCGAAACGGGTGGCGTCCAGGAAAACAGGAAGGCCGTTGCGCCGAATCTCGATCCGGTCGTGAAGGCGAATATCGGCAAGCGTCTCGCCCATAGCAGCGCGTCCGAAAACGAGCGGTTCAACCATCAGTGCGGAGGCAGTTGGGGCAAGCTCAATGATCAGGCGTCGATTTAGCGCGCTGCCGTTGAACAAGATGGTTTCCTGCGGCAACCAGTTCAGCCGTGCATCTGAGTCTACTCGCAGTCGGTTGATGACCTGTCCAGATAGGCCTGGCTGTGCCCTGTAAGCCCGCTCGCAGGCTTGGGTCGTCAAAGTTAGGGTCGTACCCTCAGCGGCAGCACCGCTGAATCGAAACACGTCCCCGCCGGTGATTCCGCCTGCAGTGTTCAGCAGAACCGCATCCAGCCCGTGTTCGTCGCTGCGCGGAAACAGGCACTTGAATGAGCCTGACTGGCGAAACCCATCCAAAACCGTCTTCTTGCCCAGTTTTTTTGTGCTCAGCCGAATCTTACCGTGGGCACGCGGGGGCGAAATACCCTGGTGGGGCAATATCGAGGCAAGGTGGGTGATAGCAGACCTGCGGTACAAGAGTTTCGCCTCTTGTTTCGCCGGTGAAGCCTCTGAACTCTATTCTGCAACGCAGAGGCAAATGGGATTTCCCGCTGGTATGATTAAATTTTAGACGCGTGCGTGGAAGTTGGTCCAAAAAATAAGCAGACGAAGCCAAAACCGCAAATTGATATGTCAGGTGGTTTGCTTACTTCGCTGCGATGCAGAAACCGTGTGGGTGCCCGCCGTGGACATGGCCCGGGGGTGTGTGACGGCTGCGCGATTTGGACCTCGAACACAACCGCCACACGGAACGCAACAACAGTTGCGGGGATCAGGTAGAAGAAGAGCGCGCTTGAGCGCAAGCCCTCTCCTGCGACCCTGCCAGGAGGATTACATGAAATTTCTCACATCCACACTCGTCGGATCAGCGGTCTGTGCCGCCATTGCGACGGCGGCATTGTCGGAAGAAGACACAATCAAGGTCGGTGTATTGCATTCTCTGTCTGGCACCATGGCCATCTCAGAGACCACGCTGAAGGACACCATGCTGATGCTGATAGATCAGCAAAACGCCAAAGGCGGCCTGTTGGGTAAACAACTTGAGGCCGTTGTGGTCGACCCGGCCTCGGATTGGCCGTTGTTCGCGGAAAAAGCGCGTGAGTTGCTGACAGTGCACGAGGTCGACGTGATCTTTGGCAATTGGACCTCGGTCAGCCGTAAATCGGTATTGCCCGTCATCGAAGAATTGAACGGCCTGCTGTTTTACCCCGTGCAGTATGAAGGCGAGGAAAGCTCGAAAAATGTATTCTACACAGGTGCTGCACCAAACCAGCAGGCGATCCCTGCCACGGATTATTTCCTGGAGGAACTGGGGGTCGAGAAATTTGCTCTGCTCGGCACGGACTACGTCTACCCCAGGACCACCAACAACATTCTGGAAAGCTACCTTAAGCAAAAGGGCATCGCAGAAGAAGATATCTTTGTGAACTACACGCCTTTTGGACATTCCGACTGGTCCAAGATTGTGGCTGACGTCGTTGCGCTGGGCGAAGATGGCAAAAAGGTTGGCGTGATCTCGACCATCAACGGGGATGCCAATATCGGTTTCTACAAAGAGTTGGCTGCAGCCGGCGTTTCCGCGGATGACATCCCGGTGGTGGCTTTCTCGGTCGGTGAAGAGGAATTGTCCGGACTGGATACGACGAACCTGGTGGGCCATCTGGCGGCGTGGAACTATTTTCAGTCCGCGGATACCGAAGCAAATGCAGAGTTTGTTGAGACGTGGAAAGCCACCATGGGCGAAGATCGCGTAACCAATGATCCCATGGAGGCCCATTACATCGGTTTCAACATGTGGGTAAACGCTGCGACCCAGGCAGGCTCGACCGATGTTGATGCCGTGCGCGCCGCGATGTACGGGCAAGAGTTTCCGAACCTGACCGGCGGAACCGCCGTCATGCTGCCGAACCATCATCTGGCAAAACCGGTTCTGATCGGAGAGATCCAGGAAGATGGCCAGTTCGATATCATCAGCGAAACGGATGTTGTGCCCGGCGATGCCTGGACCGACTACCTGCCGGAATCAGCCGTCCTGAAATCGGATTGGCAGAACCTTGGCTGCGGAATGTACAACACCGAAACCGAAACCTGCGTTCAAACCTTGTCGAATTACTGAGCACTCTGCAAGGCGGGTGCCATTGCCCGCCTTGCAGCAAGACACTTGGGTTTCACCATATGCTACGACTATTCCTTGCGGGTCTGGTTTTCATTTGCACCTGCCTGACGGCCAGTGCGCAGGACGCAGGCTTGCAGCCGATCCTGCAAGAGCATCAGGCAACGATCGCCAAAAGCTCCCGTAAAACGATCAAGCCGGCAATTGACGCGATTGTCGCCAGCGGTCTGCCGCAAGCCCAAACCATGCTTGAGACCTGGACCGCGAAAGACATGTGGATGCGCGAATCTGACGGTCTCTTCTTTGCTGGAAAAGAAGGTGAGGGGCGGTCTCAAGTGTTGACCGATTTCGACACCGAAGAGGTTGTTGGCACATTTGAAAGATCCGAACTGAAACAACTGAAGCCTAATAGCGGCGTCCGCGCGATGATTGCCACTGCACTGGTACAGTTTCAGCTGACCGACCCCAGCCGCGCCAAACGCGCCGCGGCGCTTCAGTCTATTCAACGCAACCCCGAAGGTGACTTGTTGGATCCCTTGCGGGCTTCTATTCCAGATGAAACAGATGCTGAGCTGAAGGCACAGAAACAGCGTCTGGAGCGTTTGCTGACCATTGGCTACGGCACGGATACCGCCGTCCGCGTGTCTGCGATTCAGGACATGTCCGATGACCTTGGCGTTGACGTGCGTGCAGCGCTGAACCCGCTGGTCGTGACCACACGCAAAGCCGCAAAAAAGGTGCCGGAAGATGTCAATCTGGCCGCTGTGCTTGATCCTGGATCTGCGGACTTTTCCAAGGCTGAGGCGTATGAGCTTTTGGTTGCAAACAGTCTTGCATCACCCCTTGTGCTCTCTGATGAAATCCGGACCGCGCTGGCGGATAATATCGAAGGTGGCCGCGTAGGCGGCGTTCCGGTTGCTCAGTTGGACACGGAAGAGGCGCGGGCCACAGCCTACGCGGCCCTGGCCGACGTCGGAGCCGTTCCCGCACTGATCACGCAGACTGATATTGACGCGGCGGTGGGTGCGCACGTGTTCTTTGAGACCTATGCCGAGCCATCGCCCGAAGTGACCGCAGCCGCCGTACTGGCATTGGAGACAATTGGGTTGAAGGTCGGGGTGAACCAGACCCTTGACCTGACACTGGACGCGATCTCTCTGGCCTCGATCTATTTCCTTGCCGCTATCGGTTTGGCTATCACTTTTGGCGTGATGGGTGTGATCAACATGGCCCATGGCGAATTCATCATGATGGGCGCCTACACCGGGTACGTGGTGCAGCAGTTCATTCCCGATCACACGCTTTCGATTGTTGTCGCCATCCCGATGGCCTTCGCCGTGACCTTTGCTATGGGTGTCGCGATGGAGCGGCTTGTTATCCGTTGGCTCTATGCCCGCCCGCTTGAGACCCTGCTGGCGACTTTCGGCATCTCGATTGCGCTGCAGCAGTTGGCCAAGAACATCTTTGGCACGCAGGCGCGACCGCTGACCGCGCCCGGCTGGCTGGACGGGGCGTGGGTGCTGAACGATGTGGTTTCGATCAGCTACATTCGCATCGCGATCTTCGTTCTGGCGATGATCTTTCTGGGGCTGTTCCTTTACATCATGAACCGTACACGACTGGGGCTCGAGATGCGGGCGGTGACGCAGAACCCCCGCATGGCGGGGTCAATGGGGATCAATCCAGAACGCGTGAATATGCTGACCTTCGGGCTTGGGTCTGGAATTGCCGGGATCGCAGGGGTCGCAATCGGCCTTTTTGCCAAGGTCACGTCTGATCTGGGCAGCGACTACATCGTTCAGAGCTTCATGACCGTGGTTGTTGGCGGTGTCGGCAACATCTGGGGCGCACTGGCAGGGGCCGGTATGATCGGATTTCTGCAAAAGGGAATTGAATGGATGAACCCGTCGAACACCCTCGCGGCGCAGACCTACATGATCATTTTCATCATTATTTTCATTCAGTTCCGGCCAAGGGGCATCATAGCCCTTAAAGGCCGCGCGGCAGGGGATTGAACCATGGAGCGTAGTTTTGTCGCCAAGAATCCATCCGTGCTGGCCTTTCTGGCTATCCTGTCGCTGTTCACGCTGGGCGTGACGGTTCTGTCCGAAGGGTTCGGGATCGGCGTGATCTCGACCAGTTTCGTCAAGACGCTGGGCAAGACCTTGTGCCTGTGCCTTATCGCCGTGGCAATGGATCTGATCTGGGGATACACCGGTATTTTGTCATTGGGTCATTTCGCATTCTTTGGGCTGGGCGGCTACATGATCGGTATGTGGCTGATGTACGAGCGGACGCGGCTTATTGTTGTCGACTCGCTTGCACAGTCCGAAATCCCACCGACGTCGGCTGAGGTCGTGGATGCGATTGGCACACAGATTTTTGGTGTGGTCGGGTCATCTGAATTTCCGCTGATCTGGGCTTTTTCGAACAGTCTGGTCCTGCAACTTGCGCTGGTGGTTCTGGTGCCGGGGGTGCTGGCGTTGGTATTCGGCTGGCTGGCCTTTCGCAGTCGCGTGACAGGTGTTTACCTTTCCATCCTGACACAAGCGATGACGCTGGCACTGGCGCTGTATCTGTTCCAGAACGACAGCGGCTTGCGCGGGAACAATGGCCTGTCAGGCCTTCAAAACCTGCCGGGGGTTACGGCGTCGCAAGATGTGGTGTCGGTGTGGTTCCTTTGGGGCTCGGCCTTGGCTTTGGGGCTGGGGTACATGCTGGCCGCATGGGTGGTTTCGGGCAAATTCGGGTCGGTCATACGCGGTATTCGCGACAATGAAGCACGGGTGCGGTTCCTTGGCTATTCGGTTGAGCTCTACAAACTGGCCGTTTTTACATTGACCGCCTGTATAGCAGCGATTGCGGGGGCGCTGTATTATCCGCAGGCGGGCATTATCAATCCAGAAGAAATGGCCCCGATTGCTTCGATTTACCTTGCCGTTTGGGTTGCCATCGGCGGGCGCGGTCGCTTGTACGGTGCGGTGATCGGTGCGGCCTTCGTGAGCCTTTTGAGCACGTGGTTCACGGGTGGGCAGGCCCCGGACATTTCATTGGGATTCTACACAATCAAATGGGTCGACTGGTGGCAGGTCTTGTTGGGCGTTTCTTTTGTACTGGTCACGCTGTTCACGCCGCAGGGGATCGGCGGGTTGTTCGATCTTTGGACAAATCGCCGCCACCCAGATCGACACGGGGCCAATCTGGGTCCCGATGATGGAGCGCTGCGCGAGAAGGAGGCCACCGAGTGAGCACCTTGTTAGAGGTCAGCGGCGTGTCGGTCACCTTTGACGGATTCCGCGCGATCAACAACCTGTCCTTCCAAATCGGCCCGGCCGAACTGCGCGCCGTCATTGGCCCAAACGGAGCGGGCAAGACGACCTTCATGGATATTGTCACCGGTAAGACCCGGCCTGACGAGGGCCGTGTGATATGGGGTGAAAAGTCCGTGTCCCTGCTGCGCATGAGTGAAGCCAGGATCGCGCAAGAGGGAATTGGGCGGAAGTTCCAGAAACCCACGGTGTTCGAAGATCAGACTGTTCAGGAAAACCTCTTGATGGCTCTAAAAAACAACCGCAGCTGGTTGGGCGTGTTGTTTTACCGCCCCTCGGCCCAGAACCTTGAAAAGGTCCAAGCTTTGGCAACCGAAATCGGACTGAAGGATGAACTGAAACGTAAATCCGGCGAGTTGAGCCATGGCCAGAAGCAATGGCTTGAGATCGGCATGTTGCTGGCTCAGGAGCCACGTTTGTTACTTGTCGACGAACCCGCGGCGGGAATGACCCCACAAGAGCGCGAACATACCAACGATCTGTTAGTGCAGGCGGCCAAGACGCGTGCCGTGGTGGTCGTCGAGCATGATATGGAGTTTGTCCGCCGTCTGAACTGCAAGGTTACGGTGCTGCATGAAGGTTCGGTACTGGCCGAGGGCTCACTGGACCACGTGACATCAAACCAGGACGTCATTGACGTCTATCTGGGGCGCTGAGCGATGCTGAGACTGACCGATCTGACCCTGCATTATGGGCATTCGCAAATCCTTTATGGTATCTCTATGCAAGCCGCGATGGGCGAGGTGACTTGCGTGATGGGCACCAATGGCGTCGGCAAGACCAGCCTGATCAAAGCGATTTCTGGCACCCATCCACGATCCGGAGGCAAACTGAGCTTGGATGGCGAGGAGTTGGGCGTTCTTTCCGCGCATAAAATGGCATGGAAGGGGGTGGCCTATGTCCCGCAGGGGCGCGAGATATTCCCACTCCTGACCGTGCGCGAGAACCTTGAAACCGGCTATGCCTGCTTGCCAACCAATGAGCATGTCATTCCCTCCGAGATATTTGAACTTTTTCCCGTACTCAAGACGATGCAAAACAGGCGCGGCGGGGACCTGTCAGGGGGTCAGCAACAGCAACTGGCAATTGCGCGGGCTTTGATCACCAAACCGAGGCTGTTGCTGTTGGACGAACCGACAGAGGGTATCCAGCCGAACATAATTCAACAGATCGGTGAGGTGATCCGTCATCTGAAATCCCGCGGTGACATGGCCATCATACTGGTCGAGCAGTATTTTGACTTTGCCTATGAGCTTGCCGATCAGTTTGTTGTTCTGCGCCGCGGGGAAATTCTGATGTCCGGTAGCAAATCCGAGCTTTCCCGCAACCAGGTTTTACAAGGTGTCACGGTTTAAGACGGCTTGGACAGGTCATGCAACAGGCATCCAGCCCTTTATATTGACCAGTCAAGGCGCGTGAGCAAAAAAATAACCTTTGATTTCAGCGCTATCCGAGGGGCTACGGGAAACCCCCTATATCCCGTTTCGAAGGGATTGGTTAATTGTATTTCATCGAACGGGTCATACGGACGATATCACTTTTCCCCTATGAGGGGTTGGCTACTTACCCCCTCGGCCAGCCCCTCAGTTACCGGCCGAGACCCGTTTCGATATCCCCTCGAACAACGCATGTACGTTTACTTCGCCGACGCGAGGATTTGGGTAACAAGCGCCGGTAGTTCCAATGAGTCGCTATAGTTTGCGCTATGCGGAATCTCGGAGATCGGAGATTTGCGATACCCCTCGGTAAACAACAAAAACGGCACCTGCGCACGCTGGGCGGTTTCGGCATCCACTTCGCTGTCGCCGACAAATATCCTCGGGCCGGCAGAGGTGACCGCCGCAAAGCTGGCCTCAAGATGCGCGGGGTCCGGTTTTCGAGTGCGCAGGCTGTCCCCACCTATGACAGTATCAAAATGGGGGGCCAGCCCCATTGCATCCAGCACGTGGCGCGCCGGACCTTCTGGTTTGTTGGTACAGACTCCCATGACACAACCCATGTCGCGCAGTTGACCAAGGGCTTCCAGTACCCCGGGATATGCGACGGTTCTATCGCTTGAGGCGGCGTTATAGTGCGCCAGGGTTCGTTCGGTAAGATCGGCGTGCTCCTCCATCGGTAACCCGCAATGGCGTATTACGCGTTCCACAAGGATGGGCAGGCCCTTGCCCACAAATTGCTTGATACGATCCTGCGGTAGGGGTTCGACACCAACATCGTGCAACATCCTGTTCGCGGCTGCCGCAATGTCCGGCAGGCTGTCGACAAGTGTACCGTCCAGATCGAACATGATTGTTGCAGTCATCAGAGTCCTCGAAAAATTTTGCTCGGGCCAAGACGTATCCTGATTGATATCGCGGCACAATCACACTGGGCTTGGGAATTATTGGAAACGGGCCTTGACATACCTGACTAATTTAATCAGATTAAGCGCCAGTATAGCAGCCAACCCATCAGGGTCAGCCAGAAAACAGTAATGCGAACAGACCAAGGCATTTCGCCCGAGAACCTCTGGAGTCGTCCTGATGAATGTACAGAACCCGAATCCCAGCCAAAATTATGCCGTATCAATGCTGCCTGCCCACAAAGCGGAAGATCTGACCAAAGGCGGCAACCTGGCCCATATCGAACTGGGCGACCAATTGTACACTTTGCGCATTACCCGCGCCGGCAAGTTGATCCTGACGAAATGAGCACGCGTCCTTCTCGGGGTGGGGCGGCCGTTGGTCGCCTTGCTGATCTGAGCCCGGTTGAAGCTGGTGCGGTGATGTACCTGCGTCTCTGGGGTGGTGGAGCACAGGGCCGCGCAGACGCGGCGAGCGATTTTCAAATTGCGTTGGGATCAGAACGCGGCCGAGCTGTAATGGTAACGCTGGACCGTCTGTGCTCGCTTTGCGCGCATCACGGGCGCCGTCCACTAATCCGTCATGGGCTGGGTTGTTCCTGTCTTGGCGCAGATGAAAACTGTTTTGCGCAGATGATTGCCGCCGCTTCGGAAGGGGCGCGTGAAGATGCGATGATGATGGCTTCCCTTATTGTACGGCCCGATTTTGCACCAGCCCTGGCATCCCTGTCGGAAGAGTTGGGATTGGCGTTGCGCCGCATGACGGCAGCTGTCACGATGCCAACCACCGGGCACCAGACCTCTGCAGCTGTTCTGCATTAATCGGCAGGCAAGAGCAGAACCCCGGCCGTCCCTCGTGCCGGGGTTTGTTTTTAGCAACATCCGCAACCTGAATGGTGATGGTCATGATCGCGGACCGGAGCGGGCGCGTAGTCACCAACCTCGCTGAGAACGTCACGCAAGGCCCAAAGGATCATATCCACATCTTCGCTCTCGATGGTCAGGGGCGGTCGAATTTTCAGAATGTTGTCTTTCGGCCCTTCGCTGCCGATCAGAATGCGGTGATCGCGCATCCGGTTTTTGACGTATCTACAAATCTCGGAGCCCTCTGATCCATCGGGGTTGATCAATTCGACCCCAAGAAACAGACCCATCCCGCGAACATCGCCGACACATCCGAAATCGACCTCGATCTGGCGCAAACCGTCCATCAGGCACGCACCCATGTTGCGAGCACTGTCCTGCAAGCCTTCGTCGTCCACGATGTCCAGGACCTCTTTGCCGATCCGGCAGGAGAGGGTCGAGCCGCCGAAGGTCGAGAAGAACTCGATCCCGTTGTCAAAGCTACGAGCAATCTCTTTGGTTGTAACCAGAACGCCCATCGGATGCCCGTTGCCAATGGGTTTGCCCAAAACAACGATATCCGGCAGCGCGCCCTGATGTTCGAAGCCAAAATAGTATTCACCCAAACGCCCAAGTCCGGTCTGTACTTCGTCAGCAATGCAAACACCCCCAGCGGCACGGATTTTTTCGTAGACAGCGGGCAGGTAGCCTGTCGGAGGAATGATCTGCCCGCCGACCGAAGGAAAAGTTTCTGCAATAAATCCTGCAACCCCGTGCCCCTTAGCCTGCAATGCGGCAATCGCCGGGTCCACAAGGTTCGCAAACTTTTTGGCGCGGTCCGGATCGTCGCGTTTGAACGACCCGCGATAGTCGTCGGCGACCTCAACCAGTTCAACCCAGTCGGCCTGGCCAATCCCGCCCGGCTTATTGAACTTGTAAGCTGAAATCGCAACGGCTGCGTTGGTGTTCCCGTGATAGCCGTGATCCGGCGTGACGATCCCCTTTGCCCCGGTATGGGCGCGGGCCAGGCGCAGCGCCAGCTCGTTCGCCTCGGTCCCGGAATTGACAAAGAAACAGACCTCGAGGTGATCGGGCAGTTTGGAAAGCACCTTGTCGGCAAAGGCCGTTTGCGCGGGGTGCAGATACCGGGTGTTCGAGTTCATCCGCTTTAGCTGATCCGCCGCCACCGCCTGAATGCGCGGATGCGCGTGGCCCACATGAGGGACGTTGTTATAGGCGTCAAGATAAGGCCGCCCCCATTCGTCGAACAGGTGATGCTTCCAGCCGCGTACCAGCATGACCGGTTCGTCATAGCTCAGGCTGAGGTTGCCGCCGAAATGGTCCCGCCGCCCTTGCAGGATCGCCTGTTTGTCGGTCGGTTGATAGAACACCTTATCGTCCGGCAGGTTCAGTAACGCCGCCGGGTTCGGGCAAACCGCGTGCCACAGGTCCAGTTCATCCGGATCAGCAACACCCGGCCAATCTGCCTGCATTCCATCTGTGCTCAGCGCCAGTTGAAAATGTACGTGCGGCGCCCAGCCGCCGTTTTGACTGGCATCCCCAAGCTGGGCAAAGGCCGCGCCCTGCGCCACCGGATCACCGTGTTTCAACCTGCTGCAGACCTCTGGGTCAAGATGGCCATAGAGCGTATAGAAAGGATCACCTTCCGGCGTCTCATGATGCAGGATCACAACGCCGCCATAATCCAGATGCGCATCGCGGTTCTCAACCGCTTCGACGCGACCGCTCATGGGGGCGTGCAGAACGGTTCCTGCGGGCGCAAACACGTCCACTGCCAGATGAACGGTGCGCCGGTCCGAGGCCTTCCACGGCCCCTTGCGAAAGCCGGGTTCGGTGTAGATCAGCCGCGGTTCATTGTAATAGCCCAGCCACAGACATTCGCCGAATTCCTCGCCCACGCGTGCGGCTTCATCCAACGGCATGTGGAACGGGTTCTGAGGCCAGGTCGAGTGTTCGACAGAGAGGGAACCCATTGGCGCATCGTTCAGGTCCTGACCGAACATCTGGGCGAATTGGCCACGATGCTCGGACAGGTAGGCGTGGATACGCTGCGCGCCATCTGTCACCGGCAAATGACAGGCTGTGCGCAGCCGCGCCGCCATCAGGTCGCCATTCACACCCGTGTTCTCAAGGAAGCGCCAAGCTGCGGCCTGACTGACAGTCACATATGGGTCGTCCGGGTTCTCTGCCGCCATCAGGGTCGAATTCACAACGGATACCGCCAGCCGCATCCGCAGCAGCGGCCATATCAGGTCGACCTCATCAGGTCGCAGCCGATTGGCGGCATGGTATCCGCGCACCAAAGCGGCAAGTGCACGTTCCGGTTTGGGGTGATCCAGTACGATGTAGGCCCCCGCAATAGCAAGTTCGCAGACACGCGGTGCGGCGCACATGTCACCAAGATCGATCAGGCCCGAGACGCTTTGGCGCTGACCCAGTTCACCGTCAACCAATATGTTGTAATCATTGGCATCGTTGTGGATGGCCTGTTTGGGCAATTCCCCCAACGCATCCGACACCGCATTGAACCTGTCGCAAATGTCTGACAGCAGAGCCCGCCGGGCAGGATCGGTCACCGCATCAAGATGATCAGAAATCCAACCCGCTTGCGTCAGGTCCCATTTGAAATCGGCGCGATGCAACCCGTCATGCGCGAACCGCTCAAGTGCCTTGTCAGTTGCACCCAAGACGCGGCCCAGCTTCAGGATCAATGCCTCAGACTTTGGCGCAACGGTGGCGTAGCACCGCCCCGGCAGGCATTCGAGCAGCCAGACCAACCGCGTCTGTCCCTCGGTATCGGCGATCTCCGGCAGCAATGATCCGTTGAGGTCCGGGTAAACCTGGGGAAACGGCAGGCCCGGCGCCTCTGTGGCGATATGGGCCAAGGCCTTGATTTGCAGGTCGACGACCTCTGCCGCGCATCCCGGGCGCATGACCTTCAGTACATAGTCCTGACCGTTGGTGGCCCGAACTAAATAGTTGAGGTCGTATTCGCCATCCAGCCGCGTCAATTTGGCGTCCAGCCCCCAATGGGCGCGCAGAGCATCCGCCCAAAATGCAGTCATGTCGCTCATACGCTTTGCTGTCCTCTTTTGGCCTTGAACCTTACTGTGTGCATCACAGGGGCCTTGCCGGCCCGAGTGCCATTACCCCACCGCGCGCAGCCGTTTGATCAACGAGGATGTATCCCACCGTCCGCCGCCCAGTTTCTGCACGTCTTTGTAGAATTGATCGACCAGCGCCGTCAGCGGCAGAGACGCGCCGTTTTCGTCTGCCTCATCCAGGCAAATTCCAAGATCCTTGCGCATCCAGTCCACTGCAAAGCCATGGTCGAAATGGTCGTCCAGCATCGTCTCGTGCCGATTAACCATTTGCCAGCTGCCAGCGGCCCCCTGGCTGATGACCTCAATCACCGCGCGGCCGTCCAAACCGGCCTTTTCTGCGAAATGCAACGCTTCGCTGAGACCTTGAACCACGCCCGCGATGGCGATCTGGTTACACATCTTCGTCAGCTGCCCGGCACCGCTTTCGCCAATCCGCCGGCAGATTTTCGAATAAACCGCCATCACCGGCTCTACCGCTTCATAGGTCGCCTGATCACCACCGCACATGATTGACAGAACCGCGTTCTCGGCCCCGGCCTGTCCGCCGGATATCGGGGCGTCCACAAACGCCAGCCCCTGTGCCTTGGCCTGCGCATAGAGCTCCCGCGTCACCTGCGCAGAAACCGTGGTGTGATCGACAAAAATCGCGCCTTCTGCCATGGCGTCAAACGCGCCTGCCTCGCCCATGCACACAGCGCGCAGATCGTCATCATTGCCGACACAGGCAAAAACGATCTCAGCACCCTGGGCGGCCTCGGCTGGCGTTTTGCCCATGGAGCCACCGTGTTCCGCGACCCAGGCTTCGGCCTTCGCGGTCGTGCGGTTATACACGGTTACGTCGTGACCGGCGGCCTGAAGGTGCCCGGCCATGGGGTAACCCATAACACCCAGACCCAAAAACGCGACTTTTGCCATTTGTTGATCCTCTTTGCTATCCGAAGCCCATCCTGTTCAGCAGGCTAGATTTTCTGCCCGAGACAAATCAAAGCCACGCGCAAAGAGCAACCCCGCGTTATGGCTTGCCGCCCAAATCCTGCAGGATAGGACAATCGGGACGGTCATCGCCAGCACAGGCGTCGATCAGATGCCCCAACGTGTCGCGCATGGCGTTAAGGTCGGAAATCTTGGCTTCGATCTGTGCCAAATGGGCCCGGGCAACCTTTTTGACATCCGCGCTGGCCCTAGTTTCATCCTCGTAGAGTGCAAGCAGGGTGCGGCAATCTTCGATCGTGAACCCAAGGGCGCGGGCGCGGCCCAGGAAATTCAGTTTGTGCACATCCTGTTCGCGAAATCGACGATAGCCGTTTTCGTCGCGCAGTGGTTTGATCAGACCGATATCCTCGTAATACCGGATGGTCTTGGCGGGCAGGCCGGTTTGGGTTGCAACGTCTCCAATATTCATGTTGTCACCGCTTGCGAGGCTTGGTCCTGTTTTGCCACGGGTAAGGTGGCTCGTACGCGCCGCAGACGCAACGCATTGGACACCACGAAAACGCTGGACAACGCCATCGCCCCGGCGGCTAGTGCGGGGGACAGGAGCTGTCCGCTGAGCGGGTACAGTACTCCAGCGGCCACAGGGATCAGCAAAATGTTGTAGCCAAAGGCCCAACCGAGGTTTTGGCGGATGTTGCGCATCGTGCGGCGGCTGATTTCAACGGCATTGGCTGCGCCGCGAAGATCGCCGGACATCAGAACGACATCCGCTGTTTCAATCGCAACATCAGTGCCCGTACCGATGGCCACGCCGACATCTGCCGCTGCCAGCGCCGGGGCGTCGTTGATACCGTCGCCGACAAAAGCCAGCGCGCCAAACTTGTCGCGCAACGCGGTGATTGCGTCCAGCTTTCCATCTGGCAAAACTTCGGCCGTGACATCGTCGATACCAAGCTTGTTTGCCAACGCTTGCGCAGTACGAGCGTTGTCGCCCGTTATCATCGCCAGTTTCAGACCCATCGCGTGCAGCCGTTCCAGCGCGTCCCGTGTACCGGGTTTTATCGGGTCAGATACCGTCAGCAGCGCCGCCGCCTTACCGTCAATGGCAACAAACAGGGGGGTCGCCCCTTCGCTGGCCCTGTGATCGGCCTCCGCCGTCAATGCGGCCAGATCAATGCCGTTCTGAGCCATAACGCGGGGCGAGCCGATCAGCAGGTCACGCCCTGCGACCTTGGCCCGGACGCCCAGCCCGGTCAGGGACTCAAATTCCGACACGTTGGGCAAATCCGCTGGTCCTGCGCGAGTGATTGCCGTGGCAATGGGATGCTCTGACCGGGCCTCGACCGCGGCAGCCAATCGCAGGACGTCCTCGCGGTCAAATCCGTTGACAGGGGACACATGCTCCAGCTCGGGCCGCCCCAGCGTCAAGGTTCCGGTCTTGTCCAGCGCGATCACTCTGGCCTGTTGCAACTGTTGCAACGCGTCGCCCTTGCGGAACAGGACCCCAAGCTCTGCCGCGCGTCCGGTTCCCACCATGATCGAGGTTGGTGTTGCAAGCCCCATCGCGCAGGGGCAGGCAATGATCAGAACGGAAACTCCGGTTACAAGCGCCATTGGCAGCGCTGGTGCCGGGCCAAAGACCAGCCAAACCACCAGCGTCAACAGCGATATGGCGATTACGATTGGCACGAACCACGCGGTTATTCGGTCGACCAGCCCCTGGATCGGCAGCTTGGCCCCCTGCGCCTGTTCCACCATGCGGACGACTTGGGCCAACACTGTATCAGACCCGACTCGCGTGGCGCGGACCCGCAATGCGCCGGTCCCGTTTACAGTGCCTCCGACGACCTGATCCGAGCGCTCTTTTCCGACGGGAATAGGTTCACCCGTGATCATGCTTTCATCAACATAGGAAGAGCCTTCCAGCACGTCGCCGTCCACGGGCACCCGTTCACCGGGACGGATTTGCAGGGTATCACCGATCGAGATGTCAGCGATTGGACGATCAATAAACGCGCCGTCCATCTCGACCCGCGCGGTCTTGGGCTGCAGCCCCACCAGCTTGCGGATCGCGGCCCCGGCCCGCCCTTTCGCCCGGGCCTCCATCGCGCGGCCCAGAAGGATGAGGACGACGATGACAGAGGCGGCCTCGAAATACACGTTGGCGCTGCCTTCAGGCAAGATCTGCGGCGCAAAGGTCGCGGTGACCGAGAACAGGTATGCCGCCCCGGTCCCCAACGCCACCAGCGCGTTCATATCCGGTGATCTGCGCAGTAAGGAGGGGATGCCCTTTTCGTAGAAGACACGCCCCGGCCCCAGCAACAGCACCGATGTCAGCGCAAATTGAATCAAATGGCTGTTTTGAGTGCCAATGGTCGCGTGAATCCAGTGATGGAATGCCGGAATCATATGGCCGCCCATCTCAAGCACGAACACAGGCAAAGCCAGCGCGGCGGCAATTATCGTAGACCGGTTCAGCGCGCGGGCCTCTTCGAATTTGACGTCATCAGTCTGGACATCGACATCCTCTGCCACGCGCGCCGAATACCCTGCGTCCTTACAACGTTTCGCGAGGGCTTGCGGTTCTGTCGCCCCTTCAACAAGGGAAATCTGGGCGCTTTCCGTGGCCAGGTTGACATGGGCGTCAATCACTGCCGGGTCAGCCTTTAGGCTGCGTTCGATCCTCGACACACACGAGGCGCAGCTCATCCCTTCGATTTTCAGGGTGGTTTGCCGCGTTGCCGCAGGATAGCCCGCGTTCGACAGCGCTTCGATCAAAGCGTTGACCTGACCGTCATGGGTGACCTGAGCGGTTTCCGTCGCGAAATTGACCGATGCGCCGGACACACCGGGCACAGTCCGCAATGCGGCTTCCACCCGCCCCACGCAAGAGGCGCAGCCCATGCCGGAGATTTTCAGTTGAGTTGTTTGCGGCGTGGCCATCCGACTCATCCTATCGTCATGTTCACCCTCCAAATGGGGGTTCCAGTCACAGGAAGGTCAAGGGGCTACGGCAGCTTTCTGCAGAATATGCCTGCAGGTTATTTCTGTGTCAGTTGGTTCAGCAACAGTGAATCATATTGAACGGGCGGCGATGTGCGCACCGCCTCGGGTGAGGCAAAGAACGCCACCATCAGGGCAGCCACCGTCAGCAACGATCCAATCAGAAAGAGGCTGGCGGCATTTAACGCAGAACGCAGCATGATGAGGCTCCTTTTGTCCGTTGTGACCGTTCCCCGCAGACGCAGAGAGGTCACAACTTTTGTGCCAGTTGTTGCTTTAGTTTTTCGTTCTCGGCCTGAAGCTGTTGCAGTTGCTGTCCAAGCGCATTCAGGTGAGGGCGCAGTTCGTCTTCGGTAAACCGGGGCGCGATGTGGCGCGGGCAGTTCCAATCCAACGCTTCGACCCGGATGATCGCGGCGCGTTCGGCGGGGGTTTCCGCCCCTTCGGGATAGAGGCTGGTCGCGGCAGCTTCGCCTTCGGTGAATTCCATGCGCCCAAGGATCTTGAGGCGCTGCTGGTTGGCATAATCCATCAGGATCAGGGCAATGCGGTCATTGCCATCCAGGTTCCCGCGCGAGATATATTGTTTGTTACCCGAAAGATCCGCGTACCCGATGGTCTGCGGGCCCAAAACCTTGAGAAACCCGACCGGCCCGCCGCGATATTGGACATAGGGCCAACCCGTTTCAGAAACGGTAGACTGGTAAAACCCGTCGCGCGCTTCGATAAATGTCTTTTCTGCCGCACCGATCTGGTGACCCTGTTGCGGGCCGCCCTCGATGAACTTTGCGTAGGTTCTGGCCGAGCCCATCCTTTCTTGATGCGCCCGAACAGCGGGAGTGAAGGTAAGTTCCGAGAAAGCGCGCGGCATGTAGTTTCCTTTTAGTGACCCAACGCATGAGTGCTGGGGCGGTCTTCGGGGTTGGGATATTGCGTCCAGTGATGTGGGTGGCCATTTGTGGCAAGTTCGCAGTCTTTATCGCTGCAACGCCTTAACCACTGTCCGTTCATACCGTGCAACTCGTCAGGAATACGTGCCGCGATGCGGTTTCCGGAACGGGTCCACAGATCCTTGATCAACCGGTCGTCTTGTTCCGTGTTCCACACGCGGGGCAAAAGGGCTTGGGCGGCCTTGTGCACGCTTAGGAATTTGGTCCGGTTTCCCAGTTCACTGTCGACCGTAACATCCGGTGTCACCACATCCGCATCGCGGCCGTTCCACGCGGTTGGTGCCATGCGAACCCTTTGCATGGTGCCGTCCCACGTGGAGGGGGGGAGAGGGGGGCGTGTCATCCTGTGGTCTTTTATGTTAGTGCGGCGGCGATCATTGCGACTGTCAGCAGAAAGGGGACGTATTGAGGGGAGAATAGGCTGGCATGTCGTCTCATCTGATCGCTCCAAGGTTAACAGATCGGTACATCCTGGTATTAATATGTACAGATCGGTAAACCTTTGCAAGTCTTTTTTGGGTGTCTTTGCATGTTCCCTTGAAGGTTGTCTAAACGGCCCTAGCGTATTATGTACTGATCTGTACACTTAGGAGCCCGTAAATGCGCCCAAATAAACGCGATGAACTGGTTAGGAAGGCCTTGCAGGTTTTTTATCGGCACGGCTTTCACGCCACCGGCATGGATAAACTTGTGGTTGAGACGGGTGTTTCCAAAACCTCAATGTACAAGCATTTCCGCACCAAGGAGGAACTGATTCTCGCGGTTCTGAAACTGCGCGATGAAGATTTTTGCGAAAACCTCTTCCGCCGCATGAACGAGCTTTCGGATACGCCCGCCGGTCAATTGCTTGCCAGTTTCGACGCCCTGAACGAGTGGTTTCATGAGAAAGAATATCGCGGTTGCATGTTCATCAAGGCCGGCGCGGAATTTCAAGAAGTGGATCACCCAATCCACAAGCAATCGGCTGAGCACAAACAGATTATCCTGGATTATTTGACCGATCTGGCGCGCAAGGCAGGGGCACGCGACCCGGAACACCTGGCCTGCCAGATTTTTCTGTTGCAGGAAGGTGCAATTGTGACTGCGGTTTTTCTGAAATCTTACGAACCGGCAGAGGATGCCAAGGCCGCTGCCGCGCTTTTGTTGAACGCCGCTCTGGACTGAACGGGTTATTATCTCTGAAAGAACGTTGCGTTGTCGCGCGTTGGCCGGATTGGAATACGCCGGCTTCAACGCTAATTTGACGACAGAACGATTTGGGGAGAACGTCCTATGACGCTGTTTACCGCGACCGCAGGTTGGGTGACCGACGAGCATCAAATGTTTGCCGAAATGGCAGACCGCTTCATGGAAGATGAACTGGTTCCCAATATCGACCTCTGGATCGAAAACGGAGCTGTCGACCGTGACATGTGGCGCAAAGCCGGTGACATGGGTCTGATGGCCGGCGCGATCCCCGAGGCCTATGGCGGTGTAGGCGGCGGGATCGGCTTTGACGCGGTCACGATGTATGCGCAGTCTTCGCACGGCGATTCCGGCTGGGGCTACGCGGTTCAGTCGATTGTTGTCCACTACATCAATGCCTATGGCAGCGAGGATCAAAAGGCGAAATGGCTGCCGAAACTCGCATCAGGTGAGATGGTCGGCGCACTGGCCATGACCGAGCCAGGAACCGGTTCGGATGTGCAGGCCATTCGTACGACTGCAGACAAAGATGGGAACTCCTACCGTTTAAACGGGTCAAAAATATTCATTACGAATGGGCAATCTGCGGACTTGATCCTAGCGGCCTGTAAGACCGACAAGACTTTGGGTTCCAAGGGTGTTTCGCTGATCGCCGTTGAAACCGAAGGTGCCGAGGGCTTCCGCAGGGGGCGTAACCTGAAGAAACTTGGCATGAAAGCCAATGACACAGCCGAGCTGTTCTTTGAGGACGTGAAGGTCCCGATGACCAATCTGCTGGGCGCAGAGGAGGGTCAGGGCTTTTATCAGATGATGAACCAATTGCCGTGGGAACGTCTGACTATCGGCATCGGCGCGCTGGGCGCAATTGATTTCGCAATTGCCGAGACGGTGAAATACACGCAAGAACGCAAGGCCTTCGGACAGCGGGTGATGGATTTCCAGAACACGCGGTTCAAACTGGCAGAATGCAAAACGAAGGCAGAGGTCCTGCGCAGCTTTGTCAATGATTGCATCGCGCGGCTTGAGGCCGGAGTGCTTGATGCAGCGACGGCGTCGATGGTGAAGTACTGGGGGTCGGAGGTGCAGAACGAGATCATGCATGAATGCCTTCAGCTCTTTGGTGGCTATGGCTACATGATGGAATACCCGATTGCTCGCCTCTATGCGGATGCTCGCGTTCAAATGATCTACGGTGGTACGAACGAAATCATGAAAGAGCTTATCGCCCGGTCCTTGGATACTTGATTGAGCCGGGTGGTGCTCCCACCTGCCGTCCGCAGGACGCAAGGCCGAAGGCCGCGCAGTGTTTGAAGTGATCTTGGATTTACGAGACCAAGGTCTGATCAATCTGACCTTGCAGCCAGGTGCGGAAAGAGCGGAGAGGTTCGGATTCTGCGCGGGACTGTGGCCAGACAAGATAGAAATTCCCTAGACTGACGCCTGGACCATGCCATGCGGGAACCAGCCGCCCGGCTGCAAGATCGGCCTCAATCAGGTAGCTGGGCAGAAGCGCAACACCCAGACCGTGGATGGTGGCTTGCCCCATGGTTGAGAATTGATCGAACAACATGCCGTGTATTCCGCTCACCGCGCGCCCCTGTGCGGCAAACCATCTTTCCCAGGCATCTGGGCGTGTCTCAAGGTGCAGCAGGGGGGCTGTTGTCAGCCAGCCGATGTCATCCGCGCTATCAGGCAGCAGTTCGGGTGAGCAGACCGGC
Source organism: Ruegeria sp. AWH4_226 (assembly GCF_056159225.1). Classification (NCBI taxonomy): domain Bacteria; kingdom Pseudomonadati; phylum Pseudomonadota; class Alphaproteobacteria; order Rhodobacterales; family Roseobacteraceae; genus Ruegeria; species Ruegeria sp. AWH4_226. The sequence continues at coordinate 2,043,416 of NZ_JBSWUU010000001.1, read as the reverse complement.
AGCACATCTTCACGCATTATCGGAAGGTAATTCACTCCGGCCCAGTCCCGTTGACCAAAGTGAATTGCAGCGTCGAAACGCTCAGATTCGAAATCAAAAGGCCGAAGCCTTGTATTCAGATTCACGGTGACTTCGGGGTGGCGGCGGGCAAAATCCTGAAGACGCGGGGCCAGCCAGTGCATGCCAAATGCGGGCAGGATCGACAGGTTCAAGGACCCGCCGGTCGGGTTGGCCTTGAGTTTCAGTGAAGCCTGCGCAAGCTGGTTCAGTGCTGTCCGGGCGACTTGTACATATTCCTTCGCTGCCGGGGTCAGATGCAGACGCATCTGGCTGCGCTGGATCAGATCCACCCCCAACTGTTCCTCCATAGACTTGAGTTGCCGGCTGATCGCGCTTTGTGTAAGCGACAGTTCTTCGGCGGCGGCTGAGGCGCTGCCAAGGCGGTCAACGGCTTCGAGGGCGAGCAAAGAGGGGATCGAAGGCAGAAACCGACGGGGGGCAATCATATGATGAATCCTCATACCTTTCGAATGGAATATCACTGGCAATTGCCGGGTGCCAGTCCGATACAAACACAGGTTTTTCTTTTGGCTGGCCGGTTGAGAATGCAGGCGGTATCCAAGATAGAATTGCCGCACTCATGCCGTAGTAGACCGGGGGACAGGCCATGGATCGCGCTCAGATCGTTCACGAAAACTTCCTGACCCGTGTCGCAAAACGCGATTTCCCCGCCGGAGCGGCCCCAATGCCGGGTCTGACCAACCCGGATGCAGTATCGCTTTATCGATCTCAGGTCCTCAGCCGGGCATTGGATCGCGCCAGCCGCGCAATGCAAAAAGCGGGGCAGGGTTTTTACACGATCGGCTCATCCGGGCATGAGGGGATGGCCGCGGTCGCGCATGCGCTGCGCCCCACGGACATAGCCTTTCTTCACTACCGGGACGCGGCGTTCCAGATCGCCCGGGCCGAACAGGTGCCCGGCCAGCAGATTGCCTGGGACATGCTGCTGAGTTTCGCATGCTCGAAAGAAGACCCGACCTCGGGCGGGCGGCACAAGGTGTTGGGGTCCAAAGCGTTGATGATCCCACCGCAGACTTCGACCATCGCCAGTCATCTGCCCAAGGCGGTTGGCGCGGCGTACAGTCTGGGTGCGGCCCGGAGGCATGACCCCGAGCATCGGGAGTTGCCAGAGGATGGGATTGCGATCTGTTCTTTTGGGGACGCATCAGCCAACCATTCGACGGCCCAAGGGGCGATCAACACCGCCGGTTGGACCAGTGTGCAGTCGACACCGCTGCCCCTTCTATTCGTGTGTGAAGATAACGGGATCGGCATCTCGGTCAAAACCCCGAAAGGCTGGATACAGGCATCGATGGAGCATCGACCGGGGATAAAGTACTTTCAGGCCAACGGGCTGGACATCTATGAAACCTATGCCGTTGCGCGTGAGGCGTCCGAATATGTGCGGACGCGCCGAAAGCCCGCGTTCCTGCACCTTAAAACCGTACGGCTTTACGGCCATGCTGGCGCGGATGTTCCGACCACCTATCTGTCCAAGGCGGAGGTCGAGGCCGATGAGGCCAATGATCCTCTGCTGCACTCGGTCCGCCTTCTGGATCAAGCAGGCGCGCTGTCGCCCGGGCAGGCGCTGAAAATCTACGAGGATACCTGTGCGCGCACCGATCGTGTTGCGGCACAGGCAGCAAAACGCCCGCATCTGGCCAATGCCGCCGAGGTGATGGCAAGCCTGATCCCACCAAAACGCGCCTGTAAACCGACCAACGGCCCAAGTCCTGAGGCGCGTGCAAAGGCATTTGGCGGAGACATGCGCGCGATGGACGACCCACAACCCATGAGCCGCCTCATCAACTGGGCTCTGACTGATCTGATGCTGGAACACCCAGAGATTGTCTGCATGGGCGAAGACGTTGGTCGCAAAGGCGGCGTTTATGGCGTAACCCAGAAACTTCAACAGCGGTTTGGCCCGGACCGGGTGATCGATACACTGCTGGATGAGCAGTCCATTCTGGGTCTGGCGATTGGTATGGGTCACAACGGCTTCATCCCGATCCCCGAAATCCAATTCCTTGCCTATCTGCACAATGCCGAAGATCAGATCCGGGGCGAGGCCGCGACCTTGCCGTTTTTTTCGAACGGACAGTTCACCAACCCGATGGTGCTGCGGATTGCCGGGCTGGGCTATCAGAAGGGGTTCGGCGGGCATTTCCACAACGACAACTCTCTGGCCGTGCTGCGCGACATTCCCGGTGTGGTCATCGCCTGCCCATCGACCGGCGCGGACGCCGCCCAGATGCTGCGTGAATGCGTGCGGCTGGCACGTGAGGAGCAGCGGGTTGTGGTGTTTCTGGAGCCCATCGCCCTTTATCCGATGCGCGACCTACATGAGGCGCAGGATGGTGGATGGATGACGACCTATCCCTCGGCGGATCAACGTATAGAGTTGGGAGAGGTAGGCGTGCACGCGGACGGAAATGATCTGGCCATCGTGACCTATGGCAATGGGCATTACTTGTCCAAGCAGGCGCTGCCTGAACTGGAAGCGGCCGGTATAAAAGCCCGCATTATCGACCAGCGCTGGCTTGCGCCACTGCCGGTTGATGCTCTGCGTTCGGCCATTAAGCCCTGCGCGCATGTTCTGATCGTCGATGAATGCCGACGAACCGGCAGTCAGTCCGAGGCGCTGATGACCTTCTTTACAGAAGAAAACCCATCGACCCCCATCGCGCGTGTCGTGGCCGAGGATAGTTTTATCGCAACAGGCCCGGCCTATGCCGCCCCGTTGCCCTCCAAGGACAGCATCGTCGCGGCCGCGCTCACGCTAACCGGAGGCCGCGCATGACCCGCACTGCCGTCATCATCTGTCCCGGTCGGGGCACTTACAACAAGCCCGAACTTGGCTATCTGCACCGGCATCACGCGCAGCGGATGGACCTGTTCCACAGCTTCGACGCCATCCGCACCGAGGCGGGGCAAGAGACCGTGACCGCGCTTGATGGTGCGGATCGTTACACGGTGAGCAAGTATTCTCGCGGGGATGTGGCCTCACCCCTGATCTATGCGGCATCGCTGGCGGACGCTCAGGCGCTGGGCGAAGATATCAATGTGGTCGCTGTCACGGGCAATTCGATGGGCTGGTACATTGCGCTGGCGGCGGGTGGTGCGTTGTCTCCGCAGGACGGGTTTCGTGTTGTGAATACAATGGGAACGCTGATGCAAGAGCAGTTGATCGGCGGGCAATTGGTTTATCCGTTCGTTGGCGACACGTGGCAGGCGGATGCCACCCGAAAGGCCGAACTTCTGGCACAAGTGGCGGATATTAACGCAACCGACGGGTGTGATCTGGCCTTATCCATTGATCTGGGCGGGATGCTTGTGCTGGCCGGGAATGAGGCGGGGCTGAAAGCCTTTGAGACCGCGCACCCCACGGTGCAGGATCGCTTTCCGATGCGGCTTGCCAACCACGCCGCATTCCACACCTCATTGCAGACCCCGGTTGCGGCAAAAGGCCGATCGAGGCTGAGCCCAGATATGTTTGGTCAGCCTGACCTTCCGCTGATCGACGGGCGCGGCAAAATCTGGTGGCCGGGCGCGACGGATACGCGGGCGCTTTGGGACTATACGCTGGGCCATCAAGTGACCGAAACATATGACTTTACGCGCGCCATTCAGACGGCCGCGCGCGAGTTTGCGCCAGACCTGTTCATCGTCACCGGCCCTGGCGCGACTTTGGGCGGGGCGGTGGCGCAGTCTCTGGTTCTGGCTGACTGGCGCGGGATGTCCGACAAACCGGCTTTTCAGGCGCTGCAACAGACAGAGCCCTTCCTGATATCGATGGGGCGCGAGGATCAAAGAGCCCTTGTCACCGGCTGATCCAGCCCTGATGATCCGCGCCAATTCAAGGAGTTCAGCGTGCCTGACCACGACCAATCCCTGTGGTTGAAAACCTGCCGAGAGCATGTGGAAAGCCACCCCCTGACCGATGATCTGACGGTTGATCTGGCCGTAATCGGCGGCGGCTACACTGGGTGTTCGGCAGCATTGACGGCGGCGCGCTCCGGAGCATCGGTATGTTTGCTTGAGGCGCAGGGTATCGGCCATGGCGGGTCAGGTCGAAATGTTGGCTTGGTGAATGCGGGGCTGTGGTTGCCGCCTGCCGATATTCGCGCACGTCTGGGTGATGAAGCCGGGGATCGGCTGATCGCCCTTTTAGCAGCGGCTCCGGCAGAGGTTTTTGACCTGATCGAACAAAACGGCATCGACTGCGCGCCCGTGCGCAACGGGACACTTAACCTAGCGCATTCCGCTTCAGGGCTGCGTGATTTGCAGAAGCGCCACGCGCAACTTAGTGCGACCGGCGCACCGGTTGAACTGCTGTCGGGGCCACAGGCGGCGCAACGTACTGGCAGCGCGGCATTCTACGGAGCGTTGTTCGATCCACGCGCCGGTACGATCCAACCGCTTGGCTACGTCCGTGGTCTGGCCCGCGCTGCTGCCGAGGCAGGGGCGAGAATTGTTTCGCAATGCCCCATTGAAACCATGCAATTCGACCAAGGGATTTGGACGCTAAAAACGCGTCAGGGCAAACTTCGCGCCAAATCCGTGATCCAAGCCACCAACGCGTATCATCGGAGTCTTGCGGCCTCATCCCCTGACTACGTGCCGGTCTACTTTTTTCAATTCGCGACCTCTCCGCTGCCGGAAAAATTGCGCGCGGGTATCTTGCCGGGGGGTGAGGGGTGTTGGGACACCGGGCTGATCATGACCTCTATCCGCTTGGATGCCGAAGGACGCTTGATAATCGGAGCCATGGGCGATCTGGGGCATGCAGGCCGCTCCGTGCATACGGCATGGATCAGGCGCAAACTCGCTGCGCTCTATCCACAGCTTGCAGGGCAGCCGCTAACCGAAGGCTGGCACGGGCGGATTGCCATGACCTTGGACCACATTCCCAAGATCACGCAAATCGGTCCCAATGCTTTGTCGGTGCACGGCTATTCCGGTCGCGGAATTGCGCCCGGCACCGCGTTTGGCCGATTGATGGCCGAAAGCCTGTTGCAAAACGACCTGTCCACGCTGCCTGTGCCTGCGGTATCAGAATATCGCGAAAACTGGACAGGCCTGCGCCGTGCCTATTTCGAAGCAGGCGCCACATTGATGCATTTTGTCAAAACGCGCTTCTGACTAGCCGCACGTTCACTCTTGAAGCGTGCCCGCGATAGCCTCGATCCGATTGCGCAACCAGCGATGGGCCGGATCATTGGCCGAGCGCTGATGCCACACCATGTAGATCGCAACGGGCTCACATTCGAACGGCAGAGGGGCACACTCCAGCGCCGCCAGCGGCCCGCGTTTCATAAGCGCCGTGTCGGTTGAGATCAGGTCGCTGCCTTTCACAAATGACGGGATGGCATTGAAATGTGGAAGAATGACGGTGGGTGGCCTGATCTGGCTTTGATCCACACCGCGCATTACCGCGCGGGAACTGCGCCCGTCGGCAAAACGCACCTCGACATGATCTGCCTGACAATAGGCGGGCCAACTGTCGGGCGGGCTGCGCTGATCGGCGTCGTAATAGATCATGAGTGGACTGATCAGAACGCGTTTCTGAAAGATATCCGGCCCGTCTGGTGGCAGCGGGGTCAACATCAACTGGCACCGGTCATTGCGCAGCAGGTCCGCATGGGGAACACCCGACGGAATAAAGCTCAACCGCAGCCGCACACCTTCGCGCCGAGTCGTTTGCAGCAGCGATGGAAAGATCAACTCGCGCGGCATGTCGTTGGCTGCGATCTGGATGTTGATTTCTTCTGCCAGCGGGTCGAACGGGCGGTCATCGGTCAGGCCCCGCATCCCGTCCAACACACTCTGTACTGGCTCTTGCAGCGACAAAGCGCGCTCGGTTGGCATCAACCCGTGACCCGACCGCACAAACAGGGGATCACCCAGCACCCGCCGCAACTTGGCCAGCGTGTGGCTGATCGCCGATTGCGTCACGCCAAGCCGGTCGGCGGCTTTTGAAACCGAGCTTTCCTGAAGAATGATCAGGAATGTGCGCAGGACCTTGCCGTCCAGGTCAGTGAAATCAGTTTTGCTCATATCGTATATGACTATTCATGAGTGGATTTACTGTTCATGGCGCATTAGGTGACATTCAGCAAGCAGGAGGCACGCGATGGGGGTCCGTTTTTTCTCGGACAAGAACCGGCCGGTCCATATGGGCCAGTATCCGTTGGAGCGGTTGGCGCGACAGGCCCATATGCGAGACCTGTCTCATGCGCGCGCCATGCCAGAGCTTAGTTTTCACCGACCGGATCAGCCGCACAGCATCGTCAACGCGATGGGTGAGTTTCAGGCGATGCTGGATACGATCCGCGATGGGTTCGTGAATCCGGTTGTCTCGGAGATTCCGCAAGACCCGTCCGAACGCTCCAATCACCTTAAGGCGTTTGGCTACTTCAACGACGCGTCCATGATGGGGTGCGGCCCCGTTCCGCCCCAGGCGCTGCTGTCGGAGCCGCGCCGCAACCCTGATATCGACCGTTTGGCGCACGCGTTGAAAACGCGGCAGACCAAAACGCTGGCCTCGGGGATTGATCTGATCATGGCCGACCTGAAGGAAAGCATGGAGGCCGCGCCCAGGCCGATGGACGCGCATAAGCATGCCATCGTCTTCCTGTACGAACACAACCGCGACCCGGACCCGGACGAGCCCGGAGTCGAATGGATCATGGACGCGCAGGATCACCGTGCCTGTTTGTTGGCCGCTGAAAATGCGGTGGTGATCGCAAACTATATCCGCTTACTGGGCTTTGACGCGCGGGCGCACACGGTGATGTCGTCCGAGGTTGATCTGGGGCGACTGGCTGTGGCGGCGGGTCTCGCCTCGGTCGAGGGTGGCGACATCGTCGCCCCGTGGCTAGGCAAACGGTTCGGACTGGCCGCTGTGTCGACCGAGATGGAGATCGCGCATGATCAACCTTTGCAGCCCATGGCGCAACAGCCGTGGTTTCGCACGCAGGGGCCGGCCTGGTGGGTGGGGGCAGGCTTTGCCAAAAACGCGCTGAATCGCGATCCCTATGCCAAGCGGCGCTATGTGGATGGGGCGCACCCGTTCGAAAAGCTCAAGCGTGTTGACAACCCAACAACCTATATCGACGAAGAAAATGTTGCGCGCGTCCCCAAGCGCGCGGACATGTTCGCCCGCGCGCAGTTCGGTGACATGGGCAAGCCGTTACAGAACGCCGCCAAGGGCGGGTATTACGTACGCAAAGCCGCCCCCAGTTTTGCTCAGCGCCGCGCGCTCGGCGCATTTGTTCTGTTGCAGGACGGAGAGAGTGCGGACACCACGCGCCCGTCGTCTGACGCCGAACGCAACGCGGCGAATATCAAGGCAGCAACCTATTTTCTGGGCGTCGACGCTGTGGGTCTCAGCCGTTGTCCGCAATGGGCATGGTATTCCCACGATGCCACGGGGGAAGAGATAATCCCTCCTCATGATCAGGCCATCAGCATGATCATCGACCAGGGGTATGAAACGATGGAGGGCGCCAGCGGTGACGACTGGATCAGCGTCGCCCAATCCATGCGCGCCTATCTGCGGTTCTCGCTTCTGGGCGGGGTGATCGCGCAGCAGATCCGCAACCTTGGTTACAAAGCCAAAGCTCATACCGTGATGGACGGAGAGGTATTGCAACCGCCCTTGCTGCTACTGTCGGGGTTGGGCGAGGTTAGCCGGATCGGAGAGGTCATCCTGAACCCCTATCTTGGCCCGCGCCTGAAATCCGGTGCGGTGACGACTGATATGCCGATGACCCATGACAAGCCGATTGATTTTGGGCTGCAAAGCTTTTGCGAAAGCTGCAACAAATGCGCGCGGGAATGCCCTTCTGGCGCGATCACTGCCGGGCCGAAGCTTATGTTCAACGGCTATGAAATCTGGAAGTCCGATAGCCAGAAATGCGCGACGTACCGTGTGACCACACCGGGTGGGGCGATGTGCGGCCGGTGCATGAAGACATGCCCCTGGAACCTTGAGGGCATCTTTAAGGAACGTCCCTTCCGCTGGGCGGCCATGAACATTCCGCAGGCTGCACCTGCTTTGGCGCGGCTGGACGACGCCGTTGGGAACGGTGGTCTGAACGACACAAAGAAATGGTGGTGGGATATCGAGCTTCAGCCAGACGGGTCATACCGCCCGACAACCCACCCACTGAACCGGCGTGATCTGCAAAAGGATCTGGATCTGAAATACGAGGACCAGACACTGGCCGTGTATCCCGCCTATCTGGCACCGCACCCGTGGCCCTATCCATTTGCCATGGACCGCGAGGCCGGGATTGCTGCGTATCAGGCGATGGTGTCAGCCGAGGAGTACAAAGCCCGTAAGGCAGCCGGGGACTTGTCGGTCATCCACCGCTATACCATCGCCGGGGACGCGCCAGTCATGAGGGTTGCCGTTTCCAAGGTCGACAAGATGACAGCGGATGTAACCAAGTACGAATTTTCGACCCTGGATGGCGCGCCCTTGCCCGTCTGGACCGCTGGAGCACATCTGGACGTGCTGGTTGCCCCGGAATTTCTGCGGCAATACTCTATGTCCGGCGATCCGTCTGATCCGTCCGTTTATCAAATCGGCGTCTTGCGCGAGGATGAAGGGCGCGGAGGTTCAGCCTTGCTGCACCGGATTTTCACTAAAGGGCGCAAGGTCTTCATCTCGAAACCCATCAACCATTTCGAGTTGGATGAGACGGCCACTAAGACCTTCCTGATGGGCGGTGGAATCGGCATCACCCCGATGATCGCCTTCGCCCACCGTTTGCACAGCTTGGGAAAAGAGTTTGAGCTGCACTACTCCGCCAGCACCCGCGCCGGCGCTGGCTATCTGGACGATCTGGCCGCGATGCCATGGGCAGATCGCGTGCACTTTCACGTCTCGGACGAGGGGACACGGGCCGATCTGGATCAAATCCTGTCGGGCTACAGGGCGGGTTGGCACGTTTATACCTGCGGCCCGGACCGTTACATGGACGGTGTGATGCAGGCTGCAGACCGGCAGGGCTTCCCCGAGGATGCGCGACATCTGGAGTATTTCTCGGTTCCGGAACAGCCGGATTATGAAAACCATCCGTTTATTCTGAAACTGGCGAAATCGGGCCGGGAATTGAAGGTGCCTGCCGACAAAGATGCGGCACAGGTCCTGAACGATGCAGGTATTCACGTGGATGTAAAATGCGCAGACGGTATTTGCGGTGTGTGCAAATGCGGTGTGTTATCCGGTGAAATCGAACACCGCGATTTTGTTCTGTCCAACAAGCAACGCGAAAGCGCAGTTATCCTGTGTCAGAGCCGTGCAGCGCAGCCGGATGGCGTGATTGAGCTTGACCTTTGACGCAAGGTTTGGAAACGACATTCTGTAACGCAAAATTTGGTCGTTCCTGCCATGGACGCCGGTAGCTTGCTGCTCTAACGTCCCCCTGGACCCAGTGAACCCTGATTAACAGGTGCGAGGAAATTCATGAACTATCACAGCCCAGCCAGCTTTGCCGAGGCGTCGGCTCTGGCCGCGAACGCGACGGGCATCACACGGTTTCTGGCGGGGGGCACAGATGTTCTGGTGCAGCTGCGCTCGGACGTTGTGACGCCTGATACGCTGATCGACATCAAGAAAATTGACGGTGTACACGACATCACCCGCAACGCCGATGGCAGTTGGACGCTGGGTGTTGCCGCCACTGGTGCCGAGATGACCGAGCATGCCGATCTTGGCCGTGACTGGCCCGGTCTGGTCGAAGCGATGGATCTGATCGGATCGACCCAAGTGCAGGGGCGCGCAACGCTGACCGGCAACCTGTGTAATGGCTCACCGGCGGCGGATTCGGTGCCCGCAATGATTGCGGCAGGCGTGACTGTCACGGTGACCGGGCCGAGCGGAGACCGTGAGGTGGCCGTAGAAGACATTCCAACTGGCCCCGGTAAAACGTCGCTGGCGAAAGGAGAGGTGATTTCCGCCGTCAACATCCCCGCGCGGGGCGAGAATGGCGGCGACGCCTATCTACGCTTCATCCCGCGGACCGAGATGGACATCGCCGTGGTCGGCGTTGGCGTGAACCTGCGCCTGGACGGGGACATAATCACCGAAGCCCGCGTCTCACTGGGGGCGGTTGCGCCGACCGTTCTGCTGGTTGAAGACTGCGCCAAGGCCATCATTGGCAGCGCATTGGATGACACGGCGCTGGATGCGTTGGCCGTCGCGGCCTCCGCCGCCTGCAATCCGATAGATGACAAGCGCGGCACGATCGCCTTTCGCACCGAGGTCGCTGGCGTTCTGGCCAAGCGCGCCGCGAAAATCGCCTATGCCCGCGCCAAGGGAGAAGACGCATGAGCAAGCTCCACGTATCCACCACCGTCAACGGCGACACGGTAGAATTCCTGTGCGATCCGCGCGAAACCCTGTTGGACTGCCTGCGCGACAAGCTGAACCTGACAGGCGCAAAAGAAGGGTGCGGCACCGGCGATTGTGGTGCCTGCTCGGTTACTGTTGATGGTCGTCTGGTCTGTTCCTGCCTGGTGCTGGGAGTCGAAGCGGACGGTAAGAGTATCGAAACCGTCGAGGGCATTGCGGACGGCGACATCCTGCATCCGCTGCAGAAGAAGTTCATCGAACATGCTGCGCTTCAATGCGGTATCTGCACGCCGGGTATTCTGGTTGCGGCAAAATCGCTGTTGGAAAAGAATCCCAACCCGACCGAGGAAGAAACCCGGTATTGGCTGGCAGGCAATCTCTGCCGCTGTACCGGTTATGACAAGATCATTCGTGCCGTGATGGAAACGGCGGAAGAACTGCGGGAGGCTTCGTAATGGCACTCGACGATCGCAAATCCGAATTCACGTTTGTTGGCACCCGTCCCGACCGTCCTGACGGGCTGGACAAGGTTACAGGCCGCGCCAAGTTCGGGGCGGATATGTCCGCGCCCGGTATGTTGCACGGTGCGATCCTGCGGTCGCCTCATGCGCATGCACGGATTGTAAAGATCGACATATCGAAGGCCGAGGCGCATAAAGACGTCAAAGCCGTCGTCACCCGCGCAGATTTCGCTGACGTGCCTTTCAAACCCGGTTTGGAAGGTGAGTTCTGGAATGTTCTGGAAAACGTCATGGCGGGCGAAAAGGCTCTGTATGACGGGCACGCGGTGGCGGCTGTGGCGGCATCCTCTGCGCTGGCGGCGCGTGATGCGCTAAAGCTGATCGAGGTTGAATATGAGGTCCTGCCGCACGTCACGGATGTTGACAAAGCGATGGCCCCCGATGCGCCGGTGATCCGCGAAGGTGCGGCTGATTACTCTGTCCCCGAAGGGATGCACCCAAACGTCGTTCGCTATCACGAAAGCGGCCACGGTGATGTTGAGGCGGGCTTTGCCGAGGCTGATCTGATCATCGAAGACAGCTTTATCACTGAGGCGACCCACCAAGGCTATATCGAACCACACGCCTGTCTCGGCATGTTGGGCAATGATGGCAAGGGTGAGCTGTGGTGCACCACTCAAGGTCATTGGATTGCGCAAAAAACCTGCGCTGCATTGCTGGGGATCGAGACGTCGCAACTGCGCGTGACCGCCTCGGAAATCGGCGGTGGCTTCGGCGGTAAGACAACCGTGTTTATCGAGCCTGTCGCGCTTGCGCTCAGCCGCAAGGCCAACCGTCCGGTCAAGATCGTCATGACCCGGTCCGAAGTCTTCCGGGCAACCGGCCCGACCGCGTCTGCCTCGATGGATGTCAAAATCGGCATGAAGAAGGACGGCACCATCTCGGCGGCTCAGGGCGTGTTCCGCCTTCAGGGTGGGGCGTTCCCGGGTGCGCCGGGTGACATGACCGCGATGTGTGCATTTGCGCCTTACAACCTGACCAACGTCAAGCAGATTGGCTATGACGTCATGTCTAGCCGGCCAAAACAGGCCGCTTACCGCGCGCCGGGTGCGCCCATGGGGGCGTTCGCGGTGGAATCCGTGCTTGATGAGCTGTGCAAGAAGCTGGGCCTTGACCCCGTTGACGTCCGCCTGAAAAACGCGGCTCATGAGGGTACAAAGGCCAGCTATGGACCGCGTTATGAGCGGATCGGTCTGGTTGAAACGCTTGAGGCCGCGAAGGCGCATCCCCATTACACGGCACCGCTTAAACCGGGGCAGGGGCGCGGAATCTCGTGCGGGTTCTGGTTCAACCACGGTGGTGAGACGTCTGTTTCACTGGCACTGTCCGAGGATGGCTCGGCGCAGTTGATGGTCGGCACGCCCGATATTGGCGGTTCGCGCGCCTCTATGGCGCTGATGGCGGCTGAGGTGTTGGGCATTCCCTATGAAAACATCCGCGTCACCATCGCAGACACCGCGACGCTGGGCTACAACGACGTCTCGCACGGCTCGCGCGTGACATACGCGTCGGGCCTGGCGACGATCAAGGCCGCGAAACACGCGGTTGAGAAGCTGTGCGAACGTGCAGCAGCCAAATGGGATATTCCGGTTGAAGCGGTGAAGTGGGAAAATGGATGCGCGGTGCCTTCTGGCCCCAACGCAGGCGATTTCGATCCGATGCCGCTGGCGGACATTACGGCCGATATGGGCCGCACCGGGGGTCCGATCTCGGGCCATTTTGAGGCCACCCCGGAAGGTGCGGGCGTGTCCTTTGGCACCCATATCGTGGATGCTGAGGTTGATCCAGAAACCGGCAAAACCTCGATCACGCGCTATACGGTGATTCAGGATGCAGGTAAGGCGATTCACCCGACCTATGTCGAGGGTCAGTTTCAGGGCGGTGCCGCGCAAGGCATCGGCTGGGCGCTGAATGAAGAATACATCTATGGCGAAGACGGTCGCCTGCAGAACTCGATCTTCCTTGACTATCGCATCCCGGTCGCGAGTGACCTGCCGATGATCGACACGGTTATTGTCGAAGTGCCAAACCCCGGCCATCCATTTGGTGTGCGGGGCGTGGGTGAGACGGGCATCGTGCCGCCCTTGGCTGCCATTGCAAACGCGGTGTCACACGCTGCGGGCGTTCGGATGAAGCAATTGCCAATGTCGCCGCCGCGTATTCTGGCCGCGCTCAAGGACAATGGTTGAGGTCCGCCTCTGGTCCGGTCTCCGGTCTTTGACCGGGGGCCAGCAGGTGGTGGAGGTTGAGGCCAAAACCACCGGTGAGTTGCTTCGCGAGCTGGTAAAGGCGCATCCGCAACTGCAAGGGCCGATTGATGCGGGCGTCTCAATAGCGATTGACGGTCGCGTTATCGCCAGCGGGCTGACGGAAACCATCCCCGAAGGCAGCGAAGTCTATCTTATGCAGCGGCTGCGGGGCGGCTAAGCCTTAGGCGACCACGGCTCGCGGCCGACCATACGGTCGGCTTCGGCGGTGATGTCGTTCATATGCTGTTCAAGGCTGAGACGCAGTTCTTCGATTTGCGCGTCGGACGCTTTGCGCGGAACGGTTTCCGTCCATTCCCGGCACAGAAAAACACCCTTGTTCCGCCACGGGCGTGGCATCAGCAGACGGTCCCATGTCCCCGCTTCTTTGGCATATTGCGCGGAAAAAGTGATCCCGAAGATGCGCTTGCCCGAGGTGCGCGCCCAAACCAGAGGCACGGTCGACAGCACCCGTTCAGGTCCGCGTGGTCCGTCGGCGGCAATACCGATGGAAATCCCCTCATTCATCTTGCCCAGAACTTCGCGCGACACGGCAATGTTGCTTTTGTGCTTGCTGGCCATGGCAATCGTGTCCATGCCGAACAGTTTCTGCACCCGCCCCACCATGCTGCCCGCGCGCGCGGATGAGGTGATCGAGCAGATGCGCCCTTTATCCAGCGGAAAGAAATAGGGCGACTGCGCCAGCCGCTGATGCCACAGCACCACGATGACAGGTTCACCCTGTTCGACAAGCTGGTCGAGGTCTTCGTAGCCGATGCGCTGCCAGCTGGTGTTGCGATTGACCAGCCGGATATAGCCCGCAATACGGCGCGCCGCCCAGTTCAGAACGGCTTCGCTGTCGGCGATCTTTTTGCGGATGCTCACAGATTGGTCCCTCTTGCTGACCGGACCGTGTCTTATAGAACTCAACGCGCGGCGCAACTTGTTTGTCACATGCAGAAGTCGGGCAGAATCTGAAAAAGCCTCTTGAGTCCGCCGCGCGGCTGGCATATCTGAGGCGCATCTTAGGGGTATAGCTCAGTTGGTAGAGCGACGGTCTCCAAAACCGTAGGTCGCGGGTTCGAACCCTGCTGCCCCTGCCATTTCAACCAATCACAAAATCGGTGCCAACCTGTCAACTCTCGAGGCTAGGCTTTTCGGCGGTGTGTGAGTGTCTTCATTGCCGCGCAATATTTATTCCATGGAGAAACCCGCAATGGTGTCAGCCTATAGGTCGATCTCGGTTTCCTACGGTGGCGGAATGACATATGGTTACGTGTATTACGAACACGCGTAAGAGGACCCATGTCGCGCTTCGATGGATATTTCCTGCGGCAATTGCTGATTCTGTTTGGCTTTTTCACCCTGGTTCTGGTCGGCGTGTTCTGGATTACCCGATCCGTCAGCCTGTTTGACCGCGTCATCAGTGGCGGACAATCCGCAATGGTGTTCCTTGAGTTTTCGGCGCTGACCCTGCCGACACTGATCCGGACCGTAATGCCCATGGCGGTTTTTGCCGCCGCTGTTTATGCCACCAACCGCCTGAGCCGCGAGAGCGAGATGACGGTGATGCTGGCCACCGGTTCCAGCCCCTGGCGTCTGGCGCGTGCGGTGTTTCTGTTCGGCCTTGTGGCGGGTCTGATGATGGCGGTCATCAGCGTCTTTCTACGCCCGGCATCGGTTGAGCAGCTTGAACAGCGGCAGGCCGAGGTTGCCGGGGACGTAACCGCACAATTGCTGAACGAGGGGGAATTCCTGCACCCTACCTTCGGCGTCACTGTTTATATCGGTGGTATAGATTTGGATGGCACACTGTCCGAGGTGTTTGTTTCGGATCGGCGGGACGCGCTGAACCCGGTCAGCTATTCCTCGAAAACGGCCTATCTGGTGAACAATGAAACCGGTATTCACCTGGTGATGCTGGACGGAATCGCATTGCGGCTGGATCGGCAAAGCCGCACCTTGTCGTCGACCCTGTTTGAGGACGCGTCTTATGACATTTCGGCGCTTGCGAACACGAACACCATGGCCGAGCGCAGCCTTGAGGCGATCCCAACCATCGAACTTCTGCGGGATCGTGATGCCATTAGCACGGCCGAGGGCTTCACCACGGGCGAATTGGTCGATGAATTGCATCAGCGGTTCTCATGGGTTGCCATTTGCGTCGCCGTGGCGCTTGCCGGCTACGCAACGCTGATGTTGGGAAGCTTTTCGCGCTTTGGCCTCTGGCCGCAAATTCTTGTAGCCTTCACCATTCTCGTCTTGCTTGAAGGCGTTCGGGGCTTTGTTTCCCCGGTCGTGATCGACGAACCCCAGCTATGGATGCTTTTGTATCTGCCAGCGGCTATGGGCATTGGCATCTCGTGCCTGTTTTTGCTGGTGGCCGGGCGGCCCTTGATGCGAAGGCGTCACCGGGACACGCAAGGCACGGTCGCGCAGGTTTAGGGTGGTGAACGCAGGTCGGTCAGACAGGTCAGGATATCGTTGCTGGTAGAACTGCCCCGTCGCGTCACGAGGTGAAGTGGCAGCATGAGGTCGACGCTGCCTGCCACGGGGATCAGATTGTTGGAGCGCAAGTGGTCTCTGACCACGTATTCGGGGAAATAGCCGGTGCCACCCCGCTGCAGAACATAGCGCAAAGCCATCAGGCAGTTCCCCAAGAACACGGTTTGGCCGGCTGCCTGCCGCGCGGCAGAGCGCACGTGGTCCTGATAGACCTCGCCCAGTTCCAGATTGACGAAAACGGGATCGTCCGTTGCCGGGGTTTTCACAAGCAACAGACGCTCAGGGTGCAGTTCATGTGATTCAATGCGCGAGTCATTTGGTTGTTCGTGAGTGAGAGCGGCATCAAGAACATGGGTGGCGACCGCGTCGATCATGTTCAGGTCGTGATCAAAGTTCAGCGTCAGCAGAAGTTGGCCCAGCTTTTGTTCAAACTGCACGGCAAGATCGACCAGCAATGGGTCCCAGATACTCAGTTGCGCGCCAAGGCGTAAAGCGACCCGGTTCTGCGTCTGCGCGGGCAGATCGCGTGCTGCAAAGGACCACAGCGACACCATTTGCTCTGCATAGGGCCGAAACTGCCTACCGAATTCGGTGAGGTTAGTACCGCCCGCGCCGCGGGTGAACAGGGGCTTACCGGTTTCTTCTTCGATCTGTCGGATACGTGCGCTGACGGCGGTCTGAGTTACGTTCATTTTGCGCGCGGCGGCGTGGAAGCCGCCCGTATCAGCGACGCAAAGAAAGGTTTCGATTGCTTTGAGTTGCATACTGAAAGTATTTTTTCATCGTTCTGATAAAATCAAATCATTTTTTTGAGTATTCGATCTGCATTATGCTGTCGCCAGCAGACGAGCCAAAGGACCACGCCATGCTAGACAAAAGCCACAAACCCACCTGGACCAGTTTTGAAGAGGCATCCAGGGCCGATTGGGACGCCGTGATGGAGTATGAAGAGGCTTACAATGCCGCTTTGCCCGATCGGATTCTGGACGCGATCCGGTCTTTGGATGAGGACTGGACGCCCTATCCGGTGAACCGATATCAACACAGCTTGCAGGCCGCCACGCGGGCCTATGAGGATGGTGCGGATGATGAACTGGTTGTCGCAGCCCTGATCCACGACACTGGCGACATTCTTTCGCCTTACAATCACGGCGAACTGTCGGCGGCGATGATGAAGCCGTATGTCAGCGAGAAAACCTATTGGATTCTCAAGCACCATTGCGTCTTTCAGGGGTACTACTACAACCATCATCTGGGCGGTGATCGCAACGCCCGCGACAAGTATCGCGACAGTCCTTATTGGGAGGATTGCCGCTATTTCTGCCATGAATACGATCAGAAAGCCTTTGACCCGAACTATCCAACCAAACCGCTGGACTTCTTCGAACCCATGTTGCGTCGCGTGTTGAGCAAGGGCGAGGGGCATATGGAGTTGAACGAAACGGCCGAAGATTAACAGGCGGCCATCAGGCGATACACGATTTGCGCCGCGGTAAAGTCCCAGGCGGCGTTGCCGTCGGGGGCCAATTCGACCACGTCAAAGCCCACACATGTGCGGCCTTTCAGAGCGTGTTCGACCAATCGCAGCGCCTGATAGTACCCCAATCCGCCCGGTACAGGGGTCCCAGTGGCGGGCATGAGCGACGGGTCCAAGCCGTCTACATCGAAACTGACATAAACCAGCTTGGGAAAGTCCTCGGGCAGGTCGATGGCATGGATGCCGCCTGTGACCAGTTCTTCGGCATCCACATGGAAAACATGGTTTTTCAGGCGGCTCTGTGCCTCTTCGGCGGAAAACGCGCGGACGCCGAACTGGGCGAGGCGGATGCCTTGTTCGGCCAGTAGATGCATCACCGATGCGTGCGAGTGTTTTTCGCCCTGATAAGCGTTGCGTAGGTCGGCATGGGCGTCGATCTGGACAATACCAATCGGTTGAGTCAGCGCACGCGCAACGCCCATCACCGCACCGTAGCTCAGCGAATGCTCTCCACCCAGTGTTACAGGGACTTTGCCCGCACGAACGGCAGCCTCGGTCCGCTGGGCGAGG
Source organism: Ruegeria sp. AWH4_226 (assembly GCF_056159225.1). Taxonomy (NCBI): domain Bacteria; kingdom Pseudomonadati; phylum Pseudomonadota; class Alphaproteobacteria; order Rhodobacterales; family Roseobacteraceae; genus Ruegeria; species Ruegeria sp. AWH4_226. The sequence goes on along the minus strand of NZ_JBSWUU010000001.1, from coordinate 2,025,674 downwards.
CGCGCCATCACGTCGGGCATGGGGCCGATGCAATCCAGCGGTTTTTCGGTGAATATCCCCTCGACGCAGGGTTCAGCATGGCCGGTGATGCGTTCAAGTTCATTGCTGGCCTCGATGATCGCGCCTGGGCCTTTGGCGGTGCCAGACCCGTAAGAGACGGTCCGCTCAAGCGGCACAGGGATCACCCGGAACCGGGCGTCTTCGGTACGCTCAGATGCGGTCAGTTCACTATCGAGGAAGGTGTTCATGAGAGTCTGCTCTTAAAGTCGTCATAGCCGAATTGTTTGACGATTTTCAGTTCGTCCGTTTCGCTGTTCCACAGCGCGATGGTCGGCAATGGAACACCGTTGAATGTGTTGGTTTTGACCATCGAATAATGCGCCTGATCTAGGAAGGCAAAGCGCTGTCCGATTTCCAGCGGTTTGTCCCATGTGTAATCCCCGATCACGTCGCCCGCCAGACAGGATGGACCACCCAACCGATAGGTGTGGCCCGCGTCGGCCTCATCCATCAGGGCGGGGCGATAAGGGGCTTCGATCACGTCGGGCATGTGGCAGGTTGCCGAAATGTCGGTGATCGCAAGGTTCATGCCGTTGGTCGGCAGGTCGAGGATTTCGCCGACCAAGATGCCTGCGTCCAACGCGATGGCCTCGCCGGGTTCCAAATAGACCTCGACGCCGTATTTCTCTCGAATGGTCTGGATAAAGGCGACCAGCTCGTCGCGGTCATAGTCATCTCGGGTGATGTGATGGCCGCCGCCGAAATTCAGCCATTTCAACTGGCCGATGTAAGGCGCGATTTTGGGTTCAACGGCCGCCCACGTGCGCTGCAAGGGGTCAAACCCCTGTTCACAAAGCGTGTGCATGTGCAGACCATCCACTCCGTTCATGGCGTCGGCAGTTAATTGGCTAACTGGTGTGCCTAAACGCGAACAGGGCGCACAGGGATCGTATCTTGGAATCTCGCCCTCGGAATGTTCCGGATTGATACGCAGGCCGACCTGAACGCCCGCCGCATGCGCCTTGGCCAGAAAGCGAGCCTTCTGGGCCGGAGAATTGAAGATGATGTGGTCGGACAGCGAAAGGATTTCATCTATCTCGGCGTCTTTGTACCCGGCGCAAAAGGTTGCGACTTCGCCACCGTATTCTTCGCGACCTAAGCGAGCCTCGTAGATGCCGCTAGCGCAGGTTCCGTCCAAATACTGGCGCACCAAAGGGGCCAGCGAATACATCGAAAACGCCTTGAGCGCGCTGAGGATATGCGCACCGGATCGGGTGCCGACATCTGCAAGGATGCGTAAGTTCCGCTCGACAGCTTTCTCATTAACCACAAAGCAAGGCGAGGGCACGCGGCCAAGGTCGAAATTGCGGAAGGCACCGGCGTCTCCGGCCTGTGTTGTCATCATGTCGGACATGTCCGGCGTCTCCGATTGTTGAAAGGCCGGGGGGCTCTGCCCCCCGAACCCCCCGGGATAATTTTGGCCAGATGAAACAGAGCGGCCGTGCAGACCGTCCTGGGCGATCAGAATTCGACCGGGCCGTCGAGCTCGTGGACCTGCCAGGGCAGGCCATGTTCGTTCAGCATATCCATGAAGTCGTCGGGGTCGAGCTGTTCCATGTTCCACACACCTGGATCGGTCCAGTTGCCTTTCAGCACCTGAGCCGCGCCGATCATGGCGGGGACGCCGGTGGTGTAGCTGACCGCCTGGCTGCCGACCTCGGCATAGCATTCTTCGTGGTCGCAGATGTTGTAGATGTAATAGGTCTTCTCGCCTGACCCGCCCTTGGCCTGGCCAGTGGCGATATCGCCGATACAGGCCTTGCCCTTGGTTTCCGCGCCCAGATCGCCGGGATCGGGCAGCAGGGTTTTCAGGAACTGGATCGGGATGATTTCCTTGCCGTCATGCATCACCGGATCAATGCGGGTCATCCCGACATTCTGCAGCACTTTGGCGTGGGTGATATAGGCGTCCCCGAAGGTCATCCAGAACCGCGCGCGCTCGATCTCGGGGAAGTGGGTCGAGAGCGATTCCAGTTCCTCGTGATACATCAGGTACATGTTTTTGGGGCCGATGGCGGGGAAGTCGAACTCGACCTTGTGGGTCATGGCGGGGCTGTGATGCCATTTGCCACCTTCCCAGTGGCGGACCTCGGCCAAAACTTCGCGCAGGTTGATTTCCGGGTTGAAGTTGGTGGCAAACTCCTGATCGTTCGAGCCGCCATTGGCGTCCAGCACGTCGATCTGGCGGATCGTATCCAGCTTGTGTTTTTTCAGCCATTTGGCGAAGACGGATGTCACACCCGGATCAAAGCCCGACCCGAGGATGGCCGTCAGGCCCGCCTGCTTGAACTTATCCTGATAGGCCCATTGCCAGTGGTATTCGAACTTGGCCTCATCCTCGGGCTCATAATTCGCGGTATCTAGATAGTGGATGCCCGCCTCAAGGCACGCATCCATCAGCACAAGATCCTGATAGGGAAGGGCAAGGTTCACGAGGATTTCAGCGCCTGTGTCTTTGATCAGCTTGACCGTGTCGGCAACGTTGTAGGCATCCAGTTCGGCGGTCTTGATATCCACGCCCACGCGCTCTTTCACCGATTTGGCGATGGCGTCGCATTTTGCCTTGGTTCGGCTTGCCAGAGTGATTTCGGTAAAGATGTCCGAATTCATCGCCATCTTATGCACGGCGGCGTGCGATACACCGCCCGCGCCGACAACCAGTGTTTTACCCATGGGAAAAATCTCCTTTCACCGGGGGTTATTCGTAATAGGTGTAGCCGTTGATCGAGTCGCGATACGCGCCCATCAGGGTTTTGCGATCCTTGGCCATCAGAGTACCGGTCGAGATCGCCTCGTCCACCATTTTGCGGAAAGCCGCGACACAGTCCTGCGGGTCGAATTCGACATATGACAGGACCTGGCTTATCGTGTCGCCCTCTTGTTCGTGCAGCAGGTCAAAGCCACCGTCGGGGCGCAGGTCGATGGTGACAACGTTGGTGTCGCCGAACAGATTGTGCAGATCGCCCAGCGTTTCCTGATAGGCGCCGACAAAGAAGACGCCCATGAAGTAATCATCGTCTTCGGGCAGGGAATGCACCGGCAGGCTGGGCGACACACCGTCGGCCAGGATAAACCGGTCGATCTTGCCGTCGCTGTCGCAGGTGATGTCGGAAAGAACCGCACGGCGATCAGGTGTCTGGTTCAGATTTTGTAGCGGTACGATCGGGTGCAGCTGATCGATAGCCCAGACATCGGGCAGCGATTGGAACAGCGAGAAGTTGCAATGGTAGATATCGGCCACTTTCTCAAGCTGCTCGTCCACATCGGTTTCCAGACCATCAGTTGCAGCCAGCGCCTTGAGACGGGCCATGAGCGACAGGTAGATGCGTTCGGCGCGGGCCATCTGGCGCAGGTCCACGTATCCACGGCGGAACAGGGCGCGTAATTCGTTGCGATAGAAAGTGGCATCGTTCCAGCATTCCTGTAGCCGGTCGCTGCTGAGGTACCCATGAACAGCCGCCAGATCGGAAACAAGATGGTGATCTTCGGCCTCCACCCCAGGTCCGTTTGGTGCATCATAAAGGGTGCTTTCCAGCACGTTGAAGACCAGCATCGAAGATGTCGCCACCACAGCGCGCCCGCTTTCGGTGACAAGCGTGGGATGGTCCACTTCGGCCTCATCCATTGCATAGGCCACGGTTTCGACCACGTTGGCGCAGTATTCCTCGACCGTGTAGTTGATTGAGTTCTCGGCCGCCTTCTTCTCGCCGGTGTAATCGACACCCATGCCGCCACCAAGGTCCAGATGCGTCAGCGGTACGCCCTCGCGCGTCATTTCGGTGAAGTAGCGACAGGCCTCACCCACGGCGCGGCGCACATCGTTGACGTCCTGCACCTGAGACCCAAGATGTGAGTGCTGCAATTTCAGGCAATGCAGCAGACCTGCTGCTTGCAGCTTATCGATCGTGGCGACAAGCTGGTCTGTGTTCATGCCAAAGGCCGAACGGTCACCCGAGCTTTCTTCCCACTTACCGCTGATCTGGTTGGTCAGTTTGACCCGGACACCGATAAGGGGTTCGATGCCCAATTCATTATAAACCTCGATCACCGTGTCAGCCTCTTTCGGGCTTTCCAGAACGATGACCGTGTTGAAACCAATCTTGCGGCTGAGGATTGCCAGTTGGATGAACTCGGCATCCTTTACACCGTTGCACACGATCAGCGCCTCAGAGGCCAGACGGTGGGCCAACGCAACCACGAGTTCGGGTTTGGAACCGGCTTCCAGACCGTAATTGTACTTTTTCCCGAATTCGACGATGCGGTCCACGACCTGCGCCTGCTGGTTCACCTTGATTGGAAATACGCCGCGATAGCTGCCTTTGTAGCCGACGCGCGCGATGGCGTCGCTGAAGCTTTCGTTTAGATGTGCGATCTCGTGTTGCAGATAGGATGAAACACGTAAGACCATCGGTGCCTTGATGCCGCGCTGGTCCAGATCACGCAGGATACCGGGTAGGCTGATCGCCGCCGCTTCGGGTGCCATGGGATTGCGCAGACCGATCTCGCCCTGCTCCGTCACCTCGATGAGGCCTTTGCCCCATTTATCAACCCCGTAGATAGAATGCGGTGCGTCGGGCGTCTGTTTCAATCAAGTCAGTCCTTTAAGTGAGGGTACCAATTCAGCGCCCGCCAATACGGCAGCAGTTTGATTCGTCCAAGTGTAATCTATGTGACAGGATTTTCGGAATTTATATGGGAGTGCGAATTGGGATCAGGTGATTGTCCCATTGGCAGTCCGACCGGGCGGAAACGTGGACGCCGGACGTCAATGCTCCAACAAGTCCGGTCCCGGTGGTAAAAACGAAACCATCTGGACCCGGGCCGAGGCCACAAACGTCCTGCAGTGGATAAATCCCGGTCAATCGGCCATCTGCGACGTTGAACTGATGTAGTACATTGCCACGCGGACAGGTGATGGCAACAAAGGCACCGCTGCCGGAAAAAGCAATGCTGCCAGCATATCCTTGCAAGGTACTTTGGTCTGCGTCAGAGGCTGACAGCAGCCGAGGAGCCTCCCCTTGCTGGTGCAGGCCGAGCAGCGCAGGGTGGTGCGTCTTGTCCCCTTGCCATTGCATCGCAAATGCAACCAGACCATCGGGCCGGACGCTGAGATGCCGGATCGAGTTCTTATGCAGCGCATCTGCCAACTGAACTTGCTCAAGGACGTTGCCAGACAGATCCAGGTAGGACAGCAGTGGTTGCATCGTCGGCAAGTTTAGCTTTGTGCGCCCTGTCTCGGGGTGGGTTTCGATACCACCATTGGCCACGACAAGGGTTTGGCCGTCCGGCATCAGACGCATGTCATGTGGTCCGATCCCGCCCGAGGAAAACTCGCCGATGCGCGTGTAATCGTCGGTATTCCAGACGCCGATCACGCCCTCGCCTGCCTCATAGTTGTTTTCGGTGGTGAACAGGCGGGTGCCGTCCGTGGAAAAAACACCATGACCATAAAAGTGATGACCCCTCGGGGCGTTCAGCCGGATGACCTCGGTTCCCTCTATGCAGTCGATGACCACGGCGAAGGTGCCGGGGCGTCGGGCAAAGGCGACGGCCTGCGCGCGGTGCGGATGCGCTGCGGCAGCGTGTCCGCGGGCGGGCAGGGGAATCGAAAACAGGATATCTCCGCCTGTTTCCAGCCCGGCCAGACGATAACTACCGTCCGGGAACAACGCCGCGGCCAGATAATCCGGCCCGCCGACCGCAGCCCAGCCCCGGATCGGCGCAAGGCTGACGGCAGTCAGTCCAGCCAGGAAATGGCGTCGGCTGTGCATCGATCAATCCCCATCAAGTGAGTTGAAGCCCGCGCTGATACCAAGCGTCGGTCCAAGCTCGGTCGAGGCAATGGTACGGATGTTATTTATCGATTGCTGCAGTGCCTCTACCCGGAAACGACCCGCGGGAGTGGCCACCCCGGCAAAACTTGGATCCTCAAGCGATTGCGCGCGGGCAATTGCATCGTCGAATGCTCGGTCGAAATCGGCAGCGATATCGGGATTATCCGCGGATAAGCGCGCAGCAAGGTCCTGTAATGCGATTAGCGACAGTTCCACATGTCGAAGTGACCGTTCAGACCGGCGCGCCTCGGCCCGGTTGGGGCGGGGGCGATCAAATGTTCCCAACGGGCGGCCAAGCCGGGTATCGCCTGTAAACTCCAACCCGGTTGTCAGAGCCTTGTAAAGTTCCTGCATAGCCTCATCGCCGGACCGATACGGGCTGTTGCCGCCCGGCTGTGTCAGAAATATCGCATAGCTTTCCCAATCGGAGTCGATCGCGTTAGCGTTTCGATTAATGTCCGCGGTGACCGCCTGTATTAAATCACAACGATAGGCTGGGGCTCCCTGATCTGCGAACCGAGGGTCGTACAGCATCAATTCCAGAGCAAAAAACCCTCGGCCTGCAACCGAGGTTTCGGCAAATTCGTCAGGGTTTCGAACTGCGGTGTCCTCGATGTCGATCAACCTTGTCAATGCTTTTGGGGTATGCCCTTTTGGGTCCGGCCAGAATGCCATGGCAAAGGCGCGGTCATCTACCTCGGACGGTCCGATCCGGAGGTGGCTGACTGAGATCCAATCGTCAAATGCCGTATTGAACGCGTCGCGCAAGTCGGACGAGGTGGGTTCACAATCCTCTTGCGCCGCCTGCGCCAAAAGATCAGTTGATCCGGAAAGGGCTGCAAAGCCTGGCACGATATGCCCTTCGACTGCATCGGCCAGAATTGGTCCACGGTCCTTCGCAAAGGCGGACAGTGGCAGCAACACGGCAAGGGTATAGGCATGAATACGCATAGGTCAGAGGCTTTCTAAAAAACGGATAAGGGCGTCACGGTCGGGTTTTGGCATGGCAACCACCTTGTCGCGGGCTGCCTGTGCTTCGCCACCGTGCCACAAAATAGCTTCCAGCAGCGTTTGCGCGCGACCGTCATGCAGGAACTGGGTATGACCCGAGACCTGCTTGGTCAGCCCAATGCCCCACAGCGGGGGTGTGCGCCACTCGCGGCCTGTCGCGCGACCCTCGGGGCGGTTGTCGGCCAATCCTTCTCCCATGTCATGCAGCAACAGATCGGAATAAGGCCAAATCAGCTGAAAGCTGTGTTCGGACCGGTCCGGCATACGATGGGTGACAAAGGCGGGCGTATGACATGATGCGCAGCCTGTGTCGTGAAAAACCTGCTTTCCACGCAGCACCCGCGGGTCGTCCACATCACGTCGCGCCGGGACGCCCAGATTGCGGCTGTAGAAGGCGACAAGGCCCATCCCCTCATGGCCGATCTCAAACACGCGGTCATCACCATCGCCATGCACTGCGTCAACGCAGTCAATCTGCGCTGCGGTACAATCGCCATGAGCCGCAGGATAGAGCGGGCTGGAGATTCCGATGTCTCCAGCGAAAGCCGATGCGGATTGGTCCATTATCGTCGGCATTCCAGCCTTGTGTCCGAACCGCCCGATCATCGGCGCGCCATATTCGATCGCCCACACGATATTCGGACGACCTGATATCCCGTCACCATCCTCGTCCTCGGGGTCGGCATTGGCCAGCAAATCTTCAACCGGGATCGCCTCAAGCAATCCCAGGCCGATCATCTGAGGCGCCACGCGCGGGCTGAGCATCGCCTCGGGGTGCAGCGGGCCGTAGCCCAGGTCGGCCGCGGTGTAGGTCGGCTTGCGTAGTGTGACGACCTCACCATCTGAAAGGGTCACGGGCACGTCTTCGTACACGATGTCCAAACGGTATTCGGCCGGGTGGCCGGGCAGGGCCAAATCCTGCATTTGTCCGCCATAGGTCGGCTCGGGCTGTGTGGCGATGTAATCTTCGATCTCAGCGTAGTCTGCGCCACCGGGGATCGACACGCGCAGGAACATAGAAATTGCGTTGTCATTCGGGCCGTTGGGCGTGTGCCCGCGCCCGTCCTTTATATGACAGCGCTGGCATGATCGCGCATTGTACAGCGGCCCCAGACCATCCGAAGCCAGCGTCGATGCGGGAGAAGATACCCAAATTTTCTTGAACAATCCGTTGCCGACCTTGAAGTCCAGCTCTTGCTCAAAACTCAGGTTGGCTGAGGGTTGAGAGAACGCATCCGCATCGGTCCGGGCGCGGACGGTGGCGGCCCCTGCAGACAGTTCCTCGTATTGTTGCGGGGTGCTGAAATCGTCGGGCGCAGCGGTGACGCCGGCGATACGCGCGCGTTCATCCTTGGTGCGGGGTTCGAAATTCAGGTGGAGATCTTGCAGCTCGGCTGCGGGGGTTTGCGTGGCCGCAAGAGCGGCCACCGACAGAGCAACAAGACTACTCGCCCTCGTCCATTTTCGATGCGTTAAGTTGCGCATAATTGGCTTCGCCGATCCTTTCGTACAGGTCGAGCTGTGTTTCGAGGAAGTCAATATGGCCCTCTTCATCGCTGATCAGGTCCTCGAACAGGGACATCGATACATAGTCACCTGCCTCGCGGCAGTATTCGCGTGCCTCGACATACAGGGTTCGCGCGTCATGTTCGGCGGCAAGATCGCATTCAAGCGTTTCCTTGGGGGTCTGACCGATCCTCAGAGGGTCAAGTTTCTGCAGGTTGGGATGGCCTTCCAGAAAGATGATGCGTTCAATCAGCTTGTCTGCGTGCCCCATTTCTTCGATGGATTCTTCACGGCTTTTCTGGGCCATATGGCCTAGGCCCCAGTCCTCCTGCAAGCGATAGTGCAACCAATACTGGCTGACGGCTGTCAACTCATGCCGCAGAGACTTGTTGAGATAGTCTATGACCTTGGGATCGCCCTTCATCTGCACTCTCCTGTGATGCCTCGGTGCGCAACGCACGAAGCTGGATGGGTACTTCCAGATTATCGTTCGATCTCATCGTGTCCAGAAAAAGCGGCATGCATCCGCCGCAATCCGCTGATTTTCCAAGGGCATGGTAGATCTTGCCGGGCGTAATGATCGCCTCCGAGTCCGAGGTCCGCATCCAGTCGATTGCGGCCCGGATATCGTGATCAGTTATGTTTGTGCAGTGGCATACGATCATGGCGATTCGGTGCTCAGAATATTTCTTACTTAATTAGTCAGTTTTATAATCCGGGTCCAGTCGAAATTGCAGTGACCGGCAGGCCGGACGCATGATTTTGCTCATGCATCCGGCCTTAGTAGCGCCTACGTGGTCCTTACTGAAACACCGCGTCGGGATTATCGAGGCTGTCGGATCCTTCGAAGTCGATCTGATCCAGCTCCAATGCGTTCACGACGCGTTCGATGCTTCTGGTCTGGTCAACCAGACCGTTGACACCGCCCATGATCAATTGCTCGCCGCCTTCGTTGCCGCGCTCAAGCATCTGGTCATAGGCAAACCCGGCCTCAGCGGTTGATTTGATCCGTCCCAAAGCTTGCATCGTGTTGGCCAACTTGGTTTTCATTTCGGCGTCCAGAGCCGGGTCAGATGCGATCACCAGGTCAGACAACGAGGCACCGGACACCGGGGTGCCGTCGATACGCGTGTAACTTCCCAGATAAATGTTCTGAATGCCCAAGCCATCGTAGTAGTGGCTGTTATGGGTGTTGTCCGAGAAGCAATCATGTTCTTCCTCGGGATCGTTCAGCATCAGGCCAAGGCGCATGCGCTCGCCAGCCTGTTCACCATACGACAGTGATCCCATACCGGTCAGGATGGCCGAGACGCCCGCAGTTTCATCAGCGGTCAGCGCTGCGCGTGCTTCGCCGCCTTCGGCCCATTGCGCGGTCATCCACTCCAGATCGCTGACAAGCAGGTCGGTTGCGGCACTCAGGTACTGAGCGCGGCGATCGCAGTTGCCGCCGGTGCAGTCGTCACCCTGAACATAGTCGGTGTAAGGACGGTTGCCCGCGCCCGGTCCGTGGCCGTTCAGGTCTTGTCCCCATAGCAGGAATTCGATCGCGTGATAGCCCGTAGCTACGTTTGCCTCGATCCCGTCGGCCTCGTGCAGCGTCTCGCCCAGCAGTTCCGGGGTGATCTGACTGGCGTCGATAGCTACACCTGAAAGTTCGAACGAGGGGTTGGCGATCACGTTCAGCGCGGCGAATTCGTTTTCATCGGTCGGACCGCCATACGAGGCGTGTACATAGTCAATCAGCCCTTCATCCAGAGGCCATGCGTTCACCTTGCCTTCCCAATCATCGACGATTGCATTGCCGAAACGGTAAACCTCGGTCTGCTGATACGGAACGCGAGCGGCAATCCAGGCTGCACGGGCTGCATTCAGCGTGGCATCAGACGGCTCAGCGATCAGGGCGTTCACGGCTTCTTGCAGCGTTTTGGCCGCGATCAGGCTGTCATCGTATTTCGCCTCGGCGATGTTGGCGTAGGTGTTCAGAACATCAGCCTTGGACGGCGCATCCGCTGCACTGGCTGCAGAGGCTATGCCGAGTGTCAGAATGCTGGTGGCGGTAAAAAATCGGGTCATTTGGGTGACACCTTCCTGTCAGAAACAAATTCACAGTCGTCGATAACGACGCGTACGGCGCATTAACTGAGTGAAATAGTCAGTTATGTCAACCTAAGTTTTCTATTCGGAGCGACCTGCCCGATCGCTTTTCCCATATTTTGGCATTTCGGCCCAAATAGAGCTAAGGTTGCTCGAAAGAACCAAGAATGCGCGTGAACTTAAAATGCGTAGCATAGAGCACACGATTCCTTGTTGGGCGGTGTCAGACTATGAGAAGCCCTGCTGTCTATCTGGCCCTGATATTAGGGGCGCAATTGTTGTATCCCGATGAGGCTTTCGCGCAGGAAACTGGCGCGGGCCGCATGGAGATTTTCTTTTCTGATACGGCTTTTTCGGTGTCACTGAACTTGCCAGCTACAGAAATTCTTGGGGCTGAACAATCATCGGGAGACAAGGCAGCCCAGACGCCGATTGCGGTGGCGATTTCTGATCTGTCCGAACCGCTGAAACTTTTCGTGGTTGCTGATGAAGCGGGATGTTTCACTGCGGTGGTCAATGTCTCGCTGTCAGCCGTCGGGCTAGGGCAGACCACGGACAACGCGCAGGATTTACGTGGAAACCAAAACGATTTTCAGGCTGAATACCAGATACGATGCCAGAACATCCAAGCAGTCGAGACCATGCGTTTTGAATTCTTTGATCGCTTCCAGAATGTTGAAAAACTGGTTGTTTATTTCAATCGTTCCGGTCACCGAGGTTCTCAGGAAGTATCGCGGACTGCGCGTGATTTGTCGTTCTGATGTGCGCGCGCAACCACATCTGGCCAAATATCGAAGTTTTACGTGAACTATGCCGATAGTATCATGAAAAATCTTGGTGGAGCCTAGGGGAGTCGAACCCCTGACCTCTTGCATGCCATGCAAGCGCTCTCCCAACTGAGCTAAGGCCCCATTCAGGCACTGCCGCAGCAGTGGACGGACGTTTATGAGACGGCGGCTACGAGTGCAAGTACAAAAATGGTAATCCGCAAAACTTTCCGCAGTGCGTCCGTTGGTGGGTATGAGGCGACAAGCGCCGCCTCTGACCGTTTTTAGTTCTCGTCTTCCGACGACATGTCGGTGATATCCTCCAGCGAGACGTTGTCACTATCGTCATCATCATCGTCCAGCAGATCGTCGTCCAGATCGACGTCAACATTGTCGTCATCATCCAGAACCAGATCATCATCCGACGATTCTTTGCGCGCTTTGGCCGATGCGGCGTCTTCCGCGTCTGCGGCGATCATCCGGCTTTTGCCGGTCTCAAGCTCCACGATCTCGCCGGTATAGGGGCTGATGATCGGGTCCTTGTTCAGGTCGTAAAACCGCTTGCCAGTGGTCGGGCAAACGCGCTTTACGCCCCATTCTTCCTTGGGCATGTCAAATCCCCTTGATATCAGGTGAGTCGTAATAATGATTCAGGTCACGTGCCACATGCGGCGGGCACTGTCAAAGCCTTTGAGCAGGAGAAACAGGCATATGGGAGATCACGCATTGCCGGGAAAGCCTCCGGTGCCGCTGACGCTGCGTAAATCGGCGCGGGCGCGGCGGATCAGCCTTCGGATTTCCCAATTGGACGGACGGGTTACGCTGACCTACCCGCAAGGCGTTCCTGAGGCAGAAGCGTTGAGTTTTGCGCGCACGAAAGAAGAGTGGATACGCCAACATTTAGACGACCGACCCGACCCGGCGGTGGTTCAATTCGGTCAAACCATCCCCATTGAGGGTCTGGAGCGACGAATCGTTCCTGCACAGGGACGACGTGTCCAACTGCAAGGCGACGAGATTGCGGTTCCGAAAGGCGCAGAAGCGCGGCGTCTGGCACGCTTTCTTAAGGAATTGGCGCGGGACCGTTTGACCGGGGCCTGCGATGACTATGCGGCAATGCTGGGCCGGTCCTACTCTGGCCTGACCATCCGCGATACGCGATCGCGCTGGGGGTCTTGCAGCTCAGCCGGGGGGCTGATGTTCTCATGGCGTCTGATCCTGGCACCGTCCGACATCCTGCACTACGTGGCGGCGCACGAGGTCGCACACCTGATTGAGATGAACCATTCACCCGCATTCTGGGCGCAGGTCGAGCGGATTTTCGGCGACTACAGCGACCAGCGGCGATGGTTGCGCGACAACGGGGCAAAGCTGCATCAATACAGATTTGACGCGGTCATGAGTTGACCCTGCCGTTATTTGTGATCACATAAGCGGATGTTGACCACGCGCACTTCTGAATCCCAGACCGCCACGCATGACCGCGTGTATCGCACCCTGCGCGCCCGCATCATGCATGGTGAGATTGCGCCGGGGCAGGCGTTGACGCTGCGTGGGATCGGCAAGGAATTCGGCGTGTCGATGACCCCGGCGCGTGAGACTGTGCGTCGGTTGGCCGCCGAAGGGGCTCTGTTCCTGTCCTCCTCGGGCCGTGTTTCGACGCCAGAGTTGACCAATGACCGGATCGAAGAACTTGCCGCCCTGCGCGCGCTGCTTGAGGTCGAACTGGCCAGCCGTGCCCTGCCAAGGGCGCATATGGCTTTGATCGATCGCCTGCAAAGCATCAACGTAACCGTGGCTGAGATGGTCACTAAACGGGATGCCGTCGGCTATATCCGCAGCAATCTGGAGTTTCACCGCACGCTTTATCTGCGGGCGCAAGCCCCAGCGATGTTGGCGATTGCGGAAACTGTCTGGCTGCAACTTGGCCCCACGATGCGCGCGCTTTACGGCCGGTTGCGGCGTACTGAACCGCCGCATAACCATAAGCTGATCATTGCCGCCCTTCAGGCCGGGGATGAGCCCGGATTGCGTCTGGCGGTTCGTTCGGACGTGACACAGGGCCTGCGCTTGCTGGTCAGCTAGGCGGCTTGTTGCCGAAGCTCTGAGATTGCGTCTGTTTGGCGTCGTGGTTCTGGTTTGAAGGCCGGGTCTGCGCTACGCTGGACCAAATCAAAACAAGAGCAGATTTCAGCCATGATCAATCGACGGATTTTTTCTTTGGGCCTCGGGTCGACCCTGTTGGCCGCCTGTTCCACCGGAAGCTCAACCAATACGCCAGCTTCGCGGATGCAGGCCGTTCCCAACGCCGGATGGGACGCATGGGTGGCCGGGTTCAAGGGCCGAGCTGCGGCGCAGGGGATCTCGCAATCAACGATCAACACCGCCTTTCGGGGCGCTGGCTATTTGCCCGATGTGATCGAGCGGGACCGCAATCAGGTCGAATTCAAACGATCGCTTGAGGATTACCTGGCCATCGCGGCCTCGGATGAGCGGATCGAGACTGGCAAGCAAATGCTGGTGCGGCACGCCGGAACCCTGTCGCAGATCGAGGCGAAATACGGCGTCGACAAAGAGGTGATCGTGGCCGTATGGGGTTTGGAAAGCCGGTACGGCGCGCGGCGCGGGGATGTGCCTGTGGTGTCGGCAGTTTCGACGCTGGCTTATGACGGGCGGCGCGGTGCGTTTTTCGAAAAGCAGTTGGTGGCTGCCCTGAAGATCATTCAGGACGGAGACACCACCCCCGCGAACATGACCGGCAGCTGGGCCGGGGCGATGGGGCACACGCAGTTCATTCCGACGTCGTATCTGGCCTATGCCGTGGATTTCACCGGTGACGGGCGGCGCGACATCTGGTCTGAGGACCCGACGGATTCGCTGGCGTCAACCGCCGCCTATCTGTCCCGCGCGGGTTGGGTGCGCGGACAGCCCTGGGGGGGCGAGGTTGGTACGGTTTCGGGCACGCCTGCCGCGGTGTTGCAACCACAGAAGCCCGGGCCGCGCATTGCGGTGTTCCGTAATTTCCAGGTGATCAAGCGCTACAACAATTCGGACAGCTACGCGATAGGCGTCGGACATCTATCTGACCGCATCGCCGGTGGCCCGCCGTTTCAAGCCTCGTTCGGACCGGATGCGACGGGTCTGACGCTAGAGGATCGTAAAGACCTTCAGCGCCGCCTGACTTCGGCTGGCTATGACACACAGGGTGCAGACGGGGTAATTGGAAAAAACACCAAATCGGCCATCAGCGCCTATCAACGTGCCTCCGGTCTGCCGGTGACTGGCGAACCTTCGGTCGCGTTGTTGCGCAGCTTGGGCGGCTGACGGGTTACGCCGCCAACCCTTTTGAGCCGATATCCAGAAACTTTTGTCGGCGGTCCTTGATCAGGGCTGCCGCGTCTTTGCCGTCTAACTCTTTCAGCATCTGGGTAACTGCGTCTCGGACAGAGTCCATGGTGGCGGGGCGATCACGATGGGCGCCGCCCTTTGGTTCCTTGATGATAAGATCACAAACACCCAGCTTGTGCAGGTCTTGCGCGGTCAGGCGCAGCGCCTCGGCGGCTTCCCGCATTTTCTCGGCATCCTTCCACAGGATCGATGCGCAGCCTTCGGGTGAGATCACCGAATAGACCGAATGTTCCAGCATCGCGACACGGTTCGCCGTGGCAAAGGCCACAGCTCCGCCTGAACCGCCTTCGCCGATGATGACTGATACCAACGGCACACCGATCTTCAGGCACATCTCGGTCGAGCGTGCGATGGCCTCTGACTGGCCGCGTTCTTCGGCCCCTTTGCCGGGGTAGGCGCCTGCCGTGTCGATCAGGGTAATCACGGGCAAGCCAAAACGCCCGGCCATCTCCATAAGACGCACGGCTTTGCGATAGCCTTCGGGCCGGGCCATGCCAAAATTGCGTTCAATGCGCGATTTGGTGTCTGACCCTTTCTCATGTCCGATGACCATGACAGGTTGGTCATTGAACCGGGCCAAGCCGCCGATCACTGCCAGATCGTCGGCGAAGTTCCGATCGCCCGCAAGGGGCGTGAACTCGGTAAACAGCGCCTCGACGTAATCCTTGCAGTGAGGGCGTTCCGGGTGGCGCGCCACTTGGCATTTCCGCCACGGAGTCAGATCGCCGTAAAGCTCGTCCAGCAGCTTGGCAGCCTTGGCATCCAGGGCCGCAGCCTCTTCGGACACATCCATTTCTTCGTTGGCACGGGCCAGCGCGCGCAACTCTTCGGCCTTGCCTTCGATCTCGGCCAGGGGTTTCTCGAAATCCAGATACTGGGTCATGACGCCTCTTAACGCGGAATTACCCTGCTATATGACCTGACGTCGCCCGGGATGCAACTCAGCAAGATTTGTGGGCCTGGAATATGCCACCACAGTTGGGCAAAGGAAGGAAGGGATGCAAATGGCAACCAGCTATGAAGATCGCATTCTGCGCGTGTTAGCCTATATCCACGATCACCCCGCCGGGGATCTGTCGCTGGATGCGTTGGCAGACATTGCTGCTATGTCCCGGTTTCACTGGCATCGCGTTTTTCGCGCCCTGACTGGTGAAACCTGCGCTCAGGCAGTGCGCCGGATACGGCTGCACCGCGCTGCCGTAGGCCTTGTGCAATCCGACATGCCGCTGACGCAGATCGCGTCTGATGTTGGCTATCCCAATCAAAACTCTTTTGCGCGGGCCTTTTCCGAGGCCTACGGCAGCAGCCCTGCTGCTTTTCGAAAGGCGGGCCAGTTTCTGCCCGCACATCCACGTTTCAAAACCGGAGATTACCCAATGTATCCAATAACAACCCGCACCGAGCCCTCTCGTCGATTGATCGCCCTGCCGCATAAAGGAGCCTACGCAGAGATTGGAAAAAGCTTTGAGACTTTCGGTGCCTTATGTGAGTCCCGCCGGTTGTGGCCCCAGATCGGAGTAATGATCGGTGTCTACTTCGATAGCCCCGAGACGGTGCCCGTTGAAGACTTGCGCAGTTATGCCGGGGCTGAATTTCGGGGCCAGGAAGCTCCCGAAGGATTGGAGACCGTTAAAATGGCTGGCGGCAAAACGGCAATATTGACGTTCAAAGGCCCGTATTCGGGGCTTGAGGCCGCTTATCATAGTCTGTTTGGGAATTGGTTGCCGGATTCCGGTGAAGAACCAGCCGATCAGCCCTGCTATGAAATCTACCTGAACAACCCGCGTGACACCCCGCCTGAAGAACTGTTAACCGAAATCTGCCTGCCTTTGAGGTAGCTCAGTTCGGCAATACAACGGGATAGAGCGAGGCGACAAGCAAGGCGGCCATTGTCCAGTTGAAAGCCACCAACCGGCGCGGGTTCGTCAAGACCCGCGCCATCTGTTGCCCAAGCACAGTCCATGTGCTGACCGACGGCAGGTTCACTGCGCCAAAAACCACGGCCACAACAAAAATAGCCTGCAGCGTGTGATCCGGCGTATAGGCCGTGGTGGCAGTCAGCGCCATTGCCCATGCCTTAGGGTTAACCCACTGAAACGCAGCAGCTTGCAGAAAGGTCATAGGGTGGCCTGTTGTATCCGCGCCGCTTGCGGGGGCCGCATGCGCAATCTTCCATGCCAGGTACAGCAGGTAGACAACTGATACGACCTTAAGCACTGTGTAACTAACCGGATACCGGTCGAACATTTGCGCCAGTCCGGCACCGATCAGCAGGACCATGAAGCTGAACCCCAAACCGATACCCAGCATATGCGGGATCGTCCGACGGAAGCCGAAATTGGCACCAGACGCCATCAGCATCAGGTTGTTCGGCCCCGGTGTTATGGAAGAGACAAAAGCAAAGGCGATCAGGGCCAGGAGGATATCGTAGGTCATAACACGAATAATCACCCCTCGTCGGCCAAATGAAATTGCGTTTTCTTGCGCAATGACGATAAGTTCGCAACTAATGGCGAATATTGATCAAATTAATCACCAAATATTGCATGAACTTGCGCGTGACGGGCGTATCAGCAACCTTGAACTTGCGGATCGTGTGGGCTTGTCGCCGTCGGCCTGTTTGCGCCGGGTGCAGGAGCTTGAGCGTACAGGCGTGATCTCGGGCTATCGCGCGGTGCTGAACCCTGCCGCGTTGGGCGTGGGGTTCGTGGCCTATATTGGCGTTGGTCTGGGGGAGCATACCAAGGCCGCGCAGGAGGGGTTCGAACGTGCGTTGCAGCGTGCGCCGGAAGTGGTCGAATGCCACAACATCACCGGAACCATTGAATATCTGCTGCGCGTGGAGTGTGCTGATCTTCCCGCCTATAAAACCTTTCATACGGATGTGCTGGGTACGCTACCGCACGTGACCTCAATCACGTCGTATGTGGTGATGGACTCGCCAAAGGATATGCGGGCGTGAGGGCAGGGAGTGCAGGCTTATACCGACTTGCGGGCAAAATCCTCAGGTCGTACTGTCATCCCAAAGGGCTCGCAATAGGGGGACAAACCCCACCGTGGCCACACACAGGGAGGTTACCATGACACTTATTAGGTCCGCAGTGATTGCCACAGCCATGGCGTTGATGGCCGGGGCAGTTTTTTCCGCGCCGCTCAAACTGCAACCCGCCAATCCGCAACCTAGCCCAAAAGCCGGGTTGGATGTGAAGTACATCGGAAAGGGAACGCAGCGAAAAATCCGCGATCTAAGCCAGGCAAAGAGCCTTTTGGCTGACGCTAAGCCGGGGCAACCGCTGATTGGGCTGGACTACAGGGACACCAACAAGGGTGAGCCGGTCCTGACCTTCACTGACCCCTACAATGTCGCGGCAGAGATTACCGGTTACATGAAATTCGACTCCGCCGGGGTCTATGAAATTGAAACCTGGTCGAATGACGGGATCGAAGCATGGGTCGGTGGCCAGCAGATTGGCCTTGTCCGGGGCATTCAGGGGTGCGAAGCCAATCAAAGAACCGAGGTCGAGGTGCCGCAGGCCGGATGGTACCCGCTGAAAATATACTATTTTCAAAAGCTTGGAACGTCCTGCCTGATGATGAAGTCGGGCAAGAAAGGTGAACGCTTTACCTGGACACCAAACAACGTCTTCGGGCGTTAGAAGCAAGGCGCCCCGCAGGGCGCCTTTTTTCATCCATTTGCAGCAATCAGTTCGGCCTGTGCGACGATCACCTCGGCCTGCTTGATCGATGCGATATCGACCAGACGTCCTTTGTAGACGGTGGCACCTTCACCATTGGCCTTTGCCTGTTCCATTGCAGCGAGAATTTCGCGTGCTTCGGACACGGCCTCGTCCGATGGAGTGAAAACCTGATTAGCCAAGGCGATCTGTTTGGGGTGGATCGCCCATTTGCCGACCATGCCCAACGTGGCCGAACGTTTCGCCTGGGCGATATAGCCTTCATCATCCGAAAAGTCGCCAAACGGCCCGTCGACTGGCAGTACACCATGGGTCCGGCAAGCGGCGACGATGGCGGCTTGCGCCCAGTGCCATGGGTCGGACCAGTGTTTTTCACCTTCGCGCAGCATGTAGTAGTTCTCTTGCGTTCCGCCGATCCCGGTGGTCTGCATCCCCATCGAAGCCGCAAAATCAGCCGCACCGAGACTCATCGCCTGCATTCGGGGGGATGAGGCCGCGATTTCCTCGACATGGGCGATACCGGCGGCGGATTCGATGATGACCTCGAAGCTGATCGGCTTGGTCCGACCTTTGGCGCGTTCGATCGCGGTGACAAGCGCGTCAACCGCGTAGACATCCGCTGCGCAGCCGACCTTGGGTATCATGATCTGATCCAGACGGTCACCAGCCTGTTCCAGCAGGTCCACCACATCCCGGTACCAATAGGGCGTGTCGAGTCCGTTGATCCGCACCGACATGTACTTGGTACCCCAATCGACGTTGTTCAGTGCCTCGATCACGTTGGCGCGGGCGATGTCCTTGTCCGAAGGGGCGACCGAATCCTCAAGGTCCAGGTTGATCACATCCGCAGCCGATGCTGCCATTTTCGGAAACAGCTTGGTGTTGGATCCCGGCCCGAACAACTGGCAACGGTTGGGGCGCGCAGGTGCGGCGGGTTGAAGGCGAAAACTCATCTGGACCTCTTCCGGGACATGAAATTACAATTTTTTCACTCATTGAGGTATTAAATTGCGCGACCATGCGCAAGCGCCTATATGCAAGTGCGGCAATGCAACTGCAGCATTATCGGCAAAGTGAGTGTTTGACTGGTGATTAAAGATTAATCGCTCTGAAAACTTGAGAGAAAATTTCAAAAGGCTCAAATCTGACGCAAAATTTTCCTGCGTGACCCGGTGATGACAGAGGAAAACGCGAAACACTCGTCGGGTATGTCCCATAGGTTGCGATGGAAACAAAGGAGCAAACCGCGATGATCGAGACACCGTACCTGCTGTTTTTAGGCGATGCGCCCGACCAATTGGCGGCCAAAGTGGCAATTGGCATCAAGGACTGGCGTCCCGAAAATGCCGTTGGCCAATACAGAATGGACGGCTGCAAGGCTGATCTGGGTCTGACGGACATGTCGTTGACCGAAGCAAAAGAGGCCGGGGCAAAGACCCTAGTCATAGGTGTGGCCAATCGTGGCGGGGTCATCAGCCAGGAATGGAAAAAGGTTCTGGTGATGGCGTTGGAGGAGGGGTTCGATCTTGCCTCTGGCCTGCACAACCTGCTGCGCGATGAGCCCGATCTGGTTGCCGTGGCCGAGGCGACCGGCCGCAAGCTGCATGATGTTCGCGTTCCCGAAGTGGACTATCCGATTGCAAACGGCATCAAGCGCAAGGGCAAGCGTTGCCTTGGCGTTGGCACCGATTGCTCGGTCGGCAAGATGTACACGGCAATGGCGATGGATGCCGAGATGCGCAAGCGCGGCATGAAATCCACGTTCCGTGCCACGGGTCAGACCGGCATCCTGATCACCGGCGACGGTGTCCCGCTGGATGCTGTGATCGCGGATTTTATGGCTGGCTCGATTGAGTGGCTGACACCGGACAATGACGACGACCACTGGGACCTGATCGAAGGGCAGGGCTCGTTGTTCCACGTGTCGTTTTCGGGCGTGACCATGGCGCTGGTTCATGGCGGTCAGCCGGATGCGCTGATCCTGTGTCATGAGCCGACGCGAGAGCACATGCGCGGCCTGCCGACCTACCAACTGCCGTCACTGGAGGCGCTGCGCGACACCGCGCTAGAGTTGGCGAAAGTCGCCAACCCGGACTGTCAGGTCGTCGGCATCTCGGTTAACACTCAGCACATGAGCGACGAGGACGCGACCGCCTATCTGTCCAAGCTGGAATCGAACATGGGTTTGCCTGCGACCGATCCATTCCGCTTCGGGGCGGGCAAACTGGTCGACGCGCTGGCTGCGATGTGATGAAAAGGCCCAGCCCGACATGTGTCTGGCGATCCTTTGAGGGAATCATGAGGGAGCAGTTGTGTGAAGATTGATGTCACGCGTGATGTGTTCCGGCTGGCGCAGGTCTTTACGATCTCGCGCGGGTCGCGGACCGAAGCGAAGGTGCTGACCGTGCGAGTCTCAGATGGTGTGCATCAGGGGTGGGGTGAATGTGTTCCCTATGCGCGCTACGATGAAACGCTCGGGTCTGTCGAGGCCGAGATCGCAGGTTTGCCCGAAGAATTCACTCGCCAATCGCTGATGGATCTTCTGCCCGCTGGAGCCGCCAGGAATGCAGTGGATTGTGCGTTGTGGGATCTGGAATGCAAACGCGCGGGTAAGCGGGTGTGGGAACTGGCTGACCTGCCGGTGCCCGGCCCGGAGACAACTGCTTATACCCTGTCGCTGGACACGCCCAAGGCGATGCAGGCTCAGGCTGCAGCAAATGCAGATCGTCCCGTGCTAAAGATCAAGCTGGGCACACCGGACGACATGCCACGGCTCGAAGCCGTCCGCGCAGGCGCCCCCGGCGCCAAGATCATTATCGACGCCAATGAAGGCTGGTCGGCAGAGGTTTACGCCGATCTTGCGCCCCATCTTGTGCGGCTGGGTGTCGAACTGGTCGAGCAACCTTTGCCCGCAGGGGAAGATGACGCGTTGATCGGGATGGATCGCCCTGTGCCTGTCTGCGCCGACGAATCCTGCCACGACCGGGCAAGCTTGCCTGCTTTGAAGGGCAAATATGATGTGGTCAACATCAAGCTCGACAAGACTGGCGGCTTGACCGAGGCGCTGGCCCTGCGCAGTCAGGCGTTGGCCGAGGGCTATAAAGTGATGGTCGGATGCATGGTTGGCAGCTCCCTGGCCATGGCCCCTGCGACATTGTTGGCGCAGGGTGCGATGGTAACGGACCTTGACGGCCCGCTTCTGTTGGCCGAAGACCGCGACACCCCGCTGATTTTTGATGACGCCGGAGTGCATCCGCCAAGTGCGGCGCTCTGGGGCTGAGGAGACATACATGACCCGCACCGTTTACGTGAATGGTGAATACCTGCCCGAGACCGAGGCAAAAGTTTCGATCTTCGACCGCGGTTTCCTGATGGCCGATGCCGTTTACGAGGTCACCAGCGTTCTGGATGGCAAACTGATCGATTTCGATGGGCATGCGGTGCGCCTGAAGCGTTCGTTGAATGAGCTTCAGATGGCCGAACCCTGCAGCATGGATGAACTGCTGGCGGTTCACCGCAAGCTGGTGGAGCTGAACGGTATCGACGAGGGTCTTGTCTATTTACAGGTCACCCGCGGCAGCGACGGCGACCGGGATTTCGTGTTCCCACCTGCGGACACAAAGCCAACGATGGTTCTGTTCACTCAGAACAAACCGGGTCTGGCCGACAGCGCGGCGTCAAGAACGGGTGCCAAGATCATTTCGATCGACGATATCCGCTGGGGCCGCAGGGATATCAAGACAACGCAGTTGCTGTACCCCTCGCTTGGCAAGATGATGGCCAAAGCCGCCGGGTGTGACGACGCGTGGATGATCGAAGACGGCTATGTCACCGAAGGCACCAGCAACAATGCTTATTTCGTCAAGAACGGAAAAATCGTGACCCGTCCGCTGTCGAACGACATCCTGCATGGCATTACGCGTAAGGCTGTGCTGCGCATGGCAGCCGAGGCGCAGATGGAAATCGAAGAACGCCTCTTCACTATCGACGAAGCCAAAGAGGCCGATGAGGCCTTTACCACCTCTGCCAGCGCCTTTGTCATGCCTGTAATTGAAATTGACGGTGTCACGCTGGGTGACGGTGCGCCCGGCCCGATTGCCAAACGACTGCGCGAAATCTATTTGGACGAAAGCCGCAAGGCGGCGATCTAAAGAACAGGCCCGCCGGATCAGCGGGCCTTTTTTCTATCAGTGCTTCAGTCGGTTTTCCCGACATTCTCTTCAAATGCAACCTTAAAGGCGGCTTGCTTTTCCGGGCTGGCATCCGTTTGGTAATTGGCTTTCCAGTCATCCATGGTCATGCCATAGAAAATCTCGCGCGCTTCGTCTTTACCCATCTCGATGCCTTTTTCATTAGCAGCTTCTTGATACCAGCGGGACAGGCAGTTGCGGCAGAACCCAGTCAGATTCATCATGTCGATATTCTGCACGTCGGTACGATCTTCCATCAGGTGCTTTTGCAACCGGCGGAAGGCGGCGGCCTGAAGTTCAATTTCGGTTTGCTTGTCCATGGGCTGGCTCCGGGTGATTTTGCTAGGGTCTGCACCTGACCTAGCGGTCCGGCGGCGATGTTTCAACAAACAGCATGTCAGGCAAGCTTTAAGGCCAGCCAAGGCACGACGCAGAAGATCAGGGTCAGAATTTTATAGGTGGCAAGATATCGGAAATACGTTCGTCTTACATCGGAACGCTCCATCTGGAACATCCTGCCGTGAACATCTGCGATCCAATCGCGCATCAGCAAAATCATCACGGTGCTAAACAGCAGAACAGCGATGTTGAGCACGGCCATCCAACCAAAGAAAGAGGTTAGGTACTCTTGCGTCAAAGGAGCCTCCTTTGTTCTGATATCTGGGGAGCCTGGACCTGAATCTCAACAGTTCCGGCCTTGGCGGCACCTCGGCTTAAAGGCCGCTATCCGCCAAGGCGTCTTGCAGGATGACAGCAAGCCGCTCAGCCCAAGCGCGTTGTTGCGTATGGTCGGCGATCAGATCATTTCGCAGTTCGATCAAGGCATTCGGTCGCCCGTGGGCGGTGCAGTGCCGATCAATCGCATCCCCGGGCAGAACGCCTGTATAGGGTTCGTTGACGCCTACGCACAGATCGGGTTCAGCCTTTAGTCGGTTGACCAAAGGGCGCGAGAACCGTTCGTCCCGAGTGTGCAAAACCCCAACATGCCAAGGCCGTGGGTCGCGGCCGCGCAATTGGCGGGTGAAGGAATGCATTGAGACGATCACCGCGTGCGGCAGACCTGCCAGACGTTCCAGTTCCGCGTGGTAGGGGCGGTAGTACATGTTCAGACGCCGTTCACGCTCAACCGCATCGGCATGGCGATTGCCGGGGATGATCGAGCCGTCATAGAGTTTCATCAACAGGGTCGGGTCGTCTTCACCCCGGTTCGGATCAATCACGAGGCGTGAAAAATTGGCTGCGATCACAGGCGCATTCAAAATCTCGCCCAGATGCTTTGACACCTCATACGCACCCACGTCATAGGCAATGTGGCGCTCCATATCCTCGCGTGGCAGGCCAAGGTCTCCGCCATTGACTTCGGGTGGCACCGTGTTGGTAGCGTGGTCGCACGTGATGAGCCAACGCGAAGGGCGATCAGCCCCATGGATAAAAAACGGAGAATACGTCATAAGCCTGTCATCTTGTTTGTCGCAGGTTTAGGGCAGTTGCTTCGGAAAGGGAATTGCGCAATAAGCGGCCTTAACAAATGTTTGCGGTAACAATTTTGCAAAACCAAGAGACCACCCAAGGAGAGCACCGCTAATGCGACGCCTGAGAAATGTAAAAATCGTGGCGACGCTGGGACCGGCGTCCAATGACTATGACACCATTCGCGCCCTGCACGAGGCAGGGGCCGATGTGTTTCGCCTGAACATGAGCCACGGTAGCCACGACGAGATTCGGGAACGTCATCGGATCATTCGGAAGGTGGAAAAGGATCTCGACAGCCCAATTGCGATTCTGGCGGACCTTCAGGGACCTAAACTGCGTGTGGGTGTTTTTGCAAATGACGCGGAAGAATTGGAAGAGGGCGCTGTTTTCCGTCTCGACCTTGATCCGGCGCCGGGTGACGCGGGTCGTGTGTGCCTGCCGCACCCCGAGATTTTTGCAGCGCTGGAGCCGGGTGCGCGTCTGTTGGTCAACGACGGGAAAATCCGCCTGATCGTTCAGGACTGCGGCCATGACTTTGCCAGCTGCACGGTTGAGGTCGGCGGAACGATTTCGAACCGCAAAGGCGTGAATGTTCCGGATGTCGTATTGCCCTTGGCAGCGCTTTCGTCCAAGGACCGCGACGACCTTGAGTTTGTCTGCCAACTGGGTGTTGACTGGCTGGCGCTTAGCTTTGTTCAGCGCGCCAAGGACGTTTTCGAGGCCCGCGCGCTGGCTGATGGCCGCGCCTCGATCTTGTCCAAGATCGAAAAGCCAGCAGCGGTTGAGGCGTTTGACGACATCCTAGACGCATCGGACGGGATCATGGTTGCGCGGGGCGATCTGGGCGTTGAGTTGCCGGTCTCTGCCGTGCCTCCGATCCAGAAACGACTGGTCCGCAAGTGCAGAAGTGCCGCCAAGCCCGTTATCGTGGCCACTCAGATGCTGGAAAGCATGATCGAAAGCCCGATGCCCACACGGGCCGAGGTTTCGGACGTGGCGACCGCCATCTACGAGGGCACCGACGCCATCATGCTCAGCGCCGAGTCTGCGGCCGGTGCCTATCCGATTGAGGCCGTGCAAACCATGAACAAGGTCGCGATCGAGGTCGAGGCTGACCCGACCTACACGCAGATCATCGCGGCGTCCCGGACGGCACAGGGGACAACGATCGCAGACGGCATTGTGGCAGCGGCGCGCGAGATCGCGGAAAAGACCGACATCAAGGCGATTTGTTGCTTTACCCAAAGCGGCACCACGGCGTTGTTGACTGCGCGGGAAAGGCCCGGTGTGCCGATCATCGCAATGACGCCTGCCATCGGAACTGCGCGGCGTCTGTGTTTAAGCTGGGGATGTCATTGCGTGATGACGCCCGAGCTTGAGCGTTTCAAAGGCGCCGTGGTGAATGCTGCCCGCGCAGCCCGTGCCGGCGGGTTCGCGGCCGAGACCGACCAGATCGTGGTCACTGCCGGTGTGCCGTTCAACGTACCCGGAACGACCAATATTCTGCGCATCGCGCCATGCGATGAGCGCCTGATCTATAACACTGATCCGGGTTGATCCGGGTCAGTTTGGTTTGATGAATCTTGGCTGAGATTAAAATTTAGGCATAATAAAAACAATAATATCAATAAATTATGATGTTAGTGGGTGAATTCTTCAGATTTACCTCTATTTTTTGGCGTTTTTCCCCGATACTGACGCCATAGGGGCAGTCTACTCAACAAGTTCCAGGTTCCGGCTGCCCCGCCGGAGTGCGGGCTCCGGTATAATCTACAAAAACGGAGGAACGTCATGACAACCAAGATTGTCATTGGACTGGACGGGACAGAAACCGGGGAACGCGCAATCGCATTTGCCAAGGACTTGGCCGGGCGCATCAGCTCATGTGAGTTGCTTGTGGTTTATGTGATTGAATGGTCTCCATTCACTTTCCAGACACCCGAAGAAAACGCGCAGCGGCACAAGCGGCGCGAAGAAGAAATCGAACTGGCTACAACGCGCATCGTTACCCCTGCGGTGGACGCATTGAACGCCGCCGGTTTCACGGCGCATGGCATTGTACGTCATGGCGACGTCGCCGAGACGCTGAATGCAATCACGGTGGAAAATGGCGGCAACCAGATCGTCGTTGGGCGCGCCTCGGCAGACGGTTTCAAGAAACGTCTGTTTGGCAGTTCAACCCAGAATCTGGTGATGCACGCTGATGTACCCGTCACAGTCGTGAATTAAGGGGAGGGACAAGAATGACTATGTTTCGCAATCTGAGCCTTGCTGCCATCGCGTCCATGTTCGCCAGCCCCGTGCTCGCGCAAGACGCGGCGGGTCTGGACGATAGGATCAATCAGGCCTTCGCCGATTTCACCGGGCCGTTTGTCAGCTTTATCTTTGCCCCGTTTCCGGGCACCGGCTTTCCGTG
This sequence comes from Ruegeria sp. AWH4_226, assembly GCF_056159225.1. Lineage (NCBI taxonomy): Bacteria > Pseudomonadati > Pseudomonadota > Alphaproteobacteria > Rhodobacterales > Roseobacteraceae > Ruegeria > Ruegeria sp. AWH4_226. Next base: position 1,999,220 of record NZ_JBSWUU010000001.1, on the reverse strand, counting down.
GATCGTCGGGTGGCTGGTCGTCGCGGCAACCGTTTTTTCGCTGTACTTCGCTTTTGTTCAGTTCCGCTTTTTCGGTCACGCCATCAGCCTTGTAAAAGGCGATTATTCCGATCCGAATGACGCCGGAGAGGTCAGCCATTTCCAAGCTCTTGCCACGGCGCTGTCGGGCACTGTCGGTCTTGGCAATATCGCCGGTGTGGCAGTGGCTGTCGGCATTGGTGGACCAGGTGCCACCTTTTGGATGATCGTCGCGGGCCTGCTGGGCATGGCGTCGAAATTCACCGAATGTACGTTGGGTGTTAAGTACCGCAACGAATATGAAGACGGCACCGTTTCGGGCGGACCGATGTATTACATGTCCAAAGGCTTTAATGAGCTGGGCTTGCCGGGCGGCAAGATTCTGGCCGTCCTGTTCTCGATCTTCTGTATCCTTGGCGCGCTCGGCGGCGGCAATATGTTCCAGGCGAACCAGGCGCATCAGCAGATTGCTGGCATAGTTGGAGATTTTCCCGGCTGGATCACTGGTCTGGTTTTTGCGGCTATCGTCTTTGCGGTGATCGTAGGTGGTTTGAAATCCATCGCGCGTGTTACTGAAAAAGTCGTGCCGTTCATGGGCATCATGTATGTGTTGGCCGCGCTGGTGATCATCATCATGCACGCTGATCAGATCGGGTGGGCATTCGGTCAAATTTTCGAAGGTGCCTTCACAGGTTTGGGAGTTGCTGGCGGCATGGTCGGCGCACTGATCCAGGGTTTCCGTCGCGCGGCGTTTTCGAACGAGGCGGGCGTTGGCTCAGCAGCTATTGCACACTCGGCCGTTCGGACCAAAGAGCCGATCACCGAAGGGTTCGTGTCACTGCTGGAACCGTTCATCGACACGGTGGTGATCTGTACGATGACGGCACTGGTGATCATCATAACGCAACAGTTGATCGTTGATCCGGAAACCGGCAATTACATGCTGAACGAAGCGGGCAACGCGATTGCCACCGTCGATGGTAACTCAGGTGTTAGCCTGACCTCGGCCGCTTTTGCCAGCGCCTTTGGCTGGTTCCCCTATGTGCTGGCTGTCGCGGTCGTCTTGTTCGCATTTTCGACCATGATCAGTTGGTCTTACTATGGGCTGAAGGCCTGGACCTACCTGTTTGGCGAAGGTCATACCACCGAACTGGTGTTCAAGGTCATCTTCTGCGTCTTCGTGGTTATTGGTGCGGCGGCCAACCTTGGTCCGGTGATCGATTTCTCGGATGCGGCGATCTTTGCAATGGCGGTTGTGAACGTCTTTGCGCTCTACTTCCTGATGAAAGTGGTGCGGCAAGAGCTGGCCAGCTATGCAGCGCGGCTGAAAAGCGGCGAGATCCGCAAATTCAGCCACTAGAACAATCTACCGGGGCAGCCATGGTTGCCCCGGTGCCTGACCGCAGTGCGAAAAGCGCAGATTCCGGTCGAAACCCCCTTGCCAGTATGAACGAACTTGCGTAAACGGCGCATCTGATCGCGTGACCGGCCGAGATGGCATGCCGAGTCGCGTTTTGTACCGAACCCTGAAAGGAGACGGAAATGCCTAAGATGAAGACAAAGTCGAGCGCCAAGAAGCGCTTTAAGGTGACTGCAACCGGTAAGGTCCTTGCTGGCCAGGCCGGCAAACGGCACGGCATGATCAAGCGGACCAAGAAGTTCATCCGCGATGCCCGTGGCAACACCACACTGTCCGCCCCCGACGCAAAGATCGTCAAGGGCTACATGCCCTACGACCGCTAAGAGGAGATTAAGAGATGTCCCGCGTTAAAGGTGGAACCGTAACTCACGCCCGTCACAAGAAGATCATCAAAGCCGCAAAAGGCTATTATGGTCGCCGTAAAAGCAACTTCAAAGTTGCGACACAGGCCGTCGACAAGGCAAACCAATACGCAACTCGTGACCGCAAGAACCGCAAGCGCAATTTCCGCGCACTGTGGATCCAGCGGATCAACGCAGCTGTGCGTAGTCATGACGAGGCTCTGACATATTCCCGCTTCATTAACGGCCTGAACCTGGCCGGTATCGAAGTAGACCGCAAAGTTCTGGCAGATTTGGCCGTGCACGAACCGGAAGCGTTCGGCGCGATCGTCGCCAAAGCACAGGCCGCCCTGGCTGCCTGATCCTCTGAAAAGAGACAGTGAAAGAAGGGCCGTCCCGATTGGGGGCGGCTTTTTTTGTTCGATTTCGATTGGTTCAAACAAGGCCCAAGTTCGGCTATCTGAGGCCAATTTGTGGCTGCATGTTTAAAATGTTTTGCGTATTGGGCTCCGACGAAATCGTTTCTCAGAGCAGCGACGCCAGCGGGAGAAGTCCAAGCCGCTACTGGGCGGGTGCAGGCCGCAAAGAGCTTCTTCGACCCATGCAAGGGTTCTCGACGAAAACCAGCAAGACCAGAGCGTGTGCGAGGCTTACGCCTACATAAAACACCCAAAATCCAAGTTCGCCGAGATCAAGACACTTGGTCAGGAAAATGCTCAGTGGGATCAGCGGAAAATGCACCAGGTAAAGCGAATAGCTGATCCTTGCGCCAATGCGAAACAGGGGTTCAAAACGGGTCTTGACGGATTTCATGCCAATTGCCGACACCAAAAGCACCGAAAAAATCAGAGTTAAGACCATGGGTTGAACAGCAGCATCCCATAAATCAATGTGGTCTAGAAACTCCTTAGAACCCAAAAACAGCAAGAGAACAGCGAAGGCGGAGCAGAAGGTTAATGAGTTTGCTTTTGCAGTCATGTTCAGTGCGCGACGCTGCTGCAAGATGGCTATTAGGAAGCCTAGGGCAAAGGGCTCCAAGCATGCGTAGAAAGGACTGCGCAATGTACGCCAGAAGGTATGGTAGTCGGGGATGTCGCTGGACGTGAAGATTAACCATCTTAGTGCTGGTGCGAAAAGAGCTGCCAAGATGCCGATGTAGATCACAGGCCGCCAACTCGGTAAGTGACGCAATGCTAAAAGCAGGACCGGAATGGCGGCATAGAATTTGGCTTCCACGCCCAAGGACCAAAACACGACATTGATGTCACTTGGAAAAATATCCTGCATAAAGAGCAAATGGTATGCAGTGCGCCAAGTCAGGTTTTCTTGAGAAACCTGAAAGAATGGAAAATACCCAGCTAAAACAAGGCCAAGGACACAGAAATACGCGGGTACGATTCTACGGATGCGCTTTGTTGCGTAGGCCCAAAAGTCGATTTTGCCGCGCTTGCTGTATTCTCGCAGTAACCCCGATGTGACCAGATAGCCACTTAGCAAAAAGAAAAGGTCCACGCCCGCCCAGCCGTTGATACTGATTACTTCGAGGATCGTGGCGTCTGACCCAATATAAAAAACACGCTGGCCATGCCGAAGGACGACCAGCGCTATCGCAACAGTTCTCAGGCAGTCCAGCCACGTGTTGTCAGATGGGTTGGGCGCAAAAGCGCTTGCCAATCTAGTTCTTATGCCAAGCGAGTTTTGCACCCAGGTCATGTTTCAGCTGTCAATTTGAAGCGTCTTCTGAAGCTTGGGCTTCCGCAACTTCCAGATTTTCGTGTCAATCAAATAGTGGTGAAAATTGACGATCTGATAGAGAACAATTGTTGCCGAAAGTCCGGCGAAGAACAGCCAGTCGATAGCTCTAAGTACACCCCAGTAAATGACACCTGTGATCGCCAGACACGTCAGCATGTAAAGCCACATACGTCCATTCTGCGAAATGTACGACAGAAACTTTGCATCCGGATCAATGCCCCCGCTGAACCTCTTATTGTTGTACATCCAGACAAACAGAATGTACTGCGCATTGTGCCAGATATTGATCATTAACCAGCCCAATGTGATGTCTCTGGTCCAGAGATATCCAAGATAAAATATGGCAAAATGCGACAGCATGTACATTGTGTATACCACCGCAAGCTTGCCATTCATCGCGGCGCGAACGCGGGCCAGCAGCCAATAGGCTAGCAGAGTGATCGCAACGTACCCGGATATCTCAGCTATCTGAGGCGGTACGGGAAACGACCATAGCTCCATCCCGATGAAGGTGGAGTGTTGTTCCGCAGATCGGCTGATGATGCCTAGAACAGGAACGGAGTAGAAAATGGCCTGATCCAACCAGCCGTCCTCATAGCTCGCATCCTTGTCTTTGCCACGATACGAGCGCGATATTCCCCAGCTCTGACGGGTATAGTGCCACCACTGCCAGTAAAAATAGATGGTCACAATGGTCCAAAGCCCGAAAATCCAGACGATGCCAAGAGTGCCAACTATAACAATGGGCAATAGCCCGACCATCAGGAATTTGTGCTCCTTAAAGCTCTCTTTATCGAAGCAGACACGCGTAAATGTCGAGATTACATGGTGGTAACCCAGAAACCACAAGTCAATTACAAGAATTGGATAGAACAGAGTTGGTTCCCAGAGGATCACTATGCCGGTCAGGAAGGACAATGCTACCAAGCCAACGATGAACACCATATCGAATTTTGCGTTTCTGAGCCAGGCTAGCTCTGAAAACACGTGGGTAGGTTGTTCCGAATACGCCATTTACACTGTCCTCAAAAATTCTTTTGGCCTGCAAAGCAGGACAAAATGGCATTAATTTGACGCTTGATCGCAGTGCGGCACCGATTGTGACGCTAATAGCGCCTTGGACGGCACACATCTTTTGGCCGGGGACAGTTATTCATGAAAACGTGGTGCCAGTTCTGATGGCGCCCGGTTCATCCTACTATGAATGTTCAACAAAAAAACCGGCGCTGTGAGCGCCGGTTTTCGTGGCTTTGGTAAAGTGCGTCAGTCGAACACACGACCCAGCGCACCATCGACTGCGTCGGTGATCTGGTCGATATCATCCGCCGTTGCGATCAGCGCGGGTGAGAAGCATAGCGTGTTGTTTTTACCGGGAACCGATCGGTTGGTTGCTCCGATGATCACACCCTGCGCCATGCAGTCGGCAACAACAGCCTGCGCCATCTTTTCGTCCACCGGTTCTTTTGTCGCACGATCCATCACCAGCTCAGCCCCAAGGAACAGGCCCTTGCCGCGAACGTCGCCGATGACCTTGTGTTTCTCCATCAGCGCCTGCAGGTTGCCGACCATTCGGTTACCCATATCGGTGCAGTTTTGCAGCAGGTTCTCATCCTGAATAATGCGCATATTCTCGATCGCCGCGGCCGGACCGGCGGTGCAACCGCCGAAGGTCGAGATGTCGCGGAAATAGTTCAGCGGGTCTGTCGCATCATCCTTGAACATGTCAAAGACTTCTTCGGTCGTCACCATGCAGGCAATCGCCGCATATCCTGAGGCAACGCCCTTGGCCATGGTCACGAAGTCGGGTTTGACGCCATAGTGTTGATAGCCGAACCAGGTGCCGGTGCGGCCCACGCCACAGACGACCTCATCAATATGCAGCAGGATATCGTATTTCTTGCAGATCTCCTGCACACGCTGCCAGTAGCCCTCGGGTGCTTCGATCACACCGCCGCCTGCTGTGACCGGCTCAAGGCATAGAGCACCGACGGTATCGGGACCTTCGCGCAGGATGACCTGTTCGATCTGATCTGCGGCCCATTCACCAAAGTTTTCTTCGGGCGCACCGTCCAGCTCGTGCTTGCGGTACTCCATGCAATGGGGCACGCGCACAAAGTCTGGCGCGAACGGTCCGTATTGTGCGTTGCGTTCATCCTGACCGCCTGCCGACATGGCGGCCAAGGTCGACCCATGATAATCGCGGTCACGGTACAGAATCTTGGTCTTTTTACCGCCATACCGCTTGTGTGCGATCTGACGAACCATCTTGAACGCCTTCTCGTTGGCCTCGGACCCCGAGTTCGTATAGTAGACGCGGCTCATCCCCGGCATTTTTTCGATCAGCATCTCGGCAAAGATAGATCCGGGGATCGAGCCAGCAGAGTTGGCGAAATAGCACAGCTTCATCAACTGGTCATAGACCGCCTTGCAGATCGATTCGCGGCCATAGCCCACGTTCACAGTCCAAACCCCGCCAGATACGGCGTCCAGATGCTCTTTGCCCTTCTGGTCCCAAACACGCATGCCCTTGCCTTCGACAATGATGCGGGGATCATTGGTTTCAAAGGGTTTATGCTGGATCAGGTGGTGCCAGACGTGGGCGCGGTCGGCTTCGACCACACGGGAAAGATCGTTTTCGTTGAACGTGCCGTCCATGACATGTCCTTTCAGTCAAATGCGGTGCGCGGAATGCGGGTACAACCCCGATCCGGCAGGTGTTTTCGATGGCACAGATCACCGCGAATGGCCTGCCGGAGATAGGGCCAGATTGCATCATCCCGTATAACCAGTCCATCCCTGCGCCGTATTAATACGGATTTGTCAGCCGCGCATCTTTATGATCAAGTCGCGCACAGCAAAAGTTGGGAGGATCGGCGGATGGGAGCCACGCAGATTTACGAGCGTCATCTGGACAAATGCCGCGCAAACTATACGCCCTTGACGCCGCTGAGTTTTATTGAGCGAACGGCGCAGGTGTATCCGGATTACCCTTCTGTCGTATACGGGGATCGCCGCTATAACTGGGCGGAAACCTATAGCCGGTGTCGGCGACTAGCCGGCGCGTTGGCGGCGCGGGGTATCGGGCGGGGCGATACGGTGTCGATCATCGCTGCAAACATCCCTGAACTGTATGAGGCCCATTTTGGCATCCCAATGGCCGGGGCTGTTCTGAACGCGATCAACACGCGGTTGGACGCGCCAATTATCGCCTTTATTCTGAAACACGCGGAATCCAAGGTTTTGTTGGTCGACCCCGAGTTTTCGGGCGTTGTGAAAGAGGCATTGAAAGAGGTTGATCACGACCTTTTGGTGATCGACATCGAAGATTCCAGCTTTGAGGGAGGCGAAAAGCTGGGCAGCCTGACCTATGATGCGCTGCTGGCAGAGGGTGATCCGGATTTTGCATGGTCTTTGCCCCAAGATGAATGGGACGCGATCACGCTGAACTACACCTCGGGCACCACGGGCAACCCAAAGGGCGTGGTCTATCATCATCGTGGGGCGGCGCTGAACGCTCAGTCCGATCTGTTGGACTGGGACATGCCCAAACACGCCGTCTATCTGTGGACGTTGCCGATGTTCCACTGCAACGGCTGGTGTTTTCCCTGGGCGATGGCGGCCAATGCGGGTGTCTCGGTCTGTTTGCGCGCGGTGCGCGCCGAGCCGATTTATGCAGCGTTCCGCGATGAAAAGGTAACTCATTTCTGCGGCGCGCCGATCGTGTTGAACATGCTGGCCCATGCACCGAACCACCTGAAAGACTTCGACCATCAGATAAAGGTGATGACAGCCGGTGCTCCGCCGCCCGCTGCCGTTATCGAAGCGATGGAGGCGATGGGGGTCGAAGTGACCCACGTCTATGGCCTGACCGAAACCTATGGACCCTCTGTGGTCTGCGCCTGGAAGGATGAGTGGAACACTAAGGACGCGAAAGAGCGTGCCGCGCTGAAAGTCCGGCAGGGGGTTCCTTATTCCGCCCTGTCCGGTCTGATGGTGGCAAACCCCGAAACGATGGAGCCCGTGCCTGCGGATGGCGAAACCATGGGTGAGATTTTCATGCAGGGGAACGTCGTCATGAAGGGTTACCTGAAAAACCCTGACGCAACGGACAAGGCATTCAAGGGCGGGTGGTTTGCGTCTGGTGACCTTGGGGTGATGTATCCGGATGGCTATATCGCGCTTAAGGACCGGTCCAAGGATATTATCATTTCAGGGGGCGAAAATATCTCATCGGTTGAGGTTGAAGGCATCCTGTACAAACATCCTGCCGTGATGGAGGCTGCGGTCGTGGCCCGCCCAGACGACAAGTGGGGCGAAACCCCATGTGCCTTTGTTGAACTCAAGCCAGAGGCGACTGTGACAGAATCCGAGTTGATTGCCTTTTGCCGGGACAACATGGCCCATTTCAAAGCCCCGAAAACAGTGGTGTTCGGGACATTGCCCAAAACATCAACCGGCAAGGTTCAGAAATTCGTTCTGCGGGATCAGGCTCGGGCGCTGACTTAGGCGCCCATCTTGTCAAATATTGACAGATTCAGCTCCAGCATCTCACCCATCCAAACGGCCCGGTCCCGGTGATCTTCAAGATGTTCGCCGGTCTCGGGGTGGGTGAAAATCGTCAGCCCACGGCGGTTTAACATCAGCCACGGCAGGACCTGATCCAAGGCGTCGGGCGCAAAGGCCAATTGACAACTCCAGCGCGGATGCGGACCGACATTGCGTTCGTGCACACGGCCCATCTCAACAGGGAACAGATGTGCAGCCTCGGTACACACCTGTCGCGCCAGATCAACTGTGTCTGCGTCAAAGTAAACATGGGCGTGATAGCCAGTGATTTCGGGCATAGCGACCTCATCAAACCGTTGTGAATGACCTATGCGTAGCTTACAGCCATTCCGCGCAAGATGCTTCTGCGATTTCTGCAACCAGACCTTCCAACCAGCAAAAACCGCAGCGTTCACAAGTTTGATCAAGGTAACCGCGCTATGTGTCGCGAAGGGTTGCCAGCTTTACTGCCTGATCCAGAACATCCGCGTCGCCGATATGGTTGGCCAGCACAAACACCAGGCGCGCGTTCAACGCATCGCTGTCTGATTTCTCCAACCCGTCATGGGCCGCCAGCAGGCTTGCATAAAACCCATCGGCATCGTCGAGATTTGGGATGAGGGTCAGTTCAGCCATATCACCTACTCCTTACCGGTGGCCCGACGAATGGCCTGCCGAAATGCGTTTTCTTCGTATGTATCGCGACGCGCGGCGACATGCTGATCCGGCCGGATCAGATAGACCGCGCTGGTTGCATCTCCCAGATACCGCCGCTTGAGGTCCAGTGTCAGGTCATCTTTGACCGAAAGAGCAAGCCGGGTGGCTTCGACACCGTCTTCCTCGATCCGGTCAGGCGCGTCGGCGTCAATTGTCAGCAAGGTGAACTTGCCTGCCAGTTTCGGCAAAAGGAACTCGTTACCCAAGGGCGCATCAGGGCAGGCTGAACCGGGGCGTGTGATCTCTGGCCCGTTCAGCGCATCCGCTGAGTTCAGGGATGACCGCTGGTAGGTACACGGTGTGCTCAACCGTCCGGAATTAACCAGAGGCCTGGCGAACTCATGCCGCGCACTAAGGTCAAGAACCGCGTCACGAAGAAGCTGGGACATTTCGGATTTCGGAGTGATGAAATTCGTGGACTGGCTGGATTTCGTGATGTTCTCATCCGCAGCCTGCGTCCGTTCAAGGCTGTAGCTGTCCAACAGCAGTTCGGGCGCTTTGCCATCGATAACCAGCTTCAGTTTCCAACACAGGTTGTCAGCGTCCTGCATGCCAGAGTTTGCCCCCAACGCCCCGAACGGGCTGACCTGATGGGCGCTGTCGCCTGCAAAAAGCACACGCCCTTGGCGGAAACGCTCCATCCTGCGGCACTGGAAGGTGTAGATCGACACCCACTCCAACTCAAAATCCACGTCGTCGCCCAGCATAGCCTTGAGGCGAGGAATGACATTCTCGGGCCGTTTCTCGCGTTCCCTGTCAATATCCCAGCCCAATTGAAGATCAATCCGCCAGACATTGTCGGGTTGTTTTTGCATCAACGCCGACTGACCGCGATTGAAGGGCGGATCGAACCAGAACAGACGCTCGGAGGGGAAATCAGCTTCCATCACCACGTCCGCGATCAGGAAATTGTCTTCGAAGACTTGCCCTTCGAAATCCAGCCCAAGCATCCGTCGCGTGGGCGAACTTGCCCCATCGCAGGCAATCAGCCATTCAGCCTCGATGTTGTACGGACCTTCGGGTGTTTCGACCTCAAGCGTGACGTGGCTGTCATGCGTGCCGATGGCTTCTACCTTGTTACGTCCACGAATTTCGATCGACGCGCCATTGGCCTGCAATTCGCGTACTCGGTCGACAAGCGCCATTTCAAAGTAGTATTGTTGCAGGTTTACGAATGCCGGATGTGCATATCCGGTATCCGGTTGCAGATCGAACTCATAGATCTGACGGTCGTGGAAATAGATCTTGCCCTTGTCCCATTGCACACCCCGACCCATCATTGGCTGTACAGCGCCCAGACGATCGGCGATATCCAGTGTACGTTGCGAGAAACAGATGGCACGGCTGCCGAAACTGACCTTGTCATTATCGTCCAGAACGACGACCTCGACACCTTGCTGGGCAAGGTCAATCGCCGTGGCCAGCCCAATTGGGCCTGCGCCGATCACGATTACCTTGTGGCGTACGGCGCTGGCCGAATCCTGATCTGGACTGCGCCCATAAGCGTAAGCCGCGACTTCGAATACTTTGTTCATCGGTCCCTCCGGATTTTCCGGCGCTGGGAAGGCGCAAGATCTTGGCAGCCTTTCGCCAGAGGTTTTGCCTATAATTTCACCGAAAAATCCGCCGGAAAACGATCTGGATCAAATGCGACGGAATGTCTCTATCCTTAAGGGGCGACGTAAATTCCGAAACTCGGTTTTCTAATCGTCTGTCGATGCGCTTTGCCCGCCAACCCCGCGCGTGCAATCGGGCGCGCGGGGTTGCCAGGGCGTCCACGCCTACAGATGCGAATGCTTGACCAACGGCCAAGTTTTGTTTCATTTGGGGAGTAATAGCGGGATAATCGCGACACAAATCGATGAACCTGCGCGTCTGCGCGAAACCAAGATCAGCCGTGCTGCAAACAAGCTACAAGCGAGGCCTACCGGCGGTGCACAGGACGGCCGGGTCGAAAGACTAACCGCCCAGCTTGGCGCAATTGAAGATGTTGTGCTGAACAGAATTCTGCGTCAGCTGACGCGCATGGGGTGAGCACTGGTAATTCCTGCACATTGCCCCCAGATGACACCCTGAGCGGACACTGGAAAAGAAAAAAATGACAATCCCTACTGCCAGAACGGCGAAATCAATTGATCTGAGTGACTGGCTGGTGACACGCGGCCTTGAAGGTGCCACGAAAGAGGAGCTTCTGGATGGGTATTGCAACAAATTGTTGGATTTGGGTGTGCCACTAATGCGCTTCCATGCAGCGCAATCCGCATTGCACCCCGTTTATGGGGGCACAGGGTTTAGCTGGTACCAGGGTCAGGGGGGCGAAACCGAGGCTTTTGAATATTCTGACGAGCCCGTCGAACAGTGGCGGCAAAGCCCGCTTTACGCAATCCTTAACGACGATGTAGAGATCATTCGCGAACGCCTGATCAATCAAAACGAGGCCAGCCGCTTTCCACTGCTGAATGACCTGCGTCAGATCGGCGCCACTGATTACTACGCGACCGGGGTCAGTTTCGACGTCCCCACGCACAATGAACCCAAGGACGCAAAAAAAGCCGTGGACGGCGTGCTGCTGTCGTGGACGTCTAACGCGCCCGATGGGTTCGCGGATACGGACCTGGACCTTATCAATGCAGCTCTGCCGCATCTGGGTCTAGCGCTGAAATCTGCTGCAAGTGCGCGGGTGTCAAAGGACTTGATGCGGGTTTATCTGGGTCGGGACGCGGGGCGGCGGGTATTGTCGGGGGAAATCCGGCGTGGCTCGCTACAACAAATTGATGCGGTGATGTGGAACTTTGATCTGGAAGGTTTCACCAGCCTGTCAGAAGAGCTTCCGGGCAACGAAATCATCGACATGTTGAACGACTATCTGGCTGTGGCTGTCAGTGTCGTGCATGACCATGATGGCAATATTCTGAAATTCATGGGTGACGGGCTGATGGCGATGTTCGATGTCGGTGACATTGATGAAGACGCTCGCGCCGCGCTGAAGTCGGTGCCGGTGCTGCAGCAGCGGATGGAGGCGCTGAATGCTAGGCGTGAGGCCGCGGGTCTGCCGGTGGCCAGCTTTACCCTTGCCTTGCATGCAGGGGAAATTCTGTACGGCAATATCGGGTCGGAAACCCGGTTGGACTTCACGGTCATCGGCCCCGCAGTAAACCAGACCGCGCGGATTGCAGGCATGCACCGGACGCTGGGGCAGCGCATCCTGATTTCGGATGACGTGGCGCGCGCGGCCCAGCCTTGTGCTCAGGACCTGATCTCGGTCGGGCGCTATATGCTACGGGGCGTGCAGGAACCGAAAGAGCTGTTTACAGTGTATAACGGCCAGCAATAAAGGAGAAAGCACTTGTCTTTGGCGCAAGACGTCGAGGACAGGCTTAGTCTGGGGGTTACTTTAGCATTTGCAAGCGACCGATGAGCCAAGCGGGTGCTTAAAAGTCAATCTCCACGCCCGGCAGGTTCAATTCTTTCATCATGTCGCGCAACTCTTGCCGGGCAGCGATGTTCGAGATGTTCAACTGCTTAACGCCGATATCCTTGAGATCCAGCAGGGTCAGGCCCCGAGGGAACAGTTCGCGGAAGATAACCCGTTCGGAAAAGCCCGAGGCCACGCGGAAACCGATGCGCTGCGACAGCATCTCGATCGCGCGCTGCATCTTTTCCTTGTTGACCATACGCTGTGTGCCGACACGGTTGCGCACCACCACCCAATCGATCGGTTTCAACCCCGCCTGCGCACGCAACTGGCGCGCGTTCCAAACCATTTCTGAATAAACCGAGGGTCCAAGTATTTTTTCGCCCTTCGAGTCGATCCGTGCCAGCAGGTCAAAATCAATAAAGCTGTCGTTAAGCGGTGTGACCAGCGTGTCCGCCAGCGAATGGGCCACCTGGCTGAGACGAGTATGGGACCCGGGGCAGTCGATCAGGATAAAGTCGCTGTCGCTTTCCAGTTCGGACACGGCGGCAGACAGGCGATGGTCATAGATATTCTCGCCCGGTTTCAGCTTTGTCGCATCAATTTCGGGTAGGTCGTGGTGGCGGGGGCTCGGCAGGTTCAGGCCCGAGTTTTTGAGGAAATTGGCGCGGTTCTCAAAATACCGACCAAGGCTGCGCTGCCGCAGGTCCAGATCCAGTGTGCTGACCTTGTGCCCCAATCGCGCCAGTGCCGTGGCCACGTGCATGGATACGGTCGATTTGCCTGCGCCGCCCTTCTCGTTCCCCACTACGATGATATGTGCCATGCCTGTATTCCCATGTCCCGCCGTGTTTATCCACACGTTGTTGTGAGCCACTATATGTTGTGTAGGCCGGGAAGGGAAGAACCTCAAACGGTGATCTCAGGTTCTTAAGTGCAAAACCAAGGCCCGGAACCGGGTTTGGCTGCATGTATGACACACAGGCAGAGTTGTTTAATGCTGGGTGCAGGAGGGTGGAGCTGGAGCACCGGTTGGAGCTTTTGGCAGCGATCGATCAGAAAACTGCCACACTCCTGATGCTGATACGTCCTCACTTTGAGGTAGGTCTGTGCCTCGGATCGGTTTGCGTTATCCCCCAAGGTAGACCCCGTCTTTAGGGCGATAGAACACCTTCTGATCGTGCAACTTGCCCAGAAGCGCGTGAACCTGGCGTAGCGTATCTTCGCGCTCGGTCCTGTTTTCTTCCGTTTCGTTTAACACCTCCAGCGATAACGACGCTGCGGTTTCTCGCAATGCGGTTTCGATCAGGTCCATATCCTCAACAGAAAGCTCGAACATATCATTGTACCTAGGCATCTTCAGGATCTCCGTGAGGCTGAGGGGATGGTCGAGGCCAGTGTAGCATCCGACGCACCATGGTGTCGCGATAGGATTGGGACATAGTATCCACGCCAGCATTCAAATTCTGAACGGGAACGATGCACAAAAGAAAAAGGCCGCCCACAAGGACGGCCTTTGGCATTTGAACCACGTCAGGCTTAGAAGCCCAGACCCTCGTATTTCTTCTTGAACTTCGACACGCGACCGCCAGCATCCAACAGGCGGGACGAACCACCAGTCCAGGCGGGGTGCGAAGAGGGGTCGATTTCAAGTGACAGCGTGTCACCTTCGCTGCCCCATGTCGATTTCATCTGAACCACGGTGCCATCGGTCATTTTGACGTCGATGAAGTGGTAGTCGGGATGGATGTCTTTTTTCATCTTTCCGCTCCTTACGCCTCGGCGCCAGCCTTGGGCTTGTAGTTGGTAACCTCTGCGATACGCGCGGATTTACCACGGCGGGTGCGCAGGTAGTAGAGTTTGGCGCGGCGGACTTTACCGCGGCGGACAACGGTGATGCTGTCGATGTTGGTCGAATGCAGCGGGAATACACGCTCCACGCCTTCGCCGAACGAGATTTTGCGGACGGTGAACGAACCGGCAATGCCATTGCCGCCTTTGCGCGCGATACAGACACCTTCGTAGTTCTGCACACGGGTGCGCGATCCTTCGGTCACTTTAAAGCCGACACGGATGGTGTCACCGGCTTTGAAATCGGGGATGTCTTTCCCCAGGGCGGCAATCTGTTCCGCCTCAAGCTGTGCGATCAGGTCCATCGCAGTTACTCCTATCTGCTCGTGGTTTGTCCACGAAGTTAAGCACGGCCTGAGAGCTCTTGGTCTTCACCGGGTCCTGCGAACAGCCCGCCAGAGGTCAGATCGAATGTTCCTTTGGTTCGGTTTGCCCTGACACGCGGTGGCTGAAGAAAGCCGAGCGTTGTGTCATTGTTCAAACCAAAACACCGGAGTCGCGTCTCGCGGCACCGGATTGCGCTGCTTTACGGGGTTTGCAGTCAGGGATCAAGACAAAATTGCCATGTTTATTGGGCTTGGACGGTGGGATTTCGCCGTTCAAAATCTAAAGCGTTGCCTTATTGAGACGATCAGGCATTCTGGATGGTAATTAAATTATAAGAGCAGACATTTTAAACAGGAAAAGCTCATGCGTATGGCATTGATGCTGGCCGTCATGGCCGTTGCGACGCTGTCCTGCGGTCGCGGCACCCCTCCGCCACAACAGGTCGAGGCCAAAGCGTTTCTGCGCACCACGTCCCCTGCAGTTATTTACCCTGCCTTCGGTGATGCTGATCCGCACGACTGGGATGGGCGGCACCCCGGCCATTACCCGGTTCACGGGTTGGACGTGTCGCGATGGCAGGCGCCAATCGACTGGCGCAAGGCCAAAGCCTCGGGTGTCAGTTTCGTGTTCATCAAAGCAACCGAGGGCGGCGACGTTGCTGATCCCATGTTCGATCATCATCGGCGTGGCGCACAGGCCGCCGGGGTGCCTTGGGGTGCATACCACTATTACTATTTCTGCCGCCCTGCGCATGAACAGGCGCGGTGGTTCATAAAGAACGTACCCAAGGGCGCAGATCTGCCCCACGTGCTTGACATGGAATGGACGCCGCACTCCAAGACCTGCCGGCTACGCCCTGACGGGGCAAAGGTCCGCGCCGAAGCAAAGCGGTTCCTCGATATTCTCGAGCGTCACTACGGGCGCCGTCCAATTGTCTATACGACCGTGGATTTCCACGCTGACACAGATATTGACCGTTTGCGTGGAACCGAATTCTGGCTGCGATCAGTTGCAGGGCATCCGCGCAAAGTCTACCCCAAGGCATCCTGGCGTTTCTGGCAATATACCGGCACCGGGCTGGTGCCGGGCGTGCAGGGCAGGGTGGATATCAACACGTTTAACGGGCAGCCCGAGACTTGGGCGCGCTGGAAAGCGGGGGGCTAGCCCCGCGTTTTGCGATAGCTTTCCCAAAGATCAGGCCGTCTTTCTCGGGTGATCTGTTCCGACATCTCGTGCCGCCACTCGGCGATGCGGCCATGATGACCGGACATCAGGATGTCAGGTATCGCGCGGCCCTTCCAATCGGCGGGGCGGGTGTATTGCGGATGCTCAAGCAGGCCCGAGGAAAAGCTTTCTTCTTCCGCAGAGGCCTGATTGCCCAGTACACCGGGGATCAGCCGCACCGTCGCGTCAATCAGTGCCTGGGCCGCAATCTCGCCACCGGTCATGACGAAATCCCCAAGCGAGACCTCCTGAACGCCGTAATGTTCCAGCACCCGTTCATCGACGCCCTCGAACCGGCCGCACAGCAGGGTCATGCCGTCACAGCGCGCAAGGTTTTGCATCATGGGCTGGTCCATCCGGCGGCCACGCGGGCTGAGATAGATCAGCGGCCAATTCCCCTGCACACCGGCCATCGTGTGTTCGATCGCTTCGCCCAAGACATCCGGACGCAAGACCATGCCCGCGCCTCCGCCCGCAGGGGTGTCGTCCACGTTGCGATGCTTGCCGATGCCGAACTGGCGCAGATCGACGGTTTCCAGCTGCCACAGCCCCTCTTGCAGCGCCTTACCGGTCAGGCTTTCGCCAAGGACCCCGGGAAAGGCTGACGGGAACAGGGTGATGACCTTCGCTTTCCACACGCCATGCAAGTCTGGTGTGGGGGTCAGCAGCTCACGCGGTTTCAGGGTCGGGCGGATCGCCTTGCGACCGTGGGATTTGCTGGGCTTTTCTGTCATGTCGTGCCGATCAGCGCCTTTTTTGCGCGTTCAATTGTCGCCGTCTTTTGCGCGATCAGGGCGGCCTCGTCCAGACGCGAACGGTTCAGATCCAGCAGTTCTTGCAGAACGTCTTCGGGCAGGCGGGTGTTGACCTTGGACGGCGGCACCAAAAGTCTGGCTTTGTCGCGCGGCAGGTTCAAGAATTCGGCAAACGGCGTGCCCGTGCCAAAGCGCTGCAATTGCAAGTCTTCAAGCCAGCCTGTTGTTACGGTAACGGTGGGCAACCTGTCGCGGATCTGATCCACCGTGTGTTGCAGGGAGGGCAGATGATCCATGCGCAACCTGAACGTCTCAAAATCCAGCACCTGACGCATGCGTTGCAGATCATGTGCCCAAAGACTGCGCAGCCAACTGCCGCGCTGGCGCAAAGACAGGTAGATGGTGATCTGAACCTCTTGCCGCGCAAATCGATGTCGGACCGCATCAACCAGACAAGCGGCAAGCTCTGGGGTGGCGGCATAGCCCTGTTCGATGTTGCGGCTGGGACGTAGGCCCGCGAAGTTTTCCTCGCTGACGATCAACCCGCGCCGGGTGGCGAAATCCAGCGTGTCGAAAAACGAGCGCAGCCGCGCGCCGAACTCGGACAGGGTGCCAACCGTACCATAGATGGAATGGCTGATCGCCGCTTGCGACAGACCGGACTTTCGGGTGCGATAGGGCAGTGCCAGCGAAAAATGCGGCCAGATAAGTTCACGATTGTCGTAGAGGAACGATTGCGCCGCAGTGGTGCCGGTTTTGTGCAGCCCCAAATGCAGCAAAACCCGCCGCATCAGATCAGCCCTTCTGGCGGGTCGGCGATGATGCGGCCTGTGTCCAGATCGACCGTTGGCACGGCGTCTCGTGTGAAGGGCAACAACACCGTGGCTTTCATACCCGGCCCATGCAACTCCAGCAGATCCGCCGCGCCATGGTTCTGCACCGATTTAACCCTGCCCAACAGGGTGCCGCCAGTGTCATAAACCTCAAGCCCGATCAGGTCGGTGTGATAGAATTCGTCATCCGGCAGCGATGGCAGTTGCGCGCGACGTGCGAACAAGCGCAACCCTTTGAGGGCGTCCGCCTCTTCTTTGGTTTCAACGCCGCCCATCCGAGCGGCAAAGCCGTTTTTGATCGGGCGGGTCAAAACCAGAGGATAGCGTTCGGCCCCGCTTTCATCCGTCAGGGGCGAATAGGCTTCGATATCCTCCGGGATCGCGCAATAGCTTTTGAGACGTACTTCGCCGCGCACACCGTAAGAGCCCGCAATGCTGCCCACGCAAATCAGATCACTCATTTGGCTTGTCCACCGTCACACATAGCCCATCTTGCCAATAACCGCGCAGCTCGCATGCTTCACGTTGGTTCGAGCGTTCAAAGAACACGCCCACAATAAATGCGATCATCAGTAGTATGGGAAGTCGAATAAGGCCAAACATCCTTAACGCACCTCGATCGGCAGCGCGTCTTCACGGTCTTCCCAGCCGACACGTTCCAGTTCCGGCGTGTTGGAAAAGTCTTCGGGCCAGCCAATGCAGAAATAGCCAATTAGGCGCCAGCTATCGGCTACGCGCAGGTCACGCGCCAGCTGTTCGGGGTTCAGAATGGACACCCAGCCAAGCCCCAGCCCCTCTGCCCGAAGGGCGAGCCAGAACAGAGTTACGGCACAAACGACTGAGTAGTGCCGCATCTCGGGCATGGTTTCGGCACCCAAGCGCTGCCCCTTGTCAGTGGCATCGTCGCAGAAGACTGCCAGCTGCACCGGTGCTTCTTGCATGCCAGATAGCTTCAATTGGCTGTAAAGTTTTGCTTTTTCGCCTGAATACCCATCCAAAGCCTGCGCGTTTGCGGTTTGGAAATTTTCAAGCGCCGCAGCACGAGCGTTTGGGCTATCGACGCGAATTACGCGCCACGGCTCGCTGAGTCCTACGGACGGGGCCAGCCGAAACGTGTCGAGGCAGCGCATCAGCACAGCCTCGTCCACGGGATCGGTGCGGAACCGGCGCACGTCGCGCCGGAGCCGCATCAACAGATTGAACTGCGTACGGAAATCGTCGGTAAAGGTCTGACCCTGCACGCGCCCGCCTGTTTATTCTTCTGCCGCTGCTTCTTCAGCAGGTGCAGCCGCCGCTTCGGCAGCTTCAGCAGCCTTTGCAGCTTTTTCTTCAGCGCGTTCCTGCGCCTTCTTGCCTGGGGTGCCTTTCTGCGGGTTGTTACGCTCGGCCTTGTCGCGGGTGCCGGCGGCTTCCAGCATACGTGCGATCCGGTCGGTCGGCTGTGCGCCCTGATCCAACCAGTACTGAATGCGCTCCATGTCCATTTTCACGCGCTCTTCGCTGTCTTTCGGCAGCAGCGGATTGTAAACACCCAGTTTCTCGATGAAACGGCCATCGCGCGGCATGCGGCTGTCCGCCGCTACGATGCGATAGAAAGGACGTTTTTTCGAGCCGCCGCGGGCGAGACGAATTTTCATTGCCATGGTGGTATCTCCTTTGAATGGCGTGACCGGTCGCAGACCGGGTATTCTTGGTATTCGTGGAAACGACGGGTTATTCCTGATGTTTCCTGTGGTGACGGATGACTTCCTGAATGATGAAACTCAGGAAAGCTTTGGCGAAATCAGGGTCCAGATCGGCCTGTTTCGCCAGGTCTTCTAACCGAGCGATCTGCGCAGCCTCGCGCGTGGGATCGGACGGGGGAAGGTCGTGTTCGGCCTTGAGCTTGCCTACGGCCTGCGTGTGCTTGAACCGCTCGCCCAGCGTATAGACAAGGATCGCGTCCAGCCGGTCAATGCTTTCGCGGTGGTCTTTCAACAGCGTGGCAGCATGTGTCACGGGGTTGGTCATTGGCCGGTCCTCTCAGAGATCAAAGCAGGTTCGGGAATGTCGATCTTGGGATGCCGCCAGACTTGGCAGGGCTTGCCTACAACTTCGCCTTCGCGTTCGTAGGTTGCGCCCAGCCGCTCGGCCAAACTACGCGACCGGACATTTGAGTGCGCGATATAGCTGATCACGCCATTCAGACCCTGAATGCGCGCGGCATAGTTCCGCGCAGCGATTGCTGCCTCGAACGCCAACCCCTTGCCTTCGGCCTCATCCATTACGGTCCAGCCGATCTCGGGCTCATCCCAACCTGGAACATCGATAATTCCAGCCCAGCCTGCAAAGGCTCCGGTTGCCTTGTCGCTCAGGTGCCACAATCCATAGCCCTTCAGCATCCAATGCCCCAAGCGACGGCTAAGCGAACCCCACGCCTCGGCCGCGTCTAGCGGCCCACCGACAATATGGCTGCGTTCTGACGCGTAAAACGCAGTCATACGCGGCAGGTCATCCGCATGAGGTGCCCGCAGGATCAGTCGTTCGGTTTCAATGGTCGGGATGGTGAACGTGGTCATGCGTATGCCTCGATCCCGCCATTTACCAGATCGGACGGGGCAGGGTGCCGCCAGATTTCCGACTTACCAAACTTCGGGTGGTCATAGTGATACTCGAACTGCGCACCCAAACGCTGCGCCACGGCCTTGCTGGCGTGGTTGTTCAGATCGATCAGCGAGATTGCCGTTTTCCAACCCAGAATGTCATAGGCATGGGCACGCGCAGCCAGTCCGGCCTCGGTCGCATAGCCTTTACCAGTGGCATCGTTCATCAGTGTCCAGCCGATTTCGGGCTCGGGCCAGCCTTCGGGGTACCACAGACCGACATGGCCTACATAGGTGCCGGTTTCCTTTTCTTCGACGCCCCAGAACCCATAGCCGCGCAAAGCCCAGTGACCCAGCAGCGTGGCAATTGCCCGCCAAGTCTCATCCCGGCGCAGAGGTCCGCCGACAAAGCGCGATGCCTCGCTGGCAAAGAACTCTGCCTCGGTGTCCAGATCAGCCTCGGACGGTGCGCGCAGGATCAGGCGCTTGGTTTCCAGCTTAGGTATATCCAACGCATGTGTCATGCCAGCACCTCGTCATAGCGCCAGACATGCTGATCCGGGCCAAGTGCCTGTTCTGCATCTGTGTCACGCGATGCGCCCAACCGTTTGGCAAGCGCATTCGAGCGGGCGTTTGATGCTGAAACGTAGCTGACAAAACCACCGGATCCGAGCAGCTCAAAACCGAAATTACGAACAGCTGTGCATGCCTCGGTGGCATAGCCCTGCATGCGATGATCGGTGGAGAATAGATAGCCGAGTTCGGGTTCCCGATCGTCCCATTCCAGACCAAGGAAAACGAAGCCAATGACCTGATCATCCGATTTCAACGCGACCGAGAAAAGGCCATGACCATGCAAAAGCCAACCGGACGCATAGTATGAAAACTCGGTCCAGGCGTCCTGATCGGTATCGCCGAAGCTGTCTTTGAAGATCGACGTCCACAGCGGCAGATCGTCCAGAGTAGGAGCACGCAGTTGCAGCCGTCGGGTCTCAAGAACCGGCAGAGCCGCGCGATATTGCGCTGCCGCCATCGCCGCCTTTCCAGACGGGGGCTGAGTGCAGCGTGCTGTCGTCACTTTTTCTTCCCGAACCCGCTGAGGCCCGGAGGCAGGGCCATGCCGCCACCCAGACCCGGCAAACCGCCACGTCCACCCATTGCCTTGGCCGCCTGTTCCAGCGCCTTGGGGTCCATACCTGCGGCCATGTCTTCGGGCGAAGGGCCGCCCTTGCCGAACATACCTTTCATGGCCTGTTTCAGCATCTTGCCTTTGCCCATCTTGCCCATCTTCTTCATCATGTCCGACATCTGCCGGTGCATCTTGATCAGCTTGTTGAGATCGCTGACTTCCATGCCCGAACCTGCAGCGATCCGTTTTTTCCGGCTTGCTTGCAGCAGTTGCGGGTTGGCGCGTTCTTTCTTGGTCATGGACTGAATCATGGCAATCTGCTGGCGCAGGATCTTGTCATCCAGACCCGCCTGATCCATCTGCTTTGCCATCTTGCCCATGCCGGGCATCATGCCCATCATGCCCTGCATGCCGCCCATCTGGATCATTTGCTCCAGCTGCATTTTCAGGTCGTTCATGTTGAACTGACCTTTGACCATGCGCTTCATCATGCGCTCGGTCTGTTCCATCTCCATCGTTTCCTGGGCCTTTTCGACCAGGGCAACGATGTCGCCCATGCCCAGAATACGACCGGCGATCCGGTCCGGCTCGAAGGTCTCCAGCGCGTCCATTTTCTCACCCAGACCGACAAAACGGATCGGCTTGCCGGTGACCGCGCGCATCGACAGAGCCGCGCCGCCGCGCCCGTCTCCATCCATCCGGGTCAGGACCACGCCCGAGATGCCGACCTTGGCGTCGAACTCCTCGGCCACTTCAACGGCGACCTGACCGGTCAGGCCGTCGACGACCAGCAGGGTTTCGCGCGGATCAACCGCGTTGCGGACCTGCTCAACCTCGTCCATCAGCACTTCGTCAATGTGCAGACGGCCCGCGGTGTCGAGCATATAGACGTCGTAGCCACCCAGCGTCGCCTGTTGTTTGGCGCGCTTGGCGATATCGACGGGTTTCTGACCGGGAACGATCGGCAGCGTATCGACGCCGACTTGCGTGCCCAACACAGCAAGCTGATCCATCGCCGCCGGGCGGTAAACGTCCAGCGAGGCCATCAGGACCTTCTTGCCCTCTTTCTCTTTCAGGCGCTTGGCGAGCTTGCCGGTTGTGGTCGTTTTACCCGATCCCTGCAGACCGACCATCAGGATCGGAGCGGGCGGGTTATCGATCTTCAGCTTGCCGGGGTCTTCTTCCCCACGCAGCACGTCAACCAGCGCGTCATGCACGATCTTGACGACCTGCTGGCCGGGTGTGATTGACTTGGTGACAGCCTGACCAGTGGCCTGATCCTGAACCTTCTTGACGAATTCGCGCGCAACCGGCAGCGAGACGTCAGCCTCAAGCAACGCTACGCGAACCTCGCGCAGGGCGGTCTTTACGTCTTCCTCGGACAGCGCGCCTTGTTTGGTCAGCCGGTCAAAGACGCCAGAGAGGCGTTCGGATAGATTTTCAAACATGCCTTCGGCCTCCTTAGCCGGTTATCTCGTGGCACTTCCTAGGTAGGAAATACCGGTTAAATGCACAATTGCCCCTCCCACAGAATTAGACGTGGGGTAAAGCCAAATGGAATTGCCCCCACGGGCGAAACTCGCTGGTGGGGGGCGATCCCTGAACGACTCAAGGGACCGGAAGATCAGACACTTCCGGATGTTTGAGGGGTCTCTAGGCGGGATCGGTGTCAGAGTCAACCATGTGCGCTGCAGCCTGCTTGCATCGCGGCCGCGTATTCGTCATGGCGACCGCAACGCGCAGGAGGTTCCCATGGACGCATCATCGACTTTTCAGGATACATTGCCGCTCAGTTCGGATGCGCTGCTGGCGCAGTTGGATAGCTGGGGGCTGGCCTACCGCCTGCACACCCATGTTCCACTGCGCACAGTTGAAGAGTCGAAGGCGGTCGAAGATCAGTTTATGGTGCCGGGCGAAAATGCCCTGCGCCTTAAGAACCTGTACTTGCGAGACAAGAAAAAGCGGAACTACCTCGTGACATTGGAGCAGAGCCGCGAGATTGATCTCAAGACGCTGGGTGCTGAACTCGGGGTGGGCAATCTATCGTTTGGTTCGGCGGATCGGTTGATGCAGAACCTTGGTATTCGTCCCGGCGCGGTCAGCCCGCTTGCCATGATCAACGGGGTGCAAAACGACGTCAGCTTCTTCATGGACGCGGCAGCGCAGCAGGCGGATGTCATTTACATGCACCCCCTGGTCAATGACCGCACGGTGGCGTTGGCGCGCACAGACCTACTGGCATTTTTTGACAAGATCGGCTGCGACGTTCGCTGGCTGCATTGATCAACCCTGAAGTGATTCTTTCAGGGCGGCTGCGACATGAGCCGCCGATGGATTGACGAAAAGATGCCCGTCAGCCTCGAAAACCGGGTCGTCCAGATGATCCGGAAACGCCAGCGGCAATTCTGTGCAGGCTAGCAGAATGGCGGTTCCCGGCTCTGCATGTCTGTTGCAATAGGCCAGCAGCCTGTCGCGCGCAGCCTCTGAGGCACCGCCATAGAAATCACTGTCGATCATGGCCTGCATTTCGGCGATCTCAGCCGCGGGTAAGCGATCATTGGCTGTGATGCACTCTCGGGCCAGTTGGTCGGCGTAGTCGGTCGCCTGCATCGTGATGGTTGTCCCCAAGACCAGCGCTTTGGACGCGCCCGTTGTGGCAGTAACTCGGGCCGTGGCGTCGAAGATGCTGAGGATCGGCATCGAAACACCCTGCCTGATCGCATGCAGCCTGGCATGCGGGGTATTCGAGGCGATTATTCCGAAATCACATCCGGCACGTTCCAGTGTCAGCAATGCGTCGCGAAAGACGGCGTCAAACCCGGCCCAGCTGTCCTCATCCCCGGCCACGCCGCGCAACGCACGGGTTTTGGCTTGTGTTACGGATTCGATGGTCATCGGCGGGACAGGCAGCGGAGACCCATGCCCGCGTTCAGCAAAGTACTGGCCTGCGCCCTGGGCGATTGCCCGATAGTAATCCACGGTTGAGGCCCAGCCCACGCCGCCCAGAATGCCAATTTTCTTCATGATAAACGCCCAGCCTGCGAATTCTGTTTCAGACGCAGACTGGACGTTTCCCGGCGCAAAGGCCAGATTTCGTTTAGGCAGCCAGTTGGGTCACGGCCTTATGAGCGTTGCTCAGCGCGGCTTCGGCGTCTATCGCCATCGAGTCTGCGGCAACAATTTCAATATCGGTGATACCGATGAACCCCAGCATGTGACGGACATAGCCGGTGGCAAAGTCGATCTCGGACCCGACTGCCGTGCCGCCCGATGCGATGGCGAGAACCACGCGCTTGCCCTCCAACAGGCCTTTGGGGCCATTTTCACTGTACGAGAATGTCAGACCTACGCGAGCGACCAGATCAATCCAGGCTTTGAAAGCCGCAGGAACCGAGAAGTTGTAGATGGGCAAGCCAATGACGATCGTGTCGGCGTCTTGAAGCTCATTCACCAGGCTATCGGACAATGCCAGCTGGTCGCGTTGCGCATCGCTGCGTTGATCCGCCGGCGTGAAATTGGCGTTGATCCAGTCCTCGGTCAGAAGGGGCAGCGACTTTGCCAGATCGCGGCGGATGATGCGACCGGCGCTCAGATGCTTGACGATACGGTCAGTCAGGTCACGGCTGGTGGAACCTTCGCGGCGGGCGGAGGCGTCGATATGCAGGATTGTTTTGGTCATCTCTTCGATCCTTGGGTTAACAAAACTTGCTCTATGGTCGTATATGAATATTGCGCGATTGAACAAAAGTCGGATATATCAACAGGTATTGTTGGAAATTGCACAGTGTTGGTGATGGCGTGGACAATTGGGATGAAGTGAGAACCGCGTACCAAGTGGCCCGCATGGGAACCGTTAGCGGCGCGGCCGAGGTGCTGGGTGTTCACCACGCTACCGTTATCCGCCATATCGACTCGATCGAGGCGCGGTTGGGCGTCAAGCTGTTCCAGCGTCATGCCCGTGGTTACACACCCACCGAAGCTGGTGAGGATCTGCTGCGCGTGGCGCAAGCAACCGAAGATCAGTTCAACCAACTTGTTGGACGGATGAAAGGGCGGGGAGATGATGTTGCCGGTGAGCTGGTCGTGACTTCGCTTTCTTCGCTGGCGCCTTTGGTCGTACCGGTGCTAAGCGAGTTTCAGAAGCTGCACCCAAGTGTCATCGTGCGCTATCTGACAGGTGATCGGCTGTTCCGCCTGGAATACGGTGAGGCTCATGTGGCGATCCGCGCCGGGGCTGCACCGGATCAGCCGGACAACGTTGTTCAACCGTTCTGGACCCAACAGATGGGGCTATACGCCAGCAAAGACTATATCAAGCGGCACGGCGTTCCTTCGAGCATCGAAGACTTCGCCAACCATCACTTCGTCGGAAATGACGATGAAAACAGTCGGGCTCCGTTTTCTCGCTGGCTGCGTGAAAATGTGCCAGAGAGCGCGATTACCTTCCGATGCTCGAACAATTTTACGATGCGGCAGGCGGTGTTGGCGGGGGCAGGTATCGGGTTCATGGAACGATGGGAGGCAGCCCGCAGTCCCGACTTGCAAGAGGTAATAGACAGTTTGCCTGAATGGTCAGGTAAGCTGTGGCTGGTGACGCATGTCGACCTGCATCGGACCACAAAGGTGCAGGCGTTCCTGACGTTCTTGAAAACCCGCGTGAAAGAGTGGGTGGTTTGACACCTCAAGCTCAGGGCCATTTGGCGATGCTGGTCTTTTCGGCACTGGTTGCCGGCAGCTTTTCTCTGGGATCATTGATCGCCAACCAGATCGCGCCCGAAGCGATCACGGCAGCGCGGTTCCTGATCGCCTCGGTTGTGATTGGGGTGGCTGCCGGGATGACCACTGGTCTGCCCCGCAGTGCGGCAAAGGCACCGTGGCGATACGTGGTGCTTGGTGGGCTGTTTGCCAGTTACTTCGTGCTGATGTTCCACGGATTGAAAACCGCGCCACCCGTCAGTGCGGCGGCTGTGTTTACTCTGACCCCGGTGCTGTCCGCCGTGGCGGGTTGGGTGCTGCTGCGGCAAATCACGACACCAAGGATGGCTTTGGCATTGACCGTTGGCGCGATTGGTGCGCTTTGGGTCATTTTCCGTGCAGATTGGCAGGCGTTTGTAGCGTTCGAGATCGGCGGCGGAGAGATCATCTATTTCTGGGGCTGCGTGGCCCATGCGATCTATACGCCGATGGTGCGCAAACTGAACAGGGGTGAACCGGCTGTCATATTTACGTTTGGAACGCTGGTCGCGGGGTGCGTGTTGCTTACCCTTTATGGCTGGTCCGATATACGGGCGACCGATTGGACAAACCTGCCGCTGATCGTCTGGGTCGGTCTTTTTTACGTCTCGATCTTTGCCACGGCAGTCAGCTTTGTCTTGGTTCAGTTCGCGGCATTGCGCCTGCCTTCGGCAAAGGTGATGGCTTATACCTACCTGACGCCCAGTTGGGTGATCCTCTGGCAGGTCGGACTGGGTCAGCAGTGGCCAAGCTTGACTGTTTTCATTGGGGCGCTTTTGACCGTTATTGCTCTTGCTCTGCTGTTAAAGTCGCATGATCCAACAAGAGCCACAGCAGATCCGGTGCGGGACTAAACTCGTCCGTTGAGGCAGATCAAGGTCGCCTTTGGCAAAGTGCCTTAGGTCTGGATCAAGGAGGATTTCGCCATGTACGCCCATATCATGTTCCCTGTTGACCTGCATCTGCCGCCCGAAGTTCGCAAGGCAGCCGATGTCGCGGCCGAAGTTGCCAAATGGCAGGGCGCCAAGATTACTCTTGTCACCGTGACCGGCACACAGCCCGGTGATCCAGCCCTGACGGACACGGCGATAAGCGAAGCGTTGAACGCGTTTGCCGATCAGCTTGCTGAAAGCAGTGGAGCCGAAGTTAATTTTCGCAATATCCATTCGGTCGATGTTGCGGTTGAGGTGGACGGTGACCTAAAGCGCACCGCCGAGGAAATCGGTGCTGATCTTATTGTCGTCGGAACACACGCCCCGCGGATCACCGACTATATCTTTTCCAGCCACGCAGGGTATCTGGCCAATCATGCCAGCGTTTCGGTTTTCGTTGTGCGTTGATTTGGGCTAAGGGTCGTCTGAGGCGGGCAGTTCGATTTCAAGAAACCGTTCGAACGCGTCCAGATTGACCGGTTCGAACTGGCCGAAGCCCTGCATCCAGACCGAGGCCGCGCGCAGGGCATCAGGTTCCAGCTTGCACCATTTCACACGACCTCGTTTTTCCTGAGAGATCAGCCCTGCCTTGGTCAGGATCACCAGATGCTTCGAGATCGCCGCCAGCGACATCTCGAACGGCTCGGCCACGTCTGTAACGGCCATGTCATCCTCAAGCAGCATCGCGAGGATGGCGCGGCGCGTGGGGTCGGCGAGGGCTGCGAACACGGTGTCGAGATCATTGGACATGCAAACGCTGAACCACAGCGTCCCAGTTTGGTCAACCATTTGGTTGAATATGCTAAATCCTGTCTTTCAGGCAATACCCCTGCGGTTGACCTGGTTCATGATTGGGCAGTTATGGAATAAAATGTATTAAAATCAAAGTCTTAACCCGCGGCATTTCCAACATTCAAGGCCGTTGACTCTGTGCGTCTTGCCCCTTAGCACCTAGCGCAAGACTGTGCGAGGGAAACGCCCGTGACTGAGGATGACCAAAAGCAGCGCCTGACGCAGCTTGAGGCCAAGATCGACGCGGCGAAAAAGGCCAAAAAGCCCGAGACCCGCGCAGATGCTGACGTGTCCGGGGGCGAGCTTGCCTGGCGGATGGTCATCGAAATGGTATCCGGTCTGGGGATCGGATTTGGCATCGGATACGGGCTGGACAGCCTGCTCGGGACGATCCCGATCTTTCTGGTGCTATTTACATTGCTGGGCCTTGTCGCCGGAGTGAAGGTTATGCTCCGCAGCGCCAAAGAGGTTCAAGAGAAACAAGCGGCGGCGACGGCTGCCGAAAAGGACGAGAGGGACTGAACGTGGCAACCGAGACCACCGCAGCAGAGGGCAGTAGCCTGGTTTTCCACCCGATGGATCAGTTCATCGTTAAGCCGTTGTTCGGTGACGGTGCGGTGGGCATGTTCACGATCACCAATGTCACCCTGTGGCTATTCCTGGCGATTGTGGCCATTGTGCTGTTGTTGGTCTGGCCGACCTCAAAGCGCGCGATTGTTCCGACCCGGATGCAGTCGGTGGCTGAACTTGCCTATGGCTTTATCTATAAAATGTTGGAAGACATCTGCGGCAAAGAGGGCGTCAAGTATTTCCCGTATGTCATGACCCTGTTCATGTTCATCGTCTGCGCGAACTTCCTGGGCATGATCCCCATGTCGTTCACCACCACGTCGCATTTCGCTGTGACCATCCCGCTTGCACTGGCCGTGTTCCTGACCGTGACTGTTCTGGGCTTTGTCAAAAACGGTGCCGGGTTCCTGAGCCTGTTCTGGGTGTCGAGCGCGCCGCTGGCGCTGCGCCCGATCCTGGCGATCATCGAGCTGATTTCGTACTTTGTACGTCCTGTCAGCCACTCCATTCGTCTTGCTGGTAACGTCATGGCGGGACACGCGGTTATCAAGGTGTTCGCAGGCTTTGCCGCGGTTGCCGTGATCTCGCCCGTGTCTGTTCTGGCGATCACCGCAATGTATGGCCTTGAGGTCCTCGTGTCTTTCATCCAGGCCTACGTTTTCACCATTCTGACCTGTGTTTACCTGAAGGACGCTTTGCATCCGCATCACTGATCAGGGGCGACCCTGAGCACAGGAACGATAACCCAACATCGAAACTTCCAATTCGTAAGGAGAAACATCATGGAAGGCGATCTCGCACATATCGGCGCAGGCCTGGCAGCAATCGGTTCCGGCGCAGCCGCAATCGGGGTGGGCAACGTTGCAGGCAACTTCCTGGCCGGCGCCCTGCGCAACCCTTCTGCGGCTGCGTCGCAGACCGCAACTCTGTTCATCGGTATCGCGTTTGCAGAAGCTCTGGGGATCTTCGCATTCCTGGTCTCGCTGCTGCTGATGTTCGCCGTCTAATCTGCGGAACCTGATCCTTACGCGCAGGTGGGTCCAAGCCATAGCGGCCCACCTGTTGTAAAGACAAGTTTCCGACGGAGGATATCATGGCGACTGAACCCATTACAGAAGAAGTAGCCGGCTCGTGTGTCGACTCTTATGGCTCTGCCATCGGGATGCCACAGCTCTGCTTCGATTGGTTCCCCAACCAGATTTTCTGGCTGGTCATCACGCTGGTCGTCATCTTTCTGGTCCTGTCCCGCGTGGCCTTGCCCCGCATCGCGGCAATCCTGGCTGAACGTCAGGGGACCATTACAAATGACCTGGCTGCGGCCGAAGATCTGAAGGCCAAAGCGGTCGAGGCCGAAGAGGCCTATAACAAGGCGCTGGCTGATGCCCGTGCCGAAGCGCAACGCATTGCAGCCGAAGCCCGCGCTGAAATTCAGTCTGATCTGGATGACGCGATTGCAAAGGCTGACGCGGAAATTGCTGCAAAGGCGGCTGAGTCGGAGAAGGCCATTGCCGAAATCCGTGCTGGTGCGCTGGAAAGCATTCAAGTGGTTGCCAAAGATACGGCGGCTGAACTGGTTACTGCACTCGGGGGCGAGGCGGATGCCAAAGCCATTGACGGTGCCGTTGACGCGCAGATGAAAGGATAAGTGACATGCGGAACACTCTTGCCCTTATCCTGACCTTTGGCGCAGCCAGCCCAGCCTTGGCAGCCAAAGGCCCGTTCTTCTCGCTGGCCAATACAGACTTTGTCGTCTTTCTGGGTTTCATCGTCTTCATAGCGGTCCTGTTCTACTTCAAGGTTCCGGGTATGATCAGCGGTGCGCTGGACAAACGCGCCGAAGGTATCAAATCCGAACTGGACGAGGCCCGCGCCCTGCATGAAGAGGCCCGCAGCCTGTTGGCGTCGTACGAGCGCAAGCAGCGCGAAGTTCAATCCCAGGCAGATGCCATTGTGGCAGCTGCTAAGGAAGATGCTGTTCTGGCGGCGGAACAGGCCAAGGCGGATCTGGAACGGTCCATCGCACGGCGTTTGGCCGCAGCACGGGATCAGATCGCGTCAGCCGAAGCCTCGGCCGTGAAGGAAGTGCGCGATCAGGCTGTAACCGTGGCTGTTTCGGCAGCAAACGCGGTGTTGGCAAAGCAAATGACAGCCGCGCAGGCAAATAAGCTGATCGATGCGTCCATCGAAGACGTAGGCGAAAAGCTGCATTAAAATATAAAGTGCAAAGCGGCACCTGCCTTGGTGTTTCAATGACGCTTTGCATGGCTCGAAAGGTTTCGAATTAGGCGAGGGTGCGTGCATTCTCGCCTTTTTACTATCGTTTTGATTGTGGACTTAATTTAAGATACCACTTCAGCTCATACCTATGACAAAGAGCGAAGTATGCCTGAGTTGCCGCTGATAAGTCTCGTGATCCCCAATCTGAATTGCGCCAAGTTCATAGAGCGCACAATACGGTCAGTCCTTGACCAAACCTATCCCAATCTCGAACTGATCCTGTCCGATGGCGGCAGCACGGATGGATCACTCGAAATCATCGAAAAATACCGGCCACACTTCGCGAACATCATCTCGGGGCCGGATACCGGTCAGGCCAATGCTATAAACAAAGGTTTTGCCCGTGCGACCGGCGAGATCATGGGGTGGATCAATTCGGACGACATATTGCTCCCGGGCAGCTTGTCGCTTGTCGGGTCTTTGTTCGCGCTCAACCGCGAGACGGAATGGTTGACCGGCCGCGTGACGATTATCGACGAAGAAGACCAAGTCCAATGTGTCGAACGCCCTCGACCCCTGACACATAACCGGTTCTTGGCGGCGGACTATCAATGGATACAGCAGGAATCGACCTTTTGGAGGCGCAGTCTTTGGACCCGCGCGGGTGGTTACCTGGACGAATCCTTGACTCTTGCCATAGATGGTGAGCTTTGGCTGCGCTTCTCACGATACGCTCAACTGATGCCAGTTCACAAACAAATCGGCGCATTTCGGGTACGCAATGGGCAAAGGTCGCAGGAAATTGAAAAGTACCACGCTGAGATGCTGTCGGTCATCGACCGCGAAAGACGTATCGCAACGGAAACGCATAACTTGACCAGGGCGGTCTTGGATGCGCCCCTCAAGCTGCGCCGGCGGAGAGAGGCCGAAGCCGCCTTTCCGGGCTTAAAGAGTTTCGATCCAAAGCCGTTCAAGCAATCCAAACTCTGGAGACATGCGCTTTTACGGCAAATGCACCACATCTGAAGGAATCGGAACTAGCTGTTCCCAACCTCATGGTGCAGACGCTGCCGTGCGACGGCTTCGTTGCGCTCGGCCTTTTGGTGATCTTCCATGCAGCGCTGAACATAGTCCAAATGTCGGTGGATTGCGCTGCGTACACCTTCCGGGTCTCGGGCTTGAAGGGCCGAGTTAATGTCGCGATGCTGATCCAGAATTGCGCTGCGCGTCGTGTGTTGCTGAAACATCATTTGACGATTGTAGAACACGCCTTGTTGCAGCAGATCGAACATCGAACGCATCATGTGCAGCATTACGACGTTGTGACTGGCCTCAATAATGGCCATGTGGAACTGAGCATCCAGTCGAGCTTCATCTTTGGTTTCGTTGCCCTCATGCGCGGCTTGCATTTTGTCGAAAATCGCCTGTACGACCTTCAGATCGCTGTCCGAACCCAGCCGCGCGGCGCGCGCTGCAGCCAGCCCTTCCATGTCCCGCCGGAATGAAAGATAGTCGAACACCGCCTCCTCATGGCTACCGAACAGGCGGACCAATGCCGGGGAAAAGGCTGATCCCAAAACCTCGGCTACATAGATGCCGGACCCTGCCTTGGCGGTCAGTAACCCTTGGCCCTGAAGGTCCGAGATCGCCTCTCGCAGTGACGGGCGCGAGACGCCCAGCCGTTCGGCCAATTCGCGTTCGGCCGGTAAGCGCTCACCCGGTCGCAGGATGCCACGCAAGATCAGCAGTTCGATCTGCTTCACGACCGCGATAGACAGCTTTTCGGTCCGGACTTTCTGAAAGGGCATGTGTGATTTTCTCGATTTGGTCAAATCATATGACCACGTATCGGTGGTTAGCTCAAGGAAGCGGATACCGCTTTTAGCAAGAAGGTCAGTATTATTGACATTTGTACACTGCCGGCTAAGCTGACGATGTGAAGGCGGAGGAGACCCATGTCGACAAAAGACCTGTTCGCAACCCGGACATCGCGAATGAAGGCGTCCGAGATACGCGAGCTGCTCAAACTGCTGGACCAGCCTGGCATCATTTCCTTTGCGGGCGGTATTCCGGACCCGACCTTGTTTCCGGCAGAGGAGTTTGCCGCAGCCTTCCAGCGCGCGCTTGGGTCCGACGACCGTAGCATGGCGCTGCAATATTCTGTTAGCGAGGGGTATCTTCCGCTTCGCGAATGGTTGGTCGACCACATGCGGCAGATCGGCGTTGAGTGTGGCATCGACAACGTCCTGATCACCTCGGGATCGCAACAGGCGCTGGATTACCTTGGTAAATTGTACTTGTCTCCGGGTGATACCGCGCTGGTTGGGTGGCCCACCTATCTGGGCGCGCTGGCCGCATTTAACGCTTATGAACCGCGTTTTGACCGGCTCCACATAAGTGGTAATCGGGGAGCGTCTGAATATGCTGCGGCAGCGGGTGAAGGCACGGTAAAATTCGCATATCTGTCACCTGATTTCGCCAACCCAACCGGAGAGACCGTAGACATACGTGGTCGCGAAGACCTGTTGGATTTGGCGGACGATTTAAACTGTGCGGTGATCGAAGACGGAGCCTATCAGGCACTGCGTTATGATGGCGAGCCGAACCCGCCGGTGCTGGCGCTGGAATTGGCACGCAAAGGTTCGATAGATGACTGCCGGACTGTGTACTGCGGCAGTTTCTCGAAAACCCTATCGCCCGGATTGCGCGTGGGCTGGGTTGTGGCTGCGAAGCCCGTCATCTCACAATTGGTTTTGATGAAACAAGCCGCAGATCTGCACTCGGCCACGATCAACCAGATGGCAATCAACGACGTGGCGCGTGCTTGCTTTGACACGCATATCCCCAAGCTGCGCCGCGTCTATGGCGCACGTCGTGACACAATGCTGGGCGCGCTGCAGCGGCACATGCCGGACGGAGTGGAGTGGACCCGACCCGAGGGCGGTATGTTCATCTGGGTGACCCTTCCCAAAGGCGTGAACGGAGCCAATCTGTTGGAAAAGGCGCTTGAGACGGTCAAAGTGGCCTTTGTTCCCGGCCAGGCATTTTTTCCGGACGCCTCCGGGTCCGATACGATCCGCCTGAGCTTTTCGAACTCGGATGAGGATACGATCCGTGAGGGCATCCGCCGGTTGGGGGATGTCTTGCGGGCCCGAGTAACGGAAAGGATCTGTTAACCAATTTGCGGCTAAGCTGTTGGCATGATCCGCTTTCTGTTCCTCCTGTTGGTGCTGGCCGGGTGTTCGGCTGGCACCCCTTTCTTTCGCGACGTACCTGCGACTCGTATCGCAATAAATGGCAGCGTTTTTGATGTGCGCGTGCGCGGACATCTGGCTGAGGCCGTGCGGATCAACACCCAATATGCACCGCGCCTAGGTCCGATCCGGGACAGGGCCGGATTGGCGATGGCGCAGGTTTCTGGCTGTCCCATTCTGGACGTGCTTGGGGATGCTGCGGTGACGGTCGGTGTGTTGGGGTGCGATCGTGAGGCTGGCGAACGTCTGTTACTGACCGCGATTTCAACCCCGAACTACGAATGTGTCGACTATGGCGTTTATGACAACCTGGGGCATGGCTACGGCTATCAGGTGTTTGAATGTACACCTTACTGAGCTACGCAAAATTCCGCGTATTCGGGCAAGATATTGTGGATAAATTGGCCTGATGTCCCATATCCTGCGTAACTCCGTTGACTCAGGCCCACTCCGTTGCGCAGACTTGCGATACGTAGGAATCACGGGACCCGTCACCTTTGCGCTTCAGCAAGCTCAAACTCACCGGCTTTAAAAGCTTTGTTGATCCAACCGATCTGATCATCGCGGATGGGTTGACCGGTGTGGTGGGTCCGAATGGCTGCGGGAAGTCCAATCTTTTGGAAGCCTTGCGCTGGGTGATGGGGGAAAATCGCCCCAAATCGATGCGCGGCGGCGCGATGGAGGATGTGATCTTTGCGGGGGCCGCCACGCGCCCGGCCCGCAATTTTGCCGAGGTTGTCCTGACCATGGACAATTCCGAGCGTCTGGCGCCGTCCGGGTTTAATGACACCGATCAGTTGGAAATCGTAAGGCGCATTACGCGCGACGTGGGCAGTGCCTACAAGACCAACGGCAAGGACGTGCGCGCCCGTGATGTGCAGATGCTGTTTGCGGATGCCTCAACCGGGGCGCATTCGCCCGCGCTTGTGGGGCAGAACCGCATTGCCGAGTTGATTAACGCCAAGCCTCGCGCCCGCCGCCGTATTTTGGAAGAGGCGGCTGGAATCTCGGGTCTCTATCAGCGCCGGCATGAGGCTGAGCTGAAACTCAAGGGCACCGAATCCAATTTGACACGTGTCGATGATGTGCTTGAACAGTTGGGCACGCAACTGGCGCAGCTTGCCCGTCAGGCCCGTCAAGCCGCGCGCTATCGCGAGATTGGAGAGCAGTTGCGCCAAGCCGAGGGCATGCTGCTTTATCGCCGTTGGAAAGAAGCTGACATCGCCCGTCAGCAGGCCGAAGAAAAGCTGCGCGACAGAACGACCGAGGCGTCCCGCGCCGAGGCCGAAGCCCGCGCCGCTGCCGCCAGGCGCGCCGAGATAGAAGAGGCTTTGCCGCCCCTGCGGGAGGAAGAAGCCATTGCCGCCGCCGTGCTGCAACGCCAGCAGGTGCAGCGCGATCAGCTTTCGGATCAGGAAACCCGAGCCCGCCAGACGATAGAAACACTGACCAACCGCATTCAGCAGTTAAGCAACGATATCGAGCGTGAAACCGGATTGAATCGCGATGCAGGTCAGATGATCGAACGTCTGGAATGGGAAGCGCGCGAGCTTGCCAAGGCCGCCGAAGGGCATGGTGACAAGGTGGCCGAAGCCGCCGAGATCGCGCGCGAGGCTGCCTCGGTCCTGAAGGACCGCGAAGATCTTCTTTCGCAGGAAACCGAGGACATGGCACGCCTCGTCGCCCGGCACCAATCCGCGCAGCGTTTGGTCGAGGACAGTCGCAAAACACTGGCCCGGTCAGAGGCCGAAGAGGAAAAAGCGCGCGGCGCAGTGGATCAGGCGCGCGAGGCGTTGAATAACGCCAGCGACGCTTTTGAGGCCGCGCAAGAGGGTGAAGAAGAAGCCCGCGAAGCCGCTGAAGCTGCCGAGGAAGCCCTGGCCGCCGCAGACGAATTGCGCAACGAAACCCAAGCGCGCGAGGCCGAGGCACGCGCGCAAAGGTCCGAGGCCGAAGGTGAGCTTGGGGCGATCCGTGCGGAAACCTCTGCTCTGGCCAAGCTGGTCGAACGCGATACTGCCGAAGGAGGTCAAGTTCTGGATCTGCTGCGCGTTGAGCCGGGTTATGAAAAGGCGCTGGGTGCAGCACTGGCTGATGATTTACGCGCGCCTCTGGTCGAAGGGGATGGTCCGTCAGGCTGGGTTCAGGTGGCAAGCTACGACTCTGATCAGCCGATGCCGGATGGGGTTGAACCTCTGGCTTTGCACGTGTCCGGCCCTGACCGTCTGAGCCGCCGGATCGCGCAAATCGGTCTGGTTGACCCGGATCAGGGCGCCCGCCTGCAATCCCTGTTGAAGCCGGGGCAGCGTCTGGTGTCACGCGCGGGCGACCTGTGGCGCTGGGATGGATACCGCGCCTGGGCCGAAGACGCGCCGAGTGCCGCAGCCTTGCGTCTGGAGCAGTTGAACAAGCTGGAAGCTTTGAAACAGGAGCTTTCTCAGGCCGACGCGCGGGCCGAAGGTGCCCGTGCCGCGCATGAGACGCTGTCGCAGCAACTGGCCGATGTGACAGAGGCCGACCGCCGCGCGCGTGAGGCACGCCGGGCCGCGGATCAGCGCATGGCCGAAACCGCGCGCCAGTTGAGCCGGGCTGAGGCTGATCGCAATTTGGCAGAGGGCATGCTGGAAACCCTGACACTCGCCGTGGATCGCCATAAACAGGACGCGATGTCAGCCCGTGGGCAATTGCGCGAGGCCGAAGGCGCATTGGCTGGGTTGGGTGATCTCGACACAGCCCGTGCGCAGGTTGAAGACATTAAGCAAACGGTCGAGGCCGCGCGGATCACCATGCTGACCCATCGCTCGACCCATGACGAACTGCGCCGCGAAGGCGAGGCCCGGACGCGACGCGCGCAGGAGGTGACCAAAGACCTCAGCGGCTGGAAGCACCGTTTGGAAACAGCCGAAAAGCGGATCGCAGAACTGGTCGAGCGCAAGGAAAGCTCGGAAGAGGATCTGTCCGAAGCCATGGCCACCCCCGGCGAGATCGCCGAGGCGCGCGAAGAACTGAATGAGCTAATCGAAACCGCCGAGGCCCGCCGCGCCGAGGCAGCCGACAAGTTGGCCGAAGCTGAATCGCGGCAACGCGAGGTTGTGATGGCCGAACGCGACGCCGAACGGCGAGCCTCGGAAGCCCGCGAAGCCCGTGCAGCGGCCGAAGCGCGTTGTGATGCCGCGAAGGAAAGCGTGACAGCTGCAGCTGAGCGGATTGCCGAGGATCAGCAACTGACGCCCAATCAGCTTTTGAATCGATTGGATGTAAACCCTGATCAAATGCCCGCAGCGGATGCTTTGGAGGCCGAGGTAAACCGCCACAAACGTCAGCGCGATGCGATGGGGGCGGTCAATCTGCGGGCCGAAGAGGATGCCAAAGAAGTTCAGGAAGAGTTTGACACGCTCAACTCGGAAAAAGCTGATCTGGAAGAGGCGATCAAAGCGCTGCGCAGCGGAATAGCCAGCCTGAACCGCGAAGGGCGCGAGCGTCTGCTGACCGCGTTTGAACAGGTGAACTCGAACTTCGCGATGCTGTTCAAGCATCTGTTTGGCGGCGGTGAAGCAAATCTGGTCATGGTCGAAAGCGATGACCCGCTGGATGCCGGGCTTGAAATCATGTGTCAGCCGCCGGGTAAAAAACTGTCCACCCTAAGCCTGCTGTCGGGTGGCGAGCAGACCCTGACGGCAACGGCGCTGATCTTTGGCGTTTTCCTTGCCAATCCCGCACCTATCTGTGTGCTGGATGAAGTTGACGCACCGCTGGATGACGCCAACGTCACCCGTTTCTGTGATTTGCTGGATGAAATGTGCCGCCAGACCGACACGCGGTTCCTGATCATCACGCACCACGCGGTGACGATGGCGCGCATGGATCGGCTGTTTGGCGTGACAATGCAAGAGCAGGGCGTCAGTCAGTTGGTATCGGTCGATCTTAAAAAGGCCGAGCAGATGGTCGCCTGATCCATCACCGGAACGTGACACCTGTTTCTGCACCAACTAGAGTAAGCTGCCACCATGATCAGATTTGTTATTCTTGCGTTTCTGACGGCCACCCCTGTCGCGGCTGCCGACTGGCCTATGAAACCCGGTGATACCCGCCTTTCGCCCCAAGAGTTGGACGCTTTGGCCGGCCAGACACTGACTTTCTATGATGATGGGCAGTCCAAATTTTCGGTCGGCGGGGCTTATTCCTATACCTATGCAAGCGGGGAGTCCGCGTTTGGGACGTATTCCATCGCCGAGGATGGCAGCGTCTGTATAGCCTATCGAAACGGGTTCAGCCGCTGTGACCTGTACGTTCATAGTGGTGAGCGTCTTATTTTGATCGATCAAAAGGGGGATCGCTATCCCGTCAGGCCTGATTAGGGCTTTTCCGGCGGCGGGATACGTCTTTCAGGATTGCTAGCTGAATTTTCGGTGCTGGATACTGAAGTCATTTTCACGTTTATGACTATCACCTAATCCCTTGCGATTGTCTTCGGTTTATCGATAGTTATTTCGCCTGAACCGCAACAGCCCTGTGTTGCATTCGAGCTGCGTGACGCAGCGCGCCTCGTAAGGGGCTTTGGTCAGAACAAAAGGCCTATCCCGCTCCACACCACCAAAATCCCAACCGCAAGTCCCCAGACGGTCCACAGCATGTCACATGCGCTGAAAACCTCTTCCGCGCCGATTTCCCGGCGGGCCGCGCCATTAACCCAGGCCAGATCGCGGACCTGACCATCATAGCTTCGCGGGCCTGCAAGGGCCACATTCAGGGCGCGCGCCATCGCTGCCTCTGGCCAGCCGGCGTTAGGAGAGATATGGCGGCGCGCATCTGCCACTATGTTGGACCAGCTTGCCCATTGGCCGGACAGACCCAAGATCATAATGCAGGTCAGGCGTGCCGGGATCAGGTTCAGCACATCGTCCAATCGGGCCGCAGCCCAGCCGAACTCACGGTATTTTTCGTTGCGGTATCCAATCATGCTGTCCGCCGTGTTGACGGTTTTGTAAATCAAAAGTCCCGGCAACCCGGCGACCAAAAACCAGAAGGCCGGCGCGATGACGCCATCGCTCAGGTTTTCGGCAGCACTCTCGATGGCGGACCGCGCGACCTGTGCCCTTGTCATATCGCCTGTGTCTCTGGATACGATCATCGCGACACTGGCGCGACCTTCCGACAGGGATCGGAGCAGTCCGTGGCCCACATCGCGCACATGCGAAACCAACGATTTTTGCGCAAGCAAGATGGCGCAGACGAAGATTTCTACCCATGGCCCAAGCAGAGCCAGGCCCCAGCCCAAAACAAATGCACCAATCACCAGCAGCACGAGCGCGACCGTCCCTTTCAGGCGCCGACGGACCCCGTGGTTTAGGAGCTTGTCCAACCATCCCACAACGTTCCCAATCATCACAGCGGGATGGCGAACACGGGACCAAAGCCAATCCGGCTCTCCCAGGGCTGCGTCCAGACACATGGCGCAGACCAGCAGAAATGGGGGGCTCACAATGCGGCCTCCAATCTGTTCCAGCCCGTCGCGGGCGGCAGTCCCAGTCGCAGAAATGTTTTGGAGTAGGGAAAAACACGGCTCCAGATGTGGGCGCGGGCCAGCCGGGCCAGCCAGTCAGAGGCATTATCCACGTCATAGAGCCGGAACAGAGTGGTTCCCCCAACAAGATTTGCCCCCCTTGTCGTCAAAAGCTGATCCAAGCGCTTTGTGTCAGCGCTCAACCGTTGGCGGGTTGCATTGGCCCAGTTGGTGTCGCACAGCGCCCGTTCACCGATCTTGAGCGCCGGACCTGAGACCGCCCATGGTCCGATCAGGTCGTTCAGTCTGGCGATGAGCTCGGGCTGGCCGATGGCAAAGCCCAGCCGCAACCCCGCGAGACCCCAGAACTTACCAAAGCTCTTCAGGACGATCACACCGGGTCGAGCGGCGAGATGTATCAGCGAGGCTTCGGGAGTGACATCGCAAAAGCTTTCGTCAATCACGGTCAGAGGGGCGTTTGCATCCGCTTCCTTCCAAAGCCGCCCGTCGGGGTTGTTCGGGTGTACGATCACACGCGCCTCTGCCGGGCTGTCTGCCTGAACGCTCCAGCCCTGCGCGGCGAAGGCAGCGGCGTGCTCGTTATAGGTGGGTGTGGGGATTTGAACGCGGCCCGGCGCGGCCAGCGCTGGAATTCGGGCGATAACAGCCGAGGCACCGGGCGCAGGCAAAATGGCCGCCCCCTCGGGCACCGCCCAAAACTGGCGGGCGGCTTTGCTTAGTCTTTCGAACGCACCATGATCGGGCAACTCAGACCAGTCCGAGGACGTCAAACCTGCTACTTCGTAAGGTTGGGGATTGATCCCCGTGGACAGGTCCACCCAGTCTGAGCGCGCGCCGCCAAAACTTGCCACCGCACCGTCCAGACCACCGCCGTGGTCGCGCGCGGCGCGGGGGCTCAAGTTGTTGTTTTGACCCGCCATCGGACCCTCATCGGAATTGCCTGTTTAGGCTCTTTTCAAGCGGATTTTCGCCGTCTACACAAGCAAATCCGCGTGATCGAGATAATGCCATTCGGCCGCGTTAACGCTTTGTTAAGGAAATGACGTGATCACGGAAAAAGGGAAAGCTCATTTCCTTCTCTAACAAGTGCCCAGGTTATTACGATGAATGTATTGATAGTTGAAAGTAATCCCGACCTCGGTCGGGTTTGGAAGCGGCATCTGGAACGGTACGGCGCCCAAGTGACGCTGGTGACGGGACAAGAGGCTGCCATTCTTGCGCTGTACGGGCAAGACTTTGAGATTATCGTGCTGGACTTGGTTCTGGAAAAAGGCAGCGCACTGGCAGTGGCGGATTTCGCCAGCTATCGAAGACCCGAGGCGCGGGTGATCTTTGTCACCAACACAACCTTTTTCTCGGACGGGTCTATCTTCGCCCACAGTCCAAACGCCTGCGCCTATGTTCAAAGCGCAACGCCGCCAGAAGATCTGGCGGCGATGGTTCAGCACTATGCGGCGGGTCGTTGATTGCGCCCGTGCGGCTCCATGTAGTCCAGCACAGGGTTTACTGGAATGATCCGGTTGGGATTGATCGTGTCATGGCTATAGTGGTAGTGGCGCACGATGTGGTTGATATTCACCGTCTCGGCGACGCCGGGCCACTGATAAAGCTCGCGCGTATAGGCCCATAGGTTCGGGTAGTCGATCAATCTCCGTTTGTTGCATTTGAAATGCAGGTGGTAAACGGGGTCGAACCGGATCAGTGTGGTGAACAACCGCCAGTCGGCTTCGGTTACGCGATCACCCATCAAGTACCGGTTGTGGACCAGTCGATCCTCCAGCCAGTCGAGGGTCTCGAACAGGGGGTGTACGGCGGCGTCGTAGGCCTGTTGCGACGTGGCAAATCCGGATTTGTAGACGCCGTTGTTGACATTGGAGTAAATCCGCGCGTTGACCTCTTCGATTTTGTCCCGCATCGCTTCGGGCCAATAATCGTCGGTGTTTCCGGTAATGCCGTCAAAGGCCGAGTTGAACATCCGGATGATTTCGGAACTTTCGTTCGAAACGATCGTTTCCTGCTCTTTATCCCATAGGATCGGAACGGTGACGCGGCCCGAATAGCTTGGATCAGCTTTGGTATAGATCTGGTGGGCATAGTCGAGGCCGAACAGCGTGTCGCCGGTCGCACCGTGCTCATCCGTCTTGAAGGTCCAGCCCTTGTCCAGCATGTCGGGATGTACAACTGAGACTGAAATCAGATCGCTCAGCCCCTTCAGCTTGCGGAATATCAATGTTCGATGTGCCCACGGGCAAGCGAGGCTGACATAGAGGTGATAGCGGCTCGATTCAGCCTTGAAACCCGCTTTGCCAGACGGACCGGCACTGCCATCGGCGGTCAACCAGTTGCGAAACTGGGCAGTGCTGCGTTTAAAGGCGCCACCAGTGGATTTGGTGTCGTACCAGGTGTCATGCCATTTGCCGTCGACCAACAGGCCCATTGGGTGTCCTCCGCATTGCGATTTCTTCAAACATAGGAGGTTGCACGTCGCCTTCCCACATCAGGCACCGCGCATTGGGTCTGCACCTGCGCACAGAGGGGCCTGAGATTTCGATGCAACAGGTTCGATATGCGCAAATCTATGTGGCCGACTTTACTGGATTTTTACAATCCGGACTTCACAATAGAGTCCGTT
Organism: Ruegeria sp. AWH4_226; assembly: GCF_056159225.1. Lineage (NCBI taxonomy): Bacteria > Pseudomonadati > Pseudomonadota > Alphaproteobacteria > Rhodobacterales > Roseobacteraceae > Ruegeria > Ruegeria sp. AWH4_226. The sequence continues at coordinate 1,957,653 of NZ_JBSWUU010000001.1, read as the reverse complement.
GCCCGGGGAATTGTGCCATGACGACTTATATTTCAAAGGAAATAAGCGCCGAGTTAGTTGCTGCGCGAATCGCGGGGTTGAAAAAGACCAGCCGCCTGCGCGTCGAGTTTGGCGACAATACATTTAAAATACTCAGATTGTGGAAAGACGGCTTTACGGTAGAGGCTGAAACGACACCGCAATTACGCGGCCTTGTGGATATCTACGACGGGGCGCGCCACCTTTACCAATGCCTGATCATCGCCGATGAGGAAGAGGCTGGTGAGATGCGGTACGAATTCAAGCGCAGTACAGCCGCGGCCGACACGGCTCCGCTGGATTTCTATCGCGCACCCGATGCGCCGGTTGCGTTGCTGGGGTACGAAGACTAGGCGTAGATTTCCCATACGGTCATTTTGGTCGTTTGTGAGCGGTCTGTGAAATGCTGATTGGCGATCACAACTTTCGTCTGTTCGTAGAACGTACGAAGCTTGGATATCAGCCAAAACGTGCTGCGCCGGGCGAAAGCGGAAGACGGATTTCAGCAAAGCCCAGCGCGCGACTGTCATTGAAGATCGGAAAACGCGTGTTTCAAACGCTTGCAAGCCTCTTCTACCCGTGCGTGTTGCGTCGCAAGATTGAACCGTTCAAAGGTTTCTCCGCCAGTGCCGAAGCCCGGGCCGGAGGTTGTGGCTATCCGGGCATCATTGCGCAGACGCTTTACAACCTCGTCATGCGTCATTCCAGTTCCCGAGAAATCGACCCAGGCCAGAAAGGTGGCCTGCAGGGGCATTGACCAAAGTCCCGGAATTTCGGCAATGGTTGCGTCGAACAGTTTGCGGTTGCTGTCCAGATGCGCCATTTGTGCATCGACCCAGTCGGCGCCTTCGGGTGAATACGCCGCAGTTATCATGGTGACACCCAACATACTGGGCATGTAATCCAGTGTTTTCAGCCGATGCCGCATGGCAGCGCGCAAGGAGTCATCAGGGATAATTATATTTCCCGTGCGCTGCCCCGCGATGTTGAATGTCTTGGAAGCCGCAGTCAGCGTCACGGTAAAGGGCTGCGCTTCGGGCGCGGCCTTTGCCATAGGCACGAAAGTTTGGCCGGGATAAACAAGATCCTGGTGAACTTCGTCCGATACGAGGATCAAGCCATTTCGCATGGCGAATGCAGCGACAGCACGCAATTCTTCCTTCGTCCACACTCGGCCCGAAGGATTTTGGGGCGAACACCACATCAACAGTTTTTCCGACCCGTCCAACCGCGACTGCGCGTCTTCGAAATCAATGCCATAGCTGTCGCCATTCCGAACCAGCGGGCATTCCACAACCCGTCGTCCGGTCTTGTTAATCTTCTGAGCGAATTCGTGATAAACGGGGCTGAAGATTACGACGCCATCACCGGGATCGGTCCAGACATCCAGACACAGGGCAATTGCATTGCCCAACCCTTGCGAGGTCAGAACCCAGTCGGTGTCGATCGACCAATCATGGCGGTGCTGCATCCACCACTGGACCGCGGCCAGATACGCCGGATGTTCCCAGGAATAGCCGAAGACACCGTGATCAGCTGCGTTGCGAACCGCCTCTCTTACGCAGGGCGCAGTGGGGTAGTCGGAATCTGCGGTCCACATGGCCAACCCGTCTTTTGGCGAAACGCCATACAGGTCCTCCATCTTGTCCCATTTTGAACTGTTCGTCCCCCGGCGGTCGATCACGTCATTGAAAGTCATGTTTTCTCCATCTGTCCGCTGCGAAGCTAGTCACAATCGCGGCAGGTGCAAGGGGGGCGTTGCGGCGGGGCGCGGGATGGCCTAAATCAACCCTATGAAACGCAATATCCTGATCCATCCCGACCCCCGTCTGAAAAAGGTCTGTGCCCCTGTAGCCGACATGTCGGATGAGCTGCGCAATTTGGCCGATGACATGCTTGAGACAATGTATGATGCACCCGGCATTGGGCTGGCCGCGCCACAAGTCGGCGTTCTGGATCGGCTGATCGTGATGGACTGCGTCAAGGAAGAGGGTGAGGCGCCGCGCCCGTTGGTCATGTTCAACCCCGAGGTCGTTGCCTCGTCTGACGAAACCAATGTCTACGAAGAAGGTTGCCTGTCGATACCTGAGCAATTTGCCGAGGTGACGCGGCCCAAGGTTGTTGATGTGACCTGGCTGGACCGCGACGGCAACTTGCAGCAGGAAACATTTGACGGGCTATGGGCGACGTGCGTTCAGCATGAGATTGATCACCTGAACGGCAAGCTTTTTATCGACTACCTCAAACCGCTGAAGCGTCAGATGATCACGCGCAAGATGCAAAAGCTGAAACGCGAGATGGCCCGCGCATGACGGTTCGCCCCTGCCTGCCATGGCCCGATAAACGCTTGCGGACCAAAGCAGAAGATGTAGCTGAAATCACGGATGACATTCGCACCATCTGGGATGATATGATCGACACGATGGAGGCGATGCCCGGTGTTGGTCTTGCCGGGCCGCAGATTGGTGTCATGCTGCGGTTGGCGGTTGTTGATGGCTCGACCGAGCGCGGCCGGGCGGTGCGCATGGCGAACCCCGAAATCCTGCACAGCTCGATTGAATTGCGTGAACACGACGAAGCCAGCCCGAACCTGCCCGGTGTTTCGGCCAAGGTAAAACGTCCTCGTGCTGTGACGGTGAAGTACCTGAACGAAAAAGGCATTGTGGATCGCCGTGATTTTGTTGGGATTGAGGCCACCAGCGTGCAGCATCAGATCGATCATCTGAACGGCAAGATGTATTTTGACCGGCTGAGCAAGGTGAAGCGCGATATACTGCTGCGCAAAGCCAGAAAGCAGGGTTAGGGATGCGCGTCGTTTTCATGGGCTCACCGGAGTTCTCGGTTCCAGTGTTGGACGCGCTGGTTGAGGCCGGGCATGAGATTGCTGCAGTGTATTGCCAACCACCCCGGCCTGCCGGGCGCGGCAAGAAAGACCGACCAACGCCGGTGCACGCACGGGCCGAGGCGTTGGATCTGCCCGTCCGTCATCCGGTGTCGCTAAAGTCGTCTGAGCAGCAAGAGGCCTTCGCCGCGCTGAATGCTGACGTTGCGGTGGTCGTGGCCTATGGTTTGTTATTGCCACAGCCCATTCTGGATGCGCCGACGAACGGGTGCCTGAATATCCATGCAAGCCTTTTGCCGCGCTGGCGCGGGGCTGCGCCGATCCACCGCGCGATCATGTCGGGGGATGCAGAGACCGGCATTTGTATTATGCAAATGGAGGCCGGGCTGGACACTGGTCCTGTTCTATTGCGTCAGGCCACGGATATCGGGCCTGAGGAAACCACCGCGCAGCTGCACGATCGTCTTTCGCAGATGGGCGCGGACCTTATCGTCGAGGCGCTGAGACGTCTTCCCGATCTGACGCCCGAGCTGCAGCCCGAAGATGGCGTGACCTATGCGTCGAAGATCGACAAGGCCGAAGCCCAGGTGGACTGGACCCGCCCTGCGGTTGAAATCGACCGACAGATCCGTGGCCTTTCCCCGTTTCCCGGGGCCTGGACCAAAATAGGCGGTGAAAGGGTCAAGTTGTTGGCCTCAAAACAAGCCGATGGAGAGGGTACACCAGGGACGGTCCTGAACGGCACGCTTCGCGTGGCATGTGGTACGGGCGCAGTCGACCTGTTGCGCCTGCAACGGGCCGGCAAGGGCGCACAGGACACGGAAACCTTTTTGCGGGGCTGGCCGGTCGATGCCGGAACCTGCCTGAGTTCGGAGTAGGCCAGATGTTCTTGGTTCTGATGGGCACTGTCGTGATCGCCGGGATCGTTGGATACCTCTCCGAAAAAACCGGCTTCACTCATAACGGATATGTGCCTTCGATCATCATTTGTGTGGGTGGCGCGTTCTTGTTTTACTTTGTGAGAATCATGTTCGGCATCAGCTTTGGCCCTCCGGGTTTGGACGCCGTCCTGTCATCCATTGGTGCGCTGATCATCGTGCCGACGCATTGGAGGAAGTGATTCAAGTGTGGTCAGGGCCGCAGCCGGGTGAAAGTTTGCCAGTCGATGGTAACTGGTGATCAACGTATTGGCGCGCTGCCGGACGGCTAAGTGCTTAAAACGTAAACCTGCCAAACAAAAAAACGTAGACAAGTGTGTCAGTTCAAACGCTATGTCTTACTGATTGCGAGGGGGGCGGCTTTTGTAGACCGGCAGTTTCCAACCAAACAACAACGATCCGGCCCGCAAAGCCCAGCAAACCAGCGCGCACGCCCCCAAAGTGATCAATTCATCGAACCCGAGGCGGTGCACGACAACCGCGGTCATGGCGCCGGCGAAAGCGCATGAAACGTAGAGCTCACCTTGTTTGAGGACCAGTGGCACTTCGTTGCAGACCACGTCGCGCATCAATCCGCCCAGACACCCCGTGCAAATGCCCATCAGCACCACGATTGTACCGGATTGCCCGAGCGACAAGGCGACACCAGTGCCAGCGGCAACTGCGATAGACAGGGCGAAACTATCCAGCCAGATCAGCCAATTGTACCGGCTTTCGACCAGGTGGGCGGTCAAGAAGACAAGCACCGCCGCACCGGTTCCGATCAGGATGTAATCCGGTTGACCGACCCAAAACACCGGATGCCTGTTCAGCAACAGATCGCGTACCGTGCCGCCGCCCAACGCCGTGAGACAGGCGATGAAAGCAAACCCCACCAGATCAAGCTGCGCCCGGCTGGCCACCAATGCTCCGGTCAAGGCAAAAACCAGAACCGAGGCATAATCCAGCAGGGCAAGACCGCTCACGATTTTGCCTTTTGAGGTTTAAACGGAGCCATGCCGGCGCGGGCCAGTTCATCTGCTTTTTCGTTTTCGGGGTGACCTGCGTGGCCTTTGACCCATTCCCAGGTTACGTTGTGCCGGATCTGCGCCTCATCCAGCCGCTGCCATAGATCGACATTCTTGACAGGTTTCTTGTTCGAGGTCTTCCAGCCGTTCCGCTTCCACCCGAATATCCATCCCGTCACACCGTTCTTAACATAGGCGCTGTCGGTGACGATGGTGATTTCCGAGGCACGCTCAAGAGTTTCCAGCGCGCTGATCGCGGCCAGCAGCTCCATGCGGTTGTTGGTCGTGTTAGCCTCACCACCGTTCAATTCGCGTTCTTTCAGAACGGTGTTGCCATCCATCGCGCGCAACAAGACGCCCCAGCCACCGGGGCCGGGGTTGCCAGAACACGCGCCGTCGGTATAGGCGAATAGCTCAGGCATGGGCCATCACCAGGATAAAGCCGTCATAGGATCCGGCCAGCCCTTTGCCCATGCCGGTTGTAATACGGTCGATTGAGAACCCCGTCTGTGCCAGCGCGTCCTCGATCTCGGTCTGCGAGAAGTAGGTATAGGAGCGGTCCAGTTCGTCGCGGTGTTCGCCGCTTCCCAGTTTCAGGCCAAGAAAAAAAATGCCATCCGGTTTCAGCGCCTTGTGGATGGCGGCCAAATGGCGTGGGAAGGCCTCGCGTGGGGCGTGTAGCAAGGAAAAGCTGGCGTAGATGCCGTCATACGTGTCCACTTCGGTCACATCGTCGAAAGTGCCCAGATGTGCGTCCACGCCATTGTTACGCGCATGTTCGACAAATTCTGGCGTTGCGTCCAGCGCCCGCACTGTCAGCCCCTCACGCATGAAAAAAGCACTGTCTGATCCGGGGCCAGAGCCTAAATCCAGTACAAGCCCAGCACCGACCGCTTTGGCAAACGCCTGACGGACTTTGATCTGCTCCGGCGGTAGAGGGATTTTCAGGTAATCCGCCACGCGGGTGGAATAGGCTTTGATCGTTCTTTCGTCGGTCACAGATACACCCCCACAGCCAGACAGGCCAACACGATGGCCGTCAGTAACACACGCAGGCGTAACCACCAGGTCGGGGTCAACCGCCAGTATGAAAAAATGGCATCAAGCACCAAAAGGCCGGTAAATCCATAAATCAGGTTGGTACCCGCACTCACCGGTCCTCCGCCAGTTTGTACAAAAGCCCAAAGCGCGGGAAGCACGGACAGGGCATAGCAGGTCGCGGCCTTACTGCCCGACGTCTTGGTGGCGAAGCCCCACAGAACGCCGGACATGAAGCTGAGGATGACCGAACCGTAGAACAGTTGGACATACGGCCCCACAAAACGCGATCCGAACGCCTGCGTCCCCCATGCGTGCAGGTCGTCATTCAGGTAAGTGAGCGCACCCCAGATAAAGGGGATCAACCCAGCTAGCCCAAGGAACAGCGGAGCCCTTGGTATACCGCTCATGCGGGGGCTCTCAGGACGCGCGGGACCTTGAATTCAACGTTTTCCACGGCGGTTTCCACCAGTTCGACGGTCACGTCGTAATGTTCGCGGAAGGCGTCGATCACCTCATTCACCAGTATTTCGGGGGCCGAAGCACCCGCCGTGACGGCAACCGACGAAATCCCTTCAAGCGCGCGCCAGTCAATCTCAGTCGCACGCTGCACCAGTTGCGCGTAGTTGCACCCAGCGCGCGAGGCGACCTCGACCAGGCGACGCGAGTTGGATGAGTTCGGCGCACCTACAACCAGCAGCGCATCCGATTTCGGAGCCACGGCTTTCACGGCTTCTTGCCGGTTGGTGGTGGCGTAGCAGATATCTTCCTTATGCGGCCCGACGATGGCAGGGAACCGTGCCTCAAGCGCTGCTATGATATCTTTAGTGTCGTCAACAGAGAGGGTGGTCTGCGTGACAAAGGCCAGCTTTTCCGGGTCACGCACCTGCACCGTCGCGACGTCCTCGACGGTTTCGACCAGCAACACCTCACCCTCAGGCAGTTGGCCCATGGTTCCGACAGTCTCGGGGTGACCCTTGTGACCGATCATGATCATTTGCAGACCAGCATCGGCGTGGCGCTGTGCCTCAACATGCACTTTTGAGACCAGCGGGCAGGTGGCATCGACGTAGATCATCTCGCGCGCCGCGGCCGAGGCAGGCACGGATTTTGGTACGCCATGTGCGGAAAAGATCACCGGCCGATCATCGGGGCATTCGTCCAGTTCCTCGACAAACACCGCGCCTTTGGCGCGTAACCCGTCGACGACGAATTTATTATGCACGATCTCGTGGCGCACGTAGACAGGTGCCCCCCATTTCTGCAGCGCCATTTCCACGATTTTTATAGCACGATCAACCCCGGCGCAGAATCCGCGTGGGGCAGCAAGGTAAAGGGTCAGGCGTGGCTTGGTCATGTCGTGAACTCCATAGGCCACAGGTAAGTCTTTTCGTGGCCTTGGTCCAGTCGCGACCGCGTCATTTGCCTGACACGAATCGATGCTAGCCATTAGGTGTTTCAGCACCTGTGTATTGGTATAGCAAAGGCGCGGTCAGACTATACTATCTGGCCGCGCCGAATTCTTGCCCTGGTTTGGTGCGAGGCCGGGCCTTATTGACCGCCGGCGGCGGCGACGCTGCGCGGCTCCATGGGCATTTCGCGCGGAGGCCGCCCGATCACGTCGCGCAGATCTTCCAACTCGATGAAGTTGTCAGCCTGACGGCGCAATTCATCCGAAATCATTGGCGGCTGGCTGCGGATGGTTGAGACAACCGATACACGCACGCCCTGTCTTTGAAGGCTGGCAATCAACGGGCGGAAATCCCCATCGCCCGAAAATAGCACGATATGATCGACGCGCGGCGCCAGTTCCATGGCATCGACGGTCAATTCGATATCCATGTTGCCTTTGACTTTCCGACGCCCCATGCTGTCGGTGTATTCCTTTGCCGGTTTGGTCACCATGGTAAAGCCGTTGTAATGCAGCCAGTCGACCAAGGGACGGATCGGCGAATACTCGTCGTTCTCCAAAAGCGCTGTATAGTAAAAAGCACGAAGCATCTTTCCGCGGCGCATGAATTCCTGACGCAGCAGTTTGTAGTCGATATCAAACCCCAGTGCTTTTGCGGCTGCATAAAGATTCGAGCCGTCGATGAACAGCGCTAGCCGTTCGTCTTTATAAAACATAAATAGATCCTTCCGGTACAAACCAGCGGCGCCGAGTGGTAGGTGAGTGAGCTAGTGAATGAGCAACACGCTGATATGCCCATAATTAGGGCAATTTAAACGTATCGCAAGCAGTCAATTTGTCAAATATGGGGTGAAAAATGCGCAAATCTTCGTCAGAAGCAGTGATTGCATTAGGTGCAAATCTCAGTCTGATCGCATCAAGACCCAAGGTGACACTTGAAAGGGCGATTGACGCAATTTCGCGTCAGGGGTTTGTGATTCGCGCTACCAGCCGCTTCTTCGAAACCCCTTGTTTTCCTGCCGGAGCCGGGCCGGATTATGTGAATGCGGCTATCGTGGTCGAAACTGACAAATCCCCGCGCCAGGTGCTGACCATGCTGCACGACGTCGAGAATGAATTCGGTCGCGAGCGGGTGCAGCGCTGGGGCATGCGCACGCTCGATCTGGATTTGATTTGCTACGATGATCTTGTCCTGCCGGACACGGCCGAGTACGAACGATGGCGGGTCTTGCCGCTTGACACGCAGAAACAACAGGCGCCGCAAGAGCTGATCCTGCCGCACCCACGCCTGCAGGACCGCGCCTTTGTGCTGGTCCCGATGGCGGACGTGGCCCCGGATTGGCGTCACCCGGTTTTGGGGCGCACTGTCACCGAGATGCTTGCAGAACTGGACGCTGATGAGATCAAGGCCGTCACCCCCGTGTGATGGATGCCATTTCCTGCTTGTCAAGCCGGGGATTCGCGCATAGATAAACGTCTTCCTGACATGGACTCAGTAACGGAGAGCGCCCAATGGCCCGCGTGACGGTTGAAGATTGCGTAGACAAGGTTCCAAACCGGTTCGAACTGGTGATGCTCGCGGCCCATCGTGCGCGCGAGATTTCTGCCGGTGCGCCCATCACCGTTGACCGTGACAATGACAAGAATCCGGTCGTGTCGCTGCGCGAGATCGCCGATGAAACGCAAAGCGCCGATGAACTGCGCGAGCGCCTGATTGAAGCGAACCAAACACAGATCGAGGTCGATGAGCCGGAAGAAGACCAGATGGCTCTTCTCATGGGAGCGGAGTCGGACAAGCCTGTCGAAGATGACATGTCCGAAGAAAAGCTGTTGCGCGCTCTGATGGAGGCTCAAGGCCAGGGGTAACCCAAGCTTACACAAGGTGCGGACCGGATGATTTCTGCTGACGACTTGATTGCGCTGGTCCGCAACTACAACCCGAAAACCAACGCAGACCGCATTGCCCGCGCATTTGAATTTGGACGTCAGATGCACGAAGGGCAGTTCCGCCATTCTGGCGAGCCGTATTTCACTCATCCCGTTGCCGTTGCCGCCATCCTGACCGAACAGCGTCTGGATGATGCCACCATCATCACTGCACTTCTGCATGACACGATCGAGGATACCAAAGCCAGCTACGGCAAGGTGGCCGATCTGTTCGGGGATGAGGTCGCCAAGCTTGTTGATGGCGTAACCAAGCTGACCAACCTGCAACTTTCCAGCCGAGAGACCAAGCAGGCCGAAAATTTTCGCAAGCTATTCATGGCGATGTCCAAGGACCTGCGGGTTATCCTGGTTAAACTCGCCGACCGTTTGCACAACATGCGCACGATCAAGGCGATGCGCCCGGAAAAGCAGATTCAAAAAGCGCGCGAGACGATGGATATCTACGCACCGCTCGCGGGCCGCATGGGTATGCAATGGATGCGAGAGGAGCTGGAAGACCTTGCCTTTCGGGTGCTCAACCCCGAAGGGCGTCAGTCAATCATTCGGCGTTTTATCACACTGCAGCGCGAAACCGGCGACGTAATCCACCGCATCACGGGCGATATGCGGCACGAGCTGGAAAAGGCCGGGATTGACGCAGAGGTCTTCGGACGGGCCAAGAAACCGTATTCGATCTGGCGCAAGATGCAGGAAAAGGATCAGGGCTTTTCGCGCCTTTCGGATATCTACGGTTTCCGCATCATCACTCAGACCGAAGAAGACTGCTATCGCACGTTGGGCGCGATCCATCAGCGCTGGCGCGCCGTTCCTGGGCGGTTCAAAGACTACATAAGTCAGCCGAAATCGAACGGATACCGCTCAATTCACACGACGGTTTCTGGACGAGATGGCAAGCGGGTCGAGGTACAGATACGTACTCGCCAGATGCACGACGTGGCCGAAACGGGCGTGGCGGCGCACTGGTCGTATCGCGATGGTGTGCGTTCAGAAAACCCATTTGCCGTGGACCCGGCCAAGTGGATCGCGAACCTGACCGAACAGTTCGACAGCGAAGAGGATCACGAAGACTTCCTCGAAGCTGTCAAGCTTGAGATGTATTCGGATCAGGTCTTCTGTTTTACGCCCAAGGGCGACGTGGTGAAACTGCCGCGTGGTGCGACGCCGATTGATTTCGCCTATGCCATCCACACGCGGATCGGGCACGCCTGTGTGGGTGCCAAGGTTGACGGCATCCGCGTTCCGCTTTGGACCCGGATCAAGAACGGGCAATCGGTGGACATCATCACCGCAGATGGGCAGACCCCGCAGGTCACGTGGCTTGAGATTGCGGTGACAGGAAAGGCCCGGACTTCCATCCGCCGCGCGCTGCGCGAGGTCGACCGCGAGCGATTTATTAAGCTTGGCAAGGAACTGGCCCGGTCGGGCTTCGACCACGTGGGTCGCAAAGCCACCGACAAAGCCCTGGATACTGCCGCCAAGCACCTGCGGCTCAAGGATCGTCACGAGCTGTTGGCGCGCCTTGGAAGTGCCGAATTGACGGCGCATGACGTGGTCAGCGCGGTCTATCCCGAACTGACACAGGATGACGGCGATGCCATTTCCCCGCGCCGTGCGGTGATCGGTCTGGAACCCGGACAGAAATTCGAACGCGCACCGTGCTGCCAACCTCTGCCTGGTGAGCGTATTGTCGGTATTACGTATCGCGGCAGGGGCGTGGTGGTGCACGCAATCGATTGCGATCGACTGTCTGAATACGAAAGCGAACCTAACCGCTGGGTCGACCTGCACTGGCATTCCGGCACGCACCCGGCGGTGTATGGTGTGACGCTTGATCTAACCATCGGAAATGACGCTGGGGTACTGGGGCGTATTTGCACATTGATTGGCGAGAAAAAGGCCAATATTTCGAACTTAGTATTCGTTGACCGCAAACCGGATTTTTACCGCCTTCTGATCAGTGTCGAGCTGCGCGACCTTGAACAGCTGCACTCGCTGATGCTGACACTTGAGGCCGAAAGCGACGTCGCCGCGGTTGATCGGTATCGCGATAAGGAAAAAACCGCTGTAGCGGCTGTTTGAGAGAGGGTGATCAGGAGTGGTTTTTAAGCGCCGAGACCGACGCTCACCCATTCAGATCGCTTCGGAGTTCGTTTATCCGCGCGGCGGATGGACCCGTGCCTTTCACTACGTCAAACACCGTATCCGGCGCCTGCCCGATTCACCTGAACGTATCGCGCGCGGCGTTGGGGCAGGGGTGTTTACTGCGTTCACGCCCTTCTATGGGTTTCATTTCTTTATCGCAGCGCTGATCAGCCGATTGATCAACGGCAACTTGCTGGCTTCGCTGAGCGGCACATTTTTCGGAAACCCCCTGACTTATGTTCCCATCGCCGTGGTCTGTCTGCAAACGGGCCATTTCCTTTTGGGGGACGATTTTGAAGAGGGTGAAACACACGGCCTGACGGACAGTTTCGTTCAGGCGCTCGGCGATCTGAAGAACAACTTTATGGCCATGTTCACGGATCGCGTCGCCGATTGGGGCGGGTTGAGTATTTTTTACGACGAGGTGTTTTTTCCCTATATGATTGGGGGCATCTTTCCGGGACTTATTGCCGGGTTCGTCTGTTATTATCTCAGCCTTCCGGTGGTCCGTACCTATCAGCAACGGCGTCGTGCGCGGATCAAAGCGAAATTCGAAGAAATCAAACGTTTGGCCGAAAGCAAACCTGCCGTTCCGGTATCAAACCCTCTAGGCTCGGGCCAGAGTTCGGGAAAGGAATCAAGCGATGTCTGAAAACCACCTGCGTCTGGGCGTGAATATCGACCATGTCGCTACCGTGCGGAATGCGCGCGGTGGAGACTATCCCGACCCGTTGCGCGCCGCCAAACTGGCGGAAGAGGCCGGGGCAGATGGAATTACTGCCCATTTGCGTGAAGACCGCCGCCACATCTCGGACGCGGATATCGATGGTCTGATGGAAGTTCTGTCGGTGCCGCTGAACTTCGAAATGGCCGCGACGCCGGAAATGCAAAAGATCGCCTTGCGCCATAAACCGCATGCCGTTTGCATTGTCCCGGAAAAACGCGAAGAGCGTACAACCGAAGGCGGGCTTGAGGTCGCGCGTGAAGAAAACAAGCTGGCCCATTACATCGCGCCGCTGCGCGAGGCGGGGTGTCGCGTGTCGATCTTCATTGCAGCCGACCAGCGCCAGATTGAGGCAGCGCACCGCATCGGTGCCGAAGTGATTGAGCTGCACACAGGCGCTTATTGCGACGCTCATGCCGAAGGCCGGGTGGATGAAGCCGCAACCGAACTGGAAAGCCTGCGCCAGATGTCCGCTTTTGCCCACTCACTGGGTCTTGAGGTGCATGCTGGGCACGGTTTGAACTATGAAACGGTGCAACCCATCGCGGCTTTCCCTGAGGTGCGCGAGTTGAATATCGGCCATTTCCTGATTGGTGAGGCGATTTTCCGTGGTCTCACCCCGGCAATAGCTGAAATGCGTCGCCTGATGGATGACGCACGGGCCTGATCAGGTTGCGCGACGCATGCAGGATCAAGAGGGGACGCCATGAAGGCAATCACTTATCGTAGCTTTGGCACTGCAGAAGACGTGCTTGAACTGGTCGACATGCCTGACCCCGTTGCTGGACCGGGTGAGGTCGTGGTTCAGGTGAAGGCCACGGGGATCAATCCATCGGATGTCAAACTGCGCGGTGGCGCGCGCCCCGGGGCGGTCATGCAGTATCCTGTTGTCATTCCACATTCGGATGGTGCTGGGGTTATCGTGGCCGTCGGTACGGGTGTCGATCCGGCTCGGGTCGGCAAACGGGTCTGGATCTGGAATGGCCAATGGCAACGCGCGTTCGGAACCGGTGCAGAGTATATTGCCTTGCCGTCCGAGCAGGCGGTTTTTCTGCCGGAGACGACCAGTTTTTCCGAAGGGGCTTGCTTTGGAATCCCGGCGATGACCGCGTGGTACGCGCTGTATGCTGACGGGCCGATTGCGGGCAAGACGGTTCTGGTGACCGGGGGTGCGGGAACCGTGGGGCGTTACGCCTGCCAGATGGCCGCGCTTGGTGGTGCGCGGGTCATCACAACGGTGAGTTCTCAGGAAAAGGCCGCGCATTCCGGCGCGGATGAGTTTGTGAACTACCGCACTCAGAATGTGACGCAAGCTGTGATGGACATGACCGATGGCGCCGGTGTTGACCGTATTGTCGAAGTCGATTTTGCAGCTAATCAGGAAGCCTCGCTGGGTTTGATCCGACCGGGCGGCACCATCGCGAGCTATTCATCGGTGTCGAAGATGCGCCCAGAGCTTGATTTCTACGGCTTCATGTTCAAGAACATTCGCCTGCACATGCTGATCGTCTATCAGTTGGACGCCGTCGCACGGCGCAGGGGCGAAGCCCAACTGACGGAATGGTTGCAGCAGGGCGTTTTGAACCATGCGGTCGTGCCTGCGGGGCATTTGGCCGATGCTGCGGCAGCTCACAAGATGGTCGAAGCCGGTGAGAAGATGGGCACTGTGGTTCTGGAGGTGTGATGTGATCCTTGGCATCGGCACGGACCTCGCGAATATCGAACGCATTCAAGGTACGCTCGACCGTTTTGGCGACCGGTTCCGCAATCGTGTCTTCACAGAAACCGAGCAGAACAAGGCCGAACGCCGGGCCGACGCCGCGGGAACCTACGCCAAGCGCTGGGCGGCGAAAGAGGCTTGCTCAAAGGCTTTGGGCACCGGTTTGCGCATGGGCATTTCGTGGCGGGATATGGCGGTCACTAACCTGCGCACGGGTCAGCCCGTGATGCATGTCACCGGTTGGGCCGCCGAGCGTTTAAAAGAGATGACGCCTGAGCGGCATGAGGCAATCATCCACGTCACTTTGACTGATGACCACCCATGGGCGCAGGCCTTCGTTGTGATTGAGGCCCGCCCGCTTCAAGATCACGCCGCTCAGTCTTGACTTGCCCCCAACGGCCCCGCATGTAGCACCCCAACAACCCAAGGACCGGAGAGCAGTATGGCCGAGGACGTCAAAACCGGAAATCCCATATTGGAGACGATCAAAACCATCGTCTACGCCCTGTTGATCGCAGGCGTTTTCCGTACCCTGTTCTTTCAGCCGTTCTGGATTCCTTCCGGTTCTATGAAGCAGACCTTGCTGATCGGTGATTTCCTTTTCGTCAATAAGATGGCCTATGGCTATTCCTATGCGTCCTGCCCCAGTCTGATTATCCCAAGTGTTGGTTTGAACATTGATGCCGAAGATATCTGCGGCTGGATACCAGGAGGAGACAATTCCCGCATCCTGGGCGGAGAGCCCGATCGCGGCGACGTCATTGTTTTTCGTCATCCGGTCACCGGGCGCGACTATATCAAGCGTCTGATCGGCATGCCGGGTGACCGTATTCAGATCCGCGAAGGACAGGTTATCCTGAACGGGACCCCGGTGCCGCAACAACCAGATGGCGTCTTTACTGAAACCGCCGAACCGCAGGGGCCGCAAAGACTGCGCCCGCGCTGTGAAAACGGCCCCGTCGGCATTGGTGGTGCCTGCGAAAAATCCCGCCTGATCGAGACCTTGCCCAACGGGGTGTCCTACGATGTCTTGAACATCGGCAATCAGGCTTCGGACAATACGGGCATCTACATGGTACCCGAAGGCCACTATTTCTTCATGGGTGACAACCGCGACAATTCAAGCGACAGCCGTCTGCCGCAATCCGCCGGTGGTGTTGGTTATGTGCCGTATGAAAACCTGATTGGTCGTGCGGACCGGATCATGTTCTCTTCTGCCGGACGATCGATGCTGTTCTTCTGGACATGGCGCAGCGATCGCTTTTTCAAGGCGATCAATTGAAGCTATCGGCCGAGATAAAGGCATTCCAGCGGCGTCTTGGATATGAGTTTTCTGACCCGGAGCTGCTGGTGCGGGCGCTGACCCATGGCTCGGTCTCATCGGCAACGCGGCCTGATAACCAGCGTCTTGAGTTCCTCGGCGATCGCGTATTGGGGCTTGTCATGGCCACAGCGCTGCTGGAGGCCGACAAAAGGGCATCCGAGGGCCAACTTGCCCCGCGTTTCAATGCGCTGGTCCGCAAAGAGGCTTGCGCGGACGTCGCCCGTCAGATCGATCTGGGTGCAGTGCTCAAGCTCGGCCGGTCCGAGATGCTGTCTGGCGGCCGCCGCAAGCAGGCTTTGCTGGGCGACGCGATGGAGGCCGTCATCGCCGCGATCTATCGCGATGCAGGGTTCGAAGCTGCACGAGATGTCATTCTGACGCTTTGGGGCGATCGCATCCACAAGGTCGAAGCCGATGCGCGCGACGCAAAGACCTCGTTGCAGGAATGGGCGCAGGCGCGCGGGCAAAAGCCGCCGTCTTACGTCGAACTTAAGCGCAGCGGCCCCGATCACGCGCCCGTTTTCACTATCGCTGCCCGCTTGCAGGACGGTGCAGAGGCGCAAGCCACCGCCGGGTCCAAACGGCAGGCTGAACAGGCCGCGGCCAAGGCGTTGTTGGATCGGCTGGGCCCCACAGCTTAGGGGGCGGGTGGCAAAACCCCCTCAGCCTGCAAAACCTTCAGGATGCTCACGATTGTCTTGGTGCTGACGTCGACCGACCCTGTCAAGCTGATGCCGATACCGCCATCACCGATCTCGGTTGTCCCGCCGCCATCGTAACTCGGAGCGATTGAGGATAGCTCCGGCGGCAACTCCGGGCAGATTGGTGAGCGCTTAAGAAGGGCCGAGCTGCCTTTCAGGAATATCGCGCGGGCCTCCTGCAGCCACGCCTTCTGTTCCTCGGACACGAGGTCTTGATCCGCAGGTTGGACTTCGACGCCCTGCAGCCCGAAATACACGCAATTGTCCCGCACCGTGGCCGAGGCGGTTGCGGCAAATGTTACGCCAAAATGGGCGATCTGTTCTTGCCGCACTGGCTCCTGTCCCAGTTTGCGGTCGCATCGGTACGTGTTCATCCCGAAACGCCCCTGCGCTGAAATTTCGGAACCTTTGGCTTTGGCGTCCACTGAGTCCAGATGAATCTCGACCGTGCAGCCCTCGGCAAAGCTGGTTCCGGCAAGAGCCTTTGGCAGTGCCGCCTGGACCTCGCGCATGTCCAGCAGTGCCTCGACACCGATACGGGTTGGCGATACATCGGTCAGCTTCATGCTCAGCCGGTAAGGTGCTTCGGTATCGGCCAAAGGCAGGGACTGTTGAAATTCCAGCGTCACCTCCTTGGCAGCAACAAAATATCCGCTGAACAACAGGCACGCCGTGGCAAGGATCAGAGTTTTCATTCGATCACTCCAATTCCGCGCTTATCCTGCAGCAACTCGACAAGGTCCAATATCGTTGACGAACTGGTGTCAACCGAACCGACAAGCGCAACACCGACACCGCCCTGACCGATCTCGCGAATGCCGCCGGAATTAAAATATGGATCAAGCCCGGCCAATTCCTCGGGCAGTTTCGGGCAGATCGGGTGCTCGGCCAGTATTTCGGCCCCTTTTTTCAGGATCAGTTCGCGGACCTTTTCCGTTACGCCGGTAAGGTCTGAAACCGTGCCGATAAAACCTTGCAGGTCCAGTTCCAGATCGACCAAACGAAGGCGGACACACTTGCCCTTGACGTCGGCTGCTGCCTGAACAACTGCATCCACGTTCTGGCCAAACAGCAACACGCCCCGGTAATAAACCTCTGGATCATCCGTGTCGCAGGCATGAAACTTGGCCTGCACCTGTCCGCTGGCAAGGATCGTGTCGCCCTGCGCCCTTGCCTCGGAAACTGCCAGCGAATATTTTTGCTTGCAGGTATCTTTCAGAACATTCGAAAAAATCCACGGCGCGTTTTTTTGAAGCGACCTGAGGTCCATGAACGCCTCAATACCCAGCCGTGTTTCCGAGCTGTCTTCAGCCGACAAGTAAAGAGAAAAGGGCAGCTGCTTTCCCTTCACCGGAAAACTGTTGGAAATCTTGAATTCCACACTGTCCGCTGAGGCCCCACTTGCAAGCAGAGCCTGCAACAACAGTGCCGCGCAGGTTCCAAACCACCCAAATCCGCGTCTTGGAATGCTCCAGCCTCGATCTTTCTGGTCCATCCACCCCCCCCCTGAATTTGTTTCAGTTTAATAGCATAAGTATTTTGGTACGAAGCTGAAAATCGGGTTTATTCTTTTGCCTCTTGCTTGCGTCTGTTTCAGGCGCAGCTGAGCCGGATGCACGGCCGATTTGCGACAAATCCCTCTGGCCCGTCGGGTGTTTCTGCTATAGGGGTGCGCACTTGCTAACAGGATCGCAACACACATGAGCACACGCGCCGGATTTATCGCCCTGATCGGAGAGCCCAACGCAGGCAAATCCACCCTTTTGAACCGCATGGTCGGGGCCAAGGTCTCGATCGTGACGCACAAGGTGCAGACCACCCGCGCGCGCATCCGGGGCGTCGCGATGGAAGGCGACGCGCAGCTAGTCTTTGTGGACACGCCCGGCCTGTTCAAACCGCGCCGCCGACTGGATCGCGCCATGGTCGCCGCAGCGTGGGGCGGGGCTGCAGATGCCGATATCGTCGTGCTGATGGTAGAGGCCCATCGCGGCATCACCGAAGGGGTCGAACGCATTCTTGAGGGGCTGCAAGAGATCGGCCAGGGCCGCAAGATCGCGCTGGCGATCAACAAGATCGACAAGGTTCCGTCCGAGAAGCTGCTGGCCCTTACCAGCGAGTTGAACGCGCGATACCCTTTTGCCGAAACCTTTATGATTTCGGCGGAAAAGGGCCACGGCGTCGACGATCTGCGCAAGTGGCTGGCCGCGGAACTGCCCGAAGGCCCGTGGCTTTACCCCGAAGACCAGATTGCCGATCTGCCCCTGCGCATGATTGCCGCCGAGATGACGCGCGAGAAACTGACCCTTCGCCTGCATCAGGAGTTGCCCTATCAATTGACGGTCGAGACCGAGAACTGGGAGGAACGCAAGGACGGTTCAGCCAAGATTGATCAGGTGATCTATGTCATGCGCGATGGTCACAAAGGTATTGTTCTCGGCAAACGCGGTGAGACGATCAAGGCTGTCAGCCAGGCGGCAAGGGCCGAACTGGAAGAATTCCTTGACCGCAAGATCCACCTGTTCCTGCAGGTCAAAGCCCGGCCCAACTGGTTGGAAGAGTCCGAGCGCTACTCGGAAATGGGTTTGGACTTCAAAGACGGCAACGCATGACCCGCCTGACGGCCGAGTTCTGGGTTCACGCCTATCTGGCGCGGCTGCGGTTTCAGCAAATCCCGGCCTTTGTCGTGACCCACGGCGACGATACGGCGGGTGCGGTACTGGTCAAGCTGAACACGCTGGACGGGCAGGCGATTGCCTTCCAGCGCAGCTTTGACTTGATGAGCGGTGAACGCAAATGGGTCGAGCTTTCTTCTGGCCCCGAGCCCGAGGTGGATCAGACTATCCAGCGCCAGCGCAGTTTTGATCCCGATCTTTGGGTGATTGAGGTCGAGGACAGGCAAGGGCGTCACCTTCTTGGCGACGAAGGGTTAGACTGATTTTTAGCCCTGGTTGACACAGTTTAGCATTCTATTTCTGCGATACGTTCTACCGTTCGCACCGAAGTGTTATCTGTCCTTGTAACCCGCCCTATTGAGGTTGAGCTTGATGAAAACGATTGCCCGACTATGCTGCGTCGCTGCGATGATTTCTGCTTTATTTGCGTCCCCTTCGCTTGCGCAGCCCCGGTTGGGATGGGGTTATCAAATCGATGGTCTCGCCGCGTATCAGGGTGACGCAGATTTGAGTGAGGGTGGTGAGTTTTCTGCAAGCCGCATTTTCCTACGCACCACAGCGCTATATACGTTTCAAAATGACACGTCGCTTGGGGTGTCGGCAAGCTTTGGCCGGTTGGACTACAATTTCAGTCAGGCCAATAACCAACCATGGGAAGACATTCGGGACATCCGCGTTGCGGTACCGCTTCGGTTTGGTGTTGGGAGTGCGACCACGGTTTTCATCTCTCCGCAAGTTAGGTGGGACTATCAAAGCGGGGCCGAGGCCAGTGATGGTAGAACCTATGGCGTTTTTGCGGGCGTCGCCTGGAAACTGAACGAGCGGCTGACCATAGGCCCGGCTTTTGGGGCATTTTCGCAGATCGAAGACAATGATATCGACTTTTTTCCGGCTCTACTTGTTGATTGGGACATCAATGACCGCTGGAACCTGAATACGGGCTCGGGGATTGGGGCCACGCAGGGGCCGGGTCTGACGCTCAGCTATGCGCTCAACGACACGATGAACCTTGCCCTGTCGGCCCGGTATGAGCGTATTCGCTTCCGACTGGACGATGATGGGCTGGCGCCAAATGGCGTGGGCGAAGACAAAAGCATCCCCGTGGTGATCTCGTTCGGGTATAACCCCAATCCCGGTTTTTCGCTGAATGTCTTTGCAGGGGCCGAACTTGAAGGGCGTTTGACGCTGGATGACGCAAATGGAACAGAGCTGAGCCGCCAGAGCTATGACACAGCCCCGCTGGTGGGTGCGGCCTTCAGGCTCAGGTTTTAAGCGCGCGAAATTCTGTCTGTCACAGCCCTTGCGGATGCTGGCGCCTTGCGATCTGTTGCGGGCAACGGGAAACCCGCAGGCAAAAGGAGCCTAATTTGGACTGGCGTGATCATGGTATCCTTTTGACCACGCGTCGCCATGGGGAGACGGCGGCAATCATTGAGGTTTTCACCGAAAGCCATGGCCGCCATGCCGGTGTTGTCCGGGGCGGGACCAGCCGCAAGATCGCCCCGATCCTGCAACCGGGGGCGCAGTTGGATGTGCTTTGGCGCGCCCGGCTTGAGGAACACATCGGAACCTTTCAGGTTGAACCGCTGCGGTCGCGTGCTGCGGCGGCATTCTCTGGCCGATTGGCCCTGGCAGGATTGAACGCAGTTGTTGCGTTGCTGACGTTCTGTCTGCCAGAGCGGGAGCCTCATCCGGCGATTTATATGCAAACCGAACGGTTGATGGACTTGCTCGGGCAGGACGAGATTTGGCCGCTGGCTTATCTGCGGTGGGAGTTGGCGTTGCTGGAAGAGCTGGGGTTCGGTCTTGATCTTTCGTCCTGTGCAGTGACCGGTTCAACCAGCGGTTTGGCCTATGTCTCACCCAAAACCGGCCGCGCGGTCAGTGCCAAGGGGGCAGGGGAATGGGCAGACAGGCTGTTGCCACTGCCCCCTTGCTTGCGAGGAGAGGGGCGCGCACCCGACGCAGAGATTGCACTTGGCCTTCAGACAACCGGATATTTTTTGACACACCATCTGGCCCCGTCGCTGGGGAATCACCCTCTGCCCGAGGCACGGGCGCGTTTTGTGGATCAGTTTACTCGACGGCTGTGAACACCATCTCGTGCCCGGCATCATTGCGCAGGATCAGAACGTTACCGGACACCTCGGACTGGGTCATGGCCATTAGGGCCGCAAAGTAGAACCCTTCGGCTTCAAGCCCGGCGCAGGCGGCGCGGGTTGCCGTCAGATCAGCGATTTCGAACCATGGGTAAGGTGCTGTCAGGGTGCCGCTATAGCTGTTGCAAGGGGCATTGCCTTCGATCTTGTTTTGTTCAGGAAAGCGTAGCAGGGCGCTGGCCTTGTAAGGCTGCCCATCGATTTCCTGCAGCGCCCAGGTCGTGTCGGCCGCGCCATAAGCGGCGACGGTCTCGTCCCTGTCGCATTGAAACAGGGCCAACATCGGCAGGGTCAAGATCAGGCGTATCATGTAACCGGTTTAACCCACGGAACGTAAAGACGGAACCGCACCTATAAAGGCAACTCACCATTCAGCAGCTCTTGCCGCACTTCCAGTCGGGGGCGCCAGTTGTACTTGGTGTCTTCCTGTACGGGTGCCCATGTCAGTGCACCGCTGGCCCGCCAGGGATCAAGGATTATCCCGTCATACATCGAGTCGCCATCTGCGCTGATCAGGGCCGAGTGATGGATGATCCTGAATTGGGTGGGTGGCGATGTCGCCCAATGGATATCCAGCGTGCGAAAATCTTCCTGCCTCAGGCGCTTGGTCATGGCTTCGGCCCAGTCATTGCACAAACCGCGCTCACGAAAGCCATTGATAACCTTGGCATTATGGATGATGGCCGTGTCAGTGACATTCCAGTCCTGCTTTAGCTGCTGTGAGTAGGTATACGAGATGGAAGCGGCCGTTCGCGCTTCGACCGGATCGACATCGGGTCCGAGGGATTGGATCGCATATGCCAGGGTGTCGATATCGTTTTGGCTTGCGGTCGGCTGTTCGGTGGCGCAGCCGCCCAGAATAAGGGCAGTCACAATTGCCCAGGCTGCGAATAGTCTTTTGGTCATTCCTGCTGCGATCCTTTGTATCGGGGCCAGTAGGTGATCTATCGGGGATCAGGGCCAAGTTCAAAGGTGAAATTCACTTGTCGGAGGATCACCACCGACGCTTGAGCCCCCATGCCCGTCATTTGTGCAATTTCAATTTCGCAAGAAAAAAACCCGGCGCGCTGGCCGGGTTAGTTGGGGAAACAGGAGTGCCGAATTCGGTCACCCAAGCAAACGTCGGGCTATGACCTGTGCCTGAATTTCGGCTGCTCCCTCGAATATGTTCAGAATGCGCGCGTCACACAGGACGCGGCTGATCTTGTATTCCAACGCAAACCCGTTGCCGCCGTGGATTTGCAGGCCATTATCCGCAGCGGCCCAAGCCACGCGCGCGCCCAGCAGCTTGGCCATTCCGGCCTCAAGATCACAGCGGTGCCCATTGTCCTTCTCGCGGGCCGAGAAATAGGTCAGCTGGCGGGCGATCATGATCTCGACCGCCATCATTGCCAGTTTGCCCGACACGCGGGGGAAGTTGATCAGGGATTTGCCGAATTGCTTGCGGTCCTGTGCGTATTGCATGGCGATGTCCAGCGCGCTTTGCGCCACACCGATGGCACGCGCGGCGGTTTGGATGCGGGCGGATTCGAAGGTCTCCATCAGTTGTTTGAAGCCTTTGCCCTCTTCTCCGCCCAGCAGGTTTTCCGCCTTCACGTGGAAGCCATCAAAGCCCAGCTCATATTCTTTCATTCCGCGATAGCCCAAAACTTCGATCTCGCCGCCGGTCATTCCCGGGGTGGGGAAGGGGTTTTCATCGGTTCCCGGCGTTTTTTCGGCAAGGAACATGGACAGGCCACGGTGATCGGTGCTGTCCGGGTTGGTGCGGGCCAGCAGGGTCATCACATGAGTGCGCGCGGCATGGGTAATCCATGTCTTGTTTCCGGTGATGGAGTAATCGCCGTTTTCATCCTTCACGGCCCGCGTTCGCAGGCTGCCAAGGTCAGAACCGGTGTTCGGTTCTGTGAAAACAGCGGTTGGCAGGATTTCGGCGCTGGCCAGTTTTGGCAACCAGTTTGCTTTTTGCTCTTCCGTGCCGCCTGCAATGATCAGTTCCGCTGCGATTTCCGAGCGTGTGCCCAGCGAACCCACACCGATATAGCCGCGCGAAAGCTCTTCCGAGACCACGCACATCGAGGCTTTGGACAAGCCAAACCCGCCAAACTCTTCCGGGATCGTCAGGCCAAAGACGCCCATTTCAGCCAGTTCTTCAATGACTTCCATCGGGATCAGTTCATCCTTCAGGTGCCATTCATGCGCGTTCGGCTCGACCTTTTCCTGGGCGTAACGGCGAAACTGGTCGCGGATCATTTCCAGTTCTTCGTCGAGCCCCGAAGAACCGAACATGGTGGCCCCGGCCTGATCCTCCATCAGCGCGACAAGGCGGGTGCGTGCGGCCTGAGTATTGCCGTTTTGGGTCAGAGCCATGACCTCGGGCGCCATCAGGGCGCGCATGTCGTCCTGACTTAATCCAAGATCCTGAAGGCGGACGATTTCCCCCTGGTTCATCTGAATGCCGCCGTAAATCTGCCAGAGATATTCGCCAAAGGCGATCTGATGCAGCAGCTGCTCCATCTCGCCAAACTTGCCGTCGGCATCCAGCGCTTCAGCCCAGTGTTGCATCTGTTGCAGCGATTGGGTGTAGGTCGCCAGCCATGCCAGTCCATGAGCGGCCGTTTGATGCGCCTCAATCAGCGCTCCAGATACACGTCCATCATCGGAGACCGTATTGCGCACGGTCGCGCGGGCGCGACCAAACACGCTTTCGACCGCCGGGATAGCCGCACGGGTCAGTGCCAGAAGGTCGGGCAGAATTGCGGATGGTGTCATCTGGGTAACATCTTGTCCGTCAGGGGCCATGAATCACGTCCTTTTCTGGTGTCGTCTGGTCATATCATGCTGCACATGCAGCGCAAGAAAAATGCGAATTATCAAGCAAAATAGTTCTAAAATTGCTTTGTCAATTTTGCA
Organism: Ruegeria sp. AWH4_226; assembly: GCF_056159225.1. Classification (NCBI taxonomy): domain Bacteria; kingdom Pseudomonadati; phylum Pseudomonadota; class Alphaproteobacteria; order Rhodobacterales; family Roseobacteraceae; genus Ruegeria; species Ruegeria sp. AWH4_226. The sequence goes on along the minus strand of NZ_JBSWUU010000001.1, from coordinate 1,934,100 downwards.
GTGCAGCGCGCGTCAATAGTGGTATCACGGGGCCATGACACTGCTTTCCTTGCTTAACCCAAACGAATTGTTTTTGGCCGCTGGCGTTGCGCTTGTGGCCGGTTGGGTCAAAGGTATGGTCGGATTTGCCATGCCGATGGTCCTGGTTTCGGGGCTCAGTATGTTCCTGCCGCCGGACTTGGCGCTTGCCGGGTTGATTTTACCGACTTTGGTAACGAATGGCTTTCAGGCCCTGCGCGAAGGTATTCCGGCCGCAGTTTCGGCGATGAAGGCGTTTCGCGTGTTCCTGGCCGCAGGGCTGGTGTTCTTGTTGATCGGGGCGCGGGTAGTCAGTTCGCTGCCCGCGTCAACGTTTCTGTTGATGATCGGCATCCCGGTTTCGTTTTTTGCCCTGATTCAGATTTTGGGGGTGCAATTGGTCCTTCGCAATCCGTCACCTCGGATTGAATTGGGCATTGGTTCGGTTGCGGGTTTTGTCGGAGGAATGTCGGGCATCTGGGGGCCGCCAACCGTTGCGTATCTGACTGCGCTGAATACTCCAAAAGCAGTGCAAATGCGGGTTCAGGGGGTGATCTACGGCTTGGGGGCCGTTGCCCTGATGGTGGCACATCTGGGGTCGGGGATATTCCGGGCCGAAACGGCCCCGTTCTCGGCTGCTTTGGTCATACCTGCGGTCATCGGGATGTGGATCGGCTTGCAATTGCAATCGCGGATCGATCAGGCGCTGTTTCGGAAAGTGACTCTGTTGGTCCTGCTGGTAACTGGATTGAACCTGCTACGACGGGGCTTGATGGATTAACCACGCGTGTCGGCAATACGAAACGCGAAATACAAAGCCAGCATCAGGAAGAAAAGCCCTGATATATCACCGATTAAAAAAGCGAAATACTCGGCGCGTGCGCTACCGAAAGCCATGTTGGTCAGACCTGAGACAAGAAAAGACGTGATGATCCCCACCCCCATAACACAGGCCCAACACGGATTGCGCTCAGGTCGGGGGAACAAGTCCCAACCGACCCATTTGCATATGTAGAACACCGCCGGAACGGTCGTGACTGCAATGAAAATGGCCATCAAGCGGCTTGGAAGGAAAACATCACTGCCACCCAAAAAGGCGAAGACCACAAACACGCCGGGCAAAAGCGCAAACACCGCCCGCCACCCCAGCAGCCAGGCTGCCAAAACCCGCACACCATGCGGCAGGAACAGCAGGCTGGCCCGGCTGGGATATTCGGGGAAGAACACGTTTTGAAGAGGCGTGAGAACTTCGAATGTCAGCAGCGATGCCAAGACATAGGCCAAAGATGCGAAGAACGTGTCCGTAGCCCACCTGCGCACGAGTTTCAGCCAAGGTTACGCGGGTTTGCGGTGTTACTTTGGGGCATGAACGATGTACCGCCCTCGGTTTGCGGTGCCGCTTTGCGACAGATACCCTTTTTGAACCAGCGATTTCAGCGCCCGAAAAAAGGTCGGGCGCGAAACGCTTCGCACCAAGGTATGCTCGATCAAACCGAATGTGCGCACCTCGTCGTCTGACTTCGAAAGCTCTTCGGCGGCGTAGTAGATGTCGCGCTCCACCGGAGACAGTTGCTCAAGGCCCAGCGTGTGTTCCATACTCTGCATGAGTTTGCGCAGTTCGGTCAGTTTTGAGATTTCCGTCATAGTCTACCTGTCTTTACTTGTGCCAACCGTTGCCGCCCCGCGGCACGACCAGAGATGCCAATTCTTTGGCGGCGTCCAAAAGGTCGCATGTTGACACTCATCCCCTCTGTCGCAGACGTATTTTGTCATTGGGTGGCAAATGTGTTGATTTGAGAGTTTGCCCGAGCGACCCAACAGTATTTACGTCCCGCCCAAAGAAACGGCTTCGGGCTTTTTTTATATTTCGACAAATGTAGAGGCTAATCGAATAGCGCATGCCCGGCAACGCGTTTTGCCCAGATAGCGCGACATACAACTATATTGTGATGTCGTTGGGGTTTTTCGCGATGTTGGCCGGTAAGCAGCCCAAAATGAAACTGGGGGCAAAGATGCCCCCAATGTCAGATCATCCGATTGCGACAGCTTTGATATCTTCGTCGATGAAGGGCAGGTACTGCTCAAAATTCTCTGCGAACATCTGCACCAGCTTATCGGCCTGTTTGTCAAAGGCGGCCTGATCGTCCCAGGTGCGGCGCGGGTCCAGAAGAACCTCGGCTACGCCGGGCACGGCCACGGGCACGTCAAACCCGAAATTGGCATCCTTGCGGAACTCGGCGTCGCGCAGCGACCCATCCAGCGCAGCGGTCAGCAGCGCGCGGGTCGCCCGGATTGGCATCCGCGATCCGACACCGTAGGCGCCGCCGGTCCAGCCGGTGTTCACCAGCCAGCAGGTTGCACCGTGCTGAGCAATCTTTTCACGCAAAAGGTTGCCGTACACCTCCGGGCGGCGCGGCATGAATGGAGCGCCGAAACAAGTTGAGAATGTCGGCTGGGGTTCGGTGATGCCACGCTCGGTCCCTGCAACTTTCGAGGTGAAGCCCGATAGGAAATGATACATTGCCTGTGCCGGCGTCAGTCGCGCAATCGGAGGAAGAACGCCAAATGCGTCGCAGGTCAGCATGATGATATTCTTCGGGTGACCGCCAAGGGCGCTGCTGGATGCATTCGAGATGTATTCGAGCGGGTAAGCGCAGCGCATATTTGCCGTCAGCGAGTCATCCTCAAAGTCCAGCTCTTTGGTTTCTGGATCGAACACCATGTTTTCGATCACCGTGGCGAACTTGCTGGTTGTCGCGTAGATTTCCGGCTCGGCCTCGGGGTTCAGGTTGATAGTCTTGGCATAGCAGCCGCCTTCAAAGTTAAAGGTGCCACGGTCCGACCAACCATGTTCGTCGTCACCGATCAGGGTACGCGCCGGGTCGGCGGACAGCGTTGTTTTACCGGTGCCGGACAGGCCAAAAAACACGGCGGTATCGACCGGGTTGCCAACGGCATGGTTGGCCGAACAGTGCATCGGCATCACGCCTTTTTCCGGCAGCATGTAGTTGAGCAGGGTGAACACGGATTTTTTGTTTTCACCCGCGTATTCAGTGCCACCGATCAGGATCAGCTTGCGGTCAAAGTTCAGCGCGATCACGGTTTCGCTGCGACAGCCGTGCTTTGCAGGATCGGCTTTGAAACTGGGGCAGTTGATGATGGTAAAGTCCGCGACGAACTCGTCCAGATCCTCGCGATCCGGGCGACGCAGAAGATGACGGATGAACAGGTTGTGCCAGGCCAGTTCTGTGACCATCCGAACATTTATTGAAAAGGCGGGGTCGGCACCGCCTACCAGATCCTGCACAAAGTAGTCGCGGCCCTTCATATGGGCCAGCATGTCATCGTGCAAAGCGTCAAAGCCTCCGGGGCTCATCTCGGCATTGTTTTCCCACCAGATAGTGTCCGCAACGCTGTCCGTCTTGACAACGTGTTTGTCCTCGGGCGAACGGCCAGTGAACTTGCCGGTGGTGACCAGAAAAGCCCCGCCATTGCCAAGCGTGCCTTCGCCGCGCTTCAGCGCTTCTTCGATCAGCGCCGGTTCCATGAAATTATAATAGACATGTCCCAGACCCTCGATGCCCTGATCTTCGAGGCGGAATTGCGGGTTAACCCGTCCAGATGTCATGTGTGTCTTCTCCTGTGGCGGCGCTTCGGCGGGTGGGCCGCATGCGCTCTTGGGGCATTGTGCCGGATCATTCCGGCGGACAGGCGGGTCTTATCATGGTCGTTTAGGGCGTGAACAGGACGGTTTGGCGCAGTTAGCGCAACCAAGTTCAGGTTTAGCGCCACCAGAAATTTCCTGACGGAAATCACTGCGCATTTCTGGGGCCATTAACGGCTTTTTTGCCGCAGCTGTGTGACAACAAACCCACGATTCGCAGATACGGATTGATTCGCGGACATAAAAACGACAAAGATGCCCTACTAATAAGCGAAATATTGCATGAGTGAGCAGGAATAGGGGTAAACCCGATGTCGAAGATTGCACTGGTGGACGACGACAGAAATATTCTGACGTCTGTGTCCATGACTCTCGAAGCCGAAGGGTTCGAGGTTGAAACCTATAACGACGGGCAAGCAGCCCTGGATGCATTCAATAAAAAACTACCTGATATGGCCGTGCTGGATATAAAAATGCCACGCATGGACGGTATGGACCTGTTGCAGAGGCTGCGGCAAAAAACCCAGATGCCGGTCATCTTTCTGACGTCGAAGGACGATGAAATTGATGAGGTTCTGGGCCTGCGAATGGGCGCAGATGACTATGTAAAAAAGCCCTTTTCACAGCGGTTGCTGGTTGAACGCATCCGTGCGTTGCTACGCCGGCAAGAGGCTACAACCGGCGAAGTGACCAATGCCGCTTCAGGCGATACCAAAGTGATGGAACGGGGTGATCTGCGGATGGACCCGCTGCGCCATGCGGTCAGCTGGAAGGGGACGGATGTCTCGCTGACCGTGACCGAGTTTTTGTTACTACAAGCACTGGCGCAGCGCCCCGGTTTCGTCAAAAGCCGCGATCAGCTGATGGATGTCGCCTATGATGATCAGGTCTATGTCGACGACCGAACCATCGACAGTCATATCAAGCGCCTGCGTAAAAAAATGCGCGCCGCGGATCCCGAATTTTCGGCAATCGAAACACTTTATGGCATCGGGTACAGGTACAACGAAGAATAAGCGTGGTCACTGAAAAGGGGTAACCGAGCCTCGTGCGCGATACAGAGCAAGCCAGAGAATTGCGGGACGGCGACGTCGTTCTGGGGGATGACTGGGTCATCCCGCAGGATCCGGAGTCGGCCGAGCTGCGGGCGTCGCGCCGACGTCGTAACATGTTTTCGTTGCGCGGCTCGCCTTTGGCGCGCAGGATTATCACCTTCAACCTGATTGCTCTCGTCATACTTGTGACGGGGCTATTGTACCTCAACGACTCCCGCGAGGATCAAGTCCAGCAAACGGCGCGCAACCTTGTCGGTGACGCGCAACTTGTTAGTAACGTGTTCGAAACCCGACTGCGACAAAGCCTGATCGGGCAGTCCCAGGTCACATCTGCACTGGATGTCAAGGATACGCTGGCTGGGCTTAGCTTGCCTGCCGGGGGCGAAGTTTTTGTATATGACGCGGACGGTACTTTGATCGGCTGGACGCGCGGGGTGGCGACCCCTTCGCAGAACACTGCGTTGCTTAAAAACGGCTCCGAGGTTCAGACCGGCAGCACTTTGATTAGTGATGCGTTGAACGCCGTCTGGACCGGACTGTCCCGGGTATTTACGCGCTCTGAACCGGATGAAGCGCCGACCTTGGCGCAGCGCGTGCAAGATATCATTCCCGAGGCCTTGCGGGGAGAGTTGCAGGTCGAAGCGGTAAAAGATGCCACCGGCAAGACGGTTATCGTCGCGGCGGCTCCGATCCTGCAGGATGAGGTGCCGATAGGGGCAGTGGCAATGGCTGGTCCTGCCGGTGAGGTCGACGCGCTGGCTCGGCGTGAACAGGAGCGTATCTTGCAAATGTTTGTCGTGGCGCTTTTGGTGTCTATCGGCCTGAGCCTTGTTCTGGCATCCACCATTGCCAACCCGTTGGCGGATCTTGCCTCTGCGGCTGAGACGGGCAAGGACCGGGGGGCCGGTGTTAACCCAGGCCGTATCCGCATTCCTGACCTCAGCGCCCGACCAGATGAAATCGGGCGTCTCAGCCAGGCTTTGCGGGGGATGGTTTCAGCATTGTACAACCGCATCGATGCAAACGAACAGTTTGCCGCTGATGTCGCGCACGAGATCAAGAACCCACTTGCGAGTTTGCAGTCCGCTGTTGGAACCTTGCGCGTGGTCAAGCGCGATGACCAGCGTGATAAATTGTTGGGCGTGATCGAACATGATGTGCGTCGGCTGGATCGTTTGGTCAGTGATATCTCGAACGCGTCACGCCTCGACGCTGAGTTGGTCAAGGAAGAGGAACAGCCTTTCGATCTGCTCAAGCTTTTGGACAATATCGGTCAGTATTTGGGTGAAGACGCCCGCGCCAAAGGCATTGATTACATTACCGATCTTCCGCGTCAGCCGATTGTCGTCAACGGGCTTGAGGCGCGCCTGGCGCAGGTATTCGTCAACCTGATCACTAACGCGATTTCATTCTGCGACGACAGCGACGCCATACGCGTTTGGGTGCGTCGCCGAGAAAACCGGGTGCTCATCGTGGTCGAAGATACAGGCCCCGGAATTCCGGATCAGGCGTTGACCAAGATATTCAAGCGGTTCTATTCGCAGCGACCCGAAGAGCATTTTGGCAACAATTCCGGCCTTGGGCTGGCGATCTCGAAACAGATTGTAGAAGCTCATGGCGGTGTGATTTGGGCCGAGAATATCCGCCCGACTGAGGCAGATATTACATCAGACCCGCAAGGTGCGCGTTTCGTGGTGGGGTTGCCGGTGTAAACGCATGAGTGGCCAGAGCCTTTTGGACATTCGACATCAGAACACAGCTATCGTTCACGGAACATGCGTGGCCGTCGAAGGGCGCGGCGCTTTGGTCGTGGGATCTTCGGGATCAGGTAAATCGGCGTTGGCCTTGCAGATGATGGCATACGGGGCAGCGCTGGTCGCTGATGATCGTGTCGCTCTGACCATTGTTGACGGAGCGGTTATTGCGGATGCTGTTCCAACCTTGCGCGGCGTGATTGAGGCGCGGGGCGTTGGGTTGCTTCGTGCAAACGCCGCCGGGGCAACGCCGGTCTGCTACGTGGTGGATCTTGATCAATCCGAATCCGTCCGCTTGCCGGACCCGGTGACCGCTGTTGTCCTGAGGCAAACTGTGCCCTTGCTTCGGGCGGCAGGCATCCCCAATTTGTCCGCAATACTGATGCAACTTTTGAAAATGGGGCGTTTAGACCCGGAATGGCCCAGCACTTAACACCGCAACGGCGTATTGTTTTGGTCACTGGCCCATCAGGCGCGGGCCGTTCGACTGCAATCCGTGTGCTTGAAGACCTGGGTTTCGAAGCCATAGACAATCTTCCGATGGGTTTGTTGATGCGCCTTTTGGACGGGCCGCAGGATGATCGGCCGATGGCTTTGGGTATAGACGCGCGCAACCGCGATTTCTCGACAATCGGATTCATAGAATTGGCCGTGCGCCTGAGGCGCATGGAACAGGTTGATTTGACGACGCTTTACCTTGATTGCAATGATGAGGTTCTGCTGCGGCGTTTTTCGGAAACCCGTCGCCGACATCCAGTGGCCACTGATGCAAGCCCGGAAACAGGCGTGCGGCAGGAGAAAGAGCTTTTGGCCCCGATCCGCGAGATTGCAGATACGCTGATCGACACCTCCCCGCTGAATGTCCACCAACTGCGAGAAGAGGTCGAGCGCTGGTTTGCTCCACAAGGCGGGCGGCACCTTGCGGTTTCGATCGAGTCATTTTCGTATAAACGGGGCCTTCCGCGCGGACTTGATATGGTCTTCGACTGCCGGTTTTTGGCCAATCCCTATTGGAGGCCGGAACTGCGGTCAGAAGATGGTCGAAACCCGGACGTTGCCAGTTACGTAAAATCTGATACGAATTATGCTCCGTTTTTCGATCGGGTTGTGGATTTGCTGAACCTGTTGCTGCCAAGCTTCCGTGCAGAGGGCAAAGCACACCTGTCAGTGGCTTTTGGCTGTACCGGCGGGCAACATCGGTCGGTTGCCATGGCAGAAGCGGTCGCAAAGGCTCTTGCAGAGAAGGGGCAGCAAGTGGCAATTAGGCACCGCGAAATGGAACGTCGATCGTTGAATGTGAGGCCGGATTGATCGGGATTGTGATCGTAGCACATGGTGGGTTGGCCAAGGAGTATCTGGCCGCCGTTCAGCATGTGGTTGGAAAGCAACCCGGTCTGATCGCGATTTCGATTGAGGCAGACCATAATCGCGAAGAAAAGCAGACCGAAATTTGTCTGGCTGCTGACAGTGTGGATGTTGGGGATGGCGTCGTTGTCGTGACCGACCTGTTCGGGGGAAGCCCGTCGAATCTGAGCCTGCGCGCCTGCGCCCCGCATGATCGTCGTATCCTTTACGGTGCAAATCTGCCTATGTTGATTAAACTGGCCAAAACCCGCCACCTGCCTGTTGCAGACGCCGTACGGCAGGCGATGGAGGCTGGACGTAAATACATCAATGCGCAAAATGTGACATTAGAAGAAGACCGGACTGATTAAGAATGACAAACCGAAGTTTGAAAATAGTAAACGAAAAGGGTTTGCACGCCCGCGCCTCGGCCAAGCTGGTTGAAGTGGTGGAGGGCTTTGATGCCCGTGCCGAAGTATCCAAAGACGGTTTTTCTGCTTCGGGCGACAGCATTATGGGCCTTTTGATGTTGGCAGCATCGCGTGGAACGACTATTGACGTCGAGACGTCCGGACCGGATGCTGAGGCGTTAGCTGATGCTTTGGAAACCCTGGTGAATGACAAGTTCGGGGAAGGGTTCTGACCTCATCGGCTGCGCGATGAAGAACGGGATGACCAGGAATTGGCGGAAACTACGCACGAGACCAAGACAGGCCCTTTGTTGGATGGGACCAAGGATCAGGGCGAAATCTACGACCGTAGAACCCTGACTTACGCGAACTCATTCGACGATGCCTGGACCTCAACCGCCATTCGCGCGATTGAATGGTGCACTGGCAAGCTGACCATTTTGCGTATGGTCAACAAATTCGAAAAGAAGAACGAGTATTACCGCGGCCAAAGGTTCTGGGGCGGCGCTCTTGAGGTCATGGGAATCGACCTGACCACGCCGGAAGAGCAAATTGCCCGCATTCCCAAAGAAGGCCCGGTGGTCGTCGTGGCGAACCATCCGCACGGTATGGTTGACGGTATGATTCTTGCCGAGTTGATCGGTCGGGTTCGCAATGACTACAGAATCCTGACCCGCTCTGTTCTGACCGGTTTGGACGAGGCCGCGACATCATTCATGATCCCGGTTCCGTTCCCGCATGACCCCGAAGCGCAAGGCAAAATGCTCGAAATGCGGGGCAAGGCGATGGATCACCTGAAGCAAGGCGGGGTTGTTGCATTGTTCCCGTCTGGTGTCGTTATGTCCTCGGATGACTGGTTTGGACCCGCGCAAGAACGGGAATGGAACGTGTTTACCGCCAAGATGATCCGCCGTTCAGGTGCAAGCGTGGTTCCCATCTTTTTCCCCGGCCGAAATTCGCGCGCTTACCAGATTGCCAACAGGCTGTCCCCGATATTGCGGCAAGGGCTTTTGCTGCATGAGATTGTCCGCTCGTGCAACAAACCGCAGTCTCCTGTCATCGGCGAGCCGATTTCAGATGAAGATATGGAACTGCTTGAGCGTGATCCACGCGGGTTCATGGGGTGGCTACGAAAACACACGATGTCATTGGGCGAAACGTTGAAACGCTAGACAGCAAATTGACCCCGTCGCAAAGGGCCAGAGGGGCTTTGCCCCTCTGCATCAGCGGGTGGGGACCGGAACCTCGCCCCGATAATCATAAAATCCGCGTTCGGTCTTGCGCCCCAGCCAACCGGCTTCGACATATTTGGTCAACAACGGGCAGGGACGGTATTTTGTATCCGCTAACCCGTCATGCAGCACGTTCATGATGGCCAGGCAGGTGTCCAACCCAATGAAATCAGCCAATTCCAGTGGACCCATCGGATGGTTGGCGCCCAATTTCATGGACTGGTCTATGGACTGCACGTTTCCAACGCCCTCGTACAATGTATAGACCGCTTCGTTGATCATTGGCATCAGAATGCGGTTCACGATAAAGGCGGGGAAGTCCTCGGCACTTGCAGCCGTTTTACCCAGACGATCCACGACGGCCTTGCACGTGTTGAAAGTTGGTTCATCCGTTGCAATGCCACGGATTAGTTCAACCAGTTGCATTACAGGAACCGGGTTCATGAAATGAAACCCCATGAACCGCTCTGGCCGGTCTGTGCGACTGGCCAGCCGGGTAATTGAAATGGACGAGGTGTTCGAGGTCAGGATTGTATGCGGTTGCAGATGTGGTTGCAGATCCTCGAAGATTGCCTGTTTGATTGTCTCGCGTTCGGTTGCGGCCTCGATCACCAGATCGGTCTGCCCCAGTTCGGGCAGCGCAAGCGTGGTTTTGATCCGCTTGAGCGCGGCCTGCATCGCCTCTTCCGTGATTTTCCCCCGCGAGGCCTGGCGCGCCATGTTACCTTCGATCGTAGACAGTGCGGCATTCAGCGCGTCCTGATTCACGTCATTCAGCAGAACGTCATATTCTGCCAGGGCCAGCACATGGGCGATGCCATTGCCCATCTGACCTGCGCCGATCACTCCGACTGATTTTACGTCCATGTTCTGATGCCTCTGAGTCTCGGGGTTGGGGGGACACTACCGGCAGATCGGTAGGGGCGGCAAGGGGATCAGGCGCATCCAATTTGCTTTAAATGCGCACATTAGGACTTTCTCAAGACTTGCGGCTTCAAGATGGCAGCCGGGTGAAAAATGGGTGAGTGTTATGAGCTATCATCAAACAGGCTCGGCAAGTGCCGGGCATGCCGTATGCCAATACGGTGAGTCAAATCTTTGGTTTCGCGGATCAGAGCGGTCATTGGATACCGTTTTTATGGTTTGCGCCGGCGGGGATGAAACCTATGGGCGGTTTGTTGAACGTCCCTTTGCCGCGATTCTCGAGGAGAAGCTGGATCGGCGCTGCCTGAATCTTGGAAGCCTGTTCTGCGGGGTTGAGGCGCTGTGCCGCGACGCGGGCTTGTTCAAGTTATTGAATCAGGCTGAGTTGTGCGTTCTTCAAGCGCCTGGAATTCTTAGCCAGACGAATCACTTTTACCGCGTTCATCCCCGGCGAAATGACCGGGTTCTTACACCAACATCGGACCTTGTAGATCTATATCCCGAAATTGACTTTATCGATGTTCATTTCGTGCACCATTTGATGAGTTCTTTGCAAAGCCATCAAGATGCGCGTTTCGAAATTGTTGTTGACGAGTTGCGGTGCAGTTGGGTTCAGAAAATCAGCGACCTTCTGCGCAGGCTGGAGGTGCCGGTCATTCTGTTGGGGCTGAGGGTACTGCAAGACAATAACGGCGATTGCCGAAAGGAAAGAACGGTCGCAACACCAGAAATGTTTGAGGCTTTACGCCCTTTATGCGCAGATTTTATTGAAGTCTCGGTGCCTGTGTCCGGGGAATCCGATGCGCTTGAGGATATGTTGTTCGGAACGTTACAGCAGCCGATGGCCGAACATATGATCGGCCCGGCGGCGCATAAGACAATTGCCGACGCGCTGTTGGGGCCAATCCGAAAGCAAATCTAAGAAAGGCCCGCCTTTTGGCGGGCCTTCTAAGTATTTTTTAGCCGAAAGTCGTAGCAGACTTACCCGAGTTTCTCGGTCAACTCCGGTACAGCCTGGAACAGGTCGGCGACCAGACCGAAGTCGGCAACCTGGAAGATCGGCGCTTCTTCGTCTTTGTTGATCGCAACGATGACCTTCGAGTCCTTCATACCCGCCAGGTGCTGGATCGCGCCCGAGATGCCGACAGCGACATAGAGGTCAGGTGCAACAACCTTACCGGTCTGACCCACCTGCCAGTCATTCGGGGCATAGCCCGAGTCAACCGCCGCACGCGAGGCGCCAACGGCGGCGCCCAGCTTGTCGGCCAGGGTTTCGATCAGCTTGAAATCGTCTTCCGAGCCGACGCCACGGCCACCCGAGACAACGACACCGGCCGAGGTCAGTTCAGGACGGTCGCTTTCGGCCACCTTATCCTCGACCCAGGACGACAGACCTTCTGAACCCGGAACCGAGATTGTCTCAACCGGGGCCGCGCCGCCTTCGCCCGCCGCGTCAAAGCTGGCGGTCCGCAGGGTGACAACCTTTTTGGCGTCGTTCGATTTCACGGTCTGGATCGCGTTGCCCGCATAGATCGGGCGCTCAAAGGTCGAGCCGTCAACCACGCCCGACGCATCCGAGATCACCATCACGTCCAGCAGCGCGGCCACGCGCGGCATCACGTTCTTGGCGTCGGTGGTGGCGGGGGCAACGATGTGCTCGTACCCGTCGGCCAGTGACACGATCAACGCGGCGGTCGATTCTGCAAGACGGTGACCCAAAGACGCGTCTTCGGCCACCAGAACCTTGGACACACCGTCGATCTTGGCGGCGGCCTCGCCAGCCGCTGCGGCAGAACCGCCCGCGGCCAGAACAGTCACGTCGCCCAGTGCCTTGGCTGCGTTGACAGCCTTGGCGGTGGCGTCCAGCGACAGCTCACCATTATTGACTTCTGCCAGAAGAAGAACAGCCATTACACAGCCCCCGCTTCTTTGAGTTTTGCAACCAGCTCGTCGACCGAGCCCACGACGATACCGGCAGCGCGTGCCGGCGGCTCGTCGGTTTTGACGATTTCCAGACGCGGGCTGACATCGACGCCGTAATCGGCGGCGGTTTTCTCATCCAGCGGCTTTTTCTTGGCCTTCATGATGTTGGGCAGCGACGCATAGCGCGGCTCATTCAGGCGCAGGTCGACGGTCACGATGGTCGGCATCTTGACGCTGATGGTCTGCAGGCCGCCATCCACCTCGCGGGTGATCTTGGCGCTGTCGCCTTCGATGTCGACTTCCGACGCGAAGGTGCCCTGGCTCCAGCCCAACAGGGCCGACAGCATCTGGCCGGTGGCGTTCATGTCGTTGTCGATCGCCTGCTTGCCGCACAGAACCAGTCCGGGTTGCTCTTCCTCGACCACTTTGGCCAGGATTTTGGCAACGGCCAATGGCTCGATATCGGTGTGCACATCGTCAGCCGCAACGACCAGAATCGCGCGGTCGGCCCCCATGGCCAGCGCGGTACGCAGCGTTTCCTGCGCCTGCTTTACGCCCACCGAAACAGCAATAACTTCATCCGCCTTGCCCGCTTCTTTCAGGCGGATCGCCTCTTCTACGGCGATCTCGTCGAACGGGTTCATCGACATTTTGACATTGGCGAGATCAACACCGCTACCGTCCGCTTTCACGCGGACTTTCACATTATAGTCAATCACGCGTTTGACAGGCACGAGTACCTTCATTTTTGCGCTTTCTCCTCAAAAAACGGTAAGCCGCGAAGCGACTCCACCAATGCTTTCGGGGGATTGAATAGCGTCTCAATTCCCTCTGCAACAGAGTAAAATCGTCACGTTATGGGCTTGGGACGTCGCGTTTCGTGTTTTTTGCCGCTGCGTCCCAAAACTCATCGGTTGGCGCCCGGGACCCACAAAACATCCTGAGTGCCGTTTTCATTGGCGCAGCGGGCCGCCACGAAGAACCAGTCGCTCAGCCGATTTAGGTATTTCACTGCGACTGCGTTGACCGGCTCCAGATTGGTCAGCTCAACCGCCAACCGCTCGGCCCGGCGCGAAACAGTGCGACACACATGCAGATGCGCCGCCAACCGAGAACCGCCAGGAAGGATGAAGCTGCGCAGCGGTTCCAGCGTTTCGTTCATGACGTCGATCTCGGCCTCAAGCCGGTCGATCTGCGATGCCACAACGCGCAGAGGCGTATAGTCGGCCTCGGCGTCTTTTTCCATGTCGGGGCGACAGAAATCCGCACCCAGATCGAACAGGTCGTTCTGGATGCGCGACAGGGCCGCATCAACGTCGCCCTCGGCCTCGGTGCGGGCCACGCCAACGAACGAGTTCAGCTCGTCCACGGTGCCATAGGCCGCCACGCGACCGGAATATTTTGCAACCCGTTCACCGTTGCCCAAGGCGGTTTTCCCGTCATCGCCGGTACGGGTGTAAATCTTGTTCAGGACGACCATTTACTGCGCTCCTTGTCCACGCAGCCAGACATAGAGCACGATCAGCAACACGGCAATGAACTGGAACAGGATACGCAGGCGCATCATCTTGTTGCTTTTCATCGCTGCCGCTTTGCCGCTTTTGCCGAAGTTTGAGATGCCTATCGCCAGCACGACGACAACAGCCGCCATGGCCAAAAGCAAAACGACCATTAAAAGGTCCATGGGTACACCGTCCGCGTTTCTTGTTTCATTAGTCTACCATCTAGCTTCGCAGATTGGAAAAGCGAACGGGTAATTTCGCCTCAGATGTCCGAGAGGATGCGGTCGATGGCGCGGGTCGGCAAAATACGGCGCAGGTATCCGGCAACGTAGGTTGGCGTGGTCACGTAGTAACGCGCGCGTGGCCGTTTTGTCTCGACGGCTCGGGCCAGCTTGTCGGTCACTGCCGAAGCGGGCAATTCGAACCGGTCGGGTCCCGAGGATTCGTATAGTCTTTTCAATAGCGAAGCCTCGTACCGCTCGCGCAGGGCCGAGTTCTGCCAATTGATGAACCGTTCGAAGAAAGGGATCGAGTTTTCCCGGATTTTTGACGTGATCGGTCCGGGTTCAATCAGGATCACCTTTATGTCGGTATCTGCCAGTTCCAGGCGCAGTGTGTCTGTAAGGCCCTCGACCGCGTATTTTGTTGCCACGTATGCACCGCGCCATGGAAAGGCCACCAACCCCAGAACCGAGGAATTCTGAACGATTCGGCCGTGCCCCTGTGCCCGCATTGCCGGAATTACCTGCCGCGTGAGTTCGTGCCATCCAAAAAAGTTGGCCTCGAAAATCTGGCGCAGGCCCTCCGTCGGCAAATCTTCGACCGCTCCGGGCAGGCCATGTGCGCCGTTGTTGAACAGCGCATCAAGCGTGCCGCCCGTGGCTTCGAAAACCGAGGCCAGCCCCGAAGCGATGCTGTTGGCATCGGTATAGTCGATGCGTGGGCTTTCAAACCCCTGCGCCCGCAATCGGTCGCAGTCACGCTGCTGACGACAGGACGCAAACACCCGCCAACCCCGGGCGCGCATACCGTGAGCAGCATCCTGACCAATGCCCGAAGAGCAGCCGGTGATAAGAATGGTCTTTTGCATGATCTTCCTGACTCTGAACCTCGTCCATAGCTATTGCGAGGCTGTGGTCAGGGCAATCACACCACTGCGTCAGTCCGGGATTTTTCGAACCAGCGATGCCGAAATCCATCCGATTTGTTGCTGCGGCAACACGCGCAATCGCAGCCAGCCGGTTCCGGATTCACTCAGAACCTCGACCTTCTGGCCGATGGTTGCCTTGCCGACGATGGGATAGATCGTACCGGGCCCGTCGCGCATGTTTACACGTGTGCCCGAAATCTCGCGAATGTCCTTTTCCGGCTCGGGCAGGGTCGGTGCTTCGGCGATATCGCTCTGCACCTCGGTCGTGACCTGGCTCAGCCCGGCTACGCCGTCTTCCAGCGAGGCCAGCGTGAAGTTGGCGCTTTGATCGGCAAAGATTGTCAGGCTTGAGAACGACGCAAGGCTCGCGTCGTCGGCAATGATCTGAACCACTTCTTCGGGTTTGGCCTTTGGCGGCTCGTGACTCGTTGGAACACGGGCTGCAACATTGGTTACAAGCTCTTCGGCGCGCGCAGGCGCGACAATTGTGGTCTGGGCTACAACTTCGCGTTGAGGTTGGTCGCTGCGCAGGCCGCGTGGTTCGAAGTTCGGCCCCCCGCTCATGATGTAAAAGCACCATCCGAGTGCAGCGAATGAGATAACAATAAGGCGCGTCATGGCGCATCCCCCGGGTCAATCGTAAGAAACAAGAAATAAGCAGCAGTCTAATTCCAATAGGTTACCATATTTCATGCTTGCTGTCGAAAAACGGGGGAAATCGCAGGGGTGCCTCCCCTTGTTGCAAAAAGCGCCACTTGTCCCCAGTAAATATGTGCTGGTCGCTTTACCAAGGCGCAGTTGCGGCGTATCACATCATGTATGAATGATACGATCGACAACCCCAACATGGAGGCCCCTGACAATGGGGGCGAGGTGGCCGAGCCGCTGCGCCGCGCGATTGGCGAACGCTATCTGACCTATGCGCTGTCCACAATCATGCACCGGGCGTTGCCGGATGCGCGGGATGGATTAAAGCCTGTTCACCGGCGAATCCTATACGCGATGCGCGAGCTGCGACTCAGTGCGACGGGTGGCTTCCGTAAGTCTGCGAAAATATCGGGCGACGTGATGGGTAACTATCACCCGCATGGCGACGCCGCGATTTACGACGCGATGGCGCGTCTGGCGCAGGATTTCAACGTCCGTTACCCGCTGGTCGATGGGCAGGGGAACTTCGGCAACATCGACGGCGATAACCCGGCGGCCTCACGATACACCGAAGCGCGGATGACCATCGTGGCCGAGGCGCTGCTTGAAGGTCTGAACGAAGACGCTGTCGATTTTCGTGACAACTATGATGGCACGCTGACCGAGCCGGTCGTTCTGCCCGCGCAGTTCCCGAACCTGCTGGCCAACGGTGCCAGCGGTATCGCGGTGGGGATGGCGACGAATATCCCGCCGCACAATATCTCAGAACTCTGCGACGCCTGTCTGCATCTGATCAAGACGCCGGATGCACGCGACGACACGCTGCTGAATTACGTGCCCGGTCCTGATTTCCCGACCGGCGGCGTCATCGTTGAGCCACCCGAGAATATCGCGCAGGCCTATCGCACCGGGCGGGGGTCTTTCCGTCTGCGTTGCAAGTTCGAGGTCGAAGATCTGGGCCGAGGTCAGTGGCAGATCGTCGTTACCGAGATTCCGTATCAGGTTCAGAAATCCAAGCTGATCGAAAAGATCGCCGAGCTGATCCAAACCAAGAAAATCCCGATTCTCGCAGATGTGCGCGACGAATCTGCCGATGACATCCGGGTGGTTCTTGAGCCTCGCTCCAAGAATGTGGACCCCGAGGTGCTGATGGGCATGCTCTATCGCAACTCGGACCTTGAGGTGCGGTTCAGCCTGAACATGAACGTGCTGATCGACGGCGTGACGCCCAAGGTCTGCTCGATGAAGGAAGTGCTGCGCGCCTTCCTCGATCACCGGCAAGAAGTTCTGCTGCGCCGCTCGCGCCACCGCATGGCGAAGATAGACCACCGGTTGGAAGTGTTAGAGGGCTTTATCGTCGCCTTCCTGAACCTCGACCGTGTGATCGACATCATTCGCTATGACGACGACCCCAAGGCGGCGCTGATGCGTGAGGATTGGGGCGTCGATCATGTTCGCGCCACCGATGAGTCCGATTATGTCTCGCCCAAGCCGGGTGAGGGCGAGTTGTCCGAAGTTCAGGTCGACGCGATCCTGAACATGCGCCTGCGCAGCCTGCGCCGTCTGGAAGAGATGGAACTGGTCCGCGAGCGCGACGAATTGATGCTGGAGCGCGCCAACCTTGAGGATTTGCTGGCCGATCCGACCCTGCAGTGGTCCAAGATTGCGGAGCAGCTGAAAGAGACCAAGAAAACCTTCGGCAAAGACTACGAAGGCGGCGCGCGGCGCACGCGCTTCGCCGAGGCGGGTCAGGTCGAAGAGGTTCCGCTTGAGGCGATGATCGACAAGGAACCGATCACGGTCGTTTGCTCTCAGATGGGCTGGATACGCGCCATGACGGGCCATATCGACCTGAACCGCGAGTTGAAGTTCAAGGACGGCGACGGTCCGCGCTTCATTTTCCACGCCGAAACGACGGACCGGCTGGTGGTTTTTGCTTCGAACGGGCGATTCTATACGGTCAGTGCCGCCAATCTTCCCGGCGGTCGCGGCATGGGTGAGCCCCTGCGCCTGATGGTTGACCTGCCGAACGAGGCGCAGATCATCGATATCCTGATTCACAAGCCCGGGCGCAAGCTGCTGGTGGCGTCGGGGGCGGGCAACGGTTTCATCGTGCCCGAGGATGAGGTGCTGGCCCAGACCCGCAACGGTAAGCAGGTGCTGAACGTCAAGGGCGACGAAACGGCAATGATCTGTAAGCCGGTTCAGGGCGACCATGTGGCCGTTGTATCGCAGAACGGCAAGTTCCTTGTGTTCCCAACAGAGGAACTGCCCGAGATGACACGCGGCAAAGGTGTGCGTCTGCAAAAATATAACATGGCGCGTGGACGGCAGGGCACTTTGGAACTGGATGGTGGCCTGTCCGACGTCACTACGTTTAACTGGGAAGAGGGCCTGAAATGGTCCATGGGCGGTGACAAGACCCGGCACGAGGCTGATATGTCCCAATGGCTGGCCAAACGCGCCAGCGTCGGAAAAAAACCGCCTTATGGTTTCCCGCGCGACTACAAGTTCTCATGACCACGTGGGTCTGTGGTGAAATTCCGCCGATACGGCTTGGCACAGGCCGTATCAGTGCGCTAAATCATAAAAAACAAGCCTATCGAGACATGACATGTTGCGTATTCTGACCTTGATCGCCGGACTGGCCCTTTTGGGCGCTTGCACGCAGACACAGGTGTACGAAGAACCCGAGTCGCTGGGCGAATTCAAGCTGCGCGTCAATTATGCGTTCGCCGAGAAAGCCAGGCAGGGTCCGGTCTCCCGCGATGCGACCCCCAAGGAGTGGGAAGAGGCGATCCAGAACGCCGTGGATATCCGTCTGGGCCGTTACGACGGCGCGCAGGAGTATGACATTGGCATCAGCCTCGAAGGTTACATGCTGGCACCTCCGGGTGTGCCAGTCATCTATAACCCCAAAAGCACGGCCATCGTGCTTGTGAACGTCTACGATGTTCGCAAAAAGGAGTTTTTGGCAAAGGCCAAACAATTTCAGGTTCTTGAAGATACGACTGGTGAAAGTGCCCTTGCCGGGTCTGGTCATGCCCGGACACGAGAAGAGCAAATGAACGGTTTGGCGTTGAAAGTGGCCGACCGGGTCGAGGAATGGCTGGCCGAAGAACACGAGGCAAATGGCTGGTTCGACCGTCGCCCGGACCTGATCCAACCGCTTGATTCCAGCGTCGTTACGCAAAATCCGGCATCATAACCCGCTTTCGATGCAGGATGTGCTTGATTTCCCCCTTTGAACCAAATATCCCGCGCGCGCAGATGTAACCACGGGACCAAGGGTCCCCCAAATTGCAAAAGGGCGCCTGAGGAATGGCAAAGGAAAAGTTTGAGCGTACAAAACCGCACGTCAACATCGGCACGATTGGCCACGTTGACCATGGTAAGACGACGCTGACCGCAGCAATCACCAAGTATTTCGGCGACTTCAAGGCGTATGACCAGATTGACGGCGCGCCGGAAGAGAAAGCGCGCGGCATCACCATCTCGACCGCCCACGTGGAATACGAGACCGACGCGCGCCACTATGCGCATGTCGACTGCCCCGGCCACGCTGACTACGTCAAGAACATGATCACCGGTGCCGCCCAGATGGACGGTGCGATTCTGGTTGTGAACGCCGCTGACGGCCCGATGCCGCAAACGCGTGAGCACATCCTGCTGGGCCGCCAGGTTGGCATCCCGAAGATGGTCGTGTTCCTGAACAAGGTTGACCAGGTTGACGACGAAGAGCTGCTGGAACTGGTTGAGATGGAAGTGCGCGAACTGCTGTCCAGCTACGACTACCCCGGCGACGATATTCCGATCATCGCAGGGTCGGCTCTGGCCGCGATGGAAGGCAACAACCCGGAAATCGGCGAAGAGAAGATCAAGGAACTGATGGCGGCTGTTGATGAGTATATCGACACCCCTGAGCGTGCTGTTGACCAGCCGTTCCTGATGCCGATCGAAGACGTGTTCTCGATCTCGGGCCGCGGTACCGTTGTGACGGGCCGTGTTGAGCGTGGCGTGATCAACGTTGGTGACGAGATTGAAATCGTCGGCATCCGCGACACCACCAAGACCACCTGCACCGGTGTTGAGATGTTCCGCAAGCTGCTGGACCGCGGTGAAGCCGGCGACAACATCGGCGCCCTGCTGCGCGGTGTTGACCGTGACGGCGTTGAGCGTGGCCAGGTTCTGTGTAAGCCCGGCTCGGTGACCCCGCACACCAAGTTCGAAGCCGAAGCCTACATCCTGACCAAGGAAGAAGGCGGTCGTCACACCCCGTTCTTCGCGAACTACCGCCCGCAGTTCTACTTCCGTACGACTGACGTGACCGGCACCGTGACGCTGGCCGAAGGCACCGAGATGGTCATGCCCGGCGACAACGTGTCGTTCGGCGTTGAGCTGATCGCCCCGATCGCGATGGAGCAGGGCCTCCGCTTCGCGATCCGCGAAGGCGGCCGCACCGTCGGCGCCGGCGTCGTGTCCAAGATCGTTGAGTAATTCGCGCAAGCGAATGATCTAACGGAAAGGGCGTCCCTCGGGGCGCCCTTTTTCGTATGCCTCGTCTTGGGAATAGGCACGCGTTTTCCTACAAGAGAAATGCTGCTACTCTGCACATATTCAATGGCGACGGGATCGGAGGAGCGTCAACGTTCCCTCGATTGACGGGGTGATGATGAAAAAGTTGTTCCCATCTCTATCCAAGGACGCGACGCTTGGCAGTGTATTCAGCTTGTTTCCGGGTAAGCTTGCCCCATGATGCGAATATGAAAGCCTCGTCATGCGTGGCAAGAGCGACCTTTCCTTTGCCGAGCGTGAGTTGATCGCGGCCTACGTTTCGGGACTGAACGCATGTTCCTATTGCCACGGTGCCCATACCATGTTCGCCCGTGCGTATGGCATTGATCCGGAACTGATTGAATCGCTTATGGAGGATCTCAATTCAGCGCCTGTCGATCAAAGGTTCAAGCCAATCCTCGCCTATGTCGCAAAACTTACACTGTCACCTTCCCGAATGACCGAAGAGGATGCAAACGAAGTATACAAGGTGGGATGGTCTGAAGAAGCGCTTTTCGATGCGATACAGGTTTGCGGAGTGTTCAATTTGGTGAACAGACTGGTTGAGGGAACGGGCATCAGCAGAGTTGGCAATGATCCCAATGACGTTGATGAACAAAGGCTTGCCAAGTTTCGCAGCGAGACGTTCTACACTGACTTCGGTCGCGCCAACGGGTTGGATGTTTAAAGGTTAAGCGCGCTCTGACAGCCAAGTGGCCATTGCACCAAGTTTCTTTATCCGCGCCAAACGACAGTTGAACGCGAATTCTTAATAGCAAGCTTTGGACAAGGTGCTTGGCGTTTTAGTTTCAGGACAATCCTGACTCAGCCGCCGCCCGCACGGCACGGATATTTTCGCCATATACTTCGGGACTATCCACCGAGCCGCCCTTGAACACCGCAGAACCGGCGACCAGCACATCGGCACCCGCAGCGGCGACAAGCGGAGCGGTTTGCGGATCGACACCACCGTCGATTTCGATATGCACCGGACGATCGCCAATCATCTGGCGCAGTTTGCGCACCTTGCTGGTCAGGTCGATAAACTTCTGACCGCCGAAGCCTGGGTTCACGGTCATGACGCAGACCAGATCGGTCAGATCAAGCAGGTGTTCAACCGCTTCGGCAGGGGTGCCAGGGTTCAGCGCAACACCCGCTTTCATGCCAGCGGCGCGGATGGCCTGAAGCGTTCGGTGTGTGTGCGACCCGGCCTCGATATGCGCCGTCAGAATATCCGCGCCGGCGTCCGCGTAAGCCTGAATGTAGGGATCGACCGGGGTGATCATCAGGTGCACATCCATGACCGTTTTCACATGCGGACGGAATGCTTTGACGGCTGGGGGGCCGAAAGTCAGGTTTGGAACGAAATGGCCATCCATCACGTCGACATGGACCCAATCTGCACCTTGCGCTTCGATAGCCTGAATCTCGGCTCCGAAATTGGCAAAATCGGCAGACAGGATTGATGGAGCGATCTTGATGGTGCGGTCAAAGCTCATTGCGGCCTCAGGTCTTATAACGGGACAGGTCTGCATATACCCGCGCCGCGCTGCGAAGGGTAGCCCCCGTAACACGGGCTCCGTTACAAAACTTTCACCACTCTGACACATAGCCGTTGAGCAGTATCTGTACCCCACCGCCAACACGACTTGGGGGTGGCACGTGCTGCGCATCGAAAAACTGACCAAACGCTTCGGGGACAATGTGGCCGTAGACGCCGCGTCGTTGGATGTAGACAAACCCTGCATGATCGGGATCATCGGTCGATCGGGTGCCGGCAAATCGACGCTGTTGCGGATGATCAACCGTCTGACGGACTCCAGCGAGGGGCAGATTCTGTGTGATGGCCGCGATGTCACCCGGCTGAAGGGGCGTGATAAACGCGCGTGGCAAGCGGACTGCGCGATGATCTTCCAGCAGTTCAACCTTGTGCCACGACTGGATGTGGTTTCGAACGTGTTGCATGGCACGTTGAACCGACACTCGACGCTGGCGACTATGTTCAACCTTTTCCCGATGGAAGAAATCCACCGCGCCATCGATATTCTTGATCGCCTTGGGATCGCTGAACACGCGCCAAAGCGGGCAGAGGCCCTGTCAGGCGGTCAACAGCAACGCGTCGCGATTGCACGTGCGTTGATGCAAGATCCCAGAATCATTCTGGCTGACGAACCCATTGCCTCGTTAGATCCGATGAATGCTCAGGTGGTGATGCAGGCCTTGCGTCGCATCCACGAGGAGGATGGCCGCACAGTCATCGCCAACCTGCATACTTTGGATACTGCGCGACGCTACTGCGACCGGGTGGTAGGTATGCGCGACGGACGCATTGTCTTTGATGGTATTCCCGAACAGCTGACCACTGGCGTTGCGCGCGAAATCTATGGGGCCGATGCCAGCTTTTCAGAAGCGGCGACGTCAACCGAGATTGACACACTAGACGCCACCCAGAAAGCGCTGATGGAAGCTGAAGCCACCATCTAGGCCCACCCACCCTTTCATCGCCCGGCCCGATGAGAGGCCGGCACATCAACCTGGAGAGAGACAGATGAAGAAACTGATTGCTGCCCTAGTGGCCACAACGGCACTGGCCACACCGGTCCTGGCCGAAGAGATAAGCGAATTCCGCATTGGAATTCTTGGAGGTGAGAACGCTCAGGATCGTTTGAACAACAACGAATGCCTGCGTGAATATACCGAGGAAGAGCTGGGTGTTGAAACCAAGCTGTTTGCTCCGGCCGATTACAACGGTGTGATCCAGGGTCTGCTGGGTGGCACAATCGACATGGCTTGGCTGGGCGCGTCGGGTTACGCGAAAACCTATCTGAGCGACCCCGAAGCTGTTGAACCGGTTCTGGTCAAAGTGAACCTGGATGGCGGGTACGGCTATTACTCCATCGGTTTCGCCCGCAAGGATAGCGGCATCGCCTCGCTGGAAGATATGAAGGACAAGACCTTTGGCTTTGGCGATCCGAACTCAACCTCAGGCTACCTGATCCCGTCGATTGAAATTCCCCAGGCGACTGGCGCGACAATGGAGTCGGGCGACTATTTCGGTGAGGTAAAGTTCACCGGCGGTCACGAACAGACCATCGTTGCGGTGAACAACGGCGACGTTGACGGCGGTGTGACATGGGCCGACGGTCTGGGCAATTGGGAAGACGGTTTCAACTCGGGCGCGCTGCGCCGGGCGGTCGATGCGGGTCTGGTTGATATGAACGATTTGGTCATGATCTGGCAGTCGCAGCCGATCCCGGAAGGTCCGGTTGTTCTGCGTACCGCCCTGCCTGCGGACGTGAAAGAGAAGATGACGGCCCTGATGGCCGGTCTGCATGAAAAAGACGCTGACTGCTTTTATGGCGTGGCCGCAGGCGAGGCTAAGGCGTTCGAGCCGATCACGCACGACGCTTATGAGATCATCATCGAAGCCCGCAAGCTGAAGTCCAACTAAGGCAACGCGTGAATTGATCGGGGTCCGGTGACAAACCGGACCTCGGTCTGCCTTTCAGGAGCATTTCATGACAGACCTGACTGCCGGTACTCCGACCGTCGAGGGTATCCGCGACGAATACACTGCGATGACGCGGCGCAAGAAGGTCTATGGGGGTATCCTGCTGATCCTTTTTGTTGTCATGATGGCTGCCGGGTTCCGAACAGCCGACAGCCGCAATGCAGGCAGCTTTATCGATGGTTGGCACCGCATTCTCGACTACCCGTCCGAGGTTCTGTCGGAAGCCTGGGAAAAAATCGCCGAGATGCCGGCGAATCTGGTCAACTTCTTTCCTGCACTTGTGGAAACCCTCAACATCGCCGCGGCGGCAACGCTGGTTGGGACGATATTAGGGACGTTTCTGGCTCTGATGTCGACGCGGGGGATGGCCTACTGGCCGTCGTTGATCCCTCTTTTCCGACGGATCTCGGACGTGTTCCGGGCGGTTCCGGAAATTGTCATCGCGCTGGTTTTGATCTTTATCCTTGGCGGTGGCCCGGTGCCTGCGATGATCGCCATTGCGATCCACACTGCTGGCGCACTGGGCAAGCTTTTTTCCGAAGTGAACGAAAATGCCTCGTTAAAACCGGTGGAAGGGCTGCAATCGGTTGGGGCCAACTGGTCACAGCGTATGTATCTGGGCGTGATCCCGCAGGTCGGGCCGAACTATGTCAGCTATGCCTTGCTTCGCCTCGAAATCAACATCCGCGCGTCGGCGATTCTTGGTTTTGTCGGGGCCGGTGGTCTGGGCTATGAGCTGCGCAATGCCATGTCCTGGGGGCAGGGGCGGTATGACGAAGCGGCTGCCATATTCATCCTGTTGTTCGTTACAATTGTCATCGTCGACCAGCTTTCTGGCTATCTGCGGGACCGCCTGACCCACGGGTCCGAAAAAGGAGCCTCGGCATGAGCACCTTTGCAACCGACCTTACCACTGCCGAGTTGAAGGCCGAAGCGGATCGATTGTTCAGCCGCAAACGGGTGATGAATTTTGGCCTGCCAGCCTTGGTATTGGTTTACCTGATCTATGTTTTCTTTGCCTTCGATGTGGTCGGGCTGGCTGCACGGGCGAATTGGGAAAACGGCAAGACGCTGGTTTCGGACAGCTACAGCTACAAAACTCATATCGAACGCGACAATCGCACGGGCGAAGTGTCTGCCGCCATCGAAGGTGAGCGCAAGGGCGCCTATCCAGAAGGTGAAGCGCCTGATTGGGTTACTCTGGGCGAGACGACGGTGATTGACCTCGAAGACGGTCATATCGTGCGCTTCGGTCCGGAAACCGTAACGTATGACATTCCGGGATATGGCACCGTTCGGGCAACGCCCTCTCGTTCGGCTGGCGTACTAGCAGAGCTGCCTCGGGGCGAGGTGCCGGAGTGGATCAACGTTTCGAAAAACCGTCTGGCGGTGACAACGGATGCCGGCCGGCTCACTGTGACTCGAAACCGGTCGGAGGTGTTTCGATATTTTACCGGGTGGGAGTTGTTCTGGTTCACGTTGGACAGCCCTTACTATGGCAAATCCTTCGGCGAACTTGCCGGGCTGGCCGCGACAGGTGAGGCGGGCGCGATCTTCAATGATTTCTGGACCAATAAGATGTGGCGGCATCAGGATGTGGCCTGGGCCATTTTCGAGACGATCCTGATGGCCTTTCTGGGTACCTTCGGGGCGGCGATGGTTGCTTTGCCGCTGGCCTTTCTGGCGACGCGCAATTTCAACCCTTTGAGGTCCGTGCGGTTCGCAACCCGGCGCGTTTTTGACTTTGTCCGCGGCGTGGATGCCCTGATCTGGACCGTGGTTCTGGCGCGCGCCTTTGGCCCGGGCCCATTGACGGGTGCTCTGGCAATTCTGGTTACGGACACCGGTACATTCGGCAAGATTTTTTCCGAAGCGCTGGAGAACGTTGACCAGAAGCAGATCGAAGGCGTCCAATCGACCGGAGCAAACGCGCCTCAGCGCTATCGGTTCGGCGTGATCCCCCAGGTGACGCCGATCCTGCTGAGCCAGTTGCTGTATTTCCTTGAATCCAACACCCGCAGCGCCACCGTGATCGGTGCGATTACAGGCGGCGGGATCGGCCTGTTGCTGACGCAGGCGATCATCACGCAGAAGGACTGGGAAGAGGTCGCCTATTATATCGTCCTGATCATCTTGATGGTGATGTTGATGGACTGGTTCTCGGGCTGGCTGCGTAAAAAGCTGATTAAGGGTGAGACGGGCAAAAAACGCAAACCGGCTGATCCTGGATCCAAGCCGTTTCTGTTGCCCTGACTGACGAGTTAGGACAAAGACCATGGCACGCCTGCACCCTGACCGGCCGTTCATCCACCCGGATTGCCAGATCACCGGCAGCAGTTTTGGCGCATACGTAGAAATTGGCGCGGGCAGCCGGATCACGCATTCGGTTTGGGGGGATTATTCCTACTGCGACCGGACGTGTGATATTGCGAATGCAGAGATCGGGAAGTTTGCCAATATCGCCAGCTACACGCGAATAGGGGCCACGGATCACCCGATGGAAAAGGCGTCCTTGCACCATTTCCTCTATCGATCAGCGGATTATTGGGATGATGCGCAGGACGACGCGGATTGGTTCGCACACCGCGCCAGTCGCTTGGCAAAAATTGGTCACGACACATGGATCGGTCACGCGGCGATTATCAAACCCGAAGTCACCATTGGCCACGGTGCGGTGATCGCGTCCGGTGCAGTGGTCACCAAGGATGTTCCCCCGTACATGATCGTCGGCGGTGTGACCGCCAGCCCAATTCGCCGCCGCTTTCCTGAAACGGTTGCAAAGCGTCTGCTCGCCTTGGCGTGGTGGGATTGGGACAACCTGCGCCTGCGCGCGGCTCTACCTGATTTTCGCGCGTTAGGCATCGAAGCATTCCTGGAAAAATATGAATGATCCGGCAGCAAAGTAACGGAAACACTCCCGCACCCGCAGGAGCCTCGGCTGCGCCGACCCTCCTTGGCGGCTTTGGGCCCGGCGCCGCGCAAAGCGCGGCGCTATGCCCAACGGGATGAGACCTCCGACAGGAGGTTGAAGACGGGCGGGAGGACGTCGAAGTTTAGTCATCGTTCAAGGTCAAAGTGACCCGGTCTCCGGCAAAGACCGTGCGGCCATACTCCACCGGCACGCCGTTCAGGTCAGCGTTGATCCCCGCAGAGAAGAGGACCGGTGCACCTTCGGTGAGATGCAGATGCAGGGCTTGTGTCGCAGTCGCAGCCCGCGCGGTCAGCCGAGTCGATACGCGCGTGTAATCAGCAACGCCACATCGTTGCAAAGCTTTGGTTACGGAATGCGTGTCTTGTAACGCAGCAAGGATGTCGGGCAGGCGATCGGCCGGGAAAACGCTTTGAAACACCCCGATGGGTTGGCCGTCGGCAAGCGACAGACCGTCATAGACATGAACCTTATCTCCGGCTTCAAGCTCCAGTGCCTCAGCTTCGGCATCATCCGCTGCGCGTGTGGTCAATGAGAGTATCTTTTTACCCGGTATCTTGCCGCTTGCTGAAATGCTCTTGTGGTATCGTACGCGCTTGCCGATCGGATAGTCGGTCGGACGCGCGGTTACAAAAACACCTGCACCGCGCCGTGAGTGTACCAGCCCTTGCTCTGCGAGGTCAGACAACGCACGCCGAACGGTGTGCCGATTAACCCCATGCTTTGCAGCCAGTTGCGCCTCGGTCGGAAGCTGGTCGCCGCTGTTATATCTTCCCTCAGCAATGTCGGCGGTCAGGCTGAGAGCGATGCTTTTCCAGACGGGCGTTTTGCTCATGTCACCAAACTTTCACAGTATCGCGGATTGCGACTCGGCTCTCCGGAATGTAGTATTTGTCTAGTTGTATAGTTTAAGTAGACAACTCAGCCAAGAGGCTTCGATGACAGATCAGACAAATATCACGGTTGCCAAGCGGCGGGGGTGGATGGGTCTATTGGCCCGCGCCCCGGAAGAGGCGCTGATGGCGCTGTGGGACGAAATGAACACGAGACCTGGCTTTGAGTGGCTTCGTCGTCCGGAAGTGGGCGGTGTGATGGTGCGTGGCCGGATCGGTGGGTCGGGTGCCCCGTTCAACCTTGGTGAGATGACGGTCACGCGATGTTCCTTGGTGCTGAAAGATGGAACTGTCGGGCATGGCCACGTGCAGGGTCGGTCGAAACGCAAAGCCGAGGCTGCGGCGCTGATCGATGCCTTGATGCAGACCAAGGCCGCAGGTGCAATCCGGGCGCGGGTGCTTGATCCGCTCGCGCAGCAGATGCAGGCCACCAAAACGGCGCGGGCCGCCAAGGCTGCGGCCACAAAGGTTGAATTCTTCACACTGGTACGGGGAGAGGATTGATGGTTGCGCATATCCAGTTTTCAGGCGGTTTCCAAAACGCTCCCGTTGATGCGGCCCATGCCTTTAGGGCTGCCATGACAGTCATGGCACGGCCGGGCGAAATCCGTTCGGTTTCCGGCTGCCAGCCCCCGGCACCTTTGTCCGTCGCGGCGGGGACGTTGCTCCTGACGCTCTGCGATCCGGACACCAAGGTGTACTTGGCGGGCGCGACCGACGCGGACGCGGTACGGCAATGGCTGACCTTCCACACGGGTGCGCCGTTGACCGATGCGACCGAGGCGGATTTTGCCGTTGGAACGTGGCAGGCACTGGGGCCGTTGAACCAATACCGCGTCGGAACGCCCGAATACCCTGACCGTTCAGCGACCCTGATCGTCGAATGCGACGACTTGCGACAGACGGGTCCCGAACTCACAGGGCCGGGGATCAAGGGCACGGCGCATTTGTCGCTGCCGGATGTTCGGGTGCTTCGGACCAACGCGTCGCTCTATCCGTTGGGGTGTGACTTCTTTTTCACCTGCGGCGACACGCTCGCAGCGTTACCGCGCAGCACACAGATCAAGGAGAGGGGATAAGCGATGTATGTGGCTGTCAAAGGTGGCGAAAAAGCCATCGAAAATGCGCATACCTGGCTGGCTGAGGAGCGGCGCGGCGACACAGATGTCGCCGAACTCAGTATTGCGCAAATCCGTGAACAACTGAGCCTTGCGGTAAACCGGGTCATGGCCGAAGGATCGTTGTTTGACCCCGATCTGGCGGCGCTGGCGATCAAACAGGCGCGCGGTGATCTGATCGAGGCAATCTTTCTGATCCGTGCCTACCGCACGACCTTGCCGCGGTTCGGGTACTCGAAACCTGTGGATACGGGTGAGATGACCTGCGATCGCCGTATCTCGGCCACCTTCAAAGATGCGCCGGGGGGTCAGGTTCTGGGGCCGACATTCGATTATACGCATCGTCTTCTGGATTTCAAACTTGCAGCTGAGGGTGAGGTTGCCCCAGCACCCGAAGGCCAGCCGCGTACGGGTTCCACCCCGCATATTTCCGAGTTCCTCAAAGCCGAAGACATCCTTCAGGACGAACCTGCCAGTGACGAGGCTCCGGGCGATCTGACCCGCGAACCGATGGAGTATCCGGCCGCGCGACCGTTGCGCCTGCAGTCACTGACGCGCGGGGATGAAGGGTTCGTGCTGGGCATGGCGTATTCGACCCAGCGTGGCTATGCCCGCAACCATGCCTTTGTCGGCGAGCTGCGGATTGGCAAGGTCGCGGTTGAGATGGAAATCCCCGAACTGGGCTTTGCCATCGAAATCGGTGAGGTCGAACTGACCGAATGCGAGACGGTCAATCAGTTCAAAGGCTCAAAAGTGGAACCACCCCAATTCACGCGTGGCTATGGTCTGGTGTTTGGACAGTCAGAACGCAAATCGATTGCCATGGCGCTGGTGGACCGTGCCCTGCGCTGGAAAGAGTTGGGCGAGGACAACCTAGGCGCCCCGGCACAGGACGAAGAGTTTGTCCTGAGCCATGCGGACAACATCCAGGCGACCGGCTTTCTCGAACATATCAAACTGCCGCACTACGTGGATTTCCAGTCTGAACTGGAACTGGTGCGAAAGCTGCGGCGCGAGGCCGAAGACCGTATCTCACCCAAGGAGGCCGCGGAATGAGCGCGTATAACTTCGCCTATCTGGATGAACAGACCAAGCGGATGATCCGTCGGGCCATACTGAAAGGTCTGGCTGTTCCGGGCTATCAGGTGCCTTTCGCCAGCCGGGAAATGCCGATGCCTTACGGCTGGGGAACTGGCGGCGTTCAGGTTTCGGCGGCGACGCTAACACCGGATGATTCGTTCAAGGTGATCGATCAGGGCGCGGATGACACGACGAATGCAGTTTCGATCCGCAAGTTCTTTGAAAAGACCGCGGGGGTCGCGACCACCGAGGAAACCGAAAAGGCCACCGTCATCCAAACGCGCCACCGCATCCCAGAGGTTAAGCTGCGCGAGGATCAGATCCTCGTTTACCAGGTGCCGATCCCTGAACCCTTGCGCTTTCTCGAACCGCGCGAGACTGAGACCCGAAAGATGCACAGTCTTGAGGAATATGGTCTGATGCATGTGAAACTTTACGAAGACATCAGCCAGCACGGGGCGATTTCGACCGCCTACGCCTATCCGGTGAAGGTGTCGGGGCGCTATGTGATGGACCCGTCGCCGATCCCGAAATTCGACAACCCCAAACTGGAAATGGATGCAATTCAGCTGTTCGGGGCCGGGCGGGAACAACGGATATACGCGGTGCCGCCCCATACCAGGGTGGTGAGCCTTGATTTCGAAGACTACCCGTTCGAAGCAACCAAGGCCAACCATCCCTGCGATCTGTGTGGGGCTGAGGGCAGCTATCTGGACGAGGTGATCATGGATGATGCGGGAAACCGGATGTTCGTTTGCTCTGACACCGATTATTGCCGTTCGCGCCGTCAGGCGGGCCATCAGGGACGCATGGCGACGGAGGGCGCGGCATGACGCCATTATTGCAGGTCAAAGGGATCGAAAAGCGCTACGGCACCCGCATCGGATGCATGGATGTTGGTTTCGATCTTTACCCAGGCGAGGTGATGGGGATCGTTGGTGAAAGCGGGTCTGGCAAGTCGACCCTGTTGAATTGCCTGGCTGGTCAACTGGAACCGGATGCGGGCCAGGTGATTTTTGACACCCGTGCTGACGGGCCAGTGGACACGGTCACCATGTCTGAGCCTGAACGCCGGATGCTGGGGCGAACAGATTGGGCCTTTGTGCACCAACATGCGCGGGACGGGTTGCGCATGTCGGTCAGTGCAGGCGGCAATATCGGTGAGCGCCTAATGGCCGTGGGTGACCGCCACTATGGTGATATCCGCGACAAGGCCATTGATTGGCTGGGGCGCGTCGAGATTGACGGGACCCGCGTCGATGATCGCCCGACCGCATTTTCGGGCGGAATGCAGCAGCGCCTGCAGATCGCGCGCAATCTGGTCACGGGACCTCGGCTGGTGTTCATGGACGAACCAACCGGCGGGCTGGATGTCTCGGTCCAGGCACGGTTGCTGGACCTGTTACGCGGGCTGGTGCGCGAGATGGGTCTGAGCGCGATTATCGTCACTCATGATCTGGCCGTGGTGCGCCTGCTGGCGGATCGTTTGATGGTGATGAAAGACGGCCACGTGGTCGAAAGCGGACTGACCGATCAGGTTCTTGACGATCCGCAGCACGCTTATACGCAGTTGCTGGTCTCAAGCGTGTTGCAGGTGTGAAGATGGCGGCGATGATCGAGCTGAAAGATGTAAGCAAAAGCTTTACCCTGCACAATCAGGGCAGTGCTGTGATCCCTGTGATCGAGGGCGCGTCGCTGACCGTCGCGCCGGGAGAGTGCATTGCCCTGACCGGAGCGTCCGGGGCAGGCAAGTCAACCCTGATGCGGGTGATCTATGGGAACTACCTGGCGGCGTCCGGGCAGGTTCTGGTGGGCGGGCTTGACGTGGCGCAGGCCGAGCCGCGCCAGATACTGGCTTTGCGGCGTGAAACACTCGGCTACGTCAGCCAGTTCCTGCGCGTTGTCCCGCGCGTGCCGACGCTTGAGGTGGTGGCTGACCCATTACTGTCACTAGGCTGCGAGCGGCAGGTGGCGCTGGAAAAAGCGGCAGCGCTGTTGGCGCGGCTGAACATCCCTGAACACCTGTGGGGGCTGAGTCCAACGACCTTTTCGGGGGGCGAGCAGCAACGGGTGAACATAGCCCGCGGTTTCGCGCATGACTATCCCGCGATGCTGCTGGATGAACCCACCGCCTCATTGGATGTACAGAATCGTGAGACGGTCTTGTCATTGATCGAAGAGGCCAAGGCGCGCGGTGCTGCAATTGTCGGGATTTTCCACGATGTCGGCGCGCGAGACCGGGTTTGCGATCGCGAGGTCAACGTTTCAGACTTCACGCCCGGAGGGCTGGTATGAGCCTTGCTCCGGTCATAGCAATTGTTGGCCCATCAGGTGTCGGCAAGGACAGTGTGATCGAAGCGCTAGACGCGCGTGTTCCCGGTATTCACCGGGTGCGCCGGGTCATCACGCGGCCCGAAGGCGAACAAGGCGAAGACTTTGACCGTGTATCCGTTGAACGCTTTCGGCAGATGGTCTCACAGGGTGCATTTGCTTTGCATTGGCCTGCGCATGGCCTGTTCTACGGTGTACCCAAGACTGTTGAGCAGCTTAGAAAGCAGGCGGATGGGGTGTTGGTGAATCTGTCGCGGTCTGTTTTGCTACAGGCGCAAGAGGTATTCGGCGATCTGGTAGTCATCTCGCTGACTGCAGAGCCCGAGGTTCTGGCGCACCGCTTGTCGGCACGCGGACGCGAAGGCGTAGCCGAGCAGGCGCGACGGATGACACGCGCAAAGGCGAGTTTGCCCAAGGGGTTGGTGCGGGTCATCGAAATCGACAATTCCGGGTCGCTGGAATCTACGGTCGATACGATCCTCGGCCACCTTCAACCGGAAAGGGCATAGCGATGCAGCAGGTGAAACCGCCCATCCTCGGCCTCACCCACCAACGCCAGATCATTGATTTGAAACGGCTGAGGCAGCAATGGGGCAAGCCGCGATTGCAGCGCCGCCTCAACCGTTGTCAGCGTGGCCTTGTCCAATTTACCACTGAGCGTGATGTGAAAGCGAAACGCATCCATCACGTAAGGATAACCCCATTGCACCAAGTTGGCGTCCTGCTGGGCGGTCAGGCCGCTGGCACGGCGCCGGTCAAGCTCGGACTGGGCAGGCGGCGCGCGAAAGCTGTCCAGCTCGCGCACGCAAGCGGTGGCCAAAGCGTTCAGCGCGGCCTCATCCCCCAGCGGGCGCAGGGCCAGAAACCGGCCAAGTCGGGCGATCGTCAGCCCGTCCTGGACCACAATGGGCTTCGAGGCCGCAACCTGCGCGCAGGCGTCGTGCAACGCTTCAACCGTCTGACCATCTCGCAGCTGGAACGGGGGTTTGATTGTCGCATGCAGACCGTATTTGCGCGGCACCTCGGTTACGGTTGCAACATCAACGCCGTCGATCACGGGATGGACAAGGGCGGTGCCGGCCTCGATGTCCCAACCCAGCCAGCTTCTGGCGAACTTCGTCCATTCAGCCGTTGCTGGTGGCGCAAAATAGATCGCGTATCGCGTGAATGTCACATTGGCCTCCTATGCGTGGCCTTCTCAATATCTCAGACCGTGTGAAGTTCAGATGACAGAAGAAATGATCCTTGCCAATGCCACGCTTGTTCTTCCGAATGAGACGGTTACAGGCAGCGTCCGTATCGTGGGCGAGACGATTGCAGACATCGCAACCGGCCCGGCTGTGCCCGTCGGTGCCATGGACTGCGAAGGCGACTATGTCAGCCCCGGTCTGGTGGAGCTGCACACCGACAACCTTGAACGCCACATCCAACCGCGGCCCAAGGTCGACTGGCCCCATGCGGCTGCCATCCTGGCCCATGATGCCGAACTGGCCAGTACCGGGATCACCACCGTGTTTGATGCGATGCGCATCGGCTCGATCCCAAGTGGCAACCGCTACAAGAAATACGCCCGCGATCTGTCCCGTGAACTATGGCAGCTGCGCGAACAGGACGCCTTGAAGATCAGCCACTTTTTGCATCTCCGGGCCGAGGTGTGCTCGGAAACGCTGGTGGATGAGTTGGATGAGTTCAGCGCCGAAGATCGAGTGGGGCTGGTGTCTCTTATGGATCATACGCCGGGGCAGCGGCAGTTCCGGAATATGTCGCAGCTAGAAGCCTATATGAAGGGCAAGCACAGCATGTCAGACGACGACTTTCTGCAGCATGTGGCCCAGCTTAAGGCGCTACGCGACCGGTATGGTGACCGGCACGAGGTTGAAACCGTGAAAGCAGCAAAACGCTTTGGCGCGATCCTGGCCAGTCATGATGATACCACGCGGGAGCAGGTGGCTGTATCCGCTGGTCACGGCATTCGGCTGGCCGAGTTTCCGACAACCGTAGAGGCCGCACGGGCCTGCCATGATCACGGTATCAAGGTCATGATGGGTGCGCCCAACGTAATCCGGGGCGAGTCGCATTCCGGCAATGTCGCCGCGCAAGAGTTGGCTGATCTCGGCCATCTCGACATTTTATCTTCGGACTATGTGCCCGCCGCCTTGCTGCTGTCAGCGGCGCGTCTGGGTGAGCAGTGGGGCGATATGTCCCGCGGTTTGCGGACCGTGACCCAAGCCCCTGCACAGGCCGTTGGTCTGGAAGATCGTGGTGAGCTGCGCATCGGTGCACGGGCTGATGTCATCCGGTTCCGATTGCGGGAAGGTGCACCTGCTTTGAATGGTGTTTGGTCACGTGGACGGCGCGTTGCCTGATCAGGCCCTATAGAACAGGTACCTGTCCGGCGCGATCGTACCCGGTCCGCTGATCTGTTCGAACCCCACCAAAGGCTGCCCCGATATCAACAATCCGCCGGGCAGCATCACCTGCGCGATCAAAGGACTCAGACGGGCTGCTTCTGCGACGTCTTCTTCTTTGATTCCGCGTCCAAAATCATAATGCGCCAGTGCGATTT
Organism: Ruegeria sp. AWH4_226; assembly: GCF_056159225.1. NCBI lineage: Bacteria > Pseudomonadati > Pseudomonadota > Alphaproteobacteria > Rhodobacterales > Roseobacteraceae > Ruegeria > Ruegeria sp. AWH4_226. The sequence continues at coordinate 1,899,494 of NZ_JBSWUU010000001.1, read as the reverse complement.
TTTGGCCGCCTGCTGCCAGCTTTCTAAGCATTGGCTCAGCCTCTCCCTGCAAGAAATCTTCTACCGGAGGGGTGCTGGATGGGTGGCATTGCAGTACCCGGTCCATGACCCAGATGCGCCGATCTGGCATGATTTCCCGCAGGTGGTCATAGGTGCGCCCGTTGCCCAGCCCCATATCCAGAACGTCGCCATCCATGTCGCTGATCTGCGCGACCGCCCAGTTCAGCCCGTCGCGTTGTGCCGTTAACCGGCGCAGCATGGAATCTAGTCGGCTCATTCAGGTCTCCCAGAGTTGGTTTTCAGATGGTGCGACCCAAGTGCGGCCGGGGCCGTCCAGCAGTCTGCGCAGCAACCCTTCGGTAAAGGTCCAGATGCCTTGATCATGAACCAGATGATGCGTCAACACACCGAACGGTTCGGCATTGTCGTTGCGTCCCTCACGCCGGTCACGCAGCAGTTTGACTGTTTGGGAAATCAGCTTGTCCGTTGCGGTCAGCCCGCGCGTTCCGCGCCAGTCGATCGGGTCCAGATGGGTGTTGATCTGTTCAAGTCCGGGTACAGGCCATCGTATCTTGCGTGGCGTTGCGGCAGAGATGATGCGGAACCCAAGTCCGGGCAGGTGTTCGAGCACTTCGGGCGCAATACGGTTCCAAGGGGGTACGAACATCGGGCACAGCCTGTCCCCGAACAGTTTGCGCAAGCGATCCAACCCGGCCTGGGCATCCGCAGTGACGTCTTCGATGGGCCGGTGCAGTCGGAATTCGGATTTTTTCTCACCTTCAGGCGCGTGGTTCTGATGCGCCCAGCCATGCACCACCGGGATTAGCGTCCGATGCCGCGCCACGTAATCCACCAGCTGACGATCGGCATCGCGCGGAATGATCGCAAGATGAACCGGCAGGTCAAGAGTCTGGGACAAGCCTGCCAGCGTCTCTAGCTGCGGCGTCACTGAGACGGCGTCGTCGTCCCGCCACCACAGTGGCAGCGAAAGGTTCTGTGTGCGCCAGCGGTCTAGTTCGGAGTCCAAAGGGTGCCAGTCAATTGTCATGCTTGCGACCTCAGCCCTACTGCTATTTCGACGGATCTGTCGGCCCCGTCAAAGCCCGTGGCAGAAAGGGGACGCGGACCATCCTGGATAACAGCCTCAACAGCCCGAGCCAAAGCAGAGCCATCAAGTTCGTTGCTGGGTAGAAGTTCGATGGCGGACAAACCGGCAAGACTAGTCCCGCGCAGTGTCTGTTCGACCTCTTTGCCATCGTCAAACGGAATGAATATGGCTGGCGTACCAGATTGAAGGATGTCCAGCGCGGTATTGTAGCCGCACATACTGACGGACGCTGCGGCCAGTGGCAGCATCTGGAGGAAATCCGGACGAACAGGTTCCAGCGTCACCGGGGCATCACCCACATCGTTTTGCAAATCGGCAATGCGCTGCCGTGCGTCTTGACCGCCCACCAACAGGCGCCAGCGCCTGTTGGGCATCTTGCGGGCGGCCTCGATGGCCGCGCGAAAGATCGGCTGGCCCACTGATCCACCGCCGGCGCTGACCAACACCTCGCCTTGGCCCACGGCATCAGGGTGCGGCACGGGGGCTTCGGGTGCGACGAAACCGGTATAGAACAGCCGCTTGCGCAAACGATCGGTAACCGGCCAACTGACATCCAGCGGAACAACATCTTGATCTGAATGGACAAGGATCCCGTCGTAGTACCGAAGAACGATCTCTTCCGTACGGTGCGCTTTGGACTCTTTCGACGGTGGGGCCAGAATATCCCGGATCGAGCCCAGAATGATCGGGCGGTGCGGCAGGGTGTGGGCAGCCTCAAGCGCCGCGATGAACTCGGTCGCCAGTGACCGGCGGCCAAAGGGAAACAGCTCAGTGATCAGAACATCCGGCGCGAAACTTTCAACGGCTTTCACCAGTGCAGTTTCACGCGCTTTCAGGTAGGCCGCGTCGGCGATGTCACCGTTTCCGGTCAAAAGCCGTGTAAAGTTGGTTCCGTCCGAGCGAAGCGGCGGCAACCCCAATAGGCTGATATCGGTACTGTCCAATTGCGGCGCAGGCATTCCACCCGAAACGACAAAGGTCTCGTGCCCCGCGCGTTCAAATGCCTTGCCCAGCGTCAATGCCCGACTCAGATGCCCGGTGCCCAGCAGGTGCGTGACAATGATCATTACCTTCATAGGTTGGCCTCGGGCCGGATCAGGCGGATGGGTTCGGGCAGGGGCGTGAGGGACGGCATATCAACGATATACAACCGGTTGCGCTTGATTTTGAATGGGGCGGGGCCGTCGAAATCCCAACCCCAGGCACGTGCCAGAATGACCCGCATGATGCCGATATGGCAGACCGCAACCGTGTCGCCGGATAGCCCATCCAGCCATGGCATTAGCCGTGACCAGACTTCGGCCGGGCTTTCACCGTTCGGCGGACGGAATTCCCAGCTCCAATCCTCAATATGGCGGTATCCACTTTTGGGGTCTGCTATCAGATCGACACCGCGCAACCCTTCCCAATCACCCCAGTTCATCTCGGTCAGTGCATCCGAGGTCCGTGGGTCGCACCCGGCAACAAGGCGTGCGGTCTCGCTGGCCCGTAGCAGCGGACTGGACCACAGGGTCGCGTCCTTCCACGTGTCAGGCAGGCGTGTGTTTGCAAGTTCAGCCCGGGCATTCGCATCCAGCGGAATGTCGCTGCGCCCCTGAATGCGGCCAGCACGGTTCCAGTGCGTGTGGCCATGTCTGAGCAGGGCTAAACGAGTCATCTTTGGGCCTCCACCAATGGTCGTGCGGATCGCCAGAACCGCTCGGTCGCCGCAGGCAGCAAGTGACGCTCGGCCATCCGAGTGCGGGCTTCGGCCCCCAGTGACTGACGATACGACAGGTCATCTAGTAACCTACGCAATCGGGTGGCCAGCCCTTTAGCACCGCAGCTGACAGGCGGGTAGTCCGACGGGGTCAGCACATCCCGCACGCCGGGCCGATCCTGCGCAACAATAGGCACACCGTTGGCTTGTGCTTCAAGATAGACCATCCCAAAAGCTTCGTTCACGCCGGGCCAAACCAGAACCGATGCCGCACTGTACAGATCTTGCAACGTTTCGCGGTCGCATTGCCCCAGAAACCGCACTCTTGATCCGAACGGAGCCATCAGAGCTTCGACTTCGGCCCGGGCCGGACCATCGCCCGCAATATTCAGGCTCCAATCCCCATCCAGAAGGGCCAGGGTTTGGGCAATAAGGTCATAAGACGCCAGTTTGTCACCCTGACGCATCATACCAACGCTCAGCATTGGGCCATCACACGTTGACGCATGCGGCAAGTCCGACAGGGGAAGAAACGGCGGCAACTCGACAAGGCTTTGATCCCCGGACCTGTCCCGTTCAAGCGCAATCAGGTCATTGGCCGTATGATAGAAAATCACTTGCGCCGCGTCGCAGGCAGCATGCGCGGCTTGGGCAAAACTGGCCCAAGGACCATCTAATCGGCTGGTCGCACGGGTGCTTTCGATCTGGGCATAAGGGATATTCCGCGCCTTGCAAACTCGCGGGCCCACAAGGTCGGGCGCCTTGTAATAGTTGTGATACGTCACCCAAAGGGACGTGTCCAAGGGCATCTCAGCGACAAGACGGTGTACCTCTGCCTGTGCCTCGGCGCGCAACACCGTCTGAACCTGCGCATCACCGGATTTGTCGTAGATGCGCAGTCGTGAGGCCAGCTCGACGGTGTCCCCCTGCGCGGCAATCGCCTGCATGAGATTGCGCGCCATTTCGCGATCCCCGGATGGGACCGGGCTGTCGGGTGCCTTCATCGGACAGTAAAAGGCGACCCGGGTCATCAGTTTGTGTCCGCACCCAATGCGCGCAGCCGTTTGGAAAGACGGGCGATCCCCGGGTCCATGCGGAAGTCAGAGATCAGGCGGTCATAAGCCGCCACAGCCATCAATGCGGTTTTCCGAGGGTCATCGGCGAGGCGGACAATAGCCGAGGCCAGCGCGCTAGGATCGTCGTCGGACAGCACCCCATGGGTTCCGGTTTCAATGAATTCCGGGATGGCCGACACGGGCGTCGAAAGAATTGGCAAAAGCTGGGACGCAGCCTCCATCAAAACGTTGGGCAGGCCATCGCGGTCTCCGTCCGCTGCAATCCGGCTGGGTAGAACGAACAGGTCGGCAGCGCGCATTGCTGCGATGACTTCGGGTTGATCGCAAGCGCCCTTCCAAGTAATCCGATGCGCCAGACCTGCGGCCTCGGCCCGGCTTTGGAGCGCGCCGCTCAACGTTCCGCCTCCGATATGCGCCCAGCGCCAGTCGAGTGATTCAGGCAACAGCGCAAAAGCGTCTATCAGTCGATCAAAGCCCTTTTTCTCGACCAATCGGCCAACGGACAGCATGTGAAACGGCCCGCTTGGGGCGCGCGGCTTACGGTTTGGGGGGGCGGGAAAGCGGCAAAGGTCCAGCCCGTGATAGATCAGGTCAACCCGCGACGGATCATCAGCAAGGCCACGCAAATGTTCGGCCCCTATGGACGTGCAGGTCGCGCCAAAGGCTGCACCATGTGTCACTTCTTGCAATTTTTCGCGTTTTTCCCACTCGGGCGACGTCCAGATGTCCTTTGCATGGGCTGAAAAGCTCCATGGCAGGCCGCGCATGATCGCAGTATAGCGGGCGACCGAGGACGGGGTGTGCATGAAATGCGCATACATCACTTTTGTCGCTTCGGGCAATTCGGCGGCCAGAACACAGGCCTGCCCGAACCTGCGGATGCGGTTATGGGTGGGATCGCGGCGCAAGTCCGCCCGCCAAATCTGGTAGGCCTCGGCGTAGCCGGGCATAGTTTTTGCCTTTTCACGCGCGGCCCAGACGCGCCGCGGCTCATCGTACAGATATTCTGGCAAGTAGTGCACTTCACCCCGGAACCGGTCGTGCAACGGGTGGCGCTTTACATCAGTTGGGTGGCGCAAGGACCAGATATCAAAGCTGTGCCCGGCATCCTGCAGGGCGACAAGTTCCTGGGCGATGAACGTCTCGGACAGGCGCGGCCATCCTTTGACCAGCACCGCCAGTTTCGGCTGTTTCGAAGTCATCCAGTGGCCCGTTTCTGTTCCTGGCCCAACAGCGCGTCTACGCGATCAACGACATAGTCCAACCCGTCCAGTAGCCCGTCCTGGATAGCCTGCGATGGAAGCGGTTGTTCGGGCAGGTTGCGAATTGCCTGTATCATAGCCTCTGGCGTCAAGCCGTCCCGATTTTCGTCCAGCATGCGGACAAGCCCCAGACTTTCGGCGCGCGACGCTCGGATCCATTGCTCGAGCCGAGGTGTCGAACGTGGCACGATGACGGCGCGTTTATCGAACGAGAGTACCTCGCAAAAGGTGTTGTAGCCGCCCATGCAGACAACACCCGAGGCACCGGCAAAAAGGGTTTCGATCTGGGATTCGAACCCAACGGCGGTGACCCGACCGTTAAGCGCTGCAACGCGGGTCTCAAACTCCTCCCGCAGTTCGCCAGACAGGAAGGGGCCGTAAACCAGTACGGCACGCGGTGACAGGGTAGGGTCTTTTTCATAGGCTGACAAAACAAGGTTCACCATCGCCTTGCCATCGCCGCCGCCACCCGGAGTGATCAGAATATAAGGTTTCTCGGGCGGCTCACCCACAGGGCTGAGATCGCGGCGTAAGTACCCGGTCCAGTGAATGCGCGACTGCGCTGCTCTGCTCAGAGGCAGGCCTTGGGTTGGGTCATAGATCGAGCGCAGCCCGTATATCCAAATCTCATGGTAGAACCGCTCGGTCGCGGTGACGGCTTCTTTCCTTTCCCATTCAGCGGCCAGCACTTCGGGTTCGTCGAGCACGTCGCGCAGCCCAAGAACCAGTTTTGTGCGCTGCGACTGCAATAGGGCTTCCAACGTCGGCAAAAGCTCACCGCGAAATCCGGTGGGTTCCTTGTCCACGACCAGCATATCGGGATCGAATTGCTGAACAGAGGTCTGGATAAGGCCCGCGCGCAGCTCGGTCACTTCTTCTATGCCCATTCCGATGGTCCGCGCCGCGTAGGAGCCATCGGCGCGTTTGGTGACACCCGGCAGTCGGACGTGATCAACCCGGCGAGGAAAGGTGAATCGACCCGCGACCGGCGATCCTGTCAGGATCAGGGCGGACGCGTCCGGGTTGGCTTGCGTGATAGCCGCTGCAAGGGCGCGAGACCGACGCAGATGGCCCAGCCCGAACGTATCGTGGCTGTAGAGCAGTATGCGCGGCGCCCGGCCGGTCGTTTTGTCTTGTATTCCCAGGCCCATGCTTTCGCCTATCGTGTTTTTGGGTTCAACTCCGCGCGTTTGCCCCCGTTACCGTATATTTTTTGACGCCGCTTGCCAAAGGGGTTCCCAAGACAGGGCAAATTCGTCAACCATGGCGAAATAGCAACATTCGATACACGGGCAGGTCAGGGGAAATCTCCCCGTCAGCCTGACATCGGACTTGCTGTTTCACGCAATTGCAGGGCCGGTCATATTCAGTTTTTCCTAGGTTGAAAACACTCTTGTTGTGAGTAGTGCAGCTGGAACACGAAATGACCCGATCACGAGAAGAAAAAGGCTGAATATTTGAATACGCTCAGGTGCTTCTGTAGTCTTCTGGCAATACGCGAATTGGATAGGCTGCTTGATGAAACTTAATCTCAGCGCTGTGATAGCCATTCTTGTTTGGGCATTCGCAACCGCCTTCGTTACAACGGCAGCGGCACAGACATCCTTGATCCCGGGATATGGGTCGGGGTCTGCCACCGAGTCCGATACGAACACGGATAGCGATCTGTCCGCCGCGATCCGGGCCGCAACCGAATCTGGCGCCAGCGTGATTGTTATAGACAGCACCGGGCAAGTCGTGGCTTCGGGCATTCAAGAAGATGGTGCTACGCCTGAAACTCTCGATCCCATGGGAAGCGGGTCGCAGCTGATGAAAGCGCAAGAAAGGTTGTCGGATTTTCGTTCATCCATGCATGCGCGCTTGCAAGCTTTGCCGTACTCAATTTTCGAAGTGCAGTACATTTTGCGACAAACCAGCCCGGATGGCCGGATTCAGACATATCTTGAAGTCCTGTTCTGGAACATTCTGTTCCTGCTGCTGGGGCGCTGGTTGTCTGCAGAAATCTACGGCAAGCGCATCGCGCGCCGTTTCGTGGTCGCGCGCTCCAAGGAAGACCCGAAAGGGTATCGCGAAAAAATGCCCTTCCTGGTGTTCCGGTTCTTCATGGGCATAGGCGCTACTGTCTTTGCGATGGTGATGGCGCTGATCGTGGGGTACTTGATCTTTGGTGAGGCTGAAGACATTTCGATCCAGTTCACGGTCACGGCGATCTTCACCGCGTTCTTCCTGTCGCGCACCGTGTCCGACCTGTGGCGGATGGTGTTGTCGCCCTATCTCAGCCAATACCGGCTGCCGCCATTTTCCGATCGTGATGCGAAACGCCTGTATATCTGGGCGTCGGCGCTTGCGACTTATGATATCTCGGTCGTGCTGTTTTCGACCTGGGTTGCTGATTTTGGATTGAACTACAACATCTATGCGATGGTTTATGGCAGCCTGACCATGGTCGGCGCGCTGGGCAACGTTTTGATGATCCTGTTCAACGCTCGGGCGATTTCCAATGCCATTAGGGGTGGTCGGTCACCGGATCGGGTTTCGTGGTTATTACGCTTTGTCTCATTTGCGTGGGCGCCGGTCGTGATCGTCTATATTGTTTTCAGTTGGTTCAAACTGGCGGTTGATCTGGTTCTGGAGCATGAGCATTCGCTGCCGATCGTCGCCAGCAGCTATGCGATCTTCATGTCCGTGGTTGTTGCATATGGGGCGATGAACTACCTGCTCGAGCGTTATTTTGATCGCAACCGCAAGATGGACGGGATGAACGCGGACGCGGCCGAGGACATCGATGAACCCGTCGAAAAACCAAAGTCAGACATGAAGCAGCAATCGATCCTGACATATGAGGACCTCGCTCGCCGTGTGGCGGGAATACTGGCCTTCGTTGTCGGCCTGTATGCGTTGGTCGTGATCTGGAATCCCGGAATTGACTGGACCGAAGACCTGCCGATTGACCGGGCTCTGGACGTGATGACGATCTTGTTCATCGGCTACATCCTGTTCCACTTCTTCCGCATCTGGATCGACTCGAAAATCGCGGAAGAGATTGATGACGGCAGTGAAGAGGCCGAATTGGGTGATGAGGGCGGTGAGGGGGGGCAAAGCCGTTTGGCAACGCTGCTGCCGTTGTTCCGCGGGGCGATCCTGGCCGTGGTTGTCGTCACCATCGTTCTTATTGTTCTGATGGAGTTGGGCATTAATGTCAGCCCGTTGTTCGCAGGTGCCGGTGTGGTCGGACTGGCAGTGGGGTTCGGCTCGCAAACGTTAGTGCGGGACATTTTTTCGGGGGCGTTCTTCCTGTTGGACGATGCGTTTCGGAAAGGCGAATACATCGACATTGGTGATGTCAAAGGAACGGTCGAAAAGATCTCGGTCCGGTCGTTCCAGTTACGGCATCACTTGGGCGCGCTAAACACGATACCTTTTGGTGAGATCAAGGTGCTGACCAACTATTCCCGCGATTGGGTAATCATGAAACTGCCGCTGCGGGTGACTTATGACACCGATGTCGAAAAGGTGCGGAAGCTGATCAAGAAACTGGGTCAGGAGTTGCTGAGTGACCCGGTGATCGGTGAGAATTTTATCCAGCCGTTGAAATCGCAGGGCGTGATCGAGATGCAGGATTCAGCGATGATCATTCGGGTCAAATTCATGACCAAGCCGGGGGATCAGTGGTTGGTGCGCAAGAAGGTCTATCAGGAAATCCGCGAGCTTTTTGCCCGGGAAGGTATCAATTTCGCTCACCGTGAAGTCACCGTTCGGCTTGCTGAAGGCAAAGAGCCAGAGGATCTGACGCCCAAGCAACGCGAAGCGGTCACGGGCGCGGTTCAGGCAGCCATTGATGAGGATTACCTGGACGATATCGGACCCGGAGGCGATGACCGCTAGCGGGGCTCTCCCGCCCCTTTGGTGTGCGTCTCTGGCGAGACGCCCCGCAAAGCGTTGGGCCGCGCCGCGCGTACCGCGCGGCGGTTGCGCTAGCCGGAAAGCGATGACCAGACGGGTTGAGATGTGCCTAGTTTTTCGGCGGGCAAGGCCCAACGCATATTTGCGGCCCCGACGGTCAATGCCGGTTTTAAGCGATGGCCACGCCCCCAGCCCGACGCTTCGGGCTTTTGATTATAGTCTGCGGGCGTCGCGTCCGTGATCTCTTCTGAGGTGTCTGATTTCGCCAGCGCGGCCAATAGATCTGCGGTCCGGGCCAGAGACAACTGTGCGAGCATTATGGAATTGCCAGAGGCGGCCTCGGCCAGTGCAGACAGGACCGCGGCAGCCATCAGGTAGCCTGTCGCGTGATCCAACGCCTGAACCGGCAGCGGTGTTGGTTTATCTGCCTTGGCCCAGGCGCGGCCAGAATCGGCGATGCCTGCGCTCATTTGCACAAGACTGTCAAAGCCGCGTCTGGACGACCACGGCCCCTGCCAGCCGTAGGCGTTCAGCGTGACTTCAATCCGGTTCGGTGCCAGATCATCCCGCTTGGTCTTTGGCAGACCCAGCGCGTCCAAAGCGCCCGGCCGGTAGCCGTGTACGAACACATCCGCCTGTGACAGCAAGTGTTCCAGCTTTTTCATGCCGACTGGTGATTTCAGGTCCAAATACGTACAGTGTTTGCCCAATGAGATATCCGGGATCACGCCGGGTTCGTCCCATCCGGGGGGATCGACACGCAGAACCTCGGCCCCGAAACCAGCAAGCGTTCGGGTCGAGACCGGCCCCGCCAGAACGCGGGTAAGGTCCAAAACCCGCAAGCCTGATAGTGGCCGTTGGGCTGTTGCCTCGGGGCGGTCTCGCACCTCGATACGACGGGGGCTGTGCCAGCCAATCAGCGGGTCGCGGGAGACCGCGCGACCCTGTGGATGCTCAAGCCATTCCACACGGCTGCGCATGGCTGCAGCCACACCGCCCTCGGCCACGATCGCAGTTTCCAGGTCCGCGACGGACCACTCTTTCAAAGCTTGGGACACAGCATTGCGATTGCCCGGAACACCAAGCACTTTCAGAGCGGCTGCTTTGTGGCGCGGCAGATTGGTATGCAGCCTGATCCAACCGTCAGACGCCTGATAATCTCCGGCCACCGCATCCCAAAGGCTTGGCATCTCCCACCCGTCGGGCTTGAAAGAAAACCCATACCACAGTGAGGCCAATCGGTGATCGACAGAAACCTCAGGTGCCTTGGGCGCAAGGTTCAACGCGCTGACAAGACGCGCCAGTTCCTGTCCTACGGCGGCGAAGCTCGCGGTTGCCAGCTCACTTACAGCAAAGACGCTTGGTCGTGCGCCCTTGCCAATCGACTTGTAGCTGTCTGATGCGGGAAGGGCGGACATCAAGGTCATTGTTGATATGGATCCAAACTGTCGCGCAGACCGTCGCCGAGGAAATTGAAGGCCAAGACGATGACGATGATCGGCAGCATTGGGATTGCCGTCCACGGATAGATCTCGATCGAAGCGAGGTTCTGCGCGTCGTTCAACATTACGCCCCAACTGACCGCAGGCGCTCTAAGGCCAAGGCCAAGAAAGCTGAGCGCGGTTTCCCCAAGAATCATTGCCGGAATCGACAGGGTGGCGGACGCGATGAGGTGCGACATGAAGTTCGGCAGCAGGTGCTTGCGAATGACGCGACCCGAGCTTGCGCCCATCATCTCGGCCGCGCGCACATATTCCTCCTCGCGCAGGGACAGGAATTTGGCGCGGACAGAGCGGGCCAGGCCGGGCCAGTCGAGAATGCCGAGGATGATCGAAATGATAAAGAACACGGCGACAGGGCTCCAGTTCGAAGGCACCGCAGCGGACAGGGCCAGCCAAAGTGGCAATTCCGGCAACGAGCGGAGAACCTCGATCACGCGGTTGATAACCCAATCGATCTTGCCTCCAAAATACCCCGCCATCGAGCCGAATATGATGCCCAAAAAGAAAGATACCGAGATACCGATCAGGCCAACGGTTAATGACAGTTGCGCCCCGTAGAGGATGCGGCTGAAAATGTCGCGACCCAGACGGTCAGAACCCCAGAGGAACAGTGTTGCGCCTTCCGGAGGACAGAAAAGATGGGTGTCCGATCTGATAAACCCGGCCAGTTTGTATTCGGCCCCCTCACAGAAGAATTTGATCGGACGCGGGTCTTCAAGGTCGGGGACGAACTTCCATTGAAAGGTCTCCAAATCCGCCTCGGCCACGATGGGGAAAACGTGGGGCCCGATGAACTTACCCTCGTAGAACCAATTGACGCTTTGCGGTGGAGCATAGAGGTGCTCACCGTTGCGTTCATTCGGCCCGTAGGGAGCGATGAAGCCGGCAAATGGCAGCATAAGATAGCAAAGCAGCAAAAAGATGCCCGAGATCAGGCCCAGTTTGTGGGTTCTGAACTTACGCCAGACGAGTACCCAGTTCGGCGCGTCCAGATCGGCGCGTTCAAGCTGTTGCAGGGCGGCATCCGGGTCGAATGGGGCGTCGTCGACAAAGCGACCATCTGGACGTTGGGTCATGCGTCTCGCCCCTCGTATCGGATGCGCGGGTCGAGCATGACCAGCAGGATGTCAGAGATCATGGTACCAATCAGAGTCAGCAGCGCCACGAACATAAGAATGAACGCAGACAGGAACTGATCTTGCGTTTTCAGCGCCGTCAGCAGGGTTGGGCCGATAGTTTGCAGGCCCAGGACGACCGACACAAGAACTGAGCCGGATACCATCGACGGCAACAGATTGCCGATATCGGCAACAAACGGATTGAAGGCCACGCGCAGCGGGTATTTCGTCAACATCCGCGAGGGTGACATACCTTTGGCAATTGCGGTTTCTACATACGGTTTGCCTAGCTCGTCCAGCATATTGGCGCGCAGGCGCTGCATCATGGCCGATGCACCGGATGTACCGATCACAAAGGTCGGGACGATCAGGTGGACCAGAATGGATTTCAGCTTGTCCCAGCTCATTGGCTGGCCTTCGAATGATGGATCCATAAGGCCGCCAATGGGGAGGTTGAAATACTGGTGGCCGTAATAGAACAGGATCAGTGCCAGCAAGAAGTTTGGCGTGGCCAGACCAAGATAGCCAACAAAGGCTGAGGTATAGTCAATCCACGTCCGTGAGCGCGCCGCAGCGATGACACCCAGGGGCAGCGCAACGGCATACACAAAAAGGATCGCAGCCAAGTTGACCACAACGGTCAGCCACAGCGTATCGCCAACGATCTCGGCCACGGGGCGGTCGAATTCAAAAGACCAGCCATAGTTGCCTTGTAGAAGGCCATCAAACCCGTGTGGACCGGGCCAGAATCCCATCCAGATGAGGTATTGTTCCCAAATTGGCCGGTCCAGCGCATATTCCTTACGCAGAAATTCAGCCTTTTGTACGCCGGCAGATTGCCCCGAGGCCTGAAGTTCAGCGATCTGATTGCTGAGATAGTCGCCGGGCGGCAGATTGATGATCACGAAGATCAGCACCGACACCACCAACAGCGTCAGCAGCATCGTGAAAAAGCGATAGACTGCATAACGCAGCATAACCATTTAGCTGCTCCTGATCAGTCGACGAAGAAAAACTCGTCTGGTCGATGAACGCCAAAATGGGCGCCAGGTTCCCACGCCCACATGGCCTGGTCAGGCACGTTGCGCAGACGGTTGGACACCACGATCGGCTGCGGTGCGCCGTTGAGGATGCCAATTGCGTACACCTGATCGGCGTGAATGTTCAGCATTTCGGTCCAGACGGCCTCGCGCTCTTCATTTGTTGTGGCAATTTCCCAGTCATGGGCCAATTTCATCAAACGCTCGGCCTCGGGCATGTCGGGCGCTTCGCCGACATCCCCGCCTGTCTGGTGGTACTGGCCCCATTTGGGCCAGGCCAGAAAGACCTGATCTGTCGGTGCCAGATAGGCGGGCGAGGTGTGGGTCTGCGGAATTCCATCATCCCAGCCATACCAAACCGAGGCCATGGTGTTGCCCGCAAAAACACGATTGCGCAGGATGTCCCGATCCAGCGGGCGCATCACCAGATCAACGCCAATCTCGCGCCAGGTGTCGGTAACGATTTGCAGGGCATTCTCAACCTCTTGCCGTTCACCCGCTGTTTCGATGATCAGTTCCATCGGGCGTCCATCGGGAAGCAAGCGGATCCCGCTTTTGTCACGCTCGGACAAGCCGGCCTCATCAAGCAGCGCGTTGGCTTGTTCGATATCGTATTGCGCCCAAGCCTGGGCATTCTTCTCGGAGTAAAACGGAGAAGCAGGCAACACCGACATCGCACCGGGTTGTGCCAGTTTGAAATACAGCGCCTGATTGATCGTCTTGCGGTCGATGGCCAGCGAGAGGGCACGGCGAACACGCACGTCACGCAAAACCTCTCGCCATGTCTCATCGGCAAAGTTCAGGTTTGGATAGATCGCAATTTGCGAGGCGACGCCGGTTTTCCACAACAGCGTTTTGTAGTTTCCGACCTCTTCGCCCTTTTTCAGGATTGATGCATCGCGGAAGGACAGCCCGCGACCCTGAAGATCAGTTTCGCCTGCATTTGCCTTGGCCGCGACGAGACCCGGAGCGACGATCTCCATTTCGACCACGTCGATATAAGGCAGTTGCACGCCATTGCTATCGATACGGTGGTAGTACGGATTTCGTACAAAGTTATGGCGGATTTTCTTACCCGAACTTGCGTTCAGCCAAGGTTGGAGCGTCGGCAATTCGTGATTGTCGTATTTGTACAGGTTGTCCAGTTTGTTGTGCAGCGCCGCCCAGCTTTTGACGCGTGCATCGTCGACCAGAAAGGCCAGTTCTTCGGCGTCCGCGTATTTCTCATGATATTTTTTTAGAAACTCGGCAGGGCGGTATATAAATGGCGGTCGGGCCTGCGCCAGAGATTGAAGAAATTTTGGATTGGGATCATCCCACTCGAAAACTACGGTAGTGGCGTCGGGAAAGGAAACGGTCGGACTTTTACCCTCGACGATTAGAAAATCCGGCGGACCAGAGGGGCTCAGAAGTTCGTTATTGGCAACATCTTCCCACCAATAGCGAAAGTCCTCCGAGGTGAAGGGCGATCCGTCCGACCACTTGTGTCCTTCGCGCAGATTCAGGGTGAACTTGCGGTTGTCCTCGTTTTCGAAAGATTCCAACAGATCGGGCACAAGCTCGTACTTCTCGTTAAATCCAACGAGACGGGCATAGCCGTACACGACCATCTGACGGATGTCCTTTGACCGGGTCACCATCGTCCGCAAGGTGCCGCCCGGCGTTCCGAATTCGCGACCCTTCGCAGCCAGATCAACAACCAGCGGTTCGGCGGGCAGCCGTTCCTGAACCGGCGGCAAATGTCCTGCGTTCACTTCAGAAGACCAGAATTGCCCTTCTATCGGGGTGGGAGTGTCTGCCGTGGCGGGCATTATCCCCGTGACAGCCAGTACGGCAGCCAGAAAAATGGGGCGAGTGGTCTTAAACATGGCATCTTACCTTATGGCCGGGCTCCATCTCTACCAGTGAAGGTATCACGGAGTCGGTTAATCGGAAGGCGTCATCCCAACTGTCAGGTGAACCTGCGCCCAACGCAACCAGTTTCAGGTTGATGGGTCGGTTGATGTCAGGTTCCGGTTGGGCTGCAATCAGCGCCTTGGTGTATGGATGGCGGGGGTTGTAGAAAAGCGTCTCGGGCGGTGCTTGCTCAACGACCAGTCCCCGGCGCATCACAGCGACCTCATCGGCGATGCGGGCAACCACGGCGAGGTCGTGAGAAATGAACAGATAAGACAGGTTCAGACTGTCCTGCAGGTGTTCCAAAAGCGTCAGGATTTGTTCCTGAACGGATACATCCAATGCCGAGGTCGGCTCGTCGCAGACAATAAGCTGCGGGTCCAGCATCATTGCGCGCGCGATGGAAAGACGCTGCCGTTGACCGCCGGAGAACGCATGTGGATAGCGTTTCAGCATGTCAGCGTTCAGACCCACCCGCTTAAGCATATCGGCGGCCTTGTCCCGCTGATCGGATGTCGTTCCGATCCTGTGAATCTCCAACGGCTCGGTCATGGCGTCCTGAATACGCATGCGTGGGCTGAGCGAACTGTAAGGGTCTTGAAATACCATCTGCGCGTTGCGTTGAAAGGCGGTGCGCTGGGCGCGCGTCATGTGGTGCACCGTGATCGGGTCTTCGGTTGCTGAGGTCCGGAACAATATCTCGCCCCCGGGGTCGGGCAGTTCGGCGCCCAGTGCGATTCGGGCCGCCGTTGTCTTGCCCGATCCGCTTTCACCCACGATAGCAAGCGTCTTGCCGCGGGCAAGGTTCAGGTCGACACCCCGGCAGGCATGGATCAGCCTCTCACCCTGCCAGCCCTTGCTGGAGCGCATGGTATAGGTTTTGGAGACGCCTTTCATTTCCAGGATCAGGTCTTCATCGGACATGGGGATGCCGACCGCGTCCTCATCTGGAATTCCGGGCGCGGCGTTGAACAATTGTTGGGTGTAAGGGTGTGCTGGCGCAGTCAGGATCGGGGCCGCGGCCCCCGACTCCATGACGCGCCCCTTGTGCATGACAACTACCTGTTCGGCCATGTTGGCGACGACGCCAAGATCGTGGGTCACGAGGATCAGAGCCATACCGGTTTCGCGCTGTAACTCTTTGATCAGGCCCAGCACCTGCGCCTGCGTTGTCACGTCCAACGCGGTCGTCGGCTCATCCGCGATCAGCAGTTCGGGGCGCGCGACCATCGCCATCGCGATCATGGCACGCTGCCGCATGCCGCCGGACAATTCGAACGGGTACGAGTCATAAGCGCGTTGCGGGTCGGGGAAGCCGACACGATCGAACTGGTTCAAAACTTCTTTGCGGGCCTGCGCTTCGGATGCGCCACGGTGCAACCATAGAACTTCGCTGACTTGGTTGCCGATCTTGTGAAGCGGGGACAGGGACCGCATCGGCTCCTGAAAGATCATTGAGACCCTGTTTCCGCGGATATCCCGCATCTGGCGTTCGCTGATCCTGGTCAGATCGACCGAACCGTTTGAATCGTTCAACGTGATCGTGCCGCTGCGAATTTGCGCCGTACGTGGCAAAATCCGAAGGGCGGCGCGGCATGATATGGTTTTTCCGGACCCGGACTCTCCGACAAGTGCCAGCGTTTGACCTGCCGCCACATCGAAGCTCACGCCTTTGACAACGGATTCACCCGCACCAAAACCGATGCTTAAATCACGTACAGACAACAACGCTGTCATGCGGGTATTCCACCCGTTCGGCCGTATGTCGGCATCGGCTTGATCAACTCCCTGTGTTTTTTCCGTCAGTTTCGCGCGGTTGATGCACGCTAGTCAAACCCGTTCTTCACCCGAAATGTCGCGGAATCGTGAAAAGGACACCAAATTGACTACACAAATACTTGAAGATTTGCCATCACGGGCAACGTCGAGCCCATCTGGCAAGACAGTTGATATCAAGGAGAGATTTCCCGTGCCCGACGACCAAAGCCGCCTGGATCTGTTCATTGATCGAATGGTGTCTCAGCGCGCCTGTCTGGACTTTGCCATCGCTGAAACGCGCGGCATGGCTGGCCCGGTGTTTGAATTGGGATTGGGCAACGGGCGTACGTACCACCATATGCTGCAGTATATTAACAAGCGCCCGGTCTATGTGTTTGAACGCGCGGTAGCATCGCATCCAGAATCGACTCCACCCGAGGATCAGGTGATTCTTGGCGATGTGCGCGAGACATTGCCGGCCGCCTTGGCGCGCTTTGGAGACACTGCAAGCCTGATTCACGCAGATCTTGGTGGTCATAACAGGGAAAAGAATGATGCCTTCGCGAGGTTCATCTCACCCCTTGTTGAGCCCTTGCTGGCGAAGGGGGGTATGATGGTGTCCAGTGACCGGATGTATTTCGACGACCTGACCGAATTGCCCCTGCCGCCCGGTGCGGTTCCGGGTCGTTGTTTTGTCTACCGCCGCTGACCTGAAGGAGCGCCCCATGCTTTTCTACGATTGCTCAACCGCTCCTAACCCGCGTCGTGCGCGCATGTTCATCGCGGAAAAAGGGTTGAAGATTGAAACCCGCGAAATCTCGATCGCCAAGGGTGAACAACTCAGCGACGCGTTTAAGGCGGTCAATCCGAATGCAACCCTGCCCGTGCTGGTCACGGATAACGGCACTGTGCTGACGGAAAACTTGGGTATCGCGGCCTATCTTGAGGCGCGCTTTCCCGAACCACACTTGATGGGGCGCACCCCGGATGAAAAGGGGATGGTGCTGATGTGGAACAGCATTGTTGAGCAACAGGGCGGCCTTCCCATCGCCGAAACCTTGCGCAACACGCACCCTGCCTTTGCCAACCGGGCGCTTCCCGGCGCTGTAAATCACGCGCAAATCCCCGAACTGGCGCAGCGCGGAACAGCGCGGGTTGACCAGTTCTTTGACTTGCTGGAGACGCGACTGTCGCAAAGCACCTACTTGGCAGGGTCTGAATTCACGCTGGCCGATATTACAGCCTTTGTCTTTGTCGACTTCGCACGCGTCATAAAAAAACGTATTCCGCAGGAAAACAAAGCCTCTCTTGCGTGGTTTGAAAAGGTCAGCGCACGGGCCAGCGCCCAACTCTAGACACGCTGCGTTCACGGAAACATTACGCGCGGTCGGAACTGTACATTAATGTCTAGACAGAAGTGAACAGTGGGTCTAGCGTCCTTCCCGAGTCACGCAGGAGAAGGCAGAATGAAATCTCAGTATCGCGTTGTGGTCATTGGAGGCGGCGTTGTTGGTGCCTCGGTTCTGTATCATCTGGCCAAGTTCGGCTGGTCGGATGTTGTGATGCTGGAACGTCGGCGTCTGGCGTCCGGCTCGTCCTGGCACGCCGCCGGAGGTATCCATGCGTTGAACGCCGATCCGAACATGGCGTCTTTGCAAGCCTATACGATTGATCTGCTCAGCGAGATTGAAAAGGAATCCGGCCAGAATATCGGCTTGCACATGACTGGCGGTTTGACGCTGGCTGGCACTCCGGAGCGCTGGGAATGGCTGCAGGCCAACTACCGTATCTTCCAGTCCATTGGCATTGATGATTGCGAGCTGCTTTCCCCGGAAGAGGCGCAGAAACGCTGCCCGATCATGTCCACCAACGGTGTACTAGGTGCCATGTGGGCGGATCGTGAAGGATACATTGACACAACTGGTACCGTGCAGGCCTATGCCACGGCGGCCAAGAAGCGGGGCGCGGAGTATTACGAGGAAACCAAGGTCGAAAGTCTGACGCAGACCGCGGATGGTTGGCAGGTCGTGACCGACAAAGGCACAATTACCTGTGAACATGTGGTCAACGCGGCGGGTCTTTGGGCCAAGCAGGTGGGCCGTATGGCGGGTGTCGAGTTGCCGGTCTCTCCGCTCAAGCACCACTATCTGATCACGGATTCGGTGCCCGAGGTGGCCGAGGCAGAGTTTGAGATGCCGATGACCGTGGACCTCGAAGGCTTCACCTATATGCGGCAGGACCAGAAGGGGGTCCTGGTCGGCATCTATGAGGTCGACCACGAACACTGGGCCATGGACGGCGCCCCGTGGAACTATGGTGAGGAGCTGTTTCAGGAACAGCTCGACCGCATCGAGAACGAACTGACGCTTGGCTTTGAACGCTATCCGTCGATTCAGAATGTTGGCATCAAGACATGGGTGAATGGTGCGTTTACCTTCTCGCCTGACGGCAACCCTCTGGTCGGTCCGGTGCCCGGCAAACGCGGATACTGGTCGGCCTGTGCCGTGATGGCCGGGTTCTTGCAGGGCGGCGGTGTTGGCAAGACGTTGGCCGAATGGATGATCCATGGTGAGCCAGAGGCCGATGCCTGGCCGATGGACGTGGCGCGCTATGGCGATTTCGCGCAGAACAAGCGGTATATCCGTGAAACCACGGGGCAGTTCTATTCGCGCCGTTTCGTGATGACATATCCGAACGAGCAATTGCCTGCGGGTCGTCCGTTGAAGATGGCCCCGGCCCATGACGCGATGACCGACGCGGGCTGCAAGTGGGGCGTCAGCTGGGATTTGGAGGTGCCGCTTTATTTCGCGCCGAAAGGGTTTGAGGAAACGCCGACTCTCAAGCGGTCGAACGCGCATGACATCGTGGCCGAGGAATGCAAGGTGATCCGCGAAGGCGCGGGCCTGCTGGATATCTCGGGCTTTTCACGGTTCGAGGTCTCAGGCCCGAATGCCGAAGCCTGGTTGGATGAGGTGATGGCCTCAAAACTACCCGCGCCGGGGCGGGCCAAGCTGGCCCCGATGCTGGGCGAGAACGGGCGTCTCAAGGGTGATCTGACTGTGCTCAACTGGGGCGATGGCACGTGGTGGATCATGGGCAGCTACTACCTGCGCGCCTGGCATATGCGTTGGTTCGACGATCACATGATCAAGGGCGTTAACGTCCGCGATCTGGGTGAGGAATATTGTGGCTTTGCTGTTGTTGGACCGAAGTCGCAGACCGTGGTTGAGAAACTGGCTGAACAGGACATCTCGGGCCTTAAATTCATGGGGTGCGGAGAGTTCGATATCGGGCTGGTCCGCGCCCGCGTTGCACGCATGTCGGTGACGGGTGAAAAAGGGTATGAGATCAACTGTCGTTATGGTGACCACGTCAAACTGCGCCGGATGCTGCTTGAAGCGGGTGCAGGCGAAGGGATCCGCGAATGCGGCTTCAATGCGATGCTTTCAACCCGGTTGGAGAAGAGTTTCGGCATCTGGTCTGCAGAATTCACGCAGCTTTACACGCCGGGGATGACCGGAATGGATCGCTGGATCGACTGGGACAAGGATTTTGTTGGCAAAGAGGCTGCCTTGGCCGAGCGTGACGGCAATGGCCCCGCGCAAGTGCAGGTGACACTGGAGGTGGACGCGTTAGACGCCGATGCCAGCGGGTACGAGCCGATCTGGTCGGGTGAGGATCGCGTAGGTTTCGTGACCTCGGGCGGCTATGGGCATTACACCGGCAAGTCGCTGGCGATGGCGCTGGTAAATCGCGACAAGGCTGAACCGGGCACAGCGGTGACCGTGCACGTGGTCGGCGTTGAACGCCCCGCGCGCGTCATCGCTGCGTCCCCATACGATCCGCAGGGCAAGGCGATGAGGGGCTGATGGTGATCTCACAAACGTCCGAGCGTGGTCGACGTCGGCGTGGGCGCAGCGCCGAAGCTGCACCTCCGCCCAGCCGCGACGTGAATTACCGCCAGTTAAAAAACCCCTTCCCGCAGATGGAGGTTTTTAAGGCAGAGCATATCGCGGACATGCATGAAACCGCTCTGCGGACGCTTCAGGAACTTGGTGTCAAGGTATTGTTGCCCGAAGCGCGTCGGTTGTTTGCTGCGGGCGGGGCGCGTGTGGATGAGGACAGCGAAATGGTCTTCATCGGGCGCGAGATTGTCGATGCGGCGGTTGCGTCAGCCCCGAAATCCATCTTGTGCCGTGCGGGTGCGCGCCATCGCGACTTTACACTGGAACTGGGCAGCCTTGTGTTTCAGCCGGGTGCAGGGGCCCCGAACGCCACCGATCTGGAACGCGGTCGCCGGCCCGCAACCGGGCAGGACTATCTGGAATTTCTGAAGCTGACGCATCACTTCGACGTGTTCCAGATGATCTCACCGCAGGTCGAGCCGCAGGATGTACCGACCCATCTGCGCCATTATTTCACGACACAGGCGCAGATGGAGCTGACCGACAAGTTCCCGTTCTTCTTCTCGCGCGGGACGCCGCAAGTGATGGATTGCTTTGAGATGCTTTCAACGGCGCGGGGGTTGTCGGATGACGAATTCCGCGGCAACGCGCATTGTTATACGATCATCAACACCAACAGCCCGCGGACGCTGGATATTCCGATGGCGCAGGGCCTGATCGATTTTGCCCGACATGGTCAGATGTCGATCATTACGCCATTCACTCTGATGGGTGCAATGGCTCCGATTACCGTGGCAGGTGCAATTACCCTGTCCCATGCCGAGGCCTTGGCGGCTCTGACACTGACCCAACTGGCCAACCCTGGCGCGCCTGTTTGCTATGGAACTTTCACCAGCAACGTAGACATGAAATCGGGTGCGCCGGCCTTCGGAACGCCCTCGCATTTTCAAGCGTCACTTGCGGCGGGACAATT
Source organism: Ruegeria sp. AWH4_226 (assembly GCF_056159225.1). Taxonomy (NCBI): domain Bacteria; kingdom Pseudomonadati; phylum Pseudomonadota; class Alphaproteobacteria; order Rhodobacterales; family Roseobacteraceae; genus Ruegeria; species Ruegeria sp. AWH4_226. Next base: position 1,878,254 of record NZ_JBSWUU010000001.1, on the reverse strand, counting down.
GGCGCGGCATTTGGGCCTGCCGTGGCGATCTGCGGCCGGGTCGGCGTCGAACATCAACGATGTGCAGGCTGCAAATGAAAATCAGTTTGGCCTGTGGGGTTGCCTGATGGCCGGGGCATCCGTTGTTATCCACTCTGCCGGGTGGCTTGAAGGCGGGCTGACCGTGTCCTTCGAGAAACTGATCTGTGACGCTGAGGTGTTGAACATGGTCGCCGAGCTTTGCGCCGGGGCACAGGCTGGGACGGCCGAGATCGGCTTTGACACTGCGTTGCGAGAGGTCGAGCCCAGCGGTCATTTCTTTGCGTCGAGCCAAACGATGGAACGGTACAATACCGAATTCTACCAGCCGCACGTGCACGACTATGCCAATTTCGGAACCTGGACCGAGCGCGGATCGGTTGATGCCAATCATCGTGCAACGGCTGTCTGGAAACAGATTCTGGATGAGTTTAAGGCACCGCCGACAGACAGTGACCGAATAGGTGCCTTGCAGGACTTGATCGCGCGCCGCACGTCCGAAGGTGGCGCGCCGCCGGAGAGTTGAATGAACACCAAACCCATCCTGCACCGGGACGACCCAAAAGCCGAGCCGTTGGTCGGTAATATCAAGGTCACACGTGACGACTGGCTGAACGTGGCGATGGATGTGCTGATCTCGGACGGTGTGGATCAGATCAAGGTTTTGAATCTGGCCGAGCGGATGGCGGTGTCGCGGTCCTCTTTCTATTGGTATTTCAAATCGCGGCAAGAGCTGCTGGATGCTTTGCTGGCGCGGTGGCACGCGACCAACACCGCTGCGCTTGTCGCACAGGCCGAAGCCCCTGCGGATACGATCACAGGGGCGGTTTGCAATGTTCATCGTTGTGTGGTGAACACTGAACTCTTTGATACAGCGCTGGATTTTGCCGTGCGGGACTGGGCGCGTAAATCGGGTAAAGTGCGGCGTGCGCTGGATCAGTCGGACGCCCGGCGTCTTCAGGCTTTGCACGCGATGTTCACCCGGTACGGCTATTCCGAGGTCGAGGCCGAGACTCGCGCGCGTGTGCTGTACTACATGCAAATCGGTTACGATCTTGCCCAGTTGAACGAGCCGATGGAAACGCGGTTGTCGATGGTGCCGCACTATCTATACGTCTTTACGGGGGTTGAGCCAAAGCCCGATGAAGTCGAGGAATTCAGCGCCTATTCAAAGCGCTATTGGGAAGGAGACACAGAATGAGCCAACCAGACGCAATCATCATCGGTACAGGTGTCATTGGCGCCGCCGTGGCGTTCGAAATGGCCAAGGCCGGGTGGAAGATCCTATCGCTTGACCGCAACAGCCAGGTCGGCCACGGCTCGACCGCTGGATCATGCGCGATCATTCGTATGCATTATTCAACCTTCGACGGCACCGCCTTTGCGTGGGAGGGCTATCACTATTGGCGGGATTGGGCTGAGTATCTGGGGCTGCCCGCAGATGCCAATCTGGCGCAGTTCCGCGAAACGGGTTGCCTGGTTATGAAAACCGACGCCAATGGGATGCTGGAAAAACACAAACAGAACAGCGCCGATCTGGATTGCCCGTTCGAGGACTGGTCGCCCGAGAAGATCACCGAACGTCTGCCGGTCTATTCGCTGGACAGTTTCACCCCGCCCAAACGCATGGATGATCCGGAATTTGGCCATCCTAACGGGCGCAAGATGCAGGGCGGTGTGTTCTGGCCGCAGGCGGGCTATGTCACCGATCCGGCCCTGTCGGCGCAAAACCTGATGGACGCAGCAAAGCAGCACGGGGCCGAAGTTCGCACCGGCGCCGAGGTTGTTGAAATATTGATCGACGAAGGGCGCGTGGCTGGCGTTAAGCTGGCCTCGGGCGAAGAAATCCGGGCCAAGGTTGTGGTGAACGTGGCCGGGCCGGGGTCGGCGATCATAAACAAGATGGCAGGTGTTCTAGATGACATGACCATCGAAACACGCCCGCTTCGGCAAGAGGTTGTGCACGTACCCGCGCCCGAGGGTTTCGATTTCGAGAATGACGGAACCATAGTATCGGACAGCGATATTGCCTGTTACTGCCGCCCCGAACATGGCAACCATATCCTTGTTGGTTCGGAAGACCCGGAATGTGACCCGCATCAGTGGTGTGAGGACGACCTCCACTACAATCACGATTTCACAGACCAGTGGACGACACAGGCGATGCGCTATGCTCAGCGTGTTCCCAGCCTTGGTATCCCATCCAAAACACGCGGTGTAGTGGACTTGTATGATGCCTCGACAGACTGGATCCCGATTTACGATAAATCCAGTTTGCGGGGCTTCTACATGGCCTGCGGCACCAGCGGGAACCAGTACAAGAACGCGCCCATTGCGGGCAAAATGATGGCGGCCCTGATCGACTATTGCGAGGGCGGCGCAGATCACGATGCGCAGCCGTTGCAGTTTGAACTACCTTATATCAAGCGGATGATTGATGTCGGGTTCTATTCCCGCAAACGCCCGATCAACGAAGAAAGCAGTTTTTCGGTTCTGGGCTAGCCGCCCCTGGAAAACGCTCTAAGCTTTCTGGGAACCAAAAAGGGGCCCAGAATGACCGAGCCAATGAACCGAGTTCTGATACTGGGAAGCGCGCCAAGCGCAGTCGAAGCGAAGTCTTGGGCGCGCGACCCCTTTACCCACATCGTTGCAATCAACAACGCGTGGCGCATCCGGCCAGATTGGGACGTGCTGATCCACCCAGAGGATTTCCCAATGCAAAATCAGCCGGGCCGCTTGGCACCACATCAGCAGGTTGTGACGGCCGAGGAATATGTCCCGGCACAGAACAGGTTTGGCGGATTTGTCTATGCGGGCGGAACAATGGCATTTACCGCCGGCTACTGGGCATTGGCGGCGTTGCGCCCCTCAGTCATGGCGTTTTTCGGGTGTGATATGGTCTATCCCGGAACCGGTAAAACCCATTTCTACGGAACCGGAGCAGCGGACCCGTTGCGAGATGATGTTACCTTGCGGTCTCTTGAAGCCAAATCAGCGCGCTTGGCCCTGTTTGGCGCGGCTCAGGGATGCCGGGTCGTCAGGTTGTCAAAAGGTGAAAGCCGATTGCTGTTTCCATCAGTTGATCGAAATACCCCTGCGGTGTGCGATCTGCCAAAGACTGGCGGGATGGAAAGAATACTTCAGGCGGAGCGGGATCTGGGGTATTTTGTATCATCTGGGCGCTATTGGGAGGAAGCAAAAGCTTTCGATACTGCCAAGCTTGATGGATTGGATCAGCAATGGTTAGCCGCTTATTGCCCAGCCGCAATTGAGAAAGTTGCCTAACCAGCTACACAGCGAATTTTGCCCACGCCCAGACCATTGCGATATAGGTCAGGTTGTGCATGAACTGATCCAGCCCCGCGGCACGCCAATACGCGGCCTGCGTTGGCGAGAGTTGTTTTTTGTCCGAATAGCTGGCCTTGGCAAAGTCAATATTGAAATGCACGATCCATTCCAGTCCGGCAACGATAAGGATAAATGCCCATGGCGCGCCGAACAGCAAGAAGACGATGACCGATCCGATAACGTGCACGCCGGCATGCTGCGCACGACCCCAATGAAGGTATTCGCCACGACCTGACAACATTTTTGGGGTTTGGAGGTAGAAATCTGCAAACATATGCTTGATTTGCAACAAGCAGAGCATCAATAGCACTGCGCCCAGGCTGGCAGTCAAATTGTTCCTCCCGATATCGTCCATTGAAAAGTTTAGGCGCTAAAGTGGTGCGGCGCAAATGAACTAGTTCACAAACGGCAAATAAATGATCAAACTGGAAATTATTTGCATCCTCTGTCGCGGTTGCGATAAATTCAGGCTGTTGGATTTTCGGCGCTGTCGTCAAGATCGGAACGGTGATCCAGAGCAGGGGCAAGTTATATAGAACGTTCAATTTTCCAGTTTATTTGGAAGTACTCCAAACGCGATCAGCTCATTCTGTTGGCCGTGACCGCTACGCTATTTCCGCTGCTGTATCTGACATTGGAGCTACCCAAACGGATCATCAACGACGCAATCGGTGCCGCCAGCCCGATCGTGGATTTTCTGGGGTATGAACTTACGCAGACGACGTTTCTTGTGATCCTGTGTTTCGCGTTTCTGGCGGCTGTGCTTGCCCACGGCCTGATGAAGATGCGCATAAACACCATGAAGGGTGTGCTAAGTGAACGGATGCTGCGCCGGCTGCGGTACCAGTTGATCAATCGTGCGCTCAGGTTTCCCCAGCCGTATTTCGAACGGGTTAGCCAGGGCGAAATGGTCTCGATGATCACTGCAGAAAGTGAGCCGATGGGCGGGCTGATGGGGGATGCAATTAGTCAGCCGGTCTTGCAAGCCGGGCAGATGATCACGATCCTTTCGTTCCTGTTCCTGCAAAGCGTGTGGTTTGGATTGGCCGCCGTGGCGCTGATTCCGCTTCAAGCCTGGCTGATTCCCAAACTGCAACGCCAGATCAATCTTCTGAACAAGAAACGCATTCAAGAAGTCCGCATCCTTGCTGGCCAGATCGGCGAGAACGCCGCCGGGGCTTCGACCCTGCGCGCGAATGGTGGGTGGCGCTACCGCAGGGCGATGATTTCAGAGCAACTTGGGCGGTTGTTCGGCATTCGGTTCGAGATTTACCAGAAGAAATTCTTCATGAAGTTCATAAACAACTTCATATCCCAACTGACGCCTTTCATGTTCTATCTGGTAGGCGGAATTCTGGTGTTGCAGGGATCGGTTTCGTTGGGCGCGCTGGTGGCGGCGCTTGCAGCCTACAAGGATCTGAGCTCGCCGTGGAAAGAGCTGCTGACTTACTACAATCAGACGCAGGATATGTCTTTGCGGTGGGACGTGGTCATCGAACGCTTTGCCCCGCCGGGAATGCCTGACGAAAAACTGTTCGAAGGTGACCCTAAGACGCGGCCAAATCTGAAGGGGGACATCGTTCTGGATGGCGTTTCCGTCCGGGATATGGACGGAAATCAGGTGCTGGATGATCTGAACCTTAGCTTTACGGGCGGAAAGACCGTTGGTATTGCCGCACCGAGCGAAGAGGACAGGCGCGCGCTGGCTGAATTGTTAACGCGGGAAATTCTGCCCAGTTCGGGACGGGTTGAGATTGGGGGCGAAAACCTTTCGACCCTGCATCAAGCCGTGGTGGCCGCGCGCATTGGCTATGCCTCGTCGCGCCCTGTTATGTTCCAGGGCACTCTGGGGGATAACGTCATGATGCCCATACGGCAAAAGCCCATGACGATGCGAAACGATGATCCCGACTTTGCCGAGACGCAGCGTGCGGGTAACAGTTCTGATCCGTTCAACACCGAATGGCTGGACCCATCCCTTGCCGGGTTGAGCACCCCGAAAGAGCTGCGTGAGTGGTGGATACGCCTGATTGATGGAATGGGGTCGGGGGCTGCTCTGCTCCGCCGCGGGTCCGAGCAAATCTTTGATGCTACCCAGCACCCGGAATTGGCGCGCAAATTGATTGAGGTGCGGCCTCTGGTTCAGCAGGCAGTGCGAAAGGCAGGGCTGGAACAACAGGCACTGATATTCGATCGCAGCACTTACAACCCAGCATTGCCTGTTGCAGAAAACCTGCTGTTCGCAACGCCGCGGGTTCCGGTCACGCAAGAACTGTTGGCCAACCAAACGGTTTTCCTTGGACAACTGCGCGAATTGGGGCTGGATGAAACTTTGGTCGGCCTGACCCGTGACGTGATCGAGATGCTGCGCCAAATCTTTGGCATCGATGGTACCGACCACCCGCTGTTCCGCAAACTCGGGCTACAGGCCCACACTTACGAGGCCGCGTTAGAATTGGTCGAGCGGACACGGAACGAAGGTGTGTCCGGTCTGGATGATGAGCAGTTGGCCAATTTATTATCCGTACCCTTCGTGATTTCCGCCGAACAAATCGGACCTGCCTTCACGCGAGAGCTCAAGGATCGCATTCTTGAGTTGAGGCACAGCCATTCCGAGAAACTGTTGGAGCGGTTGCAAGATGTTTTTGTACCGCTGGATAAGGACGAGTTTGCACCCGGATTGACGGTGATGGAAAACGCGTTGTTCGGTAAGGTAAGCCAGATTGGGGGCGGACGGTCGGATGACGCGCGCAAGCTGATCGTCGATGTTCTGGACGAAAACAATGCCCGGTCGCTTGTGGTTGAACTGATCTATGACATGCCGGTTGCTATCGGTGGTCAGAACTTGCCAGCCGTTCTTGCCGAACCTCTGGCCTTTACTCGTGCGACGATCAAAAAGCCGGATATCCTGATCCTGGAGAACGCGCTGGCCAGTTTTGACATGGCCACTCAGGTCTCTGTTTACAAAAACCTGCGGGAATTGCTGCCGGATACAACGGTGATTTATCTGAACGATCACTTCGAAAACCCCGATGTATTCGACATTTATGTCGAAATCCGGCAGGGTCGGGTGGTTTCGGATGAAGGGGATGCGACCGTGGAAGAGGACAGCGCCGCCTCGGCAGACCTTGCGCGAAAGCTGCGCGCATTGGAACAGACACCGCTGTTTTCGGGTCTAGACCGCAGACAGATTCGACTGCTGGCTTTTGGTGCGCAATGGTTTGATGCAAAACCGGGTGAGGTTGTGTTCCTGAAAGACGATCAGCCTACCGATGGCGCCTATGTGGTGCTCAAAGGCGAGGCTGCGTTGTACCTGCCGCAGATGGAAGGCCCTGATCAACTGATCACGAAGGTCGGACCGGGGGCATTGGTCGGAGAGTTGGCCCTGATCCGCAAAGAACCCCGTGCCCTGACCATGATTGCCGAATCCGAACTGTCCTGCCTGCGGATCGGTGAGGAAGAATTCCTGGCGGTGGTTGAAAACGACGCCGCGACCGCGTTCAAGCTGATGCAGGTGATCGCGGGATACGTCACGAATTAATCGTTGGACCGATAGGGAACATGATAGATTCTCTTGGTGACTTGCGCGTTTCCAGAGGCTTTTTCCGTATTGTCTTCGAAATCGGGGGTGTTTGTTACCCCTCGGTCGCGGGTGCGCCACCCTGAAACGCGTTACCGTTGGCATAGTCGCAAGGGTCTTCCTGCATTTGCAGATGCAGGCCGTCGCCCGAGTAAGGGTTTGCGCGCGCCAAATCTTCGTCTACTTCGATCCCAAGACCCGGTGCGGTAGGGGCCGTCACAAAGCCTTGGTCAACGCGCAACGTACCCTTGATCAGCTGATCGTGGAAAGGGGTTTCAATGGTTTCCAGCAACAACAGGTTGGGGATCGATGCCGCCAGATGTATATTGGCCGCCCACTCAATGGGTCCAGCATAGAGGTGCGGTGCCATCTGAGCGTTGAATATCTCGGCCATGGCTGCGACCTTCTTCATCTCCCAAATGCCACCGGCGCGGCCTAGGGCGGGCTGCAGAATCTCGGCGGCACCTGCACGCAGGACGGCCCCGAATTCGGCTTTGGTGGTCATGCGTTCCCCGGTCGCGACCGGGATGCGGACGTTGCGGGCGACGCGGACCATGTCCTCGATCATGTCGGGCGGGATCGGCTCTTCGAACCAAAGCGGCGAATAGGGCTCCAGCGCCTGCCCCAGCCGAATGGCGCCTGCGGTGTTGAACTGACCATGGGTGCCGAACAGGAGATCGGCCTTGTCCCCAACAGCCTCGCGGATCGCTTTGCAAAACGCCACCGACATCGAGATATCGGACATCGCGGGCATATGCCCGCCGCGGATCGTGTAGGGGCCAGCGGGATCGAACTTGACCGCTGTGAACCCGCGGCGCACCATCTCTGCCGCGCATTCTCCGGCCTGCTCAGGAGAGGTCCAGAAATCTGTCAGATTATGCTGGGGCAGGGGATAAAGATAGGTGTAAGCCCGGATTCGTTGGTTCATCAGACCGCCCAGCAGAGCATAGACGGGGCGGTTGCGATCTTTGCCAAGAATGTCCCAGCAAGCGATTTCCAACCCCGAAAATGCGCCCATCACGGTCAGGTCCGGGCGCTGGGTGAAACCGCTGGAATAGGCGCGGCGGAACATCAATTCGATATTCTCGGGGTTTTCGCCCAGCATATGCCGTTCAAACACGTCCTGGATGACATGGCGCATCGCCTCGGGTCCGACCGAAGAGGCATAGCATTCGCCCCAGCCGGTGATACCGCTATCGGTTGTGACTTTCACCAAGATCCAATACCGCCCGCCCCAACCCGGCGCGGGCGGCGCGGTTACGATGACGTCGAGGTCCTGCAGTTTCATCCCAAGCCCCTTCTGGTCAGTCTCTGTTGAACAGGATCACGTTGCGCTTTGCCGATCCGGTTTTGGTGTCCGCAATCGCCTCATTGATCTGATCCAGCGACCATCGGCCCGAGATCAACTCGTCCAGTTTCAACCGCCCTTGATCATAGAGGTCGATCATCCACGGGATATCGCGCTGAATAACCACATCACCCATTTTAGAGCCAACGATTCCCTGGCCCAGCGCTGCCAAAACGACCGGCTCATAAGTGGACATATCACCCGAATGCGGCATGCCGATCATGATCGCCTTGCCGCCCCGCCCCAGATATCGTGGCGCTTGATCATAGGCCGGGATCGCGCCAACAGTGATCAGGACCACGTCTGCACCGCGCCCACCCAGCGCCTTGAAGGCGGCTTTCCAGGGGTGCTGAGTGCTGGCCAACACACCATGCGTTGCCCCGAACTCCTTGGCGATTTCCAGCTTCTCCTCGGTCATGTCGACGGCCACGATCCGCCGTGCGCCGGCAAGCCGCGCGCCCTGAATGGCGTTCAGCCCCACGCCGCCAGCGCCGATTACAACCACGTCCTGACCCGGACGAAGCTTGGCGGCATTCACCGCAGCACCGACCCCGGTGATGACCCCGCAAGACAGCAGACTGGCAACATCTTTCGGCATGTCCGATGGGATTTTGACGATCTGCCGGTGGCTTACAACGACCTTTTCGGCAAAGGCACCGCAGGCCATCGCCTGATCCAGTGGCCCGTTGTCCGCGGTCCGCAATGGGCCTTTCACGGTATCATAGGGTGTCTCGCATATGGTTGGCTGTCCGCCCGCACAGGACGGGCACGTCCCGCATGCACGGATCAGGGTGACAACGACGGCATCCCCAACCTTGAAATCGCCGACAGCATCACCGATTGCCGTAACAACCCCAGCAGCCTCATGCCCGTAAACGGCGGGCAGATGGCCACCCCACGCGCCGCTGGCGAAGGTGATGTCGGAATGGCAAATCGCGACCGCGTCAAGAGTTACCTCAACCTCACCCGTTGCAGGGGGCGCGATCAGAATATCCTCGATAACCAGAGGTTCGTTGAATGCCCGACATACGGCGGCTTTTATTTTTTGCATGCTGGTATTTGCTCCCTTTTCGGCACGGTGGCGCGGGAAACCGCAGGCCGCAAGACAGAAACCGTCATCAATGCGTCGTTGTTACGCCACGGCAGGGCGCGCGCGCAAAAACATCGCGAATCCCGCGCACATCAGCAACATGGCAAGTAGGAAAGGCGCGCCGGGCAGGTAGAATGTCGCGTCCGGTCTTATGAATTGCGCAAACACGGTCGTCATCACCAGCGGGGAGATTACCATCGACAGAGCATGCAGTGAGGTGAGCACACCCTGCAACTCTCCTTGCTGGGAGTCCGGAGTCGCCCGGGACGTCAGCGCCTGTAGGGCAGGGGTGACAACAGCGCCGATCGCAGTAATGGGGATCAGCATAAGCGCGATGAACCCTTTGGTTAGAAACGCCAGTAGAAAAAAGCTGACAATCTCAAACGCCATACCATAGATAATTGTGACCCTCTCGCCCAGATACCGTGTTGCGGGGCGGATCAGGCCACCTTGAACAGCGGCCATCCCAATTCCGTAGATGCCCAGCGACAGGCCGATCATCTGGGGTGACCAGCCGAATCGTTCAGTCGTGAAATAGGCCCAGATTGCAGGATAGACGTAGATAGAAACCGAATAGAGGAAATAAACCCACAGCATTGGACGGATGCCTGGCAGCGCGGCGATTGCGCGCAAAGAGTTCACGGGATTGGCGCGTCGCAAGCTGAAGGCACGGCGTGTTTTGTCGGTCACCGTTTCCGGCATCACCATCAAGCCGAGTAGAAAAGACAGGGCTGACAAGACGGCAGCCGCCCAGAACGGCGCGCGGGTGCCATATTCGCTCAGCCCTCCTCCGATCACGGGGCCCAGCACGAAACCAACACCGAACGCCGCGCCCAAAAGGCCAAAGTTCGCGGCCTTTTCATGGGGCTTTGAGACATCTGCCATGAAGGCGGCCGCGGTGGCATGGGTGGCGGCCGTGATACCGCCGACAATCCGTCCGATCAGTAACAGCCATATGCTGCCGGCCAGCGCCATCACCACATAGTCAAGGGACATGACAAACAGCGAAACCAATAGAATCGTGCGTCGTCCATAAGCATCAGACAGATTGCCGAGGATTGGCCCGAACACAAACTGCATCGCAGCAAAAGCCGTGCTGAGAACTCCGCCCCAAATCGCCGCATCGGCCAGCGTGCCGCCCTGAACCTCGACAATCAGTTCCGGCATGATCGGCAACACCAGGCCGATACCCATCGCATCGATCATGACCGTGCCGAGAACGAAGAGAAAGGGTAAACGCATGGTGACCGCTCGTGAGTTTCACCGGGACCCTATCACGCATCGTTCACCTGTGAAGCACTTACGTCGCTTGGTTACGCCGCAGGCAGACTCTGTTCCAGATCATTCAGAACTTCCGCCAGATGACGCGGGTGCGAGAAAAACGGGGAATGCGCACTGTCGATCGCCCTGCGTAATCCTTCGGGTGCGATGTGGCTCATCTGCTCTTCGTATTCCGGTGGGATCGTACGGTCATCTGTGGCGCGGATATAGGCCTTGGGAACGTGCGCAAACTTGTCGGTCAAAGACAAAGGTGTCTCTTGCGGCGCGATGGCCTGCGGACACAGGCGCGCAAGGGCATAGGGCACCGTTTCGGGCGGGCAATCATGGTAAAAAATATCTCGGACCGCGCCTGGCTTGACGGTGTATGCCTGTCCATCGGTTGACTTTTCAATTGCGTCGGTGATGAGCTGGCGCGGGGCACGTCGGCGCATCTCGATCATGGAAAGCCCGTCTTGCGGGACATAGGCGCACAGATATATCAGCGCGCGCATTGCTTTGGGGTCGGCCTCAGCAGCGGCGCTGACAGGATAACCACCCCAGGAATGCCCAACGACAATTGTCTCCGGCGCAGAGGCTGACAACACCGCGTCGCGGCAACTGTCCAACGTGACATCCGCAATCGGTGTCGGGTCCGAGCCGTGGCTTGGCAGGTCAATGGCGCGAACAGTATGCCCAAGTGCGGTTAATGGCGGAATCAGATCACGCCAGCACCAGGCGCCATGACAAGATCCATGGACCAACAGAAAATCTGCCACAATCTTGCTCCTTCAAATATGCCCGATGTAGGTCAGGAAACTTCGCAGCAGCGCGGCGTATTCCAATGGTTGTTCAACACAGGGCAAGTGCCCCGCCCGGCGCATCAGCTCGAACTTGGAACCCGGGATCAGGTCGATCGTTTCGCGCACGAGGTCGGGCGGAGTCGATCCGTCCTCACTGCCTGCAATTCCCAGTGTGGGAAGGCGCAGGCCGCTGGTGGGCGTGTAGAAATCGGTGCCAGAAATTGCGGCGCAACATCCAAGATAGCCGCCTACTGGCTGCCGCACCATCATGTTGCGCCACAGCAGGTGATCCGGCGAAGCGCGGAATGATCTGGAAAACCACCGCTCCATCGTCGCATCGGCAAGTGCTTCGATACCACCTTGCCGAACCGCATCCATCCGCTCTTGCCAGATAGAAGGCGTGCCGATCTTGGCGGCGGTGTTCGACAGGACCAACGCACGAACCTGATCCAGACGTTTTACGGCCAGACCCTGCGCGATCAAACCGCCGATGGAAAGGCCAACAAAAACACAATCCCGAACCTCCAGATGATCCAGCAGGGTTTCGGTATCGCGGACCAACGCACCCATCGAATAGGGGGCTGGCGGTTGTGACGACAAGCCATGCCCGCGCTTGTCAAAACGGATGATGCGCAGACCTGTGGGAAGATGAGGCAGCACCGCGTCCCAAAGACGCAAATCGGTACCTAGTGAGTTGGCAAAAACGATGGGCGCGCCGCTCGGATCACCATCGACCCGATAGTGCAGACGCACCTCTCCTATATCCAAGATTTGCATGACTTAATCCCCTATCGTCATACGTTGATGTAGCAAAGAGACTGGACTATTGACCTGTGTCAGGTCAAGAATTTCAGTGCTTTGCCAAAGACTTCGGGGTCTGCATTGCCCCCTGACGCCACGACAATCACTGCGTCACCTTCGATTTCATCCTTTCGAAACAGTGCCGAAGCCAGCGATGCGGCGCCTCCGGGTTCCAGCACGATTTTCAAACGTAGAAACGCCAATGCCATTGCATGCATCGCTTCTTTCTCTGTGATCGTCAGACCCGGCCCGCATAGGCGGTGCATGATCGGAAAGGTGATGTTTCCGGGCTGCGGCGTCAGGATCGCGTCGCAGATATTGCCCGCAGTCGCGGTGTTGCCTTCTATCTGCCCCGTGGCCAAGGATCGTTTGACATCATCAAAGCCCTCAGGCTCACACGGGCGGGTGCGAAGGCCGGGTGCGTGGCCTTCAAGTGCCAGCGCGATCCCCGAGGTCAGACCGCCACCACCGCAACACACCAGAACATCGGCTTGTTCCACGCCCATGGCTGCCGCTTGCCTGGCGATCTCCAGCCCGGTTGTGCCCTGACCGGCAATCACCTGAGGCTCATCGTAGGGGCGGATCAGGGTTAGGCCACGTTCAGCCGCCAGTGCCTCGCCAATTTCTTCTCGGCTCTCGTTTGATCGATCGTACAAAACAACCTCACCACCCAGCGCACGGGTGTTGTCGATCTTCAGCCGTGGCGCGTCCGAGGGCATGACGATCACCGACGATGTCCCGTGCATAGCCGCCGCATGCGCGACCCCCTGCGCGTGGTTGCCAGAGGAATACGCAATCACGCCGCGCTGCCGTTCTGCATCGCTGAGCGCGGAAATCGCCGACCAAGCGCCACGGAATTTGAAACTGCCGGTATGCTGCAAGCATTCAGGCTTGACCAACACACGCCGCCCGGCCAGTTCATCCAGAAAAGGCGAGGTCAGCAAAGGCGTTTCCCGAATGTGGCCCTGTAACCGCCCGGCGGCGGCTTCGATCATCTTCAATGTCGTCATAGTTTGCCAATTACCTTACGGATAAGGTCCAGAGACTGCGGTTCGTCCAGAAACGGCACATGGCCGCGATCAGGGACGTCGGCGGATATAAGACCGGGATGGCGTCTGTGCATTTCATCAAGCGTGTTCTTGCCCAAGACGTCTGAGTTCGCACCACGAATAACTCCGGTCGGGATGTCGCGCAGTGCGTCGAAGAACATCCACATATCGGGCGTAGCACCAGCCGCTGCCTGATCCAGAAGCGCAGTCCGTAACGCGGGGTCATAGCGCAGGACCAACCCCGTTTCGGTCTGTTCGTACTGTATTTCAGCTTGCTGCCGCCATCGGTCCAGCGACACACCGGGGAAATGCTGCGCCATTGCAAGCTGTAGCGTCTTCGCGGCCTCATCATAGGTGCTTGAGGCGGGTTGTTTGCCTACATAGTCCATGATCTTGGCAATGCCGACGGGTTCGATCACCGGGCCTACGTCGTTGAGAATCACAGCCGAAAGACGCTCGGGGTGGCTGGCCGCCAGCGCCATGGCTATCAGACCGCCGCGCGAGGTGCCAAGAAGGACCACGCGCTCAACGCCCAAATGATCCAACAACTCGATCACATCGTGGGATTCGCGAAAGATGTTGTAGTTCATGAAATCCGGATCGTGATCCGATTGGCCACGCCCCCGGTAGTCCATCGTGATCATTCGCAGGTCAGTGACATGCGGTGCGAGAAACGAGAAATCCCGGCTGCAACGGGTTAAACCGGCAAGACACAGCAGCGGGATTCCTGCGCCGGTATCCGAATAAAACAGGCGTCTGTCATCGGAGGTGGTGAAAAAAGCCATTAAAGCCCAGCGAGTTGAGGGATCGTCGTCAGGTCGCACAGTACATGCGCTGGTGTCCAAGGCAAGCGGTCTATCGGCTCGTTGGCTCTGTTTACCCACGCGGTGACGAATCCGTATCCGCTGGCTCCTGCCGCATCCCAACCGTTTGAACTGACGAACAAAACGTTATCCCGTTCGCCACCAAAGCGTTTCTGCACCAGATCGTAGACACTGGAATGCGGTTTGAAGACGCCGACGCTTTCGACCGAAAGTACGTCGTCCAGCACGTCACCAATACCAGCCGACTGCACCGCGCCGTCCAACATCGGCAATGAACCGTTCGACAGGATCGCGGTTTGCAAACCTCCGGCTTTCAGGTCGGCCAGCATCTGGGGAACTTCCGGATAGGCCTGCAACTGCCAGTACAGGTCCAGCAGACGCTGACGCAAGACCGCGTCGCCTTCCAGCCCCGAGGCCTCAAGCGCCCAATCCAACCCATCTTGTGTGACGTCCCAGAAATCGGCATGCGCACCCGTGATCGCGCGCAGCCACGTATACTGCAGCTGCTTTAGCCGCCAGTTATTAGCCAACTCGGGCCATTTCTGCTGCAGTTTCTCGAATCCGGGTTCGGCTGCAGCCTGTCGCGCGGCTGCGGCCACGTCGAACAGCGTACCATAGGCGTCGAATACACAGGTGGTGATAGGCATCAAGTCTTCTCCCTTGGTCAGGCGCAGCGTGTCACAAGAGTTCGGGACGCAAAAGAGGGAAGGGTTTACAATGCCGTGACAGACCCTAGGCTGTGCCGTTCAATTTCCCAACGGCCGGAGGCCACCCATGACCGAGATCAAGCAAGGCGACACGGTTCGCATTCACTACAAAGGGACACTGCTGGACGGTAACGTCTTCGACAGTTCCGAAGGACGTGATCCGTTGGAGTTCGTTGTCGGGTCGGGTCAGATCATTCCGGGGTTGGACACGGCTATGCCTGGCTTGACAGCAGGCGAGAAAAAACGCGTTGAGATCGCTTGTGTCGACGCTTACGGACCCATCAACCCTGCGATGCGGCAGCAGATTCCACGCGACGGTATCCCGGATGACATCCCTTTGGACCTCGGTACGCAGTTGCAGATGCAAGCGCCTGATGGGCAAGCCCTGCCTGTGACGGTTGTGGATGTGGACGAGGCGACCGTTACCCTCGATGCCAACCATCCGCTGGCAGGGCAGGACCTGATTTTCGATATCGAAGTCGTCTCGATCAACTAGGTGACTTGGGTCGGTGTTTGAGGATCAGCCTGAAATCAGGCTGGTCCAGTTTGCAAGGGCTTCGCGTGTATTGGGCTGTGTGAGAAACACGAAAAGCACCAGCAATGTGGTGAGGGCCAGCAACGCGATACGTCCGCGACGGCCCAAGAACCCCGATTTGCGCCGGGACACCTTTGAGGTGTTTGCGATGATTTGGTCTGCTTTGCTCATGCCGTTATCCTTGCCGACGAAAGATGGTTAAATCTTGGCAAGGACAGGGAAAGTTCAGGTCACATGTGATCGGGTTGTGGCATACCCAGAACGTGGAAGCCACCATCGACGCGAATGACCTCACCCGTTGTGCATATCCCGGCGTCAGAGGCCAGATACACCGCGGTGCCGCCAACGGCCTCTAGCGTTGCATTGGACCGCATGGGCGCATTCTGGTCACAAAACTTGTAGGTTTTGCGCGCGCCGCCGATGGCTGCCCCGGCGAGCGTTTTCATCGGCCCGGGCGAGACTGCGTTTACGCGTATGCCATCGGGGCCCAGATCGTTGGCCAGATAGCGCGTGGCCGATTCCAATGCGGCTTTTGCCACACCCATCACGTTATAGCTGGGAACCACACGGTTCGAGCCCTGATAGGTCAATGTAATCAGGGAACCGCCATTCTCTTTCATCATCGGATGCGCCCGGCGGGCAACCTCGATGAAAGAGTAAACTGAGATATCCATTGAGTTCTTGAAATTCGCCCGCGAGGTGTTCAGAAATCGACCCGTCAATTCGGACTTGTCCGAAAAGGCGATGGCATGAACCAAAAAGTCAATGGTTGGCCAGCGTGCGGCCAACTCGTTGAAGGCCCGATCCAGCGAGGCATCATCGGTGACATCCGTATCCACCATGAAGTCGCTTCCGATGCTCGCGGCCAGCGGCTCCAGACGTTTGCCGAATGCTTCACCCTGATAGGTAAATGCAAGCTCTGCGCCCGCTTCGTGCATGGCTTTGGCAATGCCCCACGCAATTGACCGGTCATTCGCCACGCCCATGATCAGGCCACGCTTGCCCTTTAAAAGATCCGACATCATTGTTACCCGCTATACTTTGACAAGACCATGGACCCATTTGTTCCGCCAAAGCCGAAGCTATTGGTCATCACACTGTCCAAACCTGCGTTTTCAACCACTTGAGTGGCAATTTCACCGGGCTGGATGCCTTCGGCTAGTGTTTCAACATTGATCGATGGCGCGATAAAGTCATGCTCCAGCATCAAGAGGCAGAAAACCGCCTCAAGCGCGCCGGCTGCGCCTTGCGCATGGCCCGTCAACGACTTGGTCGAAGAAATCGGAGGCACTTTGCCTTCACCAAAGATGCGGCGAACCGCTTCGACCTCACCCACATCGCCGACCGGGGTCGAGGTGCCGTGTGCGTTGATGTAATTGATCTTGCGGCCTTCGGGCAGGGTTGCCAGTGCCAGACGCATCGCGCGCTCACCACCTTCACCCGAGGGGGCCACCATATCATGCCCGTCCGACGTAGCTGCAAAGCCGGTCACTTCGGCATAAATCTTTGCGCCGCGAGCCAGCGCGTGCTCCAGATCTTCCAACACCACAATGCCGCCGCCGCCGGAGATTACGAAACCGTCGCGGTCCGCATCAAAGGTCCGCGAGGCTTTCTCCGGGGTGTCATTGTATTTCGAAGACATCGCGCCCATGGCGTCAAACAGGCACGACAGCGTCCAGTCCAGTTCTTCCCCGCCACCGGCGAACATGACATCCTGCTTGCCCATCATGATTTGCTCGGCTGCGTTGCCGATGCAATGCAGCGAGGTCGAGCAGGCCGACGTGATTGAATAATTGAGGCCCTTGATCTTGAATGCCGTCGCCAGGTTGGCCGAAATTGTCGAAGACATGCATTTGGGAACCGCAAACGGTCCGATCCGCTTGGTGGCACCGGTTTTCAGCACAGTCTGATGTGCCGTGAGCATCGCGCTTGTCGACGGGCCGCCAGATCCTGCAACCACACCCGTGCGCGGGCTTTGCACATGATCTTCGGTCAAACCGGAATCAGCTATGGCCTGTGTCATGGCGATATGAGCGTAAGCTGCACCAGGGCCCATGAACCGCAGGGTGCGTTTGTCCACGTGCTCGGCCACGTCAATATTCAATGACCCGGCGATCTGGCTGCGAAAGCCATGTTCGACCATCTGCTCGTTGGCCTCAATGCCGGATTTGCCTGATTTGAGCGAGGCGAGCACCTCTTCGACATTGTTCCCGATCGAGGAGACGATCCCCATACCGGTGACGACGACGCGACGCATATGCGTACTCCTGTGTTCCGTTCCCTTTTACATTGCCGAAAGCTGGGGTCAGCTATCAGACAATGCAACTTTCATGTCCTTGACCTGATAGATGACTTCGCCATCCGCTTCGACCCGACCGTCAGCGACACCCATGGTCAGACGACGGGTTTGTACGGCTTTTGTGAAGTCGACGAAATACTTTAACACCTTTCGATCCGGGCGGACCATACCGGTCAGCTTGACCTCGCCCACACCCAGCGCATAGCCACGTCCTTGCCAGCCGCGCCACCCGAGGTTGAAGCCGGTCAGTTGCCACAACCCGTCAAGACCAAGACAACCCGGCATGATTGGGTTGCCGGGAAAATGACAGTCAAAGAACCAAAGATCCGGAGTGATGTCGAACTCGGCAATCACGTGACCCTTGCCATGCGCACCACCATCGCCGGAAATCTCGGTAATACGATCCATCATCAGCATTGGTGGGGCAGGCAGCTGCGCGTTGCCGGGGCCGAATAACTCGCCACGGGCGCATTTCAGCAGATCGTCCTTGTCAAAGCTGCTCGGGAATTGGGCCATTATGCCGCCTCTCCTGCCAGGGGTCTGTTTATGTTATCTGGCCTCGTCTAGCACCCGTATGCAAGGTCCTGCAAGAGCGGTCGCCAGTACCATGAGATGTTCCGAGGGTCCTTTGCGACTGAATTTCATTTGAAATTGCCTGTCCACAGCACTTATATATAGTTCAGCAAATAACAGGTATCGGATCTATGACACCTCAGAGCCAGAACATAGCCACGACTTGGTTGGTCGACGCAGGGTTGCGTCCGACGCGTCAACGCGTTGCACTGGCGGAGTTGCTGGTGGGGGACGGGCTGCACCGCCACGTCACAGCAGAAAGCCTTTTTGAAGCGGCGAAAAAAAACGGCGATGCCGTGTCCCTGGCAACTGTCTATAACACGCTGCGCGCGTTTTGCGACGCTGGTGTGTTGCAGGAAATCACCGTGGACGGGTCGAAAAGCTATTTTGATACCAACACGCATGATCATCCCCATTTCTTTTGGGAGGATGAGGGCCGTCTAAGCGATGCGCCGTCAGATCAGCTTGTGATTCAACGCCTGCCCCAAGCACCAGACGGCGTGGAAATCGCCTCGGTCGACGTCGTGATCCGTCTGCGGAAAAAATAACGTAACGTTTCTTTTGTGAGCAGAGCGTAATTTGGAAAGCTCTGAATTGCGGCGTTTTAACATGTGTGCGCGGACAAAGGGTGACTTGGTGATAGCACCGCCGGAACTCCAGTGTTGAGCAAAGCCAGCCGCCGGGTGCGGAGTCGTGCGCCTGTAGTCAGATACCCAGTACCACGCGTTTCCTTTAAGATATGGGTTGAACACCGGGGCAGTCTCATGCCCAGATCACGCAGGCCTACGGAACGGAGACAGGCATGACGCACCCATTGGTCACGCAAGAGATGATCGATACCTATCAGCGCGACGGTGTCGTGCTGATCAAAGGTCTTTTCTCTGATCATGTTGAAGACCTCAAAGACGGTGTGGCCGAAAATATGGCGAATCCGGGCCCGTACGCGTCGGACAACAGAAAACAGGGCGAGACAGGATTGTTCTTCGATGACTATTGCAACTGGTCTCGGATTGATCAATTTCGAAACGTCATCGAGAACTCTCCGGCCGCCGAAGTCGCGGCGGACTTGATGCAATCGCGAACCGTGCAGGTATTCCACGATCATGTACTGGTGAAAGAGCCCGGCACGTCGATGGCCACACCATGGCATCAGGACGGGCCGTACTATTTTGTCGAAGGTCAGCAAACGATCAGCTTTTGGTCGCCACTTGACCCGGTGCGAGAAGCCACGCTGCGTTGCGTGGCTGGGTCGCATCTGTGGGAGAAAGAGGTCTTGCCCACCCGCTGGGTGTCGGAAGAGGGATTCTTTCCGGATGAGGGTCAGTACATTCCCGTCCCGGACCCGGATGCCGAGGGGATGACGGTCGTCGAGTATGAAATGGAGCCGGGTGACGCGGTGGCGTTCAATTACCGTACGCTTCATGGCGCGCGCGGAAACCGGTCCGATAGTCGTCGCCGGGCGTTTTCCCTGCGTTTTGTCGGGGACGATGCGCGCTATGTCGAACGTCCGGGCCGGACGTCGCCGCCGTTTCCCGGACACGATATGACCCCTGGCCAGCGCCTGCGTGAAGATTGGTTCCCAGTCCTGCTCAGGCGTTGACCTCAGAACCACTGCCCCGGCTCGATGAGTCCAAGATCAAGCAATTGGCCTGACGTCCACTGAAAGGGCACCGAGTTTTGCCAGCAGAAACTTGGGATATCGAAGGTTGAGCCTGCGTTGCTTTTTAACGCTTTCGCCGCGCGGAAAGAACATATGGCTGCGGTCAGGTTGTGGTGCCAGGGGCACGAGTAGGTGTTGTATTCCGGTTCGTTGAACGTGTGATCGGGGCGGAGTTCCAAGCCATTTTGCGATTTGAACAGAGCGATGCGGTCAATCCGCCGGCGCTCATACGGGATGTGATCCTCGAATCGCCATCGCAGACCGCCCGACATATCCAATTGCCGCTCAACCGGGTGCCCCTCTGCATCATGGCGTGAGCGGGCGTAGTATCCTGTGCTGTCCAACATCGCGCGTTCCGGTGACACGCCATTCGGAAAACTGTTCAGGTCATCGGCGTACAGGTCGATCACGTGGCTCAGCATCGCGTCCCGGCGTTCCTCGGTGTGGAAGGTCAGCAATTCGCCAACCGTGCGGGTCTCACAAAACGGAAAGAACAGGTATTCGGCGTTGTAGCAGTAGTACATCCAGATGTTCGGAGCGGCCTGAATGATCCGGTTGATGGTGTCGAAGACAATCGCGCCGGGAACACAGGTCAGGTTGACGCGGTGGATACGGTCCACAAGCGCGGGGTCCAGCGTAAAATCTTGCGGCATGAAGGCAATCACAGACTTAAAGCCAAGATGCAAATGATGCCGGAGGGTGCTGTCGACCTCGATGTTGTCCTCGGCAAAAATGAGCGCAACAGGACCTTCTGCAAGGGCTGATCTGCCTGAGTTCAGGAAAACGTCGAATGAGTCGTATTGCATTGCCTGTCCGGTTCCACTTGGCTGGAATCTGCGTTCAAAATCGGGTATCCGCCTTGGCATTGCAAGCGGCGTTCGTCGGGTATAGATGACGCCGATCCCGCGAACGCAAAGGCCATACCCATGTCAGAACCCAAAAAGCTGTACATCAAAACCTATGGTTGCCAGATGAACGTCTATGACAGCGAACGTATGTCCGAGACGCTGGGCGGGCAGGGCTATGTTGAAACCAAAAGCCCGGAAGACGCGGATATGATCCTGCTGAATACCTGCCACATCCGGGAAAAGGCCGCCGAAAAGGTCTATTCCGAGCTTGGTCGGTTCAAAGGGTTGAAGGCGGAAAAGCCCGACCTCAAGATCGGCGTGGCAGGATGTGTTGCGCAGGCCGAAGGCGAAGAGATCATGCGCCGACAGCCTTTGGTCGATTTGGTTGTGGGGCCGCAAAGCTACCATCGGCTACCCGAGATGGAGGCGAAGACGCGCACTGGCGCCAAAGCGCTGGACACGGATTTCCCCGAGGAAGACAAGTTCGAAAAGCTCAAGAACCGCCCAAAGGCAAAACGCGGCCCAACAGCGTTCCTGACCGTTCAGGAAGGCTGTGACAAATTCTGTGCCTTCTGTGTTGTGCCCTATACGCGCGGGGCCGAGGTGAGCCGCCCGGCTGATCGCATCATTCGTGAGGCGCAAGATCTGGTTGAACGTGGTGTGCGCGAGATCACTCTGTTGGGTCAGAACGTAAATGCCTATCACGGGGCTGGACCCAACGGGGATATGACCCTTGCGGGATTGATCTGGGAATTGAATAAAGTTGATGGGTTGGAACGTATCCGCTTTACCACCTCGCACCCCAATGACATGGCAGATGACCTGATTGAAGCGCATGGAACCTGCAACAAGCTGATGCCGTATTTGCACCTGCCGGTGCAATCGGGATCAGACCGTATTCTAAAGCGAATGAACCGCAGCCACACAGCCGAAAGCTACCTTCGTCTGATCGAGCGTATTCGCGCCGCACGCCCTGATATCGTGATGTCTGGCGATTTCATAGTCGGCTTTCCTGAAGAAACCGAAGAAGATTTTCAGGCGACCTTGGACCTCGTGCAAGCGGTAAAATACGGCTATGCATACTCGTTTAAATATTCCACCCGCCCGGGCACACCTGCAGCCGAGCGGCCCCAGGTGGACCCCGATGCAGCGGATGATCGCCTCCAGCGTTTGCAGGCTTTGATCACGCAGCATCAGCGCGAAATTCAGGATGCAATGGTTGGGCGCAAGGTCAGCGTGCTTTTTGAAAAACCCGGCCGTCTCGCTGGGCAAATGGTCGGAAAATCCGAGTATTTACATTCGGTTCACGTATCCGGTGCCGATGTTGCAGTGGGCGAGTTAAGGGACGTACGGATCACAAACTCAGGTGCGAATTCGCTGGCTGGTGAACTGATCTGAAGCTGAAAACAAGTGCTGTTTGAAAGCCATAGTCAGGATTTATTCCAGTCGTTAACCCTTGATTTATGACTGGCAACTATGTTCCCAGAAAGATTAGTTTTTTGAACCGGGTCATTGGTTCCTAAAGCTACGTACTGTGCTGACCCGTTTGTTGGGTCGATGGAGGAGACGAGTGGAAACCCTGACGCGTTGCTTTGCACCCAACATGCGATTCTTAGCCCCGATCGTGCTGGTGCTTTCATTTCTTTCCGGTGCGACGTTTGCAGGCAACCTGAATACTGGGCTGACTGATCCACCGGTTGCCAGTCCGAAACGCCTGGATGCTGATGTAAGCGCGTTCTATCTTGGGCTGAGCGCGGGCTACGCCTCCACTGGAACGGACCAGTTTGGTCTTCGTACCCCTGCAGATCTATTTGCGATAGGCGAGCTGGATTTGAAAGGCGGCTATGGTGGTCTCCGCGGGGGATGGCGTGGCAGCGTACCTGTGACCGGCGGGCGCGATTATGTCTATGGATTTGAAATCGGATACGATTTTGGCAAGATAGAAGACGACGCGTCGACAGATATTGGCTCTGTTTCAGTTTCGGGAGGGTCCGAAGTTTCGGACATCCTCTCGTTGCGGTTTCGCAATGGTGTAACGAACAAAAGCGGCAAGATTTTGTACTTCCTTACAGTCGGTTATGTGCAGGGCGATGTGACAACCACAAGCGGTCTAGAGTTGGGATCAACAATTCAATCCTTTTCAGACAGCGACACGCGCAATGGCTTTTCGGCGAGTATTGGTGCAGAACACAGGCTGAACGAAAACTGGTCCATCACGGGTGAGTTTGAATACGTTCAGTTCGACTCGCGTGAGGTTGAATTCGGCAATGGCTTCTCGACCGAGTCAACTCCTAAATACCGCGGTTTGCGCTTTGGATTGAACTATACGTTCTGAGACTGCCAACTGTTGTAGGCGGACGCGGTTTCGGCGGTTTTACCATCCGTTTCTTAAAAAATGAAACTGTGGCTTGCGCCCACCGAGAATTGTTGTCTACGCTTGGAGCATTAACGCCAAGACAGGAGAACGGATTGGCCATCGGTGCCCTTACCCCACCGCAAGATGACATGCCCCCGCGCGAGGCGTTTGTTGAATTCCCTGACAACCGGTTGTTGATTGATTTGTGCGGCGAGTATGACCGCAATCTAACCGACATCGAGCAAAAGCTGTCCGTCCAGATTGTGCGTCGCGGCAATCAGTTGGCCGTCATGGGCGATGAAGACGCTCAGAAACAGGCGATCGAGGTTTTGCAGGCGCTCTATACCCGTCTGGAAGGCGGTCGCGACGTAGAGGCCGCTGATGTAGACCGTGAGCTTCGGATGGGCGTATCGGAACAAGGAACCGGCAGCCGCGACGGTGACCAGCTTGAGATGTTCAGAGGCGGCACGGTCGAGATAAAGACAAGGAAAAAACTGGTTGAACCACGCACGGATGCGCAAAAGGCGTATGTTCAATCGCTGTTCAGCAACGAACTGGCCTTTGGCATTGGCCCGGCCGGGACTGGCAAGACGTACTTGGCCGTCGCCGTAGGTGTTTCGATGTTTATTGGCGGGCATGTAGATCGGATCATCCTCAGCCGTCCCGCGGTCGAAGCTGGTGAAAAGCTGGGCTATCTGCCGGGTGACATGAAGGACAAGGTCGATCCGTACATGCAGCCGCTGTATGATGCATTGAACGACTTTCTTCCCGGCAAGCAACTGGCCAAATTGATCGAGGAAAAGCGTATCGAAATCGCGCCGCTGGCCTTTATGCGAGGGCGGACATTGGCCAACGCGTTCGTGGTTTTGGATGAGGCGCAGAACGCCACAACTATGCAAATGAAGATGTTTCTGACGCGTCTTGGTGAAGGCAGCCGGATGGTGATCACTGGTGATCGGTCGCAGGTCGACTTGCCGCGTGGGGTCCAGTCTGGGCTGACGGATGCTGAGCGTCTACTAAAAACGATCCCCAATATCAGCTTCAACTATTTCACCTCTAAAGACGTGGTGCGGCATCCGCTTGTCGCCGCCATCATCGAAGCGTATGAGGCCGACTCAGGCCGCGAGGCGGGTTAAACGTCCGGGGCTGCAGGCTTTGGGCGTCGTAACATGAACCTTGAACTGACCATTGAAGATGCGCGCTGGCAAGGGCTGGAACCCTTGGCCACGCAGTCCATCCAGGCCGTGTTGGAGTATTGCGGCCTGGACAGTGATCTGTGCGAAATCAGTCTGCTGGCCTGTGACAATGCACGGATCGCTGAGCTGAACGCGGAGTTCCGGGAAAAGCCTGTGCCGACAAATGTGCTCAGCTGGCCGTCCGAGGATTTGGCGGCACAAGAACCGGGGCAGGTTCCGACATCTCCGGCGGCGGATTTCTCAGGGGAAATCGCGCTGGGGGATATCGCGATTGCCTATGAAACATGCGCAAGAGAAGCGGAAGAGGCTGGAAAACCGATGGATGATCACGTCAGGCATCTGATTGTTCACGGCACGTTACACTTATTGGGCTACGATCACATTCGTGACCCCGACGCCACTTTGATGGAAAGGGTTGAGGTCGCTATACTTGGCAAAATGGGTGTCGATGACCCATATAGGATATAGACGGGCCACAACGGCCGATTTTTTGGAACAGGACAATGGGTGATACAGACGGCAGTTCTATGGCGGCGCAGAGCGCGCAACCTACGAACGGCGGTGATGCTGGCAAAGAGAAAGCTGGCATCTTCTCTAGAATAGTGGATGCGTTCTCGCCGCAGAGCGAGGATGAGGTCCAGGTGACGAACGGGCAAGATGTCGACAAGGTGCAGCCGCGCGGCATGATCAATCTGCGACGGATGCGGGTCGAGGACGTGGCTATCCCCACGGCTGAGATCATTTCTGTCCCCTCGACTATCACGAAAGACGAACTGGCGCAGGTGTTCCGTGACAGCGGCCTATCCCGGATACCGGTCTATGAGGGCACCTTGGATACGCCTTTGGGCTTCGTGCATCTCAAGGACTTTGCGCTGACCCACGGGTTCAATGGTGGGTCGACCGAGTTCGATCTGGTGTCAATGCTTCGGACATTGCTGTTTGTTCCACCCTCGATGCCGATTGGCGTTCTGCTTACCAAGATGCAGACCGAGCGTCGCCACATGGCGCTGGTGATTGATGAATATGGCGGTGTTGACGGGTTGCTGACCATCGAAGACCTGATTGAACAGGTCGTAGGTGAAATCGCTGACGAGCATGACGCGGATGAAGATCAGCTTTGGGTTCAGGAAAAGCCCGGCTGCTATATCGTGCAGGCGCGTGTTCCATTGGAAGAGTTCGAAGCGGAAATCGGACGCTCGCTTACCAGTCACGAAGACGTGGATGAGGAAGAGATCGACACGTTGGGTGGGCTGGTCTTCATGCTGTCGGGTCGCGTGCCCGCGCGGGGTGAGGTTGTTCTGCACCCCGAAGGTCCGGAATTCGAAGTGATTGATGCCGACGCACGCCGGATCAAACGTTTGAAGGTCATGTTGCCGGGCCGTGCCGCATGAACCCAGCCAAGGGTTGGCCGTTTTGGCTGAGACTGGTTATGGCGTCACTGCTTGGCGTGGTGGCGGCGTTTGGTCTTGCACCTTTCGGGATATGGGCTGCAACATTGGTTGCGTTGGTGCTGCTGTCACCGTTGCTTCTGTCAACCGAAACACGCGGTCAGGCGGCGTGGATTGGTTGGTTTTTTGCCACCGGTTACTTCGCCCATGGGCTCAGTTGGATCACCGAGCCTTTCTTCGTTGATGCCGAGCGGCACGCCTGGATGGCACCGTTTGCGTTGGTCTTCTTGGCGGGCGGGCTGGCCCTGTTCTGGGCGCTTGCCTTTTGGATCGCACGGCGGCCGGGCGCGGCCATGGTGCGTCAGGCAGTTTTACTGGCATTGGCGGTGTCTTTGACAGAATACGCTCGTGGCTATGTGTTGACCGGTTTCCCTTGGGCAGGGCTGGCGCAGGTATGGGTTGGTTCGCCAATGGCGCAGGTTTTGTCGTTGTTTGGACCGTACGGTTTGGGGGCAGTGACACTGTTGGCGACGCTGCCTTTGGGTGCGGCCTTGACGCAGCGCGGCGGTTTTATCCTGCCGCTGGGCTTTACAGTCGGCGCTGCTTGTTTTGCACTGGTTTACGCCAGTTCCCGCCCAGAGGTGACAGAGACTGATCATGTCGTACGGCTTGTTCAACCCAACGCGCCTCAGCATCAGAAATGGGACCCGGATTATGCGCCCGTATTCTTCGCGCGTCAGATCGAGTTCACTGCGACAGCCCCCCGGCCTGACCTGATCGTCTGGCCTGAGACGTCGATCCCGGCATGGTTGGGCAGCGCTCAACCTTATCTCGACGCAGTTATCGACGCGGCGCAGGGAACACCGGTGTTTCTGGGAATTCAGCGGGGGGATGGGCCGCGTATCTACAACTCGATGATCTACTTGGATGAGACCGGCCAGCAGGCAGGGCTGTATGACAAGCACCACCTTGCCCCCTTCGGAGAATACGTGCCGTTGGGAAACCTCATGGCAGAGTTCGGGATTCATGGTATGGCGACCACAGCGGGACATGGGTTCAGCTCTGGTCCCGGGGCGGCTCTGATGGATGCTGGCAAACTGGGGAAGGCGTTGCCGTTGATCTGTTACGAGGCTGTTTTTACACAGGATATCTTGTCAGCACCGGGGCGTGCGGACTTTTTGCTGCAAGTCACCAATGATGCCTGGTTCGGCACTTGGTCTGGCCCGTATCAGCATCTTGCACAGGCACGGATGCGGGCGATTGAGCAAGGATTGCCCATGATGCGGTCTGCCAATACAGGCGTGTCGGCGATGATCGACCCGTTGGGGCGCATCACGGACGCGCTGCCTTTGGGACAGGCAGGGTTCATTGATGCAAAACTGCCTGCACCGCATGCCCCAACTGTCTATGCGCGGATCGGGGATGTTCCCGTATTTGTCCTGCTGGCGGCTATGTTCGCGCTGCTTTGGCGCAACGTGCGGCGGGATCATTCTTAATTACCGATTGACCCTTTGGTTTACTGCGCGTATCCCCACGAAAGCCCGTCACAACGGCTTCCTGGCGTGATGGGGGAAATCTTAATGGAGCACTTTCATGTCCAGACAGAACTACACATTCACTTCGGAGTCCGTATCCGAAGGGCACCCGGATAAGGTTTGTGACCGTATTTCGGATGCCGTCCTTGACGCATTTCTGAAAGAAGAACCAGAAGCACGCGTGGCGTGCGAAACCTTTGCAACCACTGACCGCGTCGTCATTGGTGGAGAAGTAGGTCTGTCTGATCAGGAAAAGCTGCACGACTATATGGGCCGCATTGATGAGATCGCGCGCGCCTGTATCAAGGATATCGGGTATGAGCAGGACAAGTTCCACCACGAAACCGTCGAAGTGACAAACCTGCTGCACGAACAATCCGCCCATATTGCGCAGGGTGTGGATGCCTCAGACGAAAAAGAAGAAGGCGCTGGTGATCAGGGCATCATGTTCGGATATGCTACCACTGAGACACCTGCGCTGATGCCAGCACCGATCCAGTATTCTCATGCAATCCTGCGTCGTTTGGCCGAGGTGCGCAAGAACTGCACTGAGCCCGCGCTTGGGCCTGACGCGAAATCGCAGCTTTCGGTGGTGTATCGTGACGGGAAACCGGTCAGCGTCAGCTCGATCGTGTTGTCGACACAGCATCTGGACGAGGCGCTGAGTTCAGATGATATCCGCGCGATTGTTGAGCCCTATATTCGCGAAACGCTGCCCGAAGGCTGGCTGACCAATGAGACCGAGTGGCACGTGAACCCCACCGGCAAGTTCGTCATTGGCGGACCAGACGGCGATGCCGGTCTGACGGGACGCAAGATCATTGTGGATACCTATGGCGGTGCTGCACCGCACGGCGGCGGCGCGTTTTCGGGGAAAGACCCGACGAAGGTAGACCGTTCCGCAGCGTACGCGGCGCGCTATCTGGCCAAGAACGTGGTGGCTGCGGGCATGGCAGAGCGCTGCACAATCCAGCTGAGCTATGCGATTGGTGTCTCGAGACCTCTGTCGATTTATGCCGATACGCATGGCACCGGTCAGATCGCAGATGCTGTGATCGAAAAAGCGGTCGGTCAGGTTATGGATCTTACCCCGCGCGGCATTCGTGAACACCTGCAACTGAATAAGCCGATATACCAGCGCACCGCGGCCTATGGCCATTTTGGCAGGGAGCCGGACGCTGATGGCGGCTTTAGCTGGGAGCGTACCGATTTGGCTGATGCGCTGAAAGCAGCCGTCTGAACCATTGCTATCAAAAGGTGCGCCCTTGCGGGCGCGCTCTATGGTTTGAAAATGCGGCAAGTGGCGGCCCGTTAACTGCACGGGCACGGCCACCTCTTGCCTCAATGTCGCCTGCGCAGTATGGGCACCGCCATGAGCACCCAGACACCAAAACGCCCCCGCAGAAACTTTTATGGCCGCTTCAAAGGCAAGGCTTTGAAGCAAAGCCAGAAGGCATACCTAAACGAAGACCTTGATGCCCTGTCGCCAGGGGCCGTGGATTGGGAGAGCAACCCGGAACGTCATCCACTGGACCTGAAAACGTTGTTTGGTGGTAAAGAGGTCTGGCTTGAGGTCGGCTTTGGCGGTGGCGAACATCTGGTGCATCAGGCCGCGGGCAATCCGCAAATTGGCATTATCGGGGCTGAGCCGTATATCAACGGTGTTGCCATGTTGCTGGGTAAGATTCGCAAGGCCGGGGTCAAGAACCTTGCGGTGCATCCAGGCGATGCGCGTGACCTGTTCGACGTACTGCCCGAAGCCAGTATATCGCGTGCGTTTCTGCTGTATCCCGATCCTTGGCCCAAGACACGTCATCATCGTCGGCGTTTTGTGACTCCTGAACATTTGGAACCGCTGGCCCGCGCCCTGAAGCCCGGTGCGATCTTTCGGGTGGCCACCGACATTCCGGATTATGTGCGACAGACGTTGGAAGAAGTTCCGCGCGCCGGGTTCGAATGGCTTGCAGAAGGCCCCTCGGACTGGCGCGAACCGTGGGACGACTGGATTTCCACCCGCTATGAGCAAAAGGCTTTGCGCGAAGGGCGCACGCCGCATTACCTGACCTTCCGGCGCAAAGACTGATTGCGGCTGGACCAACCGGCCCCAATTCGCTAATCGGCTTGAGCACTGATAGCGCAATTAAGGAGCCTTCATGTCCGGACACGGCACGCCCATCCCGATGACCTCGCATCCCTGCGGCCCATTGACCGGCACAGCCGAGGTGCCGGGCGACAAGTCGATCTCGCACCGGTCGCTGATCCTTGGCGCGATGGCAGTGGGCGAGACCAGGATTTCCGGGTTGCTGGAAGGTGAAGATGTTCTCGACACCGCCAAGGCCATGCGTGCATTCGGAGCAGAAGTCACCGATCACGGGAATGGTGAGTGGACCGTGCACGGCGTCGGTGTCGGTGGCTTTGCCGAGCCCGATCAGGTGATCGATTGCGGCAACTCGGGCACCGGTGTGCGGTTGATCATGGGCGCGATGGCGACCAGCCCGATCACCGCGACCTTTACCGGTGATGCCAGCCTGAACAAGCGGCCGATGGCACGGGTCACTGACCCGCTGTCGCTTTTTGGCGCGCAATCGGTTGGGCGATCGGGCGGGTGTTTGCCGATGACGATTGTTGGAGCGGCAGAGCCGATCCCCGTGCGCTATGAGGTTCCGGTTCCATCGGCGCAGGTAAAATCCGCGGTTCTTCTGGCGGGCCTGAACGCCCCCGGTAAAACCGTAGTGATCGAGAAAGAGGCCACCCGCGACCATTCAGAGCGGATGCTGGCCGGCTTCGGAGCGGAAATCACTGTCGAAGATACGGATGAAGGCCGGGTTATCACTCTGACCGGCCGCCCCGAGTTGAAGCCACAAGTCATTGCTGTGCCGCGCGACCCATCCAGTGCGGCGTTTCCAGTGTGCGCTGCGCTGATTACGCCCGGTTCCGACGT
This sequence comes from Ruegeria sp. AWH4_226, assembly GCF_056159225.1. Lineage (NCBI taxonomy): Bacteria > Pseudomonadati > Pseudomonadota > Alphaproteobacteria > Rhodobacterales > Roseobacteraceae > Ruegeria > Ruegeria sp. AWH4_226. The sequence continues at coordinate 1,848,098 of NZ_JBSWUU010000001.1, read as the reverse complement.
GTTGGTTCCGGGAATTGGCCTGAACCCAACCCGTGCCGGGCTGTTCACCACTCTGCGTGAGATGGGCGCGGATCTGACCTATGAGAATGAGCGGGAAGAGGGCGGCGAACCCGTCGCTGATCTGCGGGCGCGTTATTCACCGAATATGAAGGGCATCAACGTGCCGCCCGACCGTGCGGCCTCGATGATCGACGAATACCCGGTTCTGTCCGTGGTTGCAGCCAATGCCACCGGCACGACGATGATGGGTGGCGTTAAAGAACTGCGCGTGAAGGAAAGCGACCGGATCGACGCAATGGCGAAAGGCTTACGTGCCAACGGTGTTACCGTCGATGAAGGTGAGGAATGGTGGTCGGTCGAAGGCTTGGGCATCGGCAATATTCCCGGCGGTGGCACGTGTGAAAGCTATTTGGATCACCGCATTGCCATGTCGTTTATGGTGATGGGCATGGGTGCAAAATCACCAGTATCTGTCGATGACGGCAGCCCGATTGCGACGTCCTTTCCAATTTTTGAACCGTTGATGTCCTCGTTGGGCGCCAAGGTCGAGCGCACATGACCTTTACGGTGGCGATTGATGGCCCTGCCGCCGCCGGTAAGGGGACGATCGCGAAAGGTGTCGCGGCGCGTTTTGGGTTTGCGCATCTGGACACCGGGTTGTTGTACCGTGCCGTTGGACGCCGGACACTGGATGGCACGGACGCCATCGCGGCCGCGCAGGCCTTGACGGCGGACGAGTTGGAACAAGGCGATCTCAGGACAGCCGAGATTGCCCAGGCGGCCTCAAAAGTTGCGGTAATTCCAGAAGTTCGCGCGGCGCTGGTTGATTTTCAACGGGCTTTTGCGCGACGGGCCGGGGGAGCGGTTTTGGATGGGCGCGATATTGGAACGGTCATCTGCCCCGAAGCCGAGGTCAAGCTGTTCGTTACGGCAAGCGCCGAGGTCCGGGCGCAGCGTCGCTATCTGGAACTGAAGGCCAAGGGGTCCGATATCACGAAAGAACAGGTACTGGCAGATGTGCGTGAGCGCGATGCCAGAGATGCTGAGCGTATCACGGCGCCAATGAAGCCTGCGGAGGACGCCGTGCGACTGGACACCTCGGACCTGAGTATCGAGGCGGCGCTGGAACGAGCCGTTGCGCTGATCGCAAGCAAACGCCCCGCGACGCAATAGCGCCGCGGGGCAGAGTATTACAGTTCGCCGACTGCAACGCTCTTGATTTTCGACCACTGGTCGTCAGCGGTTTTTGCCGTCGCGGGTACGTCTTTCAAGAAAGCGGCGCGGGTTTCGGCGTTCAGGAACAGGTACAGTTTGCCGTCCGAGACCAGGTACTGGTCTGGGTCGCCGTCAAACTTCTTGCCAACCGAAACGCCAAACGAACAGAATCCGCCGTGCTGCGGCAGATAGGCGGCGGGGTTGGCTTCGAACGCTTCCAGATTCGCAGCGCTGGAGAAGTAGTAGGACGCACCGTCATAGGTCGCCGTGTGCGTTGCAAAGCCCTCGACCGGGTTGCCGTCCTGCAGCAGCGCAACCAGATCGACACCGTGCGCGGCCAAAGGCGCACCGGCTGCCGAAATACCGTTCGAGACGTTGATCTCATCCGCCGCAAAGGCCGGGGCCGCGATCAGGGGCAAGGTGGCAATCAGGCCTGTGAGAACCAGAGATTTCATAGTGATTTCCTTTTCTGTTCAGGTTCGGCTGGCTGAACTGCCAACCGCTGAAACAGAATTAAGGGGCTTGATTTGAACGTGCTATCGCAGAAAGGTCGACAAATCTTGCAGATCGTTCAAAGCTGGCGCGGTACTGTGCGCTCTCTTCACTAAGCTTTGTTTGGTCAGATTAACACGGAACTTCTATAATTGCCTGGTAGCCTATAGGAGAGATGCGTTGATCCGAATAGCCTTAGTATTGATTTTCTTGGCCGGGAGTCTGGCAGCTCAGGATGCCCCTGAAACCGAGCCGCCGATGGATTATGAGCGTCTCGGAAAGATCATTTTCGCACTTGATCCCGAGGCACGGCCGCTTGGGCCGGGGTTTGAGTTGATGGTAGCAGATGTGCAGGTACTTGTTGTTACGGATACGTCTGCGGATCGGATGCGGGCGATGGTAGCGATTGGCAGCGCCGAAGATTTGTCCACCGAGGACCTGCGCCGCATGATGCAGGCGAATTTCGACAGCACTCTGGATGCGCGCTATGCGATCGCGAACGGTACATTGTGGGCCGCATACATTCATCCGTTGTCGTCGTTGGAACGGGATCAGTTGATTTCGGGGTTGGCTCAGACCGTGAATATCGCCAAAACCTATGGCACCTTGTACACCGGTGGTGCAGCAGAATTCGGAGGCGGTGACAGCCACGATCTACAGCGTGCTCTGATCGAAGAGCTTCTGAAAAAAGGTGATGAAATCTAACCCGCGACCGAAATACAGAGCCTCAAGGTTGGCGAGTGAGGCAGTTGCGCTTGCTTTCAGACGCTCTGATAACACAGACCCGGGTGGGTAGGTGTGCATGAGGCCATAAGCCCTAGCTGGATGCAGGAAAGCTGTTATAGTCCAAAGATCGCCAAGAGGGAAAGCTGCACTCAAACCTCACAAGAGGACGCAGCTGATAACTCCCCAAGCTAACAGGGACTAAAAATATGAACAATCGTTTGCGCAAGATCACCATCGTTGGTGGTGGTACAGCGGGTTGGATGACCGCGCTAATTCTGGACATGGTGTTTTCCCGAACGTCTGCCCCCAAAGATCGACCGAGTATCTGCCTGATCGAAAGCCCCGACATCTCAACAGTCGGTGTTGGTGAGGCCACCGTGCCGCGCATGCCGGTCACGCTCCGTCAGGCGGGCATCTCAGAGCGGGATTTTTTCCGCGAGACGAACGCGTCGTTCAAGCTGGGCGTGAAGTTCTGCAATTGGAACAAGGACGCCAAGGGCAATCGCATCGATTACGTGAACCCGTTTGCGCATGGCCAGATGGTCGAAGGGTTGGAAGCCGCCGAGTATTTCTTGCGCTTTGGCAATGGGGAACGGGATTTCACGCAATCTATTTCACCGCACGATCACCTGGGCCGTTTGTGCAAGGGCGCGCGGCAATTGGGCCAGCCTGAATTTGAACAGCGGTTTGGCTATGCGTATCATCTGGACGCCGTGAAATTCGCAGGCATGCTCACCAAGGTCTGCACCCAGCGCGGCGTTGAACATATTCGGGATGAGGTCCAAACGGTTGAGTTGGATGAAAAGGGCAATGTCAGCCATCTGATGCTGGAACGTGCCGGACGCCACGATATCGAAATGGTCGTGGACTGCACCGGGTTCCGCGGGTTGATCATCAACCAGGCGCTTGGTGAGCCGTTTATGGATTATTCGGACTATCTGCCGAACGACCGCGCCATGGCGCTGCAGATCGAGCATCCCAATCCAAGAAAGATCGAAAGCCTCACGCGATCCACGGCACTTGGCGCAGGTTGGACTTGGCGCGTGCCTCTCTACAACCGTGTGGGTACGGGCTATGTGTATTCGTCGGCTCACCGTACGGATGATCAGGCGGCAGATGAATACCTCGAGTGGCTGGGTGACAGCGGCAAGGGCGCTACGCCGCGCGTGATTCCAATGCGCGTCGGGCGCGTGCGCAACGCCTGGGTCAAGAACTGTGTGGCGATTGGTTTGTCAGGCGGCTTTATCGAGCCGCTGGAAAGCACCGCGATCCATATGATTGATCACGCGGTACGCTGGTTTGCCGAACACCTGCCCACGCGAGACATCGAGCCATCGCTACGGGCCAGGTACAACCGGCAGATGGACAAGCTGTATAACGAGGTTCTGGAGTTTATCTGCCTGCACTACAAGTTGGGCAATCGTAAGGATGACCAGTATTGGATCGACGCGCGCACCGAAATGAAGGTGCCGGATCGATTGGCCGAGAACTTGGAGTTGTGGCAGCACCGTCTGCCGATGCAACACGATGTCGAGTTCGCCACGCTATTTGACCATCGCGTCTATCAGACGGTTCTGTTGGGCAAACAGTCTTATGATACCGGTTATGGGACTGGTATCCGAGATCGTGTTCGGCCGTTGAAAAAGCAGATTTGGGAACAGGGTATGAGGCGTGCCAAAGCTGATCTTGCGCAGATCATCAATACAATGCCGGATCACAAAACGCTTTTGCGCGATATCCGCGGCGAGCTGAAGCAACCAGCCTTTGTTATGGCAAATGCCGCAAAACCAACAGTCGCAGTACCAGGTACGGCACCTGAACCCATAACGATTCAGAACATGCCAAACCTTGCTGAAATTCAGAGCGGCAAGAAAGATCTGCAACTCTTTTAGGGTATCATTGCGTTCAACCCGCAAGGTGTTTTGACAAAAGCTTGGGAGGCGGAGCCTTAAACCTCTGCCTTCTGTGACTCAATTTCGGTGTTCAGACCGGAAACCTAGGCCGGAGCGGTGAATGCTGCCCGCTCGCCCAGCAGATAGCGCGCGACATCTGCGTAGTCGAAAACCAGCGAGATCGTAATCGTCAGAAGGATAAAACGAATAATCCATCTGGGTGGTTCAGGCATGTCGGCGCGGGCTTGCTGATACCACAGGTAGACTGCAAGAGGGGTCCAGGGAATGATATGCCCCAACCCCATCAGTCGAACATATCCAAGCTGATTGAAAATAAAAATTACTCCCGCGGCGGCCAACATGCTGCTGATCAAAGTGATGATTGAAGCCACACGCGATTGGCGCCATATCAGCAAGGAAATCGGCAAAAGAAAGGCGCCGAAGGACAGGATATTCAGCCAGATTTGAATCCATTGAGGCTGCTGCGCAACGATCAGGTTGAAGTCTTCCATGGCCCTGATGCTCCTGTGTTACAGGGAATACGTTTTGTGGTGCCGCGTTGGGCATGTCGGGACAACTGGTATGACGCATGATCAAGCCGATGTGAAGCGGGCGGGTTTAAGCGCGACACGTGGGGCTGTTCAGCTTTCGACTTGCGGGGCAACGCCCAAGCCGTTATAGAGCACCCGTCTAAACATGGGCGGTTAACGTCCGGATGACGTATCTGAGCAGGGCCGGGTTTCCTCGGCCCTTTGTGTTTGTGTAATCGGATGCGCCCCGGATCACGCCTGATGACATCAGGAAACAAGACCGGCGGAGACAACCGCTCGGCCAGTAAAAACGTTATGTAAAGGAAAACAACGCCACATGGCTAACGCATCCATGGAGGAATTCGAAGCCCTCCTGAATGAAAGCTTCGAAATGGACACACCCGAGGAAGGGTCTGTTGTCAAAGGCAAGGTTCTGGCGATCGAAGCCGGCCAGGCCATCATCGACGTAGGCTACAAAATGGAAGGCCGCGTTGATCTGAAAGAATTCGCAAATCCCGGCGAAGCCCCTGAAATTGCTGTCGGTGACGAGGTCGAAGTTTACCTGCGCGCCGCAGAAAACGCCCGTGGCGAAGCCGTCATCTCGCGCGAGATGGCCCGCCGTGAAGAGGCATGGGACCGTCTGGAAAAAGCATATGCCGACGACCAGCGCGTCGAAGGTGCAATCTTTGGTCGCGTCAAAGGTGGCTTCACCGTCGATCTGGGTGGCGCAGTTGCGTTCCTGCCCGGCTCGCAGGTTGATGTGCGCCCCGTGCGTGACGCTGGCCCGCTGATGGGTCTGAAGCAGCCGTTCCAGATTCTGAAAATGGACCGCCGCCGTGGCAACATCGTTGTGTCGCGTCGCGCAATCCTGGAAGAATCGCGTGCCGAACAGCGTGCCGAAGTTATCGGCAACCTGTCCGAAGGTCAGACCGTCGAGGGTGTTGTCAAGAACATCACCGAATACGGTGCATTTGTTGACCTGGGCGGCGTTGACGGCCTGCTGCACGTCACCGACATGGCATGGCGCCGTGTGAACCACCCGTCCGAGATCCTGACGATCGGCGAAACCATCAAGGTTCAGGTCATCAAAATCAACAAAGAGACCCACCGCATCAGCCTGGGCATGAAGCAACTGCAGGAAGATCCGTGGGATCTGGTTGCTGCGAAATACCCGCTGGGCTCGGTTCATCAGGGTCGCGTCACCAACATCACCGACTACGGCGCGTTCGTCGAGCTGGAAGCCGGTGTCGAAGGTCTGGTGCACGTGTCCGAGATGTCCTGGACCAAGAAAAACGTTCACCCCGGCAAGATAGTTTCGACAAGCCAGGAAGTCGACGTCATGGTTCTGGAAATCGACGGCGCCAAGCGGCGCGTGTCTCTGGGCCTGAAGCAGACTCAGCGCAACCCATGGGAAGTGTTTGCAGAAACACACCCCGAGGGCACCGAGGTCGAAGGCGAAGTCAAGAACATCACCGAATTCGGTCTGTTCATTGGCCTCGAAGGCGACATCGACGGCATGGTTCACCTGTCCGACCTGTCCTGGGACGAGCGCGGCGAAGATGCGATCCAGAACTACCGCAAAGGCGACATGGTTTCGGCCGTTGTCTCGGAAGTTGACGTGGAAAAAGAGCGTATCTCGCTGTCGATCAAAGCCCTGGGCGGTGACAAGTTCGCCGAAGCCGTGGGCGGCGTGAAGCGTGGCTCGGTCATCACGGTTGAAGTCACAGCGATCGAAGATGGCGGCATCGAGGTCGAGTACGAAGGCATGAAGTCGTTCATCCGTCGTTCGGACCTTTCGCGTGACCGCGCCGAACAGCGGCCTGAGCGTTTCTCGGTCGGTGACAAGGTCGACGTCCGCGTCACCAACGTTGACAGCAAGACCCGCCGTCTGGGCCTGTCGATCAAAGCACGCGAGATCGCCGAAGAGAAAGAGGCCGTGGAACAGTACGGTTCTTCCGACTCGGGCGCGTCGCTGGGCGACATCCTTGGTGCAGCGCTGAAATCCGGCGACTAAGCCAAAGCGCTTAACGAAAGAATTTTCGGCCCCTCGTACCCACGAGGGGCCGTTTTTGTTGCGAATCAATATGTTCCAAAACGTAGTGTTATTTTGATAGTCGTTTGCGCTTTTGGTTGAAATTCGGACCTAGAAGCAAAAAATCACACGACTTATTGCAAAAATGAAGTCTTTCGACACAGAGTCGACGTTCCCCCTTACCGGGTTTTTTTCTATACTGGCCAGACAACTAGAGATGACCAAGGTCGCCTGGGAGGGTAACGCTCATGATCCGTTCAGAACTGATTCAGAAAATCGCCGACGAAAACCCGCATCTGTATCAACGCGACGTCGAGCGGATCGTGAATACTGTGTTCGAAGAAGTGACGGACGCCATGGCGCGCGGAGACCGTGTTGAACTGCGCGGCTTTGGGGCTTTCTCGGTAAAACAACGCGATGCCCGGGTGGGGCGCAACCCCCGTACCGGTGAAACCGTTCAGGTCGAAGAAAAGTGCGTACCGTTTTTCAAAACTGGCAAGTTGCTAAGGGACCGATTGAACGGTAAAGCCTAGGGCATGATGCGTTATCTTCGATATGGATTCCTTGGCATCCTGGGAATCGTGCTGGTGTCAATCTCTCTGGGAAACAGCCAGATTGTTGAGCTCAAACTGATGCCTGATGCCCTGTCCGAGTTACTGGGCTTCAACCTGTCAACATCATTGCCGTTGTTCATTGTGGTGCTGGGTGGTGTCGTGGCCGGTCTGGTGATCGGCTTCCTGTGGGAATGGCTGCGCGAGCACAAGCACCGCAAAGATGCCACGGTGAAGAAGGGCGAAGTGCGCAAGCTTGAACGAGAAGTCAAAAAGCTCAAGAACAAACAGAACGAAGGCAAAGACGACGTTCTGGCATTGCTGGATGAGACCAACTGAAGCCCTCACATGTCTGATGCGTCTGTCAAAATTTGCGGTCTGACCGCGCCTGATCATGTGCGCGCAGCGGCGGAGGCCGGGGCGCGGTATGTCGGCTTTGTTTTCTTCCCCAAGTCGCCGCGACATCTGACTGTTGAGAGCGCGACAGAGCTTGCCCATCTGGTGCCCTCTGGCGTCGCCAAGGTCGCGCTGACCGTGAATGCATCCGATGAGGAGTTGGATCGCATCACTGCTACCGTGCCGCTGGACATGCTTCAACTGCACGGGAAAGAAAGCCCGGACCGCGTGGCAGAGTTGCGCGCACGGTATGGCTTACCGGTCATGAAAGCCGTGGGCGTTGCCGACGCCGAGGATCTGGCCGCGATTGATCTGTATTCCGAAGTGGCCGATCAATTGCTGATCGACGCCAAGCCCCCGCGCCAGTCTGAATTGCCCGGTGGCAACGGCCTTGCTTTTGACTGGCGCCTGCTGGCTGGGCGTAAATATTGGCGGCGTCCATGGATGCTGGCCGGTGGATTAACGCCTGACAACGTTGCGGAGGCCATGCGCATGACCGGTGCCCGGCAAGTTGATGTGTCATCAGGCGTGGAAAGCGCACCGGGCGTCAAAGACGCGGCTAAAATTCGCGCATTTATCGAAGCAGCGCAGTGATCTGAACACTAGATGGCGGCGTATCTCCGTTTAGGAGGGCGCACAAATGCTCGCAGCAATTGGCGGCGTTTCGTTGAAACGGTGGTACTACGGCCCCGAACTGCTCTGGCATGCGCGTCAGGCGCTGCTGCAGGCGCGCGGTGATCCGCTGTGTCTGCAAGCGGACGTGTTCACTCACCGGAGCCTCTATTTCTCACTGAGCGTGTGGCACGATGCAGAGGCCATGCTGACCTTTGCCCATTCCGGTTCTCATCGCCGTGTAATCCAAGTCACGTCGCGGCTGGCGGACGTGAACCAGTTTCATCATTTTCCCTGCATTGCAATCCCCAGTCGAGAGCAAGCTCTAAAGGTCTGGGCGCAGCATTTTGAAGCGGCGGAATAGTGCGTTTTGCGATGGCAAAAGCCGTCGCCACCTCCTATGAACAACGGGTACGACGAGGGAGACACCCATGGCCAACGATCTTTTTAATTCCTTCATGTCCGGCCCGGATGAACAGGGCCGTTTTGGTATTTTCGGCGGGCGGTTCGTCAGTGAAACGCTGATGCCCCTGATCCTGTCGTTGGAGGAGGAATATGAGAAGGCCAAGGACGATCCCACATTCTGGGCCGAGATGGACGATCTATGGGCCAACTATGTGGGTCGCCCGTCACCTTTGTATTTCGCGGAACGCCTGACTGATCATCTGGGCGGCGCGAAGATTTATCTCAAGCGGGACGAGCTGAACCATACCGGCGCGCACAAGATCAACAACGTGCTGGGCCAGATCATTCTGGCACGCCGCATGGGCAAGACACGGATCATTGCCGAAACCGGGGCAGGGCAGCATGGTGTGGCCACTGCAACGGTCTGTGCCAAGTTCGGCCTGAAATGTGTGGTTTACATGGGCGCGCATGATGTGCAGCGTCAGGCTCCAAACGTGTTCCGGATGCGCCTTCTGGGGGCCGAGGTCATCCCCGTGACGTCGGGGCGCGGCACGCTGAAAGACGCGATGAATGATGCTTTGCGTGATTGGGTCACTAACGTACGTGACACGTTCTACTGCATCGGCACCGTGGCTGGGCCACACCCGTATCCAGCGATGGTGCGTGACTTTCAGTCAATCATTGGCAAGGAAGCAAAAGAGCAGATGATGAAGGCCGAGGGCCGTCTGCCTGATACGATCATCGCCGCAATCGGTGGCGGTTCGAACGCCATGGGCCTTTTCTATCCGTTCCTTGACGACAAGGACGTGAACATCATCGGTGTTGAGGCTGGCGGCAAAGGCGTGAACGAAAAGATGGAGCATTGCGCCTCGCTGACCGGTGGTCGTCCGGGCGTATTGCACGGCAATCGCACATACCTGTTGCAAGATGATGATGGCCAGATTCTGGAAGGCTACTCGATCTCGGCCGGTTTGGATTATCCCGGTATCGGCCCCGAGCATTCCTGGCTGCATGACATTGGCCGCGCGAAATATGTCTCGATCACTGACAAAGAGGCGCTAGAGGCGTTCCAGCTTTGCTGCGCGACCGAAGGAATTATCCCGGCGTTGGAGCCCTCTCATGCACTGGCGCACGTGATGAAGATTGCGCCTGATCTGCCCAAGGATCACCTCATTTGTATGAATATGTGCGGACGCGGCGATAAGGACGTTCAAACCGTCGCCAAGTATCTGAACTTCGATATGTCCGATACAGAAGGCCGCACGGCAGATTGAACGCCGAGAAACCAGACAAGATGTAAGCGGCCCCGCTATGGGGCCGGTTTTTCTTTAACCTTCGTGCAGAACGGTTTCGAAACCTTCGAACTGTGGCGGCCCCATCAGCGCGGATTGGGTCTTGCTGTTGCCAGCGTTCTTATGCGCATCGCGAAATTGTTCGGATTTGGTCCAGGCTTCGAAGTCTTCGCGGCGGTCCCAGATCACGTGGCTTGAATACAGGCGGTATCCGTCTCCTTCGGGGCCTTTCAGCAGTCGGAATTCGTTAAAACCGGGCAATTCCTTCAAGCGGCTTTCGCGCTCTTTCCATACGTTTTCGAAATCGGCTTCGCTGCCCAGGCGGACTTTGAAGCGGTTCATTGCGATAAAGCTCATGGGTTACCTCGTATGTTCATCTTGTCGGCTGGCTGAACATTATGTCGGCTGGCTTTTGCATAGTGAACATCCCGTGACCGGCGTCAATCCGCGTTCACAGCATGCAAGCTCAGGATATCCAACGGTACCACATCCAAGGCCTGTTGATGGGTTGCCTCAAGATGAACTTTGGGGGCGCAGCCTTCGTCATGGGCTTGCATGAAACGCCCAGCGCACAGGCACCAACTGTCACCGGGGTTCAATCCGGGAAAGTTGAACTCGGGCCGCGGTGTGCTGAGGTCGTTGCCGACATATTTGGAAAAGGCCAAAAACTCAGCCGTCATTACGGCGCAAACCGTGTGGCTGCCCTGATCCTCGGGGCAGGTGTTGCACGCGCCATCGCGGAAGAATCCGGTCAGTGGATCACGTGAACACGGGGCGAGCACGCCCCCTAATACATTGATACTGTCTTGTTTTTGCATAGAGCTACCTTACAGGCTTTGGGCGATCTTGCGGAACATTTCTATGTTCTCCTCATTGATACCCGGATCACGGAACTTTCGATCTGCGGCGGTCGTGACGATCAGGACACCGCGCGGCTGATCGAAATAGATATACTGACCGTAAACACCACGGGCCAGAAACTCGCCCTCGTGCGCGCCAATTGGTACCCACCATTGATACCTATATCCCATTTGGCCAGACGGGGTTGGTGCGCTGGGCAGAACAGAGTCGGCGATCCAGTCCGCTGGGACAATTTGTTGTTCGTCACGCACACCATTCTGCAAAATCATCTGGCCAAAACGCGCAAAATCGCGGGTGGTGAAGTTTAACCCGCCAAGAACAAAGGCAACTCCGGCACCGTCCGTTAGATAGTAACCATCATATTCCAAACCGAGGGGTTTAATGATCCTTTCAGTCAGCAATTCAGCCACGTTCCGCCCGGTTGCGCCACGGATCACCATGCCAATTACATGGGTGTCGATTGAGACGTACTGCCAGGTCTCGCCGGGTGTGGCGAAGGTGTTCTGAAAAGACGCGGTGAAGTCGTCCAACTCACCGCCCAAGGCCACAACTCGACCCATCCGGTTGATATCTGAATTGCGATCAAAGTAATCCTCGTCGAAGGTTACACCGCTGGCCATGTTCAGAACATTACGGATGGATGCGCTTTCATAGGCAGTGCCTTCCAGTTTTGGCGCGTATTTCACGACCGGATCATCCAATGAGTCGATTGCACCTTCGTCCACAAGAACACCCAAGAGGGCTGACAGATAGCTTTTGGCAACGGACCAGGAAATCCGCCGATCTTCAGGCGCCGTACCCAGATAGTATTCCTCGAACTGGATCATACCGTCCTGCATCACGAGCAGAGAGGTGACTTTGCGCTCTTCGATCCATGCATCAGCACCTTCTGGCAGATCAAAGGCCGGACCATAAGGCAGTTCCCATGTTGGGCCATTGCCACGGGGCAGAGCAACCGTCAGGAATGAGTCGCCCATGTGAGAGAAGTTATGAACAATATTTTCCTCGGAGAACAAAGAGTTGACAGCCATCAGGCGCTGAATCTCTTCGCGTTTCCAGAACCCGACAACACAGGCGGCCAGCACCAGCATCAGAACGATACGCAAAAGCCATTTCAACACTGCTGTCATACTTGCCTCCGCTATCGCCGCAGCATCAAAGCGTGCGTGATATCATTGTGCAATCGGGACGTTACAGTCAGGTGACCAGCCTTATTTGAACTTGTCCAGCAGCTTTTGCATAGCCGAGCGGTTGTCGACCTCTGGTGCAGGGGTTAGGTTTACAGCTGGTCTGCTGGCGTTTGGTGATGATTTGGATGACCGGGGCGGGGCCGTACGCAAAGCGACGGCGTTCATGAATTTCCCGCCATCCCCGTCCGCCAGAAACCCTGCTCCGTCTGACACGCCGCGCAGCACGTCGTCCAGCCAATCGGTGTCAGCCTTGGCAAAATCGCTCAGAACATAGGGAGAGACCAGTTCCTTTCGACCGGGATGGCCGATACCCAGACGCACCCGATCATAGGCCGGGCTGATATGTTCGTGGATCGAGCGCAAGCCGTTGTGACCGGCATGGCCGCCGCCCGCCTTGACCCGAACCTTGCCGGGGGCGAGGTCCAATTCGTCGTGGAAAACCGTCACATCGGTCGAATCTAGCTTGTAGAACCGCATCGCCTCTCCTACGGACTGACCAGAGCGGTTCATGAAGGTCTGTGGTTTGATCAAAAGCACTTTTTGACCGCCCAGCCGACCTTCGGAGATTTCAGCCTGAAACTTGCTTTTCCATGGGCCAAAGCCATGATCCTTGGCAATCCGGTCCACGGCCATAAAGCCAATATTGTGCCGGTTGCGGGCATATTTCGTCCCCGGGTTTCCCAATCCGACAAACAGCTTCATCGTTTCGTCCTTGTCCACAGCGATCTGCACGGGGGTTTGATCGCACGGAATGGTGCTTGTTTTCCAGTGCAGTCGGCAAAAGAAAACGGGGCCCGATCCGAGCCCCGTTCAAAATTCCGGAATATGTTGCCGTACTTATTCTTCGGCTTCTTCCTCGCCGACGATTTCAACCTCGTCTGGGGCCACTTCGGCTTCATCACCTTCTTCTTCGTCATCACTGGTCGACAGCCCGGTCGGCGCCGAAACGTTTGCGATTACGAAATCCCGGTCGATGGTTGGCTTAGTGCCTTCAGGCAGATTCACCGACGAGATTGTTACAACGTCGTTGATTTCCATGCCAGTCAGATCAACTGTGATCTTCTCAGGAATTTCACCTGCGGTGCACAGCAGTTCGACTTCGGGGCGCACAACGGTCAAAACGCCGCCTTTTTTGATGCCGGGTGCTGCTTCTTCGTTGATGAATTCAACGGGAATGAACAACGCGATCTTGGTTGTCCGGCGCAGGCGCATCAGGTCCAGGTGGGTCGGCAGGTCTTTGACGACGTCACGCTGAACGTCGCGGCAGATGACGCGCACGTCTTCGTGGCCATCAACCTTCAGGTTCCACAGGGTAGACTTGAACCGGCCAGCTTTCAGGCGCTTGAACAGTTCATTGAACGGAATCTGAATTGGCAGCGGGTCCTTGTCGCCACCAAAAACAATGCCCGGAACCATGCCGTCGCGGCGTGCTTGACGAGCGGCGCCCTTGCCTGTCCCCGTCCGTTCCAGAGCTACGAGATCAGGAATCTCACCAGCCATGATAAATCTCCAATGTTAGGGCGGGCATCCTCCAAGGCTGTATGCCCGCGTGAAGCCGCGTCCTTAGCTTGATTCACTGCGATTGGAAAGGTCTTTTTGGCCGTTATGACCTTTTGCGAGGCTCTGCCTCGCGCTCCGGGATATTTTGGGCCAGATGAAAGCAGAATTCGTTGCTTCATCTGGCCGCAAATGTCCAGGGAGAGTTGTCCAGAGGACGGCGGGGCAGAGCGCCTTTTTCTGCGCGGTCAATCCTGCCAGCGACCGCCGAAGTCATCGGGGATCAGAAGGTTGTGCCGCCCCAGATCGCCAACACTGCGTTCTCCGCACAGCGCCATCGTCGTATCCAGTTCCTTTTGGATGACATCCAGCGCAGTGGCCACGCCTTTCTGTCCCATTGCACCTAACCCGTACACAAAGGCGCGGCCAATATAGGTGCCTTTGGCACCCAGGGCGATGGCTTTCAGGACGTCCTGGCCGGACCGAATTCCACCGTCCATGTGAACCTCAATATCCCCTCCGACCGCATCCATGATTTGCGGCAGCATGCGAATAGAGCTGAGTGCGCCGTCCAACTGACGCCCGCCGTGGTTTGAAACGATGATCGCGTCGGCCCCTAATTTCATGGCCATCTTGGCGTCGTCAGCATCCAATATGCCTTTGAGGATAACTTTTCCGCCCCATTCCTGCATCAGTTTTTCGACCTTTGTCCAATCAAGGCTGGGGTCGAACTGTTCGGCCGTCCACGCACCTAAGGACGAAGCGTCCGAGATACCGTCCACATGGCCAACGATGTTGCCGAACTCACGACGTTTGGCGTTCAGCATCTCGATCCCCCAGGACCATTTAGTCATCAGGTTTGCGATTGATTTGGGGGTCAGTTTCGGCGGCGCGGACAGGCCGTTCTTCAGATCTTTGTGTCGCTGTCCGAGGATTTGCAGGTCCAGCGTGATCACAAGGGCAGAACACTTTGCATCCTTGGCGCGCTGGATCAGGCGGCTGACATAGTCCTGATCCTTCATCGTATAAAGCTGGAACCAGAAGGGTTTCGTGGTGTGTTCAGCCACATCTTCGATCGAGTTGATCGACATGGTGGACAGGGTGAACGGTACACCAAACTCTTCGGCGGCCTTGGCGGCCTTCATCTCGCCATCCGCGTGCTGCATGCCTGTCAATCCCACGGGGGCAAGCGCGACAGGCATTGCAACGTCTTCACCAATCATTTGCGAGACGGTCGAGCGCCTGGACATATCGACGGCAACACGTTGGCGCAGGCGGATATCCGAGAAATCCGAGCTGTTTTCGCGAAAGGTCTGTTCGGTCCAACTGCCGCTTTCGGCGTAGTCGTAAAACATGCGTGGTACGCGGCGTTCGTAGATGTGTCGCAGGTCTTCGATGGTCGTGATTACGGACATTAAACAGCGCCTCTGGTGAATGGGTCTCGCAGTTTTACTGGCGCAATCCGCTTGGTGCAATCGTGCGCTGGCATGAAAAACCGCAGCACGCTGTTCGCTTGCTGCGGTGTCTCTTGAATAGCTTGTTTGCCGGGCGGTCAGGCCGCGTGCGCACCGTCGGCCAGTGACTTTACAAAGTCCAGAACCTCGGCCACGGGTTTACCAGACGCGATTTGGCTGACGATGGCTGAGCCGACGACCGCCCCATCTGCAACGCTGGCAATCGCTTGGGACTTTTCCGGCGAGTTGATGCCAAAGCCCACAATGACCGGCAGGTCGGTTGCCGATTTGATCCGCGCCACTTCGGGCCCGACATTCGTGGCCTGAGCCTCGGCCGCGCCGGTGATGCCGGTGATCGAAACGTAGTACACAAAGCCCGACGTGTTCTGCAGAACGCGGGGCAGGCGTTTGTCATCGGTGGTAGGCGTGGCAAGGCGGATAAAATTCAGACCTGCGGCCTGGGCTGGCAGGCACAGCTCCTCATCTTCTTCCGGGGGCAAGTCAACCACGATCAGGCCATCGATGCCTGCGGCCTTGGCGTCGTCCAGAAACTTCTCAACACCACGGCTGTAAATCGGGTTGTAGTACCCCATCAGAACAATCGGGGTCGTATCGTCAGTCTCGCGGAACGCACGGGCCAGATCCAGGGTTCGCTGCAAGGTCATGCCCCCGTCCAGGGCCCGCTGACCAGCCGCCTGAATCGTCGGGCCATCGGCCATTGGGTCGGTGAAGGGCAATCCCAGTTCAATGACGTCCACCCCGGCAGCGGGAAGACCCTTCACGACCTCAAGCGATGTGTCGAAATCCGGGTCACCCGCCATGATATAGGCGACAAACGCCTTCTTCTTTTCGGCCTTGAGGGCGGCGAACTTTGCGTCGATACGGGTCATCTGCAGTCCTTGCAATCAGGTTTCGACCTGATGTGCAGAAACTTTGCGCGAAAATCAATCCCGGTCCTGCCGCAAGACCTCAGTAGGTGAAGTGATATCTTAGCAGGGCCTCGTTGACGCCAGGGTTGTCGTCCTGCGTGCTGGCATTCGATTTGTGGGTAATTGCAAAAGACAGCTTGTCACCGTTGTTCAGCGTATAGCCGATGCCCAGCAGACTGCGGATCTGAAACTCACCCCCCAGGTCATTCCTGTCTTCGCCTTCGGAATAATAGCCAGGCATGACGCTGCCTTCCACGAACCAACGGTCCGCAAACGTGTAAAACCCGATCAAACCGACCCCGACATGGACATCGCCGGCTGTATCCACAGTCAGGGCCGTTCCCCATGCAGCGGAGAAGCGTGTAGCCTCATGAAAGGGTCGATGCTGGTACTCAAGCGAAAAGACGGCTTCATCGCTGGCCGCGCTGTGAGAAAAATCTGCATACCCTGCACCAAAGACAATGGACTGCGCCTGTGCTGTCTGGGCCACAAGCATGAGCGCAAGCGCTGCGATAGTTTTCTTCATATCAGGTTTTCACTATTTGTTTTATTTCGGCTTGTTACGTGGCGACCCTATGCGGTGGTTTTCAATACGCGCAAGTTCACAGATGGCGAACGTTTACGTGATGTTGCAAATTGGACTGATGAGCCAATCCGCCGCCTGGCTTGCGCATTTCCCCTGACATGCCTAGAAGACGCCGTCGTATCGCTTCAGGAGGGCAGGATGGGCTTTAAAATGGGAATCGTGGGTCTGCCGAATGTGGGCAAGTCGACCCTCTTCAATGCGTTGACCAAAACCGCTGCTGCCCAGGCGGCGAATTTCCCGTTCTGCACCATTGAGCCCAACGTGGG
Source organism: Ruegeria sp. AWH4_226 (assembly GCF_056159225.1). Classification (NCBI taxonomy): domain Bacteria; kingdom Pseudomonadati; phylum Pseudomonadota; class Alphaproteobacteria; order Rhodobacterales; family Roseobacteraceae; genus Ruegeria; species Ruegeria sp. AWH4_226. The sequence continues at coordinate 1,831,172 of NZ_JBSWUU010000001.1, read as the reverse complement.
CGATGTGGCGGTTCCTGACGCGCGGCTGGACAAGCTGGCGTCAATTGCGTCGTCCAAGCAGGTTATTCCCACGCGTATGACGTTTGTGGACATTGCCGGATTGGTCAAAGGCGCGTCCAAAGGCGAAGGGCTGGGCAATCAGTTTCTTGCAAACATACGCGAGACTGACGCCATCGCCCACGTGCTGCGCTGCTTCGAAGATGGCGATGTAACCCATGTTGACGGTCGCGTGGATCCGGTTGCCGATGCCGACACGATCGAAACCGAGCTGATGTTGGCCGATCTGGAAAGCATCGAAAAGCGACGCGCTAATCTGGTGCGCAAACTTAAGGGCAACGACAAGGAAGCGCAGCAGCAAGACCGCCTGCTGGCCGACGCTCAGGCCATGTTGGAAAGTGGAAAACCGGCGCGCCTAGTCGAGGTTTCGGACGAAGATGCCAAGGCGTGGAAGATGCTGCAGCTGCTGACGACCAAGCCAGTGCTTTATGTCTGCAACGTGTCCGAGGAAGAAGCAGCCGAGGGCAACGAATATTCAGCCCGCGTGGCCGAAATGGCCGCGGCGCAGGGCAATTCCCACGTCATCATCAGCGCCAAGATCGAGGAAGAGATCAGCCTGCTGGAAGAGGGTGAGGCGCAGATGTTCCTCGAAGAGATGGGTTTGGAGGAACCCGGCCTCGACCGTCTGATCCGCGCCGGGTATGATCTGTTGAAGCTGGAAACCTACTTCACAGTCGGCCCAAAAGAGGCTCGCGCCTGGACCATTCGAACCGGCACAGCCGCGCCGCAGGCCGCTGGCGTGATCCATGGCGATTTTGAGAAAGGGTTCATCCGCGCCGAGACCATCGCCTATGACGACTACATCGCCGCCAATGGCGAGCAGGGGGCGAAGGAAGCTGGCAAAATGCGGGCCGAGGGCAAGGGGTACATCGTCAAGGATGGCGACGTGATGCACTTCTTGTTCAATACCTGACCCATGAGTTTCCGACCAATCTGACCTGTGTGAATTAGGTCGCGATGCCAATTGTCGTCAGGCGCATTCAGCCTGCCGACAACCAGGCTTGCCTGCGCAGAACGGATATATCGCACACCGTGGCGTATCCCATCGCGCGTTTGATGTTCGGAAGAAGTGCCGCGCCGTTCATCGCAAAACTCACCTCAATCACACCAGCGCCTCCATAGGCTGTCTTGATGATATCACGTGCCTCAGAGTCATCCTCGTGTCGACCAACAACCGCATCTGTCAGATTTGCGACGGCCGTCACGTCCTCGGGAAGCTCTGAATAATCGGATCGCAATACAGCGTCTATCGTTGCTTCGTCCAGGCCTGCTTGCCCCGCAAGGTTGATTTCCGCTTCTACACAGATGCCGCAATCTGCAGCAATCGCGCCGCGTAGGCGGGCCGTGTGATAGGCCAGTGCGGGAACGTGTTTGTTCGGGTCGAGAAATCCAAAAATGCGATTATACCGCATGAGAAGACCTATGTCGGTTTCTGCAATCTTGTGAGTATAATCCAGTTTGACACCAATACGGTTTTCTGCGCGCCGAATAATGCGCGCGGCGAGTTTCTTGAGTAACACGTTGTCCTCCCTTTGAACTGTGTTGTCCTCACACGTAGTACCGAGTTTTTCTTCACGAATGACTTAACTTGCCGTGAAGCTCACAATCGGTTTATCCAGCGCGGTCACGGGTACTGGAAAATGATCCGCGTGCTGCTGGCTTCATGCGACAGTCTTGGTCAATTCATTCATTTCTATGCAGCACGCCCGCCGTTAAGGTGGGGGCTGATTTGCCTTTTGAGACGCCCTGAAATGATCGAAATCCGTGACCTACAATTGCTCAGCGCCCTCGCGCGGCACCGGCATTTTGCCAAAGCGGCCGAAGAATGCGGGATCTCGCAGCCTGCCTTTTCGATGCGTATTCGCAACCTTGAGGATCGGCTTGGGGTTTCGATTGTGCGCCGCGCGAACCGGTTTCAGGGGCTGACCGAGGAAGGCGCGATGATCGTCCAGCGCGCACGGCGCATCCTCGACGATACCAAAGCGCTGGAACAGCAGGTTTTGGCGGCCAAGGGTGAGATTACCGGCACTTTAATTCTGGGTGTGATCCCAACGGCGATTGCATTCACGGGGCATCTGATCAAGCGCCTGCGGGACGCGCATCCTCGTATTGTGACCCGGATTGAAACCCTGTCCTCCACCGCCATACAGTACCGCCTGGACGAAGGCAGCATAGATGCCGGTGTGACCTACGGCGACAGTATCGGCACTGACTTGCGCCGAGTGCAGCCATTATATGAAGAGACCTATGTGCTGCTGGCCCCGTCGCATATGACGGACGAAACCGGCCCAATTCCGTGGGACCGCGTTGCTGAATTCCCGCTGAGCCTGCTTGAGCCGCAGATGCAGAACAGGCGTATTCTTGACCGAATTTTTGCCGAGCATGGTTTGCATCCAGACGTGGTTGCCGAAACTAGTGGTTTTTCCGCCTCAATGGTCATGGCGTGCGAGGGTCTGGCGGCAACCGTTGTCCCGCACGTTCTGGTACGTGCATTGGGTGATCTGAAGGGGACAAGGGTGTTGCCGCTGGTCGACCCGGTGGTCAGCAAACCGATTTGTCTGGCGACCTTGGTCCGCAAGCCAGAGTTGCCCACGGTTGACGCTCTACTTGATGTGGTGGTCTCTTTTAAGCGATAAGATTTCGTTATCGTGCGATTGAAATATGCGATTTGACGATATGCTAGTCTGATGACATTCGGATTCTCAATCGGAGGACATCATGGCACCATTAGATACCAAGCCATCCGGCGCCCCCAAGGGCGTCTGGAAGTCAGGTAAAGGCAAAGGACGGCACACACCCAAGGGCCGTCAATTCACGGACGAGGCGCAGGCTGAAATTGCTGCCCTTTTGGGCGACCGACCGCGACGCCGGGACTTACTTATTGAGTTTCTGCATTTAATTCAGGATGCGTACGGCCATATAAGCGCCGATCATATCGCTGCCTTGGCCGTGGAAATGCGCGTTGGTCAGGCTGAAATCTATGAAACGGCCACCTTCTATGCGCATTTCGATGTGGTGAAAGAGGATGAGGTCCCTCCGCCCGCGTTGACGATCCGGGTTTGTGATTCTCTGTCCTGCGAAATGGCCGGTGCCCAGCAGTTGAAAAAGGCGCTGGAAGATGGGTTGGATGCATCACAAGTTCGTGTCTTGCGCGCGCCCTGCATGGGACGTTGTGATACGGCCCCTGTGCTTGAGATCGGTCACAACCACATCGACCATGCGACCCCTGAAAAGGTGAAGGCGGCGATTACTGCCGATGATACGCACGCCCATCTGCCCGACTATGAAGGTTTCGCCGCCTACGAGGCAAACGGCGGTTACGCCAAGCTAAAACAGTTGCGTGACAGTGGTGACTGGGAGCAGGTGCAGGAAGATGTGCTGTCCTCGGGCCTGCGTGGTCTGGGTGGTGCCGGCTTCCCGTCCGGTAAAAAATGGGGTTTTGTTCGTATGAACGAAGGTCCGCGTTATCTGGCGGTGAATGGCGACGAGGGCGAGCCGGGCACCTTCAAAGACCGCTACTACCTTGAGCGCACTCCGCATGTATTCCTTGAGGGCATGCTGATTGCCGCGTGGGCGGTCGAGGCGCAGACCTGCTTCATCTACATGCGCGACGAATACCCGGCGGTTCTGGAAATCCTGCGCCGCGAGATTTCGGCGTTGGAGAAGGCCGGAATCGTTGACGAAGGCTATATCGATCTGCGTCGCGGTGCCGGTGCCTATATCTGTGGTGAAGAATCCGCGATGATCGAATCGATTGAGGGAAAGAAGGGCCTGCCGCGTCATCGTCCTCCGTTTGTGGCGCAGGTTGGGGTCTTTAACCGCCCGACCTTGGTCCACAATGTCGAGACACTCTATTGGGTCTCGAAAATCTGCCGCGAGGGCCCGCAGATCCTGAATTCAGTTGAAAAGAATGGCCGCAAAGGCCTGCGCAGCTATTCGGTCTCGGGCCGGGTTGCGCAGCCGGGTGTCTACCTGCTGCCCGCAGGATCGACCATTCTGGACGTTATCGAAGCGGCCGGAGGCATGGCTGAAGGGCAAACTTTCAAGGCCTATCAGCCGGGCGGCCCGTCCTCAGGTCTGCTGCCCGCGTCTATGGACGATATCCCGTTGGACTTCGACACTCTGCAACCACACGGTACCTTCATCGGGTCCGCTGCAGTGGTGGTTCTGTCCGATCAGGACACCGCGCGTGATGCGGCGCTGAACATGCTGCGGTTCTTCGAAGACGAAAGCTGCGGCCAGTGCACCCCCTGCCGGGCGGGCTGCGAAAAGGCAGTAAAGCTGATGCAGGCCGACAAATGGGATCACGACCTGCTGGAAGACCTGTGTCAGGTCATGGGCGATGCCTCGATCTGCGGTCTGGGGCAAGCGGCCCCGAACCCGATCCGTCTGGTCATGAAACATTTCGCTGACGAAATCTGAAGGAGACAGCCATGCTTGATGCAAGCCCTACCAAGACCGTCACCTTCAACCTGAACGGACAAGACGTCACCGTGCCCGAAGGCTGGACCATCTGGGAAGCCGCCAAGGGGCAGGGGTTCACCATCCCGCACCTGTGCCACAAGCCGCAGCCGGGGTATCGCCCGGATGGCAACTGCCGCGCCTGCATGGTTGAGGTGGAAGGCGAGCGCACTCTGGTCGCCTCGTGCATCCGTCCTGCGGCAGAGGGAATGGTGGTGAAGACCGACTCAGAGCGGGCCGAGAAATCGCGCGCGATGGTCATGGAGTTGCTGGTCGCCGACCAACCCGAAGCAGCGCATGACAAGTCCAGCCATTTCTGGAACATGGCCAAGCTGAACGATGTCAGCGACAGCCGTTTCCCAGCGAAGGAGCCTGAAAAAATCCCGCTGTTGGATGACAGCCATGTTGCGATGCGCGTCAATCTTGATGCTTGTATCAACTGCAACCTTTGCGTCCGTGCCTGCCGTGAAGTTCAGGTGAATGACGTGATCGGCATGGCTGGTCGCGGGCATACCTCGCAGGTGGTGTTCGACCAGAACGACCCGATGGGTGATTCAACCTGTGTCGCTTGTGGGGAATGCGTTCAAGCCTGCCCGACCGGCGCACTTATGCCCGCAACGGTGCTGGATGATCAGCAAATTGGCGACAGCAAGGACTACGATTCCGAGACCGAAAGCGTCTGCCCGTTCTGCGGTGTGGGCTGTAAAGTCTCGCTGAAGGTCAAGGACGGCAAGGTCAAGTATGTCGAGGGCATCAACGGCCCCGCCAACGAAGGCCGCTTGTGCGTCAAAGGCCGCTTTGGCTTTGACTACATCCACCACCCGCACCGCCTGACCAAGCCTCTGATCCGGCGTGAGGATGCGCCTGAAAAGGGTCTGAACGTCGATCCGGGCAACTTGTCGACCCATTTCCGCGAAGCGACCTGGGAAGAGGCGATGGATCTGGCCGCCACCAAGCTGATGGCCCTGCGCGACGAAGACCCGCGCAGCGTCGCAGGGTTTGGTTCTGCCAAGTGTACCAACGAAGAGGCCTACCTGTTCCAGAAGTTCATCCGTCAGGGTTTCAAGCACAACAACGTCGACCACTGCACCCGTCTGTGCCATGCGTCGTCCGTTGCGGCGCTGATCGAAAACGTGGGTTCGGGCGCTGTGACCGCGACCTTCAACGAGATCGAAAACGCTGACGTGGCGATCATCATCGGGGCGAACCCGGTCGAAAACCATCCTGTCGCGGCGACCTATTTCAAGCAGTTCGCCAAGCGCGGCGGCAAGTTGATCGTGATGGACCCGCGCGGCGTCGGCATGCGCAAATTCGCAAGCGAGATGCTGCAATTCCGTCCGGGGGCGGATGTTTCGATGCTTAACGCGATCATGAACGTGATCGTCGAAGAGGAGCTGTATGACAGCCAGTACATCCACCGCTGGACCGAGGACTGGGCCGCAGAAAAAGAACATCTGCGCCAGTTCACGCCCGAGGCGATGGCCCCGATCTGCGGTATCGAACCCGATCAGATACGCCGCGTGGCGCGTACCTTTGCACAAGCCAAGGCCGGTCTGATCTTCTGGGGTATGGGCGTCAGCCAGCATATCCACGGCACCGACAACTCGCGCTGCCTGATCTCGCTGGCTCTGATGACTGGCAACGTTGGGAAACCCGGTGCGGGCCTGCATCCGCTGCGTGGTCAGAACAACGTGCAGGGCGCCTCAGACGCGGGCCTGATCCCGATGTTCCTGCCGGACTATCAGACTGTGACCGATGACAATATCCGGGCCAAGTTCAACAACGTCTGGAACTCGGACGACTTTTCGAATGAAAAAGGCCTGACAGTTACTGAGATCATTGATCACGCCTATGCGGGCAACATCAAGGGTATGTACATCATGGGTGAAAACCCCGCGATGTCCGACCCGGATGTGAACCACGCGCGCGATGCGCTGGCCAAGCTGGATCTTATGATCGTGCAGGATATCTTCCTGACCGAGACGGCAAACTACGCCGATATCATTCTGCCGGCCTCGGCGCTGTATGAAAAGAACGGGACCACCTCGAACACCAATCGTCAGGTGCAGCGTGTGCGGCCTGCCGTAGCGCCTCCGGGGGATGCGCGTGAGGATTGGAAGATTACGGTCGAACTGGCGCAGCGCATCGGGCTGAACTGGGATTACACGGACGTTTCCGAGGTGTTTGCCGAGATGAAGCTGACCATGGCGTCGCTGGACAACATCACGTGGGAGCGGTTGGAAAACGCCTCGATCACTTATCCGTCGCTTAGCGAGACCGATCCAGGTCAGTCCATTGTATTCGGCGACGGATTCCCACGGGCAGGTGGCAAGGCCAAGTTCACCCCGGCCAGTGTTATCCCACCGGATGAAGTTCCGGATGCGGAATACCCGATGATTGCCACCACTGGCCGCCAGCTTGAGCATTGGCACACCGGCGCAATGACCCGCCGAAGCACGGTTCTGGACGCGGTCGAGCCTGAAGCGAACTGTTCGATGAATCCGCGTACGCTCAAGCTGATGGGAATTGAACCTGGCGAGATGGTCCGCCTGACCACGCGTCGCGGCTCGATCGAGATCATGGCGCGCGCCGACCGGGCCATTGCCGAGGACATGGTGTTTATTCCGTTTGCCTTCGTTGAGGCGGCTGCAAATGTTCTGACCAATTCGGCCATCGACCCGTATGGGAAGATTCCCGAGTTCAAGTTTGCGGCCATTCGCGTTGAAAAGATCGGGGACGCGATCGCGGCAGAGTAACTCTATGTTAGTGAAAATCTAGAAAAGGCGGGGCTGCAACAGCCCCGCTTTTTGTCTTTTCAAAGGTCCACGCTTGGCGGCTCTGATCCAGGTAGATTCACGCTTCAACCGGGCTCACCTCACGGGTCGAACAATCCGACGGTGCCCAGTGGCTTGGCTAGTAATCGCGTTCGAAAAACACACCGAGTCCAGTTTCACCGCGCCCGTCCACTGTGCCGCGCACAGTGAAATTGTCAGTCACATCAAGGTTCAAGTTCACTTCGGTGTCGCCTTCCGTGTTGACGGTGAAATCGGTGTAGAGGTTATCGCTCAGGTATGCCCCGGCACCCAGGCGCCCGGTACCGCCCTCGCTTGCACCGATGTCCACCGTATCCACGCCCGCAGCCTCACGTAGACCCTTGGTTGTGTCTCCGACAGCGCCGCTGAGTTGCGCCAGCGACGCCGCCATCTGGGCGATTACAAACGGTGAGAGTTCTGAAAAACGGTTGCCAAACAGAAGCATGGCCAGCGCTTCCTCGGCTGGGCGTTCAGGGTCCGAGAAAACATCAACTTCGGGCGAGTCCAATGGCCCGGCGATTTCGATGGTGGCAGTGCCGTCGGATGTGCTGGTGGACGACGCGAATTCGATATAGGGTGTCAGGTCTCCTTGCAACGTCACAAGCCCCTTGGTCAGCGCCAGCCTGCGCCCCAGAATATCAAAGTTTCCTCGGATTAGTTCGATCTGTCCGGATGGAATGACCGAGGCCGTCGTGCCGCCGATAAACAATTGTCCACCCAGTTCGGCGTTCACGCCGCGCCCGCGCACAAAAACCGCCTTGGGTGCTAACAGACTGATGTCAAGCGAGATGCGGGACTCGCTTTTGGTTTGACCTTCTTTAACGACCAGCCCCGCCCTCTCGCGGGTGACAAAGCCCGGCCGGCTTTCGTTGAAATGTTCGATCTCGGGGATCGGCGCGGCGCCCACTGCACCCGATGCGGCGGCAAGGTTTATGTTTGTCTCTTCAAATGTGATCTGACTAGACAGCGCACTATTCCCGGCCAAAGCACCGGTCATGGCTATTTCGCCATTTAGAGTTGTTTCGTACAACAACCTGTCGGTCAGCACGAGGTTGTTCAGACGTGTAACGATGTTCGCGTTCAGCGGCGGTGTTAGGTCCAAGGGGCCGGACACGGTGAAGTTTCCGCCTGCACGCACCCCACCGCTCAACGAGATCGTCGCCCGGCTTTGCGCAAGATCGACTGATCCGCTGATGCCGGTGAGAGTCTGCCCAATAGCGGGCAGCGCAAGCGACGTACCAGAGGTGGTGATGGACCCGCTTAGCGCGCCAAGACCGGGTTTCCCCCGCAGCCGTAGATTGTGGCGTGCAGTTCCTTCAATCTTGTTGGGCGTGATAAAGAGGTTGGCAACACCCAAGTTGACACTGCCTTGCGCCTCTAGATCGGCCTCGCCCGAGGTCTCATCAAACGTTCCTTTGATCGTGCTGCTAATCTCAGCAGGGCCATTTGCCGACCCGTCGATTGTCCATACACCGCCATTCCGTTTAGCGTTGCCAATTGCCGCAACTGTGCCGGGGAACTCGGGTGCAAAGCGTTCAATCCTGTTCAGTTTGGCGTCGAAATCCAGGTCGGCCGAGCCATCCGAGTCTACGGTTCCGGTTAATTCTGCATAAGAACTGTCGGGCCCGGTCAACCGCGTGGTGCCTTCCAACCCTGAAGACGTTGGGGCGACATTACCGTCCAGTGTCAGTGGCCCGGACACCAAGGTGCTGACCCGGGCAAGATCATCAAGCCGGGCATTGAAGCTTAACCCTCCGGCCTCGCGGTCCAGCTGGCCAGATGCCGTTGCGGACAGGGCAGTGCCCGTCAGGCGAAAGGTGCGGATATCTACCCCTTGCTCACCCCTCGCGGCGTCAATATTCAGAGTGGTGCGACCTTGGATCAGGGTGTCAACCACTTCGATGCCGGTTTGAATGTCGTCTGCGTTCACCTCACCCTGAATGTCGAACACCCTGCTGGCAATGGCTGCTTTCCCTTGGAGATCCGCAGCGATCGAACCGCCCAGATCGCGTTTTGCCAACCCTGAGAACAGTGACAGATCGGGGGCATTCACTTGGGCATTACCGTCTATGGCCAGATCGCCGGTCGGATCATCAACCGTTGCGGCAACCTCTGCAGTCAAGGCAACACCGTTCACCGTCGCATTGCGAATGTCGATCCGGTCGCTTGTACGCGCGCCATCCCAGTTGATCACGGTTTTGCCGGCCAGCAGAGGATCAATGTCGGACATCCCGGTCTTGATGTCCTGAGCGGTCACACTGGCCGTGCCGTCGAATTCAAGCGTCTGTACCGTGACTTTCCCGTCAACCGTTGCTTGCAGCGCGCCGCCAAGGTCACGTCTTGCCAATCCGGAAAAAACAGACAGGTCAGGCGACGTGACGCTGGCTTGGCCGTCAATGGTCAGGTTGCCATTGGGGGTTGTGACATCTCCGTTGGCCTGCGCCTGCGCTGCTGCGCTATTCAGCGCAAATTCGCGGATGGTGATACCATCACTACCACGGCTACCATCCACGGTAATCGTTGTTTCTCCTTTGATAATCGGGTCGATGTCGTCGCGACCCGTCACAAGGTTGCGACCTTCTACAGTCAATTTACCGTCAAAACTGCCCTCTAATGGTGACCCGTTGCCATCAATCCGGGCCGACGCCTGACCGCCAAGGTCAAGCTGTGCCAGGTCTGAAAACCGAGCCAGATCCGTTGCGTTGAGCATGGCAGAGCCATCCACCGTCAATCCAGTGTCCAGCCCGTCGATCAACGCATCCAGTGCCAAAGTATAGTCAGTTCCGACCAGTTCGAACCCGGACAGGTTCAGGGATTGGTCGCTGCCATAGTCGAATTGGCCGTCCAAAGTCAGGCGGTCCCCCAAAGCTTTATTGATGGCCTGATTATTCAGATCAACCCCATCCACAATAGCCTGAAGATCGCCTTGAATGCTGAAGGCGTCGCCCTGTTCCAGTGTACCCTGTGCTGTGATCGCGGCATCCCTCAGGCTCGCTTGGGGCGATTGAAACGCGTCTGCGGTCAGGCTCAGATCCCATAGGTTGCCATTTGCCTGATCAAACAATGCTGAAATCTGTGCCGCTTCGATCGAAGTGTCCCCACCGCTGACTGGCAAGACCACGGTATCTCCGTCAGGTGGTGTGATCCGGCCCTGCAGGGCCACCATTTCCAACTTGCCTCCCTCGGCCAGTTGCAGTTCACCCTTCAAGTCCAAAGCTTGCGTGGTCAGTTCAATGTCAGGAAGGTCTAGCGCGCCTTGTGGTTTGGTCTGGCCGTCCACAAACAGGCGTGTTCTCGGGCCAAAGAACGGGTCAAGATCCTCGGCCATGAACGGGGTCAGGTCACCGCCCAGATCGGCGGTAAACGCTATTCCGTCCGCCGCGCCGGTTTCTGCGGCGCGCAGTTGGACCTGTCCGGTAACTCTCGGCTGTCTGTTACTGCTCAGGGCAATATCGGCTGTGAAATCCGTTAGTGGCCCCGCTCCCTTGGCGGTGAACCCAATCGCAGGGCTGTCGGGGATTTTTAACGCCGTTGAGATAACGCCGCCTTCAGCCTCATTCACCTCCAAGTCCAGATTGATTTCACGCGACGCGTTCTGGAACCCGGCTGTCAGCGTTACCCTGTCGCCCGAACGGTCCAATCGGGTTATGTCCAGGTTTGTGTCCAACGTACCATCGGCCAACGAGAGATTGCCTGTCACTGACAGTGCAGCGGCAACACCAATCAATGGCTCACCCAGCAACAGCTCATCGATTCGGATTTCCCCGATCTCAACCGAAACCGGTAGCTCTGGCAGTTCAAACGGCTGAGTTTCAGCAGCAGGTGCCGGCGTGTCCTTGGTGGTTGTACCGGGTGCGCGCGCGATGTCGATCTCTTGCGCGGTCAGAGCGTTGACCGAGAACCGTCCCCGGATCAAGGCGAGCCTGTTCCAGTCCAGTTCGGCCTGTTTGATGGTCAGCCAGACGCCTTGATCATCGGATACAGTGATCTCTTCGATCGTGGCGCGTGCGCTCAGCGCACCTTGCAGGCCTTTCACGGTCACGTTCTGATCGTCACCTGACAGAGTGTCCTGAAGGAACCGCTCTAGCATGCTGCCGCCGCCGTCGTCCTGCTGTGCGAAAACGGGCGGTGCGGTCAGGATAAGCACCGTTGTTACAACCGGATATGAATACTGCCGTATCAAAATGCCTGTCCGATCCCGATGTAAAACTGTAGTCCGCCATCCGTGTCGCCCTGAACCGGCAGGGCCAGGTCAAGACGCAGCGGGCCAAAGCCGCCCAGATCATACCGTACCCCAAGGCCTGCGCCCGAGTGATACTCGGCACCGCTGCCAATAAACGAGGACGTGTCTACGGTACCGAAATCATAGAACCCGACAAGTGATATCGCATCGGTAATCTTGCCGCGGATTTCACCAGAAAGCCCAAGAAAGGATTTGCCGCCCGCGACGCCACCATTGACCGGGATGCCGAGGCTTTCAAACGGTTGCCCGCGTACCGTCCCGGCACCGCCTGAGAAAAACAGGAAATCCGGCGTCACCCCGTCTAAGGCTGGGCCGATTACCGAGCCAAGTTGCACGCGACCCGCCAGCACAAGTCGCCCGCCTGTGCGCAGACTGGTGTAAGCCCGCCCGTCGAAAAACAGCCTAAGACCGGTTTCCGTGCCTGAAAGGCCGACAAAGGGCATCGCCTGCGCATCCAGATAGAAACCCCGGGTGGCGCTGACCTTGCTGTCGCGCTCATCCCATTCTGACCGCAGCGGAAGGATGAAGTAGCGGAACTTACGCCCATCGCCAAAGGCATCATCCGCATCCGACCATTGAAACCCGGCCGATGCTTCGGCGTATAACCGATCGGAAAAAGTGCGCCGTGCACCATAGGCCAGCGAGGTGATTGTTACGTTGTAGTTGTCGGTATTCTTCCGCTCCAGCAACGCGCTCCAGAAAGTATTGTCGTCCGGGCCGAGCCGGTCAGGTTGATCCAGACGCAGGCCAAAACGTCCGTCCAGGTCTTCGGTCCCGCCAATGTTGCGCAATGCGGCCTCGAACCGCAATCGTTCAGCGCGGCGGAAAACATTGCGATGTGTCCACGTTGCAGTTACGTCCAGCCCGGCATTCGAAGCAAGCTCGACCCCGAATGTCAGGCGGCGTTTGGGCATGTCTTCGAACGTGGCAATGAAATCCAGTGTTCCATCCGGGTTGGGCGTCTCTTCTTCTTCGAGCGAAACGACGCTGAATGTGCCGGTTCGACGCAGCCGAGTGCCAACCTTCTGGATCTTTTCTGGGGAAAAGACTTCTCCCGAGGGAAACCCGGCGATCTTTTCAATCGACCGATGACGCACATCAGTGTCGCCTTGAATGACCATCTTGCCAAAGGTCAGGCGCGGACCGGGCGCAAGCGCGATCTGTGCATCCAGCCTTCTTTGGGCATGGCGGGCGATAACGCTTTGGCTCTCAAGTTCTGCCTTGGCATGGCCAGCATTGCGCCACCCCTGCACCCCGTCCGAAACTGCCCGTTGGATAGCCCCGGTCGTCGCCAGCTTACCAGTGGCGAAGTCCTCCGGCAGGACTGTTTCCGGTGCGACTGGCGCGATTACTGCGGTGCCGAAGGTGAAGGTCGGCCCTGTCTCGACCGTAATGACCGCGCGGTTGATTGCGTTGGGTACCGTCAGCGAACTCATCTCAGCCGCTTCCTGCCCGTCCAGTTTTATGCTGACAACGGGGCTGAAATAGCCCTCATCATACAGAATCTGAACAATGGTTCGGTAATCCGACAAGGCCGCGGACAGGATTTCCAAGGGCGTGTCCAACCCCCTGCTATCCGCCGTTGCGACCGAGGAGGTTTCCTCGATACGCTCAACCAGCGCCTTTGGCGCACCGGGCGCATTCAGTGTTATCTCTAACGCAGCCAGAGAGGATGGAAAGGCGACCATCACGCCGAGCAGACAGTATTTTACAAAGGCCCGTGGCCCGCGTCCCCGCATCGAATGGCTCCAACTGCCCCAAGTCGAAATCAGTTTCACCGTCTTATGCAAAATGACGGCTGGTTACATTCAACATAGAGCATCAGTTTCAGAGCAGGGAAAGAAATTATCGACACAAACGGCGAATAAGCAGTTTATGTGCCTGTATGGCCCCTGATTCACGATCCGGCATTGCGGAACCAGCGGATGATCGCTGCGCGATCTTCAGGTTCCATATAGGTCACGTTGGCGGGCGGCATGGCATGGCTGACGCCTGCCTGAAGGTATATCTGCCTGGCATTACGGGCGATATCCCCTTCGGTTTCCAACAAGACGCCTTTCGGAGCCCAGAGGATGCCGTCCCAAACCGGTTCGCGCGCGTGGCACATCGAACAGCGACCAAGCACGATGTCATGCGCCTCTGCAAACCCGTCCGCGGCAGCGAATTTCTGTTCGTATTGCGTAAGCGGCTGCATCTCGGCCTCTTCCAGCGGCTTATACATCGGTGCGGTGGACAGCCACATGATCGCGATGAACAGCAGGGCGGTCACGGCCCAGGTCCAGGTCGGATCGCCTGCACGGGCGTGTCGGGTGTTAAAGTAATGCCGGATGGTGACGCCCATCAGGAACACCAGCGCGGCAATGATCCAGTTGTATTCGGTCGCAAAGGCCAGCGGATAGTGGTTCGACAGCATCAGGAACACAACCGGCAGCGTCAGATAGTTGTTGTGGGTCGACCGCAGCTTAGCAATCTTGCCATACTTCGGATCCGGCGTGCGCCCGTTCTTGAGGTCGTCCACCACGATCCGCTGGTTCGGCATGATGATGAAGAACACGTTTGCCGTCATGATCGTGGCGGTGAAAGCACCCAGATGCAGCATCATTGCCCGGCCAGTGAAGATCTGATTGTACCCCCAGCCCATCGCGACGAGCAGTATGAACAGCAGAATCATCAGCAGGGTAGGGCGTTCGCCCAGTCCTGACTTGCAAAGGAAGTCATAGATCAGCCAGCCCACTGTCAGCGAGGCAGCCGAGATCAGAATGCCCTGCCACAACGCCAGATCAGCTTTTTCGGCATCAATCAGATACAGTTCGCCTCCTACCCAATAGACAATCATCAGCAGGGCCGCACCGCTAAGCCAGGTCGCATAGCTTTCCCATTTGAACCAGGTCAGGTGGTCTGGCATGCGATCCGGAGCGACCAGGTACTTCTGGATGTGATAGAAACCACCGCCATGGACCTGCCACTCTTCGCCATCTGCAGGACCGGGTATGTTGCGATTCAGGCCAAGGTCCAGCGCGATGAAGTAGAAAGATGATCCGATCCAGGCAATCGCGGTGATCACGTGCAACCAACGCACTGCAAACGCCATCCAATCCCAGAATACGGCGAATTCGAACATGAGAGGTCTCTCCGATAAGGTGCCGCAACACTAGGCAAACCCGATTTTCTTCGGTATTCCCGTATATTGTCAAACTGTATCAAAAAAAACGATAAGATGTCCTATCTGGATAATATCCGTACCTTTGTTCGCGTCTACGATCTGGGCAGCATGTCCGCCGCGGGCCGCGATCTGCGCATATCGCCGGCGGTGACATCTGCACGTATTTCTCAGCTTGAAGATCACCTTGGCGTGCGTCTTTTCCAGCGTACGACGCGCAATCTCAGCCCGACCGAGCAAGGCAGGGCGTTCTACCCCGGGGCCGTTTCGGTTCTGGATGCGGTGGATGAGGCCGAAGCGCAGGTGATCCACCTGACCGAAGCGCCCCGCGGGTCTTTGTTTGTCGCTGCGCCCTTGGGTGTCGGTCGTCGATTATTGGCGCCGCATGTGCCTGAGTTTTTGGATAAGTATCCCGAAATCGACGTGCGCCTGCGCCTGACGGACAGGTCGGTGGACCTGACGACCGAGGGGTTGGATTTGGCGTTTTTCATTGGCCAGCCTGAAGACAGCACTTTGCGTATCCGCAAAATCGCTGATTGCCAGAGGGTGCTTTGCGCCGCCCCGGAATACGTGCAGCGAAAGGGCATGCCGCAGACCGGTGCTGATTTGATTTCGGGCAAGTATGAATGCCTGAACCTTCGTTTTCCGGGCGCGACGGAGTTTCAGTGGCAATTGGAAACACCCGAGGGGCCCAAGCGGTTTGCCGTTTCAGGCAGGTTCGAATGCGATGACGGTGACGTGCTGACCGATTGGGCCTTATCCGGGCAGGGCATTGCGATGAAGCCTGTCTTCGAAGTGGCTGAGCACCTGCAAGCGGGGCGTTTGGTGCCGGTTGCTGCGATGACGCCGCCGGTTCCTGTGCAGATGGCCTGTCTTTACACGCATCGCCGGCACCAAGACCCCAAGGCGCGTTTGTTCATGGATTTCATGATCGGTCATATCGCAAAGGTCGTGCGCAATGCGGAGTCGCCGGGCTAACCCGTCCTCCCGCCTCTGTTTGCGCCCTGCGGGCACTGCACAGCGTTGGGTCCGGCGCCGCGGCTTGGCCGCGGCGCGGCTGCATGAGTTTTAGCGGTACATGAGTTTCGTCTTGCGACCGCGCCGCGCCTGAAAGGTGCGGCGCTTGGCCCAACGGAAGGTGCCCCAAATGGGGCAGCCGACGGGCGGGAGGGTTTCGGGTTCTCCTAGCTGCCCCGGTACGTTGAATAGCCGTAGGGCGACAGCAACAAGGGAACGTGGTAATGCGCCTCTGGATCTGACATGCCGAACCGGATTGGTATCTGATCCAGAAACAGGGGATCCTCGGCACCCTGACCTGTGCCGCGCAAATACTCTCCGGCAGAGAAGATCAATTCGTAGGTGCCAACCTTGAAGTTTGCTTGTGGCAGGATGGGGCTGTTGGTGCGCCCGTCTGAATTGGTTTCGGTCTCAGCAAGCTTACGGCGGGTGTCTCCGGTGATCTCGTACAGCGTTATCTTCAGCCCTTCGGCAGGGCAGCCACGGGCCGTGTCCAGAACATGAGTTGTCAGATAGCCAGCCAAGGGAAGCTCCTTCGATTTATCTTTTGCTTTGTCGCAGTCTGACGCAAAGTTCAAAATAGTGGAAATGCCGAAAGAACCGGAAGCAGCGTTCGGATTAGTTTGATAATCACGGGCGCATTTATGCGGTAAGGCTGTCGAAACGCTTAAGAACGGAAGTTGTCATGAAGCCGCCCAGATACCCTCGCGACATGATCGGATACGGTGAGAACCCAACCAACGCCAAATGGCCCGGTGGTGCAAAACTGGCCGTGCAGATCGTGCTGAACTACGAAGAAGGTGGTGAAAACAACGTGTTGCATGGTGATGCGGCATCCGAGGCGTTCCTGTCCGAGATCGTCGGCGCTGCGCAATGGCCCGGTCAGCGTCACTGGAATATGGAATCGATCTATGAATACGGGTCGCGCGCAGGGTTCTGGCGCCTGCATCGGTTGATGCATGATCTTCCGATCACAATATACGGCGTAGCGACTGCTTTGGCCCGATCGCCCGATCAGGTTGCGGCAATGAAGGATGCGGGTTGGGAGATCGCCAGCCACGGCCTCAAATGGGTCGAGTACAAGGATATGCCGGAAGAGCAGGAACATGCAGACATTGCCGAAGCCATTCGACTGCATACCGAGGTTGTTGGAGAGCGTCCACGCGGTTGGTATACTGGGCGCTGTTCAGAGAATACCGTTCGATTGGCAGCCGAGGAAGGCGGATTTGCCTATGTGGCGGATAGTTATGCCGATGATCTGCCCTATTGGACGCAAGTCGAAGGGCGCGACCAGTTGATTGTTCCCTACACTCTGGACTGCAACGATATGCGGTTTGCCACGCCGCAAGGGTTCAACTCGGGTGATCAGTTCTATGCGTATCTTAAGGACAGTTTCGACGCGCTCTATGCCGAAGGCTTGGCGGGTGCGCCGAAGATGTTGTCTATCGGCCTGCATTGCCGATTGATCGGACGCCCGGGCCGCGTGATGGCGTTGAGGCGATTTTTGGACTACGCGCGCGGATTCTCGGATGTTTGGTTCGCGACGCGCCTGCAGATCGCCGAGCATTGGGCGGCACAGCACCCGCCAGCCCAGCACCCAAAACCTTCATTGATGACGCGCGACGTCTTTGTAGGCACCTACGGCGGGGTCTTTGAGCACTCCGCCTGGATTGCTGAGCGCGCCTATGATCTTGAGCTTGGTCCGGCCCATGACACAGCCGGGGGGTTACATAACGCGCTGACGCGTATGATCCGCTCGGCCTCGCAAGAAGAGCGGTTGGGCGTCCTGAAAGCTCATCCGGACCTGGCGGGCAAGCTGGCGCAGGCAAAGCGTTTGACGCAGGAAAGCACGTCTGAGCAAGCCTCAGCCGGGTTGGATGCGCTGACGGATCAGGAGCGAGAGACCTTTACCGACCTGAACCAGCGATACACAGAGAAGTTCGGATTTCCGTTTATCATTGCTGTACGGGATCACGACAAGGCGTCAATCCTGCAAGCGTTTCAACGACGCATTTCGCAGGATCGCGATACAGAATTCGCAGAGGCCTGCCGCCAGGTAGAGCGCATCGCGGAGTTTCGTCTGCGCGATCTTTTGCCATCATGACCCGGATTGTTGCCGCGCCGCTGACCGCAGCGGCTTTTGAGCCCTTTGGTGATGTTCTTGAGGTTGCAGGAGAGCCGGACAAGATCATAAATCAAGGACAGTGTGGCCGGTATCACGACCTTGCCGGGTTGGATTTTTCCGATGGCCGGGCAGGTATCAGCCTGTTCCGCGCAAATCCTAGGCACCTGCCGTACCGGCTGGACATGGTCGAACGGCATCCTGCGGGCAGTCAGGCCTTTATTCCCATGACGCATCAACCCTTTCTGGTTGTTGTCGCGCCGGATGTTGATGGACGGCCGGGGCGGCCTTTGGCCTTCGTCACGGCACCTGGGCAGGGCGTGAATTACCGGCGCGGCACGTGGCATGGGGTTCTGACACCCTTGCATGACCCTGGCCTATTCGCCGTTGTGGATCGGATCGGCGATGGAGCCAATCTGGAGGAGGTTTGGTTCGACGAGCCATATGAGGTGGTCGCAAGCTAAACCGGGTTCTCCCGCCCGGTCCGGTCGCATCAAAGATGCTTGGGACCGGTTGGGCCCGGCAGCGCGCGGGCAAGCCCGCCCGCTGCGCCCCTGTGCGGGATCAGGGTTGCGCCATAAGGCGGGCGACATCAATCATGCGCGCCGAGAAGCCCCATTCATTATCGTACCAACCAAAGACGCGGATTTGATTTTCGCCAACCATACGTGTCTCGGGACCGGCGATCACAAGAGACTCAGGTCTTGCGCGCAGGTCCGACGACACCAGCGGGTGATCAGTCCAGCCGAGAACCCGGGATTGCGCAACCGCGTTGCGCAATGCGGCTTCAAAGTCGGGGGCGGACATCCCGCGTTCCAGCGTTGCGACCAGGTCCACGGCTGAAACGCTGGCGGTCGGGACGCGTACGGCGGCGCCTGAAATGCGGCCCGCAAGATGCGGCATAACCTCATCAATCAGGTGCGTGGCGCTGGTGGTGGTAGGCACCATCGACAGGGCTCCGGCACGTGACCGCGCAAGATCGCCGCGCGGGGCGTCAATCATGGGCTGACTGTTGGTGTAGCAGTGAATGGTTGTCATATGGGCCGAAGCAATGCCACCTATTCCGTCGATTACCTTGACCATTGGTGCCAGCCCATTGGTGGTGCAGGACGCATTTGATACGATCCGTGCATTGCCCAATGTGTCTTCATTCGCCCCCAGAACGATGGTCACTTCGGTCGCGGGCGAGGGGCCGGAAATCAGCACTTTTCCCGCCCCTGCGGTCAGGCCTTGACTTGCAACGTCCGAGGTGCGCGCCACACCTGTGCAATCCATCAGAACGTCGACCCCGGTCAGATCAACGCAGGACAGGTCCGGGTTGTGCGTCATTGGTATGGCGTGTCCGTCAACCACCAACATGCTATCTGCAGCCTCGACCGTGCCAGGGTAGGGGCCGAATGTGCTGTCGTATTTGAACAGATAAGCGCAGGTTTCGAGCGGCGCGATATCATTGATCAACGCCAGCTCAATATCTTTGCCCAACGGCAACGCAAGCAGTTGCCGCAGAATCGTGCGACCTATGCGGCCGAATCCATTGATTGCGAGTTTCATGCGCAAGCTATGGCAGTGGGGTGCGCCGACCTCAATGCCCGCCCGGCGAAAGAATCAGTTGCAGCTAACCTGCGAGAAAAACTGACCCGAGATATTTTGATACATGCTGGCCACGATCGGCTTGCAACCGGTGGCCGCCTGAATGGCGGCAATAGCCTGAATGGTCCGCAGACGGGGCGGCGGGCCAAACGGGTTCAGGTTGTTGTTGTCGCGGGTGGCGCGAAACACGACCGGAGTATCCGCGACCTGCGTGATAGCCCAGGTGCGGCTCATGACGGAAACCGATTTGGTCTCTTTCGCGGCAACAGGGGTTGCCTCAAGGGCCGTCAGGCCAACTATAGCTGCCAGTGCCAGCAGGGATCCACGCAGTACCATTGAACAATCTCCAGTGCTAAAAACAGGTGTTATTTCACCAGATTAAAGCGCCCCTGTGAACCCCCGCGCCGTAAAAAGCGGGGTTAGCCGTGGCGTTTTGCCAATGACAGCGGCATGTGACGGTTCACATCCTTGTACAAAAGATAGCGGAATCGTCCCGGCCCACCGGCGTAGCATGCCTGTGGACAGAAGGCGCGCAACCACATGTAATCACCGGCCTCGACCTCGACCCAGTCCTGATTGAGCCGGTAAACCGCCTTACCTTCCAACACGTAAAGCCCGTGTTCCATCACATGCGTTTCGCAAAAGGGGATGACGCCGCCTGGCTCAAAATTGACGATGTTTACATGCATGTCGTGGCGCAGATCCTGGGGGTCGGCGAACCGGGTGGTCGACCATCGCCCCTGGGTGCCAGGCATTTCAACCGGAGCCACGTCGCGTTCATTGGTGATGATCGGATCTGGTGTCGGCAGGCCGGGCACGGCCTCATAAGCTTTGCGAATCCAGTGGAAGCGCGCGATTTCTTCGGTCCGGTTGTGCAAGGTCCAATCGCTGCCGGGGGGGATATAAGCGTATCCACCAGTATCCAGAACATGTTCGGAGCCGTTCAGATCCAGCGTTACGGCACCTTCGACGACAAACAGTACGCCCTGAGCCGATGGGTCGGTCTCGGGTCGGTCACTGCCGCCGCCGGGCTGAACCTCCATGATGTATTGCGAAAAGGTTTCGGCAAATCCGCTCAGCGGCCGGGACAGGACCCAAAGGCGGGTTTTTTCCCAAAACGGAAGGGCGCTGGTGACGATATCGCGCATAGTGCCCTTGGGGATCACCGCATAGGCCTCGGTAAACATGGCGCGGTCAGTCAAAAGCTGGTCCTGCCCAGGGTGGCCGCCCGTGGGCGCGAAATAGGTCGGGTTTGCCATCGGTGTCCTCTGATTCTTGGTGTGGGGACTATGGGCCGGTTGCAGGTCCGGACCAACCGGCAGAGTCCCACTAGGTTTGTTCGGCATAATTTGAAGGTCACTCCGGGGCTTGGCCCGCACCATTTGCCGGTATAGTCTTGAGCGCGAGATTATTTCAGTCAGGCGAGGCGAGTATGACAGCCCGGATTCTTTCTACCTTGGTTGCGATATGTGTGCTGGCAACGGCCTCAGCCGGTCAGGCCAAACCGCTGTCGCGCATAATTGCAGAAATGGGGCTGACGCCTGCGGATTTTAACGTTCTGAATGCCGCGTCGAATGCGATGCTGTCGGGGTCGGTGCCCCAGGTGGGTGAAGAACGCGTTTGGACCAATGATGAAACCGGTTCGAAAGGCACGATCCGCGTGCGCGATGTGCGGGACAATTGCGTGCATCTACAGCACATCATTCAGCCTGAAGGCGCTGATCAACCGCGTGAGGTCCGGACCCGCCGGTGCCGCGATGCCAGCGGCAACTGGATTCTGACCCCTTGACCCGAACCTAGTAGCCGCGCGATTTATCGACCTCGTGCAGTAAGGGCTCGCCTGAGGTCAACCGACGGAAATTTTCACCGACATCCGCCAGGGCTTCACCAAGATGCCAGCCCGAGACATGCGGTGTGATCGTAACGCTGGGATGTCTCCACAGCGGGCTTTGGGACGGCAGCGGTTCTGTCGAGGTGACATCCAGCACCGCGTGGCCCGGCGTGCCACGATCCAGTGCCGTGATCAGGGCGGTTTCGTCAATCAGGTCTCCGCGCCCCGCGTTCAGCAACTGGCTGCCCGGTTTCATTGCGGCCAGCATTTCCGCATCGAACAGCCCGACAGTTTGCGGGGTCGAAGGCAGAATGGCGCAAACATGATCGCATCGGCCCAAGAGATCAGGCAGAGCGGCCTCACCGTGCAGGCAGGTCACGCCTTCGATCTGTTTGGCAGAGCGGCTCCAACCCATCACCTGAAAACCAACGGCGTTCAGCATTCTGGCACTGCGTGCCCCGATATGGCCCAAGCCCAGCACGCCAACCACGGTATCCGGTGAGTATATCGGTGCCTTGGGCACCCATTCGGCACGGCGCTGGGCCGCCTCGTGAAAGGTCATGTGGCGCTGGTGGCGCAGCACATAAGCGACGAACCATTCGGCGATTCCCTGTGCAGGAGCATCAGGTTTAAGCCGCGCAATGCGCACATGGGCGGGTAGATTCGGGTTGCTGATGATCGTTTCGACCCCCGCGCCCAGCTTTTGAACCAGTTGCAGATTGGGCAGGCGCTGCGGATGGGTGTCCTTCAAGCCGACGACTGCAAGCATCGTGATATCGGCAGGATCACCAAGAGTGTCCGGCGTCCGCACATCCGCGTCGGGATACAGGTGACGAATGTTACGGGCAATGTCGCCGTCATTGATCCAATCTGTCAGCCCGGTTTCGATCAACAATGCCATGTCGCGCCTCCTCGGCTGCAAATTGAGTGAAATAACGCCCCGTCACCGAACTGGACATTGCTGGCGCAGCTAAGCCATTCTTTGATCGAACGTAAAGCCCGGTTGCCGGGTGGAAGGATCAAACAACACAATTGAGGCACCCCATGAACGGGACACAAGACCTGAGCCAGCAGGCCTATTTTCATCTGCGCGACGATGGCGTTTTTGTAGGCAACGATCCTGCGCGGGGGCCGTGGTCAGCGGATCACTGCCACGCAGGGCCGGTCAGCGGGCTGATCGTACGTGCAGCCGAGGCCGAGGTGGGACCGGAAAAGATGTTGACCCGCCTGTCGGTTGATCTGCTACGGCCGCAACCCTTGACCGGGTTGCGGGTTGCGGCGGAAACAACGCGCCACACCAAGACGCTGGCCACCACGCGGGTTACGGTTCACGACCTGAATGACTCGCTTTGCGCCACGGCGACGACAATGCATCTTGCGCGCCGGAATCTTGGATCTGTACCGAATGTAGAAATGCCGTCACCTCGGCTAGAAGATGCGGTCGCAGGCCCGTTTCCAATCGGCGAAGTGCGTCACGGACTGCCGGGTTTTGCCAACCATTCCAATGTTCTGTACCCCAAGGGCGGCAATCAGGGGGCAGGGCCAAAAACGGTCTGGATGCAGACCCCGGCCTTGCTGGAGGGTGAAGTGCCGTCACCGATTCAGGCGCTCTGCCCGCTGGCCGATTGCGGGAATGGTATATCGTGGAACGCACCAACCTCTGAGATGGGGTTCATGAATACGGACCTGACTGTGCAAATCCACCGCGAGCCTGCCTCGGATTGGTTGGCCTCTGAGTCGGTGTGTCATTGGCAGCCGTCCGGTATCGGAATGTCTCAGTCGGTTCTGTATGATACCAAAGGTCCGGTGGGTACGGCCTTGCAAACCATCATTCTGTTTCCACCCACCTGATCCGGTGGCCGGTTTCTGCGTGCGCAGTGTGAAACACATTGCCGCGCGCGGACCAAAACCCTATCGTGCGGCTATGCGCTGGATTGCACCTTTTTTGTTTTGCTGCCTGCCGATCCCGGCCATGGCCCATCCGCATGTTTATATCGACACCGGGTTGGAGTTCATCGTCGATGCGTCTGGCCACCTCACACATGTGCGCGTGACTTGGGCTTATGACGAGTTCTATTCGCTCTTGGTGCTCGAAGAGTTGAATCTGGATCAGGATGCTGATGGCGTTCTAACGGAAACGGAAGAACAGATCCTGTCAGGTTTCGACGCGCAGTGGGTCGAAGGATATAACGGTGATCTGGTTGTATTTGCAGACGGCGTGCCTGTGGCTTTGTCGGGCCCGATGGAGGCGGACGCCACGGCTGAAGAGGGGCGCATCGTGACGTCTCATATTCGGGTGGTGGATGGCGGTGGGGTTTCGGCAGCTGCGCTGACGGCCAAAGCCTATGATGAGACATTCTACACCGCCTACGAGGTGACGCGCCCGGTAGAGGTGTCCGGGCCAGCATCGTGCAAGATCGACCGGATCGATCCTGATATCGACGCGGAGTTGGCGCAAATGCGGGCCTTTCTGCTGACGCTGGATGCCAATTACGACCTTGAGGAAAATGACATTCCTTTGGTCGGTGAAAGTTTTGCAACCGAGATTTTTGTTACATGTCCAAGTACCTGATTGTTCCGGTTGCTATTGCCATTGCCGTATTGCTGTGGTTCTGGGGAAGCGGCGGTTTTGACAGCCTTGCGGCCTGGGCCGCAGGTGAGCAACGCGAATTCCAGAACCAGATCGCACGCGCCCTACGCGCAACGCGCGCCGAACAGCCTGCGGCCATCGCGACCTTACTGACAGTTTGCTTTGCCTATGGCTTTTTCCACGCGATCGGTCCCGGCCATGGCAAAGTGCTGATCGGGGGGTACGGGCTCGGTCGCAACGTCGCTTTTCTGCGCCTGTCCGCCATTAGTGTCCTGTCCAGCCTCGGGCAAGCGGTCACTGCCATCGTGGTGGTCTACGCGGGTGTGTTGATCTTCCAGATGTCGCGTGAAAGCTTGGTGGGTGCGACCGAACAGGTCATGGCACCGATCAGTTACGGAGCGATTGCCGTCATTGGTCTGTGGCTCGTGCTGCGTTCCATTCGCAGCTTCGCGCGGCGTCATCGAAACAATGCTGAACAGAACTACCACGATCACCATGATCACGGTGCTTGCGCGAGCTGCGGGCACCGTCACGGCCCAACGGCCCAAGAGGTGGCGCAGGTCGGAAGCCTACGCGAGTCTGTCTTGCTGATCGCAGGCATCGCAGCCCGCCCATGTACCGGAGCTTTGTTTCTGCTGATCCTGACGTGGCAGATGGGTATTGCCCTGGTCGGCATCGCCGGGGCTTTTGCAATGGCGCTTGGGACAGCGACGGTGACGACCCTTGTCGGTTGGACCTCGTTTGGGTTGCGCGGGGGATTGATAGCTTCGGCTTCGGCGACCCGGTTTGCCTCGGTACTGGCGCCCACAATCGAATTGGTGGCAGGTCTGATTATCGCCGTGATCGCCAGTGGCCTGTTGATGCGCGCAATCTAGTCGAACACCGGGTCCGGATAACCGACCCGCGCCAGATACAGACCTTGTGGCGGGCATACCGGCCCGCACGCGGCGCGATCCATGGCCTCAAGCGCGCTGCGGACATCCTCAGGTGTCCATGCGCCTGCGCCGACCCTTTCCAACGTTCCAACAAAACTGCGCACCTGATTATGCAGGAATGACCGGGCGCGCACGTGGAAATGCACCTCGGGGCCGGAAAATCCCTCAACCCGTTCGACACGCAGTTCATCCAGCGTTTTGACGGGACTGGCAGCCTGACAGATGGATGAGCGGAAGGTGGTGAAATCATGCTGTCCGATCAAAACATCCGCACCGGCCTGCATGGCGGTGACGTCAAGATCATGGCTGATCTGCCAGACTTGCCCGGCGTCATGTGTCGCAGGTGCGCGCCGCATCAGGATGCGAAACAGATATTGTCTTTCCAAAGCCGAGAAACGAGCGTGCCAGTCATCACCGACCCTTGCGGCCTTGACGATGGCCACAGGCTGCGGCTTGAGGTGATAGTTCAGCGCCTCGGACAGGCGGAACGAGTCCCAATCCTTCACTAGATCGCAATGGGCCACCTGACCCAGCGCATGCACGCCCGCATCCGTGCGACCAGCAGCAGCAATGGTGTGGTCGCCGGGCTGGATACGCGACAGCGCGTCTTCGATCGCCCCCTGAACGGATGGCTGATCCTTTTGGCGTTGCCATCCGGCAAAAGGCCCACCGTGGTATTCAACTTTCAGCGCGTATCTAGGCATGGCCCGCTCGTACCCTGACGCGCCATAGGGGGCAAGGGCGGGAAAGCTCTGGCATGTGGCGTGTCCTCTACCTATCTTGGGCGAAACGAAAAAAGCGGGGCGGCGGTTTGGTCATCTCATCCCTGGCAGACAGTCTTGTGCGCGGAGTCGAAGCCGTTGGCGATCGCGTATCCGAGACATTGTTCGAGCCGGTAATCCGCCTGGGCGTCACCGGTCTGGCGCGCTCGGGCAAGACGGTTTTCATAACGTCCCTTGTCGCGAATCTGCTGAACAGGGGGCGGATGCCGGGTCTCGTTGCGCAGCAAGAGGGGCGGATAAACGCCGTCTATCTGCAACCACAGCCTGACGATACGGTTCCGCGCTTTGACTATGAAAACCACCTGGCCGCGCTGACCGGACCGCAGCCGCACTGGCCCGACAGCACGCGCGCTGTGTCCGAACTGCGCCTGTCCTTCAAGGCCCGGCCTTCAGGCTTGCTTGCGGGGTTGCAAGGGCCGCGGACCCTCCATCTGGACATCGTGGATTATCCCGGCGAATGGCTTCTTGATCTGGCTCTTCTGGATAAATCCTATGAGGCTTGGTCGTCCGAGACGCTGGACCGCATTTCCGGGCGGCGTGAAGCTGAACAGTTTCTGGCGCAGGCCAAGGCTTCCGACCCGGCGGCGGCCCATGACGAGCCAACGGCGCAGGCATTGTCCAAGGCGTTTGCTGAATACCTTGCCGGCGCGCGGGAGGCCGGGTTTTATGACTGTACGCCCGGGCGATTCCTTTTGCCCGGTGATCTTGCAGGGTCACCTGTGCTGACCTTTGCGCCACTGCCCGTCGATGGCCATGCGCCCCGGCGCAGCTTGCACCGGGAAATGGCGCGGCGGTACGAGGCGTATAAGTCTCAGGTTGTGAAACCCTTCTTCCGGGACCATTTCGCCCGAATTGACCGGCAGGTTGTTCTGGTCGATGCGCTGGGGGCAATCCATCATGGGCCGCAAGCGGTCGAGGATATGCGCCATGCGATGGCAGATATCCTGTCGGCGTTCCGCCCGGGGCGTAATGCATGGCTCAGCCAGTTGCTGTTGGGGAAACGGGTTGAGCGTATCCTGTTCGCCGCCACCAAGGCCGACCACTTGCATCACACGCAACACCCCCGCCTGACCCATATAATGGAGGCCCTGACCCGCGACGCGCGTGACCGCGCCAGCTTTGCCGGTGCGCAAACGGCGGCGTTGTCGCTGGCTGCCTTGCGCGCAACAACCGAGGAAACACGGACGCACAACGGGGTTGAGCTGCCCTGTGTGCGCGGGACCTTGCTGAACGGCAAACAAGCTGCTTTTTTTCCCGGCAACCTGCCCGAGGATCCGGCCCATCTGCTGGGTCCGGCCCGCAACGGGGCCGAAAGCTGGCTGAACGAGGATTTTGGTTTCATGTCTTTTGCGCCTGCTCATCTGACGCTGCGCCCCGGAGACGGCCCGCCGCATATCCGGCTGGATCGCGCGGCGCAATTCCTGATCGGAGACCGGCTGTGACCCTAACCCTCCGCCCAGCCCGCACCACGGATGCCGGTCGTATAGGAGACATTTTGCACGGCTTTGCCCGCGAACACGAATGGATGCCCGAGCTGTATTCCGGTGCCGAAGCCATCGCGTTTGGTGGCTGGATGATCGACCAACACTGGGTCACGGTTGCCGAAACCAATGCAGGTGTCGTAGGGTTCTTGGCACTGAACGGGACAGAGATCCACTCTTTATACCTAACACCGTCTGAATGCGGCCGGGGGATTGGTCGGTGCCTGTTGGATCAGGCAAAATCCAAACGGGAAGAATTGTCTTTGTTTGCTTTTCAAGCCAATCAGCGAGCCTGTCAATTCTATGAGCGTAACGGCTTTATCGAAGTCGACCGCAGTGATGGGGCAGACAATGACGAAAACCTGCCGGACATCAAATATGTCTGGCGCAGGGGTGAGGTGGCGGATGGCTAAAGGTCCGGTACTGATTGATCTGGAAGCAGAGGAACCTGCGGCAGACGTGTCGCTGGCCCCGCCCGTGCCCGATATTGCGCCACCACAGGGGCAGGCCATGCAGACAGCCGTTCGGCTGGCGGCGCGGAAGCCATCAAGGCTTTCGCGCTGGTTCTGGGGGCTGTCATTGGCTGTCATCGGCGCGGTGGTGTCCGTTGCGGCGTGGGATTTCGTCAATTCACTGTTGCTGCGGGCACCTCTATTGGGTTGGTTTGTCACCGTTTTGATCGGCGCGCTGGTAGTGGTTGCCCTGATCATCGCGGTGCGAGAGCTGGCGGCGATTGGTCGGCTGTCTCGCGTGGACGGGATGCGCCAGGCCGTGGATTCAGCCCTTGCAGAAGACGATCTGGCCCAGGCCCGAAAGGTCACAACCCGATTGATCGCGTTCTACAAAGGGCGCGAGGAAACCAGGTGGGGCCGCGACCGGCTGGCAGAACGGATGGGGGAACAGTTCGACGCCTCGACCTTGTTCAGTTTAGCCGAGGATGAGTTGCTGGCCCCCCTCGATGCCGCCGCCAGCCGCGAGGTTGAGGCTGCAGCCCGGCAGGTCGCGACAGTGACGGCGCTGGTGCCCTTGGCGCTTGCGGATGTAGCAACGGCGCTCGCAGCCTCGTTGCGTATGATCCGCCGGGTGGCCGAGATTTACGGTGGCCGCGCCGGGTTTCTGGGCAGTTGGCGGCTGACCCGTGCTGTTTTCGTGCATCTCGTCGCAACCGGAGCAGTGGCCGTCGGAGATGATCTGCTTGAGCCGGTCTTGGGCGGATCGGTTCTAAGTAAACTGTCCCGCAGATTTGGTGAGGGTCTGGTGAACGGCGCGTTGACCGCCCGGGTCGGCGTCGCCGCGATGGAGGTCTGTCGCCCGCTGCCCTTTTCCGACCGGCACAAACCTTCGACTCGCGGTATGATCAAACGTGCGCTCAGCGGGTTATTCTCGAAAAGTTGATACAGCGCAAAGTCTTGTGGCCCGCTAAGATGCATAACACAGCCGGAGCCAGCGATGATCGACCACGGACACAGCCAGCAGGAAATCGCAGAACGGATCAATGCACCGCCGGGGCGCGGGGTTCTAAGAGACGTGGTTTATGGCGGCATTGACGGGTCCGTTACCACTTTTGCCATTGTCGCCGGGGTTGCTGGGGCAGGGTTGTCTCCGTTCATTATCGTGGCTCTGGGTTTGGCAAATGTGCTGGCCGACGGGTTTTCGATGGCTGCCGGGAATTATTCCGGCACCAAGGCCGAGCTGGACAATATCCGCCGTATCCGTGTCACCGAAGAACGTCATATCCGGCTGTATCCAGACGGCGAACGCCGCGAAGTGCGTGAGATACTGGCGCAAAAGGGGTTGACGGGCCGTGTTTTGGAAGAGGCCACAGATGCCATCACAGCCAACCATGACAATTGGATCAACCTGATGGTTGAGGGCGAGTATGGGTTGGGCAGCGTTGATCCCCACCCCCTGAAGGCGGCGATCGCGACGTTCCTGGCCTTTCTTTTTGCCGGTTTGGTGCCCTTGTTGCCGTTTTTGTTCTCGGTGGAAAACGCTTTTGTCGTCTCGGCCTGCATGACCATGTGCGTATTCTTCGCCATCGGTGCGTTCAAAAGCCACTGGTCCTTGTCGCCTTGGTGGCGTTCCGGCCTTGAAACCTTTGCGATCGGAGGTGTCGCAGCGTTGGTCGCCTTTTTTGTGGGATCTTTGTTCCATCCTTGACTGCCAACACTGTTGCAGGCCAAGCACCTAAGGTAGCCTGACGGGGCAACAACCCGGAGAACCCTGTGGAATCATTGTTAGTTCTGCTCGGACTGATTGTGCTGGCCATCCCGGTCACCATTCTCGTTCTATTGGTCAACCAAACACGCCTGCGCCGCCGGGTAGAGCACTTGGAGGCACAAATCCTCTCACTTGGTGGCGCGCTGCCAGAGCCAAAGAGCGTACAACCTAGTCAATCCACCGAAGCACCGGACAAGGCATCGAAGCCCGCCCCATGGGCCAAGCCCGAGGCTCCAACGGTTGAGCCTGCCGCTGAAAGAGCGCCGCCCGCAGCGGTTGTATTTCGCGAAGATCGCCTTGCGGCGCTCGGCTCCTGGCTTCGGGAAAACTGGTTTTACGCGGTGTCAGCCCTATCGCTGGCGCTGGCGGGGATTTTTCTGGTCCAATACGGCGTGGAGAGCGGCCTGCTGCCGCCATCTGCCCGCGTTGGTGCGGCCTTACTTTTTGGTGCAGCGCTGATCGCGGCCGGTGAGGTCATCAGGCGCAGATACGGTGATGACGAAACCTCGGCCACGGCCTATCTGCCGTCAGTTTTTTCCGGAGCCGGGCTGGTTACCCTGTTCGGAGGCGTGCTGGCTGCAAGGCAGCTTTATGATCTCATCGGTCCCGAAGCGGCGCTGGTCGCAATGGTCGCCATTGCATTGGTGGGTCTGGTGCTGGGTTGGTTTCACGGCCCCTTATTGGCTGCTGTCGGTTTGATCGGAGCGTTCTCTGCCCCTTTCGTAGTGGGCGGCGCGTCCGAGAACCCAAGCTGGCTGTATGCCTATTTCTTGATCGCCGCCACTTTGGGTCTGGGGATCGACACTGTGCGGCGCTGGGCGTGGATATCGGTATTGACGCTGTTCGGTGCCTATTCCGCTTGCTTGTTGCTGGTGCTGTCCGCGCCGTTGACCGAGGCCGCGTATCTGGTTTGTGTATCGGCACTGGCCGTGATCGCCATCGCTATTCCCGTCCACCGACTCTGGCCAAACCACGGCGGGGCGATGATCAGTTCAATTCTTCGGCGCAAGAAGGGGGACGCCTGGCCGGAATTCCCAACGCGATTGGGTTTTGCAGCGGTGGCTGTCAGCGCGGCCATTGTATCCCTGCACTGGCCGGATTCCTTGGGTGAGTTCTGGCTGGGCATTACCCTTCTGTCAGGGCTGACACTTGGGTTAATGGTCTGGGGACAGCGGGCCGAGGCGTTACAGGATGCAACCGCATTGCCCGCGCTTGGCCTCATCTGGTTTGTTTTGATGCACGGATGGGACAGCGGTATTGTGTTTCGCCAGTTTACCGAAACCTATGCCGAAACGGCTGAGGCTGACTACCCTTGGGTCGTTACTGTTCTGACTGTGCTGGGGGCCGTGGTTTCGCTGGCTGCGGCCTGGCGGTCGATGCGAGCGCGCAGCTACGCCGCGGTCTGGGCCGGTGCCGCGGTTGTTTTTGCGCCCGCCATGGCCATCGCGCTTGAGGTCGGTTGGCATCCTGCAACGGTTATCGGAGCGTACCCCTGGGCGCTGCACGCGATTGCGCTGGGCGTGTTGATGGTCGCCTTTGCCGAACGGTTTGCGCGTGTTGACGGCGAAAACCGCATGCGCCCTGCGCTGGCCACGTTGTCAGCCTTGTCCTGCCTGACCTTTGCCTGCGTCATTGTACTAAGCTCGGCGGCGTTGACGATTGCTTTGGTCGCTATGGTGGTTGTTGCTGCCGCCTTGGACCGGAAGTTTACCCTGCCGCCGATGGCCTGGTTCATCTGGGCAGGCGTCTTTGCCATAACAGTGCGGTTGGTGCTGAACCCTGGCCTTGATTGGGCCGGTACGGCGCCGATCATCGAAATGGTGCTCGTGTACAGCGTGGCGACAGTTGGCTTTGTGTTCGGATGGATGCTGCTTTGGCCCATGGATCGTCCTGTCGCGAAACTTCTGCTTGAAAGCGCAGCCTGGGCGACCGGAGGCATTCTTTTGTCCCTGTTGTTGGAGCGCTGGCTGCAAAGCTTTGGCGAAGGCAACGCCACCAACAGTCATTGGGGGCTGAGCCTGTTGGCGATCATCTGGTTGCTGTTGGCTTTTGCGCAGGTGCAGAGGTTCGAACTGGGCGGCAAGCTGAACTATGCCCGGTATCTGCTGGCCATTTTCTTTGCCGGGCACGGGATGTTGCGGCTGGGGCAAGCATTGTTTGACGCAAACCCGTTGCTCAACCCGGTTGCGCCACCGGTTCTGGGTCCGCCGGTGCTGAACACGTTGGCAGTGGCCTATCTGATGCCCGCACTGGCCATCGGTTTTTCGGTCTGGCGTATTCACGGGGCTCCGCTTTGGATCAAGCGGGCAAGCTGGGGGGTGGCAGGTGTCTTGGCGAGTATCTGGCTAGGGTTGATGATCCGCCACATCTGGCAGGGAGCAGGGGGAATGTTCGAAGGCAACGGTGTCACCCAGCCCGAGCTTTACACCTATACAATGGCTTTGCTGGTGATCGGTGCGGTGCTGTTCTACCAGTCGCTTGCGCGCCGCTCGGATGTGATGCGTAAGGCGGGGCTTGCGGTCATCGGACTGGCCGTGGCCAAGGTGTTCCTGATCGATATTGCGGGGCTGGGCGGGCTGATCCGGGTGTTCTCGCTGCTGGCTTTGGGTCTGGCGCTGGCGGGCTTGGCGTGGCTGAACCGATGGGCCAAGCTGCGCCATTCGCCGCATTTGGCGGAACCTCTGGACCATTAGGCGCGGGCGTCTTATAAGCCCGCCATGCTTGACCGTATGGCCATCATTATTCGAATTATATCCCCGGCGCTCTGACCCTCTGAGACGCCGGGCAAAGGTGTTTGAGACTTCGCACCGACCGCTTCGATCCTAGTACGACCAGATCATCCAAAGGACGCCCCCAATGTGCGCCGACACGATCCAGACACCTGACTACAAAGACACGCTGAACCTGCCCAAGACCGACTTTCCCATGCGCGCCGGATTGCCCAAGCGCGAACCCGCATGGCTGGAACGGTGGGAGACCATCGGCGTCTACGACCGACTGCGCGAGAAAGAAGGCCGTACGCCCTTTACCCTGCACGATGGCCCGCCCTATGCCAACGGCCACCTGCATATCGGCCACGCGCTGAATAAGACGATCAAGGATATGATCGTACGCAGCCATCAGATGATGGGTTTCGACGCGCGTTACGTGCCCGGCTGGGATTGCCACGGCTTGCCCATCGAATGGAAGATCGAAGAGCAGTACCGC
Source organism: Ruegeria sp. AWH4_226 (assembly GCF_056159225.1). Taxonomy (NCBI): domain Bacteria; kingdom Pseudomonadati; phylum Pseudomonadota; class Alphaproteobacteria; order Rhodobacterales; family Roseobacteraceae; genus Ruegeria; species Ruegeria sp. AWH4_226. The sequence goes on along the minus strand of NZ_JBSWUU010000001.1, from coordinate 1,798,663 downwards.
AAGAAAGGCAAGAACAAGGATGAGGTGAACATCGTCGACTTCCGTCAGGAGTGCCGCAAGTTCGCCGAAGGGTGGATCGACATCCAGCGCGAAGAATTTAAGCGTCTGGGAATCACCGGCAACTGGGCCGACCCCTACATCACCATGGACTATCACGCCGAGGCCGTGATCGCGGACGAGTTCATGAAGTTCCTGATGAACGGCACGCTCTATCAGGGCTCGAAGCCAGTGATGTGGTCGCCCATCGAGAAAACCGCTCTGGCAGAGGCCGAGGTCGAGTATCACGACAAGGACAGCTTCACCATCTGGGTGAAGTTCAAGGTATTGATCAATGAAACTACGCCTCAGGTCACGGGCAAAGTGGGGCAAGTGCAACCACTTAGCGATCTTGACGGATCTTATGTTGTAATCTGGACGACAACCCCTTGGACCATGCCGTCGAACAAGGCAGTGGTGTACGGCAACGACATCTCGTATGGCCTGTACGAAGTCACCGGCGCGCCGGATGAATGCTGGGCCAATGTGGGTGACAGGTTCCTGCTGGCGGACAATCTGGCCGCTGATGTTCTGGGCCGTGCGCGCCTGAACGACGATCAGTGGACCCGCGTCCGTGACGTGACCACCGATGAGCTGGCGGGCGTTAAACTGACTCACCCGCTGGCCGGGGCCGAAGGCGGCAACGGAGAATGGGACGATATCCGCGACTTCCGCGCCGCTGACTTCGTGACCGACACCGAAGGGACCGGGTTCGTCCACTGTGCGCCCTCGCACGGGATGGAGGAGTTCGAACTGTACCGCGATCTGGGCATGTTGGAACAGGTCATCACCTATAACGTGATGGACGATGGCTCGTTCCGCGCCGATCTGCCGTTCTTTGGTGGCAAATACATCCTGTCCCGCAAGGGTGGCGAGGGCGACGCGAACAAAGCTGTCATCGACAAGTTGGTCGAGGTCGGGGGTCTGCTGGCACGTGGCAAGATAAAGCACAGCTATCCGCATTCCTGGCGCTCGAAAGCTCCGATCATCTATCGCAATACGCCGCAGTGGTTTGCATCCGTTGACCGCAAGTTGAACGACGGCATGGGCGAGATGGGCGATACCATCCGCGAACGTGCGTTGCGGTCCATCGACGAACTGGTGAAATGGACACCGAAAACCGGTCGTAACCGCCTGTATTCCATGATCGAAGCGCGCCCGGACTGGGTTCTGTCCCGCCAGCGCGCTTGGGGCGTGCCGCTGACCTGCTTCACCAAGAAAGGCGCCTTGCCCACCGACGCGGATTACCTGCTGCGCAACGAAACACTCAACGCCCGTATCAAAGCGGCTTTCGAGAAAGACGGCGCGGATATCTGGTACACCGATGGCTTCAAAGAGCAGATGTTGGACGGCATTGCCAACCCAGACGATTACGATCAGGTCTTCGACGTGCTGGACGTGTGGTTTGACTCGGGTTCGACGCACGCCTTTGTTCTGCGCGACCGCGAGGACGGCACAGAAGACGGTATCGCCGACGTCTATATGGAGGGCACCGACCAGCACCGCGGATGGTTCCATTCCTCAATGCTGCAAGCCTGCGGCACCAAGGGGCGTGCGCCGTATCGCAACGTTATTACGCACGGCATGACGCTGGATGAAAAGGGCATGAAAATGTCAAAGTCCATCGGCAATACCATCGTGCCGGAGGAAGTGATAAAGCAATACGGTGCGGACATCCTGCGCCTGTGGGTGGCACAAACCGACTATACAACCGATCAGAGGATCGGGCCTGAGATTCTGAAAGGTACCGCCGACAGCTATCGCCGTCTGCGCAACACCATGCGGTTCATGTTGGGCTCGCTGGCTGATTTCACCGAAGCGGACCGCGTCGCACCCGAAGATATGCCGCGCCTTGAGCGCTGGGTGCTCAGCCGTCTGGCCGATCTGGATGCACAAGTGCGCAACGGCTATGCTGCGTTTGACTTCCAAGGTGTGTTCAGCGCCATCTTCACCTTTGCAACGGTCGATCTGTCGTCCTTCTACTTCGATGTGCGCAAAGATGCATTGTACTGCGACGGTGACACCCTGCGCCGCCGATCCGCGCGTACCGTTCTCGATATCCTGTTCCACCGACTGACGACATGGTTGGCCCCGGTCTTGGTATTCACCATGGAAGAGGTCTGGTTGGAGCGTTTTCCAGGCAGTGACAGCTCGGTTCATCTGGTGGACTTCCCGGATACGCCAGCAGACTGGCGGGATACCAACCTTGAAGCCAACATGGCCAAGGTCCGCCGCGTCCGTCGCGTCGTTACCGCTGCGCTTGAGATTCAGCGTCAGGACAAGGTCATCGGGTCCAGCCTTGAGGCCGCCCCGATCGTCCATGTTGAGGAAGGCGACACGCGCGACTTGCTGGCAACCTTCGACGTGGATGACATGTGCATCACTTCGGGTTTGACCGTCACCGGAGACCCGGCCCCGGCCGAAGCGTTTCGCGTTCCGGAAATCGAAGGCGTATCAGTAGTCTTTGAAAAGGCGGTGGGCGAAAAATGCCAGCGTTGCTGGAAGATTTTGCCCGATGTGGGCCTGCATGCACATGCGGGCGTCTGCAAACGCTGCGATGTGGCATTGGGCTAACCTTTTAAACCCCTGGCACGCCGCCGGGGGTTTTCTTTCATCGCTTGCGTTGACGGTGGTGATCTGGAACGTTGCGCTCATGCCGATGATCGCCGTTGATACTCAGTTTGGTCGCCTTGGGGTCGAAGAAACCGACGGCGCAATCACACGCCTTGTATGGGGCGGCCGGAACGAGGGGCCGGAAACACATTTGCTGCAAGAAGCCGCGGCGCAGTTGATGGCTTATGATCAGGGGCGGCTGGACAAGTTCGATCTGCCGTATCATGTCGCCGGATCAGCGTTTCAGCAACAAGTCTGCGACCTGATGTATGCTATTCCAAAGGGCTATACCCGCACCTACGGTGATATCGCCAAAGAGCTTGGTCAGCCGGCGCAACCTGTGGGGCAGGCTTGCGGGGCAAATCCAATCCCGGTGATTATCCCGTGCCATCGCGTGTTGGCCGCCAACGGGCTTGGCGGCTTTTCCGGTGACGGCGGGATCGAAACCAAGGTTGCCCTGCTGCGTCATGAACAGGCGGCTGGCCTGTTGATCTGAAAAGACGGATTTCTGTTGCAATCAAGCTGGTTGAGGCTCAACCTGTCTCTGATGCAGAATTCAAAGGATCGTATTGAATGACCGCCCAATCAGACCCGGCTGCCCGCAAAAAGGCCATCATCGACCGATTGATGTCATTGGAAGCGCAGGAACTGGCGACTGCGCAGGCCCACTACGACGCATTTCTCAAAGACTCTCAGTTAGATGACCGGGAAGGGCATGACAAGGACGACATCGCCGCTTCGCGCGAGAATGCGGATTTGGCGGCGGCTTTCGACGCACCTGTTCACGCACATCACGCCAAGATCGACGTCATCGAAAACACAGATTTCAGCATAACGGATACCGTGCAGCCCGGCGCGGTGGTCAAGTTCAACAACCGGCGCTTTGTTGTTTGCGTTTCAACCACGCGATTTGATGTGGATGGAAAAACCTATATGGGAATTTCAACCCAAAGCCCAATTTATCTGGCCATGGCCGGTCTGCAAGAGGGCGAGGTTTTTACTCATAACGGCAGCGAGTTCGAGGTTCAGGAGGTTCTGTAGTCCGCGCTCTTGCGTTGTGGAATGATTTGCTGCGCAATCCCTGCGAAAACCAGATAAAGGCTGGTAATCACCAAACCCCAATGGGCCCAGCTTTCCGGGTGGAAATCAACCCAAGCCGCCCAACCTGCAAAGAACGTCCACGCGAAGGCAATGGGCAGCGATACGTTGCGCCATCTTTTGGTTCGTACCGGGTGGATGAACTTCAACGGCAGGAACATCGCCAGCGATAGCAGTGAAACCAGCAGCAATATGACCCAGAAATTAGGTTCCAGCGCGAAAATCACGATGACGACCATATTCCAGCACCCGGGAAACCCGGAAAAGGACTTATCCTTTGTTTTCATCCGGGTGTCGGCGAAGTACATGGCGCTGGCAAAGGTGATGACGATGATGGCGACCCATCCAGTCCAGCCATCCATCAATCCCGATTTGAACAGCGCAAACGCTGGGATAAACACGTAGGTCAGATAATCGATTATCAGGTCCAGAAGCTCTCCGTCGAATTCCGGCGCGTTTTTCTTGACATGGTAGTGTCGCGCAAGCGGGCCATCGATGCCGTCAACGACGAATGAAACCACCAGCCACAGGTACATCAGGCTCCATTTTTCATCGACAGCGGCCAGCATGGCCAACATTGCAAAAACGGCGCCTGTCGCCGTGAAGAGATGGACGGAAAGTGCTTTGAATCTGAGTGTCATGGGGGTGTCATGGACGATGCGTGAAGCAGATGCAAAGCAAAAAGCCCCAGATTGCCAGCCTTATAAGAACAGGTGTGAAAATTGGTCACTCAAACTTGGTTGTCTGGCTGTTACCTTGGCGTTTCAGGGCAAAATCGCGCGATTTAGGCGGCGGCTTTTTTCAGGGACCTGCTTGAAAACTCAGGCCTTTGGGTGCGCGCGGTTGTAAACATCCATCAACCGTGCGGTGTCGACTGCGGTATAGGTCTGGGTTGTGGACAACGACGCATGGCCCAGCAATTCCTGAATGGCACGCAGATCACCGCCAGCAGATAAAAGATGCGTGGCAAAACTGTGCCTCAAGGCGTGCGGGGTAGCCGTTGCGGGCAGACCAAGTTGCATCCGCGCTTTTGCCATAACCCCTTGGATAGCACGTGGGTTCAACGGACCACCGCGCACGCCGCGAAACAGTGCTTTGTCAGCGGTTTGCGTGTAAGGGCACAGCTTCAGGTACCGGTCCACTGCCGCGCGTGCAGCGGGCAGGACAGGGACGATCCGTTCTTTGTTGCCTTTACCAACAATGCGCAAGGTTTCAGGCAATGGTGCGTCGGTCCCGGTCAGGGAAAGCGCCTCGGAGATGCGCAGCCCGCAGCCGTAAAGAAGCGTGACAACGGCAACATCGCGGGCCGAAATCCAATCGTTTGCCGATTGCACCTCGACCGTTTCGATCATGGCGCGAGCGGCATCTTCGGCCAACGGTCGCGGCAGTTTCCTGGTGAACTTTGGTGCGCGGGTCGACAGGACGGCGGTGGGCTCAAACCCTTCACGCTCGGACAGCCAGCGGTAGAAGCTTTTCACCGCCGAGAGTTTGCGCGCCAGTGAACGAGCACCAACCCCTGAGGCCCGCTGATCCGCCATCCACGCACGCATGTCTGACACGGTGATCCGTGCCAGCGCCGCAAGGCCCTGCCGATCGCTGTGATGCAGGGTCATGAACGCTAGAAATTCTGTCACGTCACCGTTATATGCGGTCTTCGTGTTTTTCGACCGCCCGGCCAAGGCGCCCAAGCTGTCCAGCCACAGCTGTAACGCATCACGGCAAGCTGGTGAAATCAGGCTCACGACAGCCAGTGGCGCATCGACCGTTCAAACACGCCAGCAAAGAACGACAGAAGATCAGTACCAAGTTGCGGGGTGAAGTGGTTGGCATCCTTGGCGCCCATTGCGATCATGCCGGGTAGGCGACCCTCACCCAGATCAAGCTTCAGGCAGGCTTCAGACTTGATTTGGCTGGCATTGAGGCCAAAAATCCGAGGGCTGGGTTGTTGCACTTGACGCAGAACGACGTCACGCACAGGACCGCCGCGATCCTTGCTGAGATAAGTGTCGATCACACCGGGTTCGACCACGTTCAGAACGCCACCCAGTTTTTCGATTGCCGGGTCTTCCTGAATAACCGTGGATTCCAGAACCAACGTGATTTGGTCAACGCGCAGTATCTCGGCTACGCCATTGCCAAGCGTCTGCAGGAAGTCTTCGAACTCTACCGGCTCCAGCAGGCGCAGAATGGCGCGCTGTACTTGGTTGGTACCGGCCAGATTTTCATACGCTGCAGCAATGACTGAGCGGTGCGTGTCTTCAAGCCGATCCAGTCGCGCCTCAAGCCGCTGCATGGCGATGCCCCGCAAGTCGATAACGTTGGCACCGCGTGCGTGTTCGTTTGCGGCCACCAGTGCCTGCATCAAATCCTTGTCGTCCAGCACGGCGTCCGGCTCGGCCAGAATCGCGGCGCGGAGATTGTCCTTGAGTTTTGTGTTGCTGCTCATGTCCCGTCCGGTCTTTTTTTGTTGGCAGGTTTATAACATGAGATGTCGATTTTGCCTTGGAAAAAATGCAGGCAAAATCGGATTTTAAGCTGGTATGTGTTGCCAAGGCTCCCGCCTGCAAAATCCTGATCAAAAGATCAGGTTTTGCAGTTGGGCCCGGCGCGGCGCCTGACAGCGCCGCGCGGCCGCGCCAAAAATCAGAGGATTTTCTGACCGGTCTTTGCCCAATCAGACAGAAAGCTTTCCAAACCCTTATCCGTCAGCGGGTGGTCAGCCAGTTTTTTGATGACACCCGGCGGGGCGGTGATCACGTCCGCACCAATGCGTGCGCTGTCCGTCACATGATTCACAGTGCGGATTGATGCTGCGAGGATTTCGGTTTCAAACCCGTAGTTGTCATAGACCTGTCGGATGTCCGCGATCAGTTCCATGCCGTCGAGGTTGATATCGTCCAAACGACCTATGAAGGGCGAGATGAAAGTTGCGCCCGCCTTGGCTGCCAGAATCGCCTGGTTGACCGAAAAGCACAGCGTGACATTGACCATCTGACCTTCGTCGCTGAGGGTCTTACAGGTTTTCAGACCAGCCCAGGTCAGCGGCACTTTTACGGCTATATTTGGCGCGATTTTGGCCAGCTTGCGGCCTTCGGCGATCATGTCCTCGGCCTCGGTCGCGACTACTTCGGCGGAAACGGGGCCGTCGACGAGATCACAGATCTCTTTGGTCACTTCCAGAATATCGCGGCCTGATTTCAGGATCAGCGAAGGGTTAGTGGTCACGCCGTCCACCATTCCCAGGTCGTTCAGTTCAGCGATGGCGTCGATCTCGGCTGTGTCTACGAAGAATTTCATGAGGGCAGTCCTTTGATGGGTTGGCCTTGGTCGCGGATGGCTTTACCCCAAAGGAAGACATGCTGAAACCCCCTTGCCTAGGATATGCGGTGAGCACTCAGGAGTATTTCGACCACGGAGAACTGGTGGCGGTGCTGACAACGCAGCCGCTGGACCGGACGCTGGATTACAAATCGCCCGAGGGTGGTTGTTTCCTGGGTGCCTTTGTCGAGGTGCCATTGGGGCCGCGCAAGGTGCTGGGCGTGGTCTGGGGGCCGGGGCAGGGTGGCTTTGACCTGGCCAAGGCGCGTTCGGTGATCCGGGTGCTTGAGGTCGCGCCGATGCGCGAAGAGATGCGGGTTTTCCTGGGGAAAGTTGCGGATTACACGCTGACGCCAATGCCTGCAATGTTGCGTTTGGCGACGCGGGCGCCGGGTCTGGGTGACCCGCCATCGATGCGGAAAATTTACCGGTTGGGGCAGGCTCAGCCGGATCGGATGACCGACGCGCGGACCCGCGTGCTTGGGGTGTTGCAGGACTACGGCGGGCTGGCGTTCACGCTGAAGGAATTGGCCGAACAGGCGGGGGTGACGTCTTCGGTTGTGAAAGGGCTGGTCAAGCAGGGGGCCGTGCGCGAAGAGGACAGCCCCCGCGATCTGCCCTATCCGCATCTGGACCCGGATTTGCCGGGTAAGGCGTTGACCGGGGATCAGGCAGAGGCAGTTGCCAAACTGCAGGCAGGCCAGCGGACCGGCGATTACGGCACAACACTGCTGAAAGGCGTGACCGGATCAGGCAAGACCGAAGTGTACCTTGAGGCCGTGGCCGAAGCGCTGCGCATGGGGCGGCAGGCGCTGGTTTTGTTGCCGGAAATTGCGCTGACTGCGGAATTCCTGACGCGCGTCGAGGCAAGATTTGGTGCGCGCCCGGCCGAGTGGCATTCAGGCGCAACCATGACCGAACGCCGTCGGGTCTGGCGTATGGTCGGGCAGGGTGATGCACAACTGGTGGTAGGAGCGCGGTCGGCCTTGTTCCTTCCGTTTCGCGATCTTGGCCTTGTCGTTGTCGATGAGGAACATGATACCTCGTACAAACAGGAAGACGGGGTGCATTACAGCGCCCGTGATATGGCGGTTCTGCGTTCTGCCATTTGCGGCGCGCGGGTGATCCTTGCCAGTGCAACGCCATCGCTTGAAAGCTGGGCCAATGCCGAAGCCGGAAAGTATGACCGTATTGACTTGACCTCGCGGTTTGGTGCGGCAGTGCTGCCCGAGATGAACGCCATAGACATGCGGGCCGAGCAAATGCAGCCTGGAACGTGGATTTCACCGTCCCTGCGGCAGGCGGTTCTGCAGCGGATCGAAAAGGGTGAGCAGTCGCTGCTATTTATAAACCGACGTGGCTATGCGCCCGTGACGCTGTGCCGGGCATGCGGTGAGCAGATCGCCTGCGACCATTGCGATGCCCGAATGGTTGAACATCGGTTTCTTAAACGTCTGATGTGCCATCAATGCGGAGAAACCAAACCGATGCCCGATGTGTGTCCCTCTTGCGGGGTCGAGGGCAAACTGGCTCCGATCGGGCCCGGGATCGAGCGGTTGGCAGAAGAGGCTGAGGCAACCTTTCCCGATGCGAAAATCGCGATGCTGAGCTCTGATCTGTTTGGATCTGCGCGCGCGCTGAAAGCCAAGATCGAAGAAATTGCCCAGGGCGATGCGGATATTATCATCGGTACGCAACTTGTGGCCAAGGGGCACAATTTTCCCAAGCTGACACTGGTGGGTGTTATTGACGCGGATCTCAGCCTTCACGGGGCCGACTTACGCGCGGCTGAGCGGACATTCCAACTGATGCGGCAAGTTGCGGGGCGGGCTGGCCGGGCAGACAAGCCAGGGCAGGCTTTATTGCAGACGTTTCAGCCGGAACACCCTGTGATCCGGGCCATTTTGTCGGGTGATGAAGAAGGGTTTTGGAAAACCGAGGCCGCTGGACGACAAGCTGCAGGCGTACCGCCTTACGGACGAATGGCCGGGATCGTACTGTCCGGGCCAGAGGTCGGACCGGTCTTTGACATCGGCAACACCTTGGCCCGAAACGATGCGCCCCTGCGCGAAATCGGAGCGCAAGTCTTTGGACCTGCTCCTGCCCCAATTGCGCGTATTCGTGGCCGGCATCGTGTGCGTTTGTTGGTCAAGGCACCCAAGGGAGCACCTATTCAAGACGCGATCACACGCTGGATCAATCCGCTACGCCTGAAAGGTGACATACGCCTGACCGTGGACATCGACCCACAGAGTTTTTACTGACCCTGCGCCAATGCAGGGCGCTTGTGCGCGGCTTCCTTCTCGCCAAACTGAAAAAATGGGCGTAGAGGGGGTGCATGTTTAAACCCATGCCACTCTCTGAGGCGCAGAGCCTGCCGTTCTGGCGACGTCCTGTGACGTTGTTGTTCATGATGGCATTGACCATGCCCATCGCGTTCAATGGGTGGAGCGCCCTGCTGAACAACTTTGTGATCGAGGTGGCGAATTTTGACGGCGCGGATATCGGCCTGCTGCATACGGTTCGTGAGATCCCCGGATTTCTGGCCGTTGGCGTGATCGCCGTGATCATCTTCGTCCGCGAGCAGGTTCTGGCGATGATTTCGCTGATGATGCTTGGGGTGGCGACGGCAGTGACTGCGTGGTTCCCTAGCCTTGGTGGATTGCTGTTCGTCACGCTGTTCAGTTCGATCGGTTTTCACTACTACGAGACGGTAAACCAATCGCTGCAGTTGCAATGGCTGCCAAAAGACCGTGCCCCACAGATACTTGGGTGGCTGGTGGCCATGGGATCGGCGGCGACGGCTGTGGTTTATGGCTTGATCGTGCTGACCTGGGACCGGTTCGACCTGTCGTACAATGTCGTTTTCATGGCTGCCGGAGGGGTGACTACCCTGCTCGCTCTGTTTTGTCTGTTCGCCTATCCGCAGTTTAATGCGCCGACGCCGCAGACTAAGAAACTCATCCTGCGCAAACGGTATTGGTTGTATTACGCGCTGCAGTTTATGGCCGGAGCCCGGCGCCAGATCTTCGTTGTTTTCGCGGGCTTCATGATGGTCGAGAAATTCGGCTTTCAGGTCCATGAGTTGACTAGCCTTTACCTGATCAACCTCATGATCAACATGGCCGCCGCACCTTTGTTGGGCAAAGCTGTTGCCATGTTTGGTGAACGCCGAACGCTTATATTTGAATATACTGGCCTTGCGATCGTCTTCGCGGCCTATGGTGGCATCTACTGGTTCGGCTGGGGCGTAGTGCTGGCGGCGATCCTATACGTGATCGACCACGTTCTGTTCGCGCTGGCATTGGCTTTGAAAACCTATTTCCAGAAAATCGCGGATCCCGCAGATATTGCGCCCACAGCGGCCGTGGCATTTACCATCAATCACATTGCTGCGGTGTTTTTGCCTGCCTTGCTCGGCCTGCTTTGGGTCGTGTCCCCCGGTGCGGTTTTTGGCTTGGCTGCGGCGATGGCCATCGTGTCGTTACTGCTGTCGATGTTAATTCCACGTCACCCCGAGCCGGGCAATGAAACAATTCTGTCAAAATACGCACCGGCCCCGGCGGAATAGCGGGCAGAGCTTGACCTTGGCTGGCACACATCCTAGGCGCTGTCTCAACTGAGACAGGAGGCCGAAATGCCCACATTCACCGCGCTTACGACGCTGAAAGGCAAGAAAGCCGCCGACAGTTTGGGTGAAGCGATGGAGCGTCTGAACCCCGAACCCACGGGTGTCGGCGTTTTCGAGGTCGAAGATGGCTCGGGCCTTTGGGAAGTTGGTGGCTATTTCACAGAGGCTCCGGATGAAGCGGCGTTGGCCGTTCTGGCTGTTGCGTTCGAAGCAAAGCCGTTTGTGGTGTCGGAACTGCCCGAGACCGATTGGGTGGCCCATGTGCGCCGCGAATTGGCCCCGGTCGAGGCGGGGCGGTTCTTTGTGTACGGAAGCCATGATGCCGAAAAACTGCCCGAAGGGCGCATCCCGCTGCTGATCGAGGCCGCGATGGCCTTTGGCACAGGACACCACGGCACGACATTGGGATGCCTCAAGGCGCTGGATTACCTGCTGGATACGGGGTTCTCGGCGACCAAAGTGGCCGATATCGGATGCGGCACTGCTGTTCTGGCCATGGCCGCAGCGCGGGTTTGGGATGGCGATATCATCGCAAGTGACATCGATCAGGTCGCCGTGGATGTGGCGGAGGCTAACCTCAAGGCCAATGACATGGCCGGACAGGTCCACTGCGTAGAAGCTGCTGGTTTCGACCATCCAGACTTGCAGGCGCGTGCGCCTTACGATTTGATTTTTGCGAACATTCTAAAAGGTCCTCTTGTCGCATTGTCCCCCGAAATCGCAGCGAATCTGAGGGGCGGTGGATACGCGATCTTGTCGGGAATCCTCAACGAACAGGCCGATGACGTGATATCGGTTTATCTTCAAAATGGGTTCAATCTTATTAAAAACGATAAGATTGGTGAGTGGACAACGCTGATATTAAGCAAACAGGGCTTAAATTAGACCATTTGCAGGAGTTTCGTGGATTCTTGCCTCTATTTTGTCGCAATCTGTAACTACCGTCTTTACGTGGTTACGGGGGCGGTTTTTTGGAGGCTGCCATGACGGGAAAACAACTGGAATTTGATCGGCGCATTCATCGCCTGAACAAGAAACACGCAAAGCTCAGCCGGGGCTATCGCGCCACGATGCGCAAAGATGGTCTTGTCGTGATGAAACCGCAGCGGGTCCGTTCGGCTGTTCCGGCAAAGTTGCTTTTGATCTGTCTTGCGGGATTGTTCGCGTTCAAAGTCTTTTTGATGAGCAGCTTGGGCTCATCGGCCTATCAGTATCGCGTTGATAACCTGGCATTGGGAACGCCTGTTGAAAAAGCCGGTGCCTGGGTGATGCAAATCGATCCTGTGTCAGCGTTCCTTGCAACGCAGATCAACAGTTTCATAAACTAAGCCTCAACGGCTTTCGCAAAAAACGCCGCGCATTGCGGGATGCGCGGCGTTCTGTTTCGCCCCTTGTGGAGCGAGAGAGTGGTAAATTCGTCTTAGCGGCGACCCTCAGCCACGACGTCAATATCGCCACGGCAAAGGCCGATATCGTCCAGCTCGCGATCCGTCAGACCGCTTAGCGTGTTGCGGGTCACACGGGCGTCATTCCATTCGACAACGGCGTTAACAACCGATGCAAATGTTGCGCCGATACGGCCAACGAGGCCGAACGAGCCAGTGGTGGCGCGGGTAGTGTCCAGTGCAGCCATATCCTGTTTCCTTCTGTCTTAAGTTTAGGTCTTAACCGTCCAATCTGAGCGGCATCTAGTGTCGTCAAAATCGCTTAGCAAGTGCAAAAATTGCATGTGTCCTATGCAGTTTTTGCAATGCCCGATTTTCTCTAATTTCCCTTAATTTATTGGTCATTTTGCCTTCATAAATCGTGTCGATTTCAGACTTTTCGCTGTCGCAAACAGGCCGTTCTGTCGTTGGTGAGACAAGCGTGTCGTTTTCGGATAACGAGTCAAATTGCTTGGAAAATGTTCATGCTTCGTGCTATCCGGAAACAAAGGTCACAAAAACCCGAGCAGACCGAGGCATAACATGCGAATTCTGGGCATTGATCCGGGGCTTAGAACCCTGGGGTGGGGCGTCATCGAATCGCACGGCAGCCGTCTGAGTCATGTTGCCAACGGCTTGTGCAAATCGGATGGTGACGATCTGGGCGAGCGATTGCTGTCCCTGCATAACCAAATTATCGAGGTCATTGCCGAGCATCGACCGGATCAGGCGGCTATCGAACAGACCTTTGTGAACAAGGATGGCGCGGGTACGCTAAAGCTGGGTCAGGCGCGGGGCGTGGCGTTGCTCACCTTGGCCAAGGCAGGTTTGCCAGTGGGTGAGTATGCCCCCAATCGGGTAAAGAAGACGGTTGTGGGCGTCGGTCACGCCGAAAAAGAGCAGGTTCTTCACATGGTCAAACTGCAATTGCCGGGTTGCCAACCCAAAGGGGCGGACGCTGCGGATGCACTGGCGATTGCCATCTGTCATTCTTATTACGGTGCAGCGCCACAGGCGCGGATCAAAGAGGTAAAGGCATGATCGGGAAATTGACGGGACGGCTGGATTACCGCGCAGCGGATCACGTGCTGATCGATGTGCGCGGTGTCGGCTATATCGTCTATTGCTCGGACCGGACGATGGCGGCCTTGCCGGGTGTGGGTGAGGCTGTATCGATCTACACCGATATGGTCGTGCGCGAGGATCTGATGCAGCTTTACGGCTTCCTGTCGCTGGTAGAGAAAGAATGGCACCGGCTGCTATGCTCGGTTCAGGGCGTCGGGGCCAAAGTATCACTGGCCATCCTGTCGGCGCTTGGGCCGGATGGGGTAAGCCGGGCCATCGCGCTGGGCGACTGGGGTGCCGTCAAGGCGGCCAAGGGGGTCGGGCCCAAGACGGCGCAACGGATTGTACTGGACCTTAAGGACAAAGCCCCGGGTGTAATGGCAATGGGTGGGACTGTGACTGAGGCGATGGAGGGGCCAGAGCTGGATGTTGTCGACCTGACCGAACCAACCGCCGCGCCAAAGCGAGCGGCGAAGGCGGTTTCGGGCGCTGCGGCGGCCTCGGCCGGGGCGCTTTCGGCGCTTGGCAATTTGGGTTACGGACCTTCAGATGCGGCCTCTGCAGTGGCCGAAGCAGCGGCCAGCCAGCCCGATGCGGGTGAGGCCGATCTAATCCGGGCTGCGCTGAAGCTGCTTGCGCCGAAAAGCTGAATGAGAGGGTGATAATATGGTAGATGCCGACCCCACCCTGCGCCCGGACCCGCTTCCCGAGGACAATGACCGCGCCCTGCGCCCGCAGGGTTTGGATGAGTTCATTGGGCAGGCCGAAGCCCGGGCCAACCTGCGTATCTTCATCCAATCCGCGCGCCAGCGGGGTGAGGCGATGGATCACACGCTGTTTCATGGCCCTCCGGGGTTGGGAAAAACCACTCTGGCGCAAATCATGGCGCGGGAGTTGGGGGTGAACTTTCGAATGACTTCAGGACCCGTGTTGGCTAAGGCGGGCGATCTGGCCGCGATCCTGACCAATCTGGAATCGCGGGACGTTCTGTTCATTGACGAAATTCACCGTTTGAACCCGGCGGTCGAAGAGGTCTTGTACCCCGCAATGGAGGATTTCGAGCTGGACCTCGTGATCGGTGAGGGGCCAGCCGCCCGCACCGTGCGTATCGAGTTGCAGCCGTTCACGCTTGTTGGGGCAACGACGCGGATGGGATTGTTGACGACCCCTTTGCGCGACCGTTTCGGGATACCAACGCGATTGCAGTTCTACACTGTTGATGAGCTGCACGAGATCGTCACCCGTAACGCCCGCAAGCTGGGTGCGCCTGCCGAAGATGATGGCGCGCGCGAGATCGCCCGCCGCTCACGCGGTACACCGCGGATCGCCGGGCGTTTGCTGCGCCGGGTTGTGGACTTTGCGATTGTCGAAGGGGATGGGCGGATCACCCGTGATCTGGCCGATGGTGCATTGACGCGGCTGGGGGTCGATAATCTGGGTCTGGATGGAGCAGACCGTAGGTATCTGAAACTGATCGCCGAAAACTATGCCGGTGGACCAGTGGGGATCGAAACCTTGTCGGCAGCCCTGTCCGAGAGCCGGGATTCGCTGGAGGAAGTGATTGAGCCGTATTTGTTGCAGCAGGGCCTGATACAGCGCACGCCACGCGGTCGGATGCTGGCGCAAAAAGCATGGACGCATCTGGGTATGGCGGCCCCCAAGCGACAGAGCGATCTGTTTGGTTGAACTGCACGCCATTAGACTTTAAGGCTCTGGCGGCTTTGTTTGAAACACTGGGGGCAGGGCGTGACACCCGATCAGATCGAGGCGCTGTTTACACGCGAAAACGGTGATTTTCTGTTCGCCCGTTGGGGGCGACCTATTGTTCCCATTGTTTTTGGCGTTGAGGATGCGACCCTGTCCACAGTCAAAGGCGCGTTTGAGGCAGTGGTGGCATTGGCCGGGCACAAGATGGCCGAGACCGATCCCGAGTTGGGCGCCAATTGCATGGTCTTCTTTTTTAGTGAGTGGCAGGAGTTGCTGGAGGTTCCCGACCTCGACCGTTTGATCCCGGATCTGGCACCCTTGGTGGACCGTTTGGTGGCGGCGGACGCCAATCAGTATCGAGTCTTTCGGTTCGAAGAAGATGGCGCGATCCGCGCGGCTTTTGTCTTTCTGAGGATGGATAATGAATTGTCGAAGGTTCCGGCGGAAACACTGGCGCTGAGCCAGGTGGTACAGACCATTCTATTGTGGTCGGACACAGCCTTTCGATCGCAATCGCCCTTGGCTGTGGCGGGGCAAACGACGGTTCTCCGGCCAGACATCGCCGAGTTGATCCGGGCAGCCTATGACCCTGTTCTTCCCGGCGCGGCGCGGGAAGCGTCTCATGCGCTGCGATTGTTTGCGCGGATGAAGCCAGTGCAGTAGGACACAACGGGCTGCCGTGTCCGCGCGCCGAAATGCACAGATCCTGTCATTGTCTGTTGAATAAATGTATCCAGCTCGCCCAGTTCAGTGACCCCTTTCTGATCCAACTCTGCTCGCGCATATGGCTTGGCCCTTAGATCAGTCAGCAGCTGACCAAATTTTTTCTCCGAAATAGCGGCATGCAAAATTGTTGTCATACGGGGATTGCAGGCGGGGCTGTATATATGTGAGGCATGTCGCGTCCCGCGTCAGCAAATTTCAACAGTATTGAAAGATCGGACCGTCCCCTATGACCGACCAAGAACCCGAGCAGAAAAAGCACGTCTATTCCGTGCGGGTCTACTATGAAGACACCGACATGGGCGGCGTGGTTTATCATGCGAACTACCTCAAATACATAGAACGTGCGCGGTCGGACTACGTGCGCCAGCTGGGAAATGATCAGAACGCCATGCGTGATGAGGGGATCGTCTGGGTTATTCGGCGGATCGAAGCGGACTATCTGGCAACCGCGAGGTTCGAGGACGAGCTGACGGTGGAAACCCGCTTTATCTCGCGGTCCGGTGTTCGATTGAAGATGGGGCAGCTGATAAAGCGCGGCGAAACCGAGATTTTCCGCGCAACAGTCACCGCCGTATGCATGAATGCACATGGAAAGCCCGTACGCCTTCCGGCAGAGATTCGCGCATTGCTGTAACAAAATGCGAGGCAGAAGTGGTTCTGTTGGCTTTTCATGACCATCTGGGTTAGCGTTTGGAAAAACAAGGCCAAACGAACGGCCCTCAGGCAAAACAAAGAGCAGGTTCATGGAAGCTGAAACGCTGGCGCTGGCGCAGGAGATCGACTTCTCCATGTGGGGGCTGTATGCCCGCGCGACATTTATCGTCAAACTTGTGATGCTGATGCTGATTGCTGCATCCATCTGGTCGTGGGCGATTATCATTCAAAAACTGATCAACTATCGCGCCGCACGGCGCGAGGCGCAGGTGTTTGACGAAAGCTTCTGGTCCGGTAACCCTTTAGATGAATTGTTCGACCAGATCGGAACCCAACCGGATGGCAGTTCGGAGAAGATATTTGCGGCCGGCATGATTGAATGGCGGCGTTCGCATCGTACTGATGGCGGTCTCATCGCCGGGGCCACCGCGCGGATCGACCGCTCGATGGATGTCGCAATCGCGAAAGAGGCCGAGACGCTGCAAAAGGGATTGTCCATATTGGCCACCGTAGGCTCGACCGCGCCGTTCATCGGCCTGTTCGGCACCGTCTGGGGCATCATGAACGCCTTTATCGAAATTGCCGAGCAACAGAACACCAACCTGGCCGTGGTCGCACCCGGTATTGCCGAGGCGCTTTTGGCGACAGGCTTGGGCCTGTTGGCCGCGATACCGGCGGTTATATTCTACAACAAGCTCAGTGCGGATAGTGATCGGATTGTAGGCGGTTACGAGGCTTTTGCCGACGAATTCGCCACGATCCTCTCGCGCCAGTTGGACAGCTGACATGGGTGCGGCTGTTCAACAGAACGGAGGCGGTAACGGGCGCAGGCGGGGGCGCCGCCGTGGTCGCGCGCAACCCATGGCCGAGATCAACGTAACACCATTCGTTGATGTTATGCTGGTGCTGCTGATTATTTTCATGGTGGCCGCACCTTTGCTGACCGTAGGCGTGCCGGTCGACCTGCCGAAAACGGCAGCAAGTGCGCTGCCCGGGGATAATGAGGAACCTCTGACCGTGACGCTGACCGCGGATGGACGGGTACAGATCCAGACTACGGATGTTTTACGGCAGGAGCTGATCGGCAAGCTGCGCGCCATCGCGGCAGAGCGCAGCAGTGACCGCGTGTTCCTTAGGGCTGACGGTGCCATCCCCTATGCGCAGGTAATGCAGGTTATGGGCGCGCTGAATGCAGGTGGGTTTTCCAATGTGGGCCTGGTGACAGACACCGGTGGGCCAGCCTTGGACGAAGGTGGAGAGTGAGGCCGCGCGGTGGATACCGGCACCAAGATCTCAGCTATTGCCCATGTCACCTTGATTGGGTGGGCCCTGTTTGGCGGCACCTTTCGGTCCGAGCCCCTGCCAATGGCGGTACAGGAGGTTTCGGTGGTGTCGGCTGAGCAGTTTGCTGCACTGACCGCGCAGAGTGCCGCGCCCGAGGTGCCAACTCCAACGGCATTACAGCCTCCCGAAGAGCCCACCGAA
Source organism: Ruegeria sp. AWH4_226 (assembly GCF_056159225.1). NCBI lineage: Bacteria > Pseudomonadati > Pseudomonadota > Alphaproteobacteria > Rhodobacterales > Roseobacteraceae > Ruegeria > Ruegeria sp. AWH4_226. The sequence continues at coordinate 1,780,906 of NZ_JBSWUU010000001.1, read as the reverse complement.
GATGTGACGCCACCCGAAGCGACGGAGGAAGAGCTGACGCCGCCCGAGGTTGTGACACCGCCAGAACCTGACCCCGATCCCGTACCGGAACCAGTTGAGGCACCCCCTGAACCCGAATTGGTTGAAGAGCCTCCTACACTGGATCAGCCAGAAACCGTGTCTGAGACTCTACCAGTGCCTCCGGGCCCTGAGGCTCAGCCGCGACCGGCCGATAAAGTCGCACCACAGCCCATCGCGCCGCCGCCGCCAGAGGCTCAGCCCGATGAGGTGGAAACACCTGCCGTATCGCTGGATGACGGCTCCGAAACCCAGCAAGAGCAGCAGGATCAAACCGCCCCGGAAGAGGCCACCGATCAAATCGTAACCGAAGCCGAAGAAACCAAAGAGAATGCACCGCGCACATCCCCACGACCGCGGGTGCGACCCAACCGGCCTGCGCTCCCGGCTGAGCCTGAGGTAGCCGAAGAACAGAACGCAACCCCGCCCGAGCCTGCGCAGAACGACACCGCAATTGATGATGCTCTGGCCGAGGCGTTGGGGCAAAACAGTGCACCGTCCGGCCCGCCGTTGACGAGCGGAGAGAAAGAGGCCATGCGCCTTGCCGTATCGCAGTGCTGGAACGTGGGTTCCTTGTCTACCGATGCGTTGCAGACGGTGGTGGTTGTGGCATTTTCGCTGACCCCGGATGGCAAGGTTGTCGGGGGTAGCCTGCGCATGATCGACAGCTCAGGTGGCACCACTGCGTCTGCAAATCAGGCTTTTGAGGCCGCGCGACGGGCGATTTTGCGCTGTGGGGCAAAAGGATACACCCTGCCTGCTGAAAAATACGAGCAATGGCAGGATATTGAGATTACATTCAATCCCGAGAGGATGCGGATAAAATGATAAGATTTGTGACCAGCCTGTTGCTCGGCCTGACGATATTGACAGCGCCGGTCTACGCCCAAAGCGGGCCATTGCGCCTGGAACTGGATCAGGGGATCATTGAACCGCTGCCCTTTGCGGTGCCAAATTTCGTGCCCGACGGACCGGCAGCGGCGCAATACGCCAGTGATATCACTCGGGTTGTCGCAGCTGACTTGACGGGAACCGGGCTGTTCCGCGAAATCTCGGCCGATGCGTTCATCAGCCGGGTCAGCAGTTTTGATTCTCCGGTACAGTTTGCGGACTGGAAGGCCATCAATGCCGAGGCGCTTGTGACCGGGGCGGTAAACGTCTCGGGCAACCGCCTGACCGTGCGGTTCCGGGTTTGGGATGTGTTTTCGGGGCAGGAACTCGGCAACGGTCTTCAGTTTGCCGGCACGACCGAAGGCTGGCGGCGCATGGCGCACAAGGTCTCTGATCAGGTCTATAGCCGGATCACAGGCGAGGGCAGTTATTTCGACAGCCGCGTGGCGTTTGTGTCGGAAAGCGGGCCAAAGGATCAGCGGCTGAAGCGGTTGGCGATCATGGATTACGATGGCGCGAATGTGCAGTACCTTACGGATAGCTCAGCCATTGTTCTGGCTCCACGTTTTTCTCCCACAGGTGACAGGCTGCTTTACACCAGTTATGAAACCGGCCAGCCGCGCATCTACGTGCTGGACGTTGATCGGGTCAGGCGGACCGCGCTGAATACCCAGGACGGCACGATGAGCTTTTCGCCCCGCTTTTCACCGGATGGGCGTTCGATTGTGTATTCTTTGATCCAGGGTGGCAACACGGACCTTTGGAGAATGGATCTGGCCTCGGGTCAAAGCACGCGACTGACCAACACCCCGGCAATTGAAACGGCCCCCAGCTATTCGCCGGACGGGTCGCAGATTGTGTTCGAAAGCGACCGATCCGGCACGCCGCAGCTTTACATCATGCCCGCAAATGGAGGCGAGGCGACCCGTATCAGTTTTGGCCAAGGTCGCTATGGCACACCAGTATGGTCGCCGCGCGGCGATCTTATCGCCTTTACCAAGCAGAACAAGGGCCGTTTCCACATCGGTGTCATGCGCACGGATGGAAGCGAAGAAAGGCTGCTGACATCCTCGTTCCTGGATGAAGGTCCGACCTGGTCCCCCAACGGCCGCGTCATCATGTTCACCCGCGAAACCCAAGGGGCCAGTGGCCGGGCAACATTGTATTCGGTGGATATCTCGGGCCGGAACCTGCGCCCGGTGCGTACGCCCGACGGTGGCAGCGATCCCTCGTGGGGGCCATTGCAGAATTGATCAAGGCAGGAGTGTGGAAAAGTTCACAAGAAACCTGCACTGTGGTACAGAGACGGCAATAAACCGATAAAACAACGAGGCACTTGGAATGAATGTATTGGGCAAAATCATAGCCTTGGGTGCGCTGACCGCGATGGCAGCCTGTACCAATAACGACCCATCCGGCCTGGGCGGCTTCGGCAATGGCGCGAATGGGGCCAATGGGGCGTTCGCGTCGGGCTCACCCAGCGATCCGCGTTCACCGGCATATTTCCAGCAAACGATTGGCGACCGGGTTCTGTTTTCGGTGGATCAATCGACCCTGACAGCGCAGGCTCAGACGGTCCTAGAGGGGCAGGCCCAGTGGTTGCTGGCCAACCCGGACTATGTCGCGACCATAGAGGGGCACGCGGATGAACAAGGAACGCGCGAATATAACCTTGCTTTGGGTGCACGCCGAGCGAATGCAGCCCGCGAATACCTGATCTCGCGCGGGGTGGCGGGCAACCGTCTGACCACCGTGAGCTATGGCAAGGAACGCCCGATCGAGATTTGCAGCACCGAGGATTGCTATTCCAAGAACCGCCGCGCGGTGACGGTGCTGACCGGTTCAACCTTGGGGTAAGACGATGAGAATTGCAGGATGGATTCTGTCCGTGGTTGTTGCGACCGCCGGTGCGGTACAAGCACAGGATCAGCAGACTTTGGCAGATATCCGGCAGGAATTGACCGTGCTACACGTCGAAATACAGCGCCTGAAGCGTGAGTTTTCGACGACCGGTTCGCCGGCCCCGAACCTGTCAGGCAGTTCTGTACTCGAACGTGTAGATGCCATTGAGGCCGAGTTGCAGCGCCTGACACGTCAGACCGAACAGTTGAACCAGCGGGTGCAGAATATCGTGACCGACGGCACCAACCGGATCGGCGACCTTGAATTCCGCCTTGTCGAACTTGAGGGCGGCGATCTCAGCACGCTGGGTGAGACCTCGACCTTGGGCGGCGAAGCAGAGATCACCGCCGCTGCACCGGCCTCTCCGCTCGCTCCAACAGTGACCGAACAAGGAGAGTTGGCGGTTGGTGAGCAGTCCGACTTCGAAGCTGCTGCACTGGCGCTGGCCGAAGGGGATTTTCAGGCTGCGGCTGATCAGTTTGCGCAGTTCGATATCTCGTACCCCGGCAGTCCGCTTGCGCCCGAGGCGCATCTGAAACGCGGTCAGGCGCTTGAAGGGCTGGGTAACACGCGTGAAGCCGCACGGGCGTTCCTCGCCAGCTTTACCGGCGACTCCGAAGGCACCTTTGCACCCGAAGCGCTCTTTGAATTGGGTGCGGCTTTGGGGCGGCTGGGACAGACCGATCAGGCCTGCATCACCCTGTCCGAAGTTGGCGTGCGTTTTCCGACCTCGGCCACGGTGTCTGCGGCCACGCAGGAAATGGCGTCGCTGGGCTGTTCTTGACCCATCAGGCCGAAACGCTTCGATCTGAACTGCGCGCTGGGCTGCCCGAACATCTGCCACAGCGATTGGGCATTGCTGTCTCCGGCGGAGGGGACTCGGTAGCGCTCATGCATCTACTGCATGAGATTGCGCAGTCCGAAAACATTCACCTGTTTGCAGCAACCGTGAACCACGGGCTGCGTCCCGAAGCCGCCGATGAGGCCAAGCAGGTGGCGGATCAGGCTGCGCGTTTGGGTATCGCGCATGAAACACTTCTGTGGCAGGGCTGGGATGGTGCAGGGAACTTGCAGGACCAGGCTCGACAGGCAAGATACCGTTTGTTGACGGATTGGGCGCAGCGCAACGAGATCGAGGCGATTGCGCTCGGTCATACGGCGGACGATCAGGCCGAGACTGTGCTGATGCGGCTGGGCCGGGCGGCAGGTGTGACCGGCTTGTCTGGCATGCCCAAAGCAAGGGTCCATAATGGCGTCACATTGCTGCGTCCGATGCTGGGTCTTACACGGCAAGCCTTGCGGGAATACCTGTCAGAGCTTGGTGTCGGCTGGGTTGAAGATCCGTCGAATCAGGATCAGAGGTTCGACCGGATCAAGGCGCGCAAAGCGCTGCAGGACCTCAAGACAATAGGGATTTCTGCGCACTCTTTGGCCCGGGTGGCTGAAAATCTTGCACAAGCGCGTGAGGCTTTGGCGCGCTATACGCAAGAATCCGCGCGCAGTATCGCAGTGGTAGATAGCGGGGATGTTTGTCTGGACCGCAGTGGTTTCAAACAGGTCCCGGCAGAAATTCAACGGCGGCTTGTTGTGGCAATTATCGTGTGGATTGCTGGGCACGGGTACGCGCCGCGTCGGACTGCGGTTGATCAGGCTGTTGCGGCCGTCGCGGATGGCCGGACGTTGACGCTATCTGGCTGCATGTTGGTTCCACAAGGGAATAAAACGTGGTTTTGCAGGGAGCTAAACGCAGTGGCGGGCGAAACGGCCGCTCCGAATGAGGTTTGGGATGGCCGTTGGATTCTGACTGGACCACGGTCACCGGGTGCCGAGGTGCGCGTGTTGGGACAGGATGGTTTGCCGCAAGTGCCAGACTGGCGAGACTTGGAAAAACCCCGCAAGGCGCTTTTGTCTTCACCCGCAGTTTGGAAGGGGGAAAACCTGCTTGCGGCGCCTTTAGCTGCTTATTCAAATGGTTGGACAGCCGAATTTGCGCCACATCGGCCCGAGTTCTACTCTTCGATTTTATCGCATTGAACCTGCTTGAATCCTCTCTATTTTATAAATCAAAGCGGCAGACCTCCATCTGCCGAAATCTTGTGGGAGATCTTCCTTGGGCAACGCTCGTAACATCGCCTTCTGGGTCGTTCTGTTTCTACTGATCCTTGCACTGTTTAATTTTTTCAGCGGTCAAGGCGGAACGCTCCAAAGTAATGAAAGAACATATTCCGATTTTGTCAGCGCTGTTGAAAACGGCGAGGTCAAAAAAGTGACGCTAGATGGTGAGCAGATCCGCTACACGACGCAAAGCGGTGCGAACTATATGACCATCAAACCCGGTGATGCCGAAGTCACCAGGCTGCTTATTGACGAAAACATTCCTGTGGAAGCCGTTAAACAGCAACAGTCGGGTTTTCAGTCATTCCTGATCACGCTACTTCCGTTCCTGCTTTTGATCGGTGTCTGGGTCTATTTTATGAACCGGATGCAAGGTGGCGGCAAAGGTGGCGCAATGGGCTTTGGCAAATCCAAGGCCAAGATGCTGACCGAAAAGCACGGCCGAGTGACGTTCGATGACGTTGCGGGTATCGACGAAGCCAAAGAAGAGCTGGAAGAGATTGTCGAATTCCTGCGCAACCCGCAGAAATTCTCGCGCTTGGGCGGCAAGATTCCGAAAGGCGCGCTGCTGGTTGGCCCTCCGGGTACAGGTAAGACCTTGCTGGCCCGTGCCATTGCAGGTGAGGCGGGTGTGCCGTTCTTCACCATCTCAGGCTCTGATTTTGTCGAAATGTTCGTAGGTGTGGGCGCGAGCCGCGTGCGCGACATGTTCGAACAGGCCAAAAAGAACGCGCCCTGTATCGTTTTCATCGACGAAATCGACGCCGTGGGTCGCCACCGTGGTGCCGGTTACGGGGGCGGTAACGACGAACGTGAACAGACCCTCAACCAATTGCTTGTTGAAATGGACGGGTTCGAGGCGAACGAAGGTGTGATTATTCTGGCCGCGACCAACCGTAAGGATGTGCTGGACCCTGCGCTGCTGCGTCCGGGCCGGTTCGACCGCAACGTGACCGTTGGCAACCCCGACATCAAAGGCCGTGAGAAGATCTTGGGCGTTCATGCCCGCAAAACGCCGCTCGGGCCCGATGTTGATCTGCGCATCATCGCACGGGGCACGCCGGGCTTCTCGGGTGCTGATCTTGCGAACCTCGTGAACGAGGCCGCGCTCATGGCCGCGCGCGTCGGTCGTCGCTTTGTCACCATGGAAGACTTTGAGAACGCCAAAGACAAGGTGATGATGGGCGCCGAGCGCCGCTCGATGGTGCTGACGCAGGATCAGAAGGAAAAAACGGCGTATCACGAGGCTGGTCACGCTGTGGTTGGTCTGGAATTACCGCTTTGTGATCCGGTCTACAAGGCCACGATTATCCCACGCGGTGGTGCGTTAGGCATGGTTGTGTCGCTGCCGGAAATGGATCGTCTGAACTATCACCGTGATGAGTGTGAGCAGAAGCTGGCCATGACCATGGCGGGCAAGGCCGCCGAGGTAATCAAATACGGTGAAGACCATGTTTCTAACGGTCCAGCCGGTGACATCATGCAGGCCAGCCAGTTGGCGCGTGCGATGGTGATGCGCTGGGGTATGTCGGACAAGGTCGGCAATATCGACTATGCCGAAGCGCATGAAGGCTATCAGGGGAACACTGCCGGCTTCTCGGTCTCAGCTCATACCAAAGAGATGATCGAAGAAGAGGTGAAGCGCCTGATCCAACAGGGCTATGAACGCGCGCACAAGATTCTCACCGAGAAAAACGAAGAGTGGGAGCGCCTGGCGCAAGGTCTGCTGGAGTATGAGACTCTGACCGGTGATGAGATCAAGCGCGTTATGAATGGCGAGTCGCCGAACGAGAGCGACGACGAAGGCGATAAGCCTGACGAAGGCAGCGCGCCCAGCGTGACCGCTATTCCAAAGACCAAGGTTAAGAAGTCTCCGCCCGAAGGCGGGATGGAGCCGGAACCCTCGACTTAAACCGATACGACCCGGGCACCGTCCCGGGTCTTTTTTTGCCTTTTCAATTACGGCGTTCTGTCTTCTATTGCGCGTCTACAGTGTGGTTAAGACGGAGAAGGACAATGCCGGTTCTGCGCAAGACCGACCACAAGGCCAAAGTTGTCTGGCTGGGCCGTGTCCCCGCGGGCGCGAGTATTCGGGCCAAGGCGGTCGACAAGCTTGACCTTGGGTTTTCGGGTGATCGCGGCGCGCGGCATGAAGGTGAAAACAGGGCGTCCTGCTCACGTGTCACCAACCTCTACCCAAAGGGAACTGAAATCCGCAACGTCCGGCAAGTGTCGGTATTGTCCTTGGAAGAGATCGAGGCGACAGCGCAAGAGATGGGGATTCAAGATTTGGACCCGTCTTTTCTGGGGGCTACTCTTGTGCTGCGCGGCATCCCTGACTTTACTCATATTCCACCATCGTCACGGTTACAGGTTGCTGGTGGCCTGACTATCACAGTCGATATGGAAAACCGCCCCTGCGTGCTTCCGGGGCGTGAGATCGACGCAAACTTTCCAGGCCATGGCGCCGCATTCAAAGCGGCTGCTCAAGGGCGGCGCGGTATCACCGCATGGGTCGAACGGCCCGGAGAATTGAGGCTGGGCGATACCATGTCCCTTTTTGTGCCGGATCAGCGGAATTGGGCGCCTTAAGGTCCGCATGTTTCCGATGAGCAGCGCCTGATCCACTTCAACGCCGTTTCGCGGCATGATTATGTCGGAATCTATAGCCATCTCTCTGGCACACAACGGTATGGGTTTCCCAGCGCCGACGCATCGCGCCGGTTTAGCACGGCATTAAATCAGGGACCCTGCCCAATGAGCTATAAATCCGACATTGAAATCGCCCGCGAGGCAAACAAGAAGCCGATTCAGGAAATTGGCGCGAAAATCGGCATCGAGTCTGCTGATCTGCTGCCTTACGGCCATGACAAAGCGAAGGTCAGTCAGGACTTCATAAACTCGGTTCAGGACCGGGAAGATGGCAAGTTGATCCTTGTCACTGCGATCAACCCGACCCCCGCGGGCGAGGGTAAGACCACCACTACTGTTGGGCTGGGCGACGGTCTCAATCGCATTGGCAAGAACGCGATGATCTGTATCCGCGAAGCCTCGCTTGGTCCGAACTTTGGTATGAAAGGCGGTGCTGCGGGTGGGGGTTATGCGCAGGTTGTTCCGATGGAGGAAATGAACCTGCATTTCACGGGTGACTTTCACGCAATCACGTCGGCGCACTCGCTTCTGTCTGCGATGATCGACAATCACATCTATTGGGGCAACGAGTGCGACATCGACATCCGCCGCGTTGCCTGGCGTCGTGTGGTCGACATGAACGACCGTGCTCTGCGTCAGATCACTGCTTCGCTGGGTGGCGTATCGAATGGCTTCCCACGTGAGACAGGCTTTGACATCACCGTGGCCTCCGAGGTTATGGCGATCCTCTGCCTTGCAACCGACCTGCAAGATCTGGAAAAGCGTCTGGGCGACATCATCGTAGCCTATCGCCGTGACAAGACCCCGGTCTACTGTCGCGACATCAAGGCCGAAGGCGCAATGACCGTCCTGTTGAAAGACGCGATGCAGCCTAACCTTGTGCAGACGCTGGAAAACAACCCGGCATTTGTCCACGGTGGCCCCTTCGCGAATATCGCGCATGGCTGTAACTCGGTCATCGCGACCAAGACGGCGTTGAAAGTGGCCGACTATGTCGTGACTGAAGCTGGTTTCGGGGCCGATCTGGGTGCCGAGAAATTCATGAACATCAAGTGCCGCAAGGCAGGGATTGCTCCGTCGGCAGTGGTTCTGGTTGCCACCGTGCGCGCGATGAAGATGAATGGCGGTGTGGCCAAAGCCGATTTGGGTGCGGAAAACGTTGATGCGGTAAAGTCCGGCTGCGCCAACCTTGGCCGTCATATAGAGAACGTGAAATCCTTCGGTGTGCCGGTTGTTGTCGCGATCAACCACTTCGTCACTGACACCGATGACGAAGTTCAGGCGGTCAAAGATTACTGTGCCGAACATGGTGTCGAGGCGATCCTGTCGCGCCACTGGGAGCTGGGTTCGGACGGCTCTGCGCCTCTGGCCGAGAAAGTTGTGGAAATCGTCGAAAACGGTGCCGCTAACTTCTCGCCGATCTACCCCGATGAAATGCCGTTGTTCGAGAAGATTGAAACAATCGCCAAGCGTATCTATCGCGCAGACGAGGTTCTGGCCGACAACAAGATCCGCAACCAGTTGCGCGAGTGGGAGGCTGCAGGCTACGGCAATCTGCCGGTCTGCATGGCGAAAACGCAGTACTCATTCTCGACTGACCCGACCCTGCGCGGTGCGCCCACTGGCCATTCGGTGCCCGTGCGCGAGGTCCGCCTGTCTGCGGGTGCCGGTTTCATCGTGGTTGTCTGCGGCGAGATCATGACCATGCCTGGTCTGCCCCGCAAACCGGCGGCTGAGACGATTCGCCTCAACGATGAAGGTCAGATCGAGGGCTTGTTCTAAGCGCCCGAATGATACATCTCGTGGTCCGGGGACTTCCCCGGGCCGTGAGGAGATTGAAATGCCCACTCTGATACCGCCACAAGACTGCAACTCGATGCAGGAATTGCGGCCTCAGATCGACAAGCTGGACCGCCAATTGATCGAATTGTTGGTGACGCGCGCAAGCTATATTGATCGCGCGTCCGAGCTGAAACCCGGCGAGGGGCTACCAGCCCGCATTCCGGATCGTGTCGAAGACGTGGTGCAGCGCGTACGCATGAGTTCCGATGAGCTGGGTATGGACCCCGATCTTGCCGAGAAACTCTGGCGTATCTTGATTGACTGGTCGATTGCCCGCGAAGAACGTGTGCTCGGCCCTGAATGAAAAACCGGGCGCATATTGCGCCCGATCCGTTTTTTGAAAGAAGGGATCAAAGGATGGTAGCGCAGGTAATCGACGGCAAGGCTTTTGCGGCCAAGGTGCGTGCCCAAGTGGCCGATCAGGTGGGCAAACTGAAAGAGGAAAACGGCATCACACCGGGGCTTGCCGTAGTTCTGGTGGGCGAAGATCCGGCCAGCCAAGTCTATGTACGGTCCAAAGGCAAGCAGACTGTTGAGGTCGGCATGAACTCGTACGAACACAAGCTGGATGCCGAAACCTCCGAAGAAGACCTGCTGGCGCTGATCGCCAAGCTGAACAATGATCCAGCCGTCCATGGTATCTTGGTTCAGCTACCCCTGCCTAAGCACCTGAATGAAGACCTTGTGATCAACTCGATTGACCCGGCCAAGGATGTCGACGGTTTCCACATCTCGAACGTAGGTTTGTTGGGCACCGGTCAGAAGTCGATGGTGCCCTGCACCCCGTTGGGGTGCCTGATGATGTTGCGCGATTATCATGGCTCACTTTCGGGTATGGACGCGGTTGTGATTGGCCGCTCAAACATCGTCGGCAAGCCTATGGCGCAACTGCTGCTGGGTGATAGCTGCACCGTGACGATCGCGCATTCACGGACCAAGGATTTGCCGGACGTTGTGCGCCGCGCAGATATCGTTGTAGCCGCCGTTGGCCGCCCCGAGATGGTGCCCGGCGACTGGATCAAAGAGGGTGCGACGGTCATCGACGTCGGCATCAACAGGATTGAGCGCGACGGCAAGAACAAGCTGGTCGGCGATGTGGATTACGCCAGTGCAGCCGAACGTGCAGGTGCGATTACCCCGGTTCCCGGTGGAGTTGGCCCGATGACGATCGCTTGCCTTCTCGCCAATACGCTGACCGCGTGTTGTCGCGCCAACGGCCTGACCGAACCGGAAGGCCTGACCGCCTAACAGTTTTCGTTTTTAAAACGTGTATGGGTCAAAGGGCAATCCACCCTTTGACCCATTGGTATTCCAAGATCGCTGGAGCTTATTGAACTGGATTTGAATGTCTGTGCTTTCGATGATAAAGACACAATTCCAGTCTGTTACAAATTTAATCTTGCACCGACAAAAATGCAGACTGGTTTCAGTCGGCGGCATATTTTGAGTGATCGTGACAGTGGAGCCAAGCCGATTTCTGGCCGAGCTTAAAGTGCGCAGGGTGGTTGCGGGTCTCGTGTTTCCCCCTTTGATGGCATACACCTTTTCCGATGTTCTACTTGCCGTTTACTGAACGGCTGACCTTTTGGTTCGGGATCACTTTGTAGATGCGGTAACGACAGAAAGAGCACTTACGATCTGGTCCCGTTTCTGTGATGCAATCGCCGAGATGGAGCCCGTGTCAGGGCACTGCACACATCGATCCTACTGGGTGACGGACACTGCCATTGACCGGGTTGAAAAGGTAAGTGGAAAAACGTTTCTAAGTTGAAAAAGAATGACCTAGTGCCTGTCAGCCGAAAGTATAAATCTCAGCTCGAACATGATGGTCTTTTAAACCAACCTTATCGCGGCATCGGAATAATTCGAGGCTGCGGCCCCGTCAGGATGGCCATCGCCGGATCGTTCATCAGTGTGCTCAAAGCGTGATCTGAGCTGTGTAAACCTCCGGTATAAGTGCCATAGGCAGGCAGGATCAGCCGCGACTGATCTATCAGAAAGGCCGGCCGGGTGATTGAACGCCCCCGCGCTCTCAGCTGCGCCTTGGGATGATAGTGGCCTGAGACCTCGGCCTGCGCCCCAGGATGCGCGATATGTCGAAAGGTCAGAGGGCCGACTTCATATTCCACAAGATGCGCACCGCCCAGATCAATGGGGCCGGGGTCGTGGTTGCCTTCGATCCAGATCCAGCGGCGACCGGCTTGCAAGGCCGTGATGTCCTGCTTTTCAGAAAATTCCAATTCGGTCGAGGCATACAGGTCATCGAAACTGTCGCCAAGGCAAATGACGGTGCCGGGATTGGTTCGGGTGATATCGGCAGCCAGCCGGGTCAGTGTTTCCCTGCTGTCATATGGTGGCAGAGTTGGTCCACCCCGGCGTGCGATGCGCTGGGACTTACCCAAATGCAGATCGGACACGCAGAGCAGGCTTTGATCTGGCCACCACAAGGCACCGGACCCCAATGCGCTGAGGTTTTGCCCGACAAAGGAAAACGTCACTTCGTTCATGATACGTTCTTTGCCTGTTTCACCGAAGGACGCAAGTGGTATCAGCCGGGTTCCAGCCCAGCCGCCTGCAAAAGACGCGCGCTTTCTTCGGCCAAAAGGCGTTCCTCGGCCGCACCTTTGACGGGAACTTTGCCAGCTTCAAGAAATAACGGCGCGGCCAGAGGCGACACGTGTCTGAGGCGCAGCAGGTCGATGCGGTCTCCGATACGTGCCATCATCGATTCAATCCGGCCAAAATCCACCAAACCACGCATGGCCTCTTCTCGGGTGATTTGCATAAGCAAGTGGTTTGGATCGTATTTCTGAAGTGTGTCGTACAGGATATCAGAGGAAAACGTTTCCTGGCGCCCGCTTTTACGTTGCCCGCCCGTGTTCCGCTCGATCAAACCAGCGATCGTGGCCGAGGCGCGAAAGGTGCGCTTCATCACGGCATTTCCGGCCAGCCAGTTTTCAAGCCCGTCTCGCAGAGCGTCCATCTGGAACAAGGGGCGAGGATCGGTTACCGCATCCAACCCCCAGATCAGCGTTGCATAGTCCGTGGCTACGAATCCAAGCGGTGCAAACCCGGTCTCCTCCATTCGTTTGGTCAGCAGCAGGCCCAGCGTTTGCTGTGCGTTCCGTCCGGCGAAACCATAAACACACAGATGCTCACGGCCGTCATTGGGGAAACTTTCAATCAAAAGCCGGTCGCGTTGGGGCAGGCGGGACATATCCCGCTGCAGGGAAAGCCATTCGGCCGTATGTTGGGGAAGCTGCGGCCAATTGTGTTGGGCGAACATCCTCAGGATACGGTCGCTCAGCTGCGTGGAGGTGGCAAACTTGGTGCCCATGAAGGTCGCGACTTTGGGCTTCTTGTCGGCGCGTCGCGTGACCTCGACCACCATTTCGCGCAGGCCTTCGTATCGCACGATCTGCCCACCGATCAGAAAGGTATCTCCTGGGGTGAGCGATGCCGCAAAGGCTTCTTCTACCTCGCCCAGCGGTTTTCCACCGCGATTGCGTTTCAGACGCACTTTCAGCGTATCGGTATCCTGAATGGTGCCAAGATTCATTCGGATACGCTGCGCCGCACGGGGGTCGCGTAGCTGCCAGAGCCCGTCCGGGCGCTGCTGCAGCCGTTGCCAACGATCATAGGCACGCAGGGCGTAACCTCCGGTCGCGCAGAATTCCAGACAGGCATCAAATTCAGCGCGGCCTAACGCTGCATAAGGTCCAGAAGTAGTCATTTCGCCGAACAGCGTGTCTGCGTTGAACGGCCCCGCCGCAGCAGCGATGAGAATATGTTGGCACAATACGTCGCGGGGGCCGGACCCGCGCGGTTCACCATCCAGGTCATGCGCCTTGGCAGCTTCGAGCGCGGCAATGCACTCCACCACCTCAAACCGGTTTGCAGGTACAAGCAACGCCTTGGAAGGTGCATTGTAGCGGTGGTTGGCGCGCCCGATCCGTTGAACCAACCGCTTGACGTTCTTGGGCGCGCCGATCTGGATCACCAGATCGACATCGCCCCAATCAATGCCCAGATCCAGACTGCCGGTGCAGACGATCGCGCGCAGATCACCGCGTACCATGGCGGCCTCGACCTTTTCACGCTGTTGCCGGTCCAGACTGCCGTGGTGGATACCGATGGGCAGGCCGTCGTCATTGGCAAGCCAAAGGTTGTGAAAGAAGATCTCGGCCTGTGCGCGGGTGTTGTGGAAGATCAGCGTGGTCTTGTGCTGCTTGATCTGCTCCAGCACCGCCGGGATCGAATAAGCCGCACCTCCGCCCGACCAAGGCGGCATCTCAGCGGTTTCCAGCATCTGTATGTCCGGGTCAGGACCAGGGTCAGCTTGTACGATCCGACACGGGTCAGGGTGGCGGGCCAGAAACCGCGCGATGGCGTCAGGGTTCTCGACCGTGGCTGATAATCCGACCCGGCGCAGGCCAGGACACAAGGATTGCAGCCGGGCCAAGGCCAGCATCAACTGATCCCCACGCTTACTTTCCGCCAAGGCATGAATTTCATCTACAATCACGCGCTGGACACCTGCGAACATTCGGTATGCGTCTTCATAAGAGGTCAGCAGTGCAAGGCTTTCTGGCGTGGTCAGCAGAATATGCGGCGGGTCCACCCGCTGCCGTTTCTTTTGCGTGGCCGAAGTGTCGCCGGTACGGTCTTCGATCCGAATAGGCAGGCCGATCTCATCCGCTGGCCCGCGCAGGTTGCGGCGAATATCGGCAGCCAACGCCTTGAGCGGGGAAACATAGATTGTGTGCAGACCTGCGTGTTCGTGCTGAGCCAAATCAGCCAGAGTTGGTAGGAACCCGGCCATAGTCTTGCCGCCCCCGGTGGGCGCAATCAGTAACGTTGCCGGGTCCAAGGCCCGGTCATACATTTCCTGCTGATGAGGGTGGATGGACCAACCCTTGGTGGCAAACCAATCAGTGATCCGGGCGGGAATCTGCGTCATACGCGCAGATTACCCAACCCTTTACGGAATTGGCACGGCGTTATTTAACAATCGCCTCGTCTTTGACGAACATGTTGGACCACGCGCGGTCGATCAGGTCAGGGCTCATCTGATAGGGAATACCCTCAAACTCGCAGATCGAGATCATCTGGTCGATCAGGAAGATCGGCTGGTAATTCGCGTAGACGTTGTTGATGGTCGGGTATTTGACCTTCAGCAGATGCACCAACGCGGCCTCGTCCAACGGCATGCCGCGCTTGCGGGCGACCATCGCAAAGATTTTCAGGAAGTTTTCCTGGTTCGGACCGTCGATCTTGATCTTGAAGAAGATTCGGCGCAGGGCCGCTTGGTCAAAGATCTCGTTCGGGTGGAAGTTGGTCGAGAAGATAACCAGCGTGTCAAAGGGTACTTCGAACTTCTCACCTGATTGCAGGCCAAGAATATCCTTGTTCTCTTCCAACGGAACAATCCAGCGGTTAATCAGCGCCTGAGGCGGTTCTTGCTGACGCCCAAGGTCGTCCACGATGAAAATGCCGCCGGTGGACTTGAGCTGTAGCGGTGCCTGATAGGTCCGTGCGGTGGGATTGTAGACGAGGTCCAGCATGCTGAGCGACAGTTCACCACCAGTCACAACAGTCGGGCGTTCACACTGAACATAGCGTGAGTCGAACCGTTTGCGGCGGCGCAGGCTGTTGGGGTCGTCGGCTTCCTGCTCAATCGCTGTATGAACGATGGGGTCATAAACCGTGATCACCTGACCGGCATATTCGATGGCATAGGGGACGTAGACGTTATCGCCCAAGGCATCCCTGATCCCGTTGGAAATCGACGACTTCCCGTTGCCCGGGGGGCCGTACATCAGAACAGAGCGGCCAGCACTGACTGCCGGTCCAAGCTGGTCCAGCAAGCTGTCAGGCAGAACCAGATGGCCCATCGCGCCCGTCAACTGATCGCGCGTGACCTGTATGTTGCGGATCGACTGCCGTTCAACCTGTTCACGGTAGACATCCAGCGGCACTGGCATAGCGCCAAAATATTCGGACTGGCTCAGCGCGTCCAAGGCACGAGCCTTGCCAGCGTCGGTCAGTTGATACCCCATTTCATTGCCGCTGTTGGCGTTCAACGTTCCTGTTGCCTCGATCAGTTTTTGCTCGCGGGCCATGTCGATCAATTCTTGCGTGACGGACCCCGGCAAACAGATCGCCGCGGCGATTTCGGACACGGTGTCAGCGTTCTTTCGGAAGATCGTTTTCAACATGATGTCGCGCATCATGACGATCGGGAGCCTCATTTCACCCAACCCCTTGGGGGCAGGGGGGGCCATAACCGCGGTTGTCTGCATATTCATGAGCGTTGCCCGTCTATCTACTAATCACGCAAAAATTCCCACAATGGGCTGCTTGCAAAAATTTGGCCCGGCTTTGTGTCAGGACCAAGGCAGTGAAAAGGCAGGTTAATGATAGTTTACGAACCGTTGACAGTACCAAGGATCAGGTAAACGGCGAGACTGCCACCCAAGGCAAGACCCATCGGAAAGTGCTTGGCCCTGTTCCAGCTTTCCCAATCCGGTGCCATTTTTCGCAACGGTGTGTGCATGGCTAGCCGGTGTGCAGCAAATGCTGCAACTGTGGTTGTCGCCAGAATGAACAGGATCAGGTTCAAATCCCCAACCCAAACAAAGGGCGAGGCGGCGGCCAGGAACTTGGCATCTCCTGCCCCCATGACGCCAGCCGAATTAAGCAAGATACCAAGCATCAAGACAAAAACGATGTGCAGCAAGTGCCAAACATATGGGGGAAGGGCGACAGAGAACGATCCTACGTTTAACGTCGTCCATTCGGTCGCCCAAGGGGGCAAAACAAACAAGCCGACAACGACGAATACAATGGTCAATGCAACCACCGCATGGTTCTTGATAAGCATGTACCGCATATCCGTGAACGCCACGTACAAGCATATTGGCAGGACAAACGGCAGGAACCACAGCGATGCAGCTGCAGGAATGCTCATAGATCAGGTGCTCTCAAGCGCGCGGAGCGAGCGGACAGCCTCATCATAGTGCTGTGGATGGGTAGAAATGGCCTCTCGGAACAGGTTTTTGGCTGTCGCCACGTCCCCTTGCTTGACCGCGGAAATACCCATTGTATTCAATAGCATGGCGCGCTCTATTTGAGTCATTGGAACGACCGGCAAGCTGTAGTTTCCTTGTGCGGTCCGTGCAAGAACAAGGTTGTTCTTGGCGGTGAACAAAGATTTGTCCTGCCGAATTGCTTCGGTAAACAAACGCTCGGCTTCGGTGTATTGTCCGCGGGTCAGCTTGGAATATCCCCAGTTGTTCATAACGCCAGCGGGACGCGTGGTCAGACCGACCGCTGTTTCATAAAAGTGATCCGCGCGCTTCCAGTCTTGTCTGGAGTCGGCAACGAGGGCTTCAAGCCTGTATCGTTTGAAGGTCTCGTATGTCGGGGGGACGGAATCCAGCACCGTTTTGGCCTGACTCCAGTTCCCCGAACGCACCAGCGCGTCGGCATATTCAACCTTGTCGACACTACCGGCCCCCTTCATGGACGTCACCTTTTTCCAGGCGGAGGCGGCTTCGGTCGTACGTTTCGCGCGGGTTAACGAGATTGCCAACCCGCGTTGCAAGTCGATCCGGTCCGGATTTTTTGAAGCGGCACCTTGGAAATATGCGACCGCCTCATTGGGGTCGGCGGCTGTCAGCAACACCTCACTCAGGTTGGTCTCGTCAATGACGTTGACCTCCTGATAGGTGCGTTCGACTTTTTCTTCCTCGGTTTCTTTTTCGCAGGCAGACAAAACCAGCCCGCACACCAGCATAGGTGCTATCAAGAATTGTTGGCGCATTTTTGCGTCCCTTACTGCTCTTGCCCATTTTGCGGGAGCCTGCGCAGCTTGAATTGCCCGTCGCCTTGCTGCTCCAGCGTAAATTCTTGTTGTTCTGCGGTATTATTAACAGGATTTTCCATTTTTACGAGTGCCAAGCGTAAATTGTCGCGGATTGCGTCACTTTCGCCATTGTCCAGCGCATAGGCGCGTTTGAAGATCTGTGCCGCTTCGGGGTATTCACCCTGTTCCATCAGTAAAACACCCAGATTGTTCCAGGCAACGGGCCACTCGGGGTCATCTTTAACAGCACGGCGCAGCAGAGTTTCGGCCTGTCCTAATCGCCTAAGGCCCAGATTGGCCGTCCCCATGGATGTCAAAATCTGTGTTGTCATGCCTTGGTCCAGCGCGGCGCGTGTAAATGCATCCAACGCCAGTTCGTATTCACCGGACGCCATCAGACGATTTCCAACGGTGATCTCATCTACGCTTTCACCCTTGGGGTCGATCCCCGGAGCGTCCAGATCATCGGTCAGCCCTGTTTCTGTGCAAGAGGCCACCATGGCGATTACCATGGCGGCCTTTAAAGGACGGCGTATCCACGATTGAATGCGCCTGAAGCCTGACAGTAATGGGTTATCAATTACCCGCCGCAAAATCAGCGATCCCTTTCGCCGACGGCCCGACCAGAATAACCAGCAAAGGCGGCACCGTTAGGATCATTGTGGCAAGCGTCATCTTGGTTGGCAACTTGTTCGCGGCTTCCTCGGCGCGCATGACGCGTTTGTCACGCATTTCACCTGCGTATACCCTAAGCGCTTCGGCAATCGAGGTACCAAACGTGGCCGACTGGATCATCACCGTCACAAATGAGCTGACATCCTGCACACCGCAGCGGGTTCCGAAGTCGCGCAGAACAGTGTCTTTGTCTTTACCGGCCTTGAGTTCGTAGGCCACGACTTCGAACTCCTGTGCAATATCTGGGTATGACGCCTTCATTTCGCCCGCAACTCGCACGATGGCCTGATCCAGCGATTGACCGGCCTCGACACAGACCAGCATAAGGTCCAGCGTATCGGGGAAGCCGGACGTGATTGCTTCTTTACGCTCCTCGACGCGCCGCGTGATCCAATAGCGTGGCAGAAAATACCCTGCAGCGGCAGGAATCAGAACACGGATTGCCATTTGCTGCGCCGTGAATTCCTGACCGCCCGACAGAACTGTCACCAACAAAACGCCAATCAGGATACCTGTGATCCCCAGGGCGAACTGCGCAAAATGGAAGAAACGAACCGCATCTTTCGAGTGATATCCGGCCTGCCGCAGCTTGAGCTGCATCGCCGACAATTCATCCTCGTTCTGCGGTTCAAGGAATGTGGCGAATTTTTCAAGCTGCTCGTTGCGGCTGGCGGTGCGCAACTTGTCTTTCTTGGTTTTCTTGTCCAGCTTAGGTGCTGCAGTTGATCTTTGAAGCTTTTTCAGCGGGTCTTCCGGTTGCTTCATGATCAGTGTAAGGGCGATCAGGATCATGATCAGCCCCAATACCCCAACCAGGATAAGCGGTCCGAATTCACCAAGATACTGTTTGATCAGGTCGTTGAATGGGCCCAGAAATTCCATCGTAATCCCCTCAGACCTTAATGTTTGTAAGAACGCGCATCACGATCAGGTTCACTGTCAGCATGATGCCAACAAAGAAACAGGCCGGGATGAAATACGGGTGATCGATCACGTCGTCATAGTAGCCGGGGTCCGTCACCAGAATGAACACCAGACAGAATAGCGGGAAGCCGGACAGAAACTTGCCGGACCACTGCGCCTCGGCCGTGATCGCCTTAACCCTTCGAAACAGGCGGAAGCGCGCCCGGATCACTTTGGCCAGACCGGCCAGAATTTCAGCCAGGTTACCGCCCGATTGCTGCTGAATACCAACAGCAACGGCCAAAAACCGAAGATCCTGCATGTCCAGACGTTCGGCCAAATCTTTCAATGCCTCACCCACGTCACGGCCATAGGCGCATTCATCTGCGATTACGCCAAATTCCGTACCCAGCGGATCCTGGACCTCGTTCGCGACAATCTGAATGGACGATACAAACGGGTTACCCACGCGCAGGGATCGGACCATAAGCTCAACCGCATCTGGCAGCTGCTCTTCCATCATGCTCATGCGTTTGTTTGCTTTGCGATTCACCCACATATAGACGCCGCCGACGCCAATAAAGACGGACAGCGCCACCCGCAGAAGCATCTCGGTTGCTGTGCCGATGCTCAGCCCCACAAAGGCAAAGCCCGACAGTAGGACCATGACCAAGATCAATTGCCGCGGAGTGAAAGCGATCGCTGCCTTTTGCGCCTTGTCAGCAAGTAGCGAATAAAGCGGAATGCTTTGCGTCTTCATATGCTGCTGCATTTCTTTGCGCAGCTGTTCCAGGACCTGCTCTCGTCCGACGCCTTTTTCGAGCATATCCAGACGTCGGTTCACGCGGCTGTTCAGGCTTATGGACTTGCCGAACGCCACCAGATAGATACCTTCGACCAACGCGAAAACCGCGACGAAGATCACGACATAAATGAGCGCCTCAACAGGCAGTTGCATTGTCAGATCTCCTACATAGTCGTTGGTTCATAGACCGAAGCGGGCAGATCAAAACCCCACAGACGGAAGCGCTCGGAAAAGTGGCTGCGCACGCCGGTGGCGGTGAAGTGCCCAATGATCTTGTTGTCAGGTGTCAATCCAACGCGTTGGAATTTAAAGATTTCCTGCATTGAAATCACGTCGCCTTCCATGCCCGTAATTTCGGTGATCGAGGTCATGCGACGCGAACCGTCCTGCAGACGGCTGGCCTGAACGATCAAATTCACAGCGCTTGAAATCTGACTGCGAACCGCCTTGATCGGCATTTCGATCCCGGCCATTGCGATCATGTTTTCAAGACGTGAAATACCGTCCCGTGCCGAGTTGGCGTGAATGGTGGTCATCGAACCATCGTGGCCCGTGTTCATGGCCTGCAGCATGTCAATCACCTCGGCGCCACGTGTCTCGCCCACGATGATACGGTCGGGGCGCATACGCAGGGCGTTTTTAAGACAGTCGCGCGGGCTGACTTCGCCTTTGCCTTCCACGTTGGGCGGACGGCTTTCCATACGTCCCACATGGGTCTGTTGCAGCTGCAGTTCCGCCGTATCCTCGATGGTCAGGATACGCTCGGCGTCGTCAATAAAGCTCGACAGGGCGTTCAGTGTGGTCGTTTTACCCGAACCCGTACCACCGGAAACGATGATGTTCAGTCGGGTCGACACGGCAGCCTGAAGATAGGCGGCCATTTCTTCGGTAAAGGCACCAAAATTCACCAGGTCATCAATACCCAGCTTGTCCTTCTTGAACTTACGAATCGAGACCAGAGACCCATCCACCGCAATTGGTGGCACCATCGCGTTAAAACGCGAACCGTCGGCCAGACGGGCGTCGACGTAAGGGTTGGATTCATCGACACGGCGACCCACGGCGGACACGATCTTATCAATGATCCGCATCAGGTGCTTTTCATCTTTGAAAGTGATGTCGCTGATTTCCAGCTTGCCGTTGCGTTCTACAAAGATCTGCTGAGGGCCGTTGACCAGAATATCGTTGACTGTGTCGTCTTGCAGTAAGGTTTCAAGCGGGCCCAGACCCGTCACCTCATCATAGAGTTCCTTGTTCAACTGCGAGCGGTCCTCGCGGTTCAGAACAATGTTGCGAGCCTCAAGAATTTCGCTGACGATTGCGCTGATTTCCGCGCGCAACTCTGCCTCACCCGCATTTTCAAGGGCTGCAAGATTCAGGTTTTCCAGCAATTCGCGGTGTAGTTCGATCTTGATTTCGCCAAGACGCTCTTTGCGCTTGCGATCCCGATCTGCACCGACCGGCTCGGCCGGTTTCTTCTGTGCCGGCCGGCGGGCAACGGCAGTGGTCGTGGGTTTTGTCTCGGCAGCAGGTGCGGGTGCTGCAACCGGGGTCTGAACCGGCTGCGCTTCGGGCTGTTTCTTGTAACGTGAAAACACGGCGGCTCTCTCCCTTTAATACTTGTTACGCGGCCTCAGCGTCGCTGCTGCCCAAACTATGAAGTGACTTCGCAAGTTTCGCGATTTCCCGGCGCAGCGGATTCTTGGCGGCTGCATTGGCCAACGGCTGTCCGTGGTCGCCACTTTGCATGACCGGCTTGCCGCCATCGGGCAGTTGCAGGTCGATGGAAATGCCCAGGCTTTCGCCCATCCGCTTAACCCGGCCCTTGCCATTCAGATCAGTGAATTTCGGAGCGCGGTTCAAAGCAAAGCGCAATTTGTTGAATGGCAGTTCTTCGGCTTGAAGGGCACGTTTCAGACGCAGCGCGTTCTGAGCCGAACGCATGTCCAGTTCGATCATGGCAAAGTACACATGCGCGGCCTGAAGAACCGTTTCGGACCAAAGAACAAGGGTCGAGGGCATGTCTACGATGACGTAGTCGAAATTTCGGCGCGCAGTGTCGATCACACGCTGGATATCTTCGGGGGTAATCAGGTCCAGCGGCACGATGTCCGACGGCGCCGTCAAAACGTGTAGCTTGTCTTCGTATGTCTGGAGCGCTTGCGAGAACACATCGTCATCCATGGACGACGTGTCAGACAGCATCTCAAAAACCGTTTCGCGTCGCGGCAGGTCCAGATAGGTGGAAATGGTGCCGAATTGCAGATCCAGATCCAACAGACATACGGACGGCGCATCCTTATCCGAAACCGTCGCCAGTTCCCAAGCCAGATTGACCGCCATCGTGGTTGAGCCCACCCCACCGGCCAGCCCATGTACCACGAACAAAGCACCCTCTTTCGATGCGCCCTGTGCCAGCGGTGCCGCTGCCGGTTGAACGGCGACCGGATCAGGCCGGTTCATTCGGTCGATGGCTTCCTGCAACTCGCCCTCGGGCAGAGGGTAGGGGACAAACTCATCTGCGCCCTTGCGCAGCAACTGGTGTAAAGAGGCGGGCGTGACATCCTCGGCGATCAGAACGATCTTGATGCCTTTTTCCTTGGCGCGGGTGATGATTTCGCCCATCAGAGACAGGTTATCTTCATCTTCGCCATCAATCGCCAAGGCGACGAACTCTAGGGAATCAGCGTCGGGCTGACTGAAAAACGCAAGGGCTTCGGCAAAGCCGAGGTCGCCCCATCGCTCTCCCAGCGCGACTTCCATGTCCTCGATCAGAAGGTCGAAATTCTGGACGTCACGGCTTATTGTGCAAGCCAGAATGGCGTTCTTGTCATCATGTGGCGATGCGCTCGTCATTAACATATTCCTTGTTGCGAGAGCCGACCAAGCCAGTGAACCCGCAGATTCCGTCTGGTTCGCCCTTGCCCCGTTGTGGCTTTTTCCGGCCACAGGTCATCCAATTGTTGAAAATGTGGCTTGGAACTTGGGCAAGAATTAGGCGCAAAAGAACCAATTGTAGGGAATTGGGCGACGATGCCGCCCAATTCTGGATTATTGTTCAGTTGTATCGCCAACTCGGGTCTGACTACGCAGCTGCGACTCGTAGGTCGCGCTTTCGACATACTCACGATAGACGATCATGGCATATTTACCGTCGAGAACCAGCGGGTTGCCATCTACAAAGCCGGACACCTCGGTCACGGTACGGCGGTTGCGCCGGTCGCGGTTCGGCGTGTCAATCAACGGACGGTACTTACCGAAGGACACAACGCCTTCAAGGCGCGACCGCGAGATGCCCTGCTGAGTCAGGAAGGCAACAGCTGCATTGGCCCGTCGCTGGCCCAGAGCTTTGTTATAAGCCGATGTGCCAACGGCATCAGTGTGGCCGTAAACCCGGAACCGTGCTTCGGGGAACTGCTTGATCCATGCGGCCTGCCGCAACAGAATCCGCTGAGCCGTCGCATCCAGCTGAGCGCTGTCGAAGGCAAAGTTGATCTGCGTTGGAACCTCGGCCGCGAACCGTTGACCCAGGATCTGGGCATAGCTCAGCTCGCCGGTCATGACCTGAGTATTATTCAGGGTCGCGTTTCCGAAAGCTCCTTGGTCAACTTCGTACCCGGCCTCACGCGTACATGCGGCGACAGCGACCGAAAGACCCAGTGTGATGATCCACTTCTGCATTGGTCCTATCCTCCTATCAATCCAGAACGTAGCCGTAAGAACTGCCAAAGTCCTGTTTGGCCACTTCTGAGGCTGCGCCCGCACCCGGACGTGTTGTACGACCGACCCTGCCATTCACGAACAGATCAAATTCGCTTGGCGGTTTGACCCGATCCGTGGGCAGTGCAAGCGCTTCTCCGCGCGTGGGCGAGACCAAGTGTGCAGTGATAATGATCACCAATTCGCTTTGCTGGCGCTGATATTCTGCACTGCGGAACAGCGCACCCAGCACAGGAACATCACCGAGCCATGGTATTTGGCTGTTCAAATCAGTGAAATCATCCTGAATCAGGCCAGCAATCGCAAAGCTTTCACCGTCACGCAACTCGATGGTTGTACTGGTCTGTCGAGTCACAAAGCTGGGAACGGTATCGCCCTGAATTGTGAAGTTCGAGCTGTTGTCGATTGCCGAAACGGCGGCCGCGAGTTCAAGATTGATCAGGTCGCCGTCCACAACGCGTGGAATAAAGTCGATTTCGACGCCAAACGTCTTGTAATCAATGGCAATAACGCCGTCTTCCTGCGGAACCGGGATAGGTACTTCACCGCCTGCAAGGAAGGTTGCTTCTTGCCCTGACAAGGCCGACAGGTTGGGCTCTGCCAGACTGCGGGCCAGTCCCTTGGCTTCCAATGCTTCCAACAACAAACGAACTTGCGTTGATCCGGCGCCAAAACCGAACAGAATCGCGCCTGTGTTTGTTTGCACAAATGGAATGTTGTTGTTCAGGGCACCGGTCAGCGCACCTTGGTTGTTCAAGGTGTTGAAGCCGCCAGTCACGTCGCTGCCGCCAAAGCCCAGCGATGCTGTCAGGCTTTTGGCTACCGAACGGTTCATCTCGGCAAAGCGCACTTTCAGCATGACCTGCTGAACGCCCCCCACCGACATAAGGTTCGAAACACGCTCGGGCGCGTACCGTTCGGCCAGTTCAAGCGCGCGCGCCAGTTTTGCACTACTTGAAATCGTACCAGACAGCACGATGCCATCATTGGCGGTCCGGACTTCGATCGGCTCGCCCGGCAGGATTTGCCGCAACCGCTCTTTAAACTCCGATACATCCGGAGAGACGCGGACCCGGACATTCGCCAGCAGGTTGCCCGCACCGTCAAAAAGGGTCAGCGTGGTCAGGCCAGGGGCCTTACCCAAAACATAGATTGTGCGATCCGAAAGCGACGAAATATCAGCAATGCCTGCATTGGCGATGCTGAGTTCTGCAAACGGTGTTTCGCTTTCTACTACGATTGCGCGGTTCATCGGCACGTCCAGCGTTTCAGCCGTGCCATTCTTAACCACGCGTAAAGTTTCAGCCCAGGCCGTGTGACCGACCGGACCAACTATAAGCGCCAACCCAAAAAGGGTTGCGCTGATCCAGGAACGTATTTTCATGTGACCTGCCTCTCCGATCACGCCTCGTTTTGGGTCTTATGCCCTATGTGCAATAACACTGCGCGAATTCCGAATTTATTGCAATAATCAAGGGTTTCTGGAATTTTCCTTATGTGGGTATTCCGCAACATGCAAAATGAAACAAGCCGCGCATCTGGCGCGGCTTGCATCCGTAAATCTCTGATTTAACGTCAGTTTGTGCAGGGAATCGGAGTCTGTACGATCTCTGCGCCACGCCGAATATTGGTGAAGCATTTTCTCTCCTCCGCCTCGACCGGAGCAGGGGCAGCCTCTTGGATATTCAGCAGTTTTCGCTGGTCTACCTCAATTGCGTCCGCCACCGTGTCGTCCTGCACGCCAACCAAGGCCAGCGAAAGCCGCCCGGTGTTCTGCGCCTGTGCGAGGGCCGCGATTTGTTCCGGAGTTGCAGCTACTGTCACGGTACGGGCGATCGTTGCGCCGGTCAGATCTGATCCGGCGGTTTGATCGACCGCGATCAGCTCGATATTGGTTTGAATCAGACGCGTGATTTCAGTGCCGCCGCCCTCATAACTGCTGCTGACGGTTCCGGTCCAGTAGACATCAATGTTGTCACCGGGGCGCAAAAAGCCGGAGACACCGGATGCGACATCAACGCTGATGGCAAAAGCGCGCATACCTTTTTCAAGTTGCGAGGTCAGACCTGCCGCCTCTCCGGGTTTGGTGACTTTCACCTCCATCAGGGCCTCGTCCTTTTCCATGGTTCTCAGGACGAATCGGTCTCCGTTAGCGTTTTCGGGGAACAATACCGCCATGTCCACAAAGCTGCCTTCCGGGATTGCCTCGTCAGGCCAATTCACGACGCGCACGTCTTCTTGCGTGATGCGCTCGCCGTATTTCATAGCCCGATTGGAAACAATAACGCCGGTGGTGCCGGCCAAAGCTGCGTTTTCAAGCGCCTCTTGCGCGGCCTTGCGTTCGGCGGCGAGTTGAGCCTGATGCTGAGCGATGTAGTCGCGCGCCAAATAGACGGCACCCCCGGCCAAAGCCAACCCGACAATCAGGACAAGTCCAAATACTGCACGCATTTACGTCCCCTCGTTTTACTCTCTATTCTGGTCAGTTCACCGCAACACTACGACGAAGCTTAGGTCTTCGTAATCGTAAATTGTGTCGAAAACGGGGACAATGTGGGATTTTATTTGTGCTGCTTTCTAAGGTTCAGGCTAAATTTCGGCCTCTTCAGCTTTTAATCGCTGAAGTTAACTGTGATTGACATGGTTTCGACCTGGTCGGCAACAGTATCCATCGCTGCGCCGTTTTTGGCGTCAATTGCACTGACCGGCCCTGCGATGTAGATGGCTACGACTCCACCCATAAAGGCGACAAAGGCCGTTAATACCACCCAGTCAATCGTCACAGCCCCGTCTTCACGTTTGTAAAAATTGGAAATTGTTCTAAGCATGGGATCACCACGGCAAGTGTTGGAAAAATAACGGGGCCGAGTCTGCTGACCCAGCCCCACAACACAATGTCTAGACGATCAGGCGTTTACGGCGACGTCGAGCCAGTCGGGTTGACTTTGACCGACGAGGCGACATTACCCGCTGTGGTGTCAAGCGCGGCGCCAACATTATCTGCTACGCCTTTGGTGCCATCACCAATCGCGGTATAAGCAACAGCGGCCAGGCCAACGATAGCTGCGGTCAGAACGACCCAGTCAACTGTTACGGCGCCGTCTTCGTCTTTGCGGAAGTTCTTGATGAACTTGATCATGTTACGTCCCTCCTAAAGGATCAAATAAGTCTAATAAACCTCGGCGTCTTTACAGAGCTTTCTCTCTCAGTCCGCTCCCGACCCACTCGGTATGGCATTATGTTTGCCTGTCAGGCATGGCAGGAATTGGGCCAAACACCGTTTTTTTCCTTCCAGGCTTAACTTTTTGGCAGGAATTTTCGTAACCTAATGAAATTAAACAAATAAAAATTCGAAACTGTTGGGGTCATGCTGCGTTGCCGATGCAAAATTGCGCCAAATGAGGCGAAATTGCCCTAATTGGGCGTGTTTCTCTGGCTTTACAACGGGATTCGCGCTTGAAATGGCAAAAAAGAAAAGCACGAGGCAGGCAAATGAAACTCCGGGACGCGATAAGCTGCGCCGGCATTTTGGCGTTTACGATGACAGGAAATCTGCCTGCCGTCGCAAACGAGATTGAGCCCAGAGGCGTTTACAAACGAGTGAAGGCGCCCAAGCCGGGAACGACGCCCAGGATCACCGTCCAGATCTCGCCCGAGGAACATGCGACGGCGCCGTTCGCGCCCAGCACGGGGGCAGAGATCGTGATTCCCGAAATCATTGCGCGGACCAAGGTTGTTCCCCCATCTGCGCCCGACGCAGGGGCAGGGCCTAAACCGGTTGGGTCCTACAAAGCCTTTTGGGACAACATCTCACCCGCATTGGCCGAGGCAGGCGCATGGAGGTTGAATGAGGCCATAAATGCCCTGGCGGCAACAAACGTAGCCTCGCCGCGGCTGCAGACCCTTCAGAACATCGCGCAGCAGCAGGGGGTCGAGATTTTACGCTCGACCGTGGGGACAAACGTCTCACCTGCCTTGGTTCTCGCCGTCATCGCGGTGGAATCGGCGGGGCGGGCGGACGCGGTGAGCCACGCAGGCGCGCAAGGCTTAATGCAGTTGATGCCCGCGACGGCCAAACGTTTTGGCGTGAGCGACAGTTTCCAACCTGCGCAGAATATCTCAGGCGGGGTAAAATACCTCAACTGGCTGATGGGCGAGTTCGGAAATGACCCGATCCTCGTTCTGGCAGGATATAATGCCGGGGAGGGCGCAGTGCGCAAGCATAGCGGTGTGCCACCTTATGCCGAGACACGAGACTATGTGCCCAAAGTGCTGGCGGCTTTTCAAATCGCCAAAGCCCTGTGTTCAACCCCGCCCGAGCTGATCTCGGACGGCTGCGTTTTCCAGACGACAAACTGAAAAGACCCGCTAAAAAAACAGCGGGCCTTCTTCATTTAGTATGGTCAGTTGACGATTGTGGCTTCTGTCGCCGCGCGCATCTCGTCCTCGCTGACACCATCGGCCAGTTCGACGATTTTGAGCCCACCCTCGACCACGTCCAGAACACCAAGGTTGGTGATGATGCGATCCACAACACCTTTTCCGGTCAGCGGCAGAGTGCATTCCTTCAGCACCTTCGAGTCGCCGTGCTTATTCGTGTGATCCATAACGACGATTACGCGGCCGACGCCAGCCACAAGGTCCATCGCGCCGCCCATGCCTTTGACCAGCTTTCCGGGAATCATCCAGTTGGCAAGATCACCTTTCTCATCCACTTCCATGGCACCAAGAATCGCGGCTGCGATCTTACCGCCGCGAATCATGGCAAATGAGGTCGCGCTGTCGAAATAGGCCGTGCGGGCCAGTTCGGTGATCGTTTGCTTGCCCGCATTGATCAGGTCCGGGTCTTCCTCGCCCTCGAACGGAAAGGGGCCCATGCCCAGCATGCCGTTCTCGGATTGCAAGGTGATGTCCTTGTCACCCACATAGTTCGCCACCAGCGTCGGGATACCGATGCCGAGGTTCACATACATACCGTCTTCCAGCTCTTGCGCCGCGCGCGCGGCCATCTGATTGCGGTCCCAAGGCATTATGCGTCCTCCTTCTTGCGGGTGGTGCGCTGCTCGATGCGCTTTTCGTGCTCGCCCTGAATGATGCGATGTACGTAGATGCCGGGCAGGTGGATAGCGTCGGGATCCAGTGAGCCGCGCGGTACGATCTCTTCAACCTCGGCGATGCAGATCTTGCCGCAGGTCGCAGCGGGAACATTGAAGTTGCGCGCGGTCTTACGGAAGATCAGGTTGCCAGTGTCGTCGGCTTTCCACGCTTTGACGATGGCCAGATCGGCAAAGATACCTTCTTCCATGATGTAGGTTTCGCCGTTGAAATCCTTGTGCTCTTTCCCGTCGGCGATCACGGTGCCGACACCGGTCTTGGTATAGAACCCGGGAATTCCTGCACCGCCGGCACGCATGCGTTCGGCAAGGGTTCCTTGAGGGTTGAACTCCAACTCTAGCTCACCGGACAGGTACTGACGCATGAATTCCGCGTTCTCGCCGACATATGAGCTGATCATTTTCTTGACCTGCTTTGTCTGCAATAGAATGCCGATGCCGAAGTCATCGACCCCTGCATTGTTCGACGCAAATGTAAGATTCTGAGCGCCTGAGTCCTTGATCGCCTCTAGCAGCAGTTCGGGTATGCCGCACAGGCCGAACCCGCCTGCGGCAATCAGCATGCCATCCGTCAGCACCCCATCAAGTGCTTCGGCGGCATTGGCATAGATTTTCTTCATGGAAACTCCCCCAATGACGTGGTGATGGGCAGGTTGTGCCGCCACGTCTCGGGGAAGTCAACGAATCCAGGCCGGTGGTGGTATTTCTACCTAACGGCCCTTAGGTGGCCGCCTTCTTGGTAGTGGCTTTTTTCTTGGGCGCAGCCTTTTTCTTGGTTCCCTTCTTAGCAGCCCGCTCATTCACCAATTCGATGGCCATTTCCTGCGTTACGTCCTCGGGCTTGATATCCTTGGGGATCGTCGCATTGACCTTTTCCCATTTCACGTAGGGTCCATATCGCCCTTCAAAAACCTGCATCGCGCCGCCATCAGGGTGTTCACCCAGATCTTTCAACGGTTTGGCGGCCTGTCCACGCCGCCCCGGGTTCGCGCGTTTTTCTGCCAGCAACTCAACGGCGCGGTTCATGCCGATCTCGAACACATCGTTGGGGTCCTTGAGGTTGGCATAGACCGGCTTGGCCTCATCGGGCAGTTGATGCATCAGATACGGGCCGAACCGTCCAAAGTTCGAAGTAATCATGCCCCCATCGGGATGCTCACCGATCTGGCGGGGCAGGGACAGCAACGTCAGCGCCTTGTCCAGATCCATGTCATCCTTGTTCCACCCGCGCGGCAGTGACGCACGAGGGGGTTTTTTGTTTTCTGGTGTAGGTTCGCCGCGCTGCACATAAGGACCAAAGCGGCCTGACTTCAGCCAGATCTCATCACCTGCGTCTTCGCCCAGCAGACGCTCGTCCCCCTCGGCGCCTTCCCCTGCAATGGGACGTGTGTAGGTGCATTCCGGATAATTTCCGCATCCCACGAAGCCGCCGGTTCGTGAGGTTTTCAGGTGCAGCTGACCGACACCGCATTTCGGGCAAATACGCGGGTCAGAGCCATCTTCCCGCGGGGGATATAGCTGTGGGGCCAATGCCTCGTCCAGCTTGTCCAGAACCTCTGAAATGCGCAGCTCGGACGTCTCGCCAATCGCGGCCGAGAAGTCGCGCCAGAATTTGCCCAGCAGGTCTTTGTAGTCGCGGTCTCCGGCGCTGACATCGTCCAACTGTTCTTCAAGGTTGGCGGTAAATTCATACCCAACATATTGCCGGAAGAAATTGAGCAGGAAGATAGTGACGATCCGTCCTTTTTCTTCGGGAATCAGCCGGTTCTTGTCCTTGCGCACATACTCCCGGTCCTGGATCGTGGTTACGATTGACGCATAGGTCGAGGGGCGCCCGATCCCCAACTCTTCCATTCTTTTGACCAACGTAGCCTCGGTATAGCGCGGCGGCGGCTGCGTGTGGTGCTGCAGGGCCAGAACGGCCTCATTATCAGACAGAACAGCAGATTTGTCGTCCGCGGTCGCTTTGGTGAATTGATCCCGCAATGAGGCTTTGGCGAAGGGGGCCGGATCACCTTGCATAATCTGCGGAAGGCGCTTGTCGTCATCATCGACAACGTCGTCGCGACCCTCTTCATAGACGCGCATGAACCCGTCAAACAGAACCACCTGACCCGTCGCGCGCAGGCCAACCTGACCGTCATCGCTGCCGATCTCAACAGTGGTCCTCTCAAGCCGCGCGGCGGCCATTTGGCAAGCGATGGTGCGCTTCCAGATCAGGTCATACAGCTTGCGCTGATCTTCATCCGTGACCTTCAGCGCCTTGGCATCGCGCGACATATCCGTAGGCCGGATACATTCGTGGGCTTCCTGCGCGTTCTTGGCCTTATTCTTATACATGCGCGGGCTGTCAGGCACATATTCCGGACCATAGCGGTCTTTGATTGCGTCTCGGGCCGAGGCCACGGCCTCAGGCGCCATGTCGATGCCATCGGTTCGCATATACGTGATGTAACCAGCCTCGTAGAGGCGTTGCGCCACCTGCATTGCGTGTCGCGCGCCCATGCCGAACTTGCGGCTGGCCTCTTGCTGAAGGGTCGAGGTCATAAACGGTGCGCTGGGGTTGCGTGCGGCGGGTTTGGCCTCGACCGAGGTAACGCTGAGCGCTCGGCTGGTGATGGCCTGTACTGCCAACTCAGCCTGGGTGGCATCTTTCAGGTCGTGCTTGTCCAGCTTTTTGCCAGCATAGGTAACAAGCCGAGCTTCGTAGGTCTGCCCGCGTGGTGTTTCAAACAACGCGCGGACCGACCAGTATTCAACCGGTTTGAACGCCTCAATCTCCATCTCGCGCTCAACAATCAAACGCAGACATACAGATTGCACGCGCCCGGCTGACTTTGCGCCCGGTAGCTTGCGCCACAAGACTGGAGACAGGTTGAACCCCACAAGATAATCCAACGCTCGGCGGGCCAGATAAGCCTCAACCAAGGGCATATCGACCTGACGCGGGTTTTGCATTGCCTCGGTCACTGCGTCTTTTGTGATAGCGTTGAACGTCACCCGGCTAACCGGGGTATCCTTCTTGATCGAGCGCCGTTTTGTCAGTGCCTCCTGCAGGTGCCAACTGATGGCCTCACCCTCACGATCGGGGTCGGTGGCGAGGATCAGCGCGTTGTCTTCCTTCAGGGCGTCGGCGATGGCCTTGACATGCTTTCGGCTGTCATTTCCGACCTCCCATTTCATCGAGAATTCATGCTCAGGGTCGACGGATCCGTCCTTTGGTGGCAGGTCGCGCACATGGCCATACGATGCCAATACCGTGTAGTCGGGGCCAAGGTATTTGTTGATTGTTTTAGCTTTAGCCGGGGATTCTACAACAACTACAGGCATTTAAGGGGAAACCTCGCTTAATTCAATCGGCGCCTTCTGTGATGGTGCAAAATGTGTGGGGCAAGTGCGAATTGTCAATGCGTTCCTTCGAGCGCGCAGAATTCGAGGTGAATTCAGCGGTATAGACGCAGCGGTAGGTGGCGCGGAATGCAGCGCACCCCCTCAGGCTGTAAGAGACAGCAAGCCGCCGGGTTGCCGTTGGATTCGCCCGTCCAATTCAAGATCGACCAGAGCCGGGCCGACATCACCCGCCGTGGCAGCGATGTCACGGATCAGTTGATCTTCGGCAATGGGCGACGGGCCCAGACGGGACAGAATTTCCCGATGTAATGCAGCGCCGGACGCAACAGGTTTGGGCGACTCTGCCATTTCGGTGGTATCTAACAGATCTACAGGTTGCTGCGGCAACGCCTCGAGCACGTCGTCAGCAGATCGCACCAGTGTTGCCCCATCGCGTATCAGCAGGTTGCACCCTGCTGCGCGGGCGTCGAAGGGGTGCCCGGGCACGGCCAAGACCTCTCGGCCTTGGTCCAAGGCATCGCGGGCGGTGATCAGACTGCCGGACTTAGCCGCTGCTTCGACCACCACAACCGCCTGAGCCAGACCCGAGATGATACGGTTGCGACGCGGAAAGTGCCGGGCCTGCGGATTAATCCCCATTGGTTGTTCCGACAGACGCAGCCCCGATTGCGCGATATCTCTCGCCAGATCGGTGTTTTCAGCCGGATAAATGACATCAACACCGCCAGCCATGACCGCCACTGTGCCTGTATCCAATGCGGCCAAGTGCGAAGATGTATCAATTCCGCGGGCCAGCCCCGAAACTATAACAAACCCCTGTTTCCCAAGATCGGCCGCCAGACCGCGCGCCATTCGGGCACCCAACGATGAACAGTTTCGCGCCCCAACCATCGCGATAGACGGCTTGCGCAGAATAGACACATCTCCGATGGCCCACAGCATAGGCGGGGCGTCGGACAGGTCATTCAGTTGAACAGGAAAATCAGCGGACCCAAGGCACAACAGCCGCGCATTTGC
Organism: Ruegeria sp. AWH4_226; assembly: GCF_056159225.1. NCBI lineage: Bacteria > Pseudomonadati > Pseudomonadota > Alphaproteobacteria > Rhodobacterales > Roseobacteraceae > Ruegeria > Ruegeria sp. AWH4_226. The sequence continues at coordinate 1,747,995 of NZ_JBSWUU010000001.1, read as the reverse complement.
AGCCCTTGCAGCCTTGAGTTCCGCCTCAATCACGCCGGGCGGGCAAATTTCATACCCTTCAATTCCGGCGGCGCGAGCCATTTCAGGCAGCGCAGCCAGCGCGTTCTGCGCTGAGCCATGTTCTCGCAGCAGCCGGCGAAACGTCGCCGGACCTACCTTGCGCGAGCGCAACAGACGAAGCCAGGAAAACCGATCCTCTTCCGTGGTGGGTGGGAGTGTGGGGTGATAGGAAGAAAGCTGCTCTTCGGTCATCCGTCGCTCCGTCTGATTGCAGAACTGGTTTACGACTTAGGAGGTTAACAGCTTGTGAATCCTCTCAAATTATTCGGAAATTTTCTTGAACTTCATCGTCAAATTCACCTAAGTAACTAAGAAACAAAGATAAAAAAAGTGGCGCCCACTTTGGGGGTTTCCCAAGGCAGGCGCCATAATCCGCTACAAACCGCTGTAAGGAGTTAACCTAAGTATCGGGTCGATTCTGCTTAGGCAGCCGATCCGCCAACGGTCAGGCCGTCCAGCAATACGGTTGGCTGGCCGACACCCACCGGAACCCACTGACCATCCTTGCCGCATGTTCCCATGCCCGGGTCCAGCGCCATGTCATTGCCCAACCCTCGGATGCGATTCAGTGCGGACGGGCCGTCTCCGATCAGGGTCGCCCCTTTTACTGGGGCGCCGATTTTGCCGTTTTCGACGCGATACGCCTCGGTGCAGGAAAAAACGAACTTGCCGTTTGTGATGTCCACTTGCCCGCCGCCAAAGCCCACGGCCCAGATACCATCTTTTATGTCCGCGACCAGTGATGCCGGATCTGCATTTCCGCCCAGCATGACCGTATTTGTCATACGCGGCATAGGTTTATGCGCATAGCTTTGTCGCCGCCCGTTGCCGGTGGGGGCCACACCCATCAGGCGGGCGTTCTGGCGGTCCTGCATATAGCCGGTCAGGATACCGTCCTCGATCAATACAGTCCGCGAACTGGGGGTGCCTTCATCATCCACCGTGATCGAACCGCGACGATCCGCGATGGTGCCGTCATCCACGACGGTCACGCCTTTCGACGCGATCCGTTGCCCCATCAGACCCGCAAAGGCTGAACTGCCTTTGCGGTTGAAATCGCCTTCCAACCCATGGCCGATGGCTTCGTGCAGCAAGATGCCGGGCCAGCCGGGGCCAAGTGCTACCTCCATCACGCCAGCAGGGGCGGGAACAGCGTCGAGGTTGACCAGAGCGATCCTCAGGGCCTCCCGCGCTTTGTCTTGCCAGTCAGAGGGGTCGATCAGCCCATCAAGGCCGATGCGCCCACCCCCGCCAGCCGAGCCGCTTTCCCTGCGACCGTTCTGTTCCACGATGACCGAGATGTTCAGGCGGGTCATCGGCCGCACGTCGCGAACCATAACGCCATCCGGGCGCAGAATCTCGACCTCTTGCACGGCGGCGGCAATGGTTGCGCTGACCTGCACGACCCGCGTGTCAAGATCGCGGGCAAAGGCGTCGATCTCGCGCAGGGTCTCGATTTTCACCGGGAAGCTGGCGGATTCGATCGGGTCTTCGTCTGTGTACAGCCGAGTGTTGGTCGCGCGAGGAGCTCCGGCCAGCGTCCCGCCGCCTTCTCCCACAGCCAGCCGCGCCGTTTCTGCCGCCCGTTTTAGGGCGGGAATCGATACATCGGTGGAATGGGCATATCCCGCAACCTCACCTTGAACCGCGCGCAGGCCGAACCCTTCGGATGCATCGTACGATGCGGTTTTCAATCGCCCGTCGTCAAAGACCAGAGACTCGGATTTGCGTCGTTCTACAAACAGCTCTCCATCCTGGGCCCCGGCGGTTGCGGATTGTAGAACCGCAAGCGCTTCGTCCTTCGGAAGAACGCTTTCAAACGGTCGAAACGGGTTGTCGGGCATCACTTGGGGCCTTTCGGGTTTGATCCAGATCAAAAATAGCGTCTGTTTGACGCAAGCATTTTGCTTTATCTACCCGCCAGAATATGGTTTTTAACGCGGCCAAAGACAACGGGAGAGGTGCGACTGATTCACACCTTCTCGCAAAAGAAGCAAAGATCAAACGATCAGGACAGAACATGAAGAATGCTTTGATGCTTTCGGGGCTGCTGACAGCCCTCTCCAGCTTGCCTTCCATGGCGCAGGAGCTTGAGATTATTGGCAAGCCGGTCGATGGCGGCCTAGGGTTCCAACCCGCAGCCACAAGCCTCGCAGAGGGTATTCAGCGTTTGGACGGCATGATTCTGGTGATCATCACCGCGATCTGTTTGCTGGTTGCCGGGCTGCTGATTTACTGCATCGTTCGCTACAACCGTCGGGCAAATCCAACGCCCGCGCGATTCTCGCACTACACACCAGTTGAAATCGCATGGACGCTGGGCCCGATCCTTATTCTTGTGTTCATTGGTGCATTCTCGTTGCCGGTTCTGTTCAAACAGCAGGAAATCCCAGAAGGTGACGTGGTTATCAAGGTGGTCGGAAACCAATGGTACTGGACCTACGAGTACGTGGACCACGATTTTGCATTCGACAGCTACTTGCTGGGGCATCCGGCGACATTGGACGAGGGCGCTCGCCCGGCGGATGCTGACGTCACGCCTTTTGTATTGGATGATGCGATGCGCGCCAAGCTGGCCGATGCCGGTTACAGCGATGATGAATGGTTGCTGGCGACCGACACAGCTGTTGTTGTCCCTGTTGGCAAGGTCATCGTCATGCAAGTCACAGCCTCGGACGTGATCCACTCGTGGACGATCCCGTCGTTTGGTGTGAAACAGGATGGCGTACCTGGACGTCTGGCTGAGTTGTGGTTCGAAGCCGATAAAGAGGGCATCTATTTTGGCCAGTGCTCGGAATTGTGCGGAAAGGACCATGCGTATATGCCGATCACCGTCAAAGTGGTCAGCGAAGACGCATACGAACAATGGTTGCAAGGCGCGATCGACGAGTATGCAGGTCTGCCGCAGTCCTACCAGGTTGCCGAGAACTGATACGGGCGAAAGCTCGTAAGTAACATGACGCAGGCTGCGCGGCATTCGCGCAGCTTTCGCCCCAAAAGGACCCGAGATGAGCGACGCAAGCATCAATGCCAGCACCGTTTCCGCGCAGCCCCGCGCGGACGAGGCAAGCTTTGGCGATTACTTCGCCCTGCTAAAGCCTCGGGTCATGTCACTGGTCGTTTTCACGGCTTTGGTTGGCCTGTTGGCAGCCCCGGTGCAAGTACACCCGTTTGTTGGGTTTTGCGCGATCCTGTTCATTGCCATTGGTGGCGGCGCCTCCGGTGCACTGAACATGTGGTGGGACGCGGATATCGACAGGATTATGAAGCGCACCAGACGCCGCTCAATCCCGTCGGGCAAGGTCGAAGCGGGCGAAGCATTGGCGATTGGCCTGGCGTTGTCGGGCCTTTCGGTGATCATGCTTGGGCTGGCGACAAATTGGCTCGCGGGCGCCTTTCTTGCGTTTACTATCTTTTTCTACGTTGTCGTATACACCATGTGGCTCAAGCGTTTGACGCCTCAAAACATTGTGATTGGCGGAGCGGCAGGCGCTTTCCCACCTGTAATCGGCTGGGTTGCTGCCACCGGCTCAATGACGCTGGAGCCATGGCTGATGTTCGCGCTGACCTTCATGTGGACGCCGCCGCATTTCTGGGCACTGGCCTTGTTCATGCGGTCTGACTATGACGATGCGGGCGTCCCGATGCTGACCGTGACGCATGGCCGCCGCGCGACGCGCTGGCATATTCTGATCTACACCGGCCTGCTTGCTTTGTTGGCGGTTGGGACGGCGTTCTCGGGCATCGGTGGGCCAATTTATCTGACCGTGGCGATTGTGATGAATGCCCTCTTCCTGCGCGGCGCATGGCAGATCGCGCGCAGAACCGAAGACGACTCGGAAGCCGATAACTTCAAAGCCGAACGCGCCTTCTTCAAGCTGTCGCTACTGTATCTGTTCCTGCATTTTGGTGCTATCCTGCTTGAGGCGTTGGTAAAACCCTACGGATTGGGAGGCTGGTCATGAGTTTGCGCAAAAGCCATGAATTGCACCAGCGCCGGTTCAGCCGCAATTTGGGGGTCGGCCTGACGCTGGCGGCCTTCATTGTGATCATTTTTGGCCTAACCATCGTAAAGGTCTCGGGTCCGAGCCTGGGTCTTGCAACGCAGGAGGTACAGAACTAATGGCATTATCCGGCCCGCAGAAAACAGTGGCGCAGACCGTTGGTGTGGTTCTGTTGATGGGTAGCTTAGCCTGGGCGGCAGTGCCGTTCTACGATTGGTTCTGCCGTGTTACCGGGTTTGGCGGCACTACTGGTGTGGCCGAAGCTGCACCCGAGGATATTCTCGACCGTACAGTCACGGTACGATTTGATGCGTCGAAAGCCAAAGGCATGGCGTGGGAGTTCAAACCCGTCGAGCGCGAAATGGAAGTTCGCATCGGGGAAACCGGTCTGGCTTTTTATGAGGCGTACAACCCGACCGACCGCCCGATCGCGGGGCAGGCGTCATACAATGTCGCGCCGTATTCAGCGGGTGGCTATTTTCAGAAAATCGCCTGCTTCTGCTTTGAAGAGCAGGTTTTGCAACCCGGTGAGCGGGTGCAAATGCCGGTAACTTTCTTCGTTGACCCGGAGATGGTCGAAGACTTGGAAGCCAAGTATGTGCATACGATTACTCTGTCGTATACATTCTATGAAATTGACCTGCCCGAGGGCTACGCTGCCCTCGAAACGCAGGCAGAGAAAAACACGAACTAACGCCTGTAGGTGAGGGACGCTGATGGCACACGCAAAAAACCATGATTACCACATTCTGGCCCCGTCGGTCTGGCCCCTGTTGAGCGCGGTCGCAGCCTTCGCGATGCTGTTCGGTGCCGTCCTGTGGATGCACGGAAATACCTCGTTCCTATTCTGGGGCGGATTTGTTGCTGTGCTCTACTGCATGTTTGCATGGTGGTCGGATGTGGTGGCAGAAAGCCGCGCAGGGGATCACACACCGGTTGTCCGTATCGGTCTGCGCTACGGTTTCATCCTGTTCGTGATGTCCGAGGTGATGTTCTTCTTTGCCTGGTTCTGGTCCTTCTTCAAGCATCGCATGTACCCGATGTACGACTATGCCGGTACAGAATACATCCAGCCGGATATCCATGCCGTTGACCCGTTCCACCTGCCGCTGATCAACACGCTCGTGCTTTTGCTGTCGGGCTGTGCAATCACCTGGGCGCACCACGCGCTGATACATGACAATGACCGCAAGGCGTTGGTGAATGGTTTGGCAATCGGGATCGTACTGGGCCTGCTGTTTACCTTCCTGCAAGCGTATGAATATTACGAGTTGCTGGCGCACGAAGGGTGGGTGTTTGGTGGCGATCAGTTCTATTCGAACTTCTTTATGGCAACGGGGTTCCATGGCGCCCACGTCATCATCGGGACAATCTTCCTGACCGTCTGCCTGATACGGGCGCTGCGCGGCGATTTTACTCCTGAAAAACACGTCGGTTTCGAAGCTGCGGCATGGTACTGGCACTTTGTCGACGTTGTCTGGCTGTTCCTATTCTTTGCCGTCTACATCTGGGGCCAAGCCCCACTGATGTAACGCCAGTCAGGCTGTCAAATTGTAAAAGCCGCCTTGAGGGCGGCTTTTTCTCTATACGGGGTAGAAGATTGCGCCCCGTACAATTGCAAGGTTGCTATTGCGCCCTTGCTGACCTTAACAAGGCGCCGGTTCTAGTGCCCACCTGCAACCAAACCCGAGACCCATTATGAGTCGTATCCTTTTCCTGTTGATCTTTGGAATTGCCGGTCTGGCAATTTTGCTGTCGCTGGGTGTGTGGCAAGTGCAGCGGTTGGCGTGGAAAGATGGGCTGCTGACCGATATCGACGCGCGCATCGCAGGTGATCCGGTGCCTTTGCCCGTTGCCCCGGATGCCGAAAACGACCGCTATTTGCCCGTCGCTGTTTCGGGGCAGATGCTGCCGGGCGAGGTGCATGTGCTGGTCTCGGTTAAGCAGGTCGGGCCCGGATATCGCATTATCGCACCTTTCCTGACGGAGAATCGCACCATTCTGGTCGATCGTGGCTTCATCCCTACAACTGCGAAGGCTGCAAACCGTGAACTCGGTGAGATGGATGTGGTTGGTAACCTGCACTGGCCCGACGAGATTGACGGCTACACACCTGAGCCCGATCTTGACGACAATATTTGGTTTGCTCGTGACGTGCCGGCGCTTGCTGACGCGTTAAGCGCAGAGCCGGTGCTGCTGATCGCGCGGTCGCGGACCGATCCGGGTATAACCCCGCTGCCTGTTGATACCGCAGGTATACCGAATGACCATCTGCAATATGCAGTGACCTGGTTTGGCCTTGCTCTGGTCTGGGCCGCGATGACCGTTTACTTCCTGTGGCGCAGCCGCGCCCCTTCAAAGAGTGAAGCGCAATGAAATACATCTCAACCCGTGGCCAAGCGCCAGAACTGACATTTGAAGAGGCGATGCTGACCGGGCTTGCCCGCGACGGTGGCCTGTATCTGCCTGCCGAGATCCCGGTGATGAGCAAGGGTGACATCGCCGCTATGGCAGGTCTGCCGTATGAAGAGGTCGCTTTTCGCGTCATGTGGCCCTATGTCAGCGGGTCTTTCGGCGAAGATGAGTTCAAGGCGATCATTGCCCGCGCCTACGAAGGCTTTGGTCACGATGCCCGCGCGCCGTTGAAGCAGTTGAACGAAAACCACTTCTTGCTCGAACTGTTCCACGGCCCCACGCTGGCCTTCAAAGACTTTGCGATGCAACTGATCGGCCAGCTGTTTCAGGTGGCCCTCAAGCGGCGCGGCGAGCGCGTCACGATCGTGGGCGCGACCAGCGGCGATACCGGGTCGGCAGCGATTGAGGCATTCCGGGGACTGGACGCGGTGGATGTGTTCATCCTGTTCCCGCATGGCCGTGTGTCCGAAGTGCAGCGCCGTCAGATGACGACGCCAGCAAACAGCAACGTGCACGCTTTGGCCGTGGATGGTGACTTCGACGATTGCCAAGCCGCCGTGAAGGATATGTTCAACGATTTCGACTTCCGCGATGGTGTGAAGTTGGCGGGTGTGAACTCGATCAATTTCGCTCGCGTGCTGGCGCAGGTGGTCTATTACTTCTCGTCTGCCGTTGCCCTTGGTGCGCCGCACCGCAAGGTCAGCTTTACCGTGCCGACCGGAAATTTTGGTGACATCTTTGCAGGCTACATTGCCAAGCGTATGGGCCTGCCCATAGACCGTCTTGTCGTGGCCACCAACCAGAATGACATTCTGCATCGCTGCTTGTCGGGGCAGGGGTATTTCAAGGGCAACACCATCCCGTCAATAAGCCCGTCGATGGATATTCAAGTCAGCTCGAATTTTGAGCGCGCGCTTTACTATGCCTATGGCGCGGATGGCCGCGCCGTGGCGCAGTTGATGGATGAACTGAAAACGGGCGGTTTCACTGTCAGCCAGGGCGCGATGGAAGCCCTGCGCGAGAATTTCGACTCGGGCCGCGTGTCCGAGGATGAAACGCTGGAAACGATCAAGCATACGCTGGCCCATAGCGTCGAGCTGGTGTGCCCTCATACGGCAGTTGGGATCAAGGTAGCCGAAGACCAGCGTGCCGCCGATACCCCGATGATCACGCTGGCCACAGCGCATCCCGCCAAGTTCCCCGCCGCGGTCGAGAAGGCGAGCGGTGTTCATCCGCCTCTTCCCTCTCGGATGTCTGATCTGTATGAACGTTCGGAACGGGTGACCCGCATCGCCAATGATCTGGGCACCATTGAGGATCATATCAAAGGGCATATCGCCGAGTGACTGTCAGACAAGACCAACTGAAAAACGGGTTTCGTATCGTCAGTGAACACATGCCGGGGCTGCAATCAGCGGCCATCGGCATATGGGTGACCGCCGGTGGGCGGCATGAGCGGATCGAACAGAACGGCATCGCGCATTTCCTGGAGCACATGGCCTTCAAGGGCACAGCGCGCCGGACGTCGCTGCAGATCGCCGAGGCGATCGAGGATGTAGGCGGGTATATCAACGCCTACACGTCGCGTGAGGTTACGGCCTATTACGCGCGGGTGTTGAAGGACGATGTTGCGTTGGCAATGGATGTGATTGGGGATATCGTTCTGAACCCGATCTTTGACCCGCGCGAGATCGAGGTTGAGCGCGGCGTGATCCTGCAAGAAATCGGTCAGGCCTATGATACGCCCGATGATGTGATCTTTGACTGGCTGCAAGAGCAGAGCTATCACGATCAGCCCTTGGGCCGCACAATCCTTGGACCTTCTGAACGAGTCAGCACCTTTTCCCGCGAGGACCTTTCAGCTTTCGTGGCCGAACATTATGGGCCCGAGCAGATGATCCTTTCGGCAGCTGGCGCCGTGGATCACGATGACCTCATGAAACTGGCCGAAGAGATGTTTGGCCATCTCCAGCCGCGCAAAGGCCTGATTCCGGAAACAGCGCGATTTACCGGCGGTGAAGCCCGGCAAGAGAAAGAGCTGGAACAGGCCCATTTCGCACTTGCCTTCGAAAGCCCGGGCTATCGGGATGACGCGATTTATACCGCGCAGATCTATTCCACGGCCCTGGGTGGCGGGATGTCCTCGCGTCTGTTCCAAGAGGTGCGGGAAACGCGTGGGTTGTGCTATACGATCTTTGCACAAACCGGTGCTTATGCCGATACTGGCACGACGACCATCTATGCGGGCACGTCTGCTGAGCAGGTCGAAGAACTGGCCACCATCACCATAGATGAAATGAAGCGCGCAGCCGATGACATGAGCGCCGAAGAGGTTGCGCGCGCCCGTGTGCAGATGAAGGCGGGGATGTTGATGGGGCTTGAAAGCCCATCCAACCGGGCCGAACGCCTGGCGCGGCTGGTGCAGATCTGGGGGCGGGTGCCTACGCTTGAGGACACCGTTGCCAAGATCGACGCCGTCAGCACCGAAGACGTGCGCAACTTTGCGCAGGCAATGGCCGTTCAGGCTCCGGCAGCGTTGGCACTGTACGGTCCGGTCTCGGGCGCGCCGACACTTGAAAAACTGCAGGAGAGGCGCGCGGCGTGATGCTTCTGGGCAGACGCAAGCTGAAAATCGAAACCGCACGCCTGAGCTTGCGTCCGCCGGTCCATTCCGATTTCAATGAGTGGGCGGCCCTGCGACGCGCCTCGAAAGAGTTTCTGACCCCGTGGGAGCCGGTCTGGGCCAAGGACCATCTTAGCCGCAAGTCCTTTACCAACCGTGTCTACTGGGCGCAAAGGTCAGTGGCCAGCGGCACTGCAATTCCTTTGTTTTTGTTCCGCCGCGAGGACGACGTGCTGGTGGGGGCCATCACCCTGGATAATATCCGCCGTGGTCCGGCACAGGCCGGGACACTGGGCTATTGGACCGGCGAGGCCTACGCCCGCAATGGCTTTATGCGCGAGGCCATTGGCGCGGTTGTGCATCACGCGTTCACTCGTCTGGACCTGAGCCGGATCGAGGCCGCCTGCCTGCCCGAAAACAAACCGTCTCGGGGCTTGCTGGAACGGTCGAGCTTTAAATACGAAGGCGTTGCGCAGTCTTACTTACAGATCAATGGCCGGTGGCGGACACATGTTCTATACGCATGCCTGCGGTCAGACCGGCGCGGTAAGACGGACGCAGGGTAAGCCGGTTTAGCGGATCTTTCCGCGATGCTGAACTCTTTTGGGCGCAAGGTGCGCTTTCGTCTAAACAATACCCATGACTTAGTGATGTTCTGCGCTACACTCCTGTCATGCGTTGGTTTCTAGCGGTACTTTTGGTGATCTCGGGCGGTGCCGCAGCGCAGGAGCGGCGGCCAAGTCATTGTATCGCCATCGCCGATGCCGCGCCCGGCATAGAGTATATCCACAAGGCCGCGTGGACCGATCCAATCCCGGATTTCTCAGTCCGGATCAGCTATATTGCCCACGCCTCGTTTCTGATCCAAACGCAAGGCGGGCTGAACGCGGTCACCGATTTTACCGGCTTTATCGGCAGTGCTGACATGATCCCGGATGTGGTCACGATGAACCATGCCCACAGCACCCATTGGACCGCAAATCCCGATCCGGCCATTCCGCATGTGTTGCCGGGCTGGGGCGAATTCGGGCAGGGGATCGAGCATCACCTTGATTTGGGTGAAATGCTTGTGCGCAATGTCTCAACCGATATCCGGTCGCCCTATGGCGGGGTGGAAGAGCGCGGCAATTCGATCTTCGTGTTCGAGATTGAGGGCATGTGCATTGGTCATTTGGGGCATCTGCACCATGTTCCGACCGATGAGCAGTTCGCTGCGCTTGGCCGCTTGGACGTTGTAATGGCGGCGGTGGATGGCGGGACAACCATGCCCCTGCCGGACATGATCTCGGTGCTCAAGCGGCTGAAAAGCTCTGTCATCATCCCGATGCACTGGTTCTCGCAGTTTTCGCTCGACCGGTTTCTGGTCGATATCCGAAATGACTTCCCCGTCGAACGCAGCGGAGGCTCAGAGATCATCGTCTCTCTGCGTACGCTTCCAGACCGGCCTACGATAGTCGTTCTAGAGCCGCGCTATCTGATTGACCTGGAATAGGGCTTGCCGGGTCCATCCGACTTGGGCAAGGAAGGGTCATGACACTGAATCCTGCTGATGAGAGCTTTGCCCGGCTGATCCGAGCCGAGCTGGGCGACGACATTCTACGCCCCGTGACTCAACGCTATCTGGAAGAGCCACGCCGCCGTTTTTCCGGCCAAACGGCTGTTTTGGCTTTGCCGCGAACGGTCGACGAGGTGGCCGCGCTGGTCCGGTTGGCGTCACGTGCGCAGGTAGCGGTGGTGCCTTATGGTGGTGGAACTGGCCTAGTTGGCGGGCAGGTGATGTCAGATGGCCCTGCACCTCTGGTGATATCGCTGGAGCGCATGACAGCGATCCGCGCAGTTTACCCGTCTGAGAACATATTGATCGTCGAAGCCGGTGCTATTCTGGCCGATGTGCAGGCCGCAGCAGAGCAGGTCAACCGGTTGTTCCCTCTGGCGTTGGCTGCGCAAGGCTCATGCCGGATCGGCGGGAACCTTGCGACCAATGCGGGCGGCGTGAATGTGTTGCGCTACGGCAATGCGCGAGATCTTTGTTTGGGGTTGGAAGCAGTTCTGCCGAGCGGTGAGATTTGGCATGGGCTTAGCCGTTTGCGCAAGGACAACACCGGCTATAACCTGCGCAACCTTTTGATCGGGGCAGAAGGCACGCTTGGGATCATCACGGCGGCCTCTCTCAAGCTGTTTCCACGGCCTGAAAATGTGGGGACAGCGATGATACAGGTCCGCTCACCCGAAGCGGCAATCGCGCTGCTTGCGTTGGCGCATGAACAACTTGGCGATGCCGTCAGCACGTTTGAATTGATCCACAGGCAGGGATTACAATTCCTGACCGAGGCGCTGCCGGATGTACGCCAACCCTTCGCCACGCAGCCCGAGTGGTGCGTATTGATCGAACTTGGGTTGTTTGGGGGGCAGGCACCCATGGACGCGTTGGAAAAACTCTATGTTGCGGCAGAGAAAGCAGAGCTTGTTGGCGATGCGGTCATTGCGCAGAGTGAGGCTCAGCGCGCTGATCTGTGGGCCGTTCGTGAACGTATCCCTGAGGCAAATCGATTGATCGGGTCAGTCTCCAGCCATGATATCTCAGTGCCGATTTCGTCGATACCTAAGTTCATCAAACGTGCGAATGAGATGGTGGCCGCGTTGGGTCCGTTTCGGGTCAATTGTTTTGGTCATGTGGGCGATGGGAATCTGCACTACAATGTTTTCCCGCCCAAGGGCCATGAACGGTCAGAGTTCGATAGCCAAAGACAGGTGGTCCAGCGCAGCGTGCACGATCTGGTTAATGCGTTTGGGGGGTCAGTCAGCGCAGAGCATGGTGTCGGCCGTTTGAAAGCTGACGACCTTGAGAGATACGGCGATCCGGCAAAACTGTCTGCGATGCGCGCCATCAAAACCGCGCTGGATCCGTTGGGGATAATGAATCCGGGCGCGGTTTTGAGGTCTTAAGCGCGGCCGGCAAAGTACGAGCCGCGCAAAAGATTTTACGACTCTGGCAAGATCACTTTGTCGATCACATGGATCACGCCGTTCGAGGTCTCGATATCGGCTTGTACGACCGATGCATCGTTGACCATCACACCGTTATCCAGATCAATCGTGACATTGCCACCTTGGACGGTAGCAGCGGTCATGTCATCGGACAGGTCGGTGGACATAACTTTGCCCGGCACGACGTGGTAGGTCAGAACAGCGATCAGCTGGTCTTTGTTTTCGGGCATCAACAGCGATTCGACTGTGCCTTCAGGCAACGCTGCAAAGGCTTCGTCGGTCGGCGCGAAGACGGTGAACGGGCCTTCGCCCTTCAAGGTATCGACCAGCTCAGCAGCTTGAACGGCGGCGACGAGCGTTTCAAAGCTTCCCGCGCCAACTGCGGTATCAACGATGTCTTTCTTGCCGCCTGCAAAAGCGGTAGTTGCGATCAGAGCGCCGGCCACGCCGGCAATTGCGAGTTTGCGAAACATGTTAACAGGTTCCCTTTTTGGAATGCCAAAAGTGGCATCGAACCTTCTACGTCCAGTTGTCGCAACAAGATCACTGAATATTCTTATATTTACATATTGACGAGATTGAAGGCCGCGCTAAGCCGGCGCAGTGTGGAATTTCCACTCACATCTTTGTGAAGATTGGGCCGTCAGTGCCCTTCGAATTCACACAGGATATGCACGTCCATACCCATTTCTTCGAGTACTTTGCGCCCTCCAAGCTCTGGCAGGTCTATGATGAACGCGCAAGATACGATTTCACCACCCAGTCTTTCAATCAGCTTGATACCGGCTGCGGCCGTACCCCCTGTCGCCAACAAATCGTCGACAACAAGGATTTTCTCGCCTGGCTGAATGGCGTCATCGTGGATTTCAACAATGGCCTCGCCATACTCGAGTTTGTAGTCTTGGCTGATCGTGGTTCCCGGCAGCTTGCCCTTTTTGCGGATTGGAACGAAGCCTACGCTCAACTGGTGCGCAATGGCCCCGCCCAGAATGAAGCCACGCGCCTCAAGGCCGACAACTTTGTCGATCTGCTCACCAGCGTAGGGGTGTAGCATCTGGTCAATCGCCATGCGAAATCCGCGCGGGTCGGCGAACAGGGTTGTGACATCCCGGAACATGATCCCTTCGTGCGGGAAATCAACGATGGTACGGATGTAATCCTTGACCGACTTGCTTCTGGACATGGCCAACCCCTTTGGCGTCAAAACACGCGGGCGTGTTTGGCCCATCGGGGTCGGTCATGCAAGAAGAGTTTCGTACCGCTTTACTTGCGGCGTTGCGGAGAAGCCTTTGGCAATCCGTGATAGCGATACAACGCGGCAGGAAGCCACGAAAGATGCGGTTTACGCCAATTGCGTTGATCTCGCAAAAGAAATGCCTGAGCAGCGTGAAGGTTCATTGCCATAATCCTATTTTTGTTGTTAGTTGCTCGATATCTACAACTTCTATGCTGTGTATATACATTGCATCGGCATTTGATTCAAGTGTTCGGCGGGGAAAAGGCACGTGGGAAAGAAAGACGGCAAGGGGTCTACCAAGAAAAACAGTCAGTTGGTCTTGCGTCTGGACAAAGATGAGCGCGACGCGTTTGTCGAACTGTGCAAAGAGCTGGACACGTCGGCCGCGCGGGAAATCCGACGGTTTATCCGCGGGTTCATGAAGGAAAACGCCGAGGAGTAAGACCTTACGCCGGGCGCCGCAAAACTGCGGTGGCTATACCCATTCCAATCAAGGTCAGTCCTCCGAACCGGGTGAGTGCCGAAATGACCCCGGCGCGCCCGATCATTTTGCGCAGTCTGTCCGCCAGCAAAGCGTAAGCCAGTGCATTCAACCAAGCCAGAATAACGAAAGACGCAATGAGGATGGCGAATTGCGGACCCAGAGGTTCCGCGGGGCGCAGAAATTGCGGCACGAATGCGATGAAGAAGGCAATGGATTTGGGGTTCAACGCAGTCACGGCTGCAGCGTGTCCAAATACACTTTGTGCGGTCACATCCTGCCCTGTCTCCAATGTCTGTAACCCGCTGGAGGGTGCACTGCGCAGCAGTTTGATGCCAAGCCAGACCAAATAGGCTGCGCCCACCCATTTCAGCAGGGAAAACAGGGTGGCAGATGCCAGAACCAGCGCCCCCAACCCCAGCAACGAGGCGGTCATGGCCACCAGATCTCCCAGCGCGACCCCCGTGGCCGAGGCCACCGCAACGCTACGCCCCTTGGACAGGGCATAGCTGAGCACCAGCAGAACGGTCGGTCCCGGTATCAACAACAGGGCGGTGGATGCGGCCATAAAAGCCAGCCAGAGGTCAAGGGACATATGATTTCCTGTATAGCTCAGGCGCTTACCAAGCCCCGGCTGTGCGCGCAGGTCAAGCAATTCTTACGGACTGGGCTGTTCAGATGCGGGAACTCCAGAGCGCGGCTTTGGCCGTTGCCCAGATATTGCGCGTCTCCGGGCGTTGTTTCACATCCCTCGCGATCAGACAATTCCGCCGCATTGTTGCATGGCGCGGCGGAAGCGTCAGTTGGCATAGTCCAGTTGCACACAGGGTGACGAGCAGGGATTTCTGGACCGATAACCGCGTCAAAGAACCCGCCCAGCGACTGCGTCCAACTTGGCCAGCAACCCAGGATCGCGTTTTTCGGGTGCGGTGAGGATCGCGTATTCAAGTGCCCGGTCGCAACCATACGGGCAGGGCGCGCGGTCTTTCCCCAAAAGCTTGGGCAGACCTTTGACCAGCGCCCGGCCTTTTTCGGCGTTGCCGGTCAGGGTTGCGATGATCGAGGTTACGTCAACCTCGCCATGATCGGGGTGCCAACTGTCATAGTCTGTGACCATGGCGATTGAGGCAAAACAAAGCTCGGCCTCGCGGGCCAGTTTGGCTTCGGGCATATTGGTCATACCGATAACGTCGCACCCCCATTGTTCCCGGTACATTTTGGATTCCGCCAGCGACGAGAATTGTGGTCCTTCCATTGCGAGGTAAGTGCCACCGCGATGGATGGTGATCCCCGCGGCCTTCCCGGCCGTCTCACAAGCGTCGGAGAGGCGCGGGCAGGTCGGATGTGCAACGCTGACATGCGCGACGCAACCGGTGCCAAAAAAGCTTTTCTCGCGCGCGAACGTCCGGTCGATAAACTGATCCACGATCACGAAATCACCCGGCGCCATCTGTTCGCGGAACGATCCACAGGCGGACACGGAAATCACATCCGTTGCACCCAGGCGTTTCAATGCGTCGATATTGGCGCGATAGGGGATTTCGGTCGGCGAATGCACGTGGCCACGCCCATGGCGCGGCAGGAACACCATTTCCACACCGTCCAGCGTGCCAGTCAGGATCTGATCCGAAGGATCGCCCCAAGGCGTTTCCACTGTGACCCAGTCCGCATTCTCTAACCCGTCGATATCATAAATGCCTGATCCACCGATGATTGCGATCTTGGTCTGCGTCATGGTTATGCTCCGGTTGAAAAATCTTGTTGGACCTGTCTGCGGGGCGGCAGGGGATTTGGCAAGTGGGTTCAACGGTTTGTGTTGGTTGTCCGCCCGGTATGCATTTGACGCATAGCAGGGTCCCGCCAAACGCGGTATCGCAAGCCTTTCTTGGCCGTTAAAAGACCCCTTTCGCGCGCACCCAACCGACCGACAGGACCGATTTATGCCCCGAGCCATGCTGGCCAGTTTTGCCAACCGTATTGCCAAACCCGACTTTCGTTGGGTGCCGGACGAAGGCCTGACCGTTTCGAGGTTGCGGATTGAGCTGCTGTCTGGCCTCACCGTTGCGCTGGCTCTGGTGCCCGAAGCGGTGGCCTTCGCCTTTGTTGCTGGGGTGCACCCGCTTGTTGGTCTCTATGCGGCCTTCATGGTCGGGTTGATCACCGCCCTGATCGGGGGCCGCCCAGGCATGATTTCGGGTGCGACCGGAGCTTTGGCCGTGGTGATGGTGGCGCTGGTTGCAGAGCACGGGGTCGAATACCTGTTCGCGACCGTCGTGCTGATGGGTATCCTTCAGTTGATCGCAGGGGCGATGCACTGGGGGCGCTTTATCCGACTGGTACCGCATCCGGTGATGCTGGGCTTTGTCAATGGGTTGGCCATCGTGATCTTTCTGGCGCAGATGGGCCAGTTCAAAGTCCCAGGAACCATGGAAAACACCGGGCATGGCGTCGGTGGCGGCGAATGGCTGTCCGGAATTCAGCTTTACACCATGCTGGGGCTGGTGGCGCTGACCATGGCTGTCATCTGGATCATGCCGCGCTTGACCCGCATCATTCCCGCGCCTTTGGCCGGTATTCTTGTTGTCGCTGCGCTGGTGATCGGCTTTGGTTTGGATGTGCCGCGTGTGGGCGATCTGGCCTCGATCGAAGGTGGTCTGCCGCCGTTCCACATTCCGATGGTGCCGCTGAACTGGGAAACTTTCGAGATCATCCTTCCTTACGCCGTCATCCTGGCCGCGATTGGACTGATCGAATCTCTGCTGACTCTGAACCTTGTGGGTGAAATCACCGGAAAGCGGGGTGGAGCGTCGCAGGAATGTATTGCGCAGGGCGTTGCCAATGTTGCCACCGGTTTCTTCGGCGGCATGGGCGGATGTGCCATGATCGGCCAGTCGATGATCAACGTGAAATCCGGTGGCCGCACCCGTATCGCCGGGATCGCAGCGGCGCTGTTCCTGCTGATTTTTATCCTATTTGCGTCGCCACTGATCGAGCAGATACCGCTGGCCGCCCTGGTTGGGGTAATGTTCATGGTCGTGATTGGCACCTTTGCGTGGAACTCGTTCAAAATCATGCGCAAAGTGCCGTTGATGGATGCGTTCGTCATTGTACTGGTCACCGTGGTGACGGTCATGGAGGACCTCGCAGTTGCCGTGGTCGTTGGCGTGATCGTGTCGGCGCTTGCTTATGCGTGGAACAATGCCAAGCGCATTCACGCGATCACGCGTAGCTCCCAGACCGAGGAGGGCGCAAAGGTCTATGAAATTCAGGGGCCGCTCTTCTTTGGCTCATCCGACGGGTTTGTTGAGCTGTTCGACGTGCCCAATGACCCTGACACCGTGATCGTGGACTTTGCAGAAAGCCGGGTCGTGGACCAGTCCGCTTTGCAAGCTATCGAAAATGTCGCTGCCAAATACGAAGAGGCCGGCAAGCGCGTCATGTTGCGGCACCTCAGCCGGGATTGCCATAAACTGCTGAATAAGGCAGGGCATCTGATGGTCGATAGTGACGATGACCCAGACTATGAATTGGCCGTGGACTATTCTGTTCGCACCGGAATCCTGGGGGGGCACTAACCTAAAAAGCGGTCAATTCGGCCGCTTATTAGTTCGGGGAAAGCCTTTCCAGATCTTCGATATGGGCGGACAGCAATGCGCTCTCTGCTTTCGCAACCATCTCGGCGGGCCAATCCCACCAGCGTAGGGCCTCCAACCTTTGTATGGTGTCGGCATCAAAGCGCAGGCGGCGAACCTCTGCTGGATTGCCTGTCACAATAGCGTATGGCGGAATGTCGCCGCGAACAACGGCGCCTGCACCGATTATTGCGCCATTCCCGATCCTTGCGCCGGGCAAGATCAATGCGCCGTAACCGATCCAAACGTCGTTTCCGACAATCGTGTCGCGCGTATCTGGCTGAAATCCGGCCATGTTCTCAGGGTCAAACACCGGAAACGGAAAACATGTCAGCCCGTCCATCGCGTGATTGGCCGATGCCGTGATAAAGCGTACCCCGTGCGCGATTTGGCAGAACTTGCCAAGCACAAGTTTTTCCCGCGAAAACGGGAACAAGTAAGGTGCCAACCGCGATGCCCAGTCCTGGGGTGCGTCAAAGTCCGAGGCATAGGTGAACGCACCGGCCTGAAACCGCGGATGGTCGATAGCTTGTGACAGAAATACAGTGCCCTCATGGTCAGACCCATCGGGAAGCGTGATCGGATATCTGCGGCAAGGGTCTGGCAGAGGCATCAGTCGTCCGGGCGCGCAAGGCTGAAGACGTCCGTGACAACCGAGTAATCCCGGTATCCCAGTCGCGCCAGCGGGTTAAAAGTTGTGACGTCAAACTTACCGTCGCGCATGTGATCGTCGTGCAAATGCACGCCTGTGACTTCGCCGAACACGACCCGGTTGGCTTCGCCGGGAAGCGTGACGATCTTGGTCAGTTTGCATTCAAGCGCCGCCGGGACACCTTGGACGCGGGCGCAGGGAATCGTTTCGCATTCGATCGGTGTCAGGCCCGCGTGTTCAAACTCATCGCTATGTTTGGGCAATGCTGCTGAGGTTGCATTCATCGCATCGCGGTGCGCGTGCGCAACCACGTTCACGCAGAAAACGCCGGTTGCCTCGATGTTGGCGACGCTGTCCTTGCCGCCATCCTGATCTTGCTTGGCCCCGGTCGACGCAAACATCACCTGCGGGGGCGTGTAGGCGACCCCATTGAAAAACGAGTAGGGGGCCAGATTGTTGACCCCGTCCGGGCTGCGGGTAGATATCCACCCAATTGGGCGCGGGGTGATGATGGCGTTGAACGGGTTGTGCGGTAGGCCGTGGCCATCTTCGGGGCGGTAGAACATTCACATCTCCAAGCGTTTGCCCAAGGCCTACCGAAGTGTTAGGGCGAAGGCCAGCAAGTAAAAAGAGGTCGGGGTGCAGCAGTTGGGGATACGTCCGGAAGAGCCGGACGATTGGTGGGAGGTCGAGGCGCTCTATGACCTGTGTTTCGCGCCCGGGCGCGAGGCGCTGTCCTCGTACCGCCTGCGCGATCATGTGCCACCCGTCGACGGCTTGTCCCTGGTGGCGCGGGACGGGCAGGGCATTCTGGCCGGCGCGATCCGGTTCTGGCCGGTTCATGTCGGGGATCATGATGCGCTGCTGTTGGGGCCGGTTGCCGTACACCCAACGCATCAGGGGGAAGGCGTGGGCGGATACCTGATCCACGAAGGCCTACGGGCTGGGCGCGCGCTGGGTTGGACCCGCGTTCTGCTGGTTGGTGACGCGCCTTATTACAAGCGGTTCGGGTTCTCACGCCTCAGCGGGGTTGAGATGCCACCGCCAACCAACCCGGATCGCGTTCTGGGGCTGGAACTGACCCCTGGCGTTTGGGAAGGCGTGCATGGCTCCGTGACCCGTTGGAGCCGCTGAGCTATTGAAACCCGAGCCGTGAATCCCGATGTCTTACAGACAGGAGGTTCACTATGCAGGACGTCGCGCTCGTCGAAGAACTGGATGCCGAGGCTGAACTAGAGCGCTTGGCCGGCTACTACCGGTCTGCCGGAGGGCCGGGCGTCAAGCTGCTGAATAGTCTTGGAGGTTCGGCCGAGTCTCTGTTGGATCAATTGCCTGAACCCATTAAACAAGGTCTAACCGGAGCTACAGAAAACGCGCTGTGGCTGGCAATGCACGCTGCTGAAACGTCGCGCCGGGCAGTGCCGGATCAACATCCCTGGGTTAACACTGCGCTGACCACGGCCATGGGTGCGGCTGGTGGGCTGGGTGGTATGTCCACCGCCCTGATGGAGTTGCCAGCGACTACAGCGATGCTGTTGCGCGCGATACAAGGCGCAGCCGCGCGCGAGGGATTCGATCCCTCAGAAGAGGGTGTGAAATTCGATTGCGTAGGGGTCTTGTCCGCTGCAGGGCCGTTGTCTGATGATGATGGTGCCGATCTTGGGTTCTTTTCGCTTCGTCTGACCCTGACCGGACCCGCCATGCAACGGTTGATTTCAGCTGTTGCGCCACGGTTGTCTGTTGTACTGGGGCAGAAACTCGCGGCACAGTCCGTTCCCGTGTTAGGGGCGATAGCGGGTGGCGGCACCAACTATGTCTACACACGCTATTACCAGCAGATTGCTCGCGTCCATTTTGGTCTGCGCCGGTTGGCGATTGATGCCGATATTCCGCATGAGGAATTAGTGCGCAGGCTCTCGGCACGCATGTAAGCGTCGGGCAAACAGTTGGAAAATGGGCGCTCATATGGTATCGTGAGCGTGGAAACCCGCTAAATAAGCGAAAAGAATGGCGGGATACGGGCATAGATATCCGCAGGAAGGCAATACAGCGTGATTGATGCAAAACTTGCGCCCCACGTTTCGCGAAAAGCCCGGCAAGTGCCGGTTATCCCGCAAGCTGCGGCCCTGTGCTATCGCATCGTATATGGGCGGCCTGAGGTGTTGCTGATCACCACCCGGAAGTCACGCCGCTGGATTATACCCAAAGGGTGGCTGAAAAATGGCCTGACACCTGCTGAAACGGCACAGCAAGAAGCCTGGGAAGAGGCCGGAATACACGGGCAATGCGACGTTCCGGCGTTGGGGCAGTTCTTTTATCAAAAACGGCACCCCAAAAAAGGTGCTGTGATGTGCGTCGTGGACGTTTTTCCATTGTTTACGACATCTGTTGCATCGCGTTTTCCGGAGTGCAAGCAACGGCAAAGAAAGTGGTTTTCGCCGAAGAAAGCCGCTTTGCAGGTCAATTCATCCGAACTGGCAGAATTGTTACGCGGGTTCGAACGCATTCGGCACTGATGTGCTTCGGCAGGGGCTTGATATTGCATTCACCGTAGGTATCTATTTAACAACTGACATTTGGACGGACCATGATTCAATACGCATTGAAATGCAGCAACGGCCATACTTTTGACAGTTGGTTTCAATCGGCCGCCGCTTACGACAAACTGGCATCAACGGGCATGGTGACATGCGCCGTTTGCGGCTGTGCGGACGTTGAAAAGGCGATCATGACGCCGCGTGTTCGCCCGGCCCGCAAGGCCGAGGCGCAGATGCCCGCGCAAAAACCTCAGCCAAACACCATTGATATGGCCGCACCTTCACCGGATGTGGAAAAGGTAATTGCCGAATTGCGCCGGAAGGTCGAAGAAAACTCGGACTATGTCGGTAAGGACTTTGCCTATGAGGCGCGCAAGATTCACCTGGGTGACGCGCCTCAGCGAGCCATTTACGGTGAGGCCAAACCGGAAGACGCAAAAGCCCTTATTGAGGATGGGGTACCTGTGGCACCGCTGCCTTTTGTTCCCAGCCGAAAAAGCAACTGATCAGAAGACTTCACGATCAACAGCGCCGGTCTGAACACGGCGAAACACACGCGTGTACCGGGAACTGAGGATAATCGATCCGACTGAACAGTCTGAAAGCCCCGGTTAGGTCTTCAACGACCCTTTCGATGTCCTGTCATTTGCACTGCATCCGAAAGGGTGCCCCCGCGCTTATTGTCGTTTCAACGCAGCCGTTGGCACTTCGTAGACCTCATCGGGGTCGATGAAGATCACAGTCATGCCCCCGCGTGTTTCATGGCTGATGTTGGACGGCGAACTGCTGGAGTTCGGTACACCATCAGTAAAATAGATGCTGCGCACTTCCCCGGCCCCCAATGCAACCGCCAGAGTTGTCGTGCCATCGTCGTGGTGTCGCAATTCGGCGTGGCAACTGGCCAATGGTGCCCCGCCCGACGCGCAGGGAACAGTGCCCAGAGCATTCGTGCCATCTGTGGCGGCCAAGGTGGACTCCTGTGCAATCGCAGAAGAGGACGACAGGATAACAGCGGCGATAACAAAGCGGAGCATGGAAAACCTCGTGAAGAATAACAGCCCAAGGCTGACACCCATGCACCCAGATGTAAAGCAACGCAGACGACCTGCCGGGCAGTTTTGAACCCTTGCCCTTGAGGTCCCCCTCGCATAAGACGCTCGGGATCTGAAGTCCAAGGCGCGGAGAAACCACCCCCATGCCCCTACTCGTTATGAAATTCGGTGGCACATCGGTTGCCAATCTTGACCGTATCCGGCGCGCGGCCAAACGTATCGGTGTTGAGGTGGCCAAAGGGTACGACGTGATCGTCATCGTCTCGGCCATGTCCGGCAAGACGAATGAGTTGGTGGGCTGGGTAAACGAGACGTCGCCACTATTTGATGCGCGGGAATATGACGCTGTTGTATCCTCGGGTGAGAATGTGACTGCTGGCCTGATGGCGTTGACGTTGCAGGAAATGGATGTTCCTGCCCGCAGTTGGCAGGGTTGGCAGGTGCCGCTGTTGACCACAAGCGCACACAGTCAGGCCCGGATCGAGGATATCCCCACCCAAAACCTGAACCAGAAATTCGGTGAGGGTATGAAGGTCGCAGTTGTCGCCGGGTTTCAGGGCATCAGCCCCGAAGGCCGCATTACGACGCTGGGACGGGGCGGGTCGGACACCACGGCCGTGGCATTTGCTGCTGCCTTTGGGGCCGAGCGCTGTGATATCTACACGGATGTGGACGGCGTCTATACGACTGACCCGCGTATTTGTGAAAAAGCGCGCAAGCTGGACAAGATTTCGTTTGAGGAGATGCTCGAACTGGCCTCACTGGGGGCGAAGGTGCTGCAGACCCGCTCGGTCGAGCTGGCGATGCGGTACAAGGTGAAACTGCGCGTTCTTTCGAGTTTCGAGGAACAGTCCGATGAGGCCGGTACGCTGGTCGTTGACGAGGAGGATATAATGGAATCCAATATTGTGGCCGGTGTGGCCTATTCCCGCGACGAGGCCAAGATGACCGTCGTATCGGTGGCGGACCGTCCGGGCATCGCTTCGATCATTTTCACGGCGCTCAGTGATGAGGGCGTGAATGTTGACATGATCGTTCAGAACATCTCGGACGAGGGACGCACAGATATGACGTTCTCGTGCCCGACCGATCAGGTTGTCCGAGCTGAAAAAGCACTGCTGGCAATCAAAGAGGCAGGGGGGCTGAACTATGCCGAACTGGTTGCTGATACCGATGTCTGCAAGGTTTCTGTCGTGGGCATCGGCATGCGCTCACAATCCGGTGTGGCGGCTAAAATGTTCAAGGTGCTCTCGGATGAGGGGATCAACATCAAGGTCATTACAACCTCTGAGATAAAAATTTCCGTGCTTGTGGACAGGAAATACATGGAACTTGCTGTTCAGGCGCTGCATGATGCGTTTGAATTGGACAAGGCGGCCTGAGCATTTCAGCCAAGGAACTCGCCTGACGCACTAATTTGGTTGGGCCATGGTGGACGGCACCGAAACAGAATCCCGCAAGCTGCTTGGGCGGCTGCGCGAAGAGATGGCGAGCGAGGCTGCCGGTCAGGAACGTCTTGACCGGATCACGAATCTGATCGCGGACAGCACGCGGCGCGAGGTCTGCTCGATCTATCTGTTCCGGGACGAGGAAACACTGGAACTGTGCGCCACAGAGGGTCTGTCGCCAGCGGCTGTGCATAAAACCCGCATGCGTCTGGGCGAAGGCCTTGTGGGCCGGGTCGCGAAATCCGGCAAAGTTGTGAACACCGCGGATGCCCCATCTGCCAAGGGGTTTCGGTTCATGCCCGAAACAGGTGAGGAAAAATACTCATCTTTCCTCGGCGTACCGATTCAGCGACTTGGGCAGAAACTGGGTGTTTTGGTGGTTCAATCGCGCGAGGCGCGAGAGTTTACCGCGGATGAGGTTTATGCGCTGGAAGTGGTGGCCATGGTTCTGGCCGAAATGGCCGAACTAGGTGCTTTTGTCGGCGAAGGTGCTGCGTTGTCACCCCTGCACCAGCAATCCGTTCTTTTACGTGGCGGACCGGCGCAAGAGGGATCAGCCGAAGGTCATGTCTGGCTGCACGAGCCGCGCGTCGTTGTCACCAATCCGATCGCTGACGATCCCGTTCGGGAACGCGAACGTCTGTCCGAGGCTGTCGAAGAACTACGCGTGGGCGTCGACAAGATGCTTGAGATTTCACAGGGCGGCGATTCCGAGCAGCTCAAGGTACTTGAAGCATACAGGATGTTCGCGAATTCCAAGGGCTGGATGCGTCGCATGGAAGAGGACATCGCCCTAGGCCTCAGCGCCGAAGCTGCGGTTGAAAAGGAACAGTCGCAAGCACGCAACCGCATGGGGCAGGTCACAGATCCGTATCTGCGCGAGCGGCTGGCAGACCTGGATGACCTCAGCAATCGGTTGCTGCGTATCCTGACCGGACAGGGAAGTGCGAACGGCACCGATTTGCCGCCTGATCCGATCCTTGTTGCGCGGAATATCGGCCCGGGCGATTTGCTGGAATATGGCCGGTCTCTGAAGGGTATTGTACTTGAGGAAGGCTCGGTCGGAAGCCATGCAACAATTGTGGCGCGGGCGTTGGCGATTCCGCTTGTTGTCCATGTGGGTCGCATCACGACCGAGGCGCTGAACGGAGACCACATTCTTGTCGATGGGGATGAGGGCGTGGTGCATCTGCGCCCCGAAGACACGGTGGTGGGGGCTTTCCGCGACAAGATCGCGATGCAGGCCGAAGCACAGGAACGTTACGCGTCGATCCGCGAAACACCCACGGTGACACGTGACGGCGAACGGATCAATCTGCAGATGAATGCCGGGCTTATGGCCGATTTGCCGTCTCTGGGACATTCTGGTGCCGAAGGTGTCGGGCTGTTCCGAACCGAACTGCAATTCCTGATCCGAAGCAAGATGCCCAAGCGGTCAGAGCTTGTGGCGCAGTATAAGCGGGTTTTGGACGCGGCAGGTGACAAGCGCGTGGTGTTCCGCACGCTGGATATCGGGTCCGATAAGGTTCTGCCCTACATGAAGCATGTGGCGGAACCGAACCCGGCGCTGGGCTGGCGCGCGATTCGAGTGGGTCTGGACAAGCGCGGCGTTATGCGGATGCAGTTGCAGGCTTTGCTGCGCGCTGCCAACGGACGCCCGCTTTCGATCATGTTCCCGTTCGTGGCACAGGCCGATGAATTCCGCGAGGCCCGGTGGGAGGTCAACAAGACCATCGAGCGTGAAAAACGGCTGGGTCATGTCCTGCCCGAAACGCTGGAGGTCGGGGCGATGCTTGAGACGCCGTCGCTGGCCTTTGCGCCGCAGAAATTCTTTGACGAAGTGGACTTCGTTTCGATCGGCGGGAATGACCTGAAACAGTTCTTTTTTGCCGCCGACCGTGAGAACGAGCTGGTGCGCCGTCGCTATGACACGCTGAATGTCAGTTTCCTGACCTTCATTGAGCGGATTGTCGAGCGATGCAGTATCTCGAACACGCCGCTGTCATTCTGCGGTGAGGATGCCGGCCGCCCGGTCGAGGCGTTGTGTCTGGCGGCAATGGGAATCCGAACGCTGTCGATGCGCCCGGCTTCGATTGGGCCGGTCAAGAGTGTTCTGCTGCGTGCAGACCTACAAGCGCTGCGCAAGATCATCGCGGACGCGCGGCACCGTGGTGAGCAATCCGTGCGCCCCTCTGTCATGGAATGGCTGCGGGATCAGGTCTGATTCCGCAAATCCGGGGTTGCTTTCTGCATCTGCATTGCATATTCAAGCCACAAATGTTAGCGATAACATATCCCATGTCACGAGTACCAAGCAATTGTAGTGCTATGGTGACGCAGGCGAGAATTGAAGGAGCCCATCGATGGTCTCACGCGTTATTCCGGTAAACCCGTTCGATCTGGTACTGTTTGGTGCAACCGGCGATCTGGCGCAGCGCAAGATCCTGCCAGGTCTTTATCATCGTTTCGAAGTGGGGCAGATGCCCGAGGATGCCTGCATCATCGGAACGGCGCGCTCTGATATGGACAGTGATGCATTTCGCGACCAGATCCGCGCCTCGATGAAGGAATTCGCGCCGCAATTCAAAAAGGACGTGCTGGATCGCTTTCTCGCACGGGTCTCGTATGTCTCTGTGGACGTCATGGGGGATAAGGGCTGGTCCGAGCTTGCCAAATCTCTGCGGCCCGATGTCGTGCGGGCATTTTACTTGTCAGTGGGGCCCAATCTTTTCTCGAACATCGCGCAACGGTTGGATGAAAACGGGCTGGCGACGCCTGACAGCCGCATCGTGATTGAAAAGCCGTTTGGTCACGATCTGGCCTCGGCAAAGTCTTTGAACGAGGGTCTGCGCGCCTGTTTCAAAGAGCATCAGATCTATCGCATCGACCACTATCTTGGCAAAGAAACGGTGCAGAACCTGATGGCGCTGCGCTTTGCCAACTCTCTTTTCGAGCCGCTGTGGAATTCCAACCACATCGATCATGTTCAAATCACCGTGGCCGAAACCGTTGGGGTTGAGGGGCGTGGAGCGTACTACGATCAGTCCGGGGCCATGCGCGACATGATCCAGAACCATCTTGTTCAGCTTCTGTGCCTGACAGCGATGGAACCGCCTTCCAAATTTGCACCGAACTCCGTTCGCGACGAAAAGGTCAAGGTGATCGAAGCGCTGGAACCAGTTGAACCGAAAGATATCGCGCGGGGTCAATACCGCGCTGAACATGGCGATGATGGCTATGTTGATCACGTCGGAAACCCGTCTAGCCGGACAGAAAGCTTTATTGCCCTCAAGGTGCATCTGGGTAATTGGCGTTGGGCCGGGGTTCCGTTTTATTTGCGCACCGGTAAACGGCTGAGGGCGCGGGAATCCGAGATAGCCGTGTATTTCCGCGATCCGCCACACACGATTTTCCCAAACGTAGGCCCGCTGCGCGGCAATGTTCTGGTGATCCGCCTGCAACCCGACGAAGGCATCACCCTGCGCACCACCATCAAGGATCCCGGTCCCGGCGGATTCCGCCTGTCCGATGTGGCCTTGGACATGAGCTTTGCCGATGCGCTTGGCGCCGACACCCGCGCTCCGGACGCCTATGAGCGATTGGTGATGGACGTCATTCGCGGTGACCAGACCTTGTTCATGCGGGGGGACGAGGCCGAGGCCGCCTGGGCCTGGGTTGATCCAATCATTCAGGGCTGGGAAGAACGCGGCGACCGCCCGGCACGATATGATCAGGGAAGTTCGGGGCCCGAAGAAGCATTGATGCTATTGCATCGTGATGGACGCCGCTGGCGCCAAATCGGAGGTTAACATGACTCACACCGTCATCACCGACGTTACCCAACGCATCATCGACCGCAGCAGCAATCTGCGCGGTCCGTATCTGGAACGCATGGAACAGGCCCGGTCGAAGGGCCCCGCGCGCGCTCATCTGTCCTGCAGCGGTCAGGCCCACGCCTATGCAGGTGCAGGGCCGGATCAACAGGCCATGGCAACTGGCACTGCAGGCAATCTGGGCATTGTAACGGCCTATAATGACATGCTCTCGGCCCACCAGCCGTTCGAGCGTTACCCCGAGTTGATCCGCCAGGCGATCCGCGCCGCGGGCGGCACTGCGCAGGTTGCCGGTGGCGTTCCCGCAATGTGTGACGGCGTAACGCAGGGCGAGGCAGGGATGGAGTTGTCGCTGTTTTCCCGCGACGTGATCGCGTTGGCGACAGGCGTCGCGCTGAGCCACAACACGTTTGACGCCGCCGTGTTTCTTGGGGTGTGCGATAAGATCGTGCCCGGTTTGGTGATCGGCGCGCAGGCGTTTGGCCATTTACCTGCCGTTTTCCTGCCTGCCGGACCTATGACCAGCGGTCTGCCCAACGACGAAAAAGCCAAGGTGCGCCAGAAATTCGCTGCCGGAGAGGTGGGCCGCAAGGAACTGATGGCCGCCGAAATGGCTGCCTATCACGGACCGGGCACCTGCACTTTCTATGGCACTGCCAACACCAACCAAATGTTGATGGAGTTCATGGGCATGCACCTACCGGGTTCAAGCTTCATCAACCCCAATACGCCGTTACGCGATGCCCTGACCGAGGAAGGCGCCCGTCGCGCCCTGTCGCTCAGCGCGCTGGGCAACCATTATACGCCGGTATGCCAAATTCTGGACGAACGCGCCTTTGTGAACGGCATTGTCGGTTTGATGGCTACGGGTGGGTCGACGAACCTGCTGATCCACCTGATCGCGATGGCGCGTGCTGGCGGTATCGTGCTGGATTGGCAGGATTTTTCCGATATCTCTGCTATCGTTCCATTGGTTGCGCGTGTCTATCCGAACGGGTTAGCAGACGTGAATCATTTCCACGCAGCGGGTGGCTTGGGCTACAGCATCGGTACGTTGCTGGAAAACGGGCTTCTGCACCCCGATACTCTGACCGTGGCAGGGCAAGGGCTGCAAAATTATACCAAGGAGCCCAAGCTGAAAGACGGTGAACTGGTTTGGGAAGATGGCGCAGGTCGCAGCCTGAACGAAAAAATTGTCCGTTCGGCCAAAGATCCGTTCCAGCCCACTGGTGGTCTGTCGCGCCTGACTGGCAATCTGGGTACCGGCGTTATGAAGGTCTCAGCCGTTGCTCCCGAACATCAGGTGGTCGAAGCGCCGGTGCGTGTATTCCACGATCAGGAAGAGGTGAAGACCGCCTTCAAGGCCAAAGAGTTCACCGGCGACGTCATTGTTGTCGTCCGCTTTCAGGGACCCAAGGCGAATGGCATGCCGGAACTTCACTCACTGACGCCGATCCTGTCGATCCTTCAGGGCAGGGGGCAAAAGGTTGCGCTGGTGACGGATGGCCGCATGTCCGGAGCATCGGGCAAAGTGCCTGCCGCGATCCATGTCAGCCCCGAAGCGCTGGATGGTGGGGCGATCGCCTATCTGCAGGATGGTGACATACTGCGCGTTGATGCGGTCAAGGGTGAGTTGGAAATCCTGACCGAGGGTGTGCTGGACCGCGCCCCTGCCAAGGCTGATCTTTCTGGCAACCAACATGGCGTGGGTCGCGATCTGTTCGCCACTTTCCGCAATACCGTCGGTTCCGCCGATGCCGGCGCCAGCATTTTCGGAGCTTAAAGATGTCCAAAACTCAACGTACCCGCGAAATCTGCGGTCTTGCCCCAATTGTTCCGGTTCTGGTGGTCGATGATGCCGCGCAGGCCCGTCCGTTGGCCGAAGCCTTGGTCGCCGGTGGTCTGCCCGCCCTCGAAGTCACGTTGCGGACACCTGCGGCTTTGGATGCTATTCGCGCGATGGCACAAGTCCCTGGCGGTGTTGTGGGTGCAGGCACGCTGGTCACGCCCGAAGATGTCCGTGCCGCGAAAGAGGCGGGTGCGCAGTTCGGAGTTTCACCCGGTGCAACCGATACCCTGATTGCGGCCTGCGAAGCCGAGGGGTTGCCTCTTCTACCCGGCGCGGCCACGGCAAGCGAGGCAATGCGCCTGCTGGAAAAGGGCTATGACATGCTGAAATTCTTCCCGGCCGAGGCCTCGGGTGGCGCACCGGCCCTGAAAGCCATCGGCGCACCGCTGCCGCAGATCACTTTTTGCCCCACCGGCGGCGTATCACCGGCAAACGCAAGGGACTACCTGTCGCTCTCGAATGTCATCTGTGCTGGCGGAAGCTGGGTCGCACCCAAGCAGATGGTTGTGACAGGAGATTGGGTCGGGATCGAAACACTAGCACGTGAGGCCTCAAAGTTGATGGATTGACGCGGGATTTTGCTGCGATAGGGTGGCCTCTATTCAGACAGGTTGACCTCATGACACAGCAAAACTCTCTCGCGCACGGGCGTGAATATCTGGCGATTCCCGGCCCTTCTGTCATGCCTGACGCAGTGTTGCAGGCGATGCACCGCCCGTCGCCCAACATCTATGACGGCGCGCTGGTCGAGATGATGCCCGATCTGACGCGCGATCTGAAACGCGTAGCGCGAACTGAACATCACGTTGCGATCTACATTGCCAACGGTCACGGCACGTGGGAGGCCGCGCTGTCCAACGTCATCGCGCCGGGTGAAACGGTGCTGGCACCGGCGTCCGGACGATTCACCCATGGTTGGGCTGAAATGGCCGAAGGGATTGGTGCCAAGGTTTCGCTGCTTGATTTCGGAATGTCCTCAACGTGGGATCTGGATCGCATTGCAGAGGCACTGCGCGCTGACACGACCCATCAGATCAAGGCGGTGCTGGCTGTGCATGTGGATACATCCAGCTCAATCCGAAACGATATCCCGGCACTGCGGGCGGTGCTGGACGATTTGAATCATCCGGCATTGCTTATGGCGGACTGTATCGCGTCGCTGGGGTGCGACCGCTTCGAAATGGACGCGTGGGGCGTCGATGTCATGGTCACGGCGTCCCAGAAAGGCCTTATGACCCCGGCGGGCGTTGGCTTTGTGTTCTTTAATGACAAAGCGCAGGCCAAACGGGCGGAAATGCCCCGCGTTTCGCAATATTGGGACTGGCAACCGCGCGTCACGCCCGAGATGTTTTACCAGTATTTCAACGGCACAGCCCCGACGCATCACCTATATGGCCTGCGCGCAGCGCTCGATTTGATTCACGCTGAAGGGATCGAGGCTATTTGGGCCCGCCATGCGCGCCTTGCCAAGGCAATCTGGACCGCATGTGAAATCTGGGCGCAAGGTGACGCGCTGCAACTGAACGTTGCAGATCGTGCGCATCGTAGCCACGCTGTGACTGCGTTGCGGTTGACGGATGGGAGGGGAACGCCGCTGCGTCGCGTTACCGAAACCCAGTTGGGCCTGACCCTTGGAATAGGATTGGGGATGGAGGATCAGGATAGTTGCTTCCGCCTGGGCCATATGGGCCACGTGAACGCACAAATGGTGATGGCGATGCTTGGTGGTATGGAAACCGCTATGGCCGCGTTGGGCATTCCGCGCGGCTCGGGTGCCTTAGAGGCCGCGGCCGCCGTTCTTGCTGACCAGATTCAAGGCTAGACCTGTCAGCTAAGCTTTCGCAGCCTCCAAAGCTTTCGGCAGTGCAGCGGCGAAGGCATCCAGATCCGCTGCTTTTCCACAGCTCACGCGGATACAACGGTTCTGCGGTGGGGCAAATGGCATGCGTACAAAGACCCCTTGGGCGACCAGAGACTCAAGAACTGCCTTGGCAAAAGTACCGTCCTGTCCACAATCAATTGCCACAAAATTGGTAGCTGACGGTAAAGGGTCCAGCCCATTTTCGCGTGCTATCTGGGCGATCCGGTCTCGCGCGGCACTGATCTGAGTCTGAACCTGCGATAGCCACACGACGTCTTGTAGGGCTGCCAAAGCTCCTGCCTGCGCGGCCCGGTTCATGCCGAAATGGTTGCGCACCTTGTTGAAGGCTGCGATCAATCCCGGCGCGCCAATCGCATAGCCGACCCGCGCACCGGCCATGCCGTAAACCTTGGAAAACGTACGCATCCGGATCACACGCGGATCATCCGGTGAAACAGGTGCAGCCGTACCATCAGGTGCGCATTCCACGTAGGCCTCGTCCAGCACTAATAGGCAGCCCTGGGGCAATGCCTCCATCGCCTTGACGATATCTGCGCCACTATGCCAACTGCCCATCGGGTTGTCGGGATTGGCGAGATAGATCAGCTTCGCGTTCACCTCAGCTGCCTTGGCAAACAGCGCCACGGGGTCCTCGTGATCATTCAGATAAGGGACTTTGTGCAATACGCCGCCAAACCCGGCGACGTGATAGTTGAAGGTTGGGTACGCCCCGTCCGAGGTCACAACCGCATCACCCGGCCCGACGAGCAGCCGAACAAGATACCCCAAAAGGCCATCAATCCCTTCACCGACGACGATGTTGTCTGGTGAAACGCCGTGATGATCCGCCAGTGCATGACGCAGATCGTGGTTCTCGGGGTCGCCGTACATCCAGATACCCGTTGCCGCCATTGCCTCGATTGCACGGGGTGAGGGGCCAAAAACGCTCTCATTTGCGCCCAAACGTGCTACGAACGGCGCGCCTAGCTGACGCTCCTGCGTTTCGGGGCCGACAAAAGGCACGGTGGCGGGCAGCGACAGGGCAAGTGGGGTGTAGCGTGGATTGGTCATACGCTGAAATAAACGCATGGCCGCAGGACACGCAACCATGTGCTGCCCCGACGTTGTGGTGGAACTTGCCAATGCTTCCGGGCAAAGTTGGCCTAACCGGAGCTTGGAGGACCGCATGACACGCGTATCCGTCGAATACAAAGATCACATCGCACATGTCACCTTGACCCGCGGCGACAAGATGAACGCGCTGGATGACGCGATGATCAAGGCCCTGCTGTCAGCGGGGCAAGAGGTTGAGGCCTCGGACGCGCGTGCCGTCATACTATCCGGTGAAGGCAAGAGCTTTTGCGCTGGGCTTGATATGGCGAGCTTCGCAAAAATGGCTCATATGGACCCGACCGAATGGCTGATGGAACGCAGCCATAACGGCGCCAATGAGATGCAGGAGCTTGCCCTGATCTGGCGTCGCATCCCAGTGCCGGTGATTTGTGCCATTCAAGGCGTGGCCTATGGCGGTGGTCTGCAAATCGCCTTGGGGGCAGATATCCGCATTGCCCATCCCGAGGCCAAGCTGGCGGTGATGGAGATGAAATGGGGCATCATCCCCGACATGGGTGGGATGGTATTGCTGCCGCAATTGGTGCGCTCGGACGTGCTGCGCCTGTTGACCTATACTGCGCGTCCAATCGGGGCGCTGCAGGCGGCCGAGTGGGGATTGGTCACCAAACTCTCGGACGACCCATTGATCGAGGCGCAGGCGCTTGCCGAAGACATTGCTGGCAAAAGCCCATCCGCAATTCGTGCCGCGAAGCGCCTGATCGAGGTGGCCGAGACCAGTTCGCGCGCAGACGTGCTCATGGCGGAGTCGGGTGAACAGGTGGAGTTGATTGGCAAGCCTGATCAGATGGAGGTTGTGATGGCGCAGATGCAGGGCCGAAAGCCTGAGTTCAAGTAGTCAACGCAAGAAGCTAAACCGTGCTTCGCGCGCAATGTTGTACCGCATCTCAAGTTCAGCGATTTGCGCCATGGCAGCCTTGCGTTTTTCGGGGTCGGTAAGCGCGGCAAAGCTCTTTCGGGCTGAGTCCAGCTTTTTTCGTATCTCGAATTCTTCTGGCAGCACGCCAGCCTGCGCCATGATCCGATACCCGGTTGCGATTGCCTGATCGCTTTGCGCTTCGGTTGATCGGTCAGGAAGGGGTTGACCTTCGCCTTCCAGCCCCTGCAACTGGCCCTCGGCCTGAGCCTTTTTGATCGGGTGTTCGATCAGTTTTCCAAGCGACTTAATCATGCAATAATCGTATCCTAAACCGCTCGGTTTTGAAAGCTTTGGTCTGGCTTGCTTGCGCCCAAGGCACCCATCCTGCTTTTAGCTGCGGCTACTGCGATCACCGCAACCAATATCCGAGACAAAATTGGGAAGGGGCCGACGTACCCGACGATTGTCCTATGCAGTCCCGTTCAGACGGCCTGAGACTTAGGAAAGGCGTGGGGCACTCGGTTTTGAGGATAGTTGTCAGCAAGAACTGAAAAAGATGTGTTATTTGGGGCAGGTTTTATGAAGGGAAAAGAAAACCCCACCACAAGGCTGTGCAGTGGGGTTATCTTGCAGGGGCTGAGGAAGGTCAGGCGATTTCGGCCAGACGGGCCAGCGCTTCGTTCAGCTTGGCCTCTTCTTCTTCGCGGGCGGCGAGGTTGGCTTTGGCCTCTTCAACAACCTCCTCCGGGGCCGAAGCCACGAATTTGGGGTTGTTCAGACGTCCGCGCAAGCCGCCAAGTTCCTTGGCCAGCTTGCCCTTGGCTTTCTCCAGACGTTCTTTCTCTGCGCCGATATCGATGATATCCGCGAGTGGCAGGCCAAAGGATGCACCGGGCGCAGCGATTGAGATGGTGCCTTTGGGCAGTTCGTCGGCCTTGGTCAGGCTGTCGATCCGCGCGAGACGTTTGATCAGCGCTTCGTTCCGGTCCCATGCGGCTTGGCCGTTGGTGTCGATCTCGGTCACCAGCATCGGTACATAAAGCCCAGCCGGAACCCGCATTTGCGCACGGGCCGAGCGGGTATTTTCGATCACCGAGATCACCCAGTTCATCTCACGATCCGCGTCGGCGTCGATCAGGTCGGCAGCGGCATAGGTGGGCCAGTCGGCATGGACGACCATCTTGGCGCGGCTGCCGGTCAGACCCCAGAGTTCCTCGGTGATGAAGGGCATGATCGGGTGCAGAAGGACCATGCACTGATCCAGAACCCAGCGCATTGTGGCGCGGGTTTCTGCCTGCGCCTCAGCGTCATCGCCTTGCAGCAGGGGTTTTGACAGTTCCACGTACCAGTCGCAGACCTTGCCCCAGACAAAGGCGTACAGACCGTTGGCCGCGTCATTGAAACGATAGCTCTCCAGCGCAGCATCAACCTCTTCGCGCACGCGGGCGGTTTCGCCGACGATCCAGCGGTTTACGGCCGCCTTGGGCTTCAGGTCGGAGACGTCCAATTGCGGTACGGCGTCGGTGAAGACCTCATTCATCTCGGCGAAGCGCACGGCGTTCCACAGCTTGGTGCCGAAGTTGCGATAGCCGGTGATGCGCTCGCGGGACAGTTTCAGCACGCCGCCAATCGCCGCCATCGAGGCGTTGGTAAAGCGCAGCGCGTCGGCGCCGAATTCGTCCACGATCTCCAGCGGGTCGATGACGTTGCCGGTGGTCTTGGACATCTTCTTGCCCTTCTCGTCACGGACGAGCTGGTGCAGGTAGACCGTGTGGAACGGGATCTGATCGACCACGGCCAGTTGCATCATCATCATCCGGGCGACCCAGAAGAAGAGGATGTCGAAACCGGTGATCAGAACGTCCGTGGGGAAGTAGCGTTCCAGTTCCTCCGTCTGCTCGGGCCAGCCCAGCGTACCGATGGGCCAGAGGCCGGAGGAGAACCACGTGTCGAGAACGTCGGGGTCGCGGATCAGCATTGGGCGGGTTTCTGTGCCGAAAAGCTTTTCGAATTCTTCCGTATCCGCGACGACGACGCATTCTTCCCCATAGTAATCTTCGGCAAGCTTCAGTGCAGCTTCCGCGTTGGGAGCACAGAAAGGCTTGTTCTCTTTCAGTGCCAAGTTTGCCGGTAGGTTGCCCCGGCCCTTTTGTGGCCCATACCAAACGGGTACTTGATGTCCCCACCACAACTGGCGCGAGATGCACCAGGGCTCGATGTTTTCCAGCCAGTGGTAATAGGTCTTCTCGCCCGACTCGGGGATGATCTTGACCGTGCCGTCCTTGACCGCATCCAGCGCAGGGCCGACAACCTTTTCGGCATCTACGAACCACTGGTCGGTGAACATCGGCTCGATCACCACTTTCGAGCGGTCGCCGAAGGGCTGCATGATCGGTTTGCTCTCGACCAGCGGAACCAGCTTTTCAGCGCCCTCGTGCTCAGGCTTTAGAGCAGTGGAGCCGAGACGCGCGTCATCGGCACGGCACATGACGGCCAGACCGTCATTGGTGATTTCTTCGACGACCTTCGCCCGCGCCTCGAACCGGTCGAGGCCACGCAGGTGATCAGGGACAAGGTTGATTGCGTCGATTTCGTTCTCGGTGAACTCACGACCGCGCGCGTATTCCTGCGCCTTGCCCGCCTCGTCGGCATAGGGCGCACCATCGGCCCGCATCGCGCCTTTGGTGTCCATAAGGCGGTACATCGGAATGCCGCCGCGCTTGGCGACCATGTTGTCATTGAAGTCATGCGCCCCGGTGATCTTCACCGCGCCTGAGCCGAACTCAGGGTCCGGATAATCATCGGTGATGATCGGGATTTGACGGCGATGCTCTTTTGGACCAACAGGGATTTCGCAGAGTTTACCAACAATTGGCGCGTAACGTTCATCTGACGGGTGAACCGCAACCGCGCCGTCACCCAGCATGGTTTCCGGTCGCGTCGTGGCGATCGAGATATAGTCGCGCTCTTCCTCGAGGATGACATTCCCATCCTCGTCCTTCTCGACATAGGTATAGGTCTCGCCATCGGCCAGCGGGTATTTGAAATGCCACATATGGCCCGCGACTTCGATATTCTCGACCTCAAGGTCCGAGATTGCGGTCTCGAAATGCGGGTCCCAGTTGACCAGCCGTTTGCCGCGATAGATCAGGCCCTTTTCGTACATATCGACGAAAACCTTGATCACCGCGTCATGGAAATTCGCAGAGTTTTCGTGCCCCGTGCGCGGGTCGCCTTTCGCGCCGGCCATCGTGAACGCGTTGCGCGACCAGTCGCAGGACGCGCCCAGCCGTTTCAACTGCTCGATGATGGTGCCGCCGTATTCGCCCTTCCACTCCCAGACCTTCTCAAGGAATTTCTCGCGCCCCAACTCACGCCGACCCGGCTGCTGCGTCAGCATCAGCATCTTTTCCACCTGCATCTGGGTGGCAATGCCCGCGTGGTCCTGACCGGGTTGCCACAGCGTGTCAAAGCCGCGCATCCGGTGCCAGCGGATCAGAATGTCCTGCAACGTGTTGTTGAACGCATGGCCCACATGCAAGGCACCCGTCACGTTGGGCGGCGGGATCATGACGGTAAAGCTTTCGTCTCGCGATTTGTTCGCGCCTGCCTTGAAGGCTCCGGCCTGTTCCCAGGCCTCGTAGATGCGGGCCTCGGCCTCGGCCGCGTTGAATGTCTTTTCCATCGCCATGGGGTGCGTCCTGCGTCATCACTCTCGGGTCAGCGCCTGCAATAACGAATGCGTGCAGGAAGGGGAAGGGTCTGCGCACGCTCTGGACATCGGACCGGTGGAACCTAATGTCGCCCCTACAGGCCGCCGCAGGAGCAACCCATGGAAAAATTCGGAAAAAGTCAGCCGGTGAAACGGACCGAGGATCAGCGATTTCTGACTGGGCAAGGGCAATATATCGACGACTCGGTGCCGGGTGGTACGCTGTATGCTGCCTTCTTTCGCAGTCCGGTCGCGCATGGACGGATCAAGGCGCTGGATCTGGACGCAGCGCGTGAGGCGGACGGTGTGCGGCTGGTCTTGACCTTGGATGATTTGTCAGAGGCCGGGATCAATACTGTTCTCAGCGCAACGACGTTATCGAACCGCGATGGCTCGAAGGCGGCAGCACCGGAACGGCATATGCTGGCCAAGGACCGTGTGCGCTTTGTCGGCGAGCCGGTCGCCGTGGTGATCGCAGAAACACAAACACAGGCCCGCGATGCGGCTGAACTGATCTGGATCGAAACCGAGGACCTGCCCGCCAAGCTGGATTTGGCTAGTGGTGGTGAACCGCTGCATGACGAAGCGCCCGACAACCGTGCATTTGACTGGGGCTTGGGGGATGAGGCGGCGACCGAGGCGGCCTTTCAGAATGCAGCCCATACTGTCCGGCTGGATGTGGCCGACAACCGGGTCATAGTCACGTCTATTGAACCGCGCGGGTGTCAGGCGCATTGGGCTGGCGAACGGCTGCACTTTGCTTACGGCGGGCAGGGTGTCTGGGCCATGCGTGGACAATTGGCGCAGAAGCTGAAGCTGGAACCTGACTCCATCCGTGTCACGACCCCGGATGTTGGCGGCGGGTTTGGCATGAAAGCCATGCCTTACCCCGAGTATTTCTGTGTTGCCGCAGCCGCCATGAAACTGGGCCAGCCCGTTCATTGGATGTCCGACCGGTCCGAGGCGATGCTGTCAGACCATCACGGTCGTGATCTGACCTCTCTGGCGGAACTGGCTTTTGACGCAGATCACAAGATCACTGCGTATCGCGTGCACAGCAAGGTCAATCTAGGGGCCTATAACAGCCATTTCGGGCAGGCGATCCAGACCAGCCTGTTCAGCAAAGTCTTAATGGGCGTCTACGACGTTCAGACAACTTTCCTGCGGGTTGAGGGCTTTTATACCAACACCACGCAGGTTGACGCGTATCGTGGGGCGGGTCGACCCGAGGCGATATATGTACTCGAACGGGCAATGGACCGCGCCGCGCGTGAGCTTGGTGTCGACCCATGGGAGCTGCGCCGCAAGAATTTCATCCCGCCCGAGGCCTTCCCCTACAAAAGTGCAACCGGTGAGACCTATGACGTTGGTGATTTCAACATGGTCCTGTCGCGCGCGGGCGAGCAAACCCGCGGCTTTGCCGATCGCAAGGCCGCTGATGAGGCGTGCGGTCTAATCCGGGGGCAGGGTCTGTGTTATTACATCGAAAGTATTTTGGGTGATCCTTCCGAGAACGCAAAAGTGGAGTTCTGCGAGGATGGAACCGTGAAGCTTTACGTCGGGACGCAGTCGAATGGGCAAGGGCATGAAACGGTTTATGCCCAATTCCTGTCGGATCAGACGGGCATTCCGATGGATCAGATCACTGTTGTTCAGGGGGACAGCGATCAGATGTCTCATGGCGGCGGAACGGGGGGCTCGCGCTCGGTCACGGTTCAGAGCACAGCTACGCTGGCCACAGTTGACGTCATGATCGCCGCATTCACGCCTTATCTCGCCGATAAGATGGGGGTGGAGGAGGTCGAGGTGAGCTTTGATCACGAAACATTCCGCGCGCCGGGTTCAAACCTGACACCGACATTGACTGAGGCGGCAGAGATGGCGCGCGCCGATGGACGCACCGACCTGATGAAGCATGAGGCGCGCATCACGCTGGACGCGCGCAGCTATCCCAATGGCGCCCATGTTGCAGAGGTGGTTGTAGACCCTCAAACGGGTGAGACATGGGTTGACCGGTATACTGTGGTTGATGATTTCGGAAATCTTATCAACCCGATGCTGGCCAAAGGTCAGGTACATGGCGGTGTTGCGCAGGGTATCGGTCAGGCGCTGAGCGAGCATGTGGTTCATGATGCGCAGGGGCAACTGCTCACGGCTTCGTTGATGGACTATGCCTTGCCTCGCGCCACCGAGATACCCATGATTAAGTTTACCTCGGCGCCGGTTCCGTCAACGTCAAACCCGATGGGGATGAAAGGATGTGGTGAGGCCGGCACCGTGGGCGCACTGGCCGCAGTGGCAAACGCGGTTCAGGACGCGCTTTGGGAACACGGGGTGCGGCAGGCCGATATGCCCTTCACACCCCTCAGAGTTTGGGAAATGCTGACGTATGGTTCTGTCGCGGCTGAGTAGAAAGGTACTGGGATGGCTCGGACGGCCTCTGCGGTCCGAACACTCGGCCGAGGCGCTGCACCGCGAGCCTATTAGTCATGTCATTATCCTCGACGGCACAATGTCGACACTTGAGCCGGGTTTTGAAACCCATGCCGGCCAGACATTCCGCTTGTGTCAAGACATGGGCAGCAAGGTCTCGGTTTTCTACGAAGCAGGCGTGCAATGGGAAAGCTGGAAATCCTCGCTTGATGTAATGATGGGGCGCGGTGTCAACCGACAGATCCGTCGAGCTTACGGGTATCTTGCATCGCGCTACAAACCCGGCGATCGGGTGTTCTTTATCGGGTATTCACGCGGGGCTTATGGTGTGCGCAGCCTTGCGGGCGTGATTGACATGATCGGCTTGCTCAAGGCGGAACATGCGACTGAGCGCAATATCAAACAGGCCTATCGCCACTACGAATGCAATCCCGACGGAATGGCAGCGCAGGTTTTCCGCCAGCAGTTCTGCCACCCGGAGGTTGCTATCGAGATGATTGGGGTCTGGGATACGGTCAAGGCGCTCGGTTTGCGCCTGCCTCTGCTATGGCGTTGGGCCGAGGACAAGCATGCGTTCCACAATCACGAACTTGGCCCCGCGGTCAGGCACGGGTATCACGCGATTGCGCTGGACGAAACGCGCGAGGTTTTTGAGCCGGTGCTTTGGAAATGCACGCCTGACTTCAAGGGTCACGTTGAACAGGTCTGGTTCCGGGGAACGCACGGCGATGTCGGCGGGCAATTGAACGGTTTTGAAGAGGCGCGTCAGCTTAGCAACATCTCACTTATTTGGATGTTGGAAAAGGCGGAGCGGCACGGACTGCCGCTGCCTGAAGATTGGCGTCATAGGTTTCCCACTTCGACTGCTGGACCGTCTGTTGGAACGTGGCGGGGTTGGGGAAAGATTTTTCTTCTGCGCAAGCACCGCACAGTGGGTATCGACCGGTCTGAGCGGTTGCACGATTCGGTTTCGCCAGAGGAACTACCGGGATGGGTCCCGATGCCGGATGTGCCCTCGCATCCTGCGCAATAGATCACGCCAAAAGGCCTTGGTCCTAGCCCACCGAATGGAAACACTTGTCTTTGAGTGCGCTTCGCCCAAAACCTGTGCATCCCCGGGCAACGATAGGCTTTTGTCCGTATGCGTCGGAATGGAACGAAATATCACAGGAACTACCGATGAAGTGCTGGCCGATGTTTGGCCAGCGCTCTGTAGCGATTCACGTGATCAAGCAAGTGTTTTTGTTTGTGGCCGCGACCTTCGGCGCCCGTTTCACCGACGCCGGTCGCGGCGAGAGCTCATCGGTTGGAAGGCAACGCCCACATGAGCCTCGCAATAGGGTTTGCCGGGCTCAACAGGCAGCCCACAGAACCAGAAATCTTCGGTCGCGGGGTCGCCTACGGGCCATTTGCATGTCTTTTCCGTCAGCTCCATAAGCGTCAGCTTTTTGGCCTTTTTCTCGATCTCATTGACCTTGGCAAGCGCTTCGGGGCTGATCTCATTGGCCGAGGGCTGCGGCGGCAGCGGCTGACCAGCCGGGATGATCTGGCGGCGTGCCGGTACGGCGGGCTTCGCCTCAGCCGTTGGGGCAGGGGCAGGGCGGGCCGGTTCGGTTTTTGGCGCGGGTTTGGGCTTCGCCTCAGCCTTTGGTGCAGGAGCCGGTTTTTCCTTGGGTTCCGACTTGGCCGGGGTCGCGCCAGTGGCCCGGTTCGACAGACCCAGACGGTGGACCTTGCCGATCACGGCGTTGCGGGTCACACCACCGAGTTCCTTGGCGATCTGGCTTGCCGACTGGCCCTCGCCCCACATCTTTTTCAAAAGTTCTACGCGCTCGTCAGTCCAGGACATCATTTGCCTTTCAAAAGCGGAAAGCGGCCCCAGATTCGGACCGCCTTGGGAATTCGTATCAGCCCCCTATTCTAATCACTGCGCACCGAGTTACAAGCAGTCTTCGAATCAGTTTGAGGATCAAGGATGCAAATTCCCTTTGAGCAGAACGAACGCCGTTTCGGAACGGTCAACTGGATGGGCCTGTACACGCTGGCCAAGCGTGAGACCCAGCGCTTTTTAGTGGTATGGACGCAGACCCTGTTGGCACCTTTGGTGACTGCCGGGTTATTCCTGTTGATATTCAACATCGCCATCGGCCCCAGCCGCGCTGACGTAATGGGCGTGCCGTTTCTGACTTTCCTTGCGCCCGGCATCATGATGATGACCGTGATCCAGAACGCGTTTGCCAACACGTCGTCTTCGATGGTGATCGCCAAGGTGCAGGGAAACATCGTTGATACGCTGATGCCGCCGCTTTCGCCATTGGAAATCCTGCTTGGGTATCTGGCCGGGGGGATCGCGCGTGGTGTTCTGATCGCTTTTGTTATCGCGCTTGCGCTTGCGCTGGTGCTGGGCTTGGTGCCGCAGAACCCATTGATTGCACTGGTGTTTGTCATCCTCGGAGGTGCCTTCATGGGCGCGCTGGGTCTTTTTGCAGGGATTTTCGCCAACAAGTTCGATCAAATGGCGGCTATCACCAACTTTATCGTCACGCCGCTCGCCTTTTTGTCTGGCACGTTCTACTCGGTCGAAGCGCTCCCACCTATTCTGAACCGCCTGAGCCATGTGAACCCGGTTTTCTACCTGATCGATGGATTGCGTCATGGCATGATCGGAGTGTCCGACAGCGCTCCGGCGTTGGGGATTGCAGTGTGCAGTGGCGCGACCTTGGCTATTTGCGCCGTCACCTGGCAGATGTTGCGCAAGGGGTACCGGCTGAAGGCATAGGGCGCGAAGTTTTGGTCTGAGTGGGTTTAGGCCGAGAGCCAGAGGAACTCGCGGCCTACGCGGTTCTGACGCGCGCTTCGCGCCAGACAAGAATAAAGCCTCCAGCAAGAATGACGGCTGACCCAAGCTGGCTGATTGCGTCCGGGATGACGCCAAACACGGCAAAATCGTAGAGGGCTGCAAAAATCAGCGTGGCATAGCTGATTGGGGCCACAAAAGATGCATCCGCCCGTGCCATCCCGTTGACAAAGCAAGCCTGCGCGCAGGCCATCAATAGGCCGATCCCCACCAAAGCGGCCCATTGTTGGGGCGTTGGTATCTGGAACACGAAGCTGACCGCGATCGAGGCAATCGTCAGCCCCATCGCGTTGTTGATCAGCAGAATCTGTATCGGCCTCTCACGCCCGGAGAGCTTTTTGATGAAAATCAACTCCATCCCGATCATCATAGCTGCGGTCAGGGCCAGCAAGGCCGCGGGTTGGAAGCTGGCGGGTGTTGGACGCAGCAGGATTAACGCTCCGGTCAGGGCCACGGCAGCGGCCATCCAGCGCCACGGTCCCACACCCTCTTTGAGCAACGGAATTGCCAGAACCATGGCGAAGACAGGGTTCAGAAACGATAGCGCGGTGGCATCCGCGATTGGTATGAACGCAACCGAGGCAAACATCAGCGTAATCCCCACCCAGCCAAAGCTGGTCCGTCCGATATGCAGACCCCAATGCGGGCGGCTCAAACGTGGGCGTAGTATGCCGACTGCACCAAGGATCGCCAAAAACGCGAACAGAAACCGCCCATGGCTGATTTGCATCGGATGCAAAGCCGGACCCAGAGTGTCTGTCCCCAAGGCTTTGGCCAGCAAAGTTGTGCCCGCGATAAAAGCGCTGGCGGAAACGATCAGCAGAGCTGCGAGGGAGGGATTATGTCGTGCCGGAGTCATGGCTCAGCGGTGCGTCACTGTGCCAGGAAAGGCAAGCGGTAATTCCTTTGTGGTGCGCGAAACTTCCGTGACGTGAAAATCAGGGTTTCCACTGAGCGCGTACCCCGCTATACAACGTCACATGATCAAACGTGCAAATATCCTGCGCCTCCGACGCCGACGCCTGACCGCTTAACCGGCTTGTTTGAT
This sequence comes from Ruegeria sp. AWH4_226, assembly GCF_056159225.1. Lineage (NCBI taxonomy): Bacteria > Pseudomonadati > Pseudomonadota > Alphaproteobacteria > Rhodobacterales > Roseobacteraceae > Ruegeria > Ruegeria sp. AWH4_226. Next base: position 1,705,283 of record NZ_JBSWUU010000001.1, on the reverse strand, counting down.
CACTTGCGCGCTGTAAATCCGCGCAGACCCCACCAAATCTGTTGACGAACATGGGCCTCGTGTATCACTCACAAGGCTTAACTTATCTGAAAAGGATGATCCGATGATCCCGTCCGTTCTGCCGACCTATAACCGCGCGCCTTTGACATTCGTGAAGGGTGAAGGCGCTTGGCTGACCGAGGCGGATGGCCGACGTTTTCTGGACTTAGGGGCCGGGATCGCGGTGAACGCGCTGGGCCATGCTCATCCGGCGCTGGTGAATGCGTTGACGGAACAGGCGCACGCGCTGTGGCATGTTTCGAACCTGTATCATATCCCTCAGCAGCAGGCGCTGGCTGATAAGCTGGTCGAACATACCTTTGCTGACACTGTCTTTTTCACCAATTCCGGCACTGAATCCTGCGAGTTGGCGGTGAAGATGGCCCGCAAGTGCTTCTATGATCAGGGCCAGCCCGAGCGGGTCGAGGTCATTACCGTCGACGGTTCGTTTCACGGGCGGTCTTCGGCAGGTATCGCCGCAGCCGGGTCCGAGAAGATGACCAAGGGTTTTGGCCCGCTTCTGCCCGGTTTCGTGCATGTCGCGTTCGGCGATCTTGACGGCGTCACCAATGCCATCACCGGAAAGACCGCGGCGATCATGATCGAACCGGTTCAGGGCGAAGGCGGCATTCGCCCTGTGCCAGATGCCGAACTGAAGGCTTTGCGCCAGATCTGCGATGACAATGGGCTGCTGCTAATCCTTGACGAGGTTCAATGCGGCATGGGCCGAACCGGCAAGCTGTTTGCGCATGAATGGGCGGGGATCACTCCGGACATTATGCTGGTCGCCAAGGGCATTGGCGGAGGTTTCCCGCTGGGCGCGGTGCTTGCGACCGAAAACGCCGCAAGCGGTATGACCGCTGGCACGCATGGGTCGACCTATGGTGGAAACCCTCTTGGCTGCGCCGTGGGCTGTGCGGTTCTGGATCAGGTCGCAACCCCTGCCTTTCTTGAAGGCGTGAGCCGCAAGTCGGGATTGCTGCGCCAAAAGCTGGAAGGGCTGGTTGCTGATCACCCCGAGGTTTTTGAAGAGGTTCGCGGCGTGGGTCTGATGCTGGGATTGACGTGCAAGGCCCCAAATCTTGACGTGGTGAATGCAGGCTATGACAACGAAGTCATCACCGTTCCTGCAGCGGACAATGTGATCCGGCTGCTGCCGCCGTTGATCCTGACCGAGGATGACATCGCACAGGCGATGATCCGCCTTGATAAAGCCGCCAAGCAGATCGAAGTCCAGCTTGCGGACGCCTGATTTCTTGATGTTCAGGGGCCTTGTCCCCGGGCAACCAATAGCCAGAAGTGAAACGAAATGAACCATTTTCTTGATATCCACAAAACGGACGCGGGCGATCTGCGCACGATGATCAACACGGCCGGAGAAATGAAGATGGCCCGCCATGGTCGCCCCAAGGCCGCACCGGATGATGATCAGCCGCTAAAAGGCCGTATGGTCGCGCTGATATTTGAAAAGCCCTCGACCCGGACGCGCGTGTCCTTCGATGTTGGTGTACGTCAGATGGGTGGGCAGACCATGGTGCTGTCCGGCAAGGATATGCAACTGGGGCACGGTGAAACGATTGCAGATACGGCCCGCGTGATGTCGCGCTATGTCGACATGATCATGATCCGGACGTTTGACGAAACCATCCTGACGGAGATGGCGGAATACTCGGACGTGCCGGTCATCAACGGTCTGACGGATCGAACGCATCCGTGCCAGATCATGGCGGATGTTCTGACATTCGAAGAACATCGCGGGCCGATCAATGGCAAAAAGGTGGTCTGGACCGGCGACGGGAACAATGTCTGCGCCTCATTCCTGCATGCGGCTGGCCAGTTCGGCTTTGACCTGACCTTCACAGGCCCGGCGCAGTTCGACCCCGAGGAAGAATTTATGGGATTTGCCCGTCAGAAAGGGTCGAAGATCGTGGTTGAGCGTGATCCGTTCAAGGCTGTTGAGGGCGCCGACCTTGTGGTCGCTGACACTTGGGTTTCGATGCACGATTCCCAATCTGCCAAGGAACGCCGCCATAACCTCCTGCGCCCCTATCAGGTCAATTCCGAGCTGATGTCACATGCCAAACCCGACGCGTTATTCATGCACTGCCTGCCTGCGCACCGCGAGGAGGAAGCGACATCCGAGGTCATGGACGGACCGAACTCGGTGATTTTTGACGAGGCAGAAAACCGTTTGCACGCGCAAAAGGCGGTGATGCGCTGGTGTCTGGGTGTCTAACTACGACGGCGGATATCCCACACCCGCAACCTGGTCAGCGTTCGGGCGGCTGCCAACACGGCCAAGGCGCACAAAGCTGTCTTGGTCATGATCTCCATCGTGCCTTCGATCAACATGGCATGTACAACGCTGCCGATGATGGTGACGGTGGCCAGCCCGGTGTGACTCAACCTCCAGACCCTAAACCGCAGGGCAAGACGTTGCCTGTATACTCCCAGCGTGGCGGCCGCAAATGCCGCCCACATTGCGACAACGCCCCAAGCGGAAAACGGTGTGGGAGAGACGAAAAGCAACGCGTCTACCACGTCCGGTGGGCTGGTGACCCAAAGCCCAGCCACATGGATCAAAATGGCGATGACCAGCGCGACTCCGACCCATCGATGCCAGCGCCGACTGTCCAAGGGGGTCAACCCGGGCAGGTCTCGCCCTGCTAACAGGGGCTGCAGGACCAAAAGCCCCATGCTCAGCACTCCGGCGAAACCGGCCACAATGTAGATCGGATCGCGCCAAGCTAAAAGTGGGCTGTAGGCAGCCGCAACAAGCGGCACCGCCAAGACGGCGGTTACAACGGCCCAGATCACAAGGGTCTTGATCACGAAGGTCAGGCAGGTGTCAGAACAAAATGTGCCGCCAAGGTCTTATCCTTGGAACTGGCCATGATCGGGCGCAGGAATACGGTTTCGAAATCTCCGCTGTCATAGGCTAAGTGACCATGTGGCTGCCCAAAGGCGGGAACGATCTGCGGCATCTCAAGCCGGAATTCACCATTTGCATCAGTCAGGGTCGCGCCGTGGCTTTGCGGGTCACGTTCGTGGCCTTCGGTGGTGTGCGCCCATATCTGAATGCGTTGGCCGGGCAGGGGGGCACCGTCGCCCGCGCGGCGGACTGTGCCGGTCATCCAGAACCCACCACCGCCGATCCGTTCAACGATTGGTGCGCCAGGGCGGTAGTTGTTGGACCCCCCGCGCATGGAAGGCGTTGGTGCCAATCCGGCTGCGCGCGCGGGCAGCAGCAGGCCCGTGCTGCCGGTAGCCAATACTGCCCCGCCCAAGGCCATCACAGAGCGGCGGGAAAAATGTGGATGCGTCATAACGGAACCTCCTGAAGGGATTCATGCTTAGCGACATAGATAGCACGGTTCAGATCAGTTCCGAGTTGATGCTCACGGTTCTGTGATCATTTTCGTCCTGGCTGAATATCTTTGGTCGAGCACAGTTAGGATGTCCGCAACAGGTGAGGTGAGCATAGACACACACATGCCAAACTTCCGCACTCCGATTGTGCGCCGCTGCGTCTGCCATTGCGAACGAAACGCTCTATACTCCGAAACCAGTAAGTCATCTATTTGATCGCAGGAGTGACGTCATGAGTTGGAATCCGACCCACAGCCCCGAATGCCTGTCTGAAAATGCGGCGTTGGATACTTTGATCATTCCCCGCGCCCGCGATCTGGGCGGGTTTGAGGTGCGCCGGGCATTGCCTTCGGTCAAACGTCAGCTTGTCGGACCATTCATTTTCTTCGACCAGATGGGTCCGGCTGAATTCATCACCGATGGCGGGATTGATGTACGCCCGCATCCGCATATCGGACTCGGGACGGTCACTTATCTTTACCAAGGTGAGTTTGAGCACCGCGACAGTCTGGGCACGCATCAGATGATTTACCCCGGCGAGGTCAACTGGATGGTTGCCGGTCGTGGCGTGACCCATTCCGAGCGCACAAGTGCAGAAACCCGAAGCACAAAGCACAGCCTGTTTGGCATCCAGACGTGGATTGCGCTGCCCGAAGCGCATGAGGATATGGCGCCGGACTTCGAGCATCACAAACAAGCTGCGTTGCCGCACATTGAGGACTCCGGTGTCAGCGCCCGGCTGATCCTGGGGTCGGCCTATGGTGAATCCAGCCCGGTAACGATGCTGTCGGAAACCTTTTATCTGGACGTACAGCTTGACCCGGGCGCGTCCTTTCCCCTGCCAGACGATCACGAAGACCGCGGGGTTTATGTCACGCAGGGCTCGGTCGAAATTGCCGGTGAGACATTCGACGAGGGAAGGATGATGGTGTTCCGCCCCGGTGATCCCCTTTCGGTGAAAGCCGGACCAGCGGGGGCGCGCCTGATGTTGCTGGGCGGCGCGACCATGAACGAAGATCGCTACATCTGGTGGAATTTCGTGTCATCCTCGAAAGAAAAGATCGAGGCGGCCACGCGCGAATGGAAAACTGCGGATTGGGCGAATGGCGCTTTTCATTTACCGCCGGGTGATGATGAGGAATACATCCCGATTTCGAAAGAGCTGGAGCGGACCAGCCCGAGGTTGGCACGCTGACCACGCGTCAGGGGGGCTTGCCCCAGACCCCTTCGACAGCGATCTTTGTAGCTGCGGAGGGACGCCATGAGGATTGTGATCGCGGGTGCGGGCAGTATAGGATGCTATTGCGGTGCTCTTTTGGTGTCTTCAGGGCACAGGGTCACGCTGTTGGGCCGCAGCCGCATTCTGGATCCCATCCGCGACAAGGGGCTGACGGTGACGGATTTCTCTGGCCTGTTGCGAAATGTGGGCGCGCAGGACCTTACCCTAACTGACGACTCCAGATGCCTTGCACATCCAGACGTGGTTATCGTGACCGTCAAGGCAGGTGCGACATCGGACATGGCCAAATTGATTGCTCAACACACGCCGGTTTCCACGCCGGTCCTATCCTGGCAAAACGGGATGGACAACGCGCGCTGTCTTCGGTCGATATTGCCAGACCATGATGTCCGTGCCGGGATGGTTCCCTTCAATGTTGTACCGACTGAACCGGCTTGTTTTCACCGTGCCACCTCTGGTGAAATCGTCATTCAAAGCGGCCCCGGAGCGTTGGCTCAAAAGCTGGGCGGCACCGACCTGCCAATCGTAGAGAGCGACACGATTGCCGCCGTTCAGTGGGGTAAGCTGCTGATAAACCTAAATAACGCTTTGAATGCGCTGTCGGGATTGACCTTGAAGAAGCAACTGCTGGACCGGAATTGGCGTAGGCTTATGGCAGATCAGATGTCCGAAGCTCTGTCCGTTCTCAAGGCCGCTGGCCATCCTGTCGCATCGACCACGCCGCTGCCGGCGTGGATGACGCCATACATCCTGCGCCTGCCGACGCCTGTCTTTTCCCGCATTGCGGCGCGCATGTTGACCATCGACCCCAGCGCACGCACCTCAATGTCGTATGATTTACTGGCAGGCCGTCAGACCGAAATCGATAGCCTGCAAGGGGAAATCATGCGTCTGGGCCAACAATTTGGCGTCGCAACACCGATCTGTGCCAAGGTCAGCGCCCTGATCAAGCAGGCACCAGAGGCTGCGCTGTCACCGGACCAAATAGCACCCTAGGGGTGTCAGACAAAAGCCGTCAGAAACACGAAAATTGCCGCCGACATCGCCGCCGCAGCAGGAACCGTGACGACCCAGGCTGCGACGATAGTCATGAAATGCGAGCGACGCACCAGCTTGCGACGTTGATGTTCTTCGCGCGCCAAACGCTGTTCGGGCGGGCGTTGACGGTTTGACTGTTTCCAACGCTGGTCCGAATGCCATTCGCGATAGAACCCAACACCGAACACGGCACCAACGGCGATGTGGGTTGAACTCACGGGCAAGCCCAACCAACTGGCTACGATTACGGTGATCGCAGCCGACAGGGCCACGCAGAATGCACGCATCGGGTTCAGCTTGGTGATCTGGCTGCCCACCATTTTTATGAGCTTCGGGCCAAAAAGAAACAGACCAAATGAAATACCAAACGCTCCGATAACCATGACCCATGTAGGGATCGACACTTTCGAAGCGAAGTCGCCGAACTCGGCGGCGTGTACAATTGCGGCCAACGGGCCAACGGCGTTGGCGACATCATTCGCGCCATGTGCGAAACTGAGGAACGTTGCCGAAATGATCAAGGGCAAGCCGAACAGCGTTTTCAAAGACTTGGTGCGATTTTCCAGCCCTTCGGACTTGCGCCGCACCCACGGGACCGTCACGGCCCACGCCAAAACTCCGAACGCCAGCCCGATCATCAGCGCCACCTCAAGATCGATCTTCACGATACGTTTCAGTCCTTTGACGGAAAGATAGGTTGCAAAGGCACCTGCCATAACGGCCACAAGGATCGGAACCCACCGCCGGGCCGCGGCAATCTTGTCGTCCTGATATTGGATTTTTGCATTGATCAGCGCCAAAAACATGGCGGCGATCACACCGCCCAAGACGGGCGAGATCACCCAGCTGGCGGCAATCGCGCTCATGGTGCCCCAACTTACCGCGCTCAGCCCCGCAGCGGCGATACCTGCACCGACCACGCCGCCCACAACAGAGTGGGTGGTCGATACCGGCGCGCCAAACCACGTCGCGATATTGACCCACATGGCCGAGGAAATCAGCGCGGACATCATGGCCCAGATGAACACAGAGCTATCCTGAACGGAGGCCGGGTCGATAATTCCTTTCGAAATGGTCGAGACCACGTCCCCACCGGCAAGCAAGGCCCCCGCGCTTTCTGCGATTGCGGCGATGACGATCGCGCCGCCCATGGTCAGGGCATTGGCGCCAACGGCTGGCCCCATGTTGTTGGCAACATCGTTTGCGCCGATATTGATCGCCATGTAGGCCCCAAAGACCGCGGCAGCGACGACGATCACCCCACCATTTGCCTGCCCGAAAAAGACCGCGGCCGACAAGCCGGCCAAGGCGATGAAAGCCAGCGCAATACCGGGGGCCAGAATCGGGCGCACAATGTGTGAATTCGCAGTTTCAACCCGCGAAATGCGGTTTAGATCGCTGTCCAGAGCTTGCCAGCGTTTTTTGGAAAGTGTGTCCGACATCAGATTTCTTTAGGTGGCGTGGTTTGAGTGGCGCGCGTATCCGGTTTCAAAACACGGGGCAAGCAGTCTCACAAAGAGTTGTTGCCAAAGCGTTACAATTGCCGAAGAAGCGCGCTCAGTTCTGGTTCACGGACCAGATCGGCCGCCTTTTGCGGGGGAAACCAGCGCCGGTCTCGCTGTCCTGCCTCGGGGTAGTTCTCAGCCAGACCCTTCACACGTATGCGATACACGCTGGTGTGCACCGGAATGGACGAACCGTTATCCATACCCTTGTCATAGCTAAAATGACCGATTGAGGTACGATCCAAGTGATCCGGCTGCACCCCAGCCTCTTCCCAGGCTTCCTGTTGCGCGGTTTCGGCTCCGTCTTTTCCGTTGATTGGCCAGCCCTTAGGAATGACCCAACGCCCCGTGTCGCGGCTGGTGATCAACAGCACCTCGGGTCCGTTCGGCGTGTCGCGTGTGCATATGGCTGCGAACTGCACCCGTGGGGGGCGTCGGAGAACAGGCCGCGCCACCTCTTGCCAGATTTTTTGAAACCATGTCGACATTGATGAGTTTGATCTTTTGCCACCAAGTGAACGTGATGGTGAACTTAAAGTTGAACAGGGGTATTTCAACTACCCCTAAAAAACGGACTATTTTGCAGTGAGTTACGAGACTACCCGCGCCTTTTCGCCCGCAACGTCGGATCGGATTGTGTCGGGTCTTCGGGCCAGGGGTGTTTGGGGTATTGTGCGCGCATATCCTTGCGGACGTCAGCATAGGATCCTGCCCAGAATCCGGGCAGGTCGCGGGTGATTTGGATTGGACGCTGTGCCGGAGACAGCAGGGTGATCTTCAGCGCCTCGCCCCCCACAATCGGATGCTGTGTGACACCGAACAGTTCTTGCAGACGTACCGAGATCTCAGGCACCGCGCCGCTATAGTCGATCGCCACCCTGCGCCCTAAGGGCGTTTCAAACGACCCCGGTGCGCGGCGGTCCAACTCTTGCATCTGGGTCCAGTCCAGCCGCGCGCGCAGGGCAGGTAGCAGATCAAAGCGTTTCCAGTCCTCGGCAGTGCGCACACCGGACAGCATGGGCAGTAGCCAATCTTCAAGTGTGTCCATCAACCCTACGGTCGTAAATTCAGGCAGGTCCGCCCCTTCGGCCCGTATCAGTTCTACCCGAGCCGCCAGCCGCGCCGCTGCCCCGTCCAGCCGCACTCCCAGATCGCGAACGCCATCCAGCATGGCCTGCGCGACCATCTCGTCGGGTACATCCTTCCAGATGCGGTCACTCAGCGTGATCGCGCCCAGCCTTTCCTGCTTTCGCGCCACAACACGACGGTCGCGTTTCGACCACTCACAACTGTCTACCCAGTTGATCTGATCCGCGAACAGGTCTCGGATCTCACGTTCTGAAATTTGTACGGCCATGCGCACGCGGGCTTCGCGTGGGTTGCCGTCTGTATCCGTGACCACCAGATAGGGCGCGGCGGCGAGGGTATCGCCGCTGTCCAGCACCACACCTTTTCCGCCAGACAGAACGTAACGGGGCGTGTCGCCCTTGCGCCGTTGTCCGATGCGGTCGGGATAGGCCAGCGCGGCCATCGCGGCAGGGCTTAGATCGCTGGCGTTTCCTTTGGTACGTAACCGCTTGGCTTCGGCCTTTATGCGGTCCACGACGCCGGTGTTCACCTGCCAGACGCGGTTACGTTGAAACGCTCGCGGGTCGCGCAGGGCTTCGAGCCGCAGCAACATATCCGATGGCGCTGCTTTCAACGGGTCGCGTTCAGCCATAAGTGCAACTAAAGGCGCTGCATCAGGTCCTGCGTGTTCAAGCATGTGTGCCAGTCGCGGATGCAACGGCAGCGCGGCAAGGGCGCGCCCGTGGTTGGTGATCCGCCCTTTAGCGTCCAGCGCGCCCAGCATGGCAAGCAGCGCCTTGGCTTCGGCCATCGTGCCTTCGGGTGGGGATGTCAGGAACGCCAGATCGCAGGGTTCCGCACCCCACAGCGCAAGTTCCAAGGCCAGCCCGGTCAGGTCTGCTGCCTCAATCTCGGCGGGCGGGTAGGCGGAGAGCGCGCCTTCCTCTGCCTTGGACCACAGGCGGTAGCACACCCCTTCTGCAACACGACCGGCGCGGCCTGCGCGCTGCGTCGCCTCGGCCCGTGTCACCCGTTCGGTCACAAGGCGCGGCAAGCCAGATCCCGGATCGAACCGCGCGCGCCGGGCTTGCCCCATGTCGACAACGACCCGGATGTCGGGGATTGTAAGAGAGGTTTCGGCAATCGAAGTGGCCAGCACCAGTTTGCGACCGCGTTCCACGGGTGCAATCGCGGCGCGCTGGGCAGCAAAGGGCATCGCTCCGAACAGGGGGCGTACCGTACACTCCGCTGGCAACAGCCCGGACAAAGCGCCTTCGGCCCGGCGGATTTCGCCCTCACCGGGTAGGAACACCAACATGCCGCCACCCGTGTCGCGCGTTTCCCGCTCGGCGCGAACGACCAGATCGACCAGGGCGTCCAGACGCCGCGCTTGAACGCCTAAGGGCCGGTCTAACCAACGCGTTTCAACCGGGAAACTGCGGCCCTCGGACGTGATCAGCGGTGCGTCCATCAACCGACCGACGGGCTCTGCATCCAGCGTTGCGGACATGGCCAACAGTATCAAATCATCGCGCAGCGCACCGGTGACTTCCAAACACAGGGCCAGCCCCAGATCCGCGTTCAAAGAGCGTTCGTGGAATTCATCGAATATCACCGCGCCAACACCGGGCAGATCAGGCTCGGATTGGAGCATTCGGGTCAAGATACCCTCGGTCACAACCTCGATCCGGGTTGCTTTGGACAGTTTCGCGTCACCGCGCACGCGGTAACCGACTGTTTCGCCTGCACGTTGACCAAGGGTTTCGGCCATACGCTCGGCGGCGGCGCGCGCGGCCAGCCTGCGCGGCTCCAGCATCACGATCTTGCCATCGCACACGCCCGCTTCAAGCATGGCCAGAGGTACGCGTGTCGTTTTACCCGCGCCCGGAGGTGCCTGAAGCACGGCGCGGCCCGACGCCTTTAGGGCGGCAAGTAACTCTGGGATTGCGTCGTCGATCGGCAGGCGTGTCATGCGGGCTTTATCTGCCAACCGTCCGGCAAGGTCCAGTTCCGCAATCGGCGCGGCCCCAAGCCCATGTTCGATTTGCGAACAAGCGCCACGCCAAGAAGGGGCAATAAGAAATAAAAAGCGAGTCTTGTGGGCGAATGGGGACATCTTGCGCATTTCCCAAACGGTCTGGACAAATACGGTATTCCCGCGGCAAGTAGTCATGCCGCAAAAGATCGGGGTTGAAATGGACATACGCAGCCTGGGTGACAGGATTTTGAAAGGCGAGCGTCGTGCGCTGGCCCGCGCAATCACTCTGGTCGAAAGTGGCCGAGAGGATCACAGGGCGCAGGCGACGGAATTGCTGACCCATTTGGCGAAATCCAATCGGCAATCGCTGCGTATCGGACTGTCGGGCACTCCGGGCGTTGGTAAATCCACCTTTATCGAGAGCTTTGGCATGATGCTGATCGAACAGGGCTTGCGCGTGGCGGTGCTGGCGGTTGATCCCAGTTCGACGCGCTCAGGTGGTTCCATTTTGGGTGACAAAACCCGGATGGAACGCTTGAGCCGTGAGAAAAACGCCTTTATCCGACCGTCCCCCAGCCAATCTCATTTGGGTGGCGTTGCCCGTCGCACGCGTGAGGCGATTGCCTTGTGCGAAGCGGCTGCTTTCGATGTGGTCCTGATTGAAACCGTCGGTGTTGGCCAGTCCGAGACCGTTGTGTCCGAAATGTCTGATTTATTCCTGTTGCTTCTGGCTCCCGCAGGCGGGGATGAGTTGCAGGGTGTCAAGCGCGGTATCATGGAAATGGCGGATATGATCCTGGTCAACAAGGCAGACGGGGATTTGAAAGCCACCGCGACCCGGACCTGCGCCGATTATGCCGGTGCCTTGCGCCTGTTGCGCAAGCGTCCGCAGGATCCAGAGGGTTTTCCCAAGGCCATGACCGTTTCGGCGGTCGAGGAACACGGGTTAGAGAAGGCCTGGGCGGAGATGCAATCCTTGGCCCAATCGCGTCGGGAAAGCGGCCATTGGGATGCCAATCGCGCCGCGCAAGCGCAGTACTGGTTCGAGCAGGAAGTCCGTGCCGCACTGTTGGCAAAGTTAACGACCCTGCAGGCGCGGACCGAAATGGCCCATCTGGGCGCTCAGGTCCGCACCGGCGAACTAAGTCCTTCGGCGGCGGCAGAAACCATGCTGGCGTTTTTGCTGCCGCGTTAGGCACCGCGCCGCACAGTTCCGATAAAAGTTTCGTCATTGACTAAAGATTGCAAGGAACCGTGCTATCCTAATCGCCAGGACGCGCGGGACCGGATTTAATGCCCAGAATTGACGGGACAAATGGTGACGATGATATTGACGTCACGAATGACAACGGAACGCTGAACGGCGTACCGCAGGGCAGCCCAATCGACAATATTCGGGCGCGTGGAGGTGATGACGACATAGACATCACCAACAGTACTATCGCCGATAATGTCCTCGGAAATGCCGGGAATGACACCATCACCGTTACAAACAGCACGGTGGGCGGGCGAATTGCCAGCGGCTCGGATGCGGATACGGTCGATATCACAGGATCAACCGTTGGCTCCATCCGTCTGGGCAGTGGAAATGACACGCTGAATTTCAGCAGTACAACGGTTGACGGTGATATTCGCGGGGGCGGAGGTACCGACACGCTGAACCTGCCAGCCGGGACAGTTATCGACGACGTCGCCTTCGGCAGGATCACAGTCGAGGACGGCGTTCGTTATTCAGTATCCAGTGGCACGTTTACTCTGCCCTCAGGCATTGTGGTTAACTATTCGGCGTTTGAAAACGGGGCGGGCGTTCCCTGCCTTGTCCGGGATACCGGTATCCTGACACAGAATGAGGTGCGACCAATTCAAAGCCTGCGGATTGGCGAAATGATTTCAACCCTGGAACACGGGGCGCAGCCGATCCGGTGGATCGGACGGCGCCGGTTTGACCGTGCCGCCTTGTTGAACAATCCGCGCCTATGGCCGGTTCGGATTCTGGCGGGGGCGCTGGGCAACGGGTTGCCCCGGCGCGACCTTTTGGTATCACGTCAGCACAGGATGCTCGTGCGCTCGAAGATCGCAGAGCGGATGTTTGGGACAACCGAGGTTCTGATTCCCGCAATCAAACTGACCGCATTGCCGGGTATATTCATCGATGACAGTGTGCAACGCGTCGAATATTTTCACCTGCTCTTTGACTGCCACCAAGTCATCTTTGCCGAAGATGCACCGACCGAAAGCCTGTTTCTGGGTGAGGAAGCCCTGAAGGCGCTGGGCTCGGATGCCAGACAAGAGATATTCGAGATTTTTCCCGAACTGCGCGACAAAAAGCTGATACTGAAGCCCGCTCGCCTTATCCCGCGTGCGCAGCAGCAGAAGCGATTGCTTCAGCGGCACCACAGAAACAAAAAACCCTTGTTGTGGAACCCACAACCAACCTGCTCTGGCTTGCACGCAAAGATTTCGTGCGAGCCATCTTGACCCCTTTGGCGATTCCCACTACACGCATCCAACCAGTTTTCGGGCGCGACTTCGGGTTGCGCCTCTTGTGATTTGGCCGCAGGTGTTTTACCCGGCCTCCAGAAACAAAGGAAGAAACCATGTCGCGCCGTTGCGAACTGACCGGAAAAGGCCCGATGACTGGCAACAATGTCAGCCATGCCAACAACAAAACCAAACGTCGTTTCCTGCCGAACCTGAACGATGTTACCTTGCAGTCGGAAACGCTCAATCGTGGCGTCAAGCTGCGCATCTCGGCTGCTGCGCTGCGCTCAGTCGATCACCGTGGTGGTCTGGACGCGTTCCTGGCCAAAGCCAAGGATGAAGACCTTTCAGCAAACGCGCTGAAGGTGAAAAAGGAAATAGCGAAGGCGCAAGCCTCGGCCTAATTCCTTTTCAAACCAAAAAGAATTCGAACCCTGTACCGACTGGTGCAGGGTTTTTCTTTGCTCGCCGTTCTTCAATTGGAAATAAATAATGCCGCTTGGTGATATTGTTCACATACACTGCGCTCATTTTGGCTTATGTTTGTTCATATTCATCTGACGGAGTTCAGTCACATGTCATATAAATCTTCTGATTATTTCTCCCTGTTGGCTGCCTTTATTGGCAAATCGGTTGGGACATGCTTTCGGATGCAACGGCAGGTGAACAGGTTGCATACGAGCCTGACCAAGGGGTCTGTCAAACGTCCACCTGCGGACAGTTGACACGATACCAAGTTCTGCGGGCTTTGGGCGCACTCGATTGTGCTTGAAGCTCGCTTTGTGTCGGGCCTATACCTAGCGCAGGATGAAACCCGTTCTGAACAGACTCTTGCCATTGGTGGTTTCTCTGCTTGTCATCCTGACAGGGCAGGGCGTGGCTGCGTCGCGCGGAATGGATGGCCCGGTGGGGCAGATGGTTCTGTGTACAAGTACAGGCCCGGTGGTGGTCTATATGGACGCCAGCGGTAAACCGACGCGACCTGCACATTTCTGCCCAGACTATGCCTTGGCGCTATTGGGCGCGATCGACGTTCCGGCGTTGGATTTACCGTTGGCGTCGAAGGTCACCCAGCCTGCTCCGCTGCGGAAGGCAGACAACTTGATCGCCCTGCCGGTCCCGAGAAAACCAGCGCGCGGGCCGCCGAGTTACCTCTGAAACCCTCTGTAAAGTTTAATGAAATCTAAACTGGGAGAGACGTGATGTCCCTCAAATCCAACCTGTTGGCCACGATGGCTGCAGTAACCCTTGCAACAACTGCGTTTGCGGAAAGTACGATTGCAGTTGACGATGCCTACGCCCGGTCTTCTGGAAAAACGGCCAAAGCCGGCGCGGCCTTTATGATGATCCAAAACAGCGGTGACTCGGATGACCGGCTAATAGGCGCGAAATCGGATGCGGCTGCACGGGTCGAGTTGCACACGCATAAGATTGATGACGCCGGTGTGGCCAAGATGATCGAAGTCGAAGAAGGGTTCGTTATTCCGGCTGGCGAAAGCTATATGCTGCAACGCGGTGGCGACCACGTGATGTTTATGGGCCTGACCGCACCTTTTGAGCAAGGCGCTAAGGTTCCCGTGACACTGATTTTTGAAAACGCCGGTGAAGTCGAAATAGAGATTCCAGTTGATCTTGATCGTAAAGACACGGGCGGTCACGGGTCTCATTCCAACTAGGGCAACGCCAGTCTTCGGGCCGCTGCGCGGCCGTCATCCATGCGTCAGGCCGGGTCATACCCGGCCTGTTGTCGTTTTCGCCGATCCGTTAGCGATTGACGACCCGCATGGCAACACGGTCATGGGCGCGTTTGAATCGTGCAGTCAGCCAGAACATCATCGCAGAAAACGCCAGTGCGCCGAAGGCGATGGCCCAACCCAGCGCGACCATGCCGCTGCCGGGCCAAAAGATGAGAACCAGTCCGATCAGCAGGGCGATAATCCCCGAATTGCGGACCGATGGCGCATCGGGATGCTGATCCGACATTTGTCGCCATGCCATCAGCGAACCAACCCCGACAATGAGTGCCCACGCACCCAAGAGGAAGAAGGTCAGGCGCGCCACGCCCTCAGGCCAGATCAACAGCACCAAACCAATCAGAAGCGCGCCGATACCGACCCCTCCGATCAGACCGCGCCGCCCGAAGCCCAGCAGCGTCAGGCTGCCATCCACGATCAGGACCAAGCCAACAAGGCGCAAAAGCAAGGAAATACTGCCAGTTGGCCAGAACAGTGCTGCAATCCCCAGAAGCCCGGCCAAAATGCCACGCAGCAAGAACGTCCACCACAGCCCGGCGAGTTGATCGCCAAGCGCGTCACGGTTGTCCAGGCTGCCCACCTCAAGGATTTCCTCGCGAGGGGAGTTGGGATCGGTCATTGTACCCTCCTGACGTATCAGGACTTCACTATAGGTTAAAGTCTCGGTGTGTGTCTGCGGTTATCTGCGACTGACTAGACCCTCTACCCAGCCTGGGACCGTTTCCGTTGCCGGACCGAGTATGACATTGTCAAAGCTGGAGGCGCCAGACGAGGGGTCAAGGTTCAGTTCCACCGTGCGGGCGCCGGAGTGTTGGGCTTCGTGCACGAAGGCGGCGGCGGGGTAGACCTGACCCGAGGTACCAATGGCTGCAAATAGGGTCGCTTCGGCCAGGTGGTCATAGATTTCATCCATGAAGTACGGCATCTCGCCAAACCAGACCACATCGGGGCGGGCTGCAGGGGCGGTGCAGGCTGTGCAGGGCTCACCTACCATCATCTCGGGCGGAGCAGGCCATCGATGACCACAGGACGCACAGAGCGCACCGGCGAGTGTACCGTGCATGTGGATCACGCTTTGCGCACCGGCGGCTTCGTGCAGGCTGTCAACATTTTGGGTAACGAGTACAACTTTGCCTTGGAAATCCTTTTGAAGGCGCGTCAGGGCCGCATGCGCCGCATTGGGCCGCGCCTTTGCGGCTTGTATGCGGCGAGCGTTGTAAAATTCATGAACTAGGCCAGGGTTGCGCGCGAAGCCTTCGGGCGTGGCGACGTCCTCAATCCGGTGCTGTGACCACAACCCGCCTTCGTCACGAAAGGTGCCCAGCCCGCTTTCGGCGGAAATCCCGGCCCCGGTCAAAATGACGATCTTTTCCATCTTAGCCTCATGCGATAACCCTTTCCCATGACCCACCGTATCCTCTTTGTCTGCTTGGGCAATATCTGCCGTTCCCCCGCTGCCGAGGGCGCGTTCCGCGCGCGTGCTCCGCATTACATAACCGACAGTGCCGGGACCTCGGGGTGGCATGTTGGTGATCCGCCTTATGGGCCGATGCAGGCGGCGGCGCGCGCACGCGAAATTGACCTCAGCAGCCTGCGGGCACGGCAATTTATGGCCGAAGATTTCGACAGGTTTGATCTGATCATCGGAATGGACGCAGATAACATCAGAAATATCGAGGAACTGCGGCCTTCCGGAAACGAAACGCCTGTGCGATTGCTTACAGATTTTGCGCCAGAGTTGGGTACGGATCATGTGCCGGACCCCTATTACACGCGGGACTTTGACGGCGCATTGGACTTGATCGAAGCCGCTGTTGCGGGACTTGACGCCTGTCTCCGGCGCTAACCCATTACCCTGAGACGATCCGCAAGCCACGGCAGTTGTGCCAGCGCCGGATCAACGATCTGGTTGCGCATCAAGCGGCGCATCATGCCAGCAACATCCTGCGGCACCTGATCGGACCAGTCGTTGCGCGTAAAAAGCGAAATGGTGCGCGCGAGATCACCAAACGGGGCGGGGTGTGCCTCTAGCGCGTCGTGAAACCGGGCTGCCCGCATATAGCCAAGCGGCGTGGTGATTGCCCAGCCCAGCCCGCGCGCCACCATCGCCATCAGGGCCAGATGCGAGCCGATTTCGAAACGTTCCTCGTAACTAAGCTTGTGCCGCGCCAAGTGGGCCTCAATCTGCCGGCTGATAAGCTGTTCGCGGGCATAGCGCAGAAACGGCAATTCCTGAACCGCATCTGTTGCAGCTTTCGGCGTTACCAGAATAAACGGATCCTGCACCAGCGGGTATTCGACCACGTCTTCGAGCACCTCACCGGAATGAGCCGAAACCACCATGTGCAGGCGCTGTGCCTCAAGCTCATCGAATAGGTCGAGGCTGGGAAGGGTGATCAGCTTAAACTTGGACCGGGTCAGGCTGTCGGCCAACAACGTGGCCAGCCGTGGGGTCAGGTCGTTGTCGAAATCATCAATCAGCCCGATGGACAGCGTGGTGAGATGACCCAGATCCATCAAAGTCAACTCGCTCTGGGCCATTTGAAGTTCGGCCAGAACTGCCTCGGCCCGGGCAAGAAAGCTGCGTCCGGCCTGGGTCAAACGCATCGGACGCCGACCATGATCGACCAAATCGGTGCCCAGAGCGTTTTCCAGATTGCGCAATTGCTGCGACACCGATGGTTGGCTGAGCCCCGTAATCTCGGCCGCCTGTGCAACCGAGCCCGTCCGCGCCAACGCCTCGAACACTTCGAGCCCGCGCAGGGTTAGCCCTTTCATAACCATCAGATATCCCTTTCGCTGCGCCTTTTCTGGGGTGCAGCGCGGGTTAGGTCAAGGTTTCAGATCTGGTCAGCTGCAGACGGCCTGAGCCATCTGGCCAAAGTTCTGATACCGATCCCACAGCGCATCGTCGCGCGCCGTCCGCGACATCTTTAACTCTTGCGCCTGATGAGGATCCTGGAACCATTTCGAGATGGTCTTCTGATCACTGCGCGTCAGCGCCTGATCTGCCACACGCTGAATGCAATTGCACCGGTCGCGCGTTGCCTCTGCCCTGTCGGATGCCAGGCAAGCGCGTTTAATATTCGCCGCCTCAAGGGATTTTGGCGCCACCGCCAAGATAGACGTGGCACACAGTGCGATCAGGAGGAACTTTTTCATGCTCATGCCTCGTTGTTTTGCCTGCCCGGACGGGTCTTGCGCCCCTCTCGGTCTAGGCGGAAGTATGAATCAAACGGGATGCCTGTTCAATGGCCAAGATCTCCCGTATCAAAAATACCGCTTCGCGTCTTGTAAGCGCTAATCTTGCCGTTTTTGTGGCTGCCGTGGCAAGGCCTGCAAGATCGCTGAAAAACAAGCTGTTCGGATCAGCAGCGTAGGACGCTGGAGAAGACAAAAGGCTTTCAGACGCCGAGCCATTTGCTTTGATTACAGCGTGCTGGTCCAGCAAGAGGTGGTGATAGCACGCGGTTTGCTTGTCGGACAGCCATGCGGCGCCAGCGTCGACAAAACTTATGGCCGGGGCAAACACCTCCGATGAACCGAAATGCAATTCGGCCAGGGCGTGAGTGATCAATAACCTATGTTGTTGCGACACCAGCAGGGGGGCAAAATTTGACAGCGTGCCCAGGGGGACTTCGACCATTTTGAACCGCCCGGTCGCGATCACATTTTGCATTCCGACCCACCGCACAGGGACATACCCGCTGTCTTGCGTCCAGACCATATCGCCGGGCTTTAACTCTTCTATGCGGACATGACCCTGATCGGTGCAAATCCACGTGCCGCGGCCATAGCAGATCGGTGTGACGTAGTCGGCAGCTTCGAAGCTTGGACCTTCTTGCGTATCGACCACGGTCAGCTGCACCCCGGCCGGGGGGAATTCTCCGGGGCCGCCGATAAAGGCGATGCCTTCGACGGTTGCGTAGGACGGGTTCGAGTTATTTAAATTGAACGCCACGGCCTGCCATGTGTTGGTACCATCGGTCAGCGTGATGCCATATTCGGCCTCGACCCGAGTGCCATCGTTGAACAGAACGCCATCGATCGTTTGATCACCGTCCAGACGTTGGTTCCCGTCATTATCGGCAAAGTTTTCATCGCTGCCGTTATCTGTGATAAAAACCTCGGTCGCAGACCGCGAGTCGATTGTGATTGTTTCACCAATCAGATGAATACCGGTTCCCTGATTGAGACCGTCCAGCCCTTGCGGCACCGATACCGAGAGCTGGCTTTCACCCAGCACAAAAATGGAGTATTCCGCCATAAACTAAACTGCTCTCGAATTGGTATTTTAGTCTCTTGGTATCAAAATCGCCGCTTGACCTCAATTTTAGGTGAACGGCGCAGGTGTAACTGTTGCAAATGGCAAACGAACGTGGCGCTTCGCCGCTTGACGGGGCCTCATTCTGCGGACATATCCCACTGCATGACAGACCTTGCTCATATCCGTAATTTCTCCATCGTCGCGCATATCGACCATGGCAAATCCACCCTTGCCGACCGGCTCATCCAAGAGACCGGGACAGTGCAGGATCGCGACATGAAGGAACAGCTGCTCGACAGCATGGATATCGAGCGTGAACGCGGCATTACCATCAAGGCCAACACGGTCCGCATCGACTACACTGCCGACAACGGCGAAAAGTATGTTTTGAATCTGATCGACACCCCCGGTCACGTGGACTTTGCCTATGAGGTCAGCCGCTCCATGCGCGCGGTCGAGGGCTCGTTGCTGGTTGTGGACTCGACCCAAGGGGTCGAGGCGCAGACGTTGGCCAACGTGTATCAGGCCATCGACGCCGATCATGAGATCGTGCCGGTGCTGAACAAGATCGACTTGCCCGCGTCCGACTGTGACCGCGTGGCCGAACAGATCGAGGATGTGATCGGCATCGACGCGACCGACGCGATTCAGGTCTCGGCTAAGACGGGGCAGGGCATCCACGAGACTCTCGAAGCCATCGTGAAACAGCTGCCCGCACCGCAGGGCAATCTCGACGCGCCGCTCAAGGCGATGCTCGTCGACTCGTGGTACGACGCCTATCTCGGCGTCATCGTTCTGGTCCGCATCATGGACGGCACGTTGAAAAAGGGCATGCGGGTCAAGTTCATGTCGAACGGCACCCTTCACCATGTCGACCGCGTCGGCGTTTTCCGTCCCGCGATGCAGATGGTCGACTCGCTTGGCCCCGGTGAGATCGGGTTCCTGACAGCGTCCATCAAACAGGTCCGCGATACCCGGGTCGGTGACACCATCACCAATGACCGCAATGGAACCGATAAGGCTCTGCCTGGCTTCAAACCCGCGCAACCTGTGGTGTTCTGCGGCCTTTTCCCCGTCGATTCAGCCGAATTCGAAGACCTGCGCGACGCGATCGACAAACTGGCGCTGAACGACGCCAGCTTCAGCTTTGAAATGGAAACCTCGGCCGCGCTGGGCTTTGGCTTCCGCTGTGGCTTCCTCGGCCTGCTGCACCTCGAGGTCATTCGCGACCGCATCGAACGCGAATACGATATCGAGCTCATCACCACCGCGCCGTCGGTGATCTACCACGTCTTCATGAAAGACGGTGAGATGATCGAACTGCACAACCCCGCCGACATGCCGGACCTCAGCAAGGTCGACCACCTTGAGGAGCCGCGCATCAAAGCGACCATTCTTGTTCCGGATGAATACCTCGGCGACGTGCTGAAACTCTGTCAGGACCGCCGCGGCATCCAGATGGATCTGACCTATGCGGGCCAACGCGCCATGGTCGTCTATGATCTGCCGCTGAACGAGGTTGTCTTCGACTTCTACGATCGCCTCAAATCGGTGACCAAAGGCTATGCCAGCTTCGACTACCAGATGACCGGATACCGTGAGGACGCGCTGGTCAAGATGTCGATCCTTGTCAACGACGAACCCGTCGACGCGCTATCCACCATGGTCCACCGCGACCGGGCCGAGATGCGGGGCCGGGCGATGTGCGAAAAACTCAAGGACCTAATCCCGCGCCACATGTTCAAAATCCCGATCCAGGCCGCCATCGGAGGCAAGGTCATCGCCCGCGAGACCCTGTCCGCCTTACGCAAGGACGTGACCGCGAAGTGCTACGGAGGCGACGCCACGCGGAAACGCAAACTACTGGACAAGCAGAAGGCGGGTAAGAAAAAGATGCGTCAGTTCGGGAAGGTGGATATCCCGCAGGAGGCGTTTATTTCGGCGTTGAAGATGGACAGCTGATAGCTGGCCGTTATTAAGGCCGGTGGGCGAAAGCGGTTGGCGCAGCCAACTGCGTGCCCACACGGTAGTCGGACAACAAACATTTAGTTAGAAGGGCGTGCTTGAGTGAATGTGCGTGCTATGAGAAGTTATTGAAACGCAACCAATTTAGGCGTTTCCAATGAGCGAATATGATAGACACTTCAAGCTAACTGAAACCCGCGACCATGAAATTGTAGTATTTGAAGAGCAATACCGGTCTCTACGTAAAGAAATCTTAGATCGACAACAGAGACGTTTCTTTATCGTTGCTGGTGCTGCACTGGGAATACCCAGTGTGTCTGGTTTGAAAATAACTGGCGTAATGGAAGGAACATTTTTGTACATTGTTCCACTGGTTGTCGTAGCTATGTCGTTTTTGTTCGTCATCGAAGTGAATGGCATCGCGAGAGCAGGTCGTTTCATTGAACTGCGAATTGAAAACCAATTTAAAAACGTAGCTGGTTGGGAGCACTACTTGAAAGACCTCAAAAAGGCTAACGAGCTGACGCCTTCGGTAGTAAAGGTCGCGAACTCAAGCTTTTTGATCCTGATGGCCGTATACTTTGTTTTTTCCGCTTTAGTTTCCGCTTCAAGGCTCTGGTATCGAGAAGTCGGAGATGGCGGCGGTTTCTTTGACGCAGCGCAAACTAGTGGGGCATTCTGGGCATTGACTTATTCGGTGTTCATGTTGGCTGCATTTATTGCTTGGATCTATGGGATGTGGCCCCATTTGAAGTTCTCAGCCGAAACCCAAAAGTAAAGCGTTCGAACTCTGCGTGTTAACCCCCGACCGGCGGCACCGCCGGGCAGCGCTGACCTGTCTCTGTCAAACCAACGGCTTGCCTCCCCCCAAAAACCAACCCACCTAACAATCCAATGGGTCATTCATGAAGTTTCCCTAACGTAACTTGTAGTCTCCCCAAGCCACCCCAATCTGGTAGTCACAGGTTTCACGTAGCCTGCGGATCGGGTTGTCCTACAGAAGCGGCCCGTCCGGCAGGTGAACCGAAGCGTTTCCGGCCCGTCCGGTCTGTAGGGGTACTGGCTGCGGCAGGTCGCGGCGCGTAATAGGTAATCCCGGTCGGGTCGGAGCGCTTCTCATGAACGGACACCTTAACTCGGCTGTGTGTTGTCTTGCGGAAACGCCGCCGTTCGATCTTGCAGTCCATGCTTAACGCGCCATCGCTGATAGTCGCTGGCATGTGATTCGAGCGAAATGGGGCCCGAGGCACTTAGAAAGCCCTCTGATTTGACTGCTCTAGCTGCCCGATGACCTTCGCACCTGCAGAAAGCACGCAAAATTTGGGAGTTTTCGGCCAAATTGACTTATCCACCAGTAAAGCTGCACCGCAGCAAGATTTCCCGGGTTATCCACAAAGCTCTCCAGCCGGATATCAACATCTTATCCCCGTCAAATTTTCATGCTGCAGTGCTATTTTCTTGTCGGACACTCAGACCAATGCAACAGTCATTCCATCGCAACGGTTCTCAGGAACCTGAGCGGAGCGCAAAGGCCAGGGGGTCGCAGCGGTGAAAGAGAGTTCTAGGACTTTTCCTTTCACAGTAGGGGCTTACCGGTGGGTGATTGACTGGTTCGGAGTTACCTTCGGATCAGGTGGTCATCTTCTCAGACGGCCGGCGCGTGCTGCGAAGTGCCGCTTGGTGCTAAGCAGTGGTTTCGACCCTGTACAGGGTTGAGGCAACCGGTTCGGAACGTCCCCCGGACGTACCGATCCACTAAGGCGTCAGGAGTGTCCGCAAGGATACATGCATGGACCGCGTCTGCGCACCTGACGCCTTTTCCTTTACGCGTCTCAGAAGAACAAGCAGGGCACCACTCTACCCCTTGTCCAACAAGCGAACGGGGTTCTTGTCATGCCACAAGAACCCCGCCGAAGTGTCAGTAATGCAATGCCGCGTCTATGCACCTGTACGCACATGCTTACAGTGTATCGGTGTCGATTTCAACTACATCTTGGGTGCGACGCCAGTTGAGTCGCAGATTGTAGGTGTTATCTACAAGCCCTGCTGAACGTCGGTCGCCGCGTTCTGAATCGCGTCGCCAGCGTTTTCAATATCTTTACCGGCGCCCTTTGCCGTTTCGCAGGCGGTAAGTGTAAACAAGGCTAGCCCCAACAAGATCGTGCGGATCATCGGTGTCTCCATAAGTGTCAGTCCCAAGTTGCCTAGCAGCTTTCCATGCGCGGAACCAGAGCTTTGGGCGCAGATTGGGTGACACGATATGGCGGTCTGCACGGAGTGACAGCGGCGCAGACTTTGCTAACCCCGGTAGGGAGCGACCTGGCCCGCTGAGGCGCTATCCATCGGCAAAATCATGCGGACTGATCCGCCACTGGTTTGGTTGGACGGCATCGCCACGGAGATCACGGGACGAGCTGGTGAACTGTGGCCGAGGGCTACTTATGCAAGACGTGTCCGTGTCTGTTCAGGATCGAGCAGCCGCCTCGAACGTGGCGTGCTATTCGTCTCCATTAAATATGTCGTTGACGAGTTCAAGCAAACGGCGTGGGCGGTCATCCGCAAGGCGATAGTAAATCGCCTTGCCCTCACGACGGGGCACGACAAGCCCTTCAAGCCGCAAGCGTGAAAGCTGCTGCGATACTGCGGCCTGCCGAGCTGACAACAGCTCTTCCAATTCAGTCACGGATTTTTCACCAGACACGAGATGGCAAAGGATCATTAGCCGGCCTTCGTGGCTGATCGCCTTCAGGAAATTTGCCGCGCGGGCAGCGTGTGCGACCATCGTGTCGAAAGACTCGGGCGAAGCATCCTGCGATAATTGGGTGAGGGCCATTGGTTATTTCCTTGTTTATCCCGGAGGCGGGTAGTGTGTGAGTGGTTTCTGAGCGTTTGAATAGAACCCTAGCTATATAGTCTGCCTGTCTATTTCTACATGCACGGATCAAAATGGTGTGATGTGAAGGTGTTAATAAGTGATTAACACATTCTTGCTCGCGCCTTCGCGATGGCGCGCTTTAACTTCGTATCACAACGATAACGGATGAAGTATCGGGCCCCCCTTGCAGCCCCCCGATGGCGACACTAAGACTCGGGTAACGTTTCTTCGGGTAGTGTCCCAACTCATAGCAAACAGGCAGGTTCATAATGTTCGATCCAGTTGACACCTACATGAATACGCTCGTCCCCATGGTGGTCGAACAGACCAGCCGTGGCGAACGCGCCTACGATATTTTCTCGCGCCTTTTGAAAGAGCGGATCATCTTTATCAATGGTCCGATCCACGACGGGATGAGCCATCTGGTGGTTGCTCAGCTTCTGCATCTTGAGGCGGAAAACCCCAGCAAAGAGATCTCAATCTACATCAACTCGCCCGGTGGTGTTGTGACCAGCGGTTTGTCCATCTACGACACAATGCAGTACATCAAGCCGAAATGTTCGACATTGGTTATCGGTCAGGCGGCTTCGATGGGGTCGGTTCTGCTTGCCGGTGGCGAGAAGGGGATGCGGTTTTCTCTGCCCAACAGCCGGATCATGGTTCACCAGCCCAGCGGCGGATATCAGGGTCAGGCCAGCGATATCATGATCCATGCGGCTGAGACGCAGAAACTGAAAGATCGCCTTTATGACATTTACGTTCGTCACACTGGGCAGACCAAAAAAGCGGTTGAAAAAGCGCTGGATCGCGACAATTTCATGAGCCCGGAAGAGGCGAAAGATTGGGGTCATATCGACGAGATCGTCGAAAATCGCGCCAAAATGGACGGCGAGGATTCCTGAACTCATACCCGCGCGCCGGTAGCGCGGGTAACATTTTGAGATTGTAGCCGTCTCGGTGCTGGCCTAAGCTGCACCACAAGACGACAAGCGCGGCGGGATGACGGCCGCAGGGAAGAAGCCCGAAAGGTAGAACATGGCGACGAATTCAGGCGGTGACGGCAAGAACACGCTCTACTGTAGCTTCTGCGGCAAGAGCCAGCATGAGGTACGCAAGCTGATTGCCGGGCCGACCGTGTTTATTTGCGATGAATGCGTCGAACTTTGCATGGATATCATCCGCGAGGAAACCAAGGCCAGCGGACTGAAATCCTCGGATGGTGTTCCGACCCCGAAAGACATATGCGAGGTTTTGGACGATTACGTAATCGGTCAGGCCACTGCCAAACGTGTTCTGTCGGTTGCCGTTCACAACCATTACAAGCGCCTCAATCATGCTCAGAAAGCGGGCAGCGATATTGAGTTGGCAAAGTCCAACATTCTGCTGATCGGCCCGACGGGATGCGGCAAGACCCTGCTGGCACAAACGCTGGCGCGGATTTTGGATGTGCCGTTCACCATGGCGGACGCGACGACGCTGACAGAAGCCGGTTATGTGGGTGAGGATGTTGAAAACATCATTCTTAAGCTCTTGCAGGCCAGCGAGTACAATGTTGAGCGCGCGCAGCGCGGCATCGTCTATATCGACGAGGTCGACAAGATCACGCGCAAATCTGAAAATCCGTCGATCACGCGCGATGTTTCGGGTGAGGGTGTGCAACAGGCGCTGCTTAAGCTGATGGAAGGCACCGTGGCCAGCGTACCGCCGCAAGGTGGGCGTAAGCATCCGCAGCAAGAATTTCTGCAAGTGGACACCACGAACATCCTGTTCATCTGTGGTGGAGCGTTTGCCGGGCTTGACAAAATTATCGCGCAGCGTGGCAAAGGCTCGGCAATGGGCTTTGGTGCCGATGTGCGTGACAATGACGAACGCGGCGTAGGCGAGATCTTCCAGGATCTGGAGCCTGAAGACCTTTTGAAATTCGGATTGATCCCTGAATTCGTCGGTCGCCTGCCAGTGTTGGCAACGCTTGAAGATTTGGACGAAGATGCGCTTGTCACGATCCTGACTAAGCCCAAAAACGCCTTGGTCAAGCAATACCAGCGGTTGTTTGAGTTGGAAGATGTTGAGCTGGCCTTTACGGATGACGCGTTGAAGTCCATCGCCAAGAAGGCCATTGAACGCAAAACCGGCGCGCGTGGCCTACGCTCGATCCTGGAAGACATCCTGTTGGATACGATGTTCGAACTGCCTGGCATGAAGAATGTGACCGAAGTTATGGTCAACGAAGAGGCGGTGTCGTCCGACAAACAGCCGTTGATCATCTACGCGGATGCAGCGGAATCGGCCTCGGCGGGATAAGTCCTTAAGGGTCAATTAGAAATGGCGCGGCAAAGACCGCGCCTTTTTCATGTGGGGTCAACATGACGATCAAACGTATATCTTCGGGCGGAGAGTATGAGGCCAAAGTCGGCTATTGCCGTGCGGTTGTCGCAAACGGCTTTGTTTTTGTGGCCGGAACTTGCGCGCAAGGTGAAGACATTCCCGAAGACATCGTTGGTCAGTGCCAGTCTGCGCTTGAAGCAATCGGCAAAGCGCTGGCCGAGGCTGGCGCAAGTTTCGCTGATGTCGTCAGGGTGAACTATTACCTTCCGGACATGAGCGAGTTTGAACTGTGTTGGCCGCTATTGGTTGAAACATTCGGTGCGAATCCTCCGGCTGGCACGGTAATCGAATGCAACCTGATCACTCCCAAGGATCGTATTGAGATTGAAGTGACCGCTGCGTTGCCGCAATAGTGAGTGCGGTCCTAGCGACACTGGACCTTGGCGTGCCTTTGGTCCATATCTGCGGTGACAGAAATGCCGGAGGCAGCCGATGGGTATCTTGAACACACTATTGCGGGCCGTGACCTGGTGGAATGGGGCCACTCTGGGCACGCAAATTTACACTGCGCGGAAGGGCCAAAAAGTCGGCGAGGACAATGAGGGCAACGTCTTTTATCGCAACGCCGATGACAGCAAACGCTGGGTGATTTTCAATGGTGAGGCCGAGGCCAGCCGGATCGACCCCGATTGGCATGGCTGGTTGCACCGGACGTGGGATGAGCCGCCGACTGATAAACCGCTAAAGCACAAGTCCTGGGAAAAGCCGCATCAGGAAAACCTGACAGGTACTGCGATGGCTTATACGCCTGCGGGATCTCTGCGCCGCAAAGACCCGGTCGAACGCACAGACTATGAGGCCTGGAGCCCGGAGTAAACGAGGCGAGCAATGTCGACTTACAATTTAACCGAAGTTTTGGTCGGTGGGGCCGTATTGGCCTCTGCCGTTGCATTTGGTGTCTATGCCAGCCAGTCCACTGGATTGTCGCAAGGTGCCGCGGGCTATCAGCTGGAGGCTTCGTTTCGCTCACTCGAAGGGGTGAGCGTTGGGACGGATGTACGGCTTGCTGGTGTCAAGATCGGTACGGTGACAGGGGTAGACCTGAACCCTGACACTTACCGCGCGGACACGACGTTCACGATCCGGGATGGCATACTGGTGCCTGACGATAGCGCCATTGTAATCTCGTCCGAAGGGTTGCTCGGTGGCAATTTTGTCGAAGTGATGCCCGGCGGTTCGCCGTTTTTCTTTGAACCCGGTGATCAGGTTACGGATACGCAAGGCGCGGTCAGCCTTATATCGCTCTTGGTCAAATTCGTGGCCGGAGATGGCAGCGAATGAAACACTTTGCCCTTGGCGCTGCATTGTTGGCCGCGACGGCTGTTTCAGCACAACAAAAGGTCCAGTCCGGCCCCGGGGCGATTCTGCGAGGGCTGGACAAGGTCAGCGGCCAGACCGTGGATGTCGAAATGCAAAGCGGTCAAAGCGGAGAGGTTTTCGGACTGGACGTCGCGCTGGGTGATTGCCGCTATCCGCCGGAAAACCCGACGGGTGATGCCTTTGCCTATCTGACGATATGGGAAAAAGGAAAGTCGGATCAGCTGTTTGACGGGTGGATGATCGCGACCTCTCCGGCATTGAATGCGCTGGATCACGCCCGTTACGATGTGTGGGTCATACGTTGTATTACACCCTCGGCTGATTGAGTCAGTGGCGCAGTGAAATCAGCGCTGGCGTTAATCGCCTCTTCCAATTCCTTTCGGTATTGCGAGCGCGGTATTTCGATCGCGCCAAGGGACGCCAAGTGTGCCGTGAGGAACTGTGTATCGAACAATCGAAAACCGGTTTGACGCAGACGATCCACCAGATAAGCCAATGCAATCTTTGACGCATCCTTCCGGCGGGAAAACATGCTTTCGCCGAAAAAGGCTGCCCCCAGCGTGACGCCGAAAACGCCGCCAACCAATTGGCCGCCCTCCCAAATCTCTAGCGAGTGCGCCTGACCTGCGTGATGGATTTTCAGGTATAGGGCGCGCAGTTCAGCATTGATCCAGGTATCAGAACGGTCGGCACAGCCATCGACCACCCCGGCGAAGTCTTGGTTGATCGTTACGGAGAACCCGCATTTGCGAATACGACGCGCCAGACTGCGGGAAACGTGAAATCCATCCAAAGGGAACACGCCGCGAAACTTGGGGTCCACCCAGAACAGTTCTGCCGCGTTGCGATGTTCGGCCATCGGAAAAATGCCGATGGAATAGCCGTGCAGTAAAAGGTCCGGGGAAAGGCTCATCTGGAATGCTCAAAGGGCGAAGGAGTGTTGTCCTTCGCCCTCAGTATGTTACCCGGCCATATTGTCCGCAAGCCAGTGCTCCAACCAGTGAATGTTGTAGTCACCGCTGTGAATATCGGGATTCTGCAATAAAGCGTGAAACAGAGGTACGGTGGTGTCAATGCCATCGACGATCAGTTCACCCAGCGCGCGTTCCAGCCGTGCCAGTGCCTCGGCCCTGTCGCGGCCCTGAACAATCAACTTGGCGATCAGCGAATCGTAGTAGGGCGGGATCGAGTACCCGTCATACAGCGCCGAATCCATCCGTACCCCAAGGCCGCCGGGTGCATGGTAAGCCGTGATCTTGCCAGGACAGGGGGAGAAGTTCGGCAGTTTCTCTGCGTTGATCCGAACCTCGATGGCGTGGCCGTTGATCTCCAGATCGTCTTGGCTGAACGACATCTCTTCTCCGGCGGCGACAAGGATTTGCTCGCGCACCAGATCGACGCCAAAAATGCCTTCGGTTACAGGGTGTTCCACCTGCAGGCGCGTGTTCATTTCGATGAAATAAAACTCACCGTTTTCATACAGGAACTCGATTGTACCCGCACCGATATAGTTAATTTTTGCTACGGCATCGGCACAAATCTTGCCGATCTTGGCGCGTTCTTCGGGGGTGATGCAGGGGCCGGGGGCTTCTTCGAACACCTTTTGGTGGCGGCGTTGCAGCGAACAGTCACGCTCACCCAGATGCACCGCGTTGCCCTTGCCGTCGCCAAAGACCTGAATCTCGATATGGCGCGGCGTGGTCAGGTATTTCTCAATGTAAACCTCGTCATTGCCAAAGGCGGCTTTGCCTTCGGCGCGTGCGGTCAGGAAGGCGCTTTCCATCTCATTGGCGCTGCGGGCGACTTTCATGCCACGTCCGCCACCGCCGGCAGTGGCCTTGATGATGACGGGATAGCCGAACTCTTCACCGATCTTTTTTGCAGCTTCCAGATCAGGCACGCCGCCGTCAGACCCGGGAACGCAAGGAACACCCAGTTCCTTCATCGTGTCCTTGGCGGTGATCTTGTCACCCATGACGCGGATGTGTTCCGCTGTAGGGCCGATGAAGGTGATGTCGTGATCTTCGACGATCTGCACGAACTCGGCATTCTCTGACAGGAAGCCATAGCCCGGATGGATCGCCTGCGCGCCGGTGATTTCACAGGCCGAGATGATGGCGGGTACCGAAAGATAGCTTTGCGGGCTGGGGGCCGGGCCGATACACACCGATTCGTCTGCCATGCGCACATGCATCGCGTCGCTGTCGGCGGTGGAGTGGACGGCGACCGTCTTAATCCCCATCTCGCGCGCGGCGCGGATGACGCGCAGGGCGATCTCGCCTCGGTTGGCAATCAGGATCTTGTCGAACATGGGCCCGCCTTACTCGATGATGACCAGAGGGGAGCCGAACTCCACTGCATCGCCGTCTCCGACCAGAATGCGTTTGATTGTGCCCGCCTTGGGCGCGTGGATGTGGTTCATGGTCTTCATCGCTTCGACGATCAACAGCGTGTCGCCTTCGGACACAGATGCGCCGACCGAGATGAACGCGGGCGCGCCCGGTTCGGGTTGCATGTAAACGGTACCAACCATGGGTGACGTCACCGCGCCGGGATGGTTTGCCGGGTCTTCAACGGCGGCGGGCGCGTCGGCAGGGGCAGGAGCAGGGGCGGCAGTGGGTGCGGAAGGCGCAGCGGTCGGAACGGCGACCTGAACCGGAGCGGCAGCGGCTTGGGTCAATCGGCTGACGCGTACGTTCAGGCTGTCTTCTTCGCCATATTCACGTTTGACCTGCAATTCCGTCAGGTCGTTTTCACGCAGCAATTCTGCCAGTGCCTTGATGAATGCCACATCCGCTTCGTGTTTGGTGTCTGTCATGAGTGTCCTCGACGGTTCCCCTTTGGCCCGTCTGTTCCTGCGGGCTTTGGTCTGATTACGCAGCGTTATAAGCCAAGCGCCCGGTCATGAAAAGCGCAGTCTGGCCTTGTGGGACGGCGGTTTTTTCAGGTTTTCGCAAGGCAAAAGAGGTTAAAGCGGCATACCCGAAAGTTTCGCCACCAATTCGGGTAGTTTGCGGGCGCCGAATTTCTCCAGCAGGCGCGCGCGGTAAGCTTCGATCGTGCGATAACTCAACTCTAACTCTGCCCCGATTTCTTTTGCCGAAAGTCCACGGCAAGACAGGATGGCGACCTCGCGTTCGCGGGCGGTCAGTTCAACCAGCGGACGTTCCTCGGAAATGTCGGAAAAGCTCCAGATACCATGGCGGAACGGATCATCGGGCGTTAGTGAGCGCCCACGCGCGCGGCACCAAAACAAACCGCCATTGCGCCGCCGCATGACCCTTTCGTCCGTGTAATATCCGGTATCACGCATCACTTGCAGACTGCGGGCACCAATACGCTCCCAATCGGCGACAGATGGGTAAAGGTGCAGCAGCGGCATGTTGCGGTAGTCTGCGGCTTCACCGCCAAAGGTGCGGGCGAACTGTAAATTGCACCGCCGGATGACCCGGTTTTCCAGTTCGACCAATCCGATTGGGGCGTATTCAAAGGCGGGATCGCTCATCGCGCTATCGTGCCGGTAATTCATCGAAAATAGAAGGGGTGGTGCGCAGATTCTGGCCTGGGTTGTGGTGCGGAGCCTTGTATCTGTTTGTTAAGCCTGTAAACGCACTTTGAAAATAAGTAATTAAATAATACAAATACAACAAGAGTTCTGAAAATTGTTGGATGAGCTCAACGGATGGTTTCGCTAGAGGAGGGGCGAGAGCATGCGCGATACTTTGACAGGCAGCCGTATACGGGAAAGGCGGCAGATCGCCGGTCTGCGGCAGGCTGAGCTGGCGCGGCAGGTCGGGATTTCAGCCTCATACCTGAACCTTATCGAGCACAATCGCAGACGGATTGGTGGCAAACTGTTGGTCGATATTGCATCGGCGTTGACGGTAGAGCCTTCGGTGCTGACCCGGGGGATCGAGGCGACGTTGATCTCGGCGCTGCGCGAGGCTGCAGCGGATGCTGTCGCACAAAAGGCCGAGCTGGACGGGCTAGAAGAGTTCGCAGGTCGCTTTCCCGGTTGGGCGGGCGTTCTGGCGCAAATGCACCGCCGGGTCGTGTCCCTTGAGCGTACGGTTGAAACGCTGTCTGACCGTCTGACGCATGATCCGCATCTGGCCGCATCCATGCATGAGGTCCTGTCGACCGCTGCGGCGATTCGCTCAACCGCTGCGATTCTGGCTGACACCCAAGAGATCGAGCCGCAGTGGCGGGACAGGTTTCACAAAAACCTGCATCAGGATGCAGAACGTCTGGCGGACAGCTCGAAATCTCTGGTCACTTATCTGGACAACAGCGATTCTGATGGGGATCACCGCGGTGTTCCGCAGGAAGATGTCGAGGCGTTTTTCGACGCCAACGACCATCATTTCAACGATATCGAGCATGGTGGAGCAGTGGCAGATGTCGACCTATCCGAACTGGACTCGGCAGCGGCGAAATCTCTGACGCAGGACTTCCTTGCTATCTATGCCGCAGACGCACGGGCGATGCCGTTGAAGGATGTGCAGGCGGCTTTGGCGGAGGCACCGCTTGATCCGCTGCAACTGGCATCCCGGTTTTCGGTGGATGTTGCAACGGTTCTTCGTCGGCTTGCGACCTTACCGGACGGGTATCTAGGCCGCCCAACCGGTTTGGTCGTGTGTGACGCATCCGGAAGCATTCTGTTCAGCAAATCGGTTCCTGGCTTCGCCATGCCGCGGTTTGGCGAAGCCTGCCCTTTATGGCCGCTGTTTCAGGCGCTGAACAGGCCATTGGTTCCGATCCGTCAACGCGTCGTTCAGCTTGGGCGGGCAGCGGCAGTCTTCGATTGCTACGCCTACGCCTGGCCGCAACCCGGATCTAAGTTTGATCAGGCTCCGGTTTATCGCTCGGTGATGCTGGTGCGCTCGGTTGAGGATGTCGCGCAGGATGCGCAGGCCGTCGCGCGCGTGGGCCCCAGTTGCAGGGTCTGCCCCCACGACAATTGTTCGTCCCGGCGTGAACCATCGATTCTGAGCGAAGGTTTTTGACAGTTTCCCGGCAACACGCGTAAGCTGACGTGGATGGGTCGTCCATTCATTGGCCTGTCACGGGGAGGACAGACAGTCATGAGCCGTAAGGTTCTGTTAATTGAGGATGAACCCAACATCGCCGAGGCTATTCGGTTCCTGCTGACACGCGAAGGGTGGCAGGTGGAAACCCATGCAGAAGGCGCGGATGCGTTGCAGGTTATCCGGGTGGCAAGCCCGGACCTATTAATTCTGGACGTGATGCTGCCGGGAAAAAGCGGGATGGAGATTCTGCGCGACCTGCGTGAGTTGGAGGACATGCAGGGATTGCCGGTTCTCATGCTGACGGCGCGTGGCCAGACCCGCGACCGCGAGATGGCCGAAAATGCGGGTGTCAGCCGCTTTATGACCAAACCTTTTTCCAATACCGAGATGCTGACGGCAGTACGGGATCTGCATGCACAGGCGACACAGTCATGAGCACGCACGAAGACCGACCGCCCTCAGGTGCGCGGCCTTCGCTGTTTCTTGAGCGGCAAAGCTATCGCCGCCGCAGGTTGACGGATGCGGCGCGGCTCCTGCCCTTTCTGGGCGCGGCGCTGCTGGCTGTTCCTTTACTTTGGCCGGATGATCCGAGCCGCCAGCAAGCGGTGCCGCTGTCTTCTGCCATATTGTACATTTTTGCCTGCTGGGTTGGTCTGATCGTCGCCAGCCTTGTATTTGGGTTTGCGGCCCGTCGCATGTCGGCGCAAGACGACTCCGATCCCGGGTCGGATCAATGGCCACGCTGAACGTTCTGATACTGGTCTGCCTAGGGTACGTTGTGCTGCTGTTCGGTGTGGCCTTTGCCGCCGACAGATTGGCCGCCGCCGGTAAGGGGGCGTGGCTTCGGTCCTCGTTGGTCTACACGCTGTCGCTCTCGATCTACTGCACGGCATGGACGTTTTATGGTGCCGTGGGTAATGCCGCGCGGTCAGGGTTGGAATTCGTTACGATTTACCTTGGTCCAACGCTGGTGATGATCAGCTGGTGGTGGGGTCTTCGAAAACTGGTGCGGGTCGGGCGCAGCCATCGGGTGACGTCTATCGCTGACCTGATTTCCTCGCGCTATGGAAAGTCCAACACGCTGGCGATCTGCGTGACCATTCTGGCGGTTCTGGGCGGAACGCCCTATATCGCGTTGCAGCTTCAATCCATTACACTGTCGTTTTCAATTTTCGCCGATGCCGACCCTTCGGGCCTATACCGCGAAGGCTCAAGTGTATTCTGGGTTGCGGCTGGGCTGGCCGTTTTTGCGATCCTGTTCGGCACCCGAAACCTGGATGCGAATGAGCGTCACCACGGGGTCGTGACGGCTATCGCACTGGAGTCCGTGGTCAAGCTGTTTGCCCTGCTTGCCGTTGGCGCTTTTGTTGTCTGGGGTGTCGCGGGGGGCGTTGGTCCGATGATGGACCGCATCGATGCGTCTGAGATCGGGCACTGGAATGTCGACACGGGGCGCTGGACAACCTTTATCTTTCTATCCGCGGCAGCCTTTGTCTGCCTTCCCCGCATGTTCCAGGTGATGGTGGTCGAAAACACAGATGAAGGACACCTGAGGACGGCTGCCTGGGCCTTTCCCCTGTATCTGCTGCTTATCAGCCTTTTCGTGGTGCCGATCGCAGTTGTCGGTCTGGACATTATGCCCGAAGGCTCGAACCCGGATTTGTTTGTGCTGACGGTACCTTTGTCGCAAGGCAATGACTGGTTGGCGATGCTGTCATTCATTGGCGGGTTCTCTTCGGCCACGTCGATGGTCATTGTGACGGCGATGGCGCTGTCGACGATGGTTTCGAACCATGTGGTCATGCCCATATGGCTGAGCACGCAGGGAGGGTCGGGATCTGTATCTGGTGATGTCCGACATATCGTTTTGCTTGCACGGCGCATATCGATTGCCGTGATCATGGCGCTGGGATTTTTCTACTATCGTTTGTCCGGTGGCGGCGCGGCTTTGGCGTCGATCGGACTGATAGCGTTCGCCGGCATTGCGCAGATACTGCCGGCCCTGGTTGGCGGATTGTTCTGGCGCGGGGCGACACGCACCGGCGCGCTTGCGGGTTTGACGGTCGGGTTCTTGCTCTGGATCTACACGCTGCTGCTGCCGGGGATGGGCGGCGTGTTGATGCCCGAGACTGTTTTCCTAAACGGCCCATTTGGTTTGAGCTGGCTGCGTCCGCAGGCGCTGTTCGGAATCGAAGGGATGGATCCGATGGTGCACACTGTCATGTGGTCCCTGTCTCTGAATACGATCGCGTTTTGCGTGGCCTCTTTGTTGAGCTTCCCCAGCCCGTTAGAGCGTTTGCAGGCCGCACAATTCGTCAACGTCTTTGATCATTCCGTCGCACCGCGTGGCTGGACCGGTTCGGTGGCGCAGAGCGAGGATCTGATGATCATGACTCAGCGTATTCTGGGCGCTAGCCCCGCGCACGAGTTCTTTCAGGCCGAAGCCGAAAAACAAGGTGGCAGGTCCACTCTGCCCGAGCCGACGCCAGCCTTTCTCGAACGCCTGGAACGCGAGCTTAGCGGGTCCGTCGGGGCTGCGACCGCGCATGCGATGATCGGTCAGATCGTTGGCGGCTCGTCCGTTTCAGTTCAGGACCTGCTGGCCGTGGCCGACGAGTCCGCACAGTTGCTGGAGTATTCCGGTCAGCTTGAAGCGAAATCAGCCGAACTTACCCGTACCGCGCGGCAATTGCGCGAGGCCAACGCCAAGCTGAGGCAAATCTCCGAACAGAAGGACAGTTTCCTGAGTCAGGTCAGCCACGAGCTGCGTACACCCATGACCTCGATCCGCGCTTTTTCCGAGATTATGCGCGATGCTGACGAGTTGAGCCCTGAAGAGCAGACGCGCTATGCCGCGATAATCCACGATGAGGCATTACGCCTGACCCGGCTGCTGGACGATTTGCTGGACCTGAGCGTTCTGGAAAGCGGTCGCGTCAGTTTGAATGTTGGTGATGATACGCTGCGTTCCGTCTTGGATCGGGCCGTGTCCAGTACGCTGGCGGGAACCGGCAAAACCCTCACAGTGCGCCGAACAAAGGCAGCCGAGCGTATCCCGCTGCAAACCGATCTGGATCGGTTGGGGCAGGTGTTCATCAATCTGATCTCGAATGCCCTGAAATACTGCGACGCAGATGAGCCGGAGCTTACGATTTCAGCCCATGATGTGGGTGGTCATGTGGTGATCGATTTCATCGACAACGGCAGCGGTATCCCGCCCGGGGCGCGGTCGGTGGTATTTGAGAAATTTGCCCGCGTTGGCGGTGACAAGGCTGGCGGCGCCGGGCTGGGGTTGGCGATCTGCCGAGAGATCATGCAACGCTTGGGCGGTGAGATCATGTATCTACCCGGGCAGGGCGGTGCAGCATTCCGTGTGAGGTTGCCGTTGGCGTATCAACAGGCCGCTCAGTGACACAGATGTAAAGTTATTCTTAACCAGAGCTGGGTTAGACCGAAGGCCAGACGCAGCAATACACAGCGGATTCGGGCATGACGCAAACGGTCAGCGCAGCTTTGGCGCGCAAGCTTTCGGTAGGGCGGGAAGAGCAGGAAGAAAAGCCACGTTCAATCTTGCGCGCGCTGCGACTGGCTTTCGCCCGTGCCGCCAGCGACCGGCTGCAGCTACCCTTGGCTGTTATCGGTGCAAAACAGTCAAGCCGATCAACGGATGCACTAACGGATGGGATCGGGGAAGACTGGCTGTTGCTACGATTTGTGGATCGCAACGGTAAGGCAGCATCAGTCTGCATGGAGCTTGGTGTCGTTGCGGCCATTGTGCAAATACAAACCTTTGGCGAGATGTTGGCAGACGATCCCGCACCCCGCGCATTCACACACACAGACGCGGCAATGGTGGCCCCGCTGATCGAAGATATTTTGTCGCGGGCGGTCGAGCTTGTGGATGCGCCGGCAGATCGAAACGCTTTGGCCGGGTTCGAATTTGCCGCGCGCTTTTCTGACCTGCGCACGTTGACTCTGGCGATGGTTGAAGACGTATATCGGACGTTTGAGGTGACTGTTGAATTGGGTGGCGGGTTACGGCAAGGTCGCGTGGCCCTTTTTTTGCCGGATCGCTCGGACGAGGAAAACGATGCACTTCTGTCTAAGGACGAGGGCCCCAAGCTTGAACAAGCATCCGGGGTCTTACGGGCTGAACTCAATACCGTGATCTGTCGAATGTCACTGCCACTGGCAACGCTGTCTGACCTGGTGATTGGTGACGTGCTGCCGTTAACAGGATCAAGGCTGGATCGGGCCGAAGTGATGACTATCGACCGAACGCGCACGGCGATTGGTCGTTTGGGACAGTGTAGTGGAATGCGCGCTGTTCGCCTGAACGAATACGAGACTCTAACACCGTTGCCGCAATCCGAGAGCGAGGAGTTTTCAGACACGCCTTCGTCCATGATGCCGCACCCGGAACCTGAGATCCCGATGCAGACTGAGATTTCGCAGGTACCCGCCCTGTTCGATCCACCCGCGATGAATGACATTGAGCCTGACCTGAACTTTGCTGAAGCAGAGGATCTGCTTGTCGACCCTGCGCAGTTTACAGGGCTGGCTACGTCAGAAAACGAGCCTGAAGATCACAGCTAGCTCAATCCAAACCGGCACGTGTCTGATCAAGGATCGGGCGTAGATTTTCGAGCGAATAACCCGCGGTGGTTGTAGCGTGCAGGATGTCATCCGTGCTCATTCGGTCGCACTGACCCAATGCCCACACCACAGAACACCGCGTGCCCGAGGCACAATAGGCCAAAACTGGTCCATCACAGTTTTCGGCCATTTCGCGTTGCAGGGCGACGTTTTCGGGTGTCATCGTCTGGTGAGTCAGCTCGAGAACTTCGTACTCCATACCAGCCGCGCGTACCGCTTCTCCGATTGCGTCCGACTGAAGACTTGCCGGAACCTCGGTATTGGGTCGGTTGCAGATCACTTTGACAAAGCCGGCTTCGGCGATTGCTGGAACGTCCTCGACCGTTATTTGCGGCGAGACAGCATAGCGGGGTGTAATAGGGCGAATCTCCATGGGTATTGCTTAGGCCGGGTTCGCTGATCTGTCCAGTTGGGCACCAACCGATGGGGCCGCAACCATTCCTGCAATCATAGCGATCAGAAAGGTCACACCGCCGATTCCGCCATAGCTGAGCGATGCCAGCGCCGGGCCGGGGCACAACCCTGCCAGACCCCAGCCCATTCCAAATAGGGTTGACCCAAGAATGAGGCGGCGATTCAACTCAGGTGCGCTTTTCGCTGGAAATTGACCGCCGGTCAGGGGTTGGCGGTTTGTTGTCAATCGCCATGCAAGCAGCATTGGAAGGATTGCGCCGCCCATTACAAAGGCAAGCGTTGGGTCCCAGTTGCCAAAAACATCCAACCAACCCAACACTTTTGTCGTGTCGGTCATGCCCGAGATCAGCAAGCCTGTGCCAAATAGGGACCCGGCCAGAATCGAAACCAACATGCGCATCAGATCAGCCCCCAGACATGGCGCAGCAGGGCGACTGTTACACCTCCGGCCGCGATATAGACGAGAGTGGCGGCAATCCCACGGAAAGAGAACCGGGAAATGCCACAGACACCGTGCCCCGACGTGCAACCATTGGCGATGCGTGTTCCCAGCCCCACCAGAAGGCCTGCGACGATCACGATTGTGATGTTCCCGGTGAGATGAGTCTCAGTCGCGGGCGAGATCAGAGGATGCAACAACAAGGGCATGCCAATAAGACCGGCCAAAAAACCAAGCCTTTCAAGCGAGCGGTCGCTGCCGTCGATCAGACCACCCAAAATGCCGCTTGCCCCCATAATGCGCCCATTACCCAGCAGGTAGATTGCAGCACCCAGCCCAATCAGAAGGCCTCCGCCAAGGCCTAAAATCCATTCAGTTTGCATTCTTCTTCCTTTGTAAGATCGCAGCCAGCGTTTCAGAGTTTGTTCAAAGGCACCTTGAGGAACACGTTGCCCTTTTCATCCGCTGGCGGCATTTGGCCTGCACGCATATTGACCTGCAACGACGGCAGAATCAGGCGTGGCATTGGCAGTGTGGCGTCGCGTGCGTCGCGCATTTCCACGAATTCTTCGATTGAGCGACCTTGTCCGATATGAACGTTCAACGCTTTTTGTTCACCTACCGTAGTTTCCCAGGCGTAGTCATCGCGCCCCGGTGCCTTGTAGTCGTGGCCGACAAAGATACGTGTCTGATCCGGTAGCGATAGGATTTTTTGGATCGAGTTGAACAGCGTTGCGGATGACCCGCCCGGGAAGTCACAACGCGCGGTACCAAAATCGGGCATGAACAAGGTGTCACCGACAAAAGCGGCATCGCCGATAACATAGGTCAGACAGGCGGGTGTATGGCCAGGGGTGTGCAAAACGTCGCCGCGCATCTGACCAACGTGAAAGCTGTCACCCACGCGAAACAAGGCGTCGAATTGACTGCCGTCGCGCTGGAACTCGGTGCCTTCGTTAAAGATTTTTCCAAAAGTTTCCTGGATAGTCACGATCTGATCGCCGATCCCGATCTTTCCACCCAGTTCCTGCTGTAGATAGGGGGCCGCAGACAGGTGGTCTGCATGGACATGGCTCTCGAGTATCCATTCCACCCGCAGATCATTCGCCCCAACATAGTCCACAATCTGATCCGCGGATCGTGTGCTTGTGCGGCCAGAGGCGTGGTCGAAATCCAGAACGCTGTCGATAATGGCGCATCCAAGCCCCTCGGGTTCCTGCACGATATAAGAAACCGTAAACGTGCCGGGATCAAAAAAAGGCTTCACTTTCGGTGTCATGAGGTCCTCAGCAGCGGCCATCTAATCAAGTATTAGTTGCAGATTCTGTTGCGATCAACACTACGCAGTTTGATGCTAGTCAAAGCAAGGCGGTCACAATTCGAGTAAATTTTATACAATTCTTATCTGGGTCCAGTTTTTGCACGCGTCACCGGCGAGATTCCGCGTGCAAATGACGTAGGGTAACCAAGTCGTAAAACAGTTACTTCTTTCCGGATATGATAACACTAATGGGAGGATATTATGTCAGCAGTAAATTTGTATTCCGAAGCCGAACAGCTTGAGAAAAAGCTGAACGGAGCAAGCCTCGACACGCGCATCGCATTGCAACCGAGTGTCACCAAGGTGATCGAAAGAATGCGCCAGCAAGGGGTGCATGTGCCATCGCGCCTGCGCCGTCTTGATGCTGCGCTGTGCGAAGACGCAATGGAAGCGCGCTTCGACAACTTGCCGGTCTGATTACAGCTTGTTAGCCAAAGGATATTCCAACGATCACCACCATCAGGCCGATCACGGAAAGAAAAAGAGCCGCCAAGTTCCACGGCAGAACACCTTGAACAACTGCGCGCAGTTCGTCGTCTGACAAACCGGATCTGCGCGCTTTCATCACACGCAGGATACACCAAACGAGGCCCAGCAGCCCGGCGAGTGACAGGGCGGCACCGCCCCAGGTGATGACTTCGAACATGGTTCCCCACATTTGCGTATCATTTCCGTCTGCGCTTAGCGGATCGCCCACTTATTCACAAGTGCGGTAGGATTGGATGCTTGCGGCCTAGGCAGTGGCATTGTATCCGGCATGATACCCGCTGTTGCAGTATTGAAACCAGGGGATGCCAAAAGCCCTACTGAAACCCAGTGGGACTTTTGTTCTTAGGAACATAAACCAAGCGGAATACATGACGTGCAGCAGGTATTCCTTCACCACAACAGGCCAGAATCAGGAACAGCAAGATGAGCATGACCGAAGACGCGGAAGCAAACTACAAAGTCACCTCCGGTGAGCTTCGCCAATTTGTTGAGCGTATCGAGCGTTTGGAATTAGAGAAAAAAGATATCGCTGATCAAATAAAGGAAGTGTACTCCGAAAGTAAATCTCGGGGTTACGACGTGAAGGCCCTGCGCAGCATTATTTCTCTGAGAAAACGAGACAAAGACGATATTGCAGAGCAAGAAGCCGTTATCGAGATGTACAAAGAAATTCTTGGTATGACCTAAAACCGAGTCTATGAACCAGCTCTGAGACTCAGGTCACTTGCCCTTGGAGTGGTGATAAGGGCTGGCGAATGCCAAGAAGAGCGACATAGCACTGCTATCTGGGGCGGAGACATCAAACATCGCAGCCCCAGATTGCAGTGCGGTTATCCTTGCGAATCACTAACGGGTGTTTGGATTGAATACCCCTTTAGACGCCCGCGCCTGTTCTAAGCAAAAAAGCTAGTTTGGCTTTTTGCGTTCTTCCATTACGAACCTAACCGTGTTGCTCGAAGATTTGTCGTAAGTACGTGAAGAACTTTCCGTACTGAAGGTTGTTGGCTTGTGCAGTCATTTTGAACCAGGCTTCATCTTCTTCCAAAATCGATAGATGCAGTTGCCCAACATATTGAGACCGTGGCCTACCACCGTTTCGAGCTGGCTTTTCACCCGAAGCAAGGTGCGGTTTGACAAAAGTCTTGTGGTCTTTGTCGAGAGCCATTCGCTCCAAGAAGCGCATTTCCAGTCTGTTCAGTATTTCAATCATCTGGGCTTCTGTCAGACGAACTCTTTCTGCCATGTAACGGCCCCCGCTTGTTGCCAAACCTTTGTGCTGTTGGAATTTACTCTGAGATTCAAAGTATACTGTATAGACGACTAGCGTTGCGTGGGCGATTTGTCAAAACATGGCGAACGCACCAGAAGACCAATTACTAGCAGCATTTTCCAGAGTTTTGCGTCGTCACAGGCTCGCCAAGGAGTTTTCGCAACAAGAGCTTGCCACCCATGCGAACCGAAGCATGCAATACATCTCACTTCTGGAATCCGGCCGGCATCAACCAACACTCGGAACGCTGCAACTTCTCAGTGGTGCACTGGGTCTTACTTTGACCAAATTGGTTTCTGAAATTGAAGAAGAGGCTGAGTAACATCTTAAAACAAAACTCATAGCCAGAGCAAAACGAGTGCTGCGAGGGCGATTGCGGATAGTAAAACTGTCTGACTTCAGCGCCAATGGGACAGCTTATGTTAAATATTCGGTAATGGCGGCAGGTAGGCTGTACTAGCGGTCTGGGTCTGTATCGAGTTTGCCCCAGAGATCATCAACCAGATCTGAGAAGCCATCATTCGAGGCCTCCTTGGGCAGTAGCCCAGCTTTTCGCCGGCGTTCGACCTCGGCCATTAGTTCTTCCTCTGTCGCTGTCTCAACTACATCACATCGAAGAGCTTCTATCTCGTCCGCTGTCCACGACTCAAATTTGTCAGCGTAGAAGCCCAGGGAATAAGGCTCATCATCAGAAATCTGCTTGATCACAGCATTCCAATCTTCGCTCTGGTTCGTTTCCTTTTCGACCCTCTCATCTAGTTCGCGGATTGAC
This sequence comes from Ruegeria sp. AWH4_226, assembly GCF_056159225.1. NCBI lineage: Bacteria > Pseudomonadati > Pseudomonadota > Alphaproteobacteria > Rhodobacterales > Roseobacteraceae > Ruegeria > Ruegeria sp. AWH4_226. The sequence continues at coordinate 1,663,608 of NZ_JBSWUU010000001.1, read as the reverse complement.
TTGCGGATCATCGGCAGCAGCTCTGCCTCAACTCTTTCTTCACCTACACCAGTCCCTGCAAGCCAAAGGTCCGCAATCTTGCGGACGAGCGCCCAAACCGTCAGATTTCGAGGGTGGCCTTTAATCCGGCCGCCAAGGCCTTTTTCTTTAATGCCCAGCTGTTTAGCGGCCCGTTCGTTCATTCGGATATTGTAATCGGACACGTCCGCGAGTTCTGAATCGTTCTCAGCAATGGCTCGAGCAACCTCTTGATCACCAACATAGACAACCACCTTCAACATCCGGCTACCCCTTCCTTCGCCGGTTCATCACTCGGTCCAGGTGGCTGTAGTCCAGATCTCGCATGATCCTTTGTACTTGCTCTGGATCGACTTCGCGATCTTTTCCAGCGGTGTAGACGATTTGTCTGACGTAGATCGCCAACGCGACAATGATCACCGCGGATAAGATCAAGCTGAAATGCTCGGGCCCCATCACTAAGTCTTCTTCCTCGGGTCTTCGATCCCGAGGTCGTCGAACACGTTGCCGCTACCATCAGTGATCTCGACATCATCGTCGTCAGTCACTAGATCCCAGGTGTTCTCTTTGATCCATTCATCCCGCCATTTGGGCGCGTCGGCCGGACGCTGTGCAAAATCGGCGATTTGCTCGAAAATCATCTTGCGCAATGCTAGCCAGACTTCCGGACCCTCTTTGCGACGAGCTTGAAGCTCTGCGATCAAGTCATCCAGAGGAACATCCTGCAACGGGCGCCCGAAGACTTCTTTTACTGAATAAACTTCGCCTCTTTTGTTCTCAGCGATCCACTCGTCTGTCCACTCCGGAACCTCGTCGGGCTTTGGCACGACTTCCACCACTTGCTCTTGCACAACCTCCAGCAATGCTGGCCAAAACTCTTCATCCGCTTTCATGCCTCGTTGGTTTGTAGAGAAAGACCTAGAGGCCGGACGTCTTGTCGATGTGCTGCCCAAATGGCGCGCAGCTCAACTCAACATCAACGCAGCATTTCTGCGCGAGGTTATTATTGTGATCCCAAGGACCCTGATCGGCCTCTTGGCCTTTCAATGGCAGAGGTTCTGCGAAGATCTGGTCTTGGTGTTAACTACTTGAGGAACGAGCGCCATCTAGACCTTCGCGAGCACGTCAAAGCCTGGTTAAAGAAACACAAGAGATCTGACACTGCCGCCAAACGGAAATCTAAGAAAGCCAGGCGGGACTCGATTTCATTTCTTCAAGAAGCAATAAGAGTGATGTCATCTGAGGCACAATCTTGGCTTATCGAGAAAGAAAAGCTTCAAACCAAAATAGAAAACCTGGAAGCAGATATTCGCAACATACGTGACAGCGGAAATGTTGTTGGGATCGGCTCAAGAAAACGAAAGTGACGTCATTTTTCAAAGCCTTGTGGCTAAGTTTTGATGACCTTACGCCGCACAGCTGACATGCTGGGCACCTTACTGAGCTCAGGACTTCTGCTCTGAAATGTCTTCGGTTCACGGTTGGGAATCTGGGTGAGATCTATCGCAGACTCATACAGCGACTTGAACTTTTTGAAGACGAACTTCAGTTTTATTCACTTCCGCAACGGATCTTCGTGGCTTGGTGGCTATGGAGCGGCTGAGAACCGATTCAAAGCCAAAGCGAATAGTAAACTAAGCTACGACTCGGTTTCTGAGCCAACATAATAAAGAAGCCCTTGGCATGAACTAGAAACAGCCATGCGAGATGGCTTGCCTTGCCGGGCTGGAAGTATTTTATGTTTCCCCAAAGCCCTCAGCCCATCGAAAGCTTTTTAATGCGGCCGCTCAGACTTGGCTGAGCAGCCGCGGATCAGGTTTACCCAAGGAAGGACAGCACGTGGTTGGTCACCTCTTGCGGGGCGTCCTCCGGGCTGTAGTGGCCTGCTTCGGGAAGGCGATGTATTTTGCCGTTCGGGAATGCGGCCTCGAATAGCGGAAGAAAATGCCTGGCATGAAGTGTCCGGTCTTTTTCACCCCAAAGCGCAAGCGCGGGTTTTGCGCTGATCGCTTTCCGGGTTGCCGCATCGGGTTCTTCGAACTTGTGCGCCCCGGCCGCAAACCCTTTGGCCCATCCGATAGCTCCGGCAGCCTCGGCCGGTGTTGGGAAAGGTGCGCGGTAGGCGTCCAGCCAGGCGTCCGTCACGATCGAGGGGTCTTCAAAGCCGTTCAGTTTCAAAGTTGAGAGGATGGTATAATCCAGCTGGCCTAACAGCGGCTCAAGCGTGCCGTTGTCATGTGCCTTGAGAATCCATTGAAACCACGGCGCATCACCCGCATTCGCGACCAGCCGATCAATCAGGTCAGGCTGGCCCAGTGGTGTTGGTCCGTTGACCGAGACAATCTGTTTGACCCTGTCGGGGTGGCGAACTGCAAACCCCATGCCGGTCGGACCGCCAAAGTCATGCATCACAAGCGTCACGTCTCGGAGGTCGAGGGCAAGGGCGACCGCCTCCAGATTGTCGACATGATCCTGCAACCAATAGGTTCGGTCCTTTGGCGTGGCGCTTTTGCCAAAACCCATATGGTCGACAGCAATAACCCGATGATGGCGCGACCATTCAGCGATTTGATGCCGGAACAGATAGCTCCACGTGGGTTCGCCATGCAGTAACAGCAAAGTCTCGGGCCCTTCTCCCACGTCAATATAGTGGGCGGGATAGCCGGGTGCGTCCGTGTAGTTTGCAGCAAAAGGCCAGGTGCCGTCAAAAGTGGCGTCAGACGGTACGGCGGGGGTTATTTTGGTCATATTGGAGTCTCCAAAACTTTGAGATGGCCGCAGGCCCGCGCCGAGCGCGCCTGCGACGACGGTCAACTGCAGCATTTTGCGGCGTGTGAAGTTACTCTTGTGGGCGAGTGGCTCGAACGGGCTCATCCCGGCATCCTTCCAATGTGCAAACAGAATTTGAGTTCTGAGTTGAGGAAGCCCGCCTCCCGGCAGGCAAAACGGTGTAACCTTTCCAACGGGCGCGCAGTTTCACGAGACGCCTGTTGGGCGTTCTCCTTTCCGCTACATAGGGGACGTAATGTGGTGCTCGACGCCTTACCAATTCGAAAAACGCGCACGAGAGATCTATTTTTTAGATGGCTGAGTGCTGACGCTTCAGCTTTTGATCTCGGCAAAAGCCTCGGTCAACCAATCGGCAAAAACTGACATTGCTGGAGTAAAGGCGCGTCCCTTGGCGCTGACCAGCCAATAGCCAAGGCGTTGGTCCACAACCTTGGGGTCTGCAAGCCACTTTAGCCGACCGGCGCGCACGAGCGGATCAACAAGCAACTGACGGCCGATTGCCACACCAGATCCGTCAATCGCGGCTTGGACGACTAGGTTGTAATCAGTCAGCGGCATGCGTTTCGCACCGGTCAGTTTCACGCCTTGCGATTTCGCCCATACTTGCCATTCGTGTTTTTTGAGGCTGAGTAGAATCTGCTCGTCTGACATATTGTCAAGCGAAGTGGTTCTTGCAGCATGCGCAACGGGTGCAATCTTTTCGACACGCAGAAGCGTGGCATCAACTCCGGTCCATGGGCCGGTTCCGTATCTTATGCCCAGATCGGCCTCGTCCCGCGCAAAGCTGACATTTTCAAGCGATGGATCAAGTTCGATTTCGATCTCTGGATGCGCTTTTGAAAAAGAAGAAAGACGCGACACGAGCCACAATGAGCAAAAGGACGGGAGCGCCGTCACGCGCAGCGTTTGCAGTCCGGCCCCGGCCCGAAGCTCTGCTGTTGCATCTGTGATGGTCCGGAAGGCAGCGTCGATTTGAATGAGATAGCGCTCCCCTTCGGGCGTCAAAGACACGCTGCGCGCATGACGCACGAACAGCGGTGTACCGAGCATGTTTTCAAGCTGTCGGATGTGATGGCTGATCGTGCTTTGGGAAATCAGCAGCTCCTCTGCTGCCTTGCGGAAACTCAGCAGCCGCGCCACCGCTGAAAAAGCGCGAAGGGACAAGAGCGGTGGAAGGTTTGGGCTTGAGCGCAAACAGAGGGCCTCTTTCTTTCCAGTGTTCCGGTTTCGGAATAGTACAGCCCTTTGTGGCCGCGTCCGCAAGCGCAAGGATCGGTTGGTGTTCAAGTCGAGGTCAGTCCGCCTGACACATTCGGCCAAACGGGCGGCTGCCGGGATTGTCAGGGCTTCAAGACACGGACACCGGGCGTCGCGCTCAACCTTTCGAGATCTTGTTCGTAGAGCTCTGAAAACGCGTCTATGATCTCGGTGCTCCAGCCGGGCATGTTGAGTTCTTCCTCAACCTTCTCGGGTTCTGCATGATCTTCGAAGATCTGTGCAAGTACGTCGTTTAGCTCTGACCTTTCGATTTGCACATCCTGACCGGTCAATTCCAGGACTTTCTCGCGGCCGTTTTCATCCAGCAAGCTCGACAAAAGCTCATACTCATCAGCCAAAGCGACGTCTTCGTCCAAATCACATAGTGCACGCATGATATCGCCCCAGATAAAGGGCGTGTCTTCATTGCTCCACAAGGTGATCTGTACGCTTGGCGCAAGGTCTCGGATATCTTCGACCATACCAATCCAGCTAAGACAGCTCAGGTCTGTGTTGCGAAGGATGTCATCACGCCCCTCTTCCGGAAGCGACATCAGCAGTTTTGGGATCAAGCTTCCTGGATTTCTGAGACCCATCAGCAGCTCAACCTGATGGTCGCTATAGACCTGTTCCAGAAGCGCCATTCTTTGACCAGCTTGCGGATAGAGTTGCCCGTCTTTCAGTGCTTCTGCCTGATCGCCCGCAAAGCTGCCACTGCAAAAGATCGTGCGTCGCGTATCAGTTCCGGTTGGAAGGATGGCTTTGAGGTTTTGATAGGAGGTAAGATGCACAGCCTCGTCTTCTATCGTGTCAAAGGCGGGTTTGAAGATACGACTATATCGCCGCCATCCAAAGAACCTGACCCCCGTAGCAGATAGGGTGGCAGAGTTTTTCTTTAGCGAGTTCAACACGCGCCCTTCGTCGGTAAAAGCCGCGCCTGCGTGGATAGCAACCTGCATCTTCGGGTCTTGTCCTTGCTTTTTACCCTCGCTTGCCGGGTTACAACCTGCAACTTGAACAGTCAAATCTGCTCCCTCGTGGTGAGGCGCCTCGTTGGGTGACTTTAAGGTGACCCGCGCTTTGTTACATTCTCTATTGTCAGATGGCTATGCGTGGTGCCCATACCGGAAGGGGAACGCATGAGCCGTTGGGCAGATCGCATTCTCAGTAACCTGACAGTTAGCAGCAGTCGTCCACCATCTCAGCGTCGACGCTGCCAGCAACTGACCACGCTATAGGTTCGTAAGCCACGGCAGACACTGAGATTGCTGGGGTCTCTAGATTTATTCGTTCAAATCTATCCCTGAACCACAGCGAAGACCTCGACAGGCTCCCTTATGCCCTTGATCTTTACCTCTCCCCGGCTTTCAGCTTCCAGCTCGCCTTCAACTGCGGCCCAGGTTCGGGGAGAAATGAGAATCTCATCGTTTTCGGCCATGTCGCATAGCCGCGCGGCTGTGTTGATCGACGTTCCTGAAGCGGTGTAGTCGAAGCGACCTTCGGAGCCTACGATCCCGACAGTGGCGTAGCCGTAGGAGATGCCGATTCCAAAGCCGAGCCGATGGCCCATTTTTTTCCAGTTGAAGCAGAGTTCGCGCATCTTGTTGCGCATTGCCACCGCCAAACGCACAGCGTCGCCCGCTGGATCGTCAACTGTGATTGGATCGTTGAAGATAACCATTATCCCGTCACCGGCCCGCTGATCCACACCACCGCCATACTCGTCGATCAATATGGACATCTCCTGATGGTAGGTCTGCAACACTTCGATGGTTTCTTCTGGTTCAGCGCTTTCACAAAAGGCCGTGAATCCGCGCAAATCGCAGAACAAGGTCGCGACAAGCGCGCGATGCGAGGCCAGCAAACTGTCGTCACCCGATGTAACGACTGCATCGGCGACTGCAGACGGAAGAAACCGTTTCAATCGACCCATGCGCTCGATCTCTCCGACTTGTTGATCGACCCGCTCGCCAAGTTCTGCGTTTAGTGCCTCAAGGTTTCGCAATTGCTTGGTGTTTTCGATTGCGATCACTGCTTGAGCAGCGAAGGTTTCAACGAGCTTGATCTGATCATCGGTAAAGGGCGCGACTTCCAGCTTATACAAGGCAATTACGCCTATCGCTGTTTCTCCTTGTTTTAATGGAACTTGCAAGACCGTTCGCATCCCTTCGAGATCCAAGGCGAGTTTGATCTGCGGGACGTGCTCGGACGCGGGTTTGGCTTCGCGAAGGTCCGGAATGTGTAGGACACGTTGTTCCTTTACCGCGCGCACAGCATAGCTTGCATCATTGTCAAGCCGATGCGGCGTCTCCCGAAGCTGATCAATAAAAGCAGATTTCGCCTCATTGCTTGCTTCTACCACGAGGTGTTCGTCGTCGTTGTCCCGCAGAAGCAAAAGCGCATGCGGCGCAGAGCAAAGACGTGCAGCATTCTCCAGGATCGCACTGAACACCGGCTGTGCGTCCGACCGGCTTCGACTGATGACGCTCAAAACCTCCGCAGTGGCCGCTTCGCGTTCAAGCCGCATCTGAACCTCGCGGAACTGCCGTACGTTCTCGATCGCAATGACGGCCTGCGCGGCGAAGGTTTCCACCAGCTTAATCTCATCGTTGCTAAAGGCCTTTACCTCACGTCGGAACAACGTGATGCAACCTATTGCTTCGCCTTCAAGCAGAAGGGGAACACCTACGATGGTCCGCATGCCTTCCATTTCAACCATCGCGACCCGACCGGGATCCCCTTTGCGGTACAAGTCTGTGTCCATCAAATCTTCAACTTGGACGATCGAGGCTGTATGCATCGACTGGGCCGGGACCAAGTTACTGTCCGATAAACGGGTTGTCTGTCCTACGTTTAGATGGCGCAATCCTTCACCATAATGCGCTTCCAGTGTCCAATGACTGCGCATCTCATTTAGGACGACCAGATTGGCCGAAGGTGCGTTTGAAAGGCGCGCTGCGTTGGTCAAGATTGTTTCAAAAACAGGTGCAGGATCAGTCCGAGACGCGCTGATCACGCGCAGAATTTCGCGCGTTGCCGCTTCTCGTTCACGCAGGGCTGCAACTTCGTCATTCAAACTTTTCAAATCGGTAGTCACGGTAACCTCTGCTCGGCTCCAAATGGGTCGCTTTCCATGATTACCACACTTTCCGCTGGGGCTCCCTCTACCACCTTACCATGTTACCGGCTGTGCTATTCTTAGGTGACAGACCTTCCAACGCGATCTGGGTCGCTCAACTCAAAATGTTGGTGCTAATCGGGAATACCTGCAGCCGCCAACATCGTGTAGTAAGTGTTGTAGATTTCCGGCTTTGCTATTGAGATGCGGGCACGCATATTCCTGAATAGTGAAACGCTAAAATCGGGTTCGCGCGACATGTGAATACATGCGAGTTCCTTGGCTCGCGCCGTATTACCGAGAGCCATCTCAGCGACAAGTTCATTCAAGCGAAAAACAGTTACTGTATTGTGAAACGCGCGCATTTTCCGGGCGGTTTCTCTGAGATCGTGCCAGTTCTCTTCTGCAATTTGCGATAGGCTGACTCCCATATACACCCTGTAGTTCAGCGGATCGTTGGGGTTGAGCCGGAGAGCCTCCTTGGCATGAGCTTGTGCCGTATACGCATCACCCATCAACCCGTGCAGCAAACAACTGGAGCCCCAGGCTGAAACACAGTTCGGGCTTGTTTCGACCACGCGATCCACCAGTGACAAGCCGTATTCCGTGTCTTCCGAGAGAAAAGCGAGGACATAACCGGCATAGGCTTGGGCTTCCAAGTCAATATGCGATGCATTGAGTGTCTCGTGTGCCAGCTGCACCGCGTAGTCAAATCGTTCCTTGCTTGGGCGCGTGTCCGGGTTCCAAAGCAGAGTTCGGATCCAACCTCGAAGTGCGCTGGCCAACGGGTATTCACTTGAGAGCGAGAGAGCTTTTGCCAGTTGGTCGTCCGCTTCGTTGAAATTGAACCTGTAGATCAAAGCCTGCGCTCGCAGAAAGTGATCATATGCGCCCAAGGTATCTGGACGTTTGTGAGCAGACCGAACAATTTCTGCTTGTCTGATCCCGGGCGCAATTGAGGCAACGACGGCCTCGGTAATCTTGTCCTGGAGGTCAAAAATATCTTGTAGCTTACTATCGTATCGATCCGCCCAGACATGCGCCCCGGTTTCTGCATCAATCAGCTGACCTGTAACCCGCAGGCGGTTTCCAGATCCACGTACAGAACCTTCCAGTACATAGCGAACGCCAAGTTCGCGACCGATGCGGCGCACGTCAACCAAAAGACCCTTGTAAGAAAAAGAAGAGTTTCGCGCGACCACGAATATCCAGGGCACTCTGGACAAGCTGGTAATAATGTCTTCAGTAACACCTTCCGCAAAGTATTCCTGTTCTGCGTCAGACGATGGATTTTCGAACGCCAACACGGCAACAGAGGGTTTTTAAGGGTGAGAGTGAACAATCGGCGGTGCAGGGGCGAAGGAGGCCCGAACTGCATAAGCCGTCACAGGGCGTGCAATGTTCTTGAGGTATTGCGCCCCCAGTTCGGTGAACGAGACATCTACTTTGCCGACAACCTCTTCGTAAACCCGCGCTGAAACCACGATCCCGCCGGGAGGTGCCAGACCTTCCAGTCGGGCTGCGATATTGACGCCATCACCTAGAATGTCACCGTCGTCGTCAAAAACATCACCTGCATGAATTCCCATGCGAAATTGCATCTCCGGGCTTTGTCCGCGGGTCGCGTTCCGCTGAGCCATCTGGCGCTGCATCGTTTCCGCACACGCCACAGCATCCGCAACCGAAGGAAACTCTGCAAGAAAACCGTCACCGGTTTTTTTGAAAAGCCGTCCACCATTCAGTGCCACATGCGGCTCTAGCGCTCGAAAGTGAACCTGAAACGTTTTCAGTGTCGCTTCCTCGTCAGTACTGACAAGCGCGCTATAGCCAACAATGTCAGCCGCGAGTATGGCAGCCAGGTGTCTCTCCAAACAAAAAGCCTCCGGCGTCTATGCGAAGCAATGTCAAAGAATATTAGGGGCTTCGCGTTCAAATCGCGATCATTATCAGTAAACATCAGTCGGGGAGGGTAAGAGCGGCCTAACGATGGACAGACCGAAGTAGAGAAACTCACGCACGGCACAGATCAAAACGGTTCAAATGAAGCGAACCACCTCTTGTCCGGACGTGCCTTGGTGACAGAGAGTGCCTTTTCCACAAAAAAACGCTTTGCCGTTGGTGAAGCGTGCACCTATTCAGGCAAGCCGGCTAAACGCAAAGACGCGCAGTCTTTCTCCAATCGGTCTCTATCAGAGAAAAGCTGAGTCTTTGCCCATTCCGATATGCAAAACCTCGGGCGGTATTTCATCACGTATCGTGCTTCTTCGCGCGCGGCCTCGACATTGCCCATTTCTACATGGACGATCACGAGGTCGAGGTGCCCGAAGCCTTCTACCCTTTGACCATATTCAGTGAATGCAGCTTTGGCTTCCTCGTAACGGCCATCAAGCCGAAGGGCCAATCCCAACACACCAGCGTACCAACCCGGATAGTGAGGGTTCAGCGTTATAGCTTGCTGTGCAACTTTTATGGCTTTGTCCGCTTGACCGTTAAACGCCAGTGTAAGAGACAGCCGTGCAGCTACATCTGCATGGTTTGGGTTTAACGCCAAGGCTTCGTTGAACTTCTCGATCGCCGGTATCAGCCTGCCGTCGATTGCATCCGCAAAACCCGCGATTGCGTGCGCCTCGGGGTTGTAGCTGTCTATTTCCAAAGCCCGCCGCGCGCAGTCACGTGCCTCGGCCAACGCGGCGCTTCCGTCCGCGGCAAAGCCATGCCGGGCTTCGACGGTACATATGAACCCCAAAGTGCAATAAGGGGCAGAGTATCCCGGATCGAGCGCAATGGCCTGTTGTGCAAACCGGCGCGCGTCAGCCTGTGCTTCTTTTGTTATCCTGCGCGAAGCTTCTACGGCTTGAAGTTGAGCCGCCCATGCATTCAGGTTTTTGGTCCCCGAACCCCGGAACCGAGCCATCTCGCCCGTCAATAGCTCTACCTGGAGCTCGGTTGCTATTCTGAGGGCAATTTCATCCTGCACCTCAAAGACATCTTCCATGAGGCGATCATAGCGGTCCGCCCAAATGTGCATTCCGGATTTTGCATCAATTAGCTGTGCGGTGATGCGAACACGGTTGCCGCTTTGGCGTACACTTCCCTCAAGAACAAGATCAACACCCTGTTCCAGACCAACCTGTTTCACATCGACTGAGCGCCCTTTGTAAACGAAAGTCGAGTTGCGCGCGACGACCAGTAGGTTTGGTAGCTTTGACAGGGTGGTAATGATTTCTTCGGTAATACCATCCGCAAAGAATTCCTGATCAGGGTCAGAGGAAAGGTTGTCGAAGGGCAGGACGCCGATCAGCAGAGACTTTGCATGGCCAGCCGGCGTCACGCGCGGTGGGGCGGAACCGGGGGGCGACCATTGAAAAACGTCGACCGGCGACGGGGCGTTCTTGAACTGTCGTTCGCCCGCGCGATGGAACTGCTCGGCGAGGCGTTCGTCAAGACTGCGATGGACGACATCGGAAATTAACACGGCTTCTTCGTTGGACGCTTCTTGCAACCGAGCAGCGATGTTGATGCCATCGCCGAAAATGTCATCTTCGTCGAACACGATATCTCCAAGATGAACGCCAACTCGCAGTTTAAGCGAGGATTGAGTGGACACTTGGCTTTGAAGATCCAGTGCGCATCGCACTGCGTCAGAGACCGAATTGAACTCGACTATCCACCCATCACCCAATTTCTTTATGATATTGCCGCGATGATCACTGACCAGTGGATCAAATATCTCGCGGCGCAGGACACGGAGTTCGCTGAGAGTCCGGTTCTCATCCGCCTTTATCTGGCCCGAGTAGTTTACTACATCGGCCGAGAGTACTGCCGAAAGTCTGCGGTCTCCGTTCATGTCCTTTCGTAACAAAAAACGAGTTGCGTGGAAAAGACATCTTGTGTTTGGGAAATCCGCATGAAGCTCGACAGTCAGCTTTGTCTGCACGTCAGGTGTCTGGATATGGCGCCACGAACGGCCGGCTTGGAACTCGGCCAGATGGGTCGTGTTGAATGATCGCAATGACGAACGCAGCGGACGTTGAACCACGTGGCGCGGCAACTTTTTGCAAAAAGCACTTTGTGAACGATCCAGAAGACGGATGACGACACACCGCCTGACCGCGCCTCGCTCGAGGTTCGGGATGCGCTGTGCTTTCTCCGCATGCGCGCACGTGTATCAATTTCACCGGGCTTATGGCAGTCTTGGTCACATTGGAAAAATTGAGATATGGGAGGGGCACATGGAAATTCGAACCACTTCCGGGCGCGGTCGACTTTACGACAGCGTCTTGGACACGATCGGCGACACGCCGTGCATACGCATCAACAACATCGCGCCAGCCAAGGTGACGGTTTACGTCAAGTTTGAAGCCTTCAACCCTGCTGGGTCAGTTAAGGACCGCCTTGCGCTGAACATCATCGAAGCCGCCGAAAGAGAAGGGCGGCTGAAGCCCGGACAAACGGTTGTTGAGGCGACCTCAGGCAATACCGGGATTGGTCTCGCGATGGTATGCGCAGCAAAGGGCTACCCTCTCGTGGTCACAATGGCAGACAGCTTTTCGGTCGAGCGCCGCCGGTTGATGCGTTTTCTTGGGGCTAAGGTGGTGCTGACACCTCGGGCACTCAAGGGCTTTGGCATGTACTCCAAGGCAAAGGAATTGGCCGAAGCAAATGGATGGTTCCTCGCCAGCCAATTCGAGACAAGTGCCAACGCCGATATTCACGAAGCCACCACGGCGAGGGAAATACTGAGCGATTTCGACGGAGAACGACTGGATTACTGGGTCACCGGGTATGGAACGGGCGGCACGGTTTCGGGCGTGTCGCGTGTGCTGAAGCGGGATCGTCCTGACACCAAGATCATCCTGACAGAACCCGCAAACGCCGCGATCGTGGGGTCTGGTTACGTGAACACCCGCAACGAGGCACATCAGCCCACTGAAAGTCATCCGGCCTTCGAACCGCATCCTATCCAGGGTTGGACGCCCGATTTCATCCCGTACGTGCTTCAGGAAACTCTGGACAATGCATACTATGACGAACTGATCCCGGTTGCCGGCGCGGAAGGTATTGCATGGTCCAGGCGTCTCGCCGCAGAGGAGGGGATCTTCACCGGGATATCTGGGGGGTCCACATTTGCGATCGCCATGCAGGTGGCTGAAAGCGCCCCGGACGGATCGGTTATGCTCGTGATGCTGCCGGATACAGGCGAGCGGTATCTTTCTACTCCACTTTTCGACGGGATTGCTGAGGACATGACGGACGAGGAGCGAGCGATTTCTATGTCGACGCCAACCGCGCAAATGGCAGCTGAATGATCCCGATTCAATGGTTCTTGGATGTAGGTTTGCCAGCGCTTGAGTCGCGGCAATGACGCCGTCCAGAACCTTGCAGCACGCCGGAGACCGATAGTGCATAGCCGGCCTCTTTGTAGGTCCGGCTGGTCCCGCAACGCAGAGGTTGGAGCAAGTTGCGATGCACAAATTTTAAGCGGGACGAATTGGTCGTTGAGGCACTTGCAACGAACGGCAGCAATACACTCAGCGCGATAGCATCGCTAAGTACACCAAGCTGAAAGCTATTCAGAGTTTGAGGCAGCGCGTCACCTTCTGTATCGCCGCTTCATTTCTCTACGTTTAGCAAGGTACGCTCCGTCCGCGTCAAGAAAGTTAAGATTCGGCAAGTTGTTTTGTGGCGTCTTCGAATACAGTGACGTCACCCGCCGAGCGCGCAATGAGCATCGCGCCTTCCAATTGGGACAAAATCGTTAAGCCCCTGCCAGGAGCAGCCGTATCCAAGGAGTCAATGCCAAATTTCAGAAAGGCGTACGCCTCTTTCGCTACGTCTTCGGGAAGGCTATTCCCTTCTACGGCCAAAATGCCACACAGGCACATCAGCCCGTCCCGCTTCAGTGCGTTTTGGAAGAGATCGCGCCACGCTTCGATCTTTCCGGTCCCGCGCGCCTCTGCTTTTTCAAGCGCGTCGGTAAAACGCTCGCGATACCTTTTGGCGACAGCAGCAGCCAAGTCAGTCTTGGTCGGAAAATGATAGTGCACGCTCGCAGATTTTATACCGATCTCATCGGCGATCTCGCGGAACGAAAATCCATTGTACCCATGCGCACGTATGCGCCTTTCGGCTGCGTCCAAAATTGCGCTTCGGCGGTCTGACATATGGCAACCTGCGATTCCAATACTACTACCTATCACTAGGTAGAATTCGCTTGTGGGTCAAGGTGGATTAGCGTAGTAAGCTATCTATCACTAGTTAGAAATTTGGTATCTTCAAAGATAAGGTAGCCAGTGTAACGGGCGGCAACTCGGGTATTGGCAAAGACGTCGCTAGTCGTTTTTGTTGCGGCGGGGATTGGCCGTGATCGGTGGGTGAAAGCAGGAGAAGCTTGCATCCGCCACGGCCGTGATTGACGCTCCAGGCTAACGCGTTGCCTTTGTTGCGGGCGACATCGCAGATCCCAAAGCCGGCTGTGCGACGGTGGCCAAGACGGGGGAAACCTTTGGCGGTGTTGATGTTCTGTTTAACAACGCGGGCGTGTTCCCGCCAAGGTCTTTTCTAGACCTTACGGTCGATGAATATGACTGGTTCTCGGACACAATTCTGAAAAGCAAGTTCTTCATGGCGCAGGCTGCAGCCAAAGAGATGATCAAACGTGGGGGCGGCGCGAGTTTTCAAACCGGCTCTTTTTGGGCATTGCAGGCTGTGGGTGCCACGCCCTCTGCGGGGTATTCTGCAGCCAATGGCGGTGTTCACGCGCTTGTCCGCAACCTTGCGCTTGAGCTGGCGTCCGAGAACATCCGGGTCAACGCCGTGGCGCCCGCCGTTGTGGAAACGCCAGTGTGCAATACTTTCATGGAGGCCGATCAGGTCGCCGAAACTCTCCCAGGCTTCAATACGTTCCATCCCCTAGGACGTAACGGACGTCCGGCCGACATCGCAGATGAGCTGATGTTCCTTGCGTCAGATCAGGCAAGTTGGATCACGGGGCACATTCTTTCTGTGGACGGCGGAGTGACCGCTGGTCGGCATTAGGGTCAGATTTAGACAAACACAAAAGGCGATCAGGTTTATTCTGATCGCTTTTTTGGTGTTCTCTTCCTGCTTAAGCGGCGGACTTATGCAAGCCCAGCTTTTTCCGAGCTGCCTCTGCTGCTTCCAGCGCCCCTTCGACAAAGCCGCCAAAGCTTTGCGCCACTTCTGTTCCCGCGAGAACAAGATCTCCATCCCAAAGGTTCCGAAGCTCATAGGGAAGGCCATATGAGGGATGGCTATAGACGGGCACGGTGTCGGCATCCGTGGCTGTTAGAGGGTCGAATGCCCAGTCTTTGATCAAAAGCGCGCGGGGAGTCGCGGCTTCCTCCCCGAACAAACGAACCAGTTGCGCCTGGATCGACTGACGCAACGTCTGTTCGTTGGACCGGGCATGTGCAGGAACACCGATAAACCCAAAGAGCGCGTGTGCGCCGCCATCTGCGGTCGAAGCATCATGGATCTCAACTATCGGGCCCCGGCGGCTCATCGCATCCCCGGACAGCCCCGCATGCCTCCAGAACGGTTTGTCATAGACGGCAATGGCCTTGGCTTGCCCGGCCATCCATGTCGGTACGTCGCTCATCGCCTGAACGGCCTGACTTGGCAGGGGCGGATCGAATGTGAGCGCCGCCATCAGCCGGGGCGGCATAGCCAGAACGATGTGATCGGCCTCCATCACCGCCCCGTTGTTCAGAATGGCACGGCAACCTGCCTGCGTTTTCTCGACGGACACCACTCGCGCATTAAATTTTTTGCGTTTACCCGGGATTTTGTCTGCAAGCGCCTGAGTCAACGCACCTATACCGCCATCCAACCGCCATGAGCCTTCCATCGACGCAAAACCACGGCCACGTTGCACGCGGCCGTTTTCGTCTTCGTACGTCAATTCACCTGTCGAATATTGATCAAACTTCTTGAGGCCAAGACGTGAAACGAGCGCGGTAATGCGTGGCTGCCCCGGCCAGAACCAGGCAGGTCCCATGTCAAAGTACCCGCCCTGCTCCAGCCGTTCGGTCATGATCCGACCGCCAAAGCGTTCCCGTGCTTCTACTATCTCATAGTCTTGCCCGTCTGCTTCCAAACGTTCAGCTAGCGCCAGGCCTGACAGGCCTCCTCCGATGATCAGGGTTTTCATGGTTAAAAACTCTCTGATGCTGGACGCAGGTCCAGCTCATGGCTCCAAGTTGATTTGGGTTGATGGGCCAATTGCCAATAGACATCCGCGATGTCTTCAGGGCGCATCATCTTGGCCGGGTCGAAACTGTGCGTTTTTCTGGAGCGCTCTGAATCAATGATCCCATCTAGGATCGTGTGACACACGTGCACGCCTGCGGGTTGGAATTCCCGCGCCAACGATTGTGTCAGCCCGCGCAGAGCAAATTTGGCACTGGCAAAGGCAGAGAACCGTGCGCCACCCCGCAGCGATGCGGTGGCACCAGAGACGATAAACGCACCGCCGCCTGCTCGCACCATGGGCTTGAGAGTCACTTGCGCCAACAGCACAGCAGACTGCACCATCGACCGCCACGTGCGCTGATAGTCATCCAGATGACCCTCTTCAAAGGGCTTGATGACAAGTTCGGCCACGTTATGAATGACGACTTTGGGCGCGCCGTGCTCTGCAATTACCTCTTGTAAAGCAGCACGGGCCACCCCCTCGTCAGCAAGATCGACGGTTTTGAAATCACCGACGGTCTGTTTCGGCTTTGACCGACCAAGACCGACCGGCATGTAGCCGCCTGCCTCAAAACGGGCCAATAGGGCTTGACCTAAACCTGCGCCTGCGCCCGCGACGACAATCAATGGTTTTTCAGTGTTCATAGAACCTCCGGCGCCTTGGCATATGTTAGATGACCGGTTTTGACCCAGATCTTCGCACCGTTCGATCCTGCCTTCGCAACAAGCGATTGTCCGTCCGGTAGCCGCAGCCAGCCACCTTTTTGAAGCGTATCGCCGCCTTCGGTAATACTGCCATCGATCACAAGCAATTCGATACCGCCGGCATCTGCGATTTCCAGTTTCGCCCTTGCATCAAGATGGCTGTAGGTAACGGTTTCGCGGGAATCTTCATGCAGTACGGCTGTGGCAATACCGTTCGTCGGCTCTGCCAGCTCATTGGCCATATTTTTGCGGAACTGGGTGCGATCATCCATGTCAAATTGCCAGAGCTTCACGAAAATCGTGCAACCTTTTTCCGACCCCGGAGTGTGTGTAGACGTCGGTGGATTGCGCACATAGGTTCCGGTAGGAAAATCACCGTGCTCGTCCTGAAAGACGCCGTCCAGCACGATAAACTCTTCTCCACCCGTGTGGGTGTGGGCAGAGAATTGGCTGCCTGGAGCATAGCGTACTATGGTTGTAGCGCGCGCAACTTCGTCGCCAATGCGGTCCAACATACGGCGATCAACGCCGGGTATTGGGGACGCGACCCACTCTAAGTCGTTCGATTGCACAACGACCCGCTCGTCAAAGTTTGCGTTCAGTTCCACGTTCCGTTCCGCCTCTTTTCAGTGTTAGAGCACATATTCGATCTGCGCCGCTTGTGAAGGCAGCGCCGAGTCAGTGTAAATTAACTATCTAGTGATAGATAGTTTAAAACTCAACCCCTGTCGATCTAAATGTGAAGTGAGGTGCTACAACAGCGTGGCACTTAGGTCTGTCTTGCAGTTTCCCTTATCCATTGTGCTAGTGGAGAGCCGAGGCCGCTTGCTTGCTGATGAGCACTGAAAAAAGAGAGTGCGATCCTTCACCAGCAGACGTGGTGCAGCCTAATTTGCGCTAGCATCAGGGATCATCGTCGTGGCCCCAAGCCGTGCAGTGTTGACGGTGTGAAATGAAACCGCCTCCGCTAAGACCAAAAATTGCGGCCTCCGAAACCGATGCCTTTTGAGTTCGGCACAGTCTAAGACCAATGTCAGATTCTCCGCAGTTTGGAGCTCTTGGAGCAAAGTGCAGCATCTTGACACTCTGGACTCGATGAAGTCATCGTCTGCGACGTGCATCAATGACAAGAGGCAGTGCTGCTACCGCGCCCAATCTCCATCGCCGGTAGCTGCACGCCGATCGGATAGACGTTTGGCTATGTTGTATTCGTGACCGCCCCGTTCGAAGCGGCTTTCATAGAGGTTGCGAACCATTGCGTTTTTTTGGCGATTACAAGGCCACAGTAGAAAGCCGTTCGACAATGCTGCGACGTTTCTGGTCTGACATCCTTCATTAGAAGGTTTTGCGCAATAAGCGACTACTTGCTCCTTCTTGGAAATGAGGGTTCGCTTAAGGCGACCTCGGAAGCAGTGGACTTTCCGGATCTTCGTACAATCGACGCAGGTGTGGACAGCGACTTAAGCGTCGACTCCGTGAACTTACTCTGCGGCATACCATGTCCTTGTAATGACCGTTTCGTTACAAGGTTCATGATACGTTCTAACCATAATCAAACCCAACCGAAGAATAATATTGCACCTCAAGTATCTGAGGAAACATTTTATTTTGCCGGTGTTTGACTGGTGTTTAAGTGGTGCCCCCACACGGACTCTTAAATAAACAATATCAACAACTTACAGACAGCCTTACAGTGCGTTACGTACATTTTACGTCTTTTCACCTTAAAGGTGATACCTTACCTTTTAGGTGACGTAACGCCCTATTTCCCCAAAATTCACATCAGTTTCCGTACATCCTTCCTACTTCAAACATCTCGCGACCGATCGTGGCGCAGCAAACTTACTGCCCGCCCGCGTCGGGCGCTCAACATGATTCAATCCATAAGTGGATTGCAAGAACCTTTTTAAAATAGCTCCAAACCCCTCTGTTAGAAACGCGGACTTCGTCACTGTGTTTAAGAACAATAGACACAGTGCTTCTGCTTACTCCCCTCGCGAGACACAGCCCGTCAGGGTGGCGACCATAAATGGCATAGCCCCACCGGAACCCAGATTCGTTGCTCAAATTTTTACTGATCAATTCCAGATATGCAGAACATGGCTCTAGCAGTCACAGATTGCCGAAGCTACTACTGGAGCGACCAAGCAGAGAATTTGAGAGAGATGATTAATGGCTCCAAGCTACACACGTCAGGTCCACAAAATTGACGACCAAAAACTAGTTAGTACTCTCAACAAGATCAGAGACTTGTTCTCTAGCGAACAGGTAAATTGTAACGTCGCGTTGGTTCAAAGGCTCAATATTCCGGTTCAAGAAATAGAAGATCACACAGAATTGGTTGGAAGGTACGCGTTTCAACAGGCTTCTGTAGGTGGGAATTTCGGTGGAGACAAGAGCATTTCAGTCGCTTTTAACCGCACGCCAAGCTCAGGACCTTCGGCCAAATTTGACGAGTTTACAGTAAATTACGGACGTGATGTTAGCCGGTGGGAAGATGACAAAGAAACCGTTGCAACCGTCAATTCAATTTTGGGTGAATTGGACATTCCGCTAACTGGTGGAAGCTCCAACGATGATAGCGAAACTTTGCGCCAGCAGATCGTGGGTTTTGGTGCGGTGCACAAGCAGATGTTAGCGTCACTTAACCAGACAATAATTGATGTCGAAAGGCGGCGAGTTGAAGCACAAAAGGAATTTGAAGAAGAGGAAAAGAAGCGAACAGAAAAGCTAGAGAGCTCGCTGAAAGAATAGAGGGCCAAAGAGAGAAACTTAAGCTGGAGTCCTACCGTTCGGAACGGCGAAACATGCTCCACAGTCTTTCGAGTGGCGCGACAAACGACCTTCGGAAAACCGTTGTTGCTCCAGCGGCGGTTCGAGCAAATTGGGAAGTGTTTATTGTGAGCTGGGCACTGGCTGCTGTTGCTGGCCTGTTAGCCTTCACTAGTATTTCCCAACTAGGCGTAAACTCAACGGTAGTTGACAACATCCTTTCTCATGTTGAAAGCAATCAGCCAAATTCAGAGTTGAGTGCTCTCATCACTTCATCCACATTCGCCACCAATTGGTATCTGATTGTCAGATCAAGTCTTGCCTCACTGGTCGCCTTGGGCGCGCTAGTTTACGCCGCTAATTGGCTTCGGAGCTACTATAATTCGATCCAACAAGCAAACCGAGAGGTCGAACAATTCAATGCAGACCTTGTGCGTGCAGGCTGGGTTATTGAAGCCATTTTGGAAGTCCAACACGAACGTGGCGCGGAGGTTCCCGAAGCTTGGGTTCAAGGTGTGACCAAAGGGCTGTTTGAAAAAGTACATTCGGAGGAACCTGCTGGCGGCCCGACAGAAGCCCTGAGAGTCCTCTTAGGTTATGGGGTTTCTATGTCTGTGGGACCAGACGGAACAAAGCTGGATTTGTCAGAAAAGAGTGCCAAGAAATTGGCAAAGGAAGCCAAAGCATAACGACATCTACTGCAAGATCGTCTCGCTTTCGAACTAAGGTTGTTGATTTTTACCCCGTCTTTGGGCGGGGCAATGTCCGACCCACTCAACTTGAACGCAATCGCGGGTCTCGTTGCCGCAATGCAGCGCTTGGTAGCCCTGATGCCAACAAGTATGCATAGCGCCGATCTAGATATGACAGGCCAAAGACTCGAGCATTGGAACGCGAAGTCCCAACCAATCCTGTGGAATAATGCCAGAGATGGATTCAAAATCGTCGGTGCGCCGGTTCGAATCCGCGGTGCGGACTCAAACTTTACGTAATCTTACGTACATTGAATTAGGTTAAGTCATTGATTTTTAAAATATTCTGGTGCCCCCACACGGACTCGAACCGCGGACCTACTGATTACAAATCAGTTGCTCTACCAGCTGAGCTATAGGGGCACCGTTGTTTGCACTGGTTTTATTGGAAATCTGCCCAAGTCCACCTGAATTTAGGTCGATATAAGGGCGACTTGAATTCCGCCGGTTCCAGTGCAGCCGCGTTTAGCGAGTTTTTTTCGACCCCACAACCCCCGGCGTAAAATTTTGTGCGCTTGTTTTTGAAGTAATCCGGGCAGCGACGCGACGCATTGGATTTGAACCATTCAGTTATAAATCCGTGTTGAAAGTTCATCAAAGGACAGTGGGGTTTTTAGCGCTGGAATTACACATGGATCAGTTTTCCAGAGTTGGACGTGCTCAAATCGTGTTCCGTGATTGCGTACAAGATTACGTGCGCAAGCCGCCAAGGACCCAGCTTTTCGCTGCCGTCTGAGACGGGTGGCTGTAAACTCGTTGTCTTGCACAGACATGCTGACGCAATGATGCAAACCAGATTCTTGGCCAAAAGCCTCTAGATCGCTCCGTCACTGCTTTCGTATCGAAAGCCCATTGTGAAAGAGGTGAACCTTGGCAGGGTCGGCATTCAGTTTAAGGGTCTGACCTCGCAGGTTTTTCCCGATACCGGGGAACTTTGCCACGATGCCGTCTGACCCGGGCTGATTTGCGAAATACAACAAGGTGACTTCACCCAAAGCTTCAATGAAGTCGACAGTCCCTTCCAGAAATCCAGATGCGTCGTCGGCAAAGAAATCCTCGGGCCGCACACCGATATTGACTGTTAGGCCCATTTGGTCGGGGTCGGTGGCTATCGACGAAATAGCCGTACCGCCTGCGTCTAGCGTGACCGCGGTCTGTTCCCCTGTTTTTGAAATCACACCGGGCAGTAAGTTCATCGCCGGTGAGCCAATGAACTGTGCGACAAACTCGTTATCGGGTGTTTCATACAGTTCTAGCGGCGTGCCAACTTGCGCGATCCCTTTATTGGCCAGAACAACGATACGGCTGGCAAGTGTCATGGCCTCTACCTGGTCGTGGGTGACGTAAATCATTGTGCTGTCGGGCATCGCTTCTTTCAGGCGCGCGATCTCGATACGAGTGGCAACGCGCAGGGCGGCATCGAGGTTTGAAAGGGGTTCGTCAAACAAGTAAACCTTGGGGTCGCGCACAATGGCCCGTCCGATGGCGACACGCTGACGTTGCCCGCCCGACAGCGCCTTGGGAAGACGGTCCAGAAAGGGTTCCAACTGTAGAATTTTGGCGGCACGATCGACGGCGGCATCGACCTCAGCCTTGCGCATTTTTGCGATTTTCAGGGCAAACGCCATATTTTCGCGCACTGTCATGTGCGGATACAGAGCATAGGATTGAAACACCATCGCTATGCCGCGCTGTGCGGGCGGAACGTCGTTCATCACTTGCCCCTCAATCTCAAGCGTTCCGCCTGAGATCTTTTCCAACCCTGCAATCATACGCAGCAAGGTGGATTTCCCGCAGCCCGAAGGCCCGACGAACACGATCAGTTCGCCGGTTTCAATGTCAAGATCGATATGCTTGAGAACGTCAACCGCACCATAGGTTTTGGCCACATCCGTGAGCTTGAGTTCCGACATGGCTTACCTCTTTTCCTTGGTCAGCAAGCAGAATTGTGCGGCCTTAAGATCGGTGGTTCCAACCGCATCCACAGCCCCCAAATCCTCACCAATCACGCGCCAATCGCCTTGCGGCAAGGCGACCTCGGCTGTGTCAGGGCCGAGGTTGAATGCGCAGAATACCTGTTCTGTCGCATTCTCGCGTATGAACGTCAGCACGGAACCTGTTTGAGTCATGTCAACCTGCGCCCCCGATGTCAGGGCCGTATGTGCATGACGCAGGGCAATCGCGCGGCGATAGTGGTGCAGGATCGAATCGTGGTCCCGCTCGGACCGGTCCACGGCACGTTCCGCTTGCGTTTGGCTTACCGGCAGCCACGGGTTGGCGGTGCTGAAACCAGAGTGTTCGTCCTGGGCCGCCCAGACCATTGGTGTGCGGCAACCATCGCGGCCTTTGAACTCGGGCCAGAATTCGATGCCATAAGGGTCTTGCAGATTTTCGAAGGGCACGTCGGCCTCTGGCAGGCCCAGTTCCTCACCCTGATACAGGCAGGCAGAGCCGCGCAGGCACATCATCAACACTGCGTGCTGGCGCAAGGCGGCATCGTCCAGCCCCCACCGCGTGCCGTGGCGCTGGACGTCGTGATTGGAAAAAGCCCAGCACGGCCACGCATCGCCGGCTTTGTCTTCAAGCTGACCGAAAACCTGTTTGGCATAAGCTGCGGTCAAAGCGCGTTTTTCCAGAAACTCGAAGGCATAGCACATATGCATCCGTTTATCGCCGCTGGTATATTGCCCCATAAGCTCCAGCCCACGCTGTGCATCGCCAACCTCACCCAGGCAAGCGCGGCCTTCGTATTGATCTGTCAAAGCCCGCAAGCGTTCAAGAAACGCGATGTTTTCTGGTTGGCTTTTGGAATACACGTGGTCCTGGTGGTTGTACGGGTTTACCTGCGGCGCGATCGTGGCGTTGCGCTGATCAAGGGGGAGGGCAGGGTTGTCGCGCAGCTGACTGTCGTGAAAGTAGAAGTTGATCGTATCCAGGCGGAATCCGTCCACGCCCATGTCCAGCCAGAACCGCGCCACATCCAGCAGCGCATCCTGTACATCGAGGCAGTGAAAGTTCAGATCGGGCTGGGATGAAAGGAAGTTATGCAGGTAATACTGCTGACGCCGGGTATCCCACTGCCACGCGGACCCGCCAAAAATCGAAAGCCAGTTGTTGGGCGGAGTTCCATCCGGTTTCGGGTCGGCCCATACATACCAGTCTGACTTGGGATTTTCCCGGTTGGCGCGGCTTTCGCTGAACCAGGGGTGTTTGTCCGATGTGTGCGACAAAACGAGGTCGATCATCACCTTCAGACCCTGCGCATGGGCTTGATCCAGAAGAGTGCGAAAATCCTCCATCGTTCCAAACATGGGATCGATGGCGCGATAATCGCTGACATCATAGCCGAAGTCTTTCATCGGAGACTTGAAGAACGGTGAAATCCAAATCGCATCCACCCCAAGCGAAGCGATGTAGGGCAGGCGCTGCGTAATCCCGTTAAGGTCCCCGATCCCGTCGCCCGTGCTGTCTTGAAAGCTGCGAGGGTAGATCTGATAGATGACGCCACCGCGCCACCAATCGGACGAAACCTGGGTTGCATCTTGTTGTTTTGTGATGTTCTGCACGTTCATAACACGCCTTTATTTGACTGATCCGGCCAGCAGTCCGCGGACCAGATATTTCTGCATTGCAAAGAAGACGACCAGCGGCACCGCGATTGAGACGAACGCCGCCGTGGCCAGGATTTCCCAGTTGCCGCCACGCGTGCCCAGCAGCTCGACGATGCGATTTGTCATGACCGTGGTCTGGCCCGTGGCATCGATCAGGAACACCTTTGCGACGAGCAGATCATTCCATGTCCAAAGGAACTGGAAGATTGCAAAAGATGCCAGTGCCGGAAAGCTGAGCGGCAGGATGAGCTTTGTGAATATCTGGAACTCGGTCGCGCCATCGACGCGCGCGTTTTCGATCAGGTCGCGGGGCAACCCGGCCATGTAGTTTCGCAACAAGTAGATCGCCAACGGCATCCCAAAACCGGTATGGGCCAGCCAGACCCCAAGATAGCCTTTACCGATCCCGATATTCAGGTGGAACTTGAGGAGCGGGATCAATGCCAGTTGCAGCGGCACGACCAACAGGCCCACCACAGCGGCGATCAGCAGCGCCCGGCCTGGAAAATCCATCCAAGCGAGGGCATAGGCAGCAAAAGCCGCAACAAGGATCGGGATGATTGTCGCCGGAATTGTTACGGTCAACGTACTAAAGAACGCCCGGCCCATACTGTCGGAACTACCTTTGTCGAAAAGAACCGTTTGGTAGTTGTCGAACGTGAACTCCGGCGGCAGCTCAGCGGTCACGAAAATCCGGGCGCCGCGATTGCCGGTGAATTCCTCGATGTTCTCCATCCGGTAGTTTCCATCCGCGTCAACAGTGATTGTCCCGCCGCGGCGAAGCTCGGCTGTCTCACCGGGTGTGAAGGCATCAATTTCACGCGAACTGATACCCCATCTTGAGATTTTGACTGTCTGATCGTCGCCGAACAGCTTGCCCTGAATGACGTAAAGCCCATCTTCCAGCATCTGTGTTTCAGGTGCGGCGCTGCGCAGGGTCAGGTTCTGCTCGGACGGGAATAGCGCACGCCACCATCCGCTTGTCGCGATCTGATCCGCCGTGCGAAAAGACGAGATCAAAAGCCCCAGCGTCGGAACCACCCACAACACCACAAGAAACAGAACCGAGGCATGGACAACCCATCTCAGGGCCGGTTTTTCACCTGCAAAGCTATCCATTTATCAGTCTCCACCCAAAGAAGGCGAACCTTCGTTTCGGACCTGCCGGACGTTCCAGATCAGTATCGGAGTAACCAGCAGCATGATCACCATCGCCGACGCCGAACCGACACCCCAGTCATTGGCGCGGAACAGCTTGTCATACATGTAGTTGGCCAAAACTTGCGTTTCCCATTGGCCGTTGGTCATCGCAAAAACGATGTCAAAGACCTTGAGCACGGTGATGGTGATCGTGGTCCACACGACCAGAATAGTCGCCTTGATCTGAGGCACCTTGATGCGAAAGAAAATCTGGAACGGGTTCGCGCCGTCCAGGATTGCAGCCTCTATCGTTTCTTCAGGGATACCGCGCAGCGCGGCGGACAAGATAACCATGGCAAAGCCGGTTTGAATCCAGACCAGAACGATCATCAGGAAGAAACTGTTCCAGAACGGAATAGTAAGCCATGTCTGCGGGTCGGTACCGCCAAAGAACAGGTACAAAGCATTCAGGATACCGATCTGATCCTCGGCTTCCGGGCGTGAGTCGTAGACCAGCTTCCATATGACCGAGGCACCCACAAATGAAATCGCCATCGGCATGAAAATCAGCGATTTCGCGACGTTACCCCACCGGATGCGGTCCGTTAGCTGCGCCACCAGCAGACCAAACGCTGTCGACATTGCGGGGACGACGATGAGCCAGAGCATGTTATTGCGCATCGCTTCCCAGAACTTGGGCTCAGCCGCCATCTGCGCGTAGTTGTCGAGGCCTACCCATTGGTATCCACCGCCCGGCACACGTTCAGTCAAAGACAGTCGCAGCGTTTCAACGACCGGGTAGGCCAGATACAACCCAAGCGCTGCTATCGCCGGGAACAAGAACAGCCACGGTCGGATCATGTTCGCCCGGTTGATGTTGCGGCCCGCGTTTGGTCCGCGCGGAGGGCACAGAACCTTGTCGAGAAACTGATTGGACAGATAAAAATATCCCACGCAACCCAACACACCGATGGCGATGGTCAGCAGGCCTTGAAGTGCCGGTGTCATGATGCCCTCACTCGTTGTGCAATGGGGCGACGCGGTGGCCGCCCCGCGCGTCAGTTACTTTGCCGCGTCCCACGAGGACTGGATTTCACCAGCAACAGTGGCCGCGTCTTTCGCGCCTGACGAGTAATCGACCATTCCGGTCCAGAAGGTGCCTGCACCAACCGCTCCCGGCATCAGGTCGGACCCGTCGAAGCGGAACGTGGTGGCGTTGGTCAGGATTTCGCCTTGCCCGCGTTGCGTGTCGTTCGAGTAATTGTCAGGATTTGCACCCAGATGCGGGGTGAGGAAACCATCCTGAGACATCATGATTTCATGAGCAAACGGTGTCTTGAGGAATTCCATGAACGCCTCGGCGGCGGGGTTTGGATTGGTGATGGTGAACAGCGTGCCCGCCCCCAGTACCGGTGTCCCCAGGTCTTTTTCTGCGTAGGCCGGAAAGTAGAAGAAGTCGGCATCCACCCCAAGCTCGGTTCCTTCTGGGAAGTAGGCCGGAATGAACGAGGCCTGACGGTGCATCATGCAGGCTGGCGGGCTGTCAAACAGACCTTTCGGACTGTCGCGGAAGTCGATCGCGGCGGTATCGTCGGCATCGCCTACGACATAATCATCGTTGCGTGTAAAGCTGCCGTATTCTTCTATCGCTGCAACGACGCGCGGATCATCGAACTTCATTTCGTTCGAGACCCATTGGTCATAAACCTCGGGCGGTTGCGTCCGCAGCATCAGGTCCTCAACCCAGTCGGTCGCGGGCCATCCGGTCGCACCACCAGATGCAAGGCCAACGCATAGCGGTGTTTCGCCGTCAGCGACCATCTGATCCATCAGCGCCTTGAATTCTTCCATGGTCTGAGGCACTTCATATCCGAAATCTTCAAAGTTTTCAGGGATATACCAGACCAGCGATTTCACGTTCACGTTGAAGAAAAAGCCGTAGAAATCCTTGCTACCTTCGGCGTTCTCGAAGGTTCCAAGGTCGACCCAAGACTGACCGGCGGCAAAGTTGTCCTTGATCCAATCTGCCGATCCTTCGGCCAATGGGGTCAGGTACCCGTTCTTTGCCATATTCGCGGCAAGGCCGGGTTGGGGAAACACGGTCAAGTTCGGCGCCGACCCTGCCGCTGCATCGATCAGGATTTGCTGCTCCAGTGAGTCCGATCCCACATAGCTGGAATTCGCGCCCGTCGCTGCATTGAAATACGCGACGAGGTTTTCGAATGCTTCGCCTTCACCCGCCAGCCAAGGCCCGAAAATAGTCAGGTCTTCGCCGCTCAGGTCATGCGCATCTGCGAAGGCCTGGTATCCATCCCAGTCAAAACTGCCGTCCCCGACGGCGTGCAGCAGATCGCTTTGTGCCTGAACCGAACCGGCCATCAAGGCAAACACGGCCGCACCTGCGTAAAGCGAGTGTTTCATGACTTCTCCTCCCATCACTTTCCAGCGCCTTTTGAGACTCGGTTTTCAAAGCGCTTTGAATACCCAGCTTTATCCGCTAACATCGAGTTTCTGTCAATATCGGGAACAGGAAAGTTTATTTGTTGAGGTTTAGCGCAGGGGTCAAGGCGGGTTGACGTGGAATAAAAATGGATTGAAAACGTATTTGGCAAAAAATTTGAAGGCGCTTTGAAAGCCATGAACCTCAAGCAGCTCTCTGAAATCCTCGGCTTGTCGCAGACCACGGTTAGCCGCGCACTGAACGGGTACCCCGAGGTAAACGAGGGTACGCGCATTCGTGTGCAGGCGGCGGCGGACAAGCACGGATACCGGCCAAACATTCGTGCCAAAGGGCTGGCGACGGGGCGTTCGATGGTGATCGGGCACGTGATTCCAACGTCGTCACAGCACGAGATGGTGAACCCGATTTTTGGCGACTTTGTCGCCGGCGCTGCCCGGACCTATGCCGAAAAAAACTACAACATGATGTTTACCCACGCGCCGGACACCTCGATCGAGGACTCCTATCGCAGCCTTTTTTCACGCGGTGCGGTTGATGGCGTTGTTCTGCAGGGGCCCAAAGTAAACGAACCGCGGATTTCCGTGCTGTCGAATATGGGCGTTCCATTCATCGTGCATGGCCGCTCGACCGGTGTGGATTTACCGTATGATTGGATCGACGTTAACAACCAACGTTCATTCGAGCGGGCAACACAGTTTCTGATTGATCTGGGGCATCGGCGTATTGCGTTGATCAACGGCCTGGAAGAGATGGATTTTGCGCAACGTCGCCGCAACGGCTACATGGTGGCGCTGCAAAGGGCAGGGGTTACACCCGATCCGGCGTTGCTGCGCAGCGCAGAGATGACCGAGATTTACGGGTATCAGACCGTATGTGACATGCTGAAACTGGATAACCCGCCCACTGCGATTCTGGCCTCGTCCATCATCTCGGCGGTTGGTATCCGCCGCGCGTTAGAGGAAAACGGGTTGAAAATGGGCCGCGATATATCGGTCATCGCGCATGATGATGAGTTGTCTTACATGCGCAACGGCCAGGACGTTCCGATTTTCACCGCCACACGGTCTTCCGTGCGCCGTGCCGGCGAACTTGCGGCTGAGATGTTGATCGAGCGGATAAATGCGCCAGATGATCCGCCAAAATCATGCCTTCTTGAAGCAGAGCTTGTGGTCGGCAATTCAACAGGCCCGGTGCGACAGAGGTTGTGAAATGAAACACAAGCGAAGTGATTTTCCAGACGATTTCCTGTTTGGGGTCGCAACCTCGGCCTATCAGATCGAAGGGCATGCGCAGGGGGGTGCTGGCATGACCCACTGGGACAGTTTCGCAGCCACGCCCGGAAATGTCGTAAACGCGGAAAACGGGGATGTGGCCTGCGACCACTACACTCGGTTCGAAGATGATCTGGACCTGATCAAAGGGGCGGGTTTTGATTGCTATCGCTTTTCAACCAGCTGGGCACGTGTGCTGCCAGAGGGGCGCGGCCCGGTCAATCAGGAAGGTTTGGACTTCTACGACCGGCTAACGGATGCCTTGCTAGAGCGCGGCATCCGTCCCTGCGCAACCTTGTATCATTGGGAGCTGCCTTCGCCGCTGGCTGATCTGGGAGGATGGAGGAACAGGGATATCGCCGGGTGGTTCGCAGATTTCACCGAAATCATCATGCGCCGTATCGGTGATCGCATGTTCAGTGTTGCCCCGATCAACGAGCCGTGGTGTGTCAGTTGGCTGAGCCATTTTGAAGGTCACCACGCCCCCGGCCTGCGAGATATTCGCGCGACAGCACGTGCGATGCACCATGTCCTGCTGGCCCATGGCCGCGCGATCGAGGTGATGCGGGGGTTGGGCATGTCCAATTTGGGCGCCGTGTTTAATCTGGAATGGGCCGAACCGGCTGACGACAGCCCGCAGGCGCAACAGGCGGCTGCACGCTATGACGGTATTTACAACCGCTTCTTTCTGGGCGGCGTGTTTAAAAAGTCGTATCCCGATACAGTTCTGGACGGGCTTGAACCCTATTTGCCGGATGGGTGGCAGACTGATTTCGAAACAATCGGCGCTGCGGTGGATTGGTGTGGTGTGAACTACTATACCCGTAAGCTGATCGCGCCTGCGGAAACGCCATGGCCAAGCTTGGGTGAGGTTCCCGGCCCGCTGCCCAAAACGCAGATGGGATGGGAGATTGATCCGGCGGCCTTGTCCCGTTTTCTGCTTCGTACGGCCACAGAGTATACGGGTGATCTGCCAATCTATGTGACGGAAAACGGTATGGCCAGTCCACAGCGTCAACAGGACGATGATCGTATCGACTATTTGGATCAGCACCTGTCTGCCGTTCAGGCGGCGCTAAACCAAGGGGTTCCGGTCAAGGGGTACTTTGTCTGGTCTTTGCTGGACAACTACGAATGGGCCTTAGGGTATGAAAAACGCTTTGGGTTGGTGGATGTGGATTTCGATACCCTGAAACGAAAGCCCAAGGCATCTTACTTTGCTCTGAAACAAGCGCTTGCCAGCGAGTGAGCGATCGGCACCTGATGCCGAATCATGTGCGTATACTGATCGGGTTGGGACAAACCGGACCTGCGTTTGGGTAGAAAAGGACTTGTGACACAACTGCGTTTTTATCGCCCAAGTTAACGTTTCGGCTTGCGAAAAAGGCTGAGTGAAGGCGCCGCTGATGGCATGTGCTCTGCTCGTGTTCGCAGCCGTTCGCCCCTTTGCTGGAGGCTTTTCAACTTAGCGGCTTTTCAATCGGACTGGTTGGCAGTAAGAGTTTCTGACGTCAGCGGCTCAACCGGGTTGATGGCAATCAAATGTGGCTAAACCCCTGACTGCAGCAGGCTTAAATTCCTGCCGCGTTCTGAGGAAGCCATTGTTTCGAAGGCCTTATGGCCGTAGTGAGTTTTGGGGCCCGGTTAAGGCCTGACACGCTTTGCCCGCGTGGTGGAATGGTAGACACAAGAGACTTAAAATCTCTGGGCCGAAAGGCCGTGCCGGTTCGAGTCCGGCCGCGGGTACCACACTCAAACAGAACGAGAATCGCAATTTTTTGTTTGCGGTGTGAACCGTTGGGCAAGCGCGCCAAGCGCATCCACGGCATATCGCACGGTCGCCCGGCCACGCGCTGGGCAACGCACCTTCTGAGTATGCGAAAACCCCTTAATTTTGGTCGCCAAGCAGAATATTTCTTGCTTCGGTAATTTGCGCTGTCAACGCAGCTGAGCCGCCTTGATCAGGGTGTACGCGTTTAATCAGCCGGTTGTACGCCTCGCGGATTTCTTCGGCGCTGGCACCCGCATTCAGGCCAAGAATCTGGTACGCCTCTTCCTTGCTGAGCGGGTGCAAGTTTTGGGGTCTGTCTTCGTCGGTGTAAGAGCGCCAATCGGGGTGTGCATTATCAAGGTAAGCTTCAAGCAATCGCTCTGTTTCGTCATCATCACCGACTGCCGCGTGCAGATACATCAGTTCTGTGAGGTCGAGGTCTGAAAGCAGCTGGCCCTCGTGTTTACCGGTCAAAATCCGCCCGTCTATCTTTCCTGACTGGTGGTCAAGCGTCATTTCCAGTCGCGCCGAGCGAACCTGTGATGTCCGCGTTTTGCTGGTTCGGCCCAGCGACGATCCTTTGAGCAAAACCAAACTGATCCCCAGGATTATGAGTGGCGCTGCAAGCGCAAAAGCACGTGTGGTTACCAGCGCCACACCAATCGCGATCAACGCAAAACCCATCGCCCTTTGCGCACGGCTGCCTAAGATAGACCGGGCCGCGTTCATCAGAACCCATAGCAAAAACGCTAATCCGACAGCACTGGCGACAACGGTCAGGAATGGAGGCATCAGCGCATGTCTGACAGTAGTTGTTTGGCCTGCGAGTTATCAAGCGACTCCAACGCTTTTCGACCGCCAGCCGCATATGTGGCAACCGCAACAAGAAGCGCCTTCAATTCATCGGCCGACCCTGCGTTAAACGGCAGGTAGACACCCCCGGTTAGCCGCGCGATTTCGCGGAACGCGACTGCGGCTGTTGGGTCAGCGCCATCATGAAATGCAAACACCTTTACACCGTTCAGGCGCAATTCACCGGCCAGCCCACACAGCTTGTCCACGTCCTCTTCCATTGAGTCGCCGACATATACCAAAGCGGTCAAGGGCTCTTGCTCAGCCATTTTCTTGGCATGCATAAAAACCTTGGCAATCTGGGTCAAACCGCCCCGGCAATCTATTTTCTCCATCATCGCGCGCAAGCTGTTTGCGTCATTGACCCACCGAGAGGCGCGGGCTTCCTGATTGCCGCGAAAATAGACAAGCTGCACAGACAGGTTTCCGACTGCCTCAGCGGCAGAGAACATCTCGCCCTGAAGGGCGCAGGCCATGTCCCATGTCGGCTGACGGCTCATGGTTGCATCCAACGCAAAAATCATCCGCCCGGGCGATGCGGACTGCGTCGCGGCCAGCTGTTTGGCCTGAAACAGGAAATCGCTGATCTCCGTTTCAGTTGACTTGCGCTCAGCCGGAAGGTCGGTTTCTTTCTGACGTGAAAGGTCGTTGCGTTGCATCACACTAGGGTATTTGTTGCGGGCGATTCTGTACACCTTTTGAGCGTTCTGAGGCAGTGCAGGTGTTCAATTACCCCAGTCTTCAGCTCTTTCGAAGAATGTAAGGTCGACGACACTGAAGGCAAGCCTCGCGCAGGATCAATTGTTCTGTCACGCGAAGCGGTTTTTGGACCGTTTTACGAATGGTGTAATTCTGCGCGGGTGTGCGGTATACCCAAGAGCGCACTGTCAGCCGATGTCTCTGACCCGCGCAACAGCTGAATCGAGACCTTCAGCGATGGTTTCGGGAATCAACAACTGCTGCATCGCTTCGAGGCCGGCGGCGGTGGTCCCTGCATAGTCGATCATCCACTGTACATGCTCTGCGGGTGTCATAGGGTCTTCGGATAGCATTGTACCGGATGCAAGAAAGAGCTGGCGCACGGCCCGATCAGCGATCTCGGGCTTGATGCCCCGCGATGTGGCAAAATCAACCATGGCACTGGCAAACAATGCAACAAATCCTGGCACAGGGCCGGTCAGAGCGGTGAAAACCTCAATATCAGTTTCATTTTCGACCTCATCGGAAAGGCCGCATGTGGACAGCACAGCTTGGGCAAGATCGCGATCCCGGTCTGTTATTGCTCTGCTGGCATACCAGGGAGAATAGGCCAGCTTGTCTTTGGCTGCGGGGCTGCTCATGGCGCGGATGACACGAGAAGATCCCGTGAGCCGGATAAGCTCCTCCACCGTTGTTCCGGCCATGACGGATAAGATCAGTTTATCCGGGGCCTGAATGGAAATCTGGTCCTTGAACGCCGGAGGAACTGACAAAATAACCATATCACTGGCCGAGGCTAGTTTCTGATTATCGGTCGTGACATTTACGCCAGGGTGGGTTTCAAACCCTTCGGCCTTTCCGCTGCGGTTCGACAACCAGACGTTTTCGGCAGATACAAGGCCGCTGTTCAGAATGGCCTGCGCGATTGTGCGCCCCAACATACCGGTGCCGCCAATTATCCCAATCTTCAAGCTTTCAATCGGCATTTGCCTTCACCTCCGGGACGATGCGATTTGGTTTCTAAACAGCTGGGCTATCGGTCTCGATTAATCCGAACGCCCGGCCGTAAGTTTGAATAATGTGTGCTCTCCAGTAAACATGGGAATTGTCCGGGCGATGCGCACAGCAAGATCTCTTGCGCGATGGGCTCAAAGTCTGCGCGGAAATGCGCCGTGCTTTTGACGCACAGGATTTTGGCGTGTTCCGGTTCCAGATCGAAATGGCGAAACTGGGCCAGATCGAGGCATTGATTGCGGATGCTGGTGACAATGATCTGAATGTTTGTTCCAACAATCTGTAGCGCTGCGGACGGGCCAAGCGTCGCGATGCCACCGCCGTACATCTCGCCTGTATAGGTGCACAGACCATCGCTAATTCGGTGCACTTTGACCTGTGCCGACACTGGGCCAGAACCCTCGCTGCGCCCGCCGATTTCGGCGTGAAACTGCGCGCCTGTTCCGGCCTTCTGGGCCTTGGCGGCCAATGCGGGGTCATAGATCAGCCCCATAAGGGTAGGCGGGGCATTCTGCCGCAAAAGCTCTTGCAGAATCCCGGTTGTATCTGACGATGCCCCGGCGCCGGGGTTGTCCTGCACGTCTGCGATAACAACAGGGCGCCCGTTTGGGGCCTTTCGTGCGTGTCTTACCGCCTCGGCAGGAGAAAACAGATGGCTATCAAAATCCTGTTCAGCCTTCTTGAGTTGCTCCGCCAGAGTATCGGCGATTGCACTGGCTTCGCTGGAATCAGGTCCGTAGGCTATGATCGAAGGACCTGCATCAGCAATATCCGAGGCAGTAAAACCAAGTGCAAGCTCTGCCAAACGCGTCCCGCATCCGTCGAAATCACTGAGCGCTTGGTACAGGGCCCGAGCCGGCCCCGCATTTGTCTGCTGCGCGTGGAGCGGGATCAGATAGTCGCCCTGCCGCCATTTTTTCTGCGGACGGCCGTGGTGGCGGATGGCCATAAGCATCCGATAGGCACGTGCACCTGTTTCGGCCATGTCCAGATGCGGATAGGTGCGATAGATCGTCAGCGCGTCAGACAGATCAACCATTTTCTGCGAGATATTCGCATGCATGTCCAGGCTGGCGACCAGAGGAATGTCTGGTCCGATGACATGCCGGACCCGCTGTAGCAGTTCACCTTCGCCATCGTCGTGGGTTTCGGTCACCATCGCCCCGTGCAGATCCAAGTATACCGCATCCAGTTGCCCCAACTTGATGATCGTTTCTGTAATTTGCCCTGCTATGGCGTCGAACGCGTCGTCCGTTACTTTGCCGCCCGGCTCGGCGGCGCACCATAGTATCGGATATACGCTGTCTTTTGCAGCGGCCCGAGCGAAGCCTGCGATAGGTAGGTTCATGCCTTTTGTCGTGTCCAGCACCTCCTGTCCGGTCAACAGCGCGGGCCAGCTGTCGGCTTGCTCAAAATCCTGAAGTGTTGTTGGTGTGGAAACGAAGGTATTGGTTTCGTGCTGAAATCCGGCAATCGCAAGTCTCATGGCGTGGCGGCAATTATCAGCAATGTGCCAGTTCGGCTGTCAGGATTTCCCGCAACTTTGCCGCGACGATCTCGGGTTTATGCCGCGTCATCGAGACGTGCCCCAATCCGGGAATTTCATGAAATACGCCGTTCGGTGCGAGGTCGGCAACCACCTTGCACATGACCGGTGCGGTCTGAACGTCCTCGGAAAAGGCGATGACGTGCATCGGTACTGGGCAGGTCCTAAGCCCCTCACGACAGTCGAAGTCAAGGCAGGCCTCCCATTGATCGATGGTTGCCTGCGGATCGCGATCCCGAAAACGCTCGGTATACGAGGTTTTGATTTGGTCCCACAGCTTGGGCTCATGCAGGGCTTTGGCGGGGAAGGCATAGACGGCGTAATGCGGTGCAAGGAAATAGTCGGGCAGGGTGATCCCGTCTTTGCGCAAGTCAATTTCGGCCTGCATCCAGTCGCGTGTGAACCCGTCGATGTAGGCAGATGTGCCCATTGGAATGGCAAGTTGGACCTTGTCGGGAAAATTTATCGCGGTCTGCTGCGTCACCAAACCTCCCAGCGACAGACCGCAGACCGCGGCCTGCCCACCGGCGAACGCATCGATTACGGCGGCGCAATCGGCGGCGTAGTCATTCATCGTCCAGGGCGGCGGCGGAGACTTGGTTTTGCCCGCGCCGCGAGGATCATAGGTGATACATTTAAAGCTGTCGGACAGGCGTGAGAACTGTTCCGAATAGGCTTCGGCAGTTTGATCCCCGCCGGGAACGAACACAACGGGCAGTCCTTCGCCTTGCGTGACAACCCGCATTGTGACGCCGCCCGTCGTCAGCTGATGTGTCTGGGCCTCTGGTCCGAATTCTAGAAAGGCTGGCATCGATGTTCTCCCGTTGATGCAGCTGCATTTGACGAAGTCACAGTTCAAATGCCGGGTTTCGTGATGTTCGCGTGGTGCGGTGTTCGCATATCGGTCAGGCGGTCCTTTCCTGCAGATTCGGTGGGCGCGCACCGGGGGACAGCGGGAAATGGCAGGCGATAGCGCGCCCGTCCGACACGTGCCGCTGGGGTGCATCCGAGCTGCAGCGTGCCTGCGCCCAGGGGCAACGGGTGTGAAATTCGCACCCCGCCGGTCGAGCAAGCAACGACGGGACCTCGGCAGGCAAGGTGATCCGATCATGGGTTTTGTCCGGATCGGGTTCCGGATTGGCCGACAGGAGCGCGGCAGTATAGGGGTGTTGCGGCGCGCTAAAGACCGCTTCCGTGTCACCGGCCTCGACGAAACGGCCCAGATACATGACGGCAGTGCGGTCGGCGACGTGGTGAACCACGTGCAGGTTATGGGTGATGATGACCATGGCAAGACCCAGCCGCTCGCGCAGATCGTTCAGCAGGTTCAGAACCTCACCTTGCACGGACACATCCAGTCCTGCTGTGGGCTCATCCGCGATGATCAGCGCCGGGTCCAGTGCAATGGCGCGTGCAACGCCAACTCTGCGGGCTTGCCCGCCGGATAGCTGGTGGGGAAAACGCGAAGCGAAACTTGTTGGCAAGCCCACCAGTGTCAGCAGGCGCTCGGCCTCGTCCCGCAGATTGCGCCCGCCGCTGCCGTGTATGCGAAAAGGCTCGGTGACGAGGTCACCAACCGTCATGCGTGGGGACAAAGACCCGACCGGGTCCTGAAACATCATAGACATGCGCCGTCGCACCGGTTTCATCGACTTGCGGTCCAGCCCGTCAATGCGTTGATCCTCAAACGTGATTGCGCCTGCGCTGATTTCTTGAAGGCCATTTACAGCCCGCGCCAATGTCGTTTTGCCTGACCCGCTTTCCCCGACCAGGGCAAAGGTTTCGCCACGGTTGACCTCAAAGCTCACACCGGCCACGCCAAGGATCGCGTTACGGCGTGCCAACCCGCCGACCGGGAATGAGACCTGTACGTCCTCGACCTTGAGAATGGGATCGCTGCTCATGCTGTTGCTCCGGTCTCAACAGGGCTTATGGCAACGAAACAGCGCGCAACGTGGCCGTCGCCGATGGCCTCCTCTGGCGGGGGGGCAGAACAGGCATCGCGAACGTGATCGCATCGATTGGCAAAAATGCACCCTGCCGGCCGGGCGCGCAAATCGGGGATTTCACCGGGGATTGTGGGCAGGTGACGGGTGCGTTCACTCTGCCGCGCCGGGTCGCATTCCAGCAGCCGCGCGGTGTATGGGTGGCGCGGGTCATGGAATATCTGCCGGACAGTGCCGCGTTCGACAACTTCGCCCGCGTACATAACCACCACGTCGTCACACAGCTCGGCGATAACGCCGAGATGGTGCGAGATGAACATGACTGAACAGCCAATCTTTTGCTGCAAGTCCCGCAGCAACTCAATTGTCGTCACTTCCAAGGTGGCATCCAGCGCCGTTGTGGGCTCGTCCGCGATCAACAAGGCAGGTTCCATCATCAAGGCCATGGCAATAGCGATCCGCTGTTTCATTCCGCCCGAGAATTGATGCGGATAGCGCGCCAGCGCCGCGCGGGCATCGGGAATACGGACCAGTTCCAGCATTTCAACCGCCCGCGCGGTTTTCTCTTCTTTCGAAAGGGCTGATCGGTACTGGATGTTCAACATTTGCTTGCCGACAGAGATCACCGGGTTCAGCGCGCCCATCGGGTCCTGAAACACGGTGGCAATTCTGGGGCCGCGCAGGTCGCGCATGCGCGATGGGGGCAGAGCGGTCAGCTCATCCTGTCCTTCAAACAGGATCGAGCCACCGTCGATGCTGCCATTGTCGGCCAGAAGACCAAGGATCGCATTGATCAGCGTCGATTTTCCGCAGCCGGACTCGCCCACGATGCCTACGATCCGGTTTTCCGGCACATCGAAGCTGACATCCTTCAACGCGTGCAGCGGTCCGGCTTCGGTTGAGAAGCTGACATTCAAGTTGTCTATGCTCAGCGTGGTCATTAGCGTCCTTTCAGCCGGGGATCGAACACGTCCCGCAGCGTCTCACCCAGGAAGGTAAAACCCAACGTTGTGATGATGATCGGCACGCCACCCGCAATCGCGATCCAGGCGGTATCGCGGATATTGGTGAACCCGTCATTCAGGATTGACCCCCAACTTGGGGTAGGAGGGCGAACGCCGAGGCCTAGAAAGCTCATTCCTGCTTCGATGCCGATGACGACAGGGATGTCCATCGATGCGAGAATAACCAACGGGCCGATCACGTTTGGCAGAATGTGCACCCGCAGAATACGTGCCGAGGACGCGCCCATGCTTTGTGCGGCTGTGACGTATTCCGATGTTTTTAGCGCAATGGTCTGCGTGCGGATGATCCGCGCATATCCCGGCACCGTCACCAGGACTACAACGACCATGACTGCTGTCAGGGACGGTCCCATAAGTGTTACCAGAGCAAGGGCCAGCATGACGGTCGGGAAACTCTTCATCGCGTCGAACAGCAGGATCATCAGGTTGTCCAGCCAGCGCGGCCCGTAGCCCGCGATCAGCCCGAGGATGATGCCAATCACCAGCGACACAGCGGTCGAGACCAGAGCGACAAACAGCGCGATCCGCCCGCCATGCAGCACCCGGGCAAACAGGTCCCGGCCTAACTGATCGGTGCCCATTAGATGATTGGCGCTTGGGCCTTGGAACCGGTCACGTGGGTTGATTTTCGTCGGGTCCCAACTGGTGAGCAGATCGGCAAAGACAGCGCCAAAGATCACGAACAGGACCAGAAACAACCCCAGCGCGCCCAGCGGTTCGCGCAGGATTTTGCGGATTGGGCGCCAAAGCTCGGCCATGCGCCCGGGGGCGGGGTTAGAAACTGCTTCTGACACGGGGATCCAAAGCTCCGATAATGAGGTCTGCTAACAGGTTGAGCAGAACAAAGAGGACGGTGGTGATCAGAACGGTGCCTGTCACGATGGGGAAGTTGCGGGTCAGGATGGCGTCATAGACCAGCTTACCGACACCGGGGCGGGCAAAAACGATCTCGGCAAAGACAGCCGACGACAGCATCTGACCGATACCCACGCCCAACAACGTGACCGTGGGCAGGATCGCAATCGACAAAGCGTAGCGATAGGTGATCGTTCGGTCCGGTAGCCCAAAGGCGCGTGCGGTTCGGATATGGCTGGCCTCAAGCACTTCGAGCATTGAGGCGCGGACCATACGCGCGATGTAGCCCACCCAGCCTAAACCGACCGCAAGTGACGGAAGTATAAGATGGGTCAATTGATCCCCAAGATTACCGGGCTCGCCAGCTCCGATGGCAGGTAGCCAGCGCAGTTCTACGGCAAAGATCAGCAGTGCATAAATTGCGATCACAAACGACGGGACCGCGATCACGGCCACGGAAAGAACACCAACAATCCGGTCGGCCCAACTGCCGCGACTGACGGCTGCCCAACATCCCAACGGAATGCCTAAGGCGACGGACCAGGTGATACCACCGACGATCAGGGCCAGAGTATAGGGCAGTTGTTCGAACACAACGGTTGTCACGGGGCGCCCAGACAAGACCTCATCCCCTAGATCGCCAGTCCAGGCACCGATGTAGAATTTCCAGAACTGAACCAGAACAGGTTGGTTCAAGCCCATTTTTTCCCGCAGGGCAGCGCGCATTTCCTCGGTCGCCCGAGGCCCCAGCGCAACCGAGGCCGGGTCGCCGGGGATCAGGTAGATCATGCAAAACAACAGGAACATGGCGACCGACACGATTGCTGCAGCCAGCCCAAGCCGTTTGAAGAAATAGCTTATCATACGCGCCCCCTATTGGCGTGCGGGCGGCGGTTGCACGCCGCCCGACTGCTTGGATCAGGCGGGTTTGAACAGCGGCAGCAGCGGCTCACCATTCGGTTTGAGGCCCGGGCTGACGGTGTCCTTGTGGATCAGACCGACAACCTCATGCGTCAGGAATACGTAGCAGCCGCTTTCATCCATGAGACCCTGCATCTTCTTGTAGATCTCATCGCGCTTGGCCGGATCGCTTTCGACCAAACCTTCTTCGTGCAGGGCCTTGTACTCTTCGTTGTTGAAGCGTTCCCAGTTCCAGACACCAACCTGCTCCGGGGTGAACCATACAGTCGCCCAGCTAGGATCAGGATTCATGGAGAACCGGCTGAGTACCAGCTGAAGGTTCATGAAGTAATCGCCGTCCTTTGAGCCCAACGTCCAAAACGTACCGCTGTCATTTTGCTTGATTTCGCAGGTGATCCCGACTTCAGCCAGATTGGCCTGAATGACCTGAGCAGCCGTCAGTCGTTCGGACTGGTTGAGGATATCCAATGTGACGGTCATGCCCTCTGCACCGGCCTCGGCCAGCAACTCGCGCGCTTTGTCGGGATCATAGTCATAGGTCACGCTGTCCCGGCTGCCGGGCAGACCCGGTGCAATGATGCCATTACCCACAGCGGCTGCGCCGAAATAGGCCGCATCAACAACGGTCTGCCGGTCAATCG
Organism: Ruegeria sp. AWH4_226; assembly: GCF_056159225.1. Classification (NCBI taxonomy): domain Bacteria; kingdom Pseudomonadati; phylum Pseudomonadota; class Alphaproteobacteria; order Rhodobacterales; family Roseobacteraceae; genus Ruegeria; species Ruegeria sp. AWH4_226. The sequence goes on along the minus strand of NZ_JBSWUU010000001.1, from coordinate 1,624,229 downwards.
CATGTTGGATCGCACGGCGGATACGGATATCCTGAAGCGCCTCGTTGTCTTGGTTCATACCCAGCCAGACATAGGCGAGCGAGGGTTTCTCTTCGACAACCGATCCCGCAGGCGGGTTCTCCTTAAGCCGCGGCAACGAAGACACTGAGGTCCAGGTGTAGTCCAGATCACCAGCCTCAAACCCAAGTTCGGCGGTCGAGGGGTCCTCGATTGGAAGGATGTGAATTTCCTCGTATCCGCCTGGCTCATACGCCCAGTCCGGATTGCGTTTTAACACGGTTTTCTGCTTTGGGACCCACTCCGTCAGGATGTACTGGCCGGATTGCGCCACGGGTTCGGACCCGATCTTGCCACCGATTTCGTCCACCGCTTTGCGCGATACAATGCAGGATGCCGGTGTCGGCAGCGTGGTCGTCCAAAGCGGTACAAATTTGTTTTTCAGGTGGATCAGACCTGAAAGATTGTCTTTTACTTCAACCTCTTTCAGGGCACTCCAATCACCAGCGTACGGGCTTTCGTTGGCAGGATCTGCGATCCGCTCGATCGAGAATTTCACGTCGTCGGCTGTCATCTGGCCGAAGCCGTCCGTAAAGCCGATGTTGTCACGCAGTTTAAAGGCGATGGTTAGGTCGTCCAACTGCTCGATGCTTTCAACAGCAACGGGACGCCAGTTCCATTCGTCACCCTGTTGGTTGGACACCAACGGAGCATAGATCGATCGCATGATGTCAGCTTCGGGCAAGGCCAGCCAGAAGGCGGGGTCCAGGATTTGCAGGTCACTATAGGATCGGATGGTCAAAACCGTGCCGTCCGCACTAACGGCCATGTGCGGAAAGGCAAGGCTGGCCGCGCCCAAGGCTCCGGCCCCGGCCAAAACAGACCGCCTCGATACATCTCCTTTGAAAATCGAACTCATTTGCTTACTCCCTGTTATCGTGTCCGGGCATATGCCCGGCTAGGTTGCTTGCGGGTCTGTGCCCGCCACTTCAGGTGCCAGCAGGTCTTATCCGTTCTTTTTCTTGTGTGACTGTGGCAGTTGTTCTGCAGCGCCAAGGGCCGAGAATCTTGGAATGATGACGGGCGAGTTCACCCAGATCATGCGGGCGGGTTGATCCGATACGTTGCGTAAAACGTGCAGGATGTCACCGGGAAAGCTAAAGCTGTCACCAGTGCGCAACGTGACGGTTTCATTCTCAAGCACCAACTCCAGCTCACCGTCCAGAATAACACCGTGCATCTCACCATCACGAGAGAAATACTGGTCGATGACTTGTTCCGAATAGGGGCGATAGTCCGAAACGCCCAAACAGAAACCACCGCCGATCGAGCTGGATAAAAGCTGATCGGAATAGCCCGATTGCTCGATTGGCTCGTCATACAGCAGGTTCAGATTGCGGCGATTGGCCTGTCGTACGACATAAGCGCGCTCAAGTGGACCAGAGCCGGGGCGGTGATTGAAAAACCATTCTTCAGCGACGCCAAGGGCTGCTGCGATGCGTGAGATCTTGTTCAACGACGCGCTGACCGTGCCGCGCTCGATCGCGCTGAGATGGCTAATCGAAACACCGCTGCTGTTCGCAAGCTCGGCCAGTGTCATCTGCCGGGCCTTGCGCAGCTGGCGCACTTCAGCACCGAAGGCGGCAAGACCTTCTTCGCTTGCGGTGCGGCTTTGTTTTTTAGATGCGCCCTGGCCCACGAATCCCTCACTTCGATTGCCGAGTTTCAGAAATGCTACGATAGTTTTTCTTTTTGGCAAGAAATTTTCACGTTTTTTCCTGTATCGAGAGTTTTCCGGCTGGTTAAGGCCTCGTTTTACGCAGATCACCACCGAATTCCGATCCGCAGCGCGTCATAGATGGCGGCGTGAATGTTGCGGGCGGACACGGCGTCACCAATCCGATAGAGGTCGAAAGTCGCGTCGGGGTTGGTTTGTGGAAACAGATCGCCCGCGCCAGAAGTTAGGGCGGCGTGGTCCACTTCGCCGCGGTTGCGCGACAGAGGCTTGAGGTCAAAGTAAAGATCGTCCAGTGGCAACGTGCCCTGATTGACAACCACCTGATCATAGGTCCTTTTTTCAACTAAATCCGAGTAATCGGTTCCAATGCAGGCCATTAGCTGATTGCCTAGTTTCTCAATCGACTTCAGCGTTCGGGCGACGGTGAAAACAGCCCCGGTTTTCTGCAATGTGCGCATGTAGGGCACAAGGTTCATAGCCATCACTTCCGGCGCGAAACTACGATCACGTGTCATGACCTCAACGCGGGCGCCGGTCGCAGCGATGATTTCAGCAGCCATCAGCGCGGGGTGGTCGCCTGCGTCGTCATAGATCAGGACGTTTTCACCAGGCTGAACATCGCCCGACAAGATATCCCACGCGGGAATGGCATGTTCGTTGCCCGTGTCAAGAATTGTCGTTTCCGGTATCCCGCCGGTTGCGATCACAACAATATCAGGCGACAGGGCCGTCACGTCTTCGACCTCAGCGAAGGTGTTGAAGTGGAATCTGACGTCTCGTGCAGCGCATTGTGCCATACGCCAGTCAATGATCCCGATCATCTCGGCCCGGCGCTTGGATTGCGCTGTAAGGCGCACTTGGCCGCCGGGCTCGGGGGCGGCTTCCAGAACGGTGACATCATGCCCACGCTCGGCAGCAACCCGTGCCGCCTCAAGCCCGCCGGGACCTGCGCCCACGATGACGGCGCGACGGGGCGTTTCCGCCGCAGGGATCACGTGCGGCATCGACAATTCGCGCCCGGTTGCAGGGTTGTGGATGCACAACGCCTCGCCAGCCTGGTAAATTCGGTCAAGACAGTATGTGGCCCCGACGCAGGGGCGGATATCATCTTCCTGACCGGCTTGTATCTTGGAAACGATCATCGGATCAGCCATATGCGCGCGGGTCATGCCGACCATATCCAAAAGGCCCGAGGCCACTGCATGCCGCGCCGTAGCCACATCAGGGATCCGAGAGGCGTGGAAGGTGGGCATCCCGATCTCGGCCCGCACGCGTCCGGCGAAATCCAGATGCGGCGCGCTTTTCATGCCTTGAACCGGGATCACATCTGTCATCGCCGGATCCGTATGAATGCGTCCGCGAATGACATTCAGGAAGTCGACTTGCCCGCCGTCGCGCAGTCTGCGGGCGATTTCAAGCCCTTCTTCCTCGGTGATACCGCCTTTTTCAACCTCATCCGCGGTGTAGCGAACGCCAACAATGAACTTGGGTCCGACGCGGTCACGGATTGCATCCAACACCATGAAGCCAAAGCGCAAGCGATCGTCGAGGCTGCCACCAAACGGCGCATCCATCGTGTTGGTCAGGGGTGACCAAAACTGATCCAGCAAGTGACCATAGGCCTGCAGTTCGATTCCATCCAAACCGGCAGCCTGCATGCGTTCAGCCGCGTCCGCATAGTCGGTCACAATGCGCTCAATATCGAAGTCTTCCATTTTTTTAGGGAACGCGCGATGCGCCGGTTCGCGATAGTGCGATGGCGAAACAGAGGGCAGCCAATCACCCTTGTTCCAACCGGTGCGACGCCCCAGATGGGTCAATTGAATCATCACCGCGCATCCATGAGCGTGGCAGGCATCTGCCAGTTCACCCATCCAGGGCACGACCTCGTCCTTGTAGGCCAGGATGTTGTTGAAAACTGGCGGGCTGTCGCGACTCACCGTTGCAGATCCAGCGGTCATTGTCATGGCAACGCCCGCTTTCGCGCGAACTTCATGATAGGCGCGGTAGCGCTCTTTGGGCATTCCGTCTTCGGGGTAGGCAGGTTCATGACTCGTGGTCATAATCCTGTTTTTCAGGGTCAGATGCTTTAGTTGATAAGGCTGCAAAAGGACATCGCGGTTCATGAGGAAGATTCTCTGTCAGACTGCTGTGGCGCGGCGACATCTTTCGGAATGACGACAGGTGAAACAGCCCAGATCAGCCGACAGGCCTGGTCCGTCCGATTGCGCGCGTGGTGCGGAATTCGTGCGTCAAAGCTATAGCTGTCACCGGCGCGCAGAGTGATGAACTCTTCACCGATCTGCATTTCTAACTCACCTTCCAGAACCAGCCCATGTTCTTCGCCTTCGTGCTTTTGCAAGGGGTCTTCAGGGCGTTCCGCATAGGGTGCGTAAACCGCCAAACCCATATAAAACTGCCCGCCAATCGAGCTGGACAGCAGGTGATCGGTGTATCCAAGCTCAGCCGCGTCCTGACCGTAAAGGGTGTTGAGTGCGCGGCGGTTTTGGGCGCGTACGACAAAGGCCTGTTCCATTGGCCCGGCCCCCGCGCGGCGGGCAAAAAACCAATCTGGGGTGACACTCAGCGCGTTGGCAATGGACTGCAAGACGTCGACCGAAGGCTTGGATACCCCGCGTTCAATCGCCGACACATGACTCAGCGAGATCCCTGCCTCTTTGCTGAGTTGTTTAAGGGTAAGCTGGCGCGCTTTGCGTAGTTGCCGCACCTCACTGCCCAGCGAAGAAATTGCGGATGGCAAGGCGACGACGTTGTCAGATGGCATATAGCTCTCCGGTTCTGCGCGAGTGGTTGAACTCTGACAAAATTAAAACCAGACTAGAATTTTTCTGTCAAATTCTATTTTCGAATGAATTTTCAGAACGTATTGCAAATCAGTCGTCGATTTGCACAAGTGAAAAAGACATGGAACGCATAGGGCGGATCAACGTGATGGGCAAAACCGACTATCCCTTTGACGTGGCAGAGACAGATCATTTGTGGATAGAAATGCCGGACGGCGTTCGGCTGGCCGCTCGGCTCTGGCGCCCCATGACGTCGGAGGCCGTGCCAGCAATTCTGGAATACATCCCCTATCGCAAAACAGATATGGTTCGCGCGCGGGATGAACGGAACCACCCCTATTTTGCCGCCCACGGATACGCCTGCATCCGGGTAGACATGAGAGGGTCTGGTGACAGTGAAGGTTACATGCCGGATATGTACGCGCAGGCAGAATTGGACGACGCGCGGGCGGTAATCGAGTGGCTGGCCGCACAGCCTTGGTGCAATGGTCGCGTCGGCATGTTCGGAACCTCCTGGGGTGGAACTGCGGCACTTCAGGCCAGTCTTGGTGCGCCCATACCGTTGAAGGCGACACTTGCCGTATGCGCCACGCATGACCGGTTCGAAGACGACATCCACTATATGGGCGGTTGTGTTTTGTCGGACACGTTCGAATGGGGGGCGACGCTGCCCTCGATTCTGGCATCGCCACCCTCACCGAATGTTGGATCAAACTGGAAAGCCCTGTGGAAAGACAGGATCGAAAACCTGACCTTTCCGCTTGAAAACTGGCTGCGCGAGAATGGTCGAGGAGAGTATTGGCGGCACGGGTCAGTCATTCACAATGCACAGGCCCTTTCCGTTCCTATTCTGTCGGTCGGGGGGTGGAGTGACCGCTATTCCAATTCCGTCATGTCGCTGGTCGATGCGCGCCCAGATCTGGTCTGGGGTGTCGTTGGCCCTTGGGGGCACCACTATCCGGATCATGGGGTGCCGGGACCCGCAATTGGATTTCAGCGGCTGGCGTTGGATTGGTGGGACTGTTGGTTGAAGTCAGACAGCCAGGAAACCCCGAATTGGCCGCGCCTGCGCGTCTGGCTGCGGGAGTTTGATGCGCCTAGTGATTCCTTGGCGGAGCGGTCCGGAAAGTGGGTTCAAGGCGGCCCGGTATCGGCGGAAGCAGATGTACGGGAACTGGAGTTTTCCAAGCTGGGACCAAAGGCTGACGATGCTCGGTGGAAGATACCCTCGGACCCGACAGTGGGACAAAACGCAGGTGATACGGGGTATTTTGGCCGTTCGGGCGGGTTGCCCCTTGATCAAAACTTGGACGACGCCTTGTCCCTGGTTTTTGAAACTGCGCCATTGGAAGAAGATTGTTTTATCTATGGTGCCGCGACTTTGGGACTGTCTGGCGAAACGAAGGGTGAGCCGGGACAGGTCATCGCAAGGCTTAGTGATGTGAACCCGGATGGTGTAGCCGCGCGGATCAGCTATGGCATTCGCAACCTTTCGCTCAACGACGATCTGGATCACGACCCGGCCAACGCAAAGGCAGCGGAATTTAACGCGGAAGTCCGACTTCATTCGACGGCCTATCGTGTGCGCAAAGGCCACAGTATCCGACTGGCTTTGTCTTCGTCTTACTGGCCCCTTCTTCACGCCGCAGCAAGATCAGACGACATCAAGCTGGATACTGCGGTGCTAAGGCTACCTCTACTGATGCGTGAGCCAGCTGAATTGGAAAACCCCTTGCCTCTGACTCAAGACCTGCCTTTGCGGAAAACTCATCAAACCCGATCGTTCGAGCCACTTGAACGTTGGCAGAATGGACGTGGACATGAGGTAGAGATGGGTTGGCATCAACCCTTAATGACGACGGAATTTCCGCAGACCAAAACGGTATTCAGCTATGAAACCAGTATGTCTCATCGCTTGGATATGACGGACACGATAGCGCATGAAACGAAAGTTCATCACAGGATGCTGTTTGAACGTGCTAACGGAACTGCGGAAGTCTCGATTGCGTTAACCGCGAGGTCTGTCCTTGGCGTCACAACAGTGGACGCCGAATTGAACGTGACATGGGACGGCCAGCCTTTTGCAAGTCGGCAGTGGTGTATACTCTGACGCAAACCTTTGTTACGCCTTGCATATCAACCGGTCCAGCAGTTCGAATTTCCGCTCGACAAAAGCCAGAAACCGATTGGAGGTCGCCGACATTCGGCGATCGCGACGCATGACACATCCCAAATGGCGGTCCGGGTCCCCGATTTTAATCGGTAAGGATGTCATCATATTCTGCCGTTGCATCATGAAAACGACCGAAAATGGCAGGACTGTCAGTGAATCCGATCCCGCCAGAACGTTAACAACAGCACTCAGCGAGCCTCCGGTGAAACTGATCTTCAGTTCCCGCACACCTATGCCGTCCAACGTATTCCTTAGGTCGCGGAACAGCGGGCTGTTCGCTGGCGGAGCAATCCAGGAATAGTCGGTGATGTCCTCTAGCTTAACTTCGGATTTGCGCGCCAATGGATGACCGACACGGCAAGCAATGACGTTTCTGCCGGGCAGGATTTGCCGGAACTCATACTCTTCTGATAGGTCGGCTGGCCGAATTGGAAGAATTGCCACATCAAGCGTTTCGCTGGAAATCTTGGACAACAGCTCGGCGGGGTAGCCATATGACTGATCGATCCGGATGTTTGGATGCTCGGCCTGGAATTCTGCGATAACACTAGAGATAACGCCATCCATGAAGATCGGCGTACCCGCAACCCGGACTGCACCGGACAGCCCTTGACGATGCTCATCCACCAGCCGGCCGGCGTGTCGGCCCGCCTCAAGGATCCTTTTGCCTTCCTGTGCAAGTGCCAGTCCAAGTTCTGTCGGCTGAAGCGGTCTTCGGGCTGCAAGAAACAGGGGCTCGCCCACGCGGTCTTCCAGCAGGGAAACACTCCGTGAAACACTTGGCTGTGATTTTCCCAGCAAGGCGGCGCCTTCGGTCAGCCCACCGGACTCAACAATAGCTGCAAGGATTTCAAGATGTCTTGGGTCGAGCTTCATAACCCAAAGTTATATTGATCGTCCAAAATTCGATCAAGAGTGAATTCGCAGCCTGATAGGGTTTCCTTAACACGATAAGTCCGCGCACGTCAGGAAGCTTTTCAATGGCTCTTAGCATCACCAGCATTAATGGTCAGAAGGTCCGGTTTGGTGTTGGTTTGCGTAACGACATTTGTTCCGAGCTGTCAGAGCTGGGGTCTAAAAAGGTGCTGGTGCTTTCGACACCTCAGCAGGTGGATATGGCGATGGAATTGGCGACTGCGATTGGTAATCGTGCGTCGGGCCTCTTCACTCGCGCAACGATGCACACACCGGTCGACGTGACCGAAGAAGCGGTTGAGCATGCCCTGTCAATTCAAGCCGATAGCCTAGTCTCAATTGGCGGTGGGTCGACCATCGGTTTAGGCAAGGCAATTGCTCTGCGCACCGGGTTGCCGCAGATCGCGATCCCAACAACCTATGCCGGGAGCGAGGCCACCCCGATCCTGGGACAGACGGAGGGTGGAGTAAAGACAACTCTGACAGATGCGAAGGTTCTGCCACGCGTCATTCTGTACGATCCCGAACTTGTCGCGTCACTGCCGCCTGCGATGACCGTGACCAGCGCCTTGAACGCCATGGCCCACGCAGCCGAAGCGCTGTACGCCAAGGACCGCACGGATCAGACGACCGAACTTGCCGTTGATGGTCTCAAAGCATTTGCCGAGGGTTTGCCAAACGTTGTCGAAAACCCAGGCGATCTAAAGGCGCGAGAAGAAACGCAACGTGGGGCATGGGCTTGCGGCACCGTTCTTGGTCAGGTTGGAATGGCGCTGCATCACAAGCTCTGTCACACGCTGGGCGGCTCTTTCAACCTGCCGCATGCCGAGACCCACGCAATCGTTCTGCCGCATGCCATTGCTTACAACGCTGTGGGTGTGCCTGAACTGCTGACGCCGGTCTCGGAAATACTGGATGGTGGCGAGCCGGGGCAGGCGCTTTGGGATTTTGCCAAGAAAATGGGCGCGCCAATTGCTTTGAAGGATCTTGGAATTTCCGAAGCCGATCTGGATCGCGCGACCGAGATTGCACTCAGGAACCCGTATTGGAACCCACGGCCAATTACCGCTGATGGGTTGCGGGTGCTGCTGCAAAACGCCTGGGCTGGAAACGCCCCTGGCATTTGAGTTCACCGTGTCAAGGGAGGGACACATGATCACAAGACGCAAACTGCTACAATCCAGCGCTGCAACCGGCCTTGGCCTTGCCGCTGGCGCACTGGCCGCACCTGCAATCGCGCAGGGGGCAAAAATCAAACTTGGATATGTCAGCCCTCAGTCCGGTCCGTTGGCCGCGTTTTCCGAGGCGGACAAATTCATTCTGGACAACTTTGCCGCGTCGGAGGCCGGCGCGAATTTTGAAGTCATTGTCAAAGACAGCCAATCAAACCCGAACCGGGCCGCGGATGTCGCGGGTGAATTGATTGTAGATGATGAGATTGACCTGATGCTTGTCGCCTCAACGCCCGAAACGACGAACCCAGTCGCCGCGACATGCGAGGCCGAAGAGATGCCCTGCATTTCAACCGTCGCCCCGTGGCAGCCGTGGTTCATCGGGCAGCAAGGCAACCCTGGCGATCCGTCAAGCTGGGAACCCTTCTATTACGCCTACCACTTCTTCTGGGGTCTGGAAGATGTGATTTCAGTTTTCACTGCAATGTGGGGACAGTTGGAGACCAACAAGCAAGTTGGCGGCCTGTTCCCCAACGACGGTGACGGCAACGCTTGGGGTGATCCGAATGTTGGCTTCCCGCCTGTATTGTCCGAACTGGGATACACCCTGACGGACCCCGGGCGTTATCAAAACCTGACCGACGACTTCTCGGCCCAGATCAACGCGTTCCGACAGGCGAATGTTGAAATCGTAACCGGCGTTCCGATCCCGCCCGATTTCACGACATTCTGGAGCCAGGCCAAACAGCAAGGGTTCACACCCAAGGCCGCAAGCATCGGCAAAGCGATCCTGTTTCCGCAAGCAGTCGAGGCATTGGGCACCGCAGGCAACAACTTGAGTTCCGAAGTATGGTGGTCTCCGACGCATCCATTCTCCTCCTCGTTGACGGGATCGAGTTCGGCGGAACTGGCACAAGGCTACATGGCCGCGACTAACCGGCAATGGACCCAACCCATCGGCTTTGTGCATGCGCTGTTCGAAATGGCAGCCAATGTCATGGGCCGCGTCGATGATGCCGGTGACGGAGACGCCGTGGCGGAAGCAATTGCTGCAACGCAGTTGGAGTCGATCGTTGGCCGGATCGCGTTTGATGGCGCGGGACTGCCACCCTTTGCCGCGAAGAACGTCGCAAAAACGCCGTTGGTCGGAGGGCAGTGGCGATTGCTTGACGATGGCAGCTACGACCTTGTGATCGTCGACAATTCTTCAGCGCCCGAGATTCCAACAGCCGGCGTCATGGAAGAAATCTCCTGATCAATTCAAAACCAAAGCCCCGATTTCCGGGGCAGGACTACCGGTATGACAATTCTTTCACTTAGAAACGTCTCGAAAAGCTTCGGAGCTTTGACCGTTGCAGACGACGTCAGTTTTGACGTTGCGGCGGGGCAGGCGCTTGGGATCATTGGTCCCAATGGCGCAGGTAAATCGACGCTGTTCAATTTGATTACCGGTAATTTGACGTCTGATGCGGGGTCTATCCATTTCGATGGGGCTGACGTGACCCGCGTTCCGCCTATGCAGCGGTGCCTGTCTGGGATTGGGCGCTCATTCCAAATTCCTCAGCCCTTCGATCACTTGACCGTCTTTGAAAACCTACTTGTTGCCGCAACACACGGGCAGGGCAAGTCGGAACACGAGGTCGAACAAGACTGCGTGCGAATTCTGGAACAGACAGAAATGTCGGAGGTGGCGAATGACCCTGCAGGGGGTCTGCGGCTGTTGCAACGTAAGCGCCTGGAACTGGCGCGGGCGATGGCGACCCGCCCAAAGCTGCTGCTTTTGGATGAAATCGCCGGTGGGCTGACGGATGCCGAATGCACGGCCCTGATTGATACTATCAAAGGCCTGCACGCCAGCGGTGTGACGATCATCTGGATCGAGCATGTCCTTCATGCGCTGACATCCGTGGTCGAGCGGCTTCTGGTTCTGGATTTCGGCAAGGTAATTGGCCTGGGTGATCCGGACGAGATCATGAACAGCCGCGAAGTCAAGGAAATCTATCTGGGGATCGAAGTCTGATGAGTTTGCTGGAAACCCATGCGCTGACGGCTTCTTACGGGGATTTTCAGGCCTTGTTCGGCGTGGATATCCGTCTGGAAGAGGGCGAGGCTGTTGCAATCATCGGCGCAAATGGCGCGGGAAAATCGACCCTGATGCGATCCATCTCAGGCGTTTTGATCAATGAAACAGATCAGGTGCAGTTTGACGGTCAGCCAATTGGCCACCTGACCGCGGATGAGATCATGGCGCGCGGTGTTGCAATGGTACCCGAAGGCCGTCGGTTGTTTCCTTCGCTAAGTGTCGAAGAAAACCTGCTTATTGGAACCTATGGCCGGAAAGTCGCGGGACATTGGTCGCTTGAAACAGTCTACGATCTGTTCCCGATCCTGAAAGAGCGCCGAAACCATCCGGGAACCGCACTTTCGGGCGGTCAGCAGCAGATGGTTGCGATTGGCCGTGCCCTGATGAGCAATCCGCGCGTTCTGCTTTGTGACGAAATCAGCCTTGGACTGGCCCCCGTGGTTATCAAGGACATTTACGCCGCCGTGCCCCGCATTCAGGACGCTGGGGCCAGCCTGATCGTGGTTGAACAGGATATCGGGCAAGCGATGAAAGTCTCGGATCGCGTTTACTGTATGATGGAAGGCCGTGTCACCCTAGAGGGCGCAGCGGACACGCTCAGCCGTGAGGCCATCCATGATGCCTATTTCGGAGGAGCCACCATATGATTTGGATCGACACCATCATTCAGGGTGTGCTGCTGGGGGGGCTTTATGCGCTTTTCGCTGCCGGGCTGAGCCTGGTGTTCGGGATCATGAGGCTGGTCAACCTTGCGCACGGCGACCTGATCATCTTCGCCGCTTACCTGATCCTCCTGCTTGTGTCGCTGCTGGGGCTTTCCCCATTTCTGGCAGCGATCATCGCCGCACCGATCATGTTTGGCGTCGGCTGGGCCTTGCAGCGGCATGTTCTGAACCGGGTGCTGGGGCCTGACATCCTGCCGCCCTTGCTGGTCACCTTCGGCTTGTCTGTCGTCTTGCAAAACGCTTTGCTGGAAGGGTTTTCCGCAGATAGCCAACGGCTGCCAGCTGGTGAGATCGCCACGGCCTCGGTCCAGTTGGGCGGTTTGAACCTGGGTGTGCTGCCGCTGCTGACCTTTGCTTCGGCAATTCTTGTGATCGTTGGCCTCAACCAGCTTTTCTATCGCACCGAACTGGGCCGAGCCTTCCGTGCGACATCAGATGATGCCGTTACCGCCGGTCTGATGGGAATCCGCCCGGAACGCATATTTGCCACCGCAACCGCGATTGCGATGCTGGTGGTGACGCTGGCGGCCCTCTATCTGGGAATGCGCGCGAACTTCGACCCCAATATCGGCCCTGCACGTCTGATCTATGCGTTCGAAGCGGTGATCATCGGTGGGCTGGGCAGCCTGTGGGGTACGCTTGTGGGCGGTGTCATCATCGGCGTCGCGCAAACGCTTGGTGCCGCGATCAATCCAGAATGGCAAATCCTGGCTGGTCATCTGGCCTTTCTCATCGTGCTTCTGATCAAACCCAGAGGCCTGTTTCCAAGGGCGGTGGACTGATGGCTGATATCCCGATGTATCGCGTCAGGACGCAAACGCGCGCCTCATACAGTGCCGGGGCAGTCTGCGTCGTCTTGATCGCAGTGTTCATCCTGCTGCCCGCCTTTGCCGGCAGGGGTCTGATCCAGGACCTGTTTTTCATCTTCACGATGCTGGTGCTGGCGCAGTTCTGGAACCTGCTTGCGGGCTATGGTGGTCTTGTTTCCGTGGGTCAGCAGGCCTTTGTGGGCATGGGGGCTTACGCCATGTTCGGTGGCGTGATCCTTTGGGGCATGGACCCAGTTCCCGCGATCCTTCTGGGCGGAGTTGCGGCCTTGGTTGTCGCCATTCCCACGGCGTTCTTCGCCTTCCGCCTGCAAGGGGCGTACTTCGCCATCGGCACATGGGTGATCGCCGAGGTGATGCGCCTGCTGGTCGCCCAATGGAAGCTGCTGGGTGGCGGCACCGGCACCTCTCTGCCGCGCACGGCAACGCGTGAGATGTGGGCGACCGAGTGGATACAGGCCACCTTTGATGTCCGAGGGGCTGCTGCGCGGGATATCCTGACATACTGGTTGGCTCTTGGGTTGGTGATTGCCACGATTGCCGGCATCTATTGGCTGCTGCGAACCAAGCGCGGTCTGGCGCTGGCCGCTGTGCGCGACAATGTCGAAGCCGCCAAATCGGTCGGCGTTGATGCGGCGCGGATGAAATGGCTGGTCTACCTTGTCTCAGCAATGGGAACCGGCCTGACCGGAGCATTGATCTATGTTCAAAAGGTCCGCATTTCGCCCGACGCTGCTTTCTCGGTCACCGATTGGACGGCCTACGTGATCTTCATCGTCGTAATCGGGGGGATCGGCACAATCGAAGGACCGATCCTTGGCGTGCTCGTATTCTTTATCCTGCAAAGTCTGCTTGCGGATTACGGTTCTTGGTACCTCATGGTTCTGGGGCTGATCGGGATCGTGGTCATGCTCTTTGCTCCGCGCGGTCTGTGGGGGCTGATCTCTGAAAAAACCGGGCTGCAACTGTTCCCCGTACGCCGTCGCCTTGTGCTGACCAACCCGCAAGACGGCGCCAACACATCAAAAACTGACAAATAGAAGGAAGCGCAACATGGCCACCATCACAACAGATGTTTTGATCATTGGCACTGGCCCGGCGGGATCAGCCACGGCGGCTTTGCTGGCAAGCTATGGCATCGAGAATATGGTCATCAACCGCTATCGCTGGTTGGCCAATACACCGCGGGCGCACATAACCAACCAGCGCACGATGGAGGTTTTGCGGGATCTCGGGCACGAGGTCGAGGCCGAAGCCTATATGCATGCCGCGCATCAGGATCTGATGGGTGAAAACGTGTTCTGCGAAAGCCTGGCCGGTGAAGAAATCGGGCGGATGAAAAGCTGGGGCAATCATCCGCTTTCGAAGGCTGAACATCTGCTGTCCAGCCCGACCATGATGAATGACCTGCCGCAAACCTTCATGGAACCTATCCTGTTCGGCACTGCCTGTCGTCGTGGAACGCAGGCACGAATGAGCACAGAATACCTGAGCCACGAACAGGATGAAGACGGTGTCACGACCACATGTCTAGATCGCCTGTCGGGCGAGACCCTTACGGTGCGGTCGAAATACCTGGTGGGTGCCGATGGTGGTAACTCGCTTGTTGCCGAACATGAGGGTCTGCCGTTTGAGGGGCAGATGGGTGTCGGCGGGTCGATGAATATTCTGTTCCGCGCTGACCTCAGCAAATACGTGGCGCATCGCCCGTCGGTGCTTTACTGGGTAATGCAACCCGGCGCAAATGTGGGCGGTATCGGCATGGGTTTGGTGCGGATGGTCAGGCCGTGGAACGAGTGGCTGATTGTCTGGGGCTATGACATCAATCAACCAGCGCCCGAGGTCGATGAGGCCATGGCAACGCAGGTTGCACGCCAGCTTGTTGGTGATCCCGAGCTTGAGATCGAGCTGATCAGTGCCAACACGTGGACCGTCAACAACATGTACGCCACGCATATGCAGAAAGATCGCGTGTTTATCATGGGCGACGCGGCTCATCGTCACCCGCCCTCGAACGGGTTGGGCTCGAACACGTCGATCCAGGACAGCTTTAACCTGGCTTGGAAACTGGCTGCCGTTCTGAAAGGACATGCCGGGGCAGAGTTGCTGGACAGCTACAGTGAAGAACGCGCGCCGGTTGCCAAGCAGATTGTCACGCGGGCCAACCAATCTATTGGCGAATTCGGACCCATTTTTGAAGCGCTCGGAATGGCCGAAGGGGTTGATCCGGAGGTTATGCAAAGCAACCTTGAGGCACGCACCGGCTCAACACCCGACGCACAGGCCCAGCGGCAGGCGATCCGCGAGGCCATTGCGTTCAAGAAGTACGAGTTTGATGCGCATGGCGTCGAAATGAACCAGCGCTACGATTCCTGCGCGGTTGAAAAAGACGGCCAACCTGATCCCGGCTTCGAAAAAGACGCCGAGCTGCATTATCAGCCGACAACATGGCCGGGTGCGCGCATTCCGCATGTCTGGGTTTTTGATCACGACACGGGCAACAAGCATTCAACGTTGGATCTGTGCGGTCGAGGCGAGTTCACAATTTTCACCGGCATAGGCGGCGAAGCGTGGGTGGCAGCAGCCCGGGCCGTGTCGGCTGAGTTCGGAATGCCCATCCGGTGCCATGTCATTGGGCCGCGCCAAACCTATGTTGACCATACAGGGGATTGGGCAAGAGCATCCGAAATCTCAGATACCGGCTGTTTGCTGGTTCGTCCCGATCAACATGTTGCGTGGCGTTCTGCAGAATTGCCCGCCGATGCCGAAGCCGAATTAAGACGTGCGCTGAGCGCAATCCTTTCGCGCTGAGCGAAGTCGGATCAAGCTTACACAGGTTTGGAGGTTACAATGGAAACGCATGAGTTGGGATACTTTACCGAGGAAAACTCGGCCGAGGTTGTTTCTGCGCGCAACAAGAATGCGGAAAGCGAGCGGCTCAAACAGGTGATGGAGGTTGTTATCCGCAAGCTTCATGAAGCCGTAAAAGAAATTGAACCCACACAGGAGGAGTGGTTCGAGGCGATTATGTTCCTGACCAAGGTGGGGCATATGTGCGACGACTGGCGGCAGGAATACATTCTGCTTTCTGACGTGCTGGGTGTGTCGATGTTGGTGGACGCCGTAAACTCGCGTCGTCCGACCGGAGCCTCAGAAAACACCGTGCTCGGCCCCTTCCATGTGGGCGGCGCGCCGGAATACGAGATGGGGCACAATATCTGCCTTGACCAGAAGGGCGAGGACATGGTCGTTCGTGGGCGTGTCACCGATGTGGACGGCAATCCGCTGGAAGGCGTCAAGATTGATGTCTGGCAGGCCAATGACGACGGTTTCTACGACGTCCAGCAAAAGGGTATCCAGCCAGATTTCAACCTGCGCGGCGTCTTTACGACCGGGGCGGACGGGACCTATTGGTTCCGCGCTGTTCGGCCCAAGAACTATTCGATCCCAGATGACGGCCCGGTTGCCGACCTGTTGCATCGCCTTGGGCGGCACACCTACCGGCCCGCGCATCTACACTATATCGTCTCGAAAGAGGGGTTTGATGATCTGACGACCCATATCTTTGATCCTGATGACGAATACATAAACTCGGACGCGGTTTTTGGGGTAAAAGAAAGCCTGATTGCTGAATTCAAGCGGGTCGATGACCCGGCGAGGTCAAAAGAGGTTGGCTTTGACGGGCCATATTGGGATGTTGAGTTCGACTTTGTACTCGCACCAAAAGAGGCATAAAATGGCGGAACCGTGTATCATATGTGTGGCAATTACAGGGTCTGTGCCCACCAAGGCTGACAATCCAGCCGTTCCCACAACTGTGGAAGAACAAATCGAAAGCACGCAGGAAGCGTTCGAGGCAGGGGCCGCGATCTGTCACGCCCATGTGCGCAACGACGACGAAACGCCCTCGAGCGATCCTGAGAAATTTGCCCGGCTGAAAGAAGGGCTGGAAAAGCACTGCCCCGGTATGATCATCCAGTTTTCCACTGGCGGGCGTTCCGGCGCGGGCAAGACACGTGGCGGCATGCTGCCGTTGCGGCCGGATATGGCCTCGTTATCTGTTGGATCGAACAATTTCCCAACGCGCGTTTATGAAAACCCGCCTGACCTTGTTGATTGGCTCGCGGCTGAGATGATTGAGTATGATGTCAAGCCAGAGATTGAAGCCTTTGATCTGAGCCACATCCTGATGGCTGCCGAGATGCACAAAAAGGGAAAGATAAAGGATACGCCTTATGTGCAGTTCGTGATGGGTGTCAAAAACGCGATGCCAGCTGATCGGGACGTGTTCGACTTTTACGTCAAAACGGTGAACAGGTTGTTCCCCGGAGCACCGTGGTGCGCGGCCGGGATTGGTCCGAAGCAGATCGTATTGAACGATTGGGCAATCTCTTCGGGCGGGCACGCCAGAACAGGTTTGGAAGACAACGTTCGAATGGACAGAAATACTCTGGCCCCGTCAAATGCCGCTTTGGTCGAATGCGCTGCAAACATCTGCGCGCAGTACGAACGCCCGGTCGCGACACCTGCACAAGCCCGGGCAATACTCGGGTTGGCTTGAGGCTGATCTGTCACGGTCAGCATGGCAAAGGAGCGATCCGTCGCTCCTTACATCAGTGATTAATCAGGCGCGCCAATCTGCCAGTGGCGAAGCTCTGGTTCTCAGCGGCGAAAATCTGCCGCGTAGACGTAGGCAGGGTCAGGGTTTCGTCAGATAGTGTTCATGCACTGGCACTTGATTGCATTGAAGGCTTTCCTTTGGGCTGCGCTGTTTCAGTTTCGCGGCATTTTGCGTGTATTCCGAAGCCGACTCTAAAGACTGGGACGACAGCATTCGAAACGCCGTAAACGCATGTTAAAGTGGCACTGCATCCTTTGACAGGGGACTTGCATGCGGAAAACCGACGGGAACGGAGAAACACCACTGCCCAACGTCAGAGGCGGAAACGTCCGCGCGTTTTTAGAAAGCCTGACCGGACCGTCGCGCGGAAACGTAACCTGGCTTGTCGACAATGCCCTGACCGTATCGGTTGGTGAGAACAGAGCAATCAGCTTGCGCCTGAAAGATGACATGCCGCCCCATGACAACGATGTTGCCGCGCTACAATGGGTCGGCGATGGCTACTCGGTTACCGCGCCTTCTGGCAGCAGTGTTTGGGTCAATGGGCGATTGGTTTCGTCGGAACGCCTTAGACCCGGCGACATGATCGAGTTTGGTGAAAAAGGTCCGATGACCCGGTACAGAATATGCAACCACGTATTCCCCAGACGTCATACCGTCGAAGATATTCTGAGTGACGCGTATGCCTATGCCCGATCCAGCAGACGGCCCTTTGCAAAACGGATGTCCGGTGCGCTGCGCGACAGTGGGCGGCGGCTAGCATCGCAGACCACCATCCTGTTCCGCATCACGGTCGTTGCTGCCTTGTTCCTGATCGCAGGACTTGTGTTCCTTCTCTATCAAAACGACCAGAGGTTGGCGGAAAGTATCGATGAGGAGTCTCGCAAAATCGAAGCCGTTGCCGTCATGCTTGCGCAGACCCGAGAGGACGCGCTGACACCGGAAGACCTGAATACGCTGAGAAACGCGTTTGAAAATCAGGTCATCTCGACCGAGCAGCGGCTTGGGACGCTGGAACAGCGCGCGGGCGCACCAACGCGGGTAATTACTGCCTCAACGCGGTCCGTTGCATTCATTCAAGGGGCGTACGGGTTGCGCCATATCGAAAGCGGAAAGCTTCTGCGGCACGTCTTGGGCCCGAATGGAGAAAAGCTGCAAACCCCGTTCGGGCAACCTTGGATCGAACCGGATGGAACCGGGGAACCGGCAGAGTTTCAGTTCACAGGTACCGGCTTTTTACTTGAGGGTGTTCCGCTGATGGTCACAAACCGTCATGTCGCGTTGCCCTGGACTTCGGCAGATCGCGAAAAAGCACTGACATCTGCGGGACTTGAGGCAGAGATGTTGAATTTACTGGCCTTTTTGCCCGGTGAAACCGAACCAATACAAGCGCATTTGGATAAGTACAGCGAAACGGCCGATTTGGCCCTGTTGTCAGTGGATGCGAACCGTGTGCAGGGGCTGGGGCTACCCTTGTCGGATGCCGCGCCGCGTGCGGGTGAAGAGGTTTACTTGCTGGGCTATCCAACGGGTTTGAAGGCCTTGATCGCACAAGCAGGGCCGGGATTTCTACAAACGCTTGAGAAGGAGGGAACACTTAACTTCTGGTCAATCGCTTCTCGGCTCTCTACGGAAGGCAAGATCCAACCACTTGCCAGCCGCGGAATCGTTGCACGAACAAGTCCGGGTTCCGTTGTCTATGACGCCGAAACTACGACCGGTGGCAGTGGGGGGCCGGCCCTGAACCGCAGGGGTGAGGTCGTGGCAATCAATGCAGCGATTCTGCCGGAATTTGGCGGCTCGAACATCGGTGTTCCAGTTTCGGATCTTGTCGCATTGCTGGATGAAACCGTAGGTCAGTAGTCATTCGCGTGTTTGGAAGCGGGAGTTTTGGACAAGCAAAACCATGGCCAACGGTACAATCACCGAAATCAAGGCAACGGCAATCAACAGGTATCCAAGTTCGCTGTAATCCGCGGTTGAGGTTACAAGACCGGTTTCCGGGTTTGTTACCTCACGCGTAACGACGAATATTTCGTTCAGGTATTTTGTGCCCAAGCTACTGGCCGACAGGGCCATGTTGGTAAACGATGCCATGACCGCAAAGAAAGTCGCCTTCAACTGCGTGGGGGCGTTGCGCGCGATCCACGCCAGCATCGGGACCATCGCAATCTGCCCAAGCGGGGATTCTACGGCTGTATCAAGAATGGCGATGAACCTTGCGTCCACGATCCCGCCTGTGCGGGCTGCCGTCCATTCATGCACGCCGTAGTACAGCGCGAGGTTGGGCAGGGCGAGGATACCCGCAGCGATCGTGAGGACCACAACAACATGCGCAATCGAACGATTGGCCATAAAAGGCCTCAGGATGAATAGGCCAAGCAACGCGAGCAGGGATGTCAAAAGGGCCAGGATTGCGAGGAACTGTTCATCAAAGCCCAACTCGTCAATTTCAAACCAGGTCAGTCCGGGGCCGGGCAGGGGGACGGCGCGGAACACGAATATGATTGTTGCCGTCCCAATCAGGGCTTTCGCCTGTGCTGGCTCCAGCTCTTTTAGCAGGCGCGACATGAGGTAGAGGATGACCGCTAGGGACACCACGAAAATAGTCTCTTGCGCAAATGCGAATTCCGCTGTTCCCAGCGTTATGCTGAGTGCAACAAACGCGAGGCCACCCAGCAAGATCGACCATTTGACCTCGGTGACGTCTTCGGGGCCGTGTGCTGGGTGACCCTGGAGGCGGCGCTGGCGCTGGATCAACGTGTGCAGCACAACGCCGCTAACCGACAGCAGCGGGATGATCAGCGCGATTAGGTAGACTTGGCCATATAGTCCAAGCCGATCCGAATTTTGCAGCTCTTCCGCACCAGAGAAAATCCATATGTTCACCGCCGCAACTGCGGCAAACCCCGAGATTATCGCAACTCTGCCCAAGGTTTGCATGGTGGTGTGCTGCGCACGGCTTTCCTCGGGTGTAAAAGGGCGGCCATCCTGGTCGACCTTTGGAACCGCTTCGACCGTCATGGCGTCGGCGACAACATCCTGGATTGCATAGCCGGAGGGGGCCAGCAGCAGGGCGACCACATACCAGTCTTCCAATGGCATCGTGCCTGACATAAGCGCCGGCGCGGTCACAAGCCCGTACATTATTACAAGCGACAATGTGATCAGTGAAGCGCCCAGCAAGATCAACAAGGATTTCCAGCGCCAGAACAGATCAACCACATGCCCCAGTGGCATTTTCAGAATCCACGGAAGCCCGGCCCAAAATGCCAGCCCGGCAACAAACGACGCGGATAAATCTAGATAGTCTTTCAGAAAAAACGCACCGACGACTGATGTCAGGCCAGAAACGCCTGCAGCAAAGTAGACCATCAACGGCGGCAGGTAAGACCACCGCAATTGCTGCGCCAGATCAACAAAGGTCCGGTGCCACCAGGTTGAAACCTGCGTTCCTATGGAAGAAGGGTCGATGCTCATATGCGTTGAAGTCGCTTGGTTGAGACTGCGGTCTGTTGCATTTACTCAAAGAAACCCGGCTGCGAAAAGCAATGAACTGGTCAAGACACCCAAGATCGGCACAATAAGAGGCACTCGAAAGTGTTTTTCGGCTGAGGCTGGTGCCCTTTTCAACAGGATCAGCGAAAGGTTGACCAAAACAAACACGCCTAGAACGATCTGCGACGTGCGTTCTGCCAGAATCCCGATTGGAAGGGTTTGGGTCAATAAAAGGATCGTTGCGACAACCAACAGCGTCGCGACGACGGGCGTGCGGGTGACCTTGGGTACAATTGCCAAGACTTTGGGTAGGTGATCGCGGTCAGCAAGCCCATAGATCACCCGTGATGCCATTATCATCTGGATCAGGACACCATTGACCGTTGCTACGATTGCGACGGCCGAAAAGCCCTTTTTGATCGCCTCGGGAGCCTCAGAGAACACCAACGCAAGTGGAGCCGCAGAGTTTGCGAGTCTATCGATAGGAACAACATTCAAAACGGTGATTGACGTGCCAAGATACAGTACCGTGGCCAGCGCGAGTGTGAGCAAGATCGCCTTGGGAATCGTGCGGGTAGGCTCTTTTACCTCTTCGGCGACATTTGCCATATCTTCAAAGCCGACGAACGCAAAAAAAGCCAGAAGCGAGGCGGCGAATATGCTTTTCCATGCGCCGGGCTCCAACGGTGGGATCATCGAAGTGACGGCATATCCCTGAGGGTCGTGTATCGACACACCCCAACCAATGACAAAAAGAAGCCCGGCAATTTCGATGATTGTTATGACGGCAGCGATGAACACGGATTCTGTGATGCCCCACAATGCGATCAGGCCCATAATCAAAACAACGCCCACAGTCAGAAGGGGTGTTCCAAAACCCGTCAAGGCATGCAGATACGAGGCGGCACCAATCGCGACCGCAGAGGCGGAAATTATTCCTGATGCCGCGACCGCAAGGCCCACAAGCACCGCCATCCAGTCCCGTTGAAATCCGGCGGCGACATAGGCGGCCTCGCCTGCGCTGACAGGATAGCGCGTTGCCAGTTCCGCGTAAGACAGCGCGGTCAGTGACACGACAAGCGCGGCAATAACAAATGAAAACGCAGCATAAGGCCCTGCGATGTCCGCTGTTGCACCAACGAGCACGTAAATTCCCGCACCGACAGTGACCCCAAGACCGTAGAGCGTCAACATCGGAGCTGTCAGCGCTCTTTTGAGTTTCTGTTCCGTTGGTGCTTCCGTGTTCATCCATTCTGCCTGTCAGGTGCTCTTCAAGTTGGTCGGCGCTAAATGCGCCTGCAGTGGTGTTTCGGTCCGCCGGTAGCGGCGCAGGCGAAATACGTGATGCGTGTCACAAATCTGAACGGCTGAGCATCAAACGTTCTGATTGACGACAAGAGGCTCTGTATTGCGCACACCGCACCCACTGTCGGGGTGGTTTTACGCCGCAAGGTCATCGCTTTAGGGTATAAGTCCGGTATGCGCATATAAATCACGACGAAACATTCATATCTTCAATGGGTGGATGCTTTTGCCGCCTTGATCTGTATCAATCAAAGGATACCGCGGGTCTGCGAGGCTGATCGTTGGGAACCGCCCTATTTTCCTTTGAAGCAACAATACCGGGGCGGGACGACGATCTATTTGGCTTGCTTTACGGACCGCCAGACGGTGCGGCGGGTATAGGGCAGGTCTTGGTGTCGCGTTCATGCATAAAGGCATTTGTTTTGCCAAAGGTCCTGTCGGAAACTGAAAGCAAAATGTGTTGTTGATCTGGGATAAGGCAGAACCCCGCGGCGCATGCTAAACTTAGCCATTCAGGGAAAGAGGAGTAACTTACGATGCCAAACAAAAAGTCAAACCCAAGTTACCCGACCAGTCTTGTCGAGGTGTTCAAACAAATGCAGCCACCTTCGTTAGGCAGTTCTCCGTTCAGTGCGCAGATCGAACAGTTTTGGGACGCGCAGGAGAAAATGCTCGAAGAGACCGAGGTTTTTGCCAAGCACTGGTTCGAGCGGCGTCACGAAGCCGTTCGTTCGGCGCTGCAAGCAGCGCGTACCGCCTCATCTGCGAACCCGTCTGACCCGTCCAAGGCCATGCAGAGCATGGCGGAATGGCAGCGCCATTCAGCCGAACGGTTAGTGGCGGATGCCCAGGAATGGTTCGAAACGATGACCCGTTGCGCCGCGTATGTTGCCGAAACCGAGGCGGAGGCCGTCGAAAAAACGGTTGATGACGTCGCGTCGGCCGCAAAAAAAGTTGGAAAATCTTCAAAATCTGAACCGGTCTAGGGCTTTGTAGCCAAACAAGTCAGATTGAAGTCTTCGGCGACAGGAAGGAATATTTCAAATGTACAAAAACATCCTGATCCCGGTTGCTTTGGACAAGGCCCATGACACGCAGGCGTCCTTTCAAGCTGCGCGCCTGCTTGCCGATGCGGACGCGGCTTACTCTGTCGTGCACGTCCAGGAACCGATCCCAGCGTATGCAGCCTCTCAGATTCCGAACGATGTTCTTGCGCACACGCGGCATGAGATTCAGGAGCAGCTGAGTAAAAGCGCCGCGGAACTTCCCAATGCGAAGGCGTATCTGATATCCGGGCACGCAGGCAGGGCGATTGTCGATTTCGCAAATGAACATGACATCGACTGCATTATCCTGGCGTCGCACAAACCCGGTTTCGAAGACATATTCCTTGGGACAACTGCAAACAGGGTCGTTCATCACGCGAAGTGTTCGGTTCACGTCATACGCTGAGACGATCTTGGCGGCGCGCGGCTGTTTCCGGGCGGTTAAGGCGCTGCATAACGGTTGGGGGTTTTGGAAATGACAAGCAAGTCACCGATTACTCGGATCAAGAGTCTCAACGCAGATCATGAAGAAGCTTTGTCGCTCTGCGGTTTGGTGGACGATGTAAAAGACCCCCTGGCACTGGAACCGCGGCCATACAGGTATGCCGAAGGTGAAAATATCTGCCAGCCGGGTGATCCTGCCGAATGCCTTTGGGTTATCGTTACCGGTTCAGTGGCCGTAAGGCTGAACCACCACACGTTGTTCGTCAGGCGCCGAAATGAAGTGATCGGCGAGCAGCATTTGGCAGGGAACGGATATCGCCGCGTCTATGAATTGGTCGCCGACGAAAGCAACGTAGAAGTGTTGATTATCGACAAATCGAAAATCGAGGAACATCCCGAAGCTGGTGTTATTTGGCGAAACATCGCAAAAATCATCTCGATCAAGCTGCGGAATGCCACCAGAAAGACGGCTTCTCTGGGTCGTCAACTGGCAGACGACACACGGATTCTTCACGCCTATACAAACCAGTACGCCCTGAGCCGCCGAATGCAGTCAGGCAGCGAACATCAGGCCGACTACGTTGTTGAGCGCGCGGTCATCTGGTTTTCGGATGTTGTAGATTTCAGCAGGTTCACGTTGAAGACAGCGCCGGAACGGGTTGCGGATGTCGTCCAACGTTTTTTTAACGCACAAACCGCGCCCGTTTTGGATGCTGGCGGTCACATAGACAAATTTATCGGTGACGGGTTGATGGCGTTTTGGGTCATGAAACACAAAAGCGACAGTGCCACGGCAGTTTGTACCCAAGCTCTTAATGCCGCAGAGCAAGCAGCCCGAAATGTTGAAAAAATCAGAATTGGGAACGAGCCCTTGTCACTGCGGATCGGGTTGCATTTGGGATTGGTGGTCAGCGGGGATTTCGGATCGGCAACCCGCCACCAATTCACAATGATCGGTCCCGAGGTTAACAAGGCGGCACGGTTGGAGCAGGTCCACTCTGACGACATCGTAAACGGAAACGGCGTGTTGGGTGGAATAAGGCTGAGCCGTGAGTTTTGGAATGAGTTGAACGAATTCCACAGGCAGCGGTTCAGCAGTCAATTCCGCGTTCGGGCGAAAAACATTGGTGAGCTTGATGTTTATACGAACTGACCTGACGGATTTCGACGTGATCTGATAACTGCCGCTTTCACTGGTTTTCCGCTGGCTCCGACCATTTCAACGGACGGCGCACCCTCTGGTCCGCGACAGAATCCTTTCGTGACGAACGCAAAGCAGTTTGGGTATCCGCGCCCATCGTCGGGCGATCATGCGTAGTTGCGCAATTGCTTGGCCAAATGGTCGAAAACCAGCCTGATGCGCCTTGCGGTATGCAGTTCAGAATGTGTTGTCAGCCAGATCGGAAATCTAAAGGGTTCACGACTTGGAAGTACTCTTTCGACGCCGGGTGTCATTGCGGCGACCTCGTCCGCCATCACGCTAACACCCAGGCCGTAGCGCACCAATTCCCAAGCAACGATCCCTGTTTTCGACCCTGTACGAAAGTTCTGCGCAGTCACAGGAATACCGGCAGAGTTGAGAAGGCCAATCATCGTTGTCACATCCCCGAAACCAACAAAATCAAGCTTGGCAAGGTCGTCTTCGGTTTTCGGACGCCCGACCTGATCAAGGTAAGATGAGGCGGCATAGAAATGCGCGTTTGCCTCGGCCACCAGCTTTGCAATCAAGTCCGGTTGGGTCGGGCGAACATGTCGGATGGCGATATCTGCTTCGCGGCGCTGGATGTCACGCAGGTCGTTGGCCGCAACGACATCAATTTCCAGGCGCGGGGCCATTTCACGTATTTGCTTGATGATGGGCGGCAGTTGGTAGACGGACATAACGTCAGATGCCGTTATCCTGACCTGTCCCTCAATGGTGTTAGATTGGCTCGTCGCAGTTATGGAAATCCGATTTGCGACATCGGCCATTTCCCGAACATGAACCAGCAACTCCTCGCCAGCGCTGGTTAGGTTCAGCGACTTGCCGACACGTTCGAATAATGTCACGCCAAGCGAATGCTCCAACGCAGCCACCTGACGACCAACGGTTGGCTGGGATTGCTCAAGCACGCGCGCGGCCGCAGAAAAAGACCCTTTTTCGGCGGTTGCCAAAAACGAACGCACCTGGTTCCAGTCAAAGTTGATCGCCCCCCAATTCATGCATTTATGCATATCACTACTGCAAACAGACGCAATTCCATTAAATCACATGGCAGCGTATGACGCGCCCACACCGCATTTTGAATAAGTGAGTTTGACAATGGGAGCCTTACCCAAAGACGCCGCATTCTGGAGCAAAATTTCTCGTAAATATGCGTCCAGCCCTATCCGCGACATGGACGGGTACCGCAAGACACTTGAGCGTACGAAATCCTATTTGAAACCAGCAGACAACGTGTTGGAAATCGGGTGCGGCACCGGATCGACAGCCCTGCTGATCGCACCAGATGTTGCGCACATCACCGCCACTGACATTGCGCCGGGAATGATCGAGATTGCCAACGAAAAGCTTGCAGGCGAAGGCTTGAAAAATGTCACGTTTAAAGTGGCGGAGGTTTCTGATCATTCAAGTGCCGAAGCACCATACGATGCCGTACTGGCGCATAACTTGTTACATCTTCTGCCCGAGCTTGACCGCGCCCTTGCATCCATAGCCGCGCTGATTAAACCGGGCGGTCTTTTCATCTCGAAAACCGTATGCGCCCCTGCACGTGGTGGCTGGAAATTCACCCTGATCAGCAAGGTCGCGATTCCGGTAATGCAGGCCATTGGTAAGGCACCGTTTGTGTCCTTCATTACCCCAGACATTCTCGAACAGAAAATCAAGACCGCGGGCTTCGACATCGTTGAGGTCGGGGATCAGACCGGAACACTAACAAGCCACTATGTTGTTGCCAGAAAACTGTAATCGGTCTGGCAGATATTCGAAACCGAAAGACGATGCCAGCGACGCCTACCCAATCTGCATGGCGCGCGCCGGTTCGTCAGGTTCCGATGTGCTGCTTTTCAGGATGGGCAACTCAATAAAGAATACCGAGCCTTTGCCAAGAACGCTGTGGTAATCAATTCGGCCACCAAAATGCTCAACAATTTCCTTCGAGATATGCATCCCCAGCCCTGTGCCACCTGCGTGCCGTTCATCTGATGAGTCGATCTGCGAGAAACGGTCAAAAACCTTTTCCCGACTGCCTTTTGGAATGCCGACGCCTTGGTCTCTTACAAAAATTCGTATATGCGTCCCCATTTTTTCGCAGCCGACGATGACTGTACCGCCTTCGAAGGAAAACTTGGCCGCATTGGAAATCATGTTTGCCAACACTTGCAGTAGCCGCGAGTCATCCCCCTTGATAAAGACCTTGTCCTTGCCGCGGATATCCTCGGTGATTTCCACGCTATGAGCGCTGACATATCCCAAGTTACACGCAATTGCTTCGCGGATCAGTTCGTGTACGTCGATCGTGCCCTCACGATAGCTCATTTCGCCGGCTTCCATTTTCTGAATGTCCAGCACGTCGTTGATCAGTGAAGCAAGGCGTTCGCTGTTTTTGCTTGCCAGTTGAACAAGGTTTTGCATGGGGGCAGGAACCTCACCCAGAGCGCCGGAGTTGATCAGATCAAGTGAACCTTTGATGGAAGTCAGGGGTGTGCGCAGTTCATGACTGACGGTTGAAATGAACTGAGACTTGGCAACATACGCTGCTTTTGTTCTCTCATGTTCTTCTTTTAACTTTTCAAGCTGTTCAAGATTTCTGCGGTAGAGCTTGAGAAACACCAAGGAACAGTCGATCAGGAAGTACATGACAAAAATGACTGTGAAAAACTGCAACCAAAGATCAGAAGAAAGCTCGGGGCGTTCAATCCATATGTCGCTTACGACAATCACCATGAACGAAACACCATACATCGTTAGGCGCACAATCATCGCCCAGACAAATTGGTGATTGTTCATTGCAGCAAACAACGCTGCAGCGAACAGGAAGAACAAGGGCGTGAAGTGCCCGCCAGTGGGCTGTTTCAATGCCACGGAAATGGCATAAACGCAAATCGCAAATGAACTTAGGATCGTATTCAGGATGATCCATGCGACCATCATTGCAATGGCCTTGTGCTGGTCGGGCCTTAGCCGCGGCACGCGTTTTGCAAGCATCAGGTCCTGTGCTTCGCAGACCAGGATCGTTCCATAGAACAACAGCGCGTTCATGGGGTCGAAAAAGAACCCTGTCAGGATGGTCGTTGCCAGAAAAATAGCCTGACGCTGCCACAAGAGCGCAAAGCTCATGGCAGTGTAATCCTTGATGTTTTGCAGAAGCCGGTTTTCCGGCTCGCCGGTTGACCGGTCCAACTGCCCTGGATCGATGGCCGTCATTTAAAAATCTTCGTTTCTGACACTCTTGGAACTGCGATAGCGGAACAATGAGGACGCAGTTGGTCGGAATTGGGTTCACAGTTTGGCAATAATCCAGACGCTCATCACCAATTGTTGAGTTCTAACTGAATTACGGTGGGATCAGCGGGTGACATTATTGTTGCGCAACTGCCCACATTGTAGCCAAAAGCCTATGATTTTGTTGCTAATATGGCGATTTTCCACCTAAATTGAGGCGAGGTTAGGCTGAGATACACCAAGGAGCTGCGTTTTGACGGCGTTTGGAATGACGAAAATGAAGCAGTTCGACGTCACTCCGGTTGCGGCGCGGCTTGCGGAAAAACCGGTGACATTGCTTCAATTCGCAAGGTCGGCAGGGCGAAACATGCTCGAAGTCATACCAGCCGAAACTCTGCGCGAGACCTACGTGCGCGGTCCGTTGAACATACATTATTTCTGCGACCCAGAAATGATCACCGAACTATTGGTTGGACAGGGGCGTTCGTTTCCGAAAGCCAAGTTTACCAAGGATATCATTGGATCGGCTGTCGGTAACGGCCTGATCCTTTCCGAAGGTGAGAAATGGCGCCAGCAACGGCGGCGGTATTCCCCTTTGTTTGCGGCCAGACATTTGCCGACGCTTGCCCGTTACTTTGCAGAAACAGGATCCGAGGTCGCTGAGTCACTGGTGGAAAACGAAGGCTCTGTGGATGTATCTCAGGTCGCGCCTGCATCGACTTTGACCAATATCTCTCGGGTGATTTTCTCAGGCAACAAAGAAGTCAGCTCTGAACAAATCCGCGTAGGGCTAATCGCGTATTTCAAGTACATCTCAGATATCTCTCTGTTCGATTTAATGGGCCTGCCGAAATGGTTGCCGCGAAAGAAATGGCTGGCCAGCAAGGCACCTGTGACCAAGATGCGCGAACTTGCCCGGCAAGTGATCGAGCAGCGTCGGCTTGAAAACCGGAGCGAACCCCGAGACTTTCTTGACTTCATGATTGAGGCATTGAAAACGGACTTCGAAGACGAAGAGACCACAGTTGACAACCTGTTGACCTTTGTTGTCGCAGGTCACGAAACCTCGGCAAATGCATTGGCGTGGGGCTATTATCTGCTGGCATTGAATCCCGATATACAGAACAGAATTCGCAGGGAAATTCGATCAGTGCGCGCCGAAGGTCTGATTGAGTTTTCTGACCTTGAATCCATGCCACTGCTGCGTGCGCATGTGAAGGAAACACTGCGCCTTTACCCATCTGCCGCGTTTTTCGCCAGGGATGCCGCGGAATCCGTCGAAATCAAGGGTGTAAAGATCGAAAAGGGCGACGCGCTGTTTTTCCCTGTCTACTCGCTGCACAGGAATGAAAAACTGTGGGAGGCTCCGGACCACTATCGGCCAGAGCGGTTCCTTGAGGCTAAACTGCCGCGTGGTCAGTACATTCCCTTTGGTGATGGCCCTAGAATCTGCATTGGTGCCCAATACGCAGAAACAGAGATCATGGTTCTGATGGCGTCGGTCCTGCGCCGCGTGCATTTTTCCTTGGGTAAAGCGGAAATGCCTGAACCAGTTTTGACGTTCACGATGCGCACCAGTGGTCCGCTTGTACTTGAAGCCGAACGAGCGCCGTAACGCCGCAGACCGTGACGTCGGAAGACCCCAGAAAAGCCGCTCGGCCTGATCCAGACTATTTTCTATTCAGATACGTATCGTCGCCGTACAGCTCTTGAAGAACTGTATCATAGAGTCTTGCTGTCACCTGTTCCTGGCGCACGGGTGCTTCTTTTGGGTACACGTGGGATTGTACAATTGTGCTTTTGCTCATTGCCCTCTCTCTGTCGTTTACTTTTTCGCATGCCAGGTTCAAAGCTGAGATCGCGCCCGATTTCGAGAAAGATCGCATAGAAACAGGCGAACTCATCACGACCTTAAGATGCGACGACGTCAGCCGACTGCTGAGAACCATTCTTAGTTTTCGGTTAAGGACTTCTTCGGACGGGAGTTGGCTTGTGAGGCCACGCCCATGCGTGACAATGAGAAACACGCCGCTTCCCCGGTACGAGAAAACACCTTTTGCCTTCGTGGATGTCTTTTCAATGCATTTGCCGATGTCGGAAACGACGCGTCGAAACATACCAAAGTCACTCATGTCAAAACGGTATTCGGCCCCCAGAAGTTTGACCGCTGTAACCCAGGTATCAAAGCGGCGCCCTCTTGAAAGCTGATCAACGTAATTGTCGAACTCGACATATCGCAAGCACCGTTCCAGCCCTTCGATCGAAAGCGGGTCTTCGAAGCTGAACTGCCGATTGAAATCGAGTTTTTCGCGCAGGTTTTTTATTGAAGCTGACGAGCTTTTTGCCCGAATCCGTTCCATCATCAGAACGTGGGCTGCATTCATACGGCTGCGCAGCTCGAAGAAGTCAAACGGCTTGGTGATGTAGTCAAATGCCCCCTCCAGAAACGCCTCTTCGATATGGTCATGATCGGCCATCGCGGTCAGCATGATGACCGGCGTATCCATGTACTCTGGTGTTCTTCTGAGCTGTTTGAGCAATTCAATCCCGGTGGTTCCCGGCATCTGTATGTCTAATAGCAGACAGTCGAATGGGCTTGTCGCGGCCTGAACCTTTTCAAGTGCCGCGTTAGCTGAGTCCGCGACCGTAACGGTACAGTTTTCAAGTTCTGGCAATGCCGATTGTAGCAGCTCAAGAATGCTTGGTTCGTCATCAACGACCAAAACGTTGAGCGTCACCTGCCTGAGCGCTTGAAGATCCAGTTTTCTTTGAAACCGATCATTGTCGAGCGTGGAATGTCTCATGACTGTTTAACCGCGATTACTCTGCCTAATGCGCTTAGGTTAGAAGGCGAGTGGGACGAAACAGCGGCATAACTGCAGAAAACCTGCATGAAACGCGGTATTTTCTTGACCTTATTTTGGCAAATGTCGTCTCTACGCCAACTTCGGGGTCTTAAATGCCGACTCTCTGGGGTTGTGTGTATGCAAATGGAACCGGCGGCAGTACTAAATTAGATAAGTCCAAATTTTTCTATGGGCCGCAGAATAACATCTCGGGGACGGTGAGGGAAGGTTGCGCCCAAGCTAGGCTTGGAAGCGGGTTTTAAGGCCCACGTGTTGCGGAGCAAAAAACTCAAAATTCGACGACCCCAGGTCAGGGGGCGTCGGTGTTTTTTTGATCAAACGGGGAATCCGAGTTTGCTGATCAGGTGCCAGATATCACGGTTCGCGGCGGACAACTGCGCTACGATATCTTCGATCTCTTTTATGGCTTGCTCATCAACCGTATCGGAACGTCCGAGTTTGATATCGGTTTTTCGGTCCGCTATGCGCATTAAGATCGTCTTGGGATTCCCGCTTTCAGCATCGAATGAATAGATACAGTGATTGTACCGGTTGCGGATCGATGACAGCTTGCTGAGCCGCTGCGTGTGTTCAAGGATCGGATCACGAATCTCGGCCGGGCGCCCCTCCATCTTGGCAAGGCGTTCAACAAGATCGATCCGCGCGCGCGTGGTGTTGAGCGTCAGGAAGATGATGACAGCAACATCCTTGTTGGTGCCGCTCAGGCCGGCAATCAGGTGGATCAACAGGCTTTCGGTGTTGGTCCACATGTAGTTCAGCTTGCCGACCAGCAAGATCAGACGGTCAAATCGGGTTTCCAATGTCTCAGTCAACGGTCTGGCCGCGCGCTTCGTCTGACGTCACTTCGAAGTAAAACTGCGCAGCCGCCGTTCTGTTGCTGACTCCGATCTTGCCGGCAACGTTGTGCATGTGCAGTTTTACAGTGTGCTCGGTAATGCCAAGGTTAGAGGCGATGATCTTGTTGCTCTGTCCTTTGGACGCCAGTTGCAGCACCTGCTTTTCCCGACGCGTCAGTCGTGAATACAGCGGATTGGGTTCTTTTGGCTCTGGCTGGTTGTCTGCCACCAGACAAGGCTTGTTGTGATTCTGCGGCTTCAACACGCAATCGGCCACAAAACTTGGCAGATACAACTCTTCATGCATCAACAGCCGCAGAATGGACCGCCACACATCCGGAGCGACATTCATCGGCAGATATCCGATATCCCCGAATTGGCGCCGATCCCAGTTTTCAAAAAGCGAACGCGCCGCGTCTTCTTTGCGATAGGCAAAGGCCAGGCAACCGGAGCCAGCTGCTTCGGTATAGACTTCTGGCCGGCTGAGCAGATCGTCCAACATGATCTGATCGACAACGACAATCTTTCCAGTCATCCCGCCTGAAACGCTGGCGCTCAATTCAGAGACGTCTTCATACCTGTGAGCGGCAACGCCGAACTCTGACTCAACACTTCGCAGGGTTTGATTTGAGAAGAAGAGTTCCTTGCCAATAAAATTGATCGAGAAGTCTTCGGTACATTCGTTTATTCGGGCAACACTATCCTGTAACGGATTGTTCATTACTTCCCCCTATGAAACCACGCCACGCAATCAGTGACGAAATCGTAAAAAAAACTAGCAGCACGCAGTCGTAGTAAAATTGGACTGCTTTTGTAACTATACCTGAAAGACTAATTTCCATCAACATTTTGTGGTCACCTGTCTGTTTGGCCTAGTACTTTCGTTTAGGTTTCCAATCGGTTTTCCAATAAAAACAAAGGAGAACTGTGATTTTAAGCATTTTGCCGAATTTACGCCGCATTTTCGTGTAGTTACCCGCCGGCCGCAGAAAATTCGCAAAAAAAGTATAATTAAATCATATATTTAAATCGTCTAATGCTTTAGGGCAGCTATTCAGCCCGCCATCCTGCTGCGAACATGAACCTGCTTCAATTTGGGAAGCGTAATTCCTGACGTGTCCGCGAATCGCGAATTTGCGCGAATCTGTAGCACCGCTGACACACCATCGGCTTAGCCGGGAAAGGAAGGTGGGAGACGAAATCACGGTACATGACCGCTTCAAGCGCATGTTGCGCCTGTAAGCCTTAGTTTTGTTTCAACCGCGCCAGTAGCCGTTTTGTAGATGAATGACGGTCGGGCGCTTAGTAAGTGGAATTTTGAAATGGGTAGAGAAAGACAAACGACCGGCGACGTTACAGCCTCAGGTCTGGCGGACGTGACTGCAGAGGGCACCTATGCAGTATCCGAATCCGAAGCAAGCGTTGAAAACACGGACATTAACGCAAACCTGAACGGTCAGGACCAAGATCAGGACACCGATGTCGATCAGGATCAGGACGTTGATACTGATGTAGATACCGATGTCGATCAGGATCAGGATCAGGACGTAGATCAGGATCAAAAGCAACAGCAGCAGCAATCCAACGAAGTCAAAAACGGTGGCAACGACCAGAACATCAACACGAACAAAGTCGACGTTGACTTTGGTGATCCGGGTGAGTGGATGCCGAAGGAAGACAACGACCTGGTCGATGTTGACGTTTATGAAGGTGGTTCCGTTGAAGACGTAATCACGGTCGGCAATGACTTTGACTATGATCCGGGCGACGACATGAACCTGGATATCTCGCTGGACGGTCAAGGCAACGACATGCTGGCAATCAACAGCCAGTTGGCCGAGCTGAACGACGCTGACAACCTTGGTTCCGCGAGTGTCAAGAACGACGGCGAGTTTACTCAGTCCGGCGACGCCAAAGGTGGTCTGGCATTTGCTGATGATGGTATCGACACCCAGTCAGACGGTGGCAACTCCGGTGCTGGCGGTTCGAACCTCGGTGGAAGCACTCTGTCCTTCACCAAAGGTGCCAATGCGGCTGCTGCAGGTGGTGAAACGGGTGATGCTGACACCAATGCCGAAGCCGGAGACGGCGGCGAGTCTGGTGATGCGGCAACGCTGGGCCTGAACTTTGGCAAAGGCTATGCAGACGCTGACGGAAGCGGTGATGGTGGCGATGGCGGCGAAGCCGATGCAGATTCCAGCGCCAACAACGAAGGCTTTGCTGACTCTTCTGACGCTGACAGCGACGCTGGTGACGGCGGCAACGCCGGATCGATCGGTCTGGGCCTTGGCCTTGGTCTGTCGGGTGCTTCCAACGACGGTGACTCAATCGGTGGCGACAATGACAGCTTTGCTGCTGCCAAAGGCGGCGCACTTGCTGCCAATGACGCATCGGCTGGCGGCGCAGAAGGCGGCGACAGTGGTGCCGGCAACATTGGCCTCGCCAAGAACGAGTCGGAAAGCGAAAACGAAACTGGTGAGACATCCTCGGGTGGCAACATCGGTCTCGGTAAAGCTGCAAGCCTTGGCGCTGCTGGCACGGATGCCGATGGCGGCGCAGGTGATGGCGGCGAAGGCGACGGCGGCGAAGCAAACGGAGCCGCGGGCCTTGGTGGCGCAAGCACTGGTGGCGGTGGTGAAGCCGGCGATGCTGGTCAGATCGACGCAGCCCTTGCATCAACCAACCAGGGCAATGGCCTGTCTGGCCTGAACTTGGCGGGTACGGATGCCAGCAACGGTGGTGGTGACACCAACGAAGGTGGCAACGTCAACGCTGGTGCCGGAGACGGTGGCCAAGGCGTAGGCGGTGGCGCTATCGGCGGAAACGGTCCTGGCGGAAACGGCCCTGGCGGTGACGCAGACAGCGGTGACGCAGATGCTGAGTCCTTCGCCAAAGGCATTGGCGATCAGGATGCAACCGGTTCGGTCGTTACACCGACTGCGGGTGATGCCGATGGCTTTGCCAAGAACGACCAGGCGGCCGACTCGGCTGGTGGCGCTGGTGGAACCAACGACACCGACGGTAAAGCCGATGCTGATGGTACCGGAACTGCGACAGCTGACGGCGTTGGCGGTGGCGGCGGCGCACTCGATCTGGATGCGACCTCGACCGGAACCGGTGCTGGCTCGGCAGACGCTGACAACGACGCTGGAAACGGCGGAGACTCCGGTGTGTTCGCAATGTCCGACGTTGACGGATCAGCTGACAGCCTGGCCGAGGCAATCTCGGGCTACGGCGGTACTGGCTACTCCGACAACGATGCAACCGCAGCTGGATCTGCCACTTCGAATGGCACGACCGAAACGGGCATCGGTGGCGGCGGCGGTGCTGCACAAGCCACAGGTGGCCAGAGCGGCGACGCCCACGGATCTGTCGACATCGGTGACACCTGGGGCGGCACGCAAGAAGCGGGCAACGCAACTGGTGCAAACTCGGGTACCGGTGGTGCTGGTGGTAACGCCGGAACCTGGGGCTCGAACAACGGTGGCGATGGCATCGTGAGCGGCGAGTCGCATGCATCTGCAGCGGCAGTTGTTGACACGGCAGCCTTCAACCAGTCGATCGTCATGGGTGCCAACGTTCTTGGCAACTCGGTCGATACAACGATGGTTGGTGGCAACATGTCCTCCAGCTACGCGACCGACGACACCGACGTGTAAGCAAGAGGCAGAGCCCGCTTTGGCGGGCTCTGATCCCTCTCAAGACAACGCGGGGGCCGCAACTGGGCGGCCTCGGCACAGCTTAACCTAAGCCGGAAATTTTAGGCTGGCGCGGGGAAAGGGAACCAGTATGTCGCTCGACAGTGTTACAGAACAGATTGCACATTTTGTTGGAACATTTGAACTTACGACCGAGCAGGCCCGGTGGCGGGACCAGTACGAAGAATTTGTTGCACTGCGGCGTAAGGCAGAACTCGAGAACCTGGAAGACCCCACAAGAATTGACGTAAAAGCTCCTTTGAAAATGGATCCGGGCGATTACGGCCCGATATCCTACAAGTTTGCCCCCTTAAAGTCTGATCTTCCCCCTCCGGCCGTAAGCCCAGGGCCGGTTGAAAATGCCGGCCTGATGTCGAACCCGGCGTTGGGCCCAGATGTTTTCTTTCCAGAAACGCTGGGTTTCGGGGATGGCGCACAGTTCAACGTGATCCTCAAGCCTGAGTTTATCCATCAGTTGATCGGCTCGGCGGTTACTTACACTGTCCAGAAAATTCACCTCAACGACAACGACGTCGTGGGCAAGGGTGATTTCCGGGATGCCGAAGCCCTGATGGAGCAAGGTCAGGTGCTGAAAACCGTGGCGATGTCCCTGCATGCGGTTGAGACCCCTTCGATCCACATTCAGGATTACCAGTCCGGTGAGGCGATTGAGCACCTCATCGAACAGATGCAGTCGCTTGTTACTATCGATATCGAAGGTGTCACCGTTCATCAGTTCCAAGGTGAGGAAGCCACAGGCATTATTGTGAATGGCGAGCATGTTGATGAAATGCCCGACTTTCTGGAATTGATGCCCGAACATCACAAGAAGGATTTGGAAGAGGACGACGACGAGGACGATATCTCAGACGACTTACCAGCCGAATGGGATCAGTCCGAAGACCAAGAATTCGAAGACGGCCATTCGATCGTC
The DNA here is from genome assembly GCF_056159225.1 of Ruegeria sp. AWH4_226. NCBI lineage: Bacteria > Pseudomonadati > Pseudomonadota > Alphaproteobacteria > Rhodobacterales > Roseobacteraceae > Ruegeria > Ruegeria sp. AWH4_226. The sequence continues at coordinate 1,588,120 of NZ_JBSWUU010000001.1, read as the reverse complement.
GCAGGGGGCAACTTCGCCGTAAATGAAGTTGCAGTGACGGTCGGCTGGGTTGATGCCCCGAATATCGTTGTTGGCGGGCAAGCCGTAAACCTGACCTTCGTCAGCCAGGTCGCAGTCGTCACAGATGTTGATCAGGGCGAGGGCGCGCAAAGTAACACGCAAGTGCTTCAGGCTTCGGACATAAGTACCGAGGCCAATGAGGCAGCATGGTTGGAATACAATGTCGCCGAAGATCCCGAACAGGATCCGATTGTCGCAATCGACTGGATTTCGGGTGACTTGCTGGTCACCAACTTCATACAGCAGCTTATCGACGCGACAGATATCGACCACATCGCAACCGAAATCACCTCGTCGTCTACGGCTTACACGTTGGGGGACAACATCCTGACCAACGTGACCAACATCCTTCAGCTGGGCACCTACTACGACATGATCATCATCGGGGGCGACATGATCTCGGTTGATGTCGTAACCCAGACCATCGTTTTCACGGACAACGATGTGATTCACGGCGCACATACTACCGATGCCGAGGACAATCTGGTCATGAACCAGGTATCGTTGACAACTGAGGGACAAGACTCTCACACAGAAATGAGTGCCAATCTGGCCTCAACCGTGGACCTGCAAGAAGTAGATACAGACGCTCTGGAAGACGCGTTGCTGAACGATCCGATGTTCGCCGGTACCGAGTTGATCCGGGTGCTGAAGATCGAAGGCGATCTGATGCAGGTCAACGTCATCGATCAGGTCACCATGTTGCAGGATGACGACGATGTGTACGTAGAAACCCCAGGCGGAGAAGAGGTTTCGGCACTGGGGGCCGGTAATGCGCTGTTGAATGCGGCCAGCGTTACCAAAATGGGCGTGGACTCGGTCGTCATGGCGCAAGAGGGCGAGTATTCGGAATTGATGCTGCATCAGGCAAGCATGTTTGACAGCCCCGAGGGGGAAAACCCCGAGCTGGTCAATGAAGCGATTGCGATACTGTTGGACGAGGTCGACGCAGCAGCAAATGAGGTCGAAAACGCGGCCAATCTTACATCTTCCGAGATGGCAACCATCGACGACGGGCTGCAAACTATGCTAGCCTAGTATCCTGTTTGTTACGAGTGACCTGAAAGTTTTGACATGTCGATTGTTTTTCTGTCGCGTCCTAGACGATACGCCAGCCCGTTGGATCGCAACGGTGGCGCTGTCTCAAAGCCGCCAAGTGCGAGCAAATCCAAATTGAAACAGAAAAAAATTCCCGGATTACGCCTAAGCGAAGACTTACGCATCAGTGATCCGAAAGACGGCAATACAGAGGCAGCCGCCAAGAGCGATGCGGGTGCCGATAAGGCCGTAGAAAAAGATCCCGCACCTCAAGTCGCAAAAGCGGAATCCGCACCTCAAGTCGCAAAAGCGGAATCCGCGCCACAAGAAGCAAAGAAAGAATCCGCACCTAAAGTAGAAAAAAAGGAACCAAAACTGCGCGCCGAACCTTACTTCCGGCGCAAGCAGCCGCAGCCTGCCAAGGACAGTGACCAACAGGGCAGCGGTGCTGGGGTGGCCGACGTCGAGGGCCCCGATCCAGAAACCGTCAACAAAACGAGCGACCGTTCACCCCCCGCGTCGCGCTCGGGCGGCGGTGATCGCATGGGTGCCACTATCGAGGCCAAGGCGAATGAGCCAATGCTGCGCAGCAATTCAGGCGGCGGTGATGGTAAAGGGCCACCCCAAACATTTCACAAGCGGACCCCGCCCGAGGACTTTCAGAAAACGCTACGGACGTCACTGCGCGCGATTTATCGCAATCTGTCCTTCGTGCTGGTTCTGACGTGCGCCACGAATATCCTTATCCTGGCGATTCCGATTTATCTGTTTCAAATCAGTGACCGCGTCCTGACCAGCCGGTCGTTGGACACGTTGATCATGCTGACAACGATTGTGGCGGGCGCGGTGATTTTCCAGTCGGCATTTGATGCTGTCCGACGGTTCATGCTGATGCGGACCGCGGTCGAGGTTGCGGCCCGTCTTGGCGCCCCGATCCTAAGCGCAGCCGCGCACGCTTCGCTGCACGGCACAGGGCGTGAATACCAGACGCTGGGCGATCTACAGCAAGTGCGTGGATTTCTGGTCTCGGGTACGCTGATTTCCTTCCTGGATGTGCCCTTCGCGCCCTTGTTCATCCTGATGATCTTCTTGGTACACCCTCAATTGGGCACGATCGTGATTGTCACGGCGCTGGTGCTTATGGTTATTGCCTTCGTCAACCAGCGTATGACGGCCAAACCGTTTGCCGAGGCAAACAAGGCCCAGTCCATGGCAAACATGCACCTCGACTCGATGTCTCGAAACAGTCAGATCATCAATGCTCTGGCTATGATCCCCGAAGCCGTGCGGATTTGGGGACGGGACACCGCGCAATCGTTGACGTGGCAGGTTCGCGCGCAGGACCGGAATGTGATCTTTGCCGCCATTTCCCGCGCCGTTCGCTTGCTGACCCAAATTGCCATTTTGGGCTGGGGTGCGTTTTTGGCCCTTCAGGGTGAAATCACTGGCGGGATGGTCATTGCTGCCTCGATTATCGCAGGCCGGGCCTTTGCGCCGATCGAAGGCTCGATCGAAGGCTGGAACGGCTTTTTGCTGACCCGCGCGGCTTATGGTCGGATCAATCAGCTTTTGTCCAGCTCGGCGCTGCAATTTGAAAAGCTGCGGCTGCCGCGCCCCGAGGGACGTTTGGACGTTGAGCGTTTGCTGTATGTTCCCGGCGGCACCAAGCGCGTCGTGCTGAATGGTATCAGTTTCTCGCTGAACCCGGGTGAGACGTTGGCCATCATCGGGAACTCGGGTGCAGGGAAAACCACGCTGGGTAAAACACTGGTCGGATCAATCCTGCCAACGTCGGGCAGTGTCCGTCTGGACCTGATGGACATCCGCAACTGGGATCCGCGCCAGTTTGGCGAAAGCATCGGATATCTGCCTCAGGACGTGCAACTGTTCCCCGGTACGATCAAGGACAATATCGGCCGGATGCGGAGTGATGCGACGGATGAGCAAATCCACGATGCCGCTGTTCTGGCCGATGTGCACAACATGATCGCAACTCTGCCGCAAGGGTATGAGACCGTAGTGGCCGCCGATGGATCGCCCCTGTCCGGCGGTCAAAAGCAGCGTATCGCACTGGCGAGGGCGTTCTTCGGCAATCCGCGTATGGTGGTTTTGGACGAGCCGAACTCGAACCTGGATGTCGCGGGGGACAAGGCTTTGTCACGGGCCATCGAACAGGCCAAAGAAAGCAAGATTACAGTTGTAGTTATTACGCAAAAGCCTACGCTATTGAACGTGGTGGACAAGATCATGCTTCTCACGGATGGCCGTGTGGCGCTGTTTGGTCATCGCGAACAAGTTCTGCAACAACTGAATGCGCCGCGCGGTAATCAGCCCGGCATTCAAAAGCAGTAAGGGGGGTACGACATGAATGAACTGGTGCCCGTGAACAACGATCCCAAATCGCCCGAGGTTTGGTATGCCGAAGTTCCGCGTTCTATCAGCCGCTTCGTCGTCATTGGGATGGTCATGCTTGTTATCTGCTTTGGCGGTTTTGGTGTCTGGTCCTTCCGGGCGCCCTTGGCTGCTGCCGTGATCGCACAAGGCAGCTTTGTCGCCACGGGGCGCAACAAGATCGTGCAGCACCTCGAAGGCGGCATTATCCAGGATATCAAGGTTGTCGAAGGTCAGTATGTTGAGGCCGGGCAGGTGATGATGACGTTGGACCAGACCTCGGCCGAAGCCAATGAGCGCGAGCTGTTTATCCGGAAAGTTCGCCTTCAGGCCATGTCCCAGCGTCTGAATGCAGAATACAAAGAGCTGCAGAGACTTGAGTTTTCACCCGAATTGACGGCTAAATCGGACGATACCGAGGTGATGGCCATTCTCGATGGTCAAAAGATCACCTTTGATCTGTCCCGTAAAACGTTGCTGAACGATATCGCATTGCTGGAACGGAATATGGAAGCCCTGAGAATCCGCTCAAGCGGATTTGAGGCGCAGTTGGACAGCATGGTTCGGCGATCAGAGATCCTTCAGGAAGAGCTTGAGACGAAACAGGCGCTGTTTGAAAAAGGTTTGGTGCGAAAGGGGGAACTGAACACGATCCGCCGCGTACAGGCCGAAGCTGAAGGGCAGCAGGCGCGCTTGCAGGCCGAAGCCTCTGAGATCAGCCAGATGTTGTTGAAATATGAGGAACAGATTGATCGCACCCGTGCGGCCTATCGTGAGGCTGCGTTGGACGAGTTGGGCGTGATCGATGCTGATCTGGAAAGTGTGCGTGAAAAAGCCCGACAGGCCCGCAGTGTTCTGGATCGCGCTGTTGTGCGGGCTCCGGTCACGGGGACCGTGATACGTATGCACTATCACACACCGGGTGGTGTTATCGAGACCGGTGTGCCAATCGCCGAGATCCTGCCCTCGGACGCCCCTTTGATCATCGAAGCACAGATTCCACGCACCGATATCGACAGCGTCGTAACCGGGCAAGATGCAACGGTGCGTCTTGTCGCCCTGAACCAGCGGACAACGCCGGTTCTGAATGGTCAGGTGTTTTATCTGTCGGCGGACTCGGTGATGGAAGATAGCGCCGGTGCGCCACAAGAGGTTTATGTGGCCCGCATCTCGTTGCAGCCTGAAGAGCTTGACCGCGTGCGCGGCTTTATCCCAACACCGGGTATGCCCGCTGAAATCATGATTCAGACCGAAGAGCGTACCTTTGCGGCCTATATCGCGAAACCAGTGACCGACAGCATGTCGCGCGCCTTCCGCGAACAGTAATGGGGCTGGCCGCACGGCCAGTCTACCTCTTCCATTTTTGACATGATAACCTCCGCTGAAATTCATCGGAGGACTGAGCATGCCGCAAACTGTAAAGGATATGATGGAGGCGGCAAATGCCGTGGTCGAGCGAATCGATGTTGGCAAAGCGAAGCACCTGATAGAGCAGGGCGGCCTGCTGCTGGATGTGCGCGATGCCGTAGAGCTGCAGCAGACAGGGCGGGCCAGCGGTGCTCATCATATCCCCCGTGGGGGGTTAGAATTCCGTGCAGACGATGCCTTGAAATCCCATGACGCTGAGCTGCGGAAAGATCGACCGATCGTCTTATACTGTGCTGCCGGTGGTCGCGCGGCGCTGGCCGGTAAGCTGTTGAAAGATATGGGGTACGAACAGGTTTATAACCTTGGCGGCCTCACCGATTGGGTCAATGGCGGTGGCGACGTTTCTAGCGACTGACTCAGGCGTTTAGAAACGTCCTGACGGCAGTCTCGAACTCTCTCGGCTTCTCGGCGTGCAGCCAGTGGCCCGCGCCGGGAATTTTGGCGAATTTAGCGGCTGGAAACAGCGCGCGGATCAAATCGCGGTGCTGAGGCAGAACATAATCTGACTCGGCCCCCGACAGAAAAAGCGCTGAACCTTGCCAGCTTGCATCCACTTGTGGAAAGCCCATGATTTTGGGCATCTCGGCTGCCAGCACATCCAGGTTCAGCAACCAGCGTTGTCCTTTGATGTCCAGCGATTGTGTGAAAAAGCTTTGCAGTGATTTTTCCACATTCAGCGCGGCCAGTTGTTCGGATGCGTCGGAACGACGCTCAACCTTGGTCAAATCAACCGAACGCATCGCTTCGATGAATTGGATCTGGCTGTGAGTATAGGCGACGGGCGCGATGTCCGCCACCACAAGCTTGCGCACCAGATCACCGTGTCGAAGGGCCAGCATCATCGCCGCCTTGCCACCCATTGAGTGGCCAACCACATCCGCGCGCCCGCCGAAATGCGCGATCACCTCGGCAAGATCATCAGCAAGATCGGGATAGCTGTGCTGATCGGTCCACATGCTGTAGGCATGGTTGCGCATGTCGACGGCGATGACCTGCCGTTCATCGGCCAGCCGTCGGGCAATGACACCCCAATTCCGCGCAGAGCCGTACAGCCCATGGGCAATCAAAACAGGAGGTTTCGCCGTAGGTTCGCCATGTAAGATCGTGTTCAGCATAGCGCCGTGATACCCGCCAAGAACAGAAACAACCAGCCCCATTGTCGCCCCCGCAAACGGTGGTTAGATTGGCAGGCTCGGAGGTTCGCCCATGTCGGATAACACAGACATCCAAACCCAGATTGCGCAGACGGTTGAGTTGCTGCGCAAGAAGTTGGGTGTGAAAGATGCGACTCTGACAACCTCGATCCGAAAGGCCAAGCGGCGTCTGCCCCGCCGTATTTATAAACAAGCGTTGCTATTGGCGCGTGCCGAACCATTGGCGGACCATCCCAGGCTACGGCTGACATTGGACGCTCAGAAACTGGCGCGAGCGTCCGAGCAGGTTCAGGAGCATTTGAGCGGTATCAACCTTGCCGACCGGCGATTGGGTTGGTTTTTGGGAATGCTGGGCGGGCTGGCGTTCAACCTGCTGGCCTTGTCCGTCCTGCTACTTATTTTCTTGCGGTGGCAGGGCTTTATTTGACCGACAGACGAAAAACGGCGCCCATCAGGCGCCGCTTGGGTCGTAAGGTTTAAACCTTACTACAGGTTTGGATAGATCGGGAACTTGGCGCAGAGGTCTGCGACCTCGGCCTTAACCTTGGCTTCGACGGCGCTGTTGCCGTCTTCGCCATTGGCGGCCAAGCCGTCAACCACTTCGATGATCCAGTCGGCGATCTGGCGGAATTCAACCTCGCCAAATCCACGGGTGGTTCCGGCGGGCGAGCCCAGACGGATGCCCGAAGTGATGGTCGGCTTTTCCGGGTCAAACGGCACGCCATTCTTGTTGCAGGTGATATGCGCGCGGCCCAACGCCTGTTCGGTGGCGTTGCCCTTGACGCCTTTAGGGCGCAGGTCGACCAGCACCACATGGGTGTCAGTGCCGTGGGTCACCGTATCCAGTCCGCCCTTGATCAACTGATCCGACAGCGCCTGAGCATTGGTCACGACCTGCTGGATATAGCTTTTGAACTCGGGACGCAGCGCCTCGCCAAAGGCTACGGCCTTGGCGGCGATCACATGCATCAGCGGGCCACCTTGAATGCCGGGGAAGATCGCCGAATTCACTTTCTTGGCGATACCTTCATCATTGGTCAGGATCATGCCGCCACGTGGTCCGCGCAAGGTCTTGTGGGTCGTCGTTGTCGCCACATGCGCGTGGGGGAAGGGGCTGGGATGCTCGCCTGCCGCCACCAGACCGGCGAAATGCGCCATGTCCACGTGCAGATAGGCACCAACCATGTCGGCAATCTCGCGCATGCGGGCAAAGTCGATCTGGCGTGGGATGGCTGAACCCCCGGCGATGATCAGCTTGGGCTGATGCTCTTTCGCCAGTGCTTCGACCTGATCGTAGTCCAGCATGTTGTCTTGTTTGCGCACACCGTATTGCACCGCGTTGAACCACTTGCCCGACTGATTGGGTTTTGCACCGTGGGTTAGGTGACCACCCGCATCCAGGCTCATCCCCAAAATCGTGTCGCCGGGCTGAATCAAGGCCTGGAATACGCCCTGGTTCGCCTGAGAACCCGAGTTCGGCTGGACGTTGGCAAACTCGCAGCCAAAAAGCTGCTTGGCACGGTCGATGGCCAGATTCTCGGCAACATCGACGAATTGGCAACCGCCATAATAGCGCCGTCCGGGATACCCTTCGGCGTACTTATTGGTCATGACCGAGCCCTGCGCCTCCATCACGGCGGCAGAGACGATGTTTTCCGACGCGATCAACTCGATCTCGTCGCGCTGGCGGCCCAACTCGGATGTGATCGAGCCAAACAGCTCGGGGTCACGATCCGCAAGGGACTGGGTGAAGAAACCGTTGTCACGAATATTGACGTTCATGGGGACTCCAAATGGCTGAGCTGTTCCTTGCGGATTTCCTATCGGAAACCGATCATATGCAAAAGGTGTAAAACGACGATTTGGCCCGCTGCGGCGTCAAGTCTGGTTTATTGGGGAAAGGTATGTTTGTTTCGGAACCAAATGTGCAGCACCGGAAACCGGAAGAGATGACAAAGAGAATCGCCTTTCTCGCCAGCGACGCCAAAGTGGCGCAAACCGCGCGGGACAGCCTTGTGAAACGCTATGGTAATGTCGCACCGAGGGACGCGGATGTTGTGGTTGCCTTGGGCGGGGATGGGTTCATGCTGCACACGCTGCACAACATGCAGCACCTCGATACACCCGTCTACGGAATGAATCGCGGCACCATTGGATTCTTGATGAACGAGTTCCACGAAACCGACCTGATGGAGCGTCTGGCCACAGCCGTGGAAGAGGTCATCAACCCTTTGGCGATGCTGGCACTGGATCAGTCCGGAAAGCTGCACGAAGCGCTGGCCATCAACGAGGTATCGCTGCTGCGGGCCGGTCCTCAGGCAGCGCGGTTAAAGATCAGCGTGGACGGGCGTGTACGGATGGCCGAACTGGTTTGTGACGGCGCGTTGTTGTCCACACCGGCGGGCTCGACCGCTTACAACTATTCAGCTCACGGGCCTATTCTACCGATCGGGGCGGATGTTCTGGCCCTGACGGCAATTGCGGCGTTCCGCCCCCGTCGGTGGCGCGGAGCGCTGTTGCCCAAGAACGCAAAGGTTCGCTTTGATGTCTTGGACGCAGATAAACGCCCTGTCATGGCAGACGCGGATTCTGTTTCTTTTCCGGATATAGACTGGGTTGAAATTCGATCTGAGCCTGCGATTCAGCATCGTTTGTTATTCGACCCCGGCCACGGGCTTGAGGAACGGCTGATCTCAGAGCAGTTCAATTAGGACCCTAGAAACAAACGATTATTCTCCTTGTGTGAACCAGTTCACAGGCATTGCATGTTTTCTTTGCTAATGTGAATTTGCCTGGGAACACGCCTTGGTGGGAGTGAGTGGCCACCAGACGGCGTTGTCGAATGATCGCGCAGTTTTCGCGCCGACGAGGGTGGGTGGTGCTACGCTCGTCGTCAGAATTCCGGGCTTATTTAAGTAAGAGGACCCTGGGTGAAAATCCCGGGGTCTATTTTGTTGACCGGGTCTACTTGGCCGCGCTCATTCTTTTCCAAAGGGGCAGGTGCATCTGACCAATCCGCGCCTCGATCGCTGCGGCGGCATCAACGGCCAAGTCCTCGCGCCAGCGGCGTGCGGCGATCTGGATATTGATTGGCTGCGGCCCACTAGGCAAATCAGTCAACCGTGCAGGCACGCAGGCGGCGGGCAGCCCAAGAAAGTTCATCGCGTAGGAATAGACGGCGCAACCCAGAACCTCATGCACGCCTTCCGCACCTTCCGTATCACGGTCTGGTTTGAAGAATGGCTGTGGTAAGAAAGGCGAAAGGACCAGTGGATAGTCTTGCATGAACAGGGACCATTCGCGCGCGTAGTGGCTGCGTTTGGCCAACATCTGAACCAGTTCGGTGCCGACGATGGGAGGGAATTCCTGAAAGTAGACGTCAAAAATATCCCGGATGGTTTTCGACCCCGCAGCTTCGATATCGCTTTTCATCAGGGTCAGGACCTCACCCATAAGGGTTCGGTATCCAGTCCGACCGCATTCGAACACATCAGGGGGCGAGACCTCCTCCACCTGATATCCGGCGTCTGACAGCGCGTCGCGGGCGGTGTCCAGGGCTTTCTCGACCTCGGGGTGAAGGGCATAGCCAAAAGTGTCTTTGGTGAAAGCAATCTTGATCGGGCCGTCCAAGGGTTCGCCGCGCCAAGGTATCGGAACGTGGAAAGGATCGCGCGGGTCTGCGGCGATCAGGCTGGGCATCGACAGGTGAAGATCAGCAGCAGAGCGGGTGATTAAACCCTGTACCGACATGGATTGCGCCAATAGCCCGCGCTCGGCCTGTTGGCTTGGGTTCCATGCTGGCACGCGGCCAAGACCAGGCTTGATCGTGACCGCCCCATTGGCTGCCGCCGGAAACCGAAGGCTACCGCCGATGTCGTTGCCATGCGCCAAAGCGCCAATCCCCGCCATCACCGCCGCACCGGCACCGCCCGAAGACCCGCCGGGCGAGATATGCCGGCCCCACGGATTGTGAGTCCTGCCATGCAACGGGTTGTCGGTGTCTGCGCGAAACGAGAATTCCGGCGTATTCGTCCGGCCGATCACAACGGCTCCGGCGTTTTGCAGATTTCTCACCACTGGCGCATCATCTGGCGCGATCACGTCCTTCAGCGCGACAACGCCGTTTGACGTGGCATGACCTTTTTGGTCGACGTTGATTTTGATCGTTACGGGCACCCCATGCAACGGCCCGACAGGTGCTCCGCGCGCTCGCGACCGATCCAGATGACGCGCCCTGTCCAGCGCCTCGGTGCTCAGGTCTTCGACGACGGCGTTCAGGTCTGGGTTTACCTGGTGCATACGGTCAATGGCACTTTGAACGGCGTCTTCGGCGCTGATGTCCCCGCTGCGGGTCAGGGTGGTCAGGTCGGTGGCGTTCAGGCGCCAGTAGTCTTTGGTTGTCATGTGGCCTCACTGTCTTGACCAGACAGTAGGCGCGTTGAATTCCGTTGCAAGTGAAAGCCGTGGGTCAGGCGGCCGTAGCCGCCTGAAATGTTCTTACTGCGCGAACCCGATGGATTTCAGCGCGACGGCAATCTCGTCCAGAATGGCCGGATCGTCGATAGTTGCGGGCATTTTGTACTGTTTGCTGTCCGCAATCGACACCATGGTTCCGCGCAATATTTTGCCCGATCGCGTCTTGGGCAGACGATCCACAACAACAGCCTGCTTGAAGGCCGCGACTGGGCCGATCTTTTCGCGCACCAGTTTGACCACGTCCTGCACGACCTCGCCATGGTCGCGGTCACATCCCGCGTTCAGGCACAGAAAACCAACGGGCATCTGACCTTTGAGCTGATCTGACACGCCAATCACGGCGCATTCGGCAACATCCGGGTGGGCGGCCAGAACCTCTTCCATCCCGCCGGTGGACAGACGGTGACCCGCAACGTTGATGACGTCATCGGTGCGCGCCATAATGTACAGGTACCCGTCCTCGTCGATCATGCCCGCGTCACCGGTTTCGTAATAGCCGGGGAACTGGTTCAGGTACGAGCTTTTGAACCGCTCTTCCGCGTTCCACAACGTTGGCAGAGTGCCGGGCGGCAGCGGTAGTTTGACGGCAATTGCACCCAGTTCGCCAGGTTTCATCGGGTGGCCGCCTTCGTCCAGGATCTGCACGTCATAGCCCGGCATCGCCTTGGCCGGAGAGCCCAGCTTGACCGGCAACTCCTCGATCCCCAGCGGGTTACCTGCGATGGCCCAACCGGTCTCTGTCTGCCACCAGTGGTCAATGACCGGAACGCCAAGCGATTTCTGAGCCCATTCGATCGTGTCCGGGTCAGCGCGCTCACCCGCAAGGAACAAGGCGCGCAGGTTCGACAGATCATATTTCGCCAGCATCTCGCCCTTTGGGTCTTCGCGTTTCACGGCACGGATGGCGGTGGGGGCGGTAAAAAAGCTCTTGACCTTGTGCTCGGAGATCACGCGCCAGAAGGTGCCGGCGTCGGGGGTGCCGACGGGTTTGCCTTCGAAAACAATCGTGGTGTTTCCGTGGATCAGCGGCGCGTAGCAGATGTACGAGTGCCCGACGACCCAGCCAACATCTGACGCCGCCCAGAATACATCGCCGGGATCGACGTCATAAATGTTTTTCATCGTCCAGTTAAGCGCCACCAAATGCCCTGCGGTCGGACGGACAACCCCCTTGGGCGAACCGGTGGTGCCAGATGTATAGAGGATATAGGCCGGATCGTTGCCGTCCACCGGCACACAGTCAGCCGGTTCCACCCCATACTGGAACCCATGCCAGTTGTAATCCCGACCTTCGATCAGTTGTGCGACTTCCTGTTCGCGCTGGAAGACCACACAGAAACCGGGCTTGTGGCTTGCCATCTCGATGGCGTCGTCCAGCAGGGGTTTGTAATGCACCACGCGGCCCGGTTCCATCCCGCATGAGGCGGCGATGATTGCCTTGGGTTCGGCGTCGTCGATCCGCAAGGCCAGCTCATTGCTTGCAAAACCGCCAAAGACCACTGAATGCACCGCGCCCAGACGCGCGCAGGCCAGCATCGCCTCAAGAGCCTCAGGGATCATGGGCATGTAGATGATGACCCGGTCGCCCTTTTCAACACCCTTGGCCCTCAGCGCTCCGGCCAGTGTGGCGACGCGGTTGCGCAACTCGACATAGGAAATCTCACGCTTGGTGTGGGTGATCGGGCTGTCATAAATAATCGCCGTTTGCTCTCCTCGGCCATTTTCGACATGGCGGTCCACAGCATTCCAGCATGTGTTGACCCTGGCATCGCAGAACCATTCGTATAGCGGCGCGTTTTCGTTAAACAACGCCTTGGTCGGTGGTTGAACCCAATCGATCCCCTTGGCGGCTTCCATCCAGAATGCTTCGGGGTCGGATTTCCAGCTCTCGTATACGTCCTGATATGCCACGATGACCTCCTCCTAAATCTCCGTGAATTGTGTAAGGCCGCCGGGGGGCACCACACAAGCAACGGAAATGACGAAGCGTCACTTTATCGCAAAATCTTTGCAGAATATGCCTGAGGTACTTGCAAATTTTTGCAAACAAGTCGCTCAGACCGATTTTTCGGGCATCAGGTAACAAGTTTTGCAAAACTGCAAACTTACACGTGCAAAGAATCACCTATAGCGCAGGCTCAACGGCCACGTGGCCAGTTGAGCCAATACAGATCAGCCGTAATGCGCAACCGGGGTACCGCCAATCGCCGCCATGTTCAGCAATCCGCGCGCCGTGATGGACGGGGTCACGATATGTGCCTTGTTGCCCATGCCCATCAGGATCGGTCCGACCTCAAGCCCGTCGGCCTTCATCTTCAGGATGTTGCGCACCCCGCTGGCCGCATCCGCATGCGCAAAGATCAAAACGTTCGCTGCCCCTTCCAGGCGAGAGTTCGGGAAAATCCGCGACCTCAGCTCCGGGTCCAGAGCCACATCAAGGTTCATCTCACCTTCGTAGGTAAAGTCCCGAGGTTCGGAATCGAGTATCTTAAGCGCGGCCCGCAGTCGTTTCCCAGAACCCTCGGCCTGATTGCCGAATTGCGATTGTGAGCAAAAGGCAATCTTGGGTTCGATCCCAAACCGACGAACATGACGGGCTGCCCCAAGTGTGGTTTCAGCCAGCTCTTCTGGTGTTGGCAACTGATGAACATGGGTGTCGGCGATGAACAAGGGGCCGGCTTCAAGTATCATGAGAGACAACGCCCCATGCGGGCGCAGCTCGCCATCCGCCAGGACTTGTTCAACATAGTTCAGGTGCCAGCGATATTCACCGAATGTGCCACAGATCATACTGTCGGCCTCGCCTCGGTGCACCATGATGGCTCCAATGGCTGTATTGTTCGTGCGCATGATGGCCTTGGCCAGATCAGGTGTGACGCCACGGCGCTGCATAATCTCGTGGTACGAGCTCCAGTAGTCGTAGTATCGGGGGTCATCTTGCGGGTTCACGATCTGGAAATCTTCGCCGGGTCGCACCTTTAGGCCCAGACGCTCGCACCGGGTGCCGATCACGTCGGGACGACCGATCAGGATTGGGGTTTCGGTGGTTTCTTCCAGAATGGCCTGTGCAGCACGAAGAACACGTTCATCTTCGCCCTCGGCAAACACGATTCTGCGCGAAGCTGCTGCAGCAGCCTCGAACACGGGGCGCATGAGCAGGGCAGATTTGAACACCGTCTGGTTCAGTTTCTCTTTATACGCTTCGATATCTTCGATTGGACGTTTGGCGACCCCGCTTTCCATCGCAGCCTTGGCCACGGACGAGGAAACGACACCCACAAGGCGCGGGTCAAAGGGCTTCGGGATCAGGTAGTCCGGTCCGAAGGTCAGCTGCTCACCCTTGTAAGCGGCGGCAGCTTCGGCGCTGGTGGTGGCGCGGGCCATTTCGGCGATACCGTCAACGCAGGCGATCTGCATTTCGTCGTTGATTTCGGTCGCACCGACGTCCAACGCGCCTCGGAAGATGAAGGGGAAGCACAAGACGTTGTTGACCTGATTGGGGAAGTCGCTTCGACCAGTTGCAATGATCGCATCCGGGGCAACTTCTCGCGCGGCCTCTGGCAATATTTCGGGGGTCGGGTTGGCCAGCGCAAAAATGATTGGCGTTTTGGCCATTTTCTCAACCATTTCGGGCTTGAGAACATTCGGCCCGCTTAGACCAAGAAATAAATCAGCATCGCCAATCACATCGTCCAGTGTGCGCAAATCAGATTTCTGGGCAAATTGGTCCTTGTGCGGGTTCATGTCCTCGGCACGGCCCTCGTAGACCAAACCATGAATGTCACACAGCCAGATATTCTCGCGCTTCACCCCCAATTTTACCAGCATCATCAGGCAGGCGATCCCAGCCGCACCACCACCGGTCGAGACGACCTTGATGTCTTCGAACTTCTTGCCTGCCACATGCAAAGCATTTTTCGCGGCGGCCCCTACAACGATGGCGGTGCCATGCTGGTCGTCGTGGAAAACCGGGATGTTCATCCGCTCGCGGCAGATCTTCTCAACAACAAAGCAATCGGGGGCTTTGATGTCTTCAAGGTTAATCGCACCAAATGTCGGTTCCAGCGCGCAGACAATTTCGGCCAGTTTTTCCGGGTCGGGCTGATCCACTTCGATATCGAAACAGTCGATTCCGGCGAATTTTTTGAACAGGACCGCCTTGCCTTCCATCACCGGCTTTGATGCCAGTGCACCGATGTCGCCCAACCCAAGCACCGCTGTTCCGTTGGAGACAACGCCCACAAGGTTGCCGCGCGCGGTGTAAAGCTCGGCATTTGCTGCATCCGCCTTGATCTCGAGGCTGGCCTCCGCCACACCGGGGGAGTAGGCGCGAGCCAGATCACGACCGTTTGCCATCGGCTTTGTCGCCTTGATCTCCAGCTTTCCGGGCTTTGGTTTGGCGTGATATTCTAGCGCGGCCTGCCGCAGGCTGGGTGTATCAGACATTGACGATTCACTTCCGTTCAAAAATTTGATTTAGCCCTAAACCATTTTTCTTAGCTTGGCTACGTCAGGTCACCTGATCAGTCGGACGTGCCAGTTTTGTGGTTTCGGTTGATTTCAGTCGCAAAACTATTAAAGTCCGGCAACTTTCGAATCCTCGCCATTCCGTTTCAAGAAGACCAGTATGAGCTATAGTGAAGACCATGGGACGGAAACCTCCCTTACACTGAAACAAAAGGGGTCTGGTGCTGGTCGTTTTGCGTTTTACGCTGTCCTCGCCTTGGCCTTGGGTATTCTTTGCGCGATCTCGATCTGGCCGGTGCAGGCTGCCGCATTCAATCAAGAAGGTGGTCTCATCGAGACAGGCTCGGCCGTGGCGTTGTTGGCTGCTGGCGTGGCGGCCCTTGTTCGGTACCGTGGTATCAGTCGTCTTTACATTGGCGTGGTATGCCTATTGTTGGCGGAGCGAGAGCTTGAGGCCGATGTCTACGCAACGGGCAGCTTGCCATACCAGATTCTAAACGGACTCGATGTCATGCTGGATATGACGCTTGTGCGCGTGGTGTTGGCCGTTGTTGTCTTGGGCGGTGTTTTTTGGCACGGCGTACCAAATGCTTGGCAGGCGCTAAAAATCCGCGCGCCGTTTCTTATGGTTTTCATTCTGGCTGGCATCTTGGCGGTTGTTGCGCAAGGGTTGGAAGAAATAAGCAGTGCCTTTGGCGACGAAATGACAGAGGTCATGATCGTCCGCTTGTTTGCGCTGGAAGAAACGCTTGAGATGTTTTTTTCGATTGGCATTTTGGCCGCCGTTCTGATCGGATGGCCGAAAACCAAGACCGATGAGACATCAGATGAGCAAATCGCCAAAGACAACTTGCGCTGAAATCCGCCTGCCGACACAGGAATTGCGCGACGATATTCCGTTTTACACCAAGGTTCTGGGTATGCGGATGGATATGATCTATCCGGCCGATGACCCACGTATTGCCGTGTTTTCCGGTCACGGTTTGCGCGTGCGAATTGTCAAGGACGCGCCCGAGGAGCCGGGTACTCTTCGAATTCTGACGGACGCCCCGGACGAATTTGCGGATGGCCAGCGCAGCTTGGTAGCTCCAAATGGCACACGGGTTGAAATCGATGAGTTGAACCCGCCTTTGGTCATGCCGGAAACGGTGCATTCTTTCGTTGTGCGAAGGCTCAAGGATCAGGCGCCTTGGATTATTGGACGGGCAGGGATGCACTATCGCGATCTGGTGCCGGATCGGCTGGGCGGGTCTATCATCGCAAGTCACATCCGTATCCCAGACGGGGGTCCGGTGCCGGACATGGTGCATTTCCACAAGGTTGGGTTTCAACTGATCTTCTGCATCCACGGCTGGGTTGACGTGGTGTACGAGGATCAGGGTGAAAAGATGCGCCTGACGGCAGGGGATTGCTTTATCCAACCCCCCGAAATTCGTCATCGTGTGCTTGAAGCGTCAGACAATGTGCAGGTGATCGAGATTGGCGTTCCGGCCGAACACGTGACCGAAATTGATCACGACATGGAATTGCCTACGCCACATTACCGCCCCGAGCGGGAATGGCAGGGCCAGCGATTCGTCTTTAATCAGGCCGAAGGTGCCGAATGGGGGCCGTTCCGACTGCCGGGTTATACCTGCCGCGACACGACGATTGCCGAAAACACCAAGGGCGTTGCCGGGGTGCAGGTTGTGCGCAAAGGGCAAGGCGATCCGGTTTGGGCGTCCCATGACACGGATATCCACTTTTCCTTTGTCATGAATGGAGAAGTCACGCTGGAAGGCGAAGGCCGCGAACCTTACCAGCTGGAACAAGGTGATGCGTTCGTGATCCCGCCCCGTATGCGCACGCGCCTGTCTGATCCGTCCGAAGATGTCGAGCTGCTTGAGGTGACGCTTCCGGGTACGTTCAATACGACGCTTGGCTAAGGAAACTTCTGTCCGGGGGCTTCAACTGTTTGGGCGAATGCATTTAGTGTATGCACTTCTGACCAGATGATCAAAAATTGGGGAATCACAATGCCGCTGAAGAACGCAGCCCTGGCTGTTCGGGAAAAAGCCTATGCTCCTTATTCCAATTTCAAGGTCGGCGCGGCGATCCGTTCTGCGTCAGGTGAGGTCTTTTCCGGCTGTAACGTCGAAAACGTAGCTTACCCTGAAGGCACTTGTGCCGAGGCGGGCGCAATTGCGGCCATGGTTGCAGCGGGTGAGCTGTCCCTGACCGAGGTTTACGTTGTGGCGTCATCCCCGCAACCTGTGCCGCCCTGCGGTGGGTGTCGTCAGAAACTGGCCGAATTTGGCAAGCGTGACGTCAAGGTGACGCTTGCGACCGTCGACGGGGTCGAATTCGAAACAACGATTGGTGATCTGTTGCCGGGCGCCTTTGACGCCTCGCATATGGAAGACGTCTGAGCAGATGGACGCCCGCTCGATCATTGCCAAGCTTCGTCGGTCGCAAGTGCCCAATGGCGAAGAACTGCGCTGGTTCGCGCAGGGTCTCGCCGATGGTGGCGTCAGTGATGCGCAGGCCGGAGCCTTTGCAATGGCGGTCTGCATGGGTGGTTTGGGTCAGCAGGGGCGCGCTGACCTGACCATTGCCATGCGCGACAGCGGCGATGTGCTGAGCTGGGATTTAGACGGTCCCGTTATCGACAAACACTCGACCGGCGGGGTGGGCGATAGTGTCAGCCTCGTCCTGGCACCCGCGCTGGCCGAGCTTGGAGCATATGTGCCGATGATCTCGGGCCGCGGGCTTGGGCATACCGGGGGGACGCTGGATAAGCTTGAGGCAATTCCCGGCGTTACCACTCAGATCGGAGAAGACCGTTTGATGCAGATCTTGCGCGATACCGGCGCGGCCATTGTTGGCGCGACCGGGCAGATTGCGCCGGCGGACAAACGGCTCTATGCAATCCGCGATGTGACCGCAACGGTAGAGAGCCTTGATCTGATCACCGCCTCCATCCTGTCAAAAAAACTGGCCGCCAGCCCCGAGGCGTTGGTTCTGGACGTTAAGGTCGGATCGGGCGCGTTTATGAAAACACTGCAGGACGCACGCGAATTGGCGCAGGCACTGACCGAGACGGCGAATGCAGCAGGATGCCGGACGTCGGCGGTCATCACCGATATGAATCAACCGCTGGCTCCGGCGCTGGGCAATGCGCTGGAAGTGGCCGAGGTGATGATGGTTCTGACTCAAGCGCATGACGCGCCTCTTGCGGAAATCTCGGCAGAGCTCGGCGGGGTTTTGCTGGCGGATGCCGGGATGTTCGAAACGGTGGACGAAGGGCGCGACAAAATCACGGACGTGATCCGTGACGGCCGCGCGGCCGAGCGCTTTGGCCGCATGATGGCGGCAGTGGGCGGGCCGCTGCAATTCGTTGAAAACTGGAGCCGTTACCTGCCCGAAGCCAGCGTGATCCTAGAAGTTCCTGCCCCTGAAAGCGGCTATGTCTCTGCAATAGATGGCGAAGCACTTGGCCTTGCCGTGGTCGCGCTGGGCGGCGGGCGGCAGGTTGAAGATGATGTTATAGACCCGGCCGTTGGCCTGTCAGGTATTGTTCGGCTGGGCGACAAAGTTGATAGGGGCGCACCGTTGGCGGTTGTTCATGCCGCGCGTGAGGACGCAGCACGGGACGTCGCCCAGACGGTGTTGCGCGCCATCACGCTTGGCCCGGACGCGATCACCTCCCCAACGCTTGTCCACGAAAGGATTTCCCCGTGACCCGAGCCTTTTTGGTCGTGATGGATTCGGTGGGCATCGGCGGTGCGCCAGACGCAGGCAAGTTCTTCAACGGTGAGACGCCCGACACTGGTGCAAATACCCTTGCTCATATTGCGAAGGCCTGTGCCAAGGGTCAGGCGGAACAGGGCCGATCAGGGCCTCTTTCCGTGCCAAATCTTGACGTCTTGGGATTGGGGGCCGCGACGCGCCTTGCTTCGGATGAGGAGACGCCCGGTTTGCAGGCCTTGCCAACCGGCCTTTGGGGCTGCGCGCGCGAGCATTCGCCGGGCAAAGATACACCGTCGGGTCATTGGGAACTGGCCGGGCTGCCGGTGCCGTGGGACTGGCATTACTTCCCGAACACGACACCGTCTTTCCCTGCCGAACTCAGCCGCGCCGCTGCTGAGGCCGCGGGCACCGAGGGTATTCTGGGCGACTGCCATGCCTCCGGCACCGCCATCATCGCAGAACTGGGGGCTGAGCACATGAGAACCGGATGGCCGATCTGCTATACCTCCGCCGACAGCGTGTTCCAGATCGCCGCGCATGAGGACAACTTTGGCCTCGACCGGCTTTTGCAGATGTGCAAAACGCTGGCGCCGCGACTGCATGCGATGAAAGTGGGGCGCGTGATTGCGCGACCTTTCATTGGGACACCGGAAGAGGGGTTCACGCGTACCACCAACCGCAAGGACTTTGCCATCCTGCCGCCCGCACCGGTTTTGACCAATTGGGCGCAGGATGCGGGGCGGCGCGTACATGCGGTCGGCAAGATAGGCGACATCTTCTCGATGCAGGGAATCGACACGCTGCGCAAGGGATCGGATGCCGAGCTGATGCGCCACCTGTCCGATCTTGTTGATGAGGCCGAAGAGGGAAGCCTGACATTCGCCAATTTTGTTGAGTTCGACAGCCTCTATGGCCATCGCCGAGACATCAGTGGATACGCCCGCGCGCTGGAATGGTTTGACCACGAGATTGGCGCGATCCTGCAAAAGCTGCGCCCCGGAGACTTGATGCTGCTGACCGCCGATCACGGAAATGACCCCAGTTGGATCGGCACCGATCACACACGCGAACAAGTGCCGGTGCTGATCGCAGGACGACAGGCGGGCCAAATCGGTGCGGTGAACTTCGCCGATATCGCTGCCAGCATCGCGCACCATTTGAACATTCCGGCACAGGGACCGGGAAAGAGCTTCCTATGACCATAGAAGACCTGCCAAAGATTGAGTTGCACCTGCATCACGAAGGCGCGGCACCGCCCGCCTTTATCCGCCAACTTGCGCATGAAAAACGCATCGACCTGAGCGGTATCTTCAAGCCGGACGGCAGCTATGACTTCCGTGATTTCGCGCATTTTCTCAGCGTGTACGAAGCGGCGTGTGAGGTGCTGAAGACGCCCGAAGATTTCCGACGCCTGACATTGGCGCTCCTGGAAGAAAGCGCGGCCAATGGCGTGGTTTATTCGGAAACTTTCCTCAGCCCCGATTTTTGTGGTGGCGGGGACGTGAACGCCTGGCGCGACTACCTCAGCGCTATTCAGGACGCGGCAGATGAGGCCGAGCGTAAATTCGATATTACCCTGCGCGGAATCGTTACATGCGTCCGCCATTTCGGGCCGGAACAAGCAAAGATCAGTGCCCGATGCGCTGCTGAAACTGCCGGAAGCTGGATCACCGGATTTGGAATGGGGGGCAACGAATCCGTCGGCGCGCAGGGCGATTATCAATGGGCCTTTGACTGCGCGCGCGAAGCTGGTTTGCGGTTAACGTCGCATGCTGGTGAATTCGGCGGCCCAGAAAGTGTCCGCGATGCAGTCCGTTACTTGGGGGTCGAGCGGATTGGCCACGGCGTTCGCGCCATCGAGGACCCGGACCTTGTCCGCGAACTGGTTGACCGCGAGATCACGCTTGAAGTCTGTCCGGGGTCAAACGTGGTTTTGGGCCTGTTTCCCGGTTTCGAAGCCCACCCGATCGAGAAACTGCGCGATGCAGGCGTCAAAGTCACCGTTTCCACGGACGACCCGCCGTTTTTCCACACTACAATGCGGCGCGAATATGAGATGCTGAGCAAAGCCTTCGATTGGAAAACCGAGGACTTTGATGCCATAAACCAAACGGCCCTGGCCGCAGCTTTTTGTGATGAAGATACCCGCGCGCGGGTCAAGAAGAGACTGGAGAAAACATGAGCGAACACCTGACCGTCGTTGACCACCCGTTGGTCCAGCACAAACTGACGCTCATGCGCGACAAGGGCACGTCAACTGCCGGATTCCGTCAGTTGCTGCGTGAAATCACCCTGCTGCTGGCCTACGAAGTCACGCGTGAGCTAAAGCTGACCACCCGTAACATCGAAACCCCGATGGAAGAAATGGATGCCCCAATTCTGGCCGGTAAAAAGCTGGCCCTGGTTTCGATCCTTCGGGCAGGGAACGGCATGCTGGACGGGGTGCTGGAACTGATCCCCTCTGCCCGTGTCGGGTTTGTAGGGCTCTATCGCGATGAAGAAACACTGAAACCTGTTCAGTACTACTTCAAGGCGCCCGAAGGGCTGAGGGACCGTCTGGTCATCGCGGTTGATCCCATGTTGGCTACGGGCAACAGTTCGGCTGCTGCGATTGACCTGTTGAAAGAGGCCGGGGCCACCGATATCCGTTTTCTTTGCTTGCTGGCCGCCCCCGAAGGTGTGGAGCGGATGAAAGAGGCGCATCCCGATGTTAAGATCGTAACTGCGGCACTTGATCGCGAGTTGAACTCGAAAGGCTACATCATGCCCGGTCTAGGTGACGCAGGGGACCGGATGTTCGGTACCAAGTAAATCCGTTTATTCCCCGCAGATATTTTGGAGCCGGACCCAGTCGCGGTCCGGCAGAACCTGTTGCAGGGGGCGCCCTGCCATCGGGTCCGCCTCGATCAGGCCTAGAACCGTTTCACCGGTGACATCCACCGCATAGGCATATGGCGTCGATGGAAGCGCTGTTTGTGCAAAGACCTCCAGCACTTCATCATCGGGTAAGGATGGGCGTGGTTCTGACAGAACCTGCTCGGTATAAGTGTCGATGATCTCGGGCGTCAGTTCTCCGGTCGTCAGCAACCGGAAAGCCGTTGTGGCGCCGGTACGATCCAACAGGTCGTCCAGCGGATCCTGCGCCTCAGTACGGGCACGCTCTGCGATGATGTAGCCTGCGGCGACCGAAGGGTCTTCGTGATCCTCAACGAGCGCCCGGTTCAGCAGAACAATACCTCCGGGCAGGCTCAAACTGGTTTGCACCCCCGCGGGCAGAATGACGATTTTCCGAACGCCAGTGCGCGCAGCCAACTGGTCCAAAGCGGCCTGTGCGTCGTTTGACGTACACGCACGGCCCGAGACCCGTTCGATCCGACGAAGGATCGTGTTTCCGATATCCTGACGTTTGATGTCCGGCACAACCGAGATGACATGATTCTGTAAGGCAATCGGCAGCCAAAGCAGCAAAACGGCGGCCACGGCGGCGAACACCCCTGCGACGGTGACCCAACGCAGCCGGCCAGGATGCGGCCGCGCCCGTTCGATGGCGCGTTGCAGCCGGTCGATCGCCTCGATCATCGTGGTTTCGGTTTCTGCCAGTTCCAGCGTTTCAGCCGGATCGCCGTCCGGGTTGAATATGGCCGGAAACCCACCGGGATTCTGCCGTTCGAGCGCAGCCAGCGACCAATGCGTCAACGCCTGTTCGTTGAAGTCCGAGATTGTCAGCGTGGCCTCGCCAATCGACACCACCACCTCGCGCCGTTGCATATCCGGCGAGGGGCGCCACAGACCGGTGGCCTCAATCCGCTGGTACTGTTTAAGGGCCGTTTTCAAGGTGGGGGTGCTCGTGATTATTTTCCATCAGCTTAACATGCGGAAATCCAAAGGCGCAAACCTGTTGCGCGCTGTTTTGAAAATGTGCTGGATATCGTAACGCGCGGTCGCGATTTGTGTTTGGCGGTAAAAAAGCGCCGCAGCATCGGAGAGGCAGCATGATCATTTCACGCGGGCGTCGCTACGTCTTTGTCCATATTCCAAAGACGGGGGGCACGTCCTTGGCACAGGCTTTGGAAGATCGTGCGATGAAGGATGACATCCTGTTCGGAGATACGCCCAAAGCTGTAAAACGACGCAAAAGGGCCAAGGCTTTGACGGGTAGGGGACGGTTGTGGAAGCATTCAACCTTGGCGGATATCGACGGGGTTCTTTCGATAGACGAACTTCAATCCCTGATCACCTTCACAATGGTGCGTAACCCGTGGGACCGGATCGTCAGCTACTATCACTGGCTGCGCGTTCAACGCTTTGACCACCCCGCAGTTTCGCTGGCGCAGAGGCTGAGATTTGAGGAGTTTGTTCTGCACCCTGACACAGTAAAGTCATTTCGACTGAACCCCGCCCGGCGGTACATGACCCGCGCAGATGGGGTTGAGCAATGTCAGCACTATATCCGGCTGGAACAGTTCAATTTGGATGCGAACGCCTTGTTCGATCACCTTGGGTTCAACCTGACCTTGCCTCGGTTGAACCGGTCACAGCGGCAGAGAGACTATCGTCACTATTATACTGATCGGTCGGCTTCGGCGGTCGCCGAAGCCTGCAATGAGGATATCACAAGATTCGGGTATGCGTTTGATCCAGCAGGCGAAGCATAGTTTCCAAATCTATCCTAATGAGCATTTTTTTTCCGATGTTGTTTGGATTTTCTGCGCATATTGCGGCAGAAATGGCCTAAATCCGGCCTTAATATGTCAAAAATAAGTCACCGCGTCGGGTCCTGTGTTACTCATCATTCTTAGTTGTTTTGAGTAAATAGTGGGTTCGGTTTTTGGTGAAAGTTGAGAGTGTCATAAGTTTTCCCCCGCGTCCTGACGCCCGGGGTACGGCTGAACCGCAGGCTGCGTTGAATGCGCGCCGGGGCGGTTTGGTCCATGGAACCAGGGTTTCCACGAATGGTGGGTGGAAGCCTGTAGAACAAATACAGCCCGGTGACCTGATACGCACAATGGATAATGGGTTTCAGGCGGTAAGCCGCGTTGCAACGGATTGCATCACTGTGCCACCGGATGAAACCAAGGCCGAGAATATGCCGGTCCGCGTGCCATCGCACATGGCCTACAATGACAGGCCGGTCTGGCTGATGCCAGAGCAGGGCGTGGCGTTGGACAACACCAAACTGTGTCATGATCCAATCGCGTTGCCGGTCAGTCTGCCTGTTGTATCAGCAAGGCTGCTGAACGGCATGTTTCGGATCACGTCAGATGTTCCAGCATCGTATTTTGACATCTCAACCCTGTTTTTCGAACAGGACGAGGTGATCTATATCGAAGGCGGATTTCGCGCCTTCTGTCCCTCTGGGCGCTTTGGATCGCGCACCATTCCCGGTCGCGCGTCCTATAAGGTTGTCGGGTCCGAGGCCGCAGCAGAATTGATTTCCCTAACAGCAAAGCGAAGGGATGTTGCTGTTCTGGCCAATTCGCTGGGGTCCTTGCCCGCACCGATCTTTGATCACCCGATTGTCCCTGCAAGGCCGGTCAGGGGGGCTCGTCGCCCCGGGCGCCCGGGTCGTCCAGTGATGAACATCTGAACGGGAAGCTGTATCTGAGACAGCAAGCAAACGCTGGCGCGAGGGGGTACGCGCCAGCGTTTTTCTTTAGGCGGCCTTGGCTTCGGGGTTGAAGCGACCATAGAAGCTTTGGCCTTTTTCAGCCATTTCGCGCAGCAACGGCGGGCAGGCGAACCGTTCGCCATAGGCTTGGGCCAGTTGATCGCAACGCTCGGCGGCATAAGGCGTGCCGATAATGTCCAGCCAGCTGAATGGGCCGCCCGACCACGGTGCAAAGCCCCAACCGAGGATTGCGCCGACGTCGCCTTCGCGGATGTCTTCCAGAACGTCTTCCTCCAGCGCGCGGACCGCTTCAAGCACCTGCGCAAACATCAGACGTTCCTGCACTTCGATCAGGTCGGGCTGGTCTTCGGCATGCGGGTATTTCTCTTGCAGACCTTTCCAGTATTCGACGCGCTTGCCCTTGTCGTCATAGTCAAAGAAGCCGGCATTGGCCTTGCGACCCAAACGGCCCTGTTCCTCCATCCAGAAAATCAGGTCGTCCGAGGGGCTTTCGGGATAGGCATCGCCCATCGCGGCCTTGGTTGCCCGTGCAATCTTGGCACCCAGATCAATCGAGGTTTCATCGGTCAGCTGGATTGGACCTACCGGGAAGCCCAACTGACGCGCCGCGTTGTCGATCAGGATCGGGCTGACGCCCTCAGTGATCATGCGCGCACCTTCGTTGATGTAGGGGATGATGCAGCGGTTGGCGTAGAAGAAACGCGCATCGTTGACCACGATCGGCGTCTTGCGGATCTGGCGCACGTAGTCCAGCGCCTTGGCGACCGCGCGATCACCGGTTTCCTTGCCTTTGATGATCTCGACCAGGAACATCTTCTCAACGGGTGAGAAGAAGTGGATGCCGATAAACTGCTCGGGCCGTGCGGATGCCTTGGCCAGATCGGTGATCGGCAGGGTCGAGGTGTTTGAGGCAAAGATGCAGTCTTCCGGGATGATCGCCTCGACCTTCTTGGTCATCTCCGCCTTTACGCCCGGGTCTTCGAACACGGCTTCGATGATCAGGTCGCAGCCTTTCAGGTGATCCAGATCGGGGGTCGCTGTGATCTGCGCCAGCATCGCCTCTTTCTTCTCAGCCGTGGCTTTGCCGCGCTTGATGCCCTTGTCCATATAGCTTTCGGAATATGCCTTGCCCTTGTCGGCGGCAGCCTGATCACGGTCGACCAGAACAACCTCCATCCCGGCCTGCGCCGAGACCAGAGCGATACCGGCGCCCATCATGCCAGCACCCAGAACGCCAACCTTTTTAACGCGCTGATCGGGGACGTCTTTGGGACGCACAGCGCCTTTCTCCAGCGCTTCCTTGTTCAGGAAGAGCGAGCGAATCATAGCCGACGAGGACGGGTTCATCAGGATCGAGGTGAACCACCGCGCCTCAATCCGTAGAGCGGTGTCAAAATCGACCAGCGCGCCTTCGTAGATCGAACTCAGCAGAGCCTTGGCCGCCGGGAACGCACCTTGGGTTTTGCCGTGCACCATTGCGCTGGCACCGACAAAGGTCATAAAACCAGCAGGGTGATAGGGTGCGCCGCCGGGCATCTTATAGCCCTTCGCGTCCCAAGGTTTAACCAGATCGGCATCCTTGGCGTTCAGAACCCACTCTTTCGCGGCCGCAACCGGATCATCAGCCACAGCGTCGATCAGCTGCGCGCCCTTGGCTTTCTTCGGGTCCATCATCTTGCCTTCCAGCAGGACAGGGGCCGCAGCCATCGCACCAACCATACGGCTATAGCGCATGGTGCCGCCGCCACCGGGGAAGATGCCCAGCAGGATTTCCGGCAAACCAATTTTGGCTTTCGGGTTGTCGGTCATGACGCGGTGATGACAGGCCAGCGCGATCTCTGTCCCGATCCCGGCGCAGGTGCCGTTGATCGCGCAGGCAATCGGCTTGCCGCCCTTCTTGGTCTTTGGGTCCATGCCCGCCAGTTCCATTTTGCGCAGGATGTGGTGGCCACCCATCACGAAATCGAACAGTGCCTGCGCTGGTTCGTCACCCGCTTCCTGACGAATGGTCGCCAAAGTATTCAGGTCCATACCACCGGCGAACGAGCCTTCTTTGCCACTGGTAATAACGATGCCTTTGACCTCGTCATCCTCCAGCGCCTGATCGATCAGCTGGCTGACCTCCTGAAAGGCCTCGCGGGTCAGAACGTTCATGGATTTGCCCTGGGCGTCCCAGGTCACAAAGGCGACGCCGTCTGCGTCTTTGCTCAGAGTGAAATCAGTCATTGTCATCTCCAATCTGGTCAGCCGTCAGCGGGCTGCCGTCTTTCCGGGTGAAAGAGAATCCGTTTTCATCATCTTTCACCATCATGTCTATGTCGCTGTAGTAGCCGGTCTCGGTCGGGGTCCGAGTGCCCACCACCAGAAAGGTCGCGGGCGCATCGGTTTTGTTCACAAGATGGTGGCCGTTGGCCTCACCTGCAGGCCAAGCGGCGCAGTCACCGGGCAGCATCTCATGCTCACCATCGTCATCGATCAGCACGCATGTGCCACTGAGCATGATGGCAAACTCATCTTGCAGCATGTGATAGTGGCGCAACGAGGACATCCCGGCAGGTTCCAACCGCACGATGTTGACCCCGTATTGGGTCAGCCCGCCTGCATCGCCCACACGCTGCACGAAACGACCTGCGGTCGCCTCGGCCAGCTTGCCGGGATAGGCCGAGCCACCCTTGAACGGAATCTGAGAGAGATCCAGTTTGGGCATCAGACGCGCTCGATAATGGTTGCCGCACCCATTCCAGACGCGATGCAGAGCGTGGCCAGACCGGTTTCTTTGTCCTGACGCTCAAGCTCATCCAGAAGTGTGCCGATGATCATCGCACCGGTCGCACCAAGTGGGTGGCCCATCGCGATTGAGCCGCCGTTGACATTGACCAGTTCGGGATCGACATCGAACGCCTGCTGGAACCGCAGCACGACCGAGGCGAAGGCCTCGTTCACTTCGAACAGGTCC
This sequence comes from Ruegeria sp. AWH4_226, assembly GCF_056159225.1. Lineage (NCBI taxonomy): Bacteria > Pseudomonadati > Pseudomonadota > Alphaproteobacteria > Rhodobacterales > Roseobacteraceae > Ruegeria > Ruegeria sp. AWH4_226. Next base: position 1,560,792 of record NZ_JBSWUU010000001.1, on the reverse strand, counting down.
AGATCGCTGATCTTCATTCCGTTATCGGCCAGAATCTTCTCGGTCACCGGAACGGGGCCGGTCAGCATGATGGTTGGGTCAGTCCCGATTTTGGCGGTTGCCTTAATACGGGCGCGCGGCTTGAGGCCGTACTTCTCACCGAACTCCTTATTGCCGATCAAAACAGCCGCCGCACCGTCCACGATGCCCGAGCTGTTGCCCGCGTGGTGGATGTGGTTGATCCGCTCCAGATGCGGGTATTTCAGCATCGCCACCTTGTCGAAGCCGGGCATCTGCTCACCCATCATCTGGAAGGACGGATTCAACGCGCCAAGGCTTTGCATGTCGGTGCCGGGGCGCATGTATTCGTCGCTATCCAGAATGGTCAGGCCGTTCTGGTCCTTGATGGTGATGACCGATTTCTCAAACCGGTTCTCTTCCCACGCTTTTGCTGCGCGATTCTGCGATTCAACGGCCAGTGCGTCAGCATCGTCGCGGCTGAAGCCATATTCGGTGGCGATGATATCGGCCGAGATACCCTGCGGAACGAAATAAGTCTCCATCGCCAGCGTCGGGTCTACGGCGATCGCCGCACCGTCGCTGCCCATGGCCACACGGCCCATCATTTCAACGCCGCCCGCGATATACGCTTCGCCCGCGCCGCCTTTGACCTGGTTCGCGGCCAGGTTCACGGCTTCCATGCCTGAGGCGCAGAAACGGTTGATCGCCAAGCCGGGGATCGATTCATCCAGATCCGAGGCTAGAACCGCCGAGCGCGCCAGACAACCGCCTTGCTCCATCACCTGCGTGACGTTGCCCCAGATCACGTCCTCAACGGCGTGGCCTTCCAGATTGTTACGCTCTTTCATCGCGTTCAGCGTCAGGGCGGACAGGCGCACCGAGGTTACCTCGTGCAGGCTGCCGTCCTTGCGGCCCTTGCCGCGCGGTGTGCGCAGGGCGTCATAAATGTAAGCTTCGGTCATGGGTCTTCTCCTTAAGCTCGATCCGACGGGTTGCCGGGCATCAGGTCATAGGGGTGTTTCCAGCCGGGCTGTTCCGACAAACGGGTCAGCCAGGCGTCGATATTGGGCCAGTCGGCGCGGTCAAAGCCAAACGGTTCCGGGTAATACAGGTAGCCGCAACAGCTGATATCGGCATTGGTGACACCGTCACCGACGATCCAGTCGCGCCCATTTAGGTGACTTTCCAGTACGTGATAGGCGCCTTTCAGGCGGCCCTGGTTGAATGCGATCACGTCGGCATTGCGGTGCTCGGGTGGCAGAAAGTTCATCAGAAACCGGGTGACCCCGGCCATCGAGCTGAGTTTGTGGTTGTCCCACAGAACCCACCGGAAGATCTCGTAATTCTCATCCCGGTCCTTGCCACCAAACTTACCCGATTTCTCGGTCACATAGGCCTGAATGGCACCGGACTGGCTGGTGCGGAAATCGCCATCTATCATAACGGGCGCTTCGCCCATTTCATTGACTTCGGCCCGGTATTCGGGCGTGCGCGTTGCACCGTTGAAGAAATCGACAAACACAGGTTCCCACTCAAGGCCGGATAATTCGAGCGCCAAGGCGGCTTTGTAAGAGTTCCCGCTTTCTCCGAAGCAGTGAAGTTTGATGGTCATGGGGTCGTCCTTCCAAAGGCGTGTGGTGCGGTGCCGAAACACGCGTATTTCGAGAAAGCTGAACCTTTCAGTGAGTAAGGGTTCGTCTTGCTGAAAACACGCATATCGAAAGCAAGTTTGACGAAAACTGTCAGCGCTTGCGCGCCTCTAGCTCGGAATTGAAGGCGCGTAGTCGGCGGGTCAGTTTATCCTCATGAATGATGTTGTCGAAGTTTTCGAACAAGAAAGACAGCGCCTCACCTTCGTCAAGACCAGCCTCATGGGCAAAGCCGCGAAGCTTGCGGTATCCGTCCTCAGTCATGGCGACGGGAAAGCGGCGTGTCAGGCGAAATCGTTTCGGCATTTCTCTCCTCCGAAAGACCGGCCCGGGGGTGGGTGCCCACGGGCCAGGCTGCGATCAGAAGTTTGCGGCCTCAAGCGCCATGACCGTATCAGCGCCAGTCTGAATGCGCGCAAGGTGCATGGACGTGGCGGGCAGGCGACGCGCCATATAGAAACGGCCGGTATTGATCTTGGTCTCGTAGAACTCCGTGTCCGAGGCACCGCCATCCAAAGCGTCTTGCGCGGCTTTTGCCATCTGCGCCCACATCAGGCCCAGGCAGACATGGCCAAACATATGCATGAAGTCATAAGAGCCAGACAGCGCGTTGTTCGGATTCTTCATACCTTCCTGCATGAAGTACATGCCAGCGGCTTGCAGGTCTTTCGACGCAGCTTTCAGCGGCTCGATAAACGCCTTGTCATAAGCTTCGTTTTGGCCAGTAGTTTCCTTACAGAAGGTTTTGACCATTTCGAAGAACGCCATGACGTGCTTGCCGCCGTCCTGAGCCAGCTTACGGCCCACAAGGTCCAGCGCCTGAACGCCGTTTGCGCCTTCGTAGATCATCGCGATCCGGGCGTCGCGCGTATATTGCGACATGCCCCATTCTTCGATGTAGCCATGTCCGCCATAAACCTGCTGGGCCTGAACGGTCATGTCATAGCCCTGATCTGTCAGGAAGCCCTTGATGACCGGGGTCAGCAAGGAGATCAGACCATCCGCATCCTTGTCACTCGACCGGTGCGCTTTGTCGATCATGGTTGCGCCCCAAAGGATGAACGCGCGTGCGCCTTCGGTAAAGCTTTTCTGATCCATCAGGTTGCGGCGGATGTCGGGGTGTACGATCAGCGGGTCAGCAGGGCCGTCCGGGTTTTTCACACCTGTCACATCGCGGCCCTGTAGTCGATCCTTGGCATATTCCAGTGCGTTTTGGAACGCGGCCTCGGCTTGCGCCAGACCCTGCATGCCTACACCCAGACGCGCTTCGTTCATCATGGTGAACATGGCGCGCATGCCCTTGTGTTCCTCGCCCAACAACCATCCGGTGGAGTCGTCGTAATTCATGACGCAGGTGGAGTTTCCGTGGATACCCATCTTTTCTTCGATCTTGCCGACCGAAACACCGTTGCGCTCACCCAGAGACCCATCTTCATTGACGATGAACTTGGGTACGATGAACAGCGACACGCCCTTGATGCCCTCGGGGCCGCCGGGGATCTTGGCCAGCACCAGGTGAATGATGTTGTCGGCCATGTCGTGATCGCCGGATGAGATAAAGATTTTCTGGCCGGTGATCTTATAGCTGCCATCACCCTGCGGCTCGGCCTTGGTGCGCATCAGGCCCAGATCCGTGCCACAATGCGGTTCGGTCAGGTTCATGGTGCCGGTCCATTCACAGCTGACCATATTGGGCAGGTATTTGTTCTTTTGCTCGTCAGTGCCGTGCGCCAGAATGGCAGATGCGGCACCGTGTGTCAGACCCTGGTACATCGTGAAGGCCTGGTTCGCGGCCGAGAACATCTCTCCCACCGCGGTACCGATCACATAGGGCATGTTCTGGCCACCGTATTCCTCGGGCATGTCGAGACCGGTCCAGCCGCCTTCTTTCATCTGCTCGAAGGCACCTTTGAATCCTGTGGGCGTGTACACGATGCCATTTTCCAGCCGACACCCTTCGGTGTCACCCACAACGTTAAGCGGGTGCAGAACGTTTGTGGCGACCTTGCCGGCTTCTTCCAGCACGGCGCCAGTGAATTCAGCCTCCAGTTCGCTGTATCCCGGAATGTCAGATTCCGATACTTTCAGAACATTGTGCAAAATGAACTGAGTGTCTTTGGTAGGCGCATTATAGACGGGCATTTGAAGCTCCCTTAAATTCAGATGTCCGGGGATAAGGCCGTGAGGGTTATTCAGCGGCCTTTTTCTCATTCTTCATCGAGGCGATGACTTTCTCGCCCCAGCGCAGCTGTTCTTTCAGATCGTCAATGGCCTGAGTCAGCTCTTCACGGCGGGCTTCCATATCTGCCAGACGTTCCCTTGCGATTTCGAAGGTGCGGGTCATCTGGGTCATTTGCTGGTCGCCCACGTGATACAGGTCCAGTAGCTGTCGGATTTCTTCCAGGCTGAAACCGAAACGTTTGCCGCGCAGGATCAATTTCAGACGTGCCCGGTCACGTTTGGTGAACAGACGTTTCTGCCCCTCGCGGATTGGAAACAAAAGTTCCTTGGCCTCGTAAAAACGCAAGGTGCGCGGCGTGACATCATATGTCTCGCACATTTCACGGATGGTCATAAGATCTTCGGTCATGGTTTCAGTACTTTCGTCACTGGCGTCTAATCAGTCAGGTGCGCAGTTGATGCGCAGGTTACAACACGTAGATGACGTTCACGTAATGCAAACGCTACGTCACTCTGAAAGTTTACGTAACTTCCTCTTGCGTCAAGGTGCGGTTTGCCTTCGGTTCGAGGCGTGACGTAACGGAATTTTGATGGATGGCTGAGCGACACACACCGTCAGACAGGGCCAAAAGCCCGGGCGGATTGGTAAGCGATACCCGTAATCTAACCCCGAAAGGGATCAGCCAAGCGATTTAGCCGTCTGTTCGCGCAGGCGTTGGAGTTCTTCCATCGCCTCTTCCAATTGCTGACGCTGTTTTTCAAGTTCCGGCATTTGTCGATCAGCCAGCTTGATGAACTCGGCCATCTGGGCTCGGTTCCCCTGATCTTCGTAGATCAACAGCCATTGACGAATTTCTTCTAATGAAAAGCCAAACAGCCGACCGCGCATGATCAATTTCATCCGCGCACATTCACGAGGTCCATAGTAGCGGGTACGGCCTTCGCGCTCGGGGTTCAATAACTCGATATATTCATAATATCGCAAGGTGCGCTTGGTTACATCGAACTTTTCGCACATCTCGTTTAATGACAAACGGTTGTCAGTCATTTCGGGTCTCCTCGCCTGCAAACTAGGGCGTCGTGACGACAAGCGCAACAGGCGGTCTTGCTCTTTTGTGGGGCACAGGCTCATAAAGGGTGAAATCGAAGGGATACATACACATGGTCGACAAAGTAGCGATTGCGCGCCGGTTCATTGAGGCGATCCCGCATGCCAAGGCGCTTGGGCTTGACTTGTCCTCAATCAGCGAAGGTGAAGCTGAAATCACCATGCCGTACAACTCTGATTTGGTCGGAGATCCCAGAACTGGCGTGATCCACGGCGGAGCGGTTTTCGCGGCGCTGGACACCTGCTGTGGTGCTGCTGTCATGAGCCATCCCGCGGCCCCGGGCGCGACGGCCACCATAGACCTGCGGATCGACTATATGCGCGCCGCAACGCCGGGACAGAACATCACGACCCACGCCATCTGCTATCACATTACCCGCAATGTTGCCTTTGTCCGCGCAACTGCGATGGACGATGATCGGGATCGACCGGTGGCGACCGCCGCGGGGTCCTTCACGGTGGAGGGTCTGTGATGGCGCGTCCTCGTCCCGAACCCATGCAGGTCGTCAAGAACCGCCGTGATGCCGCCCTGAACGCGATTGTCGAGGGGGTGCCCTATATCCGCTTTCTCAATATTACCTTCGACCGGCGCGGGGATGAACTGACAGGCGTGTTGAATTTTGACGACAAGCTGATTGGAAATCCGCTGCTACCCGCGCTGCACGGTGGGGTCACGGCGGCATTTCTGGAAGTTACGGCCGTGATTACGCTGAGTTGGGAGTATTTCTTTCCTCGTATCGAAAGCGGCGAGGTTGATCCGAAAGACCTGTTCAAGGCTGAAACGATACGGTTCCCGAAAACGGTGGATTTCACGGTTGATTACCTGCGCTCTGGCTTGCCACGGGATGCCTATGCCCGGGCTTTTGTCAGCCGGTCTGGCCGCCGATATGCGTCGGTCCGGGTCGAGGCCTGGCAGGACAATCACGCCCGCCCGTTTGCGCAGGCCACCGGGCATTTCCTGATGCCGCAATCCGAACCGAAAAAAGAGTAGACTGCGATGCAGGATACCGCGGCACCCCTGACGCACAGACGGGTGCTAAAGATCGCGATTCCGATCGTCTTGTCCAACGCGACAGTTCCTATTCTGGGCGCGGTCGATACCGGCGTGGTTGGTCAGATGGGACAGGCTGCACCGATCGGGGCGGTGGGAATGGGCGCTGTCATTCTGGCAAGTATCTACTGGATTTTCGGGTTTCTGCGTATGGGCACGACGGGCCTGGCGGCACAGGCACGCGGGGCCGGTGATACGGCGGAAACGGGCGCGCTGTTGATGCGTGGGCTGCTGTTGGGCGGTACGGCGGGGATGGTGTTTATCCTGGTCCAGGTGTGGGTGTTCTTGGGTGCGTTTGCCCTGTCGCCCGCCAGCCCCGAAGTCGAAGCGTTAACGCGCGATTATCTGGAAATCCGCATTTGGGGCGCGCCCGCTACGATTGCGCTTTATGCGGTTACGGGCTGGCTTATCGCGGTTGAACGGACCCGGGGCGTATTTGTCTTGCAAGTATGGATGAACGGGCTGAATGTCGTGCTGAACCTGTGGTTCGTTCTGGGCCTTGACTGGGGGGTTGAGGGGGTTGCAATCGCCACTCTGATTGCCGAATGGACCGGGCTGGCGCTGGGCCTTTGGTTATGTCGCAATGCGTTCGGCGGGAAGCAGTGGCGCGACTGGCCGCGGATTTTCGACCCGGCGCGGCTGCGTCGGATGATGCAGGTGAATGGCGATATCATGATCCGATCAGTCTTGCTGACTGGCTCTTTCACCACGTTTCTGTTTGTCGGTTCGGATCTGGGGGATGTGAACCTCGCCGCCAATCAGGTGTTGCTGCAATTTCTTGAAATTACAGCGTTTGCCCTGGACGGATTCGCGTTTTCCGCCGAAGCGCTCGTCGGCAGTGCAGTCGGTGCGCGTGACCGACATCGAGTAAGGCGCGCGTCGATCATGGCGTCGCAATGGGGGGTCGGCGGCGCGGTGCTTCTGGGATCAGCCTTCTTCCTTGCTGGACCAGTCTTGATTGATCTGATGGCCACGTCGCCCGAAGTGCGCATCGCCGCGCGCGAATACTTGATCTGGGTCGCACTGGCGCCGGTCATCGGCGTGGCCAGTTGGATGTTCGATGGTATTTTTATCGGTGCCACGTGGACCCGCGCCATGCGCAACGCGATGATCCAGTCGGTTGCAATCTACGTGGTCGCTCTGTTTGTTCTGGTGCCGGCGCTTAGCAACCACGGCCTTTGGGCCGCGCTTATGGTGTTGAACATCGCGCGCGGTGTTACATTGGGCTGGCGCTATCCAAGGCTTGAGGCTCAGGTCGCCTAGAGCAGCGACAGCAACTCTTCCGGTGGACGCCCAATGGCAGCTTTGTCACCTGCAATGGCAAGGGGGCGCTCAATCAGGATTGGGTTCTCGGCCATTGCGGAAATCAATTCATCCGCAGGTGAGGATTTGGACAGACCCAGTTCCTTGAACCGCTTCTCCCCCGTCCGCATCATGTCGATAGGTTCGATACCAAGCTTGCTGAGCACGTCGCGCAGTTCATCGACCGAGGGCGCATCCTCAAGGTATTTGCGCACCTCAACTTGCGCGCCGTTCTGCTCAAGCAACTCCAGCCCGGTACGGGATTTCGAACAGCGGGGATTGTGCCAGTACGTGATCATATCCAGTATTCTCTTTTGCTTCCAATAGCTTGTGCGACAGAATTAAACCCATCGCGCGCCAATAGGTCATCCAACCCTTCGGCAATCTCAGCCACCAATGAGATACCCCCGTAGACCAGCGCCGTATATAGCTGAACAGCCGATGCCCCGGCGCAAATCTTGGCATAGGCCTGTTGCGCGCTGCTGATACCACCGACGCCGATTAGTGGGATATTACCCCCGGTCAGTTGACTAAGCTGCGCAAGAATCCGCGTCGATTTCTCAAAAAGGGGAGCGCCGGAAAGACCGCCCGCTTCACCCTTGTGAACACTGAGCAGCCCATCGCGGTTTAGGGTGGTGTTCGTCGCGATCACCGCGTCCACACCGGCCTCAATAGCCACCTCAGCGATGTCTTGCAGTTCGGCCTCGGACAGGTCAGGCGCAATTTTCAGGAAAATCGGGATTGGGCGGGGCAAGTCGTTTCGGGTTTCAATCACACCGCCCAACAGCGCACTAAGCGCCGCCTTGCCTTGTAAATCCCGTAGTTTCTCGGTGTTGGGCGAAGACACATTGACCGTGGCGAAATCCAGATGCGCGGCGCAACGAGCCAACACCTTGGCGAAATCACCCGGGCGGTCGTCACTGTCTTTGTTCGCGCCAAGGTTCAGGCCAATCACGGCGTCATTGGGGCGATTGGCCAGACGGTGAGCCATGGCCTCCATGCCTTCGTTGTTAAAGCCAAAGCGGTTGATGGCGGCCTTGTCCTCGGACAGGCGAAACAGGCGAGGTTTGAGGTTGCCGGGCTGTGGGCGAGGCGTGACGGCACCCACTTCGATAAAGCCAAAGCCTGTGCGGGATAAAGGCGCTAGAACCTCCCCGTTCTTGTCAAAACCTGCCGCCAGACCAACGGGATTGGGCAGATCCAGCCCTGCCACGGTTGTTTTCAGGCGGGGCGACGTTACCGGCCCCGGCATCGGGGCCAATCCGGCTTTTAATGCTTTAATCGACATGCCATGGGCGGCTTCGGGGTCCATTCTGTGCAGGAGCGCCAGACCCAGTTTCTCAGTCAGCTTCATCCGAAAGCCTCTCCACCCTCTGTCGGCGCACACCGGATCAAGCGTGAGGTTTCTACCGCGGCCTGCCGGTGAATAACAGCGGCCTGATAGATCGGGTCAGTCACCATTTCCAAGAACGCGTGTGCAGTTGGGTAGCGGGCGATAAAGACCTCATCCCAAGTTTCATTCTGTGGACCGATCAGCGTGGTCTGAAATGCTCCGCGCCACAAGATCGAGGCGCCCAGTCGGGCGATGATCGGAGCGGTTTCGGACCCGTATTTTCGATAGGCCTGCGCTCCGCTCAGCCCGGCATCCGCCAGTTCGTGTCCGGTCGGATACTCGGCTTTTTCACGAAACTTCACAAGGTTCAGCATTTCGATCGGATGGTCGCGGTCCAGCGATTTGAACGCTTCGAACTGGGCGCGGTCGGGGTCGATAAAAGTGGTCATTCCATCTCCTTCGGGAATCGATGGGCTTGCCCGTCAAAGGGCAAGGGGCGCGACCAGACAACATCGGTCATCCGAATCTGGCGGTAGAGATGAGGGAACTGGGCACCTCCGCGCGAAACCTCCCACTTCAGATCGTCGCCCATCGCATCGGCGTCGCAGGCCAACAGGGTAAGCCCCTCGACCCCCGCAAAATGCTTGGCGGCTGTCTCGGCCGCTTGTTCGGCGGTCGAGAAGTGGACATAGCCGTCAGCGACATCGATCGGCGCGCCGTCCGACGCGCCCAGTTGTTGTAACGCAGCCCATTCATCGGACCGGAAAATCTTGTAAATCAGCATGCGGTCGTGATGCCCCGCGCGATGAGCAGAATCAAGGTTGTATTCCCCCTTTGACTCTTCCTGTCAGGGCGCGCAACATCACGCCAATCAAAAAACAAGGAGTATGAAGATGTTCACCCGTTTTCTGGCGTCAGTCGCGGTTCTGGGCCTGACTGCAGGCATGGCCGCCGCCGAATACAAATTGACGATCCTGCATACCAACGATTTGCACAGTCGTATCGAATCCATCAATAAATACGATTCGACCTGTGGCGCCGAGGATGAGGCCGAGGGTAACTGCTTTGGCGGTGTTGCCCGGCTAAAAACTATGGTCGATGCCAAACGGGATGAACTGGCGGACCAGAACTATCTGCTGCTGGACGCGGGTGATCCGTTTCAAGGCTCGTTGTTCTATACAACCTACAAAGGCGCGGCTGAGGCCGAGTTTATGGACGCCATCGGCTATGACGTCATGGCGGTGGGCAACCATGAATTCGACGATGGCCCGGAAGGCCTGGCAACGTTCATAGATGCGGTCAGCTTTCCTGTAATTTCCGGCAACCTTGATCTGTCATCGTCAGCCGAGCTTAAGGGAAAGGTTGAAAACCACGTGGTGCTTGAGGTTGGCGGGCAAAGGGTCGGTATCATCTCGGCCCTGGCGACTGATACGGTCGAGACATCAAGCCCCGGCAAGGACGTTGTGTTTCAGGATGAAATCGACAGCCTGACCGCGGATGTCGAGGCGCTGCAAGCCGAAGGTGTCGGAATCATAATCGCGCTGACCCATGTGGGGCTGGCCAAAGATATCGAGATTGCCGAGAAAGTGCCGGGCCTTGATCTTGTGATTGGCGGGCATTCTCATACGCTGCTGTCCAACACCCAAGAAGGCGCGGCGGGTTCATACCCTGTCATGGTCGGCGATGTTCCCGTGGTGCAGGCCTATGCCTATTCCAAGTATCTGGGTGAGGTGACGCTGACCTTTGACGACGAGGGGAACCTGACATCGGCTGAGGGTGAGCCAATTTTGTTGGACGCGTCTGTTGAACCCAATTCCGAAGTCGCCGCACGCGTTGCCGAAATGGGTGCTCCCATTGAAGAGACGAAAAAGAGAGTTGTCGCCAGCTCTGCAGCAGCGATTGAAGGCGACCGGGCCGTGTGCCGCGTGCAAGAGTGCGAGATGGGTAATCTTGTGGCCGACGCCATGTTGGCACGGGTCGCTGACCAGGGTGTACAGCTTGCGATTGCCAACTCGGGAGGTCTGCGGGCATCGATTGACTCGGGTGAGGTGACAATGGGTGAGGTGCTGACGGTGCTTCCCTTCCAGAACACCTTGTCAACCTTTGAGATCAGCGGTCAGGGCGTGATTGACGCGCTGGAGAACGGCGTCAGCCAGGTCGAAGAGGTCAAGGGCCGCTTTCCGCAAGTTGCTGGTATGACGTTCACGTGGGACCCATCGGTTGCGCCAAACGAAGGTCGCATTACCGAGGTCATGGTGGCAGATGGTGACGGATTTGTCCCGATTGATCCGGCGGCGACCTATCTGGTGGTCACGAACAATTATGTCCGCAACGGCGGAGACGGCTATCATATGTTCGAGGGCGACGACAAAAATGCCTATGATTTCGGGCCGGACCTTGCGGATGTGACGGCGGAATATCTGGCGCAGAACGCTCCTTACCAGCCTTATGTCGATGGGCGCATCAAGCAGAAGTAAGCCCGTGCTGAGCTAAAGCAAAGGCCGCAACCTTGGTTGCGGCCTTTGTGTCTGGGGGCTACCCCAAGTCGTATTCCGGCCAGAGTGCCGGATCGAAACCGTCAAGCATGGGCTGCAGGTGTTCGGATACGCTCTGCCATCCTCCAACCGATTTGGTCGAGATTTTGTTGCGCACCTGATCGATACTGGCCGTTCGAACCTGTTTGGTGTTCTTTTCCGGGTGCATCATGGTCTCGCTCCATTCCAGATCGCAGAATGCGGCGACGTTTTGGCTGTAGGTCTTTGGATCGGCCACCAGTTTTTCATATGGAACGGTCAGAATTTGACCCGGGACAACGGCATTCCAATGGGCAATGTAACGGCGATACATATTTGCAGAATGGGCGATTGCCGACAGGTTTGAGGCATACCGCATCCCGCCAGCCGGGAACCGCCTGATCCACTTGGATAATCCCACATCGCGCGGGTCACGCAACATATTGATTATCTTTGCATTTGGGAAAGCAGACAAAAGGAAACCGATATTCTGATAGTTATGCGGCAGCTTGTCGACAAAAGCGACCGATCCGTCGGGGATCGGCGGCATCAGCTTGCGGAAATCCTCTGCGTATTTCGCGGCGTCTTCCGAACCAAAGCTTTTACCTTGCGACGTATACTCGCGGGCAAGGTCTGCCCCGATTGTTAGTTCTCCGCAGCCGGCGATATCCGGGGCCGAACTGAGCATCATTTCCATCAATGTCGTGCCTGATCGGGGTTGCCCCACGACAAACACCGGAACCGGCGCGTCGCTGATACCTGAGCTGGGAATCTGATGATCCACCGGGAACAGGTCGATGATCCTGTTGAACTTTTCCTCTTCAGCTGTGGGGTTATAGGGATTCCCCTCATGCTGAAGGGCATTGGCCTGCTCAAACGCCGGCATCGCCGCATCCATCCCGCTGATCTTCGAGATCAGATGCGCCTGTGCAAACGCCAGCTCGTGATGTTGAATCTCGCTGTTTGAGATTGCGGTTTCAACTGCGTCCAAAAGCTGTGGCGCGTCCTCTTTGGTGGCAACCGTCGACAGTTGCAGCAAGGCCGATATATGTCCCGGTTCCTTCTGCAATATACTTTGCAAGAGGTCTTTTGATCCGTTTTTGTCACCGCTTTGGTGAAGGTTCAAAGACTTTTGGAAGGCGATCTTTGTATCATCCGGGGCCAGTTCAAACGCTCGGGCGATATCGCGCGTGTTTTCCTCGACAAACCCGATCTTTGCGTATGCGCGCGCGCGCTTGGCCAGCAGTTTCACGTCATCGGGTTCATTTTCCAGCTTCTTGCTCGCATGTTCGATCATCATGCGCCAATTGTCGCCCTTGAGATGAATTTCATCCAGAACGCGATTCAGTTCCTGATTATTGGGGAACTTTTCCAGCTTTTGCTCAATATACTCCAGCGCTTTGGGAATTTGCCCTGTCTGCATCAGTGCATTGGCCAGGTTTTCCACGAATTGCGGATCGTCTGGCTTCATCCGTGACGCCTCGACGAAGTGAGGAATAGATTTCTTGTATTGTTTCATCTCGGTCAGGACAAAGCCCGAAATCGCGTGAAAATCCGAGTCATTGGGGAATTTCTTTGCGCCAAGCTGCGCTTTTTTTAACGCCTGCTGCAGCTTACCTGCGTCCAAAGCGGCTACTGCCTTGCCTTTGAGGGTTTTCGCTGTTTGATTCTGCATGAGACCCCGTGACACCTTGTGCCTTTATGAAACAACTATTGATGGTTCATTACTCATGTGCGGACGGTTTGCAATAACCCTTCCCAACGACGCGATGGCGCAGCTGTTTTCTGCGCGGCCAGCGAATACGCTGCCATCCGTTCCAAACTTCAACGTATGTCCAACAAATCAGGTCCATGTCGTGCGCGGCGGAGAGACTGGGCGCAGGCTGGACCCCCTACGCTGGGGATTTCTGCCGCATTGGTACAAGACCGAGACCGCAGGGCCATTGCTGATCAATGCACGGGCCGAAACGCTGGCGGAAAAGCCTGCATTCCGGGCCGCGTGCCGTGATCGGCGGTGTCTGATCGTGGCGACGGGGTTCTACGAATGGACCAAGACCGAACAGGGTTCGCGTCTGCCCTGGTACATTCATCGGAAAGACGGTGCGCCGATTGCCTTCGCGGGTGTCTGGCAGGATTGGGGTGCTGAAAACGCGCGCCAGGGCACCTGCGCGATCGTAACAACGCCAGCCAATCGCCATCTCAGCGCCATTCACCATCGGATGCCACTCATCCTTGAGCAGGACAACTGGCCGCTTTGGCTGGGTGAGGCTGGCAAGGGGGCCGCGCGTCTGATGAAGCCCGCGGCCGAAGATGTTCTGGATTTCTACCGCGTCGATCCGGCAGTGAACTCGAACCGGGCCAGCGGGCCTGACCTGATTGAACCGATCCCAGCCTAACGGCGCGCCTTCCTATTCTATCAATCGCAGGATAGACCGTTTGAATGGCTCTGAAATTCGCTGACCTGCAAAACCTGTATGCGCACGCGTTCGACACGGTGATCGACGTGCGCAGCCCAGCTGAGTATGCCGAAGACCATTTTCCGGGCGCGATTAACCTGCCGGTTCTGGACAACGAAGAGCGCGCGCGGGTGGGTACCATCTATGTGCAGGAAAGCCCGTTTTTGGCGCGTAAGCTGGGCGCGGCCTTGGTTTTTCGAAATGCGGCCAATCATATTGAACAAAGCCTGTCGCATCATGATGGTGGCTGGAAACCTCTGGTCTATTGCTGGCGCGGCGGGCAGCGGTCGGGGTCATTTACCTGGATGCTGCAACAGATCGGCTGGCGGGCAGAAGTGGTCGAAGGCGGCTATCGCTCGTATCGCCGTCTGGTGAAGCGATACCTTTACGACGATCCCCTGCCGCATAGGCTGGTTGCGCTGGACGGGTATACGGGTACGGCCAAGACCGACCTGTTGGGGCATCTGAAATCGCGCGATGTGCAGGTGCTTGACCTTGAAGGGCTGGCCAATCACCGTGGCTCGCTTTTGGGCGAGATGCCGGGCGGTCAGCCCAGCCAGAAGGCGTTCGAATCCGCTCTGGCCGCGGCTTTGAACACCTTAAATCCAGCGTACCCGGTGGTGGTCGAGGCCGAGTCGTCCAAGATCGGTGCGCGTATCCTGCCGCCAAGCCTGTGGACCGCATTGCGCGCCGCGCCGCGTGTCTGGATATCAGCGCCGATTGCCGCGCGCAGCGCTTACTTGGCCAGTGCTTATGACGATATCCTGTCTGATGCGGATCGGCTGCGAGAACGCCTGTCTCCGCTGCGCGCTCATCGCGGGCAAGCAGTCGTGGACGGCTGGCTTGCCCTGATCGACGCCGGGGACAAGCAGGCGCTGACGCGGGCGTTGATGGAACAGCATTACGACCTGTCATATGCAAAATCCAACTGCTCACAAAATGCAGAGAAACTTGCACAGGTGAACATACCAACCTTGGATGAGACGGGCCTGAATGACGCCGCCGCGCGGATAGGGCAATTTCTGGATCAGCTTTGAAGGCGCAGGCCAGGTTTGCTGGTTACATGGCCGATAACGCTTGCCGGATAGCCCGCGTTCCGCAGCTTTTCGCACAGCGCCTGCCCCTGTTCGGTGGCAACGGCAGCCAGCAGACCTCCGGCAGTTTGCGGGTCGAACAACAGATCAGCCTTGCCGCCCGCGGGCAGATCCGGCGCGATTGCGCGGTTATCATCAAAAATTGTGGATCTGACTCCGCGATTGGACAAGTCCAGTGCGCCGGTCATCAATGGGATCGCGTCCAGATCCAGCACAGCGCCGCAATCCGACGCCTCGCACATGCCCAGCAGATGCCCGGCAAGACCAAACCCGGTGACATCCGTCATCGCGTGCGCCCCGGCCAAAATGCGCGCCGCCTCACCCTGGGGCTGAACCATTTGCCGGAATGCGCTGGCAACCCAGGCGCCGTTTGCCTGACCTGCCATCTCAGCGGCCATCAGCACGCCGCTGCCCAGCGGCTTGGTCAGGATCAAGGCGTCGCCGGCGCGCGCGCCGGACAGTAAAATCGGATCGGTCTCGCACAGGCCGGTCAGGGTAAAGCCGATGGTCATCTCATCCCCCATCGAGCTGTGGCCACCCACGATCGCGGCCCCGGCATCGCCCATCACCTCTGCGGCGGTGGCCATGATCTCGGCCAAGGTGCGGCGCTGTAGAGCGGGCGATATGCGCGGCAGGATAATCGTTGCGGTTGCCGCTTGCGGGCTGGCACCCATGGCCCAGATATCCCCCAGCGCGTGTACGGCAGCGATACGTGTCATCAACACCGGATCATCCGTAAACCCGCGAAGATGGTCCGACGTCATAACCTGACGCGCGCCACCCGTTGTCAGCAAAGCCGCATCATCAGTGGGCAAAGGTATCACATCGCTACGCTTTGGTGAGGGCAGGGTGCCCAGAACGGATTGCAGCGTGCCGCGTCCGACCTTTGCCCCGCAGCCACCGCACATCGGTTTGTTCCCCAGCGCCTCTTGCAACCCGTCTGCATGGTGACGCGGCAAATCCGGGCGCGCCATTTCCGGCAGGTCACGGAATTTGTTCATGAAGGTCTGGTCGATATGGTTTTTCCATTTCCACATCAATGGACCGCTGAACGAGGTGCCGAACCTTTCGGCCAGCGCGGATTTACCGCCCAGCGAGATCAGCTTCAGATAGTCTTTCTGCGGCTTGTATCGCCGCATCTCCCCGGCCCCTAATGCTGTCCGCAAGTTGTGGAACAGAACCGGAGCCTCACGCACCGCATAGACCCCCGCCTTGGGGCGTGGGTTTTCCGAAAGATGCGCACAATCCCCGGCGGCAAAGATAGCGGGGTCGCTGGATTGCAGATGGCTAGTCACCCGGATGTAGCCGTCCTGTAAATCCAACCCGGTATCCGCAACCCAGTCATACGGGCGGGCACCGGCGGCACCGGTCACGAACGCAGCAGGAACCTTCTGGCCGGTTTCAAGGGTGATATCATCCTTCGCGATACGCGCAATCGATGTCTGTTCGATCACGTCTATGCCCAGATCGGTCATCGCCTGACGGATCGTTGCTGCTGCTTTGGCTTTTGTTGCTGTCAGGGCCTCGGCATTGTCGATCAGTGTTACCTGCGCTGCACGGCCCTTGGACCGCAGGGCGTGGGCCATTGCCATCACCAGCTCGACCCCCGCCACACCGCCGCCAATCACGGCAACCGAGGCGGGGCCGCTGCCATTCAGAAAATCTGCCCAGCGGGAGGCAAAAGGCCCCAGCGGTTTGGCCGGAACCGCGTGTTCGGCAAAGCCCGGCAGGGCAGGCATATCGGAGGTGATCCCCACATTGACCGCGGCCACATCAAATTCAACAGGCGGCCTTCCAGCTACGTGAACCTGTCGCCGTTCGGTATCAATGCCGTCAACTGGCCCAAGGATAACGCGCGCACCTGCAAACCGGGCCAGGCGCACCAGGTCAATGTCCAGCTCCCAGCGCTCGTAATGCCCCGCCACGAAACCGGGTAGCATCCCGGAATAGGGCGCTGTGGGGCCG
Source organism: Ruegeria sp. AWH4_226 (assembly GCF_056159225.1). NCBI lineage: Bacteria > Pseudomonadati > Pseudomonadota > Alphaproteobacteria > Rhodobacterales > Roseobacteraceae > Ruegeria > Ruegeria sp. AWH4_226. The sequence continues at coordinate 1,544,140 of NZ_JBSWUU010000001.1, read as the reverse complement.
GGGTTGATAACCGTTACCCGCGCACCGGGCAAGGGATTCATACCCCACTGGCGCAGCACCAACGCGTGCGTATGACCTCCGCCAATCAGAACCAGATCACGGGTCAGGGGCAGCGGAGGGTGGTGCATGAGAACTCAGGTCTTGCTGTGGTCTGGGACGTCTTCGACCTGCTCTACCGCGTGGGTGGCCCAAAACTCATCCTCGCCTGCGTTTGGCAGATCATTTGGTTTTTCATGGCGATGTATGTGCCACTTGGCAATGAACAGGGCTGTGATCGGTGCGGTCAGAAAAAGGAACAGGGTGATCAGCAACTCATGCAGAGACAGTTTGCCCTCAAGCAAGACCGAGTGGCAGATCGACGCGAGCAAAACGCCACCGACACCCAGCGTGGTCGCCTTGGTCGGTGCGTGCAGGCGCGACATCGGGTCCTTCAGCTTGATCATTCCGTACGAGCCGACAAAGCCAAAGATGCCCGAGATGACCAGAAAGAAGGCGATCAGCAGTTCAAAGATAAATTCCATGTCGCCCTCACTCGATAATATTGCCGCGCAGCATAAACCGCGCATAGGCCACGGTTGAGACAAAGCCCAGCATGGCGATGATCATGGCGGCCTCGAAAAAGACCTCGGTCCCCAAGTGAAGCCCGTAGAGGATCAAAAGAGCGATGGTGTTGATCACCATCGTGTCCAGAGCCAGAACGCGCGTGCCAACACCTTCAGCCGAAATGATCCGCCACAGGCACAGCATGATGGCTGCGCCAAAACAGGCGAAAGCAAACCAGATGGCAACATCGATCATTCGAATATCTCCTTCAGGCGACGTTCATACCGGTTTTTTATCTGGTCGCGCACCGCGTCTGTGTCGGGGGCATCCAGGCAGTGGACCAGCAGGCTGTGACCTTGCGCGGACAGATCGCAGCTGACCGTGCCAGGGGTCATGGTGATGGTTCCGGCCAGAACGGTTATCGCCTCGGGAGTGCGCAGTTCCAGCGGGATGCGAACCCAGTTGGGCTGACGGTCCGCGTCACGTTTGAACAGGATGATCCGGGCGACGGTGATGTTGGCGATTACGATATCCCAAAGGACCACCAGCATATACTCAGCAACCATCGGCCAGTTGCGCAGCTTGGGGCGATCGGGCCAATAGGGCTGCGTGATGAATGGAATGATGATCCCCAAAAGCAGGCCAAACACGACCGAGTTCAATGACCCGTTATTGGCCAGCAAAACCCACACGACTGTCAGCAGGAAGGTCAGGTGAGGGTGTGGGAAAATCCGGTGCAGAAGTCTCATCATTCTTCTCCTCCCAGAACGGCCGAAATATAGTCTTCGGGTGTGAATAGTTGCTCGGCTGTTTTTCCAGCGTAGTTCAATGCAGGACCAGCGAACAGGGTCAGCATCACAAGGCCAAGAACCGCGCCGAACACGGCTGTAAAGGCCAATCCGGGGTTTTGCTCGGGCGCGGCAGCGACAAGGGCGTCTTCACCTTCTACTTTAGGGACCGGATTGTATTGGGCATCGTGGCTTTTCCAGAAAATCATAGTGCCTGCACGTGCCAAGCCGACGATGGTGATGAACGAACCAATGAGGATCACAGCCCAAATCGCACCCGCATCGGGAGCGTCTCGGGCAGCGTCCAGCACAAGCAGTTTGCCTATGAAGCCTGACAGCGGCGGCATGCCCGCCAACGCGATTGCGCCGACGAAAAACAAGGCTGAGATAAGCCCGCTTTGCGGCATCGGAGCCTTTGGTTCAATGGCGCCGCCCTGACGCTCCATAACCAGATCGGCCACAAGAAACAGCAACGCCGTCGCAAGTGTCGAATGAAAGATGTAATACAATGCAGCCGCGGTGGCGGTTTCCGTAAACAAGGAGATCGCGATCAGCAGGGTTCCCATCGAAGTGATGGCGCAAAACGCCACCATCCGTGCAATATGCTGCGCACCAAGGATACTGATTGCTCCGACAGCAAGTGTGAGCAGAGCGGCGGGTTGCAGCCATGTTCCGACAAGACCCTGGGTCGCTTCGACCTCTGGACCGAACCCCAGCGTATACATCCGCACGATGGAATACGCGCCCACCTTGGTCATGATTGCAAACAGCGCGGCCACCGGCAGAGGTGCGTTTGCGTAGCTGGCTGGCAGCCAGAAGTGCAGCGGTAGTACAGCGGCCTTGATGCAGAACACCAGCAGCAAAAGCACCGCACCCACACGCAGCAAAGCGGTATCCTCGGCAGGCAGTTCCGCCACGCGAACCGCCATATCCGCCATGTTCAGCGTGCCGGTGACACCGTAAAGTACACCAAGCGCAAACAGAAACAGGGTCGAGCCAATCAGGTTGTAAACAACGTACTGTACTCCGGCTTTTAACCGAACCGAGCCGCCACCGTGGGTCATCAGCCCGTAAGAGGCAATCAGCAACACCTCGAAAAACACGAACAGGTTGAAGGCGTCGCCGGTCAGGAAGGCACCACAGACGCCCATAAGCTGAAAGTGGAACAACGCGTGAAAGTGTTTGCCACGATCATCCCATCCTGATGCGATAGCATAGAGAACAATGGGCAAAGCTATCAGCGCAGTTAACAAGACCATCATGGCTGACAGGCGGTCCAGCACCATAACGATGCCGAACGGTGCGGGCCAATTACCCAGCTCATAGACCAGAATATCGCCGCCCGCGGCCTGCGCGGTGATGGTCAGCGCGATACCCAGCAAGGCCACAACGCCCGCGACCGAGAAGATGCGCTGCAGGTCAAGGTGGTACCGCAACACCATGATAATGAACGGAGCCAGGATCGCGGGCAGGACGATCGGCGCAACGATCCAGTGGTTCATGCGTCTTCTCCCCGCGCGTCCACGCTGTCTTGAGCAGTCATGTCGATATGGTCATCTTTCGAGGACAGATAGGCAGACAGCGCGACCATCACGACCACAGCCGTCATTCCAAAAGAAATAACGATTGCCGTAAGGACCAGCGCTTGCGGAAGAGGATCGGTATAGGGAACCTCTTCGTATTTGTTCAGAACGGCGGGCGCATCCAGCGCAAGACGTCCGGTGGCAAACAGGAAGACATTCACGGCGTATGTGACAAGTGACAGCCCCAGGATCACCGGGAATGTGCGGCGACGCAGGATCAGGAAAATCCCCGCAGCGGTCATGACGCCTACGGCAGAGGCAACGAGCGCTTCCATCAGGCCTGCTCCTTCATTTCGTCTTCTTTAGGGTCGTTCCGCAGCGGGTTGATATCCATTGGGAACTCTTGTGCCATTCCGGGTTGCCATGCCAGCCGCGAAAGGCTGTCAAGCGCCAACATCACCGCGCCCAGCACGGCAAGAAATACACCAGTGTCAAACAGCAGTGCGGTAGCCCATTCGAACTCTTCCAGCGGCGGCCAGTTGATATAGCCGAAATCGCTGGTCAGGAACGGGCGTTCGTTGAACCATGCCCCGATACCGGTCGCAGCTGCGATAAGAACACCCCAGCCAATGGTGCCGTGGTAGAAAAACCGTTGCCTCTCAATCGCCCAGGTATAGCCGCTGGCCATATATTGCATCAGGAATGCGATTGCGACGACAAGTCCGGCGATAAAGCCACCACCCGGCTGGTTGTGGCCGCGGAAAAAGATATAGGCGCCAACCATCAGGGCGATCGGCATCATCACCCGGGTCGCCACAACCATCATCAGGGGATGTGAATCCCCTGACTGCGGCCAGTGCGGCTTGCGGTTCAGCAAGTAGGCGCGAACATTTGTGCTTAGAACGGACTCGGTCAGGGCAAAAATGATCAGGGCGGCAATGCCCAGAACAATGATCTCGCCAAAGGTGTCAAAACCCCGGAAGTCCACAAGGATCACGTTGACGACGTTGGTGCCACCGCCCCCTTTGTACGAGTTTGCCAGATGAAAGTCCGAGATCGTTGGGAAAGCAAAATCCCTCAGCATCACGGCATAGATCAAGGCCCCGGTGCCGACGCCTGCTACAACCGAGATCGCCGCATCACGCCAGCGACGCGCCGGGCTGCTGTCCCGCGGGGTATCTGTGGGCAGGAAATTCAGCGACAGCAGCAGCAGGATCATCGTGACCACTTCGACCGAAATCTGTGTCAGTGCAAGATCTGGTGCCGACAGGTAGTTGAACGCCATAGAAACGATCAACCCGACCACACCGATCAGGACCAGCGCCAACAGGCGGTTGCGGTGGAACCACATGATCGCCAACGTCGCTCCGACCAGACATATCCAGCCGATGATTGGAATAACTGGCGCGGGCAGCGGCTCACGCGTTACCGGGCCAATTGTGCCGGATGTGTAGGCGTAATATCCAAGCCCAACAGTGAACGCGACAACGATAATGGCATATCGGCTGAGCACGCCGTTATGCAGCGTGTCAGTGATCCAACGGCTGAGCGCGGTCAGCGCGCCAATGATGGCCTCAAAGATAACCTTGGCTTCGGGTCGGGGCAGAGCGTTCCACAGAGCATTGCCTTGGCGATACAGGGACAGCAGGAACAGACCTCCGACAACGGCCACGACCGACATGTAAAGCGCCGGGGTAAAGCCGTGCCACAGTTTCAGCGAGTAGTAAGGCAGTTCCGCCCCGCCAAGCACGGCGCTGGAGACTACTGCAACCAGCGGTCCTACGATGGCCGCCGAATACAGTCCGATCAGAACAACCAGCACCACCAGGAAAGCCGGGGCCAGCCACAGGCCAACAGGCGGATCATGCGGATGATGGGGGTAATCGGTGCGTTCCGGCCCAAGGAAGACGTGGCTGACAAAGCGGAAGGAATATGCCGCTGAGAACAATGCTGACACCAACGCCAGCCCTGGAACCAGATACGGCGAGTTGACCCACGTGGTACGTACCGTCTCTTCCAGCATCATTTCTTTGGATAGGAACCCGTTCAGTGGTGGCAGACCAGCCATGGACAAGGCGGCAATGGTGCCGATCGTGAAGGTTATCGGCATCAGGTGGCGCAGCCCGCCCAGACGTTTGATGTCTCGGGTACCCGTCTCGTGATCCACGATCCCGGCAGTCATGAACAGCGCGGCTTTGAAGGTTGCATGGTTGATGATGTGGAACACAGCCGCCACAACGGCGAACTTGGTGCCAAAACCCAGCAGCATCGTCACAAGGCCCAGATGCGATACCGTCGAGAACGCCAGCAGCGCCTTAAGGTCATCTTTGAACAGGGCAATGCATGCGCCCAGCAGCATGGTGATCAAGCCTGTGGTTGCCACGATGTAGAACCAAGCGTCCGTCCCAGCCAGAACCGGCCACATCCGCGCCATCAGGAACAGCCCGGCCTTCACCATCGTTGCCGAGTGGAGATAGGCCGAAACTGGCGTTGGTGCCGCCATCGCGTGTGGCAGCCAGAAGTGGAACGGGAACTGCGCGGATTTTGTAAAGCAGCCCAACAGGATCAGGATCAAGGCCGGTAGATAATATGGCGATGCCTGAATCAGGTCCTTGTTCTGCAAAATGACGCTCAGGTCATATGACCCTGCGATGTTGCCCAGGATCAGCATGCCGGCAATCATCGCCAACCCGCCGCCACCGGTTACGGCCAACGCCATTCGCGCGCCTTGCCGCCCTTCAGGCAGATGCTTCCAATAGCCGATCAACAGGAATGAGCTGAGCGAGGTAAGCTCCCAGAAAATAAGTAAAAGAAGAATATTGTCCGACAGAACAATCCCGACCATCGCGCCCTGGAACAAAAGCAAATAGGTGTAGAACTGCCCCATCGGGTCTTCACGTGACAGGTAGAACCGGGCGTACAGGATAATCAGCAATCCGATCCCGAGGATCAGCAGAGCGAACAGAAACCCAAGACCGTCCAGCATAAAATTCGCGTTCAGTCCCAGCGCGGGTATCCATTCGAACCGCGCGGTCACGACATCGCCGCGCATGACGGACGGTATGTGGATCAACAGACCCATAAGAGCCAGAAAGGTCGTCAGCCCCGCGGCCGAGGCTGCTGCGTTTCGACCTGCCCGGATCAGCAGGGCTGGTAGTACAGCTCCGAGGAAGGGAAGGGCCGCGATAAGGAATAGGGACAACTGCGATACTCCGGGGCTGTGCGGTCAATGTTATAGATTTAGAATGGATAATTTAATGACTGTTCAGAAAATGCAAGGTTTCGACCTACTCTAAAAGATACATATTGGTTGCATTATAGCTGCGCTACAATGACGCGAACTTGATCCATGGGCCGAATTTCAGCACAGCGCAAAGCTCAGTGTCGTGGTAAAACGTCCCATCGGCGTAAAAGGGTACCGCATGACGGGTAAGGTAAATCGATCTCGAAGGTGGGTTTTGCTGGGGGCAGGGACACTGATCGCCGGTGGATTTGCTGTTCGGGAGTACCGTCTGATCCCGCCTGATTATGCTGGTGGTACGATAAGCGTGGAAAATGCGCACGCACAGGCGATCTCTGGCGATATTCTCTTGGTCGATATCCGCACGCCACGCGAATGGCAGGCCACTGGCGTCGGACAGGGGGCGCATCCGCTGGACATGCGCCGCGATGATTTTGTACAGGCGTTGGCGCAACTGACGGACGGAAACCGGGGTGCCAAGGTTGCGCTGATCTGCGCGCGCGGGGTTCGGTCTGCCAGGCTGAGCAACAGGTTGACCGAGGCAGGATTCACAAACGTAATCGATGTGCCAGAAGGCATGCTAGGGTCGGCGGCGGGGCCGGGATGGGTGCGGGCTGGGTTACCCGTCCAACACGAGGCAGGGGAATGGGGATGATCCGGACACTTACTACGGCTGTGATACTGGCACTGACCGGACAAGCAGGTCTTGCCGCTTGCGCGGATCGCGAGGGCATGTGTGAAACCGCCTCAGGTGGCTATCACATCGAACTGCCCAACGCAGAGAATCCGCCGCTCTTGGTGTTCTTGCACGGGTATGGCGGATCAGCCAAAGGAGTTTTGAAAAACCGTAATATGGTTGAGCCGCTGCTGGCGCGGGGCTATGCGGTGATGGCGCCCGAGGGGTCAGACCGCAATGGCCGCCAAAGCTGGAATTTCTTTCCAGGCTGGGACGGGCGCGACGAAACCGCCTTTTTGACCGAAGCTGTGCAGGATGCTTCAGACCGGTTTGGGGTGGATGCAGACCGGGTGGTCTTGGGCGGGTTTTCGGCTGGTGCCTTCATGGTCTACTATCTTGCCTGCGCGTTACCGGATACGTTTTCGGCCTATGTGCCCGTTTCAGGGGGATTCTGGCGCCCGCAACCCGAAAGCTGCAGCGGCCCGGTTCGGATGTTTCATACTCATGGCTGGACGGACAACGTTGTACCGTTAGAAGGCCGCATCTTAGGTGGTGGCCGATTTCATCAAGGCGATATTTTCGCAGGTCTGGAAATCTGGCGGGTCGCCAACGAATGTGTCGATACCAAACCAAGCGGGTTTTCAGTCACCGGCCAGTTTATGCGCCGCTATTGGAGCGGGTGCAGCGACGGCAGCATGCTGGAACTCGCGCTGTTCCCCGGCGGACATACTGTGCCAAAGGGATGGGCTGACATGATGGTGGACTGGTACGAGGGTCTGCCGGGTGGCTAATCACTCGGCAGCGGTCATGACACCTTTGCCTTCGATAAACCGCTTCAACTCATTCCGGTGTCGCCGGGCCATTCGAGTAATGGCTGGTTCTTGAAAATCCTCTTTCATCCCGACCATGCGCCGCGCGGCACTCGCCGAAACGCCACTTAGCGCGGATAAGGGAATTGCCAGTGCAAGACTGATGGCAATCGGGGCCAGCCATATCGATACGAGGCCTGACAGAATACCAACGCTCAGGGCAAATCCGCTGATCGTTTCCAGCGCATGACACAAGATCAAGGTCCGTAGGCTGTAGCTGCCGCCGTCGCGCATCTGAGGGGACCAGCCGTTCTGAATGCCCAAAACGGTACGGAACACCGCGATCATCTGCTGTACCATCAGGATGGGCGCATAGAGGATCGACAAGATCACCTCGGCCAGGAACGAGGTCAGGAATTTGGAGCGGCCACCAAATTCCGCATAGTGCACACCGCTGAGAGGCAGGGCCAAAACGCCAAGGATCTTTGGTGCCAGCAGCATCGCATACATGACCAGGATAATCAGAACGTGCCGCGTCTCTGACATTTCAGGCCATTGCGGGAACAACGGGTTGTCGGGGCTGAAGTAATGCAGAACCGAAGCATCCTCCCCCTGTCCAATCAGGGCCCACATCACCAGCAGCGCAAACCAAAGCGGCGACATAAGGTAACCCACTGCACCATGGAACATGTGGAACCGGGACACCGCGCGGAAACCGGTTGCGCCAAGCAATTTCAGATGCTGAAGGTTGCCCTGACACCAACGACGGTCGCGCAAAGCGTGGTCGATCAGCGTTGGTGGTGTTTCCTCGTAAGAACCACGAATTCGCGGCAGGAACCGAACACCCCAACCCGCACGGCGCAGCAAGCCCGCCTCGACAAAATCATGGCTCATGATCAGTTTTTCCTGACCGTTGAACGTACGAAGCTTGGGCAGACCGGCGCTTGAGGCAAAAGCCTTTGTGCGGATGATCGCGTTGTGGCCCCAGTAGTTGCCTTCTTGGCCACACCAGCGGGCCAGACCTTCAGCGAACGCAATACCATAGACGCCGTTGGCAAACTGTTGCATCCGGGCAAAGACAGATTGCGCACCGATCAATTGCGGATAGCTTTGGATCAATCCCGCACCGGGGTCGCGGGCCAGCGCATCCGTCAAACGCAGGATGGCGCGACCGGTCATCAGGCTGTCGGCATCCAGCACCAGCATCGCGTCCCAGTCGGCACCCCAATGGTTGACCCAGTCAGAGATGTTACCGACCTTGCGGTCCGTATTCTCGGCACGACGACGGTAATAGAGTTCCAGACCGGGGGCGAGGGTGGTGCGCAATGCCTCGATACTGGCCTGTTCCTGCGCCGCGATTTCGGGGTCACGGGTGTCCGACAGGATAAACATGGCATAGTGGTGCTGTCCGCCCCGTGACTGCAAGTCCTCAAGCATTGTACGGGCGTTGCCCAGCACGTTCCACGGCACCTCGTTGTATACCGGCATCAACAGCGCAACGCGCAGAGGTTGCGGGCGGCTTGCGCGTCTGGGCTGTTCTTGCCGTGACAAGGACAACATGCCCAGCAGCACGGTGCAGACGGTAAAAGAAATCCAGAAGAAATTGAATGAGATCAATGCCAATAGGATGGCTTCGATCAGGTTGATGCCTTCGGCGCCGAACCAGTCGGTCATGACCCACAGCAGGCCCAGTGTGGCCGTCATAGCAGGCGAAAACGCCAGTGCGCGCCAAAACCCGGCTGAGGGGCGATCCCCGTTAGGCACCTGCGCATCCGTAAAGCCCGCGCTGAAGTTCTGCGCAGGCATAGGCAGCGGAGCCTTAGGTGGCATGATATGCAGGTCGCGTGTCATGTGGTCCAACGATAAAGCCAGACCTCTGAGGCCGGCTCTTTGTCTTTCAAAAGCTGCGCGCGCAATTCCACGTGGTCCCGGTCGCCCGGCTTGAACGAAAATGCCAGCCGCAACCCGCCCGTGTCAGGGTTCCGCTGCAGAACGCCCTCGGACGTCTCGGCATGTGGCGAATCCACGAAAATGGTCATTGCCTCGGGGTCTTCGAATAGGTCAGAGGCCTCAAAGTCGATGACAGCCAGACGTCCTTCGCCGAACGTATTCTCGCCCATTGCGGTGTTGATGACGCGCGGCATTGGTGTCCGCTGCGGTTCTTCACCCCAGATCAGGCGGTAGGACAGATCGACCTGACTGCCGGCTGCATAGGGTTCAGAGGGCCGCCAATAGGAGACGATATTGTCATAGATCTCCTGATCTGCCGGAATCTCGACCAGTGTGACAGTGCCTTTGCCCCAGTCACCATTGGGTTCGACCCACAGGCCGGGGCGCTTGTGGTAATTCGCCTCAAGATCCGCGTAGTCCGAGAATGCGCGTTTGCGCTGCATCAGGCCAAATCCGCGCGGGTTTGTATCGACGAATGACGAAATCTGCAGCCGTATCGGATTCGCCAGTGGCCGCCAAAGCACTTCTCCGGCACCATTTCGTATCAGCAGTCCGTCACTGTCGTGAACGGCTGGACGGAAATCGTCAAACCGGCTGTGGTTGGTCTGATCGAACAGGAACATCGACGTGCCCGGTGCGATGCCGACATGCGTCAGATCTTCGCGCGGGAAAAGCGTGGCTTCGATATCCATTACGCAATCCGCGCCTGCCGTGACGTTGAACCGGTAGGCACCGGTCACGCTGGGGCTGTCCATCAGCGCGTGAACCACCATATTGCGCTGTCCGGGCTTCGGGCGTTCCAGCCAAAAGCGGATGAATTCGGGAAACTCCTCGCCATCGGGATCGCCGGTCTTTAAGGCAAGGCCGCGGGCGGACAGCCCATACACCTCATGCAGGCCAATCGCCCGGAAATAGCTGGCACCTTGCCACACACAGAACTCATCGGTTTTACCGGGGCGATGCATTTCAGTTCGCAGGCGCAGACCGGAAAAGCCCAGCGTGTCGTCTATCGGCAGCTCTGGAACCTCTTCGGATTTGTCGAACATCCCCAGATCGAAAGCGACCGGAGCGGCCACACCGTTTTCGACCGTCAGGACCTTAACCGTGCGCGGGAAGTACAGGCCGGGCGTGAAGAAATCGACGTTGAACGGCGTGTCGGTTTCGTACCAAAGCGCACGGTCCAGCCGGAACCGGATCGAGCGGTATTGCTGATAGGTCAGGTCCAGCCATTCCTGCGGCACCATCTCGCGTTCAGTGTAGCGGCGGCTTGCCAGATCGCGGGCCATCTCGATGACAGCATTACGGTCAAAAGGAGTTTCTCCGCCAGAGGCAAACGTGGCCGGGGCGAAAGCAAGCGCCGAAGTCGAGGCCAGAAATGCGCGACGTGTCAGGTTCATTTCTTTGTCTTCCATGGATGTGACTTGAACCAAGCTGCCATGTATGCCACGCCGATGATCATCGCAAAGCCAATCATGTTGGCGATAAAGACACTGGCAACATTCCGCCCACTCAGGTCCAGACCCACGCCGATAAGTCGCGCTGCTGCCATGGAAAATACGAACACGGCCAGCGATTGCTGCCCAACCTTTGTTATAACGGTCAGCAGGAATTGCCAGATCTTCGCAGCCGCGCCTTGACCGGTTGCAATCAAACGGTGCCCATGCTCACCCGCCGCAACCCAACCCAGGTAGGCCAAGGACAAGAAGTGAATGTAACGGAACAGGCCAAAATCTGTCTTGTCCCGGAATTCCTTGGTGACGGGCCAGACTTTGCGTATTTGATCGGCCAAGTCGGGGGCGGCTGCGTTGATCCACGTAAAGACTTTCCACGACCCAAATGGCATCGAGAAAATCAGGAACAAAGCAGCCGCCCAAATAAGCGTCTTTGACACAGGTGGGGCCGGGATCCAGCCGCGCATGAAGGCGAACCCGGTGAAGAACAGCAATTGCCAGCCAAACGGGTTAAAGAACCACTGGCGGTCCGACCACGGCTCAGCCGGCAACGCAAGCACACCGGTCTGAGCGACCAACCAGATCGCGACAGACGTCGCAGCCACGGCCCAGAACCCAATACGAGACAATCCCATGAACAAGGGCATCATCGCCAGAACAACAAGGTACATCGGCAAGATGTCAAAGTAATTCGGCACATAGGTCAGCGTGAACAGCCCAACAATCTGAGGAGCAGGATCGTTGAAAAAATGCTGTAGGTTCAGCGAAGAAACATATGTTTTATCAAAGAAACCCGACTGATCCAGTGCGGCCATGCTCATGGCGACAAAGAAGAACAGGCAAATATGCGCCCAGTAGACCTGCCAGGTGCGGAAGGCTACGCGGGCCGTGCCCATCCACCACCCTTTCCGCGCAAACGCGCCGCCGAATGCTATGGCCGACGCCATTCCTGAACAGAACACGAAAATCTCGGTCGCGTCCGAAAAGCCGAACCGTGCCGGAATCCACTTTGCCCACGGATCATTTGGAATATGCGCGATCAGGATGATGAACATCGCGATGCCGCGATAGAAATCCAAACGCGGGTCGCGCACGCGGACGGGCGCAGCTGCCGAAGCAGTCACAGGCGCAAAATCAGAAGCGGGCGATGCAGTCGCCATGCGTGGTCTGTCCTTCATTAGTCTTTTTTTGTTTTGTTATTCTGCCGGGACGCTCTGTGCGTCGCGGTTGTCGCGGGCCGCATCGATCAATGCGCGGCGCGCCAGAGCAAAGTTATCCTCGCCGCCAGCCCGTTTCGTGCGACGATCGTCCAGGATGCGCTCGACAGCATCCAGACGGCCCGCGCGCAGGCCCGAGTCAATTGTGATGCGCTCGAAAACATCACGTTGAGCGTGGCTGCCACCTGCCAGTTGCATGCCATTGCGCGCGCTTGATAAAAAGTCGAACGCTGCACCATAAAGGCCTTCACCAAAGGCCTCAAGCCCCTTAGCTGCTGCAATACCCGGGTCGGACATGCGGATCGGCGTGTCCCCTTGATTGCGTTGCGCGTCTTTTTGAATGCGCTGCAGTATTTTGCTCGTTGCCTCAGCACGATTGTCACCGGTCAAAGCCAGCAAATAGTGCAGATCGGCAAAGATCAGGCAGCCGTCTTCGGTTCGCGACGCGCTGAGGTCGGCAAGTTCTTCCCAGCGGTTACCGACATCGACGCCTTCCAGCTCAAGCCGCGACAGCAATGAAGTTGCGTTCGAAATATCGCGGTAATCGTCGGTTTTATCCTGCCGGATGTAGTTGTCGTACAACTCCATCACATGATCGACCTGACCCAGGTCCAGATGCATCAATGCCTTGTGCCACCAGACATGATAGCGAAAGTTGTTGCAATGCGTCCAAGCCTCTTCGCGGCCGGCCAGCCAATCCAGACCAAGCTGAGCGTTACCTTTCATTTCATGGACATGGGCCACCGCATGCAAGCCCCATGCATCGTCCGAAACCATCCAAAGCGCCTGACGTCCGGCAATCTCGGCTTGCTCGTAGGCGCCGGTTTCTTCCAGTGCGAAAGCGTGACAGCCCAGCAGGTAACCGCGTCCGGCATGGTTGGGCTCATAGGTTGGCAAAACGCGCTCAATCGACCGCCGCATCCCGGCCGCGTCACCCAGAACAAAACGCGTTGCATGGCTGAGCTTCATCGCCAAGGTGTCCTGAGGGTGAGCACGCAGGATTTCTTCGAATTTCTGGATGGCTTGCGATGGTAAATCCGCAAGATACAGTTCAAGTGCCTGCACGTAGAGGTTCTCGCGCGTCGAGACCGGTTGCTTTTCCATCGCGGCCTTGGCCGCCGCCAGAGCATCGACCGCAACTGCCGTCATCTCACGCCGTCCCAACAGAACCATAAACAGGCCTTTGATCGCGTGACCCAAGGCAAAGTCGGGCTCAAGTTCCAGCACCTTGCCCAGATGCTGGGGGGTGCTGGCCGAATGCGCCATGAACCCAAGCAGAACACCATCCCACGCCTCGACGCTGGCCGGATGGCTGAGGGTGTTCATCTGTCCGAAAACATCTTGTTTCATGCGTTTGGTCCGATCCATTCAAGCAAGAGCATCTGTTCTAACTGATGTAGCAGAGACTCCGATGGCGTCGTATCAGTATCGCCTGTGCTCTCGAATTGGTGAAAGGCTGTGTGTGGAAAACTTGAAAAAAACCGCCGATTCAACGGCATGTTTCAGCAACATGCCGCCGAATTAGGCACAGTGTTTCAATCTTCGAACGGATTTTCAGCGTTAAGAACAGCTTGCGTGTCCGCCCCGAATTCAGGCGGCGCATTGCGGTAGGTGACCGGCGTACGCGAAAATTGCAGCGGATTTCCGATCAATTGGACCTCACCCGGACCGGCTTGCATGGCGATCTGCATCTGTCGGGCAGCGACCTGATCCGTTGCGAACACCTGATCCACCGTCTTGACCGGACCAACCGGCACTTTGCACGACTCCAACCCGGCAATGACCGCAGCGGTGTCGCGGGATTGCAGCGCGGGGCGCAGAACCGCGTTCAGGGTTTCGCGATGCTCCAACCGGGCTGGATTTGTGGCATAGCGCGGGTCATCCGCCAGATAGGAGTGGTCGATGAAATCGCAAAACCGGCGGAACTGACCGTCATTTCCAACAGCCAGAATAACGTGGCCATCGGCGGTTTCATAGACATCGTAAGGCACGATGTTGGGATGTCCGTTGCCCCGCCGTTGCGGGACATTCCCCGAGGTCAGATAGTTCACGCCCTCATTGATCAGCCATGCGATCTGAGCGTCAACCAACGCAAGGTCGATCTGCTGACCTTCCCCGGTCTGGTCGCGGTGCCGTAAAGCAGCCAGAATTCCGACCGAGGCGTACATTCCGCACATCACATCTGCGATTCCAACGCCAACTTTCATCGGCGCGCCGTCAGGGTCGCCCGTCAGCGACATGATCCCGCCATAGCCCTGCGCCATCAGGTCATAGCCCGGCTTGGAGGCATTCGGTCCGGTTTGGCCATAGCCGGAGATCGAGCAATACACGAGGCTGGGAAATTCCTGTGACACGGACGCATAATCCAGCCCATACTTCGCCAGCCCGCCGGGTTTGAAGTTCTCGATCAATATGTCGGCATGCGCAGCCAGCCGTTTGACCTGCGCCTGCCCTTCGGGTGTGGCGATGTCGATTGCCACGGATTTCTTGTTGCGGTTGGCCGCCATGAAATAGGCGCTCAGGTCAGAGCGGTTGCCATCCGCGTCCTCAACGTAAGGAGGACCCCATTGCCGCGTATCGTCACCGCCTGTGGTGGGGTTTTCGATCTTGATCACGCTGGCCCCCAGATCACCCAACAACTGCGTACAGGTCGGCCCTGCAAGAATGCGGCTGAGGTCCAGAACCTTGATACCCTTCAGCGGTCCTTCAGATCCGGCCATCATATCCCCCACGATCAATTTCAGCCGCAATTACGGTGAATGTTTCGGCCTTCATGGCTTCGTTCAGTGCCGCACGCAACTCTTCCCTGTTGCGAACGGTGTGGCCGTTTCCACCAAATGCGCGGCCCATGGCGGCAAAATCATGACGGTCGAAGTCTACGCCCATATTGCCCATCTGACGCTGTCGCTGCTTTAATTCGATCAAGGCCAGGCTGGCGTCGACGAAAACCAGGAAGATCGGATTTCCCCCCAACTCGGCAGCGGTCGATAGCTCTCCGGCGACCATGAGGAACCCGGCATCGCCTGAAAAGCTGATCACCGGGCGATCCGGCTCGACCAGCTTCAGGCCAATGGCCATTGGAACCGCGCAGCCCATCGTGCAAAGGGCCGAGGACTGGATCAGCCCACGTTCTTCATGGCAATCCCACATCTGGCTCAGCAGGATGCGATGCGCGCCGCTGTCGGCTGTTGCCAGAGTTTGCGCAGGTAGCGTGGCGCGCGCTTCGGCAATCACCGCCGCAGGCCCCCAGTCTTCATCCGCGGGAAACGCCTTTGCCAACGCAGCTTTAACCTGCGGGGGTTCGCCTTCGGGCCACGTTACACGGCCGGAATTACCCTTGGCGATGGCCTCCAACGTGGCACCGGTATGGGCCACAAGGTTCAACCCGGCCTGATGCATGTAGTGATCATTGACCACGGCCGAGATGTCGATGACGCGCTTTTCCTCGGGGTCCCAGATTTCGCGCCAGCCGGGGCGCATTTCGATCGGGTCATACCCGAGGCAAAGCACCAGATCGGCCTGTTCGACCAATGGAACCAGATGCTTATCGGCCAGCGGCGATAAACCAGCACCGCCTAGGCAAAGCGGGTGATCTTCGGGCACGACGCCCTTGGCCTTGTAAGTGGTCACAAACGGGATGTTGAAATGCTCCAGAAACGCCTGCACCACATTACGCGAGTTGTCATAGAGCACGTCCAGACCAATGATCGCGATTGGTCGTTCAGCCTCGGCCACCCAACGGCGCGCTTTCTCTACGCAATTGCCCTCGGGTGCGACGGCGGCAGGCTTTGCCAAACGACGACGTTTTACGCCAGACACGCGCGTATCGGCGACCGAGATCGGAACGTCGATATGCACCGGGCCGGGGCGGGGCTGGTTCGCGAGGGAAACCGCCTTGTCCGCAATGATATCCGCCCCTTGCGCCGTCAGCGTAAACGTCCCTTTTGTGATCGACCGATAAACCTGCGCGTGGTCCATGACCTGATGGGTGTAGGTCAGCGCCTCATCTGCATCGACGCAACCTGTCAACACGATCATTGGCACCCGGTCCTGCAGCGCATTGGCGACAACGTTGATCCCGTTCATGGCTCCGGGCCCGAGGGTGGCGACCAGAATGGCGGGCGCGCGATCGCGGTGGTGAACGGCCTCGGCCATGAACCCGGCCGCGTTTTCGTGTTTGGTCAGGTGAAAGGTGATCCCCGCCTGTTCCAACGCATCTACCAGGGTCAGCACTTCGCCCCCTGGCATACCGAACGCGTGGCGGCATCCGGCTTCGTAGAGCCGTTGGGCCAAAAGGTCAGCCGCACGGGGTGAATGGTCATGCATCAGTCATGCTCCGAAAACTCTGTTGGACAGGAGAATGCTGAGGACGCGCCCGGGTGCAAGCAGGTTCACGGTAGTGTGACTATTTGACTGCTGAGTCCGCCACCGCCTGAAACTTGGCGTCAAGTTCCTGTGCAATGCGTTGCAGGGTCTCTCCGCCCTCGTCCGCATAGGGTGCAAACACAAAGCTGGGGGTTTTGTAAGACAGTGTTGCCGTACCGTCTTCATTTTCGGTCACGTAGAACCGGATCGGAGCCTCAATCATCGCGTTGACCGAGGTTTCCAGTACGCGCACGGCATAGTCATTGTTGAACGCGCCGATCACAAGATTTCCGGGAATGACAATTCCGCGCGCAGCAGCAGCTTTGGTGGGCCCGGCCTGAGTGACAACGATCAATCCGTTTTCTGCGACCGCAGCCTTGGTGTCGGCGACAAGATCTTCATAGCTCTTGGCAGATGGGTAAACCGCCCAACCCGGCAATGGCTCTTTGGCCCAGACGGGCAGGGCCAGAAGGCAGAGAATACCCCAAAGCGCGCGCATTTCATTGCCTCGTTTGTTGTGCCTCTTGTTGTATTGCCAGAAATCGGTAGACAGCGCACGTATATTTCCTGCGACACTCAGGTTGGCACCGAGGGCCGAAAAATGGATCAATTGCCGCTCACAGCTTTGAAC
Source organism: Ruegeria sp. AWH4_226 (assembly GCF_056159225.1). Taxonomy (NCBI): domain Bacteria; kingdom Pseudomonadati; phylum Pseudomonadota; class Alphaproteobacteria; order Rhodobacterales; family Roseobacteraceae; genus Ruegeria; species Ruegeria sp. AWH4_226. The sequence goes on along the minus strand of NZ_JBSWUU010000001.1, from coordinate 1,526,946 downwards.
CTCAGCGTTCGTGCTTTTTCAGCACGTAGATATCCATGATCCAGCCATGTTCAGCCCTAGCTTTCGCGCGGCTGGCTAGAATTTCATCTGCCACATCCTGCAAATGCCCCTTGATCAAAAGCTCTTGCTGCATGCCAACATAAGCACCCCACCAGATGTCATAGTCTTGCATGTTCAGGGTTTGAAACGAACACTCTCCATCCAGCATTACCGCAATTTTTGAAGTATTTGCCGGCCATCCTTCATCTCGAATGCGCCGCCCGGTGGTAACTGTGTAGGATGCTCCCAAATCGTTGATCGGGATAGCATGCGCGGCCGTCAGGGCCTGCAAGGCCGTAATACCGGGAATAACCCTTGTTCTCGGTTGCGGATTCAGTCGGGACGCGATGCGCAAGGAACTGTCATAGAGCGAGGGATCGCCCCAGATCAGCAGGGCCACATGCCGAGCACTCGGGTGGGCCGAGATCGCCTCACTCCAGCGCAGTGCGATTGCATCGTGCCATTCGTCGACACCGCGCAGATAGCCGGTGTCAGCGCGACGTTCCGGAATATCGAAATATGCGATGTCTGGCGGCGTGTCAGTTACCGTTGCGATGATGTCTTCGCGCAACCCGGCCAGATCGGCCTTGTTCTCGCCCTTTCGGGGAATCAAGATCAGGTCAGCATCGCGTATGGCTTGAACGCCTTGGAGCGTCACATGATCCGGGTTGCCGGTGCCGATGCCGATCAGCGTCAGGTCAATCATTGTCGATCTCAGCCAGTGGACCGTACAGGATCAGGGCCGGGGCAGTGCCGATCTCGGTCGCCAGCATTTCCGACAACGCCCCCACGGTTGCGCGGTGCAGCTTCTGATCCGGGGTCGAGACTGACTCGGCCATCAAAGCCGGAGTTTCAAGGGGCAAGCCGTGTTCGTGCAGCGTTTTAACCAATAACGGAAATGTCCGCTTTCCCATGAACACCACCGTTGTCGCATCCGGGTCGGCCAAGGCGGGCAGGTTCAGGTCTTGGGGCAGTTTGCCGCTAACGTCATGGCCAGTGATGAACTGGACGCGTCGCGCGGTCAGGCGCCGTGTCAGGGGAATGCCCGCCGCCGCCGCGGCAGCGACAGCGGATGGGACGCCCGGGATGATCTCATACTCAATACCGGCCTCGCGCAGCGCCACAAGTTCCTCTTCAAGCCGACCAAACAATCCACCATCGCCAGACTTCAGGCGAACAACTTGTGCCCCTGTCTTGGCGTAGTCCACCAGCAACTGGCTGACATGGTTCTGTTTAGGCGATGGCCGACCGGCACGCTTGCCAACACCGACCAGATCAGCATCTTCGCGTGCATGGCTCAGGATGGGACCACTGCTGAGGTCGTCAAACAGCACCGCATCGGCCTTTTGCAACCGGTTTACGGCTTTCAGAGTCAGCAGCTCCGGGTCACCTGGACCAGAGCCAATGAAAGATACGAAACCACTCATGCCGAAGCCTCGGCAATCAAGTGAAAGAAGGTGCCCGTAACAGTGCCGCGCACGGATCCTGTCTGCGGTCCTTCGGCGCCTTCGGCATCAAAGACGCGTGCCAACGGTGCGTCGGGTTGTTCGACGATTGACGAGTAATGAAACTCATGCCCCCGCAAGGCTGCGCCCGCTGTGTATCCGGGCATCGAGGCCAGCAATTCCGCGCGCCGATATCCCAAGTTGAACTTGCGCTTTTCGTAAGACGTTACCAGCCCAAGCAGGCCCGCCATTTGGTGCCGAACGCCATCTTTGTCTATCAGCGCCTGACCCAAAGCCATGTAGCCGCCGCATTCTCCGTGCACCGGCTTGGTTTCCGCGTGTCGGCGCAGACCGGTCAAGAAAGCCTCAGCCACAGCCAAGGTGCCGGCATGTAGTTCCGGATATCCACCGGGTAGCCACACAAGGTCCGCATCCGCGCTGGGAGGTTCGTTAGCCAAAGGAGAAAACGGTAGAATCTCGGCCCCTGCAGCGCGCCAACCGGCCAGCAAATGCGGGTAGGTGAACGAAAATGCCGCATCCTGGGCCAAGGCGATCCGTTGCGCAGGGGGGCGCGGCAGCGCGGCTGACGATGGCCCGCTTGGGCCTGAGGAAGCTGCCCGTTTGATTGCCTGAAGATCCACGTGCTCGCGCAAAAATGCAGCATAACCAACAATCGCGCTTTCAAGATCGGGATGCTCGACGGCTTGTATCAGACCCAGATGCCTTTCTGGCAGAGTCAGATCTCCACGACGGGGCAGAACGCCAAGAACAGGCAGACCTGCACGCTCCATCCCAAGCCGTGTCAGACGTTCATGCCGGGCACTGGCGCATCGGTTCAGGATCACCCCGGCAAATGGCAGGTCGGGATTGTACATCCGAAATCCAAGCGCCGTCGCCGCCGCTGATTGCGCCTGCCCCCCCACATCCAACACCAGCACCACGGGCCATCCCATCCGAAGCGCTGTTTCCGCGCTGGACCCATGGCCCAACTCGCCCGGCTTGGCGACGCCATCGAACAAACCCATTGAGCCTTCTGCGACAACAATGTCCGCGCCGTCGGCCTGTGCCGAGATCGCAGTCAGCAGCGGATCGCTCATCGCCCAGCTATCCAGATTGAACGAAGCACGCCCTGCCGCTGCCCGGTGAAAGGCCGGGTCGATATAGTCCGGGCCGCTTTTGAACGGTTGAACGGTTAACCCATCGTCGGCCAGCGCCCTCAGCAAGCCCAGCATCACAGTCGTTTTCCCTGTGCCGGATGAAGGCGCAGAAACTAAAAGACCCGGAGGATTAGTCATCGCCATGGCTCCAGCTTGACCACGGGCTACCAGCGCTTTGCGGGCGGTACCTGCGGTCGTAATCCGTGGAATAAAGGCAGCTTTCGTCGAAACCTTCGCCAGCCAGCACCGGGCCGACCAGGATCAGAGCGGTGCGAGAGATGCTTTCGTCCAGTGCATCCTTCAATGTGGATAACGTGGCACGGATGAGCCGTTCATCCGGCCAACTGGCACGGTACACCACCGCCACCGGACAGTCCGTGCCATAGGCCGGGGTCAAGTCGCTGATCACCTTGTCCACATTGCCAATTGAAAGGTGGATCGCAAGCGTTGCCCCGGTGCGTGCAAAGTTCTCTAACGTCTCACCTTCGGGCATAGATGATGCCCGGCCCGGTGTTCGGGTCAGCACAACCGATTGCGCAAGTCCGGGCAGTGTCAATTCTGAACCAAGCGCAGCAGCGGCGGCCGCAAAAGAGGGAACGCCGGGCGTTACGCTGACAGGGATGCCCATGTCTTTCAGGCGACGGATTTGTTCCCCCATCGCTGACCACACCGATAAATCCCCTGAATGAAGCCTTGCCACGTCGTGGCCCGCCTCATGCGCGTTTGCAATCTCTGCCATGATCTGATCCAGGTCCATCGGCGCCGTGTTGACGATCCTTGCGCCTTCGGGACAGTGGCTTAGAATTTCTTCGGGGACCAGCGACCCGGCATAAAGGCAGACTGGGCACGCCGCTATGATATCGCGACCGCGCAGGGTCAGCAGGTCGGCGGCGCCTGGTCCGGCGCCGATGAAGTGAACAGTCATTTTTGTCCTCCGATGGCGACGGCGCAGGTTGCAAGCCGGTCGTCCGAAATCTGTCTGGGGGATGTCAGGCGCGCGCCGGAACCGGCGGCGGCAAGAGCGGATGCTTCGGCCACGCTACCAGTGCCATAAGTGGCGCGGCTGCGAGTCGAGCATGAAAGCGTGCGCTGCTGGGCCAGATCAGCCGAGGCGATGAAGTACAGGGGCAGGGCAGCGGCCTTAGCGAATTCGACCAGTGCGGCATGCCCCTTTTTGTCGGCAACTGTGGCCAACGCGTCCACGTGCTGACCGTTTCTGGCGCGATCAAAGGCGGCACGCAGGCTGTCCGTTGTGGCCGCTGACGAAAAACCCAAACCCGCGATGATCATAGCGTTACGCTCCACTGCACGACTGGGTATGCGGATTTCCAGCCGCGCCGGGGTCCAAGCTCTGATGCCTGCGCCAGTTCGATGCGCAAAAGCTGGCCCCCAAGTGTGTCATGCCACTGCGCCAGCAACGCTTCGCTTTCCAATGTTACCGCATTGGCAACCAATCGGGTGCCAGTTGGCAAGGCATCGCGTAGCCAGGTTAACAGCTTGGCGCTTAGCCCACCGCCGATGAAAACGACATCGGGCAGAGGAAGGCCAGTCAGTGCATCCGGCGCGGTGCCATGCACGACGTTCAACCGGTCTTGCCCGAGCGCATCTGCGTTGCGGCGGATACGCTCTGCTCGATCCGCGCGCGGTTCAATCGATGTGGCAGTCAAAGTCGGGTCACACATCAGCCATTCGATGCTGACCGAACCGGTGCCCCCGCCGATATCCCACAGATGTTCACCCCGTTGTGGTGCCAGCGCTGACAGAGTGAGCGCCCGCACAGGGCGTTTAGTGATCTGGCCGTCGGTCTCGAAAATCTCGTCGGGCTTGCCCGAGGCTTTTGGGAAGGCGCGCCCTTGCCCGGCAACTTCAAGCCCGACACAGACCGGGTGGTCGAACCCGCCCAGCAGCGCCTCGGTCAGGGACACGCTGCGTGCGCGTTCACGGGGGCCGCCCAAAGCTTCCATCACATGCAAGCGGGTGTCTGCGAAACCAGTCTCGGTCAGGTACGAAGCCAGGTCCGCCACAGCCTTTCCATCGCGCAGAAGCAGGATGGCGCGCAGGCCCGGCGCCAGATGCGGCCTAAGCCGCGTTAAAGGTGCTGCGTGCAGGCCAAAGGTCAGGGTGTTTTCCAGCGGCCAGCCCAACCGCGCGGCGGCGAGCGAAAAGGTGGATTGCCCGGGCAGGGCTGTCCATTCCCCCACCTCGAAACTGCGGGCAATAACCGAACCCGCACCGAACCAGAATGGATCGCCCGAGGCGAGCACCACGGTGGGACGACCCCGAAAACCCATGAGTATTGGCAGGCCCTCGGCAAACGGCACCGGCCATTCGAATTTTTGTGCCTGTGTATCGGGGATAAGCGACAGGTGTCTTGGTGGCCCCATTACGATTTCGGCCGCCGCCAGCACTTGACGGCTTGCAGGGGGCAGGCCATCCAGTCCATCTTCGCCCAAGCCCAAAACGGTCAGCCATGGAGTTTCATGCATGACACACCTCCTGATCCTTGGCGGAACGACCGAGGCGAATGCGCTGGCCAAAGCGGTCGCCGCACAGGGGATACCCGCGATTTATTCCTATGCCGGTCGTGTTGATACACCGCGCCCGCAGCCATTGCCGGTCCGTATCGGCGGGTTTGGGGGTATTGAAGGGTTGGCGAAATACCTGCAAGAACAGGCGATTACGCATGTGCTTGACGCCACCCACCCATTTGCCGGGCAGATGAGCCGTAACGCCATCGCGGCGTGCTTTGAAACCGCAGTGCCGTTGGCTGCGCTGACCCGCCCGCCTTGGACCGCGCAGCAAGGGGACGACTGGCGACATGTGCCAGATATCGACGGCGCTGTTGCAGCTCTGTCCGGCCCGGCCCGGCGCGTGTTTCTGGCCGTTGGTCGGATGCACCTTGAGGAATTTGCCGCCCAGCCACAGCACCACTATTTGCTGCGCCTTGTCGATGAACCCGCCGCTCTGCCTATCCCAAGATACGATGTCGTCGTGTCGCGTGGACCATTCAGCGTCGCTGACGATCAAGCGCTGTTGCAGGCGCAAAGCATTGAACTGGTGGTATCCAAAAACGCGGGCGGCACCGGTGCGCGCGCCAAGCTGGACGCTGCGCGGGCGTTGGGTGTGCCAGTGCTGATGATCGACCGACCGGCTTTGCCAGAAAGGACCGAATTGACGACTGTCACTCAGGTTTTTGACTGGCTGGCTCATTCCGGGGTGAACCTTGGGGTATAGATGATCGGAGTACCGTCCCGCTCGATCCTGCGGGTCAGGGACGAGCCGACGATGACCACCGTCTGCATGTCAGCCATGTCGGGGGTCGCTTCGGCGAGGGTTGAAATCCGGATCGCCTCATCCGTACGCGAAACGGCGCGTGCAAATAGGATCAGACGCTCTGGTTCACATTCCTCGCGGAGTATGTCCAGCGTCCTTGCAAACCCCTCCGGGCGAGATTTTGAGCGTGGATTATAGAACGCCATAGCAAAATCCCCTTGCGCTGCCAGACGCAGTCGTTTTTCGATCAGGGACCACGGCTTCAGATTGTTGCTGAGGTTGATGGCGCAGAAATCATGCCCCAGCGGAGCACCTGCGCGCGCCGAAGCCGCCAACATCGCGGTTATCCCCGGCAGGACGTCGATTGGAATATCGCGCCATTTGGCCGGCCCGTTCTCCAGTGCCTCGAACACCGCAGCCGCCATCGCGAATACACCCGGGTCCCCAGAGGAGACCACGACCACGCGTTTCCCGTCCGCGGCCATCTGCAACGCGTGTTGCGAGCGGTCGATCTCAACTCGATTGTCACTGGCGTGCAGCGTCAGGCCGGGACGTTCCGCCACGCGTGCGACGTAAGGAATATAGCCAACCACATCCGTGGCTTCAGCCAGCGCGGCCGAAACTTCGGACGTTACCAAATCATCGTCGCCCGGTCCAAGACCCGCAATCTTGACCCAGCCGCTCATGGCCGCCGACCCTGGCCATGCACAATGATGATCGAAAAATACGGGGTGGCCTTGTGGCAGGCCTCGGACAATTTCATCACTGTTTGGTTCGGCATCTGCGCGAATTCGACGATCCATGCGCGGTCGTACAGACCAGCGGCTTTCAGCGCCCGTTTCACCTTATCGATGTTGCGGCCGATCTTCATCACAACCAGCGCATCCGTTTGGGCCATGCGCCGCGCCAGATCATCTTCGGGCAAGGTGCCCATCAACACGGTCAGGACATCATCGCCCCAGGTAATCGGATCACCCGTTGCGGTCCAAGCCCCTGACATACCAGTGATCGCTGGCACGACTTCTACATTAGCTTCGTCTCGTAACCGACTGTATAGGTGCATGAAAGATCCATAGAAGAATGGGTCCCCTTCGCATAGGACGACCACATCCTCACCCTGAGCCGACAGTGCCTTCAAATGTGCGGCACAGTCCTTGTAAAACGCTGATAGCAATTCGTTGTACTGCGGGTCAGTCACGGGAATTTCTGTGGTGACAGGGTATTCCATGGGGAATTCGATCACGTCCTCGGGGATCATGCCGCTCACGATTTTGCGTGCCTGCCCGTCGCGTCCGGGTTTGCGAAAAAAGGCCACGTGACGGGCATTTCGCAGCAGACGGTCGGCCCGGACGCTCATCAGGTCAGGATCGCCGGGGCCAAGGCCCACGCCGTATATCTTGCCTGCGCTCATTCCGCGCGGCTCGCAATAGCGTTGATCGCGGCGACGGTGATGGCACTGCCGCCAAGGCGGCCTTTGACGATGCAGGATGGAACTGGTTGCGCATCCCACAGCGCATCCTTGGATTCGACTGCACCCACAAAGCCCACCGGACAGCCGATTATTGCGGCTGGGCGCGGGCAAGCAGGGTCCTCCAGCATGTTCAACAAGTGAAACAGGGCAGTCGGTGCGTTGCCAATCGCGACCAGAGCACCGTCGAGATGCGGGCGCCAGAGCTCCAACGCCGCGGCAGAGCGGGTGTTGCGCATTTCGGCGGCCAGGGGACGAACCCTTTCATCATGCAGCGTGCAGATCACCTGGTTGTTGGCGGGTAGGCGAAAGCGGGTCACGCCCTCGCTGACCATCCGCGCGTCGCACAGGATTGGCGCGCCATTTTCCAGCGCAGTGCGGGCGGACGATACGAAGCCGGGTGAGAAATGGACGAAGTCCTCAAGCCCAACCATTCCGGCGGCATGGATCATGCGGACGGCGACCTGTTCTTCGTCCGCGTCAAAACGGTCAAGGTCGGCTTCTGACCGGATTGTCGCAAAGCTTTGCTTGTAGATCGCCGCGCCGTCGGTTTCGTATTCATAGGGCATCACGTCAGGTCCATGGTCTTGAGTGTTTCGGGGCGCAGCCCGCGCTGACTTGGCTCATCCCCCGCGCGACCCCGTTTGACAAGGTCAAATCGCCCATCGCGCCCAACCAGAGTGACATCCGCCGGTCCCATCCGGGCGCATCCCTTGGCGCAGCCCGAAACATGCAGGACTCCATCAACGCGTGGCGCCAGTGCACGGGCGATATCGCGGGTTTCCACCTCGGCTTGCGGGCAGAGTGGGGCACCGGGGCAGGCGTCAGTTGTCAGTAGCGGGTCGGTCTCATCAGTAACGAAGGCTGATGTGGGTATCGCCGCCCCGCCTTCCAGCAGGAACAGCCGCCATGGTGTGACACGCAGGGCTGATGCGCCTGTGTCTGTGATCAGCGTGCAAAGGTGACGCGCCGGCAGTTGCCCAAACGCCGCCCCGTAAAGCGCGCCCAAACCGCAAGCACCGGGTTGCAAGCGGGATCCTACCGCTCCGGGAACTGCTCCTTGCCAATTCTGCGGCAAGTCTACGGCAGCAACCACCCGCGCCATGCGTCGGGCCTCGGGTGTTTGATTCTCAGCGAACCAGCGCGCCAATGCAATCAATTGCTCGATTGCGTTGGCTTCGGTCACAAGGTGCCCGGTCGCGCAGCCATCGGCACGAAGGATCAAGCCGTCAGCGCCGGTTTCCAGCCGAATATCGGCTGAGTCCGCCGTCAAAAGGCGGGTAGGGCCAGTGTCGATAGCAAAACCGAACTTGGCGGGAAGAGCAGGCAGGTCCGCCAGCCTGTTTACTAGCCCGCACGCCAGTCGGGTTGTCAGATCGCCCGTTTGGTACAGTGGTGAGACCAAAATATTGCGCCGCACCTCGATATCCGGGTCAGCATCCAGCAGGTCCAATCCTGCCAGTTCGGACAGCAACGCCTGATGGTCGGCCTCTTTCACGCCGCGCAATTGCAGGTTGGCCCGGTTGGTCAGGTCAATAGTGCCATTCCCAAACCTCTCGGACAGCTCGCAAAGCCCCAAGGCTTGCCTCGCGCTCAGTCGACCGAGATAAGGCCGCACGCGCACCACAAGGCCGTCTCCGGACATCATCGGGCGGTGCGCGCCGGGGCACCAGCCCTGTATGATGGGGGCGCTCATCCCAGCCCCTCCAGATCGGCGCGGATCGAGTTTCGGAGCGTGTTCCAAAGACCGGCCTCCAGCAGCGCGCGGAATCGATCCTGCATGGCTTGATAGGCCTGCGGATTGGCCTTTTGCAGAAAGGCGTCGACTTCAGCATCGCCCAGTGTGGCATCGTGGTAGAGGTCGAACAGATGTGGCGCAACGGTGCCCGACAGATGCGCGAATGAGGCCATGTGATCCAGCGTGGCTGCGATTTCTGCCGCGCCGCGGAACCCATGCCGTTGCATCCCCGCGATCCAGCCGGGATTGGCCGCACGGGCATGGACCACGCGGCTGATTTCCTCGGACAGCGTGCGGGCGCGGGGATTGTCCGGGTTGGTATTGTCCAGATGGTACAGTTGCGCGCTGCCGCCGGTGATCTTCTTGGCAGCGGCGAACCCGGCTTCATGCGTGGCAAAGTCATTGGCCAGTAGCAGATCGGTCTCGGTCAGGTCTTGCAGGTGCACAAAGCTATCTGCATTGGCGACGCGATCTTTGATACCATCCACATCCTGCGCGATATGGTCACCTTCCAACGCGAAGGAACTGGCCTGAATCCAGGCCTCTCCAGCTTGCGATCGGGCTTCATCTGTATAGGTTTCGGACAGGTGGGTCATGTTCAGGCCATAGCTGCCCGGTGCTGGTCCAAAGACGCGGGATGCAGGGGGTTGCCCGGCATACGGGTTCCAGTCAAGCGCCTCATCACGGTCCGACAATGCGCGGACGGCCTGACCGTATAGCGCCGAGAGCGTCGGGAAAACGTCCCGAAACAGGCCCGAGACCCGCAGGGTAACATCCAGGCGCGGGCGGCTGAGATCGGTGATCGGTAGAACTTCGATGCCGGAAACCCGTTCCGAGCCTTTGTCCCAGACCGGTTTGACGCCCAGCAAGTGCAGGGCCATCGCAAATTCTTCACCGGCGGTGCGCATGGTGGCCGATCCCCAAAGGTCAACGATCAGACCTTTTGGATAATCGCCTTCCTCCTGCAAATGCCGCCGCACCAGTTCTTCGGCAAGCTTTACGCCCTGCGCATAGGCCGCGCGGGTTGGGACAGAGCGCGGATCGGTGGTGTACAGGTTCCGCCCCGTCGGGAGCACATCCGACCGACCGCGATAGGGGGACCCGGATGGCCCGGCTTCGATCCGTTTTCCCGCCAGCGCGTCCAACAGTGATGTTCGTTCGGCATTCGCTGACGGGGCGGGGTCGAAACTGCCAACAGCATTTGGTGGGCGGCCAAAGATGTGCAACCCGTCGCCAAACTGGCTTTCTTTGATGTCGCAGACAAACCGATCAATGCGTGTGATCGCCTCGGCGGTGCTGGTGGCCTGATCCAGCCCCAAGTCACCTTCCAGCCCAATCGCCTGAGCCTCGTCGCGGATGTCAGACTGCAGCCGGTCGCGTCGCTTGGGGTCCAGTCCGTCGGCGTTGGAAAATTCGTCCAGCAGCGACTCCAGCCGTACCATGCGATCCGGCGTGCCGCTTTCTTTCATCGGGGGCGGGATATGGCCTAATGTTACGGCTCCGATCCGGCGCTTGGCCTGCGCCGCTTCGCCGGGGTCGTTAACAATAAAGGGATAGATCACTGGAAGATCGCGGATCAGCGCCTCGGGCCAGCAATCCGCAGATAAAGCAACCGATTTGCCGGGTAGCCACTCCAGCGTACCATGCGCGCCGATATGGATCAGCGCATCCGCACCAAGACCCTTGCGCAGCCAAAGATAGAAGGCGACATAGCCATGGCGCGGGGTGCGCGAGAGATCGTGATAATCATCATCACGCTTCTCGGGCGTACCCCGTTCAGGTTGTAGCGCAACCAAAACCTTTCCACGGCGCAAGGCGGTGAAATGAACCGAGCCATCCATGACTGCGGGGTCGTCTTCGGGTTCGCCCCAAACGGTATGCAGGTCCTCGCGCAAGCGCTCTGGCAGGTCCGCCAGTGCGGCTAGGTACTCTTGCAGCGGCCATGCAATCCGGGCGTTCAGTAAGGTTTCGGCAACCGGTTCCTCAGGTGCGGTATCGTAGCCTTCGTCTTGCAGGTCAGACAGCATGGCCTCAGCCGAGGCCAGCGCATCCAGACCCACCGCATGAGCCATCTGCCAATCCTTGCCGGGATAGGTCGACAGGACCAGAGCCGGGATCTGATCCGCCTTGGGCTTGTCGTACAAGCTCAGCCAGCCGGTCACCCGGTCGATAATGGCCTCGATCCGTTCGGGTTCGGCCCGGTGCGCGAACCGAGAGTATTCGAGATCGGGGTCTCGCTTGCCCGGCTCTTTGAACGACGCGATACCTGCGGAAATCCTCCCGTCCACTTCGGGCAGCACCACGTGCATGGCAAGGTCAGCGGGTGACAGCCCGCGCTCTGCCTCGGCCCAGGCCTTGCGGCGGGAGGTGGCAAGAGCGACCTGAAATACCGGAACCGCGGCCGCGTCCAGCGGAGACGTTCCCGACGCCCCCTTGCCCGAGAAAGAGGTGGCGTTGATAATCGCCGAAGGTCGCAATGCCACCACCTGTTCGCGCAGCCAGTCTGCGGCGGCAGGTGCTTTAAGCGAGGGCGCGAAAAGGCCGATAGCCTCGAACCCGCGTGCACGGAGGCTGCGCAACAGTACTGCGATTGGGGCTGTATCGGCAGAGGTTAAATACGCGCGATAGAACGTCACAAGAATGCGCCTGGCGCTGCCAGAGAACGCTGTATCAGGCGCGATCACTCCGCGATCGGGGCACCATGCACCGCATTCAGGGATTGTTTTAGCCCCCATAACCGGCCCGGCGTAAAGGCCCGCTGCCAGCGCCATCTGCGCCAAAGCGGCTTGTGCGGCGACCTCTCCACCGGTGTCACACAGATGCGCCAAGCGGCGCAGGGTTGAAACGGGCAGAGTGGAAAAGTCATCCAGCCGCGCGTCTTCTCGCCCGTCTGCGGGCAGAACGGCCAAGGCAATTCCTTTGGCCTGTGCGAGGGCAAGAACCTGTTGCAAACCGTATGACCAATAGGGGACGCCCCCTATGAGGCGGATCAGGATGCCTTTTGCCCCCTCTAGCGTCTGCTCGACGTAAGTGTCCACGGACAGGGGGTGTTTCAAAGCGGTCAGGTTAGCCAACCGCATCGTCGGCATCCGCCCTTCCGGCCCGCCGCCGCGATGCCAGCCAGCCGCGAAAGCACCCAGGTCACTGTCCGAGAATGACAGCACCACCAAATCCGCCGGGCTTTGGCCCAGATCGGTCGGGGTTTCTGTTTCCTCTAACCCGTGGCTTTCGCGGAAGACGACATGCATGGCTTATTCAGCAGCCTCGGTCACAGCCATCAGTATATCACGGATTTCGGCTTCTTTGATATCATCATGTTCGGCGATCACGACCAGACGCGAGCGGCGCTCTTCACCCGGTGCCCACGGGCGGTCATATTGGTGACGCACGCGCGCACCCACCGCCTGTACCAGCAAGCGCATCGGCTTACCTTCAACTGCGGCATATCCTTTGACGCGCAGGATATTCAGCTCCTTGGCCAAGCGTTCTATTTTGGCAACCAATTCGGCAGGGTCGGTTTGTTCCGGTAAGTCGACGATGATGCTCTCGAAGTCATCATGTTCGTGGTCGTGGTGGCCGTCGTGGTGTGATGGACGCGCGTCCATGTCATCCTCGGCAGCGGCCCCAAGGCCCAGCACAACGCGCACATCCACAACACCGTCGGCAACCTCGACCACCGGCAGCGGGCGCGGGGCCTCAGCGGCGATGATCTCCTTGGCCTTGGCCACGCCGTCCGGACCGGCCAGATCGGGCTTGGTCATCAGGATGATGTCGGCGCAGGAAATCTGATCTTCGAACACCTCGGACAGGGGTGTTTCGTGGTCGATCGATTCATCTGCCAGGCGCTGGGCATCCACCGCCTCGACATTTGGGGCAAAGCGACCGGCGGCAACGGCCTCGGCATCGGCCAGAGCGATCACTCCGTCAACCGTGATTTTCGAGCGGATATCGGGCCAGTCGAACGCCTTGAGCAGCGGCTTTGGCAGGGCGAGGCCCGATGTTTCGATCAGGATGTGTTCAGGGCGTGGTTCCAGCGCCATCAAGGCTTCAATGGTTGGGATGAAATCATCGGCCACGGTACAGCAGATGCAGCCATTCGCCAGTTCCATGATGTTTTCCGCCGGGCAATCCGGGATTGCGCAGGATTTCAGGATATCGCCATCGACGCCGACATCGCCGAACTCATTGACCACAACCGCCAGGCGTTTGCCCTGCGGATTCTGCATCAAGTGTTTGACCAGCGTTGTCTTGCCGGAGCCCAAGAAGCCGGTGATCACGGTAACGGGGAGTTTTTCGAGGTTGCTCATTCTCATGCTCCAATCGGGGGAATACGGGCCGCACAGTTCTTGCGGAAATGTTCAGGACGTTCGCGCCATTTGACCAGACCGTCTTCGGCGGCGAGATACTTGGTGACGCCTTCGATGATGGTGTCAACGTGTTCGGTCTCATCGAGGTTTTCATAGACGAAGGTCCAGCGTGTCGGACCTCCGCGCAGTACGATGGAACAGCCCTGATCGCAGTTTGACAGGCATTCGACTGGTTTCAGGTCTATGCCGTCCGGCAAGCCAGCATCCTCAAGCGCCTTGTGCAATAATCTGCCCGGTCGCTGCGCATCATCCTCGATGGGCAAGCCTCGGCGGCAGGTTGTACAGACCAGCAATTCGACTGGTGCAGTCTCGGTCATGTCTCTCATCCCCCCAATCCTTTATGGGGGACGGGGTTTCATGCGGGCCACGTCTGCACATGGACCCGACACCGGATCACCCCGCCCGGTTTCAACTTCGTGTGCTGGCAGGTCTCCCGGCTTGCGGATGTCAGAGGATCACTCTGGCAGGTGTCCCGCCTTCCCGGCCGTGAAGGCCAGTGGCATTGGGCACCCTCTCCGGTCACGGTCGCGGGGGCGGCTGCGTTTGACGGTCTTTCCGCTGACGCATTCCCTTTTCATCCATTAAAAACGGACACCAACGTATCGGACATGCGGTACCAGCAGGGGGGTTGTCAAGCACGAGGCAAGGGTTGCAATCGTTCAGATCAGAAAAGCGACAAGCCCGTGTCAATGAGCGGCATTTGCGGCCGGCCCGTTCAGCAGCCTGAGACTGAATGAACCGGCGGTGAGTAGGGTGGACATATCTTGATAAACTCTTAACCACCGTGCCTTCCCGTGAAAAGCTTTCGCCGTAAGTCAGACTTGAGAAATTGAAAGAAAAAGAAACCCGCCCTTTGCGTCGGTCACAGGTCGTGTGCCGTTGTCACAGAGTTGAGATAAAATGCGGCCGATACTCAACTGCTTAACCCAGCAGGCTTTGGTGGGTGATCCATATGCCACCACAATTATTTGACCAAAACTCGGAGCATTATTCGTTTTCTTTTCCGGCAAGCAAAACGGATACTTGCCCGAACTGCGACCGTCAGGAGGAAGAGATGCGAGTCGGTTTTATCGGTTTAGGAAATGTGGGCGGCAAGCTGTCGGGATCGCTGTTGCGAAATGGAATTGACTTGACGGTCCACGACCTCAACCCCGATCTGGTGGCCGAGTTCGTGGCTAAGGGCGCAAAAGCGGCGGAAGACCCCGCTCAGATGATGCGGGATTGCGATGCTGTCATCACCTGCCTGCCATCCCCAGCAGCCTCGGACGCTGTTATGCAGGAAATGCTGCCCGAGGTCGGGCCGGGCAAAATCTGGATGGAGATGTCAACGACGGACGAGGCGGAAGTCAAACGCCTTGGCGCTATGGTCATCGAACGCGGAGGTGCAGCCGTTGATTGCCCGGTTTCCGGTGGCTGCCATCGTGCGGCAACGGGCAATATCTCGATCTTTGCCGGATGCGACCGGGAAACCTTTGAACGTATCTTGCCTTTCCTGACCACGATGGGGCGGCGCGTGCTGCATACAGGTGATCTTGGAACTGCCTCGGTCTTGAAGGTGCTTACAAATTATCTGGCCACCGCCAACCTGATCACCTGCGCCGAAGCACTTGTTACAGCAAAGGCAGCAGGGATGGATCTAAACACGACCTACGAGGCGATCAAAATCTCGTCAGGTACCTCGTTTGTCCATGAAACCGAGAGCCAGGTCATTCTGAACGGGTCCCGTGACATCTCTTTCACGATGGATCTTGTGAAAAAAGATATCGGTCTGTTTCAGGAGGTCGCCGACCGCGCTGGCGTACCTTTGGAAATCAACCCGGTGATGATCGAAATCTTCAATGACGGGATCGCGCGCTATGGCGAACGTGAACTGTCGCCGAATATTATCAAGCGGTTGGAAGAAGTCACAGGGCTAGACATTACCGCCCCGGGATTTCCGATCGAAATGACGGATGACGAACCGGAAGAGCCCGGCTACGAGGTGATCCCGCAAGGCCGCCGGGCCGAATGACGCACCATATGTGGTTTCGAAACAGTCTGTGTTTTCAGAAGAGTGGAGGCGAGTACCGGAATCGAACCGGTGTACACGGATTTGCAATCCGCTGCGTCACCACTCCGCCAACTCGCCTTATTAAGTAAAATCAATTACTTGAGGTGGTGTGTCAGGCGTTTTAGCACCTTTCTCGGGGGGCGTCCAGTGGCTTGGATGTAAAAATCCGTACCCAGGTGCAGCAGCTTGGCCTGGTCGAACTCTGCGCGCCTTGTATTCGGTTCAACTTTCGACACCACAGCCGTTGCTGGTTTCGTCCGGATATGGCACAAGCCAAGCATTCTTGGGACTAACATGAGCGATCCAATGACAGATTTCGCAACCCGACGTCGTACGATGGTTGATACACAAGTCCGACCCTCGGATGTCACGAAATTCCCCATCATAGACGCAATGCTGACCGTCCAGAGAGAGAATTTCGTGCCCGATTCTTATCGCGAAGCGGCCTATGCCGAGGGTATCATCGACCTTGGGGATGGACGTTGTCTGCTTGAACCGCGGACACTGGCAAAAATGCTGGATGCGCTGAATATCTCGAATGACGAGGTGGTTTTGGATATCGCCCCCGCGCTGGGCTATTCCACCGCTGTTGCAGCCCGCATGGCACAGTTGGTCGTCGCAGTGGAAGAGGATGAGGCTCTGGCGGCAGAGGCACAGACCCTTTTGATGGAAGCCGAAGCCGACAACGCGATTGTACACGTGGGTCCGTTGCAACAAGGCGCGATCGAGCATGGACCCTATGATGTCATAATGATTCAGGGCGGGGTCGAGCAGGTGCCCGACACCCTGATCGAACAGTTAAAAGATCGCGGGCGCATCGCCTGTTTGTTTGTCGAAGGAAAGCTTGGCACCGTTCGGATCGGTCACAAATCTGGTGGACAAGTGACGTGGCGTTACGCATTCAATGCCAATGCCCCGGTTTTAAAGGCATTTTGCACTGAGTGTGCATTTTCGCTATAGTTCTGACGCATATTGTTCTGCTGCCTTGATTAGTTGAAAACAAACGCGCAAACTGCGGTCAGGGCAGCGTAATTTTGTTTTTTAGAAGGAATTGGGTATGCGTTCAAGGACAGGGGGAAGGTTTGTTAAGGCACTTGCACTGACTGCGGGAATCGCACTCAGTGCCGTGCCGGGGCGTGCGGTTTGGGCTGATAACCTGACAGACGCCTTTATTGGGGCTTATAACACCAGCGGTCTGCTGGAGCAAAACCGCGCGTTGCTACGTGCGGCTGACGAAGATGTAGCGATTGCATTATCTGCGCTGCGTCCAATCATCAACTGGGCGGTCGAGGTTAGTCAGGACTATACGCGCTCTACCGTGAGTGATGTTGTGACGCGGGATGAGCCCTCTACATTTTTCACCGGACTCACGTTGAGCCAGTTGGTCTATGATGGCGGCTTCTCGGTGCTGGGCAAGCAGTCTGCGCAGGAAATCGTTTTGTCGACGCGACAGGCCCTGCTGGATGTTGAGCAATTCGTTCTCTTCCGTGCGGCCAATGCCTACTTGTTTGTTCTGGAACAAGAAGAGGCGGTTCAGATTCGCCTGAACAACGTCGACGTGTCCTCGGAGGAACTGAGGGCGTCACAGGATCGATTCGATGTAGGTGAGGTGACCCGTACGGACGTCGCACTTTCCGAGGCACAGCTGGCAAGCTCGCAAGCCGATTTGGCAGTTGAACGCGGGTTTCTGGCACAGGCGCAAGCGGAATACGTAAACGCAGTCGGCAATGCGCCGGGGCGCACGGCTGGTCTGCCGGGGTTACCCAGTCTACCTGGGTCCGAGGCCGAGGCGGTCGCATTGGCCCAGCGAAACCACCCTGCTATTCAATCTGCTCAGCACGAAGTGCGCGCTCTTGACTTGCAGGTGCAGCAGCAGCGCGCCAATCTGGGTCCAAATGTCCGGCTTTTTGCTGATGCTGGTATTTTTGAAAGCTATGACAACGACGACAACGTTGAAGATGCATCAATCGCTCTGCGCTTTGAACAGCCGATTTATGCGGGTGGCAGGTTGGCAGCCAGCGTGCGTCGTGCAATGGCGACACGGGATGCGTCACGCGCCAACTTGTTGAACGTTCAGAAGGACATTACGCAAGGCGTAGTCGATGCTTTTGCCTCGTTTCAGGCCGCTTCAGCCAGTTTGAGGGCATCGACGGAACGGGTTCGTGCATCACAAGTTGCCTTTGATGGTATCCGGGAAGAAGCGACGCTGGGCGCACGGACGACCTTGGATGTTCTGAATGCGCAGCAGGACTTGCTGGATGCGCAGCTGGCCGAGGTAAGGTCACGTGTTGAACGCACACGGTCAGCCTATCAGCTTCTGCAGGCGCAGGGTCTGCTGACGGCGGAACGTTTGGGCCTGGCGGTACAGATCTATGATCCTACGCTTTACTACAACCTTGTGAAAAAGGCTCCGGCCCAGGTTAGCCGGCAGAGCAAAGATCTGGATCGCGTCCTCAAAGCATTGCGTCGCGACTGAGGACAGATACTACCTGTTGTGAGGACCGGCTTGTTTGGCTACACTCAATCCTGAGGATAGAGCGGTAGAGAACAATGACGGATAAAGTCGTAAAAACGGGAATCGAGGACGTCCTGTCCTCGATTAAGCGTTTGGTGAACGAAGATAGCAGGAAAGTCCCAAGTGCCTTCGCACCGGCCGGGTCGCGAAAGCCAGGACGGTTGGTGCTTACAGATGCGTTGCGTGTCAGTGAAACGACACCGGATGCGCCCTCGAAACCTGAAAGTCAAAAACCCGCTTATAGGGCAGAGGATTCGGTTCAGCCGATGCTTTTGCGGACCGGTGACATTGTCAGGCACGCCGAGCCAGCGACAGAGCAGCAGACCAATGCCGAGCCCGAGACTGGCGAATCTGGTGGTCTGAGTGCCAAGATCGAAGCACTAGAGGCTGCTATTGCCCATACCGAGGATCAGTGGGAACCGGACGGCGACAGCGAGGATGCGTACTCTGGCACGACGACTCCCCCGCTTCGCTGGCACTTGGAAGACGAGTTTATCGTCTCGGACAGCTCCAGCCTGTCTGATCCTGAACCAGAAGAGCAGAAGTCTGAAACCAAGGCCACATTTGTCCGTGACCCAAAAGCTGTAGCTGCAGAGCCAAAGGCCGACGTAGACGAAACCGCGCCGGAACTGGACAATGACGCCTTGCGGGAGTTGATCGCCCAGGTTGTACGGGAAGAGTTACAGGGCGTTTTGGGCCAACGCATCACTCGCAACGTTCGCAAATTGGTGCGGCGCGAAATTTATCGCGTGCTGGCAGAACAGGAAGTGGAATAAACCTACGAACGTTTGGGCGGCAGGGCCAAATTCAGCAGGTGGTCAAGATCCATATGCCGTTCAAGATGGTCCGCCAGCGCGTCCAACGTCTCCTCGACTCCATCCTCATAGAGCAGGTCAGATACCGCGCCCAGTTCCGTCAGATAGCGGGCACGGAAGGCGTCGGATGAAAATATACCGTGCAGATAGCTGCCGCGAATGCGGCCTGTCTTGTCGGCAGCGCCTTCCGGACGGGTATCAATCTCAAGCCAGGCGCGATTGCAATCTGGACCTTCGGTTCGACCCATGTGGATTTCATAGCCGGTGACAGGGTCGTTGTCGGGAATCGTGCGCGCGGTCCGCGACGTGACCTGCTTTTTCCCCGCCATTATGGTGGTTACGTCCAAAAGGCCCAGCCCATCAACTGTGCCCGGGCTGCCATCGACCCCCTCGGGATCGGCGATGGATTTGCCCAGCATCTGAAAACCGCCGCACAAGCCCAGTACATGACCACCCCGCCGGACATGGGCATAGAGGTCGATATCCCAGCCCTGCGCCCGAAAAAATGCAAGATCACTGATTGTGGACTTACTGCCTGGCAGCAGTACAAGATCGGCGTCACCGGGCAGAGGGCGTCCGGCGGGTATGATTTCAACCGTGACGCCCGGTTCGGCTGACAGCGGATCAAGGTCATCGAAATTGGCCATCCTCTCAAGCTGCGGCACGATGACCTTGCAGGTGCCACCGCTGTGTGAGCGGATGTCCATCATGTCCTCGGCAGGCAAGCGCCACGCGTCGTTGAACCAAGGTATGACGCCCAGACAGGGCCAACCCGTGCGCGCGGCTATGTCATCACGCCCCTCATCGAAAAGGCTTACATCGCCCTTGAACCGATTGATGGCAAAGCCCTTGATCATCGCGAGATCACCGGCGTCCAGAACCGCCTGCGTACCTACGATCTGCGCAATCACGCCTCCGCGATGAATGTCGCCAACCAGAACCACGGGCACCCCGGCGGCGCAGGCAAAGCCCATATTGGCGATGTCGCCCTTGCGCAGGTTGGTCTCGGCCGGGCTGCCCGCGCCTTCGACCAGAACCAGATCGGCATCGCTGCATAGCCGGTCAAAGCTTTCAAGCGCGGCGCCCAGTAATTTGGATTTGTCTTTGCGGTAGTCACCGGCCTTCATTGTCCCTTTCCGCTGACCCTGAACGATGATCTGGGCACCGGTGTCGGTCTCGGGCTTCAAAAGGATCGGGTTCATATCCGTATGCGTCGGGCGCATCGCGGCACGTGCCTGCAAAGCTTGTGCGCGCCCAATCTCACCCCCGTTTTCGGTTACGGCGGCGTTGTTTGACATATTCTGGGGCTTGAACGGTGCGACCTGCAATCCACGCCGGGTGTACGCCCGTGCCAGTCCGGCGACCAGCACCGATTTCCCGACATTACTGCCGGTCCCCTGAATCATAATGGCACGAACCATGGTCGTCTCCTGTGCGTTGGGCGCAGATGACCTGATTTGGTGTCAAAGGAAAAGCCCCGGATGCCGGGTTTTTAGCAATGGTATTGCTCATCCAGGATTGCAAAAGAAAAACGCGCCCCAATGAGTGGGGGCGCGTTTTTTCATTCAAAGGACGCCTTAGTTCAGGCAGCCTCAGCCTGCTGAGCGGCATTGCGACGTTCGCTTTCTTCACGCGACAGCGCGACCGAGGTGCGCACACCACGTCCGACGAACTCCATCAATCCGCTTACAACCCGTTCATTCGGGTCGATACCCGCGCAGGAAAGCACCTCGCGCCCATCGCGCGAGCGTGCCCAGCGGGCAATTTGTTCCGGTCCATTGCCGTATTTCTTGTCGTCAGCAATGGCGTCATCGAGTGCAGCCAACACCACGGCTGCAAAAAGTTTACGAGCACGATTGCCTTGCTCATTGTTAAAGGCAGTGCCGTCAACGAAATCTCTCATCTCGTTTTCCTTGTTGTTCTTGCTCTTGCGTTTTCGGCGTGACGGTCCTTATGACCTATTAGGTGCGATTCGGATACATCTAAAATGCATAGTTGCGTTGCGTCATTTGCATAGCTCGCTGCCTGTTCAGCGCCAAATCGGGTTCTCTTGCCACGAATTATCACGCCAGATATAGGGACGGGAACTGACGCATCAACCGTTTGTAAAGGATTTATGTAATGCCCAAGATAAATGGGAACGAAATTCGCCCCGGCAATGTGCTTGAGCATAACGATGGGCTGTGGGCCGCTGTGAAGGTTGACCATGTAAAGCCCGGTAAAGGCGGTGCTTTTGCACAGGTTGAACTGCGCAACTTGCGAAATGGTTCAAAGCTAAACGAACGGTTTCGCTCGGCCGACAAGGTTGAGCGTGTGCGTCTTGAACAGAAGGATCAGCAGTTTCTTTACGAATCCGACGGGATGTTGGTGTTCATGGATTCCGAGACCTATGAGCAGATCGAACTGCCTGCCGAATTGCTGGGTGAGCGTCGCCCGTTTCTGCAGGATGGCATGACCATCGTGGTCGAGTTCTATGAAAGCGAGGCACTGAACGCCACCTTGCCCCAAAAAGTCACTTGCAAAATTGTTGAGACAGAGCCGGTGGTCAAAGGGCAGACTGCTGCGAACTCATTCAAGCCTGCGATCTTGGACAATGGAGTCAAGGTTATGGTGCCGCCGTTCATTGGCCAGGACGAGACGATTGTCGTGAATACCGAAACCATGGAATACTCGGAACGCGCCTAATCTCGCGTCATTGGGACAGTTAAAAGACCGCGATCACAAGGGTACGCGCGGTCTTTTTTATTGTGTTTGCCTGGGTTTACGATAGCGTTCGGGGTTCGGTCCGAAGAGTTCAAGCATCAGTTCATACTTGATGCGGTTCGCGCTGACCTGCCTGTAGAAGGCAATCAGGAAACCAGTGGGCCCCTGAATACGGCCAAGACCGCTGGTGGCGGCGACCACGGTTCCGACGTCTGTTTTACCCTGCAATACCAGATAGCCACCAAGCATCAGGACGCCCACAGTGCCTGCACCGTTAATGACGCTGAGCAGGAATTTCGCGGATAATTTCCACAGGAACATACGGCGACGGGTTTCGTAGATTTCGTCGAACTGGGCATCAATGTCGCGGGCGACCGCGTCGATGTCCTCGACCGTCAGCTTGTCGGTGGCATTGCGCAGAATGCGGACCCGATCAGCCACGAAAACATTCACTTTGCGCTGCGATATCAATACGATAATGATCTGAGGCAGGATCATGGACAACGCAATCAGGCCAAGCCACGGCTGCGTGGATGAGATGTAGCCGATGACACTGATAAGCGTTCCGATTTGCACCACCGGGTCGGAAAAAGCGCCACCGGCGAACTTTCCCAACTCTTCCGCCTCGGCCGAGATGGCGGTGGTCATGGTACCCTTTTTCACGGAATCCTCGGCGTTCTCCACATCCGAGGTGCGATCCAGCAGGCGTTGACGGATCAGGCGGATCATATCTTCGCCAAGCGTGCCCGCCCGAAAACCCAACAGCCATTTCAAGGCAAGACTCAGCAGGATGACCGACATCATACCTGCGCCAAGATAGGTCAGATGCTCAGTTTCGATATTGTCCGATGTCAGGTGGTTGATGATATCGCGCTGAAACTCCAGCGGTACGGCCGCCAGCCCCGCGATGGCAATCGAAAGGACAATCAGAATGATCTGCCGCCCGGCGCTGGCCCGCCAGATTGCCCGGTATAACTTAAACATGTGCGCATCCGTTCAGTGAACTTTCCGCAGTCTGTCAGTGTCGCGGGTCTGGTTCAAACGGTGCTGTTATTGGCCGCGGACAAGTCGTGCCGGATTGGCAACATATCAGCCGTCAAATGTGACTGTGGCGTCTGCGGCCTGCATCTCTCCGGTCGCACGGTCAAACCGTAAATAGGCGATTCCGCGGCCATTCGATTGGGTGAACAGCTTACCAGCCGGTTTGCCGCCAGATGTGATCTCGGTCCCTACTGGTGCAGAGCCGTCAACCCTTACGACACTCAAACCTTTGCGCAGTTCGGTCTTGTGTTTCATGCGCGCGGTGACTTCCTGCCCGACGTAACACCCCTTCTTAAAATCGACACCTTTCAGATACTCGAACCGCGATTCAAGGATATAGCTGTCGGCGGTCAATTCGATCGCGGTTTCAGGGATGCAGTGACGCACGCGAATGGCGTCCCAATCGGTACCATCGTCGCTTTCGGCCTGGTCCGTGTAGGCCCGCCAGCCCATATCCGGGTGGCGTGGATCAGGCAGGGCTTCTGCAGGCGCGGCACCAGTTCCACGTTGCAGATTCAGGCCGCTGTCTTCAATGCTGACATCGGCGCGCAACTTGTACATGCTGAGCCGTTTGACGAAGTCGTCAGCGATACTGTCAGCCACATCCAGCAGCACCGAGTCTCCATCGCGTTTGAGGAAGAAATCCGCCAGATACTTGCCCTGAGGGGTCAGAAACGCCGCATAAACCAAGCCGTTTTCCAGACCGGCAATGTCATTTGTGACCAGACCCTGAAGAAAGCTGTCAGTGTCCGACCCGCTCAGGCGTAGGATGCGGCGATTGGGCATTGGGTGGTCCTCGTGTTTTTCCTTGGCCTCGTGATATATGAGTTCGCGCCGCCAAGACCAGAGGGTATCCGCCGTGCCAGCACCGATCAGTGTAGTAATTCCAACTTTGAATGCGGCTGACAGTTTGCCGGACACTCTGTCAGCCGTGACCGAGGGTTTACACGCAGGGCTGATCCGAGAACTGATCGTAACCGACGGTGGATCGACCGATCAGACACTTAAAATTGCAAGTGAAGCGGGCGCCAGTATCGTCACCGGCGCGACCTCACGCGGGGGGCAGTTGCGGCGGGGCTGCGCCGAGGCCTCAGGTGAGTGGATGTTGATCTTGCATGCTGATACGCAGTTGCAACAGGGGTGGAGCGCCGCAGTCAGTGCGCATTTACCCTCGGGCAAACCCGCCGCTTTTCGCCTTGCTTTTCAGGCAAAGGGTTTCATGCCACGCTGGGTTGCCGGATGGGCCAATCTGCGCAGCCGAATGTTTGGCCTACCTTACGGTGATCAGGGATTGCTGCTGCCGCGTCGTTTGTATGAAACGGTCGGAGGTTACCCGGATCAGCCGTTGATGGAGGATGTCGCGCTGGTGCGGGTTTTGCCCGGAATAACTTTGCTGAGCCCCCACGCGGTCACGAGTGCGGACCGCTATGCACGGGCGGGCTGGCTGCGTCGGGGCGCGCGGAATCTTTGGACTTTGACGCGGTATTTTCTTGGGGCTGATCCGAATAAGCTTGCGCAGGCGTATCGGCGCTGAACACTGTGCGCAGTTCAACGATGGACTTGCCCAGACGGAAGGGCGCGGCAAAGCTGACCAGACATAGCGCAACGATCTGCAGCACCAGAATATGCGCATTGGCCTGCAGGTATTCCCATTCATCTTTCAGCTTGCCAACCTGTGCAATCAGGTCATCGTAGCTTTGGGCGAGGATCAGGTAATCCCCTGCAATTGCAGGAACTTTGCGGCGCATGTTGTCGATTGCGGTCTGGGTTTCGTCATCTAGCGTGGTGAAAACCAGAAATTGATCAATGTCGAACGCATCAGCTTTTGCTGCCATGGTGCGCAGATCGTCATGCTCTTTTTTCGCCTTGCGGCCAAACAGAAACTGTATGCCCTGCAGCGGGGCGACCTCGTTCGTCACGGCAATAAACAAGGGCAGATCGGCATTGTTAGCAGTTGAGGCCGAAAGGAACTCGACCTTGTCACACAGTACGGCCATGTCCCGGTCATAGGCCGGGTCGCAGAACCGCAACCGGAATCGCGCAGCGTCACGGTCAAAGGCCAACGTCGCGGCATAGGCCACGTCGATCTGCCTATCCAGCCGTGAACTATCAGACGTGTAAAGACCTGCCAGAACCGCAACCAGCGCACCAATCCCGCCCAAAACGACCCATACGAGGTCTGCCAGCTTCCATGCCCGGTGGCCGGCCGGCTTGCGAAACAGAAAAGCAGTACCCACCGTCCCGATCAGAAAGAACAGGAGCAGCAGCGGCAGTTGATTTTCGGTCACAAAAGTCATGCGCCCAAAGTGACTGCCCACCGGCCCGGTGGCAACAGTCATCACATTCAATTGTATCAGTTTGGAACTATGGCCCAGAGCTTTGGCCGAACTTCCGGAACAGTTTTGTACGGTCAAACGCCTGTTCCAGCTCGTCCGTGCGCTCTTTCACAGAATCCCACAGGCGTTCCTGAACTTCGGCAATTACGCATTCCATCAGCATCAGGATGGCAGACATCGAATCCCACGCCGAGGGAACAGCGATCCGTGCCGCAAAAGTATGCTCGGCCAACCTGTGAATGGGTGAACGCCACTGGTCGGTGAATAGAACGATCTTGGCTTGACGCTCTTGGCACAATTGCCCGATCAACATTGTCGAATTCTCATAGCGTCGCACATCCAGCGCGATCAACACGTCATCTTTGCGCACGTCCAGCAGATCATGCGTCCAAGAGGCTGCAAAGGGCAGCATCCGCACGTCGGGGCGTATCATTTGCAGATGCAGGTACAAGTATTGCGCCAGTGCCCCGGTGATACGGCCCCCGGTGATAAAGATGCGCCGCTTAGGGTCGCTGAGCAAATTGCAGAAACTATCGAACTCTGCCGGGTCGACCTCATCAATCGTGCGTTTTTGATTGGCCAGCGCCTGCTGAGAATAGCGGTTCAGGATGTGCTCCTCGGGCAGGTCGTTCTGCCAGACGTTCCGCTTTGCAACGGGCCCCGAGATCATCTCTTTCACTTCACCGCGCAGGGCGGCTTGGAACTGTGGATAGCCATCGAACCCGGTCTTTTGCAGCATGCGCGCGACGGTCGTGGTGGAAACCGAGGCCGAACTGGCCAGCTCGGTGATGCTGCCCAGACCAGCCATCGGATAGTCGTCCAGCAGCACGCTTATCAGTTGCCTTTCGGATGGGGTCATTTCATCCCGATGGGCCAGCAGCCTGTCCGTTACCCGCACCCTGGGTCCTCCTGCTTAGGTTTTAATCGCGCATGTTAAAAATTTTTCAGCACGATCAGGTGTGATCGAATTTGTACAGGAAAAATATTGACAGGGGAATGCGTCGTGTGGAATTTTTTCCGCAGGCTTCTTTCACGGAATCGCAGGACGGCACATTGGACTTTGGAACGGTTGTTCACACGGATAGGGCGGACGGCACAGCTTTGGTGCTGTTGGTGTGCGAACACGCGTCCAACCGCATCCCTGAATACCTTGGTGATATGGGACTGGCGTCCGAAACGCTGAGTAGTCACATCGCGTGGGACCCGGGCGCGCTGGGTGTTGCGCAGCATATGTCGGAACTGTTGCACGCGCCCTTGGTCCATGGTGGAGTTTCGCGGCTTGTTTATGACTGCAACCGCCCTCCCGAGGCCGCAGGCGCGATGCCGGTCAAAAGCGAACACTACGACATTCCCGCCAACATTGCGATGACACCGGATGAGCGACAAGCCCGCATCAAAAACATCTACATCCCGTTTTCGACTGCAGTGTCAGACCAGATCAAGAAACACCGTCCCTCGCTAAAGCTGATGGTAACTGTGCACAGCTTTACACCGGTTTATCATGGCCGCCAAAGGGATGTTGAGCTGGGCATCCTGCATGGGCGCGACGACCGGTTTGCAATGGCGATGATGGCAACGGTGCCTGATGATTTGCCATTTGTGACGCGTTTGAATGAACCCTATTCGGCCGCGGACGGGGTGGCGCACACACTGGATGCGCAGGCTCTGCCGAACGGGTTGCCGAATGTGATGATCGAGGTTCGGAATGATTTGATCCGCACGCCGGACCAGCAACTTGTGATGGCCCAGCGACTTGTGTCCTGGATCACCCAAACTCTGGCAGGGTTCCAGGACAGGGGGGCGGCATGATCGGGGCGATGGCGGCATATGTGCGCGTTGTTGACGCGGTAAACTATCGGATCGGTCGCCTGATGATGTGGGGCCTGTTCGCGTTGATGGGAATCCTGCTGTGGTCCTCGATCTCGAAGACCTTCTTTTTACCATCGCTTTGGACCCTTGAAATGGCGCAATTCGCGATGGTGACCTACTACATCGTGGGCGGGCCATATTCGATCCAGATGGGGTCGAATGTACGGATGGACCTGTTTTATCATAACTGGAGTCCACGCAAGAAAGCGTGGTTCGACGCTTTCACGGTTCTTCTGTTGATCCTTTATCTGGGTGTTCTTCTTTACGGCGGGTTGGGCTCAACCGCGTATAGTCTTGGCTATTGGGGGGATCAGCCGCTTTCGTACTTCATAGGCCTTTTGACCGGTAGTGAAGAGATCGGACGGCTTGAGCGATCCTCGACCGCATGGCGCCCCTATATCTGGCCGATCAAAGCCATCATGGTGTTCGGCTTTTTCCTGATGCTGTTGCAGGCGATATCGGAATTTTTCAAAGACATAGCCCGGCTCAACGGGCAGGAGATCGGGGTGCAGCGGGCATGAGCCAGGAATTTATCGCCATCTTCATGTTCGCCCTGATGATGCTGATGCTGTTCACAGGGCAACGTGTGTTCGGTGCCATCGGTGCGGTTGCCACGATCGCCGCGTTGGCGCTGTGGGGAACCGGGGGCCAAGACATCACGTTTTCCGCGGCGATGAAATTGATGAAGTGGTATCCGCTGCTGACACTGCCGATGTTCATCTTCATGGGCTATGTGCTGTCGGAAAGCCGTTTGGCCGATGACCTTTACCGAATGTTCCACGTCTGGATGGGGCCAGTAAATGGCGGGTTGGCGATTGGAACCATTGGCCTGATGGTTCTGGTTTCGGCGATGAACGGTCTGAGTGTCGCTGGTATGGCTATTGGTGCAACCATCGCACTGCCCGAGCTGTTGCGGCGAGGCTATGACAAGACGATGGTGACCGGGGTCATTCAGGCCGGGTCAAGCCTGGGTATTCTTGTGCCGCCCTCAGTCGTGCTGGTGCTTTACGCCATGATCGCGCGGCAGCCGGTCGGGCAGCTTTGGCTGGCCGGGATCTTGCCGGGCTTGCTGATGGCGGGTCTGTTTATCGTGTATATCTGGCTGCGCTGCCGCATTCAGCCACAGCTTGGCCCCGCGATGGAAGACGCGCATGAGGTGCCGTGGTCCGAAAAAATCCGGCTGCTGGGGGCAGGGGCGCTGCCGCTTATCATCTTTGCCGCGATGATGGTACCGTTTGTAAATGGCTGGACCTCGCTGGTTGAAAGCTCGGCCATCGGCGCGCTGACCGCTTTGGTCGTGTCAGTCATAAAACGCCGGATGACATGGAAAATCTTTGAAGACTGCACCAAGCAGACGCTCGCGATCTCTTGTATGTTTATGTGGATCATCTTGGCGGCGCTGGGTTTCGGGGCGGTGTTCGACGGGCTGGGTGCAGTCAAGGCTATCGAGAATCTGTTCACGCAGCAGCTTGGTTTGTCGCCGTGGATGATCCTGATCCTGATGCAGCTGAGCTTTATCGTCATGGGCACGTTTCTGGACGACACGGCCATGTTGGTTATCGTTGCCCCGCTTTATGTACCGCTTGTGGGCGCGCTGGGGTTTGATCTGATCTGGTACGGGGTACTTTATACGATCACCACTCAGATTGCCTATATGACGCCGCCGTTTGGCTATAACCTGTTTCTCATGCGCGCAATGGCACCGCCCGAGATCGGGTTGAGAGACATCTACCGCTCGATCATTCCGTTTGTCGGTGTGATGGTGCTGGCCCTTGTGATTATAATGGCGTTCCCGGAAATCGCGCTATGGCTGCCCGGTTATGTCTATGGAAACTAAAAAGAATGCCCGGTGAATGGGCACAGGTAACTTTAACAGAGAGGAAATTGACATGACTACAAGACGCAAGTTTCTAAAGACCGCCGGTGTCGGCGTTGCTGCTGCGCCCCTGGCCACGCCCGCGCTGGCGCAGAGCACCATCACGTGGCGGATGCAGACCTATGCGGGCCCGGCGCTGGCTGAGCATGTGATCGACCCGGCGATCAAAATGTTCAACCAGATCGCTGGCGACCGTATGCAGATCGAGCTGTTCTACGCCGATCAGCTTGTTCCTACAGGTGAGCTGTTCCGCGCCATGCAGAGGGGCACCATCGACGCGGTGCAATCGGATGATGACTCGATGGCGTCGCCCACCGAAGTCACCGTTTTCGGCGGGTATTTTCCGTTTGCGTCCCGCTACTCGCTAGACGTTCCAGTGCTGTTCAACCAATGGGGTCTGAACGAGATCTGGGACGAAGAATACTCAAAGGTTGGTGTCAAACACATCAGCGCCGGCGCGTGGGATCCTTGCCACTTTGCCACCAAAGACCCAATTAACAGCCTTGCGGATCTACAGGGCAAGCGCGTCTTTACATTCCCGACTGCGGGCCGGTTCCTGTCTCAGTTCGGCGTTGTGCCCGTGACCCTGCCTTGGGAAGATATCGAAGTCGCTGTGCAGACCGGCGAGTTGGACGGTATCGCGTGGTCGGGCATCACCGAAGACTACACAGTCGGTTGGGCCGATGTTACCAACTACTTCCTGACCAACAACATCTCGGGTGCTTGGGCGGGCCACTTCTTTGCCAATATGGAACGCTGGAATGCGCTGCCCGAGGACTTGCAAACGCTGTTTAAGGTTTGCTGCGACCAATCGCATTATTATCGTCAGTGGTGGTATTGGGGTGGTGAGGCCAATCTGCGGGTGAACGGCACCAAGCTTAAACTGACGACCATTCCAGATGAAGAATGGGCAACAGTCGAGGAAGCTGCTGTTAAGTTCTGGGATGAGATTGCGGCCGAGTCCGAGACCAAAGCAAAGGTTGTCGACATCTTCAAACGCTACAACGCCGAAATGCTCAAGGCCGGTCGGCCGTATCGTTATACCTAAACCCCACTGTACCGGCGCGCGGTGTGCATTGCGCGCCGGTATCCATGACAAAGGAAGCAAAATCTCGAATGCTAACCCTGGATCTGATACAAAAAGCAATGCCTTGTGCGCGCTGCTGCGTGATCAAGTTCACCGGGGTGTAAACAGATGGCTATCGCGGGCTTTCTGATCGAGATTTTTGCAGCCACAATGTTGCTGCTGTTTGCCGTGCGGCTTGTGCGTACGGGAATAGAACGGCGCTTTGGTGCTCTGTTTCAATCTATTCTGACGCGCCATTCGAATACATTCGTGGCGGGCGGGGCCGGGATGGTTCTGGCTACGATCCTGCAAAGCTCGGCCGCGGTGACGGTTTTGCTGACCGGGTTCGCCGCCGCGGGCATGGTCAGCTTTGGTTTGGCGCTGGCAGGGGTGCTTGGTGCCGATCTGGGCGCGGCCCTTGTGATTCAGGTATTGTCCTACGATCTGGGGTGGCTGCAACCGGTGCTGCTGGCGTTGGGGGGCTGGCTATACTTAAAGTCCGAGCGGGCCAATGTGCGGCTGATCGGGCGTATCGTTCTAGGCATCGCCTTCATTCTGGTTTCCCTTCAGTTTCTGCGCGAAGCTGTTGAACCGATCCGTGAAAGCGCCTTTCTGCCGGCGATCGCGGGGTATCTTGAAACCGACTATTTCAGCGCCTTCATCGTGGGTGCGGTACTAGCATTCGTGATGCACAGCTCGGTCGCAACGATCCTGATGTGCGTAACTCTGGTGCAAATCGGGGCGATCCCTTTTGCCGCCGGGCTTTCATTGGTGCTTGGTGCAAACTTGGGCTCGGCCTTTATTCCGATCTGGTTGACGCGCGACCTGGCTGCTACAGCCCGGCGCATCCCTGTGGCCAATCTGATGCTGCGGGGCAGCGCGGCGCTTGCGGTGCTGATCGTCGTCAACGTGGCCGAGTTGAACGAGGCGCTGATGGTCTCGGGGGCCGGGCAGTCGCTGATCCTTGCGCATATCGGCTTTAACCTCACCGTGTTTGTGCTGGCCGTGGGGTTTGCCAACTGGATGGAACGCCCGATGACCATGCTGCTGCCCGATCCAAAAACCAAGGCGAACGCATTGGATCAGTTCGCGGATGCGCTTAGCCCGCTGAGTGATCCCAGCGCATCCGGAGCCAGCGTGGCGATGTCTTCGGTTCGGCACGAGTTGTTGCAGATGGTCACACAGGTCGAGCGTATGTTCCGCCCGATTCTGGATTTGTTCGAACGGGACGACACCGACGCCATTTCGGCACTGTGGAAACAAGATGAAAGGGTGAATGCGCAACTTGCTGAGATCCGCCGCTTTGTCGCGCGTATGCCGCGTCAGAACATGAGCAAGGCGCAGGTCAAAGCAGCGCGCGAATTGGTGGAATACGCGATCCGCCTTAAGGCCGCTGGTGATGTTGTTGCGCAGCGCCTGACCCGTACTGCGCAGGTTAAACACACAGAGCGTTCCGAGTTCTCGACGCAGGGTTGGAAAGAATTGAAGGATCTGCATTCAGGTGTTTTGAAAAGCTTTTCTCTCGCCCGTCACGTGTTGCTTGTTGATGACATTGATTGTGCCCGACGGCTGGTACTGGACAAGGCCGAGGTCAAGCGGATCTCACGCCATAGCCGAAAAGCCCATCTGAAACGGTTGGAACGGGGGCAGACCGAAAGTTTCCAGACCAGTGATCTGCATCTTGAGACGTTGCGCGCGATGCGCGATCTGCACGGCCACATCGCGGCCATTGCCTATCCGATCCTATACAAGAGCGGACAGGTTCTTGAGACGCGTTTGGTCATGGAAATGGAAAAAGGCGAGGCCGACGAATAAGGGCCGCGAAACGAAGCACGAGACCGGGGTCTCAGAAGGTGACAAAGGAAGAACGGGATGGGCAATGAAGCGCGTTTGGACGATCTGAAATCCAAGGTTAACACGGGTGAAGTTGATACCGTGCTGGTCTGTATGGTGGATATGCAGGGGCGTTTGATGGGCAAGCGGTTTCATGCGGGTCATTTCGTGGCTGGCGCATGGGAAGAAACGCATTGCTGCAACTATCTGCTGGCAACCGATCTTGAGATGGCGACACCCGATGGCTATGCGGCGACCAGTTGGGAGCGTGGTTATGGCGACTATGTCATGAAGCCAGACCTGGATACGCTGCGCCCAGTGCCTTGGCTGGACGGTACGGTGATGGTGATGTGCGATGTGCTGGATCATCACACGCACGAAGAAGTGCCGCACGCGCCCCGGTCGATCCTGAAAAAGCAGGTCAACCGTCTGAAGGCGATGGGCTATGACGCGATGTGCGCGACCGAACTGGAATTCTTCCTGTTCGAGAAAAGTTTTGACCAGATCCGCAAGGAAGGGTTCCGCGATCTTGAGCCGATCTCGGGCTATAACGAAGACTATCACATCCTTCAGACCACCAAGGAAGAGCATGTGATGCGCCCGATCCGCAACCATCTGTGGAATGCGGGAATACCGGTCGAGAACTCGAAAGGTGAGGCTGAGACCGGGCAGGAAGAGCTGAACATCAAATATGCGGCGGCGATGGAGACTGCCGAGTATCATTCGATCGCCAAGAACGCGGTGAAAGAAATCGCCTGGCAACATGGTCACGCAGCGACCTTCCTGCCGAAATGGCATCACGACAAGGTCGGCAGTTCCAGCCATGTGCACCAGTCGCTATGGGCCGACGGCAGGCCTGCGTTTTTTGATGAGGCGGACGAATTGGGCATGTCGGCGCTGATGAAACACTACATGGCCGGCCTGCTGAAGTACGCTGCCGATTATACGTATTTCATGGCTCCCTACATCAACAGTTACAAACGGTTCATGAAGGGCACCTTTGCGCCGACACGGATCATCTGGTCGGTCGACAACCGCACCGCAGGGTTCCGCCTGTGCGGTGACGGGACCAAGGCCGTTCGTATCGAATGCCGTATTCCGGGCTCGGACATGAACCCCTATTTGGCGATAGCCGGGATGCTGGCCGCAGGGATCGCGGGCATCGAAGAAGAACTGGAGTTGCAATCCCCCACAAAGGGCGACGTCTATCAGGGCGAAACCGGGATGATCCCCGGCACGTTGCGTGCGGCGCGGGATGCGCTGCATGGCTCGGCCATGTTGCGGGCGGCCATGGGGGATGATGTGGTCGATCACTATGCGCGCGCTGCCGAGGTGGAGATTGAGGAATTCGAGCGTGTCGTGACGGATTGGGAAGTTGCCCGCGGGTTTGAGCGGGCCTGAACTGGCGGAAGCGAGGGGCCAGCCCCTCGCGCTCCCCGGGATATTTTTGGCCAGATGAAGCAGGGGACCTGCTCTTTTTAAGAATGGAGTGAACATGGTGCAGATGTTGAAATGCATCTCGCCGATCGAGGGGTCGGTTTATGCCGAGCGGGAAACGCTTTCGCGCGCGGCGGCGTTTGAGGCAGCGCGGCGTGCAAAGGCGGCGCAGGTAAGTTGGGCCGCACGGTCTTTGCAAGAGCGGATCGATCTGGTGATGGCAGGCGTGGCCGTCGTTGGTGCGATGAATGACGAGATCGTTCCCGAACTGGCCCATATGATGGGTCGTCCGGTGCGTTATGGCGGTGAGTTCGGTGGTTTCAACGAGCGCGCCAGCCATATGGCCGAGATAGCAGAGACCTCGTTGGCGGACATCGCGGTGGGTGAGGATGAGACCTTCAAGCGCTATATTAAGCGTGTCCCGCATGGCGTGGTGTTCGTGGTGGCACCGTGGAACTATCCGTATATGACGGCGATTAACACGGTTGCGCCTGCGCTGATCGCGGGCAACTCGGTAATCTTGAAACATGCGACGCAGACGTTGCTGGTAGGTGAGCGTATGGCGCGGGCGTTCCACACTGCGGGCGTACCCGAGGACGTGTTCCAGAACGTGTTTCTGAGCCATGACGTGACCAACGATCTGATCGCGGGGAATGCGTTCGACTTTGTGAACTTCACCGGTTCAGTGGGTGGTGGTCAGGCGATGGAACGCGCGGCAGCGGGCACGTTTACCGGCGTGGGTACCGAACTGGGCGGCAAAGACCCGGGCTATGTTATGGAGGATGCTGATCTGGATGCTGCGGTCGACACGCTGATCGACGGCGCCATGTTCAACTCGGGCCAGTGCTGCTGCGGGATCGAGCGGATTTATGTCCATGAGAGCCTTTATGACGCGTTTGTCGCCAAGGCGGTTGAGATCGTCAAAGGGTACAAGCTGGGCAATCCGCTGGATTCTGAGACGACGATTGGCCCCATGGCCAACGTGCGCTTTGCCGACGAAGTGCGCGCGCAGATCGCCGAGGCGGTCGAGGCCGGGGCCGTGGCCCATATCGACACCTTCCCCGAAGATGACGGCGGCGCATATCTGACTCCTCAGATCCTGACCAATGTCACCCACGACATGCGGGTGATGCGGGATGAAAGCTTTGGCCCTGTTGTCGGCATCATGAAGGTATCCTCGGATGAGGCGGCGATTGCGCTGATGAATGACAGCGAGTTCGGGCTGACCGCTTCGCTCTGGACGCGCGATGTGGACCGCGCCGCGCGGGTGGGCGATGCTGTTGAAACTGGCACAGTGTTCATGAACCGCGCGGATTACCTTGATCCGGGACTGTGCTGGACAGGGTGCAAGAACACCGGACGCGGTGGTGGGTTGTCCGTGATCGGCTATCACAACCTGACCCGTCCCAAATCCTACCATCTGAAAAAGGTGACATCATGAGCCTTCAAGGAAACTGGTCCTATCCGACCGCAATCAAGTTCGGCGCTGGCCGCATCAAGGAATTGCCCGAGGCCTGCGCAACCGCTGGCATGAAAAAGCCCCTGCTGGTCACCGACAAGGGGCTGGCCGATCTGCCAATAACCGCAGCCACGCTGGACATCATGGAGGCCGCCGGTCTGGGCCGTGGCTTGTTCAGCGACGTGGACCCGAACCCCAATGAGCAGAACCTCGCTGCCGGGGTTGCGGCTTATAACGCGGGCGGCCACGACGGCGTGATCGCCTTCGGCGGCGGCTCGGGCCTGGATCTGGGCAAGATGGTGGCCTTCATGGCCGGTCAGACGCGGCCCGTCTGGGATTTCGAGGATATTGGCGATTGGTGGACGCGCGCCGATGCCGATGCCATCGCGCCGATCATTGCAGTTCCGACGACTGCCGGAACAGGCTCGGAAGTGGGCCGCGCCAGTGTCATCACCAACTCTGAAACTCACGCAAAGAAGATCATCTTTCACCCAAAGGTCCTACCGACCGTGGTGATCTGCGACCCCGAATTGACCGTAGGCATGCCAAAATTCATCACCGCCGGGACCGGCCTGGATGCCTTTGCGCACTGCGTTGAGGCGTATTCCAGCCCGCATTACCACCCGATGAGCCAGGGCATCGCGCTGGAAGGGATGCGGCTGGTCAAAGAGTATCTGCCGCGCGCCTATGCCGATGGCACCGACATCGAAGCCCGCGCCCAGATGATGAGCGCGGCCGCCATGGGTGCCACCGCCTTCCAAAAGGGTCTTGGTGCAATCCACGCCATGAGCCATCCGGTCGGCGCGGTCTTCAACACCCACCACGGCACCACCAACGCGGTGTGCATGCCCGCCGTGCTGGAGTTCAACGCACCCGCCATCGCCGACCGGTTCGGCGCTGCAGCGGCTTATCTTGGCATTGACGGCGGATTCGACGGCTTCCGGGCGTTTGTGCAGGAATTTAACGATGCTCTGGGCATCCCGCGCAAGCTGTCCGATCTGGGCGTGACCGAGGCTTCGATCCCAGAACTGGTCAAAGGCGCGATTATCGACCCGTCCTGTGGCGGCAACCCAATTGAGTTGACCGAAGAGAACCTGACCGCTTTGTTCAAAGCCGCGTTGTGATCTTACCACCAGTGTGCCACTAAAACCCGGTCCGTCTTGCGGGCCGGTTTTGCGCGAAAGGTTCACATGTGACCCCGTTTGTCATCGCCATAGTCCTGGCGGCTGCTCTGTTACATGCAGTGTGGAACGCAATCGTGAAATCCGCAGCCGACCGGACGACGACATTGGGTTTGGTGGCACTTGGTCACGTCATTGCCGGGGGTGCGATGGTCTTGGCGCTGCCGTTGCCGAGCGCAGAAAGCGTCCCTTACATCCTGATCTCGACCGTTGTCCATTTCGGGTACTATTACATGCTGGGCCAAGCCTATCAGCATGGCGACCTGAGCGTCGTTTACCCTATTGCCCGTGGGATCGTGCCGGCGCTGGTGTCGCTTTGGGCGATGGCGTTGGTGGGCGAGGTGCTGCCGCTGCAAGCGTGGCTTGGAATTGCACTCATCGCGGTGGGGATTCAGCTGAGCAACTGGAATGCGCTTCGATCAGGTGTTGGACGCTCGGCCCTTTTGTTCGCGCTGGGGACCGGGGTGTGTATTTCGATCTATTCCGTGTTTGACGGGATCGGGGTGCGGCTATCGGGGAATACGCTCAGCTATTGGGCATGGGGGGCGTTTCTGCACCTGTTTATTGCTGGCTTCGTGGGAATCCGCAGGCGGAAAACACTCACAGACCTTCCCCTGAAAGTCTGGGTGGTTGGCCTGTTGGGTGGTCTGGTGTCGATGGCGGCGTATGGTCTGGTACTCTATGCCAAGAACTTCGCGCCGCTGGGTGCGGTATCTGCGCTTCGCGAAACCTCGGTGATATTTGCGGCCCTGATCGGCTTCATCTTTCTGAATGAAGGCAACTGGATACGGCGTCTGGGCGCTGCGATCCTGATGGCCATTGGTGTGGCGCTGATCGGCTTGGCGGTTTAGCCACGCAAGATGACCTTGCTGAACACGCACCTGATCTCACATAGTCGCATCGAGTTATGAGGGAGCGTTATTATGACCAAAGAGATTGTCTTGCTCCATGGCGCCTTTGCCGGACCGTGGTGCATGCAGGATTACGCGGACTTCTTTCGCAGCCGCGGCTGGACGGTGCATACCCCGGCGCTGCGTTATCACGGAGGGGACCCAAAGGCCGAGCCTGACCCCGGCCTGACCAACACCAGCGTAACGGACTACACGGATGATATCTCTGACTTTGTACGGGGTTTGGGCAGCAAGCCGGTTATCCTTGGTCACGCTATCGCGGGTGTGGTGGCGCAGCAGGTTGCGTCGCGCGGTTTGGCCAGCGCCATTGTTCTGATCAACCCGAACGCGGCGTGGGGGACACTGCCAGAGACCGATGACGAGCGCGCCGTGCCGCGCGCGTTGATGGAGGGCGGGGCGTTCTGGAAACAGCCCATGCGGGTCGAGTTCGACCTGATGGTCCCCTTCGCGCTCAACAAAATGCCCGAGGCGCAGCAGCACGCGGTGTTCGACCGTTTAGGCGCCGAAAGCGGGCGCGTGATGTTCGAGATGTTTTTCTGGATGTTCGACGACCACCACGCGATGAAGGTGGATATGGATAAGGTCAACTGCCCGGTACTGGTTGTCTCAGGCACCGAAGATCGGGCCGTGAACCCGAAGACCTGCCGCGCGCTGGCCGACCTGTACGGCGACCGCGCGACCTTTCTGCCCGTTAAAGATCACGCGCATTTCCTGTTTATGGAGCCCGGCTGGGAAGGGCCGGCGGGCCAGATCGCGGACTGGCTGGACGGTAAAGCAGGCTAGCAGGCCCGCCGCCCGGGTCAGTTGCTGGTCGAGAAGGTACTTTGCGGTCGCCACTTCAACGTGCCGTCATCGTCGCGGTGACAGCGCAGCAGACGCTCTTGCACCGTGCTGACCGTGCTGGTGACGGTGTTGTCGCCGACCATCAGAACAAAGGCGTCTTCGGAATAGGCCATGCCGTCGTAATAGCAGAACCGAGATTCGGCCCCGTCCGGAATAGGGGATGCGGTGCTGAGCATCTGCTGCGCGGGCGCTTGCGTGGCCAGCAGGGTCAGCGCCAGTGCCAGAGTAGGTGTCTTCATGTCGTCCTCCCGTTCGAAAATCTGTTCGTGTTCAAATTGGGTCTTGGGCGCTCGAAAACCTCAAATATCGTTCTTGGATGACGGGTTGAGGGTAACTGTGAACGGGATCAACGGGTTAGGCAAGGGGGGTGTTTGCGGGTGGCTGGGGGGTGGTGGGGAGGTCCCACGCTATCAATCCAATGCTTGATGCAAAGCATCAAGCACGAACCCGCCCAACCTGAGACTCTGGCTGGGTGCAGTTAGCAGAAGATTGGTTGTTATGATGCTTGTTAACGGTGTTAGGATTAGTAAGTGAAGAATGTAAGCGCCTGTTGGGAAACATTGCCCGCGCGCGATCTGCTGGGATCAGAAAGGAACAGATTCAACCTTAGATTTTGTTTGGATAACTTCTTTTCCATTCAAGCTGAAAGTTTGAATTTTTATTCGGCCCATCTGGTTTTCGGTAGTAAGCGTTAGTTCGTGGATATGTTCGAAGTCCTTTTGCTTGGTTGTTTTGTCAAATTGAATACTGAAAGTGGCTTCACCTCCGTTGGGGACCGCTCTAAATTCCACAGGGTAAATTTTTTCAATTTCTGGAGATGTAGATAGAGCGACTCTGGCCGCTGGCTTGCCAATGTTGGTGATTTTATATTTGTAGTGCCTGTTGCCTGAAGTTTGTCCTCCTCCGTTCTGAGCTACAACTAGATGCGGCAGCTCTGCCTCTTGTCTAAGCCATGAATTCTCTTTGAATGCAGCTTCGTCGATCTCAAGTTGACGCTGTGTTACGCCAACCATAGCCTTTTGTTGTTCAACAGAATTCTTCAACTCACCAGCTTGGATGTTTAGAGCTTCCACACTTGCTCGTAGTTCTTTACCTTGTTGAAAAAAGCCCAAAACAAGCCAAAAAATCGCCAGTGGTCCAAATGCGCCAGCTAAAAAGTCTCCCAGTTCATTGAGTGACAGCGGTTTGAATTGGATGATTCCAAAAAATGCTGAGGCTGGAATGCCGCCTAACAATATGATCAGGTACACCCAAGTCGCTTTGAGGCCAAATTGACTTAGGTCTTTGTCAGAAAGTGATTTTGAATTCAAACATCCAGCTCCTCCACAAACCGCGCGTTTTCCTGAATATACTGGAACCGCAGTTCGGGTTTTTTGCCCATCAGGCGCTCGACAAGGTCGCCGGTCTCGCCGGGTTCGTCCTCGTCTATGGTGACGCGGATCAGTTTGCGGGAGGCCGGGTCCATCGTGGTCTCTTTCAGGTCCTTGGCGTCCATCTCGCCCAGACCCTTGAAGCGCGAGACGTCGATCTTGCCCTTGCCGCCCAGACCTTTCTCAAGCCACTCGTCGCGCTCGGCCTCGTCCAGACAATAGACGCGCTTGGCGCCCTGGGTCAGGCGGTAGAGGGGCGGGCAGGCGAGGTAGAGGTGGCCCGCGTCGATCATCGGGCGCATCTGGGTGAAGAAGAACGTCATCAGCAACGAGGCGATATGCGCCCCGTCCACATCCGCGTCGGTCATGATGATGATTTTGTCATAGCGCAGGTCGTCGACGTTGAACTTGGTGCCAAGGCCCACACCCAGCGCTTGCGTCAGGTCGTTGATCTCGGCATTGGTGCCAAGCTTGGAGCTGGCCGCGCCCAACACGTTCAGGATTTTGCCGCGCAGGGGAAGCAGTGCCTGTGTCTTGCGATCACGGCCCATCTTGGCGGAGCCGCCCGCCGAGTCGCCCTCGACAATAAACAGTTCAGTGCCTTCGCGGGTCGAACTGGAGCAATCCACCAGCTTGCCCGGCAGGCGCAGCTTTTTTGTGGCCGATTTGCGGGCGGTTTCCTTTTCCTGACGACGGCGCAGGCGTTCCTCGGCCCGCAGGATCAGGAAGTCGAGGATCGCGCCCGCGGATTTTGTATCAGCGGCCAGCCAGTTGTCGAAATGGTCACGGACCGAGTTTTCGACCAGCCGCTGCGCCTCGACCGTGGCGAGGCGGTCTTTGGTCTGGCCAACAAATTCCGGCTCGCTGATAAAACAGGACACCAGTGCGCATCCGCCCGTGATCAGGTCATCGCGGGTGATCTGACCGGCCTTCTTGTTGTTGATGAGTTCGCCATAGGCTTTGATCCCCTTGAGGACCGCGGCCCAGAACCCGGCGACATGGGTGCCGCCTTCGGGCGTGGGGACCGTGTTACAGTAGGACTGGATGAAACCGTCGCGCGAGGGCGTCCAGTTGATCGCCCATTCGACCTTGCCCGGAGTGCCGAATTTCTCCTGAAAGTCCACGGTGCCAGCAAAAGGCTGCTCGGCATAGGTGGACGAGCCGTTCATCGTCTCTTTCAGGTAATCCGATAAACCGCCGGGGAAGTGGAAGGTCGCCTCGGTTGGGGTTTCGCCGTCGTCGATGGCGGACTTCCAGCGGATTTCGACGCCCGAGAACAGGTAGGCTTTCGAACGGATGGATTTAAACAGGCGGGCCGGTTTGAAGCGGTGATGGCCGAAGATGTCCTCATCCGCGTGGAAAGTGACAGTCGTACCGCGCCGGTTTGGGGCCGCGCCGACTTTTTCCACTGGGCCAAGCGGGATACCGCGCGAAAAGCGTTGTTCGAAAAGGGTTTTGTCCCGCGCCACCTGCACGACCATGGAATCCGACAGCGCGTTTACGACCGAGGCACCCACGCCATGCAGACCACCCGAAGTCTGGTAGGCCTTGCCCGAGAACTTGCCGCCAGCGTGGAGGGTACAGAGGATCACCTCCAACGCGGATTTGTCGGGAAACTTCGGATGCGGGTCGATCGGGATACCGCGCCCATTGTCGCGCACCGTCAGGGCGTAATCGGCGTGCAGCTCGACCTCAATCCGGTTGGCGTGACCGGCGACCGCTTCGTCCATCGAGTTGTCTAAGATCTCTGCCACCATGTGGTGCAAGGCGCGCTCATCCGTGCCACCGATATACATGCCGGGGCGTTTGCGAACCGGTTCAAGACCTTCGAGCACTTCGATGGAAGAGGCGTCATAGGTAGTGGTCGCGCTGGGCGTCAACAGATCGTCGGGCATTGTGCTGCTCATGTTTATAGATTGTCTCTTATTATGGCAGGTGATGTGGTCCGGGGGAAGAGGGGCCCGAGGTGTTGTGGGCCAGTGATCGTATTAGGCGCTGTTAAAATGAGGCTGAAAGGAAGGTTATTGAGGTTTTTCAGCCGCTAACCTTACGCCGCCAATCCGCCGTTGTTTCACATCGCTGACGAATTGCGCGTACATCTTGAGGAATTCATTCCCTTTGGACGGGTTGCCGGCGCGTTCGGCTTCTGCGTCCAGCGTTTGATACATGCTGAGCCGCCGCGCCAGAATTTCGCCCCAGGACGCCGTCACATCATCCGCGGAGATAACGGTAAACCCTGCCTGTTGCAGGTGGGCTGTGTACTCTGGGATGCTGAACAAAGATTGGCACGCAAACCGCTGGCGGTAATTTTCGAACTCATCATCCGGCAGGGCAGAATGCATCACCCAGTCAGTAAAGGCAAATCTGCCACCCGGACGCAGGACGCGAAACACCTCGGACAGGGCTTTGGCTTTGTCGGGAATGTGCAGAAACGATTCCTGACTGACCGCCGCGTCAAATCGGCTGTCGTCAAACGGCAGGTCCAATGCGCTGCCTAAAACGGGGTGTACTTTATCCTGTAGCCCAACCAACGTGTTCAGCTTACGGGCTCCGTCGACGCGGTTGGGGCTGATGTCGATGCCTGTCACGTCAACGCCGCGCTCGGCCGCATACCAGCGCGCGGGACCGCAAAGCCCGGAACAAACGTCAAGAACGCGGTCGCCCGATTTCATCCCAGCCTTGTCTGCCAGCCGGTCATTTGCATTCAGACCATCATAGTGGTCCTGATCGTAGGGATAGAGATCCTGTGGCCGAACCGCTGCGGGCAGGCCGTGATCCCTCGACAGCTTTGTCAGGATATGCGGTGCTGAGATCGGGTGGTTGGCATACCATTCGGCGACAGTTTTTTCCGTCATTTCCATGCGATACTCCCTCCCTTACGTTTGGTTAGAATAGCTTGGCATGGAGTGTTGATCCAGATTCGTGCCAAATCGGGCAGAGTGAAGCTGAGACAGATAAAAAATAGGACTGAGAGCGAATGAGCTGGATAAAGACTGTTCCGTTTGACCAAGCCACAGGCAAGCTGAAAAAATTGTATGAGCGGGTTACGGGGCCAGACAACAACGTGGACAATATCATGATGGCGCATTCGTTGCGGCCACATTCGATGGAAGGCCATATGGTGCTGTACAAAAATGTCCTGCACCATTCGGCCAACCAGGTCCCGAAGTGGTTTCTTGAGGTCTTGGGTGTTTGGGTCAGCTCTCTGAATCAGTGCGCCTATTGCGTTGAGCATCATTTCAGTGGGTTGCAGCGACTTTTGGGTGATGCGGCGCGTGGGGATGCAATA
Organism: Ruegeria sp. AWH4_226; assembly: GCF_056159225.1. Taxonomy (NCBI): domain Bacteria; kingdom Pseudomonadati; phylum Pseudomonadota; class Alphaproteobacteria; order Rhodobacterales; family Roseobacteraceae; genus Ruegeria; species Ruegeria sp. AWH4_226. The sequence continues at coordinate 1,484,865 of NZ_JBSWUU010000001.1, read as the reverse complement.
CGAGCCGCGATCGAGGCGCAACGGCCCGAAGAGGCCCCCCTGGACGCGGCGCAGGTTGCGGCGATGAGATATGCGCGCAAACTGACCAAAGCGCCGGGGGACATTTCGGAAGCGGATGTGATCGCATTGCGCGAGGCCGGTTGGGATGACGGTGAAATCCTGGAGATCAACCAGGTCTGCGCGTATTTTTCTTACGCGAACCGCACGGTTTTGGGATTGGGCTGTTCGACCAAGGGCGACGTTCTGGGGCTTTCGCCGAACAACTCGGACAACCCGGACGATTGGGGTCATCGGTGAGGTCAGGGGCGAGGGGCCAGCCCCTCGCGCTCCCCGGGATATTTGGGGCCAGATGAAGGGTCTGGTCAGCCATTTGAGATCCAGCTCAGGATGGCATCTGCGACGGCCTGTGGTTTCTGGTGGTGCAGCCAGTGGTCGGTGTTTGGGATGTTGATGCGGGTCACGTTGGGGGCAAACACCTCAAGGCCTGCGGTTGCCTCAGGCAAAAGGGCTTTGTCCTCAGGCCCCCAAAGCAGAAGGTGCGGACATCGCACCATGAGGCGCTCTGTCGGCAGGTCAGGCAGGTCAGTGCGCGGCACTCCGGGTTTCGCGACGACAAGAGGGGATGCGCGGTACCAATTCAACATCGCCTCAAGCCGGCCTGGCCGGGACCATTCGGTGCGGTACGCGCGCATCCGAGACTCTGATAGCCAATCGACGCCCATGCCGTGACGAAAGAAACCCTCAAGCTTGGCAAAGTTGTTTGACGAGAAACGCGCTGTCGCATCCGGTTTGCGAAACGCGTTGATGTATTGCGATGCCTTGGATTGCGCCCCTCCGGTGGCCATAGCCCGCTGAAACGGTACCGGGTGGACACCGTTGGCGATGATCAGGTGGCTGACCAGATCGGGTCGGAACATGGCCAGCCCATAGGCAACCGATGCCCCCCAGTCGTGACCCAGAACGGTGAGAGGTGTCGTAAAGCGCTGGGCCAGCGTTGCCATGTCAGAGACCAGCTTTGACAGCGTGTAGTTCTCGGCACCTTCCGGGCACCAGCTTTGCCCATAGCCGCGTTGATCCGGGGCAAGGCAATGAAACCGGTCGCACAGATACGGGGCCAAATCGCTCCACGCCTCGCCGTATTCGGGAAAGCCATGCAGCATCAGCAAGGGTGGCAAGTCGGGTTTTCCCCAACTGCGCAGATAAAAGGACCGGCCGTTCAGGTCGATGAAGTGTGCATCCATGCTTTGACCTCTCGCAGGTAACCTCACTGAGTTGCAGAAATTGTCAACTTGACCCGCGTCAAAGCGCAGAATCGCGTCTTCTGCTAGGGGTTCGATCGGATAACAAAAAAGGAAAAACTGAATGGACGCCGCGACACCAATCGAACAAGCAGACCTGATTGTCGAAATTACCCCAGCACCCACATCTGAGCCATTGCAGCCCAGCCCCGAGCGTATTCGGCAGGCATTCGAAAGCGGCAAATACCCTTATGGCCGCAAGATGGCGCGCAGCAGCTATGAGGCGCAGAAAGCCCAATTGCAGGCCGAGTTGCTCAAGGTGCAGCTTTGGGCGCAAGAGACCGGACAGCGGTTCGTACTGTTGTTTGAAGGGCGCGACGCCGCGGGCAAAGGCGGTACGATCAAACGGTTTATGGAGCATCTTAATCCCCGTCAGGCGCGTGTCGTCGCCTTGAACAAGCCCACGTGGGAGGAGAAGGGGCAGTGGTACTATCAGCGCTATATTCAAGAGCTTCCCACCGTCGGTGAAATGGTCTTTTACGACCGCTCTTGGTATAATCGTGCAGGTGTTGAGCGCGTGATGGGCTTTTGCTCGCCCAATGAATATCTGGAGTTCATGCGGCAAACGCCTGAATTGGAGCGGATGTTGGTGAGATCCGGGATTCAGCTGTACAAATACTGGTTCTCGGTCACTCAGACAGAACAGCAACGCCGTTTCAAGAGCCGTGAGACCGACCCGTTGAAACAGTGGAAATTGTCACCGATCGACAAGGCCAGCCTTGATAAGTGGGACGACTATACCGAGGCGAAAGAGGCGATGTTCTTTTATACCGACACCGCCGATGCGCCCTGGACCATTGTGAAGTCCAACGACAAGAAACGTGCCCGCCTGAACACAATGCGCCACTTCCTTTCGACGCTGGACTATCCTGACAAGGATCAGGACATTGTCGGGCAACCTGATCCGTTGATCGTCGGGCAGGCGCATCACGTCATTCACCGGTCCGAGCACATTCTGGGAAATACCCTCCACCCTGATGGGCGTTGACAAGCGGCGTCGGCTCATCGCGTAAAGAGCTTGTTCTGAAAATTCATTGATCGCCTCTTGTCCCGGCCTTTGGCCGGGCATATGGCTGAGGCGATGAACAAGGTCATGACATATCGCGGACATTTCCGGGCCATAGCTGTGTTGGGTCTGCCGCTGATCGGCGGACATCTGGCGCAGTTCGCGATTGGTTTGACCGATACGATCATGCTGGGTTGGTACGGGGTCGAGGCGCTTGCCGCCGTAACGTTGGCCAGCAGCTACTTTTTCGTGCTCTTCCTGTTCGGAGCCGGATTTGGATGGGCCGTGATGCCCATGGTCGCAACCGCAGCGGCAGAAGAGGATGAGACCAGCATCCGACGCTCAACCCGTATGGGGTTGTGGTTGTCGTTGATCTATGCGGCGCTGATGATGCCCCTTTTGTGGTGGTCCCACCCGATCCTGATTGCGTTGAAACAGGAACCGGAAGTTGCTGAAACCGCGTCGAAATACTTGCGGGTTGCGGGTTGGGGGCTGTTTCCCGCGCTGATTGTGATGGTTTTGAAATCCTATCTGGCCGCGCTGGAACGCACCCAGATCGTTTTGTGGATCACTGTCACCGCTGCTGTAGTAAATGCGGTTACGAACTATGCGCTGATCTTCGGCAACTGGGGTGCACCGGAACTGGGTGTTATGGGGGCAGCTATCGCCTCGGTTCTGACGCAGATCGTGTCCTTGGTTTTTGTTGTGATCTACGCTGTGCGCGTTTTGCCCGAGCACAACCTGTTTCAGCGTTTCTGGCGTCCGGATTGGGAGATGTTTGTAAGCGTTCTGCGCCTTGGCGTGCCAATTGGCCTGACCACGCTGGCTGAGGTCAGTTTGTTTGCGATGTCGGCCATCATGATGGGCTGGCTGGGGCAGGTGCCGCTTGCGGCGCATGGGATTGCACTGAACCTCGCCTCGGCCACATTCATGGTTCATCTGGGCCTGTCTAATGCGGCAACGATCCGGGCCGGGAACGCTCTGGGTCGGCGAGATCGTCCACATCTGGAAAAGGGTGCCATTGCAGTGACGGGGATGTCTTTGGTTATGTCCGTGCTGACGGTTGTCCTGTTCCTGACTTGCGCCGAGCCGTTGATTTCACTGTTCATGGAACCTGACGATCCGTTGCGGCCCCAGATTCTGGCTATTGGTACTGGCTTGTTGGCGATGGCCGCGTTGTTCCAGTTGGTGGATGGTGCACAGGTGATCGCGTTGGGCCTGCTGCGCGGCTTGCAGGACGCCAAGATTCCGATGGTGATGGCAGGGCTCAGCTATTGGGTTGTGGGGATTCCCGCGTCTTACTATTTCGGCTTCGTTCAGGGTATGGATGGAATCGGAGTTTGGCTGGGCCTCGTCCTTGGCCTCGCCTGTGCTGCGGTTCTGCTTATGGCACGGTTCTGGCTCAGATCGGTTCGTAGGATAGCTGTACCAGCGGAATAACGTTCGTTTAGCCCTTGCTCAGACGGTCTGCCTTTTTGCGCACCAGTACCGTACGCAGATCGTGCATCGCCAGCAGCAAACGGTCGGTAACATCCTCAAGCTGCTGATCCGTGGCCTTTGATTGTGCCCATTGCGTGGTTAGGTTCAAATAGTCGACGGCGCGGTGGATATCGTCGATATCACGCTGCGCCAACAGGGCTTTGCGTTCGGCCATCCATCGCGCGATTTCAGCCTGATCGGCTTCGCTGAGTGTGCGTTGGCCCTGCGGCTTTACCTCGCCATTGCGGATATTGATGACCGCGATCTGATCCATCTCGATCCGTCGCTGGCGGTTTTCAGTGTCGATCCTGAAAACGGCCGCGCCATTCTCGCGGATTCGAAAGTAATATTCGGGCAGTTCGGCGGTCATCAAGATCTCCGGATCAGGTTAGCGATGCGCAGAAGCGCTGGATGCGGGTGCAGGCCTCGGTCAGAGCCTCGTCCGACGTTGCATAGCTGACCCGGAAATTCGGAGACAGACCAAAGGCTGCACCAAATACAACGGCAACGTCCGCTTCTTCCAGCAGAGCAGTGACGAACGCTTCGTCCGAGTCGATCAGCGTGCCCGCCGGGGTCGTTTTGCCGATCAGCCCGGCGATGGACGGGTAGACATAGAACGCACCCTCAGGTGTCGGGCAGGTGATACCCTCGATCTTGTTCAACATGCCAACCACAAGATCGCGACGACGTTTGAACGTTTCATTATTCGGGGCCAGGAAAGACTGTGTGCCATTCAACGCCTCGATTGCGGCCCATTGACTGATCGAGCAGGGGTTGGACGTTGACTGCGACTGAACCTTGCGCATCGCAGCGATGATCTCGACCGGTCCAGCAGCATAGCCGATGCGCCAGCCGGTCATGGCATAGGCTTTGGACACACCGTTGCAGGTCAGCGTCCGGTCATAAAGGCTTGGTTCGACCTCTGCCGGAGTGCAAAACTTGAACCCGTCATAGGCCAGGTGTTCATACATATCGTCAGACATGATCCAGACATGCGGATGGCGTTTCAACACATCGGTCAGCGCCTTCAACTCATCGCGGTTGTAGCCGGCACCGGTTGGGTTTGACGGAGAGTTGAAGATGAACCACTTGGTCTTTGGCGTGATCGCGGCTTCAAGCTGTTCGGCGGTCAGTTTGAAGCGATTTTCAAGCGTCGTTTCCACGATGACCGGTGTGCCCCCGGCCAGCAGGACCATATCCGGGTAGCTGACCCAATAGGGGGCCGGAATGATGACCTCGTCACCGGGGTTAACCGAAGCCATGAGCGCGTTATACAGCGTCTGTTTGCCACCGGACCCGATCGAGACTTGTGCGGGCGTGTAATCCAATCCGTGATCACGCTTCATCTTGGCGCAGACGGCTTGTTTCAACTCAGGTATGCCATCAGGAGCGGTGTATTTGGTTTTTCCCGCTGCGATGGCTGCAACGGCTGCGTCCTTGATGTTTTGCGGCGTGTCAAAATCCGGCTCACCTGCGCTCAGGCCAATAATGTCGCGCCCGGCTGCTTTTAATTCGGCGGCCTTGGCCGTTATCGCCATCGTGGGGGATGGTTTTACGCGTGACAGTGTCGCAGACAGGAAACTCATTGGAGGCCTCGGTTTGTATGTTCAACCTGTCTGTCATAGGGTGCGCCAGAATGACGATCAAGCGATATGAAAAACTGGATTGGAGGCGCCGATGAATGACGAAAATGACTGGTTTGGACCAGAGGCGGCAACATTGGGCGACCGGCTGGCGGGTGCGCGCGAAGCGGCGGGTATGACACAATCTCAATTGGCGCGCCGTCTCGGGGTCAAGAAAGCGACGATTGCAGCCTGGGAAAACGATTTGTCCGAACCGCGCGCGAACCGGTTGTCGATGATTGCGGGGATGGTCAACGTCTCGATCATGTGGCTCCTGACTGGTGAGGGCGAGGGCATGGAAGCCCCGATCGAAGACGGCGAAACAAATCTTGAACTGGGAAGTGCGGTGGCAGAGCTGCGTGCGATCCGCGGCGAGATGCGCGCCTGCGCTGAACGAACCGCCCGGCTAGAGAAAAAACTTCGCTTGATGCTGGAGCAAGGAAAGTGACCGAAACACGGGACGTCATGATCAAGCGCATGCAGATGCGTTCGATGCGCCGCGGGATCAAAGAGATGGATCTAATCCTATCTGCCTATGCACAGCGCAATCTGGCGGCGATGGACGCGGCCGGTCTGGATTTGTACGACGCGCTGCTTCATGAAAACGATCAGGACCTGTATCAGTGGGTCACAGGGCAGGTGCCTTCACCCGAAGCCTATGCGGATCTGATTTCAGACATCGCTCAAACTTTTCAAAAATAAAAGAAATTTCAGTTTAACCGATTCTTCGGGAATTCGTTTCATGCTGCCTGAAACTGCGCGACTGAATCGGAGGGTCGGATGAGTATGGAAATGCAGGTCTCTGCGCCGGCAATCAAGGGTTTCATGACCAGCTATCTTGAGGCGCTTGCTTTGGTTGAGCGGCTGCACCGGTTGCTGTTGGACGTCATCAAGGATGAGTTCGAGCGTGTCGGCGTATTGGAGATCAACGCGGTCCAAGCCCTTTTGCTATTTAATATCGGCGATCATGAGGTAACGGCTGGCGAACTGAAAAGCCGAGGGTATTACCAGGGCAGCAATGTCAGCTATAACCTCAAGAAGCTTGTCGAAATGGGCTATATGCACCATCAACGTTGCGAAATCGACAGGCGTTCGGTCCGCGTTCGGCTGACACCGCGCGGCCGGGAAATCCGCGATATAGTCTCTGACCTGTTCGCCCGCCATGCCGAAGGGTTGCAAACCCGAGGGGTTTTGGGGCTGGAAGGTATCGACGACATCACAACATCTCTGCGCAGGGTGGAGCGCTACTGGACTGACCAAATCCGCTACATCTACTGATCAGCGGCGCGCGTCGGACAAGACCAGCCCTTTGAGTTCTCGCATCAGTTTCCGGGTCATGGCATCTTCGAAGGCATCGAACCCCAAGGCGACCTCCACAAAGGCCTTTGGGCCGAGAATGACCCAGGTATTATAGTAGGCAGACAGCTCTCCGACTTGTACAAAACGCTCGTCACCGCGGCTTGGATCGTCTGCACCTATGACCAGACCATTGATGGTTATTCCCGAGGATTGGAGCGATTGCTTAGCATCTCGCGGGTGAGTCCCAACGTTGTGTTTGCCGTCACCAGAAAGATCCAGTGTCCGCTGCCAGCACCCTGCCTGCTGAAAAAGCAGTTCAGCCCCGTACAGCATCGCTGCCCCAACAGCAGTCCCCTGTGGCGCGGTACTGCGCTGCGTGTTGGTCAGCACCAAAGCGATCTGTTCAAGGTCTGCTTCCCTTCGAATAGTAGTCCAGTCCAGCAGCAAACGGTGATGACCGGGCTCGCTCCACTCAAAGATCGCAAGCCGTACAGGCGGGGCGGCTTCGGCCAGGATCAACTGAGTAACTTCCGGTTTACGCAATGCCGCCGCCAAACCGTCCACTTGCAAGCGGTATTCAGCATTATCCACGGACCCGGATACATCTAGCCCCAAAGCCAAGGCTTGACGACATTCTGCAGCGGCCGACCCGGCAATCACACTCAGGAACGCCGCCAAGACCCGCATCATTTTGGCGCCACCTCCTGCAATGCGCCGATTTGCAAGCCGGTCAACTCGCGTTCCAGTTTGCGTCGCATGGCACGTTCAAAATCTTCAAATCCCTGCGCAATTTCAAGAAAGGCACCGGGGCCGTACAGAACGTTGTTTTCGAAAAACGGGATCAGGTACAATTCGCCTTCAAAATCGGCGGCGTTGATGACCAGCCCGTTAACAACTGTGTTCTCGAAGGGGAAATGGCGATAGGCCGAAGCTGGCCCGTACCCGTCATTGTTTGACCCGTCGCCGGAAAGATCAATGGTCTGGAACAGGCAGGCTGGCGCTTGCTGCATCAATGTGGCGCCAAAAGCCAGAGCATACCCCATCGCCGTGGCCGATCCACTGTCAGAACGAACCGATTGCTGCACGGTCGCCGCAGCCGCCAAAAGATCAGCCTGGGTGTCTATCATTGTCCAGTTCAGGATAATGCGCTGGTTTGTACGCCCGCTCCATTCATACACGGCCAAGGCGACGGGCATGGGGGAAGAAAAGAACGCCTGTGATACCTCTGGGGCGACCAGAGCAGCAGCCAAACCCTGCCGTTGCAATGCGTCCTCTGTCGCATCTACCGAGGTAGAGATATCCATGGCCAATGCCAGGGCAAGGCGGCAGGTTTCAGCCCGAAGCGGGTTGGCCAAAGCAGCCAACCCCATTGCTGTCAGCCACCGACTCACCAGTGGCCGGTGCTTTCCATGCTGGCCCAAGGCTCTGCGGGCTCTAGCGCATCCCCGTTTTGCAGCAGTTCAACCGAAATATTGTCGGGTGAGCGTATAAAGGCCATCCGACCGTCCCGCGGCGGGCGATTGATCACCACACCGTTGTCCTGAAGGTGCTGGCAGGTCTCGTAGATATTGTCGACGCCATAGGCGAGATGACCGAAGTGACGGCTGTCGCTGGGCAACGCGTCGTCCCCATCCCAGTTGTACGTCAGTTCGATCGGCCGGTCCTCTTGCCCCGGAGGCGCCATGAAGATCAGCGAGAACCGCCCTTGTTCACTATCATAGCGGCGCGTTTCCTTCAGACCCAGGAGTTCGTAGAACGCCATCGACTTCTCCAGATCCTTCACGCGGACCATGGTGTGAAGATATGTCAGCCCCATAGTGGCTTCCTTTCTGTTCAGGTAATAAAGGGCACCTTAGCGCGCGGACCAAGAGTGTCGAGGGGCAGCAGGGACACAATTTTGCGTTACAGGAAATGAGCGCACATATCGCGGTTCCGGTCGAAGAATTGCCGATATATAGTGGTCAGCGACTCATTGCTGGAAAGGAAATTTCATGCCGCTGTCTTCTGACCAACTGGCCGAGATCGAAGCGCAACGGGCGCAATCGCATCCCACACGCCGCGTTGTGGCTGCGGGTATGGAAGAGCACCTGTATACGGCGCATCAGGTGCTGGATCACGGGTTTGTGCGTGTGATTGACTATATGGGTGATGACGCGGCGATCTGTCAGGCGGCACGGGTATCATACGGCAAGGGCACCAAATCCGTTCAGAATGACGAAGGCTTGATCCGCTATCTGATGCGTCATTGGCATTCGACCCCGTTCGAGATGTGTGAGGTCAAGCTGCACGTCAAATTGCCCGTATTTGTTGCCCGGCAATGGATTCGCCACCGTACCGCGAATGTAAACGAATACTCTGCGCGCTACTCGATTTTGGATCGTGAATTTTATATCCCGGCACCCGACCACGTGGCAGCACAGTCCGAAGTCAACAATCAGGGCCGCGGCTCTGCTTTGGAAGGTGAAGAGGCGGCACGGGTTCTGGATATCCTTAAGGCGGATAGCGCGCGCTGCTATGACAATTACGAAGCAATGATCAGCCAAGATGGACAACAGGGGTTGGCACGTGAACTGGCGCGGATGAACCTGCCCGCCAATATCTACACACAGTGGTACTGGAAGGTGGACCTGCACAATCTGTTCCACTTCCTGCGTCTGCGGGCCGACCCGCACGCCCAATACGAAATCCGCGTCTACGCCGAGACGATGTGCAAGATCGTCGCCGACTGGGTGCCGTTTGCCTACAAAGCGTTTGAGGATTACCGTCTGGGCGCGGTCAATCTTTCAGCGCAAATGGTCGACTGCCTGCGTAGGATGCTGGCGGGTGAGGCGGTGACACAGGAAAACTCCGGAATGACGGCGCGGGAATGGCGTGAGTTCGAGACGGTTATTCGAAAGGCGTAATTTCGCATATCGCTTGTCTATACAGATCGTCGTAAAACCGTTACAAACGAGGTATGATCCGAACTGCTGCGATAAGTATGGTCTGCCTGTGCCTGACGTTGGTACCGGCAGCATATGCAAAATCCCCGATTGCCGAGGTGATTTGCGAGCCAACTTCTCATATGCACGAAAAACTGACCCGCCAATTCCGCGCAAAACGTACAGCAACCGGCGTCCGCAGCCCTGAGCAAGTGATGGAGGTTTGGACGAGCAAATCAGGGGATTGGACGATGGTTATGACCTATGCCACCGGAACTTCATGTATCGTCGCGATGGGTCACGACTGGTACACTCATGCCGCCGACGACCCGGCACGAGGGTAAGGTGCTTTGACCTTTTGGGAAGCGGTCAACGGCCGTCAATTGGCCGTTGGCCTGTTTTGACCGCCCGCTCTGTGCGGGGCTGTTTTACAACGGCTTCAAATCAGCTGCCATTTGGCGACCGTCACGTCCGTCTTGTAACTCGTACGAGACTTTCTGATTGTCAGCCAGCCCAGTCAGCCCAGACCGTTCAACGGCCGAGATGTGAACAAATACGTCCTTGCCGCCTTCATCAGGCGCAATAAAGCCGTAGCCTTTAGTGGTATTGAACCATTTCACGGTGCCAGTTGGCATTTCCCGTGTCTCCTTCTACTTGCACGTTGTCCCACAAAATTGGTGGGGGCAGTGATTGACGTCGCCGCAAATTATGGCCGTTCCGCACATGCGAGACAGCCCAAAATGCGTATTTCGTCTTTTTCAACATTGCACGGTAAAGTAAAAAATCAAGAATTACCGACGTGCGCGTAGAAAAATGCTGAAAATTCAATCAAAAAAGGGAAGACCCAAGATATGCGCCTTTTTGGCCTGAAAACCTGTGATACCTGCCGTAAGGCTTTGAAAACACTTCCAGATGCCAAATTCTTCGACGTTCGCAGCGACGGCGTGCCTGAGAATGTGCTGCAACAGGCACTGGATCGTTTCGGCGAGGCTTTGCTCAACACGCGGTCAACAACGTGGCGCGGATTGGACGATACTCAGCGCGCGCGGCCGCCGCTAGAGCTGCTTGCAGATCATCCAACCCTGATGAAGCGCCCTTTGATTGAGCGTGACGGTGAGCTTTTCCTGGGATGGTCGCCGCAGACACGGGCAGGTCTTGGCGTCGAGTAAACGGGTAACTATGTGAATTGTCGCAAGTAAGAGGGTAATGAATGCGCAACGCAGCTATGATTTTGGGCGTGATCGCCGGTCTGATCGGTATGATCGTTGGCTTTTTCGGCTATGGATACGTCGAACTGATCGACCGGTACGGAGAGATCGAGGGTTTTGCCGAGCAGGTGGACAACGCGCAGGTCATACAGATCGCTTCGATCATCGCGCCGTTGCTCGCAATTGCCGGGGGTGCGATGGCCCATGCACGGGCGCTGGTTGCAGGCGTGTTGTTACTGATTTCAGCAGCCGGGATGTACTATGCGTTTGGCTTTAACGCGTTTACAATGTTCCCGGTGGCGTTCGCAGCCGTGGCTGGCCTCCTTGGGCTAGCCGCGGGTAAACCGGACCAGCCCAAGGCGCATTTTTAGATCACTTGATCTTCAGGATACGGTCCAGCGAAAGCGGACCGGCGCCGTTGATGACGATCACCAGAAACAGAAACGACCAGATTGTACGATCGTCCAGCAAGGTCGTCGCATTGGTAAAGTAGCTACCCAGCGCAGCACCATGGCCGGTGACGTCCACAATAGTCTGTACCCAGACAAATGCGAGCATACCCAAAGCTGCAAAGCGCGACAGAAGGCCAACAACGATCAGTGCTGGCAGCAGGAATTCAGCCCAGGTGCCAGCCAGAGCGATCGCCCAGTGAATAATGCCCAGTTGCGAGCTGTCATAGCTGACCGCTTCCATCGCCTTTGGGAAGATCTGTACATAGGCGCCGTCGGACGGGAACAGGAAGCCAAAAAACCCGTTGCCCAGTTTCGTCATCGCGGAGTTCCAGTAGTACACCAGCAGTGTTGCTGCAAAGACCACCCGGGCCAATGTCGGTGTCAACCAGTCAGCGGTCAACTCCAGTCGACCCAGAGTATTGTTGTGTAATGAGATCAGGGCAGTCATTTTGCCAGCCTTTCGATAATCACAGAAGTTATTGCGCCGCCTTGTAAAAGAAGCGCCAGAGTGGCCCCAAGGTCAAACTCGGGGGATTGTGCCGCTGTTTCTTCAAACGCGACACCAATGGTTTTTCCGGCCTGGAGGCCCGCAATCCATTGAGCACCACCAGCAGGCAATTGCTGTGGAAGCGGGTCATAGTCGGGTCGGGTGATCAGAACGTCTTGGGCACCAGGTTCGGGTTTTGGTGCGCCTTCTTCGGAGTTGAAGCGCCAGATGGAATAAATTGGCCAGTCAGAGCGCAGAACCTGCATCGAAGGGGCAAATTCCAAGCGCGCGTTCATGATATCCTCGGGTGGAAGCGCCAGCGCATCCGCCGGTGCGGCCTGACTATCCGCAGCGTGGTAGGCGCGACGCAGGGCCAGTTCCAGCCGTGCAATGTCGGGCAAGTAGCCAAGGTGTGAAAGCTGCTCCATTCCGGCCAGGAAGTCCGGGAATGCCTCGCCATAGAACATCATCAGCGGTGATGAGGGCGGATGCCGGCGCAGGAAGAGTCCGGACAAGCCATCCATGTTTTGCGCGCCAAGCAATTTCGCAATCACAGGAAAGGCCTGATGCATCGCTTCTGTGAGCGAAGCCGCCACGTTGTTCCGATATACGTTGAATCGGCGCCCAGCGGGGTGTGCGGCAGCGTCCAGAAGCCCTTCTGGGATGGCTGCTGAGGGGTCCAGCAGCGCAGAGTGAAAAGCTGTCTGTGAGACGCTCATGCTGGAACTCGATCCAGTGCCGCCTGCGCGCGGTCCGCTTCATCCCGCAATACGGGCCAGTCAGGGACATCGGTGTCCCATTCAACCAGCAATGGTTTGGGGCCTGACTTGTCAAGAACATAGTCCAGCAGCGCCCAGACCGGGTCAACAACCTCACGCCCGTGACTGTCGATCAACAAGGGGTGGCCGTGGTCATCCTGATCTTCATCATGGCCGCCAAGGTGAATTTCGCCAACTTTGTCCAAGGGATAGGCGTCGATATAGCCCTGCGGCGAGAAATCCAGGTTGGTGGCCGATACGAACACATTGTTTACGTCCAGCAACAATCCGCATCCCGTACGCTGTGAGACCTCGCGCAGGAAATCAGGTTCGGACCACGAACTTTCCTCGAACGCGAGATAGCTGGAAGGGTTTTCAAGCAGCATTTGCCGCCCCACAACCTCTTGCACCTGATCAATGTGTTCACAGACGCGGGCCAGCGTTGCGTCCGTGTAAGGAAGGGGCAAGAGATCGTTCAGGAAATGGCTGTCATGCGTAGACCAGGCCAGGTGTTCGGAAAAACTGGCAGGGTCCAGCCAGCCGACCAAATGCTTCAGACGTGCCAGATGCTCGGTATCCAGCGGACCTTCCCCCCCGATTGACAGGCCGACGCCATGAACTGAAATCGGGAACTGTTCGGAGAGGTGCCGTAGTTGGGCAAGAGGCCGCCCACCATCGCCCATATAGTTCTCGGCATGAATCTCTAGCCACGCAACGGGTTGCGCCTGTTCAAGTATCTGCGCGAAATGCTGTGGTTTGTATCCAACGCCCGGCGCGGCGGGCAGACGGTTTGACCTAAGTGCATCATCCAACATTGCCAGATCCTCGACTACGAAGAAAAAAGGGCGGGCGTTTTGGCCCGCCCCTGAATTTTTAGACCAAGTTCTTATGCCGGCAGGTCGCGCTCTTGTGCTTCCAGTGAGCCTTTGCGCGGAGTGCCATCAGCTTGTGCCGGGAGTTCGATATCTGCGCAGGTGCCTGCATCAACGAGGGTCCATGCGTTGCCCTGATAGTCGACAGTCGAAGTGCCCGCGCAGGTGGTGCCGGGACCGGCGGCACAGTCGTTTTCACCAGCCAGCGAAATGCCGTAGCACTTTTCTTTGGCCTGAGCGGTTGCGGTGGTTGCGCTGCCTGCAACTGCTGCTGCTACGGCGCTTGCGATAACTAGGGTTTTTGCTGTGTTCGACATCTCGGTGTTCCTTTTGGTGACTGCGTATGTCTGTTTTAACGATAACAAAGGTAATGGCTTGTCGGGCAGAGTTAAATTCACGAGCCCGTGTCTCACAAGCCCGTCAGGACAAGTCATGCCCTATTGCAAGTTAACAGACTGTTTTAAAATTGAAAAATGACAAATATTTCAACCCGGCCCCAAAATCAGGGCCGGATTTCCGGCAATTTGCTGCCAATGTTACACCAGATCAGGCGGGGTGGCGGCTTTGGAAAGCTCGTTTGTTACAGCCTCAAGCGATTGAACCTGCGTTTGTTTTTCACCCAAACGGCGGACTGTCACCGTGCGTTCCTCGACTTCGCGGTGACCCACGGCCAGGATAACCGGAACCTTGCTGACCGAGTGTTCGCGGACCTTGTAGTTGATCTTTTCGTTGCGAATATCCGCTTCGGCGAGAACACCGGCAGCCCTTAAGGTCTGGACCACCTCGGCCACATAGTCATCCGCTTCGGATGTGATGGAGGCGACAACAACCTGACGCGGCGCCAGCCAGAACGGCAGCTTGCCTTCCCAGTTTTCGATCAGGATGCCGATGAAACGTTCCAATGACCCAAAGAGCGCGCGATGTAGCATCACGGGTGCACGTCGTTCGCCAGAAGCGGTCACATAGGTCGAACCGAAGCGCTCTGGCAGATTGTAATCCACTTGAAGGGTGCCGCATTGCCAATCACGACCAATGGCGTCGCGCAGCACATATTCCAACTTAGGCCCGTAAAATGCGCCTTCGCCTTCAAAGATCGTGTAGGCGAGCCCCGCCTGATCCAGGGCCGCTTTCAACGCGCCTTCGGACAGATCCCAGCTTTCGTCGCTGCCAATCCGATTCTCGGGCCGCGTCGAAAGTTTGATGTGCACATCGTCAAATCCGAAGTCCCGATAGATCGAAAGCACGAGGTCGTTAACCTTCAGGCACTCTTCGGTCAGTTGCTCAGGCGTGCAGTAGATATGCGCGTCGTCCTGAGTAAAACTGCGCACGCGTAACAGCCCGTGAAGCGCTCCGGACGGTTCGTAGCGGTGTACCTTGCCGAACTCACTGATCTTCATTGGCAGGTCGCGATAGCTTCGAACGCCATGATTGTAGATCAGCATGTGACCGGGGCAGTTCATCGGCTTCAGTGCATAGTCCCGGTCGTCGTGGGTTTTGGCGAGGAACATGTTGTCCATGTAATTGAACCAGTGACCGGAGGTTTCCCACAAGGCGCGGTCCATGATGTCGGGTGAGTTCACCTCGACGTAACCTGCTGCTTCCTGCCGCCGGCGCATATAGCCGATCAGAGTCTGGAAAATGCGCCAGCCGTTTGGGTGCCAGAAGACCGACCCGGGCGCGACCTCTTCGAAATGGAACAGGTCCATTTCACGACCAAGCCTACGGTGGTCGCGCTTGGCTGCCTCTTCCAGCATATGTAGGTGAGCTTTCAGCTTTTCCTTGCCGGTAAAGGCCACCCCATAGATACGTTGCAGCATCGGGCGATTACTGTCGCCGCGCCAGTAGGCCCCTGCAACAGACATCAGCTTGAAAGCATCAGCCGGAAGTTGGCCGGTGTGCTGCAAATGCGGGCCACGGCACAGATCCTGCCAATGGCCGTGCCAGTACATGCGCAGCGGCTCATCGCCCGGAATCGATTCGATCAACTCGACCTTGTAGGGCTCATTGTTGGCTTTGTAGAACTCGATTGCGCGGTGACGGTCCCAAACCTCGGTGGTGACGGGGTCGCGCTTGTTGATGATTTCTTTCATCTTTTTTTCAATGAGGCCAAGATCTTCGGGCGTAAAGGGCTCTTCGCGGTCAAAGTCGTAGTACCAGCCGTTTTCGATAACGGGACCGATAGTGACTTTGGTCGCGGGCCAGATTTCCTGTACGGCACGGGCCATGACATGCGCCAGATCGTGGCGGATCAGTTCATTGGCCTGAACCTCATCCTTCATGGTGTGGATGGCGATGTCGGCATCCGCCTCAATCGGCCATTGCAGATCCCAGTGCTGACCATTCACCGTGGCCGAGATCGCCTTTTTCGCCAGCGAGGTTGAAATGTCGGCAGCCACCTGCGCCGGCGTAACGCCTGCGTCGTATGATCGTGCATTGCCATCGGGAAAGGTGAGTGAGACGGATTTTGCATCCAGGGCCATATCGGCTCTCCTCGTCGGTTTGGCGCCCACTGAACGCCCGGTTGCGGGTTATGTGTGTTCGGCCCATGTGGCAGGTGGTGGCGTGTCTGTCAAGGGCGGTGGCGAGGGGCCAGCCCCTCGCGCTCCCCGGGATGTTTGAGGCCAGATGAAGTTGGATCCGGGAATTGCGCTTGGGCGCGTTGCGTGCATGATGCTGCAAAAGAAAAGAGGGTTTCATGGCAGTAGCGGAAATTTTGGAAACTTCGCAGGGACGGCGGTTGGCCTATCACAAGAGTGAAGGGGCCGGTCCGACCATTGTTTTTCTGGGCGGTTTGAAATCGGATATGGAGGGCACCAAGGCGGTGCATCTTGACGCCTGGGCGCAGGCGCGCGGGCAGGCGTTCCTGCGGTTTGATTATTCTGGCCACGGCGAAAGTTCTGAGGCGTTTACTGATGGCTGTATCGGGGATTGGCACGAGGATACGGTTGCTGCTGTCACTGCACTAACTGACGGGCCCTTGATCGTTGTAGGATCATCTATGGGGGGGTGGCAGGCGCTGTTGTTGGCCAAAGCGATGCCCGAGCGGTTTGCAGGCATGGTCACTATCGCCGCTGCACCGGACTTTACCGAGGATGGGTATTGGGCGTCCTTCAGTGATGAGCAAAGGGCCGCGCTGGATAGCGTCGGTCACGTTGAATTGCCTTCGGACTACATGGAGCCGTACATCATCACCAAACGAATGATCACGGATGGGCGGCAGCGCCTCGTGTTACGTGACCCATTGAACTTGCCATTTCCGGTGCGTTTTTTGCAAGGAACGGCGGATACGGCAGTGTCAACGGAAACGGCCGTGCAGTTGCTGAACCACGCGACTGGACCGGATATGCAGCTACTTTTGGTTAAGGATGCGGATCACCGGTTTTCTGATGGTCCCTGCTTGAGCCTGATCGAACAGGCCGTGCTTGAAGTCATGGGGAGAGGCTGATGCAGCGTTTCGGGTGGCTTCTTGGGCGCGTGCTGCTTGCGCTGGTTGCGATTGGCGGGCTGGTCTATTGGCTTGGCCCGCGTGAAGAGGTGAACCTGAACCCGCGCTTCGATCCGCGCAAGTTCGGCGAAGGTGTCCAAGTCTATTTCGAAAGTACCGAGTCTGCCTATGACGACATCGTTCCGGGCGTCGAAAAGCGCGTGATCTGGCAAGACGGCTTTGAAGAGCAGCGCACGCCGGTATCGGTGCTCTACGTTCACGGCTTCTCGGCCTCGTCCGAGGAAATCCGCCCGGTGCCCGATTTGGTGGCTGACGCGCTGGGGGCTAACCTTGTTTATACCCGCTTGCAAGGCCACGGGCGACAGGACGGCGATGCCTTGGCCGAAGGAACGGCATCGGGCTGGATGGATGACATGGCCGAGGGTTTGGCAGCAGCGCGCGCGGTAGGGGATAAGGTTGTTGTCATCTCGACCTCGACCGGTGGTACCCTGGCCGTAGCTGCCGCGTTGGATGAGGAACTGAATAAGGACGTGGCCGGGATTGTCTTTGTCTCGCCCAACTTCGGTGTGAACACGCCGGGTGCCTGGATTCCGGGTTTGCCTTGGGCGCGAAGTTGGCTGCCGATGGTGATGGGGGAAACCCGCGATGTCTCGGGCCAGGACCCTGAAAAGAACACGTACTGGACATCGGTTTACCCGTGGGAGGCGGTGGTTCCGATGACTGCGTTGGTCGAAACCGTCTATGCGCTGGACGTGTCGGAGGCCAAGTTGCCGGCGTTGTTTTGGTTTTCGGATGACGATCAGGTGGTGCGGCCAGATCTGACCCACAAAGTGGCCGAGGCATGGGGTGGCCCTGCGACGGTAGAGCTGGTGACCATGGGGCCGGGGGATGATCCTGCATCGCATGTGATTGCGGGGCGGCTGATGTCTCCCGGGCAGACTGACGCCGCTGTGGCGGGTATTCTGGAGTGGCTGAACGGGATAGGTATAGAGTAGAGATGCGTAAACCGGGCAGCATGTGGAGACTTGAGATGCTCGGCCGCGTGCGTCTGTCAAAGCACTTTTTTTTGCGGGATTTCCTGTATTCAGAGATCGGGAATTTCCATAAAAAACAGAACCTTCCCGACAATCCTGATCTTGCCATCGAAACTGGGCGAGCGTTGTGTCAAACCTTGCTTGACCCGCTGGAGGAAACCTTTGGGCGGATCGCGGTCCGGTCCGGGTATCGCTCACCCTCTTTGAACCGGTTCGGGAATGAAAACCGGTTGAACTGCGCCCGCAACGATAACCCGCTAGAGTGTCACATCTGGGACAGGGGGGAGGGCGACGCGCGCATTGCCGGAGCCTCGATTGTTATTCCGTGGTTTGCCGACCAATACGATGCCGGGCGCGATTGGCGTGATCTGGCGTGGTGGATGCATGACCATCTGGACTATTCCGAGATCTGGTTCTTTCCCAAGCTCTGCGCCTTTAATCTGGTTTGGCGGCCCAAGCCGCATCGTCGCATCGACAGCTATATCGCACCGCGCGGCTGTCTGCTGCGTCCCGGAGAGGAGCCGGGTGAAAACCAAAAGGCACGCCGCGAAAGATATTCGGATTTCCCACCCTTTCGGGGGATTTCCTATCCCTGAAGTTTAACTTGCCCGGTGGTGCAAAACCTCTCATCCTGTTGGAAAAGGCTATTCGAATATCTGAAGTGTTACGAGGCCCCGCGTGATCGAGCCGCTGGTTTTACTGCCTGAAATGATGTGCGATGCACGTCTATTTGAACCTCAGATCACCTGCTTGTCACGATCCCGCGCCGTAACAGTTGCACCGATTTCACTAGGCGAACGCGTCGAAGAAATTGCATCGGCCCTGCTGGACCAGTTGCCACATCGGTTTGCGCTGGGCGGTTTGGGTATGGGCGGTGTTGTTGCATTAGAGCTTATTAGGCGCGCACCGGATCGGGTGTCTCGGCTGTGTCTGATGGCGACCGATGCACAGGCTGATACCCCGCAGGCAGCGGCCGCGCGAGAGGAATTGTTGGTCGGAGCCAAAATGGGCCGGCTCGAAGAGGTGATGCGCAAGATCATTGGGTCTGAGGCGTTGGCGCCGGGACCTCAGCGCATTCCAATTCTGAATGAGGTTGTTTCGATGGCGCAGGAGGTCGGACCTGAGGTTTTTGAACGTCAAATCCGAGCCATGCAAAGACGACCGGATCAGCAGGGTGAATTAAGACATATCAAGGTGCCAACACTGGTGCTTTGCGGCGCATATGACACGATAACACCGCAGCGAAAGCACGCTTTCATGGCTGAACTCATTCCAGATGCGGAGCTTAAGATTGTGGATGAGGCTGGGCACCTTCCAACGCTTGAAGCAGCGCAAGTTGTAAGTAAGGCGCTGACGGAATGGCTCAGTATCCCGGTGAGGGCTGCCTATGTATAGAACTTTGCCCGCTCAGCCTTGCTGAGAATGATTGGTTTGGCGACTGGCTCACCGCTGTCACAATCAAAGAACGGCGTGTTTTTCCAACTTCTGGACACCCAGGACTTGGTGAGGCGCCTGAGCATCCCGACCGCCGCATAACGTAGGTTTTCGTGTTTCTGCTTACCGTCTGGCTGGGGCACAAATCCGCGCGTGGTCACTGGGCCGAGCCCGCCGGGGTCGACGAACCGATTTGCGATAAATCCGGCAAACGGAACCTTGACCGTGCGCGCGGTGGTTGCGAGCGGCGCGTTGCAACACTTCGCATACCAGCGCAGCATTCCGTTGGGACTGAGTTGCATCAACGCAAGATACTCAGCCCCCTTGTCGATCCGGATTTCTTCCGGGCTCATTTGCAGGATATCGACAGGGCCGGGGGCCGGATCAGGTTGCCCAAAATACAACTGGGCCGCGCGACAATCATGGCAGAAACAGCTGACATGAGTGCCAGATTGCACGCCGGCAGCCGTGATACGCCCTTGCAACGCGCCGCAATCGCAGGAGAAGGCCATTCCCTCACCCGCGGTTGAACTCATCTTTAAGCGACTTTGTTCTTGTTGGCGGCCCGCCGACGCGGTTTGCGCGTATTGGCGTTCATGAAATCAATCACCAGCGGCCGGATATTGTCGCGCCAGCTGCGACCAGCGAAAATACCATAGTGGCCGGCTCCGGGTTCGACATGGCTGGCCTTTTTCGTATCCGGAAGACCGGTGCACAGATCAAGGGCCGCGATACACTGGCCAGGGGCCGAGATATCATCATTCGCGCCCTCGACGGTTTTAACCGCGACATCGGTGATCTTGCCGATATCCACCTTGTGACCAGCAACGACAAATTCGTTCCGGGCAATCTCGCGGTTTTTAAACACGCGCTCGACTGTTGAAAGATAGAATTCTGCGGTCATATCCATGACGGCGAGGTATTCGTCGTAAAACCGGTTATGCGCATCGTGATCCGAGGCCTCACCCCGCATAACCCGCTGAATCTGATCAGAAAACGCTTTGGAGTGGCGTTCCGCATTCATTGACATGAAGGACGCCAATTGAAGAAGACCCGGATAGACCATCCGGCCAACGCCTTTGTATTTGAAACCGACGCGCTGGATCATCGTCTCTTCCAGTTGCCCCATCGTGACACGACGCCCGAAATCGGTGACATCGGTCGGCGTGGCGTCCGGGTCGACGGGTCCGCCAATCAAGGTCAGGGTGCTGGGTTGCGCCTTTGGCTCGACCTCAGCCAGGTAGGCAGTTGCGGCCAATGTAAGAGGTGCAGGTTGGCAAACGGCCACAACATGCGTGTCAGGGCCAAGTTCTTTCATGAAATCGACAAGATAGAGTGTATAGTCCTCTACATCGAATTTACCTTCGGACACGGGAATGTCGCGCGCATTATGCCAGTCAGTTATATAGACTTCGCAATTTACCAACAGGCTTTTAACCGTCGACCGAAGCAGAGTGGCATAGTGGCCGGACATCGGCGCAACCAAAAGCACCTTGCGCGGCTGCTCTTCGCGGCCGTTCACACGGAAATGCACAAGGTCGCCAAACGGACGTTCAACAACCGTGGTGACGTCGACAAGGTGGTCCTTCCCATCTTCGCAGGTAAAGGTGCGAATGCCCCAGTCCGGTTTGACGACCATGCGCTGGAACGTACGCTCGGTCACTTCGCCCCAGGCGGCCATCATGCTAAAGACAGGATTGGGCGCCATAGAGAAAGCGGGGTAAGATGCCATGGCGCTGGCGGTTGCACCCATCCATTGGTTGGTGTTGCGCACCGTCTCCATCAGGTCGTATGTCATCATATAGCGCATGGGAAAGGGGCCTCCTGAATGTCAGCCTTAAAGTTCGGACCATTCACCGCTTTGCCCCCCGACACCCACGGCGTTATTCTGCACAGCAGCAAGGTTAGGGGGGAATTGTTAAAATGACAATAAGTGAAGACCAAATGTCAGAAGCAACTGAACAAAACATTGAACGACTTAAAGAAAATATGGAAAAGGTCGAACAGCTTTCCAAGCGGCTGATCGAAGTCATGGCGGTAAAACAGTCGCATACCCCGGCCTTGGACGCCCCGAATCAAGAGCTTTTTGCAAGAGCAGC
Organism: Ruegeria sp. AWH4_226; assembly: GCF_056159225.1. Lineage (NCBI taxonomy): Bacteria > Pseudomonadati > Pseudomonadota > Alphaproteobacteria > Rhodobacterales > Roseobacteraceae > Ruegeria > Ruegeria sp. AWH4_226. The sequence goes on along the minus strand of NZ_JBSWUU010000001.1, from coordinate 1,463,451 downwards.
AACGGCATATTGGTCCGAGGCATGGCATAATCCCGCCAAGTTGCTGGAACAACAAATTGAATATTGGGGCAAGTCGGTTTTGAACTTTGCCGAGGCGCAGCAAGCAATCGCAACCGGCGAGGTTGAAGAAACCCCTCTGGATGATAAGCGATTTTCCAATCCAATGTGGGAAACAAACCCCTATTTCCGCCTGATCCGCCAACAATACCAGACCAATTCGGCCGCCATCGCGCAGGCGGTGGCGTCGGTTGAGGATCTCGATGCCAAGGACAAACGGCGTCTGCAGTATTTCTCGCAGCAGATTATCGACATGATGGCGCCGACGAATTTTCTTGCGACCAATCCGGATGCGCTGGAAAAGGCGGTCGAGACAGAAGGGCAGTCGCTCATTCAGGGGCTGGAGAACCTTGTTGCGGACCTTGAGGCCAATGATGGCGAATTGGTGGTTAAGCTTGCCGATGAGAGCGCTTTCGAGGTCGGTGGAAACTTGGCGACCACACCGGGCGACGTGATCTATCGCAACAGGATGATGGAGTTGATCCAGTACAAGCCCGCGACCGAGACCGTACATGAAACGCCGGTTGTGCTGTTCCCGCCCTGGATCAACAAGTTCTACATACTCGACCTCAAGGCACAGAACAGCATGATCAAATGGATCACCGAACAGGGCTATACCCTGTTTGTGGTCAGTTGGGTCAACCCGGATGAAAGCTATGCAGATACGGGGATGGAGGATTACGTTCAGGACGGGTTCCTGACTGCGATCGATGTTGCCAAGAAGATTTGCAAGGTCAAACAGGTTAACGCCATCGCGTACTGTATCGCGGGTACGACGCTGAGTCTGACTCTGTCGTTGCTTAAACAACGCGGCGACAAGTCGATCAAATCGGCAACCCTATTTACCGCGCTCACGGACTTTTCGGATCAGGGTGAGTTCACGCCCTTCCTGCAGAATGATTTCATCGACGGCGTCGAGGAAGAAGTTACCAAGAAAGGCGTATTGCGATCCTGGATTATGGGGCGCACAATGTCATTTCTGCGGTCGCGCGATCTGGTCTACGGACCAGCCATCCGCAGCTATATGATGGGTGAGGTACCCCCGGCTTTTGATCTGCTGTTCTGGAATGGGGACGGGGCCAACCTTCCGGCCAAGATGACAGTGCAATATCTGCGTGGCCTCTGCCAGCGCAATGAATTCGCAGAAGACGGGTTCGAGCTTTTGGGCCATAAGCTGCATGTTCGCGACGTCGATGTGCCGCTTATGGCAATCACGTGCGAGACCGACCACATCGCGGCGTGGAAAGACTGCTACCGCGGGGTGCAGATGATGGGGTCGCGATCCAAGACGTTTGTTGTCTCGGAATCCGGTCACATCGCAGGGATCGTGAACCCGCCTAGCAAAAAGAAATATGGCCATTACACGAACCCCGATCAGAAGGCAGACGCTGACACCTGGATGAAAGAGGCGGACTTCCACGAAGGCTCCTGGTGGCCGATGTGGGAAGCCTGGCTCAAGAAGCGTTCAGGCAAGCAGATACCTGCCCGCGATACTGGTGATTCGGATCATCCCCGATTGGCGCCGGCACCCGGCACATACGTTGTGGCTAATCCAAACATTTGATTTCATTCTGAAACTAAAAAATTCTGCAGTGCAGCAAAAAATACTTGAATTGCTGCGATGCAGCATTCATATTGTCCTCAAGCTGATGAAAACCGGGGTGGGCCCGGTTCGGCAATAAGGATTAGGACAATGGCAAAGACTCAAGACTTCACCGCCACTCTGAAAGACATGATGGGCGCATTCCCTGTTGACACCGCCGCGCTGGAAGGTGCGTTCAAATCGACAGCGTCGCTGAACGAAAAACTGTCGGGCGTTGCTTTGGAAGCAGCTGAAAAGTCGGCTGAGATTTCGAGCAAATGGACCAAAGACACTCTGGCCAAACTGACCGAAATGTCAAAAGCAAAGTCAGAGCCTGCTGACTACGCCAAAGCTGCAACCGACTTCGCAAGCGCGTCGGCCGAAGTTGCTGCTGAAAACATGGCTGCTTTCGCTGAGGTCGCCAAGAAACTGCAAACCGAAACCATTGAGCTGCTGATGGCTGCTGGCAAAGAAGCTGCTGAAGACGCAACCGCTGTCGTCAAAAAAGCAACCAACGACGTGACAGCTGCTGCCAAGAAAGCTGCAACTGCCAAGTAAGAATAAGGCCGCGAAGCGCACCCGTTCCTCCCATCTGGTGCAATCGCGTTGGGCAGGTCCACTGACCTGCCCTTTCTTTTTGTTCTGCGCTCGCATAACCTCTGCTGCAACGCATCATCCTTGGGGAGGGTAAACGGTGTCAGAACAAGAAAAACCGCTGTTGATCAAGCGCTATGCCAGCCGCCGGCTGTATAATACTGAGACCAGCGACTACGTCACGCTCGAAGATATTGCGGCGTTCATCCGCGACGGTCGTGAGGTACAGATCATTGATCTGAAAACCGGGGATGATCTGACCCGGCAGTATTTACTTCAAATCATTGCTGAGCATGAAAGCCGGGGCGAAAACGTTCTTCCAGTCAATGTTCTGAATGACCTCGTCCGCAGCTACATGATCCCCGGTGGGGGGATGATGCCGCAGTTTCTGCAAAGCTCGTTCGAGATGTTGCGTGAAAGCCAAAGCAAGATGATGGAAAACATGAACGCGATGAACCCGATGTCACAGATGCCGGGGTTCGAAGCCATGAAGGCGCAGCAACAGGCGTTTTTGAAGGCGATGACCGGCGGTCTTTCAGGCGCCTGGTCAGGACCGGACAAAGAAGGTGACGCGCCCGAGTCCAAAGAAGATCTCGACGACATAAAGAAGCAATTGGCTGAGTTGCAGCAAAAACTCTCGAAATTGAACTGACCTGTGGAGTGATGCGCTGGCTGTTCCTGAGTGCCGCTGTACTTTGGACCCAGCCCGCGCTGTCACAGGGCGTATTCTCGGAAAACTGGTCCTCGATATGTACGTTGGGTACAAAGTCGGCTGACGGGTGCGACGCCATTCGCGCACGCGAGATTCTGGATGCAGACACGGCGCCTTGGTATGCGATTGGGCGGATAAATTTTGCCAGTCGGGATCAGCGGTCCCATTGCACAGGTGTTCTGGTGGCGGACCGGCTGGTTCTGACCGCGGCTCATTGCCTGTACAATGCGCAACGCAAGCGATGGATTCCACCGGCTAGCATTCGGTTTGCAGCCGGTTATCAGCGCGGGAAAGCTGTTGCTGTCTCGGCAGTTCAGGGCTACCGGACGCATCCTGAACAGGGTGTAGAAGGTGCTTTCGAAAGCCTTGCGGAATTGGACTGGGCCATTCTTGAACTCAGCGAGCCGCTTGGGAAAGTCGTTGGGTTTCTGCCGCTTGCGGAGCCGGATGGTGCGACCACGTTCGTGGCTGGCTATCCCGGGTTGCGGCCCCATGTCCTGAGCCGAACAGATGCCTGTCACGCTCAAACCGTGGCCAAAGGGGTTCTGTTGGCCGTCTGCCCCGTGATGATGGGCGACTCGGGTGCACCGCTATTGGCGGATACGCCAAACGGTCCTCAGGTTGTGGCAATTCTGTCTTCAGTCGCGGCAACCCCAGACGGGGTTACGGCGCTGTTCTTATCCGTCGATGGTTTTGGTCTAAACGCTGAATAGGCGTCACGTGCCGTAGGCGGGAACCGGGCCAGTTACCTCACCCACCGAGGCCAGCAGGATATCGGCGATCACGTCCAGTTCGGCCCGCGTCAACCGCACAGGCAGTCTGACATCACACGCCCTCATCAACATGTCGCGCGTTTTCGGCAAGTCGAACTTTTCAGGCAGGAATTGCCAGTTCCAATACGCACGCGCGTTGTCTTCGCTGAGCCCGAAGACCTGAACCTTTACACCACGCGCTTCCGACGCGGCGGCAAAAGCGCGGATTTCACCTTCGTCCATTCCAACCAGATTAAACTGGATCGAATCCGGTGCGCGACGTTCGGGGGCCAGCGGGGCAGGGACGTCGATATGGGGCGACGTGTTCAGGCGCTCAGCCACATAGTCGTGGTTGCTGAGACCATCGCGCACGCGCCGCGCCAGTTCCGGTAATTGCGGGCGGATCACGGCGGCGCTCAGGTTGTTCATCCGCAGGTTATACAGCGGCACTTGGTTCTGCCAGCGGGCAAAGGCTTGCTCTAACTCGGGCGAGTTGTCGCCGCGCGGGCCTTTGTGTTTCTTCCAGTTATGCTCATAAGCGCCCGACATGATCACGGCGCGGGCTACAAGGTCTGCGTCGTCGGTGATCAGAATGCCACCTTCGCCAGCGTTGATCATCTTGTAAGACTGGAACGAGAAACAGCCGACCTTGCCAATGGTGCCAATATTCTGCCCATGCCAGGTGGTTCCCAGCGAATGCGCCGCATCCTCGATCACCGGGATATCGCGCGCGTTACACAGGGCCATGATCGCGTCCATGTCCGAAGTGTGACCACGCATATGGCTGATGATGACCGCCTGCACATTGTCCAGCTTGGCGGCGAAATCGGCCATGTCGATACGATAGTTTTCGCCCACTTCACACAGCACCGGGATACAGTCTGCATGAATGACCGAGGACGGCACGGCAGCAAACGTAAAGCCTGGGATCAGAACACGGGCGTCGCGCGGCAGGCCAAGTGCCTTTAGCGATAGGAACAAAGCGGCAGAGCAGGACGAAACCGCCAGAGCGTATTTCGTGCCCAGAAGTTCTGCGAACTCCGCTTCGAGCAAGGCCACCGGCGCATCCTGTGGCGCGGTATAGCGAAACAGGTCACCTGACTGCATCAGGGCGTCAATGGCTTCTCTTGCGGCTGCGGGGATGGGTTCGGCATCATGAACGTTTGGAGGAAGCGTCATATTTGGTTTTCCCGAATTCTATCTTTGGGAAAGATAAAGCTATTCCTGAGACAAAGAAACCCCTCAATCGCCATGTGGGCGAATTTTCACCAATCTGTCGTACTTCATCGAAGCTAAAGGCCGAGGCGATCCCGCAGGGCAAACCACGTCATCGCCAGCACCAGAAGCGGGCTACGCAGCGCGGGGCCGCCGGGAAACGGAAGGGCGGGTACGCACGATAGTGTATAAAAGCCTTCGGCCTGCCCCTGAATGGCATGTGCCATCAGTTGACCAGCATGAGTGGCTGTACCGACCCCGTGGCCGGAATAGCCCGAAGCGGAAAGGATATTTGGCCCGACCCGCGCCAAATAGGGCATACGCCGCATGGTGATAGCCAGCGTTCCGCCCCAGGCATAATCGATCTTCACGTCGCGCAGATGCGGAAAGATCTCAACCATCGGTTTACGGACTTTGGCCGCGATGTCGTTGGGGAAACGGTAGCCATAGCTTTCGCCGCCCCCAAACAGAAGGCGGCCATCGGCGCTGAGCCGGAAGTAATTTACAACGAATTTGGTATCGGCCACCGCGATGTCTCGGGTCAGAATACGCGCCGCATCCTTTCCCAAGGGTTCAGTCGCCGCGATGAAATTGTTTATCGGCATGACCCGCGCAGCCACCTTGCGGTTCAGATCGCCAAGATACCCGTTGCAGGCCAGAATAACGTGATCTGCGCTGATCGTACCATTTGCGGTACGCACTTTTGCAGGTTGACCTTCCTCAATAGCGGTGACCTCTGTGCTTTCAAAGATGGACACCCCAGCCTTTGCCGCAGCTTGCGCCAGCCCCAAGCAATAGTTCAACGGATGCAGATGCGCGGCGCCCATGTCCAGATAACCGCCCCGATAGGTTGGTGAGGGGCAAAGCCCGTGCCCGGAGACTTCGTCAAGCAACTCGATCTGGTCATAGCCATACCTATCCGACAAATGGGCGGCGTGTTCGTGCAACTCATTCTGCTCAGAGGTTGACAGGCCCAACACTGCGACGCCGGGCTTCAGGTCGCAGTTGATCTGATGCTTCGCGATCAGCGATTTAACCAGATCTTTTGCATCCTCGGCCAAATCCCACAGCTTGGCGGCATCCTCATCGCCGACCAGCCGCTCCAGATCCTCCTGATCCATCCGTTGGGCGCTTCCCAATTGGCCGCCGTTGCGACCCGAGGCGCCAAAGCCTACGCGGTGGGCCTCAAGCAATACGACGTTGGACCCCGCCTCTGCCAGGTGCAGCGCAGCGGACAGGCCGGTATAGCCACCACCGACAACACAGACATCGGCTTTGGCATCGCCGGATAAGACGGGAAACCGATCTATCGGATTTGCAGTTGCAGCGTACCAACTGGCCGGATACTCGGCCTTGCGGTCGTTGGAATAGAGCAGGTTCATTGCGTGCCTCAGACGTTCAGCAGCAGATGCTCACGCTCCCACGGAGAGATCACCTGCAGGAACTCCTCATACTCGGCCCGTTTCACGATGCCGTAGACGCGGGCGAACTCGGGGCCAAGAACCTGGTGCAGTGCGGTTGCTTCGTCGAACAGATCCAGCGCGTTGCCCATTACCTGCGGGATGTCGCCTTCTCCTTCGTAGGCATCGCCATAGAACTGACGGCGGGGGCGTTCCTGACGGGTCAGCCCCAGATAGCCGCAGGCCAGCGACAACGCGATCCCCAGATAGGGGTTGCAATCCATCCCAGCGATGCGGTTTTCCACGCGCCGCGCCTCGGGGCCGGACAGAGGTACGCGGATACCGGTGGTGCGATTGTCGCGCGCCCATTCAAGATTGATCGGTGCGGCGTGGTCTTTCACATAGCGTCGGTAGGAATTCACATAGGGCGCCATGACGGCCAGTCCTGCGGGCAGATGGTTTTGCAACCCCGCGATGAAGTTGTAGAACGCGTCAGTCTCGCCCCCTTGCGGGCCGGAGAAGATATTCTGCCCCGTCTCAATATCGGTAATCGAGTGGTGGATGTGCATGGCAGAGCCGGGTTCATCCGCGATTGGTTTTGCCATGAAGGTGGCAAAGCAATTGTGACGCAACGCGGCCTCGCGGATCAGACGTTTGAAATAAAAGACCTCATCAGCCAGTTTGACGGGATCACCGTGGCGCAGATTAATTTCCAACTGCCCGGCACCGCCTTCTTGCGTGATGCCGTCGATCTCGAACCCCTGGTGTTCGGCAAAGTCATAGATGTCGTCGATGACCGGGCCGAACTCATCTACGGCTGTCATCGAATACGCCTGCCGCGCCGCTGCCGGACGCCCCGAGCGGCCCATCATCGGCTTTATGCCCTGCGCCGGATCGACGTTAGGCGCGACCAGAAAGAACTCCATCTCAGGCGCAACAATCGGCTTCCAGCCCTTGTCGCGGTACAGCTGCACCACCCGCTTCAGCACGTTACGGGGGCTGAAGGGGATAGGCTCTCCGTCCCGGTCATAGGCGTCGTGGATCACCTGAAGCGTCCAGTCGCCAGTCCAGGGGGCGGCTGATGCGGTCGAGAAATCGGGTTTCAGGATCATGTCGCGTTCGATGAACCCATCCTCGCCCGCGGCTTCGCCCCAGTCACCGGTAATGGTCTGGTAGAAGATGCTGTCAGGCAGATGGAAATAATCCTGGCGGGCGAATTTGGATGCCGGAACAGCCTTGCCGCGCGCAATACCCGGCAGGTCGGCGATGATGCACTCGACCTCATCCAGACGCTGACCTTCGATATAGGTGCGTGCAGCTTGCGGCAGTTGATCTTTCCAGTCGGCCATCAGGCCCTCTCTTTCTTCAAAAACTCCGCCATGAGTTGCCCGATCTTCGGGTTGTCGTTTGCGGCAGGCAAGCGATTTGCGGCGGCATGCATCAGATTATCGGGAACAACGCCCTTGCCGCGCGTGTCCATCAGGCCCTGAATGAACCCGTCGCCATATTCGGGATGCGCCTGAACAGTCCAAATATTGTCGCCATAGGCCACCATGGCGTTTTCACAGAACGCGTTCGAGCCCAGAACACGCGCGCCTTTGGGAAGAGCGACCACCTGATCCTGATGCCACGCGTTTAGCGTCACAGTCTGACCGTCATAGTCGTAGTCAGTGCGCCCGACGGCCCAGCCGCCCTTGAACTTCTCGACCTTGCCGCCCAAGGCCTGCGCAATGATCTGGTGGCCAAAGCAGACACCGATCAAAGGACGGCCGCTTTTCTGTATGTCGCGGATCAGAGTTTCCAGCGGTGGAATCCAGGGGTGATCCTCGTATGCGCCGTGGCGCGAGCCGGTGATGATCCAACCGTCGGCCTGAAATTCATCTTTGGGGAACTGGCCGTCTACGACAGCAAAGGTTTCGTAAGTAAAGCCATTGCCATCCAGAAGGTCGCGAAACATCGCGTCATATTCGCTGAACTCGTTTTGCAACGCGTCAGGGCGGTGGCCGGTCAGAAGGATGCCGATTTTCATGAGTGTATCGCGGGTCGCCAAATTTGATCAAATTTACTGTAGCCCACCCAATTCAAGCGAGCAAGAGGGGTCACACCGCCTCAAGATAGCTGAGCCAGTGGTCTTCGGGCGGGCGGTCGCCAAAGCGTCGGATTTCCTGCCGCTTTGTCATGGCTAAAAAACGGATCAGATCGGCCGAGAAGATGCGCGCAACCTGTGGATCGGTTTCAAACGCTGCAATGGCGTCCGCCCAGTCTGTTGCCAATTGCGGCAGGCCGTCGATCTCATACGCATTGCCCGAGATAGGGGCAGGGGGGTCGACCTCGTCCTCAATCCCGTTCAACGCGGCACCAAGAACGGCGGCCAGCATCAGGTAAGGGTTGGTATCGCCACCCGCGACGCGGTGTTCGACCCGACGCGCGGCCGGGGCACCTCCGGGAATGCGCACGGCGGCGGTTCGGTTTTCATAAGCCCAACTGGCGCCGGTGGGCGCATGTGCACCGGGCACGAGACGGGTGTAAGAGTTTCCGTGGGGTGCAAATATCAGCGTGCTGCCCGGCATTGCCGCCAAGCACCCCGCAACAGCCCAGCGTAGCAAATCGGTGCCTTTGGGGCCGCCATTGTCGAAAACATTTCGGCCCTTGCCGTCCACGACCGAGAAATGCACATGCATCCCGTTTCCTGCGTCTTCGGCGTAAGGCTTGGACATGAACGTGGCAGTGAACCCATGTTTGCGTGCCAGACCACGCGTCAATGCCTTGAAAAGCCATGTATCATCGGCGCACCGCATGGCATCTTGGTGATTCAGGTTGATTTCGAACTGGCCAATGCCGCTTTCGGAGATGGCGGTTTGGGCGGGAATGCCCATTTCGGCACACCCGTCATAAAGGTCCGTAAAGAAGGAATCGAAGGCATCCATTTCCGCCATGGACAGCACAGCTTCGTCCGTCAACCGACGCCCGGTCACCGGGTTGACCGGAGGTTGGGGCTGCGGGCCAGAGGCGTCCAGCAGCGTAAACTCCAGCTCGGTTGCGGCGACAACGGACCAATCGCGCTGTGCATAGCGTTGCAGCACCGCGGCTAAGGCGTGCCGGGGATCTCCGGCGAAAGGCGCACCGGAATCATCATGCAGGCACATTGGTACCAGAGCTGTGTCCACGGCTAGCCAGGGCATCGGTACCGGTCCGCGATCTGTTGGCAGCAGCATTCCATCTGCATCGCCGGATTCGAAGACCAGCGGGCTGCCTGCAATATCCGCGCCCCAAAGGTCGACATTGAGCGCGGAAAAAGGCATCCGGACTGCCCCTTTAGATAGTTTGTCCGAATATGACGGCGGCACGCGCTTGCCGCGCATTTGACCATTCAAATCGCAGGCAGCAACGCGAAAACTGTGCAGAGTGGCCAAGTCCATCGGGGTCTCCATCCATCGTCTTGTCCGAGATGTAATCGAGACCGCGTGTCTTGTCACTAAATTTGATCAAATTATCAATGCAGCGACTCAACGGCGAAAAATGCTCTGCGCCCAAAGGCAGGGCGCAGAGCGCGGATTTTATACGAAGGTTACGCCGTTTTCATCCATGGGCAGCACCGCGACATGCATACCTGACATGGCTTTGATTGCATTCGCAAGCGCCGGAGCGGAAGGGGGCGTGCCGGGCTCACCCACGCCGGTGGGCGCTTCGGCCGAGGGTACGATATGTACGTCGATCGCGGCGATATCGCCGATCCGCAACGGCTCATAGTCCGGAAAGTTAAACTGGTCTACGGCTCCGCTTGTCAGCGTGATCTGATCACGCATGACGTGGCCAATTCCGTAACCGATACCGCCTTCCATCTGCGCGCGCACGATGTCCGGGTTCACCGCGATACCGCAATCGACGGCACAGGTAACCTTTTCGATCTTGATGCCGCTTTCCGGATCACCCGAAATCTCAACGACTTCAGCTGCATAGGACCCAAAGGATTTATGCACGGCAATACCCAGAGACCGCCCTTCCGAGACGTTGCCCCAACCGGCCTTTTCAGCCGCCAGTCTCAGCACGGCGGCCTTCCGCGCCTGATCCGGGTTGTCAGAGTCCGACAGGTGCGCCAAACGGAATTCAACCGGATCACGGCCTGCGGCCTTGGCCACCACGTCCATCATGGTCTCCATCGTGTAGGCCGTGTGGGTGTGCCCGACGGACCGCCACCACAGAACCGTTGTTGCCTTGGGTGTATCGGTCAGTCCGACAGCCATGCCGGGAATGGCATAAGGGCTGTCGGCAACGCCTTCGACCGAGCTGTGGTCAACGCCGTCATGCACTAGAACCGCCTCGAACGGGGTGCCTTTGATGACGGACTGACCCGCTATCTGATGTTGCCAACCCACGATGTTGCCATCGGCGTCCAGACCCACCCGGACCTTGTGGCCGAAGGCAGGGCGGTAGTAGCCGCTGCGGATGTCATCCTCGCGTGTCCAGACCAGCTTTACCGGGCGCGAGCGGTCGGTGACGGCAAATGCCAATGCAGCCTCGACCTGGTAATCCGCATCTGGTGTTGCGCGCCGCCCGAACGATCCGCCCGCCAGCATCGTTTTGATCTGAATCTTCTCGGGCGGAAGCTCGAAGATTTGCTGATAAGCCATATGTGGGCCGGTCGGCATTTGCGCGCCGTCATGCAACACGATGGTGCCATCAGCCGTTTGTTCGATGGTGCAGTTCAACGGCTCCATCGGCGCGTGTGCGAGCAGCGGGAAGTAAAAGGTCTTTTCGATCACCGTGTCCGCCCCGTCGATGGCTGCTGACACGGCTGCAACATCCGCCTTGTTCACATTGTAGGTCGGCTCAGCATCCAGTGCGGCCATGATCTCGGCCTTGATCTCATCCGAGTTACGGGTCTCGGCGTCGGACATGTCCCAGTCGACCTCAAGCGCGTCACGCGCTTGAATTGCGGCCCAAGTGTCTTCGGCAAAAACGGCCACGCCCGCCTTGTTCGGCAAAACGGCTGCACTGATATAGCCCTTGACCTCTTTCGAGGCGCTGTCGTCAAAACTGTTGGCAATCCCGCCACGCGATTCAGGGCGTTTTATCATCGCAACCATCTGGTTGGGCAAATGCAGGTCCATCCCATAGATGGCCTGGCCGTTCCCCTTGATGGCCGAGTCCTTGCGACGCACGGAGTCGTTGCCTATCAGGCGGAATTCGGACGGATCTTTCAAACGCGGTTCTGCAGGTGCGTCCAGCTGAGCGGCTGCGGCAACAAATTCCGCTATTGGTGCGGACTTGTCTCCGGCTTTGACGATGCCTTCTTCGATAGAAATTCCAGAGGCGTCAATGCCCCAGCTTTGGGCGGCTGCATTGATCAGCATTTCGCGCGCGGCGGCACCCGCCTGACGGTATTGCAGCCAAGAGTTTGCCATCGCGGTCGATCCGCCGGTGCCCTGGAAGGGGCCAAAAAACAGGTTGTTATAGACATTAGGATCAGAGGGCGCGAAGTCGTACTCAATCTGGTCCATGCGAAGGCCGATTTCCTCGGCGATCAGCGTCGGCAGACCGGTTGCCGGGCCTTGGCCTTTTTCAAAGTGTTTGACGATGGCAGTCACTGTGCCATCCGCGTCGATCTTGACAAAAGGGTTGAACTGAGTGGCCTCGGACGAGGCAGCCGCCAGCGCACCATCAGGGCGTGCGCCAACCAGCAGCACGGCACCGGCAGCAGCGGCACCCTTCAGAAACCCACGGCGAGAGGTGTTGATGGTCATGGATCAGGCCTCCAGTATTTCGGACGCGCGCTGGATACCGGCGCGAATGCGTTGATAAGTGGCGCAGCGGCAGGCGTTGCCGTACATATAGCTGTCGATTTCTTCGACCGAAGGCTTGGGGTTTTCGGATAGCAGCCCGACTGCGGACATCACCTGACCGGACTGGCAGTAGCCGCACTGAACTACGTCCAACTCGACCCAGGCCTGTTGAACCGCTGCGCCGATCTTGTCCTGACCAACGGCTTCGATTGTGGTGATTTCTGCGTCTTCAACGTCTTCAATATAGGTCTGGCATGAGCGGACAGGCTCGCCGTTCAGATGCACGGTACACGCGCCGCACGAGGCGACGCCGCAGCCGAATTTCGTTCCTGTCAGCTTCAATTCATCCCGGATAACCCATAGCAGGGGTGTGCCGGGTTCGGCGTCAACCGTGTGGGTCTCGCCATTTAATTTTAATGTCAATGCCATGAGAGGACTCTCCGTGTTGGGCTGGCTACCTGAATCGGTAAACTGGCGCGTTTACTAGTGACACAAAAAGCCATCACTGTAAACTCATACGTTTACTTGGTGTTTGACCATCATTCGTCAATAGGTCTATAGCTTTGACATGACGGTGTGCAGTGCTCCGAACGCGTCCAAATACGCGCAGATCATTGAAGCAGCCGTGGCCGAGTTCCAGGATAAGGGCTTTGCTGCGGCCAGTATGGATCGCATTTCGGCACGGGCAGAGGTGTCCAAAAGAACGCTCTATAAGTATTTTGAAAGCAAGGAAAACCTGTTTCAGTCCATCGTGGTCGAGCTGTCCAGCCGCTTTGCCGAAGTGGTCGAAATACGGTATGAAAAAGGCCGTGATATCCGTGAACAACTGACCGCGCTTGCCTGGGCCGAAGGACGTATCCTGATGATGCCGGAAGTGATCGCGATGGCCCGAATGGTGATAAGCGAAACTTTGCGCAGTCCGGCCTTAGCCGCCGAAGCGCAAAGCAAGCTGGACAAGACCGCGGCGTTCATCGGCATGCTACGGGACGCGGCGGAGGATGGCCAGCTACGGATCGACGACCCGGAACAAGCGGGGCACGAGTTTATTGGCCTCATCAAGGCGCGCGCCTTCTGGCCACTTTTGTTCACTGGCGCGGTTTTGAGCGAGGCCGAGATGGCGGAGACCATAGAAAGCAGCGTTGAAATGATGATCAGCCGCTATGGCGTTCAAAAGTAGAATTAGCCCTCTTGCGGCCTATGCGAGCCAAGATCCTCCGCGGTGGCACGGTTACGTTAACATCCGCGAGTTCAATTCTGAAAAACCTGCACTGGCTATGCAGTCTGCCAATCCATACCTAAATCCGACAGATGCCGTTGTACCCGCCCCGGATAATCGGTCACGATTGCATCCACGCGCAGATCAATCATCCTGCTGATATCTTCCGGCTCGTTTACCGTCCAAACCACGACGCACAGCCCAAGGTCCTTGGCAAGCGCCACGCTTTCAGCTGTCACATCCGCAAAGTAAGGGCACCAAAACGCCCCCCCTGCGTCTTTAACCAAATGAGGGATGTCATCACGACGACCGCGAAAATCTGGACAAATGGTTTTCGATGAATCTTCGCCCGGATCATCAGTGTTTTCCGGAAGCTGCGTCAGATAAGACGCTGGCAGATCCGGAGCCTGTCGCTGGCATTCCGCCAGCAGATTCCAATCGAAACTATGCATAATCGTACGCGACGATAAGCCAGTGCCCCGAACATCGCGGAGTATACGCCCGACAAAGCTTTCTCTGTACGATGTGTCATGAGCCAAGTCAGGGTCCGACTTGAGTTCCAGCATCAGATAGGCATTGCCGTGTTTGGGTACGTTGATGAGATCGAGCAGGTCTAGAAGTTTTGGAACCCGCACCCCGTCCAACTGGGCCTGATCCGGAAAACGCTGACCATAGGCTGTCTTGCCATCCAATCGGCCAATATCGAACTTGCGGATTTGCTCGAACGTCAGAGAGGAGACTTTGGGCTCTTCTCCGATAAGGAACTGGCCGTCAGCATCGCGGAATGTCGGGGCGTGGAGGTGGTGATTATGCGTGATGACCGGCACGTTGTCCGCCGTTAGGACCACATCAAACTCAAGCAGGGGAACGCCAATCGACAGTGTAAAGTCGAACCCGATCATGCTGTTTTCGGGCAAAACGCCGCGCGCGCCGCGATGGCCCACGACACGGATCAGGTTTTCACCGCCGCGAAATGCCTCGACCTGCGGGAACGCCATCAGCTTTCCAGCCTTTTTCCGGATGTGGCATCGAACAGATGCATATGTTCTGGCGCGACCGTGAAGCGCAGTGTTGAATGATGGCCCTCGACCAGATGCACGCCTGGAAGGCTAATCGTGATCGCGCCTTTTGTTCCGGTCAGGTGGCCATGAAACAGGGTGTTTGCCCCCAAGGGTTCGGCCATTTGAACCGCGACCTCAAGCGGACCGTTTTCATCCAGCAATAGATGCTCCGGCCGTATCCCCAGTTTTAACGCAGTATCGGGACCCTGAGAGGGGCCGACCGCGATATCGCCAATCCTGATCACACCATGCGTACGATGCGCATCAAACACATTCATCGCCGGACTACCGATGAATTGCGCAGCAAACAGAGTTTGCGGGGTCTCATAAACCTCAAGTGGCGTGCCGATTTGTTCGGCAATACCGCCGTTCATCACGATCATCCTGTCGGCCATTGTCATGGCCTCGACCTGATCGTGCGTCACGTATAGCGAGGTGATCCCCAGCTTTTCCTGCAGCTCTCGGATTTCAAGACGCATCTGTACACGCAGTTTGGCGTCCAGGTTTGAAAGCGGTTCATCAAACAGAAAAACAGCCGGTTCGCGGACAATCGCCCGGCCCATCGCAACCCGCTGGCGTTGGCCACCGGAAAGCTGTCTGGGCTTGCGGTCCAGCAAAGGTTCCAGTTGCAACAGTTTTGCGGCCTCGGTCACCTTTTGATCAATCTCAGCCTTGGGCAACCCGGCGATCTTCAGGCCGTAGCCCATGTTTTGGCGCACGGACATATGCGGGTAGAGCGCATAGTTCTGAAACACCATCGCGATGTCACGGTCCATTGGCTCTTTGTCATTGGCCCGTTCCGCCCCGATCCGGATTTCGCCGGATGATACGGTTTCGAGACCAGCCACCATCCGCAGAAGCGTGGATTTTCCGCAGCCCGAGGGGCCAACGATCACGATGAACTCGCCATCTGACACATCAATGTCGATGCCATGAATAACATCCGTCGGGCCGAAGCTTTTCTTGACATTCTCTAGGGTTACTGTCGCCATTTCTTACTTCTCGCTATCGACAAGGCCGCGGACAAAGAGCTTTTGCATCGACACCACTACGATCACCGGGGGGATCATCGCCAGGATCGATGTGGCCATGATGACCGGCCATTCCGCCACATCGTCGCCAGAGGGGAACATTTGTTTGATGCCCATCACGATGGTGTTCATTTCAGGATCGGTCGTGATCAGCAGCGGCCAAAGATATTGGTTCCATCCATAAATAAACAGGATCACGAACAGAGCCGCGATATTGGTCCGGCTCATGGGTACCACGATATCAATGAAGAATCGCATCGGGCGGGCACCGTCCACCCGGGCAGCCTCGGCCAGCTCATCCGGGATTGTCAGAAAAAACTGGCGGAACAGGAAGGTTGCCGTGGCCGAGGCGATCAGGGGAAAGATCAGCCCGTAATAGCTGTTGAGCATGCCGAACCCCGCCACAACCTCAAATGTTGGGACGATCCGCACTTCGACCGGCAGCATGAGGGTCAGGAAGATCAGCCAGAAAAACGTGTTTCGCCCCGGAAAGCGGAAATAGACGATCGCAAACGCTGACAGCAGTGAGATGATGATCTTGCCCACTGCGATCCCAATGGCCATCACCAGGCTGTTGAACAGCATCGTCGCAACAGGGACATTCACGCCAGAAAACAGCGCGGCCTTGTAGTTTTCCCAGAACTGATCACCCGGCAGCAGCGGCATAGGCGGTGAGACGATTTCTGGCTGCGTTACGGTTGACGCCACAAACGCCAGCCAGATTGGGAAGAAGATGATCAGAACGCCAAGGATCATCAGGGCATGGGTCAGCCAGATTCCCATACCGCGCTTTTCGACCATTCCGTGTTGTTGGGCGGCCATCAGTAATGCACCCTCTTTTCCACGTATTTGAATTGGATGACGGTCAGCAGGCCGACTACGACCAGCAAGATAACCGACTGCGCCGAAGATGACCCAAGATCCTGCCCCACAAATCCATCCGAGAAGACCTTGTAGACCAGAATGGTCGTCGACTGTTGTGGCCCACCACCTGTGATCGTGTGGATCACACCGAAGGTTTCAAAGAAGGCATAGACGACATTCACCACCAGCAGGAAAAACGCCGTGGGGGACAGCAGCGGCAGCACAATGGTGAAGAACCGGCGCCAGAAATGCGCACCGTCAATTGCGGCGGCCTCGATCACCGATCTCGGGACGGACTGGAGGGCGGCGAAGAAAAACAGGAAGTTATAACTGATACGCCCCCAGGCCGAGGCGACAACTACAAGGCCCATGGCTTCGGTCCCGTTCAGAACGTGGTTCCAGTCATAGCCGAGTTGACCAAGATACCATGACACGACGCCGACGCGCGTGTTGAACATGAACAGCCACAGCACGCCAGCAACCGCAGGGGCGACGGCGTAGGGCCAGATAAGCAGCGTACGGTATACGCCCGACCCTTTGACCAGGCGATCCGCAATGACCGCCAGAAACAAGGCGGGGATCATCGAGCACAAGGTGACCAGCGTTGAAAAAATCGCAGTCGTCACGAAGGATGCGCGGTAGAACTTATCGCTCAGCAGGAACTCAAAGTTGCCCAGACCGACGAATTGGGACGATAGCCCAAACGGGTCAGGGATGAACAAGGACTGCCAAACAGCCTGTCCTGCGGGATAGAAGAAGAAAACAGCGGAAATGATGACCTGAGGGGCGATCAGCGCCAATGGCAAAAGCCAGCCGCGAAAGGTGACGCGTTTTTCCATCCTGATGTCCCACTAAGAAATGCGGGCTCCGAAGAGCCCGCACCGAATTGCGTTGTGTTAATTGGCGGATTCGAACCGGCGCAGCAGCGCGTCACCGCGTTCTTTTGCGCTGTCCATTGCTTCCTGAGCGGTCTTTTCACCGGACCAGATGGCCTCAAGCTCTTCGTCGATGATGCCGCGGATCTGGTCGAACGACCCCAGACGCAGACCTTTCGAATTTGCCGTCGGCTCTTTTGCGGTCATCTGGATCACGGCGATATCGGTGCCGGGGTTTTCGTCATAAAAACCCGCGGCTCGCGTGGCTTCACCAGCTTCGGCTGTAATCGGAAGGTAACCGGTGTTCTGGTGCCATGCCGCCTGAACATCCGACGATGACAGGAAGCTGAGGAATTCACCAACGCCCTTGTACTCGTCAGCTTCGTGGCCTTCCATCACCCATAGTGAGGCACCACCGATAATGGTGTTCTGCGGCTCACTCACGACTGCTTCCCAGTATGGCAATGGACGCACGTCAAACGCAAACTCAGCTTCCGAGCTGATACCGGCATACCCGGCCGAGCTTTCGGTGAACAGCGCGCATTCCCCGGCCCGGAAGTTTGCGCCACCTTCATTTCTGCGACCGGTGTAGATGAACTTCCCATCCTTGGCCCAATCGCCCATCGCCGTCAGATGCGCGACCTGAACCGGACCGTTGAGCATCAGCTCGGTATCCAGACCCGCAAAACCGTTGTCCTGCGATGCAAAGGGAACATCGTGGTACGCTGACAGGTTCTCAAGATGGATCCAGCTTTGCCATGCAGTGACCAGCGGGCATTCCTCACCTCCGGCCTTGAGCTGATCAAGAACCTCGCCGACTTTTTCCCAGGTGGAAAGATCGGTGTCAGGATCGACGCCCGCAGCCTCCATCGCGTCGCGGTTGACCCAAAGCACCGGGGTCGAAGAGTTGAAGGGCAGGGACAACATGTCGCCATCGGTGGTGGTGTAGTAGCCTTTGACAGCGCCGATATAGGCATCGGGGTCAAACGACGCACCGCTTTCCGCCATCACCTCATAGACCGGCTTGATCGCGCCTTCGGCTGACATCATCGTTGCGGTGCCAACCTCAAAAACCATCAGGATGTGCGGCTGCTCACCCGCGCGGAACGCGGCAATGCCTGCATTCAGTGTTTCCGAGTAATTGCCCTTGTGGCTTTCGACCACGACGAACTCATCCTGGCTGGCGTTGAATTCTTCAACCTGAGCTTTCACAAGTTCACCCAGGCGGCCGGTGAAGGCATGCCAGAACTGAACTTCGGTTTGCGCCATTGCCGCCACTGGGGACAAGGCAGTTGTTACGGCAAGAGCGCCAAGCAGATTCTTTTTCATGATTCCTCCCATGCATCGGGTGTGATGCTTCGTTGAATACCGACCGCAACGCGTAAACGGCACACATGACGATTTTACGACGTTAACGTTACAGAAATATAATTCAAGCCCATTCTACTGGATAAAAAAATAACATAATGTTATGTCGTCAAGTGGCAGATTTGGATTGGGGATGAGTCAAATTCTTAGAATTCGTCAGTTAGAGGCTTTGATGGCCGTAACCACCAATGGCTCGGTCACGGCGGCGGCGGCTGATCTGGGGGTCAGTCAGCCCGCGGTTAGCCGATTGCTGTCAGACCTCGAAAAATCGCTTGGTTTTCAGCTGTTTGATCGGCGCGAGGGCCGATTGGTACCAACCCAAGAGGTACGGTATTTGCAGCCCAGCGTCGAACGTGTGCTGGAATTGATGGGCCAGATTTCAGATGTCAGCCAGGACATTACGCGACGAAAGGCGGGGCATATCCGTGTTGCCTGTTTGCCCGGGTTTGCCACCAGCCACCTGCCGGGGGTCGTCGCCAGATTTCTGAAAGACCGGCCAGCCGTCACCATGACGATTGAACCAGACAGGCCAGAGCGCATTCTGGAATGGATGATTGGTGAGCAATATGACTTTGGAATCACCGATGGGTTCAATGGTCATCCAGCCGTTGAAAACCGAGATATAGACGTGCGAACCGTCTGCGTGTTCCCATCACATCATGAGCTGGAAAACCTGTCGGAAGTCACGCCGGCGGACCTTGCAGATCAGAACATTATCCACACCCGGCGCGACAGCGAATTTTTCGGACGTATTTCAAAGGCGTTCCAGGCCGCCAATGTCGCTCTGAACTCTCATATCGAAGTCAGACAGTTCACTGCGGCCTGTGAGCTGGCGATTCAGGGCGTTGGTGTTTCCATCGTAAGTGAATTGGACGCCATCCAGTACAAGGGGCGGGGGTTAAGCTATCGACCATTCAAGCCGGTGTTGACCCATACTCTTTCGTTGGTGCGACCAGTGCTAAAGCAGCCATCCCTGGTTACGCTGGAATTCATCGAGTATTTCAGCGACAGCCTTGAGCCGTTTAGGACTGAGTCACGAAACCAATGAAACAGGGTCAGTCCGACCACAGAGCGCCGCATGACTGAAGGCGGGTTTTCCACGCTGACAGCACCCGTTCGTGAGTTGCGGAACTTGACCTAGTACAGTATCCCGTCCGCGACGCTGCCCAAACAATTTTTGAACCTATACCGGTAACCAGCCATGCCCACACCGTCAGACACTGAACCACGTGGGTATTCGACCGAAAACCTCACTGTCCTCAAGTCTGCGCGCCTATCCGTCGCCCCGATGATGGATTGGACTGATCGGCACTGCCGGTATCTGCATCGGCTGCTCAGCCGGCAGACGTTGCTATACACCGAAATGGTGACTGCGCCTGCACTTGTTCGCGGTGGTGCGATGCACCTGTTGGACTACAGCCCGCAAGAACACCCTGTCGCCTTGCAGTTGGGCGGATCGGACCCTCAGGAACTGGCGCAGGCGGCTCGGCTTGGGGCCGATGCTGGCTATGATGAGGTCAACTTGAACTGCGGCTGCCCCTCGGATCGGGTGCAATCTGGCACGTTCGGGGCGGTGTTAATGAAAAATCCCGCCCGGGTCGCGGAATGTGTCGCTGCAATGCGTGAGGCGGTGGATGTCGACGTCACCGTCAAATGCCGCATTGGCGTGGATGAGCAAAACCCGGATGAGGTTCTGCCCGCATTTCTGGAACAGATCCGCGCTTCAGGTTGCGAACGGGTGACGATTCATGCCCGCAAGGCTTGGCTGCAAGGTCTCAGCCCGAAAGAGAACCGGGACATTCCGCCTTTGGACTACGATCTGGTGCATCGGATGAAGACGGCGTTTCCCGATCTGCATATCTCGATCAACGGTGGGATTACGTCCTTGGAACAGGCGCGTACGCATCTTGAGGCCGGGCTGGACGGTGTCATGATCGGTCGCGCCGCGTATCACCAGCCAACCGATATTCTGGCCGCGGCCGATCCTGTGATCTTCGGAGACGGTCAGGCGACGGACCCGATTGAAGTTGTTCAAAAAATGGTGCCCTATGTCGAAGCACACCTTGCCGCGGGCGGCCGTTTGCATCAGATCACCCGTCATATGTTGGGCCTGTTCGCCGGGCGTCCCGGTGCGCGGGCGTGGCGCCGGGCCTTGTCCGAGGGTGCCGTGCATCAGGGCGCAGGGCCCGAGGTGATGATGCAAGCGTTAGAGCACGTTGCGCCTTTGGCTGAGGTTTGAACGAACTAAGATACGGCCAAGGGCCGGTATGGGGGAAGAATGCCCGAGACGATGTTGCTGGCCCAGATGCTGGGCCTTTTGCTTGTAATCGGGGCGCTGGCGGGTGTGCTGGCCGGATTACTTGGGGTCGGCGGGGGTATCGTTCTGGTGCCGGCGTTCTTCTATGCCTTCCAAACGCTGGGCTACGGTGGTCCGCAATTGATGCAACTGTGTTTGGCGACGTCACTGGCGACGATCATTGTCACGTCGATCCGCTCGGTTTTGGCGCATAACAAGAAGGGCGCAGTGGATTGGGATATTCTGCGCGGCTGGGGGCTTGGGATCGCGATTGGTGCGATCATCGGTGTTTTGGTGGCATCGGCATTACGGACCGAGGCTTTGCAAGCTTTGTTCGGTGTGTTGGGGATGGTCATCGGTGCCTATCTCGGGCTGGGCAAGTCCGAGTGGCGTCTGGGCGATGCCATGCCCAAAGGTATCCGCCGCGCGGTTCTGTCGCCGATGGTGGGGTTTCTTTCGGTGCTGATGGGGATCGGGGGCGGCAGCTTTGGTGTGCCGCTCATGAGCCTGTTCAATACGCCCATTCATCGGGCAGTTGCCACAGCGGCAGGGTTCGGCGTGATCATCGCGGTGCCCTCGGTCTTGGGCTTTTTGTTTCTGGAAATCGCGCCGGAACATCGCCCACCCCTGACCATCGGCGCGGTCAATTTGGTCGCCTTTATGATTGTTGTGGCCATGACCACGATCACTGCGCCATGGGGGGTTAAGCTGGCCCATGCGATGGACCCCAAACCGCTAAAGCGAGTTTTTGCTGTGTTCCTGACGCTGGTCGCACTGAACATGTTGCGAAAGGCGTTGGGTCTATGAGTGATTTTGACGAAAAGGGCTGGGTCAAGTTTCCCTACGATCCGGTGCTGGCGGACTGGGTCGGGCATGCATTGCCCGCAGCGCGCAAGTCTGTCACCGACCCGGCACATGCTCAATGGCTCGACTGCGAGGGGACGTGGTTCATCGGTGTTGATGCGCTGGACAACGACTCGCAGGGCAGGGTGGGACATTCAGCACCGCTGTCCGGACAGGCCATGAGGTTCTTGACCGAGCAGTATGGCACCCTTCCATTGCACAAGGGTCAGGTCTCGGTCATCTATCCGGGTTATCCGCGCCCACGGCGCGGCGAAAGCGAAGGTGCCGGGCGGTATCGGTTAAAGCGCGATGCGGCTCATGTTGACGGGCTCAGGCCGATGGGGCCAGACCGTCGGCGGCGCGTCGATGAACCCCACGCCTGGATACTGGGCATTCCGTTGAATGACGCCAGCAAAGACGCAGCCCCCATGGTTTTGTGGGAGGGCAGCCATAAAATCCTGCGGGCCGCCTTTCAACGCGCGCTGGACGGACACGTGCGGGGCAGTTTGCATGAAGTTGATGTGACCGACATCTACCAAGCCGCGCGGCGCGAGGTGTTCGACACTTGCCCCCGCATAGAACTTCCCGCGAAACCGGGCGAGTCCTATGTGTTGCACCGCCATTGCCTGCACGGGGTGGCCCCGTGGGGTAGCAATGCCTCGGCTGGGGCAGAGGGACGAATGATCGCCTATTTCCGCCCGGAATGCGCCGGGGGAGTGGCCGAATGGATCGAAACCGCCTAACCTTCTGCCATTTTTAAGGTTTGGAGGTGTTTTCGATGATTACTGTTCACACAAGCTCTGACGGCGCGCTGATCGAAGTCGAACTGTCCGGAGAGGTCAGCAGCAACGATTACACCACGGTTCTGGTGCCCGCAATCGAGGCCGCTTTGGCTGAGCATGACACGGTACGTCTGCTGGCCGTGGTACAGCCGGAATTCAAGGGCTATGATTTTGGTGCAGCCTGGGCGGATACAAAACTTGGTCTCAGTCATTGGCGGGGGTTCGACCGTATCGCGGTCGCTGCCGATCAGAGCTGGGTGCAAACCAGCGTCCGCCTGGCTGCTCCGATCCTGCCATGCCCCGTTCAGGTTTTTGAACTGTCCGAACTGGAAGCAGCGCGCCGCTGGATGCGCGAGTCGCTGGGCGCGATCCACGTGATCGATCTGGGCGGCTCTTGTATTCAGGTCAGCCTGCTGGGGAAACTCGACCCCGAGGAATACACACGGGCTGAGCTGGACATGGACAACATCTTGCAAGGCAAGGCTGCGTTTCGTTTGTTGGTTGATCTGCGTGAGTTTGATGGCTGGCAGGGGCTCACGGCGCTCGCATCGCATTTTCAACTGGTCCGAAAGCATGTCGGCCTGCTGGATCGCGCGGCCATTGTCGGCGACAAGGCATGGCAGCGGATGGCACAAAGGGCAGCCAGCCACATCCTGGGAGCGCGAACGCAGTTTTTTGCATCCGAAGACTTCGAGAATGCCAAGTCTTGGCTGGCCGCAGGATGAAGGGGCGCATGACACTCACGCAAGGTTTACCGATCGGTGAGCTTTCCGATTATTGATCGGTGGGTCGAAAAAGTCTACGTCACTTGCATTCTTCCGATCTACCACTCGGCGGAATACACATCGAAAGCGCCGCTGTGGGCTGCCACTCACTCAGCACAAGTGTTACGAACTTTCCCCTCGAAGTTCAGACAAACCTGCAGCGGCGCCGGTCGGGACAACCTGCTATCCGCGATTCTGGCTATGACTGTTTCTGGCGCGCCGCGCGACCGCCACGGCGTTTGGCCAGACGAGGCTTGCGCGATGGCAGCTCTTCCATGATTTCAGCGCGTTCGGCGCTGTCCATCTTGGACCAGCGCGAGATTTCGTCCAAGGTGCGGTAGCAGCCTGTGCAGATCCGTTCGACCGGATGTACGACGCACAGTTGGACGCAAGGGCTTTCGACCTCGTTCCGTTTCCAAACCATGTTCGTCATCGACGTACTCCGCCCATTACAGAAAGCGCAGCCGATCCAGCGCTCCTTGCAGAATATAACCGGCAGCGACGTGGTCGATAACCTGTCCGCGACGTTTTCGTGTCGTATCCGCCTCAAGCAGTGCCTTTTCTGCCGCAACCGTGCTAAGCCGTTCGTCCCAGAAACCAATGGAAACTTCGGTCAGGCGCGACAGGTTACGGGCAAATGCGCGGGTGGACTGACACCTTGGACCTTCGGTGCCGTCCATGTTTTTTGGCAGGCCCAGAATGACGCCACCTATCTCGCGGTCGGCGATGATCTCAAGCAGGCGAGCGGAATCGAGGGTGAATTTCTTGCGCCGCACGGTTTCCAATGGGCTGGCCACGCCGCGCATCCGATCCGAGACGGCAACACCAATTGTCTTTTCGCCCAAATCCAACCCGATCAACGCTGTCATCGGCGGCAGTGCCGCTGCGAACTCTTCGAAGTCGTTGTAAATCATTGCGCGATTCCGGCCTGAAATGCGGCGGCGTCAATTATTTCGAGGGCGTCTGCATCGCCGGCAAAAACGTCCATGGCTTCGTTTTTGATATCGATGGCGCGCTGCCCTTCGCCCAGAACGCCCAACGCTGCGATCAACCGTGCCCAGTCTTGCGGCGGTCCGCCTTCGGTGGCTAGGCGATCGGAAAGCTGGTTGACCATTCCGAGGATCATTTCTTGCCTCTCCTCGGAACTGAGTTCGGCGGCGGCGTCGATGTCATCCTGACTGGGGCCGGATGCGACAGGAATATCCGGTGCGTTGAAGATGCCCGCACGGAAGGCCAGTTCGTCGAGCTGCTCGCGGATCGCGTCAGCCCACGGGGCATCGGCGGGCGCGTTGCGCAGCGCGTCAACCCAGATCCGATAACCGATGTCCGGGCGGCCCACCTGGACCATCATTTGTCCGAGGTAATATTGCGCCGGGCCATTGCGAGGATCGCGGCTGAGCGTCTGTCTCAGCGCCTCTTCCGCCTCGGGCGAGACATAGCCACCGGCGGATAGGATCATCATTTCTGCCATGTATGAATAGGCATCTGCAGGTGCCGCTTCGCCCGACAGTTCGATCACGCGTTGCTGGGCTTTGTAGGCCGCAGGGAAGTTTCCTGCGTTGGCCTCATGTTGGGCCAGAAGGATGTGGCCCTGCAGATCATCAGGACGTGCAGCCACGGTCTCGCGCAACTGGCTAAGTAGGTTTGCATAATTTTCATCCAACTGCGGCAGTTGCGCGGGCGGGGTTGCAGCCTCGGCTTCGGCCTGGCTGGGGCGCTCAGCCCGGAGGGTTTCAGCCTGTTCGACGCGCAGGGTCAGAGGCAGGTCCGGCCGTCCGGCGGCGCCAATCTGCTGATACATCACGATAGCCCCGCCCACCACGACAAGCGCAACTATGGAAAACGCAGCCAGGCTCGCCCAGCGTGGCGGCCCCGTTTCCTGGCTGGCAGTCTGCATCTGCGCATCAGCGGCCAGAATGCGACGAGAGATTTCTGTGCGCACCCGGTCAGCGTCGGCCTCGCTGATGACCCCTCTGGCCAAATCTTTGTCCACGCTTGCCAACTGTTCACGGTAGACACGCATGTCGTAGGCCGCAGCAGGCTCGCGCGATTTTCGGGCGCGCAGCAAAGAAAAGCCCAATACCGCCGCTATCAGCACCGCGCTAAAAATTGTTACGACCAGGAACGACATGGCTTCTCCGATATGGCTGCCCTGACTTAGACCTCCAGGCCCGCCGAAAAAAGGGACAAATGGCCGCGAGCCGTTCAGATTGCGCAATAATGGGCACCATGTCGCAATAGTTCGATATTGTGGCGTTGTCCGGCACGGGTAAACTGTTCACACGCTGCATATCTGCGCCAATTACCGAACCGGATGGATTCGCTCATGAAACACTACTCAGCCTTTGCTGTGGCGCGGGAGGCTCTGCGCTATCACACCGGATGGGAGCGCGCATGGCGCTCGCCCGAACCAAAGAAGCGGTACGACGTTATTATCGTCGGTGCCGGGGGGCACGGTTTGGCGACCGCTTATTATCTGGGAAAGAACTACGGTATCCAGAATGTCGCCATTATCGAAAAAGGCTGGTTGGGCGGCGGAAACACGGGCCGGAACACGACCATCATCCGGTCGAACTACCTACAGGACCCTTCGGCGACGCTGTATGAAAAGGCGCGCGGTTTGTACGAAGATCTAAGCCAGGAGTTGAACTACAATATCATGTTCAGCCCGCGCGGCGTGATGATGCTGGCGCAGACTCAGCATGAAATCCGCGGCTATCAGCGCACGGCGCACGCCAATGCCTTGCAAGGTGTCAAGACCGAATGGATCGGGCCCGAACGCGTCAAGGAATTGGTGCCGATCATCAATATTGACGGTCCCCGCTATCCGGTTCTGGGGGCGTTGTGGCAGGAACGCGGCGGTACAGCGCGTCACGATGCGGTCGCCTGGGGCTATGCCCGTGCGTGCTCGGCCATGGGGATGGACATTATCCAGAAATGCGAAGTCACCGGTGTTCGGTCGGAAAACGGCCGCGTCGTCGGCGTCGATACCACCAAGGGCGCGATTGACTGCGAAAAGCTGGGTATCGTTGTTGCGGGTCATTCCGGCCAGTTGGCCGAGATGGCGGGCTTCCGCCTGCCGTTGGAGTCTGTGGCGCTGCAGGCGCTTGTGTCCGAACCGATCAAGCCATGCATGGATGTGGTCGTGATGGCCAACACTGTTCATGGCTATATGTCTCAGTCCGACAAGGGCGAGATGGTGATCGGCGGCGGCACTGACGGGTTCAACAATTTCACCCAGCGCGGCAGCTTCCACCATATCGAGGAAACCGTGCGGGCACTTGTCGAAACCTTCCCGATGATCTCGCGCCTGAAGATGCTGCGCCAGTGGGGCGGGATCGTGGATATGACCGGCGACCGCTCCCCCATCCTGTCGACGACGCCGTTGGGCAATTGCTTCATCAACTGCGGTTGGGGGACAGGCGGGTTCAAGGCCATTCCGGGCTCGGGCTGGGGGATGGCGCAATTGATGGCGACCGGCCATTCACCTCTGACCGAAGCCTTCACGATGGACCGTTTCAAAGAGGGCCGCTTTATCGACGAAAGCGTAGCCGCAGGGGTGGCGCACTGATGTCGTCGCTCTGCACCTACACCTCGATTTATTGCTCCTGCTTCGAAAAGGAGACTGCGATATGCTGACACTCAAATGCCCGTTCACCGGTGCTATGCTGGATGAAACCGAACTTCATTGTGGTGGCGAAGCGCATCGGAAACGCTTTGGCCCGGGGTCTTCTGACGAGGACTTTGAAACCTACATGTTCGTTCGTGAAAACCGCAAGGGCGTGCATTTCGAACTTTGGCTGCATGCCTATGGCATCGGCAAGTGGTTCATTGCTGCGCGCGACACGGAAACCTTGGAAGTGTATGGAACCTACCCGGCACAGACAACGGAACCCCCGCAAGACATCAAGGACGCGATTACCGCCAAGCGCCCCGGCTGGTCCTGGAGAGAGTTTGAATGATCCGCGCCGCCATCCGTAATTCCGCCTGCGAAAGGTCCGCAATATGAGCACCCGTCTCGCAAAACAAGGCCGGCTGATTGACCGGTCGAAAAAGGTCACCTTCACCTTCAACGGCAACTCAATGCAGGGCTATGAGGGCGATACGCTTGCCTCGGCACTGTTGGCCAATGATCAGATGATGGTGGGTCGGTCGTTTAAGTACCACCGTCCGCGTGGTGTGGTCGCCAGCGGCGCAGAAGAGCCGAACGCGCTGGTTGGTCTGGGGCAGGGGAACCGGTTCGAACCGAACCAGCGCGCCACAACGACCGAATTATTCAACGGTCTGACAGCGGTTTCGCAGAACCATTGGCCGAACCTCGAATATGACATCGGTGCGGTGAACACCGCGCTGGCCCGGTTCCTGCCTGCGGGTTTCTATTACAAGACGTTCATCCACCCCAAGCCGTTCTGGAAACATGTCTATGAGCCGTTCATTCGTCAATCTGCAGGATTGGGGAAGGCGCCTGACAAGGAAAGTCGTGACGCGGACACTTACGAACATTTCTACGCCTTCACCGATGTCCTGGTGATCGGCGGCGGTGTCGCCGGTCTGCAGGCGGCGAAGACTGCGGCCGGGTCCGGTGCCAAGGTTCTGCTGATTGAGCAGACCGCGCATTGGGGCGGACGTGCCCCTGTGGATGGCGGCACAATTGGTGGCAACTCTGTGGATAAGTTCGTGGAGGAATTGGTTTCCGAACTGGAATCAATGGACAACGTGACGATGCGCAATCGCTGCATGGGGGCGGGTGTCTATGACCACGGCTATGTGCTGGGATACGAACGCCTGAGCGATCATGCGCCCGGTACGCAAGGCCCGCGTCACCGCCTGTGGCGCATTCGCGCGAAGCAGGTCGTCACCGCAACCGGCGCGATCGAACGTCCGTTGTCTTTTGCGGGCAACGATGTGCCGGGTGTGATGCTGGCCTCGGCCATGCGCGACTATGTCGTGAACTGGGGCGTCACTCCGGGTGAGCGGGTGATTGTCGCCACCAACAATGACGACGCCTACCGCACAGCGATCATCCTGAAACAGGCCGGAGTTGACGTATTGCGTGTCGTGGATGCGCGTCCGACAGCCGGTCCTTTGGCAGAAGAGGCGCGCGCACTTGGCATCCGGGTCGACCCCGGTAAAGCCATCGCAAAGGTCAAAGGTGGCAAGCGTGTCAAGAAGGTTGCGATTTGCAATCAGGAGGGGATCGGTGGCGCACGCGAAGAGGTTGAGTGCGACGCTGTTGCCATGTCGGGTGGCTGGTCTCCGGTCGTGCACCTATGGTCGCATTGCGGCGGAAAACTGATCTGGGATGAGGCGCAGGCGCACTTCCGGCCCGACCCGTCGCGCCCTCCGCTGGGTGCGAATGGCGAGGGGTTTGTTCTGGCCGCTGGAAGCTCAAACGGTCCTCTGGCATTGCCCGAGGTTCTGACCGACGCTGACGCGGCAGGCAAAGCTGCGGCCAAAGCCGCCGGGTTCAAACCAAAAAGCACCAAAGCGCCAAAAGGCGAAAGCATGTCTGAGGCCGCGATGGAGCCGGTCTGGCTGATGCCCGCCAATGCCGAGATCGGCCTGCGCATGAAATCGTGGCTGGATTTCCAGAACGATGTCAAAGTCTCTGACGTCCAACTGGCTGCGCGCGAAGGGTACGAGAGCGTTGAGCATACCAAACGTTACACCACTCTGGGCATGGCGACCGATCAGGGCAAGTTGAGCAATATCAATGGGCTGGCGATCCTTGCTGATGCGCTGGATGCAGAAATTCCCAAGGTTGGCACCACCACGTTCCGCCCGCCGTATACGCCGATCTCCATGGGCGCGATTGGCGGCGAGGCGCGCGGTGAGGTGTTCCAGCCGATCCGCCGGACTCCGATGCATGACTGGCATGACAAGAACGGCGCGGATTGGGAACCTGTTGGCCACTGGCGCCGAACATATGCCTACGTTCGCCCAGGTGAATCCGTTCATGATGCCGTGAATCGCGAGGTGAAGAACACGCGCGAGAACCTTGGCCTGCTGGATGCGTCGACGCTGGGCAAACTGATTGTCAAAGGCCCGGATGCCGGCAAGTTCCTCGACATGATGTACACCAACATGATGTCCACGCTGAAGGTCGGTAAATGCCGCTATGGCCTGATGTGTTCGGAAAACGGTTTCCTGATCGACGATGGCGTCGTTGCCCGGATCGACGAGGATACGTGGCTGTGTCACACAACCACGGGCGGAGCCGAACGTATCCACGCCCATATGGAAGAGTGGCTGCAAACCGAGTGGTGGGACTGGAAGGTCTATGTCGCCAACGTGACCGAGCAATACGCTCAGGTCGCGGTGGTTGGCCCCAACGCCCGCAAGGTTCTGGAAAAGCTGGGCGGTATGGATGTCAGCAAGGATGCGCTGCCGTTCATGGAGTGGCGTGATGGTAAGATCGGTGACTTTGACTGCCGCGCGTACCGCATCTCGTTCTCAGGTGAGCTGTCCTTTGAAATCGCGGTTCCCGCGTCACAGGGTCAGGCGTTCTGGAACGCTCTGATGGAGGCCGGGAAAGAGTTCGGCGTGATGCCCTACGGTACCGAGTGTCTGCACATCCTGCGGGCCGAAAAAGGCTTTATCATGATCGGGGACGAGACCGACGGCACAGTGATCCCGCAGGATCTGGGGCTGCACTGGGCGCTGTCCAAAAAGAAAGAGGACTACCTCGGTAAACGCGCCCATTCGCGCACCCACATGGCCGACCCCGACCGCTGGAAACTGGTCGGTCTGGAGACTGTGGATGGTTCTGTCATCCCTGACGGAGCTTACGCAGTCGGCTCGGGCGTCAACGCCAATGGTCAGCGCAACATGATCGGGCGTGTGACCTCGACTTATTACTCAGCCAATTTAGACCGTGGTATCGCAATGGGCCTGATCAAGCATGGCCCCGACCGGATGGGTGAGATTGTCGAATTCCCCGGTACTGATGGCAAAACCTACAAAGCCAAGATCGTGGACCCGATCTTCTATGACAAAGACGGGGAGAAGCAGAATGTCTGAACCCATCAGCGCACTGAATCACGCCAGCTATGAAGGCATCGCAAAGGTCGAGGAATGCGGCCTGCAGGGCATGATAACCTTACGTGGCGACTTGTCTGACAAGGTATTGGCCAAAGCCGTAAAGGATGCCACTGGCCAAATAGTACCCGGTCAGCGTGAGGCTCTGGTCAAGGGCGACACTGGTGTTTGCTGGATGTCACCGGACGAGTTGCTTGTGCTTGTGCCCTACGCCGAAGTGAACGCCAAGGTCGCCGACATCGCGGGCGCGCTGAGTGGAATCCACGCATTGGCGGTGAACGTCTCGGACGCACGGGCAGTATTCCGTGTTTCCGGACCCAATGCGCGCGAAGTGCTGGGTAAACTGGCACCGGTCGATCTGTCGCCTGACGCATTCCAGCCCGGTCAAATTCGCCGTTCGCGTTTGGCACAAGTGGCAGGCGCATTCTGGATGGACGATGCCGAGACGTTCCGCGTCGTCTGTTTCCGGTCGGCTGCGGATTATGTGTTCAAGCTGCTGAAGGTCGCGGCGCAGCCGGGCAGCGAAGTTGGGTTTTACTGATTGAAAACATTAGCCTCGGTTCCGCCGGGGCTTTCACTTACTTTGCTGCGGAACATATCCCGGCCCCAAAAGGCTTGTTTGCAAAATTTCCCTGCACAAAAGCCGTACGCACGGTAACAGTGTTGTCGGATGTTTTTAGGTTCGCTTGGTAGCGAACGCGGACATTGCCACCGGCGACCATTCTTTGATCGAGGTTCCAGATTATGCGATACCCTTTGGCGCCGCGATTTTTTAGTGTGGCTGACGTCCAATCGTGATTAGAGCTTGCCGCCATCGCCGAAGTCGCGGCGGGGTCAATCTGGAAGCCATACTCTGGTGCAATCCAGCCATGAGCATCTTGCTTGGTCATCTTGCAGTGATAGGTAATCGTTTCTGCAGAAGCCGTTTGTGCAAACATCGCGGTGGCAATAGCCAGTAATTTTCTTTTCATTTTAGTCCAGTTGGTCGTAATTTTTGATGCAAACAATCAAACTGATACATCTTAAGGGTGCAAGCAGAACGTCACGTTAAAGAAGAACAGAAATCCAGTTGTTCTACCCTTGCAAGAGGATCGTGTGGAACCGGTTTAGCGCCTCGTTCGTCAGCAAGTCCGAAGCCTTAAGAGGTCGCGCTTTGTCATCCGAAAGGTCCGCGTAAAAACTCAGCGCGTCCAATAACGCCGCAACACGTTCGCGTCGCTCGTGTTCTCGTAGCATAGGTGCATGAAGAGACAGGAGCAGGGCAGGCCTCTGTTTTTTCAGCCAAGCGCACAGGGTAGGCGTAACAGAGAATTCCGCCCCTTCAATGTCCATCTTGACCAGCGAAACCTTGGACAGATCGTTTGCTGCCTCAATCTGGTCCCAGGCAATGGTCAGTGCATCGGTCCCGTGCGCCCCGTCATACAGCAGTGAGCTGGTTGAGTCTCCCGGCTCACCGCGAACCGAGGCCATACGCGCCACGCCAAAGCGATCTGATAAGGCAACTCCGAAGGCAGAGACATTGTGGATGTTGTTCAAGTCCAGGTTCCACGCCAGATAGCGGAACGCTGTAGGGTCGGGCTCAAAGCACCAGACATGACGTGCGCGCCGGGCACCGTAGAGGACCGTAGGCCCGATCCAGGCACCGATATCCAGATAGTCGTTGTCGGGTTTGAGGTGCTGATCCAGTACGGCAAATGTCTCCGGCTCCCATGCACCGGCTGAGGCTTTGCGCCAGAATTTCGAATGATAGGGATCAAGATGGAACGGTTCGCCGTTCAGGTTGCCCGCATAGTATCCGCGGGCGCGGTAGAACATCTTGCGCGCCTGTGTCAGCATCGCGGACCTCCGGGTTTTCTTGTCTCGCCCCTTGACCTACGGCGGCAGCCAAAGCATTTAACCCTTGGGAACCGCAACTTTTATTTTACAGGGGGCCGAGATGGCTTTTGAACTTCCTGATCTTCCTTATGCACATGACGCGCTGGCAGCCAAGGGCATGTCCGCGGAAACGCTGGAATATCACCATGACCTGCACCACAAGGCCTATGTGGACAACGGCAACAAGCTGATCGCCGGGACCGAGTGGGACGGCAAGTCGCTGGAAGAAATCATCGTTGGCACTTACGACAAGTCGGCCGTCGCGCAAAATGGTATCTTCAACAACATCAGCCAACTTTGGAACCACAACCAGTTCTGGGAGATGATGGGCCCGGGCGACAACGCCATGCCGGGTGAGCTGGAAAAAGCTCTGACCGAAAGCTTCGGTTCGGTTGACGAGTTCAAGTCGCAGTTCAGCGCCGCTGGTGCCGGTCAGTTCGGCTCGGGCTGGGCGTGGCTGGTCAAGAACGCTGATGGCTCGCTGGCTGTCACCAAGACCGAGAATGGCGTGAACCCGCTGTGCTTCAACCAGACCGCGCTGCTGGGGTGCGACGTGTGGGAGCACTCTTATTACATTGATTTCCGCAACAAGCGTCCGGCTTACCTGTCGAACTTCCTCGACAATCTGGTGAACTGGGAAAACGTCGCTTCGCGGATGTAATTCTGGCCCAACCGGGGTTGTTCAGCGCCCGCTGGCGGAAACGCTGGCGGGCTTTTTTTGTGCGAAAATTCGCCTCCATGGTTTGAAATAAACGCGAGGGCGCTGTCACTGTAGGAACACAGTGCAATTGGTTTGTATGTTGAGCAGCCAAAATGCCCCTTTGACTGACAGGAAAAAACCTGCCGATGAGAGCAGTTTCATTCTGAGACGGGATTGTACGCGGCCCGGCAATGCTTACCTTAGGTTAAGCGGGGGGAGAGTTCCGCTATACATAAAATTCCATTCAGGTAACGCGCAACGCATCGGCGTGCGTGGAAAAGTCGAGCCTGATGTGATGCAAACGCGATGGCCATACAGTTAAAAAACGGAGGGCGTGATGGTCGCACTTGAACAGGGAACTTGGGTTGTCATTTCCGACGGAGAAAAGGCGCTGTTTGTTGAGAACGTTACCGATGCCGAAGACCCCAATCTGGTCGTTGTCCCGCTTGAGGAACGGGATACGCGCGCTGGGGGCACTGACCAAGCAGAGAAAGGCATGGATACCGGGCGGCCTCAAATATCCGCGATGGAACAGCCCAACTGGAAAATCCACGCCAAATCCCTCTTTGTGCAAGACGTCGCCAACCTGCTGAACCGAAATGGCCCGAAGGGTGCTTTCAACAAGCTGGTTCTGGTCGCAAGCCCGCACGTGTTGGGCCTGCTGCGCCGACGTCTGCACAGCGACGTACTGGCCAAAGTTGTGGCCGAGGTCGACAAGTCCCTGACCAATCACCCTTTGTACAAGGTTGAAAACCTGCTGAAAAATCGCACGGGTCTTGCGGTCTGATCGCAGTCGAGCGGCACGCGGTCGATCACAATCCCATTAGGTCAGATAGCTCCGCAGCGTAGACATCGCCGATGTCGGATCATCGACCCATGTGATAAACTCGGCCAGCGACCCATCTGCGAAGCCTTGGTGGATGACACGCTGAACAAGCTCGTGCAACGCGTCCCAATATCCGTCCACATTCATCACCAGAATCGGTTTGTCGTGAAGGCCAAGCTGCCGCCATGTCAGTGCCTCAAAAAGTTCGTCCAGTGACCCTGGCCCACCCGGAAGGACGACCACGGCGTCCGCGTTCATGATCATGACTTTTTTTCGTTCATGCATGGTTTCCGTGACCACAAAACGGGTCAGGTCGGTCTTGCCAACCTCGCGTTGCAACAGGTGAACAGGGATAACGCCAAAGGTATCGCCCCCGGCGGCTTGGGCGGCACGGGCAACCTCGCCCATAAGGCCAACGTCCCCCGCTCCGTAGACCAACCGCCACCCTTCTTGCGCCAGCATTGTCCCGAATGTTCTTGCGGCGTCGGCATAGGTGGAATTGGTGCCATTTCGTGACCCGCAATACACACAAACAGATTTCTGAGACATTGTGATCGCTCTCCGGGGTTGCGCCTGAGGTTTTGACCCCTGATAGCGGGATTGATAGATTGGCTCAACCGTCAGGCAGAATGTGTTATGGTCAAAGCACTTGCGCTGCGGAGTGAAAGGAAAAAAATGAACGCCGAGTCGGGAAGCGGAAGCTCAGGAACTTTTGTCTGGGGCTTGATCGCCGGTATTGCGGTTGTTGTCGGGGCCGGTGGATTGTATCTGTCCGGCATGATCGGTGGCGGCCCGGACGCGTCCGGGCCAGAGGCCGAAGTTGCCGCGCAATCCGAAGACGGCAGCACCCAACCAGTTCCAACCGACCCGGCAGACGAAGAACCAACAACACCTGACGCGAATGAGCAGGCATCCGATACCCCGCCTGAGGACATCACGCAGGACGACGCTGCACCGCAAGTGACACTGTTGCTGGATCAGATTTTTGTCGAACCGGATGGCGCTGCGGTTCTATCCGGCTCTGGCGAGCCGGGTGCCGAGGTGAACGTTTTGCTGGATGGTGAGTCGGTACACAGCTTTACAGTCGATGCTAGCGGCCAGTTTGCGGAGTTCGTTTCGATCCCCTTTTCCGACCGGGCACGTGGCCTTTCGTTGGAAACGCAGGGTGATCAACCTGCGCGCTCGGACGATTACGTAATCGCAGCGTTGCCGGAACCGGAGCTGACAGAGGAACCCGGGTCAACCACAGAAACGGCCGAAAGCACCGTTGCTGAAGCAGATACAACCGATGGTGCTGAGGTCGCGGAACCGGACCAGCCCGAAACAGCCGAAACTGAGGGCCAGCCGGTTCAGGATGAGCCCCCACAAGTTGCTGAGGCGCCAGACGCGACGGATCAAAGGGTGACCATCTTGCGCTCGGGTGAGGATGGCGTCGAATTGGTACAGGGGCCGACCAGCCTGCCGCAAGCCCCGGATCAGGTTGCGTTGGACACGATCGGCTATTCCGACGCGGGCGAAGTCGAGTTGACTGGGCGGGTGCCTGATGGCTCAGTTGTGCGCCTGTACCTCAACAACCGGCTAGTGGATGACCAGTCTCCGGCGGATGACGGCCAATGGCGTAGCGAGTTGGAAGGCGTAGAACCCGGCGTCTATACCCTGCGCGTGGATGAGGTTGGTGCAGATGGGACCGTGGTCAGCCGCCTGGAAACCCCGTTCAAACGGGAATCGCCTGATATCCTGCGTGCTGCCGAGGCGACGGATGAGGACACCTTAGACCCAAATGCAGCACCTATTCGGTCGGTGACCGTACAAAGGGGCGACACATTGTGGGCCATTTCGCGTGAACGGTTCGGCGACGGCATCCTCTATGTCCGGCTATTCGAAGCAAACAGGGACTCGATCCGCGATCCGGACCTGATCTATCCCGGCCAGATTTTCACAATACCTGAATAGCCCCGAACCCTTGGCCCTTTGATAGGCCTGGGCTATCTCTGAACGCAGATCTGAAACGTGATAAGACGATAGCCTTGATGAATTCAAATGACCTTCCAGAAGTTGACGAGCGTCAGTCCGGCTGGCGCACGGTTCGAAAGGTCGCGCCATATCTTTGGCCCGAGGATGAACCTTGGGTAAAACACCGGGTCGTAATTGCCATGGCGATGCTGGTTCTGGCCAAGCTCATCGCGGTTTACACACCGATCCTTTACAAGGGCGCGGTTGACGGACTGGCAGGCGAAGGTGTTCCACCGCTGGCTTTGGGGGCCGTCGGCCTGACGGTGGCTTATGGCGTAGCGCGCATGATGACCGTTGGCTTTCAGCAGTTGCGTGATGCTGCGTTTGCCAGAGTGGGTCAGCGGGCCTTACGTGCACTGGCACTGGAAACGTTTCAGCATATTCACCAGCTATCAATGCGTTACCACGTGACGCGCCGGACCGGGGGGCTCAGCCGGATTATCGAGCGTGGCGTCAAGGGCGTCGAGTTCCTCTTGCGGTTTCTGCTGTTCTCTATTGGACCGCTGATCCTTGAGCTGCTGCTGGTTGCGATCATCCTAATGTGGATGTTTGACGTGTGGTACCTGGTCGTCGTCGCGGTCACGATCGGGTTGTATATCTGGTTCACCTTCGCGGTAACGGAGTGGCGGGTAAAGCTGCGACGCGAAATGAACGATCAGGATACTGAGGCCAACCAGCGTGCCATCGACAGCCTGTTGAACTTTGAAACTGTCAAGTATTTCAACGCGGAACAGCGCGAAGCTCAACGATACGATACTTCGATGAAGGCCTATGCAGGGGCAGCGCTGAAAACGGCATACTCGCTTGCCTTTTTGAACTTCGGTCAGTCCTTCCTGATTACCTGCGGACTTATCGGGGTGATGGTGATGGCCGCCATCGGCGTGCAGAAAGGATCCCTGACGGTTGGCGATTTTGTTATGGTCAATGCATACATGATCCAAATCACTGTGCCGCTGAACTTTTTAGGTACGGTGTACCGGGAAATCCGCCAGTCGCTGGTCGACATGGGGCAGATGTTTGATTTGCTGGAACAACCGGCTGAGGTCACTGACAAGCCCGGCGCATCGGATCTTGTGGTCAACGGCGGTGAAGTGACCCTGGACGCTGTCCATTTTGGCTATGATGCTGACCGTGAGATATTGAAGGGCATCTCATTGACCGTGCCTGCAGGTCAGACAGTTGCCATCGTGGGGGCGACAGGTTCGGGTAAGTCCACCATCGGACGGTTGCTGTTCCGATTCTACGACGTAACGGGCGGGGCGTTGAAGATTGACGGGCAGGATGTGCGCGACGTGACTATGGACAGCCTGCACGCCGCCATTGGCGTGGTGCCGCAGGATACCGTGCTGTTCAACGACTCGATCCGCTACAACATTGCTTATGGCCGCGACGGAGCCACGCAGGATGAGGTCGAGGCGGCGGCCAAAGCCGCTCAAATTCATGATTTTATCGTGTCATTGCCCGAAGGCTACGACACCAAGGTCGGCGAACGGGGGTTGAAGCTGTCGGGCGGTGAAAAACAGCGGGTCGGCATTGCCCGTACATTGTTGAAGAACCCGCCGATCCTGTTGCTGGATGAGGCAACTTCGGCGTTGGATACGGATACCGAGCAAGACATCAAGGACGCTTTGGCGCGGGCCGGGGAAGGGCGCACGGTGCTGACAATCGCGCATCGGCTCAGCACGATTGCCGAGGCGGACGTAATTGTCGTGCTGGAGCAGGGTGAAATTATTGAACAAGGCCCGCATGATGTTTTGCTGCAACGTGAAGGTCGCTATGCGCAGTTGTGGCGCCGTCAGCAATCTGAGGCCGAACTCGACTGATCACCCGATCCGTTTTGGTCAGGCTGAGGGAACCCGACGCTTGGCACAAAGGAAAATGGCGAACCTCAAGGTTCGCCATTTTCTTTACTCTGCCGCTTTCAGTGGTGATGTGGGCGGTTGGCCCGGGTCCCACTCGGGTTTTGAGAGCGGGTCGTACTCTGGCGGAGCGTCATCTTCCCAAATCACTTCGGTCGCTTGCGCCTGTCGCGCCGCCTTACCAATCGCCATATCCTGGGCAATCTGACTGGATCGACCGGCCGTTGCACGGGCCAGAAGTTTGCCCAACCACACGATATAGGTTGACACCCACACCCGCAGCGCCAGCAACGAGGGTGTCACAATCAGTGTCAGAACGGTCGCGATGCCAAGGCCAAACACAACCGCAGTGGCAAGCTGTTTCCACCACAGGGCAGTGGGGCTGTTGATCGAATACCCACCGCCAATGAAATCAAGCGAAAGGCCAAACATCATCGGCGTCAGACCAGCCATCGTGGTCAATGTAGTTAGCAGGACGGGGCGGATACGCGCCTCGGCCGTGCGAACGATCGCCTCAATCCGGGGCATATAGCGGCTGTATTCTTGGTAGGTGTCAATCAGAACAATGTTGTTGTTCACCACAATCCCTGCCAGCGCGACGATGCCCGTGCCTGTCATGATGATCGAAAATGGTTGCTGCATCGCAATCATCCCGATCAGCACCCCGGTGGTCGACAGTACAACCGCCAATAGCACCAGAACCGAGTTGTAGAACGAGTTGAATTGCGCCAGCAAGATCACGAACATCAGGCCCAATGCGCCCATGAAGGCATTTACCAAAAAGGCACCGGACTCGGCCTGATCTTCCTGATCACCTGTCCATTCCCAACTGATCGCGTTTGAGAAGGGGCCGGTATTCAGCCACTCTGTCAGGGCCGCGATCCGCTCGTTCGGGTTGATTAGCTCAAGACGCGCCGCGCCCGTTTCGATCGCATCACGCACATTTTCTATGGTCTCTGTCTCGGTCAGTTGAAACAGTTCATACGTTGCGCCATTGGGGCCGATGATGGCCGCGCCATTGGGCTCCGCGCCTTCTTCAACCGCGCGGATGACGGCCAATTGTTGCTGTTGTCCATCGGGACCATCAACAACCACTTTGGACAGCCCCGGTTCCACATCCGCCTTCACGTCGTAATAGCGTTGCTGGTCGATCCGGTTGATCTCGGCCAATTTAGCAACCGGTTGACGGGTCACAAAGTTGGATAGCGGTACCAATCCGTCGGGCGTGCGAACCTTTAGAGAATCTAGCGTCGACAAAACGCGGTCCTGCTCGGGCAGGCGCACGCGGATTTCAACCTCTTCATCGGTGTTATCGGGACGCATCTCGCCCAGCAGGATGCCACGCGTGACAAGCTGCACCATCGCGCCCACAGTGGCGACATCAGCGCCAAAACGTCCCGCCTTGGCGACGTCCACGTCAATCTGCCAGTCGATGCCGGGCAGGGGCAAGGTGTCTTCGATCTTGATCAGCCCCGGCGTTTCCTCAAACACTGCACGGGCGGTTTCTGTGGCGGTGGTCAACTCTTCCCACCCGTCGCCCTTTATGCGCAGATGCACGGGCTTGGCCGAAGCAGGACCTTGTTCCAGCGGCAGAATCTCGACGATGAATCCGGGCAGCTTTGCAAGCTCGGCGTTTAACTCATCCAGAACGTAATCACCGTCATACTCCGGGTCGATGATCTGACGTTCGAAAAGGCC
Source organism: Ruegeria sp. AWH4_226 (assembly GCF_056159225.1). Lineage (NCBI taxonomy): Bacteria > Pseudomonadati > Pseudomonadota > Alphaproteobacteria > Rhodobacterales > Roseobacteraceae > Ruegeria > Ruegeria sp. AWH4_226. The sequence goes on along the minus strand of NZ_JBSWUU010000001.1, from coordinate 1,424,247 downwards.
AAAAAACACAGGCTCAGACACATTGGGTCTGTCTTCCCACGGGGTAATCTCGAACTGAACACGTCCTACCGTGTCAGCAGGTGCGGAAAGCCCCCCATCGTTCTGGCTCAAACCACCTTCACCGGCAAAGGCAAACACGTTTGTCACAGCCGGGTGGGCGCTGATCACAGCTTCGGCGGCCACCACCAACGCGTCTTTTTCCTGTAGCGACAGGTTGCCCCGGGCGCGAACGTAGGCTGTCGCCTGCTCTGGCTCAGTTTCAACGAAGAACTCAACACCCCGGTTGTTGGCCATATAAAACGACATCACGCTCATGACGCCGAAGATGACAACAGCAATCGAGACGATTGGCATGATCGGGTTGCCCACCAGGAACTTGATCACGCGGCCAAACGGCGTTTGCTCCCGCGCGGTGTGAATACGTTCTTTCCGATGGCGTTCTATCCGGGCCGCGCTGAGGGTGACTGATCCGGCAAACCCGCCAAGTATGAACAGGAACGCGCCAAAAATCACGCCGCCGGTCGCGTTTTCCGGCAGCAGATAGCCGGGGTTCAACATCTGCATTGCCCCAAGGAAAATCATGTATAGCGCCGGAGGCACCATTACCGCACGCACCCACCAAGGCGCCACGGCACGCAGCCAATTTGAAGAACGGTCAAAAACCCGGCTCAGACGACCCGAAACGCCGCCCACGACGGGCAGGTAAATCAATGCAACGATCAGAGATGACGACAGAACGAAGATCAGTGTGATCGGCAGCATTTTCATGAACTCGCCCGGAACGCCCGGCCAGAACAGCATTGGTAAGAAGGCGCAGAGCGTGGTCGCAGTCGACGATACGATGGGCCAGAACATCCGCTGTGCGGCTTCGACATAGGCGTGCATTGGGCCAATGCCTTGCTTGATACGCTTGTCGGCGTATTCGACGACCACGATGGCCCCGTCAACCAGCATACCCACAGCCAGGATGAGCCCGAACATCACCATGTTCGAAATGCTGACCCCCATAACGGCAAGAAAAGCGAAACTCAGCAGGAATGAGGTCGGGATCGCAAAACCCACCAACAACGCAGCGCGCGTGCCCAACGACGCCAGAACCACGATCATCACCAACGCAATAGCCGTCAGGACCGAAGCTTCAAGCTGGCGCACCATTGAATCGACGATACGGCTCTGGTCGTTTGATGTTCCAACGTCCACAGCAGCACGCAGTTCGGCGGGCCACTTTTCCTGCGCAGCAGCCAAGGTTGTTTTAACGTCGGCAACCGTGTCGATCAGGTTGAAGCCTTTCCGTTTGACCACCTGCAACGCCACAGTGGACTCGTTGTCAAACCGCGCCGTACCTTCCCGGTCTTCAAATGTGTAGTTGATCTGCGCAAGCTCACCCATCGTGACAACGCGATCGCCGTTGACCTTTACGGGCAGGCTGTAAACATCCTCGGCGGTTTTGAACGAAGAGGGGATCTTGACCGAGAATGTCCCCTGCGCGGTATCGACCTCACCCGCGGCAATCAACTGGTTGTTGTTTCGCACAACGTTGATCAACTCATCGGCTGACACGTTGTAAGACTCCAGCCGCAGCGGGTCGATGATGACTTCCAGCAACTCGTCACGATCACCGGCAATACCTGCTTCGAGCACGGAATCCAGCGATTCAAGATCATCCTGCAAGTCGTTGGCGATACGCGTCATTGTGCGTTCGGGCACGGCGCCGGTCAGGTTCACGATCACGATGGGAAACTCAGACAGGTTGATCTCGGTCAGTGAGTACTGCTCGGCGCCTTCGGGGAAATCAGCCTGCGCGGAGTTCATTGCATCGCGCACATCTGCCATGATCGCGGTTTTGTCCCAGCCGAAATCAAACTCAAGCGCGATCCCGGCATAACCTTCAGCGGCAGTGGCGGTCATCTCTTTCAAACCGTCCAAATCCGCCAGTTCGGTTTCCATCGGCTTGATCAGCAGGTTTTCAGAGTCTTCCGCGGAAATGCCTGGAAACTGGACCGACACGAACAGGGCCGGGATTTCGATGTCCGGTTCGCCCTCTTTGGGGAGGCCGACATAGGCAAACCCACCAACGATCAGCGAGATCGCGATGAAAGCAAGAACCATACGGGCCCTGTTGGCGGCCCAAGCGACAAGACCTGTCATTGCGTGTGTTCCCTAAACACGGGATTGACCATGACACCCTGTGTCACGAATTCTTGCCCGACAACAATAATATCCGAGGTTTCCGGCAAACCGCCGACCCAGACACCTTCGGCCGTATCCCGCAGCAACTGGATCGGCATGAACTCGACGATGTTGCCGGCGCCCACGGTGCGAACACCGACCTGACCTTCGTTGTTCAGTGTTAATGCGGATTGTGGCAACAGATGGGCCTTGGTCCCTTCTGCCGAAATACGGATATCGGCGGTTTGGCCATCGCGGATCGTCAGCTCGGGATTGGGCACGGTGATCTCGACCTCGAACGTACGTGTCGTTTCATCGGCGGACCGGCTCAGGAACGTCACGCGGCCAGTGACCTGCAGGCCAGTGACAAGTTGCGCCGTTGCCTCTGAGCCCACAACGATTTTGTTCACATCAACTTCAGGCACGAAACCGACCAGCTTGATTGGGTCCAGTTGAATAACGGTTGCACACAGCGATCCGGGCTGCATCAGGCTGCCCAGTTCAGCCGTATCGCTTTCCAAAAGCCCCCTGAAAGGCGCTTTGATGGTCAGGCGCTCGATCTCGCGTTGCGCGGCTTCGACTTCGGCTGTTGCGGCCTCAATACCGGCACGGGTTGCTTCCAGTCCCGCCTCAGCAGTTTTTACGCCTGCTTCTGCCGACCGCATCGCAGCCTCGCTGGAAATACGTCGGGTTTCCGATCCGAACCCGGTTTCCGACAGTCGTTGGGCGGCGGTCAGATTGATCTGCGCCTCGGCGACAAGGGCATGCGCCTCTTCCAGACGCGCCTCGGCCTCGGGGATGCGACTTTCAGCTTCTAGCCTGGCAGCCCTGGCTTCCGCCAAGCTGGCAGGGCGGGTGCTTGGGTCCAGTTCGCACAGCAGATCGCCCGCCTCGACAAACGCGCCTTTTCGCTTGGGTTCTGAAATCACGGTCGAGCTCGTTTCAGCCAGCACTTCGACCTGGCGATTGGCCTTTGTCTGGCCGCGCAATTTCAAGGCGCTGTCAATTTCTCGTGCAACCGAGCGCAGGGCGACCACGCCGATAGCTTGCTGCTCCGAAACGGGATCAGCAGCAGATTCGCTGGCGTTTGCTGTGTCTGGCGCCGCCTCACCGCGACCGGCAAAGGCAAACAATGCGTCGCGTTCGAAGATCAGCAAAAATAATGCTGCAATCACCAAAATCGCATTTATGAATGAAATCAGACGCATACGGGGCCTCGTTTAGAATTATATGCCGTTTTTACTGTGGCGCGCATGTTAATAACTGGGGTCAGGCATGCACCTTTTCTACGCTAAACTGAATAGTTTGGTTTGCTTTTTTTCGCAAGGGCGGCATGACGACGCAAAAATGCGCGAATTCCGGGCCTTGGCTTGGCGGGAACGCCGGGGTATGACATGGCGCCATACGAAAAGCACACAGCCCGAGGAGCAGGCATGAGCGACGTCGACAGTTTCATTGATGAAGTGACCGAAGAGGTCCGGCGCGATCGCTTGTTTCTGTTACTGCGCCGTTGGGGTTGGATCGGAGTTCTGGCCGTTGTCCTCATCGTAGGTGGGGCTGCGTTCAACGAGTTCAGAAAAGCGCGCGCGACAAGTCAGGCAGAGCAGCTGGGTGATGAGATTCTCAGCGCTTTGTCGCAAAATGATTCAGCTGAACGCGCCAACAGCCTAGCAAGTATTGATGCGCCCACACCCGGTGGCGTTGCGGTTCTGAACATGCTGTTGTCTTCATCGCAGGTCGAAGCAGGGACACGCGAGGAAGCGGTTGAAAGCCTGAACGCGATTTCCGTTCAAGGGGATTTGCCGGAAATCTACCGTTCTATCGCTTCGTTCAAGGCGCTGCTTTTGCAAAATGACACATTGCCGGTTGCGGACCGCCGACAGCAGTTCGAAGCGCTGGCCGCCCCCGGCGCTCCGCTGCGGTTGTTGGCCGAAGAACAGCTGGCACTCATCGACATAGCTGAGGGGAATGCTGACGCTGCAATCGACCGCCTGCAGGCAATACGACAGGATGCAGAGGTTGGCGTGGATCTTCAGCAGCGCGCGGCTCAGTTGATTGTTGCCCTTGGCGGCGAACCGGAGCCGCTGGTGGCCCAGCAGGGCTGACGCGGTGGCAAAAAGAATGACAGGCGAGTTCGGAGCATCATGGTGACAAGTCTTTTCTCCCGCGTTGGATTGTCGGTTGGGGCGCTATCTCTGATGGTGCTCGCGGCCTGTGAGGAACCCGAGGTTATCTTGCCCGGTCCGCGCGAGGATATTCGCCCCACGTCGGACAATGCTGCGGTTGTGACACGCGGCTCGAAACCGATAAGCCTGCCCGCACAGTCTGCGAATGCCGGGTGGTCGCAAAGCCCCGGCACTCCTGCATACCGGACGAACAACGCGGCCCTGCGCGCGACGCCACAGCGGATTTGGTCTGCCTCTATCGGAGACGGGGATTCCCGCAAGCGCCGCATCACGGCCGAGCCTGTCGTCGCCGGGGGGCTGATCTATACGCTGGACGCCGGTGCGACTGTTTCCGCCGTCACACCCGCGGGGCAAGTCGCCTGGAGCACGAACCTGATCCCTGCGTCTGACGGTGACTCGGATGCGACGGGTGGCGGGATGGGCTATGCCAACGGTGTTCTTTATGTGTCTTCAGGTTTTGGCCGGCTGTCTGCGCTGGATGCAAAAACCGGAACGATCCGGTGGCAGAACCGCCTGAACGCCACCGGTAGCGGCGCACCGTTGATCAATGACGGTCTGCTATACCTTGTCGCAGGCGATGAAACCGGCTGGGCGGTGAATACAAAGGATGGCCGTATTGCATGGCAAATTCAGGGCTCGCCCAGCGTTGGTAACGTTTTGGGGGCGCCGGCCCCGGTGATTGCGTCTGATCTTTCGGTCTTTGCGTTCGGCTCGGGCGATATTGCGGCAACCTTCCGCAGAGGTGGAATTCGGCGCTGGAACGCCTCGGTTGCGGGCGGACGTCGTGGGCGTGCGGCGGCGCAAATCGTGGATGTGACCGGGGGGCCGATGGTTGTGGGCAACACGATCTATATCGGCAACCATTCGGGCCGTACCGTTGCCTTTGACGCCGGATCGGGCGAGCGACTGTGGACCGCGAACGAAGGTGCCGTGGATACCGTTTGGCCTGCGGGCAACAGCCTGTTCCTGATCAGTGACCGCAGCCAGTTGGTGCGGTTGGACATTTCGGATGGTTCTGTCGTTTGGACGCAAGACTTGCCGGGTTTCGTAAAGGATAAGCCGAATCGTCGCGGTCCGGTCTTTGCACATTATGGCCCGATCCTGGCCGGAGGACGCATCGTGATCGCTTCGAATGACGGGTTCTTGCGCTTCTTTAACCCGGTGGACGGAACGCTCGTGAACCGTGTTGAAGTGCCGGGTGGCGCCACCACAGCCCCGGTTGTGGCCGGACAGACGTTGTATGTTGTCTCGACCAAGGGTGATCTACACGCTTTCCGTTGACGGCAAGATGCGCTAAACGGCGCGTCTGAGTCTTGAAAGTTGAGTATCATGTCGCTGACCGTCGCCATCGTGGGGCGCCCGAATGTGGGTAAATCCACTCTGTTCAACCGCCTTGTGGGCAAACGTCTGGCTTTGGTCGACGACCAGCCTGGCGTGACGCGTGACCTGCGCGAAGGCGAGGGGCGGCTGGGCGACTTGCGGTTTACCGTGATTGACACGGCAGGGCTTGAGGATGCAACGGATGACAGCCTGCAGGGCCGGATGCGCCGCCTGACCGAGCGTGCGGTGGATATGGCCGATGTCTGCTTGTTCATGATCGACGCGCGGGTGGGCCTGACGCCCACCGATGAGATGTTCGCCGAGATTCTACGCAAGAGATCCAAGCACGTGATCCTTGCCGCGAACAAGGCAGAAGGCAACGCGGCGGATGCTGGTGTGCTAGAGGCTTACAATCTTGGCCTTGGCGAACCGGTGCGCCTGTCGGGCGAGCATGGCGAAGGAATGACCGATCTTTACGCGCAGCTGATGCCCCTGGCCGACGCGGCGGAGGAACAGGAAGAAGAGCACACGCCGGAAACCGATATCACCTTGGATGAGGATGGCGAGGGCGAAACCCCGCAGATCACCGCGGCCAAACCGTTGCAAGTTGCGGTTGTCGGGCGCCCGAACGCCGGAAAATCCACCCTGATCAATAAGATCATCGGCGAAGATCGCCTGCTGACCGGACCCGAGGCTGGCATTACGCGCGATGCGATCAGCCTGCGTATCGACTGGGCCGACCCCGATGGCGACAGCACGCCAATGCGAATTTTCGACACGGCGGGTATGCGCAAAAAGGCCAAAGTGCAGGAAAAGCTGGAAAAGCTCTCGGTTTCTGACGGGCTGCGCGCAGTAAAATTCGCTGAGGTTGTGGTGGTTCTGCTGGATGCCGCCATCCCGTTCGAACAGCAGGACTTGCGCATTGCTGATCTGGCGGAGCGTGAAGGCCGAGCTGTGGTTGTTGCTGTCAACAAATGGGACGTCGAAGAGAACAAGCAGGAGAAGCTGCGCGAGTTGAAAGAGTCGTTCGACCGCCTGCTACCACAGTTGCGCGGTGCGCCATTGGTCACGGTTTCTGCAAAGACCGGCCGTGGGCTAGAGCGCCTGCGCGCGGCTATTCTACGGGCCCATGATGTCTGGAACCGCCGCGTTCCGACGGCCGCGCTGAATCGCTGGCTGACAACCATGCTGGAACAGCACCCGCCGCCAGCGCCGCAAGGTCGTCGGATCAAGCTGCGCTATATGACCCAGGCCAAGACCCGTCCGCCGGGGTTTGTTGTGATGTGTTCGCACCCGGACAAGATGCCGGACAGCTATACGCGATATTTGGTAAACGGTCTGCGTCATGATTTTGACATGCCCGGAACCCCCATCCGCCTGACACTGCGCGGGCAGGGCGACAAAAACCCGTACAAAGGACGGCGCAAGAAAAACGCGGGCGCGCTGGCCAAACATCTGAAGGGCCGCGCGTAACTGCGCCAATTTTCAGCGTTTTCGGTGGAAGGGCGTGACAGGCCCGTTGCCGCAGGCTAGCATTCGCCTGCGCGCATGGGTTTCCTGCGCGCCACTTGAATACGAGGAATATGCAAATAATTTCGCTATGATATTAACTTGGCCAAAGGTGGGGCAAGCTGAATGAATTTGCGGGAATACACACGGCAATATGCGGTTCAGGACAATAAACTTGCCGCGTTAAGTTATTTTGGAACCTTTGCCGTCTATTTCGGGTCGCTGGCACTGGCAATTGCCTACGTTGATCGCTGGTACATCATGGTCCCGGCAGGGGTTGTATTCGCCTTCTCAGCCGTACGCCTTTATGTTTTGCAACATGATTGCGGTCATCATTCGCTGTTTGAAACGCGGGCGCAGAATGAGTGGGCCGGGCATGGATTGTCTCCGTTCACCTTTGCACCGTTCGAGGTGATGAAGCAAAACCACAATCTGCATCATGCGGGGATCGGCAATCTTGAGCACCGTGAGACAGGCGAAATCCACACCATGACGCTGCGGGAATGGAACACAGCAAACTGGCAAACGCGACTGTTCTATCGCCTGTACCGCAACCCGTTCATTCTGGTTCCGGTCGGCGCGTTGTTTACGTATTTCATTCGCTACCGCTGGCCCAAAAATACGGTGCGGTTTGGGGTCAGGGGTGTGCTGCTGCACAATCTGTCGATCATCGTATTTCTCGGGCTTCTCTTTCTGATCGCGGGCAGCACGGGCATTTTGGTCTGGCTAGTGTTTTCTCTGTTGGGCGGGATGTTGGGCGTCTTTCTGGTCTACCTGCAGCACAACTTCGAAGACACGTACTGGGATCGCCGTCCGGATCTTGACCCGCAACTGGCGGCGCTGCAGGGATCGTCTGCATTGGACTTTGGCTGGTGGTTCGACAATGCCGTGGCCTGTATCACGCTGCATGACATTCACCACTTCAATTCACGCATCCCCTCATATCGCTTACGCGCGTGCCACTATAACCTTCCACCCGAATACACACCGCGCCGGATCAAATTCCCCGAGGCGGTGGCGGCGTTGAATTTGAAACTTTGGGATGAAGAGGCAAAACGCCTCGTGCCCTTTCCCAAGAGCAGTCGCGCTAGTAGTCTTGCGCAGACCAATTGATAAACAGGAATGATATCAGGCCTATCGGCTTGCCGAAGTGTATATCCTCCGTATATACAAGAAAAAATCAGGGAGAAAGGAAGGCCTCGTAATGACTGCAGTGACCGACGTTAACGGTGTAGGAGAAGCGCTTGGGCAGGCGCTGATCGCAAATGGATTCAAGACCGCCGAAGCCGTCGCAAGTGCCAGCCCCGACGATCTGGTCAAAGTCCCACGCATAGGAGCCGCACGCGCATTGATCCTGATAGCGGCAGCGAAAGAGGCGATCGCCACCAAACCCGCAGCAGCAAAACCCGCGGCAAAAAAGCCGGCTGCGGCAAAGTCAGCGGCAGCAAAACCGGCAACACGCCGAGCGCCAGCGCGTAAACCTGCAACCCGCAGACCTGCAGCCAGAAAGACCGTAGCGGCCGCTGCGGCTGAAAAACGCGCTGAAGACGCGGCACGCAAAGCAGCCGAAGAAGAAGCCGCAGCCGAGGCCAAGGCCCGTAAAAAGGCGAAAGCCAAGGCCAAGGCTGAAAAGGCAGCCAAAAAGCTGCAAGAGATGGAGGCCGCATTCTCGAAGGCCAAGGATAAGGTGAAAGCCAAGGTCAAGAAGAAGGATAAGAAATCCAAGAAAGGCGGCAAGAAAAAGGACGACGCCAAGAAGGACAAAAAGAAAGACAAAAAGAAGGATAAGAAAAAGACGAAGAAGTAATACTTCTTCGCCTTGCGTTTCTTGTTGAACCGGCACCGCGGGGCGCGGTCGCCGGTTTTTCTATACCAGCGTACCGTCGAGTTGCAGCGTCAGCTTGCCACCAAGATAAGGGGCAAGGACCTCGGGCAGGGTCACCGTACCGTCCGCATTCTGGCCATTTTCAAGCACAGCGATCAGGCACCGCCCAACCGCCAGCCCCGAGCCGTTCAACGTATGCACGTACTCTGGTTTACCACCAGCTTCGGGACGGAAGCGTGCATTCATTCGGCGGGCCTGGAAGTCACCGCAGGTTGAGACCGAACTGATCTCACGATAGGTGTCCTGACCGGGTAGCCATGCTTCGATGTCGTAGGTGCGGCGCGCACCAAAACCCATATCGCCCGTGCACAAGATGACGGTGCGATAGGGGATGCCAAGCTTTTCCAAAATCCCCTCAGCACAGCGCAACATGCGTTTTTGTTCGTCATCCGATTTGTCCGGATGGGTGACCGAGACCATTTCGACCTTTTCAAACTGGTGCTGACGCAGCATGCCGCGCGTGTCTTTGCCGGCCGATCCGGCCTCGGACCGGAAGCACAGGGAATGCGCGGTATAGCGGCGGGGCAGGTAGCTTTCTTCGATCATCGTGTCGTTGACGATATTGGTCAGCGAAACCTCAGAGGTTGGGATCAGCCACCAGCCTTCGCGGGTCTGATAGCTGTCTTCGCCGAATTTCGGCAGCTGGCCTGTGCCTTGCATCATCTCGGAGAGCACCAGAACCGGGCCGTTGACCTCGGTCAGTTCGTTTTCGTTGATATGCGTGTCCAGCATGAACTGCGCCAGCGCCCGGTGAATGCGGGCGACGCCGCCAGACAGCAGCACAAAGCGCGAGCCCGAGAGTTTGGCGGCGGTCTCAAAATCCATGCCATTCTGAACGGATTCGATCTCGAAATGCTCTCTTGGGGCGAATCCCAGTTCCCGCGGAGTGCCCCAGCGGTTGATCTCGACATTGTCGGCCTCATCCGCGCCTTCGGGTACATCATCGGCGGGTAGGTTGGCGATACGAATAAGCTGGTCGGTTAGCAGAGCGTCCAGATCCTTGGCCTCGGTCTGCATTCGGGCGACTTCTGCCTTTTTTTCGGCGACCAGCGCGCGCAGGCGTTCGAATTCGGCCTCATCTCCGCGGGCTTTGGCTGCGCCGACCTCTTTGCTGGCCTTGTTCTGTTCGGCCTGCGCGGTTTCCGCCGCCAAAATCTTGGCGCGGCGGCTTTCGTCCAGCCGCAGCAGGTCTGACGACACCGGCGCGTCCCCACGGCGCGCAAGGGCGGCGTCAAAGGCGGCTGGGTTTTCGCGAATGGCGCGGATGTCGTGCATGGTTCAGGTCCTTAATGCGTGAATCACTCGCGTCGCTTATGCACCATCTGGAGGGCAGGGTGTAGCACCGGTTACGACTTGTCGATTTCCGCGTGCGTTTCATGCGCCAGATGCCCATCCCATTCCACTGCGGGGATTTTCGGCTCGGGCGGGTCGGCCATGTAGGATGGCGTCATGATCTGCACGTTATTTTCATTGAAAACAGCCACGATGTTGCGGTGCAGGTCGGATTTGATCTTTGGAATGATACTACCGCGCGTGGTGTAGCCATTGATCTGATAGTTGATCGCGTAATCGGCCAAAGCGGTCCACAGCACGAATGGTTCGGGCCTGATCTTAATTCCGTTGGTGCGATTGGCGGCCTCGATCAGCATCGCCTCAACCTTTTCGGGCGGTTCCTCGTAGCCGATGCCGACGGTGGTATGCAGCAACAGCCCACTACCGTCGGTTTTCTTGGAAAAGTTTACCACGTCCGAGTTCATCAACTGTGCATTCGGAATCGAGATCAGTTCATTCTTGATGGATTTCAGATGCGTCTCCATCAGTTTGATTTGCACCACATCGCCGATGTGATCCCCGATCTGGATGCGGTCCCCGATCGAGGTGGAGCGGCGATAGATCACGAACAATCCCGCCAGCATATTGGACACGACCGAGTTCGCACCCAGTGACAGCATCGCGCCGACCAGAATGGTCAATCCCTGGAAGGCCGCGGAATCCGATCCGGGAATGTAGGGCACTGCAAAGACCAGCGCGATCAAAATCACCACGACCCGGGCGATGTTGAACGTCGGATTGACCCAGTGCTTCTCGAAATCGCCGATGACGAACGAGCCTGCCTCGACCGCATCGAAGAACACGCGCATGCCTTTGATGATGTACATCGTGACCCAGGTGATTAGGCCCAACATGATCAGATTGGGGATGTAACCGATTATGCCCTTAAAGATCAGCAGCGCCGGCTCGGTCAGGTAAGTCAGCAGCAACTGCGCGAAATAGCGTGTCTCGGCAAACGCCAGAAGGACGAACGAGAGGTAGTAGTAAAAGCCGACGAAGAAGATGACCAAAAGGACGAAGTTCAGGGCGTAGCGGACCAACGCGGCAATCGCTTCGGCCTGCACGCTTTTGGCGGTGGCTGTTTCCACGTCGCGCAAATACCGTTTGACGAATTTCAGCGTGCGGCGACGGATACGTCGGTACAGCCACAGGATTGCCACGCTAAACACCACAAAGCCAAGCGTCCACGCCGCAGCCTCGATGGCGCCAGAGACAAGGGCCTGTTCGGTCCGGTTGGAGCGGTACGAGATGATGGCATCTTCGATGGCTTCGCCATGCAGAAGACTGAGAACATCCAGTTCCATCTGCTCCAGTTCGGCATCGGCCGCAGTGACCAGAGATATGATTTCCCCGTCAGCCAGAATGCGGATACCCAGATCGGTCTCTTCGAAGGAGATGTCGACGGTTGGGTTTTCGGACGCCTCGGCGACTTCGACGATTGTGGTCTGAAGACGCTCGGCCCGCTCAGTGGCGGGCAGGGCGCTTGAGCCGCGCAGGAAGAACAACGTATCGCCGTCAACGATTACCGGAGCCTTGAAAACTTCTGAGTCGCTGAGCTCGGTCTCGCCCGGCTCGGTGGAAACCTCCTGCGCAAGTGCGAAGGTGGACAAAAGCAGGATTGCGCTGGCCGCGCGCAAAAGATGCACCAGCAACTCGAAGGGTTTGAAGTTCCTTGGCATTCGTCCTCCTCGCCCCTGACTATATCCAAGTCAGCAGACGTTCCTAGGACATATCTGCAACGCTTCGAAACATCCTGAGGGCCGGGCATGGAAATCCGGAACATTCCGATACGGCCTTTGCTTGCAAACAGCCGCTTCAAAGCATAGGTTCTCGCAAAATTTGCGGCGCTCGTTCGCAACTCCAAACCAAAAGGAATATCCCATGGAAGGTGGCGCAATCGCCCAGTTTCTCCCGCTGATTCTGATCTTTGCGATCATGTATTTCCTGCTGATCCGTCCGCAGCAGAAGAAGATGAAACAACATCAGGCCATGGTCGATGCCGTGCGCCGGGGCGATCAGGTAGTCACCCAGGGCGGCGTGATCGGCAAAGTCTCGAAGGTCAAAGAGGGCGAGAACGAGATTGAGGTCGAGATCGCCGACAACGTTAAGGTCCGCGTGGTCAAATCCACCATCGCCCAGGTTTTGAACAAGACTGAGCCGGCGAAATAACTTCGCGCGATAATCCCTTGAAAAGGCAGGGTAATGCTGCAAATTAACACCTGGAAGCGGGTTCTGATCTGGCTGGTCTGTGTGACGGGTCTGCTCATGGCTCTGCCGAATGCGTTTTACACGCGCGTTGAGCAATCGAATGATGCCAAGGTCGAAATTGAACTTGGCATCGACACTCCGGAATTACAGGCCGAGGCGGCGCAGTGGCCCAATTGGCTTCCGTCCTCTTTGGTCAATCTTGGCCTGGATTTGCGCGGCGGTGCGCATTTGCTGGCCGAGGTGAAGGTCGAAGATGTGTACGAATCCCGGATGGAGGCGATGTGGCCGGAAATCCGGGACGCTCTGCGGGATGAGCGCGCCACTGTCGGCACGATCCGCAAGCAGGAGTCGGCCCCGGATGAGATTCGCGTGCGCATCAGCCAGCCCGACGGCATGTCGCGCGCGCTGGAAGTCGTGCGTGGCCTTGCGCGACAGGTGCAGACCCTGACCGGAGTGGGGGCCACGGATATCGAGGCCCGCGCCGAGGGTGACACGATCGTCGTACAGCTCTCAGAGGCCGAGAAACTGGCGTCTGATGACCGTACCGTTCGGCAGGCGCTGGAAATCATCCGACGTCGTATTGACGAGGTGGGGACGCGTGAGCCGACCATTCAACGTCAGGGTGCCCAACGCATCCTGATTCAGGTTCCCGGTATCGGAAGCGCGGGTGAGCTGAAAGAAATCATTGGCACGACCGCGCAACTGACCTTCAATCCGGTCGCTGGGCGCGGAACCGATCCGGATGCAGTGCCGGGTATCGGGCAAGAGATCGTGCCATCCATTGATGAAACGGGCGTTTACTACACGCTAGAGTCCGCTCCGGTTGTTACGGGAGAGGAATTGGTGGACGCGCAGCCTTCGTTCGATCAGAACGGTCGCCCTGCGGTCAGCTTCCGGTTTAACACCTCGGGCGCACGCAAGTTTGGCGACTATACGCTTGAAAACATCGGCGCGCCCTTTGCCATCGTACTGGATGATGAGGTGATTTCGGCCCCCGTGATCCAAAGCCATATTCCGGGCGGGTCGGGGATTATCACCGGGAACTTCACAGTCGAAGAAAGCACCAATCTGGCCGTCCTGTTGCGTGCCGGTGCGTTGCCTGCGGGGATGGAGTTCCTGGAAGAGCGCACTATCGGCCCCGAGCTGGGGCAAGACAGTATCGACGCGGGTCAGGTGGCAACGGTCGTCGCTTTTGTCGCAGTGCTGGTCTTCATGGGGCTGAGCTATGGTCTGTTCGGCGTTTTTGCCAACGTCGCGCTTATCATCAACGTGGGGCTTCTGTTTGGTCTGCTTTCCTTGATCGGGGCAACGCTGACATTGCCCGGTATTGCGGGCATCGTTCTGACCGTCGGCATGGCGGTCGACGCAAATGTGCTGATCTTTGAGCGTATTCGCGAGGAATTGAAATCGGCCAAGGGCCCGGCGCGCGCGATTGAACTGGGCTATGAAAAGGCGCTGTCGGCGATTTTGGATGCCAACGTGACAACGTTCATTACCGCCGTGATCCTGTTTGCCATGGGCAGCGGCCCCGTGCGCGGGTTCGCGATTACACTTGGGCTGGGCATCCTGACGTCGGTCTTTACGGCGATCTTCGTAACGCGCCTGATGATCGTGATGTGGTTTGAACGGCGCCGTCCGAAAATGATCGAGGTTTGACATGAGACTAAAACTCGTACCCCAAAACACCTCGTTTGATTTCTTCAGCCGCTGGAAGGCTTGGCTGGGCATTTCGGGCGCATTGATGATCGTGGCGTTTGTGTCGTTCATGCTGCAAGGGCTGAACTTCGGTATCGATTTTCGCGGCGGGACGACGATCCGAACCGAAAGCGCGCAAGTGATTGACGTCGGCGCATATCGCGACGCCATCGCGCCGCTGGAGTTGGGCGACGTTTCGATCACCGAGATTTTTGATCCGACGTTCGGGCCGGATCAGAATGTCGCAATGATCCGCATTCAAGCGCAAGAAGGGGCCGAGGCCGTATCGGCTGCCACGGTTACAGCTGTGGAACAGGCGCTAAAGGTCGCGGCGCCCGATATCGAGTTTGCGTCCGTTGAATCGGTTGGCCCCAAAGTCTCGGGCGAGTTGATACAGACCGCGGTAATCGCCGTTGTGTTGGCTATCGGCGCAGTACTTGTCTACATCTGGCTGCGCTTTGAATGGCAATTCGCGCTGGGGGCGGTGGCAGCTCTTGTGCATGATGTAATCCTGACCATTGGCATCTTCTCGGAACTGCAAATTCGGTTTGACTTGGCAATTATTGCGGCGTTGCTGACCATCGTGGGCTATTCGCTGAACGACACTGTGGTCGTCTTCGACCGCGTGCGTGAGAACCTGCGGAAGTACAAGAAAAAGGACCTCAAGGAGGTTTTGAACATCTCGATCAACGAAACGCTCAGCCGGACCGTGATGACCTCGGTGACGACGCTGCTGGCGCTGATCTCGCTCTACATACTGGGCGGTGACGTGATCCGAGGGTTCGTTTTTGCGATGATCTGGGGTGTGATCGTGGGGACGTATTCTTCGGTATTCGTGGCCTCGACCATCTTGCTTTGGCTGGGGGTCAAACGCGACTGGTCGAAGCCGTCCAACACTTCAGGCAATCAGTTTGCCAATATCGACGCCTGAGTTTTTCGGCCAGTCCCCAACGGGGCTGGCCGTTGTTCTTTTTGCCGCATTTGTCGGCGGTGTGGTCCGCGGCTTTTCAGGCTTTGGAACTGCGTTGGTATTTCTTCCGATCGCCGCCCCATACCTTGGACCGATAGGTGCCTTGATCGGCTTGACCATCATGGACATCTTCGGCCCATTGCCGAACCTGCGCCGCGCCTGGCTTGCCGTGGATCGGGGCGATCTGCTTCGCTTGCTCTTGGGGTGCGTGTTTTTTATGCCGCTTGGGCTGTGGGTGCTGACGCAAGTCGCGCCCGAGGTTTTCCAATATGCGGTCAGCCTTTTGGGGCTTTCGATGTTGGTCGTCCTGATCCTTGGGGTTCGTTATCACGGCCATGTTGGCCGCGTCATGGTTGCTGGCATCGGGGGGGCAGCAGGGTTTCTGGGCGGCGCGGCGGGTTTGCCCGGTCCGGCGGTGATCCTTTTCTATATGTCGCGCCCTCTGCCGGTCGACGTCATACGCGCAACAATTCTCTTGTTCCTGTTTGGGTTCGATTTCCTTCTTCTTGGGTTTTTGACGGGGATGGAGCGGGTGACGCTGGCTGCATCGACCCTTGGACTCGTGCTGGCCCTACCCAATCTGCTGGGCAATTGGCTGGGCGGCTGGTTGTTCAGACCGCAGCACGAAAAGCTTTACCGGGGTGCTGCCTATCTAACGATTGCAGGAGCGGCCTTGTCTGGCTTACCGCTTTGGGGCTAGAACACGTTCATGCGCTTGAACGAGATTTCTTATACCAACGCAGCCCCGATTGACGGGTATGGCCCCGGGTTTTTCCGGATCGGCGGGCAGGTTTACGAAGGCGGTGTTGTGACTGGTCCGGCCGGAACGACATCCTGGAGTGGATACACTGACGACGCACCGTTGCTGGCGCTGGCTGACACCGTGGATGTTCTGTTCATCGGTACGGGTGCGGACCTGTCGCATATTCCGGCTGACCTGCGCGCGGCGCTTGAAAACGCTGGGCTGGGGGTTGAGATCATGAACTCTCCGGCCGCGTGCCGCACCTATAACGTGCTGTTGTCGGAAGGACGGCGCATCGCGTTGGCCCTGTTGCCTGTCTGAGTCGGCTGAATCCCCTGCGTCAAATCTTGTCTTTTGCCCCTGACGGCAATGAGATAAGCGGGACTTATGACATTAATTGTGACCGATCTGGCCGTCGCCCGTGGTGGCGTTCCCGTGCTTGAAGGCCTGAGCTTTGCGCTGCATCCGGGTAAGGCGCTGATATTGCGCGGGCCGAACGGGATCGGCAAGACCACTTTGCTGCGGACGCTGGCCGGGTTGCAACCACCACTGTCCGGCCAGATTGATGGGGCCGAAGATCAGATCGCCTATGCGTCGCATTCCGATGGGTTGAAACCGACGTTGACGGTTGTTGAAAACCTGACGTTTTGGGCTTCGGTTTTTGGGACAAAGGGTATTCAACACGCGCTCGACGCCTTTGCGCTTAACGCGTTTTCTGATCGCTACGCGGGCAATCTGTCAGCGGGGCAGAAACGACGGCTGGGTCTTTCGCGGATGCTGGTGACAGGGCGGCCGATCTGGATGCTGGACGAGCCAACCGTCTCGCTTGACCGCGATGCCGTGCAGATGTTCGCCGCGGCCGTTCGCGCGCATCTGGGGCAGGGCGGATCGGCCCTGATTGCCACCCATATCGACCTGGGCCTGGACGGCGATGTATTGGACGTCACCCCGAACAAAGCCAAGCCGCAACCCATCGACGATCTCGACGGAGGTTTCCTGTGATCGCTCTACTGATGCGCGACCTCAAACTGGCCTTCCGCGCGGGTGGCGGTTTTGGCCTTGGTCTGGCGTTTTTCCTGATTGTGACGGTGTTGGTTCCGTTTTCAGTTGGGCCGCAATCCTCATTGCTGTCGACCATCGCGCCGGGTGTCTTGTGGCTGGGCGCGCTGTTGGCGTGTCTGTTATCACTGGATCGGCTTTTGGCGCTGGATTGGGAGGACGGTTCGCTTGATCTGCTGGCAACCGCGCCTCTGCCTCTGGAATCCGTGGTCACGATCAAGGCGCTGGCCCATTGGCTGACCACCGGCCTGCCGCTGGTTCTGGCCGCGCCATTTCTGGGGATACTGTTGAACCTCCCGGTGCCGGGGTTCTTCTGGTTGGTCATCTCGCTGCTGGTTGGCACCCCGGCCATGAGTGTGATCGGTACCTTTGGTGCGGCCCTGACCGTTGGCCTGAAACGAGGAGGTCTCTTGCTGTCACTGCTTGTGCTGCCGCTATACGTGCCAACGCTGATTTTCGGGGCCGAAGTCGCGCGCCGCGGAGCCACCGGGATGGAGACCCAGACCCCACTGTTGATGCTGGCCGGAATTACAGCGGCTACTATCGCGCTATTGCCCTTCGCAAGCGCCGCCGTTTTGCGTATTAACCTTCGATGACGCGGTCAAACTTTGACGGATGTCAATTGAGAACGAACCCGAGTCGGACTAAATAACACTCATGTCGATCGCAGCCAAAGCCAACTCCCTCTGGGAATATGCCAACCCGCGGAAATTCCTCGCGACCAGTGAGCGGGTCTTGCCGTTTTTCTGGATCACTTCGGCAATCTGTGTGGTGGTCGGGCTGGTGTGGGGGTTCTTTTTTACACCTGATGATTACAAGCAGGGCTCGACCGTAAAAATCATCTACCTGCATGTCCCGGCGGCGTTGATGGCGATCAATTGCTGGCTGATGATGCTGGCCACGTCGTTGGTCTGGCTGGTACGGCGGCACCATGTCAGTGCGCTGGCCTCACGCGCAGCGGCCCCGGTCGGCATTGTTATGACCCTTATTGCGCTGGTGACCGGAGCGATCTGGGGCCAGCCGATGTGGGGCACCTGGTGGGCGTGGGATCCCCGCTTAACCTCGTTTCTGATCCTGTTTCTGTTCTATCTTGGCTATGTCGCCCTGTGGGAGGCGATCGAAGACCCCGATACCGCTGCTGATCTGACCTCGGTCCTGTGTCTGGTTGGGTCCGTGTTCGCATTGCTCAGCAGATACGCGGTCAATTTCTGGAACCAGGGTCTGCATCAGGGTGCATCGGTGATGCGTGTCGCTGCAGTAACCGGCGCGGACACAGAAGAGAAGGTAAGCAACGTTTATTTCTACCCGCTGTTGCTATGCATTATCGGGTTCGTGCTGTTGTTCATCGCATTGGTTCTGTATCGCACCGGCACTGAAATTCGGGCGCGGCGCATCAAAGCGCTGCAAGCGCGGGAAAGGGTAAGCGGATGATGCCTGATCTTGGGAAATATGCTGACACGGTTTTGTGGTCATATGCGGCGTCGATTGTTCTGCTTGTATTGCTCCTGGTGATTAGTGTAGCGCGCGGGCGGAGGGTGCGCGCCGAAATGGAAAAGATCGAACAAAGGATGACGCGCGATGGCTAAGATCTCTCCGCTTATGGTGGCACCGCCGTTGATCTTCGGTGCATTCGCGGTGCTGGCTGGTATCGGTATGTTTCGCGATGACCCGGATGCGTTGCCTTCGGCGCGCGAAGGCCAGCCCGCACCGCCTGTGGTGCTGACCGAGTTTCCGGGGAAGACGATATTTGACAATGCCACCCTGCGTGATGGTGAGGTCAAGCTGGTCAATTATTGGGCAAGCTGGTGCGCGCCCTGCCGGGCTGAACACCCCAACCTTGAGGCGCTGTCCAACGAAGGCATCCCCGTCTACGGCATCAACTACAAGGATAAACTGGACAAAGCCAAGGCATTCCTGACCGAGCTGGGCGATCCTTACCGGGCTATCGGACAGGATGAAAACGGCCGAATGGCGCTGGACTGGGGTCTTTACGGCGTGCCCGAGACCTACGTCATCGACGGAGACGGTACGATCATCCTGCGCTTTGCTGGACCAATCACCCAACGTGTCATCGAAAGCACGATCCGACCTGCGTTGGAAAAGGCGGCGGGAAGTTAGTGCTTCGCACCTTTCGAATGTGGCAGTCCGCCTGTCGATCACTGCGACGAGCTGCTTCGGAAATACAAAAAGGGCGCCCCGTAGGACGCCCTTTTTTGTTTTTGGCGCGCGGGTTTAACTTGCTTTGGCAAGGTTGCGTAGCACGTAGTGCAGCACGCCGCCGTTTTCGATGTATTCGATCTCGGGCGCGGTATCGATGCGGCACTTGAGGGTGATGGTCTTTTCGGTGCCATCGCCATAGGTGATCGTGCATGGCACTTCTTGCAGCGGTTTGACCGAGTCCAAGCCATGGATTGAAACGGTCTCATCCCCCTTCAGGCCCAGCGTTTTGCGTGTGTCGCCGCCGGTGAATTCGAACGGGATAACACCCATGCCCACAAGATTCGAACGGTGGATACGCTCAAAGCTTTCGGCGATTACGGCCTTGACGCCCAGCAACGCGGTGCCCTTCGCGGCCCAGTCGCGTGACGAACCTGCACCGTATTGTTCGCCGCCGAAGACAACCAGCGGTACGCCCTGTTTTTGGTAGGCCATCGACGCCTCGTAAACCGAGGTCTGCTGGCCATCGGGACCTTTGGTATAACCGCCTTCGACACCATCCAGCATCTCATTCTTCACACGGATATTTGCAAATGTACCGCGC
The DNA here is from genome assembly GCF_056159225.1 of Ruegeria sp. AWH4_226. Lineage (NCBI taxonomy): Bacteria > Pseudomonadati > Pseudomonadota > Alphaproteobacteria > Rhodobacterales > Roseobacteraceae > Ruegeria > Ruegeria sp. AWH4_226. Next base: position 1,404,411 of record NZ_JBSWUU010000001.1, on the reverse strand, counting down.
ATCATCACCTCGTGATTGCCGCGACGCGAGCCGTAGGAGTTGAATTCACGCGGCTGAACCTGGCGTTCCGTCAGATACTTGCCCGCCGGTGTCTGTGTCGCAAACGACCCTGCGGGCGAGATATGGTCGGTGGTGATCATGTCACCCAGGATCAGCAGAACCTTTGCCCCTTCGATGTTCGAAATCGTTCCCGGCTCGGGTCCCATGCCTTGAAAATAGGGTGGGTTCTGGATGTAGGTGGACGTCGGTGGCCAGTCATAGGTTTCCTGTTGGGGAACCTCGACCTCGCGCCACTTCTCATCACCTTTGAACACGTCCGCATATTTCGACTGGAATGCTTCGCGCGTTACGGTCTGTTCGACAAGTTCGGCGATTTCGCTTTGTGTTGGCCAGATATCTTTCATGAAGACGTCGTTGCCATCTTTGTCTTGGCCGATCGGCTCGGAGGTCACGTCGATATCCATGGTGCCCGCCAGCGCGTACACGACAACCAGCGGCGGTGAGGCCAGATAATTGGCGCGCACGTCCGGTGAAATCCGCCCCTCGAAGTTGCGGTTGCCCGACAGGACCGAGGTCGCGACCAGATCGCCTTCGGCAATTGCTTCGCTGATCTCTGTCTGGAGCGGGCCCGAGTTGCCGATGCAAGTGGTGCAGCCATAGCCCACAAGGTTAAACCCGATGGCGTCCAGATGTTCCTGCAGGCCGGCGGCCTCAAGGTATTCTGACACCACCTGCGATCCGGGTGCCAAAGATGTCTTGACCCAAGGCTTGCGGTTCAGGCCGAGCTCATGCGCCTTTTTCGCCACCAGTCCGGCGCCGATCATCACATACGGGTTCGAGGTGTTGGTGCATGAGGTGATCGAGGCGATTACAACCTTGCCAGACTCCATCGCGTAGTTCTCACCTTTGACCAAGACTTCTTTGCCCATCGGGCGTTTGAAGGTCTTCTCCATTTCCTGGCGGAAAGCGGCCTTGGCATTCGTCAGTGGAACATAGTCCTGCGGGCGCTTGGGCCCCGAGATGGCCGGAACGATCGTGGCCATGTCCAACGAAAGCGTGTCAGTGTAGATCGGTGCATAGTTTTCATCCCGCCAGAACCCGTTTTCTTTGGCATAGGCTTCGACCAGCGCCAGACGCTCTTCGTCGCGGCCGGTATTGCGCATATAGCGCAGGGTCTCACCGTCGATGGGGAAGAACCCGCATGTCGCACCGTATTCCGGCGCCATATTCGCGATCGTCGCACGATCAGCCAGTGGCAGGCGGTCCAGACCCTCGCCGTAGAATTCCACGAACTTGCCCACCACACCCTTTTCGCGCAGCATCTCGACGACCTTAAGCACAAGGTCCGTGCCAGTGGTGCCTTCGACCATCGAGCCAGTGAGTTCAAAGCCCACGACCTCGGGGATCAGCATCGAGATCGGCTGACCCAGCATCGCGGCCTCGGCCTCAATCCCCCCAACGCCCCAGCCCAGAACGGCCATTCCGTTGACCATGGTGGTGTGACTGTCAGTGCCGACCAATGTGTCGGGGTAGGCGACGTCTTCCCCGTTCTGGTCGGTGTCGGTCCAGACGGTTTGGGCCAGGTATTCCAGGTTTACTTGGTGGCAGATGCCAGTTCCCGGTGGCACCACGCGAAAATTGTTAAAGGCCGACTGACCCCATTTCAGGAACTGGTAGCGTTCCATATTCCGCTCATACTCGCGGTCCACGTTCATCTGGAACGCGCGGGGGTTGCCGAATTCGTCGATCATGACCGAGTGGTCGATAACCAGATCCACAGGGTTCAGCGGATTGATCTTTTGCGCATCGCCGCCCAAACCTTTGATGCCGTCGCGCATTGCAGCAAGGTCCACAACAGCCGGAACGCCGGTGAAGTCCTGCATCAGAACACGGGCAGGCCGATAAGCAATTTCCCGCGGGTTTTTGCCGCCATTGGCCGCCCACTCTCCGAAAGCTTTGATGTCATCGACCGAGACAGAAAACCCGTTGTCCTCAAATCTCAGCATGTTCTCCAAAACCACTTTCAAAGCGGCGGGTAGACGTGAAAAATCACCCAAGCCAGCCTCTTGTGCTGCGGGGATCGAGTAATAGGAAATGGACTTGCCGTTCACGCTCAGGCTGCGACGTGTCTTGGCGTTATCTTGTCCAACAGTAATGGGCATGTATTGGCCTCCCTCTCAAATGACTTGGATATTGGGATTCGCTGAGTATTTTCTGTAGCATGATTGCTGTGCGTTCAAGGCTAGATGCCTATTCGTGTTATTTGTATACCAGTGAATACAAGGCAAGAGCGCGGCGTCAGAATTCTCAAGAAACCTTGATTGGAGATTTGGTGCTGATCCGTCTACTTCTTGTAAGCATCCTCAAAAACCTGAGATTTTATATGGTCAGAATTGCACCCGCCGTGTTTGCCTCACTAATATGCGTTACTTCAGCCGCCGCAGAAAGTGACCCTGTGGTGGTTGAACTGTTTACGTCACAGGGATGTTCATCCTGCCCGCCAGCGGATCGATTGATGCATGATCTCGCGCAACGTGAGGATGTGATCGGTTTGGCCCTGCATGTGGATTACTGGGACTATATCGGCTGGGAAGATGAATACGCCGATCCCAGTCACACCGAGCGGCAGCGCTCCTATGCACGACAGGGCGGGCGCTCGATGATCTTTACGCCGCAAATGGTGGTGAATGGTCAACAAGACGTCGTAGGTGCGCATCTATATGAATTGAATCAGTTGATTGATGCCCATCTGACCGCCGCTCCCAAGGCTGAGGTGGTAGCAACCCGTGCGGGCAATGAAGTCTTGGTGGATGTGACACCGGTCGAACTGCCCGAAGGCGAGGCATATGATGTGCGCGTGGTGCAGTATGAACCGTTGCGCCACGCCTCAATCCGACGCGGCGAACTTGCCGGGTACGAGATGGAGTATGCAAATGTCGTGGAGTCCTGGCATATGGCCGGGCAGTGGGATGGGGCGGCGTCTCAGCAGTTTTCGGTGAAGTTGACCGCAGACCTTCCAGCGGTGGCGCTGATCCAAAGGGTCGGACACGGACCCATCGTTGCGGCTGCCCGCGTCAAATAATCAAGGCATGTCTTCGGGTTGGACGCCTAAGCCATTCCAGGCTTTCCAGCGGCGATGAATCCAAAACCATTGACCCATATGCTGCCGTACGACGGCTTCAAGATCGTCATTTGTGAACTGAGTCATGGTTTTAGGGTCAGTGTGCGGAACGGGATCATGTAAAACGATTTCAAAATCGAGGCCGTTGGGCTGGCGAATTGCATAGCACGGGATCAGCACCGCCTTGTATTTCATCGCCAGTTCGGCATTCAGAACAGACGTGACGGCGGGTTTGCCGAAGAACGTCAGCTCTTCCCCGCCGTGGGCATGCAGATCGGACACGATGGCGATGATGCCACCTGTCTTTAGAGAGCGCACCATTTCGACCATTCCACGGCGACCCTGCTCAAACATGGGAGCGCCCGTTTTATAGAACGCATCGACATACATGTCGTTGAAGTACGGGTTCGCCATGCGCCGATACAGACACCCTATAGGTCGTCCGCTACGCGCCTGAAGCGCGATCCGAGCGGCAAGGTAGTGCCCGAAATGCGCCGTAATCATCATGACTGGACGCCCTTGGGCCACAGCGTCGTCAAACGCGGCAATACCTGGCCCCGAGATTTTGGCGTTGGCCTGGCGTTCGGAGAACCCTTCGGGCGAAAAATGCTCCATTATCGCGCGGCCCGCATTGTCTGGGACATCTCGGCAGATGCGTTTGACTTCGGATTCCGTCAGTTCGGGGTGAGTTAACTTTAGATTTCTGCGGACACGTTCGGTGAAACCAACCAACGGGGCAAACCCGCGAACAATCGCGCCCATAGCTGCGATGCGCCGCTCATACGGCAGCAGGCGCATCGTTCCTATAACAGCTTTCATAAACAAACCGGTGACGTAGTATTTCCAGAGCGCCCCGCGGCTGAGTTCCGACTTTTCGACGGGCATATTCTGGTCTCACCGGTTGTTGTGATTTGCTGGATCAGACATACAAGGCGCGCTGACCGACCACAAGCATTCCCAGTGTTCTAGGCGTGGTGTTTGCTTACTCTTCGGTTTCGTCTTCGATCAGTTTAATGACCCCACCATCCAGAAGAGTGCGGATCGTGCTTACAATCTTTGCCATCGCGTCTTCAGCCTCGGCTTGCTTGACCTTGCCTAGATCTGCGATTTCATCGCGAAAACTGTCGGCCATGCGGGACGGGATGCTGGACAACAGAAATTCCACGGTCTTCTTGTCCTCGTCCGATGTAGCGCCGGCAAAGGCTGTGAATAGATCAGCCTGATCCAGTTCGCGAAGAATTGTCAGGACGTCCCGGGCGCGTACTCGGGTTGAGACATGCGCGAAGGTAAAAATTGACCGGCGGACAGCGCTGGCGAAATCCGCATCCTCCTCATCCAATGCGTCCAACAATCCGTCGCGCATGGATGCCGCTGAGTGGTTAAGGATAGCGCCCACGCGTGCGCCGGGACCATCTGAAAACGCCTGCAAAGGGCGCTGATCCAATTGGGTTGCGAGTGACCATCCAATCCGCTCGACCGCTTCGGGCGTAATGTTGGACGTTTTGGAAACCGCATAGGTGATCCGTCGCGCCGTTGGGCCGGGCAGGTGCCCCAAAAGCTGAGCCGCCTTCGCCGTTTCCAATTTTGACAACATGACTGCGGCGATCTCTGTGCTTTCTGCCTGTGCCATCTTGGCCAATTCCTCGGCAGAGACTTCGCGTAGACGTTGCCAGGGATCACCGATCTGACGTACACCGGCGACTTTGCGCAGCCGCGCCGCCGTTACAGGACCAATTTTACCGTCCACCGCATCCAATGCGCCAGCCAAACCGTGCGGGAACGCGAGGCCGATACCGTCCAGCGCCTCGGCAAATTCCTGTGCAACCGCGTCCAGCGTTACACGATCCACCAAACCCATTTCCCCCAATTGGTGGGTCAGCTTTTCCTGCAATTCATCGGGCAAGTCTTCAAGTGGGATATCTGCGCCTTCGTTCAGCAGCAATCGCACGACCACAGCGGCCTTTTGTCTGCTGGTAAGCGTGCGGGGAACAAGCCGGGAGGCGTTGTCGTCCTGATCGGCCAACGGAGTTGCCGCCCCAGCGTCCAACTGTAACAATGAGTTCGTGTCTTGCATCTGCCTGCGGTGTCAAAATTGCTTTCCGCAGGCAGACTAACGAGAATCGGGTAAAGAAAGACTGAAGTCTAGTAACTGTAAGTCAGACCAGTTTGAATCGCCTCACGCAGTGAGGTTTCGGCCCATGTTCCTTCACCACCGCGGGCTTTGATTTCCCGCCATTGCATGATGGCAAGGTCCGTTTTGCCCTCGGACACAAAACCCTGGCCCATATAGCTGCGCGCCAGAATATTGTCTGGATTGGCTGCGATGGCGTCATTGTAAAAGACGTTCGCCAGTTCAAGTTCGCCCATCTTACGGTATGTGAAACCCCAATAGGTCATAACGCGGTCATCGTCCTGATCCATAATGCGCAATATATTCTGCGCGTTCTCAAGTTGACCGTCATAGGCCAATTCACGCACAGCGTCGTACAATTCATCCTGGGTAAAGTTGGTCTTGTCCGGCTTCACGCAGCGACCGGCATCCTTGTCATAAACGCGGCCGAACAGGCACTTCTTGGTGGTGTTCGTTGGTTTTGGCGCGGTGCTGCCGCCGCCACCCGCAGCATACACAACAGGCGCAAAGGCAAATGCCTGAAGGGCAATTGCTGAGACTAATACAAGGCGCATCTTCCTACTCCGTTCAAAAAGCTGCTAAATTTTAGCTTAGCGCGATCTTACAAAAAGATAACGATCACTTGCTCGCTTTTCTTCACAAATAGGACAGATGGCTTCAGCTATTGACGAGTTTCGCGCAGGTCTGGCTTTCGGCGTCCCAATATGTACCCGGTGCGCAGGATTGGGTTTGTTTTGAATGGCCGCTGCAGGCCAGTGCAGCCGAAGCTGATATCGTAAGGGCCAAAGCACAAATCGTGGTGCGGATCATAGTGTTTCTCCGGTTCGGATATACACTGACACCATAGCTGATTTTTGCAATTCAGGCAAAGAAACAGAACCCGGGCCGCGTTTTGCGAACCGGGCTCTGACAACCGTTTGATTGGTCAGGTGTTATTCGCCGAATACGCGCGCGAAGATCGTGTCGACATGTTTGGTGTGATAGCCAAGGTCGAATTTTTCTTCGATTTCTTCGGTACTGAGCGCTGCGGTCACATCGGGGTCTGCCAGCAGTTCCTGTTTGAAATCGGTGCGATGTTCCCAAACTTTCAGCGCATTGCGCTGCACCATGGCATAGGCATCTTCGCGGCTGACCCCTGCTTGGGTCAGTGCCAGCAAAACACGCTGGCTCATCACCAGACCGGGGAACTTGTTCATGTTCTCGATCATGTTCTCGGGGAAGATCAGCATCTTGTCGACCACGCCGGTCAGTCGCGCCAGCGCGAAGTCCAGCGTGATCGTGGCATCTGGGCCAATCATGCGTTCAACCGAGGAATGCGAGATATCACGCTCGTGCCACAGCGCCACGTTTTCCATCGCCGGGATCACGGCCGCGCGCACCATGCGCGCCAGCCCGGTCAGGTTCTCGGTCAGCACGGGATTTTTCTTGTGGGGCATGGCCGAGGAGCCTTTTTGCCCCATTGAGAAGAACTCGGCCCCCTCCAGCACCTCGGTCCGCTGCATGTGGCGGATTTCGATAGCGATGTTTTCGATGCTGCTGGCGATGACGCCCAGAGTGGCGAAAAAGGCCGCGTGGCGGTCGCGCGGGATGACCTGAGTGCTGATCGGCTCGGGCACCAGACCCAGCTGGTCACAGACATGCTCTTCGACGCGCGGGTCGATATTAGCGAAAGTGCCAACCGCACCGCTGATCGCGCCAGTGGCGATTTCGGCGCGCGCGTCGCGCATACGGGACAGGTTGCGATCCATCTCAGCGTAGAAGCGCGCGAAGGTCAGGCCCATCGTGGTGGGTTCCGCGTGAATGCCGTGGCTGCGCCCGATACGAATAGTGTCCTTGTGTTCGATCGCGCGACGCTTCAGAGCGGCCAATAGGCCTTCGAGGTCCGCGATCAGAATATCGGCGGCACGCGTCAGCTGTACGTTAAAGCAGGTGTCCAGCACGTCCGAGCTGGTCATGCCCTGATGCACGAACCGGGCTTCTTCGCTGCCGACATGCTCGGCAAGGTGCGTAAGAAAAGCAATGACGTCGTGCTTGGTGACGGCCTCGATCTCATCAATGCGGGCGACGTCAAATTCCACGTCCTTGGCCTTCCAGACAGCGTCGGCATTTTCACGCGGGATCACGCCCAGATCGGCCATGGCGTCGCAGGCATGCGCCTCGATCTCATACCAGATGCGAAACTTGGTCTCGGGCGACCAAATGGCGACCATATCGGGGCGGGAATAGCGTGGAATCATTGGCGGCGTGACCTTTTTGTGATTAGCATGGGACGTTGGCGCGCGGTTTAAACCCGCAATCCCTAGGGAACAAGGCACGAGTGAAAGTATGAGACGGTTTGCCCTGATTTTGGTCCTTTTACCCGGAATTCTAGCAGCAGAAGACTTCCGCCCGCTGACCGGGGACGAGATTTTGGATGCCCTGACCGGTCAAAAGCTCGACTATGGTGACGGTGTTTGGCAGACATTCGACGAAAACATGCTGACGCAGTATTTCTCGGGCCGCGCCAGTTCCGGGCGCTGGGCGGTGCGCGAGGATCGCTATTGCTCGCTTTGGCCCCCGTCGGATCTTTGGGCTTGTTACGACGTGCTGCAAAGTGGTGACACGATCCGATTTGTCGATGACACTGGCGGCTTCACCAACGGAGCTTTTGCCGAATGACCTTGCCACGCAGCCTTTTTGATTTCGAAGGCCGTTGGGACCTGAGCCGCACCATTCACGATACGCGGGCTGGGCAAGTCGTGCACGCGCTGGGTCAGGCGAGTCTGGGCCCATCAAAAGGTGGTTTGGTTTATGATGAAGAGGTCTGTCTGCGTATCCCGGGCCAGGCCGAGATGAAAGGTACGCGGCGGTATTTGTGGCTGGATGCGGGGGATCGGATTTCCGTCCATTTCGACGATGAACGGTACTTTCATGCCTTGTATCTGGGACAGACGCGATCCTCGGATCACCATGATTGCCCGCCCGACAGTTATGATGCAGTCTACGATTTCTCGCGTTGGCCGATGTGGTCAGTGACTTGGACGGTCTCGGGGCCAAGAAAGGCCTACGAAATGACGACCGAATACCGTCCCAGATAGCGCAATCATCTTGAAGTACGGGAGCGAAATGGGCATTCATGTGCCAGAATTTCCGTCCAAACGTGGAGAAACAGAAATGAATACAAGTGTACTGGCCGAGGCCATCGGTCCGCGCGAAGGTACTGCGCTGCGGGTTAAACAGGTGGTACTGGTCGCTCTGGGTATCTTGGCGCTGGCAATTGCCGCGAAGATCAAGGTGCCGATGTGGCCGGTTCCGATCACCATGGGAACCTTTGCGGTTCTCACTATCGGTACTGCTTACGGCGCGCGGCTGGGTCTGGTCACCATGCTGGGATACTTGCTGATCGGTGCGCTTGGCTTTGACGTATTCGCGGGGTCTTCGGCCGAAAAATTCGGGCTGACCTACATGATGGGCGGTACAGGTGGCTATCTCGTCGGATACGTGCTGGCCACCGTTCTTTTGGGTGCCTTGGCCGCCCGCGGATGGGATCGTTCGGTTGGTAAAATGGCGCTGGCTCTGGTGTTGGCAAATGTTGTCATCTATGTGCCTGGCTTGCTGTGGTTGGGTCAACTATATGGTTGGGACCAGCCGATCCTGGCGTGGGGTCTGACGCCGTTCCTCGTGGGTGATGTGATCAAGCTGGCGCTGGCCGCGCTGCTGATTCCGGCCCTGTGGAAACTGGTCGGCAACGCCCGCACCTGATTTCTGGTCGTACATTTCGAACCCGCGCCCGGACTGCTTCGGGGGCGGGTTTTTTGTTGTCTTGCGCAAGAGAAACTGGACAAAGCAACTGGGCAGCGTTCAATCTGATTTCAAAGAAATAATCAGGTTATAGAGATATGCGCATTTTATTTGGAGCGTCCACCGCCGCCTGCGTCGCGCTGTGGTTAGGGGCATCAGTACCTGCGGCGGCAGACACTCGGGTTACATATTCCGACGTAGGGCAGTCGTTGTTCAGCTTTGCCGTGCCAGACTTTTGGGCTGTGCGGACTGGCGGCCCGCGCGAAATTGAGGATACCGAGCTGGGCGATCTGCGTGCGGTGGCTCGGGTCATGGGCATCCGGCCTGTAACAGATGACACCGTGTGGATGGGGTTCGTTTCGCCGGCGGGTGTGTCTTCGATCCAAGGCGGATTGCAGTATCTGGAAGATATCGACAAGTTTCTGGTTAAGGATCCATCTGTATCCGGAACAGCGGACGCCCGCATTGGAGGGCTGCCCGCACGCGTCATTCGCGGCATCGGCACCCGTGACGGGCGAGGGGTCAACTTTACCGCCTCGGTCATCGATCTGCCGAATGGTCGTGTGGCTGTCATCGTAGCGATCCTGCGCGACGGTGCCGATCCGGCCTATGTTGACGATTTGAACGCCGTCTTCGCGTCGTTCCGGTCTTTGCAGTGAGGAGACGCGCGATGGCTACCAAATTCATCAAACGATTGCTTCTTGCGATTGGCCTTGGGGCTGCAAGTTTCACCCTGTCAGCTTGTGAGGGCGTCTCGGTCGGAGTCGGGTATGGCTATGATCCGTTCTATGACTCGATGCTGTGGAACGACTACTACCGTGACGTCAACGTGGATATCGACGTTGATCGGCCATCAAGACCACGCCCGCCCGAAGGCAGACCACCGGCACGACCGACGCCGCCGATCGCGAAACCGCCGGCCCGGCCACGCCCGCCAACAGCCCGACCGCCGGTGGCCCGACCACCCGTGGCCAGACCTCCGATTCACCGGCCAGCACCGCGACCCCGCAGATAGTCAAAAAAGATCAGGTCAAAAGTTCAGTGGTTATGTGGGCTGATTGCTCAAGCGTCCGGTGAACGGGGCATTTGTCAGCGATCTCCAAAAGGCGCGCACGTTGTTCCTGATCCAGCGGTCCGTGCAGCCGAATCTTGCGGCGGAACTGGTCAATCTTGCCGTCCCCGGCCAGACCGGCATCTTGCGCGTGCACCTTGTTGTGGCACACATCAACTGAAATGGCAGTCAGCGGCCACTGTTTGCGCCGCGCATACATTCGAATCGTCATTGAGGTGCAAGCCCCCAGGCCAGAGGACACGAATCCGTACGGAGACATCCCTTTGTCGGTGCCGCCATAGGCTTCAGGTTCATCTGCCATGGTATGATGCTTTGGGCCGGACTGGATGTCCTGCAGGAAACCTGTTGGGTCAACCTCGCTTACACGTACGACACCTTCGGGCGCGCCGGGAGGAGGGGCTGGCGGACAGAGTTTAACATAGCGTTTTACCCATGCTGCGATCACATCCGCTGCATACTCTGCGTCCGAGGCACGCGTGATCAGATGATCAGCATCGTCCAGTGTGACAAAGCTTTTGGGGTGTTTTGCCGCCTGAAAGATGGTGCCGGCATTGTCTATGCTCACCGTCTCATCCCTAGGGGCGTGCAGGATCAGCAACGCTGCCTTCAGATCGGAGATTGCGGATGTCAAAGCGGATTCCGAGATGTCCTCCACAAAGGCCTTGCCAATGCGGAACGGACGACCCCCCAGCATAACCACAGCAGAACCGTCTTGATTAATCTGCGGCAGCGCGTCTTCAAAATGATGCGCGACATGGCCCGGGTCAGCGGGTGCACCCAGCGTGACCACCGCCTTGACGCTTGGGATACCGGCGCGCGCGCGCAGCACAGCAGCACCGCCCAATGAGTGTCCAATAAGCAGTGAAGGGGCCATGTCCCGTCCCGCCAGATAGTGCGAGGCGGCGATAAGGTCTTCCACATTCGAGGTGAAGGTGGTGTTCGCAAACTCACCGCCCGAATGACCCAGCCCTGTGAAGTCAAATCTTAGGACGGCAATGCCCATGGCTGCCAGACGGGCAGCGATGCGGCGGGCGGCAGGAATATCTTTCGAGCAGGTAAAACAATGTGCAAACAATGCGGTCGCCAGCACTGGTCCGTCTGGCAGATCAAGGCGCGCAGCCAGTTGATCGCCGTCGTGACCGGCAAAGGTAATGCGTTCGGTGGGCATGAGACTTCCTTACGTATCGGGTTGACACTTATACTGTGTGCTTCGGTCTGGACGCTCAACCCCAATGTAAGATGCGTCACGGGAAGGTGAGGAACGCATTCGAATCCCGGGTGCTGGGCGGTCGTACAAAGTATCATGGATTGTGATTGTTATCCCATCAAATATTCGTTTTGTTTATTTACCTGGAATGCCCATCTTGCGGCTATCAGATACTCAGCCCAGGAGGCAGACATGGCACTTACCGCATCTTCTTCGCAAAACGCAGTAATCCACCCCGGTCTATTGATCGTCATCGCCTTGACCGGCGTTCTGGGATTCGCGTTGGGGCAAAACTGGAACCCGAATACGCCCGCAAACGCCGAAGCTGCCATCCCGTCCGAGGACTGGCATGGCAATGTCCGGCGCTCAACCTGGCCGGATTAGGTTTTTAAGCAAGGCCCATAAGCTGTGGATCGAACGGGTAGGTGCTAAGATTTTCATACCCGTCCTCGGTGATCAAAACCTGATCTTCCAGCTTGATTGAAAAGTCGCCCCCAACCTCACCAACGGCGGCTTCGACACATAGAACCATGCCGGGCTCAAGCGGATAGTCGTGTGAGCCCGGCACTGCCTTGTCCGGGTAGGCGACCAGCGGCCATTCATCACACAGGCCAACCCCATGCATCAGGCAGCCGTATTTCTGCGCCTGATACTTGTCGTCCAGCTTATGCGCGTTTGCAGTAAGTTCGGGGATCATGACCCCGGGCTTCAGCATCTCCATATTGGTCATGATATGCTCATGCGCGTGCTGCATGGCATATATCATGTCAGCGCGGGGTTTCTCGTCCCCGATCCACCAGGTGCGTGAGATGTCGATGCATATGCCGTAAGACCCGATCAGATCGGTGTCGAAGGCAATGATCTCGTTCCTTTGTGTGATCCGGGGCCCGCATTCCTGAAACCATGGATTGGTGCGTTGGCCTGAAGCGAGCAGGCGGGTTTCGATCCATTCCCCGCCGCGCCGGATGTTTTCGGCATGCAGAACCGCCCAGATATCATCCTCAGAGGTCTTGCCGTCACCCACATTGGCCCGTGCGAAGTTCTCCATCGCCGCAACGGCTGTTTCACAGGCATGATTGGCGCAGCGCATGGCCAGAATCTCATCCGGGCCTTTGATCGCACGGGTCTTTTCGGTGACCTCTTCGCCCTCCATGATTTCGAATCCCTGCGCCTCAAGCGCGCGCAACCCGTGCAGCATGATCTTGTCCACGGCCAGACGTTTATTGCCGCCGCCATGTTCGTCGATCAGCACGCGGACTTCGTTAGAAAAAACGTCAGCCGCAACATCGACCTTGTCGCCCCGATCAAAATAGAACAGGTCCGCGCCCGAGCGTTGTTCGCGCACCAGTGGGTTGAACTTCGACAGGAAGGGCGAGTTCTTGTAGTCCCAGATCACCATGTAGCCATCGGCACACAAAAGAACGGCGCGGAAAGGGTTGTGCGTGTTCCAAAGCTGCATGTTGGTGCTGTCGGTTGCGTAGCGGATGTTGAGCGGATCGAACATCAACAACCCGCCATAGCCGCGATCGACAATGGCCTTGGTCAGGCGTTTCCACCGATATTCACGCATCCGCGCAAGGTTGGGCAGGGACAGGCCGGCAGCTTCCCATTCCGCAAAGGCCAGTTGCGTCGGGCCAATCTCGATCCGGTCATTCTGGTTCGGGGTGCCGTCGCCAAGTGTCGCGCCTTTTGAAGGGTCAATCTTGCGAGTATCGCGGTAATGCTGGTTCATGGTGGGGCCTCCCTGCCTGAGTATGAAGCCTGAGGGGTCATTTCCGCACAGTCTTGAAAGTTTGCGACGGTTCAGCCGTCGCTTTTTGACCGACAAGCCCGGAAACAGATGTTAGGTCAAAGGGATGACGATCCTTCAGACCTCAATTCCTTATGATCCGCTGTCACAACGACCTTTGCCGGGTATCCAGCCGCTTGCCATGGATGACTGGTTGCATTTTGACGATGCGTTTTCTGCCCAGATGCAAAGACGTGCTGCGTTGTTGGACGAGCGGCGGGATGACGTTCTGGCGCTTGACCACAGCGCGAAACCTGCAGCGCAAGAGCTTTTGAACTTGGTCTTGGATCACGCCTATCCGGGTTGCCTAGATCATGCGACGCGCCCTGATGGTCAGATTGTCGAAATCGACCGGACGCGCCCGTTGGAGACGCTCTGTCATTTGGTGCAAGAGGATTTCTGCATCCTGCAAAAACGTGGGGACGAACATGTTCTGACAGGGGCGATCCTGTGTTTCCCGGCTAGTTGGCGCTTGTCGGAAAAGTTCATGCGCCCATTGGTCGACATTCACATTCCGGTCTCCAGCTATGACGCGAACATCGCGCGCCGTGTGCAACGCCTGTTCGATGGAATACAGCCAGGGCGACCGCTGTGGCGGTTCAACGCCTTGTGGTACGCGGATGCAGAGCTGTACCAACCCCGCAGCGCAACCGAGCCGCGGCACATCACAGATCCCGAAGCTGCAGGATTCTTGCGAAGTGAACGTCAGACCTTGTTGCGTTTGCCGCAAACACGCGCGGTTGTCTTTTCGATCCACACTTATGTGCTTCTGGCGGACCACCTGCGCAAAATGGAAAACCCCGCCTAATGGCGGGGCCTCCTAGGAGGGTCTTTAGGTTAGTGCTACATGCCCAACGCGTTCGCGACACCGGCGATCGCTCCGCTTGTGCTGAGAGCAGAGATAGCGACGGTGTAGGCTAGAACCTGCGTGTTCAGGCGAAAATCTTCGCCTTTGATCAGGTTTACGGCGGCCAGAGAGACCGCGATTGGAACGGACACGCTGGCCACGGCCCCGGTTAATCCCCAACTGGACAGTCGCAGGATATCGCTGGGGTGCTCGTGGTTGAGGGGGGGCGTGTCTTCATTCCCATCAGTAGGCTGCTCGATGGGTTCTGTCCGAAAAGCAATGCTAAGCAATTGCTCATCCGACAGCTGGATCGGCCGGGCTGCTGGTGACAGCGCCTTTTTTTGTGGCTCGTCCGAGTCTTCTTCCGCAAAGTCCAGCCCCGCGAACGGGCCTGTCACTGCCTCAAAGATCTGTTTTCTTTTTCGAGGTTTCGAGGGGGTCAGTGTATTAAAAGCGCTCATAAATTGTTCGATGGTTAAGACTGTGTTGGGCGACAACCACTCGATCCGCTGCGTCACGCAGATATCGACCATCCGGTACAGGATGACCACCAGCATGAGTTCAGAGATTTCGCTGTCATCCAGCAACGCGGACACAGGCGTGATGGTGATTGTCAAACGGTTTTCCGGAAGAACTGCAATGGGTCTTTCCACCGTCTTGAGGCCTGCGGCACGGTCCATACGTTCGAACCTGTCTTCGGTTGCAGGCTGCCGAACGTCCAGGGTCAGGGCCACGAGGTATTGACTGGATACGATGCTGGCCTCGGTTGAACTCAGGACCGACTTGCGTTCAATCAGGTGGCCATAGTCTTCCAGCGTAGCGGCAACAATTCTTCCAAAACGCTCGATTGCGCCTTCGGCATCACCGTTGAACTGCAGACCACCGTGATAGCTGTGCTTCGGTTTCACCGCGCATTCCTTTGTCGCATCCCGTTTCAGCAACTACGGTACCAACGGATATGGGGCAGATTTTGGCAAGAATGGAAAAAAATGACTAATCGTTAGGATTGATTACTCTTTGGAAACTTAGACATTTTAGCGACCACTTAATGTCTGTGGCAAAAATGTGGCCGTAATGGGAAGAGTTGGGCCGGCTTCATGGCGCGTCTTAGCCATCGATTCGAGCGGCCATAATCGCGATGGATTGCTGATAAACCGTGGCAGCGTTCCACTGTTCAATCACCGAAAAATTCGGTTGGCCAGGCTGGTAGCCGCGCCCAGGTTTCCAACCCTTTTGACGCAGAAAGTTGGCAGTCGAGGCCAGCGCGTCCGTCATGTTGTAGAAATCGACGCGGCCATCGCCGGTCGCATCCACCCCGTAGGTTAAAGCATTGCCCGGCAGGAACTGCGTATGCCCTAATTCACCGTGCTTGGCACCTTGGGTTGCGGTCGTAATGCTGCCTTGATCGATCAGTTTCAGTGCGCCGATGGCATGGGGAATAAAGAACTCGGACCGGCGGCAATCATAGGCCAGCGTCGTGATCGCAGAGACAACCTGGCTGTCACCCATAAAGTTTCCGAACCCTGTTTCCATTCCGTGGATCGCGATGAGAACGCCGCTAGGGACGCCGTATTGTCTTTCAAGCGCCGCGTAAAAGTCCGGGTTGCGGGCTTTGCGTTTGCGCCCTTGTGCAACGATGGTGTCTGCGCCACGGATTTGCATGAATTTGTCCAGCGAGTATTTAAAGCTCTTCTGGTTCCGATCTGCCGCGATCGTGCGGCTGGCGTATTGAGTCTGCGCAAGAGCCTGAAGCCCCTTTTTCTTTACACCGGCCTTTTGGGCTTGTTTCGCAAAACTTTGCTTCCATGCTTCGAACCCTGCGCTTGTGTTGCCGCAGGATGCCGCGAATCCGGTGGAGGCGGCGGAAATGATCAACGCTGACGCGAAGCCGGTAATGAGTTTCATGAACTGCTCACTTTCATTCGAAAGACAATTTAGCACACGATAGCCGCCTCGGTGAATGTGCAGAAGCAAAATGCGCAGACAGATGCTAAATCGGCGGTTGCCGCCCTCTGACGAGCCAGTGAATGCTTGACCCAGCTTTTGCTCTGCGTGTTCTATGGCGTGATCCACTTGGTATAGGGAGATATTCCTATGAGTGCGGGTGCTAACAGACGCTGGTGGATATTAGGAGCCATGGGCGCAATCCTCGGGGTCATTCTTTTGGATGAAACCGTGGTTGGGGTCGCGTTGCCCACGATCCAAAAAGAAATTGGCCTTAGCGCACTTGAGGCGCATTGGGTCGTCAATATCTACCTGCTGGTTCTTGCCGCTCTTGCGGGGGCGGCTGGTCGGCTTGGGGATATCGTCGGTACTCGGATACTTGTTGTTCTGGGCTTGTTGATATTCGGATTTTCGTCGCTTGCGGCAGGATTGTCCGAGACCGGAACTGCACTTGTAGTGGCGCGCGCTGTACAGGGCATAGGGGCGGCAGTGATCTTCCCACTCTCACTGGTTTTGGTGTCAATGTCCTTCGATCAGGGCCAGCGAGGCATGGCACTGGGTATCTACGGTGCCATTGGCACGAGTTTTCTGGCTCTTGGCCCGGTCGTCGGCGGATTGCTTACGGATTATCTGTCGTGGCGATGGATTTTCTGGATCAACCCGCCCATCGTTTTGATCGTGGCCGTAGTAACATGGATTTTCTGGCGCGACCCGCCACATCAGCATGATGCCGGGTTTGACTGGACCGGTTTGCTTTTGCTGGTCGGCGGTCTTGCTTTGACAGTGTTCGGAATAATGGAAGGTCCCGAGCGTGGGTGGGGCCAGCCGGATGCATGGGGGCCGCTGGTGGTTGGTCTGGCCATGCTGGTTCTGTTGGTAATCGCAGAACTGCGCGTTCCGGCCCCGCTGATTGCGATGCGTCTATTCGCGGACGGGACGTTTGCGGCCTCGAACATGATTGTTCTGTTGGCTCAATTCATAAAAATCGCCACCTTTGTGTTTGGTGCGATGTACTTTCAAATGGTTGCCGGGTTTTCACCCTTAATGTCCGGGGTAGCCTTGTTGCCTGCGGTCGTTCCACCAGTGTTGATGGCAACTTTCGCCGGAAAGGCGGCCGACCTTTATGGTACGCGGCTGCCTTCCCTTTGTGGCGTATTGGGGAGTTTGATTGGTGTTGCCGCAGTCGCACTTGGCATGCAACTCGGTCAGACGGTGCTCATCTACGTGGGGTTGCTTTTTTCGGGGGCCGCGATTTCGTTCCTGTTCGTACCCCCGCAACGCGCGGTGATGATGTCAGTGCCGATGGGGATGCAAGGGCAGGCCGGCGGTATCGTGCTAAGTAGCCAGTTACTGGGCGGGACGCTTGGAATGGCGATCTGTAGCACGGCTTACACCATGCTTGGTTCTTTCCCGGCCGTATTCTGGGTTACGGCGGGCGTATCCGCTGTAATCCTCGTTTACGCCTGTTTGGCGCTGGAACAAACGCCCCCGATCCAGAGTGAGAACGCCTGAAAGAAAAGGGGGCGCCCAGAAGGACGCCCCGTATCGTACTGAACAGGCCGGATCAGCAGCTGTAATACATACCGTATTCAACCGGGTGTGGGGTGTGCTCGTAGGTTTCGACCTCTTCCATCTTCAGCGCGATGTAGCCGTCGATCTGGTCTTTGGTGAACACGTCGCCCTGCAGCAGGAAGTCGTGATCCGATGCCAGAGCTTCCAGCGCTTCACGCAGCGAGCCGCAAACGGTCGGGATGTCGGCCAGTTCCTCGGCAGGCAGATCGTACAGGTTCTTGTCCATTGCTTCGCCCGGATCGATCTTGTTCTTGATGCCGTCCAGACCAGCCATCAGCAGTGCGGCAAATGCCAGGTAGGGGTTCGCCGCCGGATCGGGGAAGCGAGCCTCGACGCGCTTGGCTTTGGGGCTTTCGGTCCACGGAATACGAACACAACCCGAACGGTTGCGGGCGGAGTAGGCGCGCAGAACCGGTGCTTCGAAGCCCGGGATCAGGCGTTTGTAGCTGTTAGTCGACGGGTTGGTGAAGGCATTCAGGGTCTTCGCGTGCTTCAGAACACCGCCGATGAAGTACAGTGCTTCGTCCGACAGGTCGGCGTATTTGTCGCCCGCAAATAGCGGCTTGCCGTCTTTCCAGATCGACATGTTCACGTGCATTCCGGTGCCGTTGTCGCCGGCAATCGGCTTTGGCATGAAAGTGGCCGACTTGCCGTATGCATGCGCAACGTTGTGGATGACATACTTGTACTTTTGCAGTTCATCGGCCTGCTTGGTCAGGCTGTCAAAGATCAGGCCCAGCTCGTGCTGACAGGACGCAACCTCGTGGTGGTGCTTGTCCACTTTCATGCCCAGACGCTTCATGGTCGACAGCATTTCCGAACGCAGGTCCTGGCTTTCATCGATTGGGTTTACAGGGAAGTAGCCACCTTTGACGCCCGGACGGTGGCCCATGTTGCCCATTTCGTAATCTGTATCGGTGTTCCACGAGGCATCAGTTGCATCAACTTCGTAGGATACTTTGTTGATAGAGTTTGAAAAACGAACATCGTCAAACAGGAAGAATTCGGCCTCGGGGCCGAAGAAGGCCGCATCGCCGATACCAGACGACTTCAGGTAGGCTTCGGCTTTCTGTGCGGTTCCGCGGGGGTCACGCTCGTAAGCTTCACCAGTGTCAGGCTCAACAACCGAGCAATGAATGCAGATTGTTTTCTCTGCATAAAACGGATCGACATAAGCGCTTGCGGTGTCCGGCATCAGTTTCATGTCCGATGCTTCAATCGACTTCCAGCCCGCGATGGACGATCCGTCAAACATAAAGCCTTCTTCCAGGAAGTCCTCGTCGACCTGATCGGCCATAATGGTCACGTGCTGAAGCTTGCCGCGCGGGTCGGTGAAACGGATATCGACGTATTCGGCGTCTTCTTCTTTGATCAGCTGAAGAACTGCGTCCTTGCTCATACTCACTATTCCTCTGGTTTAGGTGTGTTCGGTTACAGAGCTTCCGAACCGGTTTCGCCGGTACGAATGCGAATGGCTTGCTCAACGGGTGTCACGAAAATCTTGCCGTCGCCGATCTTGTCGGTTTTCGCAGCTGAGACGATGGCTTCGATGGCCGCGTCGACCTGATCATCGTCTAGAACGACTTCGACTTTTACCTTTGGCAGAAAGTCGACAACGTATTCCGCGCCGCGATAAAGCTCGGTGTGGCCCTTCTGACGGCCAAACCCTTTGACCTCGATTACGCTCAGGCCCTGGACCCCGACGTCTTGCAATGCCTCTTTCACTTCGTCCAGCTTGAACGGTTTGATGATCGCTTCGATCTTCTTCATCCCGGGCTCCCTCTTGCACTTGTCAGAATGGGACTGATCACGTCTATGATCGGTCGGCAATCTGATTGCGAAAATGGTCGAGGTCATGTGCTTGGAATTTCATCGACGGGTGAAATATTGATCGCTTTGCACAAAAAATAATCGCAATGGAATCGCTTTGGAGAGTTTGGAATGACAGTGTTACTGACGGCCGGGCAAATGAAGGCTATCGAGGGGGCCGCGATTAACTCTGGTGCGGTGACAGGGTTGCAGTTGATGGAGCGCGCCGGGCAGGGCGTTGTCGATGCGATTCTGGAGGAATGGCCAGAGCTGGGTAAGCACGAGGTGGGACATAAGACAAAGGGCTCTTTGGCCGCTGTCGTCTTGTGCGGACCGGGCGACAATGGGGGCGACGGGTTTGTTGTGGCGCGTCTGCTGAAGGCGCAGGGATGGACCGTCGAGGTTTTACTATTCGGTGACCCGGACAAGCTGCCACCGGACGCGCGCGTGAATTACGAGAAATGGAGGCAGTTGGGGCCTGTCGGCGATCTGACAGCAAAAGATGCGCTTGGCGGTATTGCAGAACCGAATTTGATCATTGACGCAATTTTTGGAACCGGTTTGGTGCGGCGCATTGAGGGAGTGCTGGCACAGGTGTTGCAGTCACTTGACGCATTGATTTTGCGAAAAGGGGTCAGGGTTGTTGCAATTGACACGCCCTCGGGCCTGTGTGCGGATAGCGGTAAGTCGCTTGGAACTTACGCGGGTGCTGACCTGACAGTTGCGTTTCATAGCGCTAAGCGGGGCCATTACCTTGACTGTGGGGCCGAAAAGTCGGGCCGGCTGGTCGTAAAGCCGATCGGGCTGGATGAGATTTGGAATGAAAGGGCCGAAGGGCCAATACTGGAGCTTACGCAGGGCGTCCCGCAGTCGGTCGGCAAAACAACTCAGACCCACAAGTACTCATACGGGCACGCGCTGATCCTGAGCGGTGGTGCAGGCAAAACCGGTGCGGCCCGGCTGGCGGCGCGCGGGGCGCTTCGTATCGGTGCGGGGCTGGTGACACTGGGTGTGCCGCCAGCGGCCCAGATGGAAGTTGCTTCGCAGGTGACTGCCATCATGTTGAAACGGGTTGAGGGCGCGGATCACCTGTCCGAAGTGTTGCAGGACGAGCGGCTGAATGCTGTGTGTCTTGGTCCCGGACTGGGGGTCGAGCGTGCGCGTGATTTGGTGCCTGCGACCTTGCAGGCCAAACGAGCAACAGTGTTGGACGCAGATGCTTTGACGGCATTTGCTGATGACCCCTCGGTCCTTTTTTCGAATTTGCATGAGAATTGTGTTCTTACCCCGCATGCGGGCGAATTCGCGCGTTTGTTCCCAGAAATTGCCGAAAAATTGACTGCCGTGCCCGAAAAAGGCCCGGCGTTTTCCAAGGCAGACGCTACGCAGGAAGCCGCGATGCGGGCGGGCTGTGTCATTCTTTTCAAAGGGCCGGATACTGTAATTGCTGCGCCAGACGGACAATGTGTAATCAATGCGGCGCTCTATGCGCGTACAGCCCCTTGGTTGGCGACGGCTGGGGCTGGCGATGTGTTGGCGGGTTTCGTCACCGGACTGTTGGCGCGAGGGTTGCCCCCGTTGCAAGCGGCAGAAGTTGCGGCTTGGCTGCATGTCGAGTGCGCGCGCGTATTCGGTTCGGGATTGATCGCTGAAGACTTGCCCGAGCAGCTGCCGTTGGTTCTAAAGAAATTGAATTTTTGATTGTCTAAGCGGGATGTGGCTGATCCGCTGAGTCTTCGGCGGCATTTAGCCGATGGCGTTGCCAGACGGAATGAGCGAGCATTTGCCTTACGCACTGCCGGGGGGCAAAATTTCACGGGAGTTGGCTGTCGTCCACTGAGTAACTCTCGGTAAATACTTGAAATTTCATTCAACTATGCACCCTGAGTAACGGTTGCGCATGACTTGGAAACTCTTGCAGAAGGCCACCGGCGCGGTGGCGGGATCAGTGTCCGGAAATTGGCGATAGCAGGGATAGTAAAGGTAAGCGAAATGACCAATCAGTTAAAACGGCTTTCATCAGTGGCGATTTTGGCCGCGACAACCGCCATACCGGCAAAGGCAGAACTGAAGTACGAAAACAACAGCGGTGGCTATGTCCTGCTCTATGGGCAATTCGACCCGGTGATTGTGTCTGTTGACGATGGTGAAGAGACCGAGACAAGACTGCTCGACAATGACTTGTCCAACAGCCGCGTAGGTCTGCGCTTGATGCAGCCTTATGGCAGCAACGAGTTTATGTTCCGATTTGAAACCGGTTTGGGCCTGCCAAGCACCGCAACAGCCAACCAGGATGGAACCAACACGGAAGGGTGGTCACGAGAAGACATCCGGCATGTCGATTTCTCACTTGAAGGTGGGTACGGCAAATTTTCCGCCGGTCAGGGCAGCATGGCCTCGGACGGGGCGGCTGAAACCGATCTTTCTTATGTCGGAACAGCTTTGTATTCCTTCACCAACGATGAAAATGGCGCGTTTTTCTATCGCGGATCGGACGGTATCCTAAGCGATATCACTGTCGGGGACTCAGCCGACAACTTTGATGGGGCTCGGCGCGGGCGCATCCGTTATGACACACCTGATTTCAACGGCTTTTCTGCCGCGATAGCCTACGGGCAAAACATTCTGTCCAGCAGTGATGACGATGACTATTACGACATCGCGATTTCTTACGGCAACACCTTTGCAAACGGCGTGGAATTTGCCGCAAGCGTAGCCTACGCGGTGCGTGATTTCGACGACAGTTCCGGCGAACGCAGAGACACGATCGCGTCTGGTTCGGTGCTGCTGCCTAACGGATTGAGCTTTACGGCCGCACTTGGCACGCGAGATAACACCGCTGCTGGTGCCAGCGATCCAGACTATTGGTACACCAAGGTGGCCTATGAAGGCGACTGGATACCTTGGGGGAAAACAGGAGTGGGCGTCGACTATTTTGACGGGTCGGATTTCGACAGCGAAGGATCCAGCACCAAGTCCTGGGGTATTGCTGTGGTTCAACGGATCGATAGCATTAACACGGATGCCTACCTGAAATATCGGAACCATGATTTCGACGACACGGTTGATTTCGATAAGAACGAAGCCTGGGTTCTGGGCGCGCTTTGGAAATTCTGACAAGGCTACTCCACGAGAAAACGCGCCCCGCTGTCATGCGGGGCGTTTTTTTGTTCAATTCGATGCCAAAACAAGGCTGATCGAGGCTTTGCCCCTTGCACGTGCGGGGCTGGACAAATAGAAGGCGTCAAATTTGCCCGGCGCGCCCTTTTGCGCGCCCCGAATCCTATGGGGACTACCATAATGCAGGTTACCGAGACGCTGAACGAAGGTCTGAAACGCGGCTACAATATTGTCGTTTCCGCAACTGAGCTGGACGACAAAGTCAACGAGAAACTGGTCGAAGCACAGCCGGAAGTCGAAATGAAGGGTTTCCGCAAAGGCAAGGTGCCGATGGCGCTGCTGAAAAAGCAATTTGGTCAGCGCCTGTTGGGCGAAGCGATGCAGGAAAGCATCGATGGCGCAATGAACAAGCACTTCGAGGACAGCGGCGATCGTCCTGCGCTGCAGCCGCAGGTCAAGATGACCAATGAAGACTGGAAAGAAGGCGACGATGTTCATGTCGAGATGTCCTATGAGGCGCTGCCCGAGATTCCGGAAGTTGACCTGAAATCGGTCGAGCTCGAAAAGCTGGTCGTCAAGGCTGATGATGCCGCCATCGAAGAAGCGCTGAACAGCCTGGCCGAGACCGCGCAGGATTTCACAGCCCGCCGCAAAGGGTCCAAGGCGAAAGACGGCGATCAGGTGGTGATCGACTTTGTTGGCAAAGTGGACGGCGAAGAGTTCGAAGGCGGTTCGGCCGAAGACTATCCGCTGGTTCTGGGGTCCAACAGCTTCATTCCGGGCTTTGAAGAACAATTGGTTGGCGTGAAGGCTGAAGAAGAAAAAGACGTCAACGTTACCTTCCCCGAAGAATACGGTGCCGAACATCTGGCAGGTAAAGACGCAGTGTTCACCTGCACCGTCAAAGAGGTGAAAGAGCCCGTCGCCGCTGAGATCAATGATGAACTGGCAACAAAATTTGGTGCCGAAGATCTGGCTGCTCTGAAAACTCAGATTGCCGAGCGTCTGGAAGCGGAATACGCAGGTGCGTCGCGCGCCGTGATGAAGCGCGCCCTGCTGGACGCGCTGGATGAGCTGGTCTCGTTTGACCTGCCGCCGTCGCTGGTCGAAGCCGAAGCCAAGCAGATCGCACATCAGTTGTTCCACGAGGAAAACCCCGATGTGGAAGGACACGACCACGGCGAGATTGAGCCGACTGACGAGCACAATAAACTGGCGGAACGCCGCGTGCGTCTGGGCTTGCTTCTGGCCGAACTGGGCCAGAAAGCCGAGGTTGAGGTTTCTGATGCCGAGATGACCCAGGCGATCATGAACCAGGCACGTCAGTACCCCGGTCAAGAGCGTCAGTTCTTCGAATTCGTACAGCAGAATGCGCAGATGCAGCAGCAACTGCGCGCACCGATCTTCGAAGACAAGGTTATTGACTACGTTTTCGAACTGGCTCAGGTCGCCGATAAAGAAGTTGGCAAAGACGACCTGCAAAAAGCCGTTGAGGCATTGGAAGAGGAATAATCCTCTTTCACCTGCGTTCCGCGCAGTCAAAAAAAGTCGGAGCCGTCTGAAGTTAGACGGCTCCGGTGGGTGGCTTTTGAACTTATGAGGTGAGGGGGTCAGGCCTCATGAACAAAAGCACGGGGGGTACTTAGCAGAGCTGTCTTTTGCTCTGGCGTGAAGCGGTCCGAAAGAGATTCTATCAACCGCAACACGTCGTTGACTTCGTCTTGTGTTCTCGCTGCATGCATCTGCTCGACGAAGTATCTCTCAAGCTCTGTCAGCGGCTGGTGATCTACGTTGGCGGGTTTTCTGGCTTTGCGGAGTCCGAAGCGTTCCAGCGCCTGTTCGTCGGTCAGGAAGACATCATGGTCGATGCCGGCATATTCCCGAATTCCGGAAATCCGTTCATCAGAGCAATCCATCAAAGCCGCCATTGCAACCACCTTGCCCATTGGCTTGGCCGTGCCAAGATAGTCATACGGCGCATTGCCAGAACGTTGCAGAACCCGGTTCATCACGGGATCAATTACTGCGATCGAGTCCAGAACACCGGCGGCCTTTGCGTATTCGAATGAACCGATCATGACTTCACTTGTCACATAGGAAACCGAGTTCTTGCCGCGCCCACGCCCCAGGCGCTTAGTGTCCACACAGAACCGGGTTGCTTCCCAAACCTGTGAGCTGCGCACCGGCGGTTCGCCATCAAGGATCGAATTGAAGACGTCCGCAAGCATGTGTGGACCCGTGGTCTGCAACAGGCGCATACATCCGACGACTTCCCCTTCGTCGTCGATGCTGACTACATGCGCCGGATTCAGGTCGTCGAACATGTCACGCTCGCGCCCGTCTACGATGTTGACTTCCCAGCCTAAACGATCCCCGAACACGCGTGCTCGAAGTTTGAACATTTCGTCCAGGACATCACTAAACATATGTTGGTTGATACCATCAATTACGATGATCATTTTCCATCCCCCTACAGTCTGGTTACCGTGGGGTTAAGGTTAACCAAACAGTAACCATAAACTATTGGGGGTATCCCGTATTTTTCGGATTTTTTGCCTACCCGGGCGCGATTAGACCTAAACCAATTGCTCGCCCGATGGCTTGAGGCGTGGTTAACGCGCCGAGCTTTTCACGACCGGACCGCATGTGAACTTCGACGGTGCGGTGGGAAATGGATAAAATATCGCCGATGTCCTGCTGGGATTTGCCCTCGGCAACCCATTGCAGGATCTCTTTTTCGCGTGTGGACAGGGCCGGCAGATACAGTGCTTTGGCCAAAACGCCGGACTGCATGACAGTGTCATGGGCCTGCACGGCCGCCAACTGAAGATCGCCCATTACGTGCCTCTTCAGCTTTTCCCATTCCTCATCTGAACAGTCACGAGTGACATTCAGCAACCCGCATTCCCCGTAGGGACCCCGAACAGGAACAGTCAAACCGCGGGATGTGATACCAAAGTCATGTGCATCCCGGAACACGGTATTAAACTTGTTATCTTTCTCGAACCTGGCCCAATCTACTGGCGCAATGCTGAGCGCAGACTTGTAAAGCGTCGGATCAAAGTGGTGAAAGCCGTGGCTACCGTAGTGGATTTTCCATTCGTCCGGATAGTTGGCATAGCCTTGTATATCCCCTTTGACCGGATTCATGGTGGCGTAAGAGGCATAGTCAAAGCCAAGTTCGTCACAGACAGCATTAATGATGTCGGCGGCCGACTTATCGCTGTGATCTATTGCGGCCAAGTCTATGAGTTTCACCTGTCCAACCTTTACTCGGTGCTATTTATCCCCAAAGCACCTTGCCCTTTTTAGTTCCACCTACGTTGCGTCAAGCGAGGTATTAAACGCAAGCGAATAGTTCATATCACACGTTCACAATGCGCAGCTTCGGCGAGCAAAATATTCAAATAGGCACAACATGCTCTGGGCTGCATGCATCGTGACGCGAACCGGCGTCGGATAGCTTTGGTTCGACGCTTGGTGCGTCGGTTTCTACTCAGTTCTCAGTCCGGTTTCGACAAGCATTCCACGCGCCTTGGCTTCCGGATAGTATCCTTTGGCGTAGAGAAATATCGCCCTTTGCTGATCGCCGTCCGATAACATCCAGGCACCGCGCAGGTATTTTCCCGCGAATTTCAGATTTGTATCTGCATCCAGAAGTCCCTGTGCCTTTCCAGAATACCCCATTGAGCGCGCCGTTGCCGGTAGTATTTGCAGCAGGCCATAATACGGCTTGTTCACGGCCCAAGGACGGTGGGTGCTTTCACGGATCGCCAGTTTGTGCACAAGTTCGCGCGGCAATTCGTAATGATCCGCCCATTTATTGATTGAGGCCCGAAGTTCCGGTGTTTCATTCGGATGAAGCGGGGGGACAAAAGTACTTTTCTCTGCCTTGGAAACTTCGCCTCCACCGCAGGCGGCGAGGGGGATCATAAGCAATAAAGCCATGCAAAAGCGACGCGTACGTTTTGACATTTTGATCTCCAATGAACGCTTGAGGATGATATGGATTGGTCGGCTGGTCGCAAGCTTAGAGAAAGAAATGGGCTAAATTTTGCTCGTTATGCATGTGCAAGAAAAAAGGCCGCACGAAACATGCGGCCTTTCAAAACTTGATTAAGCCCGCTTAGGCTTTGGCTTCGTCTTCGTCAGCCGGGGCTTCTTCGGATGCGACGAGTTCTTCGTCTTCCGAAGCCGCGGACCCAATATCGTCGAACAGTTCGGCGATCTCGAATTCTGCGGCTGCCTCTTCTTCAGCTGCCAGTTCCTGGATTGACTTGCCCGAAGCCTGCAGCTCGGCCTCTTCTTGCGAACGGGCGACGTTCATCTTGATCTCGACTTCGACCTCGGGGTGCAGTTTGACTGCCAGCGAGTGCAGACCCAGCTCTTTGATCGGTGCGATCAAAACGATCTGTTTCTTGTCGACGGTGAAGCCCGCTTCGGTGGCGGCGTCTGCGGCGTCACGCGGGGTGACCGAGCCATACAGGGCTCCGGCATCCGATGCCGAACGAATCACGATGAATTGCTGACCGTCCAGCTTTTCAGCCAGCGCTTCAGCTTCTTTCTTGGTTTCAAGGTTGCGGGCCTCAAGCTGCGCTTTCTGGGCTTCGAACGACGCGATGTTGGCGTCCGATGCGCTCAGCGCTTTGCCTTGTGGCAGCAGGAAGTTGCGGGCAAAGCCGGGCTTGACGTCAACGACGTCGCCCATCTGACCCAGTTTCGCAACGCGTTCCAGAAGGATAACTTGCATGTCAGTCTCTCCTTACTTCACAGCGTAGGGCAGCAGGGCGAGGAAGCGGGCGCGCTTGATAGCACGGGCCAGTTCACGCTGCTTTTTCGCCGAAACGGCGGTGATGCGGGAAGGTACGATCTTGCCACGCTCAGAGATGTAGCGCTGCAACAGACGTGTGTCTTTGTAGTCGATTTTCGGCGCGTTCTCACCCGAGAACGGGCAGACCTTGCGGCGGCGGAAAAATGGTTTTGCGGCCATGGTTTATGTCCTTTCGTCAGGCGTTGATCAGCGGCGCTCGCGGCGGCCTTCGCGCTCGTCGCGCTTCTGCATCTGGACCGAGGGGCCCTCGGCATGCTCGTCGACCTTGATGGTCAGAACGCGCATAACGTCGTCATGCAGGCGCATCAGGCGCTCCATTTCCTGAACAGCGCCAGCAGGGGCGTCGGTTTTCAGGAAGGAATAGTGGCCCTTGCGGTTTTTGTTGATCTTGTAAGCCATCGTCTTAACGCCCCAGTACTCGCTTTCGACGACGTTACCGCCGTTGTCCGCCAGAACGGTGCCGAAATGTTCGACCAGGCTTTCTGCCTGCGCGTTGGACAGGTCCTGACGCGCGATCATTACATGCTCATAAAGTGGCATGTGCACTCCTGTTTCTATCAAGGCGCATTTCATAGGCGGGGCCGTTCAACCCTTCGCGACCCTGCCACGAGAGGCTGCGCGATTCATGTGTTTAGCGAAGGATGGCCCCGTATACACGTTTAAGCGTGAGGGGCAAGCCCCGCCTTAGATGCCTTTGTGAAGTCGTGCTAATTCCTTTGCACTGCCCAATTCCTGACGCTTTTCGGCTCAAAGTTGTTTTTCATACCGAGGATAATCCGGACACACCGGACCCAAGACGGCAACCTGAGAAACAGGGTGAGAGATATGACCGCGATGAATACGAATACACTCCAGGACTCCGCGAGTTCCGCGAACTATGAGAAATCGGTACCAGTTCTGATCGCTTTCGCGCCAAATTGGAAAGTCAGGATGGTTTTGGCCCGCATTGTGGGTGCCATTTTGATCGTCATGGCCTTTTCGATGTGGCTGGTATCAGGTTCGGTCATGGCGGCCGAGGTATGGCCCATCAAGCTGGCTGCCTCACTGATGTTCTTGCTGGTCGGGGTCAGCCTGATGACAATTCAACTGCTGGATGCACGTCCCGATGCGTATTTTGACCCGATCCGACGCGAGGTTCGGGTGTTGCAAAAGAATGAAAACGGTCGCCCGCAGACCGTCCTTCGCCGAAGCTATGACACGCTGGGCGGTGCACGGTTTGCCGAAGACCAAGTCGAGCTTTTTGACGTAGACGGCAGTCTGCTGATGAAACTGCCGCTGCAATCAGCGGATGTCAGCCATGCACTAAAAGGTCAATTAAGTGGAAGTGTAACAATCTTCGCGTGAATTTTATTCTGTTCATATAGGAACAGCTATTGTGAGCGGATACCACTTGATGTGCTGCCTTCGGGCAGCACATTTATGTTTTCAAGCATCCCCTTTGGATTGCATCCACACAATCGCGGAGTGAATTATGAAACCCACCCTACTAGCCGCCGCACTCGCTGTTTCAGCGACAACTGCACTTGCCAGCGCTGAAAAGTATGTTCTGGACCCCAGCCACAGTCAGGTTGTTTTCAGTTACGACCACCTTGGGTTTTCGACTACGTATGGCATGTTCTCGGGCTTTGAGGGCGAGATCATGTTCAATCAAGAAGATCCGGCGGCATCCAGCGTCACCGTTTCGATACCCGTGCTTGAGATGATCACCGGTTGGAAACCGCGCGAAGATCACTTTATGACGGAGGATTTCTTTGGCGCGTCCGAGGGTGATATGATCACGTTCACATCGACCGACATCGAGGTCACTGGCGAGGACACTGCAAACATCACCGGTGACCTTACCATGAACGGCGTTACAAAATCCGTCGTTCTGGACGCTAAGCTGAACCAAGCGTCAGACCATCCGATGGCAAACAAGCCCTGGGCGGGTTTCGATGCGACCACGACGCTGGTGCGCAGCGAATTCGACCTCGGCCAATTTGCACCTTTTGTTGGCGACGAAGTTGAGGTTCGGATTTCTGTCGAAGCCCAGAAAGCCGAAACCCCAGATGGCTGATTACGTCTGACCGAATTTGTTAGACAAAATCGCCGGGGCGCTTTCCCGGCGATTTTTTTTACGTACCGCGCTGCGCTGTCAGGTTGACTGACACAACCACGTCAAAACCAAGCGACTCCTCAGTCGGTTGCGAGGTGCCGACATCAAAATTCATCCGGTTCAGTTCGAGTTCGCCAGACATGGTGGCTATGTTGTCCTGCAGATCCAGCGTGAAAGGGAGGACTACGTCAACGGACTTGTCGCGTATTGTCAGCGGGCCACGTGCCTCGTACCCGGTATCCGTTTTATAGATGTCGGCTTTGAATTGGGCGGTGGGAAACTGCGCGCTGTCAAAGAAGTCAGCGCCCATAGCTTGATCCGTGACGGTTCCCAAGCTGAGCGATGTGATGGAGATCGTGACATCCACGCTGCCAGCTAACCCCGGTGTTGCTGGGTCTTCAAAGGTTATTGCGGCGGTCCAATCTGCGAAACTGCCGGATACCGGGCTGCCCAGCTGGGTGATGGTGATCGCCAGGTTTCCATTTTGCACCTGCCAATCGGATTGCACTTCGGTCAGTTGAGCGGTGTCGCTTGCAGCGGCGGAGTGGTCCGAGAATAAGCCGATGGACCAGCCGCCAACCAAAACCGCGCCCCAGACAGTCAAAGCCGTAAACGCCGGCGCGACTGAGTGCTGTTGCAACGGAGGCTCAGGTGCATTTGACCGACCGGGCAACATGCGACGCAGGGTGCTATCCTTATCGATCACGTGGTGTTTAAGGGCTCCGACGATGTGCAGCGCCAATGAACCGGCCAGAACCCAAATAAATAGCCAGTGCAGGTTGGCCGTAACTTCGGCGACATAGGGCGACTTGGGGACAAACGGCAGGGTTTGCCCAAACGGCCACAGGATTGGGGCGTATCCTTCGGCCGCGGCGTGGTGCACCCAGCCCGTCAGAGGCACCAGAACCAAAGAGGCATAGAGCATCCAGTGCACGGTCTCGGCCGCGAAGGCCTCGGGCTTGTTGTCGGCGTTCAGCAATCCGGGCTTGGTTTGCGTCACGGCCCAGAGGATACGAGCAAGGGCGACGAAAAAAACTGTTACGCCAACCGTTTTGTGCAGGGAAAACAGTTGGGCAGCCCGTGTGATGTCTTCCTCGGTTGTCGGGACCGAAGGGTCGCGGATTGCGTAGGCCATGTCATTAGCGATCCAGCCCAGCGGCAGGGCGGCAAAGATCAACAGGGCGGTCAGCCAGTGGAACGTCTTGGTCACGCTGCCATATGCAGAGAAAGAGTTTGTCGGTGGCATCAGGGGCTCCGGACTGGTGTGGTTGGCCTAAACCTAAGGCCATGGGAACAGGACTCAATAGCGTGATGCGCACAGTCAAGGTGCCATGATGCAGAAGTCAGGCAATGCTTGTGCCGCGCCCGCAGTCGGTTTACACCCCGCGACAACCTAACGTCATTCAAGAGGTCGCAATGACACGCGCATTCGTTTTTCCCGGGCAGGGCGCCCAAACCATCGGGATGGGCAAAGCTCTGGCCGAGGTCTATCCGGCTGCTCGGGCTGTTTTTGATGAGGTTGACGAGGCGCTGGGTGAAAAACTGAGCGACCTGATCTGGGACGGTGATATTGCGGACCTTACGCTGACGCAAAACGCGCAACCCGCATTGATGGCCACGTCGATGGCGGCGATGCGCGCGCTCGAGGCCGAGGGCATTGCAGTCACGGATGCGGCTTTTGTCGCGGGTCACTCGCTTGGTGAATATTCTG
This sequence comes from Ruegeria sp. AWH4_226, assembly GCF_056159225.1. Lineage (NCBI taxonomy): Bacteria > Pseudomonadati > Pseudomonadota > Alphaproteobacteria > Rhodobacterales > Roseobacteraceae > Ruegeria > Ruegeria sp. AWH4_226. The sequence goes on along the minus strand of NZ_JBSWUU010000001.1, from coordinate 1,373,382 downwards.
CGTTGGCCGCTGCTGGTGCGTTGTCCGTTGCAGATACGGCGCGCCTTTTGCGCACACGTGGTCAAGCCATGCAAACTGCGGTGCCGGTGGGCGGAGGTGCGATGGCCGCAATACTTGGTTTGGATCTGGATACTGTCCGTTCCGTAGCCGAAGAGGCCGCTCAGGGCGAGGTTTGTCAGGCTGCGAACGACAACGATCCGACACAGGTCGTGGTATCTGGTTCCAAGGCCGCAGTAGAACGCGCCGCTGAGATCGCCAAGGAAAAAGGTGCGAAACGCGCTGTGATGCTGCCGGTCAGCGCACCGTTTCACTGCGCGCTGATGCAGCCTGCTGCCGACGTGATGGCTGAGGCTTTGGCGTCGGTCTCAATCAAGGCGCCGTCGGTGCCGCTGGTTGCGAATGTGCGCGCCGAGGCGGTTGCCGACCCTGATCTGATTCGCCAATTACTGGTCGAACAGGTCACCGGTTCAGTCCGGTGGCGTGAAAGCGTGCAATACATGGCGGCGCACGGTGTGACCGAGACATGGGAGATCGGAGCAGGCAAAGCCCTGACTGGCATGATCCGAAAGATTGACCGCGACATCGCGGGTAAAGCCGTTGGTGCACCAGAAGATGTGCAAAAGGTCCTTGAGGCCGAGTCATAAAGAATAAACGTCCCATTGGGACGCACCAAGAGGGAAACCGAATGTTTGATTTGACAGGTAAGAACGCGCTGATCACCGGCGCTTCGGGTGGAATTGGGGGCGACATCGCACGCGCGCTGCACGGCGCGGGGGCCACTGTCGGGCTCTCCGGCACGCGGGTCGAGCCGCTGCAGGCACTGGCCGAAGAACTGGGTGAACGAGCGCATGTACTGCCTTGTAATCTGGGAGATGCCGAAGCCGTTACGGCGCTGCCAAAGCAGGCGGCGGATGCGATGGGCTCGGTCGACATTCTGGTCAACAACGCAGGCATTACGCGAGACAACCTGTTCATGCGCATGTCGGACGAAGAATGGCAGAGCGTGATTGACGTGAACCTGACAGCCACCGCCAAGCTGTGCAAAGGCGTTTTACGCGGCATGATGAAGGCCCGCTGGGGCCGTATCATCAATATCTCGTCCGTTGTTGGCGCAACTGGCAACCCCGGGCAGGCAAACTATGCCGCGTCCAAAGCGGGTATGGTTGGCATGACAAAATCGCTGGCTTATGAGGTCGCAAGCCGCGGAATCACGGCAAACGCAGTCGCCCCAGGCTTCATCACAACGGCTATGACGGACAAGCTGACGGACGATCAAAAATCCGGCATCCTGGGTCAGGTTCCCGCCGGACGTATGGGCGAACCAGCGGAAATTGCTGCAGCAGTTCTGTACCTTGCCAGCCCCGAGGCGGGCTATGTCACAGGAACGACCTTGCATGTGAATGGTGGTATGGCCATGTTGTGAGCGCGAACAGGGCCGGGCGCGAAAGCGTTTGCCTTGGGCGTTGTCTGTGCTATAGGCGGCGCATACATGCAGAGGTCGACCGATTGGTCGGCCTTCTACTTTCCCGGTCTTCCGGGACCCAACCGCCCGGACCGGGCACATCAAAGCCAGCCTGAGCGGGCAAGGGCTGAACCGGGCAGTACGCCCTGAAATGGAATGAGGAATAGACATGAGCGACGTCGCAGATCGCGTAAAAAAGATCGTTGTTGAGCACCTGGGTGTTGAAGAAGACAAAGTAGCAGAGAACGCTTCGTTCATCGACGATCTGGGCGCAGACAGCTTGGACACAGTTGAGCTGGTTATGGCTTTCGAAGAAGAGTTTGGCATCGAGATCCCGGATGATGCAGCCGAGACCATCCAGACTTTCGGCGACGCCGTAAAATTCATCTCGGAAGCTTCTTAAACGCTTCGAACAGATAGAAAACGGCGTTTCCGGGCAACGGAGACGCCGTTTTTTCGTTCTTGTCCAAATTCTTCCTTGCTAGGTGCCATTTCGCTAAGCACTGTTAGGCCTGAGGCAAATATCCGAGCGGGCAGGGCATGATACGATCCACCCCGACCATAAACACGGCACGCTTGATGCTATGCGCAATGCGGCCCGAAGACTTCAACCGGTTCGCCGAGATTTGGCGCAACCCGTGCATCGTGCGCCATATTGGTGGCAAGCCGCGATCTCGTGGTGAGGCGTGGGATTCGTTTCTTCGGAATGCAGGGCACTGGCAGATGGCAGGATTCGGGCAGTGGGCCGTAATGCAGCAATCGAATCGGTTGTTGATCGGGCAGGCTGGCTTTTTCTATGGCAATCGTGCGCTGGGCGACGATTTCGACTGCTACCCCGAGGCTGGATGGGTTTTGGTACCCGAGGCACAGGGCCAGGGATTGGGGCTGGAAGCTGCGCAAGCCGCCCATGACTGGTTTGACCGCGTGATGCCCGGACCATTGGTTGCAATGGTAAATTCCGCCAACACCGTATCGCAAAAGCTGGCTGACAAGCTGGGATATGTCCCAATGCGAAGCTGCGAATACAACAGTACTCCGGTCGTTCTGTTGCGACGGAACGGTCCACCGACACGGATGTAACGCGACCGGCAATCATGCCGCAAAACACCCTCAGTTTGCCGAAACCAGTATTCTCCGGGTTTCATCCCGCGTGTATAGTGCGCTGGATTGCAACGCGACTGGGAGAGGGAGCGGGCTCATGAGAATTTATCCTACAATGGAACTGCAGAACGGCCGATGTGTCACGCTGGACAAGGGCCGTCTGGACAATGCCATGATCTGGCATGTGGACCCCATTGAAACGGCGCGTGGGTGGTCGGCCGCCGGGGCTGAGTGGATGCAGCTGACGGACTTTGATGCGATCGAAGGACGGGATACCAATTTTGGGTTGGTTGAAGAGATCATTCGCTCGGCCGAGATGCCTGTGCAGCTGGCTGGTGGTATGCGCAGCCGTGAGCAAGTTGCACATTGGATCGACAAAGGTGCAGGGCGGGTCGTGATCGGCACGCTTGCTGCGCGAGATCCCAATCTGGTGAAAGAACTGGCCAAGTTGTATCCCGATCAGATCGTTCTGGCGGTTGATGTCTGGCGGGGGTTTGTAATGACCGACGGCTGGCGCAGTCAGAGTGCATTCACTCCGGAAGCCTTTATTCAGGCCTTCGAGAATACTCCGTTTGCCGGTATTGTTGTGACCGATATCGACAGCGATATGGAAGATGTCGAGGCGCAGCTGGGGCTTATCTCGGGACTTGCGGAAAAGTCCCGAACGCCAATCATTGCAAGCGGTGTGGTGCGCACAGCGGACGACATTTCCAGATTGGCATACATCCCCAACATCTCGGGCGCGATTGTTGGGCGTGCGTTGTTCCGCAAGACACTCGGCCTGGCGGATGCGCTGGAAGTGGCCAAGACGGCGCATGAGCCGGTGGCACAGTTTCAGTAAGCCAACTGCAATTCAAAACCGCCTGTTGTCGTCACTGGTGACCGGCGGTTTTTTTGTCGAAAGAACCGATTTTATTGCCAAGCTTTTGCTTCGTGTGGCGAAATCGTGCCGGAGGGGAATCTGCCGTGGCTCTTGCCCCCGGACCCCGGGCCGGGGTAAGAGCGGTTCTCAAATAGGAAGCAGGCAAGAGGCATTTCATGCGCAGAGTCGTTGTAACCGGTCTGGGGTTGGTCACGCCATTGGCCAGCGGTGTCGAAGAATCCTGGTCGCGGCTGCTGGACGGAGAATCCGGTGCAGGCCCGATCACTCAGTTCGACGCCGAGGCAAGCGGGGTCACCACGACCTATGCCTGTGAAGTTCCACGTGGCGACGGTTCTAACGGGACCTTCAACCCGGACGATTGGATGCCGCCAAAAGAGCAGCGCAAGATTGAGGACTTTATCCTCTATTCCATCGCGGCGGCCGATATGGCCTGTCAGGATGCGAACTGGTTACCCGAAGACGAAGAGGAGCGCCTGAGGACCGGTGTCCTGATTGGCTCTGGCATCGGCGGCCTCGGCTCCATCGCGAACACGGCCAACCTCATCAGGGACAAAGGCCCGCGCCGTGTGTCGCCGTTCTTTATTCCGGGCGCGCTGATCAACCTGGCCTCGGGTCAGGTTTCGATCCGCCACGGTTTTAAAGGCCCGAACCATTCGGTGGTCACAGCCTGTTCGACCGGGGCGCATGCCATTGGCGATGCTAGCCGCATTATCCGTGCTGGTGACGCGGATGTCATGGTTGCGGGCGGCGGCGAAGGCTGCATCTGTGAGATTGGGATTGCGGGCTTTAATGCGTGCAAGGCGCTGTCGACCAAATACGCTGACGACCCCAAGAAAGCCAGCCGGCCCTATGACGTGGACCGTGATGGTTTCGTGATGGGCGAAGGCGCGGGAATTGTGGTTTTGGAGGAATACGAACACGCCAAGGCACGCGGCGCTAAGATTTATGCCGAAGTCTTGGGCTATGGCATGTCCGGTGACGCATATCACATTACGGCGCCGTCCGAAGATGGCGACGGTGCCGAACGCGCGATGCGGGCTGCGCTACGCAGTGCTGGGTTGGAGCCGAAAGATCTGGACTATATTAACGCGCACGGCACCTCGACCATGGCGGATACGATTGAACTGGGTGCAGTGGAACGCTTGCTGGGTGAACATGCGGGCAGTGCGACGATGACCTCGACCAAGTCGGCCACTGGTCATTTGCTGGGTGCGGCGGGCGCGATCGAGGCGATCTTTTCGATCCTGGCGATCCGGGATCAGGTGGCGCCGCCGACGATCAACCTGGATAACCCCGCAGTCGAAACTCCGATCGACCTTGCTCCGAACGCAAAACGCGAGCGGGAAATCAATGTGGCCCTATCGAACTCGTTTGGCTTTGGTGGCACCAATGCCAGCGTGATCTTCGGAAAGGTTGGATAAATGTGGCGGGCTTTGGCGTCGAATGCGTTGACCATCCTTGTGGTCGGCCTGTTCCTGACTGGCGGTGTGATCCTGTGGGGACAGTCGCAGTTTAAAAGCGAAGGCCCGCTGGAAACCGCCATTTGCTTGCAGGTCAAGCGTGGCTCAAACATGACCGAGGTCAGCCAACAGCTTGAGGAGGATGGCGCCATCAGCAGCGCGGTTATCTTCAGGATGGGTGCGGATTACACCGACAAGGCTGGGCAGCTGAAAGCAGGAAGCTTTCTGGTGAATGAAGGTTCGTCGATGGAGCAAATCATCGACAAGATTACCAGTAGCGGTGCCAGCACATGCGGTTCCGAGATCGAGTATCGGATCGGGGTGACTCGCTTGCAAACGCGGGTGCGTGAACTGGACCCGGCGACACTGGACTTCGTCGAGATCGCCAATTTTGAAGTCGGCGTAGATGAAACCCCTGCGGAATATACCGAAAAGCGTCAGGATTCCGACACCCGGTATCGTGTTTCCCTTGCTGAGGGGGTGACCTCGTGGCAGGTGGTTGAAGCCTTGAAGGGAGTTGACGCGCTTACTGGTGATGTCACCGAAGTCCCGGCCGAGGGCATGCTGGCACCCGACAGCTATGATTTGAGACCCGGAGATGACCGCGTAGCCCTTCTTCAGAATATGCAGGAGAAACAGCAACTTCGCATCAATGCGGTTTGGGAAAGCCGTCAGGACGGCTTACCGATTTCCAGCCCGGAAGAGATGCTGATCCTTGCCTCCATCATCGAAAAGGAAACCGGTGTCCCGCATGAGCGGGGACAGGTTGCCAGCGTTTTCGTAAATCGCCTTGAAAAGGGTATGAGACTTCAAACGGACCCGACCGTAATCTATGGCGTTACAAAAGGGCAAGGCGTACTTGGCCGTGGTTTGCGCCGGAGTGAGCTTCGCCGTGCAACACCTTGGAATACATATGTGATAGACGGCCTGCCGCCAACGCCGATTGCCAATCCCGGTTTGGCCAGCCTTCAGGCAGCTGTGGCCCCGGAAGAGACCCAGTATGTGTTTTTTGTCGCGGATGGAACAGGTGGACACGCTTTTGCGGAAACCCTGGATGAGCATAATCGAAACGTCGCCAAATGGCGCGAGATCGAAGCTGAGAGAAACGGCTCCAACAATTAGAACACGGGCCGCGTTTCGCAACGCGGCCCTTTTTTCCTATGCGGCTGACCGTCTGCGCGGACGGCGCTGCTTGGACCCTTGGGGCTTCCTTCCCGTGTTGGCCCCCTGAGGGCGGCGGCCCCGGAACCCTCCGCGTTTGCGCGGGGCTTTGGGTTCTGCAACTTCGGGCATCGAGCCGCTGGCGACCGGAATTTCAATCTTCATCAGCTTTTTTATCTGGCGCAGTTGGTCCACTTCGTCAGGTGCGCAAAATGCTATGCCTTCACCTTCACGTCCTGCGCGCGCCGTTCGGCCAATGCGGTGGACATAATTGTCAGGTACTTCAGGCAGGTCGTAGTTGATCACATAGGCAACGCCCGGGATATCGATACCCCGCGCGGCCACGTCGGTGGCGACCAGAATCGTGATCTCTCCGGCGCGGAATGCCTTGATCGCGCGGTCTCTTTGACCTTGGCTTTTGTTCCCGTGGATCGAAGCGGCATTAAAGCCGTCCTCCACAAGACCTTTCATGAGTTTTTCCGCGCCATGCTTGGTGCGGGCGAAAACCAGCGTCAGGGCATCCGTGTCTTTTGAAAGGATGTCGCGCAGTTTCACGGGCTTTTCCGCTCGGCTAAGGAAATGCACGGACTGCGTGATCTTGTCTGCGGCTTTGCCCGGAGGTGAAACCTGAACCCTTTGCGGGTTGGACAGGTATGCTTGGCTGAGTTCTTCCATCTGCTTGGGCATAGTCGCTGAAAACAACATTGTCTGGCGCGGTGTACCCAGTGCCGGTGCAATCCGACGCAGAGCGTGGATAAAGCCCATGTCCAGCATTTGGTCGGCTTCGTCCAGCACAAGGTGGCGCACTGCGCTGAGATCTACGGCGCCGCGCTCCATCAAATCGATCAGGCGACCCGGTGTGGCGACCAAAATGTCGGTGCCGCGCGACAGGAAAGAGATTTGCTTGCCGATGGATTGCCCGCCGACAACGGTAGCAACGCGTAACTTTGTCTTTTTGGTCAGATTGCGGAGGCTTTCGGCGATCTGATTGACCAATTCTCGGGTAGGGGCCAGGATCAGTGCCTTGGCCGTCTTAGGAGCGGGTTTGCCGGGTTGTGCCAGCAGATGATCAATCAGCGGCAGACCGAAAGCCAATGTCTTGCCGGTGCCGGTTTGGGCCAGTCCAAGAATATCATGGCCTTCAAGTGCCAGCGGGATCGCCTTGTTTTGGATCGGCGTGGGCTGGGAAAAATTGGCGCGTTTCAGCGCATCATTCAGCGCTGGGGCAAGGCCCAGCATGTCAAAATCGAACAAGTGTCATTCCTTTATGATCCGCGACCATACATTCGTCACGGACGAGCGAGTTTGGCCACGTTCAACACGTGACCTGCGAGGGTTTCGCGCAACCTCGGGACACACAGGCGCTTCCTGTGGCGTCCGGCTGACGCGTCGAGAACCCTGCGTGATGGGGAACTGGAGTATCGTGGTGCGCTGTTCGGGCCAACTCAGGCCGTTGTGCTCACGCGGCAGCGCTTTGATTAGAAGGCACATGCGGGTTTGTCGCTGGAATGTCAAGCGGTGGTTTCTTTGATTGAGGTTGGGGGTGAGTGGACAAGTCAGCCGTACTGCCGTCAAAAACCCTGGACCGAACAACACTAGTATCGACTGTTTCAGAGATAACATGCAGCGACTTGGATAAATTTCGTGGGGTTCGCCAGATAGAAAAGTTGGGTCTTGGCGGTCCCCCGGGTTGCGTCAAGTCACCAATAGCCGCCGATGCAAGCAACGATTACAAATTGTTAAGATGCCCGACACGGTGCTTGTTGCGCCTCTGTTGCGCAAGACGTTGACTTTGCGTGCTTTTTACCGTAGGAATTGTGTCATGCTAGAAGAAGTGGGCAAACGGCCCCGGGGCAACCCGGTGGCCGTTTTTCCGTTTCTCTCGTGCGGAAAAACTCACGCATGAGGTCACAGGCAAACATGACTTTGATTACCCCGGAAGAGCGGATGTCACATACGGCCGAGCTTTTGCAGTCACTTGAGACATCCATTCGCGGTTTGCGCCAAGCAGCGGAAGAACTGCGCAGGCAAATCGGAACCGGGGAGGATGCAGACTTGGCTGGTGCAGCCAAACAACTCGGGCAGCTAGAGGGGCTGATCCGAAGTTGTCAGAAAGTGGAGACAAGCTTTGTCGAACAACGTCACAGACAAGCCGGAATTGCCCAAGGGGGGTATGCGCTCGACCTTGAGCGCGCTCGATTTGAAATCGGGTGCAGGTTGGCTCGCCTCCGCCGATGCTGCGGTTCGGGACAGATTTCTGAGTGAGATCGGGGAGGGGGGGCTGTGTGCCCTCCCTTTCCTGTTCGAGTTCTGGGCGCTGCCACATCAGCTTCCGCCCAAGGGCGATTGGCGGTCCTGGGTGATCATGGGAGGGCGAGGGGCAGGCAAAACACGCGCCGGAGCGGAATGGGTGCGGTCGATGGTTGAAGGATCATTGCCGTTGGATAAGGGTGAGGCGTGTCGGGTGGCTTTGGTCGGTGAAACATTTGATCAGGTGCGCGACGTGATGATTTTTGGCGATAGCGGGATTTTGCAGTGTTCGCCGCCGGACCGGCGACCTGCGTGGAAAGCTTCGGAACGCAAGCTGATCTGGCCCAACGGGGCTGAGGCGCAGGCGTTTTCGGCGCATGATCCTGAGGGGCTGCGCGGCCCGCAGTTCGATGCGGCTTGGGTCGACGAACTGGCTAAGTGGAAGAAGGCGGGCGAGACCTGGGACATGTTGCAATTTGCTTTGCGGTTGGGAGAGCGGCCACGGGTTTGTGTGACAACCACACCGCGCAACGTGAAAGTGTTGAAGGAACTACTTGCGTCACCCTCGACCGCGCAGACCCATGCGCCGACCGAGGCGAACCGGGCTAATCTGGCCGAGTCGTTTCTGGCCGAGGTACGGGCGCGCTACGCCGGCACACGGCTGGGGCGGCAGGAGTTGGATGGCGTGCTGCTGTCGGATGCGGACGGGGCTCTATGGACGAGTTCAATGCTGGAGGCGGCGCGGTGTGTGCAGGTGCCCGAGATGGATCGTATCGTAGTGGCGCTGGACCCGGCGGTAACGGCAGGGTCGGATGCGGATGCTTGCGGGATCGTGGTTGTGGGCGCGCAGCTACAGGGGCCGCCAGAGGAGTGGCGCGCCTATGTGCTGGCCGACCGCACGGTGCAGGGCGTGGGCCCCGCTGGCTGGGCGCAGGCGGCGATTGACACGACGGAAGAGTTCGGGGCCGAACGGCTGGTGGCCGAGGTCAATCAGGGCGGGCAGTTGGTGGAAGAGGTCGTGCGGCAGGTAGATCCTCTGGTCCCGTTTCGCGCGGTGCGTGCATCGCGCGGAAAGGTCGCACGTGCCGAGCCTGTGGCGGCGTTGTATGAGCAGGGGCGGGTTCGCCATGTGGCCGGGCTGATCGCGCTGGAGGAGCAGATGTGCCAGATGACCGCGCGCGGGTTTGAGGGACCGGGCTCTCCGGACCGCGTCGACGCGCTGGTCTGGGCGCTGCATGAGTTAGTTGTTGGGCCTGCGGGGACGTATCGGCGGCCTAGGGTGAGGGCTTTGTGAATTATTCAGATTTCTCGAAGAATGGCTGTGCTGTTTCAACTCTAACTTGCAGTTCGAAGAATTCGGAGCTTACATGCCCCGCAAGCAAACAATGCAGAGATGAGCAGGGATGAAACAACTTAGGCTATGGATATTCAGGCTTCTTGGAATTTATGCTGCGATTGTTGTTTTGACATTCTTGTTTGCGATCGGTTCACAGCATTACAGCATCCTGGCTAACTTAGAGAAGAAGCTGAACCCTTCAGAATTTGTGTTTTGGCAAGCAGGCGAGCTCTATTCCAATCCCCCATTGTTTTCGGAGACGATGGAAGACACGAAAAACCAATTATCGTCACAAGAACCGGAAGACTTTTCGGACGTAGACATTTGGGTTTTTTTGTTAGAGGAATTCAAAGACATACATAACGTTGACTTCGCTCCTCAACTTGGCATTGACGTTGCAGATGTTGCCACCATTGATCCGGGTTCGCGTACTTCAATACAACGTGCCGGTATCCGAATTCGCTTACATCCAATTCCATTTTACGTTTCCCGACAGCATATTCTGATAGTTGATGCGAAATACCTCAGAGAGAACTACGAGACGAGTTGTTTAGACGAGATGGTCTACAGTTCGATGATCGCGCAGGACGATCAAGCGCTATGGGATCGTTGTGAGCTAAGTTGACGGTTGTTTGTTCAAAGTATGCAGTTAGCAACCTTTCCCGTTGTAACTTCGCCAAGACAAAGCCGTTGCCCAACCCCCGTACGCCCCATTCCCAAGCCCTAAACTTCTTTCCGTCATAACTCCTTTCAACAAGCCGGGCAGAGCGGCGGCAGAAAGGAGCACAGATGGTATTCGATTTCTTGCGTCGTGGGGCGGCCGGGCAAGCGCCTGAGGCAAAGGCGAGTGCGGCGGGACCGGTGGTGGCGTGGCAGACGGGTGGGCGCGCGGCCTGGAGCCCTCGGGACACGGTGTCACTGACGCGGACGGGGTTTTCGGGGAACCCGGTTGGGTTTCGCTCGGTCAAGCTGATCGCCGAGGCGGCGGCGGCTTTGCCTCTGGTGTTGCAGGATCGCGAGCAGCGGTTTGAAACGCATCCCATGCTGACATTGATGCGCCGTCCGAACGCAGCGCAAGGGCGGGCGGAGTTGATGGAGGCCGTGTTTGGCCAACTTCTGTTGTCCGGCAACGCCTATATGGAGGCTGTCCAGGCCGAAGATGGGCTTCCGGTTGAACTGCACGTCCTGCGATCCGACCGGATGAGCGTGGTACCGGGGGCGGATGGGTGGCCGAAGGCCTATGACTACAGCGTCGGAGGAAAAATACATCGTTTTCCGGCCGAAGCGATCTGTCACATCAAGTCCTTCCACCCTCAGGATGACCACTATGGGTTCTCGCCCATGCAGGCGGCGGCCATGGCGATAGATGTCCATAACAGCGCGTCACGCTGGTCGAAATCCTTGCTGGATAACGCGGCGCGGCCCTCAGGGGCTCTGGTGTGGAAGGGCGGTGATGGCCACGGGGTGATGGCCGAGGATCAGTTCCGCCGCCTGTCAGATGAGATTGAACAGAACTATCGCGGCGCGCGGAATGCTGGCCGTCCGATGGTTCTGGAAGGAGGGCTGGATTGGAAGCCGATGGGCTTCTCGCCCTCGGATATGGAGTTTCAAAAGACCAAGGAAGCCGCCGCCCGCGAGATCGCGCTGGCCTTTGGGGTCCCGCCAATGCTGCTGGGAATACAAGGCGACGCGACCTATTCGAACTATCAGGAGGCCAACCGGGCGTTTTACCGCCTGACAGTACTGCCCCTGGTGACGCGGGTGGCGGCGGCGGTGTCAGAGTGGCTCTCGGGCTATACTGGTGAAGATCTGATGCTGAAACCCGATCTGGATCAGGTACCGGCGTTGGCGACGGAGCGGGACGCGCAGTGGACCCGCGTCAGCAATGCCGATTTCCTGACGGATGCCGAAAAACGGTCTTTGCTGGGCCTGCCGGCCCTGGCGGAGGGGGCGGATGGCTGAGGGGTATCCCCCGTTTGATTGTGCGCCAGGTTTGCGCCTGGCAGCGCATGAAAGAGTGGCTGAAATTCAGCACGCGCACCTGTGCAAGCGGTTGGATCAGATCGAAGAGATGATGGAACGGCTTGAGAGGCGGCTGTGGCTGACTGTTTACGGTGTGGCAGCCGTGATCCTTGCACAAGCGTTTCAGTCGTTTCTTTCTGTAACGCCGTAAAGTCAGTGTCTTATGAGGAGTTATTAATGGGTTTAGAGCATAAATTCGCACGCTTTGGAGATGGGTTGTCGGTATCGGACGATGCGGTGATCGCGGGCTATGCCAGCCTATTTGGTCACGTGGATCAGGGCAGTGACGTCGTGCAGAAAGGTGCCTATCGCGCGTCGCTCGCGGGCCTGGCTACGGCGGGTCAGCGGGTCAAGATGCTGTGGCAGCATGATCCGGCGCAGCCTATCGGCGTCTGGGACGAAGTGCGCGAAGATGACCGGGGCCTTTGGGTCAAGGGACGATTGTTGGAAAGCACTCAAAAGGGCCGTGAAGCGGCGGAGCTGATCCGAGCAGGAGCTATGGACGGCCTGTCGATTGGGTATCGTACAAAGCGGGCCGTGAAGAATGACAAGGGCCAGCGGGTCCTGACGGAACTGGAGCTGTGGGAGGTGTCTCTGGTGACCTTCCCGATGCTGCCCAGTGCGCGGGTGGCGGCCAAAGGCACTGAGCCTGCGGTCGAGGACACCTGGCGCAAAATTGCCGAGGTGTTCAATCACGCCCGGCAGGAGTTGGCGCGACCCTAGCGCGCCTCAAACCCACCCAAAGAATGGAAGTGCTGATGAGCAAGACCGAGACCCCGGCCTTGACCGGAGAGGGTGCGCCCCTGGTTCAGGAGGTGAAGCAGGCGATGGCTGGCTTCGTGTGTGAATTCAGAGGCCTGAAGGCTGAAGTTAAAACCAAACTGCAACAGACAGAAGAGCGACTGACAATGCTGGATCGTAAATCAACCATCGCGGCGCGTCCGCACCTTGCGGCCTCGACCCTTGACGGCGCGCCGCACCAAAAGGCGTTTGATGCCTATGTGCGTTCAGGCAACGATGACGGCCTTCGGGGGCTGGAGATGGAAGCCAAATCTCTGACCAGCGCGGTCAATAGTGATGGAGGCTATCTGGTAGATCCGCAGACGGCCGAGATCATCAAGTCGGTGCTGAAATCCACCGCTTCGATCCGTTCGATTGCATCGGTCGTGAATGTCGAGGCGAACTCTTTCGATGTTCTGATCGACCACACGGATGTTGGTGCCGGTTGGGCGGATGAGGCTTCCTCTGCAACTGAAACCGCGACCCCTTCGATTGATCGCATTTCAATCGCGCTGCATGAACTGAGCGCGCTTCCCAAAGCTTCGCAACGTCTGCTGGACGACAGTGCGTTCGACGTCGAGGGTTGGCTGGCTGGTCGTATCGCCGACAAGTTTGCCCGCGCCGAAGCGTCAGCCTTTATCAGCGGTGATGGTGTCGACAAGCCCAAAGGCATTCTGGACCACGCCAAGGTTGATAATGATGTCTGGGCATGGGGCAACGTTGGGTATGTTCCCACAGGCATTGACGGCGGTGTTGACGCCGATGCCATTGTTGATGCGGTTTACGCGCTGGGTGCACAGTACAGGGTTAATGGCACGTTCGTCATGAACTCGAAGACCGCTGGTTTGATCCGCAAACTTAAGGACAGTGATGGCCGCTTCTTGTGGTCGGACGGGCTGGCGGCGGGTGAGCCAGCGCGCCTGATGGGCTATCCCGTTTTGATCGCCGAGGATATGCCGGATGCAGCATCCGACAGTTTCTCGATCGCTTTCGGTGACTTCCAGGCCGGTTACACCATCGCTGAACGACCTGACCTGAGGGTGCTGCGCGACCCTTTCAGCGCTAAGCCGCATGTCCTGTTCTACGCGACCAAACGCGTTGGCGGTGATGTGAGCGACTTTGCTGCAATCAAGCTGGTGAAATTCGGCATCGCCTAAGCGGTGACGGATCCGAGGGGCCGGAAATCGGCCTTTCGGGCGGCGGGCGCGGGCTGGGGTGAGATCCCCCGCGTTGTCTAGCTGCTCCCCTCCGTCCGAGCAACGTGGGGCGGCACGTGCCCGCCAGTTTACTGAAGTGACGACCCCCGTAGCGGGGCCGAGATTGCGGAGTGAATGGATGATGTTGATCGAAGAAACCGCCATCGCTGATGCGGCGCTGCCGGTGGATCAGTTCAAGGCGCATCTGCGGCTGGGAACCGGCTTTGCCGAGGGCAGCGTGCAGGACGAGGTCTTGAGTGGCTTTCTGCGGGCAGCAATCGCAGCGATTGAGGCGCGCACCGGTAAGGTGCTGATTGAACGCAAATTTTCCTGGACCCTGAATGCGTGGCGTGACTCTGCCAGCGAGGTGCTGCCGGTCGCCCCGGTGAAGGCTGTGGAAGGGGTTTCAGTCTTTGACGCAGCGGGTGCGGAAAGCGCAATCGCGCCGGAATCTTACCGGTTGGAACAAGACAGCCAGCGCCCCCGGCTGCGCCCGACTGGTTTGATGTTGCCAAGACTTGCAACTGGTGGCACGGCCAAGATCGCCTTTATCGCGGGTATATCGGTGGATTGGGATGGCTTACCAGCTGACTTGGGGCAGGCAGTGCTGCTGCTGGCGGCGCACTACTACGAATATCGGGACGAAACGGCCCTTGGTGCAGGGTGCATGCCGTTTGGTGTGACCAGCCTGATCCAGCGCTATCGCACGGTCCGCTTTGGCGCAGGGGTGGCTTGATGAAAAAGCCACAACTGAACCGAAAGCTGGTGCTTGAGGCGCCAGTCCGTACGGCTGATGGCGCGGGTGGATACACCGAGACCTGGCAGGCGCTGGGCACCGTTTGGGCCGAGGTCACTGCGCGCAGCGGGTCTGAGCGTCAGGTGGCGGGCGTGCCCGTATCACGTGTCGGGTATCGGATCGTGGTTCGCGGTGCACCCAAGGGAACAACGATGCGGCCTTCACCAGATCAGCGATTTTCGGAAGGATCGCGTCGTTTTGTGATCCGCGCCGTCGCGGACCGTGACCCCCGCGGTCAATACCTTACCTGTTTCGCAGATGAGGAGGTCGCGGCATGAGCTACGGCGTTTCAGCCGCCTTGCAAGCGGCGGTATTTCAAAGGCTTACGGATGATGCGCAGGTCAGCACGCTCTCGGATGGCGCGATTTACGACGCGATACCTGCAGGGTCGGTGCCCCAGGCCTATGTCACGCTGGGACCGGAAGAGGTGCGAGACGCCTCGGACCAATCTGGCGCAGGGGCGACGCATCGCTTCATCGTGTCGGTAATATCTGAGGCCGGCGGATTTGGTGCCGCTAAAGCATTGGCCGGAGCGGTATGCGACGCGCTTGAGGGTGCGGCGCTGATGCTGGATCGCGGGCGGCTGGTCGGTTTGTGGTTTGAGCGCGCTTCGGCCCGTCGCACAGGTACTGGCGGCGCAGTTCGCCAGATCGACCTGAAATTCCGCGCCCGCGTGGAAGATGATTAACCAATCAACGGAGAGAGCAGATGGCTGCCCAAAACGGAAAAGACCTGTTGGTCAAAGTGGATATGAACGGCTCGGGCCTGTTCGAGACGATCGCGGGCTTGCGGGCCACGCGGGTCAGTTTCAACGCGGAAAGTGTGGATGTTACCAGCCTTGAAAGTCAGGGCGGCTGGCGTGAGCTTTTGTCGGGCGCCGGGGTGAAATCCGCCGCGATTTCTGGATCGGGGGTTTTCAAAGACGCTGACACCGACGAACGCGCGCGACAGCTGTTCTTTGATGGGGAAACGCCCAATTTTCAAGTCATTATCCCTGATTTTGGCATCGTCGAAGGGGCGTTTCAGGTAACCGGAATCGAGTACGCAGGCTCACATAATGGCGAGGCAACGTATGAGATGAGCCTGGCCAGTGCTGGCGCTCTGGCATTCACGGCGCTGTAATTGATGGCTAATCCGTGGACGGGCGAGGTGGCGTTGACCATCGATGGGGAAAGAAAGGTGCTCAAGTTGACGTTGGGCGCTTTGGCCGAATTGGAGCAGGCGTTGGGTGCAGGGTCTTTGGTGGACTTGGTCCAGCGGTTCGAAGGCGGGGTCTATTCCAGCGGTGACGTGCTGGCGTTGATCGTGGCCGGGCTGCGCGGCGGAGGGGCCAATGTAGCCCAAGCCGACTTGCTGCATGCCGAGATCGAAGGTGGACCGATGGCAGGTGCTCGGGCCGCGGCTGAGCTGTTGGCCCGCGCCTTCATGGCACCTGGTGGCGCATGAATGGGTTCGACTGGCCCGCCCTTATGCGTGCGGGTTTCGTTGGCTTACGTCTGACGCCGGATCAATTCTGGCGTCTGACCCCGGCAGAGTTGAGGCTGATGCTAGGACAGGGCGCAGGACTGCCAGCGATGAACCGGGCGGGTCTGGACGCGTTGCTTGCCGCTTACCCGGACAAAAAACAAGGAGACCGTGATGACGGATCGTGATGGTTTGGACGACCTGCAGGAACGGGGTGAGGCACTGGGTGACTCGCTTGGGGATGCGGCGTCGATGGCTGCGGCTTTTGACAGTCAAATGAAACGCATTGGCGCGGCATTCGAAGAAACAGGCAAAGACGTTGCAACACTTGAGCGTGGTATGTCCGGCGGGTTGCGTAAAGCTTTCGATAGCGTGGTGCTGGATGGGATCAATCTGTCCGATGCGCTGGGCGTACTGAAGAATTCGATGATTCAGACAGCGTATGCGGCGGCAATTAAGCCTGTGACAGATCATTTTGGGGGCATGCTGGCCAATACGGTCGGCAGTTTCGTGCAAGGCGTCCTGCCTTTTGCAGATGGCGGCAGCTTTTCTCAAGGGCGGGTGATGCCCTTTGCTAATGGCGGCGTGATCAGTGGCCCGACGACATTTCCAATGCGCGGCGGTACCGGTCTTATGGGCGAGGCTGGACCAGAGGCCATCATGCCGCTGGCGCGCGGTCCCGACGGCAAACTCGGTGTGCGCACATCCGGTGCCGGCCGCGCAGTGAACGTGGTGATGAACATCACAACACCGGATGTGCAGGGATTCCGGCGCAGCCAGGGGCAGATTGCCGCGCAGATGGGCCGCGCGCTTGGACGTGGCAATCGAAACAGGTAACACGAGAGAGCAGCCGATGAATTTCCATGAAGTAAGATTTCCCGCCAGTCTGAGCTTTGGTTCGGTTGGTGGTCCCGAGCGGCGAACCGATATCGTGACGCTGGCCAATGGGTTTGAAGAGCGCAACACGCCCTGGGCGCATTCGCGTCGTCGCTATGACGCTGGGCTGGGGATGCGATCGCTGGACGATATCGAAACGCTGGTTTCGTTCTTTGAGGCTCGTCAGGGGCAAATGTTTGGCTTTCGGTGGAAGGACTGGTCGGACTACAAGTCCGGACCGGCAACCGCAGACGTAACCCAAGGCGATCAGGTCATAGCACGAGGCGATGGAACCCGTACCGCGTTTCAGTTGGTGAAAACCTACAGTTCTGGCGGGTTCACCTATGTCCGTCCCATCGTCAAACCCGTTTTGGGGACGGTCCAGGTCGGGCTGGAACAGGATCGGATGCGCGAAGGAGTAGACTTTGAAATAGACCTTGCGAGCGGGCTTATAACCTTTTCAGCGCCACCGCCGGAAGAGGTCGAAGTGACTGCCGGGTTTGAGTTTGACGTTCCGGTTCGTTTTGACACCGACAAAATTCAGACCAGTGTCGCCAGCTTTCAAGCGGGCGACGTTCCCAATGTCCCGGTGGTCGAGGTGCGTGTCTGATGAGTGGTGATAAGCAAGGACTCTACGCCCACCTACAAAGTGGGCTGACCACAACCTGTCGGTGTTGGGCTATCCGGCGTAAGGACGGGCGAGAATACGGATTTACGGACCACGACATGAAGCTGAGCTTTGAAGGAATTGAATTCAAAGCCAGTACCGGCCTGACTGCCTCAGTCATTGAGCAGGCCACCGGTCTGTCCATTGATAACTCTGAGGCAATGGGTGCCCTGTCTGATGCAGCCGTTACTGAGCAGGACATTGAGGCGGGCCGTTTCGATGGTGCCGAGGTGCGCGCTTGGTTGGTCAATTGGGCAAAGCCCGAACAACGCGTACTGCAGTTCAAGGGCTCGATCGGTGAAATGCGCCGTGCTGGCGGCGCGTTCCATGCAGAATTGCGCGGCCTGACGGATTTGCTGAACCGACCGTTGGGCCGGATTTATCAGAAACCGTGTACGGCGGTTCTGGGGGATGAGACTTGCAAATTTAATCTGAATACGCCTGGCTATCAGGCAGAGGCCGAAATTGTAACCTTGGTTTCTCACGCCGTTTTGCAAGTAAAAGGTGCCGAGGGGCCGGACACCGGGTGGTTCAAGCACGGCAGGGTGGACGTAGTCTCTGGACAAGCGCAAGGGCTGTGGGCTTCGATCAAGGAAGATGAACGGCTGGCGCGTGGACGCAACATCACGTTGTGGTCAGGTATCACGGGTGGTCTGGCTGTTGGCGATCGCGTCAGGCTGACCGCTGGTTGCGATAAAAGCATGGAAGCGTGTCGCAAGAAATTCAATAATTTCATCAATTTTCAGGGTTTTCCTGACCTTCCTGGCGAGGATTGGATGATGGCCGTCCCCAAGCAAAGCAACCCGAACACCGGGGGCAGCAGACGATGAGTGCGCAAAGGCAGAGTGTAGTGGATGAGGCGCGCAGCTGGCTGGGCACACCCTATGTGCATCAGGCGTCGGTCAAGGAGGTCGGGACGGATTGCCTTGGCCTTTTGCGCGGTGTGTGGCGCGTTTTGCTTGGGAACGAACCCGAAGCTGTACCGACCTACAGCATGGATTGGTCCGAACCGCAGGGCGAAGAACGAATGTGGGCTGCTGCACGCCGCCATCTGATCGAAAAGAAAGCCGATAATGTGATGACCGGCGATGTCCTGTTGTTTCGCATGCGCGACGGTGGCGTCGCCAAGCATGTAGGTATCGTCAGTGAAAACGAACCCGTGCCGCGCTTTGTCCACGCCTATTCCGGGTACGGAGTCGTCGAAAGCACGCTGAGCACCCCCTGGCGACGCAGAGTGGTTGCCTGTTTTGAATTTCCGCTGGAGGACAAGTGAATGGCAACAATAATTCTGTCTGCAGCCGGTGCTGCGGTCGGTGGTGCAATCGGCGGCACTGTTGCGGGGTTGTCCTCGGCCATTGTTGGGCGTGCTGTTGGTGCGACACTGGGTCGGGTCATTGATCAGCGTTTGATGGGTCAGTCGGTCATGGGTGGCGGCAGCGAAGTCGTTGAGACGGGACGCCTGGACCGATTTCGCCTGACAGAGACCGGAGAGGGCGCCCCGGTCTCAACGATCTATGGGCGTATGCGTGTGGGTGGTCAGGTCATCTGGGCCTCGGATTTTCTTGAGACAAAGAGCACGAGCACGACCACCCAGGGTGGCGGTGGCGGCAAGGGCTCTCCTAAATCGCCAGAGGTCACGACAACCACGCACAGCTACAGCTACTCGATCTCGCTGGCCATCGCGGTAGGTGCCGGCCAGATTTCGGACGTCTCACGTATTTGGGCGGACGGAGAAGAGTTGGAGCGTGCGGGTCTGAACATGCGGATTTATCCGGGCGACAATCATCAACTGCCCGATCCCCTGATTGAAGCCATCGAAGGTTCAGACAGTGTTCCAGCCTATCGCGGAACAGCCTACGTCGTTATTGAAGATCTTCAACTGGCACCTTTCGGAAACAGGGTGCCACAGTTTTCGTTTGAAGTCGTGCGACAAGAACAGCCGGATTTGCCGGACACGTCTGATGCACTGTCGAAAACGGTCCGGGGCGTCGCATTGATGCCCGGCACCGGCGAATACGCCTTGGCCAGCGAACAGATCAACTACACCAAGGGGCGGGGGCAAAGCTGGGCCGCGAATGTCAACTCTGCTTCGGGGCTGCCGGATCTGGTGACCTCGGTCCGGGCGCTGCAAGCCGAACTACCAGCCTGTGATGCTGCTTCGCTAATCGTATCTTGGTTTGGGGGCGACCTGCGGTGCGGGCAATGTCAGATACAGCCAAAGGTTTTGCACAAAGATATTGAAGGGAAAAACATGCCCTGGTCCGTAGCCGGGGTAAACCGTCAAACAGCCGAGGCGGTTCGGCACGCAGATGAACGTCCCGTTTACGGTGCGACACCAGCGGACCAGTCTGTTGTTCAGGCGATCCGGCACATGAAAAGCATCGGACAACGCGTGATGTTTTACCCGTTTATCCTGATGGACCAGCTGCAGGACAACGGTTTGCCCGATCCGTGGTCAGGCTCGGACAGCCAGCCACACCTGCCGTGGCGTGGGCGGATCACGTTAAGCATCGCTCCGGGGCGGGAAGGATCGCCGGACCAGACGGCGGCGGCGGATGCACAGGTAGCCGCTTTCTTCGGTGCCGCGCGCGCCAGCGATTTTGACATCGGCGATGGTTTTGTCGCCTACAATGGTCCGCAGGAATGGGGCTTTCGCCGGTTTATCCTGCACTATGCTGCGCTGTGCAAGGCAGCCGGTGGGGTGGAGTCGTTCTGCATCGGATCTGAGATGCGGGGGCTGACCCAAATCCGGGGCCTTTCCGGTTTTCCGGCTGTTGCGCAGCTGCGGTCGCTTGCTGCAGATGTGCGTGACATATTGGGGCCGGACGCGAAAATCGGCTATGCGGCGGATTGGAGTGAGTACTTTGGCTATCAGCCCAGCGATGGAACAGGGGACAGGTATTTCCACCTCGATCCGCTTTGGGCCGACGACAATATCGACTTTGTTGGCATCGACAATTACATGCCATTGTCCGATTGGAGGAACGGCGAGGATCACCTGGACCGACAGGCCGGAGCCGATGCGATCTATGAACTCGACTATCTTCGCGGAAATATTGAAGGCGGTGAAGGATACGACTGGTTTTATGCCTCACCCGAGGAAGCCGAAGCGCAGATTCGCACGCCAATAACGGATCATGAACACGATGAACCGTGGGTCTGGCGGTACAAGGATTTACGAAACTGGTGGTCGAACCGCCACCATGAACGCATTGGCGGTGTCCGGCAGTTGGACCCGACGGATTGGCTGCCTGGATCCAAGCCGATCTGGTTCACGGAACTGGGTTGCGCGGCAATCGACAAGGGAAGCAATCAACCAAACAAGTTTCTTGACCCCAAGTCGTCGGAGTCCAGTATTCCACGCTATTCAAATGGTGCACGCGACGACTTTATGCAGGTGCAGTACCTGAAGGCTATGCTTGGCTACTGGTCTGATCCCCACGTGAACCCCGTGTCCGATCAGTATGGCGGTCAGATGGTGGATATGTCGAACGCCTACATATGGGCTTGGGATGCGCGTCCCTTTCCTGCTTTTCCTAACCTGCAAAGCCAGTGGAGCGATGGGGAAAATTATCCACGTGGTCACTGGCTAAACGGGCGATCGGGCACGCGGACTTTGGCCTCGGTCGTTACGGAAATCTGCTACGGCGCGGGTGTCACGGATATCGATGTTTCTCGCCTGTACGGGGTTGTGAGAGGGTACGTGGTCGAGGATGTCTCTACTGCGCGGGCAGCTTTGCAGCCGTTGATGCTGCGCTATGGTTTCGATGCGATCGAGCGGGACGGTGTATTGCGGTTTCAGATGCGCGGCGGTCACGGTGCCGAAGAGCTTGCAAGCGACCTTCTGGCTGACAGCCCTGAAATCACTGGACGTGTCGAGTTTCGCCGCGAGGCAGAGGCCGAGATGTCCGGCCGTGTGCGCATTAGCTTTGTTCAATCCGATGCGGATCATGACGTCGTTTCGGAAGAGGCCATCTTGCCAGATGATGAAACGCATTCAGTATCGGTGAACGAGTTTCCCTTGTCGATGACCCGTGCTGAAGGTCGCCAGACCGCCGAACGGTGGTTGAGTGAGGCGCGTACTGCGCGCGAGACAGCCAGGATTGCCTTGCCGCCGTCGATGCTGCACTTGGGTGCAGGTGATGTCATTAGCCTGACCAATGAGGAGCAGAATGCGCGCTACCGAATTGACCGCTTAGAACAGTCTGATCTGCAGTTGGTCGAGGCGGTCCGGGTTGAACCGGATGTCTATGCACCTTCGAATCTGCCGGATGACGCGGTTTCCGAAAAACCCTTCGTTGCACCTGTTCCTGTCTTGCCCGTGTTCATGGATCTGCCGCTGATCACCGGGTCGGAAACACTGCATGCCCCGTATCTGGCCGCGTCGGCAAATCCGTGGCCTGGCAGTGTTGCGGTCTTTTCGGCATCAGGCGACGAAGGCTATGCATTGCAAGACGTCATTCCCGGGCAGGCAGTGATTGGTTTTACTGAAACGCCGCTCAGACGCGCAAGCGCAGGCATATGGGATGAAGGGGCAGCTCTACGTGTTAGGCTTGTCGACGGTTTGCTGGAATCCCGTACCCAAGAGGCGCTGCTAAATGGTGCCAATCTGGCTGCGATTGGGGATGGCACGCCTGGAAACTGGGAAGTTTTTCAATTCGCCGAGGCAAATTTGCAAGAGGCGGGCATGTACTCCTTGTCCAGCCGGTTGCGTGGTCAGCTTGGGACAGACGCAATTATTCCCGATGTTTGGCCCGAAGGTTCGATGTTCGTTTTGCTTGATCAACGCGTCTACCAAACCGGTCTGTTGCGATCCGAGCGGCGGGTGACCAAGCATTATCGCATTGGCCCCGCGACACGTGGCTATGAAGACCCGTCTTTTGTGCACTTGGTCGAGGCTTTCGACGGAAACGGATTGCGCCCATACGCGCCAGTACACCTAAGCGCAATACACATGCCAGCCGGTGATCAATTGTCCTGGATACGCCGAACCCGTCTGGACGGAGATGATTGGGCAGGGCTGGACGTGCCGCTTGCAGAGGAGAACGAATCCTATCTTGTTCAAATAAGCGTGAATGGTGCTTTGGTGCGGGAACAGGTCGTAACTGAGCCGACCTTGTTTTACCCCACCGCGGCGCAAGTGGTAGATGGTGTCAGCGGCGCGTACAGCGTTCGGGTTGCGCAGGTATCGGCCAGCTATGGGCCGGGCTTGTACGCCAACCTGACGGTTGGGTAGGCGAACCAATGCGTCCTGTATTGCACGGGGACGTCAGCGCGGCGGCGCGGGCTTTGCTGGCCGCGCCGCTGGACGATCGTGAAAGACTGTGCGCTCGTATGTTCCGTGAAGCCCAACTGGCCTACAATTATGCCTCCAGGACAGGGCAACTCCACCCTGAGTTCGGCAATGGCTCATTGATGGCCGTCGCACGTAACAGACCGTTGGCTGATGAGCCTTGTTTTGATGATCTGCACTATTGTCGGTGCTTCGAACTGGTCCTGCGCCACCTGGGCCTGTTTCTTGCAACTCGCTGCTAATGCGATGGGATTTTTTGCTCTCAGATGCAAATTCATAGGCCCCTTTTGCCCTTGTGACCGGTTCAATCCATTTCATCTATTTTTGTTACCATGCCGATCACGGGTTTGCGTTTGGCGTTTTACCCACTAAATGGCATGCTAAGCGCAGCAAAGGAACAATAGCTATGTTGGAAAAGCGCAGTCACGTAACGCCGGTTGATCCGGTCTGGACACGAATAACAAGCGAAGCTCAGGCCGCTGTCGAGAGCGAGCCATTGATGGGCGGTTTGGTTCACGCCTGCATATTGCACCATCGGAGCCTGGATCGGGCATTGTCATATCGCATCTCGGCCAAGCTGTGCTCGAACGAGATGTCGATGATGGTCCTGCGAGAGGTTGTGGACGAAGCATATGCGGACGACCCAACGCTGATCGAGGCGGCGCGTGCAGACCTGATGGCCGTTTACGAACGTGACCCGGCCTGCCACCGCTTGTTGCAACCGATCCTGTATTTCAAAGGCTATCAGGCCATGCAGACCTATCGCGTCGCGCATTGGTTATGGGGTAAGGGCCGGCATGATCTGGCTTATTTCTTCCAGATGCGCGCCTCTGAGATATTCGGGACGGACATCCACCCGGCCGCAAAAATCGGCAAAGGCATAATGATAGACCACGCGCACTCGATCGTCATCGGTGAGACGGCGGTGGTAGGAGACAACGTGTCGATGCTGCATTCCGTCACGCTGGGCGGAACCGGCAAAGAAGAAGAAGATCGCCATCCAAAAATAGGAGATGGCGTACTTATTGGTGCCGGAGCCAAGGTGCTGGGCAATATTTCGGTTGGCCAATGCAGCCGTATCGCTGCGGGCTCTGTCGTGTTGCAAGAAGTCCCAGCTTGCAAGACGGTTGCTGGCATTCCAGCCAAGATCGTTGGTGAGGCAGGTTGCGATCAGCCTTCTATCTCGATGGATCACATGCTGGGCAAGAACCGGTAACGAAACTTGAAATTTAAGCGCGCCCCACCCGGCGCGCTTTTTTCAATTAGCTGGTTTACAAAATGAACGAGAAACGCACCCCGTTAGACCTTGGACACGATTCAGCGTTTCGTCACGGGAACATCAACACGTGCCGCAGCGCATAAAAAACCCCTCCAATGGAGGGGTTTTTGGGCTCAAACAGGATTTCGCTGTTAGGCCAGCATGACCATCGGGTTTTCGAGGTTATCGACGATGGCTTGTAGCAGTTGTGCGCCAAGCGCGCCGTCAATGACTCTGTGATCGACCGACATTGTGACTGACATCACGGTGGCAACCGTCAACTCTCCATCATCGCCCACCACTGGTTTTTTGAGGCCGGTGCCGACCGCAAGAATACCCGCGTGGGGCGGGTTCACGATTGCGTCGAAATTGTCGATGCCGAACATGCCCAGGTTCGAGACCGCGAAGGTGCCGCCTTGGTACTCGTGCGGGGCCAACTTGCGGTCGCGCGCACGGGCTGCAAGGTCTTTCATCTCGGTCGACAAGGCTGACAGAGATTTTGTGTCAGCATCCTGCAAGACCGGGGTGAACAAGCCGCCCTCAATCGCGACAGCAACGGCCACATCCGAAGGTTTCAGCTGCAATACGCGGTCACCGGCCCAAACTGCGTTACATTCCGGGACCTGCTGCAAAGCGTTGGCGACGGCTTTGATGATAAAGTCGTTCACGCTAAGCTTTACGCCACGGCCTTCCAGTTGTTTGTTCAACTGGCCACGGAATTTAAGCAGCGCGTCCAGCTTGATGTCGCGGCGCAGGTAGAAATGCGGGATGGTCTGTTTGGCTTCGGACAGGCGTGCGGCAATTGTCTTGCGCATACCGTCGAGTTTGATTTCCTCGTATTCCCGACCTTCGTACATTTTGGCGACAGCATCCGCTGATGGTCCTGCCGGGGCGGTTGCGGGTGCAGGTGCTGCCTGAGCCGAGGCAGGCGCGGACGCCGGAGCAGGCGCGGTCGCGCTTTCAACGTCTGCTTTGACGATACGGCCATGCGGCCCGGACCCCTTGATCTGCGACAGGTCAAGACCTTTCTGAGCGGCAATCCTGCGAGCTAGCGGAGACGCGAAAATGCGACCGCCATCGGCCTTGACCGGAGCAGCCGGGGCAGGGGCAGGCGCCTCAGGCGCCGCAGGAGCGGCGGCCTCGTTGCCTGCGGCGGCTTCTGGCGAAGCCTCCGGTGCTGCCGCGGGTGTGGCGGCGATATCATCTGCGCTTTCACCCTCTTCCAGCAGAACTGCAATTGCGGTATTGACCTTTACCCCTTCAGAGCCTTCGGGGACCAGGATTTTGCCAATGGTGCCTTCATCGACAGCCTCGAACTCCATCGTTGCCTTGTCGGTTTCAATCTCGGCCAGCAGGTCGCCGGAGGACACGGTATCGCCTTCCTTGACTAACCATTTTGCAAGTGTGCCTTCCTCCATCGTCGGTGAAAGGGCGGGCATCAGAATTTCGGTGGGCATCTGTCTGTCGCTCCTTACCGGTAGGTCACTTGTTTGACGGCGGCGATCACCTCATCGGTGGTAATCAGGGCCAGCTCTTCAAGGTTTGCTGCATACGGCATCGGAACGTCCTTACCGGTGCAGTTGATTACGGGCGCATCAAGGTAGTCGAACGCTTCCTGCATCACGACCGAGCTGATGTAGCTGCCGACGGAACCCTGCGGCCAACCTTCTTCGACGGTTACCAGGCGGTTGGTTTTCATCACCGAATTGATGATTGCGCCTGTGTCCATTGGACGAAGGGTGCGCAGGTCGAGCACCTCGGCGTTGATGCCTTCCTCGGCCAGCTTGTCGGCGGCTTCCAACGCGTATTGCATACCAATGCCAAAGCTGACGATGGTTACATCCGATCCCTCGCGCCAGATGCGGGCCTTGCCCAGCGGGATGGTCAGATCATCGACTTGCGGCACATCGGACGAGCGACCGTATAAGATCTCGTTTTCCAGAAAGACCACCGGGTTGGGGTCACGGATTGCCGATTTCAGCAGGCCTTTTGCATCGGCTGCCGAATAGGGCATAACGACTTTCAGACCGGGTATTTGCATATACCATGCGGCGTAGTCCTGACTGTGCTGAGCAGCCACGCGGGCGGCAGCACCATTAGGACCGCGGAACACGATGGGGCAGCCCATTTGACCGCCGGACATATACAGCGTTTTCGCGGCAGAGTTGATGATCTGGTCAATCGCCTGCATGGCGAAGTTGAAGGTCATGAACTCGACAATCGGCTTCAATCCGCCAAAGGCTGAACCAACGGCGATCCCGGCAAAGCCGTGCTCGGTGATCGGGGTGTCGATCACGCGCTTGCTGCCGAACTCGTCCAGAAGACCCTGAGAGACTTTGTAGGCGCCTTGGTACTCGGCGACCTCTTCGCCCATCAGGTAAACGTCTTCGTCGCTGCGCATCTCCTCGGCCATCGCATCGCGCAGCGCTTCACGCACGGTTTGCTGCGCCATTTCCGCGTCGGCGGGCCAGTCAGGCGACAGATCAACCTTGGGAGCGGCAGGGGCTGATGATGCGGCAGGAGCGGGGGCCTCAACCGCCGCTGGGGCGGCCTCAGCCTCCGCTGCGGCTGCGGGCGCAGCCTCGGGCAGGGCGGACGCGTCTTCGCCTTCTTCGACCAGGATCGCGATGGGGGTGTTGACCTTTACCCCCTCAGTACCTTCTTCGATCAGAATCTTACCGACGATACCTTCGTCGACAGCTTCGAATTCCATCGTCGCTTTGTCAGTCTCGATCTCGGCCATGATGTCGCCGGAGGAAACGGTATCGCCTTCTTTAACCAGCCACTTGGCCAGCGTGCCCTCTTCCATGGTCGGGGACAGGGCGGGCATCAGGATCTCGGTCGCCATTACACGGCCTCCTGCGGAATTTCGTCTGCATAAATATCGGTCCAGAGCTCTTCGACGGAAGGCTCGGGGCTTTCTTTCGAGAATTCGGCGGCCTGGTTTACGATCTCTTTGATTTCCTTGTCGATCGCCTTCAGATCATCCTCGGTTGCGTGCTTGCCGGTCAGCAGCAGTTCGCGCACGTGCTCGATCGGGTCGCTTTGTTCGCGAACTTTCTGAACCTCTTCGCGGGTTCGGTACTTGGCCGGGTCGGACATTGAGTGGCCACGATAGCGGTAGGTCTTGATTTCGAGGATGTACGGACCTTTGCCAGCGCGACAATGGGCAACGGCCTTTTCTCCGGCGGCTTTCACGGCCAACACATCCATGCCGTCGACGATTTCACCCGGAATGCCAAACGCCTCACCACGGTGGTAAATATCCTTGGTCGAAGTCGAACGGGCCTGAGAGGTTCCCATCGCATATTGGTTATTCTCGATCACGAACACCACAGGCAGGCTCCAGATCGCGGCCATGTTGAACGTCTCATAGACCTGACCCTGGTTGGCAGCACCGTCCCCAAAATAGGTGAAGGTCACACCGCCGTTTTCCTTGTACTTGTCGGCAAAAGCCAGCCCCGCACCAAGCGGCACCTGCGCGGCGACGATGCCGTGACCGCCGTAAAAGTGCTTTTCTTTCGAGAACATGTGCATCGAGCCGCCCTTACCTTTTGACAGCCCGCCGATGCGACCGGTCAGTTCGGCCATCACACCGCCTGGCTCCATCCCGCAGGCAAGCATGTGACCGTGGTCACGGTAGGACGTAATGCGCTTGTCGCCTTCTTTGGCAGCGGCCTCAAGGCCAACGACAACGGCTTCCTGCCCGATGTAGAGGTGGCAGAACCCACCGATCAGACCCATACCATATAGCTGACCCGCTTTTTCCTCGAATCGACGGATCAGAAGCATTTCCCGGTAGTAGGTTTTTAGCTCTTCTGCAGAAACATTTGGTTTCTTTGTGGTTTTTCGCGCAGCCATTGTGGCGATCTCCCCCTTTCGGACAGATAGTTTAGCGTTAAACTATCTCATAAAGCATTTCCGGCAATCTGGCGAGGGTAAATGTGACGCGGCGTCGGATGTGCGAATTCCGGCCTTTGGCTTGTGGCCAGGCTCGCGGTTGAAACGCGTTGTCAGGCTGGGTTCAGCGGATCACGATTTCGTCTGAGCGGATCATGCCGAGAACAGAACGCGCCTGTTGGTCCAGCAGATCAAGATCCAGATAGGTGTCGGACAAACGACGTGTCAGGTTTTCCATTTCCGCGATCTCGGCCTCAAGCTTGGCAAGATCGCGCGACAGGGCGTCCCGTTCTGCTGCAATTTCGACCCGTCTGAACAGGCCATAGTCACCCTGCACGGCGGCAAAGGTGAAGTACACACCCAGCATAAATGCCACCATGAAGAAGAAGACTGCGCCCAAGCCGGGTCGATGAGAACGGGACACTCTGTTTACCGCCGTATGAAGTTTGCCTCAATAACGTGCCCTTTTCGGGCATCTCAAAGCACTATGTCACAGGTGATTCGGGATGTGAATCCCTTACCGCGCATTTTTTAATGTGTTGATGGCCGACAATCACTGCCATGTTTTCAGCGCCTTGTTTCGCGCCAGCGTCTGTTCTTCCATGCAGCTCCAGTAGAACATCGCGTCTGCGCTGCCACCCGCCGATAGGTTGGGCTCGCAGGTCGCATCCCGTGACTTCAACCACGCGCGCTGCTGCTCCAGAAGAGCTTGCCCGTCACCGCGCGCGTCCGCCAAAGGTTTGACTTCGCCCCAGATGCGGTTGAGTTCACGGTCCGCGATCTCCCACTTTTCCTTGGCGCAGAAATTGGCATCAATCTGCGTTTGGCCATTGCAACTGGATTGTCCGACAGCGGACGCTGGAAGCAAGGCAGCTATCAAAAATGCAAGGCCTCTCATGGCAAAATCTCCGCTTAAACGGCGATCTTACCATGCGCAGTGCCATTTGCCCAAAACGGACCAGATGATTACCCTTCCAGCGCGGCGACCCCCGGCAGGGTTTTGCCCTCCATCCACTCAAGAAATGCGCCACCTGCTGTTGAGATGTACGAGAAATCGGCTGCCGCACCGGACGCATTCAGCGCGGCCACGGTATCGCCCCCGCCTGCGACGGACACCAAGTTGCCTGCGCGGGTAAGCTCCGCCGCCTTCAGCGCTGCGGCATCGGTCGCGGCGTTGAACGGTGCGATCTCAAAAGCACCCAACGGGCCATTCCAGATCAGGGTCCGGCTTTTGGCAAAAATGTCCGAGATGGCGGCGACACTATCGGGACCGGCATCAAGGATCATGCCGTCATCGGTGCATTGATTGGCAGGCAGCACTTCGTGCGCCGCGTTGGCTGCAAACTCTGCGGCAACAACCACGTCTGAAGGCAGGACAATCGTGCAGCCCGCGCTTTCGGCTTTGGCCAGAATTTCAGCTGCTGTGTCTTTCATCGCGGTTTCAGCCAGCGACTTGCCGACATTCAGCCCCTTGGCGACGAGGAAAGTGTTCGCCATACCGCCGCCGATCACAAGGTAATCCACCTTGTTGATCAGGTTGCCCAGCAGCTCCAGCTTAGTCGACACTTTTGCCCCACCGACCACGGCAGTCACGGGCCGCTTGGGATCACCCAGAGCACCCTCCAGCGCCTCAAGCTCGGCCTGCATCAAACGACCCGCGCAAGAGGGCAGCAGGCGGGCGATAGCCTCGGTCGAGCTGTGGGCGCGGTGTGCGGCCGAGAAGGCGTCGTTGCAATAGACTTCGCCCAGCTTGGCCATGCCTGCAGCCAGATCGGCGTCATTCTTGGTTTCAGCCGCATGAAAACGCGTGTTCTCCAGCAACAGAACCTGACCCGATGGCAGCGCGTCCGCGGCCTGTTCAGCCTCGGCACCAACGCAATCGGGGGCGAAACAGACAGCGGTGCCAAAGGCGGTTTCAAGGGCGGGAACCAGTTGTTGCAATGACAGGTCCATTTTCCGTTCGCCCCCCGGACGACCGAAATGAGCCAACAGGATTGGCTTGCCGCCCGCGGCAAGAACATCGCGAACAGTCGGCACGATGCGCTGAATGCGGGTATCGTCCGTCACCACGCCGTCAGCGACCGGCACGTTGATATCCACACGTATCAGCACGCGCTTGCCGTTCAGGTCCATATCGTCAAGAGTTTTCCAGCCCATCGCGCAATCCTTGGTGTTTTGAAACAGGTTTAGGCGGTTCTTTTCCTGCATTTTGCCCTCAGGTCAATGCGTCACTTGGCATTCAGGCGCGTGGCGAATAGGTAAATGCGCAAGACAAACGACAGGAGGGCCACATGGCCGAGATCAAGGATCCCGAAAACACCATCATCATTGAACTGAAAGATGGCAAGGTCGTCATTGAACTGCTGCCCGACGTGGCACCGCAGCACAGTGCTCGGATGAAGGAATTGGCGCGCGGCGGAGAATATGACAACGTGGCCTTTCACCGTGTGATTGACGGTTTCATGGCACAGACCGGCGACGTGCAGCACGGCGATATGGAAGACGGGTTCAACATTCGCATGGCGGGAACTGGCGGCTCGTCGCTGCCCAACGTACCGGCAGAGTTCTCAAAGCTTCCGCATGATCGCGGAACTCTGGGTGCGGCGCGGTCGCAGAACCCAGACTCGGCTAACTCGCAGTTCTTCATCAACTTTAAGGACAACCACTTCCTGAACGGCCAATACACCGTTTACGGCCGTGTGATCGACGGAATGGAGCATGTGGACGCTATCGTACGTGGTGAGCCGCCTGCGAACCCTGACCGCATGATCAGCGTTAAGGTGGCAGCAGATGTATAAACTGGCCGCAGCATTTGTCCTGCTGGCCAGCCCTGCGCTGGCTACAGGCCTACAGATCGAGATCGAAGGTGAGGGGGCCAATGGCACGGTCACCGTCGATCTGTTCGAAGATCTTGCCCCGAAGCATGTTGAACAGATCAGCACCCTTGCCGCCGAGGGCAAGTATGATGGCGTGGTGTTCCACCGCGTGATCGACGGTTTCATGGCGCAGACCGGAGATGTTGAGTTCGGTCGTATCGGAGGCGACATGCGCCGGGCGGGCACCGGCGGGTCGGATCGACCCGATTTGCCAGCCGAATTCTCGGACTTCAACTATGACCGCGGTGTGGTGGGCATGGCACGGGCGCAGGACCCGGACAGTGCGAACTCGCAATTCTTCATCATGTTTGAACCGGGTCTATTCCTGAACGGCCAGTACACAGTTGTTGGCCAAGTTACCGATGGCATGGACGTGGTTGATATGATCAAGCGGGGCGACGGACCCAACGGTGCCGTGGTTGGTCAGCCCGACGTTATGAAAACGGTTACCGTCACTGAATGATTAGAAAAGCCCCGGAGTTGATCGCTGCGGGGCTTTCCTCTTGAAAGTGTCTAGTCGTCGCCCATCGCCTGCCAGATCAGCGCGCCAATAGCGGCACCGACCAATGGGGCAACCCAGAATAGCCAAAGCTGCGCCAAAGCTGGGCCATCAGCAAACAGAGCTACACCAGTTGAACGCGCGGGATTAACTGATGTGTTCGTTACAGGGATGGAAATCAGGTGGATCAGCGTGAGGCACAGCCCGATGGCGATCGGAGCAAATCCTTCGGGTGCGAAATTGGATGTTGCGCCAAGAATGACCACGACGAAGAATGCGGTCATCACGATCTCGATCACCAGCGCCGAAGTCAGTGAATATCCCTCGGGTGAAGCCTCGCCGTATCCGTTGGTGGCAAAACTGCCGACGCTCTCAAAGCCTGGCGCGCCACTTACGATCAGGTATAGCACTGCGGCGGCAGCAATCGCGCCGATCACTTGTGCGATCCAATAGGGAATCAGTTCGCTTGCCGAGAACCTGCCGCCTATCATCAAGCCGAGGCTGACTGCCGGGTTGAAATGTCCGCCCGAGATATGCCCGACAGCATATGCCATCGTCAAAACGGTCAGTCCAAACGCAAAAGAAACGCCCAGCCAACCGATGCCGACATCAGCAACGCCTGCCGCTAATACTGCACTCCCGCAACCGCCGAGTACCAGCCAGAACGTACCGAAAAACTCGGCCATGAGTTTTGGAAACATGAAAAGTCCTCCCGAAAACAACGGGTTTCACTATAATTCAATTATCTTTGTTTGATAACTACTTGTGAAACTACACAGCTTGAACCGGTTTAGCTCCAACTGACGGGGTCGAGCCGAAACAGTTTGGAAAGCTGTGCATAGACATCGGGCACAGCAGCTTTCAACTGTTTTGGTTGTTCAAAGAAGACCTCGACCGAGACGGCAAAAAATTCTTCGTGGCCTACCGCTCCGTAAGGGTCAATGACTGTATGCCTGCCATGCTCGACCGCGTTTACATGGGCGTCATAGGCAGTCAGAAACACGCGTTCCCATTCTGCAAAGCTTTGCCCGTCGCTCAGGATCGGAACGCCATTGGTTCCGCCGGACATGTCGTCGACCTGATGTGCAAACTCGTGCAAAACGACGTTCTGGCCGTCATGATAATTTGCCGCGCCTTTGCGACTGTGAGACCAGGATAGGATCACGGGTCCGCGATCCCAGCTTTCGCCGGTGCGAACGATTTCCTTTTCGCTTACAACATAGCCATCCTGCCTGCGTTGCCGCGACTTAAACGCATTCGGGTAGATCAGGATGGTGGTCAGATGGTCGTACCATTGGTCACTGTTGACCAGCAGCAGGCTGGCTTGCGCAGCGATGGCAAGCTCCATCTCTTCCGTGACTTCAAGCCCATCGCACCCAAAAAAGCGGACCTGATCGAGGAACAGGTTTACCTTGCCATCAAGCTTGGCGCGCAGGTCAGCGGGCAGTCGGCGGATCAGCGGGACTTGCTGTTCGATAACCTTGCGCTGATGATCGGTCAGTGATGTCGAAAGCAGCCTTTGCCGCGCTTGGGATTTGGCCCAATGGCGGTATAGGAAGAAGCCGACAATCAGCAGCAGGACAGAGAAAAAGATCAGCATAGAAAGACATTATACCGACCTTTTCGCTCAGCAAGAGCAAAGAAAAACGCCGCAGGGCAACCTGCGGCGCTCACTCGTTCTGCTGTAGGCGCAGTGTTACTGTTTGACCTCAGCCGCGGGGTTTGCACCCGGCTTAGCACTGCGGCCAGGGTTCAGCGGATCGTCCTGACGCTGCACCGAGCCTTCGAAATGCGCACCGCTTTCGATGGCAATGGTCTTGTGGATAATGTCGCCCTCGACCCGTGCAGTCGACGTAAGGCGTACTTTCAAGCCCCTCACACGGCCTACGATGCGGCCGTTCACGACGACGTCGTCTGCGGTGACTTCGCCTTTGATGGTCGCCGTTTCGCCGATGGTCAGCAGGTGCGCGCGGATGTCGCCCTCTACAGTGCCTTCGACCTGAATGTCGCCCGATGTCTTGAGGTTGCCCGTGATGTGCAGGTCCGAAGACAGAACTGATGCCGGAGGCTTGGGCTTTGGCGCGGTACTGGCCTTGTTTTCTGCGGGTGCAGGTGCCGCCGGTTTCGCCGGTGCCGCGGGTTTCGCCGCCTCATGGGCGTTGGACGCGGGCTCGTTGATTTTGCTTTTAGAAAACATTTCTCGCAGCCTTGATGTAAGTCATTGGGTTAACAGGTTTTCCGTCAACGCGCACTTCATAGTGCAGATGCGTTCCGGTAGACCGTCCAGTGCTACCCATATCAGCAATATGATCCCCGCGCGAGACTCTTTGTCCCTTTTTCACGCGGTTCTTTGTGTTGTGGGCATAGATGGTTTCAATACCGAACGCATGGCGGATTTTTACAACACGCCCGTAGCCCGATTGCCAGCCCTCAAATGTGACGACGCCATCTGCGGTTGCAAAGATATCTGTACCATGCGCACCAGCGAAATCAATGCCGCTGTGCATACGGCGCCCACCCGAAAACGGATCGCGCCGAAAGCCAAAGCCAGACGTCATGCGTACGGCCGCCTTGGTGGGTGAGGCGAAGGGGGCTTTTTCGGCGGCAATGCGGTAAAGGTTCAGTTTATCCATCTGCTGCAGCAAGACGTTTGTGCGTATTTCGTCCGGAGTAAGCTCCTCACCGCGTGTGCTGAACGAGATGGGGTTCAAAGGGCCGCCCATACCGCTGTACCCGCGGCGGACCTCTTCGATGATACGGTCCGTAGGCATGCCGGCCTGGCGGAACATCTTGTCGAGCGGTTCGACCGAGATCACCATCGCTTCTTCTAGCTGGCGGAAGATCTCTTCGCTTCGTTCCTGCATCAGCTGAATTTCCAGCTCTAGCTCTTCGCGCTGCTTCAATGCGTCTTGCGCATCTGAGGCGATCTGATCGCGTTCCTGTGCCGTGCGTGCCAGCGCCTCGGTCATGAAGGTCATCTGTTCGGGGGCAGCCATGGCCGTTACGTACATTTCGCTTTCGCCGCCACCGGCCTGCAGGTTGGCCAGTTCTGCGCGAGCCTCTTCGCGCTGCTTCATTGTTGCGCGCAGGGTGGTCTGAATGACCTCGATACCAGTTTCAAGCTCGCGGCGACGGTTTTCTGACGCCAAAAGCTCGGATTGCATTGCCGATATCTGCTCAAGCGCCGCGTTGAACCGGTCATGCGCGGCAAGCGCTTCTATTGCGCGGGCGTCGCGCTCGGCAGACAGGACGTTCAGACGCTCTTGATAGGTTGCCTGATCCCGTTTGGCCTGCTCGCGAAAATTGCCTGATCCGATGCTGTCCATCAAAAGGATCGCTGTCGCGACGGCCGTCCAGCCTATGATTACGCATACCCCGGCAACAGCAGCCACCTGCGTTTCCGAACTGAGCCGGATAAACCGCGTATCGTTATCAGATTTTAGAAAGACCCGGCGCTCCGGGAAATACCGTTCGAACAGTGAGTGTAGTTTTATTGCCAGACGGGTTCGCACGCGTCTATACCTCTCATCCCCATGATCGGGACCGGTCGTGAGCGTCCGCCGTCCCTTGAGGCTTTGCATAAAGGGCGCACTGGATTAGGGCAAGTTTGTTAACCTGTTCACCCTTAAAACCATCTTTTTCCCGCCAATTCTCGGCGGGAAATTGCCGAAAACATCAATGTGAGTGCACTTAATCCGCGTTGCCGGGCGGCGGCAGATCCTCGGTCAGTGGCCAATAAAAGTCGGGCGGCAGTCCGGCTTCGGCGCGTTTCTCCTCATTAAAGGGAGGTTTCAGAACGCCGTGGAAATAACGCCGGACCAAGTGGTGAAACACGTCTTTGGGATCCGCATTTTCACGCCCGCACAAGAAGTGAAACCATTTCGAGCCATAGGCCACATGCCCGACCTCTTCGGCGTAGATCACTTCCAGCGCGGCGATGGCCTGTTCGTCCTTGGCCTTTCGGAAGATGTTGATCATGCCGGGTGTCACATCCAACCCGCGCGCCTCAAGCACCATTGGAACGACAGCCAATCGGCCCATCAGATCGTCGGCGGTGTCCTCTGCCGCGCGCCACATGCCGGCATGGGCGGGCAGGGCACCATAATGGCTGCCCATGTTTTCAAGGCAGTCGCAGACCATCTCGAAATGGCGTGACTCTTCCTCGGCGCATTTGACCCAATCATCATAAAACCCGATCGGCATGGGCACGTGCCCGAACCGGGCGATGATGTCCCAGTGCAGGTCGACCGCGTTCAACTCGATATGCGCAACTGCATGCAGCAAGGCGATGCGGCCCGCCTCAGAGCCGGGCTTGCGCTTGGGAACTTCGCGTGGCGACAGAAGTTCGGGCCGCTCGGGACGGGCGGGCTGCAACGGAGGTGTCGCTGTACCGATTTCAATTGCGGGTGACTCACCCTTGCGCGAGGCAAACCATGTTGCGGCGTGGCGCTTGGAAAGGGCGGTTTTTTCCCGCCCATCCGCCGTGGTCAGAACTTCGTTCGCCATCTGGGTCAACGTCTTGGACACCGGGTATCTCCGCCTGTTGAGTTGCGCGGGTCTTAGACCGGTTGGCGACCGCGGTCGAGAGCGTTCACATCGCGCGTACGGCTTCCAGCACCTCATCCACGTGCCCGGGTACTTTGACCTTGCGCCAAACCTTGGCGATCTTGCCTTTGGCGTCGATGATGAAGGTCGAACGCTCGATCCCCATAGACTTTTTGCCATACATGTTTTTCTCGACCCAAACGCCGTAGTCTTCACAAACGGTTGAACCTTCGTCTGACAGCAAAGGCGTGGTCAGATTGTGCTTGGCAACGAACTTGTCGTGCTTGGCAACGCTGTCCCGCGAAATCCCGAAAACGTGAGCGCCCGCATCAGCAAAGGCTTGAAGTTGTTCCGAGAAACCGATGGATTCCTTGGTGCAGCCCGGCGTATCATCGCGGGGATAGAAAAACAGAACAACAACGCCGCCGCGCATGGCTGACAAGCTGACCTCACCGCCGCCGTCGCGGGGCAAAGTGAAATCCGGGGCGATGTCTGAAACGTCGGGCATTGGAAACTCCGTTAAAGTTTTCTAAGGGCTGCCCGTCATCATAGGGCGCCGCGAGCGGGTTGAAAGACGTGGATGGAAAATTGATTCAGCACGAAGACGAAAGTGCGCCGCTGTCGGAGACCCCTCCGCGCCGCCGGTCGCGTCGTCGTATCGCTGTTCATTTTTCTGGCTGGACTGTGCTTTCGATTGCGATCCTGGCCTTCGTTGGTTGGTATTTCCTGTTCGGCCAGAACCTTCACGCACCGGATTGGGTACGCAAAAAGGTGGAACAGCGGCTGGAAGAAAGCCTTGGAGGTCTTCAGTTCCGGTTCGGCGACGCCAGCTTCATCATCAATGAAGAATGGCGGCCAAGGCTGCGGCTGACCGATGTCACGATCAGCGATGCGGCCGGTCAACAGATTGCGCAGGTGTCCGACCTGCGAACCCGTCTTTCAATGCGTGGTCTGTTGCGGGGGCAGATTCGTCCGCGCCGCATCATACTGAGGGATGCGCAAATCGCGTTGACCCGTGGGCAGGATGGGGCATTGTCGCTGATCGTGGGCTCGGGGAGTACGCCGGTGCAGAAAGCACCGGACCTTGCACAACTGATCGACCAATTGGATGACGTGTTCTTGTCGCCGATCCTGTCCGGCATTCGGTCTGTTGAATTGGAGTCTTTGACACTGGACTATCAGGACTTGCGGCTTGGCAGGGCCTGGGTCTTTGATGGCGGTCGTGTCACAGTGACGCGCAACGGGGATGAGTTGCGACTGGCCACCGGGTTCTCGGTTCTGACCGGGCGCGACTATGCCAGCACGATCGAGGCCAATTACGCCAGTGTTCTTGGGTCATCGCGGGCTGAGTTTGGCGTTTCGATCACCGACCTTCCGGCGGAAGACATCGCCAGCCAAAGTCTTGCCCTGTCATGGTTGCAGGTCCTCAAAGCACCGATTTCAGGCGCATTGCGCGGCAGCATCGACGCAACCACGGCACTTGGGCCGCTCTATGCCACACTCAATCTTGGGGCAGGGGTGGTGCAACCGACACAAGAAACTAAGCCGATCCCGTTTGAATCTGCCCGAACCTACTTCACCTATGAGCCCAAGCGGCAGGAATTGGATTTCAACGAGGTTTCAGTGGTTTCGGCCTGGGGCTCTTTTCAGGCTGAGGGGAAAGCGTATCTTGAAGGGATCGAGAATGGCGCTCTGGAAAGTCTGACCTCGCAGCTCAGCCTCAGCAGTATCAACATCAACCCGGCTGACCTGTTTCCAGTACCGCTGTCATTGGCGCGCGCCGATCTGGATATGCAGATGAAGCTGGCTCCGTTCCGGTTGCGCTTAGGTCAGATCATGATCGAAGACGCAAATTACCAGCTGCTCGGCTCGGGTAATTTGATTGGTGAAGCAAATGGCTGGGTAGCAGATCTGGACGCGCATCTTGACGGTATGAACGCGGATGAGCTTCTGAACTACTGGCCTGAACGATTGGCACCGAAGCCGCGGATTTGGGTTGAGACAAACCTGTATCAAGGCAGGGTTTCAGACGTCGATTTCGCGCTGCGTTTCCGGCCCGAAAGCAAGCCGGATATATATCTGGATTTTGGCTTCGAGGATGCGAAAATACGCTTTGCAAAGACCCTGCCGCCGCTTGAGCACGCGCAGGGCCAGGCCAGTCTGATCAATCGCCGCTTTACCGCGACGGCTGAGGCGGGCGTGGTCTTTGCGGATGAAGGGGGTGCAATCGACGCATCCGGCACGTCTTTCATCATCCCCGATACGGGCATTAAGAAAGACTCACCATCGATCACCCGGATCACCGCCAAGGGCACTACAACAGCGGCCTTGTCGCTGCTTGACAGACCGCCGCTGGAATTGCTGACCAAGGCAAACCTGCCCGTCGACCTGGCTGAAGGGCATGTGGGCCTTTCCGGGACGCTGTTCCTGCCGATGAAGAAAAAATTGAAGTTCGAAGAAACGCAGTTCCACTTCCTCGGCGAAATAGATGATGTCCAAAGCGACAGGCTGGTTCCGGGTTTCTCAGTCGCCGCCGACCGGCTTGAGGTAAGGGGCAATGAGACCGAGGTTGAAGTATCCGGCGACGGGGTGTTCGGTGATGTTCCGATCCAGGCCACCTGGCGGCAACCCATCGGTGGGACCGAACCACAACGCAGCGAGGTAACCGGCCAGATCGAACTGTCCCCCCGTCTGATGACTGAATTGAAGGCCGGTCTGCCGCAAGGCATGCTGACAGGGCAGGGCACTGCGGATATTGCTCTTGGAATCGGGGCGGGGACACCGCCAAAGCTAACCGCGTCGTCCGATCTGGCGGGTGTTTCTTTGGCCATTCCCGAACTCGGCTGGCGCAAGGGCCCGGGCTCAACCGGAACCATGAGGGTTGAGGCCACGCTGGGCGAAAATCTACGCGTTGATGAACTGGTGCTCGACGCCGCCGGATTGCGTAGCACGGCTTCCATTTCCTTTAACGACGGGGATTTCGACCGTGTGCGGTTCAGCTCGTTCGATCTGGGGGATTGGTTGGCTGTTCCTGCCGAATTAGTCAACAGTGGCGGAGCGGTACCCAATATTCGCGTTCTGGGCGGCGTGATGAACCTTGCGCGCGCGACTTTCGGAAGCGGCGGCGGAGGAGGCGCGGGCGCTGGTGCCAGTCCCCGGCTTGATGTGGCCTTGGATCGCCTTCAGGTCACGGAGTCTATTTCTTTGACCGGGTTTAACGGTGCGTTTCAAACCAGCGGCGGTGTTAACGGCGCTTTCACAGCCGCTGTGAACGGTGGCGCCCCTGTACGCGGACAAGTCACGCCGCGCGACGGCCGCAGCGCGGTGACGCTCAGGTCGGAGGATGCCGGGGCGGTGTTGCGGTCGGCGGGTATGATCACGCAAGCGCGTGGCGGAGATTTGGATTTACAACTGGAACCGGTGGCGGGTCCGGGCAATTACGACGTGATCCTCAAGATATCCAACACGCGCATCAAGGACGCTCCGGCCATGGCTGCGCTTCTGAATGCAATCAGCCTTGTGGGCTTGCTGGATGAAATGGCGGGGCAAGGTATCTTTTTTGCCAGCATCGACAGCCGCATGCGGATCACGCCGACCGAGGTAAAAGTTCTAAGTGGCAGCGCAGTTGGTCCGTCGATGGGCCTGTCTTTCGATGGTACGATCGACACTGTGGCCGGCGTTCTGGATTTGCGGGGTGCGATTTCTCCGATCTACCTGGTCAACGCAATTGGCAGCGTTTTCACCCGGAAAGGTGAGGGCGTCATAGGGTTCAACTATACTTTGTCCGGGCCATTGCGGCAGCCGAAGGTCTCGGTGAACCCGCTTTCCGGACTGGCACCGCTGTTCCTGCGTAACCTGCTGCGCGCCCCGGCCCCTACGGTCTCCGATGGACCCAACGCACAGCCCATCAAGCCCGATGAGCCAAAACGGACATTCGGATCATCCGCCGAGGAGCGTTGATTTGGAATGACGGGCGCTGTATGGCGCGGCCATGAAACTCAGCGATTTTGATTTCCACCTTCCCGAAGACCTGATTGCAACGCGACCCGCCAGCCCGCGCTCGTCGGCGCGGATGCTTGTTGCGAGCAAGGATACGCTGTCGGATGCGCATGTGTTCGATCTTCCCGATTGGCTGCAACCCGGTGATCGGCTGGTTCTAAACGATACCCGCGTCATCCCCGCGCGCCTGAATGGTCGCCGCCATCGTGACAGCGCTCAGGGACCAGTTTCAGCTGCAATTGAGGCAACCTTGTTGGACCCGCAGG
The DNA here is from genome assembly GCF_056159225.1 of Ruegeria sp. AWH4_226. Lineage (NCBI taxonomy): Bacteria > Pseudomonadati > Pseudomonadota > Alphaproteobacteria > Rhodobacterales > Roseobacteraceae > Ruegeria > Ruegeria sp. AWH4_226. The sequence continues at coordinate 1,333,292 of NZ_JBSWUU010000001.1, read as the reverse complement.
CCGATGGCACATGGGCGGCGCTGATCAAACCGCTAAAAAAGGTTAGGCTCGGGGAAGACATCCAGTTTTCCGATGACCTCAGCGCAACGCTTGAGCGCGCGGACGGTGGGCGGGCCTATCTAAGGTTTAACCTGACAGGGGATGATTTCGACGCGGCATTGGAGCAGGCAGGTGCGATGCCTTTACCACCATATATCGCCGCCAAACGCCCGGCGGACGAGCGGGACAAGACCGATTACCAAACGATCTGGGCGCGAAACTCTGGCGCAGTTGCGGCCCCCACAGCCTCACTGCATTTTGATGACTCCCTGATGCAGGCGCTGGCAGTGCGCGGCGTCGAACTTAGCCATGTGACGCTGCATGTGGGTGCTGGCACCTTTCTGCCGGTCAAGGTTGAAGACGTAACCACCCATAAAATGCACGCAGAGTGGGGCCGAGTCAGCGCCGAGGCTGCCGAAGAAATCCGCGCCACGAAAGAGGCTGGCGGGCGGATCATCCCCGTCGGAACAACCGCCCTGCGCCTGATCGAAAGCGCGGGGCGCTCTGGCCGGATCGAACCGTGGGAGGGGGAGACGGATATTTTTATCTACCCCGGTTTTAAATTCCATGTGGCAGACGCGTTGATGACCAATTTCCATTTGCCAAAATCCACACTTTTGATGCTGGTGTCGGCACTGATGGGACAGGACAGAATGCGTGAAGTCTACGCCCATGCCATCGCGCAGGAATACCGATTCTTCTCCTATGGTGACGCGTCGCTTTTGATCCCGTAAGAGGCGCGTTGTCGGGATCATTTGCCCGCAATGTCGTAGACAAGCACGAACAGAGCCGTTTTTCCTATACAAGCGATTCCACAGTTCAGGTCGAAATTACATTTCTTGGAGGCGCGAATGCTTCAGGTTCTTTCCAGCGCATGGGCGCTTCTTCTTGGGATGGGACTTCTGATGGTCGGCAACGGCCTGCAGGGCACGATTCTGGGTGTTCGCGGTGAAATCGAAGGGTTTTCGACCCTAGAGATGTCGTTTGTGATGTCGGCGTATTTCCTTGGCTTTCTTGGCGGCTCACGCCTGGCACCCGAGATGATCCGACGCGTCGGCCATGTGCGCGTGTTCGCAGCACTGGCGTCATTCATCTCGGCGGTGATGATTTTGTACCCGTTGATGACCAATCCTGTGGTCTGGATTTTCGGGCGCGTTCTGATCGGGTTCTGCTTTTCCGGCGTGTACGTCACGGCCGAGAGTTGGTTGAATAATGCCGCCAGCAACGAAAACCGCGGACAGGCCCTGTCGCTATACATGATCTTTCAGATGGTGGGCATCATCAGCGCCCAAGGCTTGGTTCTTTTGGGCGACCCTGCCGGGTTCGATACATTCGTAATTGCCTCAATCCTGGTTTCGGTTTCATTTGCACCGATTCTGTTGTCGATTTCACCTACGCCCGCTTTTGATTCCACTAAACCTATGACCCTGCGCGAATTGTTTGGGTATTCGCCCTTGGGCTGCGTCGGTATGTTTCTGTTGGGCGGAGTATTCTCGGCTCAGTTTGGCATGGCCTCAGTCTACGGCGCTCGAGCAGATCTTTCGTTGGCTGAAATCTCGACCTTCGTTGCCGCGTTTTATGTCGGCGCCTTGGTGCTGCAATATCCGCTGGGCTGGTTTTCTGACCGTATGGACCGCCGCGTGCTGATCATGGTGGTTGCAGTCACTGGCGCCTGCGGCGCGATTGCAGGAATGCTGTTTGGTCTGTCTTTCCCTATCCTGCTGGTCTCGGCCTTCGTGATCGGAGGGATGTCGAACCCGCTGTATTCCCTTCTCATCGCTCACGCGAACGACTTTTTGCAGCATGAAGACATGGCTGCCGCATCGGGTGGGTTGTTGTTTATCAATGGGCTTGGCGCGATTGCCGGTCCGCTAATTACAGGGTGGCTGATGGGTGATGCGGTGTTTGGCCCGCAAGGGTTTTTCCTGTTCATTGCCGCGCTTCTGGTCACGACAGCTGTTTATGCGCTGTATCGCATGACACAGCGTGCCGCGATCCCGGTTGACGAAACGGGTACAATGTCCACAGTTTATGCGACCGCTTCGCCCGTTGCGGTCGAGTTGGCGCAGGAGGTCGCGATCGAAGCCGCCGAGGCTGAAACGCAAGATGTGGCCTAAAACACATAATTATGTCGCAAATGTTGCAATTTTTTACTGTAACAAATCTGTAAATACGCATTTAATGACCTTACGTCCCTGGGGAGGGCAACACGACGGAGTGAAGGGCAATGGTTGGTCCTGAAGAAGTATTGAGTTTTTGGTTAGATAAAATTGGTCCCAAGGGTTGGTATCTACAAGACGACGCTTTGGACGCAGACATTCGCGAACGGTTTTTAACCACTTGGGAAGTCGCGAATGAAGGCAAGTTTTCTCTTTGGTTGACCTATCCCAATGGGTCGCTGGCCTATATTATACTGATGGACCAGTTCCCGCGTAATATGTTCCGTGGCAGCGCCAAGGCCTTCGCATCAGATCGCGCCGCCCTGTCGGCAGCCAAATGTGCGATAGACAAAGGGTGGGATCTTAGGATCGACGAACCCGCGCGGCAGTTCTTTTACCTGCCTTTGATGCATTCGGAAAACTTGTGCGATCAGGAACGCTGTGTTCGTCTGATGTGTCAAAATATGCCCAGTAGCGACCAAAGAAATCTGTTGCACGCACGTGCGCATCGTGAAGTGATCCGCAAGTTTGGGCGGTTTCCGTACCGGAACGAAGCCCTGAAGCGTCCGATGACGGCACACGAAGCAGCCTATGTCGACATGGGCGGATACGGTGCAACGGTCCGCGAACTGCAGGCCGCCGGCTAGGACTGGGGCACGCAGCCTCGAACAGCAATAATCCGGTCGGCGACCACGTCGGCCGATTTTTCTATGGCAGAGTTAATCAACGTTTCCGGTGACTCGGTAATCTCAGCAATGCGGGCCTGCGAAGCCTGCATCCTCGCTTCCATGTTATCGAGCGTTGCCAAAGCCGTTGAAATGCGCAGTTTCTCGGCAATATCCGTAACAGTTCCGCTGTCCTGAATGCTCGTAATATCGCTGCGCAGGGCTGCAATCTCACCTCGGATACCGCGAATTTCGTCTTTTAGCGGCGCGACAATCTGCACTTTTTCTGAAAAGACTGTGGTGATGTCTTCTACGGTCGTTGCCAGCCGCCACCCAAGAAAGAGGCATAGCGCCACAAGGATGAGCGTGGCATTGAGCAGGGCAAGCAAAAGATCTTTGAATGTTTTGGCCATGATAAGCCTCTCGAATAACTTGCGTTTAGGACTGAACGTCTAATTCGGCACCTATGTTCTAGCCATTGAAACTCGTGCGGTATAGGCTGAAATCCGCATGAAGCGTTACATTTCGCCCGCGTCTGTTATGTCGCGGGAAAGGTGTATTGATGCGTTCTGGGATATAGTTTAATGGTAAACTAATTTTACAACCGACCTGCGCCGAGAGGGAACCATGGCTGCACAATCTTTTGATCTGATCGTAATCGGCGCTGGTCCGGGTGGCTATGTGGCTGCCATTCGCGCGGCACAGCTGGGTTTAAAAACAGCCGTGGTCGAACGTGAACATTTGGGCGGCATTTGCCTGAATTGGGGATGCATCCCGACCAAGGCGATGCTGAGGTCTTCGGAAGTGTTTCACCTGATGGAGCGCGCTAAAGATTTTGGCCTGACCGCAGACAAGTTCGGCTACGATCTGGATGCTGTGGTCAAACGCTCTCGCGGAGTGGCCAAGCAACTGACCAGCGGCGTTGGTCATCTTCTCAAGAAGAACAAGGTCACCGTGATCATGGGTGAGGCAACGATCCCGGCAAAAGGCAAGGTGAGCGTCAAGACCGACAAGGGCAGCGAAGAGTTGACCGCGAAAAACATCGTCCTTGCGACTGGTGCCCGGGCGCGTGAGCTGCCGGGGCTTGAGGCTGACGGCGATCTGGTTTGGACGTACAAACATGCCCTGATGCCGCCGCGCATGCCTAAAAAACTGTTGGTCATTGGATCGGGTGCGATCGGCATTGAATTTGCCAGTTTCTACAACACCTTGGGTGCGGATACGACGGTGGTCGAAGTGATGGATCGGGTATTGCCGGTCGAAGATGCTGAGATCAGCGCCTTTGCCAAGAAAGCCTTCACCAAGCAGGGGATGACCATCATGGAAAAGGCGATGGTCAAGCAACTGGACCGCGCCAAGGGCAAAGTCACCGCGCATATCGAAGTGAAGGGCAAAATCGAGAAGCACGAGTTTGACACTGTAATCTCGGCCGTCGGGATCGTCGGCAACGTTGAAAACCTCGGGCTTGAGGCGCTGGGTGTTAAGGTTGACCGGACCCATGTCGTGACTGATGAGTTCTGCCGCACCGGGGTTGATGGGCTTTATGCCATCGGTGACATCGCGGGCGCGCCCTGGCTGGCGCACAAAGCCAGCCATGAAGGCGTCATGGTGGCCGAGTTGATCGCAGGCAAACACGCGCACCCAGTTAAGCCCGAAAGCATCGCAGGCTGCACCTATTGCCACCCGCAGGTTGCCTCGGTCGGATACACCGAAGCCAAGGCCAAAGAACTTGGCCATGACGTCAAAGTGGGCCGTTTTCCCTTTATCGGCAACGGCAAAGCCATCGCCTTGGGTGAGCCCGAGGGGATGATCAAAACCGTGTTTGACGCCAAGACAGGTGAGTTGTTGGGCGCGCATATGATTGGCGCAGAAGTGACTGAGTTGATTCAGGGCTATGTTGTGGGTCGGCAACTAGAGACCACGGAAGAGGACCTGATGAACACGGTGTTCCCGCACCCGACGCTGTCAGAAATGATGCACGAAAGCGTGTTGGACGCTTACGGTCAAGTTATTCACATGTAAATTCGGGTTGGTCCGCTGGAAAAGGCACCGCCGGAGAAGCGGTGCCTTTTTTCTTTAGCGGGTCAAGGCGTCCAAGATGCGCGCCCAGGACCTGATGCCTTTGTGAAAGCTTTTCACGTCATACTTTTCATTTGGCGAGTGGATGGCATCGTCATCATTCGCGAAACCGACCAGCATCGAATCCAACCCGAGTTCCGTGTTGAAATATCCCACAACAGGAATCGATCCGCCCATCCCGGTGAAGACGGCCTCGCGGCCCCATTCATCTGACAAGGCACCACGGGCAGCTTCGAATTCCGGGCGATCTAGATTCATCACTGAGGCAGGAGAGCCCTCAAGATCATTGTCCCACTCGATCTTTGCATCGGGTGACAGGCGGTCTTCGACGTGCTTGCGAATTTTGTCGCGCAGTGCGTCAGGGTCCATCTCGCCGACCAACCTGCAGGTGATCTTGCAATGCGCTTCCGACGGGATGACCGTTTTCGATCCGGCGCCGTTATATCCACCCCACAGGCCGTTAACCTCAAGCGTCGGCCGTGCCCATTGCTGCTCCAGCGTTGAATATCCCTTTTCGCCATGGGGCTGCGAGTACCCAACGGACTTTAGATAATCGTCCTCGTCAAAGCCGCAGGTTTCCCATTGCTTCAACTGCTCGGCCGGCACTTCGTGGACACCTTCATAGAACCCTTCGACCGCGACGCGACCGGTTTCATCGTCATAGAATGAGGCGACGATTTTCGACAACTCTCGTAGTGGGTTCAAACCGGGGCCGCCGTAGTGGCCCGAATGCAGGTCGATCCGAGGGCCAATAATTGTGAATTCGTCCTTGAGCATCCCGCGCAGTTGCGAAGCAATCGAAGGCACACCGCGCGAGACCATCGAGGTGTCGCACACCAGTGCCAGGTCTGCTTTCAACTCGGCCGCGTTTTCGCGAAGGAACGGAACCAAGGAAGGAGAGCCGGATTCCTCTTCGCCCTCAAAGAAAAAGGTGATGCGGCAGGGCAGGGACCCATGTACTGCTTTCCACGCCCGGCAGGCCTCGACAAATGTCATCAACTGGCCCTTGTCGTCCGACGATCCACGGCCCCGGATGACGGGTCCGTTGTCAGTTTCTTCGATGGCCGGATCGAACGGGTCGCGCGTCCACAGGTTCAATGGGTCCACCGGTTGCACATCGTAGTGTCCGTAAAACAGGACATGCGGCGCGTCGCCGTCTTCTCCGATATGGCCAACGACCATGGGATGACCAGCTGTCTTGCGCTTTTCAGAAGCAATCCCAATGGTTTGCAGATCAGCCACCAGCCAATCGGCAGCCTGATCCACCTGCGAGTCATAGGCCGGGTCTGTCGAAATTGACGGAATGCGCAGCAGTTCCATCAGACGGTCGATAGAGGTCTGCAAATCAGCGTCGATGCGGTTCAAAACGTCGTCCAACGACATAGGGGTCTCCTGCTTGTAGTATTTGGCGCGACCCTATCAGCGCCACCGGCGCCGTCCAGTCCGCTTTGGCGGAATGTGGTACAATATCGGAAACACTTGGAAACACCTGCGTCGTTTCCCCGCGTCTGGAGGCCGTAACTTTACTTGTCCATGCTGATGTGACGGGATATTTGATGCAAATCAAACATGTGATCCCAATGTCGTTTATATGTATTTGCTACAAGGGAACGCACAGGCGCGCGCTCGGCTTTGTCCGGTCATGGCGTCGGGAACATCGCCGGGCCGAATAAGTCTTGGGTCGGGCACGTAAGGAGACATCGGTGGACTATACTGCTCAGCTCGATACAGCGATTGCCAGGCTACATGATGAAGGACGTTACCGGACCTTTATCGATATCGAACGCCGAAACGGCCATTTCCCACATGCGGTGCGGACACGCCCGGACGGGTCACAGCAGAATGTCACCGTTTGGTGTGGCAATGACTATCTGGGCATGGGGCAGAACCCTATTGTACTGGATGCCATGCACGAAGCTATTGAGTCAGCCGGGGCGGGCTCGGGTGGTACGCGCAATATCTCGGGCACCACGGTTTACCACAAACGTCTTGAGGCTGAACTGGCTGATCTGCATGGCAAAGAGGCCGCGCTTTTGTTCACCAGCGCGTATATTGCCAATGACGCCACGCTCAGCACCCTGCCGAAACTGTTTCCAGGCCTGATTATTTATTCTGATGCGCTGAACCACGCCTCGATGATCGAAGGCGTGCGCCGGAATGGCGGTGCCAAGCGTATTTTCCGCCACAATGATGTAGCCCATCTGCGCGAACTGCTTGAAGCAGATGACCCTGATGCGCCCAAGTTGATCGCCTTCGAATCGATCTATTCGATGGACGGTGATTTTGGTCCAATCGAGGCCATCTGTGACCTGGCCGATGAATTTGGTGCACTGACTTATATCGACGAAGTCCACGCCGTTGGTATGTATGGCCCGCGCGGCGGTGGTGTGACTGACCGTGATCGCCTGGCGCATCGCATCGACATCATCAACGGAACGCTTGCCAAGGCGTTTGGCGTAATGGGTGGCTATATCGCAGCCAGCGAGAAAATGTGCGATGCCGTGCGCTCTTACGCGCCGGGCTTCATTTTCACGACGTCTTTGCCGCCGGCGATTGCGGCGGGCGCGGCAGCATCTGTCGCCCATTTGAAAACAGCTGTTGAACTGCGTGAGCAGCATCAAACGCAGGCCAAAATTCTGAAGCTGCGCTTGAAGGGGCTGGGTTTGCCGTTGATCGACCATGGAAGCCATATCGTTCCAGTGATCGTCGGCGACCCCGTGCATACCAAAATCCTCAGCGACCGGTTGCTTGATGACTTTGGAATTTACGTGCAGCCGATCAATTTCCCGACTGTCCCGCGCGGAACAGAGCGGCTGCGTTTTACCCCATCCCCTGTGCATGGACCTGATGAAATGAACCGTTTGGTTCAAGCCATGGACGAACTTTGGTCACATTGTGCGCTAAATCGCGCCGAACTTGCAGGTTAGCCTCACGGGAAAGTGTGCAACTGCTTTGGCGCGTGTTAGAGTTAAGTAACAATATTAACGGGCGAATCATTTACAACGCGATTCTCCGTTAGCGTGAAACACGCGAAGGCAAAATGGGGCAGCAGGGATGATTGGGCGCAGATCTCAGCGCGAATCCGAACGCGATACTGACGTCAGGCCAAAGGGCTATGACGACTATGAAGTTCGGCTTGGCGACAGGATGCGGGGTGAGCGCGCAACGATGGGCAAGTCCCTTCTCGATGTTCAGCGGGAATTGCGCATAAAGGCCAACTACATTGCTGCGATCGAGGACGCTGACCCAGACGCGTTCGACACACCCGGCTTTATTGCCGGATACGTGCGTTCCTATGCGCGGTATCTCGGGATGAACCCGGACGAAACATTTGCCGCCTTCTGTGAAGAAAGCGGTTTCGAGGTCGCGCATGGTATGTCGGCTGAGGCATCGGTTGTGCGGAAACCAACTGGCGGCCTGCGTACTCAAGGGTCGATGGGCCGCGATCCATTCATCTCTCCCAATACGCCGTACCTACCGGGTCGGGAATCGCTGGTCAGCCAGATTGAACCGCGGGCTATTGGATCGTCATTGGTGCTGATCGCGGTGATCTGCGGCATCGGCTATGGCGGCTGGTCGGTTCTGAATCGGATTCAGCAAGTGCAGGTCAGCCCGGTTGAGCAAGCGCCTGTCGTTCTGTCTGATCTTGATCCATTGGATGCCGCGCGCTCTGGTTCCGCGACCGAAACCAACGTTGCAGACAACCCCAGCACCGAGGCATTGGACCGCCTGTATCGCCCACAGGCTTTGGACGTGCCGGTCTTAGTGGCGCGTGATGCGCCGATCTCAACTCTGGACCCACGCACAGTCGGAACCTTCCTGCCGCAGCAGTTGCCGCAGGTCGAGATCGCCGAGGTTCACACGGTTGAGCGCCCTGCTTTGCCGCAGGTTGTTGAACAGATTGATACGACGCTAAAGATCGTTGCGGTGAACCCATCCTGGATGCGGGTAACGGCAGCGGATGGCAGCGTGATTTTCGAAGGCACCCTAGGCACAGTTGAACAGGGCAGTGTTTTTGAGGTTCCGCTGACCGAAGAACCACCATTGTTGCGCGCAGGTGCTTCGGGATCGGTGTTCTTTTCGATGAATGGCGAACACTATGGGCCTGCGGGTGCGCCGGGTACGGTTGCCAAAGGCGTCGTGCTGTCCAAGGATGCCGTTGCTGAAAGCTATGCGGTTGCTGATCTTGAGGCAGAGCAAAACAGTGCCCTCAAACAGTTGGTCGCTGAGCTTAAGGCGCAAGCAACAGAAGCCCCTGCCGAGTGATCTAGCCATTGCGATGCTCCGGTAGGCGGTCTATTTAAAGACCTAGTCTAGCCAGCGTTGGATTTGTCTTTATGTCGCTCAATCATGTTCGTCCGTGGCGCAATATTTATCGTCGCAAATCCCGCCAGATTATGGTCGGTGATGTTCCCGTTGGCGGCGACGCGCCGATTGCCGTTCAGACGATGACCAACACACTGACAACCGACGTGGCGGCGACGGTGGCCCAGGTGCAAGCCGCGGCTGAGGCGGGCGCGGATATCGTGCGGGTCTCAGTCCCGGATGAGGCCTCTTCCAAGGCGTTGAAGGAGATTGTGCGCGAAAGCCCGGTGCCGATCGTTGCCGATATCCACTTCCACTACAAAAGAGGGATTGAATCTGCCGAAGCCGGTGCCGCCTGCTTGCGGATCAATCCGGGCAATATTGGTGATGAAAAGCGGGTGAAAGAGGTCATCAAAGCCGCCCGAGACCACAATTGCTCGATCCGGATCGGGGTGAATGCGGGCAGCCTGGAAAAGCATCTGCTAGAAAAATACGCTGAGCCTTGCCCCGAGGCCATGGTCGAAAGCGGGTTAGAGCATATCCGCATTCTTCAGGACAACGACTTTCACGAGTTCAAAATAAGCGTAAAGGCCAGCGACGTGTTCCTGTCGGCCGCTGCCTACCAGGGTATCGCCGAGGCAACCGACGCACCGATCCATTTGGGCATAACCGAGGCTGGGGGGCTGGTCTCGGGCACTATCAAATCGGCCATCGGGCTGGGCAATTTACTATGGATGGGGATCGGCGACACGATCCGCGTAAGCCTGTCCGCTGATCCGGTCGAAGAGGTTAAGGTTGGTTATGAAATCCTGAAATCTCTTGGGTTGCGCCACCGCGGCGTCAACATCATCTCCTGCCCGTCCTGCGCGCGGCAGGGGTTTGACGTGATAAAGACGGTTGAGGCGTTGGAGCAGCGGCTGGAACATATCAAGACACCGATGAGCCTGTCGATCATCGGCTGTGTGGTAAACGGCCCGGGTGAGGCGTTGATGACCGATGTCGGCTTTACCGGCGGGGGTGCAGGTTCGGGCATGGTCTATCTTGCCGGCAAGACCAGTCACAAGATGTCCAACGATCAGATGATTGACCACATCGTCGAGCAGGTCGAGAAAAAAGCGGCCGAGTTGGACGCCGCGCAGGAAGCCGCCGAGTAATCCTCTCCGGTCAACAAGCGTGGCGGATATCTGTCCTTTGACTCGGAGCGCTTTTTGCCGATCAGCGCGAAAGACTGGTCTCACAACCAGTTCAGCGATAAGTTCTATTTTGCAGATGAGTGCTTTGCGTGTAAATCAAACCAGCCTATGACCTCTGCAAAGAGGTTGTCAGGTGCTGTTTGACTGGCGAGATTCAGGGCCTTTTGAACCTTCAAAGTGTCTTCGTACGAAAGCCAGTTTCCCGGAAGGTCTTCACCAAATACGCCAGATGCCCCCGACTCAAACTGATGATCAACGATCTTGCCGTGCGGTGAAAGCGGCGAAACCGTTTGCGTTTCCACATAATTCTGGTTGGAAAACTTGAAACGGTCATACCCGTTCTCGTACAGAATGTTGAGCATATCCGAGCTGCCGTTTTCCACCGAAATATAGGGCGGTAGATTTGGCAGCGTCATAACTTGTGAAAGCGCAACACTATCATAGCCTTCGATATCGATCTTGATGTACTTGATCTGTTTGGAAACCGAGGCGAGTTCATTCGACAAGTCCACCGCCGGAACTGTGATTTTTTCGGCGCCGTCCATTCGGCTTCCGATTTCCTCGTCGACTGAACTCCAAGCCGAGGTAAACTTGTTGACGTAAAACGCCACTTCGTCCGTGCTGCCGTCGGTCACGGCGAAATTGCGGATATCGACCCCATCGACGCCGAGATCTACAAACTGTTGGGCGACCGTGGCACATAAGTCAGGGATGGCCTCGACCGCGATGACGTGAAACCCCCTTTTGCGGTAATACTGCGTGTCCTTACCGTCATTCATGCCGATATCGACAATGATACCCTGATCCGCCTTGGGATACTGGTGCGCGGTGTCTGCGGTTAGGCCAGCGGTTCTCGGGCGATAAGCAACTGGATCGGCGGCTATTTTCTTTCCACGAAGGACACGTCCCGCATCACGAACACGACGTGCGGCGCGGGAAAGTCCAGAGTTCCTATTGTTGCTCATGCGTATCCAGGCCTATAGGTCAATGTTTTTGATATATTAGAAGATATCGTTGAAAACGCAGGTTGTGAACTTCAAACTTGAGGGTTGACTGAGAAGGCGATTGCCAACGGCTTTTTAACCGTTTTGGTGGTAACAAACTGATTTACGGTCTTTTTTGATGGCCTGGCTAAGAACGATTTAGCCACCAGTATTGCGGCAGGTGGGGCAGAACGGAATTGTGTGACTATGCAAATTTGGTTCTGTCGCCGCGAAGGTGTAGGGGCGGTGTAACCGCCCCAAACGCTCAACTGCGATCTGCGCGAACACCGTCGGCGATCTGCTGCATTTGCTCGGCAGGCAGGAAGCCGCGCAGCATTTCGGTGCCTAGGACGAAAGATGGCGTTCCCGAGATATTCATTCGCTGTGCCAGCGCGCGGGTGCGCGTGATTTCGTCAGTCACTTGTTCACTGTCCATCGCCGCAATGATTGCGTCGCTGTCCAATCCCAAACCGTCAGAAATACGGCGCAACGAGATTTCATTCGGTTCACCGTTGAATTCCATCAGGGCGTCGTGGACCTGTTTATAGGCATCGTCGCCGGCCACATGTTTGGTGGCTACCGCGAAACGTGATGACAGAACCGAGGCCTCACCCAGGATCGGGAGTTCCTTGATCACGAACCGGATATTGCCGTCTTCGGCCAGCAAGCTGGCAACTTCTGAAACTGCACGGCGGCAATAGCCGCAGCGGTAATCCATGAACTCGACCAAGGTGATGTCGCCCTCGGGGTTGCCGCCGACCCAGCTGTAGCCGTCGTTGAACAAGTCATCCGCATTTGCCTTGACCAATTCTTTGTCGGCCGCCACTTCCAGCGCGGCATTGCGCTGTTCCAGGATGTCTATCGCCTCAAGGATCACTTCGGGGTTTTCCAGCAGGTATTCGCGCACCTGCGCGCCGAACTCAGCTTTTTCAGCATCGCTGAGCGCGTTCAGGTCCAGCGCCAGGGCAGGGCTGGTCATAAGGGAGAGCCCGACAAGGGCGGGTGCTGCACGTCTGAGGATCATTTCAGTTTCCTTTTCGCTTTCTTTGCGCGTTCCGAGGCAATCAGCACGTCCTGTGCCCGTTGCCAACCCGGTGAGCCTTCGGGCAGTATCCCTAAGGCCCGTTTTGCGTGAATGCCTGCGTCGGTCAATTGGCCCTGCAAGGCATATCGTTCTGAAGTCACGACCGAAGCCATTCCATTGTTTCCAACCTTTGCATATGCCATTCCAAGGTCATGCATCAGGCGGGCGTTCAGGTAATCTCTTTGTCTTGCTTTTTCAAGGACTTGAAGGGCGCTCTTAGTTTGATCGCTCGCTAAAAGCGCGCGGCCGTAGCCAGCAAGAATCAATGCGTTATTCGGGGCTTTGTCCACTGCATTGCTATAGGCAGAGACTGCGTCCTGCAACTGGCGGTTTTCCAGTAATATCTGGCCCTTTAACTCAAAATAAAATGGATCGTCCGGGCGAATGGCCAGGGCGCCATCAATCGCCGCCCGGGCCGCTGCCAGATTACGGTTTTGATGATGAGCAGCTGCTTCACGCATCAGACGAATGTCATGCGCGGTTTCTTCTTTTGCACGTCGCAAAGTCCACGTTGATGACCGCAGGAACGCGGATAATTTACCTTTTACCCGTGCAAACCAGTACTCGGCATTTGGGTCTGTCTTCGACCAATCGCCGTATTGGTCCAGGAAAGCCTCTGCTGCGCGCAGACGTTCGCGGCTCGTGGGATGCGAGCGCATATACGGGTCTTGATTAACCGCGTTCAGCAACTCTTGTCCCGCGAATTTGCGATGTAGCGCAACCATCCCGGCGGGTGAGATTCCCGCCGACCTGAGATAGCTTGCAGCGCTGCGATCGGCCGAGGCTTCTTCGGCGCGTGTATGAGCCAGAAAGCTGCGTATTGCAGCGCCTTGTGTACCAGCGGCAATACCAGCTGCGGCTTCGCCTCCGCCGGCAATTGCTGCAATCAGGGCGAGGGCAGTGCCAATTCCGGCGTTACGGTTCGCAGCCCCCAGGTTCTCAACGCGCCTGGCCAGATGACCGTTCGCGATATGCGCGGCCTCATGCGCGATAACGGCCTGCAGCATATCGGGGCTATCAACCGACAAAATCAGCCCGTAATTCAAATAGATCGCACCATAGTCGATAACAAAGGCGTTAAATGTGCCGTCATTCACAACCAGAATTCTAACCCGATTAGTATTCAACCCGGCGGCACGCAGTATCGGGAAGGCCAGTTCCCGCAATCCGTGCTCTATATCTGGATCTCGTATCAAGCCCTGAGCGGTTGTTGGAACAACGCTTGACATCCATGTCACTGCTGCCAGCAACACGGCCGGGATTGACGACACCCTGCATAAGCGTTCAAAAGCCATGGCCGCAACATGGGAGATGGGCATGAAAAACTCAACCCGGTCCGGGGTCGATCCTTTTATCGTGATGGACGTGATGGAGGCCGCTCGCCGCGCCGAAGAAGCCGGGCGCCACATTATCCACATGGAGGTGGGCCAGCCCGGAACCGGCGCACCCACTGGGGCGACCAAGGCGCTGGCACAAGCGATGGAGCAGGGCCCGTTGGGATACACAGTGGCTTTGGGTCTGCCGGCGCTGCGCCAGCGGATCGCCCGGCTTTATGGCGAGTGGTATAACGTCGACTTAAACCCGGATCGGGTGGTGATAACGCCAGGTTCGTCGGGCGGGTTCCTTCTGGCGTTTACGGCACTGTTCGACAGCGGAGACCGGGTCGGCATTGGCGCGCCGGGCTATCCATCCTACCGGCAGATCCTCAAGGCACTGGGTTTGGTTCCGGTCGATCTGCCGACCGCGCCTGAAAACCGTTTGCAGCCGGTGCCTGCTGATTTTGCTGGGCTCGACCTGCAAGGTTTGATGGTTGCGTCCCCGGCCAACCCCACCGGTACGATGTTAGATCACACCGCCATGTCCGCGCTGATCGAGGCGGCGCACGGGCAAGGGGCGTCGTTCATCAGTGATGAGATTTACCACGGTCTGGAATATGAAGCCAAAGCGGTAACCGCGTTGGAATTGACGGATGAGTGCTACGTTATCAACTCATTCTCAAAGTATTTTTCAATGACAGGCTGGCGGGTCGGATGGATGGTTGTGCCTGAAGATCAGGTACGCGTGACCGAACGCATTGCCCAGAACATGTTCATCTGCGCCCCACATGCCAGCCAGGTCGCGGCGCTGGCGGCTATGGATTGTGAAGACGAGCTTCAGGCCAACCTGGACGTATATCGCCGCAATCGCGCGCTGATGCTGGATGGTCTGCCGAAGGCAGGGTTTACCAATATTGCTCCACCTGACGGGGCTTTCTATGTCTATGCCGATGTCTCTGACCTGACCGATGATAGCCGCGCCTTTGCGGCTGAAATTCTCGAACAGGCCGGTGTGGCCGTTACGCCGGGGTTGGATTTCGACCCGGTACGGGGTCATCACACGCTGCGCTTTTCCTATGCCCGCGCGTCGGAGGATATCGAAGAAGGCTTGCTTCGCCTGCAACGTTTCATGGCGCAACGCACGACAAGCGCCGCGCCAGCGTAAACCGTTCACAAAGCGGCGCGGGTCGGTTAGGCTGTAAATCAAACGATCTCGGGAAAACTTGAGGCCATGAGCAGGATTTTCTACGCCATCGCCCTGATCTGGGCGCTGACCGGTGCTGCGCTTGCGTACGATTTTAGTGCGCTTGCACGCATTTTACCTGAGCAAAGCCGCATTACGGACAGCGGTCGCGCGGGAGTTCGTGTGGACCTTGGTTTAAGTCAGGGCGTGCCGTACCGGATTTTCACCCTACGCGATCCCTACCGAATGGTTCTGGATTTCCAGGAAGTTGATTGGACAGGGCTTGAGGTCGACAGCTTTTTGCAAACTGACCGGATCAGCGACGTGAAATATGGTGCGTATGTTCCGGGTTGGTCGCGGATGGTGTTGGAGCTTGGTGCGCCGCTGGCCGTGGATACCGCAGACTTGCGCGTGGATCAGGTGACCGGAAAAGCGCATCTTTCACTGGGTTTACGCGGCACTGATTTCGACAGTTTTACCGCCAGTGCCGGCGCACCACGCCAACCGGACTGGGACTTGCCGGAACCGGTAGTCCGGCCTGCATCGCCGGGGCGCGATGGTACGCGCCCATTACTGGTTATGCTGGACCCCGGCCACGGTGGCATTGATCCGGGGGCCGAGGCCGGCGGGACGAATGAGAAAACCCTCATGCTGACCTTCGCACGCGAGCTGCGCGAAACTCTGCTGCGTGCCGGTGGCTATCAGGTGATGCTGACACGTGACGATGACCACTTTGTTAGTCTGGAACGCCGCATTGCCTTGGCGCACAGGTCAGGCGCGGATGTTTTTATCTCGTTGCACGCAGATATCCTGTTGGAAGGACAGGCGCATGGAGCCGTAATTTATACGCTGTCTGAAGAAGCGTCGGACGTTGCAAGCCGCAAGTTGGCTGAACGTCATGACCGGGGCGACCTGATTTCGGGTATCGATCTGAGCGGGGCAGACGACCAAGTGGCCGATGTACTGATGGATATTGCTCGGCAGGAAACCAAGCCTCGTACTGATGCCCTGGCCCGGGCGCTTGCAAGCGGGATGGCACAGCAAGGGGGACCAATGAACAACCGACCGATCCGCCGGGCGTCATTTTCTGTACTCAAAGCAGCGGATATTCCGTCCGTTTTGGTGGAGCTTGGGTTTCTCTCAAACACAAGGGACCTGAAAAACATAAAGGACCCCGAATGGCGCAAAGCCATGGCGCGTGGGATTGTGCACGGATTAGAACAGTGGCGCAGAGACGATCAGGTAAAAAGGTCCCTGATTGGCCAGTGACCCTGCGGCGCAAACCGGCTAATATAAGCCACCACGTTTTGACCTCGCAACGGGGCATCACTATATAGGCGGCAGCGCGAGTAAAAGGCAGTGACGTGATCCGTTTTATTCTTTCTTTTTTCGGGGCAATCTTCAGCCTCGTCACCTTGGGAATTTTCATGGCCGCGCTGGTGATCGGCGCGATCTTCTGGATGTATGGGCGCGACCTGCCCAGCCATGAATCGCTTGCGCAGTACAAACCGCCGACGATCAGCCGAATTTATTCGGGCAAGGGCCAACTGATCGACGAGTTCGCGCAGGAACGTCGCCTGTTTACTCCGTCCGAAGAGATACCTGATCTGGTGAAGCAGGCGTTTATCTCGGCCGAAGACAAGAATTTCTACACCCATCAGGGCTATGATCCGCGCGGGATCATCGCAGCCGGGGTCGAGGCGGTGAAATCCAAGGGCGAAAACGTGCGCGGTGCCTCTACGATTACCCAGCAGGTTATGAAGAATTTTCTGTTGTCTGGTGATCGACGCGCCGAGCGAAAGATCAAAGAGATCATCCTCGCCACCCGACTTGAGGATACGCTGGATAAGGAACAGATCCTCGAACTCTATATGAACGAGATTTTTCTGGGTCAGAACTCCTATGGCGTAACTGCTGCCGCGCAGACCTATTTCAATAAAACACTGCAAGAGTTGGAACCGCACGAGGCCGCGACGCTGGCAGCGATGCCCAAGGCGCCGTCTGATTATCATCCTGTTCGGCAAAAGGATCGGTTGCTGGCGCGCCGGAACTATGTGCTGCGCGAGATGCAGCAGAACGGCTACATTGATCGGGCCACTTATGAAGACGAAGTCGCACAACCGCTGCGCTCGGTTCAGAACGGTGATTTTGAAAGTTTCCGCACGGCCCTGCCGCCCCGCGATTACTTCACGGACGAAATTCGCCGCCAACTGAGCGAGGATTTTGGTGAGGGTGAGTTCTTTACCGGCGGTTTCACCGTGCGCGCCTCGGTGGATGAGGAAATGCAGGTCGAAGCGGCCAAGGCGCTGCGCATTGCCTTACAGAAATACGACCGGTCGCGTGGCAGATGGCGCGGCACGGGTGAGGTGATCCCCGAAGAAAAACTGGCCGATGAGACCCAGTGGCGTGAGGCGCTGGCGATCATGGAAATCCCACGCGACGTGGTGCTGCCAACACAGTGGTACCCGGCGGTGGTTTTGAACGTAGCCGAACAGTCGCTGACAGTAGGCATTGAGAATGGACCAGCAGACGGTGTTGTCCCGCGGTCTGATATCAAGTGGATGCAGGGCGACTTCGCGGCGAACTTTAAACGCGGCGATGTTATTCTGGTGATGGCTGGCGAGGAAGGCCAGTGGTCCGCTCGTCAGGTGCCCGAAGTGCAGGGCGGCTTTGTTGCGATGGACGTGAACTCGGGGCGTGTTCTGGCGATGCAAGGCGGGTTCTCGTATCAGGACTCGGTGTTCAACCGCGCCACGCAGGCGCAACGCCAACCGGGGTCAAGCTTTAAACCCTTCGTGTATGCGGCAGCGCTGGACAGCGGCTATAGCCCGGCGACGATTGTTGTCGATGCTCCGATCGAGGTGAATACGCCACAGGGTCTGTGGCGTCCCAAGAACTCTACGAATAAATTCTACGGTCCCACGCCGCTGCGAACAGGGATAGAGCAATCGCGAAACCTGATGACGATCCGTCTGGCGCAAGAGGTCACGATGCCTGTTGTCGCAGGATACGCGGAACGCTTTGGCGTCTATGACCGGATGGGTGCATTCCTCGCCAATTCGCTAGGTGCCGAGGAAACGACGCTTTACAAAATGGTCGCCGCCTACGCGATGTTTGCCAATGGCGGTGAGCGGGTCGAGCCCACGCTGGTTGACCGCATTCAGGATCGGTTCGGCAAGACCATTTACCGCCATGATGACCGACAGTGCGTAGACTGCGATTCTGGCTGGCTAGAGCCGGACGAGTCGCCAACTATCGTGACTGATCGTTGGCAGGTCATGGATGCGATTACCGCGTATCAGTTGACGTCGATGATGAAGGGCGTTGTCGATCGCGGTACAGCGTCGTCAGTCGTCAACCTGCCTGTGCCGACGGCCGGCAAGACAGGTACCACCAACGAATCCAAGGATGCGTGGTTCATCGGTTTCACTTCGAACATCGTGGCTGGCTGCTATATCGGCTATGACCGCCCGCGTCCGATGGGGCGGGGGGCTTATGGCGGCACGTTGTGCGGTCCGGTCTTCCAAAGCTTCATGGAAAAAGCGGTTGAGAAATATGGGGGTGGACCGTTCGAGGTGCCGCCGGGTGGTCAATTCATAAAAATCGACCGTTTCAGCGGCGCGCGGCTGCCGGAAGATGCCACCGGTGACTATGTGGTGGCAGAATATTTCCGCGACGGCGTCGATGGTTTCATCGACCGCGTCTATGACGGCGGGTTTGCGATGGGGTCTGACTTGCCGCTGTTTGAAGAGGCAAGCTCGGGCCGTCAGGTCACCACGTCAACCGGCAGTACCGTCACCGTTGGACCAAATGCCAGCCAGGGTGATCTACAGGGCGGTGGCCTTTACTGACATCTGAAGTGTTTCGCGGCGCTGCTGTCTTGTGGTGCCCGTAACCTCTTGCTATCAGGCAGTCCTTATTGAGTGAGTTGGAACAAGACCATGCGCGCCGAAACCCAGAATATTGTGGCAGAGATAGAAAAGTCACTGGAGCTGCTGGCGCAGCGTATGGACTATGAAACCGCTCCACATCGACTTGAAGAGTTCAACGCGCGTGTCGAGGATCCCAATCTTTGGGATAACCCGGAAAACGCGCAGAAACTGATGCGTGACCGGCAGCTTTTGGTCGATGCAATTGAGACCTACGAGTCCATCAAAACCGATCTGAGCGATAATATCGAGCTGATCGAACTGGGCGAGATGGAAGAGGATGAAGAGGTCGTAACCGATGCCGAGCAGGCCATAAAGGGCCTGAAATCCAAAGCCGCCAAGAAAGAACTTGAGGCGTTGCTGGATGGCGAGGCCGACGGTAATGATACATTCCTCGAAATCAACTCGGGCGCTGGTGGCACCGAAAGTTGCGACTGGGCGTCGATGCTCGCACGGATGTATGTGCGCTGGGCCGAGAAAAAGGGCTATACGGTCGAATTGCAGTCTGAGACCGCGGGCGAGGAGGCGGGGATTAAATCCGCCGCCTATAAAATATCCGGTCATAACGCCTATGGCTGGTTAAAGTCTGAAAGTGGCGTGCACCGTTTGGTCAGAATCTCACCCTTCGACTCGGCAGCCAAGCGACACACTTCGTTCAGCTCGGTCTGGGTTTATCCGGTGGTCGACGACAATATCGAGATTGAAGTTAACCCGTCCGATATCCGGATCGACACATACCGGTCTTCGGGCGCAGGTGGGCAGCACGTGAACACCACCGACTCGGCCGTGCGGATCACGCACATTCCTACGGGCATTGTTGTGACCTCGTCCGAGAAATCGCAGCACCAGAACCGGGATATCGCGATGAAAGCCCTGAAATCGCGTTTGTACCAGCAAGAGCTGGACCGTCGGAACGCGGACATCAACGCGGCTCATGAGGCTAAGGGCGATGCGGGGTGGGGCAACCAGATCAGGTCTTACGTCTTGCAACCCTATCAGATGGTCAAAGACCTGCGCACGAACCATGAAACTTCGGACACCAAGGGCGTTCTGGATGGTGATCTGGACGGGTTCATGGCAGCTACACTTGCGTTGAACGTGGCGGGCAAAAGCCGATCCGAGGCGCAGGGCGATTAAGCTGTGCAGGGGGTTTGCCCCCTATCTTTCCTGTACTGATTGATGAATTGAACTTGCCCTCTTACACGTCCTCAGCACGATGCCGCGGGCGTCGAAAAAGATTCATTGAAACAAAGGGTTTAAATGAGGGTGTACCCCCGCTAGGCTGACCTTGCACGAGGGATAGCCCAGAATGAATCTTAGCCAAGCAACTGCACGTGATCTGTTGAGCGCGATGAACGCCGGACGTTTGTCGGCGCGTGAGTTGATGCAATTGACGCTGGATCGAATTGCTGCGGTGAACGGGTCGGCGAATGCGATTGTTTCCCTGCGTGACCCGGATGATTTGATGGCTGAGGCGCATGCACTGGATGAGGGGGGAATTCAAGGCCCGCTGCACGGATTGCCGATTGCGGTCAAGGATCTGGTAAATGTCGCCGGGGTGGTGTCCTCTCAGGGCTCGCCGATTTTTCGGAACCATGTGCCAGAGAAAGACGACCTGATCGCCGCGCGTATGCGTGCTGCGGGGGCAATTCTGATTGGCAAAACCAATACGCCGGAATTCGGCTTGGGCTCTCATACGTTCAATCCGGTCTACGGGGCGACGCGTAATGCTTACGATCCGACCCGATCATGCGGTGGCTCTTCCGGTGGTGCTGCCGTGGCGCTGGCAACAGGAATGGTCGCATTGGCGGATGGGTCGGACATGATGGGCAGTCTGCGCAACCCTGCCGCGTGGAACAATGTGTACGGGTTCCGACCCAGTTGGGGGCGGGTGCCGTCCGAACCTGTGGGCGACGGATTCCTGCATCAGCTCTCGACGCTTGGCCCAATGGCACGGAGCCCCGAGGATCTGGGCCTGTTGTTGGACGTGATTTCGGGACCTGACCCGCGGCAACCTCATGGGCGCTCCGACGCGGCCGTGTCTCCGGTCCAGGCGGCCAACTTGAAGGGGCTGCGAATTGGGTGGCTGAAAGACTGGGGCGGGGCATTTGCATTTGAGGATGGTATACTCGACCTGTGCGGGGATGCTTTGGGAGTATTCGAGAAACTCGGCGCGGATGTAATGCCCGTTGCGCCGCCGTTTGAGGCGGAGCGGATGTGGGAGAGTTGGGTTACACTCCGCGCGTGGAGCGTGGCCGCAAGCCTTGCCGCGCTGTCGGGGCAACGAGACGCGCTGAAAGAGACTGCGCAATGGGAATTGGACCTTGGTATGAGCCTGACCGCGATGCAGGTTCATGATGCCAGTGTCGTGCGATCCGAGTGGTTTCGGCGTGCGGCTGATCTGTTCGAGGACTATGATGCGCTGATCCTGCCATCAGCGCAGGTCTGGCCATTCGAGATTGAAACGCCGTACCCAACAGCCATCGCCGGGACACAGATGGACACCTATCACAGGTGGATGCAGGTTGTGGTACCCGTTAGTTTGATTGGCCTGCCGTGCCTGTCGGTTCCGGTCGGTTTCGGCGCGCAGGGGCTGCCGATGGGAATGCAGGTCTTTGGCCCGCGGGGATCGGATGCCCGTATACTATCAATGGGCGCAGCCTATCATGAAGTGACCGGCTGGCCCCAGAAAAGACCGGCGTGATCTCAACAGCGGAAGGGAGGAGCACAA
Organism: Ruegeria sp. AWH4_226; assembly: GCF_056159225.1. Lineage (NCBI taxonomy): Bacteria > Pseudomonadati > Pseudomonadota > Alphaproteobacteria > Rhodobacterales > Roseobacteraceae > Ruegeria > Ruegeria sp. AWH4_226. Next base: position 1,311,626 of record NZ_JBSWUU010000001.1, on the reverse strand, counting down.
ACATGGACAAACCGTTTGGTGTACCGGACATGGGTCCGGTGAGCATCGAGATGCTGCGCGAGGCTTTGCGCCGTGCCTGGGCTGATTATCGTCGGGCACCTTTGTTTGGGTTGCTGTTCGCTGGCTTCTATGTGCTTGCGGGCTGGGCAATGGCATGGATCACAATACAGACCGGTACGTCCTACTGGTTGGTGCTGGCCGCCATCGGATTTCCGCTGCTAGGACCGTTTGTGGCGGTCGGGATGTATGAGGTCTCGCACCGGTTGGAGCAGGGCGAGAAGTTGGACTTTGGCGCAATATTCGGTGTCGTGGTGCAGCAGGGGCGCCGTCAATTGCCTTCGATCTGTGCGATCATTGTTGTGATGTTCCTGTTCTGGTTCTTTCTGGGACACATGATTTTTGCCCTGTTTATGGGCCTGTCAACGATGACCAACGTGTCGACATCTGCCGAAGTTTATCTCACTCCGAACGGCCTGACGATGCTTGCCGTGGGCACTGCGGTCGGGGCTGTGTTTGCCACCGTGCTGTACATGATCACCGTTCTTTCGATCCCGATGCTTCTGGACCGAGAGCTGGATTTCGTGTCGGCCATGATCGCCAGCTTCAGCTATGTCCGCGACCACCTGATCATTATGCTGTCATGGGGGGCGTTCATTGCGGTTTTGACGTTTGTGGCCATGATCCCTTGGTTCTTGGGCCTGCTGGTTGTGTTGCCGTTACTGGGACATGCAAGTTGGCATTTGTATCGTTTGATCACACAGGCATCCGGTACATCCGCCGCATGAAGTCTATTTCGTCCCTTGTTGGAAGGTTCGCTCGGCCCGCTGGGCAGTTCGCGCTGCGGCCAGTACGGATGATGTGTCATTGCCGAGGTGACGCAAAAGAATCCGCCGGGTTGTGGCTGTATTAGCCGTGGTTTTTGACAGACAGATCGCCACCCCGCGCCAACGGTCAGAATTTTCGCCTGAGCCACGCGTAAGCAAGTAAATCCTACTGTTTTGCGCCTCACGGCTGGACATAAGGATATAGATCTGTCGTCCGGCGCAAGCGGCAATGCCCTGCACTTCGCGCTCGCTCGGGGTGGCGCTGGGCATGCTGGCTTTGGGCTCAAACCCGCGCACGAGCGTGCATTGCGGCAGCCGACGAACGTGGTATAGCCGGTGGCGCGATGGTTGATGTTCTTCCACCGCTGTTTCCGTCGCATAATAGAATCCCGCTGGTAAAAGGTTCTCGGTCAAGGTTGTCGGACCTGATCCCAGGAACTCGGTCAAGGCGGCTGCGGCGGGGTGCGGTGGCGACCTGTCGATTTCGTCCAATGGCCGCAGCAAAATACGGGCGTCGACGTCAAAGAAGCGGCAAATTCGGTCCAGAACATCAGGCCGCGGAAAGCTTTCACCTCCGAGGTATCTGTTGAATTGGGTTCGGTTGACGCCCAATTGCCGGCAAAGCTCTGAGACGGATGAGTATTGCTTCGAAAGTTGCCTGAGATTCGCGCCGAACATCCTACGTAGTTCGTCCGGATTACGAAAATCTTTGGTCATAAGCGTCTCAGGTTCCAGCGACTTGACTGGCGTACATCGCGGCTTTGACCCGGTGGCCGAAACAACGCATAAGCACGCAAACACTACAAGGCCGGGCGTATCCCTACGCCACGACAGTCCCTGAGGCTAACGTTCAATCCTACAAACGCAATAGGCTTTATCCTATTTTGTGTGATCTTTTTAGCTCTATTTCACGAATAAACGCCGCATTCTCGAAAAGTGGCAAATGTATGGCAAAAAACTATTAAAAAACCCACCCTTAACGTGCAATTCGTAAGGGTGGGGTGCGGATCACTCTCCGCGAAGCAGTGCAGCGACGCCGGTGCGCGCCACTTCAACCAGACCCAGCGGGCGCATCAGGTCGGCAAACGCATCGATTTTGTCCGGTGCGCCGGTGATCTCAAAGATGAAGGAACCCAGCGTACTGTCGACCACGTTGGCGCGGAAAATATCAGCCAGCCGCAGCGCTTCGACCCGTTTGTCGCCCGCGCCGACAACCTTGATGATGGCAAGCTCGCGCTCTACCGCGTCCCCTTCGACGGTCAGATCATGCACTTCATGGACGGGCACGATCCGGCCCAGCTGCGCCTTGATCTGCTCAATAACTTGCGGTGTGCCGACGGTCACGATGGTGATACGGCTGAGATGCCCGGTGTGGTCCACCTCGGCTACGGTCAGGCTTTCAATGTTGTAGCCACGGCCCGAGAACAGCCCGATCACGCGTGCCAGGACACCGGGTTCATTCTCGACCAAAAGCGCAATCGTGTGGCGTTCCTGCAGGTCAGAGAATGTTGGGCGTAGGTTATAGGCAGAATGGCGTGTGGCGCCTTTTTTGATATGTAGGGCAGACATTTATGTCCCTTTCATCATCCTTGTGGTGCCGGGCGCAAGGACGCCCGACAAAATTCGTCGCATGCTTTAAACCAGAACCGAGCCTTTGCTATCGATCACGCCCTGCGTTTCGGCCTCACCCAGCAGCATTTCGTTATGCGCCTTGCCGGACGGGATCATGGGGAAGCAGTTTTCGTGCTTTTCAACCAGACAGTCAAAGATCACAGGGCCGTCATAGTTGATCATTTCCATGATCGCATCATCCAGATCTGCAGGGTCCGAGCACAAGATGCCCTTGGCCCCAAACGCTTCGGCGAGTTTGACGAAATCGGGCAGAGCCTCGGACCAGGAATGCGAATACCGCTCACCATGCAGCAGTTCCTGCCACTGGCGCACCATGCCCAGACGTTCGTTGTTCAGGATGAATTGCTTGACGGGCAGGCGGTATTGAACAGCCGTACCCATCTCTTGCATGTTCATCAGCCACGAAGCTTCACCAGCCACATTGATGACCAGCGCGTCCGGATGGGCCATTTGCACGCCAATGGAGGCCGGAAAGCCATAACCCATTGTCCCCAATCCGCCAGATGTCATCCAGCGGTTAGGATCTTCGAAACCCAAATACTGTGCCGCCCACATTTGATGCTGGCCAACCTCGGTCGCGATGTAGCGATCGTGGTTTTTGGTCAGTTCTTCAAGCCGTTGCAGCGCGTATTGTGGCTTGATCGACTTTTCACTGTTGGTGTAGGCAAGGCAATTCACCTTGCGCCATTCGCTGATCTGCGCCTGCCACTTCTTGACAGCGGCTGCATTGGTCTTGCGCCCGCGCGCCTTCCAGACCTTCAGGATGTCCTCAAGCACATGAGCCACGTCGCCAACAATCGGTATGTCCACGCGGATAACCTTGTTGATCGACGATGGATCAATGTCGATATGCGCCTTTTTAGACTTTGGCGAGAATGCATCAATCCGTCCGGTGATCCGGTCATCGAACCGCGCGCCGATGTTGATCATCAGATCGCAGTCATGCATCGCCAGGTTGGCCTCGTACAGACCGTGCATGCCCAGCATGCCCAACCAGTTTTCGCCGGACGCCGGATACGCGCCAAGGCCCATAAGGGTCGAGGTGATCGGAAAACCTGTCGCATCAACAAGTTCGCGCAGCAATTGGCTGGCCGCAGGGCCCGAGTTGATAACACCCCCGCCGGTATAAAAGACGGGCTTTTTCGCCGTCTCTATCGCGGCAACCAGCTCTGTGATCTCTTCAAGATCGCCTTTCAGCACCGGCTGGTAATGCGAGGTTGATGGTTTCGGCGGGCTGTATTTCCCGGACGCAAACTGAACGTCCTTGGGAATGTCGATCAATACCGGCCCCGGGCGGCCTGAGGTGGCGACATGAAACGCCTCGTGCACCGTTTCCGCCAGCGTGTCGGTTTCCTTGACGAGCCAGTTGTGCTTGGTGCAAGGGCGGGTGATGCCCACGGTATCAGCCTCTTGGAATGCATCCGAGCCGATCATGAAGGTCGGCACCTGACCGGTCAGAACCACAATCGGGATCGAGTCCATCAACGCATCCGTCAGGCCGGTCACCGCGTTGGTGGCACCGGGACCCGAGGTCACAAGCGCAACGCCAGGCTTGCCGGTCGAGCGGGCATACCCTTCGGCAGCGTGTACCGCACCTTGCTCATGCCGCACCAGAATGTGACGAATGTCGTTTTGCAGAAAGATCTCATCATAGATCGGTAGGACGGCGCCACCAGGGTATCCGAATACTGTGTCCACGCCCTGATCCTTGAGGGCTTGAACCACCATCTTTGCGCCGGTCATCTCACGTGTCATCTGCTTTGCTCCGTTCGCGACATGTGTCTTGCGTTTCGCATAAAAAAAGCCCCCGAGATTTTTCGGAGGCGCATGGGTTGGATTATGGTTTACCGTTACCGGCCCATGCGCGTTGTTCCTACGATTACGACTAGCGTTTTCATCGCCAGAGGCTCCTTTTTAGCTTGGAGCGACATTATGGGCGGGCGCTGAGGTCGTCAACAGGCAATCGTACCAATTTTGTGACCTCAACCGCTGATTTTGAGACATTTTATTGCGCAGATTGCCGCAGTTGGGGAATTTTCGAGAAATTCACCCAGTTTGAATGCAGCAGAAGAGATTTTGGTAGGTCGAAAAGCGTCAGCGCGATGTCCCAAACAGACATGAGCGGCGTGCTTCTCTGTTTCACGCTTGTCTCAGGCGGATAGTTCAGGGAGGCGAATGATGTTACACGATTTGGTTGATCTCGGACGGTATCCAATCGATCGGCCGGGGTCTCGGGCTTATGATCAGATGATCAACGATGTGCGGCGCGCGTTGGATCAGGATGGTTGCGCAGTCCTGCCCGGATTTGTGCATGAAAGCGGATTGAACCTTTTGGTGCACGAGGCTGACAAGGTCGCCCCGCAAGCGCATCGGTCGTTTAACCGGACGAATGCCTATTTTACCAAAGATGATCCCAGCTTTGGGATTGGTCATCCGATCCGCCGGTTCTATGATCGGTCAAACGCATTTGTGCCAGCGGATAATTTTCCTGCGTCCGGCCCTCTGCGCCGAATTTACGAGTACCCGTGGTTCATGCCTTTCATCCGGGACGCGCTGAATGAGCCCGAAGACCAGTTCTTTCGCTACGATGACCCACTGGCGGATGTCATAATTAACGTGGTCGAAGAAGGGCAGGGCTTTCCTTGGCATTTCGATACCAACAATTACACCGTCACCCTCGCCATTCAGAACGGAGACGCCGGTGGCGCATTTGAATACGTGCCTAATCTGAGAACGCCGAAGAATGAAAACTTCGCGGCAGTGGCCTCGATCCTCGATGGGGACAGAACACAGGTGCGCGAACTGGAGCTACAGCCGGGTGACTTGCAGATTTTCAAAGGGCGCTACGCGCTGCACAGGGTCGCGCCGGTATCCGGTGAACGCAGCCGATACGTTGGCATTTTCTCTTTTGTCGAGGCCCAGGGGATGTGTGGCGGGGTTGAGCGCACGCAGCAGCTGTACGGGCGCGTATTGCCTCATCACCACGAACGGGAAGGGATGAGAAACGACGAACTGTTAGACTAAGCTATGTTAGGCTGTCACTGGACCATCTCACGACGGGAGGCTCTGGTGCCCGAGATTTTGCAGCTTACACCATTTGTTTTGTGCTCATCTTTGCAAAAACAGATTGACTTCTACTGTGACCGCTTGGGGTTCTCTTGTGGCTTCCGGCAAGACAACTATGCGTTCCTGTCAATGGAGTCCGTCGCGATCCGGCTGCTAGAGTGTCCGCCGCGCAGCGATGGTCGCCAATTGGGTGACAACCAGTCTTTCTACGTAGATGTGGAGGGGATCGACGCGTTGTACGAAACTCTGCGACCGGGATTGGCGGACTTGCCCGAGGGGCGTGTGCGTCCGCCTTTTGACCAGCCTTATCAACAGCGCGAGTTTCACGTGATCGACGAAGATGGAACGCTGGTGTTTTTTGGTCAGGATATTCGGCCAAGGTCGTAAATCTCTGGCCATGAACACTCCCGCCCGTTGTCGATGCGCCGGGGGCGCATGTCCGCCGGTTGGGCTGGGCAGCGCTGCGCGCTGCGGTAGCGTCTAAAAGCCCGGGCTGGTGCCCTGAAGTACGCCGTGCTCCATCGCGTAGCGGGTCAGCCCTGCGGTTGAAGAGATGCCGAGCTTGCGCTTGATATTCTTGCGATGCGTCTCAACCGTGCGAACCGATATGTCGAGGACCAGAGCAACTTCCTTGTTGGACTTGCCCTGCGCCAGTTCGAGCAGAATTGTCTGTTCGCGCCCCGTCAGCGCATCACGCGTGCCGTCCAGTTTGGGTTGCAGCGAGCCGCTGGCACCGGTGCACAGGTACCGCTCACCCCGCATCACCGCGTCGATTGCCTGTTTAATCTCGTCCGTTGGGACGTCTTTCAGCACATAGCCCTTTGCGCCATGGCTGAGCGCGGTTGAGATATATTCCGGGCTGTCATGCATCGACAGGATCAGGATGCGCGTATCCGGCAGGCGTTCGAGAATGATCTCGGTGGCACCCAGCCCGCCAAGGCCGGGCATGTTCAAATCCATCAGGATGACATCAGGGGCCAGATCAGCGGCCTGATCAACGGCCTCTTGCCCGGTTCCGAGAGTGCCGACGACCTCGATCTCGGGATAGCTTTCAAGGATCGACTGAATCCCTTCGGCCACCATCGGGTGGTCATCGACTATCAGAACTCGAATCGTCATGTGCCGGCCTTTCGGTTCAATGTGGCTTCTTCCTGCGGTGGTAACAGGTGGCTGAGGGGTAGGGTGACTTCGATCACGGTGCCGCCTTGCGGACCGCGTGATGACAGAATCCGCAGGGAGCCGTCAAGCTGTTCGATCCGCTCTTGCATGTTGCGCAACCCGATGCCCGAGCTTGCATGACCCGGCTCACGCGGAAGACCGCGGCCATTATCTGAAATCCGCATCGTTGCGCCTTTCTTGTGGCCGCGCAGGTCAATGGTAACGCGGGTCGCATCTGCGTGACGCTCGATATTTGTCAGGGCTTCCTGCGCTATCCTGTACAGCGCGATCTTGGCCTCTTGATCCAGCCGGTTGCGGAAAACCACGGTTGAGAATTCTGTTTCGATGCCGGTACGTTCACTGAAATCATCTGTCAGCGCCTGCAACGCGGGACCGAGGCCCAGATCGTCCAAGACGCCAGGGCGCAGATCGCGGCTGATACGGCGGACCTCGATGATGGCAGTGCCCAGATTTTCTATGCCTTTATATAGTGGGTCGCGGGCGGCCTCGTCGTCCCCGCGTTCAAGCCGACGCCGAGCGTTGTCCAATGCATAGCGCACACCAACCAACATCTGGCTGATACCGTCATGCAGTTCGCGCGCCACGCGACCGCGTTCTTCCTCTTGCGTATCGAGCACCCGCTGCGTCAACTCTTTCAGCTTGGCATCCGCCAGTCGCCGCTCGCGAAAATTCAGGAACATACCTGAGGCAAAGACGATCAGGACTGCCGCCAGAGTGATCCCGCCTATATAGTAGAATGTCCGCTGCACGCGGGCCTCAACCTCGGCCCGGGCTGCGGCGATCGAGGCGACGACATCGTCTATGAAAACGCCGGTACCGACCGCCCACTGCCAATTGGGAAAACTGGTCACGTAGGTGATCATCTGTGCCTCTTCCCCGGTTGAGGGTTTGGGCCAGAGATAGGTGTGATACCCAGCACCCTGCCGGGCGACGCGAATCAATTCGTCCACAATCGGCGTGCCTTCGCTGTCGGTCAGGCCGCTCCAGTTCTTGTTGATGAACTCAGTCTGGCGCGGGCTGACAAGATTGTTACCATCGTAATCATACACAAAGAAGAACCCGTCATCGCCATAGATCATGGCCGACAGGATCTGCGTCACCTGATCCTTTGCCTCCTGATCATCGGGTTGGGCCGAGCCGTAGACGAAATAGAATCCATTGCGGGCTTGGGTCACGTAGTTACGCAATTCGGCCTTCTTGGCTTCGATAAGCTGTGCCTCAAGCTGAACAATTTCGCCTTCGGCGAGTTTGCGGGATTGGTCCGCCACAAGGATCGCAATCGCAGCCACTGCTACGATAAGTGGCAACGTGGCCAGCAGCGACAGCTTCTGCGCATAGTTTGGTCGAAAGACGTTCCGGAATCTCCCCATACCCCTGCGATATGCAAATTTTGCACAAAAAGCAAAGTCCAGCCGTCCGAGGACACGGAGGTGGGCCTAAAACCGAAATAATCAGGGGTAAAACCAGCGGTTTGGCCCAAAGAAAGGCGGTTTCTACGTAGTAATAGGTATTTTCTTCACTGGTCGCAGCGATATGATGCCCGACACTGAAAACGATCAACTGCCCCAACGGGCAGACCACGACTTTGGGAGGACTGACTAAATGGATCGTCGTTCATTTTTGAAAACCACCGCACTGGGCAGCAGCGCGGCGGCAGCAACGGCGCTGGCCGCACCTGCCTATGCTCAGGGTAAGCGGACCCTGACAATGGTGACATCCTGGCCGCGCGGCTTTGCCGTTCTGGATGACGCCGCCACCTATATGGAGCAGATGGTCGGCGAGATGTCCGACGGTCAGTTGACCATTGAAAAGAAAGCACCGGGCGAACTGGTGGGCGCGCTGGAAGTATTCGACGCTGTTTCATCGGGTCAGGCGGATATGTATCACTCGGCCGACTACTACTTTATCGGTCAGCACCCCGGTTATGCCTATTTCACGGCCGTTCCTTTTGGCGGAACCGCTCAGGAACTGACCAACTGGTACTATCACGGCGGCGGTGAAGAGCTGCATGACGAGCTGGGCCAGATCTTTAACCTCAAAGGCCTGTTGGCAGGTAACTCAGGTTCGCAGTCCGGTGGCTGGTTCCGGGGCGAGATCAACTCGGCCGCGGATTTCAACGGGTTGAAGTTCCGTATGCCCGGTCTGGGCGGCAAGGTTTTGGGTAAACTGGGCGCATCCGTTCAGAACATTCCCGGTGGTGAACTCTATCAGGCGCTGTCTTCGGGTGCGCTGGATGGTCTGGAGTGGGTTGGCCCGATGGCCGACGAACGCGCCGGGTTCCAGGAAGTTGCCAAGGTCTACTACACCGCTGGCTTCCACGAGCCGGGCTCGGGTCTGTCGTCGTCCGTTAACCTGGACGTCTGGAACGAGCTGACCCCTGCGCAACAGGCAATCATGCGCTATGCGTCGATGGCCACAACCCACTATCAGCTGGCAGAAACGCTGGCCAATAACGGTGCAGCGTTGGCACGCCTGCAGTCGCAGGGCGTCAAGACGCTGCAGTTCTCGGATGATGTCTGGGATGCGTTCGGAAAAGCATCTGCCGAAGTCATGGACGAGAACATGGGTGACGAGCTGTTTGCCCGTATCCGGACATCGTTCGAGGAATCGCTGGCAACATCGGCGTCGTGGATCAACAAATCCGACGGCTACTATGTCCAACAGCGTGTTCGCGTTCTGGGCGGCTAAGTAACAGCCTGAAATCCTTGAGGCCTCACGAATGTGGGGCCTCTTTTCAATAGATATTCTCTGAATCTGGGGACCCCTGCTAAAGTAGAGGCCACAGACATTCAGATGAGTGAGGGACATCATGGACGATAGCAGCTCGGTTGGTTTGGCCGACGCTCTTGCCGCAATCGGCGGCGGGATAGTCTGGGTTCTGCAAAATCTTGCGCAAGCCTTTTACAATATCGGCTATGCGGTGACCCATCCGGGCCTTTGGCTGGATTGGTCCGACAAAGAAGCTGTCATGCGCTTCGTCTATTATGGCGGGTCGGTTGAGTTCTTCTTTGCCGTTTTTGCAATTCTTCTGGTCATCACGATCATCGGCATAGTCCGCAACCCATTCATGTGGGGCTGTGTCAGGGTGCTTGAAGGGTTCACAAACACCCTTGGCAGGTTCTTTGCATGGGCTGGTCTGCTGATGGTGCTGCAACAGATCATCATCGTGATCATGCAGCGCATTTTCACAAGGCCCGACATTGTGATCGCGTTTGGTATCCCGGTGCAGTTTGACATCAGCTGGTATGCAGAAATGCTGAAATTTTACAACGCGTTGGTGGTGTCCTTTTGTGTGGGTTACACGTTTGTCCAGGGCGGACACGTGCGCGTTGATCTGCTGTACGCGCCGGCGCGGTTCGGCACCAAGAAGGTGGTCGACATGCTGGGCTCAGTCTTCTTTATGATGCCGCTGGCGGTTCTGGTCTGGATGTATGGCTGGTATTTCATGTGGCGGCATCTGATCGTGCCGAAACCATCGGCCAGCGACACACTGGATCGTCTTTTGATGAAGGCGAAGGCAATGCGATGGAACGTCGAGACCATCGGCTTTAGCCCGAACGGATTCACCGCGTACTTCCTGTTTAAAATCATGCTGGTGGCGTTTGCCGGGCTGGTGTTTCTGCAGGCAGTCGCATTCTTGTACCGGTCGTATCTTGAATATGTCGAAGGACCGGAGAGTGATGGAAAATACCTCGACAAGGACAGCCTTGGCGAGGGCGAAGAAGCCTATGAAGGCGCTCATTAAGGACGGAGACCAAGACAATGCTATTCGGACTTGATGGCGTCGAAATAGGCCTCATTATCGTATTTTTCTGCCTTTTCGGAGGCATCCTTTCCGGGTTCCCGGTGGCCTTTGCCATCGGTGGGGCCGGTATCATCTCATTCGGGATCATCGCGGCTTTGGACAGCGCCGGGTTGTTGATACATCAGGCGATCGACACAGGCACGCAGGCCTATCGGGACCTGGTGAATTCAGGGGTAAAACCCGAGTCGATATCCGTATTCCGGTTCCCGGACTTACCAAGGATAGGCGAGCCGGTCTTCCCATCAGGTTGGGAAACCGCGTTGGATCGCAACGTGTCCTTTATCGTCAACCGCATCAATGAACGTGTTTTGGCAGGACAAGCGATCGAGACATTGCTGGCCGTCCTGATGTTCGTTCTGATGGGGATCACGCTGGAGCGGTCGAAGATCGCCAATGATCTGCTGACCACAATGGCGCGTGTCTTTGGTCCTTTGCCGGGCGGTTTGGCCGTTTCGATCGTTGTCGTTGGCGCGTTTCTGGCCGCTTCGACCGGGATCGTGGGCGCGACCGTTGTGACGATGGGCCTGCTGGCGCTGCCGACCATGTTGCGGAACAACTATGCGCCGGAACTGGCGACAGGTGTTATCGCGGCGTCGGGAACGCTTGGGCAGATCATCCCTCCGTCAATCGTGATTGTTCTGTTGGGGACTTTGGCGGGCGACCTGTATTCGACCGCTCAGGAAACCCGCGCGGTTGAGGCCGGGTGTACAGACGCATTGACTTACCTGGGTGAGCCTGCGGTTGTCTCGGTAGGGACGTTGTTCCAAGCGGCGCTGCTGCCGGGGATCATGCTTGCGTTGCTATATGCGCTCTATGCCTTTGGTTACGCATTACTAAACCCCGAGAAAGCCCCGGCGGTTGAGCTTGGCGGCGGCGGTGGTGAGCCGATTACCCGGAGCGAAGGTCTGACCTGGCTTTTAGGTGCGCCTGTTGCGCTGATTGTTGGCGTCCTGTTGCTGGGCAACATGGGTGTCATTGGTAGTCAGAACATCACGGTTTCTGCCTTTTCGGATATTGGTGAAGGCGCTTCGCTGCGTACAAACGTGTCGGAAGAATGTAAGGCCTCGATGATCGAACTTCACGGTCAATCCGCCTGGGATCAGGCCGTGGCCGAGCAACAAGCGCTGGACGAAGCCGGTGGTGTCACGCAAGCACAACGTCTGTCCGAGGAAGAACTGGCCGCCGCGCAGGATGCCAAAATTGCTGCGGCAGCTCCGATTGGTTCTGGCGTTGCGGTTATCGTCGTACTGCTGGGTCTGACGTTGCTGATGGGCCGTGGCATTGCGCCTTCACAATCGACGCAGCCGCTGATCGTGGGGGCCATTGGGCTTCTGTTGATGCTGCTGGTTGACCTTGTGGCTATTTCTCCGACAACGACGTCCGGGACCACGTTCCTGCTTTTGGCGGTGCCGTTTGCGCTGGCAATCTATGGCTGCAAATTCGCGGCTGAACGCTGCGCAACAAATGATCTGATCCGGGTGGTGTTCCCGCCACTGGTTCTGATCATCGCGGTGCTTGGCTCGATCCTGGGTGGTATCACCAACCCAACTCCTGCCGCAGCGCTGGGTGCGGGTGGTGCGATCATGCTGGCGGCCTATCGCAAGCTTCAGGATCAGGGCCTCACGGGCAAAGTGATCATCTGGTCAACGCTTGCCATCATTGTCTGCATGCTGATGGGGATCAATTTCGACCTGCGGATCAATCAGGATGGTGTGACAGTCGAAAGCTGGATCGCCTTCTTCATTGCCTACGCAGCGTACCTCTACGCGCTGTTCGGTCTGATTTTTGCGTGCTGGGTGCTGTATGCAGGCGGTGTTCTGACCCCAATCGTGCGTGAAACGGCCAAGGTGACCTCGATGGTTTTCACTATCCTGATCGGATCGCAACTTCTGAACCTGGTTGTGATCTCGTTCGGTGGTGAGCACTATATCCAGCAGTTCCTGCGCAGTTTCGACAATGAGTTCACTGTCTTCCTGATCGTGATGCTGGTGCTGTTTATCCTGGGCTTCGTGCTGGATTTCCTTGAGATCATCTACATCGTGATCCCAATCGTCGGCCCGGTGATTTATGGCGGCTCGTTTGACCCGAAATGGGTGACGATCATGGTGGCCGTGAACTTGCAGACCTCGTTCTTAACGCCACCGTTCGGATTTGCTTTGTTCTATCTGCGCGGCGTTGCGCCGAAAGAGGTGACAACCGGTCACATCTACCGCGGGATCATACCGTTCGTGATCATCCAGGTGGTTGGGATCGGCATCCTTTGGACCTTCCCGTCGATTGTCACGATCATTCCGGATCTGATCCCGAATTGATCCGGCCGGAATAAAACAACACAGCCGGGGGCTTTCGAGCCTCCGGCTTTTTTGTTGCTGCTATTTCGTGGGGTTCGGTCAGCAGGCTGAGACACCAATTTAGTCACGCCCGATAGTTGGGGCGACAACTCAAACCGCCTCTAGCTTGGGTAAGTGGAACGGCTCACTCAGAGAATTGGAGCAAATCCCATCGGTTGCCAAATGGATCGCGCCAGACAGCCACCGTGCCATAGGGTTCATGGCGTGGCTCTTCCTCGAAATGGACGCCGTTGGCCATCATCGCCGCGTGATCGCGTTCGAAATTATCTGTTTGCAGGAAAAATCCGACGCGACCTCCGGTTTGGTTTCCGACGGCGGCGACCTGATCAGGGCCTTGTGCACGCGCCAACAGCAATGAACCTGAATCGGTTCCCGGAGGCGTTACCAGTACCCAACGTTTGCCCCCGCCAAGGTCGATGTCCTTCGTTAACGTGAAGTTGAGCGTCTGGGTGTAAAAGGTAATCGCGGCATCGTAGTCCGGCACCACGAGGGCGACAGCATGAAGCGTCTGATGCATGTGTGATCAGCCTTTGGTGGGGTGACGATCGGGTAATTGAATACCCGCGACCTGTTCGGCAATGGGGGCGGTTGACAGCGGGTGATGGGCGGTTTCGTTCAGATCGTCAGGGTTTTTGATACGGCGCCATTCACCCCGCATATAAGCCTCAAGACCGGCAAACCGCGCCTTGTAACCCATCTTCGGGCTGCCCGGAACCCAATAGCCCAAATAGACGTAAGGCAGGCCGGCCTCGCGCGCGATATCAATATGATCGAGGATCATGTATGTCCCCAATGAGCTTTGCGGCTGCTCGGGGTCATAGAACGAATAAACCATGCTCAGACCGTCATCCAGAACATCCGTCAGGCTGACCGCGATCAGGTCTTTGGTGTCGGGATCGGCATACTCGACGACGCGGCTGCGGATCGGGGTTTCCTCGATCATCGCTGCAAACTCGAACACGTCCATATCGGCCATGCCGCCATCGGCATGGCGCGTGTCAAGATAGCGACGAAACAGCTCGTATTGCTCGTCTGTCGCCCACGGAGAATTTGCCCGGCGCTGCAGGTAAGAATTGCGCTTGGCCGTGCGTTTCTGGCTTTTGCTGGGGCGGAAAGCCGACACGTCGATTCTGGCAGACAAACAGGCTGCGCAATCGGTGCAAGATGGGCGATAAAGCACGTTTTGCGACCGGCGAAATCCTTGCTGTGACAGGGAATTGTTCAATTGATCAGCGCCTTCCCCCTGAAGGGCTGTGAACAACTTACGCTCCATCCTGCCCTCAAGGTAAGGGCAGGGTTGGGGTGCGGTTACATAGAATTGCGGCGCAATTGGCAGCGTGTGTCGCATGAAGGTCCCGTCTCTCCTGAAACGGGATGATAGCAACGGTTCCTTGAGCCGCCAAGTGATTCACTTGATTGAATTTATGCCCGTTGGTTGATCATGACCGTTCCAAGGAACGAGTCCGTCAAACCCTGGCGTCGTGCGTTCGTTAGCATCATGATGACCGAGATGATTTGCACCACGAAAAACGCCATGCTGACGAAGTATCCGGCAGTGTGGGCCACGGCCTTGCCCATATCCAGGCGCGATCCGAACGCATCGCGTAACTCAATGCCCATAAAGCGCATGCCCAACGTGGCGGATCCATTTGCGATCGTAACCACGCGATAGATAAAGCTGAGGACAGCGTAGATCAGTGGTAGGAAGAAAAGCCCCAAACCGAGAGTCAGGAAGACTGGCACGATGCACAGCAGTGAGATAAAGGCGATATCAAAAAGCCACGCTACAAAGCGTTTTGTCACAACCGACTGATAGAATTCGGGTTGGCTGTCTGGATCGGGTAGGTGGGTCATTCAGTTTTTCCGAGACGTTGTTCGGGAATACCCTGTCCCGAAATCCGGGACAGGGCAAGATTGGATCAGGCACGTTCGCCTTCGTCGCGGTTTTCGCGGGCGCGCTCGTCCATGAACTGATCGAATTCAGCCTTGTCTTTGGCTTCGCGCAGGCGATGCAGGAACGCTTCGAAATCTTGCTGTTCCCGTTCTAACCGGGCGAGTGTATCCGACTTGTAGGCGTCAAAGGCGCTGTTACCCGACGGTTTCATGGCGCTCATGTGACTCTGCCACGACTTGCGGCGGCTGCAGGATTTGCTGAACATGCGTTTGCTCCAGATCATATAGGCCAGAAGGGCAAGGCCAACGGGCCAAAAAAAGATGAAACCCAGCACCATGGCGGCGATCCAGGCGCCTTTGCCCTTGTCATCCATCCAGGCCTCGGCACGGTAAAGCCATCCCGGGTTTGCAGGGACGGCGTGGTCGGACAGTGCGGTCATTTCGTATCTCCGGGGTTGATGTAAATCGTATTCACATTCTAAAGATGGGATGTACAAGGCCAGTTGCAAGGGGTCTATGTGAAAAAGATTTACATTGACAGATCAAGAGCGGTCTCTGGTTGACCTTGACCGTGATCGGGCGCAGGTTTCGCACATGCAAAACAACGATGTTAAACCCACCCCTTCGCTTGAAGATATCCTTTCTCTGGAAAAGCAGGTTTGGAAGGCGCTGGTCGATGGTGATGCGTCGGCTGATCGTGCGCTGTTGAGTGCGGATTTTCTCGGAGTGTACCCCACCGGGTTTGCAAACCGGGATGATCACGTCAGTCAGTTTGCTGATGCGCCAACAATGGCCCGGTACGAACTAAGCCAGGCCAAGCTGCGGGTTTTAACCCCGGACATGGTGTTGCTGAGCTACCGCGCCGATTTCCAGCGCACAGGGCTTGAGGTGCAAGAGGCGATGTTGATCTCATCCCTGTGGGAACGTCGCAATGACGTTTGGGTCAACAGCTTCAGTCAGGACACCCCGTTGGAGGTCCGATGACTGCGCCGCTGACCATTCACCGCGTACCGCGCGCCTTCGATGCCTCGCTTGGCGAAGAAGCTCTGCGCGCCGTGGAGGGCGTTGCGCCGGAACAGCGCGAATTGATCGCAGGCGCGGCGGGGAGCAGCCCGTACCTGAAAGGGTTGATCGAGCAAGAGCGTGATTGGTTGCCCGGTGCCTTGCAGCACCCCGACCAGGCATTGGCTGATTTGATGGACGCCGCGCGCCGTCTTCCTCCGGATCAGCTCAAACCCGGATTGCGACAGGCCAAACGGCGGCTGGCGCTGCTGACCGCGCTGGCCGATCTGGCGGGCGCATGGCCGCTGGAAAAGGTGACCGGGGCGTTGACGGAGTTTGGGGCGCTGGCTGCGGATGTGGCCGCAAAGGCCGAAATCGCAGCGCTCATCCGGCGTGGCAAACTGCCGGGGATGGGGCCGGACGACGTGGAAACAGCCGCCGGGATGATTATCCTTGCGATGGGCAAGATGGGCGCGTTTGAGTTGAACTACAGCTCGGACATCGATCTGATTGTGCTGTTTGACGAAACTCGGTTTGACCCGGATGATTTCTATGACGCACGGCACGGTATGGTGCGTGCTACGCGTAATTTCTGCGCCACGCTCAGCGATAAGACCGCTGATGGCTATGTGTTCCGCACCGATTTGCGACTGCGCCCTGATCCAGCGGTAACGCCGGTCTGCATGGCGGCTGAAGCGGCTGAACGGTATTACGAAAGTCTGGGCCGCACGTGGGAGCGCGCAGCCTACATCAAGGCGCGCCCCTGCGCCGGTGACATCGCGGCTGGGCAGCATTTCCTTGATACCCTGCGCCCGTTTGTCTGGCGTCGCCATCTGGACTTTGCGGCCATTCAGGACGCCCATGACATGCGCCTGCGCATTCGCGAGAACAAAGGAACCGGTGGCGCACTGACAATACCGGGCCACGACATGAAACTGGGGCAGGGCGGTATCCGGGAGATCGAGTTCTTCACTCAGACCCGTCAGTTGATCGCCGGGGGGCGCGATCCTGACCTGCGCGTGCGCGGCACTGTGTCCGGCCTGTCAGCGCTTGCCAAAAAAAACTGGATCCCTCAGGAGGTCGCGGAAAAACTCACCGATCACTACCGCGCGCATCGTCAGGTCGAACACCGCATTCAGATGGTCCATGATGCGCAGACCCACAAGGTCCCGCAGTCTGCAGACGGGATTGAGCGTGTGGCCTGTCTCATGGGGATTGACGGCGCAGAGCTAACTGCCGACCTGACCCGTCGTCTGACCGAGGTACATGAGCTGACCGAAGGGTTCTTCGCCCCCGGGTCTTCGACGCCTGCACCAGCCAGAGAAACCGATTTCGACCAAGGTGTTCTGGCCCGCTGGACCACTTATCCAGCGCTCCGCTCGCAACGCGGGCGGCGGATATTCGAACGGCTGAAGCCCGAGCTTCTTTCGCGTCTTTCGAAAACGGCGAAACCGGATGAGGCGTTGTTGGCGCTAGACGGGTTCTTGTCAGGTTTGCCTGCCGGCGTACAACTGTTTTCCCTTTTCGAAGCAAACCCGCATTTGATCGATCTACTGGTTGATATCGTGGGTACGTCACATGCGCTGGCGGCGCATCTGTCGCGCAACGCATCCGTGTTTGACGCGGTGATCGGTGGCAGTTTCTTTGCCGCCTGGCCCGGGCAATCAGTCTTACAAGCCGAGTTGGAACAGGCGCTCGAGCAAGAGCATGACTATGAAACGAAACTGGATTTTGCGCGCCGCTGGTGCAAGGAGTGGCATTTCCGTATCGGTGTTCACCACCTGCGCGGGTTGATCGACGGCGTTAAGGCCGGGCAATACTATGCCGAACTGGCCAGCGCCGTTATCGCAGCGATCTTGCCCTGCGTTACCGATCAATTCGCAAAGAAACATGGGCCTGCGCCGGGGCGCGGGGCGGCGGTGTTGGCCATGGGGTCGTTGGGGGCCGGGCGGATCAATTCGCAATCCGATCTGGACATGATCGTGATTTATGACCCGCTGGATCAGGAGATGTCTGATGGACCGCGCCCGCTTGCCACGCGCACATATTATGCCCGGTTCACGCAGGCACTAATCACAGCGCTATCAGCGCCGATGTCGCAAGGGCGGCTTTATGAGGTCGACATGCGCCTGCGCCCCTCGGGCAATCAGGGGCCAGTAGCAACCAGCCTGTCCAGTTTCATCAGCTACCAGCAAAACAAAGCCTGGGTGTGGGAGCATCTGGCCCTGACCCGTGCCTGCGTGGTTGCCGGTGATTCAGGGTTGGCGCAGGATATTGAGTCATTCCGCACAGATTTTCTGTCTGAGCCCGTAGATCGCCACAAGGTTCTGCGCGAAGTGGCCGAGATGCGGGCGCGTCTGGCGGCAGCCAAGTCTCCTGCGGGCATCTGGGACGTCAAGAATGGTGCAGGGCGGATGATGGATATCGAGTTGGTGGCGGAAACCGGTGCCCTGATATCGGGTGTTGCGCAGCGTGATGTCTCCAGCGGGTTGGACGGTGCTGTCGCAGCCGGATTACTGGACGTCGCTCAGGCGCAAAATCTCAAGGCCTGCTATGATCTATGCTGGTCCGTGCAATGCGCTGCCCGGTTGTTGTCTGGCAAGGTTATCGAGGCTGACAAGATCGGCGAAGGCGGCACGGCCTTCCTGTGCCGCGCCACCGGCTTTGAACAGGTCGAACAGTTGCAGGCTGCGCTGCAAGAGAGTTATACCGCCGCCGCCGATATCATCGGCCGCGTGATCGAGGAGGGGCAGGATGCCGCGCAATAATGATCCAAACGATCACAAGGGTCTGATCCGCGAAGCCTATCGTATCGAAGGGATCACACTGCCCGAATGCCGCAGTATCTTTCTGGACTGGGCGCTTAGCCTGCCTGCTGATCGGGATCAAACGCAGGCTCTGAACGATCTTCACGCCGTCTATGCCGCGGAAGAGGCAGATCATCCTATGACGCAGGTTCTGGCCGAGGGGTTGCAATCGGCCAAAGCACCGAAACGGCGCGGCGGGTGGCGATCTCGGCCCCGCTAGGGCTTTTCCCCGGACGCGTTCGCCACTAAGAGGGCGTCATGACCCAAGCCACCGACCGCCCCCGTATCCGCCTGAAACCCAAAGCCAATGCGCGCGGCCTGCGACATGGTTTTCCGTGGGTCTATGCCAATGATATCGTGACCGACCGCCGGACACGCAAAATCCCTTCGGGTGCTTTGGCGGTGCTCGAAGACGACAAACGCACCCCAATCGCGTTGGTCGCCGTGAACCCAGACTCGAAAATCATGTGCCGCGTTCTGGACCGCGATCTGGATACGCAACTGGATGCGGATTGGTTCGAAACCCGTTTGCGCCGTGCGCTTGAGATGCGCGAGCGCTTGTTCGACGCGCCGTACTACCGCCTGATCCATGCCGAGGCGGATGGCTTTCCCGGCGTGATTATCGACCGCTTTGGTGAGGCTTGCGTGATTCAGCCCAACGCCGCCTGGGCCGAAGTGCACCTGGAAACTCTGACCGACGCGCTGGTTGCGGTGACGGGCGTGACGACAGTTCTGAAAAACGCCTCGGGTCGCACACGCGGGCTTGAAGGGCTGGATGACGTAAACCAGGTCGTGCGAGGAACGGCGCCTGACGCTCCGCTGCTGGTGCCGATGAATGGCGCGACCTACATGGCTGACCTCACCGGAGGTCAGAAAACCGGTCTGTTTTATGACCAACGCCCCAATCATGCCTTCGCCGCCCGGCTGGTGGAACCGGGTGCAAATGTGCTTGACGTGTTCAGCCATGTGGGCGGCTTTGGACTGGCGATGCTGGCCGGAGGGGCCGAACACGCTCTGGCCGTTGATGGTTCGGTCGCAGCGCTTGAACTGGCGGCGCAGGGCGCGCAGGCCTCGGGCTTTGCAGATCGTTTGCAGACTCGCCAAGGTGATGCCTTCGATGTTCTGACGCAACTGGGTGAGGAGGGAGCGCAATTCGACGTAGTCATCTGCGACCCACCCGCTTTTGCACCGTCAAAACAGGCGTTGGATGCAGGGTTGCGCGCCTATGAGCGCATCGCGCGCCTTGCTGCGCCACTGGTGGCGCCCGGTGGGTATCTTGGTCTGTGTTCATGCTCGCATGCGGCTGATCTGGGCCGGTTCCGCGATGCGTCCTCACGTGGGATTGGTCGGGCAGGGCGACAGGCTCAACTGATCCATACGGGTTTCGCTGGTCCCGACCATCCGCAACTGCCGCAACTGGCCGAAAGTGGCTACCTCAAGGCGGTGTTCTACCGGTTATGAAGGCGGTACTTGATACCTGCGTCATCTATCCCACGGTGATGCGAGAGATGCTGCTTGGCGCCGCCAGGCAGGGCCATTTTTCGCCGGTGTGGTCTGCACGAATCCTCGAAGAATGGGCCCGCGCAGCCCGCAAACTGGGCCCGGAGGGTGAGGTTCAGGCCCGTGCCGAGATCGCCTTGACTCAAGCACAGTGGCCAGAGGCCGAACGCAACGCGAATCCGGGGCTTGAACAGCGGCTGTGGCTACCTGACAGCGCCGATATCCACGTTCTTGCAACGGCAGTGGGGGCATCGGCGGACGTTATCGTAACCGTCAATGCAAAGGATTTTCCAAGGAACATTCTGTCGGAAGAAGGTCTTGACCGCCGCGACCCTGACAGCTTGTTGCTCGGATTCTGGCAAATTGACCCCGACGGAATGGGGGATGTTGCCGCGCGTGTACTGGCAGAAGCCAATCGATTGTCCGGCGACCAATGGGCCATGCGGGCGTTGATGAAAAAGGCGCGCTTGCCGCGTTTGGGGAAGGCATTGGCCAGCTAAGGCCTATCACGCGGCAAGCGAATTGCCGCGCCTGACTAGGCTTCTGTACCCCAGCGCTGCTCAAGCGCTTCAAGCGCGGCGATGCGTTCGTCGGTTTTGGGGTGGCTCATCAGCCAAGCAGGAACGACACCGGCCCGCTGTTGCGTCAGGTCTTCCAGTTTGTGAAACAGGGACTTCTGCGGCCCTATCCCGATCCCTGCCTTTGTCAGCAGGGCGGCTGCATATTCATCGGCCTCATACTCATCCCCGCGTGACAGACGCGACGCGAGAAGATGGGTCAGAGCATTGGCAATCCACGCCCCGATAAAGGGAATGAAACGGTTCAGAAGCATCATCAACGCCGCCCGCATCGCGTTTTGGCCCGAGAAATCAATCATCCGCCGACGCGCGTGCCCTAAGGCGACATGCCCCAACTCATGTGCGATCACGCTTGCCATTTCCTCGGCCGAGACCTCTCCGCTGCGAAACTTGCGGTAAAAGCCACGCGTGATGAAAATTCGACCATCGGGCGCAGCAAGACCATTCACGGGGTCAATTTCATAGATATAGACAGGAACGCGTTCGATCCCCAAAGCTGCTGCAAGCCGATCGGTCATGCGTTTCAACGCCGGATCTGCCAGTTCGGTCGATTTTGCATCCAACTCGCGATGCGTGCGCCATACGGAAACACGATACATCACAAGGGCATAGGCGATTGCCAGCAGGATTGGGGTAAGACGAAACATGCCCAAGATATGGGTGCGCCTGGCGGCAAGAGCAATCAAAAAGTTGTTGGTTGTTCGTGGGCACGTCATCTCAGGCCACGACCAGCCCTTGCTGAGTGGCCCTGTCACTCAACAATCGGATGCCGTCGATTAACGTGTCAGCTCTCGCATGCCTTTTTCGAGCCCGGCCAATGTCATAGGCACCATTCTGTCTTCGAAGATGTCCTGAATCATGCCGATGGAGTGGGTGTAATTCCAGTGCTTTTCCGGCACCGGATTGATCCATAGGTTTGACGGCCACTGCTCGCGTGCGCGCTGCAGCCAGACCTGACCTGATTCCTGGTTCCAATGCTCGTTCGCACCGCCAGGATAAGCGATTTCATAGGGGCTCATCGAGGCATCGCCAACAAAGATGCACTTATAATCCGAGCCATAGGTGCGCAGCACCTCATACGTCGGTGTTTGCTGATCCCAGCGACGGCGGTTGTCGCGCCAGACGCCTTCATACAGGCAGTTGTGGAAATAGTAGTATTCCAAATGCTTGAACTCGGTCCGGGCGGCCGAGAACAATTCCTCGACCACTTTGACATGCGGATCCATTGAACCGCCCACATCCAGGAACAGCAGAACCTTGACTGCGTTGTGGCGTTCGGGGCGGGTTTTGACATCCAGATAGCCATGTTCGGCGGTGGCGCGGATCGTGCCGTCAAGGTCAAGCTCTTCAGCCGCGCCTTCGCGCACCCAGCGGCGCAGGCGTTTCAGCGCGACCTTGATGTTGCGGGTGCCCAGCTCAACCGTGTCGTCGAGGTTCTTGAATTCCCGCTTGTCCCAGACTTTGACCGCACGCTTGTGGCGGCTTTCTTTCTGGCCGATGCGGACACCTTCGGGATTATACCCATATGCCCCGAACGGAGAGGTTCCGGCCGTCCCGATCCACTTGTTGCCGCCCTGATGACGGCCTTGCTGCTCGCTGAGCCGTTCGCGCAGCGTCTCCATCAGCTTTTCAAAACCGCCCAAGGCCTCGATTTCAGCCTTCTCTTCCTCGGACAAATGTTTCTCGGCCATCTTGGCCAGCCAGTCGGCAGGGATATCGACAGCCTCGAGCACCTGTTCGAAGCTGATCGCATCCAACCCTTCAAAACTGGCGGCAAAGGCACGATCGAACTTGTCGATGTTGCGTTCGTCTTTCACCATCGAGACGCGCGCGAGGTAGTAAAACGCCTCAACATCATAGGTCGCC
The DNA here is from genome assembly GCF_056159225.1 of Ruegeria sp. AWH4_226. Taxonomy (NCBI): domain Bacteria; kingdom Pseudomonadati; phylum Pseudomonadota; class Alphaproteobacteria; order Rhodobacterales; family Roseobacteraceae; genus Ruegeria; species Ruegeria sp. AWH4_226. The sequence continues at coordinate 1,289,123 of NZ_JBSWUU010000001.1, read as the reverse complement.
AGACCCTTTTTCATGCCCTCCAGAAAGGTCAGGTATTCGCGCAATGAGACGGGAACGCCGGACTTCCTGAGGTTTTCGAAGAAGGGCAGAAACATCGGTCAGACCACAAATCGCACAAGGAGCAAAGACAAGACCAACCCCAGCAGAGCAAAGGCGATGCCATAGCCAGCGGCATATTGTGCGATGTCTGCACCGCTGCCCTTGCGTTTGCGTGCGGTCATCGCCCCAAGGATTGCCCCCAGTATCGCCATTCCCAGAACTACGACCATGCGCTATCCGCCCCTGCTGTTGGCGGGTCCTTCGGCAACGTTTTGCATCAACGACCGGACCACTGTTTCCGATCCGAACCCGTAGCGCGCCCACGCAAGACTGTCCAGCCTGACGGAACGTGCCTGAGCGGAACGCCCGGCCTGATTGAGCGCTTCGGATTTCAATAGCAACAACGTCGCCAGTTGCGAGGCGTTCTCGGCCCGTGTCATGACACTGATGGCTTTGTCCAGTTCTGGCAGAAACTCTGGTCCTTTGCCCCGTGCAAGGGCAAAAGCAGCAGTTTGGGTCGTAACATATGCCTGATGCACCTCGGTGCCGGGTGCCGCGCGCAGGTATTGCAGCGCAAGCTGATAGTTCTGCAAAGCCTTCTGCGGGTTGTCGAACTGCGCCATGCGTCCCATCACGTAATACGGATAGGCGCGGCGGTGGTCGGTCCAGCCTTGTTCCTGCCCGATCTGTGCGGCTCTTTGCGCGGCCCGCATGCGCCGTTGTGCGCTGACTTGCGGGCGCAGTGATTTCTGAATGGCATTGATCCATTCTCGGGGCGTGCCGGAAACCGGCTGAGCAGGCAGGGTGTTTCCGCGCGGGTTCAGACGGTTCAGCACGCCCGGCAGGACGGCTTCAACCTGTTCGCGCGTCATGCCGCTGCGCAACTCGGGCGCATAGGCGGTGCGCAGGATCAGCATGTCAAATCCCGTCAGAACGGTGTGGATGTTATCATCGTTGAACACCGAATCCGGCAGGTGATAGAGATCGTTCAACGGCCCCAGCGCCTGTGCGACCTCTTCATGCAAACAATCGCGTTTTTCCTGTGGACTGACGTCATAGGGGACAAAAATGCCCAGACGCTCGCGGCTGTTCAGGCGGCTCCAACTGCTTTTCTGTTTGCGGCGGTCGCGGCGATATTCTTCGAAACTCGAAGAATTGGGCACCACGAAACAGGCGGCCTGCGGCAGAATTTCTTGGATTTGATCCTGGCTCACGGCTTCGATCGTGATGTTGGCCGTACCGTCCGAGATTTGGCGGATGTCGATCCCGGCTTCGCGCCGCAACCGGTTCAGCAACAGGGTGAGGTCCCGCTGCATTGAGGGCGTGGGCAAGCCGGTAAGGCGCACCGTGACAGGCGTTTCAAACCGGGTGAACACGGGCAATTGCGCGCCACCTTCCAGCTCAAAATGCAACGACACGAAATCCGACGCGATATTCGCGTTTGACCGGGCCGGAGGCGTTGGGGACGCGCGCGTGAATGCCTTTGCCGGCGGCAACGTCTCTTCAATCGCCTTGACGCGGGTGGGAATTTCGACCGGTTCAACCGTTGCGCAGCCAGCCAGCACTGCTGCGGCAAGAAGAGCGGCCCAACGTATCATGAGCGCTGGTACCGGATGAACGACGTTTGCTTGCCGATGCGGTCATACAGCTTGCGGGCGGTGTGGTTGAATTCCTGCGTCAGCCAGTAAACCGATGGGGCGCGCTGACGGTCAGCTTCGTCATACACCGCCTGAACAAGGGCGCGCCCAACACCGATGCCGCGCGCCTGAGGGCGCGTGAAAAGGTCCTGAAGATAACAGACGTCTTCGATTTTCCAGGCGTGCCGATGAAACAGGTAATGCGTCAGACCCAGCAATTGACCGTCGTGCTCCGCAACGAAGCATGAAAAATCATGTGGGTCGTCCCCGAGAAGCCGCGCGAATGTGGTGGCATACACCTCGTCCGAGACGGTGGTCTCGTAGAAGTCAAGATAGTCGCGCCACATCTCGGACCACTCTGGTAGGTCTTCGGGCCGCAACGCGCGGATGGTCAAAGTGTCAGCCAATCACAGTGTCCCGTTCTGTCCCGATCCAACCTGGCCCGGTTCGTCCGGACCGCCACTTGCAATGCTGACAGCCAGGCCTGTCCAACGCAAGCAGCGATCTGAATATGGTCTGATGTTTAGCGTTTGCTGCGTGCCATAAAGGCAAGCCTTTCGAACAAGTGTACGTCTTGTTCATTCTTCAGCAACGCGCCGTGCAGCTTGGGAAGGGCATTGACACCATCGCGTTTCAGGTCCTCTGCGCTCAGGTCTTCTGCCAACAACAACTTCAACCAATCCAATACCTCAGAGGTAGACGGCTTTTTCTTCAGTCCTTGCGTGTCGCGAATTTCATAGAATTGGGTAAGGGCGGTGGTCAGCAACCCGTCTTTGATACCTGGATGGTGAACCTCGACGATCCGGCGCATTGTCGCCTCGTCCGGGAAGCGGATGTAATGAAAGAAACAGCGGCGCAGAAAGGCGTCTGGCAATTCCTTTTCGTTGTTCGAGGTGATGATGACGATAGGGCGGTGCTTGGCGCGGATCGTCTCACCCGTCTCATAGACGTGGAACTCCATTTTATCGAGCTCTTGTAAAAGGTCATTGGGAAACTCGATATCCGCCTTGTCGATCTCATCGATCAGAAGAACGACTTTTTCATCTGCCTCGAACGCCTGCCACAGTTTCCCCTTTCGGATATAGTTCGACACATCGTGCACACGTTCTTCGCCAAGCTGACTGTCGCGCAACCGGCTAACCGCATCGTACTCGTACAAACCCTGCTGCGCGCGGGTAGTCGATTTGACGTTCCACTCGATCATCTTCAGATTCAGCGCCCCAGCCACCTGCCTGGCCAACTCGGTCTTGCCGGTGCCGGGTTCACCTTTCACAAGCAACGGGCGCTCAAGCGTTACGGCTGCGTTCACTGCAATCGTAAGATCATCTGTGGCGACATATTCTGCTGTGCCTTGGAAACGTGCGGTCATGGGCCCCTCGTGTGGTTTGGCGCGAACTGTGCTGTTCGGGTTACAGAGGGGTGATGATTTTGACAAGCGGGCCGCGGCGTCCCGTGATATGAATTTCTAAGGGCACTCAGTCTTTTTTCCGATCACGGCATTCTGAAATGAATTGCCAGTCCTGAGTCGCCCAATTTTTGCCCGATATTTTCCACAGAAAAACAAGGTTTTGGTGTTCTGTGTCGTGAAGTTAATCAAGTCTGAGCTATAAAGTATCAAGTCGACGTTTGTGTAGTGACATTCTCACGCGCGTCGGATACATGCTCCGCAGAAGGGGGTGCCAAATGACAGGTGAAACATCAGCAACCGACGTCACTGGCTATACCGAGGGAGCAAAAATGAAGCAGGAAGTTTTTCTGCCGGAAGACTATCGCCCGGCCGAAGATGAACCTTTCATGAATGACCGTCAGCTTGAGTATTTCCGCCGCAAGCTGCTGGACTGGAAGAATGAACTTTTGGCTGGCAGCCGCGATACGATCGAAGGACTGCAGGACAACACACGGAACATTCCGGACGTTGCAGACCGAGCGAGCGAGGAAACAGACCGCGCGCTGGAACTGCGGACCAGAGACCGTCAGCGTAAACTGGTTGCCAAGATCGATTCGGCCCTGCGCCGTATCGATGAGGGTGAGTATGGCTATTGCGAGATGACCGGCGATCCGATTTCGCTGAAACGTCTCGACGCGCGCCCGATCGCAACCATGACGCTTGAGGCACAGGAACGGCATGAACGCCGCGAGAAGGTGCACCGCGACGATTGATCGCTGCAAAATACTGGAATTCATGAACGCCGGGGCCTGTTGCTCCGGCGTTTTTGCGTTAAGTCAACGGCATGAATATCGGCAGCCTAAAAGTTTACGTCATTGGTGGTGGAATAGGGGGGCTAGCGTCGGCTTTGGCTCTGCAGCAACGCGGGGCGCAGGTCACGGTGCTGGAACAAGCCCCAGCCTTGAGCGAGGTCGGGGCGGGGTTACAGATAAGCGCCAATGGTTTTGCGGTTCTTCGCGCGCTAGGCGTCGTGGAGGACGTGCCGGGGGATGCGCAGATCTCCCACGGGACGATCATACGGGATTATCGCGAGGGTCGCGTCATAAGCCGCATTCCTGCGCCCGCGGCTGGACCGACCTACTACTATCACCGTGCCGACCTTCTTGACCTGCTGCATCGGGCGGCAACGGGTGCAGGCGTTGAAATTCGCCTTGGTGCGCGTGTGGTGCAGGTTCACGAACATCCGGCCGAAGCCGAATTGGTGCTAGACACGGGCGAGTCTTTGCGCTGTGACTGCGCGATTGCGGCTGACGGGGGCCGCAGCGCGATACGCCCTATCCTGAACGGAGCGGAGACACCGCAGTTTACCAATCAAGTCGCATGGCGCGCGGTTATTCCTTGGGCGATCAGCGAACTGATGCCGTGCGCCTCGCTAACGATGGGGCCGGGACGTCACGTGGTGACCTATCCGCTGCGCGATCAACAGTTGATGAACGTGGTCGCGATCGAAGAACGTTCGGACTGGCAAGAGGAAGGCTGGCGTCTGCGGGGTGACCCCGACGAACTGCGCGCGCGTTTTGCAGATTTCGGAGGGAGCGTGCGAGATATCCTGTCGGATGTGACCGAGACACACCTCTGGGCTTTGTTCCTGCGTCCCGTAGCAGAAAACTGGCAGAACGGGCGGTTGGCCCTGCTTGGAGATGCTGCACATCCGACGCTGCCCTTCATGGCGCAAGGGGCCTGTCTGGCCCTCGAGGACGCCTGGGTGCTGGCGCAATCCTTTGAAGAGCAATCCGGAGTAGCACAGGCGTTGGCCGCGTATGAATCCCGCCGTCTTACAAGAACAAAAAAGGTGGTTGCCACCGCCGGGTCAAATGCGCGGAATTTTCACCTTCGCGGCCCAATGCGTCTGGCGGCACAATTGGCGTTGAAGGCCATCGGCCCCCGGCTTTCCAAGAGGTACGAGTGGATCTACGCCTACGATGCGACGGCCTGACACCTCAAACGTCAAGATCGACCCAGACCGGAACGTGATCAGACGGTTTATCGTGTCCGCGCACAGCGGCATCAATCTGGCAATCGCGCATCAGGTCAGCAGCCTGCGGTGTCAGCAAAAAGTGATCAATCCGGATGCCGTCATTCTTGTTCCAGGCACCTGCCTGATAATCCCAGAATGAATAGTGGCCGGGGCCCTGAACGCGGGCTCGGAATGCTTCGGTAAACCCAAGGTTCAGGATTTTACGAAAAGCCGCGCGGCTTTCAGGGCGAAACAAAGCATCCTCACGCCAAGCGTCTGGGCGGGCAGCGTCTTCAGCTTGTGGGATGATATTGTAATCACCTGCCATCAGCGCCGGTTCTTCGCTGGCCAAAAGATCACCGGCGCGGTGATAAAGCCGCTCCATCCATGACAGCTTATAGTCGTATTTCGGGCCCGGCACGGGGTTACCATTGGGTAGGTACAATCCGCAAATGCGCAAAGCCTTTTTGCCAATTACCGTGGCTTCGATCCAGCGTGCCTGCTCGTCTTCATCATCGCCGGGCAACCCACGCGTCACATCTTCAAGCGGCAGCTTTGAAAGGATCGCGACACCGTTAAAGCTTTTCTGACCGTGCGTTTCCACATTAAAGCCCCGTTCTTCGAACATCTCGCGAGGAAAGTTCTCATCAATCGATTTGATTTCCTGCAATAGAACGACATCTGGCTGCGCCTCGTCCAGCCACCGCGGCAAAGCTTCGGCCCGCGCTTTGATGCCGTTAATGTTGAACGTGGCGATTTTCATGCGCGATCCTCCGAAGCCTTATGGCAACCTATCGCGCAGAACCGGCCCAACGGCAAGTCGAAGAGCGGGTTTGCGAGGCTCCGCCTCGCGCTCCGGGATATTTTTAGCCAAATGAAGTAACGAACCCTTAACTGTTTTGAGCAACAAAAGTTCTGCGGTACAGGCGGGGACGCCGATGACCGCGCCAGGTGAAGCTCTCCGGCGGAAGGGTCGGAGAGCGGACCCTTGCTTCATCTGGCTGGAAATATCCTGGGGGTGTGGGGGCAAAGCCCCCGCTGGCGATTACATAGAAAAGGACGTACCGCAGCCACAGGAAGAGGTCGCGTTCGGATTTTCAATTACAAACCGCGCACCGATCAGTTCCTGAGTAAAGTCAATAACGGCATTTTCAAGAAATGGCAGTGAAACCGAGTCGACAATGACCTTTTGCCCTTTGCCTTCCAATACAAGGTCGTCCTCCTTCGGTGTGTCCAGCGCGATTTCGTACTGAAAACCGGAACATCCGCCGCCTTCAACAGCGACCCGCAGGGCCTGACCCTGATCAGCGGCGCCAATTTCGGCCAACCGGTCAAAAGCGCGTTCGGTGACTGTTGGGGGCAGATTCATGCCGGACTCCAAAGGTTTATTTCTCGACCACGCTACAATATATGAAACCTTAGGACAGGCGACAAGGACAAGACCTTTGGAAAGAGCGGGATTTGCCTCGGACCCGGGCCGCGCGAAGGGGCGGCTTGTGCCTGAGGAAGAAAGCAGTTTCCGATCATGTTTCCAGCGTGACAGGGATCGGATCATTCATGCCAGCGCGTTTCGGAGGCTCAAACACAAGACGCAGGTTTTTGTTGAGCATGAAGGGGACAGCTATCGAACCCGTCTGACTCATTCCATCGAGGTCGCCCAGGTCGCCCGCACGATTGCCGGTGCTTTAGGTCTGAACCCCGAACTAACCGAAGCTGTCGCATTGGCACATGATCTTGGACACACGCCATTCGGCCATACTGGAGAAGACGCGCTGCACGCGCTGATGGAGCCATATGGCGGATTTGACCACAACGCTCAGGCCATTCGTATCGTTACCAAGCTGGAACGCCACTACGCCGAATTCGATGGCTGTAACCTGACGTGGGAGTGCTTGGAGGGAATTGCCAAGCATAACGGCCCTGTAGTCGGTAGCTTGCCTTGGGCTTTGGCCGAATGTAACGGCAGCTTCGATTTGGAGCTGCACACGCACGCCAGTGCCGAGGCACAGGTGGCGGCGCTGTCTGATGACATTGCCTACAATAACCACGATCTGCTGGATGGTTTGCGGGCAAATCTGTTCACCGATGAAGAAATCCAAGAATTGCCCATCGTGGGCGATTGTTACGCCGCAGTAGACCGAAAATATCCTGGGCTAGACCCATACCGCCGCAGGCACGAGGCGTTGCGGCGTGTTTTTGGTGTCATGGTTTCAGACGTCATTGACACATCGCACGGCCTTATCGCCAAGTCAGGCGCACAACGTGTCGAGGATATTCGGAATCTGGGCTATCCCGTGGTTCAGTTCTCACTGGGCCTGTGGTCGCAGCTTAAAGAAATCAGGACGTTTTTGTTTTCGCGCATGTATCGCGCGCCCAGCGTGATGAAAGTCAGGGCCGACGTCAGTAAAGTTGTTGAGGAGCTCTTTCCAATCTACCTTGCTGACCCCAAGCAGATGCCTACACGGTGGCACGGTGATATCGAGGCTGCCCAAGATGAAACTGCGCTGGCCCGGATTGTGTCGGACTATATTGCAGGAATGACTGACCGCTTTGCCCTTCAGGACCACAAAAGACTGACGGGCCGATAGCTGTCCGGCGGCACCCTGACGAGCCTACACACGACCGGCCCCGCTGTTGATGTCTGTCCGGTCTGAAACTGACCGCTTCCATTGACCTTGCCGTGACGCGTGTTAAACCGCCCGACAAGCAAAAGGACATCCGAAATGAACCTGTTTTCCGAGATCCGCGGCCTTGTGCTGGACGCGCTGGCGCAGATGCAGTCCGAAGGTACGCTGCCCGAGGGGCTGAATTTTGACAACGTGGCGGTCGAACCTCCGCGCGATGCGGGGCATGGCGATATGGCCACAAACGCAGCAATGGTGCTTGCAAAACCCGCCAAGATGAAACCGCGCGATATTGCCGACGTTCTGGCGGGAAAGCTGGCAGCGGATGCACGCATCACCAGTGCCGAGGTGGCCGGGCCGGGGTTCTTGAACCTGCGACTTGCACCGACGGTTTGGCAGGGCGTTCTGGCGGCAGTGTTGGAAAAGGGCGCCGACTATGGGCGCTCGACCATGGGCCACGGGCAGAAAGTCAACGTGGAATATGTCTCGGCCAACCCAACCGGCCCGCTGCATGTGGGTCACACGCGGGGGGCAGTGTTCGGCGATGCGCTGGCGAGTTTGCTGGCGTATTCCGGCCATGACGTGACGCGTGAATACTACATTAATGATGGCGGCGCGCAGGTGGATGTGCTGGCGCGCTCGGCTTACGAGCGGTATCGCGAAGCCAACGGGTTGAGCCCCGAGATTGCCGAAGGGCTCTATCCCGGCGACTACCTGATCCCGATCGGTGAGGCGCTGAAAGAGAAATACGGCGACAGCCTGATCGACAAACCGGAAAGCGTGTGGCTTGAAGAGTTGCGCAGCTTTGCCACCGACGCGATGATGGATCTGATCCGCGACGACCTGAAGGCGCTGGGCGTTGAGATGGATGTGTTCTTCTCAGAGAAATCGCTCTACGGCACCGGTAAGATCGAGGCCGCGTTGAAATCGTTGAGCGACAAAGGCCTGATCTACGAAGGCGTTTTGGAGCCGCCCAAGGGTAAAAAACCCGAAGACTGGGAACCGCGCGAGCAGACACTGTTCAAATCCACCGAACACGGCGACGACGTGGATCGCCCGGTCAAGAAATCGGATGGCAGCTGGACTTATTTTGCGCCAGATATCGCGTACCACTACGACAAGGTGAGCCGTGGCTTCGACGCGCTGATCGACGTTTTCGGTGCGGACCATGGCGGCTATGTCAAACGGATGAAGGCAGCGGTGTCGGCGTTGTCGGACGGCAAGGTGCCGCTGGATATCAAGCTGACCCAATTGGTAAAGCTGTGGAAGAATGGCGAGCCGTTCAAGATGTCCAAGCGGGCAGGGAACTTTGTTACCCTGCGCGACGTGGTGGATCACGTCGGCCCGGACGTGACCCGGTTCGTAATGTTGACCCGCAAGAACGACGCGTCACTTGACTTCGATTTTGACAAGGTGCTTGAGCAGAGCCGTGAAAATCCCGTGTTTTATGTTCAATATGCGCATGCCCGCGTCATGAGCGTGCTGCGCCGTGCCGCCGAAGCAGGTATCGCTGCCGATGACACCGCCCTAGCCAGCGCGGACCTGAGCAAGAATGACCACGCCTCTGAACTGACGGTTGCCAAGAAGCTGGCGGAATGGCCACGTCTGGTCGAAATCGCGGCGCGCACCAACGAGCCGCATCGCGTTGCCTTTTACCTGTACGAGCTCGCAGGTGATTTCCACGCGCTGTGGAACAAGGGGAACGACGAAACTCAACTGCGCTTCATTCAAGATGGCGATGTTGCCACAAGCCAGTCGAAAATCGCATTGGCCCGGGCTGTTTCTGTTGTGATTTCAGCAGGCTTGAGTATTCTTGGTGTTACTCCGGCGCAGGAGATGCGGTAACAAACTCCGCCCGACGCGCCGGTTTGAGGTAGGCAAGAAATGACCCGCGCGCCTTATTTTCCGGCGCGAAACGGGCGGTGAGGCGGACATGGCACGTTACGATTACGCGGGGCAGGCGCGCCCCGAGCATATGCATTATACGAATCAACCGTATCCGCAGGATGGGTATGAGTATCCCGAGGATTTGCCGGACTATGATGAGGCACCGCGTGTTGCGGGGCTGGGTCGTATCCTAAACGCTGTGGGAGCGGCCGCATCGCTGGCACTGGTCGCAGGGATTGGTGTCTGGGGCTACAAGCTTGTCATGCGGGACGTCAGCGGCGTGCCGGTGGTGCGGGCCATTGAAGGACCGATGCGAATTCAGCCTGAAAACCCGGGCGGAACGCCTGCGGATCACCAAGGGCTTGCTGTGAATACTGTGGCTGCAGTCGGGACTGCAGCGCCTCCGGCGGACAGGTTGATCCTTGCGCCCCGCCCGGTTTCTTTGGCGGATGAGGATATTCCGGTTGAACCCTTGAGTGCCACTCCTGCCGTGCATGTCGTGCAGGAAGAGATTTCCGATCAGGAAGCCGCCCGGTTGCGTCAGGGCAACGTGGACGCTCTGGTCGCTGAACTGGCAGGCGAGGCGGCAAAAATCGACAACACGACCGAAGATGGAGTGCAGCTTGCAGCACTGGTAACGCCCGAAGAAGAGCCCGCAATTGACCCCGCCGATCTGGCGGCGCTTCTGCCCGATCCGGAACTGGCAGCCCTGCCGGGTGTTCGCCGTTCGCTGCGGCCCATTACCCGCCCGGCGCGTTCCAGACCGAGTGGGTTTTCAACCAGCAAAAGCACTGAGGATGCGATCAACGCTGCCGTAAAGGCGGCGGTGGGTCTGGATGTGGACCCAAACAAGCTGACCAAGGGCACAAGAATGGCCCAGCTTGGGGCGTATGAAAGCCCGGATGTGGCATCGGCAGAATGGAACCGTTTGAATGGTCGATTTGGTGAATATATGTTTGGAAAGCAGAGGGTTATCCAGAAGACTTCACGTGGTGGACGGACATTTTACCGTCTGCGCGTTGTCGGATTTGACGACCTGAGCGACTCGCGCCAGTTCTGTGCGGCGCTAGAGGCGCAGGGCGCAGATTGTATTCCGGTCGCCGCTCGGTGACGTTCGGCGCGGCGATCAGCGATGCGGAAGGTTTACGCCTGACGCCCGAAGAAAAAAGCCTGTTTCGCGAAATGAACCCGTTCGGGTTCATTCTGTTCGCCCGAAACATTGAGACCGCCGATCAGGTACGTGCCCTCTGCGATGACTTTCGCAACGCTGTTGACCGCAACTGCCCTATCACGATCGATCAGGAGGGCGGCCGGGTTCAACGCTTGCGCGCACCGTTGGCACGGGATTGGATGCCACCGCTTGATCACGTCCACCGTGCCGGGGATCATGCCGAACGGGCCATTTATCTACGCTATCGTCTGATCGCTCATGAACTATTTGCGCTTGGCATCGACAGCAACTGCGCGCCGATGGTCGATCTGGCGCGCCAGGACACCCACGCGTTTTTGAAAAACCGATGCTATGGCTCTGATCCGAAAGTGGTTTCCCAGATCGGAAAGGCTGTCGCACAGGGGCATTTGGACGGGGGTGTCTTGCCAGTACTCAAACATATGCCTGGGCATGGCTTGTCGACCTTGGACAGCCACCACGATCTGCCGCATGTGAGCCTGACGAAAGATGCGCTGGAACAGATGGATTTTGCGCCGTTCCGCGCCCTCAACACCTTGCCGATGGGGATGACCGCGCATTTGGTATTTGACGCCATCGACCCGCAACCAGCCACGATTTCACCCACCATGATCAGCTTGATCCGCAACACAATCGGCTTTGACGGGTTGATCATGACGGACGATATCTCGATGAAAGCCCTCAGCGGCGCGCCCGAGGATATTGCGCACAAGGCGCTGAGTGCCGGGTGCGACGTTGTATTGCATTGCAACGGGTCGTTCGCCGCCCGCGAAAAGGTTCTGATTGCGGCCGGAGAAATGACTGCACAGGCACAGAAACGCGCAGAAAGGGCGCTGGCTATGCGTCAAAAGCCTGCGGAACTTGACATCCAAGCTGCCGAAGCGGAACTATCTGCCCTAATGGGCGGGCAGGTGTATGAACGATAACCTTTTCAGCGAAGACCCGGTCTCGGTCGCGGATCGCCTTGCGGCCGAAGCGCTGATTGTTGATGTCGACGGGTTTGAAGGCCCGTTGGACGTATTACTGACCCTGTCCCGTACGCAAAAAGTCGACCTGCGGAAAATCTCGGTCCTAGCACTGGCGCATCAATATCTTGCCTTTGTGGAGAAGGCGCGTGCGCTGCGCATCGAACTGGCCGCAGATTATCTGGTGATGGCGGCTTGGCTGGCTTTCCTGAAGTCTCGCCTGCTCTTGCCCCCTGATCCTGATGACGAGGGGCCATCTGGTGAAGAGCTGGCCGCGCATCTGGCGTTTCAGCTTGAACGCCTTCAGGCCATGCGCGACGCCGCCGCACGTCTGATGGCGCGGGACCAACTGGGGCGCGATTTCTTCAAACGCGGGCAGGGTGAGGATGTCACTCGCATCCGCACGGTGACATACTCGGCCACTTTGCTGGACCTCATGCAGGGGTATGCGCGTATTCGAACGCGGGACGAATTCCGCCCCTTTGTTATGGATCGCGATGCGGTGTTTACCATGGAGCAGGCGCTGGAACGGATGCGACCCCTGATCGGATTTGCTGGGACTTGGACGGATATGGAAACCTATCTGCCCCAAGGCTGGGATGCTGATCCAGTGCGTCGCAGGTCGGCCACCGCGGCGACGTTCGCGGCCTCGCTGGAACTGGTGAAAGAAGGACATATGGAGATCAAGCAGGCCGAAACCTTTGCCCCGATCCAACTGCGCAAGAGGACTGACACCCGTGATTGACGCCCCCGAAGACGAAGGCACCGGCACCCTGTTCGAAGCGCCCCCAATGGCAGAGCAGGAACGCATGGTCGAGGCGGTGTTGTTCGCCAGCGCCGAGCCGGTGACAATCGCCGATCTTGAGGCTCGTATGCCGCATGGTAGCGACGCAGCGCAAGCCGTTGAAATGCTTCAGAAACGTTATGAGGGTCGCGGTGTTCAGGTTACCCGTGTTGGCGAGGCCTGGGCCATTCGAACGGCCCCGGACCTAGGATTTCTGATGCAAAAGGAAACGGTTGAGACTCGCAAGTTGAGCCGTGCCGCGATCGAGACGCTGGCAATCGTGGCGTACCACCAACCCTGCACACGGGCTGAGATCGAGGAGATACGCGGCGTTTCGGTTTCGCGCGGGACCATCGATCAGCTGCTAGAGATGGAGTGGATCAGGCTGGGTCGCCGCCGCATGACCCCGGGCCGCCCGGTGACGTTTGTGGTGACGCCGCAGTTCCTCGACCATTTCGGACTTGAAAACGCGCGCGACCTGCCTGGGCTCAAAGAACTGCGTGCCGCGGGGTTGCTGGAAAACCGTCCACCGCCCGGCACTATTCCCTTAGGCGAGGGACAGGAAAACGAAGAAGACGAAGATCAGACGGAGCTGTTCGAGGAAGAGTGATCAGCGGGGCCTTTTGTTGCCACACTGATCGCTTATGTTAGGGCTCAGGAAATGGAGTTGAACTATGAACGCCAATCGGATCATTGACATGATCGTCCGTCAGGTCATGCGCCGCCTCATCAACAAAGGCGTCGACAAAGGCTTTGATGTGGCAAGCCGAATGGGTGGCAGATCGGATCAAGGCACCGATGCACCCAAACGCGGCAACACCGCAGGGCCACGCCCGTCACGACAACTGGGTCAGGCACAGAAAGTAACGCGTCAGATGCGTCGGTTCATGAAATTCTGATCAGTCAACTTTGAAGTGTTTGGAAAGCTTCAACCCTTGACCCTGATAGTTTGACGCGATGCCCGAGCCATAAAGTTGCGTGGGCATTTCGGCCATTTTTTCGTAGACCAGCCGACCAACGACCTGACCGTGTTCCAGAACAAACGGTGCTTCGTGGCAGCGTACTTCCAGAACACCGCGTGATCCCGCACCACCTGCTGCGGCGTGGCCAAAGCCGGGGTCGAAGAACCCGGCATAATGCACCCGAAACTCACCAACCATGGCAAGATAGGGGGCCATCTCTGCGGCATACATGGGCGGGATGTGCACCGCCTCACGACTGACCAAGATATAGAATGCGCCGGGGTCCAGAATGATGCGGCCATCCGTTGTGCGCACCTCTTCCCAGTACTCTTGCGGGTCATATTCGCCGATCCGGTCCAGGTCGATCACGCCTGTATGTGGCTTGGCACGATAGCCGACAAGATCGGTGTCGGGCAGTCGCAGGTCGACGGAAAAGCCCAGCCCGTCCTGAATCACCGCCGGCCCGTCGACTAATGGCGAGTCACGGTGCAACGCGGTCAGTTCCGCGTCGCTCAGCACGGCCTGACCGTGGCGGAACCGAATCTGATTCAGCCGCATCCCCGGCCGGACCAGCACCGAGAAGGAACGGGGGCAGATCTCGGCGTACAAAGGACCAGCATAGCCCGCAGGCACGCGGTCGAACTCGGTACCTCCATCGGTGATGGTGCGGGTTAGCAGATCGAGACGCCCGGTCGAGCTTTTGGCGTTAGCGACCGCGGTTATACTTTTGGGCAGGTCAAGAGCCTCCATCAGCGGCACCAGATAGACACAGCCTTTTTCAAGAACCGCGCCATCCGAAATGTCGATACGGTGCATTTCGAATTCGGCAAGACGGTCGGCGACTGATCGGCCTTCGCCTGCCAGAAACGACGCGCGAACCCGGTAAGCGACTGTTCCCAAACGTAAATCAAGGCTCGCGGGTTGAATTTGTGCAGGGATCACCTCGGGGTTGGCGGTGATCTCACCACGCGCGATCATCGTTTCGATCTGCTGGTTCGGGCATACGCCTGTCATTCCGATCCCCCCTGATGCCAGAGCGGGATCTGGCCTGTCTGCCATAAACGTCGGTGTGATTTGGTCGGGCTAGCAGGACTCGAACCTGCGACCTTCCGTCCCCCAGACGGACGCGCTACCAGGCTGCGCCATAGCCCGACGATGACGTGTTCATAAAGACTTTCCCGGCAGGGGCAAGAGGAAATCATCGCCTTTTTTTCTTATCCCGCCGTTCGGTTTTCCATACGGTCCAGAATGGCGCGCAAGTCCTTTGCCATAGGAGCAATCTGCTGCAAAAGCTGGTCATCGAAATCTGCTAGGGCCCAGGCTTGCGTTGCGATACCGCGTTTTTGAAGTGCCTCATCCTGACTGTCCGGACTGGCCGCCTCGGGGCGTATTTCAGGTTTGGGTGACGCAGATTGTGCCCGCGCTGCGGGCGCAACTTTTCCGATGGTGGGATCACTTTCCCCCAAATCCATTTTGACCTGTTCACCCGTCGGAGCGGATTTCGAGGTAAATGGTACGACGACATTTTCCTCTGCCGCTGTGTCTGGCTCTGTCCCCTCGTCCAAGCTAGGGGAAAGCGCGGTAACATAAGCTACACCTTTTTCGCGCAGGATACGCTGTACGCCTTTGATGGTGATCCCATCCTCGTGCAACAATTTCTTGATGCCACCCAGAAGGCGCATATCGTTGGGGCGGTAATACCGACGACCTCCGGCGCGCTTTACCGGTTTGACTTGGCTGAAACGGCTTTCCCAGAATCGCAAAACATGAGCCTGAACGTCCAGCCAGACCGCAACTTCACTGATGGTGCGAAACGCGTCGGGGGACTTGCTCATGACCGTGCTGCCCCGATCTTACTTTCGATTCCCTGCGGCGACGCGATCCTTCATCAGGTGCGACGGTCGAAAGGTCAGAACACGACGTGGCTGTATCGGAACTTCTTCCCCGGTTTTGGGGTTGCGGCCGATGCGGGCGGTCTTATCCCGAACACTGAACGTGCCAAAAGACGAGATTTTCACTTGCTCACCGCGCACCAGCGCGTCGGACATATGATTCAAAACGCTTTCAACGAGTTGCGCGCTTTCGTTGCGTGACAGGCCGACCTCACGAAAGACGGCCTCGCTCAGATCCATTCGAGTCAGTGTTTTATCGCCCATACCTATTCCCCTGTTGTTTAGCGAGAATATGGCGAGGGGAAATTCGCTGTCAATATCAATGAATTGCAGGTCTGTGTGTAAGCTGATTTGCGCCGGTTACCAGCGCAGAACCACCGCACCCCAGGCCAGACCGCCGCCAATCGCCTCGGTCACGACAAGATCGCCTTGCTTGATTTGACCCCGTTGTTTGCCTACGGACAGGGCGAGCGGGATAGATGCGGCCGACGTGTTACCGTGGTCCTGTACCGTAACGACCACGTTATCCATCGACAGACCCATTTTCTTGGCAGTGCCCTGAATGATCCGGATATTGGCCTGATGAGGCACGATCCAGTCAACATCGGCACTGCTGAGGCCAGCCGATTCCAAGGCAGTCTCAGCCGTTTTCGTAAGTTTTTCAACGGCATGGCGGAAGACCTGATTGCCTTGCATACGCAAGTGACCTGTCGTCTGGGTGGACACGCCGCCATCGACATAAAGCAGGTCTTTGTATCGTCCGTCCGAGTTAAGGTCGACCGCCAGAATTCCTCGATCCTGTGCGGTACCTTCGCCCTCCTGCAGTTCCAACACGAGGGCGCCCGCACCATCGCCAAACAGCACGCAGGTCGACCGGTCTGTCCAGTCCATGATTCGTGAAAAGGTTTCCGCGCCTATGACAAGCACGCGCCTGGCCTGCCCGGACAGGATCAGGGCGTTGGCATTGCTGAGTGCAAAGACAAACCCGGCGCATACCGCTTGAACATCAAATGCGAAGCCTTTGGCCATGCCCAACTGGGCCTGAACCATCGTGGCGGCAGAGGGAAATGTCAGGTCGGCGGTCGAAGTGGCCAGAACAATCGCATCGATATCGTCGGCGGTCAGACCGGCATCGTCCAAAGCCGCCTGAGCCGCCTTGGACGCCAGATCCGACGTTTTTTCGTCATCGGCGGCAAAGTGGCGGCGTTCAATACCTGAGCGGGTTCTGATCCACTCATCCGTTGTATCAAGCGTCTTTTCAAACTCGGAATTCGGAACAACGCGCTCTGGCAAATAATGTCCGACACCTACGACAACTGAACGGCCTGCCATTTTGGGGTACTGCCTTTTTTGTTATTCGCCGGCCTTTGACGGCGTGTGGGCGGCATCTTGTGCAAGCTCGGCTGTTGATGCAACCCGTGCCGCCAATTTTTCGGCGAAACCAGACTGTGCCAGGGTATAGGCCAGTTTGACTGCTGCCGAGACTCCGGTGGCATCCGCGCCACCATGCGATTTTACCACTGTTCCATTGAGGCCAAGGAAGACCCCACCATTCACGCGGCGCGGGTCGATGCGTTTCTTAAGACGATTAAGCGACGTGATGGCCAGTACCGACGCCAGACGGGACAGCGGAGAGTACTTGAAAGCCTGGCGCAGAAGCTCGCCGATCAGGCCTGCCGTACCTTCACCGGTCTTGATTGCGACGTTGCCGGTAAATCCATCGGTTACAACGACATCGGCCTTGTCACCGGGAATGTCGCTGCCCTCGACAAAGCCCACGAAGTCAAAATTTGCTTGCTCTGCAAACTCTGCGATCAAGGTGTGCGCCTCTTTAAGTTCAGCGCGGCCTTTATGTTCTTCGGTACCCACATTCAGCAGGCCGATCCGCGGGCGTTCAAGTGCCATTCCGTTTCGGGCGTAGGATGCACCCATCAGCGCATATTGCAGCAGATCTTTGGCGTCGGCGCGCACATCCGCGCCTACATCCAGCATAACGTTGAACCCCTGCGGGTTGCGGGATGGCCACAGAATCGCAATCGCCGGGCGGTTCACACCCGGCAATTTACGCAGACGTATCATCGACAGCGCCATTAACGCGCCCGTGTTGCCACAGGAAACAGCACCGTGCGCCTCATTCTGGCGGACGGACTCAAGCGCCGACCACATCGACGTCTGCTTGCTGCTGCGGACAACCTGACTGGGCTTGTCCTCCATCGTGACCACATCGGGGCAATCACGAAAAACGACGCGCCCCTCAAGGACACGTCGTTTGGCGACAAGTTTGCGCAACGTCTGCTCAGGCCCGTGCAGGATGAACGCAATGTCGGGGTTCTTGTTTGCCGATTTGGCAATGCCCGCAACCACGGTTGCGGGCCCCGAATCTCCGCCCATAGCGTCAACCGAGATGGTAATCCGTCCGGCGTGCGAGGGCTGTTCAGTCATGCCTTGCCTGCTGTTTTAAAGGCTTAGGCCGCGTCTTCGTCCAGATCGATTTCGTCGGCCTGTGCGACGACTTCGCGGTCATCGTAGTAGCCACACGCGCCACAAACATGGTGCGGGCGCTTCAGTTCACCACAGTTCGGGCATTCGTTCGGGTTTGCAGCAACCAGAGCGTCGTGTGCGCGGCGATTGTTGCGACGCGACTTGGAAACTTTGTTCTGTTGGACGGCCATGGTCTCAACCTTTGTATAACTATGGGCCAACAGATTCGCTGAGGGCCGGGTTTCATTCTTCGTTTTTTTCGTGGTTTGACGCGCGTTTAGGGCACAAGCCCCACGTTGTCCAACCCAAATTCCGATGAGCGCGCGAAAATACTGCGATTCTCGTCATGTTCAAGCGATTTTTCTGAGGGCCTGCTATGACAGGAAAACCATCCTGTGTCACTCGTCTTTTTTTAACGCATCACGCAAACCAGCCAGCCCGGCAAACGGTTTTACATCTTCGTCCGTCATCGCCTGTTTGCCGGACTCGGTGAAGTTTGACTGACCCAATTCCGCCCCGTCCTTGCGCGGATATAAGGGCAGGGCCAGGGACAATGCCTCGACCATGACAAGGGCGGGATCGATCTCAGAACCAAGCTGTTCGGTGTCGTCGCCTTCGGGAATTTCAAACTCAGCTTCTGTGGGATCACTCCAATCCGCCACAAAGATTCGGGTCACCGGGATGTCGATCCTGCTTGTCACCGGTTCAAGCGTGACGACGCATGGCTGAATCACCGTGGCGCCCAAGTTACCGTTTAGAACCCAGTCCCGCTTGCCTTGTGCCCTAACGTCACCTGCGAAGCTGAGTTTGCGTAAGCCAAGCAGGCCAAGATCGTCTTTTATGGCCTCTAGTGCCTTGGCGTCAGGGCGCAAGTCAAACGTCGTTGGTGCGTTTTGAGGCAGGTCGGCCACCCGCAGAGATGTCTTGTTGCTCATTCGTGACCCTTTCCTGTGTTGAACCGGGGCTGCGGTTTCTGTAATCGGATAGGGTCCGTACGGGGCCAAGGCAAGAGGGTGTAAATGTTGAAGCTTGTAAACAGGTTGAAACCGGCGTCGAAAACGCTTGTCTTTGTGGCCTGTCTGGCGGCAGCAAGTGCGTGTACGCCCGTGTTCAAGAATCATGGATATATCCCGCCCCCCGAGGACCTGGCCGAGATCACGGTGGGCGTGGACACCCGCGACAGCGTGGCCGAAGCAGTCGGTGCCCCCAGTTCATCAGGTGTGGTTCGGGATTCGGGCTATTACTACGTGCGGTCTCGCGTTCGTCACTACGGCCCGAAAAAGCCCGAGGTTGTCTCGCGCGAGCTGGTGGCGATCAGCTTTGATGACAGCGGAGTTGTCCGGAACATCGAACGGTTCGGGCTTGAAGACGGTATTGTGGTCCAATTGGACCGCCGCGTGACCGAATCCACAATTCAGGGCCAGGGCTTTATCCGCCAGCTGCTGGGCAACATTGGCAACTTCAACCCGGCCAACATTCCGGGCGCGACGCAAGAGTAACGGCCACATCTTGCGATAGTCATACCACAGTTACACAGTTTGTGGTAAGGACGCGACAAGAGGAAACCGGTCAGCAACCGTGGAGGATGCGACCATGGCACACTTGCTCTGGAAAGGGCGGTACCGCGCCCGTCTTGGGCAATCGCATCACGATCTGGCGTTGGCGCAGCGGCTTCGGACGTTGGCCTTCGGCACGGAACAGACCGATCACGATCAGTTCGATCCGGTTTGCGCTCATATCCTTATTGAAGATATGCGGGAGGGTGGGCAGTTGGTCTGCTGCTTCCGCATGTTGACCATGGAAGATGGGTCCGAGATTGGCCAAAGCTATTCGGCGCAATTCTATGACCTGTCTGCTTTGGAAGGGTTCCAAGGGCGGATGGTCGAAATGGGGCGGTTCTGCATCCATCCTGACTGGACCGACCCGGACATCCTTCGCGTCGCTTGGGGGGCGATGACCGCCTATGTCGATCAGAACGGGATTGAGATGCTGTTTGGCTGTTCCTCTTTCGCAGGCACCGAGACCAAAGAGTATCTGGACGCCTTCGCCATGCTGAAACATCGCCATCTTGCGCCAAAACGCTGGTTGCCAAGGGTGAAGGCACCGGATGTTTTTCGGTTCGCCGCGCGTCTGCGCCGCAGGCCGGACGTAAAAAAGGCGATGATGCGGATGCCGCCTTTGCTGCGAACCTACTTGATGATGGGCGGCTGGGTCAGCGATCACGCGGTGGTAGACCGCCACATGAACACGTTGCATGTTTTTACGGGGCTTGAGATTGGCGCGATCCCCCCGGCGCGGAAACGTCTGCTGCGTGCGGTGGCCGGGTAATCGCCGTTGACGCTTTGGCCTTACCGGTTTAGCTGGCGGGCATGGCGAGAATTCCTTTATTGCAGATGTCCGGTATTTCCCTGACTTTCGGGGGTGATCCGGTGTTTTCCGAACTTGATTTGGTGGTCCAGCCCGGTGATCGCGTCGCACTGGTTGGGCGGAACGGTTCGGGAAAGTCCACCCTTATGAAAGTCATGGCCGGGTTGGTTGAGGCTGATCACGGTGACATCGTGGTGCCGCCCGGAAAATCCGTCGGATACATGGAGCAGGATCCCGGCATGGAGGGGTTCGCAACGCTGGGTGATTACGCTTCCAGCGGGTTAGAGCCGGGCGAGTTGTACAAGGTTGAGCGAGCCGGGGAGGGGTTGAAGTTCGATCCCGAACGCGCGGTTGAAACCGCCTCGGGTGGGGAGCGTCGGCGGGCGGCGCTGGCCAAGTTGATGGCCGAAGCGCCCGATTTAATGTTGCTGGACGAACCGACCAACCATCTGGACATCGAAGCCATCACATGGCTGGAGCGCGAGTTGGGATCGACGCGGGCAGCTTTTGTGTTGATCTCACATGACCGCGCATTCCTGCGCGCCTTGACCCGCGCGACCTTGTGGATCGACCGTGGAATGGTGCGGCGGCAGGAACAGGGATTCGAAGCGTTCGAGGCCTGGCGTGACAAGGTCTGGGAAGAAGAAGACCAGCAGCGCCACAAGCTGAATCGCCTGATCAAGTCCGAGGCCAAATGGGCCGTCGAGGGCATCAGCGCGCGGCGAAAACGCAACCAAGGCCGGGTGCGCGCCTTGCAAGCCCTTCGCGCCGAAAAGGCGGCTCAGATCAAGCGTCAGGGTGCGGCTGCTATGGCGCTGGAGGCGGGACCAAAGTCCGGTAGAAAAGTGATCGAAGCCAAAGGCGTGTCGAAGTCGTTTGGCGAAACGCAGATCGTGCGAAACCTTGATCTGCTGGTGCAACGCAGCGACCGGGTGGCCTTTGTCGGGCCGAACGGCGTAGGCAAGACCACGCTCTTGAAAATACTGTTGGGTCAGGAACAGCCAGATGAGGGCTCCGTAACCTTGGGCACCAATCTGGAGATCGCTGTGTTCGACCAAGCCCGCGCGCAACTGGACCCGGAAATGACCCTTTGGGACAGTCTGACCGGTGACCCGGAGATGCGGGTATCTGGCAAGGCTGATCAGGTCATGGTCGGAGGTCAACCCAAGCACGTGGTCGGTTACCTCAAGGAGTTTCTGTTCGACGAAGCGCAAGCAAGGGCGGCTGTTAAGTCTTTGTCAGGTGGTGAGAAAGCGCGTTTGCTTCTGGCGAAGCTGATGGCGAAACCTTCGAACCTGCTGGTGCTGGACGAACCAACCAACGATCTGGATGTTGAAACACTGGATCTGCTGCAAGAACTGCTGGATGATTATGACGGCACTGTTCTGCTGGTCAGTCACGACCGGGATTTTCTGGATCGGGTTGCCACAACGACCATAGCTATGGAAGGCAATGGCCGTGCAACCGTTTACGCGGGCGGCTGGTCAGACTACATCGCGCAGCGTGGTGACGTTGCCGAGAAGAAGCCAGAAAAAACAAAGCCTTCAGTCCCGAAGGTGAAGTCGGAAAGCCAGCCGAAATCGGGTCTGTCATTCTCGGAAAAACACCGGCTTGAAAAACTGCCAGCCGAGATTGCCCGGCTTGAGGCCGAGATCGGCAAGCTGGAAGAGCTCATGTCTGATCCCGAGCTCTTTACCCGCGAGCCGATCAAGTTCCAAAAAGCCACCGAAGCTTTGGTCGAGCGGCAAGAGAAACTGGCCGCGGCTGAAGATGAATGGCTGACGCTCGAAGAAAAGGCCGAAGGTGCCTAGGGGCGCCGAAGCGGCCGGGCGGGATTACCCACAACCGTTTCTCCGGCGGCAACGTCCTTGGTCACGACGCTACCTGCGCCGATTGTCGCATTGTCGCCAATAGTAACGCCGGGCATCAGAATAGCCCCACCGCCGACCCAGACGTGTCGACCAATCGTGACGGGCAGCCCGATTTCCAGCCCTTGCGCGCGCTCTTCGGGGTCTTTGGCATGTTGGGCGCAATAGATTTGAACATGCGGGCCGAACATCGAGTCATCTCCGACCCGCACGGATGCTGTATCCAGAATCACGCAGCCCGAATTGAAGAACACCCGCGCGCCGAGGTGTATATTGATCCCATATGCACAATGAAACGGAGCTTCGAAAAAGCAATCTGATCCAACGCTTGCGAACAGCGCCATTAGCTCCGGGGCCATCGCTCCCCGCGCATCCGGGGGACAGGTGTTGTGGGCGTGTACTGCGCGTCGGGCATGGGCGCGCAAATCGTCAAGCTCGGGGTCCAGACAGCAATACCATTGCCCGGCCTGCATCTTTTCTCTCTCGGTCATGGGGCAGACCTATCGCATGCGCAGTGCGCCGTCGATACGGATAACTTCACCGTTCAGATACCCCATCTCGACGATGAAACCGGCCAGCTTGCCGTATTCACGCGGATCACCCAGTCGCGCAGGGTTGGGAACGTCAGCGGCCAGCTGTTGCTGTACCTCTTCGGGCAGCCCGGCCAGCATTGGGGTCATGAATATGCCCGGTGCGATGGCCATAACCCGGATGCCGGTCGAAGCCAGATCGCGGGCCATGGGCAGCGTCATGCCCACGACACCGCCTTTCGACGCCGCATAAGCCGCCTGACCCTTTTGCCCATCAAAAGCCGCGATTGAAGCCGTATTAATGATCACGCCACGCGCGCCGTCCGGTTCGGGTTCATTCTTTGCCATTTCGGCCGCAGCCAGGCGTGAGACGTTGAAAGTTCCGACCAGGTTAATGTCAATGGTGCGTTGGAAGGCGTCCAAAGGGTGGGGGCCGTCTTTCCCAACGGTCTTGATCCCAAACGCGACCCCCGCGCAGTTTACCGCGGCCGTGATGCGCCCCATTTTGTCCATCGCCTGCGCTATGGCCGCTGCAACCGATTCTTCGTCAGTTACGTCCGTTTGAGCGAAATAGCCGCCAATTTCGGATGCAACCCTTTCGCCCCGCTCGGAATCGCGGTCAAGAATCGTAACTTTCGCGCCCTGTTCGGCAAAATACCGGGCGGTTGCTTCGCCAAGCCCCGAAGCGCCGCCAGTGATGACCGCGGATGTGGAAGACAATTGCATGGCAGATCCTTTCCTTCGGGATATGAACGTGTGTTCATTTAATGCAAGGGTTTGGGGTCTGTCCACGGTTTTGATGCCCTGGACACAGTTTTCAAAGCGTTTCTCAAGGCAATCTCAGACAATCTTTAACCGCGCTTAATGAGCGAGTCTCACATCGATAGCGAATGCAATGAGGCGTGGCATGAACGCCAAGCAAGGAGACAAGCAATATGTTCAGGAGTTCAAGGGTCGGAGTTCCCGCGCTGATAGCGGCACCTTTTCTGACCGTGATAGCAGCAGGCAGCGTCGCAGCGGCACCAGAGGTCTGCAATTGGAAAACCGCGCGGGATGCTGCAAACCGAGGTGATTACAGGGCGTTGTGTGAGTGTCAGCAGGTTACGCCCAGCTTCTTGGAGCGTCTGCAATCGCGGTCAGATTTTGCAACAACACTACAAAACACGTCTGCGCAATGCCCGGGGTTAGCTGCCTTGTTAACGGACCTGCCAACCGCGTCAATCACTGCGTCAGGTAGTTTGGGCGAGTCCCGCGGAGGTGAAGAGTTTGCATCGTCGGGCGTGGACAACAGAGGTGGCTCTAACGGAGGAAGCGGCCCCGGTAATGGTGGCGGCAGCGATCCGGGTGATGGTGGCGGAAGCGACCCGGGTGATGGTGGCGGAAGCGACCCGGGTGACGGTGGCGGAAGCGACCCGGGTGATGGTGGCGGCGGTGGTAACGGCGGCAATAATGGCGGCGGCAACGGCGGCAACAATGGCGGCGGCAACGGCGGCAATAATGGCGGCGGTAACGGTGGCAATAATGGCGGCGGTAACGGTGGCAACAATGGCGGCGGCAACGGCGGCAACAATGGCGGCGGGAACGGCGGCAAAAATGGCGGTGGCAACGGCGGCAATAATGGCGGCGGCAACGGCGGCAATAATGGCGGCGGTAACGGTGGCAATAATGGCGGCGGCAACGGCGGCAACAATGGCGGCGGCAACGGCGGCAACAATGGCGGCGGTAACGGTGGCAACAATGGCGGCGGTAACGGCGGCAACAATGGCGGCGGTAACGGCGGCAACAATGGCGGCGGTAACGGCGGCAACAATGGCGGCGGCAAAGGCGGCGACGGCAAAGGTGGCGGCAAGGGCGGCCACGGCGGCGGCAAAGGCGGCGACGGCAAAGGTGGCGGCAAGGGCGGCAAGCGCTAAGCGCACCAACAGAACCGGAAAAGAAAACGGCCACCCGATCGGGTGGCCGTTAGCAGTTTAGAACAAGGCTCTGATCAGCCCAGCTGCACCAACGCGTGACGCTTCTTGCCCGCGCTCAGCTTGATCGGAGACGAAAGCGCGCCCGCGTCGATCATCAGCCCTGCATCGGTCAACGGTGCGTCATCCAGCTTGGCGCCGTTCTCGGCGATCAGACGCTTGGCCTCTTTGCCCGATTTTGCCAGCCCTGATTTCACGATGATCTGCACGATGGACATCCCGTCGCCCAGCTCATCCGAGCTTAGCGTCAGGGTGGGAAGGTCTCCGCCCACACCGCCTTTTTCAAAAACCTCGCGTGCAGTCGCTTCGGCGGTCTCAGCGGCCGGGGCTCCGTGGGCCAGTGTCGTCACTTCATTGGCAAGGCGGATCTTGGCCTCGTTGATCTCGGACCCTTGCAGCGCACCCAGACGGTCACACTCATCCACGGGCAGTTCGGTATAAAGCTTCAGGAAGCGACCCACATCCGCATCGGTGGTATTGCGCCAGAACTGCCAGAATTCATAAGGAGAGCGCATGTCGGCGTTCAGCCAAACCGCGCCATCCTGAGATTTGCCCATCTTCTTGCCGTCGCTGGTGGTCAGCAGGGGCGATGTCAGGCCGTAAATTTCGTGATCCAACACGCGGCGGGTCAGGTCGATCCCGTTGACGATGTTACCCCATTGGTCACTGCCGCCCATTTGCAGAACGCAACCATACCGGCGGTTCAGTTCCAAGAAGTCATAAGCCTGTAGGATCATGTAGTTGAACTCAAGGAAGCTCAGCGATTGTTCGCGATCAAGCCGCGATTTCACGGACTCGAACGAAAGCATCCGGTTGACCGAGAAATGCCGCCCGATATCGCGCAGAAAATCAAGGTAGTTCAGACCGTCCAACCACTCGGCATTGTTCAGCATCAGCGCTTTGTTTTCGGCGTCAGTGTCGTAGTCGATATAGGCCGCAAACACCTTCTTCATGCCGGCGATGTTTTCGTCGATCTGTTCAGGGCCCAACAGGGGGCGTTCATCCGCACGAAAAGACGGGTCGCCCACCTTGGTGGTGCCGCCGCCCATCAGGGTGATTGGTTGGTGGCCGGTCTTCTGGAACCAGCGCAGCATCATGATCTGGATCAGGCTGCCCACATGCAACGACTTGGCCGTTGCATCAAAGCCGATATAGGCCGGTTTGCACCCACTGATCAGCGCTTCGTCAAGGCCCTGATAATCGGTGCAGTCGGCGAGAAAGCCGCGCTCGATCATCGTGGCGATGAAATCCGATTTGGGGTGGTAGGTCATATCGTGCCCTTTGGGTTTATGTTGCGGGGCACTGTATAGGCGGCGTGTCAGGCAAGGAAAAGGCACCATTTCCAAGAAAACGTGGACCGCGTCAGCTTTTGGTAGGCGGCAGACGAAGAGCATACACCATCGCGACCAAATTCAGGGCAGCCAGTGCAAAGATTGGTGTGATCGGATCGTGCAGATGCGCCACCGCACCAAGGATCGCGGCAAATACAATGCCGATCAAGCCCGCGCAGACGTCGCCGAGGGCCACAAGATAGGGGCGCTCTTTCTCCGAGGTCATTTCGATGATGTAGAGATACCGGCCGTAAATCACTCCGTTCCCGCCCAAGGACAGCAGCAGGATGACCAGCGCGTAAATCCAGACATTCTGAGAGTACCCGAGAAATGTGAACACCAGAGCCAGAACGGCAGATCCTGCTGAAATCATGCATCCCATCCACATCACGGGTTTGACCGAAATCCTGCCGCTAAGCCAGCCCCACACGAGCGAGCCAAGTACCATACCAAGGCTGGCAGCCATTACGAAGTAGCTCAGCGAATGTTTGGTGCCCACGTGAAAGGTTGCTGCGTGGATTGTGTAAAATGGCATCGCCAACTCGACCGAAACAAAGATGAGGCGTGCGGTTACAAACTTGCGATACCATTTGTACGCCATGCCGGTTTTGAAACCGGTCTTCAGTTCGGACAGGGGTTTCGTTTTTGCTTTGGTCGTGGGTGAACGGGTCTGCTCCACTTCTAAAAGCCGTACGCCGGCAAAGCTTACCCCGGCGGCAAAAATGGCGACAACGCCGCACCACAAGACGACAATGTGCCGTTGCAACGGCTGTTCCGAGGCCAGCAGGTCGCGAGTTATCCACACAATGAGAATCGCCAGAATGCCCGAGATCGTGGCCTGGGCAAAAACCATTCGATTCCGTTTTTCGTTTGGGATGGATATTCCATAGATCTGACTTGTGCCGAGACTTGTAATCCCCTGGCATAGGCCCATGATGACTGCGGTGGTCAGAAACAGCAGTACGATCATAACATTGGGCAAGTCAGTTGCGAACAGGGCCAGAATCGCCAGAACAGTTGCCGTCAGGATATTGGGCACATAGACAGCCAGCTTTGCGCGGGTCACCCTGTTGATGAACGGCGACATGAATATCTCAGCAATCAGACGCGATCCGGTGACAAAGGGCAGCAGCAAGCTGGCGAAAAAGGTCGGTGCCCCCAGTGCCAGATACAGGAATGGCAAAACCAGATTGGGGTTTACCAGCTGTCCGCCAATCGTCGCCAGCGAACCTGACCAAAAGATCAGCTGGTAATTACGCCTTTCGGCGGGTTGTTTTGGAGCCTGAGTGTCCGTCATGCCTGACCATAAAAGATGCCGATGCGTGCAATCGTTACCCAGGCCGCGTTTTCACGCAAGCGTCTGTAGAGCTGTTGTGGTCGCAGGCACCCATACAGCACCGAAATTGAGCGTTTGAGTTTGATGCAACTTGCTTTACCGGTCGTCTGAAGTGCAGGTTGAGCGTCATCAAACAACAAAAACCGAGGTGGGTGTGAACCGGGCTATCAGGAAACACGGACCGATCAGGGCCTTGGGGGCGATGTCAGGTACATCGCTGGATGGTGTGGATGCCGCGGTTGTTGAAACTGACGGGTACCAGATTTTTGGGTTCGGCCCGAGCGGCTATCGCGCCTATACAAAAACCGAACGAGCTGATCTGCGCGCCGCACTGGGCCATTGGCACGGACCGATGGTGGATAGGGCTGCTGAGTTGGTGACGATTGCTCATGCCGAGGCGCTCTCGGAATTTGATGCGGTTGACCTGATCGGATTCCACGGACAAACCCTGGCGCATGAGCCGCGCGGGCGGGGCACCTTGCAGGTGGGCGATGGCAAAGGGCTGGCGCAGGCACTGGGCGTGCCGGTTGTTTGGGATTTCCGAAGTGATGATATCGCAATGGGGGGTGAGGGTGCGCCTCTGGCGCCGTTCTTTCACTTCGCCTGCGCCAAATGGATCGGCGCGACTCAGCCGTTGTGTTTCCTGAATCTTGGCGGGGTGGGGAACCTTACGTATGTGGACCCCAGCTTTGACGCGCCAGAGAGACCCGGAGCTTTGTTGGCATTTGACACCGGTCCAGCCAACGCGCCGGTGGATGATCTGATGCAAGTGCGTTTCGGCCTGCCGATGGATCGCGATGGAGCAATGGCCAAAGGCGGCACGGTTGAGACCGGCGCGCTCGAACTTTTTCTGGCTGAGGCCTATTTTAACCGAATGCCGCCCAAGTCTCTGGATCGAAACGACTTTGCCGAGATGATCAAGCTGGTGAAGGAACTGGACGATGCCGATGCCGTGGCCACTCTGACCGCCATGTGTGCGGCAGGCGTGGCCCAGGGGATGGAGCATTGCCCGAAAGCGCCTGCGCGCGTGTTGGTGACCGGGGGCGGGCGGCACAACCCGGTGCTGATGGAAATGCTGCGTGTCTCACTTGATTGTCCGGTCGAACCGGTCGAGGCGGTGGGTCTGGACGGCGACATGCTTGAGGCGCAAGCCTTTGCCTATCTGGCTGTCCGCGTTGCGCGCGGCCTGCCAACCTCGTGCCCCGGAACAACAGGCGTCAAAGCGCTTGTTGGCGGCGGGGTTGTGAGCATGGTTCCGGGGCGAAACCAGACAATTGCCAATGCTTGAAAACCGGGATCGACACTATTGAACGCGCAAAAGCTAGCCTTTCAACCGCGCGGTATATCAAATTCCGGCTCGGCCAACACGAAGCCTTCAAACTCAAAACCCGGCGAGACGGTGCAACTGACCAGAGTATAGTCGCCGGTCGTGCGCGCAGACTGCCAGTGGTTCTTGGGCACGATCATTTGCGGCGCGCCCTTGGTCAGGTCAGGGGTCAGCATGTGGTCGGTCGCTGGGCCATCATCCGTAGGGCTGAGGGTTAGGATCAGCGGCGCACCTGAGTGGAACAACCATATCTCGGTTGCGTCAACACGGTGCCAGTGGCTGCGTTCACCCGCTTGCAATAGGAAATAGATGCAGGTGCCCGTAGCGCGACCAGCGTTGTCGGCCCGCCAGGTTTCGCGGAACCAGCCGCCTTCGGGGTGGCGTTGCAGGTGCAGGCGGTCGATGATCTCTTGCGCGGTCATGGGGGCCTCGGGCGTGTTGGATCGATTATGCATGCGGACGTGCGATCCGCTATGGTATTTGGGCGTTTCGACAATATGTTTGCGGCATGACCTTGAATATCCCTTTTGACAACAGCTACGCTCGGCTTCCGAACACCTTCTTCGCCCGTCAGGCGCCGGTTCCCGTGCGCGCGCCGCGCCTTGTCGCATTCAATGAGGGCTTGGCGCAAATATTGCGTGTAGCACCCGGTGACGTTGAGGAAATGGCCGAGACTTTTGCGGGGAACGTTGTTCCTGAAGGAGCCGAACCGATTGCGCAGCTGTATTCGGGGCACCAGTTCGGTAACTACAACCCCCAGCTTGGCGATGGGCGCGCCGTTCTTCTGGGTGAAACCGTTGGTACAGATGGCGTACGCCGTGACATTCAGTTGAAGGGATCGGGTCAGACCCCGTTCAGCCGCCGGGGCGATGGCCGTGCGTGGCTGGGCCCGGTACTACGGGAATATGTTGTGTCTGAGGCGATGCACGCGCTGGGCATTCCCACGACCCGAGCGCTGGCCGCGGTTGAAACCGGTGAGGTTGTTCTGCGCGAAGGTCCGATGCCCGGAGCGGTCCTGACACGCATCGCACAAAGCCATCTGCGCGTGGGAACGTTTCAGGTGTTTGCCGGTCGGGGACAGATTGACAGCCTGAAGCGTCTAACCGACTATGCCATCGCCCGACACTATCCAAACGCATCGGGGCCGATGGATCTGTTGCGCGCGGTGCGCGACGCTCAGGCTCGGCTGATTGCAGGCTGGATGAGCGTGGGCTTTATCCACGGGGTGATGAATACCGACAATTTCTCAATCGCCGGAGAGACGATTGATTATGGTCCGTGCGCTTTTATGGACAGCTACCACCCCAATACGGTTTATAGCTCGATCGATCGGATGGGGCGCTATGCGTATTCCAATCAACCCGACATTGCCGTGTGGAACCTTGCACAGCTTGCAACGGCGTTGATCCAGCAATTCGATGATCCCGAACAAGCCGTTGAGGAGGCGACCGAGATCGTGCATGCGATGCCCCCTCTGATACAGCAGGAATGGCTGGCCCGGTTCCGGGCCAAGATCGGTCTGTTATCCGAAGATGAGGGCGATGAGGCGTTGATCGCTGACCTGCTGACCCGGATGGCGCAAAACTCGGCCGATTTCACCAACACCTTCCGGGCTTTGAGCGGTGACAAGGCTCGCGATCAGTTCCTTGCCCCCGACGCATTCGATGACTGGGCGAAGGGCTGGCGGGAACGGCTGAAGCGCGAGGAAAACCCTCAGGCCGTGATGAATGCTGCCAACCCCGCCTTTATCCCGCGCAACCACAGGGTTGAGCAGATGATCCAGGCGGCTGTTCAAGGGGATTATACCCCGTTCTACCGGCTCAACGCCGTGCTTGCACACCCCTACGAGGATCAGCCCGATGCGAGTGATTTAGCGCGGCCTCCGACCGAAAGGGAAGTGGTCCATGCGACTTTCTGCGGGACGTAAAGGTGCCTTTGGGTTGATCTGAACGTTTAAAGCCCCTGTCGGTAGACACCTGGCGTGCCGTTTAATCCCGCAAAATCTCTGACACGGCGGCACTGACGATCAGCGCTGCGCCAAACGCTTCGCGCAGGCGATAGCTTGGTCGCAGGCCAGATAGTCATGAAGATCATTGGCAAAATATAAATCGCTGAAAGAAGCACCAAACCCAGCACTGTATTAATGACACCCGAAACGTCAGGGCGGATATCCCTTGTCGTGTCGGCATAAGGTGCCAAGGGCGCGGTGATCAAGAGGAGCTGCATTTGCCGCCTATTTTTTAGTCAGGTTGTCGCGGTTCACCCTGTATGGCGGGAAGCAGGGGGTTGCACCCAGCGCCCAGCGTGGCACTTTATCTGTATTTGTTTGATCAGAGCCACATGAAACCCCAGTCGACCCTGCGCATTGCCAGCTACAATATTCAGAAATGCGTCGGGCTCGATTTCCGACGGCAGCCCCAGCGCATCATGCAGGTTATCGACAGCATGAAAGCTGATATCGTGGTCCTGCAAGAGGCCGATAAACGCCTTCCGCCACGCCCTGCAGCATTGCCGCATTTTATGCTGGATGAGGCAGGGTGGCAGATTGTTGATCTGGGTGGGGCAGGCAGTCTGGGTTGGCATGGCAATGCCGTAATTTGGCGCGGAGACGCGATCCGCGTACGCCAAAAAGGCCACCACGACCTGCCGGGGCTAGAGCCGCGAGGCATGGTTCAGGTTGAGTTCGACACGCAAATCGGACCGTTGCGCGTGATTGGCATGCATCTTGGTCTATTGCCTGCATCGAGGCGGCAGCAGATCATACATATCCGCCGATTTGACAAAAAGCTCAACGATATGCCGACCGTGTGGGCGGGGGATTTTAACGAATGGTCGCGTCAGCCGGTGTTGGATCATCTGGCCCCGGATATGCGATTTTTGCCACCGGTGCCTAGTTTTCCAGCTGCCCAACCGCTGGGTGCGCTGGACCGGATCGCGCTGGGCGATGGGTTAGAGGCGGTGTTGCACGGTGTGCATGATGCGCGGCCCGCTCATATCGCCTCGGATCACCTGCCGATCTGGGCTGACCTGCGTCGTGTGACGCAAGGCGCAAATCCCCTGTGGCGCGATCCGCACAGACGTATTAAGACATAACCCCGAACTACTCTGAGGGTCACACATGACCGATACGATTATCGCCCGCTGCGAAGCAAAAGGACTGCGCATGACGGGCCAGCGCCGCACAATTGCACAGGTGCTGCAGCAAAGCGACGATCACCCCGATGTCGAGGAGCTTTATGCCCGCGCGTCCGAGGTGGATTCGGGTATCTCGATCGCTACGGTCTATCGCACCGTGAAACTGTTCGAAGAGGCGGGGATCCTCGACCGGCTGGAGTTCGGAGACGGGCGCGCGCGGTATGAAGATGCCGAGCGTGATCATCACGACCACCTGATCGATTTGCAGTCTGGCGAAGTGATCGAATTCGTCGACCCTGAAATCGAAATTTTGCAGGAAAAGATCGCGGCCAAGCTGGGTTACAAGCTGAAAGGCCACCGGCTGGAACTGTACGGCGTTCCGCTCAAACAGGACTGAATCATCACGGATCGCGAAGGGCAGGCGCACGGGAATTCATGTTTTCCGGCCCGATAGCACTTGCCCGTGAGGCTTGGTTGCGCTTTTGGTGAAGATTGCGGCCGTGAGTCGGGCCGAAGGTTTCAACGGACACGATCATGAACAACGTAAACGGCATATTGCTGGTCGTCGGTGCGATGGCGGCCTTCACTCTTGAGGACATGTTTATCAAGCACCTGTCGTCCACTGTTCCGACCGGTCAGATCATGATTGTTCTTGGGCTGGTCTGCGGGTTGGTTTTCGCCGTGATGTCGGTGGTCACGCGCAAACGTATCTTTGATCCGTTTGCATGGCGTCCACTTCCCTTGATACGTGCCGGCGCCGAAGCGGTTGGCGCGCTGACTTTCGTGACCGCGTTGTCCTTGGTGGAGCTGTCCACCGTAGCCGCGGTGTTTCAGGCAATGCCGCTTGCCGTGACTATGGGAGCTGCCCTGTTTCTGGGCGAGCATGTCGGCTGGCGACGTTGGAGCGCGATTGGCGTGGGTTTTATCGGTGTATTGATGATTATCCGCCCAGGGCTTCAGGGTTTTCAGCCCGAGTCGCTGTTTGTCGTGGCCACTGTTATTGCGATTGCCGCGCGCGACCTGATCACGCGTAAGCTGGATGTCCGGGTGGCTTCTTCTGTCGTGGCGCTTCAAGCCTATCTTGCGATTGCGCTTGCCGGCCTCGTTCTAAAGTTTGTTACCGCGCAACCCGTGGTGCCACTGCAAGCGGCTCAAGTTGGTCCGTATTTGGGTGCCATCGTGTTTGGCGTCGTCGCCTACTATGGGATCGTCACTGCCATGCGGATTGGTGAGGCTTCGGCGCTGACCCCGTTTCGCTACACGCGGTTGGTCTTTTCGATTGCGGCGGGGATGCTGATGTTTGGCGAGCGTCCTGACCTGATGACACTGGCCGGCGCCACGTTGATCATGGGGTCGGGAATGTACACCTTCATGAGAGAGCGCAAATTGGCCCGTGAGCTTGCTGCCGTAGTCTGAAGGAGCGCCGCAAGTGGCGAAATCGTTTAACTGTTAGCCCTAAACTCAGGTAGTTATCCGTGTTAGCGGTAACGTATCCGGTTTACTTTTTGCAGGGTGATGGTATGAGGCGTGCAAGTTATTTTAGCGACAGGAACGCGCCTCATGAGCACCATCATCGACATCCACGCACGCGAAATACTGGACAGCCGGGGTAACCCGACCGTTGAGGTGGACGTGATTCTGGAAGACGGCACCATGGGCCGCGCTGCTGTACCCTCGGGTGCGTCTACCGGAGCCTATGAGGCGGTGGAAAAGCGTGACGGCGACAAGTCGCGCTATATGGGCAAGGGCGTGCTCGAGGCCGTTGCCGCAGTCAACGGTGAAATTGCCGAGGAACTGGTTGGCTTCGACGCGACTGAGCAGGTCGCCATCGACCAAGCCATGATCGAACTGGACGGGACCGAGAACAAAGGCCGTCTGGGGGCAAATGCCATTCTGGGCGTTTCACTGGCGACTGCGAAGGCGGCGGCAGATTTCACCACTCAGCCCTTGTACCGTTATGTTGGCGGCACGTCGGCCCGCGTTTTGCCAGTACCGATGATGAATATCATCAACGGGGGCGAGCATGCAGATAACCCGATCGACATCCAGGAATTCATGATCATGCCCGTTTCGGCCGCGAATATCCGCGAAGCGGTTCGCATGGGCTCCGAAGTGTTCCACACACTGAAAAAAGAACTGTCAGCGGCGGGGCTGGCCACAGGTGTCGGTGATGAAGGCGGGTTTGCACCCAACATCGCCTCTACCCGTGAGGCGCTGGATTTTATTCTGAAGTCCATCGAAAAGGCGGGCTACAAACCGGGTGAGGAGATTCACCTTGCCCTCGATTGTGCGGCGACCGAATACTACAAGGACGGCAAATACGTTCTGTCGGGTGAGGGAAAAAGCCTGACCTCAGAAGAGAATGCGAACTATCTTGCGGCTCTGGTCAACGACTATCCGATCATTTCGATCGAAGATGGCATGTCCGAGGATGACTGGGACGGCTGGAAGGCTCTGACCGACACCATCGGCGACAAAGTGCAGCTGGTGGGTGACGACCTGTTCGTGACCAACCCGGAGCGTCTGGCCGAGGGGATCGAACGCGGTTGCGCGAACTCGATGCTGGTCAAGGTGAACCAGATCGGATCACTGACCGAAACCCTGCGCGCCGTCGATATGGCCCACCGTGCGTGCTATACCAACGTGATGTCGCACCGTTCGGGTGAAACCGAAGACGCCACGATTGCCGATCTTGCCGTTGCAACCAATTGCGGTCAGATCAAGACCGGCTCGCTTGCGCGGTCGGACCGGTTGGCCAAGTACAACCAATTGATCCGCATCGAAGAATCTCTGGGCGAAGTGGCAGAATATGCCGGGGCTTCGATCCTCAAGCGCTGAGTGTTACGCTGATCCCTGAATTTACCGAGGATCAGCCCGTGCTTCGCATTACAGAACCCACAACGCCGGACCAAGTCGAAGCGGTCCGGCGTCTGTGCTGGGACTATCGTGATTTTTTGCTAACGCTGGATGCGCACTCTCGGAAAATAGTTCGAACCTTCTATCCGCGCGAAAAATATGCGCGGATACTTTCGTCTATAGAAACTGAACACAGCCCTCCAAACGGTGGTATGCGTCTTGCCTTGAAAGATAGTCAGCCCGTCGGGTGCGGGATGTTCCACACCATCGCCCCGCGCGTAGCCGAGATAAAACGCGTTTTTGTGGCAGATAGCGTTCGGGGCGCAGGTGTGGGTTTCGCGATAATGCAATCCCTCATCGAACAGTGCCGCGAGCGTGGATTTGACTATATCCGTATGGACACGGGCAAACCGATGCAGACGGCTGCGCGTTTATACCTGTCGATGGGGTTCTCTTTGCGGGATGCGTATTCAGAGATTCCAGAAATCGCGAAGGGTCATTTGCTGTTTTTTGAGATGGATTTGCGCGCGAACAACTCTGCTTGAAGAACATGCATAGATTTTATGCTTGGTTTTCGAATTGAAAACGCAGAGGAATCCGTCGCGTAAAAAATAAATCATCAAATATATCATTATGTGTGAACTTTTTCATACTTGTCCCGGATTGAGTTGAGGTATTCTGAACAAATTACAGAAAGGAGCACACCATGACTGGTTCGAAATTCCTTCTCGTAGCTTCAGTGATCAGCACCATATTCCTGGCGGCCTGCGCGGGACCGGGGACATATCCGATCACGGGTGAAACGGTGTCGTCCGGTGACCCGGTTCAAGACATGGATATGCCGACGTTCATCTTCCGCGGCGAGTCGCGTTAAAGGACCTTGCTCATCAGCATGTATTTGTCGCGCGGTTTGAACCCCGTGCGCAAGTAAAGCTTCTGCGCGGTCTCGTTCGCGCGATCGACTTCAAGGTGTAGGGCGGTCAACCCCGCGTTGGACAATGCTTTAGGCAGATCGTTCAGCACCTCTGTGGCGATGCCGCGTCCGCGGATGGCAGGGCGAATGTAGATTTCATCGACAAAGCCGTCCATGCCACCAAATTCGACCGACCAGCCGAAGGTCAGGATGATGTAGCCCAACGGTGCGCGACCCGGACCGATCAGGTAAATGCATCCGTGGGGGATACCCTCCAGCAGTGGTAAAAGGGCGTCACGTCTTTGATCCGCGTCCTGTTCAATGCCTTCTTCGGCATGAAAAGCTGTGACCAAGCCCATGAGACGGTCCAGATCCTCGGGACGGGCGAGCCTTAGTGCGGCGCTCATAACCGGGCCAGCCTTTCTGTCAGCAGATCAAAGAACCCATCGGCGTCAATATCCCCGATGAACAATGCGTTGGGCGGGCGGTCCGTGACGCCCCACCAGTCGGCGACCGTCATGCCCATCGTCAACTCGGATTGCGTTTCAATCTGAACGTTGATGTGACGGCCCGAAAACAGCTCTGACTGGATCAGATAGGCTGTCACGCAGGGGTCGTGCAATGGCGCACCTTCCGAGCCGTATTTTTCCTTGTCGAAGCGTTCGAAAAAATCCGTCATCTCGGCCACGGCGTGACCGACCTTGGTAGCAAGCGCGCGGAAGGCATCGTTACGGTCTTTTGTAACCAGAGCCTTATGCGTTACGTCCAGCGGCATGACGACGATTGAAACGCCAGATTTAAACACGATATCAGCGGCTTCCGGATCGACATAGATGTTGAATTCTGCGGTCGGAGTGATGTTTCCCACCTCGAAATACGCTCCGCCCATCAAGATAATTTCCTGCACCTGGTCGATTATGTCAGGGGCCTTCTGAAAGGCGGTGGCAATGTTGGTCAGCGGCCCCAGCGGGCACAACGTGACAGTTCCAGCCTCGTGCTTGCGCAGCGTGTCTATGATGAAGTCCACCGCGTGCCCGTCGGTCAAAGCCATTTGTGGATCAGGCAGGACAGGGCCATCAAGCCCGGTTTTGCCATGCACATGCTCTGCCGTGACCAAAGGGCGTTTGAGGGGGCGGTCGCAACCGGCGTAAACTGGAATATGTGTTTTATCCGCCAACTCGCAGACAATGCGCGCGTTCTTGGCGGTCAGCTCCAGCGGCACGTTTCCGGCGACGGCGGTAATCCCCAACACGTCGATCTTTTCCGGGCTGGCCAGCGCCAGCAGGATGGCCACTGCGTCGTCCTGACCAGGATCGGTGTCTATGATGATTTTGCGCGGTGCCATGCCTTACCTCCGGGATCTTGAAGCGCGGACACTCGCAAGTGTCACCGTGCTTGTCCAGCGGTTTCAGGCGTTGCTCGGTACATCCACAGGCGGGAGTTTGCCATTGGCACGATGCTCTTCGGTTTTCACCTCATCCCAGAGCGCATCCATCTCTGCCAGGTCGCTTTGTGATGGGGTCTTGCCACGGGCGGCCAGGCGTGCCTCAACCTGTTCAAAGCGGCGGGTGAACTTGGCGTTGGTACGGCGCAGAGCGGCCTCGGGTTCGATACCCAAATGACGGCCCAGATTGACCATCACGAACAGCAGATCGCCGAACTCATCTTCAAGCGCGTCGGGGTCCATCCGGTTGCGTGCTTCTTCCAACTCGGCGGCTTCTTCGGTGATTTTTGCGAGGACATGGCTGGCATCGGGCCAGTCGAACCCCACACGCGCGGCGCGTTTCTGCAGCTTGTGGGCGCGCAGCAGGGCGGGCAGGTTTGCTGCAAGACCGTCCAGCGCGCCTTTTTGTTCTTTGCCAGCGCGTTCTGCCGCTTTGATGGTCTCCCAATCCAGCGTCTGCTGCTCCGCAGATTTTTCACGGGATTCGTCTCCGAACACATGCGGATGGCGGGCGACCATCTTGTCCGACATGGTGCGGACCACGTCCTGAAAGGTAAAATACCCGGCTTCTTCGGCCATCTGCGCGTGAAAGACGGATTGGAACAGCAGGTCGCCCAGCTCGCCCTTCAGCTCGTCAAACGCTTCGCGTTCGATGGCGTCGGCGACCTCATAGGCCTCTTCAATCGTGTAGGGGGCAATCGTGCCAAAATCCTGTTCGATATCCCACGGGCAGCCTGTTTCAGGATCGCGCAGGCGTCGCATGATTTCCAGCAGACGTTCGATACCTGCGTCGCTGTCGTGGATCAGAGGATTTTCGGCCATTGCGAACCCTTTCGTTCCGGTGTCAGATGCATGCATTCCGCACTCAGGATCAGGAGTCCACCCCAGATGCCGGTCGTCAACCGAATTGCTGATTTCTCTTCCGATATGGCCGCGTGGCGCCGACATCTGCATTCCATCCCCGAACTTGCCTTCGACTGCCATGAAACGGCGGCTTTTGTAGCGGACCGGTTGCGTGGGTTCGGCGTGGATGAACTGCACGAAGGAATCGCAACAACGGGGATTGTCGCGATTATCAACGGGCAGGGCGATGGCGCGACAATTGGCCTTCGGGCAGATATGGACGCGCTGCCGATACCTGAGGATACGGGTGTCGAATACGCTTCGAAGCATCCCGGCAAAATGCATGCCTGTGGTCATGACGGCCACACCACGATGCTGTTGGGGGCCGCGCGATACCTGGCCGAGACGCGAAATTTTCGTGGTCGGGTGGCGCTGATCTTTCAGCCCGCCGAAGAAGAGGGTGGCGGTGCTGGTGTTATGGTCGAAGAAGGCATTATGGACCGATTCGACATTGCCCAAGTCTATGCGCTGCACAACGCGCCGGGCCTGCCCGTGGGCGCCTTTCACACGACAGCGGGAGCGATTATGGCGGCGGTGGACACGTTCCATGTGTATATCCAAGGTGTTGGCGGTCATGGTGCCATGCCGCACGAGACCCGCGATCCGGTCATGGCCGCCTGTGGTATCGCGCAGGCGCTTCAGACCATCGTCAGCCGAAATCACCACGCGCTTGACGATCTTGTCGTTTCCGTCACGCAGATTCACACAGGTACGGTGAATAACGTCGTTCCCGATACAGCCTATATCAACGGCACGGTACGCACGTTCGATCCAGCGGTCCAACAGATGGTGATTGAGCGGATGGAGCAGATCGTACAGGGGCAGGCGGCCTCGTACGGGGTCGAGGCGCGGCTGGACTATGAGATCGACTACCCGGCTACGATCAACGATGCCGAACGCACCAGCTTCGCAGCGGATGTCGCGCGCGAAGTTTCGGGGCCCGAACAGGTTGTCGACAATATGACCCGCAATATGGGGGCCGAGGATTTTTCATACATGCTGCAAGCCCGCCCGGGCGCCTACCTGTTTCTGGGTCAAGGCGAGGGGGCCGGGCTGCACCATCCGAAATACAATTTCAATGACGAGATCGCGCCGGTGGGCGCCTCGTTCCTTGCGCGGATCGTGGAAAAGGCGCAGCCGCTGGGGTAAAAAGGAAACCACATGGCACTTGAAGACGCAAAGACTCAGGTAGACGAAGCTTTTACCAACCCGGACCTCAAGGGGTTGTCTTTTGAAAATACGTTTGGCGGGGCAACCTCTTTCCTGCGGCGGCTTTACACCAAGACCCTGACCGGTGTGGATATCGCTGTCACTGGCGTGCCGTTCGATCAGGCCGTCACCAACCGGCCCGGGACCCGCCTTGGTCCCCGCGCGATCCGCGAGGCCAGCGCGTTGCAATCCCCTGACGCGCCTTATGGCTGGCCCTTTGATGCGCTGAGTGAGCTGGCGATCATCGACTACGGCGACGTGGCCTATGACTATGCCAATATTCCGGCCTTCCCCGATCTGCTGACCGACCATATCCGAACGATCCTGGCGGCTGACGTGGCCTCGGTTTCGCTGGGCGGGGATCACTATATCAGCTTTCCGATCCTGAAAGCCTATGCCGAGAAATATGGGCCCATGTCGCTGCTGCAATTCGATGCGCATACAGATACATGGGCGGATGACGATATGTCCCGCGTAGACCACGGGACGATGTTCTATAAGGCAGTGAAGTCTGGGATCGTTGACCCTAAGCGCTCGGTTCAGGTGGGGATTCGCACCACCAACGAAGATACGCTGGGCGTCAACATTATCGACGCACGGGAAGTTTATGAAGCCGGACCCGCTGCAGTGGCGGAAAAGATCAAAGCGATTCTTGGCGACAGCCCGGTTTACCTCAGCTTTGATATCGACGGCTTGGACCCCGCCTTTGCCCCCGGCACAGGTACGCCGGTCTGGGGTGGGCTAAGCTCTATCCAGGCGCAGATCATATTGCGCGATATCGCAGGAATAAACATCAAAGGCGGGGACGTGGTCGAGGTCTCTCCGCCCTATGACACATCGGGCGCGACGGCGATTGCAGGGGCGCATGTTGCAACGCAGATCATCTGCCTGTTGGGTTGGAGAAAGTTGGAGCAGGGTTAACCATTGGTTAGCCATCTTTCCGCTATCTGGCTCACCAAAAGGCCAGACGGGAGAAATTCAAGAATGACTGATTTTAACCAACCCATCAGCGGAAATGACCTTGCGCGGTTTTCGGGGCCAAACACGTTCATGCGTCTGCCGCAATCGGATAAACTGGCCGGGCTGGATGTGGCTATTTTGGGCATTCCAATGGATATCGGGACATCGTGGCGGTCCGGGACTCGATTCGGGCCCAAGCAAATTCGCAGCGAAAGCGCGATGATCCGGCCTTACAATATGGCAAGCTCTGCCGCGCCCTTTGACAGTTTGCAGATCGCAGATATTGGCGATCTGGCGATCAACACCTTTTCACTGGCCGACAGTTTGAAGATCATCAAGGAAAGCTACGATGCCGTCGTGGCCAACGGAGTGACGCCTGTTGCCATGGGGGGCGATCATTCGATCACATTGCCGATCCTGCGAGCGATCGCAGCCAAGCGCGGGCCAGTTGCGTTGGTCCATGTGGACGCGCATGCAGATGTCAACGATGAGATGTTTGGCGAGAAAGAGACGCATGGCACCGTCTTCCGCCGCGCTTTCGAAGAGGGGCTTATCATTCCTGACAAGACCTTTCAGATTGGCATTCGCGGCTCGGGCTACGCAGCATCGGATTTTTCCGAGGCCAAGGGCTGGGGTTTCAACCAGTTCCCCGCGTGGGAGTTGTGGCAGCAGAATCTTACGGAAATCGGGTCCCAGATCCGCAAGACGGTCGGGGATCACCCGGTTTACCTGTCGTTTGACATCGATAGCCTGGACCCGTCTTTCGCCCCGGGCACTGGCACGCCCGAGATCGGGGGACTGACGACCCCGCAGGCGCTGCAATTGATCCATGCGCTTGGCGGAATCAATCTGGTGGGCTGCGATCTGGTTGAGGTTTCACCGCCCTACGACCCATCGGGAAATACGGCGCTTACGGCAGCAAACTTGCTGTTTGAGATGCTGTGCATCCTTCCCGGAGTGTCATCACGGTAGAAATTCTTCCACGCACTCTATTTCAATGATCTGAGAACTGCCCTGCAGAATAAAAGGTTCGGGATGAAACGCGTGTTGATTTTGGTGCTTCTGGCCGTTTTGATCGCATTGACCGCATTTCGTTTCGCCCCGTCTGACCCTGATCGCTGGCACGTAGCCCTTGCAGGTGACGCCGATCGGGATATGCCCGACGGCGTATTCCGCATTGTCAAAGACGTACCCAACGGTTTGGAACGGCTGCATGTCATTGCCACGCAAGCGCCCCGCACTGATGTCTTGGCGGGATCGGTGTCAGAGGGGATGGTCACCTACATAACGCGCAGCAGGGTCTTTGGTTTTCCGGACTACACAACAGTGCAGCAGGACGGCGACATCCTGCGCATATATGGGCGTCTACGATTTGGGCAGAGCGATTTCGGAGTAAATCGGGACCGAGTTGATGGATGGCTGGATGCTCTGAAGGTTTGAAGACAAGCATCCTTCTTGCACTTCTCGCCACATCGGCACGTTCAATGACATCTGACACTGTGCCGTGAACATACGGCCATCGACCTGAAGGCAGATCAGCTCGCCCAGTTCGATGCGTGTGCCGGATTTGTCGGTACAATAGCAGTCCTGTACCTTGCCACCAGGGCCAACAACATCGGCCAGGGCAGGGGCCGCGCACAATAGAAAAACAAGCGCCAAACCTTTCATGAGCCGCAGCTTAGCACACGGTCGGCCCTTGACCAAAGCCTCGGATTAAGAGACACCGCGCGGATGATCCCAGAAGAACGCCTTGTGCAGATAACCCAGCGATTCCAGTATCTCGAAGCGGCCATGGCAGATGGCGCCTCGGGCGGAGATATCGCGGCGCTGGCCAAGGAGTATTCCGACCTGAAGCCGGTCGTTGATCAGATCATGTCGTGGCGTCAGTTGATCGCTGATCTGGCCGAGGCCAGGGCGATGATGTCTGATCCGGATATGAAGGAATTGGCCGAAGAGGAGATTCCGGCGCTGCAAGCCCGAATCCCCGAGGCCGAACATGCGCTGCAACTGGCGCTCTTGCCGCGTGACAAGGCAGACGCGCGCCCAGCGATGCTGGAGATTCGACCGGGCACAGGTGGGGATGAGGCCACATTGTTCGCGGGTGACCTCCTGCGGATGTATCAGCGCTATGCAGAAAACCGCGGCTGGCAGTTTGAAATCATCGAGGAGCAGACCTCGGACCTTGGCGGGATCAAAGAGGTGGTCGCCCATATCAAAGGCGACAATGTGTTTGCCCGGATGAAATACGAATCCGGTGTGCACC
Organism: Ruegeria sp. AWH4_226; assembly: GCF_056159225.1. NCBI lineage: Bacteria > Pseudomonadati > Pseudomonadota > Alphaproteobacteria > Rhodobacterales > Roseobacteraceae > Ruegeria > Ruegeria sp. AWH4_226. The sequence continues at coordinate 1,246,847 of NZ_JBSWUU010000001.1, read as the reverse complement.
GGGTTCAGCGTGTACCGGAAACCGAAAGTGGCGGACGCATTCATACGTCGGCGGCAACAGTCGCGGTTCTACCTGAAGCCGAGGATGTCGATATTCAGATTGACGCCAATGATATTCGTATCGACACGATGCGCAGTTCGGGGGCTGGCGGGCAGCACGTGAACACAACCGACTCGGCGGTGCGGATCACACATCTGCCGACCGGTTTGGTGGTGACAAGCTCGGAAAAGTCGCAGCATCGCAACCGTGAGATCGCGATGCAGGTGCTGAAAACACGCCTCTTTGATCTTGAACGGCAGCGGATCGACAGTGAACGTTCGGCAGATCGGGCCAGCCAGGTTGGCTCGGGCGATCGGTCTGAACGCATCCGGACGTATAATTTTCCGCAGGGCCGTATGACGGATCATCGGATTAACCTGACGCTGTACAAGCTGGATCAGGTCATGCAGGGCGACTTGGATGAGGTGATCGACGCGCTGACGGCTGATGATCAGGCGCGGCTGTTGGCGGAGATGGCGCAATGATCGCCGCGCTGACGGCAGCGCAGGCTATGGTCGCGGCCACCGCACGCCTGCGGGCCGCGGGTGTGGATGATCCTGCCCGTGATGCGCGGGTCCTGTTGGCCCATGCCGCGCGGATCGAAGCCAGCCGGGTCACGCTGATCGCGCCTGAAGAACTGTCACCCGAAATCGCGGAACGCTATGACCAGTTGATTTCGTTGCGGGCCATTCGGGTGCCGGTATCACATCTTCTGGGCGAACGTGAATTCTACGGCCGTCGGTTCCGTGTCAGCCGCGATGTTCTTGATCCGCGTCCTGAAACCGAAACGCTGATCGAGGCAGCGCTGAGCGAACCGTTTGACCATGTATTGGATTTGGGCACCGGTTCCGGCTGTATCCTGATCACACTGTTGCTTGAACGGACCAGCGCGACGGGCGTTGGCGCAGATCTGAGCGAGGCTGCCTGCCTACAGGCCAGTGCGAACGCTGTCTCTCACAAGATACAAACACGGGCGGAGCTTGTATGCTCTGACTGGTTTGAGAACATTCAGGGGCAATTCGATCTAATTGTTTCGAATCCGCCTTATATTGCGCTGAGCGAGCTGCAGGACCTTTCGCCCGAAGTGCGAGAGCACGAGCCGCGTATGGCCTTGACGGACGAGGGTGACGGCCTTGGCGCATACCGTCATATCGCCGCCTCGGCTCCGGATTTCCTGATGCCCGGAGGGCGTATCCTGGTGGAAATTGGACCAACTCAGGGAAAATGCGTTGTGTCGTTGTTGGAAGCAGCGGGTCTGACGGGAACGCGGATCATCCCCGATCTGGACGGTCGTGATCGTGTTGTTATGGCCAGAATGCCATAGTTGCAGCCTAAGGTGAGGCCAAAAAGTGCCGATAATTGTAAAAAAGCTGCGAATTATTGGACAAAGCTCTTGTCTGCGCGCGCTGGACATGTTTACTCAGAGTCAGTCGGCGAGGCTGACGCTGTTTCAGCGGGCCCCTGACGCCAAGCCCAAAAAAGTCGACATCGCGTGACGGCTAATGCCACTGAGCAGTGCAGGGCGCGACGTAAACGGCACCGAATGACAAGGCTGACGTAAATTAAGATGAGATCTTCCAAATCCCGCTCGCGGGCCAAGAACAACCGCAATCGTCCTTCTGGTGGCAACGTTGTGAACCGGGTTTTTGACAGCTCGGGTCCTGAAGGCAAGGTGCGCGGTACGCCCCAGCAGATCATTGACAAATACAACCAATTGGCGCGCGATGCCCAGCTTTCGAATGACCGTGTGGCTGCCGAGAACTTTCAGCAGCATGCCGAGCATTACCTGCGTTTGCTGAGCGAAGCGCAGCGCGAAATCGAAGCACGCCGGGAAGAGCAGGAGCGCCAGAATCGCGAACGCCAGGCCGAGCGTGACCGCGAGCGCGCCGAGCGGCAGGAGCGTGAAGCTGCCCGCCAAGCCGATCTGGCCGAATCGCCGCAACCTGATGTGATGGATTTCGCAAGCGAAGGGTCAGCCCCTGAATCCGGTCTGGTCGAGACGCCGGAAAGTCAGACTGCGGCTCCGGCGGTAGACGTGCCCGAGAAGAAAGAAAAACCTGCCCGTCGTCCGCGTACGCGGAAGCCAAAGGCTCAGACAGCGGACGAAGCGCCGAATACAGATGGCGACGCACCCGAAGCTGCGGAATAAGCGCAAACACCAGCATTGCCAAAAGCCTCGGGTCATTCCGGGGCTTTTCGTTTTGCCTAGCCTTTTTGGATTTCACGCGACAAAGCACAGAAGGCTTCAAGTGGAACCTGCTCGGCGCGTTGCGTCGGCTTGATCCCTGCGGCCAGAAGCCGATCTTCGATATCAGGCGTAACGCCTTTCAGCGAGGCCCGCAGCATTTTACGCCGCTGATTGAAGGCGGCTGCAACGACACGTGACAGCGTGGCCGCGTCTGCGGGAAAGCGTGGCTCGGGCAGTGCGGTCAAGTGGACAACGGCACTGGACACTTTGGGTGGCGGGGTGAACGCGTCTGGGGGCAGGGACATGGCAATCCGTGCCTCGGCCCGCCACTGAGCAAGGATGGCAAGGCGGCCATAAGCTTTGCTACCGGGTTGGGCAACGATCCGCTCAGCGACCTCACGCTGGAACATCAGCGTCAGGCTCTGCCAAAAAGGCGGCCATTGCGGTGGGGTCAACCAGCGGACCAGCAACTCGGTCCCTACGTTATAAGGCAGGTTGGCTGCGACTCGGATTGGCTGGGTCAGGTGATCAAGAGGGTCGATTTCAAGAGCGTCACCGTTAATCACTTCAAGCCGACCGGGATAAGCCGCTGCGATGTCGTTCAGGGCCGCGATACAGCGCGTATCCTTCTCCACAGCAACAACCTTCCGCGCGCCCTCAGCGAGCAACCCGCGTGTCAATCCGCCGGGGCCGGGGCCGATTTCCAGCACGTCGCATTCGCTGAGATCTCCGGCCTGGCGGGCAATTTTTGCCGTCAGGTTCAGATCCAGCAGAAAGTTTTGACCCAGCGATTTGCGGGCTGATAGTTGGTGTTTTGCGATGACCTCGCGCAGCGGGGGAAGATTGTCGATCGCGCTCATGACTTGGTTGCCGACACGCTGAGTTTTGAGCTGTGCGCCATCCGCTGTGCAAGCCTAAGAGCCTCGATCAGACTTGTGGGGGCAGCGATGCCCTGTCCGGCGATATCAAGTGCGGTGCCGTGGTCGGGTGAGGTGCGGATAAAAGGCAAACCAAGCGTGACGTTCACGCCTTTGTCGAAATCCAGCGTTTTGATTGGGATCAGTGCCTGATCATGATACATCGCTATCGCTGCGTCATAGCGGGCGCGGGCCGCGGCATGGAACATCGTATCCGCCGGGTGTGGGCCAGTGACGTTAAAACCCTTCGTAGACAGATCAGCGATCAGGTTTGCGATCCAGTCCACTTCCTCGGACCCTATTTTACCACCTTCGCCCGCATGCGGGTTGAGCCCGGCAACAGCAATCCGGGGGTGTGCGATGCCAAAATTGCGTCGTAGTCCCTCAGCGGTAATCAAGATGGTTTCGCTCAGCAACTCGGGGGTCAGCGCCGAGGGTACTTCGGACAGTGGGATGTGGATGGTTGCTGGCACCACACGCAACTGATCGCTGGCCAGCATCATGACAACACGGTCCCGGCCTGCAAGCGCGGCCAGAAACTCGGTATGTCCGGGATAGCCGAAACCAGCGCCGTCAATCAGGGCTTTCTTGTGAATTGGTGCCGTACACAGCGCCGATGCAGCACCCGATTGCACCAGTGACACGCCCCGCTCAATCGCGGCAACCACCGATGGCGCGTTCGCTGGGTCGGGTTCCCCGGGCACATTGGGCGCGGGAAAGTCCAGTTGAAGAACCGGCAGGGCGGTGGCGCAGGTATCTTTCGCCTCGGACGGGTGTGAAATGCGCGCAACTGGTGTTGAAGGCGGCAAATGCGCCGCATCGCCGATGTAGAAGAACGGGCAGCTATCGCGCAGAGCCGACCACGCCTTTGCTGCAGTCTCAGGGCCTATTCCAGCCGGTTCCCCGCAACTGAGCGCAATCGGCGCTGTCATTGTTCGACGATGTTCGCTTCTGCACGCAGCTGGGCCAGCAGACTGTCTGCAAAAGCCGCAAGCCGCTGTTGGGTCAGCGCGTTGGCGACGTCGGTGCGCGACGTATCCTCGCCCAATTCCCGGGTGCGGGTGCAGAGCATCAGGAACAACAGCGTTTGACCATTGTTGCGTGTCAGCGCGGTCGAGACTTCGTTCAAGTCCAGTTTTGCAAGCTCAAGCGCTATGTCACGCGGAATTTCGCCGGGGCTGGCCTGGATGCGTTGCAGAACTTCGGGCGGCTGGCCCTGCGCGACGCCGTAGAGGTCGTCACATGTGTCAATGTCCTCGCGGAGCCTGGCAGCCCTCGCCAGTGATTCGGCGCTGCGGCCACCGGGCATATTGTAAATCGCGTAGTCGATCTCGGAAAAACGGGTCGTTCCGGCGGCAACTTCGCGGATGCCGCGCATCTGGAACAGGGCGATGGCGTTCGGCAGTGACAATGGCTGTGTGATGTCGCCATCCTTCAGCCCCAGCACGACTGGCTGCAGCGCAGGAGGAAGATCAGACAGGTTCAACCAATCCAGACGTCCGCCGTTGTCCCGCGTAGCCGCCGCCGAATACTGCGTTGCGGCCGATGAAAACGCATCAAAACCCTGCAACTGGGAAATTTCCTGCGCCAAAAGCTCGGCCTGAGCGACTGTTTGCGGGTTCACAGGGATGATGATTTCGGACAGCAGCACTTGCAGACCGCCACCGCCAGCTTCGCCAAGGGCGCGGTTGATTTCTTCTTCGCTTGGGCGTGCCTGCGACAGAAAACGTGCGCTGACATAGTCGCGCCAGGAAATCTGATCAGCGACAAAATCCCGAACGGTTTCGCGATCAACGCCTTCATCTGCCAACAATTGCAGGAACTGGTCGGTTGATAACTGCCCCCGCGCTGCGAACTGGTCAATTCCGACCTCTACGTCTTCAGCGGCGGCCTCAATCCCGGCTTCGCGCATAACTTGGCGGCGTAGCCTGTCGTCAATCAGGGCATCGCGTACTTCATCCTCGGTCGCGCCCGGAGCGCCAAGTGCAATCAACATTTGCTGCCGCTGTGTCAGCTCATACCAGGTGATTATGTCCTGATTGACCTTGATCGCCGGTGAGAATGGGCTTTGCGCGTGCGCCAGTGATGATGCCAACGCAATTAATGCAGCGACAAAGGCAGGGGCGACCGGACGAAGCCAACCGGCGCGGAGGAAACTGGTGAAACCTGAAATCAACTGCATCTTCTCTTGTATTGTTGGCCGCCACTTTTGACGGAGTAACCCGTCAGGGCTACGGTAAACCCGAATTCGGTCGAAGGCTCAATACTTGACGACGAAGTAAATCGCCTGCTGACATTCATGTTAACCTGCACGCATTCATTCCGATACGTCACACCAAGCCCATAACGGATCGGTTCGGATTCGCTAAGGTCATACTGCGCCGAGGCCCGTGTGTTCCAGTTCTGATCTACCCTGTAACGCCCGGTCAGCCGGATTTCAGAGATCTCGTCGTCCACATTTTCGTCCGGGTCGGGCTCTTGCCAGACATAGCTGCCTGTGGCGCCCACTGTCTGTTGTTGCCAGCCCGCACGCAGTTCAGCCTTGGCAAAGCTGAAATCCCCGTTCAACAAGCCGCGGCCAGCGAAAGTCCAGCCATTGGACGTGCTAAGCTGTCCCGCCAGCAGCAGGTCCGAGGCCGTACCCTGCAAACCCGATGTCAGGTTGAAATTCGGATCGGCATCTGCGCGAAAAACCTGACCGATCGTGACCAAAGCGCGCCAGTTCCCGGCTGTATAGCGCGACCAATTTACCCCGAATACACCTGTAAGCCCGTCTTCGCGTCGATCCGGGGCAGGAAATCGGGAAAGTGACAACAGATTGCCCTGATCGAATTCCTGAAACGTGCTTTCGTCGTTTGGAACATCTTCGTCGGACACATGGGTCCAGCCAATCTGGGCAATTGGTTCCAGGATTTGTGTCGCGCCCGAGCTCTCTTGCTTGCGAAGCGGATAGCGCAGTGTCAGCGCAGCGCGCGGCGTGGTTCGGGTGACGTTGTTAGGGAACTCGCTGTCATTGCGAATATCGAACCTGTCTATCGATGCGCCCAGGCGCGCTTCGACCCGCAGGCCGGTCGCGAATGTCCAGTTGCGCAGCCATTCTGCATCAACGGTGGCACGGGCGACGTCACGCCCGATAATATCCTCGTCACTGGTCCGCTCATGAGTGTGGGCAATAAAGCCCAGCCGTACCTCACCGCCAACAGAGGTCGGGAACAAGCGCTTTTGGTAGTAGAGATCAAACACTCGCGACGGGATTTCATCCTGATCTTCGCTGTCACGCAGTGTTTTGTAGTGAATAAAGCTGGTGCGAAAGGCCGTGTCGCGCTGAAACCGTTCCAGCGCGATCTCACTGCGCAGGCGGTCAAGGTCGGGCAGGCCATAGTCAGCCAGATAGGCGTCGTCGGATGTCGTCTGGATGTTGAACAAGAAACGGTATCCGTTCAGGACATTGAACCAACCGTTTGCAAACAGATATCCGCGATCCTCGTCCGGTTGCAGATCGTCACGTGTATAGGCGCCTTCAAGCTGAAGACGGCCATTCTTGAAAGCCTGACGATAGCGCAGCCCAAGGGTTTTTGTCTTGGATGAAACATATGGGGTGAGCGTAAGGTCCCTGTGATCACCCAGCTTGATGAAATACGGCACCTGCAGGCCAGTTCCCAATTGCGACGTGGTGCGCACCGAGGGCACCAAAAACCCCGTTGCGCGCTCCAACGTTGGGTCAGGCAGTCGCAGATAGGGAAAATAGAACACCGGCAGGTCCAGCACACGGAATTGCGCGCCTTCAAAATACAGTTGCCGTTCCAGTTGATCATGCGTCACTTTCCGGGCGCGGATCTGCCAGATTGGCGGTCGCCCGTTGGCGCAGACGTGACATGAGGTGGCCGATACCTTGCTAAATTGCGTATACCGGCCGCCAGCACGGGTCGCCTGAACTGACGCGATCTGTACCTGCTGGTCGAACACCATTCGTGCGCCAATCAGCAGGCCGTTCTGAATTCCGTCATCCAGTTCACCCGAATCCGCCAGCAGCGTTGTCTCTCCGGCCTCATCGATGCGGATTGGGCCTTCGAGCGTAAGCGCGCCGCTTCCTCGGTCATAGGTGATGCGGTCAGCGGTGATTTTGATGTCGCCCTGAAAGGCTTCGACGTTGCCTTCAGCCACCAAAACACGGTCAGGCGTGATGAAAACCTTGTCCGCCACAAGCAGCGCGGGCTGGTCTTCCTGTTGTGTATCCTGCGCGGGATTGGCTGATGGTTGCGTCTGTGCCGTGGCCACCGCCGGCAGGGCCAGAGCAACGGCACCGGACAGCAAAAGGCTGGAAATGAGCCGCATCAGCCGTCCTCCGCATGAAGCAGAAGACCAAGAGACAGAAGAATGGCTGCAAAGGGCGGTGCCCAGGCTGCGACTAAGATAGGCAATTGACCGTTTTCCCCGAGTATTTGGGCAAAATTGCGAACGAAGTAGATGGCAAAGCCCAGCAGAACGGCAGACAACACCGCAATCCCCGTGCCCCCAAAGCGAACATGGCGCATGGTAAAGGCTGCGCCGATCATGACCATTGCCATCAGAAACAGAGGCCGCGCAAGTTCTACTTGCAGCCACACCTCGTATTGTTTGGTGGAAAACCCGGCCTCTTTAAGGTCGCGGATAAGCTGGGGCAGATCATATATCGAAATCAGACCTTGTTGGCTCAACGTGTCCAGAATTCGCTGCCGCGTGAGAGTGGTAGGGATTTCGATCTGCTCGTGTACTTCGGCGGAGCCCTCAGGATTTACGTCATCTGCCAAGGACCAGACCTTTGCGTTCGACAGAACCCACGAGTCGCTCGACAAGCGTGCTTTGTCGGCAATGATCTGCCGCGTTGGCCTTCCATCCGGTTCAAAGGTGATGATTGTGACCCGGGTGAGTTCAAGCGCGTCTGAAGCCGTTGTGCCGCGTGCGTGAATGACGGACTGCCCGTTGGCCGAACCCTGACGCAGCCATACGCCTTCCCGCGTGATCGAAAGCGCGGACTCGTCCTGGTTCTTGTACGCACCGGACAGGCGCCAGTATTCCTCGGATGTGGCGGCTGAGATTGGGTTCAGCAGCGCGACAGCCATTGCGCCGATGATCAGCGCCAGCGCCACAGGGGCAAACAACGCACGGATACCTGACCGACCAATGGCGCGTGTCACCACCAGTTCCGAGCTGCGCGCCATACCGATAAAAAGCGCGATTGTGGCCAGAATAACCAGCAGCGGCAACATCTCGTTTATGGCTGCCGGCGTATTCAGAAGCGTCAGGTGCAACAGTTTGCCGAATGACAGATTCTCTGAATTGAATCGCCGGGCTTGCTCGACCAGGTCGATGAGAATCATCAATGTGAGAAAAATACCGCCGATAACCAGAAAGCTCTGCATGAAACGACGGGCGAAATAACGGTCGAGGATCACGGCTGAGCCTCCCACCCGCTAGGGTCGATGTGGCAGCAGAGGCATATGTGGCTATAGCCGCAATTGCCTACGCAGATGCGCTTCGGCATATGCCTGCCCTGTTTCGCCAATTCACTGTCCCTCGATCCGGTCGGTTTTTTTCCGGACTGTAATGCAATTGGCGCGCGGGGAAAACTGCTATCTGGTCAAGATGCTTAGCGCGGGCTAGGTCTTGGGGAACAGAATCTGAGGAGCTTGCGATGAGCAGTCTTGTACCGATCCGGTTTCAACCTTTCGACGCGGACCTAATGACAAAGGCCGAGGGCAGGGTCGCCATTATCATTCCAGCCGATGGAAAGATGAGCCCCGCAGTGCGCCGCGCCAACCGCCTGACTCGCGGCGCGGTGGCGCGACTGGTTGAAAGCGACCGGTTTGAAAAGGTGAAGACTGGCGACGTGATCTCGCTGGCTTGGCCCGGCGGCATGGCGGCCGAAGCGCTGGATATCCTGGTGCTACCGCGCCGCCCGGACACGGACGAGGCGCGAAAGGCCGGTGCGGCGTTGGCAAAGCTGGCAGGCGGCAAGGACATCCTTGTGATGGCAGGCAATCAGGTTCGAACGGAAGAATTGGCAATGGGGATCGCGCTGCGCAGCTATGCGTTTGATGCGCACAAGACCAAGGACACGGACGAAGGCGGCTCTGTCACAATCAGCCACCAGAAGTCTGACGAAGTCGAAGCCGCCTTCGCTCCGCTCTACGCCGTGGCCGATGGTGTACGGATGACGCGTGATCTGACCAACGAACCGGCCAACATTCTGACCACCACTGAATTTGCGGCTCGTTTGGTTGAGATGAAAGAGTTGGGGCTAGAGGTCGAGGTTCTCGAAGAAGACAAGCTGGCTGAGCTTGGTATGCGCACGCTGCTGAGCGTCGGTCAGGGATCGGTCAGCCCATCGAAGGTTGTTGTGATGCATTGGAACGGCGGCGACAAGGATGATGCGCCGCTGGCCTTGGTCGGAAAAGGCGTTGTCTTCGACACAGGTGGTATCTCGCTGAAGCCAGCGGGCGGCATGGAAGACATGACGATGGATATGGGTGGTGCCGGGGTCGTTTCTGGCGCCATGCGGGCGTTGGCCAAGCGCAAGGCCAAGGCCAATGTCGTGGGCCTAGTCGGTCTGGTTGAGAACATGCCGTCCGGCAACGCCACGCGCCCTGGTGATGTGGTCAAGTCGATGAAGGGCGATACGGTCGAGATCATCAACACCGACGCCGAAGGTCGTTTGGTTCTGTGCGACGTCATGTGGTACGCGCAAGAGCGGTTCAAGCCGGTGGGCATGATCGACCTTGCCACCCTGACCGGCGCGATCATCATCGGCCTTGGGCATGAGAATGCGGGCGTGTTCTCGAACAACGATACGTTCTGTGATGCCTTCCTGAAATCGGCCAAGGCCGAGGATGAAGGCGCGTGGCGGATGCCCTTGGGCGACGCCTATGACAAACAGTTGAAATCGCGCATCGCGGACATGAAGAATGTCGGTGGCCGCCCGGCAGGCTCGATCACGGCAGCGCAGTTCCTACAGCGGTTCGTGAAAGAGGATACACCGTGGATTCATCTGGATATCGCGGGTGTGGCCTCGGTATCGTCGGAAACCTCCTACGCGCCCAAAGGGGCAACCGGCTGGGGTGTTCGCGCGCTCAGCCGCCTTGTGCAGGATCACTTCGAGTAACCTGATGGGCGCCGTCTATTTCTACCACCTGACGCGACAGCCTTTGGAAGCAACACTGCCGGTGTTGCTGGACAAGGCACGTCAGGCCGGGTGGAAGATTGCGGTGCGGGGTACCGATCCCGCGCGGATGGATTGGCTGGATGAAAAGCTGTGGCTGGGACCGGAAGAAGGGTTCTTGCCACATGGCCGCGCCGGTGGTCCGCATGACGCTGCGCAGCCCATATTGCTGACGACTAGACCAGAGGCCGCGAATGATCCGGCTTGTGTAATGGCGGTAGACGGCGCGCTTGTTGAGGCGGATGAAGTATCCGCGTTGGAACGGGTGTGCATCCTGTTCGATGGCAATGATGATCACGCCGTTCAGCATGCGCGCGGTCAGTGGAAAGCGCTGATAGCCGCAGGCTGCGCGGCGCAATACTGGTCCGAGGAAACGGGCCGTTGGGAAAAAAAGGCCGAAGCATAACGCTCTGGTCCCGAAAGACTTCTCAGGAGAGAGACAGATGGAAATGAAGCCTTTGGGCCGCACGGGGATCATGGTGACAGACCTGTGCCTGGGTACGATGACATTTGGCACGCAGACATTCGAGGCAGATGGACATACCCAGATCGAACTGGCGCTGGATGCCGGGATCAATTTCGTGGACGCGGCCGAGATGTATCCGGTGAACCCGATCTCAAAAGAAACTGTGGGCCGGACCGAAGAGATTCTGGGCAATTGGAATGCAGCAAATCCGTCGCGCCGGGGGGATTACATTCTGGCAACCAAGCATTCTGGGGCAGGGTTTGCCCACGCCCGCGACGGTGCGCCCATTTCCGGGCAGACGATCCCTGAGGCAATCGAAGGGTCATTGCGGCGGCTACAGACAGACTGCATTGATCTGTACCAGTTTCACTGGCCCAACCGGGGCAGCTATATGTTCCGGCAAAACTGGAACTATGCCCCGTCGGGACAAAATACGAATGAAGTTCTGGACAACATGCAAGAGTGCCTTGAGGCGTTGCAGGCGCAGGTCGACAAGGGCAACATCCGTGCCTTTGGGCTGTCCAACGAAAGCGCGTGGGGCACGGCACAATGGCTGCGGATTGCTGAGCAGATGGGCGCTCCGCGGGTCGCGTCGGTACAGAACGAGTATTCGCTGCTTTGCCGTCATTTCGATACGGATATGGCTGAGCTGAGCGTGCATGAGGATGTCGGTCTGATGGCCTTTTCGCCACTGGGCGCAGGCTTTTTGACCGGCAAGTATCAGGGTGGAGCAGTGCCTGACGGCTCACGCATGTCCCTGGTGGCTGAGATGGGCGGACGCAACAGCCCCCGCGTGTTTCAGGCCGTAGCCGCGTATCTGGAGATCGCTGAACGCCACAAGTTGGACCCGGTCCACATGGCGCTGGCCTGGTGCCGCACGCGGCCTTTCATGATGTCCGCGATTTTTGGCGCGACGTCAGTGGCGCAGTTGGAGCATATTCTGGCAGGCAAGGATCTTCGGCTGTCCGATGAGGTGATGGCCGAGATCGGTCAGGCCCATCGCGCGCATCCAATGCCATTCTAGCGGCGTTGCCCGCCAAGCTCCGCCCGACCGTTTCATTGAATTTGGCTGGTCGGGCAGAGCCCGATCAGTGGTGGGGTGCTTGCGTTCTTTCCTGCCTCAGGTCACGGGCCGACATGCCGTGGGCTGTGCGGAAGGCCCGTGCAAAGCTGGATTGTGAACTAAAGCCCGTTGCCAGCGCCACGTCCATCAAAGGCATGTCCGAGTCGGTGACCAGACGGCGGGCCTCCGCCAGGCGCAGTTGCAAATAGTGGTCCTGCGGCGTGGTATTAAGGCGCAGGCGGAACTGTTGCTGCAAAGTGCGGGGACTGGTGCCAAGCGCCTCGGCGATATCGACCAGCGGGAGAGGTTCATCGAGAGAGGACTCCATGAGTGCGTTAGCCTTGGCCGTCAGCGCCGTATGACGATGCGGCGCACCGGTGCGGCTTTGCGGTTTCGTCGGCTCGGGCGCACCGTCATAGAGGAATAGGCCGGAAACACGTGCGGCAAAACCCGCGCCATGGCGCGCGGCAATAATGTGCAGCATCATCTCAACCGCTGGGATCGCACCGCCCGAGGTCAGGCGATTACCCGAGACCGTGAACCGGTCGGGTCGTACGTCAACCTCAGGGAAGCGGGCGGCAAAATTTGCCAGGTCTTCCCAATGCGTGGTCGCGGCGTGGCCGTCCAAAAGCCCCGCCTCGGCCAACAGCCAGGGGCCACCGTCGATCCCCGCCATCGTTGCCCCGGAGTTCGCGATTCGGCGCAGGCCAGCCAGCAGGCTGGGCGTTGCGTGACGGGCCAGTTGGAACCCGGCCAGAACGATCATCAGGTCGCAACCCTGCAGCCGTGCCAAGGGGATGCCCGGCACGCTCAGCGCGCTGGTCAGCATGGCCGGTTCCGCCTTGGCGGTCACATAATCCCAGTCGAAGGCAGGCCGATCTGCCAGTCGGTTTGCCGCACGCATCGGGTCTACTGCCGACGCAAAACTCAGCGTGTTGCATTCATCCAGCACCAGCACCGCTGTTTTCAGGGCGCGATGTTCGGGCTGCAATATGTTTTTCGCGGATTTCATCAAGTTCGATTCGCATTCTGGCAAGTGTTTTCCCAAGGCTGCGTCAAAGTCGGGGGCGAACGCAAATCGGAATCCGGGGAGAAGCCTGGGGAAAACTCAGGGCAAAACCGGGTATAAACTGGGGAGAACTCAATGCCTCTGGAAATGAACCGCGACGTCTTCATCACTTGCGCAGTAACAGGCTCAGGCGGAACGCAGGATCGCAGCCCGCATGTGCCACGTTCGCCGAAGCAAATCGCCGAAAGCGCGATTGCGGCGGCAAAGGCCGGGGCGGCGGTGGTCCATTGTCACGTGCGCGACCCTGATACCGGCGCACCCAGTCGGCGGTTGGACTTGTACCGCGAAGTCACGGAACGGATTCGTGAGGCTGAGGTCGACGTCATTCTGAACCTGACCGCAGGGATGGGTGGAGACATGGTGTTTGGCCCGACCGAGCAGCCCTTGCCCCTGCGCGAAGACGGGACGGATATGATCGGTGCGGCGGCTCGGGTTGAGCATGTGGCGCAATGCCTGCCCGAGATCTGCACCTTGGACTGCGGTACCATGAACTTTGCCGAAGCAGACTACGTCATGACCAACACGCCGGGCATGTTGCAGGCGATGGGGCGTATGATGACGCATCTGGGCGTAAAGCCCGAGATCGAGGCCTTTGATACCGGTCATCTGTGGTATGCAAAGCAACTGGTAAAAGATGGCGTGCTGGACAGCCCGGCGCTGGTGCAGCTGTGCATGGGGGTGCCGTGGGGCGCGCCGGACGACCTGAACACCTTTATGGCAATGGTGAATAACGTGCCGGATGACTGGACATTCAGCGCCTTTGCACTGGGCCGCAACCAGATGGCCTATGTCGCGGCTGCGGTTCTGGCAGGCGGCAACGTCCGCGTTGGCCTCGAAGATAACCTGTGGCTCGACAAGGGCGTGCTGGCCGAAAACTGGCAGTTGGTCGAACGCGCCGGAACCATCATTGAGAATATGGGCGCGCGTGTGATCGGGCCGCAGGACGTCCGTGAGAAGCTGGGGTTGACCAAGCGGGCGCCGAAGTGAGGTCCGCCTGCTTTCTGGGACTGTTTTTTGCGACTTCTCTGGGTGCCGAAGAAAACGACGCCATAGACCAGTTTTTGGCCGAAGAAAGCAATCTTTGTGCACAGCTTGAATCGGGGGTTCTGACGGGTCCCTTCTGGATACATCGAAACAGTCTGGGGGGATGCCGCGTGGATCGAGTAAAGCATCTCGGCTCAGCTTTTGAACTGGACGTCGGATGCGTAGAGAGCGGTTCGGTTCTTCTGAGGGAGTCCTGGGTTATGGAGCAATCAGGCTCAAAAGAATTCACGATAAGGAACGCAGCCGGAGATGTTTTCGGCACGTTGTATTGTAATAAGGAGCACAAATGAAAACGGCAGCAATCGTCGGTGGTGGTGTAATCGGCGGCGGATGGGTCGCTCGGTTCTTGCTCAATGGTTGGGATGTGCGGGTCTTTGATCCGGACCCCGAGGCCGAGCGTAAAATCGGTGAGGTTCTGGACAATGCGCGGCGGTCTCTGCCGGGTTTAAGCGACGTACCGCTGCCCTCCGAGGGCACACTGACCTTCCATGATGAAATGGCTGAGGCCGTAAAGGGGGCCACTTGGATACAGGAAAGTGTGCCAGAGCGACTTGATCTGAAGCTGAGAGTTTACAAGGGCTTGCAGGAGGAATGTGATCCGGGCGCGATCATCGGGTCCTCGACCAGCGGGTTCAAACCGTCCGAGCTTCAGGAAGGCGCGCTGCGTCCCGAGCAGATTGTAGTCACGCACCCGTTCAACCCGGTCTACCTGTTGCCGCTGATCGAACTGGTACCGACGGAAAAGAACCCGTCCGAGATGGTGGCCCGCGCGCAGGATTTACTGAAATCGGTGGGGTTCTTCCCGCTGCACATCAAGAAAGAGATCGACGCGCATATCGCGGACCGATTCCTTGAGGCGGTCTGGCGCGAAGCGTTGTGGTTGGTCAAAGACGGTATCGCCACGACTGAAGAGGTGGACGAGGCGATCCGCATGGGCTTTGGCATTCGCTGGGCGCAAATGGGCCTGTTCGAAACCTATCGCGTGGCGGGTGGCGAGGCCGGGATGCGGCATTTCATGGCGCAGTTCGGCCCGGCTCTGAAATGGCCCTGGACCAAGCTGATGGATGTGCCCGAATTCACCGATGATTTGGTCGACTTGATTGCCGAACAGTCCGATGCGCAATCAGGCATGCACTCGATCCGTGAGTTGGAACGCATTCGTGACAACAACCTTGTCAGCATGATGCGCGCTCTGAAGGCGCAAAACTACGGTGCGGGGGCGGTTTTGAACCAACACGACGCGCTGCTCAAACCCGGTGCTTTGCCGACGCTTGAACAAGCCGACTTGACCCAGCCGATCCTGACCCTGTCCCGTGCGGTGCCGTTGGATTGGACCGACTACAATGGTCATATGAACGAGGCGAAGTATCTTGAGGCGTTCGCCGCCGCGACGGACCGTTTCATGGAGATAATCGGGTGCGATATGGACTATATCGCGTCGGGCGGCAGTTACTTTACGGCCGAAAACCACATCCGGTACATCGACGAAGTGCACGCAGGGGCTAGGATTCAAATACGCACGCAGATGTTGCTGGGGCAGGGCAAGAAACTGCACGTGTTCCACAGCATGTATGAGGGCGAAAAGCTGCTGGCGACGGGCGAAAGCTTTTTGCTTCATGTGAGCCTTGAAACGCGTCGCCCCAGTGCGCCATCGCCCGAGATCGAAGCCGCAATGGCACAGATTGCGGAGGCGCAGGCCGGGTTGCCGTACCCCGAGGGAGCCGGGGCCGCGATCCGTAAACCGGCATGACTCGGCGCGTGCTGATTACGGCCGGCGCTTCGGGCGTCGGTCGCGCCATGGCCGAGGCGTTCGATGCGGCGGGATACGATGTCTGGATCACCGACATAGACGCAACCGCGCTGCAATCGGTTCCAGAACACTGGACGGCGCGTAAGGCCGATGCGTCGAACGAAGCCGATATGAGTGCCGTGTTTCAGTCCATGGCTACCAAGGGCGGATTGGACGCTTTGTGCGCGAATGCCGGAATTGCCGGTCCAACCGCTGCCGTCGAGGATGTTGAGCTTAGCGATTGGCGGTCCTGCATCTCGGTCAATTTGGACGGTGCATTTCTGGCGGCAAAATACGCCGCGCCTTTAATGAAGGCGGCACAAACGGGCAGCGTTATCCTTACGTCCTCAACTGCTGGTCAGTATGGCTACCCATACCGCTCGCCCTATGCCGCGGCGAAATGGGCTGTGATTGGGTTGATGAAAACCTTGGCAATGGAACTTGGCCCACACGGCATCCGCGCCAATGCGATCTGTCCCGGCGCGGTGGAAGGGCCGCGGATGGAAGGTGTACTGCAACGTGAGGCCACCGCCAAAGGCATGACCCGCGACCAAGTGTATGCGGGTTATGCCTCGGGTACGTCGATGGGCAGGTTTGTCGAGGGCCGCGACATTGCCAATATGGCTGTTTTCCTCGCCTCAGATTCGGCGCGGCTGATATCGGGTCAGGTCATCGCCGTGGATGGCCATACTGTGAACCCCGACCCGAAAATCTAGGTGGTGTTAGCCCTGGTTGGGACCGCGAAATTGGCGAATGGTCTGGCGGACAGCCTGCCAGTCCTTTGCTTCCTGGACATTCCCGGCGGCTTCGCATTCGCGCATTTTCTGCGCGGCTTCCGCCTCGGCCTGGTCACCATGAGCAGTATATAGGGCCCGTGCGTATTGTGCGGTTTGTAGTGCGTCCATTCCTGTCGTCCTCCGTCTGTGATCGGATTACCCGAAGACTCGCGCCGATGGACGATAGCATAGGTTTCGCGTTGACGCATCTTTAAGGGTCAGAAATTGCGGAGCGGAGTCGCCTCAGGTGATCAGGGAAGTCGCGCGCCGTCAGATCAGCTTCGCGCACTAAGCGGTCGAAATGGCGGGTAAAAGTCTCGATCCGGTCGCGATCACGGAAGGCCATATAATGGCTGCCAGCGTAAAACACGCATAGAAGCGGACCAAAAATCGTAACCGGGGCAGAGTAAAGCCGTTTCGCATCAAACAGATAAATCCTCAGGCGCGGGTAAAGCTGTTCACAGATATCAAGCAGGTGGTCAATCTGGTCCCGCCGTATTTTTGGACACAGACCTTCGTAATACCCGGTGGCATGTACAAAGCTGTCGATCTCATAGAGAGGCATCGCGATTTCATAATCTGACTGGGCACTGCGCATCCATGTCAGACGATCCGCTGAAGCTCCGATTGCTTGATTGGCGGTTCGGCCCAAATGTGGTGCATATTCCCACTCTAACACGGCGCGCGTCTTTAACATGTCCGGCAAGGTTGCTGGAACATAACGAATTTTGTAACCCGCCGCCTCTTGGTGCCATTGGAAAATTCGTTCGTCCACCAGCGCCCGAGGGGCCTCGGTCATTGTAAGCGAACTGGCCAAAAGCTCGGCTGCGCTTTCCGGTCGGTCAGACAAACTCAGAAGCCAGTCCGCAGAAACCCCGAGGGCCGAGGCGCAGCTTCCAACCACATGGGCGTTGGGAAGCCTCGCGCCCTCATCCGTCAATAATTGTGAGACGGTCGAACGATCCACGCCGATTTGACGGGCAATGGCGCTTTGGCTCACTTGGCGCTCTTCCATTGCGCGGGCGAGGCGCTGTCGGAACTGTGACGCACGGTATCGTTTGTCTATTTTATCCTGCATGTGTTTGAAAATATCACAATTGATGAATTTTGTTAATCATATTCAGAATTTTCAACGCATGCGTTGCCCCGTTATTTTGAAGATATAACAACAATATGGGTGACGGAATGGAAACACGGCGAAGATCTGTCGTGAAAGCTGTCCTATGGAATGCATTGGGATTGGTCGTAATGACGCTGGTGGGGCTTGTTGCCACCGGCTCGGCGGTGGTCGGGGGAACGCTGGCAGTTGTGAATACGGCAATCGGCCTGACACTCTATTTTATTTATGAGCGTGTCTGGGCCGGGATAACGTGGGGCCGCAATGTCTAGGCCCGCATCGCCTGAATGGGGCACCCTTGGCCTGATCGTTGCGTGCTATGGCGCTTGGCTGGCTGTGATCTTCCTTCTGCCAGTATGGGCTGCGATCCCTGCGATGGCGCTGGTCGCAGCGCTGCACTCTTCACTAACGCATGAGGCACTGCACGGCCACCCGTTTCGCAGCAGGTGGCTGAACGAGGCGTTGATGGCACTGCCGCTAACCCTTTTCATCCCATACCAAAGATTCCGCGATTTACATTTGGCGCATCATCGCGACGAAACCTTGACCGATCCTTATGACGACCCAGAGTCGAATTACCTCGACCCCAAGGTCTGGACGTTATTGCGACCTTGGCAAAAGCGGATTCTAAGCGTGAACAACACGCTGTTGGGCCGAATTGTGTTAGGTCCAGCGATCGGACAGGTCATGTTCATGCGGGATGAGGGGCGAAGAGTACTGCGCGGAGACAATGAAATCCTGCGGGCCTGGGCAATCCACCTGCTTGGGGTCGCGGTGGTTTTTTGGGTTGTCTCGCAGTCATTGATGCCGGTTTGGGCCTATCTGCTCTCGGCCTATTTTGGTCTTGGGCTTGTGAAAATCCGTACCTTTCTGGAACACCGCGCGCATGAGGATACAAGTGCTCGTACGGTGATTATCGAAGATCGCGGACTTCTGGCTTTTTTGTTCTTGAACAATAACCTGCACGTCGTTCATCACATGAACCCGCGCGCGCCATGGTATCGGCTTCCTGCGTTGTACCGAGCAGAAAAAGATAAGTATCTGAGCAGTAACCACGCCTATGTCTATCGGTCGTATTCCGAGATTATCAGGACATACCTTTGGCGGGCGAAGGACCCGGTGGCGCATCCGCTCTGGTCAAAGGAGTGATTTAGCGACACAAGGGGCCCATGAGTTTATGGATTCCCGTCACCATCGCCGCCGCCTCGTTCCAAACGGTGCGGTTCATGCTCCAGAAATCGCTGAGCACCGTGAGGCTGACGGCAGCCGGGGCGACCTTTGCCAGATTTGCGTATTCTTTACCGCTTGCGGCTATGGCGCTGACCATCGCACTGCTTGTAACCGGGTACAGCCTGCCGCCGTTGACCGCTTGGTTCTGGCTGTACGCAATGGTTGGTGGCACCGCGCAAATCCTGGCGACGATCTGCGTCGTTGCCCTGTTTAAGCAGCGTAACTTTGCCGTGGGGATTACGTTCAAGAAAACCGAAGTGATCCAAACTGCCATTGTTGGATTTCTGGTGCTGGGCGATCAAATCTCGAACGGGGCGCTTTTGGCGATCATACTGGGGCTCGCCGCAGTGTTGCTGTTGTCGAAAAGCCCCGAAGGCGGTGGGGCCTGGTGGAAACACTTGTCCAACCGCGCATCCCGCTTGGGGTTGGGGTCAGGGGTGCTGTTTGCGTTTTCTTCCGTCGGCTATCGCGGCGCGTCGCTGGAGTTGGGGGACATCGATGCTTGGTTTCGCGCCTTGATCACCTTAGCGTTCGTCGTCACGTTCCAGTTTATCAGCATGGGGCTTTGGCTTTTGTGGCGCGACCGGGCCGAACTTGTCGCCGTGTGGCAGACACGAAGCACGGGCGTGTTTGTTGGCCTGACCAGCCTGTGCGGATCGTTCTGCTGGTTCTTTGCCTTCACGCTGCAAAACGCCGCCTACGTTAAGGCATTAGGGCAGGTCGAGCTTATCTTCAGCCTGCTCGCCTCGATTCTGTTTTTTCATGAGACGATCACCCGGCGCGAGATCGCCGGGATGACGTTGCTTGGCGTGTCTATTCTGGCGCTGGTGCTTGCAATCTAGCCCGTGCGGCGCTCATCAAAGCTGAGGGCGATGAAACTCGGCAGATGATCGCCCATGCCCACGACGGTCGAGCCATTGTCATCACGTCGGCTACGTCCTCTGGGCTCTTTGTCCTTCTTGCGGTCGGTCTTCTTGCTGTCGCTCTTTTTCCCGTCCGTAGGCTTGCTTTTTCTCTCGGGCTTCTCGACCGGTTTCGGTTTGTCCTTGACCGGATTGTCGAGCCGCGGGATGTCCTTTTGGATCAGCTTTTCAATTGCATCCAAGGCCTTTTCATCGCGGCCCGTGCAGATCGTGATCGCTTTGCCATCGCGTCCGGCACGACCGGTTCGGCCAATACGGTGGACGTAATCCTCGGCATGGCTGGGAACGTCGAAGTTAAACACGTGGCTTACCGAAGGAACGTCCAGCCCCCGCGCGGCGACGTCTGATGCCACCAATAGGCGGAGTGATCCGTCACGGAATCCGTCCAGTGTCTTTGTTCGCTGTGCCTGATCCAGGTCACCATGAATTGCGGCGGCGTCATAGCCATATTTCTTCAGCGATTTCGCGCAGATATCCACATCAGTCTTGCGATTGCAAAAGATGATCGCATTTGTGCATTTGTCGCCTTCGGCATCGATCAGAGCACGCAAAACCTTACGCTTCGCGCTGGCTTCGCGGTCGCGTCGCCCACCCTTGAACATCACCACGCCTTGCTCAATCGTTTCCGAGGCCGTGGCCTGCCGCGCAACCTCGATACGGGCAGGAGCGGACAGGAAAGTGTCAGTGATCCGCTCAATCTCTGAGGCCATGGTGGCCGAGAAGAACAGGGTCTGGCGGGTGAACGGTGTCAGCGAGAAGATGCGTTCGATATCAGGGATGAAGCCCATATCCAGCATCCTGTCGGCCTCGTCCACCACCATGATCTGAACGCCGGTCAGCAACAGCTTTCCGCGTTCAAAATGGTCCAGAAGCCGGCCCGGTGTGGCGATCAGGACGTCAACGCCGCGATCGATCAGGGCGTCTTGCTCCTTAAAACTGACCCCGCCAATCAGCAGCGCCTTGGTCAGCTTTAGGTGTTTTGAATAGGTATCGAAATTCTCGGCCACCTGCGCTGCCAACTCGCGAGTCGGGCACAGCACCAGCGACCGCGGCATCCGCGCGCGCGCGCGACCGCGCGCCAGCAAGGTGATCATTGGCAGAGTGAAACTGGCAGTTTTGCCGGTCCCGGTCTGGGCGATCCCCAGCACATCGCGCCCTTCCAGAGCAGGCGGTATCGCGCCTTCCTGAATCGGGGTTGGTGTTTCGTATCCAGCTTCCTCAATGGCTTTGAGGACCTTGGGGTTCAGGTTCAGTTCGTTAAACTTTGTCATGTATGTCCGGTTTTTGCGGACACTAGACCTGGCCCGCGCGTCAAAGGTGTGCCGGGCCCGGATGGCCATACGCAACATCGCGCATTTCGGCTTGGAGCGGGACATAACAAAATCGTAGGTCGGGGTCAAATGAAGTCCCAATCGGGTATTTCTGCACCCAGTGGATAGGGTTTTAACGCAACAATTCAGGGGCTTCCGGGAAAATGTTTCGCAAGCTTACTTTCTAAATCCAGCGGCCGATGCCTGAGAAGCCCATGGTTCTTGAGCCGCGCGCGCACCATGGGGTCTGCGCCGCTGATCTCATCGAAAAAACTGCGCAGCCCGTCGATACCGTCTTCGGCGTCGATACGGGTTAGCAATTCGTTCATGTTCATCCCGCCTTCGGCACGCGGCACGTTTGGGGACATTCCGGCGCGATAGGAGCCGCGCTCAAGCCGGAATGGAAGCTGAGCCAGCCAGCAGTCCCAGTCGGGTGCGTGGCGGTGGCAAAGGTCAACGCCGGTTAGCTCGGTTTTGCAGGGCAGGGGATCGCCGTTTTGAAGCAGGTTGTGGATTCGAAAACTGATCTTTGACAAACCGGTGCGGGCGAACACCTTGCCCTGCAAATGGCTAAAGAATCCGCCCCGAACAAAAGCGCCGAAGCTTGGGTATATCGTCTGAACGAGTTTTTCGCGATCCGGGCCTTTGGGGATAAATGCCTTGTACAGATCCTCACTGCTGGCCAGCACTTCGATCGGTCGGACCCGGACACCAGGAAGGTCGTCAGGGACCCTAGCAAGACACTGAGAAACGGGGCGGTCCGACCACAAAAACTCATCCACGTCGATGTGGGTCAGCCAATCCAGATCAGTGTTGCGATAGGTGAAGGATGCGTTCGCCGTCTGACGGGTCTGGTGCGCTTCGGGCCGGTCACGTTTCCTGCTCGCCCAGAACCTGTGATCGCACGTTTGGACGTCGATCCTTGGGTGCTGATCCAGCGCGTCAAAAGCCGCCGGGTTGGGTTCGTCGAGAAAGATGTACATCCGGTCGACACCCAAATTGAGGTGATAGGCCACGAATCTTAGAACATCTAAGGTCGGTCCTCGGACGGTGGAAACGACCCCCCATGTTGGTGCGTTACCCGGCATACGCGGCTCTTGGGCCGGTCACGTCATCATCTCTTTCGTGGCCGTCAGGTTCAGCGCCGGATAGTCACGCACAACCCGGTCAATATCCCATTGCAGACGGGTCAGGTACACGATGTCGCCGTCGTGGTCATGGGCGATATGCTGTTTGTTGGCGTTGACGAATTTCTCAACCTCGGCCTTTTCACCGCTGACCCAACGCGCTGAGGTGAACTGGGACGCCTCGAATCGTACCGGCAGGCCGTATTCCATCTCGATCCGGCTGGCGAGCACTTCGAATTGCAGCGCGCCGACGACGCCCACGATAAAGCCGGAACCGATTGATGGTTTGAACACCTTGGCGGCGCCTTCTTCGGCAAATTGCATCAGGGCTTTTTCGAGGTGCTTGGCCTTCATCGGATCGCCCGGACGGACGGTTTGCAGCAGTTCCGGTGCGAAGGACGGAATGCCAGTCACGCGCAGCGCCTCGCCCTCGGTCAGCGTATCACCGATGCGCAACTGGCCGTGGTTCGGGATGCCGATGATGTCACCGGCCCAGGCCTCTTCAGCCAATTCTCGATCAGAGGCGAGAAACAGCACGGGGTTCGAAATCGCCATAGGCTTCTTCGACCGCACATGCGTCAGCTTCATGCCGCGCTTGAAATGGCCAGATGCCATACGCACAAAAGCCACCCGGTCGCGGTGCTTGGGGTCCATATTGGCCTGCACCTTGAAGACAAACCCGGCGACCTTCTTCTCATCAGGTGCAATCTGACGGGGTTCGGCCGATTGAATCTGAGGCTGCGGGCCATAGGCACCGATGCCCTCCATCAGTTCCTTGACGCCGAACGAGTTGATCGCCGAGCCGAACCAGATCGGGGTCATGTGCCCCTCCAAGACCGCTTGGGGATCGAGTGCGGGCAGCAATTCGCGCGCCATTTCAACCTCTTCCAGCAGCTTTTCCAACAGATGCTCGGGCACGTGCTCAGCCAGCTTGGGGTCATCCAGACCGTCGATCTGGATGCTTTCGGCCACTTTGTTGCGGTCGGCGCGGTCCATCAGCTCCAGCCGGTCACGCAGCATGTCATAGCAGCCGATGAAATCGCGCCCCACGCCAATCGGCCAAGCGGCGGGCGTGACGTCGATTGCCAGCATCTCCTGAATTTCGTCGACGATCTCGAACGTATCGCGGCTTTCGCGGTCCATCTTGTTACAGAAGGTTAGGATCGGCAGATCGCGCAGACGGCATACCTCGAACAGTTTCTGCGTCTGGCTTTCCACACCTTTCGCCCCGTCGATGACCATCACGGCGGCGTCTACGGCGGTCAGCGTGCGATAGGTGTCTTCCGAAAAATCGCTGTGGCCGGGGGTGTCCACCAGATTGAACCGAAAATCTCCATAATCAAACGACATCGCCGAGGCCGAAACCGAGATACCCCGATCCTTCTCCATCTGCATGAAGTCGGATCGCGTCCGCCGCGCCTCACCCTTGGCGCGTACCTGGCCGGCCATCTGAATCGCGCCGCCGTACAACAAGAACTTTTCAGTCAGCGTTGTTTTGCCCGCATCCGGGTGCGAGATGATGGCGAATGTCCGGCGACGGGCAATCTCGGGCGGCAGAGTGGGTTGGTTCGAGGTATCAAGCATGCTCGCGCGTATAGGCGGGGAATCCGGCCGAGGCAAGATAAAGGGGGTGTTCAGAATCGAGTTGCTGTGGCAATAAGAACATAAAGAGAACAAACAGAGGAGATGACCAATGAACTTAAAAGAGATTGCAGAAGAACTGGTCGCCGGATGTCGTGAGGATCGCGCCAAGGAAAACCTGCCTAAGCTTTATGCGGCAGATGCAGTTTCGGTTGAAGCACAGGACATGGAGGGTTCTGGCCGGGAAACGCATGGTGTCGACGGAATCCGCGGCAAGCACGAATGGTGGGAAGGGGCGCATGAAGTTTCAAGCGCCACGGTCAGTGATCCGTATCTTCACGGCGATGACCGTTTTGCAGTGATCTTCGAGGTGCAGGGAAAAGTGAAGGAAAGTGGCGAGAGTTTCGATATGCGCGAAGTCGGCGTATATCACGTCACTGATGGCAAGATCGTGCGCGAAGAATTCTTCTATTAAGCCGGTGTTGCCAATCTGGTCTTTCCTGTCTGGCCGGTGCTAGACATGCGGCCAATGAAAGGCAGGGAGGATCAGATGGATCTGGGTATTCGCGGAAAACGGGCGCTGGTTTGCGCCAGCAGCAAGGGGCTGGGCCTCGGCTGTGCCGAGGCGTTGGCTGAGGCCGGTGTCGATCTGGTGATGAATGCGCGCGGGGCTGAGACGCTTGAGCGCGAAGCCGAACGTCTGAGGTCCCAGCACGGCGTTTCGGTGCAGACCGTTGCCTGCGATGTGACCTCGCCCGATGGTCAGGCGCAGGTTATCGAAGCCGCGCAAGGCGTTGACGTTCTTGTGACAAATGCTGGTGGCCCGCCGCCCGGGATGTGGTCGGATTGGGAGCGTGATGATTTTATCAAGGCGCTGGATGCAAATATGTTGACGCCGATTGCGTTCATGAAAGCACTGTTGCCGGGAATGATGGACAAGGGCTGGGGCCGGGTGGTGAATATCACCTCGCAATCCGTGCGGGCACCGATCGCCGTTCTGGGCCTGTCAAACGCTGCACGGACCGGATTGACCGGATATGTCGCCGGCACGTCGCGGCAGGTGGCACCGCACGGCGTTACAATCAACAACCTGCTGCCGGGTATCCATGCCACTGACCGCGCGGATGCGCTGGATAGCGGTGTGGCAGAGCAAAAAGGTATTTCAATGGATGACGCTCGGGCCGAGCGTGCTGCAACGATTCCTGCACGCCGCTATGGCACGCGGCAGGAATTCGGCGCGACCTGCGCGTTTCTGTGTTCGCAACAGGCAGGCTTTATCGTGGGGCAGAACATCCTGCTGGATGGCGGCGCCACAAACATGACGATGTAGGCATGTCGCAAGGATTCTCGCTGAAAGATCAGCTGTATAACCAAGAAAAGACCCGCTATCTGGCGGGTTTGTTCGCCGGGGCTGCGCCGACCTTTGATGCCCAAGCCTTTGAGGGTCAGGTGATGTCCCGCTTGCCGGATCTTGAGTTGAAAGAGCGCATAGCCTGGATTGCCGAGTGCCTGCAAAATGCGTTTCCTGGGGCGCTGCCGGATGTCGCGCCGACCCTTCTGCGGGCGTTGCCGCCACCGCTTGATCCAACCAAAACGGATGACGATTTCGGCGACTTTATCTTTGCCCCTCTGGGCGAATGGATCGCGTCCGTGGGATTGGATCATCCCGACCTAGCGCTTGATGTGCTGGAAGAAGTGACGCAGCGCTTTTCGATGGAATGGGCTATTCGTCCATTCCTGAACACTCATCCACAGCTGGTTCTGAATCGGATGGAACACTGGTGTGATCATGACAGCTACCACGTGCGCCGTTTGGTAAGCGAGGGTACAAGACCCAGACTGCCTTGGGGGCAGGCGGTCGGGCTGGACTTGACCGATCCGATACACTTGCTGGACCGGTTACACAAAGATCCGACGCGCTATGTCACGCGGTCGGTGGCGAACCATCTGAACGACATTACCAAGAAGAATCCTGATCTTGTTTTGGATCGGTTACGCGCGTGGGAAGTAGAAGGACAGCAAGATCGGGATGAACTGCGTTGGATGACATCTCATACCCTGCGCGGGCTGGTCAAAACAGGTCATCCGGGGGCCATGACACTGCTGGGATATGATCCCGAGGTCGATGTCACCGTTGAATTGCAAATAAAGGGTGAGGCGCGGATTGATGGGGTGCTGGAATTCGATGTCTTGCTAAGCGGACAGAATAATCAACCTGTTCTAGTCGATTATATCGTTCACTTTCAGAGGCCTGGAGGGAAAACCTCAGCTAAGGTTCACAAGTTGAAACAGGCAAGTCTGCGGGACGGTGCGCTGAGCCTTAGTAAGTCGCATAAGCTAAAGGGGAACGCGTCCACATACACGTTGGTTCCCGGTGCGCATCGGCTTGAGATTCAGGTCAATGGACGGGTGCGCACGGGTGCGGACTTCGAATTACTCGCATAGACCCTCACGCTTTCGTCAGATTGAACCTCAGCGGATTGCGCCAACGACAGGGCTGAATTACCTGATTTCCAGCCATCAGGAAAAGGAAACCTGTGATGAATCATGAGTCCGTGCAGAATTACTATGGTGACGTGCTGCAAAGCAGTTCGGATTTGCAGACCAACGCGTGCTGTACTCCGGACGCCATGCCGGATCATCTGAAACAGGTTCTGTCCAAAGTTCATGATGAGGTGCTGACCCGTTACTACGGCTGTGGCCTGATCGCGCCGCTGGATTTGAAGGGAATGAGCATCCTTGATCTGGGCTGCGGGGCAGGCCGCGATGTTTATGCTCTGTCCGCGATGGTGGGCGAAACGGGCCGGGTTGTCGGCGTGGATATGACGCCCGAGCAGCTGGAGGTTGCGCGCGCTCATCAAGACTACCACGCCAGTGCGTTTGGCTATGCGGCCAGCAATGTGGAATTCCATCACGGATACATCGAAAGGCTTGATGACCTGGACCTTGAGCCGGGAACTTTCGACATCATAGTCTCGAATTGCGTGATCAACCTGGCCACGGACAAAGAGGCGGTACTACGCGGCGCGCACCGTCTGCTGAAGGAAGGCGGCGAGATGTATTTCTCGGACGTTTATGCCGACCGTAGGGTACCGCCAGCCATGGCTGAGGATGAGGTTCTGTACGGCGAATGCCTTTCCGGTGCGCTGTATTTGAATGATTTCCTGTCAATTGCCCGCAAGGCTGGGTTTGGCGATCCCCGCCGCGTTACGCATCGCCCGCTGACCATCGAAAACCCGGTTCTTGAGGCACGCGTCGCACCGCTGAAGTTCCAGTCGGCCACCTACCGCCTGTTTAAACTGCCTAAACTGGAACCAGCCTGCGAAGACTACGGTCAGGCAGTGATCTACAAGGGAACGATCCCCAACGCGCCGCATCTGTTTGAACTGGATGACCACCACGCGATGGAAACTGGTAAGGTTTTTCCCGTTTGCGGCAATACCTGGATGATGCTGAAAGACACGCGCTTTGCGCAGCATTTCGAGTTCATCGGTGATTTCTCGACGCATTATGGTGTCTTTGAAGACTGCAGCGAAGAAAACGCACTCGAAACCCCGGGCGAGGTCGCGTCGGGCGGATGTTGCTGATGTCTTGCGCCTGACGGGCGGGGTTGCTATCCCCGCTTAAGCCCGATGAATTTGATCGGGAAAAGACAACGGGACCCATCGGTGACAGTAGACGCAACTCCTCCTCGTCTGGAAATTCGTAATCTGATCGCACGGTACGAGGGGCGGATCGTTGTCGACAACGTATCTTTGGCGGTTGAAGCGGGAACAGTCACCTGTCTGCTGGGGCCGTCAGGTTGCGGCAAATCGACAACGTTGCGCATGATTGCTGGGGTCGAGATGCAGGAATCCGGTGAAATCTACGTAGACGGCAAGTTAATTTGCGACACCGTGTTCCGCGTCCCGCCTGAACGTCGAGAGATTGGCCTGATGTTTCAGGACTTCGCGCTGTTCCCACACTTGAGCGTTGCCGACAACGTTGCTTTTGGTCTGAAAGGGCACAAGGACAAAAAGCGCGCCCGGGTTGAGGAGCTTTTGCGCAAGGTCGATCTGATTCACTTCATCGATCAGTTTCCTCATCACTTGTCGGGGGGCGAACAACAACGCGTGGCACTGGCCCGTGCGCTTGCCCCGCGTCCTCGCATCATGCTGATGGATGAGCCGTTCTCGGGGCTTGATAACCGGCTGCGAGATGGAATCCGGGATGAGACGCTGGCCATTCTCAAGGAAGAAGACGCCGCGGTGCTGTTGGTCACGCACGAACCAGAAGAAGCGATGCGCATGGCTGATGAAATTGCCTTGATGCGACGCGGCAAGATCGTTCAGCAAGGTGCGCCATACAACGTCTATACACGCCCGGTTGATAAGGCCGCGATGGCCTTTTTTAGCGATATCAATATTTTAAAGACCAGTGTGAAGGGTGCTTTGGCTGATACTCCGTTCGGGCAGTTCCTCGCTCCGGGCGTTCCGGACGGGAGTGATGTCGAGATCGTGTTTAGGCCACAACATGTTCGGTTGGACTTTGACCGCAATGGCAAAGGGCCGTTGCCTACTGCAACCGACGGTAGGGCTGCGCGTGGCGTTGTGGAACGCGCGCGCTTTTTAGGCAACGAGAGCCTTGTCGAGTTTCGGATGGATTACGACGGATCAATCTTAAAGACGACAGTACCAAACGTGTTTGTGCCAAATCCTGGGCGGGTCATGTGGTTAACGGTTCGCCGCAGTCATTGCTTCGTTTTCCAGGCTTAGGGTTCAGACGCGCAGTTTTGACCTAAGTGGTGCGCGAAAGCCTCAGATTGCGCGCGTGCTTTGCTTGCCGCCACGCGAGGGCGGGTCTATCAAGGTTGAAACACTGCGGCGGATGGGGCTTATGCGTATTCTTCTTACCAATGATGACGGCATTAACGCGCCGGGTCTGATCGCGTTGGAGGCCATCGCTGCAGATCTGGCCGGTCCCCAGGGTGAGGTTTGGGTGGTTGCGCCCGCGTTCGAGCAATCGGGGGTTGGACATTGTATCAGCTACACGCACCCGATGATGGTCGCCAAACTGGGCGAGCGCCGGTTTGCGGCCGAGGGTTCTCCCGCAGATTGCGTTTTGGCCGGATTGCACGACGTGATGAAGGATGCACGCCCCGATCTGGTGCTGTCCGGGGTCAACCGGGGAAATAACTCGGCCGAGAACACGCTTTATTCCGGCACTGTCGGCGGCGCGATGGAGGCCGCTTTGCAGGGCATTCCGGCGATTGCCCTGTCGCAGTATTTTGGGCCACGGAATCTGGGGCTGGACGATCCGTTTGAAACAGCGGCCCGGTTCGGCGCTGGTCTGGTGCGAAAAATCCTGGATGCCGCGCCGGAAAATCAGGGTGATTACCGCTTGTTCTACAACGTAAATTTCCCGCCTGTGCCTGCAGATGAGGTGCTGGGCACGCGGATCGCGCCGCAAGGATTTCGTCGTGACACGCATTTTTCGGTCGAGCCGCACAGCTCGCCTTCGGGGCGGCGGTTCCTGTGGATCAAAGGCGGCTATCAGCACAACCCAACCGCGCCGGGTACGGATGCGGCGGTTAATCTGGCGGGCTACATCTCGGTCACGCCGATGCGCGCGGACCTGACGGCACATGATGCGCTTGAGGCATTGAAGACAATCGAATGACCGGACCGGACCCCGAAACAACCATGCAGTTTCTGTTCGCCCTGCGCTCGCGCGGGGTGACGGATGCGCGTGTGCTGGCGGCGATGGAACAGATCGACCGGGGTCAATTCGTCAAAGGCTTGTTCGCCGATCGCGCTTATGAGGATACTCCCCTGCCGATTGCGTGCGGGCAGACGATTAGCCAGCCTTCGGTGGTAGGGCTGATGACGCAGGCGTTGGATGTGCGTCCGCGTGACACGGTGTTAGAGGTTGGCACTGGATCAGGCTATCAGGCGGCGATCCTGTCGAAGTTGGCGCGCCGGGTCTACACGGTCGAGCGTCACAAGCGGCTGGTGCGGGAAACCGGGCAGCTATTCCGTGACCTCGGCCTGACCAATGTTACCGCTATGTTGACGGACGGATCTTTTGGTTTGCCCGAGCAAGCCCCGTTTGACCGTATCATTGTAACTGCGGCGGCAGAGGATCCGCCCGGGCCGCTCTTGGCGCAGCTTAAAATCGGCGGTATCATGGTGTTGCCGGTGGGACAGTCGGATGCGGTTCAGACACTGATCCGAGTCAGGCGGACCGAGACCGGTCTGGACTATGATGAGTTGTTGCCCGTTCGTTTTGTGCCTTTGTTAGAGGGACTTGGAAAGGACGGGGTTTAGGGATTGTTAGGCAACACGCGGCGGAACCCCGGAAAACACGGGCAGGCGTTGAGGACAGAATGATGAGAGCAGTTTCCAAGTCAGCGATACTCCGCTGCGCTACCGGCGCGACGGCTTTGGTAATCCTTGCGGGGTGCGAAGGTCCGCTGGATTATGATCTTCGTGGAAATGTGGGGGGGTTTTCGACCACGGACGCCGCGCAAACCGCGACTGCTAGTCGTCCGGCCCCGGATGCCCGAGGGGTGATATCTTATCCAACCTACCAGGTGGTCGTCGCGCGCAGGGGTGATACGGTTGCCGACGTTGCCGCGCGGGTTGGATTGCCTGAGGGCGAATTGGCAAGTTTCAACGGTTTGAAACCCACTGATCAATTACGTGACGGTGAAGTGATTGCTTTACCGCGCCCGGTCGGTGGTGCCAGCACCGTCGATATTGCGACCATAGCCGGATCTGCGATTGACGAGGCGCCGACAGATGGGTCGGTCCGGACGTCGACGCTGGAGCCCGCGCAGCCTGCGGCGACGGCGCCAGCTGCGGCCCCTGCGCCATCTGGGCCCGAGCCGATCCGGCACAAGGTCAAACGCGGCGAGACGGCTTATACCATCGCGCGGCTCTACGATGTGCCCGTGGATGCGCTGGCCGAATGGAATGGATTGGGTCCGGACTTTACCGTGCGCGAGGATCAATTCCTGCTGATCCCGATCAAGAACCAACCCGCACCACAGCAGGCTCCTGTAGCCGCCACCAACGTGACACAGCCGGGACAGGGTTCGCCCACGCCGACCCCGCCCAGTGCAACGCAACCGCTGCCGGAAGAGGTGATCGCTCCGGCCGAGCCAGCACCGGATGTGACTGCCGAAGCACCGACCAACCAAAGTAGCGCGGCCCTCGGACTGCCGGTGACAGGCACGATCATTCGGACCTATGAGAAGGGCAAGAACGAGGGGATCGACATCGCCGCCGCTCCGGGCGCGGCTGTAAAAGCAGCCGAAGCGGGCACCGTGGCTGCGATTACCGCAGATGCAGATCAGGTACCTATCATTGTGGTCAAACACAGCAACGATCTTCTGACGGTCTATGCGAATGTCGACAAGATAACGGTGAAAAAGGGCGATCGCGTGCGCCGGGGTGAGCAGATCGCCTCACTGCGGGGCGGAGACAATTCTTACGTGCATTTCGAAGTGCGCAAAGGGTTCGAAGCCGTCGATCCCGAGCCCTATTTACAGTAAATGAACTGGCAGGTTTCGACCCGCCTTTGGTGGGGCGACCTAGTTATAGGGGTCGTAGTCGCTGAGCCGCTTCCCCGGCTCATCGGCAAAAATCTCGGGCAGGGGTGAGACGGCTTCGATCAAGTCGATGCGGAATACACGGAAACCGTCCCGCAACTCGCACCACGCGGTCAGGGTCCAGACACGGCCCCAATACTCCATATGCAACGGGCGGATCGTGCGCTCGGTCAGCACGCCATCAATGCGACGATAGGACAAATGTAGTTTCTGTCGGGATTTGATCGCAGCACGGATCGGGGCCATGTGGGCCAATCCCCGCGCCGCATCCGCAAAGGGATACACCGCGAATTTCCACGTATCCGCCTCGGCCACGACTTGAGTGGGCAAAACTGCGTCGATTTTTTCAGCCAGTGTTTCGGCTGCCGCTTTGAGGTCAGCGTCTGCCGCCTCGGCCACGATAGCCATGCCAAGGTTCAAGGCTTCCAATTCGATCGGGGTCAGGGTTAAGGGGGGCAGGGTGATCTGTTCGCGCACCATGTAGCCGACGCCGCGCTCGCCCTCGACAGGTACGCCCGAGGCGACAAGAGTATCCATGTCGCGGTAGATCGTGCGGACCGAGACCTCAAGCCGGTCCGCGATGTCCTGCGCGCGGTGCAGTTTGCCGTCGCGCAGGATCTGGATGATGTCGAACAGACGGTCAGTGCGGCGCATGACACGCCGTTCTGACCGCCTTTATGCGGTCATTTTCCATAGCACATTCTCATGGCGCATCTGGATGCTTTCGGGATTGATCGCAGCCATCATGCCAGCAGCACATTCCTGCTGAGGAAGCTGAGCGGCTGCGTCTTGCGCAGCTTTCAAGTCGGTCCAGATGACGTAATCGGTCCAACGTCCATCCTCACCTTGGCTCAGCTGACGATGGACGAATCCGGGGGCTGAGCGGACAAACGCCTCAGACGCTTGGCTGAGCTTCACGTATTCTTCCGGCGAAGTGCCGTCAGTGAGGGTGAAGGTGACGATTTCTGCAACATGGGTCATTTGTATCTCCGTTGACCAAGTTTCGATGACCGTGTCCTACGCCTGTGCAACTGACATAAACCTGTCAGTTGGAAATAACCAGTCTACAAAAAATGTGTGATGCGGCCAGATTTGAGCGTCGAACACCGTTCCGCTACTTTTCCGGCGCGCCTCGCAGGCGTAGACACAAGCTCAGATCATATTCCCGGCGCCTGGCGTCGACGTACAAGGAGAAGACACATGCTCAATAATATCGGCCTTCCCGGCCTGCTGCTGATCGCCGTTGTGGTACTGGTACTGTTTGGCCGCGGCAAGATCAGTTCGTTGATGGGCGAAGTGGGCAAGGGCATCACATCGTTCAAGAAGGGCGTAAAAGAAGGCACCGACGAGATAGAGCAAGACGCTGCCGAAGTGGCAAAGGACGTTACGCCTGAGACAGAAAAAGATAAGGCCTAAACGAAGATGTTTGATCTGGGCTGGACCGAGCTTTTGGTCATCGGCATTGTTGCCCTGATCGTTGTGGGGCCAAAGGACCTGCCGGTGCTGTTCCGCAATGTCGGTCGTTGGGTCGGCAAGGCCCGTGGAATGGCGCGCGAATTCAGCAGCGCCATGAACGAAGCGGCGGACCAAGCGGGTGTCAACGAAATCAAGAAGGGTTTGAATGCGGCGGCCAACCCGGTCAGCAGCGCCATGGACGGTGTGAAAGAAGCCGCACAGGACATGGCACGCAGCATCGACCCGACCAAATTCGACCCCGATAGCGAGACGGGCAAACTGGCCGCTGAACGGGCCGAGCAGGCCAAGAAGATTCAGGCCACGACCGCCCGCGCCGCTGCCGAACGCAAGGCCAAGGAAGCCGCAGATGCTCTTGCAAAGGCCGAAGAGGCCGAGGCCGC
Source organism: Ruegeria sp. AWH4_226 (assembly GCF_056159225.1). NCBI lineage: Bacteria > Pseudomonadati > Pseudomonadota > Alphaproteobacteria > Rhodobacterales > Roseobacteraceae > Ruegeria > Ruegeria sp. AWH4_226. The sequence continues at coordinate 1,213,563 of NZ_JBSWUU010000001.1, read as the reverse complement.
GCTGAAAACTGAAAGCAAGACATGACCAACACTGACGAGATCGAAGACAGCTCGGCCCCATTGATCGAGCATCTTGCAGAGCTGCGCACAAGGTTGATTCACTGTGTCGTTGCGTTTCTGGTTGGCATGATCATCTGTTTTACAGTTGCCACGCCGATCTTTAACTTCCTCACTCGTCCCCTGTGCGACGTGCTGGCAGAACGGGGGCAGGATTGCGGTCTGATCTTTATCTCTCCGCAGGAAGGTTTTTTTGTCGCCATCAAGGTATCATTACTGGGCGGGTTCATTCTGGCCTTTCCTTACATTGGCATGCAGATGTGGCGGTTCGTGGCCCCCGGTCTCTATAAGTCGGAAAAGAACGCGTTTCTGCCTTTCATGGTGGCCTCGCCTTTTATGTTCCTTCTGGGGGCAAGCTTTGCGTTTTACGTCGTCACGCCGCTGGCCTATGACTTTTTCCTTGGGTTCCAGCAGTTCGGTGCAGAAGGCGAAGCCGTTGTTGAAGGCACGGCTACCGCTCCGCTCAGCGTGGTGTTTCAAGGCTCGGCGCAGGAATACCTGAACCTGACGATCAAGTTCATCGTGGCGTTTGGGCTGTGCTTCCAGCTGCCCGTTCTCCTTACGCTGATGGGAAAGGCAGGCCTTGTCAGCGCCGAAGGGCTTGGCAGCGTGCGTAAATATGCCGTGGTCGCCATTCTGGTTCTGGCCGCGCTTGTAACACCGCCAGACGTAATCACTCAGATCATTCTCTTTGTTGTGGTCTACGGGCTGTATGAAGTGTCGATCTTCCTTGTGGCTCGCGTTGAAAAGAAGCGCGAAGAGCAACTGCGCGCAGACGGTTACTATGACGACGAAGAAGAGGCGGACGACGAGATCATCCGTGAAGAAGACGGCAAGTAAATCCGATAAGAGTTGGAAAGCAGGCGCGCCAATGATTGGCGCGCCTTTTTCGTCCGAGGCACTTGTTGCGCCGTTCGGAACATGGTTTGAACCCGCCAAGTCACGACCGGAGGCCCGAATGGATGACCAAGCCCTGAACCGAATTGCCGATGCACTGGAACGCATGGCACCGGCCCCTTTGGCCGCGCCGGATTTCGGTGCCGCTCCCGCCTTTGTCTGGCATATTGAACCCGATAGGCTTGAGCCGGTCACACAGGTCAACCGCGTCGATCTGGAGCTGTTGATTGGCATCAACCGGTCCCGAGATACGCTGTTGGACAACACGCGCCGCTTTGCGGCTGGTTTCAAGGCCAATAACGCACTTTTGTGGGGTGCGCGCGGAATGGGAAAATCCAGCCTCGTTAAGGCCGTTCATGGCTCACTACAAGCCGATTACCCAGACCTGAAACTGGTCGAGCTGCAGCGTGAAGACATGGGCTCGGTCGCTCGCCTGCTGAATCACCTGCGAGTTGCACCGCACAGGTTCATCCTGTTCTGCGATGATTTGTCGTTCAGTCACGACGACCAGCACTATAAATCGCTGAAGGCCGTGCTGGACGGAGGCATCGAAGGTCGCCCCGAGAACGTTGTCTTCTACGCGACATCCAATCGCCGCCACCTGATGCCGCGGGACATGATCGAGAATGAACGCTCCAGCGCCATCAACCCGTCTGAGGCGGTCGAAGAAAAAGTTTCGCTATCGGACCGGTTCGGCCTTTGGCTGGGCTTCCATCCCTGCGATCAGGACGAATATCTTGCGATGATCGACAGGTATTGCGGTGCCTACGGCGTATCGGTTGATGCGGACTTGCTGCGCGCAGAAGCCATCGAATGGCAGGCGACACGCGGCGCGCGTTCGGGCCGCGTGGCTTGGCAATTCTTTGTTGATCTGGCTGGGCGCAACGGTGTGCATATCGCATAGCCTGCACGCTTCATCTGGCTGAAAATATCCCCGCCGGAGGCATGGCCCAAAGGGCCATACACTAAAGCAGCGATAAAATCCGTGCGGCTTCGTCTGCCGTTCTGGTCAATGCATCGCGATCTTCACCGGGGTGGAACCGCGCGCGCACGGCGGTGGGCATGGGCGACGGCTCGACAATTGAAACCCGCGGACCAGTGCGTTGCGTCTCAAGCGCCCAACTGCGAGCCAGCGCCAACTGAGCGGCTTTGGTTGCGCCATAGATGCCATAGAATTTTTGACCTGCCTTCGGGTCATCAAAGAAAACAGCATGGCCAGTCTCGCCCAACAAAGGCGCGATGTAGGGGATCAGCACAGACGTGGCAGTTGCATTGATGCTGAACGCCTTTGCCCATTCTTTCGGGTCGATGAAATGTGCCGGCGTCAGGGCCGAGGCATGGACCGCTGTGTGCAGCCACAAGTCTACTTTCCCCCAACGGTCATGAATACCACGGCACAAGGTCGCCATGGCGTTCGGATCGGCAATATCCATCGGCGCCAGCGTGGCCGCGCCACCTTTGGCCTGAATGCGGTCATCCAGCTCTTCCAGGCCGCCCGTCGTGCGGGCAACGGCGACGATGTGATATTCGGGCGCGAGCGCCTCGGCAAGGGCAGCGCCCAAGCCGCGAGAAGCTCCGGTAACAAGTGCAATTTTGGTCTGATCGGTCATGACAGCGGTTTGGACCCATGGGCGCAGGGCGTCAAGACAGGATTAGCCGCCCGGAATGGCGATCCGTTTGGTCTGGCCGCTTTGTCGCAGCATGATGCCTTCGGGATCGATCGCCATCACGGTCCCCGACGCTACGCGACTGCCTGGTTTTATTTCTTTGATGCGTCCAGAGGACAATCGGATAAGCGCGCGCATATCCTGCGAGGAACCAAAGACACCAAGTACAGAAACAGAGTTTTTCTTCAGCGCACCCTTTTGCGTCGCTGCGCTTTCGACAGTTGAATTCGACATGAAGTTCGGCCCTGCCGCCTTGGCACGGCCCCTTGTTGTGAGTGGTTGGCAAACGGCGAACTAGCAAACAGATAGGCCAAGTAAAAGCCTATCTGACGTCGCTTCAAGGCAATACGATCAGCCCTATCGCCGAAGCCATTGGGATTGCGATTTCTTCATCGAAGGGTTGTGCGCAAAAATCCACTCATCCCATCCTGAGACCCAAAAATAATGGCCCGCATCACCTTTGTGATGCAGGCCGATCAAGATATTGATTCGCGAAAAAGCTTATCCTGATGCCAGTTCCGCCCGGTTCCACGAGCCACCCGGCATCTGCATGTCTTCTTTTTTCTTGCTCGCGCGACTGCTGTTTTCGAGGCTGTTCAAATAGTCATTGCTGACACTGCCGGTGATGTAATCGCCGTCAAAGCACGAGCAGTCGAAAGACTCGATCTCGGGGTTGCCTTCTTTGGCGGCCCAGATCAGATCCTCAAGGTTCTGATAGAACAGGGCGTCTGCCCCTAGTTCCTGACGGATCTCTTCAATCTCTTTGCCGTTTGCGATCAATTCGTGCTTTGTAGGCATGTCGATGCCGTAGACATTTGGGAACTTCACGGGCGGAGAGGCGCTGGCGACGTAGACTTTCTTGGCACCGGCCTCGCGGCACATCTGAACGATCTTCTTGATCGTGTTCCCGCGCACGATCGAATCGTCGATTAGCAAAACGTTTTGGTCTTTGAACTCAAGCGGAACGGCGTTCAGCTTGCGGCGCACGGACTTCTGCCGCTCTTCCTGACCGGGCATGATAAAGGTTCTGCCGACATAACGGTTCTTGACCAGACCCTCGCGATAGGGGATGCCCGTGGCCTTGGCGACTTCCAGCGCGACCGGGCGGGCACTGTCCGGTACGGGAATGATCCGGTCAATTTCCAGACCCGCCTCCTCAATCTGGTGGGCAAGCGTCTGACCCATACGCATCTGAGTTTTGTAAACCGACACACCGTCTAGCAATGAATCTGGACGCGCCAGATAAACATACTCAAAAATACAGGGGGTCAACCGGCCTTCGACGGCCTGGAAAGTGTGCATGTTGCCTTCCAGATCGATCAAAATCGCCTCACCCGCCTTGAGGTCCCGCAGTTTCTTGAACCCGTTGATCCCAAAAGCCACGTCTTCCGAGGCAAAAGCATAGTCGTCTCCGGCACCATCCACTTCGCGCTTAGCAACCGACAAGGGGCGAATTCCAAACGGATCGCGGAACGCCAGCATACCAACTCCGGCAACCAAGCAGATTACCGAATAGGCACCCTGAACACGTTCCATCGTCATTTTTACACCGGCAAAGATGTTGCGGATCGGCTCGGCGTTGCCGTTGACCTTGATTGCGTCGGCCACTTTATCCGCCAGCACATTCAGCAGAATTTCGGAATCTGATGTGGTCCGCAGATGGCGACTGTACTTGGCGGTCACCTTCTCGCGCTGTTCAGCCGTGTTGGTGATGTTGCCATTGTGGACCAGATAAATGCCATAGGGTGCGTTGACGAAAAAGGGCTGAGCCTCTGCCGCGCTCAGTGATCCTGCGGTCGGATAGCGGACATGGCCCAATCCTATCCTGCCCAACAGAGTTTCAGCGTCTTGCGCGTTAAACACATCCTTAACCAGACCATTGGCCTTTTTCTCGCGGAAGAACTCGCCATTGTAAGTGACAATACCCGAGGCATCCTGCCCCCGGTGCTGCAGCATGAGCAGCCCGTCATAGATTTCCGCAAAGACATCATGCGTCTTGCTTGCGATCCCCAAAATCCCACACATGTACGGGCTCCAATTTCTACGACGTTTTCACTAGCGATGATGGCTTGAACATCTGGATAGCTGGTATTGTACCCGGCAGTGCCGCTGTGACGAATGACGCAGACACGTCAATGTCCCGCGAACAGGCGCGAAGAAAAAACGGGTACAGCAAGATCGGCAGCTCCGATTCCATGTCAGTTCGGCATCCACATAATGCCTAACGCGACCTGTGTCATCAAAGGATCACAATTGTGAATTCCTGTACAAGGTTTTTCTGGTCCCGGCATCAAAAGGTGACACAGGGTCAACCTTATGCTGTGATATCAGGATAAAAGTTTACGATTATGTATTTGGTTTCAATTGAGGCTTGGCCATGTGGGAACACAAGCAAGGGCAAAAAAAGGAAGAGCATACAAAGCGCCGGTGCCATCGTTGCCGCGGCATGGGGCGCGCGCCGTGCCCTATCTGCAACGGAGCAGGCGAGGTTGTAAAAAGTCGTGATATTCTCGGCAAGCCGATTTTTGGACGTTGCGACGGGTGTTTTGGCCTGAAAACGATGAGGTGCACTGTCTGCGCGGGTGAAGGTTTCGTTTAACTCACCCATCGAGTCGTTACGAAAAAAAGGCCCGGTAAAAACCGGGCTTTTTCTCATTCAGTGGTAGCAGGTGCAGTTTCGTCCGCGGCAGGGGCCGCTGGCTCTTGCGTGGTTTGGGTGTCAGCACCACAGCTTGCAACAAGCTCTTCATATTGCTGCGTAACCCATCCCAGAGCCTGTTCCGGGTTTTGTTCTTCGATCCGGTCGCTAAATTGTTCGAACACTTTGGCAGAACGGCTTTCGTCTACAATCGTGTAGGATTGGCCGGTCATGATCGTGTCATAGACGAAGAAGGCGATGGCAACCAGAAGGATGCCTCGCGCGATTCCGAAGAAAAAGCCAAGCGCCTGATCCAACCCGCCAAGGGCTGAACGTTGAACGATCGACGAAAACAGCGGTGTGAAGATACTGACCACAATCAACGCGATGGCAAAAACCGCCGCAAAACCGGTTATTACGGATAGTTCGCAACTGTCGCGTAGGAAATCTCCGACCACCGGGATTTCCTTCACCAGCGGGACAGCCTGTGGCGCAAAGATAAAGGCCAGAACGGCGGCCGCGACCCAGCCTGCGATGGCCAGAACCTCGCGCAGGAACCCTCGGGAATAGGCCAGTAGGCCCGACACGACGATGATCAGGGCAACCACCCCGTCGATAATTGTAAAACCTTCCATGGCCCTCGCCTGTATTTTTTTCAGCCCCTTAAGGTGCTATCTTAACCTGCTCCGAAGGTTTCGCCAACAAACCCCACCAAATCAGAGGGTCGGGTGAGTGTCAGACCTGCCACAGTACCCGTTTTGCCACCCGCCGGAGCAATGGCCGATTTGAAACCAAGTTTTTGCGCCTCTTTCAACCTGTTTTCGGTTTGTGGGGCCGGTCTAAGTGCCCCGGATAGCGAGATTTCTCCGAAAACGACTGTATCAGCGGGCAAGGCTGTGTCTTCGCGGGCGCTGAGCAGGGCGGCGGCGACCGCAAGGTCTGCGGCGGGTTCGCTGACTTTCAACCCTCCGGCCACATTCAGATAGACGTCAAGCCCCGCAAAAGGCACGCCGCAGCGCGCTTCGAGCACGGCAAGGATCATGGCCAGCCGCCCGCTGTCCCATCCAACGACGGTTCGGCGGGGTTGAGAATGGGGCGAGGGGGCCACAAGCGCCTGCAACTCAACCAGTACGGGGCGTGTGCCCTCTATCCCGGCGAAAACGGCAGATCCTGGGCTGGGGGTGCCACGTTCCGACAGGAACAAGGCCGAAGGATTGGTGACCTGAGCCAGCCCTTTGCCGGTCATCTCAAATACACCAATCTCGTCAGCTGGGCCGAACCGGTTTTTGACGGCGCGCAGAATACGAAATTGGTGACCACGCTCTCCTTCAAAGTACAAAACGGTATCAACCATGTGTTCGACCACACGCGGGCCTGCGATCTGGCCTTCTTTGGTAACATGACCGACCATGATGATTGACACACCATGTCGTTTCGCAAACGTGGTCAATTCATGCGCTGCGGCCCGGACTTGTGATACCGAACCGGGCGCGCTGTCCACATTGTCTGCCCACATCGTCTGAATCGAGTCGATAATGGCAAGGCCGGGCTTTTCGGCCTCGAGCGTCGTCAGGATGTTGCGCAGGTTGGTTTCGGCGGCAAGTTGAACTGGCGCGTCCTCAAGCCCCAGACGCCGTGCACGCATACGGACCTGCGCGCTGGCTTCCTCGCCCGAAACATAGATGGTCTTGACGCCCGCGCGGGAAAACCGCGCTGCGGCCTGAAGCAAAAGGGTGGACTTGCCAATGCCGGGGTCTCCACCGACCAGCAGCGCCGAAGCGGGGACAAGGCCACCGCCGAGAACGCGGTCCAGTTCCTCGACACCGCAGAGCGTGCGGGGTGGGGGCGTTTCCTCGGTGGACAAATCGGTGAGGGTGATAGACTGGCCGCGTTTACCACCGAGTGACTTTTTCGCGGGTCCAGCCGAAAGGGGCACGTCTTGCGTGATTGTGTTCCATTCACCGCATGCGTCACAACGCCCGGACCAGCGCGAATGCGACGCGCCGCAGGCCGAGCAGGAGAAAGTCGTTTTTGCCATGCGGCCTTGGTGCCCGAGGTTGGGCGGTTCTTCAAGCCCCTGCGGGCTTTCCTCTCCGCCGATGGCGCGCCGCGTCCTCAAGCCCCTTGGGCCATCGTCCGCGGCGGGCGCATACGCGCCTACTCAGCCGCGCGGGGCGGTGGCGACATCGCGACCACGCTGGATGAAGCAGGTGCGCCATCCTGCGACTGTGCCTGCAACTGAACCGACAATTCTGGAAGCAATTCAAACAGTTCGTCCCGGAGGCGCGTCAATTGCGACCGGGCAATTGTTTCTTCCATTTCAACGTCGCGCGTCCACTGGCGCAGTTCATTTTGGATGACCTGTGCTTCTTCCAAACGGTGCTGGAACATTTCGATTTCTTCCTGCCGTTGTTGCAGGAAGGTCCGCGCTCGGTTAACCTGTGCGTCGCCGTAGGTTTCAGCAAGATCATGGCTGATGTGGCTCATTTGCGCCGCCAGTTCCAGTATCTCGGGTTCGAGCGTTTGCAGCTGCGGGTGCTGGCGCAGAAAGGCCATCCGCTCTTTAATTGCGTCGAACTCGGAGGACATGACGAACAGACCGCCACGATCCGCCGCGTGGGCCAAGTGGTAGGCTTCGGACACATCGTGCATGCTCAAAGCAAACTTGCGGTGGCTGTTCTCCAGGGCCATCATCCGCGCATTTGCCGGCAAGTAAAACGCCAGCATGAGGACGAGAATGGTCAGGCCAATCTGGAAGAACATCCCTGCATCTATGGCAGGTCCGCCCGCAAGCCCGGCTTGCATGGACAGCCAGGGGAACACCCCCAACGCAGACAAAAGCGTTACGGAAATGGCGAAAAGGGCTGCTGCACATATGAGTGCAAAAGTTAGTTTCAAAAAGACATTCTGAAATTGCAAAGTAATATTATGGAGGGCAGTCATGGTCGACGAACTCCTTCTAGAACTGGTACACAACCAGGCCCAAGCGGAGAAATCCAAAACACGCAGATTGATCCGCTGCGGACCTGAAAACTAAAATTTTTTGCTGCTCGAAATAAGATAATGATACTCAGATGAGTGTTTTCAATCAATTAGCTCAGAGTATTTCGTGAACTGCGTGTCATTTCCGTAATGTGACCAAGTACGAGCGAGGCCAGAATGCAGGCCGTGAATAGGTATAGGCCCCATGCGGTTTCAATGGTCGCGTAAGAGATTCCTTTGGCCAGCGTGATGTAAAGCGCGATCAGGAAAATGTCGGCCATCGCCAGTTTGCCAAGGATATTCAGCGCGGGTTGGACACGTGCATCCAGCAGGTCCCATTGGATCAGGGCAGTGCCGATGGTTTTGATGTAAGGCGCGAAGAGGGCAAAGATCGTAACAATCAGTGCCAGGAAGACGTCTGATTTCCACAAGGATTGCAGGCCTGTGATGACGCTTATTTCCGACAAGCCGAAGATCGGGAGCAGCCCCGCTCGCATCAGCGGGGCGAACCACGCGATGGGGTATAGGATCAGGAGCGAGAGGGTGGCGAGGCGGAGGGTCATGAACAAGATTTTGGTAAGGCAATTGTATACTTAGTAAGTGCAGGTATCTGCGGCAAGTTCTGAGTTGCGGTCGTATGAATTGAGTGTAAGCCTAAGTAAGTCATAAATTAATCAGCTTTAGATTGTAGTGCCTGACCCAATTATAAAGATCGTAAATGGCCCATCCGCATTGAGTAATGCAAGCGTTGTTGCGGCAGCTGGTGGATTACATACTGTGTTTTCTGCTGCGAGTGCGGCGGCAGACAGGGTGCCGTTCGACCGTGAGCAGCTCTTTGGAGTTTTGCATTTCCGACTTTATGAGACGGATCGTGCACGAAGAAGAGCCGGATGGTTTGGTGACCGCCTTTACAATAAGCTTTCTGGTGAAGATCCCAGCTACATCCCGGTTTCCGGAACACATCTCCGGCAAGTGTTTGATGCAATTCGCATTCAAACCCCCGACTTTGTGATGAATGCGGGGCAATATCTATTGCGCTATGATTACGCTAAGCGCGCGTATGATCAGCTTAAGCGGGAACGCGAGGAAGAGAGAGCTTAACGCACCGCCTCAATCGGCCCTTCTGCGCTCCCGCTGATGAACTGCTCAAGATACGGATCGCCCGAGGCATCCATCTGGCTCACCGGGCCGGTCCACTGAATCACGCCGTCATGCAGCATCGCCACGTTGTCGGCAATGGCACGGACGGAACTCATGTCGTGGGTGATGGTCATCGCGGTGGCGCCCATCTCGGTCACGATCTCGCGGATCAGGTCGTTGATGACGCCGGACATGATCGGGTCCAGACCGGTGGTAGGTTCGTCGAAGAAAATGATCTCGGGCTCGGCGGCGATTGCGCGGGCAAGGCCCACGCGTTTCTGCATGCCGCCCGAAAGTTCCGAAGGGTATAGGTCGGCCACGTTGGAACGCAGCCCTACGCGGCGCAACTTGTCGATGGCGATTTCGCGCGCGTAATCGGCGGGTTGCTTCATTGGGCCGCGCAGCAAACGAAACGCGACGTTTTGCCAAACGGGCAGGGAATCGAACAGGGCTCCCCCTTGAAACAACATGCCAAACCGGGCCAGAAACGCGTCGCGGTCGCCTGTGCTTGCGTCTTTCCCATCGACATAAATCATACCGCTGTCAGGCTTAATCAGGCCAAGGATGCATTTCAGGGCCACTGATTTTCCGGTGCCCGAGCCACCGATGATGACCATCGAGGTGCCCTTCGCAATCTCAAGGTTCATGCCTTGCAGAACCTGGTTGGACCCAAACGCTTTTTGTACATTTTCCATCCGGATCATAGCGAGAAGAATACCCCTGTCAGAATGAAGTTGGCGGCGAGAATCATGATTGCAGCAGACTCGACCGAGGATTTGGTGGCCCGGCCCACGCCCTGCGCGCCACGCCCCGAATTCATGCCATAGTAGCACCCCATAACGGCTGCGATCACGCCGAAGGCGGCCCCTTTGACAAGCGAGGAAACGATATCCCGCGTTTCAAGGAAATTGACAGTGTTCAACAGGTAGGTCGCAGGGTTGAAGCCAAGGTTTTGTGTCGCAACCACGTAGCCGCCTGCGATACCGATGATGTCACCGATGCCGACCAGCAGCGGAACGGTGATAAGCGCGGCCAGAACGCGGGGTGCCGTCAGGTATTTCATCGGATGGGTCGACAGGGTTACCAGTGCGTCGATCTGCTCGGTGACTTTCATGGTGGCGATCTCGGCCGCGATGGAGGAGGTGACGCGCGCGGCGATCATCAAGCCCACAAGGACAGGGCCAAGTTCCCGCACCATGCCGATGGCGACGATCTGCGGCACCACGGCCTCGGCATTAAAACGCGCGCCTCCAGCATAGATTTGAAGCGCCAGCGCGCCACCAGTGAAGATAGCGGTCAGGCCGACAACCGGCAGGGACAGCCAGCCGATATTCATCAGGGCAACAGCAAACTCACGCGGGTAGTAGGGTGGGCGGAAAATGTGTGAAACCGCATCAAACGCAAAAAGCCCAACGCGACCAAAAGTGGCGAAAAGGGCCAGAACCGCTCGGCCCAACCCGCCCAGCAAAAAGAGACGATTCATTCTACGTAGCCTCGGGAGTAGCGCGCGCCAAGCGAGGTAAGGATTTCATATCCGATGGTGCCTGCAGCCTCGGCAAGGTCATCGACAGTTTGATGCCCGTTCAGAATGCGCAGACGCTTGGGGTCTTCGGGCAGGTCGGTGACATCGACCGTGATCAGGTCCATTGAGATGCGGCCGACCACAGGGCAGGGTTGATCACCCGCAAAGGCGTCGATGCCACCTCCGATCGCCCGGTGAAGGCCGTCCGCGTAGCCCGCTGCAACGGTAGCTATGCGAGACGGACGACGGGCAACCCAGGTGTTGCCGTAGCCAACGGTCTCTCCGACTTCGACCGCGCGAACCTGAATCACGGGTAAATCGACTGTAACAACCGGTTTGGCGTCCGCGAACGGCATGCCGCCATAAAGACCGACACCCGGGCGGCTGAAGTCAAAATGGAATTCCGACCCCAAAAGTATACCCCCGGTGGCCGCTAAGGACCGGGGGCCTGTAACGCCGTCGGTCATTGCGCGGAAAGTTTTCAATTGCTGTTGGTTCATCGGGTGATCGGGTTCATCCGCACAGGCCAGATGCGACATAACCACCACTGGCTTCAAAGTTTCAGCTTTGGGGCGCAGTTCGGCCCAGTCTGTCGGCTCTAGCCCAAGGCGATTCATGCCACTGTCCAACTGAATACCAAAGGCGTGGTCGGGCATTGCCTGATGGTGGCGCACAAATTGTTCCGGTGAGTTGATCAGCGGCGTCAGATCATGATCCCGAAGCAGTTCGGTGTCGCCCTCCATATGGCCGGAGAACACGGCGATCATCGGCCCAGGACCAATAGCCTTGCGCACGGCGGCACCTTCTTCGGCGACGGCGACAAAGAACTTGCGAACGCCTTCTTCAGCCAAAGTTGCTGACACCGGCCCGGCCCCAAGACCATAGGCGTCGGCTTTGACCACGGCGCCGGTCTCGACATCCGTTTTCGCATTGAGCGCGCGCCAGTTGCTGGCCAGCGCATGTAGGTTGATCGTCAGTCGTGCGGTACTCATGGTGCTGTTCATGACATTGGATCGTGGTAGGTCAAGGGGGAATGCGGCAATTCCTGAACATATATCCTTGATACTGCGCAGCTTCTGGCCAGTATGCTTGCGCGTTGGCAGGAAACGGCGCTAGCGCCAGTTGCCATATCTCGCCATTGTGTCCATGACGTGATCAACTGCGGGCAATACGCAGAACCGTTTATGCAACTTTACGGAGGGAGAATGCTGAGCCTGACCGCCGAGTACCACGCACGGGTGTCCGAGCTGCCCGAGCTGTTTTGCGACGTCTTTACCGCATCAGAAGGCGAGGCCGAGGGGCTGTTGATCGGTTCCCTTTCGTCTGACCTTTTGAACTCAACACCCAAGGATGACCTGTCGGGGGTTTTGGCACTGGATGACGGGTTGCTGTGCGGATGCATTTTGTTTTCGCGGCTTTACTATGATCAGGACCCGCGACAGGTATTCCTGATGTCTCCGGTGGCTGTGCGAACCGACCGCCAGAAAATGGGCGTTGGTCAAAAACTGATCAGCTTTGGGCTTGGGCACCTGCGTCAGCAAGGGGCGGACTTTGTCGTTACTTATGGGGATCCCGCTTACTACGGCAAATCAGGGTTTCAGCCGATCACCGAAGCGGATGCTCAACCACCAATGCCGTTGAGCATGCCGCACGGATGGTTGGGGCAATCCCTGAGGAGATCGAGCTTGCCGATCAAAGGGCCATCGCGCTGCGCCAACGCATTCAACAAGCCTGAACTTTGGTAGATCAATATCCTTCGATCTGGCCGTCTTGCTGCCAGGGTTTGACAAGGTTGCCAAAGCGCGTGAACTGAGCCTCAAAGGACAGCTCGACCGTACCGATGGGGCCGTGCCGCTGCTTGCCGACGATGACTTCGGCCTTGCCGTGCAGGCGTTCCATGGCCTGCTTCCACTCTTCCATCTTGTCCAGCTCATGATCGCCGGGTTTTTCACGCTCTTTGTAATATTCCTCGCGGAAGACGAACATAACGACGTCGGCGTCTTGTTCGATCGAGCCTGATTCCCGCAGGTCAGACAACTGGGGGCGTTTGTCATCCCGGTTTTCCACCTGACGGCTTAGCTGCGACAGCGCGACAACGGGAATGTTCAGCTCTTTGGCGATGGCCTTCATGCCCATCGAAATCTCGGCAATCTCGTTGACACGGTTTTCGGCCATGCCGCGGCAGAGTTGAAGGTAGTCAATCACCAACAGGTCCAGACCATGCGTCCGCTTCAACCGCCGCGCACGGGCCGCAAGTTGCGAAATCGGCAAGGCCGGGGTGTCGTCAATGAACAGCGGGCAAGCTTCCAGTTCCTTGGCCGCGTCGACAAAGCGTCGGAATTCGGCCTCGGTCATGTCACCCTGACGGATTTTATGCGATGAAATCTCGGACGCTTCGGCCAGAACTCGGCCTGCAAGTTGCTCGGCGCTCATCTCCAGCGAAAAGAACCCGACAACGCCACCGTCAATCGCGCCTTCACTTCCATCGGGTTTGATGCCGCGTTTGTACGCCTTGGCAACGTTAAACGCGACGTTGGTTGCCAGTGATGTCTTACCCATCGACGGACGACCCGCCAGAATGATCAGGTCGGACGGGTGCAAGCCACCCAATTGTTTGTCGAGGTCGGCCAGACCGGTGGAAATCCCTGCCATGCCGCCACCGCGCTGATACGCTTCGTTTGTGACGTTGACGGCTTCTGTGACCGCCTTGAGGAAGGATTTGAAACCCTGTTCGGTCTGGCCCTGCTCGGAAAGCTGATAAAGCTGTTGCTCGGCCTCGATTATCTGTTCTTTGGGTTCGCTGCTGATCTCGACCCGCGCCGCCTTGTCCGAGATATCGCGGCCCAGCCGGATCAACTCGCGCCGGATAGCAAGGTCATAGATCATCTGGGCGTAGTCATGCACAGCAAACGCGCTGATCGACGCGCCGGCCAGTTTGACAAGATAAGCCGGGCCGCCCAGTTCCTTCAGCCCTTCGTCCTCGGCCATGAAGGATTTCAGCGTCACGGGCGAGGCCAGCGCATTCTTGGCGATGCGTGCAGCGGCTACCTCGTAAATCCGGGCGTGGACCGGATCATAGAAATGTTCGGCCCCGATGATCGAAGCCACGCGGTCATACAGATCATTATTGGTTAGAATTGCGCCCAGAAGCTGCTGCTCTGCCTCAATGGAATGCGGCATGGTTTCGGCATTCTGAATCTGAGCCGCTGCCTGCTCGATACTGCTAATCTCGTTCATTTTGTCCCCGCTGCCCTGTGGCAGTTCTAATCAATCAGACCCTGCCAGGGCCATCTGTAAATTTCTGAAGATAAGTCGCGTATAACTTGGCTTCAGCTTGGGATAACTTTGGACAACTCTGCCAAAAAACGCTGTCTCACGCAACATTTTGTGCAGGGGTCAAGCGGCCACACAAGATGCAAGCCCCCTCGGGGCGATTCTTTTTTGACTTACCCCCAGCTTATACACAGAGGGTTCAGGTTGTTTTTTGCGCTTCCTGCCAGCCGCGCGGGTCGTTCAGGAAGGCCTCGACACCCTCAAGTGTCTCTTGATCAAAGGTTTTCTGCGCTTTGGCTTCGGCCAAAACATCCCACCACGTACACAGGTGATGCAATTGAACGCCGTGACCGCCGAGCGTTTTCTCGGTTTCGGGAAAGATGCCGTAGTAGAAGATCACTGCAGTGTGTCCGCAGGTCGCGCCCGTTTCGCGGATGGCATCGACAAAGGACAGTTTTGAACCGCCATCGGTTGTCAGGTCCTCAACCAGCAAAACACGCTCACCTTCTGTCATCGCGCCTTCGATGCGGGCATTGCGCCCGTAACCTTTGGGCTTTTTACGAACATATGTCATCGGCAGGGCCATCCGCTCGGCCACCAGCGCGGCAAAGGGGATGCCCGCAGTTTCACCGCCAGCGATGTTGTCGAACGCTTCAAAACCCGCGTCCCGCATCACGGTGACAGTCAGGAAATCCATCAGGGTCGCGCGGATTCGCGGGTATGAGATCAGCTTGCGGCAGTCGATATAGGTCGGGCTTGGCAATCCACTGGCCAGAGTGAACGGTTCGCGTGCATTGAAGTGGACGGCCTTGATCTCCAGCAGCATCCGCGCGGTCAGTCGGGCGATTTCGGTGCTATCGGGAAATGAACTGGGGATCATGGTGCAACCTCGGTACGGAATGACGTTGCGGGCAAATAGCCCGAGCACCGTCCCAGAGTCGAGAGGATTGCGCGCAAAAGAAAAGCGGACCCTGAACAGGTCCGCTTAGCGCCCGTGTGGGCAGAGCTTGCCAAGGTGGGCTTAGCTGCTCATGTCATAGGCCCGTTCGCCGTGTACCGACAGATCCAGTCCGTTTGTCTCGGTCTCGGCGTCTACGCGAGGCGGGGTGATAAGCGCAACCACCTTGATCAACACGAAAGTGACAACTGCCGTGAAGGCACCCATAGTAATCAGCCTTCCCATGTCGTCCATGACCCCTGACCGAAGACGGGAATGATGAGAGTGCCCAGCACATTGCCGGCACGTACGGGCCCACCATGAAACAAGGCCAGGCCCGGCAGTTTTACGCATAGGACCGGGGCGGTTGCCATTACGATCCGGGTGGGACCACTGAAGGAGCGTGTGCCTTATTTTTGTGCGAGAGTCACGAGGCCCTGCGACAGCAAATACAGCGCGTGATCCCGTGCGGCGCAGCGAACGTTGTTGCGCCCTTGTGGCCCGAATTCCACTGTTTCCGTGTGAGTTGGACCACCTTTCGCGGCCAGCCCAAAGCAAACCCGGCCCTCGGGCTTGAATTCCGAACCACCCGGACCCGCAATACCTGTAACCGAGACTGCAAGCTGTGCGTCGGAATGTTTCAACGCGCCCTCAGCCATTTCCCCTGCGACCTGTTCCGAGACCGCGCCATGAGCGGCCAGCGTTTCGGCTTGAACGCCAAGCATCTGCTGCTTGGCCAGATTGGTATAGGTCACGAACCCACGCTCGACCACTGCCGAGCTTCCGGGAATATCGGTCAAGGCCGCCGCGACCATACCGCCCGTGCAGCTTTCCGCAGTGCAGATCATCACGCCTTGCGCTTTGGCGCGGTCGAGAAGTTCGGCAACGGTCATAGGCCCAGTAATCCGTGCGTTATGCCAGCAAGGATCAGAACACCGATCCCGGCAAGAATGCCTGCAATCACATCATCCAACATGACACCCATCGCGTCATTGCGCTGGTCGGCCCAGCCCACTGGGCCCGGTTTGGTGATGTCGAACAGGCGGAACAGCAGGAACCCGGCGACCCAGCCGGGCCAGAGTGCTGTAATCTCGATCCCGTGCGCCCAGGACGGATAAGAAATAGCCCACAGTGCAACAAACTGTCCGGCCACTTCGTCTATGACGATCTCGGAGGGATCGTGATCCTCCGTCCCTGCGGTCATGACGCGTGTCGCCCAGAGCCCGCCGAAAAAAACGGCGACCGTTGCGATTGCCAGTAACGGGAACCCGCCCAACGCGTGCAGGACCCAAACCAAGGGCAGGGCGGCCAGCGATCCCCATGTTCCCGAGGCGGGTCGCAGGTAGCCAATACCGCAAACGGTTCCGATCAGGCGCGCGGCGGTCATGATTTCACCAGACATGCGGTGGCCAGCGCGGCGATCCCTTCGCTCCGCCCGGTGAAGCCCAGACGCTCGGACGTTGTTGCCTTGACCGAGACCTGATCGGCGCGCAGCCCCATGATCCGCGCCATCTCGTCCCGCATGGAGGGCGCATGGGGGCCGATTTTGGGATATTCGCAGACCAGCGTGCAATCGACATTCGAAATCCGATAACCCATCTTCCCGGCCAAATCGACCGCGTGACGCAGGAAGATCTTGCTGGCGGCGCCTTTCCATTGCGGGTCCGAAGGCGGGAAGTGCTGACCAATATCGCCCTGCGCCAGTGCGCCGTAAATAGCATCGGTAACGGCGTGCATGCCGACGTCCGCGTCGGAATGGCCTTGCAGGCCACGGTCATGCGGCACCTTTATACCGCACAGGATCACGTGATCCCCGTCGCCAAACCGATGCACGTCGTACCCGTTGCCCAGCCTTACATCCATAGCTTTTCCCAATATACGTTCCGCCCGGACAAAGTCCTCGGGCCGTGTGATTTTGATGTTATCCGCGTCACCGGGCACGATGGCTGTATCCAGCCCTGCGGCTCGGGCCACTTCGACGTCATCTGCGGCGCCTCCGGGATGGGCTGCGTGGGCTGCGACGATTGCGTCATAGTGAAACCCCTGCGGTGTCTGTGCGGCAAACAGGCCGGTTCGGTCCTGCGTGCCGGTCACAAGGACACCATCGCCTGTCCAGAGCGCATCCGTGACCGCCAATCCTGGGGCCGCGGCCGAATGGGTGTCTAGTGCGGTCAGAACCTGTTGAATAGTCTGCGTATGAACACAGGGCCGCGCAACGTCGTGGATTAAAACCCGCTGAACCCCGAGTGTCCTGAGCGCCAAAAGTCCGTTGCGGACAGACCCCGCGCGATCATGGCCCCCTTTGGCCAGGATCAGGTCAGAGTTTTCGAATTCCGCCCAGGCATTCTGATCTTCTTCAGACAACACAAGCACGACATGGTCCACTTGGCCGCGAAATCGGTCGATGGTCCAATCCGCAACACGACGACCTGCAAGAGCACACCACTGTTTGGGAATTCCCCCGCCGGCACGTTGCCCGCGTCCTGCGGCGACGATGATGGCGGCGGTTGTCATGGGGCGCGATCTCCGGTTGGTTCGGGGTGATGTTTAGGCTGCGGTGAATGCAGAGGCAATCACCCGCGTAAGCTTGCCTAAAAAATAGGCAAGTGATGATTTTGCGGGCTTGATGAGGGGCGATTTGTTGTTCATATGCGCTCAATTCGATATTAAAGCCGCAACTGCCTAAGGATTAAGCACCTTGAATCTTCAACTTGCTGACAAAGCCCTGAACCCGCCAGTCATGCTGGCGCCGATGGCCGGAATCACAGACCGGCCTTTTCGTGATCTGGTGACGCGCTTTGGCGCAGGCATGGTCGTGAGCGAGATGGTCGCCAGCCAGGAAATGGTTCAGTCTAAACCCGGTGTGCGCGAAAGGGCCGAACTGTCTGCGGATGCGGAAAATACCGCCGTTCAGCTGGTGGGACGTGAGGCGTACTGGATGGCCGAGGCCGCGCGTCAGGTGGCCGACCGTGGAGCGCGCGTCATAGATATCAATATGGGTTGCCCGGCCAAGAAGGTCACAAATGGCTATTCTGGCTCGGCCCTGTTGAAAACGCCCGATCACGCTTTGACGTTGATTGAAGCCGTGGTTGGGGCGGTCGATCTGCCGGTTACGTTGAAAACGCGGCTGGGTTGGGATGATGCGCTGTTGAACGCGCCTGAAATCGCGCGGCGCGCGCAGGATGCAGGCATCTGCATGGTTACAATCCATGGCCGCACCCGATGCCAGTTCTACAAGGGCAACGCCAATTGGCAGGCTATTCGCGCGGTGAAAGAGGCTGTCTCAATCCCCGTCATCGCGAACGGAGATATCGTGGACTCGGCCACCGCGCGCACCGCGCTGGACCAATCCGATGCAGACGGCGTGATGATCGGCAGGGGCGCGCAGGGCAAACCGTGGATTTTGGCACAGGTATGTCATGACCTCTATGGTACAGACGTACCGGAAATTCCCACGGGTGACAGTTTGGTCAATATGGTGTGCACGCACTATCAGGCCATGTTGGAGTTTTACGGGTCTGAGCTTGGCCTGCGCGTCGCCCGCAAACATCTGGGTTGGTACATGGATGAGGCCGGAACACCAGCGCCGTTGCGCCGCGCCGTTTTGACCTCGCGCGATTCAGAAGAGGTGATGCGCCTGCTGGGCGATGCGCTCTGCGCGGATGCGGAGGCGGCTGCGTGAACTCAGACAAAAGCATTTGGGCGTCCCTGCCTGTTCCGGCGTTTATCATCGACGTCGAGGATCGGATCACCGATGTGAATTCCGCGGGTGAGGGGTTTCTGAATGCCTCGCAGAAATCCGTGCTTGGGCACCCCGTCTGGGATCAGATCGCCGTGGACGCTCCGCTTGAGGAAGCCTTTGAGCGTGCGCGCAAGCAGGGCACGCCGCTTTTTGTAAATGACGTGGATGTTGGATCAGGCAACCGTGCACCGCTGCAATGTGCGTTACAAATCGCGCCGCTGATCGGGCATCAGGGGTCAATGATCATGATCATTACACCGCGCGAACTGGCCGGGCGCATGACGCGGGGCAACACGGTCAAATCCGCTGCACAATCGGCAATTGGCATGGCCGAAATGTTGGCGCACGAAATCAAGAATCCTTTGGCTGGCATCACGGGTGCAGCGCAGTTGCTCAGCATGAATATCTCATCGCAAGACCTTGAGCTTACAGATTTAATCGTGGCAGAAAGCCGCCGCATCGTTAAGCTTTTGGAGCAGGTCGAGCAGTTCGGAAACCTGTCGCAGCCTGATTTCAAGCCGGTGAACATACATGATGTTTTGGATCGCGCGCGTCGTTCTGCCTTGCTTGGCTTCGGGGCGCATATGCGGATTATCGAGGATTATGACCCTTCACTGCCGTTGGCTTACGGCGATCCGGATCAGTTTTTGCAGGTGGTTCTTAATCTTCTCAAGAACGCGTCGGAAGCTGCTGATCCCAAGGGCGGAACCATAAGGTTACGTACCTATTACGAGCATTCCTTTCGGCTTCGTCGCAGCGACGGTTCGGGGCATATGCTGCCCCTGCAAATAGAGATCATAGACGACGGGCCGGGTTTGCCCGAGAAGATCCGCGGCGACATTTTCGACCCTTTCGTATCTGGCAAGGAAAATGGCACCGGCCTTGGCCTGGCGCTGGTGAGCAAGATCATATCGGACCACGACGGCTGGATTTCAGCCGAGTCGGTGCCGGGTCGCACGGTGTTCCGCATCTCATTGAGGCGGGCACCCAAAGAGGCAAGCGAAATCACGGCGCAAGAGAGCGCAGAGTAAGGAGAGCACCTGATGGATGGCACTGTACTGGTTGCAGATGACGACCGCACGATCCGCACTGTTCTGACACAGGCCCTGACCCGGGCAGGGTGCAAAGTTCATGCGACCTCATCGCTGACCACGCTGATGCGCTGGGTTGGTGAAGGCAAGGGGGATGTGGTGATCTCGGACGTGGTCATGCCGGATGGAAACGGGTTGGAAATGCTGCCAAAGATCGCCGAGGATCGCCCGGGCCTGCCGGTCATTGTCATATCCGCGCAGAACACGATCATGACTGCGATCCAGGCCGCCGAGGCGGATGCATACGACTATCTTCCCAAACCGTTTGACCTTCCTGATTTGATGAAGCGCACTGCAAGGGCGTTGGAGCAGAAACAGCGGGTGCAGACGGACGTGGCGGAACCCTCCGAGGACCGCCCCGAGGAGTTGCCGCTGATTGGGCGGACGCCTGTCATGCAGGCGCTGTACCGGTTGGTGGCGCGGGTCATGAACACGGACTTGTCAGTGATGATTTCCGGTGAAAGCGGCACAGGTAAGTCTCTGATTGCGCGGGCCATTCATGATTTCTCGGATCGGCGTACATTGCCGTTTGCGACGGTGACAGCCTCGGATTTGCGAGACCTGGAAGGGCCAGCACGGGTAATGGCCCGAGTGCGTGGCGGCACGTTGCTGATCGATGAAATCGCGGATATTGAAGACGAACTTCAGGCCCGGATCGTTCGGATGATGGATACACCCGGCGACCACGTCCCGCGCTTTATGGCCACCAGCCAGTCGGACCTGACCGAAGCGATGGAAAGCGGTCGGGTGCGTCAGGATCTATACTACCGTTTATGCGGCGCAACCGTTCATGTGCCCGCCCTGCGTGAGCGCGTCGACGACATTCCATTGCTGGCCGAGCACTTTTTGGCGCGGGAAGAACGTGAGCATGGCGCCAAGCGCTGGCTGAGCCCCGAGGCGGTAGAACTGGTCCGCCGCTATTCGTGGCCCGGCAATGTACGGCAGCTTGAAAACGCCGTTCGCCGCCTCAGCCTGACCAGTCGGGCCGACGAGATCACAAAAGCCGAGGTAGAGATGGTTTTGGGCACGCAGCCCGAAGCGGAACCTGTTTTGGGCGATGGTGAGCGTGAAAAACTGTCGGCTTCGGTGGCCCGCCACTTGCGTCGCTACTTCGACCTACATGGCAATATTTTGCCACCACCGGGTCTGTATCAGCGCATCCTGCGCGAGGTCGAAGCCCCGCTGATCGAGCTGGCACTGGACGCAACCGGTGGAAATCAGGCGAAATGTGCAGATCTATTGGGCATTAACCGGAATACGCTGCGCAAAAAAATTACGGACCTCGATATTCAGGTGACACGACGCCGTAAACTGATGTAATATCGCCACACAAACCGTGGCATCCGGGCCAGCGTCCGGCAAGGACCACGACATATGGCGGTTCGTCGCGCAAGCGGCACATCAGAATGAGGGCAGACGGTGGCAACCCGGGCACAGAGCGGGCCTATTCCAGCGATCAATCGGTGGCGGAAATCCCGAAAACTGCGCAATTTCGGCACTTTGGGGTTGGTTCTTCTCGGGCCGGCGCTGGCGTTGGCCACGTATCTTGTCATCGGTCCATTTGATCTTGGGGCAACCGCGCCGACATTGCGCCTGATCCTGCTGGCTGATCTTGTCTATGTACTGGTAGTAGCCGCACTGGTTTTGGGTCAGGTATTCAACCTGATCGCAGCGCGCCGCGAAAAATCGGCTGGCTCCCGACTTCATCTGAGGCTAATCGGCGCTTTTACGCTGCTGGCACTGGTGCCGACGGTCACTGTCGCGATCTTTGCAGGATTAACGGTGAATATCGGTCTGGAAGGCTGGTTTTCCGACCGTGTACGGCAGGTGGTGGGCTCGTCCCTTACCGCAGCCGAAGCCTATGAACTAGAACATCGGCAAGGGCTAACGCAGGACGCTGCGGTTTTGGCGCGGTATCTCGACAACGCCAGAAATCTGGATTTCTACATTTCCGATGCCGAACTGCGCGAGGTACTGGCGCAAGGTCAGTCGCAGATTCAGCGCGGCCTGCGTGAGGCCTATGTCATTGATGGCAGTGCCGAAATCCGCTCACGCGGGGACCGGTCTTATCTTTTCGATTACGAGGCGCCTACAGCGGAACAATTTGTTCAAGCCTCAGATAATGGTATTTTGATTATCGCGGACTGGGAAAACAATGAGTTCCGCGCGCTGGTTCCGTTGCGGGCTTATCTTGACCGCTATTTGTATGTCAGCCGCGACGTCGACGGGCAGTTGTTGACACTGCTGGATGACACCAAGGAAACGGCGCAGTTCTATCAACAACTTGAAAGCGAGCGGGGCAGGGTGCTTTTTGAGTTTGGCCTGCTTTACCTTGGCTTCGCTGTGATCCTTATCCTGGCAGCTATGTCGCTGGGCATGTGGTTTGCGGAACGTCTTTCGCGCCCCGTGGGTCGATTGACGACGGCTGCACAGCGCGTCGGGGCCGGGGACCTAAGTGTGCAGGTGATCGAAGAGGCCAGCGATGATGAGATCGCGATGTTGGGCCGGTATTTCAACCAGATGACCCGGCAACTTAAAGGCCAGCGCGACACATTGCTTGAGAATACCCGCCAGATCGAACGCCGTCGGCGGCTGTTTGATTCTGTTCTCAGCTCGGTGACGTCTGGCGTGGTGGGTGTTGATCCGGATGGATGCGTGACTTTTGTAAACCGGTCTGCGGAACGGTTGCTGGACTGGACGCGCTTGGATGAAAAACTCTCGATCGGGATCGCCGTTCCAGAGTTTCTGCCGCTGTTTGAAAGCCTCAAAGAAAGCGGACAAGAGGCCGTTCAGGGTGAGGTCAAGGTGACCCGTAAGGGGCAGTTGGAAAATCTGCTTGTTCGCATGGCGACCCGCCGGGGCGAAGATGGCAGGCTTGAAGGTTACGTGGTGGCCTTTGATGACGTGACCGATCTTGTCAGTGCGCAACGAATGGCCGCGTGGGGCGATGTTGCGCGGCGGATCGCGCATGAGATCAAGAACCCTCTGACCCCGATTCAGCTGAGCGCTGAACGTATCAAGCGCAAGTTCTCGCGCAAACTGGACGAAGAGGATTGCGATAGCCTTGAATCCATGACCAGCGTGATCGTGCGGCAAACCAACGATCTGCGACGTATTGTCGATGAGTTTTCGAAATTCGCGCGCATGCCGCAACCGGATCGGCGCGAAGAAGACGTAGTTGGTTTGGTGCGCGAGGCCGTCTTGCTGCAGCAAGCCGGACAACCGGACGTACAAATTGATGCCACATTGCCGGATCAGCAAATCCTTGCGGATGTGGATGCAACGATGCTGTCTCAGGCGTTGACAAATCTCATCAAGAACGCAGGTGAGGCGATTGAAACGCTCAAGCACAAGGGACCGCCGGCAGATCTGAAACCTCAGATCAAGGTGGACGTGACCCGAGATGATGCGGGCACGGTGATTACGATTGCTGACAACGGCATCGGATTGCCCGAAGACCGCGCGCGTTTGTTCGAGCCTTATGTGACCACACGGGACGAAGGGACAGGTTTGGGCCTGCCCATCGTCAAAAAGATTATCGAAGAACACGGTGGGGCGCTGACGCTGGAAGATGCCCCCAAATTTGAAGGACAGGACCATTTCGGTGCGATGGCCGTGATCCGATTACCGGGGGGCAATTTCTCTCCGACGACAGCGCCACAAAAGCAGGCAATTCATACTAACAAACTGAAAGCAGGCCAAAGATGAGTGACATTCTGATCGTAGATGACGAACGCGATATTCGCGAGCTGGTGTCCGACATTCTGGAGGACGAAGGCTATTCAACCCGGCTGGCTGGCAACTCGGACGAGTGCATGGCCGAGATCAACTCTGAGCCGCCGGGGCTGTTGATTCTGGATATCTGGCTGAAAGACAGCCGCATGGACGGTATCGACATACTCAAGGCGGTAAAGCGCGACAACCCGGATGTGCCGGTGGTGATTATTTCAGGCCACGGAAACATCGAGATCGCTGTGGCGGCGATCAAACAGGGTGCGTATGACTTTATCGAAAAGCCCTTCAATATTGACCAGTTGATGGTGGTGATCCGCCGCGCGATGGAAACCTCGCGCCTGCGCCGCGAGAATGCATCGCTCAAACGCAAAGAGGTCACGAACTCGGATATGATCGGCAAGTCCGCTGCCTTCCGTGCGATGCAAAGCCAGTTGGACAAAGTAACCAAATCAAATGGCCGGGTAATGCTGAGTGGTCCGGCCGGATCAGGCAAAGAGATCGCAGCCCGATATATCCATGCGCATTCCAACCGCGCCAATGCTCCCTTCGTGACCGTGAACTGCGCTGGGATCGAACCTGAACGGGTCGAAGAGGTTTTGTTCGGTCGTGAAACGCCTGAGCGCGGCATTGAGTCCGGCCTGTTGGAAGAGGCGCATGGTGGCGTGGTGTATTTCGACGAAGTGGCCGACATGCCAAAGGGCACGCAGTCCAAGATTTTGCGGGTGCTTGTCGACCAGCAATTCCAGCGCGTTGGTGGGTCAGACAAAGTGCGCGTTGATCTGCGGGTGATCTCGTCGACCAACCGTGATCTTGAGGCCGAGATATCCGCGGACCGTTTCCGAGAAGAACTGTATCACAGGCTGAACGTGGTGCCGATTGCCGTTCCGTCACTGGAAGAACGCCGCGAGGATATTCCGGTTCTGGCCCAGCATTTCATTGAGATGTGTAACGAATCTCAGGGTCTGACGATACGCGAAATCTCGGAGGAAGCGGTGGCGCTTTTGCAGACGATGACGTGGCCTGGCAATGTCCGGCAGCTCAAGAACTTGATCGAGCGTGTCCTTATCCTTGGCGAAGGGTCCGGTCCGATCGAGGCCAAGGAATTGCCGACCGAAGAGGAAAAGACCGACGATTCGGGGCGTGTTGTCCTGTCGGGCGCCTTGGCGACTTTGCCATTGCGCGAGGCACGCGAGGCGTTCGAGCGGGAATATCTGTTAACTCAGATCAACCGTTTCGGTGGGAATATTAGCCGCACCGCCAGCTTTGTTGGGATGGAACGCAGCGCTTTGCACCGCAAGCTGAAATCGCTGGGCGTTGTGACATCGAACAAATCGGGCGCGCGGGTGGCTCAGCTGGATGAACCGGAACCGGCGGAGTAATTCGCCGGGGCGTTACCCTGCCTGACCGGGCGTGATGATCTGGAACGAACCGCCTTCGATTTTTACAAAACACGATTGCGTGCTTAACGGTGGCAGTGTTGTGGTGCGCGTTCTTGGCACCTGTGACTTAACACCCTGTTTGCAGGGTGGAAGGCTGACCGGGCGATACCCTTTCTGGGCCATGCATTGCGCCTCGACCTGATTGCGTAGCGTCTTGTTGACGTCGACCGTGTAGACTTGGCCGGGCTGCCACCAGCCAGCCGAGCGATAACAGCGGCCCCGACCATCACAATACGTGCGGCCGGGCCAATAGGTGGGCGGGCTTTGCCTTACCTGATTTGCAACCGGCACATCCTGCAACGCTTCGACCTGGCATTTTTGGGTTTCGGCTTGCATGCGAGACACGGTCTCGCCTTCGCGGTAATACAGCGAAAGCGGACTGCAAGACGACAGGATTACAACAGGAAGTAGCAAACGAAGCACTGTTTTCATGCACTTATCTTGCCGCAGCTTCACCCCGTTGACAAATGAATTGACCGCTCTGGGGGCATCTGTCATTCAAGCAATTCAGGCAGAAAGGCCAGGAACATGAAGGTCATTATTTGCGGTGCCGGTCAAGTAGGTTGGCAAATTGCACGGCACCTGTCAGGCGAACTGAATGACGTGACAGTTGTGGACAACAATCCCGATCTGGTCCGCCGCGCGACCGAGACGCTGGATGTGCAGGGGATTGCGGGCTTTGCCAGCTACCCCGATGTGCTGGACCGGGCCGGCGCCCGCGACGCCGACATGATCATAGCCGCGACCCATTCGGACGAGGTGAACATGGTCACTTGTCAGATGGCGCACTCGATATTTTCAATCCAGCGCAAGATCGCGCGTCTGCGGTCGAAATCCTATCTTGCGGCGATCCATTCGGACCTTTTTCGCCGGGATCACCTGCCTATCGACGTTGTCATCAGCCCGGAACGTGAGGTTGCTGCCGCCGCAATGCGCCGTCTGTCAGCCCCTTCGGCCTTTGATACCGAAATGTTTATGGACGGAAAGGCGCAGTTATTGGGCATCCGTATCGCGGAAGACTGTCCGATCGTAAACACGCCGCTGCGGCAGCTGACGGATCTGTTTTCTACGCTCAGTTCGATTGTTGTGGGTGTACGACGTGAAGGCAGCCTGTTCGCCCCTGAGGCCGAGGATCAACTGTTTGTTGGTGATGAATGTTATGTCTTCACCAGCGTCCAAGACGTGGACCGCACGATGGAGGTCTTTGGTAAGACCCAGAAAAAACAAGACCGTGTGGTGATCGTCGGCGGAGGCAATGTGGGCCTTGAAGTTGCGCGCGCATTGGAAGAGCGGGAAAGCCGCGTTCGGGCCAAGATCATCGAACGCGACCGCCATTGCGCCGAACTTGCTGCCGAAGCGTTGGAACGAACAATTGTTCTGAACGGGGACGGTTTGGACGCCGCCTTGCTGCGTGAGGCCGGGATCGAACGAGCCGACGCCATGTTGGCGGTGACAGATGATGACCGGGCGAACATGCTGGCTGCTGTACGGGCCAAGGCCGAAGGGTGCGCGCTGGCGATTGCGCTGATCAATGACCCCAGCATGGTGGCGTTGATGGGGCCGCTTGGGATCGACGCCTATATTAACCCGCGCGCCACCACGGTCAGCTCCATCCTGCGTCACATTCGCCACGGGCGCGTGCGGCAGGTTTATTCCGTCGGCGATGCCGAAGCCGAGGTAATTGAAGCCGAGGTACTGTCGACTTCGCCCATGGCAGGGCAGAAATTGCGCGACATTGATTTCCCTGAAGGCGTTTTGGTCGGCGCGGTGCAAAAAGGAGATCAGGTTTTGCGGCCGTCGGGCAGTTTGCGGATCGAAGAAAAAGATGTTGTGGCGATCTTTGCTTTGGCCAAGGACGTGCCCGAGGTTGAACGGCTGCTACAAGTGTCAATCGACTTCTTCTAATGGAGCGCACGAGCACACAACAGATAAGGCTATTGCGGCGCTTGCCGCTGTTCCTGCTGATCTGGGGCGTGTTTTCACTGTCAATGTGGGCTCCTGCGATCTATGCGCTGGCATTGGATGACCATGATGTATCGCGGTCGTTTTTTTACTCTGGGCTGCTGGGTATTTTCATCGTAGCGATCATTTCGTTGGCGACCATGAATCGCATTCCACGGCGCGGGACGCTGGGGCAGCTTGCGGTGTTGCTTGGCTGCTTCATCGTGCTGCCGTTGTTCCTGGCCATTCCCCTTCATGACGCGCTGGGAAACACCACCTTTCTCAATGCCTATTTCGATATGGTCAGCGCGCTGACGACCACAGGTGCCGACATTTTCCCGGACCCTGACCGCCTGACAGCTCCGATGCATCTTTGGCGCGCGTTGGTGGGTTGGATGGGCGGTCTGCTTATGTGGATTTCAGCCGCCGCGATTCTGGCACCTTTGTCTTTGGGCGGGTTCGAGATTACGGCGCGGGGGGAGCCCGGCCGACCGGTTTCGGGCGTGGCGCAAAGCGAAAAAGTTGACCCGCGCGGGCGTCTGATCCGTGTAACGCGCACGCTGACACCGGTTTATGCTGGTCTGACCGCCGTGGTCTGGCTGCTGCTTTTGGTCTCGGGTGAGCAGGGGCTGACCGCAATCTGTCACGCCATGTCAACGATGGCGACGTCGGGCATTTCACCGGTCGGCGGGCTAGAAGGCGCTCAGGCCGGGATCACGGGCGAGGCGGTCATTTTCCTGTTCCTGTTCTTTGCGCTGTCCCGGTTGACGTTTTCATCGGATACCGCTGCGTCTGGCTATACTCGTTTGGACAAGGATCCCGAATTCCGGATCGGTATGATGATCGCGATAGCAATTGCGGTGCTTCTGTTCTTTCGTGCTCTGGCGGGTGTGAGTGAAATTGGCGGTACGATTCGCCCGATCGACGCGGTGAACGTCTTTTGGGGCATGTTGTTCACGGTCCTGTCGTTTCTGACCACGGCCGGATTTGAAAGTGCCAATTGGAACGACTCCCAACAATTGTCAGGGCTGGGTACGCCGGGCCTGATCCTGATGGGCTTGGCGCTTATCGGCGGCGGCGTCGCCACTACGGCGGGTGGGGTCAAGCTGCTGCGCGTCTTCGCCCTTTACCTAAATGGTGCGCGCGAAATTGACAGGTTAATCTACCCGTCATCCGTCAGTGGCGTGGGTGGCGGAAATCGGCGTATCCAAAGCGATGGCGCCTTTATAGCGTGGATCTTTCTAATGATGTTCGCGCTGACTGCGGCCTTGTTTAATCTGTTGCTTGCGATGATGGGGGCTGGGTTCGAACAGGCTATGGTTTTGACCGTTGCGGCGCTTAGCACAACGGGTCCGTTGATCGAACTGGCCACGGATATTCCCATTCGTCTGGTGGACCTCTCCGGTGGCGCCAAGCTGACGATGTGTGCGGCCATGGTGATTGGACGGTTGGAAACGCTGGCGATTATTGCCCTGATTACCCCAAGCCTATGGCGGGACTGATATTCCTCATATGCGAATTGACTGTTTTTTCATCTGGAAACTCGGTTAATGACACTCCATACTCACCCGGAGGGAGCGCGTTGGTACGCAGCGCGTAGCAAGAACAATGGCGAGATTATAAAAATATGGCTTCGGACAGACAGAATCTGCAGGACGCGTTCCTGAACAATGTACGGAAAGCAAAGGTCCCGGTCACAATATTCCTGATCAACGGTGTTAAATTGCAGGGTGTTATCACCTGGTTCGATAATTTCTGCGTGTTACTGCGCCGCGACGGTCAGTCGCAGCTTGTCTATAAACATGCGATTTCGACCATCATGCCGTCACAGCCGATCAGCCTTTATGAGGGCGAAGACGCCTCTTGATGGAACATGACAGGATGCACACCCGCGCTTGGGTGTTGCATCCGGAAATCAAATCAGATGAACAGCGCCGTGTTCCCGGACCAGCGCTGGAAGAGGCGGTGGCTTTGGCCGCCGCTTTGCCCGATCTTGACGTGATCGGGTCTGAAATCGTGCGCCTGCAACGTGCCCAGCCCGGTTTGTTGTTTGGAAGCGGTAAGATCGAAGAATTGACCGAGCGTCTGCACGACAACAAGGTCGAACTGGTTCTGATCGACGGCCCCGTGACGCCTGTGCAGCAGCGCAATCTTGAAAAGGCCTGGAAGGTCAAAATCCTAGACCGTACCGGTCTGATCTTAGAGATTTTTAGTGACCGCGCCCGCACCCGCGAGGGTGTGTTGCAGGTCGAGATGGCCGCGCTCAGTTATCAGCGAACGCGACTGGTGCGGGCATGGACGCACCTTGAGCGTCAGCGGGGCGGTTTGGGATTTGTCGGCGGTCCGGGTGAGACGCAGATCGAGGCCGACCGCCGCGCCATCGACGATCAACTGGTCCGTCTGCGCCGTCAGTTGCAGAAGGTCATCAAGACCCGCACCCTGCATCGGGCCGCGCGGGCCAAGGTTCCGTACCCGATCGTTGCTTTGGTGGGCTACACCAACGCCGGGAAATCCACGCTGTTCAACCGCCTGACCGGGGCCAAGGTGATGGCCAAGGACATGCTGTTTGCGACGCTGGACCCAACCATGCGCCGTGTCGAACTGCCCGATGGGCCCGAGGTGATCCTGTCGGACACGGTGGGTTTTATATCGAACCTGCCGACCGAGCTGGTTGCGGCTTTCCGGGCCACGCTGGAAGAAGTTTTGGGCGCCGATATCATCATTCATGTCCGTGACATAAGCCACGAAGACACCGCTGCTCAGGCACAGGATGTAGAAGCGATCCTGACATCATTGGGTGTGGATGACGAACGCCCGCGGTTGGATGTGTGGAACAAGATCGACTTGCTGAACGACGAAGAACGCGAAGCGGCACTGAAGCGGGCCGACCGCGACCCTGCAATATTTGCCATTTCAGCCGTAACAGGTGAGGGTGTCGAACCCCTTTTGGCTGAAATTGCAGCCAAGTTGCAGGGCGCGCGACACGAGGAGGTGCTTTCGTTGGATTTTGCCGAAGGCAACAAACGCGCCTGGCTGTTTCGGCAGGATGTGGTTCGCTCGGAAAAACAGACGGACGATGGGTTTCGGATCACTGTTCTTTGGACCGATAAGCAAGCAGCGCAGTTTGCGGGGCTTTAGGCGTCAGGCACCGTTGATCTGACGCTGATAATCGTCGGCATCGAACCAGCTGAGCGACGCGCGGATTTTGTAGTTGTCGGTCAGCTCCCATTCTTCCCAACCCCGCGTGACGACATGGTTGCCGGTTTTGGCGTGGTGTCCTTCCATCGTGCTGACGAAGATCGCGTGCGACCCGGCCCATCGCAGCATATCGCACCTGACCTCAAGGTCTGGGAAATCGGTATAAAGTCCGCGCGCCATTTCCACCACTGCCGAACGGC
This sequence comes from Ruegeria sp. AWH4_226, assembly GCF_056159225.1. NCBI lineage: Bacteria > Pseudomonadati > Pseudomonadota > Alphaproteobacteria > Rhodobacterales > Roseobacteraceae > Ruegeria > Ruegeria sp. AWH4_226. The sequence goes on along the minus strand of NZ_JBSWUU010000001.1, from coordinate 1,183,104 downwards.
CGACGATTGGCTCGCCCCGGTTGATCGAGACCTGCCCGTCAGGGGCAAAGAATTCTGCCACCGCGTTCGGGTCGCCTGAACTCCAGGCAATTGCATAGTCGCGCGCGAGATTGTTTAGCCTATCGCGAATACTGGCCATCTGTACCCCCCGGTCCAAAACACTGACCTTTTAAGATCGTAGGCGAAAAGGCGGGTCTGCGTCCACGGCGGGTAACATAAAAGGGCAAGGTCCTGCCGAAACAGGCTAAATCAGCGCGGGATCAGGGTCGTGATCCCCACGGCAGCGGCCCGCGCCAAATCCAGATCCAGCGACATCGGGATGTATTCCCCGCGCCGCCACAGCTGCGCCTGATCATCGTAATAGCGCGACAGGAAGTGACCCGATTGACCTGTGGCGGTGATAAAGACCGAACTGTCCGGGTCGGCAAAGTCGTAGACTCCGCGATAGCCTGCACCGTGAACGTTCTGGAACGGGTCCCGACCTTCGCCCGAGGTTCGACCGCGCAGCAGAGTATTGTCTCCGCCGCTGGTGGACTGCCGGATGTTGACAAAGAACCGCAGCACGGGAACCGACCCCAGAACCGGATGATCATGTGTGGCCTGATGGGCGTCACCCCAGCGCAAGGATTCCAGCGCAGTGCCGTAGGTTTCACCGATCCAGATCAGTGCGTCGTCCAAGGCCAGCCTGGCCATGTCAGTGCAGGTCTCGTTCGGGGCGCTCTGGCGGACATCGCACCAGACCGACGCTCCGTCGATGTCGCGATAAACCCGCTCGATAAACAGCGGTTCGACATGTTTGTATTCTGCCGCCAGCGGGCCAAGCTCGTCCGAGATCAGACGGTTCTGCAGCGCCCGCAACCACGCCGCATAGATCAGCGGTTCGGGCAGGTGTTCGTTCATCTCGCCATTCCACTCGGCCAGAAGGGAAAGGGCGATCTGGCGCTGGCGTTCTGGTGTGCCTTCGGGGGCCGATGCTCCGGTGAACCACAGGTCGGCACCGATCAGCGGCAGCAATGACCGGGCCGTAAAGCTGACAGTATCCAGTTGCGCCTCGATAAAGCTATCGCGGGTGTGGACCTCACGCGATTGCATCAGGCGTTCCCAGCGATGCACGCGCTGCGTGTCGCCCCATTCATAGGACACATGCTGAGGGAAGGGGCGGTCGATGATCTTGTTGTTGGTATTGCCCAATATGCCGCCAACCGGCGCGACGAATTCAGGGTTATCTGCATAAGGCAAGCGGCCCTGCCAAAGGTTTTCAGCCAGCCAACCGGGCGTCGGAATACGGCCTCGGCTTTGATTGCGCAGGTCACGCTTAGGCATGGCACCGATCAGTTTCATCCCGATCGTGTTTTTGTCGACCAGCGATAGGTTCTGCGAGGGCGCTATGAAAAGCTCGGCCACGTCAATAGCATCCCTGACACTGTCCGCATTCATGAGTTCCATCGAAGCCGTTATGGACGTGTCGCGTGGGCTAAGCGCTGTCCATGAAAGTGACGCGACATGACCGGGCGGAGTGATCGTTTCCAGATCATAGTGGCTGCCGGGCAGGACGGGACCGTTTTCCGTCCAGCGCAGGGTCAGGGTGATGGGTGCCTCGTCCTTAATCTCAATGATCGAAGGACGGGTGCGAAATTCCTTGTAACCATCCGGGGTCAGGTATTCCTCGGGGTTGTCGGGGTTCAACCGTTCAATATGCACGTCCTGATCGTCCAGATAAGACGAGGTCAGACCCCAGCCCAACCGATCACTGCGCCCTGTCATCACTGCGGGAACACCAGGGATGGTCGCGCCAATCACACCACCCTTAGCCAGTTCCAGCCGCGCCAGATACCAGGTGCCGGGCGCGGTGAAGCCCAGATGCGGGTCATTGGCCAGCAAAGTGCCACCACTGGCCGACCGTGACGGGGCTGCGGTCCAGGCGTTGGATGCGCCGGCCAAGCCACGTTTCGGAAAGGGCGACAGCGGTGTTTCGGGCATTGGTGCGCCTTGGGCATAACGCGGCACACCGGGAAACAGAGCAGCATATTCCGGCAGCGCTGCAACGCCTGCACCGGGCACATCCGGCAGAATATCGGCCAGACGTTCGGAATCATTCAGCATCAAAGAGGTACGGGCGCGCAGCACCTCATCCTTAAGATGACCAGACAATTGCAGGCCCATCAGCTTGATTACGGCGATGCTGTCTCCGGGTTGCCAGGGAGATACGGTTGCATTGAACAGAAACATTTCGGGCGCGCCACGACCTAAGGCGTTCTCGTTAATTTCTTCCAGCCGTGCGTTCACTCCGGCTGCATAGGCACGTAGCGCGGCCTTTGTGTATTCGTCCTGCACCTCAACCGAGCGATGGGCGAGGCCATAAAGGTCCAGTCGGCGCAGCAGTTTGTCGACATGGACGGTTCGGGTACCGAACACTTCGGACAAGCGGCCCTGCGCTGTACGGCGCATTACGGTCATTTGCCACAGCCGGTCCTGTGCGTGGGCATAGCCAAGGCCAAAAAACACATCCGGGTCAGTTTGAGCCAGAATGTGCGGCACATTGGCTGTATCCCGGACGATCTCAATCGGGGCGGTCAGTCCTCGGACCCTAACCGTTTTGTCATAGTCCGGCAGCGATTGGCTGGCGAGGAAATACACGAGGGCCACCGCCGCCAATGCCAGCAGGATCAGGCCTGTTGTAATACGCACGAGCCAGCGAAACACAAATCCCATCTACGGCCTACAATCCTGATCCAATTCTTGTTGCGGCAAGATTAGTGTATGGCCGTCCCAACCGAAAGAGGGACAACCCGTGAATATTCTCGTTTCGGTACTCAAAAATGAAATACCCCGCCACAGCCTAAGGCTAATGGCGGGGGCCAGGATCGGGGGAGTGGCAGCCCGAAGTTACGGAATGATCCGCGTGTATTTTGTGCCTTCGACTGTTGCGCCGAATTTCAGACCGGCCTGACCAAATACGGCGGCCAAGACGGGTGATCGCAACGTCGTGGTGTCGGTTGACAGCGTGTCGCCGGTCGCATCGACGACGTAGCCGATGTCAGCCCCGGCGGTCCAACCGCTTGAGCGGCGGAAGTCGTTCAGCGCGTCCTGCGTCATGAAGAAAAGGACATGGGCATACTGTTGCGCGCCGATCTGTAAACCTGCGCTGCCTGAAACGGCCGAGTAATAATCTACCGTTGCGCCATTGATACGCAGCGCGCCCTGGCCATAGGCACCGCCGAAAATGAACCCGGCGTCGGTAATCAGTGGCATGACCAGCATGCCGTTGGATTTGTTGGCGATTTCAACCGTATTGGGATAGCGCGCATACATTTCGGTTAGCGTGGCATCGACACGGGCGTCTATCTTGACCGCGTTCGAGTTGCCCACGCCATTTCCGCAAGCGGCTGTTAGGGTAAGGCCGGCCATGCCGAAAGCAAAGCCGCGACGGCTTAGTCGGGATGCGTTGGAACTGCTCATAATGTTTTCTCTGTATAGCTGCCTGATATGTCGGGTGTACCCGATCTTGTGTGCAAGAATACGCCGATTGCGGCTGCGTGTCACGGGAAAGCTGAGCACTGACAGATAACAATCGGCGAAAACTTGCGAGAATTTGGGGTTTTAGCCTTGCAGGATACGCGCGACCTGAGGTGCGAAATAGGTCAGGATGCCGTCGCATCCAGCACGCTTGAAGGCCAAGAGACTTTCGAGCATGACCTTTTCTCCGTCGATCCAACCGTTCTGGGCGGCTGCTTGGATCATCGCATATTCGCCCGACACCTGATACGCATAAGTTGGCGCGCCAAAGGTGTCTTTCACGCGGCGACAGATATCCAGATAGGGCATGCCGGGTTTGATCATCACCATATCGGCACCCTCGGTCAGATCGCGCTCGATCAGGCGTAGAGCCTCGTTCGAGTTTCCCGGATCCATCTGATAGGTTTTCTTGTCACCCGTCAGCGCGCCCGAAGCACCGACCGCATCGCGGAAAGGACCGTAAAAGGCACTCGCATACTTGGCGGCGTAGCTCAGGATTATTACGTTCTGATGTCCGGCTGATTCCAGCGCCTTTCGCATCTCACCAATACGGCCATCCATCATGTCGGACGGACCAATGATGTCAGCCCCGGCGTCGGCCTGTGCCAGTGTCATCTTGACCAAGGCCGAGACCGTCTTGTCGTTCACGATTTCGCCATCGATGACATAGCCATCGTGACCATTGGTGTTGTACGGGTCCAGCGCGACGTCCGTCATGACCGCGATATCAGGGGCCGCAGCCTTGATGGCGCGGATGGCGCGATTGGACAGGTTGTCCGGGTTCCACGCCTCTGCGCAGTCTTCGGTTTTCAGGCTGGTGTCCGTATAGGGAAAGATGCAGATCGCCGGAATTCCCAGCGCTTGCGCCTCAATTGCGGCCTTGGCGATCAGGTCGACGGATCGACGTACCACGCCCGGCATTGAGGGCACAGCTTCTTCCACGCCCTCACCGTCACGCACGAAAACGGGCCAAATCAAATCGTCCGTGGTTAACGTGTTTTCACGGACCAGCCCGCGCACCGCCGCAGATTGGCGCGCCCTGCGGAACCGGGTCAGGGGGTAGGGGGCGATGGTGGGTTTCATGTCGCGCTCTCCTTGAATAATCCCGCATTGGGTGGCATGAATTCCGTGTGGTCTCAAGGGTAAGGATGAACGCGCCGGTGCGAATTAGCCCCTCAGGACGTGGAATAAAGGGCTGACGCTTGGACATATCCTCTACGGTTTTCGAAATCATCGACATGCGCAGCTTTTCGAATCTGTGGTACTGGATCGCGCTGGCGGTATTGTGGTCGACGGTCAGCCATTGGACGATGGGCGTGCCGCATGACCTTTTGGTACGTGCCCGTCGAATCAGAGGGCAAGCGGAACGCGATCTTCTGGATATCGTTCGTATCAACGGTAATCGGATCATCTATATCGTTGACGTGTCCGGGCTGGCTCTATTGGGGTTGGTCTGTTTCGTATTTACCGGGCTGGGCACGCTGGGGTTCTACTACGGCGTAGAATTTGCTCAGGCGGTGTTTCTTCTGCTTTTTCCGGTCTGTTTTGTGGTGCTCCTCCACATCCGGGCAGCGCGCAAGCTGCGCGCGGGCGAAAAGACGCTAGAGTTCGTGAGTAAGGTTTTAACCCGCTGCCGGATCTACACGCAGATCATCGGTATGATTTCGATCTTGATCACATCGCTTTGGGGCATGTACCAGAACTTCTCGATCGGTGTGCTGGGCTAGGAAATTCGGAAAGGCAAGATGATGACGGCTCCGAACCACGTAAGTGTCGGCGGCGCCCCCGAGGGGTTTGACGCGCAGCTTGTGCTGAACGAGATCAAGCGTTCGGGGCAACCCGTCTGCCATGTCGCACGGGACGACAAACGGATGGAGGCGATGCGGGCGGCCCTTGCCTTTTTCGCACCTGACATGCCGGTTTTTGTTTTCCCCGGATGGGATTGCTTGCCCTATGACCGGGTGTCGCCCAACGCCGATATTGCTGCGGCGCGTGTTGCGACGCTGGCCGCGTTGGTGCACCAGATGCCTGACCGGTTCGTTCTGCTGACCACGCTGAATGCCGCAACTCAACGCGTGCCCGCGCGGGACGTATTGAGAGAAGCCGCGTTTACCGCGCGTGTTAATCACCGTGTAGACGAAACCGCGCTGCGAAACTTTCTGGTGCGCATGGGGTTCACTCAAAGCCCTACGGTCATGGAGCCTGGTGACTACGCGGTACGGGGCGGGATCATCGACATCTTCCCTCCGGGCGAATCCGGTCCGGTCCGTTTGGACTTGTTCGGCGACGTTCTTGACGGTGCTCGGCGTTTTGATCCTGTGTCTCAACGCACGACCGAAAAGCTGGAGGTCGTGGAACTGGCACCGGTATCCGAGGTCATTTTGGATGAGGCCGCTATCACGCGGTTTCGCCAGAATTACCGCATCGAGTTCGGCGCGGCTGGCACGGACGATCCGCTGTATGAGGCGGTCAGCGCAGGCAGAAAACATCAGGGCATCGAGCACTGGCTGCCGTTTTTCCACGAAAAACTGGAAACCTTGTTCGACTATTTGCCCGATGCCACGGTCTCGTTGGACGATCAGGTTACGCCTGCACGACTGGCCCGGTGGGAGTCGATTGAGGATCAATACGAAACCAGACGGTTGGCGTTGGAAAATCGATCCCGCATGGACACGGTTTACAAACCGACGCCGCCCGGATTGCTTTATCTGGACGATGCTGCTTGGGACCGGGCAGTAGGGGATCGGCGTGTGATGCAGTTCAACCCGTTGCCGCAGGCCAGCGGTCCGGGCGTGATCGACGCTGGGGGACGGATCGGCCGGAACTTTGCGCCTGAACGGCAGCAAGAAAGCGTCAGCTTGTTTGGTGCGCTTGCCAGTCATATTTCCGATAAGCTGGCTAAAGGTCCAGTTCTGCTGGCGTCTTACTCAGAAGGTGCGCGCGAACGCCTGACCGGACTGATTGAAGACGAAGGCCTGGCCGAGGCCATCCCTGTCGCCGATGGCACGCGCATAGGCAAACGCGGGCTGCATCTTGCGGTCTGGGCCTTGGAGAACGGGTTTGAAACGCCCAACTTGACGGTGATTGCAGAACAGGACGTTCTGGGCGATCGTCTGATCCGTCAGCCCAAAAAACGCCGCAAGGCTGAAAACTTCCTGACCGAAACGCAATCCCTCAGCCCCGGTGATCTTGTGGTGCACGTTGATCATGGGATCGGGCGCTACATGGGGATGGAGGTTATTACCGCCGCAGGTGCCGCGCACGAATGCCTGTTGTTGGAATATGCTGAGCAATCCAAGCTTTACCTGCCGGTCGAGAATATCGAACTGTTGTCGAAATACGGCCATGACGAAGGTCTGCTGGACCGTCTGGGTGGCGGTGCATGGCAGGCTAAGAAGGCGAAGCTGAAAGAGCGTATCCGCGAGATGGCGGACAAGTTGATCCGGATCGCGGCTGAGCGCGCGCTGCGCAAAGCTCCGGTCATGGACCCACCACCCCACGCGTGGGAGGAGTTTAGCGCTCGCTTTCCGTATCAGGAAACCGAAGATCAGCTACGCGCGATCGCGGAAGTGATGGAGGATATGCATTCGGGCGCACCGATGGACCGCCTGATTTGCGGCGATGTCGGCTTTGGAAAAACCGAAGTCGCCATGCGCGCGGCCTTTGTCGCGGCGATGTCCGGGGTACAGGTTGCCGTAATTGCGCCGACCACCTTGCTGGCGCGTCAACACGCGGCGTCGTTCAAGGACCGCTTTCGCGGCTTCCCGCTTGAGGTTCGGCAATTGTCGCGGTTCGTATCCTCGAAAGAGGCGCAGCAAACGCGCGACGGGCTGGCGCGCGGAACCATAGATATCGTGATCGGTACCCATGCGCTGTTGGCCAAGGGTATTCGGTTCAACAATCTTGGCCTGTTGATCATTGACGAAGAACAGCATTTTGGCGTCGGCCATAAAGAGCGCTTGAAACAACTGCGCTCGGACATCCACGTGCTGACCCTGACCGCAACGCCGATCCCGCGTACGCTGCAACTGTCGCTGACGGGCGTGCGCGATTTGTCTATTATCGGCACTCCGCCCATCGACAGGCTGGCGATCCGAACCTATGTCAGCGAGTTCGACGCCGTCACGATCCGTGAGGCGCTGCTTCGTGAACATTATCGCGGTGGGCAGAGTTTTTATGTTGTACCGCGCATCTCGGACCTGCCTGAGATCGAAGAGTTTCTAAAGGAACAACTACCTGAACTCACCTATGTCGTGGCGCATGGCCAGATGGCGGCTGGCGAACTCGATGACCGGATGAACGCCTTCTACGACGGCAAGTATGACGTGCTGCTGGCCACAACAATTGTGGAAAGCGGCCTGGACATTCCAACAGCGAACACGATGGTCGTGCATCGGGCGGATATGTTCGGCCTTGCGCAGCTTTATCAAATTCGCGGCCGTGTTGGGCGGTCAAAAGCCCGCGCCTATGCCTATCTGACAACAAAACCGCGCCAGAAGCTGACGGCCACAGCCGAAAAGCGCCTTCGGGTTCTAGGTTCTTTGGATACGCTGGGGGCCGGGTTCACGCTGGCCAGCCAGGACCTCGACATCCGCGGTGCGGGCAACTTACTGGGTGAAGAGCAGTCGGGCCAGATGCGCGACGTGGGTTATGAACTCTATCAGTCGATGCTGGAGGAGGCGATCGCCAAGATCAAAGCCGGTGAGATGGAGGGTTTGACAGAGACGGAAGATCAGTGGGCGCCGCAGATCAATTTGGGCGTACCTGTTCTGATCCCCGACGATTATGTGCCCGATCTGGATGTGCGTCTGGGTCTCTATCGCCGCCTGTCGTCACTTTCGACCAAGGTTGAATTGGAAGGGTTCGCGGCGGAGCTGATCGACCGGTTCGGTAAACTTCCGAAAGAGGTGAACACTCTGATGTTGGTGGTGCGCATCAAGGCCATGTGCAAACGGGCCGGCATCGCCAAACTGGACGGTGGGCCAAAAGGCGCAACGATTCAGTTTCATAATGACAAGTTCGCCTCGCCCCAGGGATTGGTGGAATTCATCCAGGATCAACGCGGATTAGCGAAGGTCAAAGACAACAAGATCATAGTCCGGCGCGACTGGAAGAAGGACAGCGACAAGATCAAGGGTGCGTTCGCAATCGCCCGTGACTTGGCTGAAAAAGTCGTGGCCGAAAAGAAGAAGGCCAAGGCCTAGTCGCCGCTTACAAAGGTGCAAAGCTGCCAGTCGCCTGCGTCTGATTTTGAAAACGCGGCGCGATAGCCTGTCATGGGCCAAAGATAGTCCCGGTGCATATAGCCCTGTGCGCCGTCGGTCAGCAGAACGCGCTGATACTCGGTATCGTTCTGAAATTCACGGATGATGACGACCTCATAACTTATCAACCCCAAGGTGAGCGCAGTGCGGTCCGGCCCCTGGCGCAGGGCGACATCGGTGCCGGTGACGAAAAAGGCCAGCTGGGGATCTAGCGACGCGGGCAAGGTGATCTGCCATTGATGCGGCATCCAGAATTCACCTTCTTCGTCGAAATAGCCGGGCTGCGTAAGGGTGTATTCCATATCGGTCCAGTACTGCGCGCGCAACTCATCAGCCTTGCCTTGATCCTCTTCCGGCAGGGTTTCAGGATCGAGTGTAAGATTGGCGCGCAGCTCTTCCGGGCCGCCACTACCGCCATGGCTCAGGTAGATATCGGGACAGGCGGTCGCAACGACGGCGTCGACATCTCTTGCGGAAACATAGGACAGCAGGGTTTCGCGAAAGGCCACCAGCGACGGATCGCGGTTGGCCTGATCCGCAGGGGGAAAGGTCTGGCGGTCGGCAAAGGCTGGACCGCAGAGCACGGCCAGCAACAACAGCGCGTATTTCATTCCGCAGCCCTCATAGCGGCCTGAGCGCAAAAACACGATGCGCCAACAGCGCGGTCTGCACGTGCGAGAGCCAGATCAAGCCTCTGTTTGATCTGCGTGATTTCAGTGTCTTCTTGGCGTGCCTTCAGGCAGTCGTGCAAACCCTTCAGGCTCCAGACATTGTCAGGGTGGATTGAGGCACGGCTAAGCCTGCCGCCCAATCCGAGATCTTCGCGATAGACGGCTTCGGCCTCGGTCACGCGGCCCTGTTCGAACAGAAGTGCCCCAAGAGCGTGGCGGGTGGGCTGCATCCAGCCCCATGGTTCATCATAAGGAAGCATGTCGTCCAATTCGACTGATCGGCGCAGATGGGCGAAGGCGATATCGAAGTTGCCTTTGCGGTACTCAATCTCTCCGCGCAGCATTTCCCGCGCGATTTCAAGCAGATCGATAACGCGGTTATTGTGCAGCAATCGCGTTTCTGGCACGCAGGCTTTGGCCGAAAGGAACAGTTGTTCCTCGGCCTCTGCCTTCGCTACATCGCCCGTGGCCGCAAATGCGATTGCGCGGGCGTAGTGGATCGTTGCGGTCAGAGTGCGGTACAGGTCAGGGTCGTCAGGAAGGTTTAGGGCCTTCGCCTCCTCCCACAGACCAAAACGGATCAGGATGTGTGGACCCATCGACAAATAGCTTTCGAAGTAATCCGCCATGGGCGGGCTTTCGATGCGTAGCAAATCCTCGGGCGTGGTATCCCACATACCTTGATTGGCACGCAGGGCCGGTTCCAACTGACCCAGAAACAGCGCGCCATAAATGGCAAAGTGATAGTTGTGCTGCCGATAGCCCGTGTAGATATTGAACGCACCTTCACGCTCGTAATACTTCAAATCGGCCTCGGTGGCTTTTTCGTTCCAGTACACTACACCGTGGTAGTGACCGCATAGAACGTCGATATGAGTGGGCATATGCACCAGATGGCCCGCGTCAGGAACCAGCGTGCGCAACACGTCCCCGGCCTTAAGCGCTTTTTCCGGGGTTGGCGACATTTCCATCAAGTGAACGTAGAGGTGCAGAAGCCCCGGATGGGACATTGCGCCGGGGGCGTTGGCCATCGCATCTTCAAGCGCCTTCTGAGCCTCAAGCGTCGCTGCGCCGTCGGCGGGTTTGCCCGAACTCAGATCCCACATCTGCCAAGGGGTGAGGTTCAACAGAGCCTCGACATAAATCGTGCGCAAGTCCAGATGATCGGGATGATTTGCAAAAGCGGCACGCATCGCGTCGGCGAAATCGTGGTTCCAGCCGTGCATGTCCGGCAACGGTTCGCGCTGCGGGTAGCGGGATGGCAAAGCGCGGATCAGTGCCTGTTCTAACGGCGTGCAGGTCTCCATTTTGGAAAGCGCCTGCTGAGTCGCATCATAGGCCTGCGACAGCGCTTTTTGTTGACCTCGTTCATCCTGCAGATCCCATGGCAGATTGTAATTCGGTCCTGCAGCATAGGCGATTCCCCAAAATGCCATGGCGCAGTTTGGATCGAATTCAGCCGCGCGCTGAAAGCAAACAACAGCTTCGTCGTGATTGTAGCCGTACGTCCAGATCAGCCCGCGATCAAACCAAAGCTGTGCCTCTGGTACCGATGTGCTGATTGGGCAGGAATATGTCCCTAGGTCGTAATAGTCAGCCATTTTCCGCTCCTCACCTTGATCCCAACGTCCACACTCTTGGGGTTTGCTTTGCGTGATCGCGTTGCTGAACGACGTATATTGCCAGCCCAAAGAGAACACAGAATAAAGTGAAGTTTACAGCCAGTGTCCGCGCAACGCCGCGTCGGTACTTAAGTCCTCTCCAAGTCCCTCTGAACTCATTAGGCTTACGCGACCTTGGATTTGTGTGCTGGAATTTCTTAGACATGTTAACCTCGACAACTCACTGACAGGATAGCGAGTTTTACCGAAGCTGCACAGGTCAGGCGGGAAGTCTGTTTTCGATCCGGCCCATGTGCAGCATAAGCCCGAAGCCGGTGGCGCTCATAACCAAAACCCCGGTGGTCAGGGGGGTTAGGGACCCGTCGAACAGCAGACCAATCGGGGCGGCAATGGCAGCGGCCAGAACGGTTGAGAACGCACCGATGACTGACGCGGCCATTCCCGCGATATGGCCCATCGGCTCCATCGCGATGGCGTTCAGGTTCCCCATTGTCATGCCAGCCGTGAAAAAAATCGAGGTCTGCCAGAAGACAAAAACGGCAAAGGACAAGTTGGCCGAAAGTGGCATTATATTCAGAACGATAACGCTACTTGTCACGACGATTTGCGCACCCAAAGCCCATGTCACCAGCCGCCGCATACCCACGCGGATAACCAGCGCTGCGTTCAGCAGGCTTGCTGATCCTGCCATCAAAGCCACGAAACCGAACCAGAAGGGGAAGCTGTCCGCGCTGTCGTGGATCACGTCATAAACCGGTTGCACCATGGTCAACATGGTAAACAACATGCCAAGGCAAAGCGTCTGCACGAAGATGGACACCCGGACTGTTGGATGGTTGAACATCTCGCGCGCTGCCGAGGCCATCAGGGAAAATCGCAGCGGTCGGCGGTCCTCTGTCTTCAGGGACTCGGGCAGGCGCAGGCCCATCCAAAGGACGGTGACGACCGAGAACAGGATGAATGAGGCGAAAATCCCGCGCCATCCGGCAATAGCGATCATTCCAGCCCCCAGCATCGGCGCGACTGCTGGCACAAGCGTAAAGATCATCATGGCAATCGATACGATCCGCGCCATTTCCCGGCCTGCATAAAGGTCGCGGATGATGGCCATTGATACCACACGCGGTGCGGCGCAGCCGATACCCTGCGCAATCCGTGCGACCAACAGCAATTCCAACGAGGAACTCGCCCAAGCCACCGCCGCCGAAACGATGTACAAGGCAGAGCCGACAAAGATCACTGGTTTGCGCCCAAAAGCGTCAGACAAGGGTCCGACGAAGAACGTCCCGATCCCCATGCCAAGTACGAAAGAGGTCAGGATCAACTGTGCCCGGTTGACGTCATCGGGGCTCAGTTGCGCTCCGATCTCAGGCAGGGCGGGCAGCATTGAGTCGATCGAAAACGCAATGGTCGCAAACATCATTGCGATCAGTGCGATAAACTCACCCGTAGACATCCGACCTGTCATGGCGTCCTCCTGACCTGTCCGCGCTATCACGACAGGTCAGGTGGCGCTAGGATCAAAATGCGCAGGCCTCTGTGCTAATTTGCAGAGGGCTCCTCAAGCTGCGACATGATCTCACCAATCACTTTTTCCCACATCTCTGGAGGTTGCGCGCCCGGTACGGCGTGCTGGCTGGCCACGATGAAGGTTGGAACCGAGTTGACCCCCATCTGGCGCGAATGGGTATCGCGGGCGCGAATATCGTCGCGGTCAGCGCTCGAGTCCAACAGCTTCAACACAACGGCCGCGTCCATCCCGACACCGTCGGCAATATCGGCCAACACTTCGTGGTCGCTGATGTCACGGGCCTGCACGAAATACGCGTCGAACAGAGCGTCAACGACCGCGCCCTGCTTTCCCTCAATCCCGGCCCAGTGGATCAGGCGATGGGCGTCCAGCGTGTTGGGCGTGCGCTTCATGCCTTCGAAGTCGATGCTCAGACCAGCTTTTTCAGCATGCTCAACAACTGGCGCATAGGCGCGAACTGCACCGTCTTTGCCGCCAAACTTGCGCTCAAGATATTCGCGCCGGTCCATGCCTTCGTCCGGCATGTCGGGGTTCAGTTGAAACGGATGCCACTCGATGACGAACGGGTGGTCAGGGATCGCGGCCAACGCCTTGTCCAGATGTGTCTTGCCGATATAGCACCACGGACAGATCGGGTCGGACATGATGTCGAGTTTTACGGTCTGGGTCATGGTGTATTCGCCTTGAAGTAGGCCGGAAGCGCCCGGCGCAGGAGTTTGCCGTTGCCGCCAGTGGGCAGTTCGGGCATGTGAATAAAAGCGCGGGGTTGCTTGTACCGCGCCAGGTTTGCCTCGACATAGGCATGCAGGTCGGCATCGTCCAGCTTTGCCGGGCCTGTGTAGAAGGCAGCTATCACAAATGTGTCCTGCTTGACCTCAACCGCCGCAGCGCCGACTTGTGTGATGCCGGGGTATTTGGACAGTGCGGCCTCAACCTCGACCGGTGAGACGCGATAGCCGCCCGCGTTCATCATATCGTCGTCGCGGCCCAGATACGTGATTTGCCCGTCAATGGCCATAGCACCTTGATCGCCGGTCAGGAACCAGTCGCCCTGCATTCGGGCCTCGGCCTCGTCAGGTGCATTCAGATAGGTCAGCATCAGGCCAGGGTCCGAGCGGTGAATGGCGATGGTGCCTTCCTGCCCCTGCGGAACGGGTCCATCCGGTCCTAGGATCGCCACGCGGCGTCCCAATTGCGGTTGACCCAACGCGTCACCACGCGCCGGGTGGGCAGGGCTGGACGAGATAAAGGTCGAGCATTCGGACATGCCGTACGCTTCGTATAATTCCGTTCCGGTCGCGTCGGCCCACTGCGCATGCAGATGCCGCGACAGCTTCTCTCCTGCACAAAGACCGTGGCGCAGGTCTGGCAAATGCAGGGTCTGCGTGGTCTTGAGCAGTTTGCGAAAGACACCGGGTGCAGCCGCAAAAATCGTCGCCCGATGTTCGCGCAGCAAGCTGGGCAAGTCGTCAGGGTCGGTGCCCGGTTCAGGGATCAACGCCGTTGCGCCAATGGTCCAGGGGTCCATCAGACCGGTGCCGAGAGTGTACGTCCAGTTGAACGCCCCGGCATGGCACAATCGATCCGTATCCCGCAGCCCGTACCAGCCATCCACCATCATCTGCCGCGCCCAGATAGCGCGATGCGCGTGGGCCACGGCACGCGGCTTGCCCGAGGTGCCAGAGGTATAAACGACATAAGCCAGCCGGTTCGGGTCGCCGAACTGAAACTCAGCGGGGGGAAGGGTGCGCATGTCTGACAGCGCGGCCAACGTGATCTGCGAAGGATGCGCCGCACAGGCGACGTCTGGGTCGCGCAGAATGGCGGCGGGGTTCAGGTCCGCGATCATGCGTTCCGTTTCCGGCTCGGTCAGCTGGGACGATGTGGGGACTGGCACGATCCCGACCGCAATCGCACCGAGATAGGCAATGGGAAAATCCACTGTGTTTCCCAACCGCATCAAAACGATGTCACTGGGTTTAAGCCCAGCGTTCAGCAGCCCGGAGGCTGTACCGAGGATTGCCGCTTTCAGCGCGCTGTAGGTCCAGTCCTCGGTACCAGTGGCGCGTAGAACGGAAAGGGCGACCTTCTCTGGCCGGCTATCCGCTTTTTGCAGCACATGCGCGGCCAGATTAAACGGTGTGGGGCAGGCCTGGGGTGGCCCTTGGTCGAAAACGGAAAGCATGACACTGGCTATCGCGCCGCTTGTCGCGTTGCAAGCAGAGCAGGCTGCGCCTATAGAGTTGCGCATGAGCACAAATGATCAGCCATCCCTTATCCGTATTGCCCGTGACTCGGGCGAGCATAGCGATCCTGAGCCGCTGGATCTTGGCGCCCGCGTGCGTCAGTTGCGCAAGGCGCGGAACTGGACGCTGGAACAAGCGGCCTCGCAGGCGGGGCTTGCGCGATCTACGCTCAGCAAGATCGAAAACGGGCAGATGTCGCCGACTTATGACGCGCTGAAAAAGCTGGCGACCGGATTAGAGATTTCGGTGCCGCAACTTTTTACGCCCCCTCAGCGCGACCAGGTAATCGGACGCATGGCCGTAACCCGAATGGGACAGGGTGCCGCGCACCCAACCGTAACCTACGAGCATGAACTGCTGGCTGAGACCCTGACGAAAAAGCAGATGCTGCCTTATCGCGCCCGCGTCCGTGCCCGCTCAATGGACGAGTTTGACGGCTGGGTGCGCCACGACGGAGAAGAGTTCCTTTTCGTGCTGACCGGCGTCGTGAAACTGTACACCGAGTTCTACGAACCAGTTGAAATGCGCCGGGGAGACAGTGCCTACTATGATGGCAGCATGGGTCACAACGTGATTTCGGTCAGCGACGAGGACGCAACGATCCTGTGGGTGACGTCGCTAGCCTAAAGTTCGGCCGCACTCGCGGTTCAGGCCTTCGGTAAACAGAAAATCCTCAAGCTCTTCGTGCGCCTCGTTCACGGTCAGGTGGTGGCGCTCGGCCAAGTACGCTTCGAACCCTTTTCTGTCTTTGCACAGCTGTGATTTATCCTGATCGCGCAGGTTTGGAAAACGTCTTTTGGCGCGTGAATACATTGCGTCCCAGTCTTGAGTAAGGTCAGTCCAGCTTAACATCTGTGTGCTTTCCGTTGTTAAGGTTTCACGGCTGCCCAGCCCTTTGATCACGTTACGAAGGGGGGAGGGTTCGGCGTGGATGACAAAATGTCGCACCTGATGATCGCTTGCTCCAAATCGAAAAGGCCCGTCGCGCACGACACGCAACGGGCCTACGGACCTGATTTTGGAGTGAGTGGGGGCCGGTCCGTAAAATCAAAGTGCCACGTGTCGTTAGGTTCGGTATCTCACGAAATAATCAAGATTTATTTGTCTAACAACACATAGAAATACCAATAGGTTACAGTCTAGGGGTGTGATCCGTAAAGCCCCTTGTGGGTATTTTTTGCGATTAGGCTGGAAATCGATGGTCGAACCAATTGTGGCGGTTTGCGTTTTTCGATGCCCCAAATATAGTATATTGGCCCGCGTGTGCAGAAATCCGCCGAAAGGGGCGAAGGGTCTACGTCGCAAACTAGCGTCACTAAACCCACAGATGTGTGGATCTATCATAAGATATGAGACGACACCGTCTAGCACAGCCTCAACGGTGTTGAGCTAGTCTTCGTACCACCAGACCTGCGGCATGTATTCGGGCCCATCGCCATAGATCGGCAAGGTCTGAGGCTGCTTCAGTTCCTTCACGTGGGCGATACGGCCAACATCGAAATTCCAGATGGGTATGACATATCGACCTGCTGTCAGAACCCGATCCAAAGCGCGGGTTGCGGCCACGAAATCTTCATGAGTCTCTGACGCCAACATCGTATCGATCAGCCCGTCCACCGCAGGCGAGGAAACACCCATCAGATTGCGCGTACCCTGCGTGTCGGCATCCTGGCTTCCCCAATACAGCCGCTGTTCGTTACCCGGAGAAAGCGAAAGCGCACGGCGAAAGAACGTCATGTCAAAATCCAACTCGGCAGTCCGACCAGCAAACTGCGCGCTGTCCACCTGCTCGACATTGATGGTGATGCCCAGACGCTCAAGCGCGCGCGTGTAGATTTCGATGGCCGTCTGACTCTCGGTGTCGCCCTGTTGCAGCAATACGGTGATTGTGAAGTCTTGACCGGCCTCGTTGCGCAGCACGCCATCCTGAATGGTCCAGCCTGCCTCAGACAGCAGCTTGTTTGCTTCGCGGATATTTGTTCGGTTGCGGGCAGACCCATCGCTAACGGGCAGGGCATAGCCTTCGAGTGCGCCGGGGGGCAAGTCTTCGGCATAGGGTTCCAACAACTCGGCCACGCGACCCGTTGCGGGGCCGGGCTGCATACCCAGATCGGACCCCGAAAAATACGATGTGATCCGGGGCTGCACGCCACCTGTAATCGTGTCGTTTATAAATTCGAAGTTAAAGGCCAGCAACATGGCCTCACGCACACGCCAGTCGTCAAACGGAGCCTTGCGCGTATTCATGACGAAGCCGGTCATGCCCGAAGGTTTGCCATGCGGGATCTCGGTTTTGACGATATCCCCACGTTGCACCGCCGGAAAGCTGTACTGAGTTTGCCATTTGTCGGCGTTGAACTCACGCACGGCAGTCAGTTCGCCTGCTTTGAAAGCCTCAAACAGAACCGTGCCGTCGCCGTAGAACTCGATGCGCATCTCATCAAGGTTCATGGTGCCGCGGCGAAACGGGACATCTGCCCCCCAGTATTCCGGGTTGCGGCGCAGCGTCACGTAACGACCGGCTTCATACCCATCAACCACATACGGACCCGAGCCGATTGGAATGTCGTGCAAGGACGCGTTGGCAAAGTCTTTCCCTTCCCACTGTGCTTTTTGCAGGATGGGGCGCAGCCCAGCTATCAGCGCAAGTTCGCGATCAGGTTCATTGAACGTGATGCGCACCGCGCGTGGGCCTGTTTGTTCAATCTTGTCGATCTTGCCCCAGAGTCCGCGATACCGCAGATGTCCTTCTGTACCCAATACCTCATACGACCAGATGACATCGTCCACGGTCACTGGATTGCCGTCCGAGAACCGGGCGTTGTTGCGCAGGGTAAATTCGACCCAAGACCTGTCGGGCGCAGTCTCAACTGATTCGGCTAACAACCCGTAAAGAGTGAAAGGTTCGTCCCAGGAGCGGCCCATAAGGCTCTCGTGGGTCCAAAATCGCAATTGCCACGGCGAGGTGCCTTTTTGCACAAACGGGTTCAAACTGTTATAGCCGCCGGTGTTGCCGAAAACGACCTTACCGCCCTTCGGCGCATCCGGGTTTACGTAGGGCAGAGACACAAAATCCGGTGGTAGGGCAGGGTCCCCGTACATAGCTATGCCATGAGCCGATTCTGCATGAGCGCACGTGGCGGCAAAAACGAAGGTGATTCCCGCAATCATAGGGCGAACAGGGCTTAGAAAATTGGGGCTCATTTTGGAAACAATCCTGCTCTGGCCTTATTTTGTTGGCTTTCACCGTACCGATGATTTTTCTTATTTTCAAACTTTTAGCTTGGATGAATGCAAGGAATTGCGTATAAAGAACGCACTGCTCGATAGGTTTCTTGCCTGTATGAAACCTGCCTCAATAACTTAACGCCCGCCTTGCGCGGGCGTTTTTTTTGGCATTTTCCAGGCCAGAAGCAGCACCGGGATGTTTCCCAGTTTTCTTTGCAGGTGCAGCATGGCAATGTGCGCCGAAAGCGAAATCTGAGGGAGAGAGCTTATGAGCTTATCGGGTAAAACAGCAGTTATCACGGGGTCGAATTCGGGTATCGGTCTGGGAGTTGCGCGTGAATTGGCAAAAGCCGGAGCTAACGTGGTTCTGAATTCGTTCACCGACCGGGATGAAGATCACGCGCTGGCTGCCGAGATTTCGCAAGAAACCGGAACCAAGGCAAGATACATCAAAGCCGATATGTCCAATGGGGATGAATGTCGCGGGCTGATCGAAAAGGCGGGCGCTTGCGACATTCTTGTGAACAACGCGGGCATTCAGCATGTTGCCCCGATTGATCAGTTCCCGGTCGAAAAATGGGACGCGATCATAGCGATCAACATGAACTCGGCCTTTCACACGATGGCGGCTGCGCTGCCGATGATGCGCAAGGCGGGCTGGGGACGGATCGTGAATATCGCGTCGGCGCACGGGCTGACGTCGTCACCGTTCAAAGCGGCTTATGTGGCGGCCAAGCACGGCGTGGTGGGCATGACCAAAACCGTGGCGTTGGAGACCGCCCAGGAACCGATCACCTGCAACGCGATTTGCCCGGGCTATGTACTGACGCCGCTGGTCGAGGCGCAGATTCCCGATACGATGAAAGAATACAATATGAGCCGCGAGGATGTCATAAAGAACGTGATGCTTGAACGGCAACCATCGAAGGCCTTTGCAACGGTCGAGCAAATGGGCGGGACCACGGTTTTCTTGTGTTCGGACGCGGCGGCACAGATAACGGGGACAACGATCTCGGTCGATGGCGGTTGGACGGCTTTGTAAGTCAGAGGATCGCGCCATGAAACGGATCAATTTGGCATTGCAGGGCGGGGGCGCGCATGGTGCGTTCACCTGGGGTGTTCTGGACCGTTTATTGGACGAAGAAGATATCGAGGTTGCGGCGATCACCGGAACCTCGGCCGGGGCGTTGAACGGTGCGGCTTTCAAGTCCGGCATGGTTCGGAATGGGCGCGACGGAGCGCGCGACAATCTGAATCAGCTTTGGGAGCGCATGGGCGCTGTGGGCGATATGCGCCTTGCCAATTGGATGCAAGCGATTGAACCTGCCCAAATCGCGCATGCGATGGAGTATTCCCTGCCGTTTTCGGTGGGCGACGCATGGTCTCGGATTGTGTCGCCCTACGCCTATGGTCCGTTCTACCGCAATCCGCTGGAACCGGTGGTGGATCAGTTCAACTTTGCAGAAATCTGTGCTGATCAAGGCCCGCGCCTGTTTGTCTGCGCCACCTGCGTGCGCAGCGGTAAAATCCGGGTGTTCACGGGTGACGAAGTCTCGACAGATGCAATTCTGGCCTCGGCCTGCTTGCCGAACCTGTTTCAGGCGGTCGAGATTTACGATCCGAAATCCGGCCGGAAAGAGGCCTATTGGGATGGTGGCTATACCGGGAATCCTGCGCTTTACCCTCTGTTTAACAATGATTTACCAAATGATGTGGTGATCGTTAATATCAACCCGCTGGAACGGGACGAGGTGCCAAAAACGCCTCAGCAAATCCAGAACCGTATCAACGAGATCAGCTTTAACTCATCCCTGTTTCGTGAGTTGCGCGCGATCAGTTTTGTTCAGCGGTTGTTGGCTGAGGGCAAGTTGAAGGCGGGTGAGATGAGCCGCGTGCTGGTCCACATGATTGCCGACGATGCATTGATGAATTCACTGTCAGTGGCGACAAAAACCGTTCCAAACCCGGTGGTTCTGCATAAGCTGAAAGAGGCCGGGCGCGCGGCGACGCATCGGTTTATTAGCGACCATAAGTCAAAGCTGGGTGAAGCCAGCACCGTTAATCTGCCCGAGATGTTCAGCTGATTACTCAGGAGGTTGCTTCGGTTCTTTTCCGTTGGGATAGACCAGCCCCGCCGAGATCACCAGTTTTGCCGCGTCCTCGATGGACATATCCAGCAGAATGACGTCCTCGATCGGAAAAAACAAAAGGAACCCTGAGGTCGGGTTCGGCGTGGTTGGGATGAACACGCTCAGCAGTTCACCGCCGGTTTCTGCGCGTTTCGAAACCTCACCTTTCGCGCTGGTCGAAACAAAGCCAATAGCCCAGATACCGCGACGCGGATATTGCACGAGACAGGCTTTTTCAAACGACCGCTCTGTTTGCGCAAAAACCGTTTCCGAGATCTGCTTGATCCCGGAATAGATTGAACGCACCACCGGCATCCGGTCCACCAGGCTTTCGGTGAACGAGATAAAAGACCGGCCCAAAATTCCCTTTGCGATCCAGCCAACCAGAACTGTGAAGACCAGAAAGATGATAACGCCGACACCGCGCAGGTTTATGCCGACATACTGCTCGGGCTGAAATTGCTGCGGGATCAGCGGCAGAACCGCGCTGTCGATCCAGCCAACCACAGACCAGATCAACCAAATCGTCAGCCACACAGGGGCAATGACGACGATGCCCGTCAGAAAGGACGCACGCAGCCGGGAAAACAAGCCCGGGCGGCGATGGGGTTCTTCGTCAAACGGTGTGTTCATTGCGATCCTGAGTGGTTTGCCGATTTAATTAAGCAGTCCTGGGTCTTGGTACAATAGAAAGAATTCAGGCAGTTTTCGTCAGGGCAATTGCGATTCTGGCTGCCAACCGGGCATTGTTGCGCACCAACGCGATGTTCGCCGTCAGTGAACGACCCTCGGTCTGTTCATAGATTCGTTGCAGCAAGTAGGGCGTGACGCCCTTTCCTGTGATCCGGTGTGCGTCGGCATCAGCTTGGGCCAAGGCAATGATCGGGGCCAGTTCTTCGGCCGGAATTTGGTGGGCGTCCGGGATCGGGTTCGCGACCAGTTGGCCGCCGGGCAGCCCAAGCGCGCGCCGCGTGGCGTGGGCCTTGGCGATATCATCGGCGTTGTCCATCCGCAGCGGTGCGGCGTATGGCGATTTGGCGGACCAGAAAGCCGGGAATTCGTCCTGACCATGAGCGATGACAGGAACGCCCAGCGTTTCCAGGACTTCAAGCGTTTTGGCCAGGTCGAGGATCGCTTTGGCACCCGCTGCGACGACCGTGGCCGGGGTTTGGGCCAGTTCGTGAAGGTCTGCCGAGATATCGAACGATGTTTCTGCCCCCTGATGCACGCCACCGATACCACCTGTGCCAAAGACTTCGATCCCAGCATAGTGTGCCGCGATCATCGTCGCAGCGACGGTGGTCGCACCTGTTCCACCGGTCGCAATACATGCGGCCATGTCCGCGCGGGATATCTTAGCGACACCTTGTGCCTGACCGAGTGATTTCAACTCATCCGCTTCCAAGCCGACATGAAGCTTGCCTTTGAGCACGGCGATCGTGGCTGGCACAGCACCGGCGTCACGGATGTCTTGTTCAACCTGCGCCGCCACCTCGATGTTCTGCGGGTAGGGCATTCCATGCGTGATGATGGTGCTTTCAAGCGCAACGATGGGCTGACCCGTGTCTTTTGCGGCGCGGACCTCGGCGGAATATTGGATGTCGATCACAGTGGGGTTTCTCCGGAAACATAAGTTGCGGCGGCGTGCAGGGCTCGGTTCAGCGCCTCATTGCTTGTGGCGCCTTCAGCCTCGGATGCGATATGCGCCGCCATGAAAGTATCTCCTGCGCCGGTCACGCGCGTGACCAGAACAGAGGGGGGTGTTTGGGTCAGAAGGTCATCGGCACTGCCGACAGTGGCCGAGTTGCCGCCATCAGTGACCAGAACCCTAAGCGCGCCACGGTCCAGCAACCCTTTGGCCGCGCTTTCAGAATCAGTGAATTCGCGCTGGCACAGGATACCGGCCTCTTCCAGGTTGACGTATAAGGTCGCGCGAGAGTGCTGAAGGAAGGGGAGCAGTCGTTCCGCCTTACCGGGTGAGGCCGGGGCAACGCGCAGATCAGCTTGTTTAAAGGCGGGGCTCTGCGCGATTTCTTCCAGCAAGGTTAAAGTAAGGTTGCCGTCGAGGGCGATAAGACCTTGGAAGGGTTCGGTATTTCGACCGAGCGGCCCATCCATCAGTGGGCTTAAAATCTTGGCGCCGGCAGCTTCCAGCGAATGCGCGTCAGCAATTGCAGCGATTAACCCGTTTGCGCCCTCGACGGCCATGTAGCGGTCGGTTGGCAAATCCTGCGACCGGTAAACATGGTCCGTCACCATGCCCAACCGGGTGCAGGCGTTGACCAGTTCGTCGCCCTCGGGATCACGGCCAATGGCTGTCAGCAGGGTTGGGGTCATTCCGAACCGGACCAGCGTCATGGCAATATTCATGGCCACACCACCGGGCAGGCGCGTAATCCGTCCCGGCACGTCCGAGCCTTGCCGCATCGCGCTGGCTGACCGCCCGATCACATCCCACAGGACCGAGCCGATGCACAGGATTTCACTGTTCTGAGTCATGTCGATCTCATGCCGCAGCCCTTGAACGGGCGCAAGGGTTAACGCCTACATCGCGTTGGTGAGGGTTTTCAGTGCGGCAAGCGGGTCATCCTGTGACCAGATCTCATCGCCGATGCCGAAAAAATCGGTGCAAGGGGCAAGGTCGCGGATGAGTTCGGGGGACAAGCCGCCTTCGGCGACAACGGGGACTTCGATCATTTCGGACCACCATTGAAACAGGTCCAGCTCGGCCTTGGTGCCATCACCAAGTGCCGAAGCGCCAACCGGGCCGAACGCAACATAGTCGGCACCGGCCTCACCAGCCGTCATGCCGTCATGGCTTGAGGCTCCGCAAAAGCTGCCGACGATGGCGTCTGGACCCAGTTCCTTGCGCGCCGCCCGGACCGAGCGCGCGGCATCGTCCAGGTGCACCCCGTCCAAACCCAACCTCAGCGCCAGCAGAACATGGTTCGAGATCACAAGCGCCACATCACGGGCATGCGCGACCTCACGGCAGGCATCGGCGGCCCGGGCGATGGCGTCTTCGTCCCCGCCGGCCAGTGCCAGCCGGATGCAGGCGATCTCGGCCCCGTCCAGCACGCTGGCCAGTCGGTCTGGGAAGGTGCTCAGCTTGATGGTTGGCGGAGTGATCAGGTAAACCTGCGGCTGCTCGGGGGTGTCCATTGGCGCGTCCTTCGCTTTCAGTCTTTGGCGCGGTTTAGCGGATTGCGCCGAGGAAGCAAACTTTTATGCCGTTATATGGCGCAATTGGCAGCCCGGATGACTTGCCCTGCGCCAGCGCGCCGATTACAGCAGGCCAAGTTTTCGGAGACAGCCATGCCCAGCGATCAATCTCAGCCTTCTTTTGTGCTCGTGCGCCCTCAGATGGGAGAAAACATCGGTGCAGCCGCGCGGGCAATGTGGAATTTTGGGCTCGACCGGATGCGGATCGTGGCCCCGCGCGACGGCTGGCCGAACCCAAAGGCCGTAGCGATGTCCAGCGGCGCTGGCCGGTTGTTGGACGAGGCACAGTTGTTTGATGATCTTGCGGGGGCGCTGGCGGACAGCACTTTTGTTTTCGCCACCACGGCCCGGCAACGTGGATTGACCAAACCGGTCTACAGCCCCGAACGCGCAATGCAGATCGCGGCCCAGAAAGTAGCTGCCGGGGAAAAGGTCTCGGTCCTGTTCGGGCCAGAACGGGCAGGACTTGAGAATGAGGATATCGCCAAGGCAAACGCCATAATCTCGGTGCCGGTTAATCCGGAATACGCGTCGCTTAACCTTGCCCAATGCGTGTTGCTGACGGCCTATGAGTGGATGCGACAGACCGGGGATGTGGTGCATGAGGCCACCGATTTGGGAAAAGGCGATTGGGCGACCGGGATCGAGGTTGAAAAGCTGGTCGAACATTATGAGGATCGGCTGGACGAGGCAGGCTTTTTCTACCCGCCCGAAAAAGCCGAAGGCATGAAGACCAACCTGCGCAATCTGTGGTCGCGGATGCGGATGACACGCGCGGATGTGCAGATGCTGCACGGGATCATGCGTCAGATGGTCCGCTGGAAGGACAGGCGCTGAGGCTGGACCTTCGCCCTTGATGGCCCTAGCTTGCGACGAAATCCAGGACATGAGGACAGCATGAGCGGTAAGCGCAGCATCTTCGAAGACGTCTCAGACACAGAAAAACAACAGGCGGTTCAACCGGGTATGCTTGACCGGGGGCGCGGAGGAGCACGCAAAGCGATCCGCGCGTGGTTGATGATCCTGTTCGCGCTGGTTGTGGTGATGATCGCGGTGGGCGGGCTGACCCGCCTGACCGATAGTGGGCTGTCGATCACCGAATGGCGTCCGATCACAGGGGCTATTCCGCCAATGAATGAGGCGGATTGGCAGTCTGAATTCGACAAATACAAACAGATCGACCAATGGCGCATCCAGAACCAGTGGATGGAGCTGGATGATTTCAAATTCATCTACTGGTGGGAATGGGGCCATCGCCAACTGGGCCGTGTCATTGGTCTGGTTTGGGCGCTAGGGTTCTTTGGGTTTCTGATTGCGCGCAAAATCCCGACCGGTTGGACCGGCAAGCTGCTGATCCCCGGAGCTCTTGGGGGAATTCAAGGCGCGGTTGGCTGGTGGATGGTTGCCTCGGGCGTGACGCAGGGCGAAGGAATGACTGCCGTTGCCAGCTATCGGCTTGCAACCCACCTGGGCCTGGCCTTTGTGATCCTTGGGTTTCTTGCGTGGTACATCTTTGAACTGGGGCGCGACGAACGCGATCTGATGCAGGCCCGGCGCGCGAAGGAGGCAAAACTGTTCTCGCTGTCCACCGGACTGCTGCATTTTACCTTTTTGCAGATTCTCATCGGTGCGATGGTCGCTGGTATAGATGCCGGGCGGTCTTACACCGATTGGCCCCTTATCGGCGGTCAGATTCTGCCTCCTGACGCCACAATGCTAGAGCCGATGTGGCGCAACTTCTTTGAAAGTCCCGGTCTGGTGCAATTCATTCACCGTTGCGCGGGTTACCTTCTTTTGATCTTCGGCATCATCGTCTGGCGGCGCGGCAGCAGCAGCGCGCACTCGCAGACGCGATTTGCTTTCAATGCCACGTTTGCCGCGCTGTCCCTTCAGGTCGTGGTCGGCATCGTCACGGTCGTCTATGCAGCACCGTGGCAGATCGCCATCGTCCACCAGTTTCTTGCCGTCGTTGTTTGGACCCTCATCCTGCGCGCGCGTTTTCTGACCGCGTACCCAATCGTGACCTCGATCCGCGGAGTTTGAATATATGAGCGCTTACGACGAGTTGATGTCCTTCCAGCGTGAAACCTCGGCATTGGGACAGATTGCCGGGCGGCTGGGTTGGGACCAGGAAACGATGATGCCGCGTGGTGCGGCGCCTCAGCGTGCTGACGAAATGGCCGCGATTGAGGCTGTTTTGCACGCGCGCCGATCTGACCCGCGCGTGGCTGAATGGCTGGAGAAAGCCGACCCGAAAGATGACGTCGCCCGCGCCCAATTGCGCGACATCCGCCGAACCTATGAGCGGACGGTGAAAGTGCCTGCTGATTTGGCTAAGGCAATCGCGCGCGTGACCTCTGCCGCTCAGGGCACATGGGCACAGGCCCGCGCGGATGAAGACGTGGGCGCGTTTCTGCCCGTTCTGACAGAAGTTGTGGCGCTGAAACGCGAAGAAGGTACGGCATTGGCGCAAGGCGGCGACGTCTACGACGCGATGGTCGAAGACTATGAGCCCTATACAACCGGTGCGCAGATTTCCGAGATTTTCGACCAAATGCGCCCGCGATTGGTTGCCCTGCGCGCAGCGGTTCTTGAAAAACCCGCGCCTCAGGTTTTAGCCGGGAAATTCGACGAACTTACCCAAATGCGCCTGTCGCAGAAACTGGCAACGACATTTGGTTATGACTTGAATACTGGCCGCATGGATAAGGCCGTGCATCCTTTCAGCTCTGGCAGCGGACTAGATGTGCGGATCACCACGCGCACCAGCGAGACCGACCCGTTCAACTGTTTCTACTCCACCATTCACGAGGTCGGCCACGCCGCATACGAGCAGGGCATTAACCCGGCCTATGCCCTCACGCCGTTGGGGCAGGGCGTGTCGATGGGCGTGCACGAAAGCCAAAGCCGGATTTACGAAAACCAACTTGGCCGCTCTCGGGCGTTCACGGGTTGGCTGTACGATCAGATGATTGATGCGTTTGGAGAGTTTGGGATTTCAGGCCCTGACGCCTTCTACGCCACAGTCAACGGAGTCCATAATGGCTATATCCGCACAGAGGCCGATGAGGTGCAGTATAACCTGCACATCATGCTACGGTTCGATCTTGAGCGCGCCCTGATGTCCGGAGACCTTAAGGTGAATGATCTTGAGACGGCGTGGAACGACCGGTTCAAGGCGGATTTCGGCTATGCCGTCGATAAACCTTCGAACGGATGTTTGCAGGATGTGCACTGGTCCGTTGGGCTGTTTGGGTATTTTCCAACCTATTCGCTGGGCAATGTCTATGCCGGATGCCTCTATCAGGCGCTTCGCGACGCCGTGCCGAATCTGGATGCGCAATTGGCCGCTGGTGATACATCTGGCGCAACCGGATGGCTTCGCGAGAACCTGCAACGCCACGGCGGGCTATATACACCGCGTGAAACCATTCAGCGCGCTTGCGGCAGGGACATTGGCCCCGAGCCGTTTATAAATTATCTTGAGGAGAAATTTGGAGCGCTTTACGGTTTGTGAGCTTTCAAGCAGACGCGAGGCTGGCAGCTCTGCTCAGGTTTTGAAGACACGAGAAATCAACTCTTCACAAAGCGATACATAAGCTCGGGCTGCGGGGCTGCTGCGCGCCGTCACCATGACCGGGGCCCGGTGCACCCCCATTTTTTCCACGTCGGACGCAAACGGAATCTGGGCCGTAAGAAACCGTTTGCCATATGCGGTTCTCATGTCCGCGATCGTGTCCTGATGCAGGTTCTTGGCCCGCTGGACCATCGAAAAGAAGCAGTGGAGCTTTTTTGTCGGCAGGTTCTTTTTTCGGAACACTTTTATCAACTGTTCTAACGTGCGCTGAGACAGAGTTGTGGGGATGACCGGTACAACAACTGCATCGGCCGTTTCAAAAATGTGGCTGGACAAAAGCGACAGGTTCGGCGGGCAATCCAGCACGACAACCTCATAGTCTTTTTCCACCCCCGACAAAGCCCTGCCCAAGTGGGACTGCCCCGCGCGCATCTGTGACAGCAGAATGTCGAATTCACGATAGCTTGGGTTTGAAGGCAGGATGTCGAGGTTTTCGAAGTCGCTTTCTCTTATCGCTTTCCGCACCAGTTTGGCATCGTCAAAGAACCGTGCTTCGGTCAGTTTTTTGGACGGTTTAAGGCGAAAGTAGTACCCCGATGCGCCCTGAGGGTCGAGGTCGCACAACAACGTGCGTACGCCTGCCGTTGCAAGGGAATACGCCAGGTTGACTGCAGTTGCCGTCTTCCCCACTCCGCCCTTGTTGGAATAGCAGGCAATAACCTTCATTTTGGATCGCACCTCACACACCAACAGATAATCACAAACCGATCTGACAGCGAGTTTCAGTGCGCACCGCGTAACAAGTCAATGTATGGGACGAAAATAGCGTATTCAGACCGCCGTATAGCGCGAATTATGTCCTTACGGGAAACGGAAGGCCCCAAAACAGGTGCTTTGGGGCCTTGACGTTATTCTTCGGCTTCCTCATCGCCCTGATCGGCGATCCAGGCGACACTGACGACCTCTTCGCCTTTGCCGGTGTTGAAGACCTTGACTCCGCCAGCCGAGCGCGAACGGAAGGAAATCCCGTCTACCGGCACCCGGATCGACTGGCCTTTGGAGGTGGCCAGCATGATCTGATCGTCGATCTCAACCGGAAACGAGGCGACCAGTTCACCGCCGCGCATGGCTTTGTCCATCGCGGCCACGCCCATACCTCCACGCCCGCGAACGGGATAATCGTGGCTGGAACTCAGCTTGCCCGCGCCGCCGGTGGTAATGGTCAGGATCAGGTTCTCGGCGGCCGACATTTCGGCATAACGCTCTTGCGTGATGGTACCTGGTGCCGCTTCATCCTCGTCGGTTTCGCCGTCGTCAGCGATACCCGCCACAGCACGGCGCATCTTGAGGTAGGCTGCCCGTTCGTCCGGTCCCGCTTCAAAGTGGCGGATCACCGACATCGAAACGACCCGGTCGCCATTTGTCAGCTTGATGCCGCGAACACCTGTGGACTCACGTGAGTTGAACACGCGCACATCCGTTGTTCGGAACCGGATCGCGCGGCCCGAATTTGTGACCAGCATCACGTCTTCGTCTTCCGAGCAGATGCGGGCGTTTACCAGTTCGACATCCTCGGGCAGTTTCATCGCGATCTTGCCGTTGCGTCGGACATTGGTAAAATCCGACAGGCGGTTACGGCGCACGTCACCGGCGCTGGTGGCGAACACGATCTGCAGGTTCTCCCATTCTTGGTCCGGCACATCGACGGGCATAATCGCCGCGATCGACACTCCGGTCGGGATCGGCAAAATGTTCACGATGGCCTTGCCCTTACCGGTCCGGCTGGATTGCGGCAAACGCCAGGTCTTGAGCTTGTAGACCATCCCTTCGGTCGTGAAGAACAGCAACTGCGTATGGGTGTTTGCAACAAAGAGGGTGGTGACAACGTCTTCTTCTTTAGTCTGCATACCCGACAAGCCCTTGCCGCCGCGTTTTTGCGCGCGGAAATCGGCGAGAGGCGTGCGCTTGATATAGCCGCCGGACGTGACGGTCACGACCATGTCTTCCCGCTCGATCAGGTCCTCGTCTTCCATGTCGCCGGACCAGTCCACGATCTCGGTCCGGCGGGGAACGGCGAACTGGTTGCGCACATCGCGCAGCTCATCGGCGATGATCGACATGATGCGTTCGCGTGAGGACAGAATATCAAGGTATTCCTTGATCTTGGCGGCCAGGTCTTCCAACTCATCCGTGACCTCTTTGACGCCGATTTGGGTCAGGCGTTGCAGACGGAGGTCAAGGATGGCGCGGGCCTGAACCTCGGTAAGGTTATAGGTGCCATCGTCATTCATTTTGGACAGAGGATCGTCGATCAGACGCAGATAGCCTTCGATCTCTGCCGCGGGCCAACGGCGGGTCATCAGCTTTTCGCGGGCCTCTGCGGCGTCTGCCGAAGACCGGATCGTGGCGACCACTTCGTCCACGTTCGAGACGGCCACGGCCAATCCGCACAAGATATGGCTGCGTTCGCGTGCCTTGCGTAGATCGTACGCGGTGCGGCGGGCGACGACATCCTCGCGGAAGTCGATGAACGAGGTCAGGAACCGGCGCAGGGTAAGTTGTTCTGGCCGGCCACCATTCAGCGCCAGCATGTTGCAGCCGAAGGACGTCTGCATGGGCGAGAAACGATAAAGCTGGTTCAGCACGACCTCGGGTGTTGCGTCGCGTTTTAGCTCAACCACGACGCGGACACCGTTGCGGTCGGATTCGTCCTGAACATGAGACACGCCTTCGATACGTTTTTCGCGCACAGCCTCGGCGATCTTTTCGATCATCGCGGCTTTGTTAACCTGGTACGGGATTTCGTCCACTACAATCGCGTAGCGGTCCCTGCGGATCTCTTCTACGCGGGTCTTGGCCCGGATGATGACGCTGCCGCGGCCTTCCAGATAAGCCTTGCGCGCGCCGGACCGGCCGAGCATCACGCCGCCGGTCGGAAAGTCAGGGCCGGGGACGTATTCTATCAGTTGCTCCGACGTCAGGTCCGGGTCGTCGATGAGAGCCAAAGTGGCATCGACCACTTCACCCAGATTATGCGGCGGGATATTCGTAGCCATGCCCACGGCAATACCGCCAGCCCCATTGACCAGCATGTTTGGGAAACGGGCGGGCAGAACAGTAGGTTCCCGGTCTTTGCCGTCATAGTTGTCCTGGAAATCGACCGTCTCTTTTTCGATATCTGCCAGCAGGGCGGCGGCGGGCTTGTCCATCCGCACTTCGGTATATCGCATGGCGGCGGGATTATCGCCGTCCATCGAACCAAAGTTGCCCTGACCATCCAGCAGAGGCAGCGACATCGAGAAATCCTGCGCCATCCGCACCAGAGCGTCGTAGATCGCGCTGTCGCCGTGCGGGTGGTACTTACCCATTACATCGCCAACAGGTCGGGCGGATTTACGGTATGCCTTGTCGTGTGTATTTCCCGTCTCGTGCATGGCGTAGAGAATGCGCCGGTGCACGGGCTTGAGCCCATCGCGCAGATCAGGGATCGCGCGCGAGACGATAACCGACATGGCGTAATCCAGATAGGATGTGCGCATCTCGGATTCGATGGACACCGTCGGGCCATCGTAAACGGGCCGCTGGGGTGGGGTTTCATCCATGTTTTCTGGGGTTTCTGGCGTATCGCTCACGTAAACTGCCCGTTCTTTGTGCAGGGTCTATATCTTGTGGATGCACCTTATCAGACCCGGCACATAAGGTGCAAGCAAGCATCCTTTTTGTGTGCGAAAAACCCCGTAACACCAGAGTAACATATTGTTATCCAAGGATTAGGATGTTTTTGTGGTACCCTTAACGGGCCTTGCACGAAAACTGGAGGTCTGCATGAAGCAAAGCGAAACCGAATTGATGCTTAAGGGATACGGGCTGACGACGGCGGAATTCTTCTACCATATGCCCGACTACATCCACGTTTTGAACACGTTTATCTGGCAGGAATACGATCTGGCGCCGGACCATCCGAAATTGTTTGATTTCATTGATTTCTGGCAGCGTGAAATTGAAGGTCCACTGCATTCGGTCCGGTTCACGCACCGCAAGATGATCGCGCCCGGCGAGTGGCGGAACATGGTCGGTGAATTCAGATTGAACTAGATTTCCGACCGGTAATTTCGGCCGGTGTGAATTGAGATGCTGTCAAAATTTGTTTTTGGGTTAAAGTGACGACCAGATACGTGGTCACGTGAGGCGTCGCTTTATGCTCCGATATCTGTTCCTAGCCGCTGCCCTTTTCATCACCGGGCCTGTTTTCGCCCAGGGCGTTCTGGATAAAATCAAAAAAGGTGCCGAGGGCACGGCTGACGCGATTGGGCGTGGGGCCGAGGCCGTAGGAGAAACGCTTGAAAAAGGCGCCAATGCGGTTGATGAAACAGTCAGTTCCACTGCCGATTTGGTGACGAACGAAGCCACGCCGGAAGAAACCCGCGTCAAGTTGGACCTTATGGCCGACGAGGTCCTGTTTCAATTGTTGGCTGAAAATCCCGAGGCCGACAGCCTGTTTGCCATCAGCGCCGGATATGCAGTTTTCGACTCGCGCAAAGTTACGGTGTTTCCGGTCTCTGCCGGTTATGGGCGCGGGGTTGCCGTCTCGAAAGAAACTGGGGAGCGCATCTATATGAATATGGGAACGGGCGGTGTTGGCGCAGCCATGGGTATCGGCGGGTTCGAGAGCAAGTTCGTGATCATGTTCGAAACGCAGGCTGATTTACAGAAATTCATTGAACACGGATATGACGCCACTGCCGGAACCGATGCAATGCATGGTGAGGACCGGAAGAGTGAGACCGTACGCTTTACCGACGGACGGTCATTCTTTGTCTTGGGCAAGAAAGGCTGGCGCGTATCAGCCACCGCGTCCGGCACGAAGTTTTGGAAATCGCCCGAGTTGAATTGATCAGCCCGAGCAGCTTGCCCCACCCAGAACGCAGAACTTGGCGCAATGCGGATGGTTGAGATGTACGTCGGCCTCGGACTCGGCCAGGGTATGTCCCATCTCAAACTCGGGTGCATAGGGCAGCAGGGTGCACGCCAGAACCGCAGGTCTGTCTGCGCCTTTGCGCTTGACCACCATGCGGGCGCTGGCACACATGAGCGCATCAGGCGACTTGTTCAGAATACCCCAGCACGCAGTCGTGATTTCGGGAACTTCGACGGTTTCGTCCATTTCGGGGAATAGAACGGTCTCGCTTGGGTTCTGCGCATCAATACTAAAATCGTGCTCAGCAAAAAAGGCGGCGTAGCCGTTTCGGCTCTCTGCGTCACTCTCACCCCACACGGTCCTGCCAGCAACGGCCATGTTGAACCCGTTGTCGCGCAGCCATTTCATGCCGGTCAGGGTCTTGGCAAAGCTGCCTTTGCCCCGTTCTTCGTCATGCAATTCAGGGCGGTAGTGGTCGACCGAAATCCGCAAGGTCAACTTGTCACCATAGTCACGTTGCAATTCAAGCAGGCCATCGCGCATCTTTCGGCGCATCATTGGCTGCATTGCGTTGGTCAGGATCAACACGTCGTAACCGCGTTCTAACGCCGCGCGGGTCATGTCGATCATTTCGGGATTCATAAACGGCTCACCCCCGGTAAAGCCGATTTCGCGCACCGGCCAGTTGCGGGCTTTGATCTGCTCCAAGTAATCCCGCACCTCGTCCGCTGTGATATAGACCAGCGCGTCATTGGTCGGACTGCTTTCGATATAGCAGTTGACGCATTGGATATTGCACAACGTGCCCGTATTGAACCAAAGCGTTTCTGGATTTCGCAGTGGAACGGACGCCCGCGCTTGCCCGTCAGCTGTTACCAATTTGTTCTGAAACTTGCCGATGTTGGCAGCCTGAAGGGCGTTGTCTTTCATTCGAGTATCCGGTTCTTTGAAGGCTAGCAATCGACTTAGCGCTTTGGGGTAGGTTAGTTAAGGGCATCAGGTCGCATCTGACAGAGTTTTGAAGACTGGAAAAAAATCAGTAATGATTGCGCTAACATTAGACATGACGGCAGGGGTAAGGTAGGGAAAACACATGGTTTCTCGTGTCATACCTGTGGACCCTTTTGATCTGGTCATCTTTGGCAGTACCGGCGATCTTGCACAGCGCAAGATTCTTCCGGCACTGTTCCGGAGGTATTGCGCCGGTCAATGGCCCGATGATGCGCGGATTATCGGTGCGGCCCGTGCTGAGTATACCCCCGATGCGTTCCGCGAAGTTGTTGCCGAGTCGTTGCGCAGCCATGCGCCAGCACAATCGCGGAACGCCGACGCGCTGAATACCTTCCTTCAACGGGTCGACTATGTTCCGCTGGATGCGCTTTCGGACACCGCTTGGGATAGATTAGCGGCCAAGCTGACCGATGACCGGGTAAGGGCCTTTTACTTCTCGGTGGGGCCGCAACTGTTTGGCCAGTTGGCCGAGCGGATCAAGCATCATGATCTGGCCACTCCAAAAACGCGGATCGTCGTCGAAAAGCCATTCGGTCACGATTTGGAAAGCGCGAGGGCGCTGAACGCGACTCTGGCCACGCATTTCTCTGAAGGGCAAATCTACCGGATTGATCATTATCTGGGCAAGGAAACGGTTCAGAACCTGATGGCGGTTCGTTTTGGCAACATGCTGTTCGAGCCGCTCTGGAACAGCCAGTATGTCGATCACATCCAGATCACGGTTGCTGAGTCAGTCGGTATTGACGGGCGTGAGGAATACTATGATCGCGCAGGCGCCATGCGCGATATGATGCAGAACCACCTGATGCAGCTTCTCTGCCTGATTGCGATGGAGCCTCCGGCAAAATTCGACCCCGATGCAGTGCGCGACGAAAAGCTAAAGGTTATCCGCGCGCTTGATCCGGTCGAACCGCACCACATCGTACGCGGCCAGTTTGAGGCGGGGCCGAGCGGGGCGGGCTATCGGGATACCGTAGGTAACCCGCGCTCGACCACGGAAAGCTATGTGGCCCTGCGCGCCCACGTCAGCAACTGGCGTTGGGCCGGGACACCATTCTACTTGCGCACAGGTAAGCGACTGATCGAACGGTCCTCGGTCATCAACGTGATGTTCAAAGACGCGCCGCATTCGATTTTTGGCGCTGATGCCGGGCGACATGCCAATGTGTTGTCCATCCGGTTGCAACCAAACGAAGGCATTACGTTGAAGGTGACGATCAAGGAACCGGGGCCCGGCGGGATGCGTTTGGTCGATGTGCCTTTGGATATGAGTTTTGCCGAGGCATTGGGCTCGGAAAACCAAGACCCGCCAGACGCTTACGAGCGGCTGGTGATGGATGTCATCCGCGGCAACCAGACGCTGTTCATGCGCGGGGATGAGGTCGAGGCCGCATGGGCTTGGACCGACCCGATTATTGCAGGCTGGCAGGCGCGTGGGGACGTTCCCAAACCTTATGATAGTGGCAGTACAGGCCCGGGCGACGCCGAACTGCTGATGAAACGAGACGGTCGCCGCTGGCAAGGGATTAATCCATGAAACTACAAGAATACGCTGACCGGGACATGCTGGCCATCGACGTTGCGAACGTTCTGGCCGGCAATCTGGAATCCGCCTTGCTGAATCACGACCTGGTGTCACTGGCCGTGCCGGGTGGAACCACGCCCGGTCCGGTTTTCGACGTTCTATGCGCAGCGGACCTTGAATGGGATCGCGTGCAGGTTCTGCCAACGGACGAAAGATGTGTGCCGGGCGATCACGAACGCTCGAATGAGCGTCTGATCCGCGAGCGGTTGCTGACCAACCGGGCCTCTGTGGCGCAGTACATTCCGCTTTACGTGCCGGGTAAGGACCCCGAGGATGTATTGCCCGAACTCGAAAGCCTGATCACTCCACTCAGACCGTTGTCCGTGCTGGTTCTGGGAATGGGTGAAGACATGCACACCGCGTCCCTGTTCCCCGGAATGGAGGGGCTTGAAGCCGCGTTAGACAGCCACGCGCCCCCTTTGGCCATCGCACGAACCGAAGTTCAGCCCGAGGCTCGTATTACCCTGACAGCGCCCGTGCTGGATGGTGCGTTGTCGAAACACCTGATCATATTCGGCGCCGCGAAACGTGACGCGTTGGATCGCGCCATGTCACTGCCGCCGGAAGAGGCTCCAATCGCCGCAGTTCTCAGCGGTATGACAGTTCACTGGGCGGAGTAGGCGTTATGCAACTGGACACCCTCATCTCGCTGGCTTCTGCAAGCAAAGAGCGGACAATCCTTGATCTCTTCGCCAAAGACGTGAACCGGGCCGAGACGTTTTCAGCGACCATCGGTGATCTGCTGTTTGATTATTCCAAGACACAGATCGACGAAAAAATTCGGGACGCCCTGATCGATCTTTGCGAAGCGGCTAACCTCGGTGACCGGCGCGAAGCCATGTTCTCGGGCGAAAAGATCAACGAAACCGAAGGGCGCGCGGTTCTGCACACGGCATTGCGTAACCTGGACGGCGGACCAATCGAGGTTGATGGGTTGGATGTCATGCCAGACGTTTTAGATACGCTGCAAAGGATGCGTGTGTTCGCCGAAGAGGTGCGCGGTGGCGCAGTTTCCGGGGCAGGGGGCAGCTTTACCGATGTTGTAAATATCGGCATCGGCGGCTCGGATCTTGGCCCTGTGATGGCAACCCACGCCTTGGCCCCTTATCACGATGGTCCAAGGGTGCATTATGTGTCAAACGTGGACGGGGCGCATATTGCCGACACGTTGCGGCAGCTTGATCCGACGCGGACGCTGGTGATTGTGGCGTCCAAAACCTTTTCCACGATCGAAACCATGACCAACGCCCGAACGGCGCGCGCCTGGATGGAAGACGGCGGAGGTGACCCGGGCATGCAGTTCGCTGCCGTGTCCAGCGCCGTGGACAAGACCAAAGCCTTTGGTATCCCAGACGAACGTGTATTTGGCTTTGCCGATTGGGTCGGTGGACGATACTCGGTCTGGGGGCCGGTTGGATTGCCGGTGATGATCGCGGTTGGTTCGAACGCCTTCGACGCTTTCCTGCGTGGCGGGCAGGCGATGGACGTCCATTTCCGCGCCGCCGATTGGGCAGAGAACATGCCGGTCATGCTGGCTTTGGTCGGTATTTGGCACCGTCAGGTTCTGGGCCATGCCAGCCGCGCTGTCTTGCCGTATGATCAACGTTTGCTGCGGCTACCGGCGTATTTTCAACAGCTTGAAATGGAGTCCAACGGCAAGTCTGTCGCGATGGACGGAAGCTCATTGACCATTGCCTCTGGCCCCGTTGTTTGGGGGGAGCCCGGCACCAACGGCCAGCACGCCTTTTACCAGTTGATCCATCAGGGCACGGATGTGATCCCTTGTGAGTTCATGGTGGCCGCACAGGGACATGAACCGGAACTGACCCATCACCATCGCCTGCTATTGGCCAATTGTCTTGCGCAGTCCGAGGCTCTGATGCGCGGTCGCTCGCTGGATGAAGCGCGTCATCGCATGGCGGAAAACGGGCTGACAGGTGCCGAGTTGGATCGGCAGGCCCGTCATCGTGTTTTCCCAGGCAACCGGCCGTCTTCAACCCTGATCTTCCCAAAGCTGACGCCATTCGTACTTGGTCAGATCATTGCCCTGTACGAACATCGCGTTTTTGTTGAAGGCGTCTTGCTTGGGATCAACTCATTCGATCAGTGGGGTGTCGAACTGGGCAAAGAGCTTGCGACCTCGTTAGGTCCAATCGTGGATGGTGAAGAAACCGCCAGCGGCAAGGATGGATCGACCGCGGCTTTGGTCGCCTACGCACTACGCCACCGGGACTAATCCGTCGGTGGTAACAAGATTGCGCATGGGGAAAGCCCAAATCTCGTATTGTCAGACAATTAAATGATTGGCAGGGTTCCAACTTAGTAAAAACAAAACACCCGATGCGCGTCGGGAATAAAAAATGGAGAAGGCCCATGCTGGGACAGATGATGACGCAGCCCCTGCTGATCTCGTCACTGATTGACCACGCCGAACGCTACCATGGTCAGACCGAGATAATTTCAGTCGAAACCGATGGCACAGTGACTGATACCAGTTGGGCCCAAATCGCAGAAAACGCGCGGAGACTGGCATCTGTACTGGCCGGGCTGGGGCTGGAACCGCAAGCGCGGGTCGGGACATTGGCCTGGAACAACCGACGGCATCTTGAGATATACTACGGAACGTCCGGAGCTGGGTTCGTGTGCCACACGATCAATCCGCGGCTGTTCCCCGAGCAATTGAACTATATCATCAATCACGCGCAAGATCGGGTTCTGTTCTTTGACGCCACCTTTATCCCATTGGTTGCGTCGTTGCACGCGCATTTGGCGGATGTGCAGCATTTCGTTCTGATGGGGCCAAGGAACGAGGATGCGATCGCCCAGATTCCCGATGTGAAGTTCTATGACGACCTGATTGCAACCGGCGATGCAGGATACCAGTGGCCCAGCTTTGATGAGAACACAGCATCCAGCTTGTGCTACACCTCAGGCACGACTGGGCACCCGAAAGGTGTGCTTTATTCGCACCGCTCAACAGTGCTGCACAGCTTTGGATCGAACACGCGCGACGTTGTTGGTTACTCGGCCATGGATGTGGTCATGCCGGTGGTTCCGATGTTTCATGTAAATGCTTGGGGATCGCCATATGCCTGTGCGATGTCGGGATCACGCATGGTTCTGCCGGGGCCGGATCTGCACGGTGAAGCACTGGTGAATCTGATTGACAAATTTGGGGTGACCTTGGCGCTGGGGGTGCCGACGATCTGGCAGGGATTACTGGCATATGCTGCACAATCCGGCAGCAAACTAACCAGCCTTGAACGGACGGTGATCGGCGGGGCCGCATGCCCGCCTTCAATGATTGAAACCTTTCGTGAAACCTATGGCGTCGACACTATTCACGCCTGGGGTATGAGCGAGATGAGCCCGTTGGGTACTGCAAATCATCCATTGGCCAAACACCGCCAGTTGCCGCCTGAACAACAACATAAAGTCAGGGAGAGCCAAGGGCGACCGTGCTATGGCGTCGAATTGAAGATCGTGGACGATGATGGGAATGATTTGCCACATGACGGCAAGACTCAGGGCGATCTTATGGTGCGCGGGCACTGGGTCTTGGACAGCTATTTCCAGATGCAGGATGAAGACTTGCTTCAGGATGGGTGGTTTGCAACCGGTGATGTCGCAACGCTTGACCCCGATGGATACATGACCATCCGCGACAGGTCCAAGGACATCATCAAATCTGGCGGAGAGTGGATTAGCTCGGTCGAGTTAGAGAATATCGCAGTCGCGCACCCCCAACTCGCGACCGCGGCGGTTGTGGGCGTTCCCCACCCAAAATGGGACGAGCGCCCGCTTTTGGTCGCCGTCAAAGCCGAGGGTGAGGACCCAACCGAAGAGGATGTGTTGTCGTTTTACGACGGCAAGATCGCCAAGTGGCAAGTGCCGGATAAAGTTGTGTTCGTGGAGGCCCTGCCACTGAATGCTACGGGAAAGGTTCTAAAACGTGAACTACGCTCAGAGTTTGAAAGCGCGTTGGCAGGCTAATTGGGGAGAGTTGGAAATGGCTCCGGCGGTAGGGATCGAACCTACGACCAATTGATTAACAGTCAACTGCTCTACCGCTGAGCTACGCCGGAACGGTTCGCGCCGTATAGCAATCCGTTTCTGCGCCGTCCAGAGGGTGCAAAAGATTTTTAGTCGAAAAACGCTAACGCGCTCAACTTAGTGCTGGTCGCGGATGCACTTGTGTACCGAATGGATGGGCCAACTCGCTTCGCAAGGTTAAGATGCTTATCTGTTTTGGTCGTCTGGCGCGGTTAAGTGTTTTGCCCATTCCTTGCTGAAATCTCCCAGAGGGCGGAGGTGCGTGTAAAGACGATAACCCAAATCCGTTGCCGCGTATCCGGCGTCTACCCGATGCACGAAACCTGCTGCCTGCAGTTCCTTGAGGCGGGTGTTCAATGCCGCGGGCGAGATCGTTTCGCATTCCTCTTGCAGCTTTCTGAACGTGCATGGTCCAATTTCGCTGAGGGTCCAAATCACACCCATGGCCCAATGCCGTCCAATAAGATCGAACAACGCCATAATGGGCGCGCCGCTTTTTGATCCTCGCACGGGCTGCCCTGGGACTGGTATCTTGGTCACTTGCTATACTTTCTATAGTGATTTATGTAGCTATGAATTTTATAGCAAGCTGGACTGACGCTTCCAATGACTAAGACAGAAAACTACGAAATCCGCGACAAAAGGTTCGCACGCAGCATCAAGCTGGATGAGCCAATCGAACAAATCTGGACGGGCGGTAAGTGGACCGAGGGGCCTGTCTATTCGCCGGCGTTCCGGTCCCTTATCTGGAGCGACATCCCAAATGATCGTAGGCTTCGCTGGGATGAACTGACAGGGGCTGTTGCAGACATCCGCTCGGGCCTGGGATGCTATACCAACGGCTCAACGCTCGACCGACAAGGGCGGATCGTGGCGTGCGAGCATGGAACGCGAAGTGTCACTCGGATTGAACATGATGGTTCTGTCACGACATTGGCCAGCCATTTTGAGGGAAAGCGGTTCAACAGCCCGAATGACGTGGTTGTGCGGTCTGACAATACGATCTGGTTCAGTGATCCGGCATATGGGATCGAGTCGGACTACGAAGGCTTTCAAGCTGAACCTGAGCTCGACGGTGAGCATGTCTATCGCCTGAACCCCGCAACCGGTGACGTTACAAAGGTGACAAGTGACTTTGCCTGCCCCAACGGCCTTGCCTTCTCGCTAGACGAAAAGACGCTTTATATCGCAGACAGCGGCGGCACCCGCTACCCCAGTGGAGAACACCATATCCGGGCATTCTCCGTCGGCGCCGAC
Source organism: Ruegeria sp. AWH4_226 (assembly GCF_056159225.1). Lineage (NCBI taxonomy): Bacteria > Pseudomonadati > Pseudomonadota > Alphaproteobacteria > Rhodobacterales > Roseobacteraceae > Ruegeria > Ruegeria sp. AWH4_226. The sequence goes on along the minus strand of NZ_JBSWUU010000001.1, from coordinate 1,143,274 downwards.
GGAACTCTTTCAGGCGGGGACGTATTTGCGGAATGCGAAGCAGGCGTCTTTGACGGGTTCCGGATCGATACCCAGGATCGCATCTGGACGAGCGCTGTTGATGGTGTTCATTGCTATCACCCCGATGGGACACTGCTGGGCAAGATATTCATCCCCGAAGAGGTTTCAAACGTCTGTTTTGGTGGGCCGAAGCGCAACCGATTGTTCATTACTGCATCGACAAGCGTCTATTCGGTCCTTCTGCCTACCACCGGAGCATTACTGTTCTGATGACCGAAACTTTCGTACTGAAGGCCCGAACGGGTCGCGCATTTCGTTTGAATCGGGGGGCAAAACTAAAGATCGTCAACACATTCGGGACGCAAGTTGTCGATACCTGGGCGTTCATGATCGAGGACACCAAAGAATACATGTCGATGGAACATTCGCGGGTTCATTGCGAATCTCCATCGCCAGTTCAGGGAACGGTTTTTCGGTCGAATCGAAGACGCCCCATTTTGGAATTGACCGAGGACACATCGCCTGGTGTTCACGACTGGTTCTTCGCGGCCTGTGATGTAGTGCGCTACAAGATGCTGGGTTTTCAGGGCGAGCACGAAAACTGTAGCGATAATCTCAGGCATGCAATGGCCGACCTCGGGCACACAATTGAATTCGTGCCCTGTCCACTGAACCTCTTCGAGAATGCGCCACTCCTGAATGGTGACACAGCGATTTACCCGCCTGTAAGCGCGCCCGGCGACTCTGTCGAGCTCACGGCTTTGGCGGACGTTATCCTGTGCGTGTCCGCGTGCCCGCAGGATATGGCAGATACAAATGGTCCAGAACGCGAACCCAAAGATGTCGAGCTACAGATCATCCGGTAGGTGATTTGTTCACTTTCGCCGCGGTAGCGTTGTGTGGGATTGACCTTTTTTGGTTCGGTATTGGATCGATTTCAGTCCATGCAACGCAAATTCACATTATGAGCAGCTGGGGTCGTTTCGCGGGGATGTAAATGTGTGTTCAAGACGTCTGAATAAGCCGCGTTCAGGCATGGTTCGCCTCCAGTGAAACCATTCGTCGAATTCGACCTCTGCCCAATTCCTTGGCCCAAATGGGCAGCAGCCAAAAGTCAGTTTTCCGAGGTCTTTGCCGCGCCACTGGGATCGACGAGCCGCGCGATTAAAGCGCCTTGCGTGACTTGTCCGACCAAAGCACCGTCCTGCGTGACCCCGATTGTAGCGTCGTTATTGGCAAGCACATCCATCAGGTCCACGATGGCGGTATCTTCGGGCACCGTTTCCATTGGCTCGCCGGATGCGGGCTCCATCACGTCCGCAGCCGACAAAACGCCCAGCGGGTTCATGTGCGCTACGAAATCGGCGACGTAATCATTGACCGGTTGGGTGAAAATCTCGCGCGGTGTTCCGCATTGCACAATCCGCCCGCCTTCCATGATCGCGATGCGGTTGCCGATCTTGAAGGCCTCGTCGAGGTCGTGGCTGACAAATATGATCGTCCTGCGGATGCGCGCCTGAAGCTCAAGAAGTTCGTCCTGAAGCTTGGTACGTATAAGTGGGTCCAGCGCCGAAAAAGGTTCGTCCATAAGAAGGATGGGCGCTTCGGTTGCGAAGGCACGGGCCAGTCCCACGCGTTGTTGCATTCCGCCCGACAGCTCGCCGACACGACGGTCCGCCCAATCGGACAGCCCGACGAGCTCAAGCTGGTTCTTCACCCGCTCGTTACGTTCCGCCTTTGGCAGTTTCGCCAGTTCCGGGCCAAGTCCGACATTCTCTGACACGCTGCGCCAAGGCAGAAGACCGAATTGCTGAAAAACCATCGACACGCATTCACGACGCACCTTTCTTAGGTCTTCAGCCCCGGCAGATGTGACGTTGCAACTCCACTCCCCATCGTGGACCGTGACCGAGCCGCGCACGACCGGGTTTAGCGCGTTTACCGCGCGCAGAAGCGTCGATTTGCCCGAACCTGAAAGACCCATCAGAACCAGAATCTCACCCGTTTTGACCTCGAGTGAGCAGTTGTGAACCCCGAGGATTTGCCCGGTTTCTTTCTGTATGTCGGGACGCTCTCGGCCTTCATCCATTAAAGGCAGCGCGGCTTTGGGGTTATCACCGAAGACGATGGAAACGTTGTCGAATACGACAGCGGGTTGTTGGGTCATTTCTTACGCTCCACTCGCAACATCCGGTCGAGAATGATTGCGACCACGACGATAACAAAGCCGCTCTCGAACCCGAGCGCCGTGTTGACTTGGTTCAGGGCGCGCACCACCGGAACACCCAGACCGTCTGCCCCGACAAGCGCCGCGATGACGACCATCGAAAGCGATAACATGATTGTCTGATTGAGACCCGCCATTATCTGCGGAAAGGCATACGGAAGCTCCACCTTCCAGAGTATCTGTCGCCCGGTCGCACCAAAGGCTTCAGCAGCCTCAAGCAGTGCTTTGGGCGTTGCGGATACCCCAAGATAGGTCAGCCTGATCGGCGCCGGTACGACAAAGATGACCGTCGCCAGAAGGCCCGGCACCATCCCGATGCCAAAAAACACGATGGCCGGGATCAGGTAGACAAAAGTCGGCAGGGTTTGCATCAGATCCAGAACCGGACGCATGAAAGAATAAAGTTTCGGCCGGTGCGCGGCCGCGATGCCAATCGGCACACCAACTGCCATACACACGATACAGGCAGACAGGACCAGCGTTAGGCTTTCGGTCGTTTCCTCCCAATACCCTTGGTTGAGGATGAATAGAAAGCCGATTGCAACCAACAGGCAAGTTTTCCAGTTGCGCTGCAATAGCCAAGTGAGCGCGACAAATACGCCGACAATGATCAGCGGGTGGGGGGTTTGCAACACCCATAGTATGCTGTCGATCAGCGCGTCCATCAGGTCCGACAAGGTGTCGAAGAACCACGCCAGATTGATCTGCATCCAGTCAAAAATGTCCCTTGCCCAGATGCCGATCGGGATCTTGTTTTCGGTCAGCCAATCCATGCCGCCCCCTTGTCTTGGCCGACCTTAACAGAGCCGGGCTTTCCCGGCTCTTCGTCGTCTCTTTACTTTAGTTTTTAAGCGCCGATTTAACCGCACTCATCGCGTCGCCGCCGTCTTTCGTGGTGACGCCATCAAGCCAGCTGTCAAGCACGCCCGTATTTGATGCAAGCCAGGTTTTCGCAGCATCACCGGGTTCTTGGCCGTCATCAAGGATGGCGCCCATGATTTCGTTTTCCATGGCAAGGGTGAATTCCAGGTTTTCCAGAAGCTTGCCGACGTTCGGGCATTCGCTGACATAGCCTGCCGAGGTGTTGGTGAAAACCGTCGCACCACCAAGGTTCGGGCCAAACCAGTCATCGCCGCCCTCAAGATAGGTCAACTGAAAGTTGGCGTTCATCGGGTGCGGTTCCCAGCCCAGGAAAACCACCGGCTCGTTTCGCCGATCTGCCCGCGCGACCTGCGCCAGCATTCCCTGTTCCGAGCTTTCAGCGACCTCAAAGCCACTAAGCCCAAAGGCGTCGCCGTCGATCATCTCCTGGATAAGACGGTTGCCGTCATTGCCGGGCTCGATGCCGTAAATCTTGCCTTCCAAGGCGTCCTGGTGCGCGGCGATATCTGCGAAGTTGCCGATCCCCAGGTCTGCGGCGGCTTGGTTCACCGCTAGTGTGTACTTTGCCCCTTCGAGGTTCGCGCGCACCGTATCGACGGTTCCCGCCTCGCGGTAGGGCGCGATGTCCGCTTCCATTGTCGGCATCCAGTTGCCCAAAAAGACGTCGATATCGCCATCGGCAAGTGATGTGTAGGTCACGGGCACGGACAGGATCTTGATATCCGTTTCATAGCCAAGCGCCTGCAGAACCGTGGTTGTTGCTGCAGTTGTCGCGGTGATATCCGTCCATCCCACATCCGAGAAGGTAACGGTATCGCAGTCTGCCCAAGCCGCACCGGCACTAATGGCAATAACTGTACTAAGTAATGTGGATTTTCTCACTTGAGCCTCCCAGTATTTTTTTCACGCGTAGTAAATGCGTCATTGAATTCTTTCGCAAGCAGAAAGCCGGTCGGCGCGAATGATAGCGCACCCGTTTCGGCCAAAATCGCTTCTAACTGATGGCGCCTTTTGGTTGTGTGACCCCGGTATGCCGCCCTCGGTAGTGCAAAGGGGTTGTTATATCCTGAGCGTCCACAGCAGCAATCGGGTAAGCAGAATGACTATTCAAAGGCCGGTATCTCTCAGATTTACGTCGGTCTTTGTATTGGAACGCTTTTGGACGCCTCTCGTACAATAAAAACCACATAACAGGAAAGGATGGCTGCGGCGAAACACCAGATCGAAGTGAAGGCGTAATGCGCGACGACAAAGCCACCAATGACCGAGAGAGTGATCAGAACCCCAAACACTCTCACGGTATTGCTCGACGATAGTAGCATGGGCGCGCAAACGATAATCGCATAGATCCCGCGGGCGAGCGTTCGCAGTACGATGCTGTCCCATACCAAAGGTGAGCTGTAGTGAATCGAGTTTTTTACGATCTGGATTGGAAGTGGCTCGTCAAGAAGTAGAAGCGGGACGAACAGGGAAATCCCAAGTAGCGCACCGACAAGGCTAAGCATCAGAAAAATGCGTTTCAGATGCCGCTTTGGTTCGACAAGATATGCGGAAAGGGGAACCCAGAAAGGCCAAAAGAAGTACGCGAAGAAGAGGAAGCCGATGGCAAACCAATGCGTAGTCTCAGGTGCGCCCTGTCCAAGACTAAGCCAAAGCCCACCTTCCAAACCTTGCTGAACCCCAAAAAACAACGGGAAAACCGCAAAGCCAAGGTATTTGCGGTTGAATCGGCTGGCGGTTGTCAAAGTGATTGCGGCGACTGGCATCAAAACGGCTGCTGTCGCAAAACTTGCAGAGGCTGAAAAGCACACAGGTCTGTTTCTCCTTTCTCCAACCGCTCATTGCTGGCCGCTGCGGGGGGGCCTTGGTCGCGAACTCTGTCTTCGCGGTTGATCTCTGAACACCAAAAGCGACCGGTTCAGCCTTGCCCGAGGGATCAGGCCAGAGAACACAGTACGTCCCGCAACGTCCCACCGAAAGCGCTGTGTTACTAGCAGGTGGGGCGCGCCATCGCTTTGATTTGCCTCAATCTCCGTGCGCGCTCGCCTGAGCGGCGGATAATGGATACAAGGCGTAGGGGAAGGCGAAGTGTGCTGTCACCAGCTTTTTTACCTATTATCGAAAAACGAGAGTCGGCTACGTTCGGCAGCGTGGCAAAAGGCGTTCTCCGGGGTCATATCTGACCTTTCGCGTAGGAGGGGGTCGCTTCCTTAGTCCTGTACACAAGAAGTTTGTCGATGCGGCGCCCGTCCATATCGATAACCTCCAGCACCCAGCCATCAACAACAACGAATTGCCCGACCTGTGGAAGTTTCGCCGCATAATCGAGAACCAGACCAGCAACCGTTTCAAACTGGGGTGCATGTTTTAGTTGCAGGCCCAGACGATCCGCAAATTCGTCGACCGGCATCCATCCGGCAACGATAAGTGAACCATCGTCTCGTTCGATTACTTTAGGCTCTGCCTGCTCGGTCTCGTCAAACCCGCCGGTGATGGCACCAAGGATATCCATCGGTGTAACGATCCCCTCGAAATGCCCGTATTCGTCAAACACAAGCACGATGTGAACCGCCGCGTCCTTCAATCGTTCGATGACCTGTATCGCGGGCATCGTGTCGTTGATGATAGTCGCCGGCTGCATATACGCCCGCGCATCGAAGCCTTTTTCCGGAGCGTGGAGCAAGTCTCGGCTGTGTAGCACGCCAATCACATCGTCCGCGGCACCATCCCGCAACGGCAGTCGGGACCGACCTGAGGCTTGGAAGCGGGCGAGGATGGCCGCCTTGTCTTCCTGAGCGTCCGCAATTTCAAGATCGTGGCGGGGTGTCATCAAACCCCTTGCAGTTCGGTCAGCGATACGCATTACCCCTGCGATCATTTCTGTCTCGGCTTTTTCGATCACACCGGCGCCTTCTGCCTCAGCGATAAGCGTTCGGATTTCCTCTTCGCTTACCCCGGACTCTCGGCGGCCAGACTGGCCGAAGAGGGTGAGTACCAGCTTGCCTGACCGGTCGAGAAACCAAACCAACGGTAGGGCTACAATCGACAGAAACCGCATTGCGGGTGCGACGCGGGAGGCGACCGCCTCGGGGTTGGACAATGCGATCTGTTTGGGCACCAGTTCGCCCACAATCAGCGACAAATAGGTGATGACGACAACAACGATCCCGACGCCGACTTCGGTGGCGTACCGCTCAGGCAGACCAAGCCCGGGAAGGGCTTCGGCCATTCTGATACCTAGCGTTGCACCTGAAAATGCGCCGGACAGAACGCCCACAAGCGTTATTCCGATTTGTACCGTCGACAGGAACCGCCCCGGCTCTTCAGCCAAGCGCAGAGCAACTTGCGCACCATGGTCGCCTCGCTCGGCGCGCGTCTGCAAACGCGAGGGCCGCGAAGAAACGACGGCAAGCTCGGACATGGCCAAGACGCCATTCAGGCAAATGAGGGCAAGAAGGATAGCAATTTCGAGATACATGCAAAAACCAATTTGACCAAAACGAAGCCAAGGAAACGCGTCGAATAGAATATCCGTCACAATCCCCGTCTGCAAAGGTTTTGCGGCTTCTAAAGCTGCAGACGAAGTTGCCCGTGTTGGGGGCAAGAAATAGTTTGCAAGCAGCTCAATGGAATAGCGGGGGGAATTTGGCTCCGGCGGTAGGGATCGAACCTACGACCAATTGATTAACAGTCAACTGCTCTACCGCTGAGCTACGCCGGAACTGAGGCGCGTATAACAATCCCGAATTTTCCCGTCCAGAGGGGAAAATGACGATTTTGCAAAAAACTTATGGCTGTTCAGGTTTGCCTTTTAAATTCGACGTTTACGGAAAGCTGTCCTTGTGCTGAGACCTGATGCTTTCCAAGTAAGTCGATGAGGTGAGCGAACACGTTTCTTTCGGCAGCAGGTAGCAGGGCGGCTGGAGTCTCTACATAGATTCTCTGGGCTAAATCTCTGGCTGTACCGGGGTGATCCTCTAGCGCTGATAAGATCTGCGCCTCGCGGGTCAGGCGGTGATTGATTAGCCAATCCAACCGCGCGCCAGGTTCGGTGATCGGTGCGCCATGCCCGGCGTGAAAGACCGACCAATCACGTGAGCGCAGGCGGTGGCAGGCTGTCATGAAATCCGTCAGGTCACCGTCCGGGGGCGAGACAAGCGAACTGGCCCATCCCATCACGTGATCCCCGGTAAAACAGACATCGCCCCAGCCCAAAGCGATATGATTGCCCAGATGACCGGGCGTATGAATCACCTCAAGCTGCCAGCCCGCACCAGAGATAAGCGCGCCGTCTGGTAGTTCGATATCAGGGCGGAAAGCGGTATCAATGCCTTCACCTCCGCCCACCAGTCCGTTCTGAGCAAGTTCAGCCATGACCATGCTGCGTCCGGCGTCGGGCCCGCCAAAGGCCAGAACCGGTGCTCCGGTGCGGTCGGCAAGTGGACGCGCCAAGGGCGAATGATCCAGATGGCTGTGTGTTACGATGATATGGCTGATCCGCTGACCCGGTAGCACTGCCTCTAGAATCGCGTTCAGATGTGACTCGTTCAACGGCCCGGGGTCGATTACGGCAAGTTCGGATGTGCCCAGCAGGTATGTGTTGGTTCCGCGATATGTCATCGGGGATGGATTCGGGGCCAAAATACGCCGCAAACCCGGCGCAAGCTCTATAGCTGCGCCAGTGGGTGGGTTGAAATCGTCAGGAGCCTGCATTCTGCGCTCTTTCTCTTGTCGTAACAGCTCGTTAGGTTTAGCGCATGTCCGCGGATTGGCTCAAACCCTATATGCCGCGCAGCCTCTATGCCCGCGCTGCGCTGATACTGGTCCTGCCGGTGGTTGTCGTGTTGCTGGTGGTTGGGATCGCATTTCTGCAAAAACACCTGGAAGACGTCACCGAACAAATGACGCGCGCAGCGTCGCGAGAAGTTCTTTTGGTTGTGGGCGTGATGGAGGGTGCAGAAACGCAGCAAGAGGCCCTGGCGGCCGCGCGTCCTGATTTGAAGGCGCTGTCCATGACAGCCCGGTTCTTGAGTATCAATGAGGAACCCATGATCGGGCAGCGTCGGTGGTATGACTTTATTGCGCCGCGTGTCGAGACCGACCTGAGAGCATTGTTGCCCGATATCGAGGGCGTGGCTTTGCCCAGCGGTCAGGAAGCAAGGTTGTACATGAATACTGATCTAGGGTTGCTGCAACTGACGTTTGACCGCCGTCGACTGTCCCCGGCGGCGCCGCATCAGTTGATCGTAACGATGGTGTTTTTTGCGGTCGTTATGACAACAATTTCTTTCCTGTACATGCGCAATCAGTTGCGTCCGATCACACGGCTGGCCGAAGCTGCGCAAGCCTTTGGTCGGGGTAGGGTGGTGCCATATTCGCCTGGCGGTGCGATTGAGGTTCGCGCGGCCGGCAGCGCTTTTCTGGACATGCGCGCACGTATCGAACGCCAGATGGAACAGCGGACCATGATGCTGTCCGGTGTCAGCCATGATCTACGGACGCCGCTAACACGTCTGAAATTGGGTTTGTCGATGTTGCCCGAGGATGAAGCCGCGCCCTTGAAACAAGATGTTGACGAAATGCAGCTGCTCTTGGACTCGTTCCTGGAGTTTTCGCACGGGACAACCGAAGGAACACCGGAAACCGTTGAGCCGATAGCGTTGATTGAGCAAATCGTGAAAGACGCATGCAGAGCGGGGCATGAGGTTGCCGTGGTTTCGGTCGAGGGGGAAGGCACAATTGCGCTGCGTCCAACCGCGATGCGGCGCGCCGTGGAAAACTTGATCGGAAACGCAGTCCGTTATGGTGAGCGTGCGGATATCAGCCTGTCAATCACGCCAAAATCCATGCGCATCCGCGTTGAAGATGACGGGCCCGGCATCCCGCCCGAACAACGGTCCGAGGCGATCAAGCCATTCTCACGCCTTGATCCAGCGCGCAATCAGAACAGGGGCAGCGGTGTGGGATTAGGTCTTGCCATCGTCTCGGACATTGCACGCGCCCATGGCGGCGTACTGCGCCTGAGCAAAAGTGAACGTCTGGGCGGCCTTTGCGCCGATATCATCATCGGCCGCTAAGCGCTGTTCCGGTGGATCCGCCGCATCAGCGGATAGAGCCTCGGCCCGAGGAGCCGATTCGCGCGACATCAAACGAATGACTGGGCTCCATAAAGCCCAATCGTGACAGACGTTTACTGGCAGCGAGGTGATGTATGATTCCTTAGCGAGCCACCTTTGTTTTCAATGGCTGCTCACCTAGGGGATGAGGGACTTGAACCCCCAGCCAAAGCGTTATGAGCGCTCTGCTCTAACCAATTGAGCTAATCCCCCAGGAGCAGGCGTTGAGTACAGCAATGTTGCCGCGACGCCAAGGGTCATCGGTCATCAAATTGAATTTTCTTGCAGGACCGCCCAAAGACTTTTCGTGTCCCTTGGATGTCCGCGTCAAGCGTGACCGTTGCAACACGCGTCACAATCGACTAACCCGCGCGGGAACCATTCATGAGGGGCTGGAGATGACAACTGGCAAGAACGGAATCACCTATGCGGATGCGGGTGTCGATATTGATGCTGGGAACGCTCTGGTCGACCGGATCAAGCCTGCGGCCAAACGGACAAACCGGTCGGGAGTGATGAGCGGGCTAGGCGGATTTGGTGCTTTGTTCGATCTCAAGGCTGCGGGGTACCAAGACCCGATTCTTGTTGCCGCGACGGATGGTGTGGGAACAAAACTGCGCATTGCCATCGACACCGGCGTGGTTGATGGCGTGGGCATTGATCTTGTTGCGATGTGCGTGAATGACCTGATCTGTCAAGGCGCGGAACCCCTGTTTTTCCTAGATTATTTTGCAACCGGCAAGCTGGATACCGATACCGCCGCACGGATCATCGAAGGTATTTCCGAGGGCTGCGTGCAGTCCAACTGCGCCCTGATCGGCGGTGAAACAGCAGAGATGCCCGGCATGTACCCGGATGATGATTTTGATCTGGCCGGGTTCTCGGTTGGCGCGATGGAGCGCGGGGCGCATTTGCCAGCGGATGTGCAAAACGGTGATGTCCTGCTTGGGCTTGCTTCGAACGGCGTGCACTCCAACGGTTACTCGCTGGTGCGAAAGCTGGTTGATCTTTCCGGCTTAAACTGGAACTCGCCGTCGCCGTTTGGCGATGGGGCGTTGGGTGAGGCGCTGCTGACACCGACACGGCTGTACGTAAAGCCAGTGCTGCAGGCGATCCGGGCAGGGGGCGTTCATGCGCTGGCTCATATCACCGGGGGCGGCTTGACCGAGAACTTGCCGCGTGTCTTGCCCGAGGGGATGGGGGCATCGATTGACCTGAATGCCTGGGACCTGCCGCCCGTCTTCCGCTGGATGGCCGAAACCGGCGGCATCCACCAGACCGAGATGCTCAAGACCTTCAACTGCGGCGTCGGCATGATCGTTGTTTGCGCTGAAGAGCGTGCTGACGAACTAACCGTCCTGCTGACCGAAGCCGGTGAAACCGTTGCCCGCATCGGCACCGTTACCGAAACGCCTGGCGTGGCATACACAGGCCAATTGTTGTGAGCCATAAACGCGTCGCGATCCTGATTTCAGGAGGCGGATCCAACATGGTGTCGCTGGTCGACAGCATGGTCGGCGACCATCCGGCGCGGCCATGTCTGGTGTTGTCAAACGATGCTGAGGCAGGCGGGCTGAAAAAAGCCACCGCGCGCGGTATTCCAACGGCTGTTGTGGACCACCGCCCGTTCAAGGGCGACCGCGCGGCCTTCGAGGCCGAGCTGCTGAAACCGCTTGAACAGGCGCAGCCAGATATTGTTTGCCTGGCAGGGTTCATGCGGGTTCTGACCGGTGGTTTTGTTTCCCGTTTTCAAGGTCGTATGCTGAATATCCATCCCTCGTTGCTGCCAAAGTTCAAAGGCCTCAACACGCATGCCCGCGCTATTGAGGCCGGAGAGACAGAGCATGGATGCTCGGTTCACGAAGTCACAGCGGCGTTGGATGACGGTCCGATCCTGGGACAGGCGCGGATCAGGATTGAATCAGGCGACACTCCTGACAGCCTTGCTGCCAAGGTTCTGGTGTGGGAACATCAGCTTTATCCCGCAGTGTTGCGCCGATACGCCAATGGAGACCGGACTCCGGTGTTGCTGCCCTGAAACTCTCAGGATGATTTACACGCCTGTCATAATCGTCCTATGGTCCGCACTACGGTTGGATACGGCAAAGAACTAACTTCCAACCGCTGAAAACAAAAGCAAGAACAGCACGGCGTATGAAAACCCTTACAACGACGCAAGAGCTGGCCGATTTCTGCAAGGCCGCGGCGCAATATGACTATGTCACCGTAGACACCGAGTTCCTGCGCGAACGGACGTACTACTCAAAGCTATGTCTGGTACAACTGGCGTTTCCATCCAGTGATGAAGACAGCGCGGTTTTGCTAGATCCGCTGTCCGAGGGGCTTTCTCTGGATCCGCTTTACGCGCTGTTCAAAAACGAGGATGTGGTCAAGGTTTTCCACGCCGCGCGTCAGGACCTTGAAATCTTTTGGGTCGAGGCGGGCATCTTTCCCAAGCCGCTGTTTGACACTCAGGTCGCTGCCATGGTCTGCGGCTTTGGTGAACAGGTGGGCTATGAGACGCTGGTGCGCAAGATCTGCAAACAGGGTGTCGACAAAACATCGCGCTTTACGGATTGGTCGCGGCGGCCGTTGACTGATGCGCAAAAAAACTACGCCCTGGCTGATGTGACGCATCTCCGCCAGATTTATGAACACCTCGCAGCGCAACTGAAGAAAACGAAACGTAGTCATTGGGTGGCTGAGGAATTGCGGACACTGACCCAGCCGGAAACCTATGACATCCGCCCCGAGGATGCGTGGAAACGCGTGAAAACACGCACAAACTCAGCCAGATTTCTGGCCGTGGTGCGCGAATTGGCACAGTTCCGCGAGTCCTACGCCCAGGATAACAACGTCCCCCGCAGCCGGGTGTTCAAAGATGATGCACTGATCGAACTGGCCTCGACCAAGCCCAGAACGCCTTCTGATCTGGGCGGTTCGCGTCTGTTGTTGCGCGAGGCGCGCAAAGGCGCGATCGCAGAAGGGATTTTGGCCGCCATTGACAATGGCCTGAACTGTCCGGCAGATCAAATGCCCAAGGTGGACAACAGTCGCGACAAGTTGAAGGTCAACCCGGCCTTGGCAGACCTGCTGCGGGTGCTGTTGAAATCGAAAACCGAAAGCTCGGGTGTGGCGGCAAAGCTAATTGCCACCAGTTCGGAACTGGACCAGATTGCCGCAGGTGAGCGTGAATTGCCCTCGATGTCAGGATGGCGGTTCGAAGTGTTCGGCGAGGATGCTTTGAAGCTGTGTGAAGGCAAGATCGCCTTGGCTGCCCAAGGACAAAGCGTCAAGGTTGTTGCCCTGTAACGCCGCTTAGCGGCGCCGTGATTCCAGTGTGTTTTGCTGCCCGACAACCCGCACCAAACGGGTGGCTTGCAAGTCGTCCCTGCTGATGTTGATGGCGTCCGAGACCATGCGTGAGCGTTCGGTTCCCTGATTTGTCGCTCTTTCTGGATAAGTCACTCGAAAGACGAACTCCAAAACGCCGTTCTCCTGATTCTCTTCATTTTCAGAACGAACGAGCCGGGCGTCGTAAGCCCCTTGTCGGCTTGCGGTTCCTGACGCAAATATGATCGCTCCGTTAGGCGTCGGATCAATCCTCAATTCATCAATTCGCGTGATCGGAACGCTGGTATCCTCAGGTACTGGTCGGGAAAACAGACCTCCGCCCTCTGACACTTCGGGCACAAGGGCGTTTGGATCATAGGTGGCTGTATCCACTGTTTCCGTGGACGAGCTGGACCCAAACCAATTAGACGGGTTCGCCCGAGAGTTGCTCCAACTGTTACAAGCAGACAAGGTCAGAGTGGCCACCAAGAGAACAATAAACGATTTTTGCATGGTCCCAACGTCCAGAGCAGTAAGTCCTGCAACGGGTTATCGCACTTTCCGCTGATTGAAAAGCCACGCAAAGGGGTGGACAGGGATAGTTCGGCGGCATAGTTCACAATTGTGGTTGCAATGAAAGGATCGCCGCACCATGGCAACACCTGCCTTTGAAGAGATCGTCGAGGATTTTGAGTTCCTGGAGGACTGGGAAGACCGGTATCGTCATGTCATTGAACAGGGCAAAGCGATGGATCCATTGGACGATGCGCTCAAAGTTCCTGCCACCAAGGTTGACGGCTGTGCCAGTCAAGTCTGGTTGCATCCGATCATCGAAGGTGGTGTCTTTCGGTTCGACGGCGATAGTGACGCGTTGATTGTGCGAGGGCTGATCGCCGTTTTACGGTCCTTGTACAACGGTTTATCGGTCAGCGAGGTTCCGAAGGTCGACGCTGGGGGTGAGCTGGCACGTTTGGGCTTGAACGACCACCTGTCTGCGCAGCGTTCGAACGGTTTGCGCGCTATGATCGAACGCATTCGTGAGGTCGCGCAAGAGAACGCCTGATAGGGTCTAATCTACAGGTTTGCGGTTCGCCCATTCAGCAAGGGTGGTTTCAAGGTCGCCGTACCCGGTAAACCGCCGTTCGAATTCCAGACCCATCCGTTCGGCACAGTCGCGAGCACGGGCCGTCAGGCTCGGATCATCGATCTGCGCTTGGTAGATCAGTTTCGTGTAATTACCGAAATACATATCGCGCAATTCGGGGTGCCGATCCAAACCAAGGGGTTTCCAGACAAACGCATCGAACTGGCGGGCCAGAAAGTCGGTGAGATAAAACGCTGTCGTTTCATCTTCGCCTCGCGTCTCAAACGCTTGATTCCCCTCGAAAAAGGAATAGCAGTGGGGGCCTTTGACCATCTCAACGCCCAACTCAGTACACGCTTTCTCTAGCAGACCACCGGTGCCACAGTCAGCATAAACGACAAAAATCTGATCGTAGTCTTCGCGATGTTTTTCGATGGCTTCCTGAACGGCCTGAGTGATTTTCTCTGGATGGATATGCAGGATTGCAGGCAGGCAAGTCAGCGCCATGTGATCCCAACCATTTCGACGCTTCAGGTCCAGAATCTCACGCGCAAGGGCGCCGCAGGCCAACAACAATATCCGCCCCTGGGAATCAGAGTTGTAACCTGAGGTTGTCAGGCTGGCATCATCTGGCAATTCAGTTGGCTGCATCATGCGCCCCTTAGATAGTACGTGACCGGCACGAAAAAAGCCGCCCGCAGACCGGACGGCTTTGGAACAGTCTTTTTGTCCGTTCAGCCGGCCAGTTGATTGTGTTTGCGAGACACGAAGGTCTTGGCCGTCTCAACAGCGACCGCCGCGTCACGGCAATAGGCATCCGCGCCGATCGCTTTGCCAAATTCTTCGTTCAGCGGCGCGCCACCGACCAAAACAATATAGTCTTCGCGCAGGCCTTGTTCGACCAGCGTGTCGATCACAACTTTCATATAGGGCATGGTCGTGGTCAGCAGGGCCGACATGCCCAGAATGTCCGGCTGTTCAGTCTCCAACGCCTCAAGGTAGTTTTCGACCGGGTTGTTGATTCCGATATCGACCACCTCGAACCCTGCGCCTTCCATCATCATTGACACAAGGTTTTTGCCAATGTCGTGGATGTCGCCCTTCACGGTGCCGATAACCATTTTGCCCACACGTGGTGCACCGGTTTCGGCCAACAGCGGCTTGAGGATCGTCATGCCACCCTTCATCGCGTTTGCCGCAAGCAGAACCTCGGGTACAAAGAGGATACCATCGCGGAAGTCGTGACCAACGATGGTCATACCGCCGACCAGAGCTTTGGTCAGAATGTCATAAGGCGTCCAGCCGCGTTCCAGCAGGATGTTCACGCCTTCTTCAATTTCTTCTTTCAGGCCGTCATAAAGATCGTCGAACATCTGTTCGACCAGTTCGTCGTCATTCAGTTCGGACAGGACGATGTCTTCTTCATCGGACATGGGGCGTTTCCCTAAGCTTTTCGGACCATCGGCCCTTGGTGGCATTTTTTCCGTTTTGGCCAAAACGTCGCAGTTTTACTGTGACGATTGCGACCTCAGTGGTTTCGGGACCGACCTATACGCCAGATTCTAACGTCCCACGACAGAATTATCTGCATGATTATCCTGCATTCCGCTCAACAGATTTACGGCGTGTCATTTGGGTTATTCAGCGTGCAAGCGTATGAATTTGCATGGAGTGCTTGTTCGGTTGCTTCTTTCTAACTATTACTAAGCATTAGAACAAAGAAAGAACAAACATGGATGCGCCGCATATCAAGGGGCGGGGAACTGCCACAAACAACGCGGGACGGTTCGAGAAATTCAACACCGTTCCCTGTGAGGACGGTTGGGATATCGAAGAAGATATCCCACCGCTTCGGACGGATGTGCGGGACGAGTTTGCGCGCAGCCTGATCACTTATAACCGCTCACCAGACTTGCCCTTCGACCGCTCGATCAATCCCTATCGCGGGTGTGAGCATGGCTGTGTCTATTGTTTTGCGCGTCCGACTCATGCCTATCTCGGCCTATCGCCAGGTTTGGATTTCGAAACGCGCCTGATCGCGCGGCCAAACGCGGCCGAGGTACTGCGTAGCGAGCTGTCTGCGAAGGGATACAAGGTTGCTCCCATCGCCCTTGGGACGAATACTGACCCTTACCAGCCGATTGAAAAGACACGCTCGATTACAAGGGATTGCCTCTCGGTCTTACAAGAGTTCAACCATCCGATCGGAATCGTGACGAAGGGAACGTTGATTGAGCGTGACTTGGATATTTTGGCCCCGATGGCGCAACAAGGCTTGGTGCGGGTCGGGATTTCTCTGACCACGCTGGACGCCGGGCTGTCCCGCAGGATGGAGCCACGCGCACCATCGCCTCGGCGTCGTTTGGGCGTTATTCGTCGTCTAACCGAGGCGGGCGTTCCCGTACGTGTCATGACCTCACCGATCATTCCGGGGCTTACGGATCACGAGTTGGAACATCTGTTGGAGGCGGGCCGGGATGCGGGCGCGGATGCCGCAAGCTGGATAATGCTGCGCCTGCCGCGCGAAGTCTCGACTCTGTGGCAAGAGTGGCTGGAGACTTACGAACCAGCGCGGGCCGAAAAAATCATGTCCAAGCTACGGGACATGCATGGGGGCAGGGCCTATGATCCGCGGTGGGGGCATCGCATGCGCGGACAAGGTGAGTATGCCGAGTTGATCGCCAAGCGGTTCAAGCTGGCAGTAAGACGGTTTGGCCTTGCTGTGAAGCTGCCGCCTCTTAGATCTGATCTGTTTGCGCGGCCTGCCCAGATTGGCGATCAACTGAGCCTTCTATAGAAAAAGCCCCGGACAATCGACCGGGGCTTTTGGGATTTGGTGCTTTCAGCGCTTTTCGATATCTACGTAGTCGCGCAAGGTTTCGCCCAGGTACAATTGGCGCGGGCGGCCGATTTTGTTCTGTGGATCAGCGATCATTTCTTTCCACTGGCTCACCCAACCGACGGTGCGCGACAGCGCAAAGATCGGCGTGAACATGGAGGTCGGGAAGCCCATCGCCTCAAGGATAATACCCGAGTAGAAGTCAACGTTGGGGAACAGTTTCTTCTCGGCGAAATACGGATCCTCCAAAGCCTGTTTTTCCAGTGCTTTTGCGACCTGAAGCTTCGGGTTGTTTTCGATGCCAAGCAGATCCAGTACTTCGTCAGCCGACTGCTTCATCACCTTCGCACGCGGGTCGAAATTCTTGTAAACCCGGTGACCAAAG
Organism: Ruegeria sp. AWH4_226; assembly: GCF_056159225.1. Lineage (NCBI taxonomy): Bacteria > Pseudomonadati > Pseudomonadota > Alphaproteobacteria > Rhodobacterales > Roseobacteraceae > Ruegeria > Ruegeria sp. AWH4_226. Next base: position 1,126,408 of record NZ_JBSWUU010000001.1, on the reverse strand, counting down.
CCCATCAGGCGGAACGGATCGTTCTTGTCCTTGGCGCGTTCAATGAACTCGGGGATGTGGTCAACGCTGCCGATTTCTTCCAGCATTTCCAAACAGGCTTGGTTTGCACCACCATGAGCAGGACCCCACAGGCAGGCAATACCAGCCGCGATGCAGGCAAATGGGTTCGCACCGGAAGACGACGCCAGACGCACGGTCGAGGTCGAGGCGTTCTGTTCGTGGTCAGCGTGCAGGGTAAAGATACGATCCATTGCCCGGCTCAGGATCGGGTTGACCTCATATTCCTCGGCCGGAACGCTGAAGCACATGCGCAAAAAGTTCGAGGCATAGTCCAGATCGTTGCGCGGATACACGAACGGCTGGCCGGTATGATACTTATATGCCCAGGCCGCGATGGTTGGCATTTTGGCGATCAGGCGGTGAGAGGCGACCTCGCGCTGATGAGGGTCCGAGATGTCGGTCGAGTCGTGGTAGAACGCTGACATGGCACCGACCACACCAACCATGATCGCCATCGGATGCGCGTCACGGCGAAAGCCACGATAGAAATACTGCATTTGTTCGTGCAGCATGGTGTGGCGCGTGATGGTGGTTTCAAAGTTTTCCAACTCTTTGGCGGCTGGCAGCTCTCCGTACAAAAGCAGGTAGCAGACTTCGAGGAAGTGCGATTTTTCTGCCAGTTGGTCGATCGGATAGCCGCGATGCAGAAGTTCACCCTTTTCACCGTCGATATAGGTGATGGTGCTGTCGCAGCTGGCTGTCGAGGTGAAACCCGGGTCATAAGTAAACACGCCAGCGTCGCTGTAGAGTTTACGAATGTCGATTACATCCGGACCAGCAGTCGGCGAGTGAACCGGCAACACGTGTTTTTCGCCATGGATGGTGAGGGTAGCTGTTTTTTGGCTGTCGGTCATCATTGTCCCTTCTTCGTTCATGCGCGTGCCAAACGAGTTATCGGCACAGCGGTCTGCGGTCACGCACTAATGTGCTGATCGTCTCGTAGCGGAGCAGCGTTACCGGAATATAAAACCAATTTCAGTTCGCTGCGTCGTTAAGCCGTGCCAGAGTTTCTTCGCGCCCAAGCACAAGCATCATGTCAAAAACCGAAGGAGTTACCGCACGGCCTGCCAACGCCGCCCGCAAGGGGGCAGCCAGCTTGCCGAACTTTATGCCCTTGTCGTTTGCAAAGGCATTGAGCGTCTCCTCCAGTCCGTCTCGCGACCAGCTAGCATTTTGCACATGCGGCGTCAATTCTTTCAGTATACCATCGGATACTGAATCTAAGGCTTTTGCGGCCTTCTCATCCATCTCAATCGGTCGTGATGTCAATACAAATTGAGCTTTTTCAAGCAATTCCGGGAATGTACGCGCGCGATCTTTGAGGCAATACATCGCACGTTCCAAATCACTATTTTGTGTCTCGGTGAGACCAGATTGCCCTGCGGCTTGCAGATACGCGCCGATTTCATGCCGCAATGCAGCATCATCAGAGATAGCAATATGCTGGCCACAGAGATTTTCGAGCTTTTTCAAATCGAAACGAGCCGGGCTTTTCCCTATTCCGTCAAGGTCGAACCATTCTTTCGCCTGAGCATCGGTAAAAAACTCATCGTCACCGTGGCTCCAGCCGAGGCGCGCCAGGTAGTTGCGCATTCCGGCGGCTGGGTAGCCCATTGCCTGATATTCCTGCGCTCCCAATGCGCCGTGTCGTTTTGATAACTTCTTGCCATCCGGGCCGTGAATCAGTGGAATGTGCGCCCAAACCGGTACGTCCCAGCCCATCGCTTCATAGATCATCATTTGGCGCGCCGCATTGTTCAGGTGGTCGTCGCCCCGGATTACGTGGGTCACGCCCATCTCGTGATCGTCCACGACCACTGCCAGCATATAGACCGGCGTACCGTCCGAGCGGAGCAGGACCATGTCATCCAACTGATCGTTGCGGATGGTCACGTCACCCTGTACCTGATCCCGGATCACGGTCGCTCCGTCCTGAGGTGCTTTGATGCGGATCACAAAAGGTGCATCCGGTTGGGTCGACGGGTCAGCGTCACGCCAAGGGCTGCGGAACAGGGTCGATTGGCCTTCAGCTCGCGCGTTTTCCCGGAAAGCCGCGATTTCGTCTTGGGTCGAGTAGCATTTGTATGCCTTTCCTTCCGCCAGCAACTGATGGGCCACTTCGGCATGACGCGCTGCGCCCTCGAACTGGCTGATCACATCACCATCATGATCCAGTCCAAGCCATTCCATACCCTGCAGAATCGCTGCTGTTGCTTCGGGAGTCGAGCGTTCGCGGTCGGTATCTTCGATCCGCAGCAGGAACTTCCCACCGCGGCCACGCGCGTAGAGCCAGTTAAACAGGGCAGTGCGGGCACCACCAATATGCAGAAAGCCGGTGGGCGACGGGGCGAAACGGGTGACAACCTGATCGGGCATTATCGAAAATTAACCTTTTGGTAACCTTGGCGGGCATAGTTTGGCGTCTGTCTAACGAGCCCTAAGGACGGGGGCAACCATGCGCGTTCTGACACGGGTTGAAGCCGCAGTGCTGAACCAGACTGGGTATCTGTTCCAATGGTCTCCGATTTGTTTGGCCGTTGGAGTCGGCCTTTACTTCAGCCTTCGGTTTGAGCCGGGTTGGCAGATCTATTCCTGTCTTCTGGCTGCCCTTGCGGCGTTGGTCTGGATCGGTCTTGCGCTGCAATCCGGTTGGGCTCCGTTGGCATTCGGGGCCGCGCTGATTGCCGCTGGGTTTGTCTTGGCGGGTGCGCGGGCCCACTCAGTTGCAGAGCCGGTCCTGTCCTGGCGCTACTACGGCCCCATCGAGGGGAGGGTCGTTGCCTTGGACCGCTCTGCGTCGGACGCGCTGCGCGTGACGCTGGACCAGGTGCGTATAGGGGATGTGCCCCCGGACCGCCGACCGCAGCGCGTCCGACTTTCATTGCATGGCGGATCGACATCCTTGACGCCGGGTCAAAAGATCATGACCACGGGACATCTGTCGCCGCCTCAGGGGCCGGTTGAGCCCGGTGGGTTCGATTTCCGTCGTCACGCCTGGTTTCAGCGTCTTGGTGCGGTTGGATATACGCGTGTCCCTGTTGTAACGATTGCGCCGCCAAGCGACGGAGCCGAAGGGGTACGCATTACAGCCCTGCGAATGGCTATTTCCGAACGGGTACGCTCAATCCTGCCGGGTGAGGTTGGAGGGTTCGCGGCAGCGGTTACCACTGGTGACCGTAGTGGTATGGGGCAAGACACGCTCCGGTCGTTGCGCGCATCGAACCTGGCGCATCTATTGGCGATTTCTGGTCTGCACATGGGGCTGCTGACCGGGTTTGTGTTTATGGTCTTTCGATTGACAATGTCCGCCATTCCCGCTGTGGCGTTGAGGTTGCCTGTGCGCAAGCTGGCCGCGCTCTTTGCGCTGGTCGCCGCCACGTTTTACCTGTTGCTGTCCGGGGGGAACGTTGCAACCGAACGTGCGTTTGTGATGGCTAGCGTGATGCTGGGCGCCATCCTTATTGATCGCCGCGCAATTTCTCTGCGCGCTGTTGCTGTCGCCGCGATGATTGTTTTGATCCTGCGACCCGAAACGCTTTTGAGTCCCGGGTTCCAAATGTCCTTTGCTGCAACCACGGCGCTTGTTGCAGTGTTCAGTCGCCTCCGCGATTTCGGACCGATGCCTGGCGCCAAATGGCTCAAGCCTGTGGCCGGTCTTTTTCTGTCATCGGCTATTGCCGGATTGGCCACCGCGCCGATCGGTGCAGCGCATTTCAACACGATGTCGCACTACGGCCTGTTCGCCAACATGCTCTCGGTCCCGATGATGGGTGCGATTGTTGTTCCTTCTGCTTTTGTTGCGGCACTCTTGGCTCCGTTCGGGCTTGAGGCTATTGCGCTGCACGTCATGGGATTAGGGTTGGAGTGGATACTGACTGTGTCCGAGAAGGTGGCGGGTTTGAGCGGCGCACAGGGCTATATCGTTAGCCCGCCGCACTATGTCCTTCCCATGTTTGCGCTAGGAGCTTTGTGGCTGGCGCTGTGGCGGGGTCGGGCCAAATGGATTGGGATCGCTCCGGTTGTTGCGGCATTCTTGCTTTGGGGGCAAGGGCACCGTCCCGAGGTTCTGATCGCTGATTCCGGCGGGCTGGTGGGTGTAATGACCGTAAATGGTCGAGCGCTGAGCAAGGAAAAAGGCAGCGGCTTTGTTGCATCGGTTTGGCTGGAGAACGACGGCGACGGTGTGGATCAAGTAAAAGCGGCAAGTCGTTGGCCAACCAACTCCGGTTTTATCCGGCGGTATGTTTGGCAGGATAAAGAACTGGTTCACATCACAGGAAAGCGCGCCGCCAATGGTTTTGAGGAATGTAGCGAACACCAAATCGTTGTGTCCGCGGTAAACCTGCACCTGAGCGGGGATTGCGGTCGTTTTGACCCCGAACTTTTGAAGCACACGGGGAGCATCGCACTTATTGGCGACCGAATAACAACCAGCCGCGAAACGACCGGCCATAGGTTGTGGTCCCCAGATGAGGGCGGTGGCCGAGGCTTTAAGTCAGATCAGTAGCTGCGGATCAGTCCGACCAGCCGACCTTGGACTTTGACTTTGTCCTCGGGCAGAACGCGGGTTTCGTAAGCTGGATTTGCTGCTTCCAGCGCGATGGCATTTCCGCGACGGAAAAAGCGTTTTAGCGTGGCTTCCTGATCCTCAACCAAAGCGACAACGATGTCGCCATTGTCGGCCACTCTGCTTTCGCGGATCACCACGACGTCACCGTCATTGATGCCGGCGTCGATCATCGAGTCGCCACGCACCTCCAGCGCGTAATGCTCCCCTTTGCCTGAGACCATGCTGCCCGGCACTGCAACACGATGTGACACATGACTAATGGCTTCGATAGGCACACCGGCAGCAATGCGGCCCATCACCGGCAGTTCCATTGCGTCTACCGTCACAGGTTCAAAATTGGCAGGGCGCGGACCTGTCGGTTTGTCACCTTCAATTACCCGAGGTTTAAAAGCGACGGTCGGTTCGCCCCCGAGGCTTTCGGGTAGTTTCACGATCTCAATTGCCCGGGCCCGATGGGCGAGCCGGCGGATAAAACCACGCTCTTCCAGCGCAGTAATCAAGCGATGAATACCGGACTTTGAACGTAAATCCAGCGCGGCCTTCATTTCGTCAAAGCTGGGCGGAACACCGTCCACCTGAACGCGCTTGTGGATGAATTCCAACAAATCCAACTGTTTCTTGGTCAGCATTGCTCTCACCTCGTCGGTCGTGCGTTTTCTTTTGTTCTACGCATGTTCACGTTTTGTGTCAATGGATTTGAACGAGGACTATAAAGGTAGGTACTGGACTTCATCACCGGCGGGGCGTGCTGGATCGTGTGGTTCGCGTACCAAAAGGGCGTTGGCTTGGGCCAGGACGCTAAGCAGCGAACTGTCCTGATCCGCGCAAGCACGTATACCGTCAGCCCCAAGAACAGCGCGTATGTAGTGCTCACGTGGGCCATTCTTACCGATTGGCTCGGCCAGTCGCGCACTTTTAAATGGAGTGATAACCTGTTCGATACCCAGCATACGGCGAAGCATCGGAAGCAAGAAGAGATAGCCGCAAACCATTGCACTCACTGGATTTCCTGGCAATCCCACCATGGCGGTTTTCCCCAACCGCCCAGCCATCAGGGGCTTACCGGGGCGCATGCGGATTTTGTAGAAAGATCGCTCCATCCCTAGGCTCTGGGATACTTCGGCGACCAGATCATAATCCCCGACAGATGCTCCGCCAATTGTGACGACCAGATCGGCCCCGGTGGCCAGTCCAAAAGCCGTTTCAAGTGATGCAACCGTATCACGTGCTATTGGAAGAATGCGCACCTGGGCGCCCGCGTTTTCCAACAGTGCTTTTAATCCAAAGGTGTTCGACGCAATGATCTGGTCCGGGCCGGGAGTTTCGCCGGGCATCACCAACTCATCCCCGGTTGAGATCAACGCGATCACAGGTTTGCGCGTCACAGGAACGGTAGGAATGTTCATCGCAGCCATCAATGCAATGTCTTCGGGGCGCAAAATGCGTGGGGCGACGATTTTGGTGCCTTTTGAAAAGTCTATGCCTGCAGGTCGGATGTTTGATTTCGGCCCAGGGTTCTGAGTGATGGTAATCAGACTTTTACGTCTTTCGGCATCTTCTTGAATTAAAATAAAATCTGCACCTTCCGGCACTGGGGCGCCAGTAAAAATTCTCACTGCCTGACCCGCACCAACCACACCGTCGAACCGACGCCCGGCCGCAGATTCACCAATGACTTCAAACATGGCGTGCAGCTCGGCCTCAGTCGATTTCAGAGCATAGCCATCCATCGAGGATGCAGCAAAAGGCGGCTGATCGCGCGTTGCCGTCATATCCTCGGCCAGAACACGTCCGGATGCTTCTGCAAGCGGGACATGTTCCGAATGGAGTGGTGAGACAAGATCAAAAAGCAGTGCCCGCGCTTCTTCAACTGATATCATGTCGCCTCGTAACGCCCTGACTTACCACCATCTTTTAGCAGTACGCGAATGCCGCCAATTTCCATCGACTTATCAACTGCCTTGGTCATGTCATACACGGTCAGTGCGGCGGTTGAGGCAGCGGTCAGCGCCTCCATTTCCACTCCGGTCTGGCCCGAAGTTTTTACGGTCGCCCGAATCTGAACGCCCGGCAAATCAGGGTCTAGCGTCAGATCGATGGATACTTTTGTGACAGGCAGAGGATGACACAGCGGGATCAAGTCCGGCGTCTTTTTCGCACCCATGATGCCAGCAAGACGTGCTACGCCCAACACGTCACCCTTTTTTGCCCGACGTTCCGATATTAAATCAAAGGTTTCCGACGTCATCTTAATGTAGGCTGCCGCAACCGCCACCCTGTCGGTCACGTCCTTTCCCGATACATCAACCATGTGTGCCTGGCCCTGCGTGTCAAAATGGGTCAGGGGCATCACATCACTCCCGGGACCAATGGGTTGGCAAGCAGGTTCCGCGTGGCGGCTGCAACATCATCCTGACGCATCAGGCTTTCCCCAATCAGGAAACACCGCGCGCCAAATCTGGCAATATCGGCCAGATCTTCGGGTGTGCTCAGCCCGCTTTCGCAAACAATTGTTCGATCAGCGGGAACCAGTTTCGACAACCGTCGTGTCGTATCAAGAGTCGTCCCGAAAGTCTTGAGATTGCGATTATTTATTCCTATCAGTGAACTCTTCAGTTGAGTCGCACGTTCAAGTTCGGCTTCATCATGAACCTCAATCAGGACATCCATACCCCAATCAAACGCGGTCTGTTCCAGTTCAACGGCCTGGGTATCTTCGACGGAGGCCATGATGATCAAAATGCAGTCCGCACCCAAGGCCCGCGCCTCAACCACCTGATAGGGGTCATACATAAAGTCCTTGCGCAAGACTGGCAGCGAGGTTGCCTCGCGGGCTGCAGTCAAATAGTCTTTAGCACCTTGGAAACTGGGTGTATCGGTCAGCACGGACAGACAGGCTGCCCCTCCGTCTTCATACGCCTTGGCTAGTGATGGCGGATCAAAGTCCGGGCGGATCAGTCCTTTGGAGGGGCTGGCTTTCTTAACCTCGGCAATCAGGCCATAACCGCTGCGCGCAGACACCTGCAAAGCCTCGGAAAAACCACGAACTTGAGGGGCGCCCTGTGCCTCACTTTCCAGTTCTTCCAGTGGTTTACCAGCTTTATCTGAAGCGATTTCCTCCAGCTTATAGGCTTTTATTCTATCCAGTACCGTCTCGGTCATGCGGCCTCCTGCGTCAATCGGGCCAGTGCGGCGATTTTTTCTTTTGCTTTTCCGCTGTCGATGCTTTCGATGGCCATGGCGACGCCTTCGCGCAAATTTGAAACTGCGTCCGCCACCACCAACGCAGCGGCTGAATTCAGCAGTACAGCGTCTCGGTAGGCCGAGGGCTTTCCATCCAGCAGCGCGCGGAAAGCGACTGCGTTTTCTTCAGGTGATCCGCCGAGGATGTCTTCGAACGGGTGAACCGGCAATCCCGCGTCGTCGGGGTGCAGTTCGACCTCTTTGACAACCCCATCTTCAAGGGACGCGACCCAGCTTACGCCAGTTATGGTCAGCTCATCAGTACCGTCCGATCCGTGAACCAGCCAAGCATGTTCCGCGCCCAGTAACCCCAGCGTTTCGGCCATCGGGCGGATCAATTCGCGACTGAAAGCACCAGTCAACTGGCGTTTGACACCAGCCGGGTTCGTCAACGGTCCGAGAATATTGAAAATGGTGCGAGTCCCAAGCTCCTGCCGGGTCGGCATGACATGGGCAATGGCCGGATGATGCATGGGCGCCATCATAAAGCCGATGCCAACGTCTTCCAGTGCTTTTTCAACAACTTTCGGGCCGACCATAACGTTGATCCCCAACTGGCCCAAAGCGTCAGCAGCCCCGGATTTTGAGCTGAGATTGCGGTTGCCGTGCTTGGCCACGGGTACACCAGCACCCGCGACAACAAAGGCAGTGGCGGTCGAGATGTTCAGCGTACCCTTGCCATCACCGCCGGTGCCAACGATGTCCATCGCACCGGCCGGAGCTTTGACTGCATGACATTTTGCCCGCATCACGGCGGCAGCGGCGGCATATTCTTCAACCGTCTCGCCACGGGTTCGCATGGTCATAAGAAGGCCGCCAATTTGGCTGGGCGTCGCCTGGCCTTCGAAAAGAATACCAAAGGCCTGTTCAGCCTCGGCGCGGGTCAAGGGCCGGTCAACAGCGGCCCCGATCAACGGTTTCAGAGCGTCGCTCATGCAGGAACTTTCATCTCGGACAGGAAATTCTTGAGCAGGGCATGACCATGCTCGGAGGCGATGGATTCCGGGTGGAACTGAACACCATGGATCGGCAGGTCTTTGTGCTGCAAGCCCATTATCGTGCCATCTTCCAACTTTGCCGTTACCTCAAGACAGTCGGGCAGGGTATTCGGATCAACGACCAGCGAGTGATAACGCGTCGCCTCAAACGGTGAGGGCAAACCAGCGAACAGACCTTTACCTGTATGGTGCATGGTGCCCATCTTTCCGTGCACAATCTCATGACACCGGATGACGTCACCGCCAAAGGCCTGTCCGATTGTCTGATGTCCCAAGCACACTCCCAGTAAAGGTGTCTTTGTCTCAGCTGCTGCTTGGGTCAAAGCCAGGCAAATTCCGGCCTGGTCAGGGTCACATGGCCCGGGACTCAGCAGGATGCCCGTCGGATTCATGGCCATGGCTTCTTGAACATCCAGGGCATCGTTTCGCCGAATGACCATTTCGGCACCAAGTTCGCCTATATAGTGGACGAGGTTGTAGGTAAACGAGTCGTAGTTGTCGATCAGCAGCAGCATTTGGGCACTTGTCTCGGATTGGGCATTTCGGACTGGCGATGCAGCCCCGCGCCAAGGTATAATGTCGGGACATACATGCTCAGGCTTGCGCGGCAGCGTCAAGGGGACATCCTGTTCTTGCTGTTGCCGCAAGTAACTGCTGCAGTAGACGGCGAGTGTGTATTCAAGCAAGGCCAGGACGAGAGGCAATTGTTATGGGCGGATTTGTCGGCGGGATGATCGTGGGAACGGTCGTTGTACTTGCGATGGGGGCTGTGTTGTCTTTGAACGCACCCCTAACGAACGAACCGGACGTGGCGGTGACGGCTCCGGCCCCTGAGGTGGTCGAAGTTCCTGAAACGATTATAGACGCCACTGATGCAGTGGGTGACGCCGATGTGCTGGACCTCGCCCCGACCACGCCTAGCGCCGTTGACGATCAGACCGATACATTGGCCGAGTTGACGGATATGGAGGTTGAGCCGGAAGCGCAGCCAGAATTGAAAGAGGCGGCGACGCAGGTCGATGCGCCTAACATTCCAAGCTCGACAGCCGTTTCCGTGGCGACCGAGGTGCCGGTTGCACCGCAAGCGCCACCACTTGCGCAAACGTCGCCAAGCGCAGAAGCTTTGCCCGAAGTGTCGCTCGTCGTCCCCGAACCGCAGCCTGCGCCGATTGCTGAGGCTGAGCCAGAGACCACAAATGCCGAGTCGCAACCCAACGCTGAAGTAGCCACGCCCGAACAGACAGCAGAGCCTGAGGCTGTTGAAACGGAAGCCATACCCGAACCAAAAGTCGCCGAGGTTGAACCGAAGACTGACCCCAAAACCGCTGAAGTTGAACCGCAGCCCCAGCCTGAAGCGTCTGATGTTGAACCGCAGCCCGAACCCGAGGTTGCGGCTGTTGAAACGCCAGAAGACGAAGTGAATCCGTTCGTAGATAGCCCGATTGCCGTTGAAGGTGACGAGGACTCCGCGCCGCGCGACTTGCCCCGGATTGCTTCGGTTCCACAAATCGGCGGAACCGATGACGCGCCAACAGTTCCGACAGTTGGAAAGCGCGTCCTTCCATTGACCGAGCGCGATGACGTCACCCCGGTTAGCTCCACCACCTCCGCTACGCTCGCGCCAAGCAAACCGATTGAGGCCTACGCCGCCGAATTTGAAAACCCCGACGCTAAGCCGCTGATGTCCATCATCCTGATCGACGATGAGGGCGCATATGGGGCCGAGGCCTTGCGCGATTTCCCGTATCCACTCAGCTTTGCCGTCAGCCCGTCTGACCCGGAGGCAGCCGAAAAAATGGCCCGTCATCGCGAGGCCGGGTTCGAGGTACTGGCCATGGCGGATCTACCCGAAGCGGCCAGCGCGCAGGATGCTGAGGTGTCACTGGCTGTTTGGCTTGACACGTTACCTGAGACTGTTGGCATTCTCGAAGGTGTCAAATCAGGTATTCAGGGCAATCGAAAACTGGCCGATCAGGTTGCTGCGATCGCCGCCGGAACGGGGCGCGGTCTGATCACGCAGGACAATGGTCTGAACACCGTGCAAAAGCTAGCCGCGCGAAACGGTGTACCTTCAAGTGTGATCTTTCGTGACATAGATGGCGCGCGTCAGAACCCGGAATTGATGCGCAGGTTTCTTGACCAAGCCGCGTTTCGCGCCGGTCAGGAAGGAACAGTAGTAATGCTGGGCCGCCTTCGCCCTGATACGATCTCAGCCCTTGTGCTTTGGGGTCTTGAAGATCGGGGCGGGCGCGTTGCGATGGCACCAATTTCGGCGGTTATGATGAAAGAGATTCAGTAACTAGAAACACTAAACGGCTCAGTCGAAATGCAAGCCGTTTATCGAGAGTTTCCAGAGCCCATGAACCGGGCTGCGTCGGCGGCCGCGCGTCGGATGGCGTTGGATTTGTGGACCGTCTCCATATACTCGGCCTCGGGGTCGCTATCATAGACGACACCGCCACCGGCCTGGATATACAGCTTTTGATCCTTTACGATTGCGGTCCGCAGCGCGATGCACATATCCATGTCGCCGCCCGCGCTAAAGTAGCCCACACCGCCGCCATAGACGCCACGTTTCTCGGGCTCCAGCTCGTCGATGATCTCCATCGCGCGCACTTTCGGGGCACCCGAGACGGTACCAGCAGGCATCCCGGCAAAAAATGCATCCAGCGCGTCTTTGTCTTCAGCCAACTCTCCGACCACGTTAGAAACAATGTGCATTACGTGGCTGTAGCGCTCGATGATGAACTCTTCGGTCGGGCGCACCGTGCCGATTTTGGCCACACGACCCGTATCGTTGCGGCCAAGGTCCAGCAACATTAGATGCTCTGCCAGTTCTTTCTTGTCGGCCAGAAGGTCGACCTCATTGGCCTTGTCCTCTTCTGGCGTCGCGCCGCGCGGGCGGGTACCCGCGATTGGTCGGATCGTGACCTGATTGCCGAAAACACGTACCAAGATTTCGGGGCTGGCCCCCACAACCTGAAAGCCACCAAAGTTAAAATAGAACATAAAAGGCGAAGGGTTCGTTCGCCGCAGCGAACGATAGAGGGCGAAAGGCGGCAGCGGGAAATCCTGCGTCCAGCGTTGCGCCGGGACAACCTGAAAGATATCGCCCGCGCGGATGTAGTCCTTGGCCTTTTCAACGGCCTCCATGTAACCGGATTTTGTGAAGTTCGAAACTGGCGGCGCAATCTCAGACGCATCGCCCAGATCGCGGGTTTCGGCGGGCATGGCGCGTTCCAGATCGCGCACGGCATCCATAACACGCTCGGCGGCCTGCGCGTAAGCGGCTTTGGCTGATTGCCCCTCAGCCACCCAGGCGGGCGAGACGACCGTGACCTCTCCCTTCACGCCGTCCAGAACTGCAACCACGGATGGGCGCAGCATGATGGCATCGGGCAGGCCCAGCGGGTCGGGGTTCACGTCGGGCAGGTATTCCACCAACCGCACCATGTCATAGCCTAGGTATCCAAACAGCCCTGCTGCGGCTTGCGGCAGGTCGTCGGGCAGATCAATCCGGTTCTCTGCAAGCAGCGCACGCAGGTTGTCCATCGGGTTGCCATCCTGAGGCACAAACGTCTCGGTGTCGAAGCGGGCCGAGCGGTTCAATTCGGATGCTTCCCCCCGACACCGCCAGATCAAATCCGGCTTCATGCCGATGATCGAATAGCGGCCACGAACCTCACCGCCGGTCACCGATTCCAGCATGAATGCGTCTTTCTGTGCTCCGGTCAGTTTGAGCATCAGTGACACCGGTGTATCCAGATCTGCCGCCAGGCGCGTGTACACGATCTGGTTTTCACCAGCTTCATAGGCGCGGGCGAATCTGTCGAACTCGGGGGTCAGGGCCATTTTCGGTCTCTTTTAGTAGCTCGACTGAACGGCGTTCAAAGCTTGCTGGTCAATGACTGGCCGGGCGCGGGCCTGTGCGTCCCGCACAAACGCGTCGAAGATGTTCTGGGCCAGCGCCTGGTTCATCTGCGCCTCTAGCGCGGATTGGGCCTGGCGCAATTCGTCGGTTTCCGCAGGCGGCAGCGTTTCATCAAGGCGGACGACAAAGGCCGAACCCGCACCGGGTATGACGCGCATCTCGCCCACTTCCATCTCGAAGACCTGGGTCATGAAATCTGCCGGAACATCGTCCAGAAAGGCAGTGCGGGTCAGCGCATTCTCTACGCGGAAAGGCAGGCCAGTGACATTGAAATCCCCGTCCTCTTTCAATGACTCAAGGACTGACTTGGCCTGATCTTCCAGTGCCTTGTTGGTCTCAGTCAAAGTCCAGGCCGCAGCGACACGGTCACGTGCGCTTTCCAGTGGTTCGGGGCGTTGGGGCAAAACCTCGTTCAGACGCAGGGCAAAGATTGAGCCATCTTCAAGAAAGCCGACTTCGGGAAAGTCTCCCTCGTTCACAGCTTCGGCAACCGTACGAAACCCGTCATACGCCGCGACGCCATCATCGCTCTGACGGGTCCAATCCATTTGACCCAACTCCATGTCGGTTTCCTGAACCACCTCTTCCAAGGTTGCGCCACCAGCAAGCAGGTCATTGATCCCTTCTGCCTGCGCCTCAATCTGACGACGGGCGCGATCTGCGGCCAGTTCCTCGCGCAGGGCAGGGGCTGCCTCTTCGAATGGTGTGCTGTTTTCGGCCAGCGCGCCGTTGACGCGAAACAACGCGGGGCCAAAGGTCGAAGGCAACGGGCCTACCACTGTGTCCAGTTCAGCGGCAAAAACGGCATCGGCAGCTTCGCCCAGATCCTCGCGGGTGACATCGCCGAGGTCGATATCGCTAAGTTCCAACTGTCGATCAAGCACGAGGTTTTCAAACGTGGTGCCGCCAACCTCAAGCTGAGCCATCGCATGCTCTGCCGCTTCTTCATTCGGATACGTCAGGCGTTCGACCAGACGACGTTCGGGCTGAAAGAACTCGGACGCGCGCTGATCGTAGAGTCTGCGCACCATCTCGTCATCGACCTCAACGCTGTCCAACAGCATGTCGGGGGACAAGATCACGTAGGTCAGCTGTTTGGTGCGGGGCAGGGTAAACTGATCCTGGTTTTCATCGTAATAGGCCTTGATCTGTTCATCCGTCGGTGCGGCAACGGGCGACTCCAGAGCATCTGGCGACACCGTAGCAACAGTAAAACTGCGACGCGCGGCGATATAGTCGGTCAGCACCTGCGTCACGACAGCAGGCATTTCCACCCCACTAATCACCGCGTTTTGGACGATCGTACGCGAGGACTCCTTGCGTAAATCCGACTCGAACTCGGAATCCGTCATCCCAACCTGTTCCAGTTGAAATTGATAGGCTTCGCGGTCAAAGCTGCCGTTTACACCTTGAAAAGCGGGGATTGCGAGGATTTCCTGTTGCAGGTTTTCGTCGCCGATGGAGATGCCAAGTTCGCCAACCTCATTATCCAGCGCAGCCAGAGCGGTCAGGCGGGACAAGGCCAGTCGATCCAATCCGATCTCATGCGCCTGCGACATTTGCAAAGGTTGCCCGGTTTGCTGTTCTACGGCACGGATTTCGCGCTGAAGTTCGCGCACGTATTCGTTGACCGAGATATCTTCGTTTCCGACCTGCGCAACAGAACGCACCGTCCCTGTCAGGTTGGTTGCGCCAAAGCCTGCTAGGCCTACGAACAGCAGGCCCATCAGTATCCAGACGAAGGTTTTCGATAGGTTTTTCATGCCTGCGGCCATGGTGCCCTCTTGTTCTGTGGCAAGGATCTGCCCTGTCGGTTGACGCCTTGAATACGACGCGCACCGCCGAGGGGCAAGCTTAGAAGGACAGTGCTTGCAGCCGTTCGAACAATTGCGCGATTCCCGACCGGTCGAGATTGGCGAACGCTATGCGAACCTGACGCTTTCCAGCCGGGTCGCCGTCGGGCATGAACATGGTCCCTGGCAGCAGAAGAATGCCGGCCTCGGGGACCAGACGTCGCGCCAGCGTGTCCGACGGGATGTCAAAGGGATGTTCAAAATAGGCGAAGTAGGCACCCAGACCTAACAAGCGCCAGCCCTTGTCTGTCAGGCGAGGTAAATGCTCTTGTATCGCGGCACGCCGGTTGAGGATTTCGTCGCGTTCCTGCGCAACCCACTGCGACAGGTTCTGCATACCCCAAAGCGCCGAGAATTGGCCGATCTGGCTGGGGCAGATCGCGACTGTGTCGAGGAATTTCTCAACTTCCCTCAACAGGCTTGCTCCGCTGGCAATCGCGCCAACCCGATGTCCGGTCAGGCGATAGGCTTTGGAAAAAGAATAGAGGTGGACCAGAGTGTCTTCCCACCCGGGTTGGCTGAACAAATCGTGGGGCGGGCCGCTGCGGCTGTCGAAATCGCGATAGGTCTCATCCACAACGAGATGAATACCAGTCTCGCGAGCCAGATCGTAAAACGCGCGGACCAAATCGCTGGGATACTCAACTCCGCCCGGGTTGTTGGGCGTCACCAACGCTATGGCGCGAGTCTTGTCGGTGATCAGCGCGCGGGCGGCCTTTGCATCGGGCAGCAAATCGTCCCCGGTTTGAAGGTCGATGGCATTTACGCCAGCCATGTCCAACCACATTTTGTGATTGAAATACCATGGCGTTGGCAGAATAACCTCATACCCCTGATCCGTAATCGCGGTGATAACGGCGGCAAAGGCTTGATTGCACCCCGATGTAATAGCCACCTGATCCGCACCCACGTTGGCCCCGTAGTGCTGACCAATTTGCGCCGCAAGCGCGGCCCTCAGCTCGGGGTTTCCAAGCACCGGACCGTAAAGATGAGCGCGGTCTTCGGTTACAGCGAATTCGGCCATTGCCTGACGCATAGCCAAGGGCGGCGGATCCACTGGTGCGGCCTGACTGACATTGATCAAAGGGCGGTTTTCAGGAAAAACCACACCTTCCAACCATCGCCGCGCCTCCATCACCGGAGGGGCGAACGTAGCAGCGGTACGTGTCAGGGTCATGCGTGGTCCTTGAAGTTCTGCAAACGATCAGTCGGTGCCGCGATACGGCTCAACATATTGCAGGGCCATATCCCAAGGGAAAAAGATCCAGGTGTCTTGACTGACCTCGGTGATAAACGTGTGCACCATCGGGCGACCTTTGGGTTTTGCGTAAACAGTCGCAAAATGCGCTTTGGGGTACATTGCGCGGACGAGCTCAAGGGTTTTGCCACTATCGACCAGATCGTCGATGATCAAAATGCCTTCGCCATCGCCCATGAGTTCAGCGTCCGGAGCCTTGAGAACCTCAGCCTCGCCTTGTGCCTGATGATGGTATGAGCGCACGCTGATCGTATCAACGGTACGAATGTCCAGTTCACGGCTGACAATCATCGCGGGTGCCATACCGCCGCGCGTGATCGCAACTACGGCACGCCAGGCACCGTCATCTGGGCCTTGCCCGTCCAGACGCCACGCCAACGCGCGCGAGTCGCGATGAATTTGGTCCCAGCTTATGTGAAAGCCCTTTTCGTGGGGCAGACGGTCCTTGGCGCTCATGACTTAACCCTTTTCAACGTCAGGGGCGTCGACGGCTTTCATGCCGACGATATGATATCCTGAATCTACGTGCAGGTTCTCTCCAGTCACGCCGCTGCTGAGATCAGACAAGAGATAAAGCGCCGATCTGCCGACATCATCAATGGTCACGTTGCGGCGCAGGGGCGAGTTATATTCGTTCCATTTCATAATGTATCGGAAATCGCCGATGCCACTGGCGGCCAGAGTCTTGATAGGACCGGCCGAGATTGAGTTGACGCGGATACCGTCCTTGCCCAGATCCTCGGCCAGATATTTGACCGATGCTTCCAATGCTGCCTTGGCAACGCCCATGACGTTATAATGCGGCATAACCTGTTCGGCGCCGTAATAGGTAAGCGTAATCGCGCTGCTTCCTTCGGACATCATTTTCTCGGCGCGTTGCATCACGGCCGTGAAGGAATAAACAGACACGTCCATAGTCAGCTTAAAATTCGCGCGGCTGGTATCGACGTAACGGCCCCGAAGCTCGTTCTTGTCGGAAAAGCCGATCGCGTGAACAACAAAGTCCAGTTTGCCCCATTTTTCTTCGAGCGAAGTGAACAAGGTATCAATTGACGCCTCATCACTGACATCGCAGGGCAGAACGATTTCACTGCCAAGCTGTGCCGCCAATGGATCGACCCGCTTTTTTAACGCATCACCCTGATAGGAAAAGGCCAACTCGGCCCCGGCATCGGAAAGAGCGCGGGCAATCCCCCATGCGATCGATTTATCATTGGCCAGTCCCATGATGAGGCCGCGTTTGCCGGCCATCAACTGATTTGACATGTGTGGTTCTCCGCCTGTCGTCGCGATTTGTTGCGTTGGTTTATGCCATTGGATGCGTTCCATCAAGGCCGTGAACTCTTGCTCGCAGCGGGTTCTCGCCCTAGGGTGTAACTTAAAAGTTTCCGGGGGATGGAAATGACAGAGCGTGACGGCATTTTTGCTGGCACCGATCCTTTTGCAATTGCGGGACGGTGGCTGGCAGAAGCTCAGGACACTGAACCGAATGATCCCAACGCAATTGCGCTGGCGACCGTCGATAGCGATGGCATGCCCAATGCGCGCATGGTTCTGCTAAAAGAAATCGAATCCGACGCTTTTGTTTTCTATACCAATTACGAAAGCGCCAAGGCGGCAGAGCTGGACACAGCGGGAAAAGCGGCTTTTGTGATGCATTGGAAATCATTGCGGCGTCAAATCCGTGTTCGTGGTACAATAACACGTGAAACCGGGCCGCAGGCAGATGAATACTATGCCTCTCGTTCGTTGAAAAGTCGTCTGGGGGCATGGGCGTCAAAGCAGTCCCAGCCTCTCAGCAGCCGGTCTGCATTGATGGCAGAGGTTGCAAAGGTGACCGCGAAATTGGGACCTAACCCGCCACGACCACCATTCTGGGGTGGATACAGGTTGGTGCCGACAGAGATCGAGTTCTGGGCCGATGGGGCGTTCCGTCTGCATGACCGGTTCCAGTGGCGCCGGGATCAGGCAGGCTCGGCATGGGAAGTGCAAAGGTTGAATCCATGACGTTCGCATATCGTGAAATGCAACACGCAGGAATTAAAGGTTTTTTTCAACTTGAATTTGCGCGACAATTTCATACACATCGGACCCTTAACGAGCAGTTAACATTCGCGTTAGGAATACCGTGCCAGAAGACCTGAACAATATGTACCGCGTTCGTGGACACGTAAAATGGTTTGATCCCGCAAAGGGATACGGGTTTGTTGTGTCGGACGAAGGTGGCCCGGATATCCTGTTGCACGTAAACGTATTGCGTAACTTCGGTCAAAGTTCGGTCGCGGATGGTGCCGGGATCGAGATTATGACGCATCGCACGGATCGTGGTGTTCAGGCCGTAGAGGTTATCAGCGTTGATCCGCCAGCGCGGACCGACTCAATGATGCTAGCGGACTTTGCTGAGCTTGATCCGGTCGTGATCGCCGAAGCGCCGTTAGAGGCTGCACGGGTAAAATGGTTCGACAAGGGCAAAGGTTTTGGTTTTGCCAATGTTTTTGGCCGCGGCGAGGATGTGTTTCTGCATATCGAAGTTCTACGCCGGTCCGGTTTGGCTGATCTGCAACCTGGTGAGGCGCTTGCTATGCGCGTTATCAGTGGCAAACGCGGACGTATGGCTGCTCAGGTACTGGCCTGGGAAGCGGCGTTGGATGAATAAACCCTGATGGCCAGACTTTTCACGGTTCTTGCTAGTATCCTGATGCTATGGACCGGTGAGGTTCTTGCTGCATGTGTTGATGACCGCGTCAGCCTGCGAAACGATAAGGCTCAGATTACCTTCAACGTGGAACTGGCAGTAAGCCCGCAGGAGAGGGCGCGTGGCTTGATGTTCCGCGAGTCGCTGCCGCAGCGGGCTGGTATGTTGTTCGTGTTCGACCCGCCGCAACCAGTCGTATTCTGGATGAAAAATACTCTGATTCCACTGGATATCATTTTCCTGAGTCGCAACGGCACAGTTGTTCATGTGCACCACAACGCGATTCCGGGCGACCTAACGCCGATCGAGGGTGGCGATTCGGTGTTTGCGGTTCTGGAAATCAACGCCGGGCTTGCCGAGCAGTACCTGATTACACCGGGTACGCAGATGCAGCACAAAATATTTTCGCAAGGACCTGCAATTTGGCCCTGTTAGGGCTTTTCAAATCCGAACGGCATCGTTAGGAAGGCGCACGGTCCGGGGCGTGGCGCAGTCTGGTAGCGCACCTGTTTTGGGTACAGGGGGTCGTAGGTTCGAATCCTGCCGCCCCGACCACTTCTTTTACTACGTTGGTGTTCCACCCATTCTTTGAAATAGTGCACCAATAGCTGTGTCCAAAGCCTTGCTTTCCACGGGGATTATTACAGCAGGGCCATTTTTCTGCGGCACATTAAAGTACAGTTCTGCATCCACACGATAGCCTGACGCGTTTTTTGTTGATGTCATACGCATCACGCTTTTCGGCAGATCCTGCGGATAACCGTCGTAGTTGAGAATCAGAAACGCTGTGGTCTCGGGCGGTAACAGTTCCTGGCATTCAAAGACCCGATTCCCGATTTTTTCGAACTGTTCGGCAAGGCCGTCGCATTCGGTTTCGAAAGTTTTGAAAAGACGTTCAGGATACGTTTCGAACTGTGCGCTTTTTGTAGGAGCGGGGGCGATTTGTTGTGTGCAAGCCACGATCAGGGTCAGTACTGGAAACAACCTTAGTACCTTCATCGCCCATCATCCTTTTGATTCACTGTCTCGATCATGCTGCCTCCTGCCTGGTGCGGTCGGTGAAGGGCCCTGATTCTTTCTGGCGCTATCCACCATATCGTGAGTTTATAAAGTGCTCGTAACTGTGTAGAGAAAAACAGCTAATCTGGCAGCGTCAAAACTCAAGACGCTTCTGCGAACCCCAGATGATCCTGTGGAGGAATCGGTGTCGGCCAAAAACCGTGGCTGCCGGAACTTTAGGGTCAATACAAAAGATTTCAAAAATCACAGAAAAAGGCCGTTGACGATCTATGGCCGAATACGTCAAGTTGTATGGGCCGAAAGGGGTGCTACTAAATCTGGTATGATAATCAGAAATAGCACAGGGCGAGGACCGGAAAGCACATCAAATTAACGTGCGGCCGCGTCGGCGGTATTGCGCTGCCGGAGGCGGAGCTTGGATAGTCGCGCCCAATCCGTTCAGGCATGGCGTAAGGGTGCCGCAGGCGTGCCTGATGCCAACGAAAAAGTTGATTGAATCTAGGGCGGCGGACATGAAGATTGACAGAAAATTCACTAAGTCGGGGCAGGACGCATACGCAAATCTGGACTTCGTCACAGCGACGTCCGAAATCCGTAACCCGGACGGAACGATTGTCTTTCACCTGGATGATATCGAAGTCCCGGCAGAGTGGAGTCAGGTCGCAAGCGATGTGATCGCGCAAAAATACTTCCGTAAGGCCGGTGTCCCTTCGGCGTTGAAAAAGGTGAAAGAAAAGGACGTTCCAGAATTTCTGTGGCGTTCTGTCCCCGCCGAGGGTGCTGAATTTGGCGGCGAGACGTCTTCGAAGCAGGTGTTTGACCGTCTGGCAGGCGCCTGGGCGTATTGGGGCTGGAAAGGTGGGTACTTCTCGACCGAGGAGGACGCGCGCGCTTACTTTGACGAGATGCGCTACATGTTGGCGACCCAGCGTGCCGCGCCGAACAGCCCGCAGTGGTTCAACACGGGTCTGCACTGGGCCTACGGTATCGACGGACCGGCGCAGGGCCACCATTATGTCGATTACAAAACCGGCAAACTCACCAAGTCGAAATCCGCCTATGAGCATCCGCAACCGCATGCCTGCTTTATCCAGTCTGTCGGTGATGATCTGGTGAATGAAGGCGGTATCATGGATTTGTGGGTGCGCGAAGCTCGCCTGTTCAAATACGGCTCGGGCACCGGAACCAATTTCAGCCACCTGCGCGCAGAAGGCGAAGCGCTGTCGGGTGGCGGCAAGTCATCGGGCCTTATGGGCTTCCTCAAGATCGGCGACCGCGCCGCTGGCGCGATCAAATCAGGCGGAACAACCCGTCGAGCAGCAAAGATGGTAATCGTCGATGCGGATCACCCTGACATCGAACAATTCATCGAATGGAAGGTGATCGAAGAACAGAAGGTGGCCTCGATCGTTGCCGGATCGAAGATGCACGAAAAGATGCTGAACGGCATTTTCGAGGCCATCCGCGCGTGGGATGGTGCTCAGGACGATGCGTATGACCCCCAAAAGAATGACACTTTGAAGAAGGCCATTCGCGAAGCCAAAAAGGTCGCGATTCCAGAAACATACGTTAAACGCGTACTGGATTACGCCAAGCAGGGCCACGACAGTATCGAATTCCCGACCTATGACACGGACTGGGATTCGGAGGCCTATAGCTCGGTCTCGGGTCAGAACTCGAACAACTCAATCCGCGTGACCAATGCGTTCCTGACAGCGGTTGAGAAAGACGCCGATTGGGAACTGATCAACCGCACTGACGGTAAGGTGGCCAAGACTGTTAAGGCGCGCGATCTGTGGGAAAAGGTCGGCCATGCGGCATGGGCCTGTGCCGATCCGGGCATCCAGTTCCACGACACTGTTAATGAATGGCACACATGCCCCGAGGATGGCGAAATTCGCGGCTCGAACCCGTGTTCGGAGTACATGTTCCTGGATGATACGGCCTGTAACTTGGCGTCAATGAACCTGTTGACCTTCCTGAAGGATGGTGAGTTTCAGGCGGCGGACTATATGCACGCCTCGCGTCTGTGGACGCTGACGCTGGAAATCTCGGTGACTATGGCGCAGTTTCCGTCAAAGGAAATCGCGCAACTGTCGTATGATTTCCGCACGTTGGGTCTGGGCTATGCCAATATTGGCGG
The DNA here is from genome assembly GCF_056159225.1 of Ruegeria sp. AWH4_226. Taxonomy (NCBI): domain Bacteria; kingdom Pseudomonadati; phylum Pseudomonadota; class Alphaproteobacteria; order Rhodobacterales; family Roseobacteraceae; genus Ruegeria; species Ruegeria sp. AWH4_226. The sequence continues at coordinate 1,104,637 of NZ_JBSWUU010000001.1, read as the reverse complement.
CCTGTTGATGAACATGGGCTACAGCTATGACTCCGATGAGGGGCGTTCGATCTGTGGTGCGCTGACCGCGATTATGACCGGTGTGGCCTATGCGACGTCGGCTGAAATCGCCGGGGAACTAGGTGCGTTCAAAGGGTACAAACGCAACGCCGAACACATGCTGCGTGTTGTTCGTAACCATCGCCGCGCGGCGCAGGGCGTAACCGAGGGTTATGAGAAGCTGGCCGTGAAACCCGTGCCTTTGGATCATGACAACTGCCCTGATAAGCGGCTGGTTGATCTGGCTATGTCGGCTTGGGATGAGGCGTTGAGCCTGGGTGAAAAGAACGGCTATCGCAACGCGCAAGCCACGGTCATCGCGCCGACCGGCACCATCGGTCTGGTGATGGATTGTGACACCACTGGCATTGAGCCTGACTTCGCTCTGGTAAAGTTTAAGAAGCTTGCGGGAGGCGGTTACTTCAAGATCATCAACCGCTCGGTGCCTTCGGCGCTGGAAAAGCTGGGCTATTCCTCGTCTCAGATCGAAGAAATCGTCGGCTATGCCGTCGGTCACGGTACTATCGGCAACGCGCCGGGGATCAATCACACCTCGCTGACCGGCCACGGCTTTGGCCCGAATGAGCTGGCCAAAGTGGATGCCGCGCTGGAAAGCGCCTTCGACATCCGGTTCGTCTTCAACCAGTGGACCCTGGGCGAGGACTTCTGCACCGGTGTTCTGGGTATTCCGGCAACCAAGCTGAATGACCCGACTTTCGATCTGCTGCGCCACTTGGGCTTTACCAAAGCCGATATCGACGCGGCGAACGATCATGTCTGCGGAACGATGACGCTGGAAGGCGCACCGCATCTGAAAGAGGAGCATTACGCAATCTTCGACTGTGCCAACCCGTGCGGCAAGAAAGGCAAGCGTTTCCTTGGGGTTGATAGCCACATCACCATGATGGCCGCGGCGCAAAGCTTTATCTCGGGCGCGATATCGAAGACGATCAACATGCCGAATGACGCGACCATCGAGGATTGCCAGAAGGCTTATGAGCTCAGCTGGTCGCTGGGTGTGAAGGCAAACGCGCTCTATCGCGATGGATCGAAGCTATCGCAGCCTCTGGCAGCGGCGCTGGTTGAGGATGACGACGAAGCGGCGGAAGTGTTGGAAAGCGGATCGGTGCAGGAAAAAGCCGTCGTTCTGGCCGAAAAAGTGATCGAGAAGGTTGTGGTCAAGGAGATGATCCGCAGCCATCGTGAGAAACTGCCGCATCGGCGTAAAGGGTACACGCAAAAGGCGATCGTCGGCGGCCACAAGGTGTATCTGCGGACCGGTGAGTTCGAAGACGGCAAGCTGGGCGAGATCTTCATCGATATGCACAAGGAAGGCGCTGGCTTCCGGGCGATGATGAACAACTTCGCCATCGCGGTCTCGGTCGGCCTGCAATATGGCGTGCCATTGGAAGAATTTGTCGACGCCTTCACCTTCACCAAATTCGAACCGGCGGGGATGGTGCAGGGCAACGACTCGATTAAGAACGCGACGTCGATCCTTGATTATATCTTCCGCGAACTGGCCGTGTCCTATCTGGACCGCACCGATCTGGCCCACGTGAAACCAGAGGGCGCAACCTTTGACGATCTTGGTCGGGGCGAGGAAGAGGGCCGTGCGAACGTGTCGGAAATCAGTGAAAGTGCAGCGTCCAAGTCTCTGGAAGTGTTGAAACAAATTAGTTCGACCGGATACCTGCGAAAGCGCCTTCCGCAAGACTTGGTCGTGTTCAACAGCGGTCAGACCGAGGTGAACGGCATGGCGGAGCCTGCGGTACAATTTGAAGCGTCCGTCGTGGAAACGACCGTGGCGACCAGTATGGACGCCCGCACCAAGGCCAAGATGCAGGGCTACGAAGGCGACCCCTGCGGCGAATGCGGAAACTACACGCTGGTGCGCAACGGCACCTGTATGAAATGCAACACCTGCGGGGCGACCAGCGGGTGTAGCTAAGGCAAACGCCCCGTCAGGCGGGGTGTAGGGACTTGGGTTTCCAATGGATTTCCGGTCCCGACGAACACGGAGAAGGGCGCCAAGACTTACCGGGGTTGCCTTTCTCCACTCGGCCGACATGCCCGTGTTGGCCGGGAACAGGGTGGGGCGGAATATTTGCTCCCTCCCACTCTTTCACGGGGCGGGTGCGCTCGTCCCATGCGCAGTCCAGGCCGCAGGCAAAAAAATACCGGGCGGTCAACGAAATGAGCCTGGAAGGCGAAACTGACAGGGGGCCTCGGCCCCCTTTCTTTTTTTGCCGCCGTTCAATAGGGCTCCTAGGTAGACTCTCGCCGCGATACGAATGGCCTCATATGGCTGGCTGCCGAAGCTAAGGTAGCCAGAACGAACGCCATTATTCCAGTAGGTTACTTGCTGAGATGGATGTTAAATTTTTCGCGAATCTCAGCGTCCAGCAAGGGGTCAAAGCGGGCTGGCGAGGGCGCGGCCAAAATCTCTTGTTTGCGTTTGACAGCCTTTTCAATCAGGTCGGGTTTGCCAAGTTCAGCCCATTCTTTAGGTGATGTGCGGTCGCCAAAGTTGGGGTAAACGTAGTCCGCCTGCATTCGGCTGAGTGTTGCATCGACACCAAGATAGTGACCGGGCCCACCCATACAGACCTGTGCCATCTGATCCAATGCAAGTGTTTCGTCAGTAACCTCGATCCCGCGCACGCAGCGCTGCGCCTGACCGATCAAATCGTCACTCAAGATCAGGCTTTCATGACAAAACCCAAGCAATGACGCGTGCATGCCCGCAGCTTCGTATACCATGTTCAAACCGGCAAGGCCTGCCATGACGTTCGAGCACATCTGCTCCCATCCCGCTTGCATATCGGGCAGTTTCGAATCCGACGCACCGGCAGCGGCCCCGCCCGGCAAATCGTAGAAACGGTGCATCTGGGCACAACCTGCGGTCAGCAGGGCTTGTTCGCCCGATCCAATGGACATTGCACCGGTCCGCAGGTCGAGGCCAAACGGCCAAGTCCCAAAAATTGCCGGAGCACCGGGTCTTACAGCGTTGACATAAACCAGTCCGGCAAGGCATTCGGCGGTCGCTTGGGCAATTGCTCCGGCAATGGTTGAGGGCGCAGTAGCACCAGCCATCCCGGCAGAGAGCAGCAGGACCGGCATGCCGCCCTTGATGCATTCTTCCATCACTTCGCAGCTTTCGGTCGCGAATTTCATCGGTGGGACAACGAAACAGTTCGAATTCGACACGAAAGGTCGTTCGCGATACTGATCTTCGCCGCCTGCGATCATGTGGATCAGGTCCAGCGCCGGGGCAACATGGCTGGGTTCGGTAAACGAGGTTCCAATGTGTTTATACGTGCCTGAACAGGCTGCGTAAATTGTGTTCAGGTCCATTTCCAGATTGTCAGCAATATCGCGGCAGACCATTGGACGTTGAACAAAATGAATGTTTTCGAGCTGCTCACAGATACGCGCGGCGTCGTGCAGGTCTTGTACGGTCGAGTCGCGATATTCCTGACCATACACATCGACCATACTGACCGCGGCACCGGCCGTCCCGTAATGGACCTTCGTGCCCGACAACTCTAGATCGGTTTTACCGTCTCGACTGTAGAGCGTGACCGAGCGGTTGGCCTTTGCGAGCGTATCTTCAACCAAAGCGCGCGGAAACCGGATGCGACCATCGTCGCCCAGTGTGCAGCCAGCCCCAACCAGATAGTCGATACCGCTTTGCGGGGCATCTGCCAAACCGATGGTTTCCAAGGCGGTCAGGGCTGTTTCGTGGATGCGTTCGATCTGAGCTTGGGTCAGAACATTTAGCACACCACCTTCCATGCCGGGGCGGATTGGGCGCAAATGCTCGGGCAACGCGGTAGCACGGGCAGCACGGCGCGCCGCGCGACCACCAGTGCGGGATGAGGTTCGGGATTGATCGTTCATGGTATGGTGTCCGGGTGATTGAAGGTTTCAGGGTGGGTGTTTCAACGCCCTGAAGGCCTTCCTCGGGCAGCGCGCCCGCGGTCCGCACCGATCGTGCGGCTGACCAGTCTAATCTTCCACACGTCGTTCTGCATGCTGGTCCTCACCTATTAGGAAAAGTATTCAGCCATGCAGGGTTGCAATCTGTTCTGTTTGCGACGTGGAGCGCCAAAAACGAAGTAAACATGCGGATGTCACACTGTTCATTTGTCTGCACAAGTTTTTTTCCGTGCGGACGTAAATCTGTTATACTTGTTTCACTTATTCGAGAGTGTGTTTTGCGCTTAATTGAAAATTAACCAACACGAACCAAGTTATTGAGTTATTACTGTTTTAAAGACCAAAGCTGAGACGCTTGGTTTTTTGGGAGAGGTGAATGAAACGCCTGTTGGCACTCAGTCTATCTTTGGCGGCGTTGCTGGCGACTCCGGTTTTGGCCGAGGATTGGACTGGTGCCTATGCCGGGTTCAGTTTCGGATATGCTGATGCGGATGGTCCGGATGGAGCGGGCGGAGATGACTTTGGCCTCGGTGCTCATATCGGATATGACCGGGACTTTGGGAATTTCGTCTTGGGTGGTGAGCTTGAGTACAACCACCTTTCACTCAGCTTGGGTGATGGAGAGGGGACACTTGACGGTATTGCCAGTGTGAAGCTGCGTGGTGGTTACGATTTTGGCGCAGCTATGGGTTATGTTGTGGTCGGCGCAGCCCGCGCGGACGCATCAGCTGATAATGATACCGCCGCCGTGTACGGAATTGGTGTGGCATATCCCATCGGCGACCGTCTTATCATCAGTGGCGAGGCATTGAGGCAAGAGTTCGACGATGTCACGCGGTCGAACGGTACTTTGGATACAAACGTGTTCAACCTGCGCACTTCGTTCCGGTTCTGAGGCCTTTAGCGTGCCGCAGACCACTTATTAGCAAGATCTGCAGCAAACGTGCAGAGTGTCGAGAGCGCGCTGATCAACCCCACCTGAGTGTTATAAACCCCATCAGAAATCAGCCATAAGCCGATGTTTCGGCACAGTTTTGCTATACCTTCATGGGTCTCGGGTCGGTAAACAGCTCCGGAGCGGTTGTTCGGTGTGTTGATCAACAGCGATACAGCGCCGTCAGCGGCAGGCTCGATAAGGTTTACGCGCGGCTGGAATGCGTCCTCAGCGGTGGTTTGGATTGCCCGCGCGACCGCACCCTCGCCGCGGGTTGTGCCGGGGTAAGTTGCAACAAAACGGGTCGAGATACAGCCACATATCGTCCGGATCACAAACGGCAAGCTGCGAGGCGAAGAAGCTCGCTGGACCGCCGGAGGTGATCAACACGTTGTCGCGGGTAGTCGGTACGCCGGTCCTCGCCAGTGACCGTGCGGTTATCATGCTCATCTTCGGACAGTTCGGTCACGGCACAACCTGCGTTAATCATCCGGCGCACGCGGTAGAATACACATCCGTGACCGCCGTCCTCGGTAAGCTGCGTGAGGGGCGCGACAAATTCGTGACCCGTTCCCGTTCCGTCTTTTTCAGGGAAAGAGCAAGAGCAGCGATAGTTTTTCAATCAGCTTCGCGGCGGGAGAGTTGCCTGGACCTTTTTGGTGAGTGAGGCACGGACAATGTCGTATGAGGAGGCTAGTCGATGCTGCAATTCGTCCTTATCGCAATCGAAAGGTAGGCGAATCCAGCTTCGATGGAAATAGGGCGCTTTCACACCAACCCCCGCATCGATTAGCATCTGGGCAGTTTCGATGTCAGGCGTTTTAACAGAAACGCCGTCATTTGCCGTTCCGATACAGGCAAACATTTTACCGCCGATTTTCCAGGCGTCATGACCGCCGCCCCATGGGTCCGACTGTTCCGCGCCCGGAAAGGTCCGGCAAATGGCATTCACTCTGTCTCGGTTCATAATGTAAAAAATGCAGCGGAAGAAAGCGAAACTCAAGGCTTGGCGTCTGGCCATCTGCGTGCTAGTGCAGAATTATGAAACCGACGACTTGCATCATTACCTGCTGCATTACCTGCTGCATTACCTGCTGATTAATCAAGCGGGCCGGTTTCTTTCGTTTTCATCCCTGAGACAAGTTGCTAAGCCCGCGCCAACGCGAGTAGCTACGCTGTCTTTAGGAGCTGACCGATGACAATCAAACTGCACAACACCCGGACCCGGACGAAGGAAGATTTCGTGCCGATTAATGCGGAAGATGTGCGGATGTATGTCTGTGGTCCGACAGTCTACGACCGTGCTCATCTGGGTAACGCGCGCCCTGTCGTAGTGTTTGATGTGCTGTATCGGTTATTACGGCATACCTATGGCGCCGACCACGTGACTTACGTACGCAACTTCACTGACGTTGATGACAAGATCAACGCAACGGCGCTGGCCCGTCAAAAGGCCGGGGCAGAAGGAACGTTGGAACAGTTGGTGCAGCAACGGTCGGACGAGACAATCGGCTGGTATCTTCACGACATGGGAGCGTTGGGTGCGTTGGAGCCCAACTACATGCCGCGCGCGACTGAGTATATTGGTCAGATGATCGCGATGATTCAGGACCTGATCGACAAAGGCCACGCCTACGCGGCCGAGGGGCACGTTCTTTTTGCTGTCGACAGCTGGAAAGCGCACTACGGGTCACTGTCCGGCCGGTCCGTTGATGACATGATCGCGGGCGCGCGGGTTGAAGTTGCGCCTTACAAAAAGAACCCCATGGATTTTGTTTTGTGGAAGCCATCCACCGACGAGTTGCCGGGTTGGGACAGCCCATGGGGACGTGGGCGTCCGGGATGGCACATAGAGTGCTCGGCCATGAGTTATGAGTTGTTGGGGGACAGTTTTGACATTCACGGGGGCGGCAATGATCTGATGTTCCCACACCACGAAAATGAGATTGCACAAAGCTGCTGCGCGCATCCCGAAGGTGAGTTTGCCCGGTACTGGCTGCACAATGAGATGTTGCAGGTGGAAGGCAAGAAGATGTCGAAATCACTGGGTAATTTCTTTACTGTGCATGATCTGCTGGAACAAGGCGTTCCAGGGGAAGTGATCCGCTTTGTCTTCCTTCAGACCCACTATCGCAAGCCGATGGACTGGACGGAGAAGAAGGCGCATGAGGCTGAAGCCACGCTGCGCAAATGGCGTGCGCTGACCGCCGGCATCGAGCCCGCCGCCAGCGCGGCACCCGCAGTTGTCGCTGCGCTGAGTGATGACCTGAATACAGCGGGTGCTTTGGCTGACCTCTACCGCCTGGCTGCAGATGGGGATGCAGCGGGCCTGTTGGCAAGTGCGCAGTTGCTGGGGCTGTTATCACCGGAAATGGGGGCGTGGGCGGACACAGGTTCGTTGGATCTGGCTGCTTTTGAAGATCGGCTTGCGGATGCGCGGACTGCTGCGATGCAAAGCAAGGATTTCTCGGAAGTGGATCGCCTGAAGGCTGCCTATATCGCCGCCGGACTCGAAGTTCGCATGAGCAAGGAAAAGGTCGAGTTGGTTCCGGGCGCTGGTTTCGACGCGGCCAAGCTGGAGGAGGTGTAATGTCAAAGGAACGTTTATACCTCTACGATACGACCCTGCGGGACGGGCAGCAGACGCAAGGGGTGCAATTTTCGACCGCCGAAAAAGTGCAGATCGCGCAGGCTCTTGATGCGCTGGGGCTTGATTACATCGAAGGCGGGTGGCCCGGCGCAAACCCAACGGACAGCGCGTTTTTTGAAAGCACTCCGAAGATATCGGCGCGGTTGACCGCCTTCGGGATGACCAAACGCGCGGGGCGGTCGGCAGAAAATGACGATGTGTTGGCCGCAGTAATGAACGCAGGCACGCAAGCGGTCTGTCTGGTGGGAAAATCGCATGATTACCACGTGACTCATGCGTTGGGAATTTCACTGGAGGAGAATGTTGAAAACGTTCGAGCATCGATCGCGCATGTCGTGGCGCAGGGGCGTGAGGCCCTGTTTGATGCCGAACACTTCTTTGACGGTTACAAAGACAATCCAACCTATGCTGTCGATGTGTGCCGGGCCGCTTTGGAATCTGGTGCCCGTTGGGTCGTGCTGTGCGACACAAACGGTGGTGCGCTACCAGCCGAGGTCTCGCGCATCGTGACCGAGGTAATCGCAGCGGGGTTGCCGGGCGACCGCCTCGGGATTCACACGCACAACGATACCGAGAACGCGGTGGCCTGTTCTCTGGCCGCTGTCGATGCCGGTGCGCGACAAATTCAGGGGACTTTGAACGGACTGGGTGAGCGTTGCGGAAATGCGAACCTGACTGCTCTGATCCCGACCTTGTTGCTGAAGGAACCGTATGCATCAAACTTTGACATCGGCGTCAGCGTCGATGCCTTGGCCGGTTTGACCCGTGTCAGCCGAATGCTTGACGACATCCTGAACCGGGTGCCCAGCAAGCAAGCGGCTTATGTCGGGGCGTCGGCCTTTGCGCATAAAGCAGGGCTGCATGTCAGCGCGATTCTCAAGGACCCGTCGACCTATGAACATGTAGATCCGGCCTCGGTTGGGAATGCGCGGATCATACCGATGTCGAACCAGGCGGGGCAGTCGAACCTGCGTAAACGGCTGACCGAAGCGGGGCTGTCCGTTGACAAAGATGATCCGGCCCTTGGCCGCATCCTGGATCGGATAAAACGCCGTGAGGCTGATGGTTATTCCTACGACACCGCTCAGGCCAGTTTTGAACTGCTGGCACGGGAGGAGTTGGGGCAACTGCCCGAGTTCTTCGAGGTTAAGCGCTACAAAGTCACGGTTGAGCGGCGAAAGAACAAGTACAACAAGATGGTCAGCCTGTCTGAGGCAGTGGTTGTTGTGAAGGTGGACGGGGAAAAGAAACTGTCGGTCAGCGAGTCTTTGGATGAGGACGGCAGCGACCGGGGGCCGGTTAACGCGTTGGCCAAGGCTTTGGCAAAGGATCTGGGGCAGTATTCTCAGGTTCTGGCAGATATGAGGCTGGTTGATTTCAAGGTGCGCATCACACAGGGCGGGACAGAGGCCGTGACCCGCGTGATCATTGACAGCGAAGACGGGCAGGGGCGGCGGTGGTCAACTGTGGGCGTCAGCGCGAATATCGTTGACGCCTCGTTCGAGGCATTGTTGGACGCAATCCAGTGGAAACTGGTGCGTGACGCAGGGCCGCAAGCGGTAGTGGCAGAGTGACCGTTGGTTTCGACGATGACGTCAAGGCCTGCGCTGCGCTGGTGCATCGCGCCGACCCAGATCGCTTCATGGCGGTTATGGCAGCGCCTGTTGCTGTGCGACCAATGTTGTTCCCGCTTTATGCCCTGAACGCCGAGGTTGCGCGCGCACCCTGGGTCACGCAAGAGGCGATGATTGCCGAGATGCGCCTGCAATGGTGGCGCGACGCGCTGCAAGAGATCGCTGATGGCAAGCCCGTACGCCGGCATGAAGTCGTAACGCCTCTGTCTCAGGTTCTATCGCCGGATATGGCGGGAATGCTTGATGAATATGTGGCCGTAAGACGTTGGGATATCTATCGTGATCCGTTTGAGGATGAGGCCCATTTTGACTCTTATATCGACCACAGTTCCGGGTCTTTGATGGTTGCAGCGGCCCATGTTCTGGGTCCAGCGGATGAGACCGCGTTGCGTGATATCGGCTATGGAGTTGGCGTGGCGAATTGGCTTCGCGCCATTCCTGATCTTGAGGCGCGCAGCCGGATTCCATTGTTGGACGGCACGCCTGATGGTGTGCGCGCGCTTGCGCAAAAGGCGCTCAGTAGGCTTCGCAAAGGTCGGTCCAACGCTTCGCTCATTTCGGCACAGGCCCGACCCGCGCTTTATACCGGCTGGCAGGCTGAATGGGTGCTGCGGCGGGCTGTTACGCGACCAGACCGTGTTGCGGCTGGTGATCTTGCACAGGGTGAGATCCGGCGCAGGCTGTCCCTGATGTGGACGGTTGCAAGCGGTCGCTTGTAACCGTCAGACCGTTTCCGGCTCGGACGGTTTCAGGACCAGCCACAACAACGCACCACCCGCCAATGTCAGCAAGGGGATCATGGCGAGGTTGACTGCGGTCCATCCTTCGACAGCCGACCCGCCGGAACAGTTCATCAACCCGCCCGAGGCCAGTGATGCGACCGTAACGCCTCCGAACACCAGCAGATCGTTAAGACCCTGCATCCGGCCGCGCTCGCTCGGTTCATGTGAAGAGGCCAGCATGGTTGTGGCACCAATAAAGCCAAAGTTCCAACCGATCCCCAAAAGGATCAGGGCGACGAAAAAATTACCCAGCTCAACACCTTGCAGGGCAACAACGCCAGCCGCCCCCAAAATCGCAAGACCAAGGGCCACGATTTTCTCTACACCAAATCGCGCGATCAATTGGCCGGTGAAAAAGCTGGGTACATACATTGCAAGAACATGGCTCGTGACCACGTCCGCAGCATCATCGGAGCTGAACCCACACCCCACAACCGCCAGCGGTGTGGAGGTCATCACTAGGTTCATCAGCGCGTACGAGACCATGCCGCAGATGATTGCCACGGCGATTCTGGGGGTCTTTAACATCTCAAGCCGGGAACGACCTTTGGGCGCGTCTTCTTTGGGTTTCTCGGGCTTTGGAATATCGAGGAAAAGGAACAGGGCCGAGCCAAGAACATTCACCGCAATAACGGCCAGATACGTGCCGAGAAATGGAATGACATAGGCTTCCGCGGTCAGCTTTACGATCTGTGGCCCAATAATGGCGGCTGCCAGACCGCCCGCCATGACGTAGGAAATGGCTTTGGGCTGGTAGTCATCCGAGGCTGTATCCGCAGCGGCGAAACGATAAAACCCGTGCGCGCTCATATAAATGCCGGTCAGCGCGCTGCCCAATAGAAAAATCGGGAAGGACCCGAGGTAAAGACCATAAGCACCAACCACGCCACCGAGGGCTCCGGCCGTGGCACCCACGAGGAAACCAACGCGCCGCCCCCAACGTTGCATGATGGCTGAAACGGGTGTCGCCGCCAGCATTGAACCCAAAACGATCAGCGAAATGGGCAGCGTGGCTAAACAGGGGTTGGACGCCAGCGACTGTCCCGCCAATCCACCAACGATAAAAATCATCGGCATCTGTGCGCCAAGCACAGCTTGTGCCGCCACCAATACGGCGACATTGCGCTTGGCCTGGCTGTTGTCGGGGGTCGTCGTCGTCATCGTCATAGGCTCATCCGTATCTTTCAAACGCCAGTCATACAAGCGGGTTGCATCTGCGACAAAGCAACCTAACGTGAGCGCACTGCAAACAGCCCGGAGCGCCGATGTCCGTAGGACGTATTATCGAGACACCTGAATGCGTTTCAGAAGGGGCCACGTGGCTGGCAGATAGCTGTCCGCGCATGGCTTGGGCAATGGACCAGACCGGGCCACTGCCTTTGCGCCGACGCCCCGACGGGTTTGCGCAGCTTTTGAGCGCGATTGTGAGTCAACAAGTCAGCGTTGCGTCGGCCAATGCCATTTGGAAGCGTTTGAAAGACGCAAGTCTTACGGGGCCGCGCAAGATTATGCGGGCAACAGATGAAGATTTGCGGGCAGTCGGGCTAAGCCGTCAAAAGATACGATATGCGCGTGCACTGGCCGAAGCGCGCATCGATTACAAAGCGTTACGCACCTCTTCTAATGCAGATGTAATCGCCACGCTGACCGAAGTGCCCGGCATCGGGGTTTGGACGGCTGAGATCTACGCGATGTTTTCGCTGGGCCGTGCCGATGTCATTGCTCCGGGCGATCTGGCACTGCAAGAGGCGGCGCGAGTCCTCTACGATTTGCCCACGCGTCCTGCGGACAAAGAGCTGCGCAAGATGGCCGAGGCCTGGTCGCCCTGGCGGTCGGTTGCGGCGCGTGTGTTGTGGGCCTATTACCGGGTGGCCAAGGAACGAGAAGGGATCAGATGACACGGGTTTTGAATGCGCTCCGAAAAGAGCCGGTTTCGGGCGACACACGCTCGGTCGTGGTGTTCGTACACGGGTATGGTGCCAATGGGGCCGACTTGCTGGGCTTGGCTGATCCGCTGGGTGAACATTTACCCGACACGCTGTTCGTCGCCCCAGATGCGCCCGAACAGATTACTGGAATGCCTAACGGGTTTCAGTGGTTTCCAATTCCATGGATCGACGGGTCGTCGGAAGAAGAAGCGCAGCGCGGCATGGAAATGGCCATTCAGGATTTCAACGCCTTTCTTGATGCGTTGATGGTGGATGAAGACGTTTTGCCTGAGCAGGTCGTTCTGTTCGGTTTCTCGCAGGGCACGATGATGAGCCTGCATGTTGCCCCACGTCGCGAAGACCCGGTCGCGGGAATCGTTGCCTTTTCTGGTCGATTGCTGGAACCCGACCTGCTTGCTGACGAAGTTGTCAGTCGAATGCCCATCCTGTTGGTGCACGGTGACGCGGATGATTTGGTGCCGCCGCAATCATTGCCCGAAGCCGCCGAAGCGCTGCAGGCTGCAGGGTTTAAAGAGGTTTACGCCCACATCATGAAGGGAACCGGCCACGGAATTGCACCGGACGGCCTGAGTGTTGCGTTGGCCTTCATGCGCGACAAGTTGAGTCTGTAGCGGTGATCACCGTTCGCCCGATGATGTCCGAGGACGTGAGCATCGCGTGCCAAATCCTCAACGAAATCATTCAGATCGGCGGATCAACCGCATTTGAAACCCCGTTTACGGAAACATTATTCAGTCAATCCTTTTTGGAAAACTCAGGCAAGATTTGCTGTCACGTTGCGCTTGACGATCAAGGTCAGGTGACCGGTTTTCAGTGGCTGGGCGAGTATGATGCCCTTCCGGCAGGCTGGGCCGACATCGCCACGTTCACGCGCCGTCAGCCCGTCTTGAAAGGGGTTGGGCGGGCTTTGTTTGGGGAAACTTCAAAATTCGCCGCCTCAATTGGAATTGTTTCTATTAACGCAACAATTAGGGCCGATAACGGAATGGGGTTGAGGTATTATGAGAAAATGGGGTTTTCTGACTATTCAGTTGCTTACGGCGTTCCGCTAGCGGATGGGACACAGGTTGATCGAATCTCAAAACGCTTCGACATCAAGAGAGAAACAGTTTCCTGAACGCGCCGGGCTTAGGCCCACAGTTGCCGCTCGGCAAACTCCACAGAGTTTCCAGACGGATCACGCACATAAAGAGAGCGCGCACCGTTGGGCCAGTCGAATTCCGAGTCAATCGGTATGTTCCAATCCAAAAGGTGCTTCCGCATCACGTCGATCTGTTCCCGCGAAAGGATCAAACAGACATGGCCTGGTCCCCGTGCTCCGTGGGGCGGTACAGGGAACTGGGTGTTGCCAGGCGACTTTTCAGTTTCATCTGCATTGAACAGCAGCAAAACGGAACTGCCGACACGAAAAAAAACGTGTCGCTCGGCATCATGCTGGATTTTCTCAAGTGAGAGGATCTCTCCATAAAAGCGTTCTGCGGCAGCCAGGTCGTCGACATACAGCGCGGCCTCAAGAATGCCTTCGGGTACAGGTGTCTCAGGTGTAACTTTCATGCTGTAACGCTATCACACGACGCGTTTTTTGTCATCGGCGCGGGCGGCGGTCCCGCTTTCGTTGCTGCCCGACATTCAACTCGGGCGCAGGTAGACTATCCCACTGGCCGGGAGCCAAACCATCCAACGTCCAATCGCCGATCTTTGCACGGATCAGGCGCAGGGTTGGGTGGCCGACAGCCGCGGTCATCCGCCGTACCTGCCGATTGCGACCTTCGCGCAGGGTCAGCTCGATCCAGCAATCGGGCACTGTCTGTCGCACCCTGATCGGTGGATTTCGCGACCAAAGCCCGAGTGGTTCGTCAATTAATCGCACCTTTGCGGGGCGGGATAGCCCGTCCTTTAACTCGATCCCATTTCGAAGGGCTGCCAGCGCGGCTGCATCGGGCAAACCCTCGACCTGCACCCAATAGGTTTTGGGCATCTTGTGCTTGGGATCAGAAATCTGCGCCTGCAACCGACCGTTGTCAGTCAGCAGCATCAGCCCTTCACTGTCACGATCCAGGCGCCCGGCCGGATAGACACCGGGCAGGTCGATAAAATCTGACAACGTTCTGCGTGGTGATTCCGAGTTTGCGCGGTCGGTGAACTGCGGCAAGACGTCATAGGGTTTGTTGAATCGAATGAACCAGCTCATGAACGGTGCCATAGCTTGAAGGACACTGTTGACGCAACCTGTGGATAACTGTCACGCAGATGTTACGGAGTCGCCTTAACCAATCCGCGAGATATTGTGGAAACTCAGGGCTTGTCAGAGTTTTACCACGATATATAGTTAAGTTGTGGACAGGGCGGGTGATGCCCGCTCTGACGTCAAAAGCGGGCAGAGCAGAGCCAGGAGCGATTCTGATATGGATGGAGAATTCAGGACCGAATTTGTCAGGGAACCTGGTGCTCTCAAGCACCATCCGGCACTGGTTTTGAACGCCGATTATCGCCCGCTGTCTTATTACCCGTTGTCGCTGTGGCCGTGGCAAGAGGCAATAAAAGCTGCCTGGCTGGACAGGGTGGATATTGTGGCCGAATACGACGAAGTCGTCCGAAGCCCGAGCACCGAGATTCGAATACCTTCGGTGGTTGTCTTGAAAGACTATGTAAAACCCAGAAAGCGCGTGGCCTTCACGCGCTTTAATTTATTTCTGAGGGATGAATTCCGCTGTCAGTACTGTGGTTGCCGCGATAACTTGACTTTTGACCATGTAGTTCCGCGCGCCTCGGGCGGTGTTACAAGCTGGCAAAACGTGGTGGCAGCTTGCAGTCCGTGCAATCTGAAGAAAGGGTCCAAGTCGCTTAAGCAGGCTCGGATGACCTTGCGCAAACCGCCGCGTCGACCAGATGCCGAAGCGCTCAGAAATATCGGTCGGAAATTCCCACCGAACCACCTGCATGAAAGCTGGATCGACTTTCTCTATTGGGACGCGGAACTGGACGAGTTTTGACGGCCAGAGCGCCACGCAGCAATCCACAGCAATACCAGAATGCTCGAAAGAACGGCGTTCCACCCGGCCATGGACAGCCCGAACATCTGCCACGGTATCTCGTCGCAGCGCACCAGCGGTGCAGACATGATCTGGTCCATCAGTTCCTGCGCTGACAAACCTCCGATATCGCCGGCGGAACAGCTGGAGGGTCCTTCCCACCATCGTTGCTCGACCCCGGCGTGAAATACGCCAATCCCCGCTGTTGTAAGCGCAGCCAATGCGCCCAGCAGCGGCAAAAGATTTGCACGCGGCAGCGTCAGGGCCAAAACCCCTATCAGGATGCCCGCGCCATGCGGGTAGCGCTGCCAGATGCACATTTTGCACGGCGCGAGCCCACCCAGATACTGAAAGCCCCAAGCGCCTAACAGCAAAGCCGCGGATCCAATCATAGCGGTCAGCACCAAAGTGTTTCTGGGAGTCATAGGAACTTAACCGCGTAGAATCCGCCGATCAGAAAGATGATGAACAGCGTGAACATAAGGCCCAGACGTCGCTCGATGAAGGCCCGGATCGGTTCACCAAAACCCCACAATAGCCCGGCCACGGCAAAGAATCGCAACGCCCGGGCCAGTATCGATGTAGCAATGAATGTACCCAACGGCATTCCCGTCCATCCGGACATGATGGTGATGACCTTGTAGGGGAACGGCGTGACGCCAGCCGTCAGGACGGCCCAGAACCCAAAATCGTTAAAGCGGGTATTGAACGCCTCCATCGCTTGGGCTTTGCCCATGGACTGCAAGACGGGTTGGCCGATGCTTTCGTAGAAAAACGCACCGATGGCATAGCCCAGCAACCCCCCCAGTACCGAGGCCACCAATGCCACCGTTGCGATCAGCCAGGCCCGTGATGGGCGGGCCAATATCATCGGAATCATCAGCACATCAGGTGGGATCGGGAAGACCGAGCTTTCGATAAACGCCACAAAAGCCAACGCCCACAAAGCATGCGGATGTTCGGCCAGACGAATGGTCCAGTCATAAAGCGATCGCAACATATGGAGTTAAAACCCTGCTTTAACGTTCATCAAGCCAAATCACGCACCCGGTGGGTCGTCAACCGCTGTGGTGAAAACAAACTGTATTTAGGTTGGTTTTTGCCTCTGGACCTTCCCGGCTGTGGGCGCTAATGCAGTGTTCGTGGCCCAAGTGGCGGAATGGTAGACGCAGGGGATTCAAAATCCCCCGCCTTCACGGGCGTGAGAGTTCGAGTCTCTCCTTGGGCACCACATCTTATCGTTTTTCGACGCGGCTGAGCCGATTGTTTGATCTTGTTCAATTGTTTGCTTGTTTTGATCGTAAATACGAAACAATACGAGATGTTGTCTGAGTATTGATTGGCTATCCAGTCTATTCGCCCACCACAAACACCAAACGTTGACTTATTAGAACTGTCTGCGAAGCTACTATGCGTTCATTTAGGTCTTCTGGTGTTGTGTTATGGTTCCGGGTAAACAGAGCGGAGGCGCGCTTGAATTAACGATCTTGATGCCGTGCCTGAACGAGGCCGAAACGATTGAGATCTGTATTCGCAAGGCTTTGGACTTTCTCGAACGCGAAAACATCCAGGGCGAAGTACTGATCGCGGATAACGGCAGCACAGACGGGTCAATAGCAATGGCCGAAAATCTGGGTGCCCGGGTCGTTCACGTGGCGCAAAAAGGCTACGGCGCCGCATTATCCGGCGGAATTGAAGCCGCGCGCGGTACGTATGTCATCATGGGCGATGCTGATGACAGTTACGACTTTTCCAGGCTTGAGCTCTTCATCCAGGAATTGCGCGCGGGCAACGATCTTGTGATGGGCAATCGGTTCAAGGGTGGCATCTCTGAAGGCGCGATGCCGTTTCTACACCGTTACTTGGGCAATCCGGTTCTCAGTTTTATTGGGCGTCTTCTGTTCAATATCAGGACAGGTGATTTTCATTGCGGTCTGCGTGGGTTTCGCCGCGATGCGGTACTCGGCCTGGGGCTGCATACCTCGGGGATGGAATATGCGTCCGAGATGGTGGTTCGGTCGTCCATGGAGTCTCTGAAAATAGCCGAAGTGCCAACAACGCTCCGCCCCGACGGCCGCAGCAGGCCACCGCATCTCAGGACATGGCGGGATGGGTGGAGGCACCTGAAATTCCTGTTGATGCACAGCCCAAGGTGGCTTTTCCTTTACCCGGGCCTCGCGTTCACGGTGATCGGCGGGGTTGTTGCGCTGGTCTTGATGTTCGGACCCATACAGCTCACAGAGTCAGTCAGGCTCGGCACCAACACGTTCCTTGCGGCGTGTTTGACTGCAATCGTTGGGACGCAGCTTTTGACCTTCGGCGCCCTTGCGCGCATGATCGCCACCAAAAACGGGTTGGTGCCTGTTGGTGGCGCAAGCAGGGTGCTGCGCAACTGGGCGACGACGGACAATATTGCGTTATTTGCTTTCTGGCTGCTGCTGTTGGGGCTGTTATTGTTCCTCATAGCCTTTGCACAATGGGCGTGGACCGGCTTTGGCGACTTGAACACCCCGTTGACGACCAAACTGACAGCGGCGGGTTTCAGCTTGATGGCAATCTCCATTCAATCCGCATTTGCTGCGTTTCTATTTGGAATCATTGAAATACCAGTACGACAGGAAAAGGCAGAAAATGCCTTGCAGCAGTAATACTATGCTGCATTGCCAGAAGAACACCCGTCGCTCGAGTTCAGCCACATCGCAACGGGGAAAGTTCCACAAATCCCCTCAGATATGAAGCTTTGAGCTTTGGGCCCGGTGCTGGGGCTTGACAAGTACCGTCTCAGAATCAAACGTTTAATACGTTGGGAGATTTTAACACATTCGGCGCTTGCACCTGTTGCGACAGGCGCGCGCTTGCCTTAACCGGCGAAGTCCCTGGAGGGGGGCTGTAAGGCGGTCTCCCATCCAGCATAAGAATTGGGAGTTCTCAAATATGAAAAACAGCAGCAAGCTTAGCCTCGGCGCGGTGGTAACCGCAGCCCTTATGGCTCCGGCAGTGTATGCGGAAGAATTTATCACGATCGGCACAGGCGGCGTGACTGGCGTGTATTATCCGACCGGAGGTGCAATCTGCCGTCTGGTAAACAAGGGACGCAAAGAGCACGGTGTTCGTTGCTCGGTCGAATCGACCGGTGGTTCTGTCTACAACATCAAGACCATCCGCGAGGGTGAGTTGCAATTTGGTGTGGCACAGTCTGACTGGCAGTACCACGCGTTTAACGGCAGCTCGGAGAATTTCGAGGCCGATGGTCCGTTCGAAGGCCTGCGCGCGGTGTTCTCGGTTCACCCCGAACCGTTCACCGTTGTGGCCCGCGCCGATTCCGGCATCGCCAACTTCGAAGACCTGAAAGGCAAGCGCGTCAATATCGGCAACCCCGGTTCAGGTCAGCGCGGCACCATGGAAGTGCTTATGGGTGAACTTGGCTGGACCACCGGCGATTTCGAACTGGCGACCGAGTTGAAAGCGGCCGAGCAATCGGCGGCTTTGTGCGACAATCAGATCGATGCTATGGTTTACACCGTGGGTCACCCCTCGGGCTCGATCCAGGAAGCTACCACCGCGTGTGACTCGGTTCTGGTAAATGTCAGCGGTGAAGCCGTTGACAAGCTGGTCAGCGACAACTCGTTCTACCGTACCGCAACCATTCCCGGTGGTATGTATCGTGGCTCTGACGGGGACACGGCAACCTTTGGTGTTGGTGCAACCTTCGTGACCTCGGCAGACGTGTCGGAAGACGCGGTTTATGCGGTTGTCAGCTCGGTCTTCGAGAATTTTGAAGACTTCAAAAAGCTGCACCCGGCATTCGCCAATCTCAAGCCCGAAGAGATGATCGCAGACGGTCTGTCGGCTCCGCTGCATCCGGGTGCCGAGAAGTACTACAAAGAAAAAGGCTGGATTCAGTAAACCAGACCGAAAGCAGGGTGCCCACGGGCGCCCTGCAGCAAGCCCGTAGAATAACGGGTGTTCCAAAAGGCCGGAATAGGCCACGACGGGGAGACATCTTATGAGTTCCGACACACAATCCAATCGTCCACTTTCCGAGGAAGAACTGCAGGATCTTGTGGCTTCATCTGATGCGGGCGGGCGCAATCCGGTCGGGAACGTCGGGATATTTCTGGCCGTCGTGGCGGCGATCTGGTCGATATTTCAGGTTCTTTTGGCTTCACCAGTTGCGAACTATGTCCTCCCCGGCAGCGTAGTGAACAATGCGCGACAGTTTCACTTGGCATTCGCCATGTTTTTGGCCTTTGCAGCCTATCCGGCACTAAGATCCAGCCCCCGAGACTACATCCCTGTTCAGGATTGGATCATGGGTGTCATCGGCGCGTTTGTGGCGCTTTACGGGTATTTTTTCTATGAAAAGATCGTGCGAGCGGGAGGCCTTGCTGACGACACGGATAAATGGGTCGCTTTGGGTGGTCTGCTGCTGCTGTTCGAGGCCGCGCGGCGCGCGTTGGGCCCGGCAATGGCGATCATCGCTTCGATTTTTCTAGTCTACGTATTCTTTGGGTCATCCGATTGGGTGCCGGAGGTTATTCGCTGGAAAGGGGCCAGCCTGCAAAAGGCAATGAGCCATATGTGGATCACATCCGAGGGCGTGTTCGGCATCGCCTTGGGTGTTTCAACGAAATTCGTATTCCTGTTCGTGCTGTTCGGCGCATTGCTCGATAAAGCCGGGGCAGGGAACTATTTCATCAAAATGGCCTTTGGCGCCTTGGGTCACCTGCGTGGCGGTCCGGCCAAGGCGGCTGTTGTGGGTTCGGCTGCAACCGGTCTGATCTCGGGCTCGTCTATCGCCAACGTTGTGACAACGGGTACATTCACCATTCCGCTGATGAAGCGCGTCGGGTTTAGCAGCGAACAGGCCGGGTCGGTTGAGGTCGCGTCGTCCGTAAACGGACAGATCATGCCGCCGGTCATGGGGGCTGCGGCCTTTCTGATGGTAGAATATGTCGGCATTTCGTATGTCGAAGTGATCACGCACGCCTTCCTGCCCGCTGCGATCTCATACATCGCTTTGGTTTACATCGTACATCTGGAGGCGGTGAAGCGGAACATGCCCACGCTGGGTGACCGCGATGTGCATCTTGCGCGTACGGTAATTGGTATGCTGTCCTTCTTCCTTGTGTTTGCCGGTCTCTGTTATGGCTCGCAATTCCCGGTCGAGGCGGTCACAAGCTGGGCGCCGTCCTCCGCTGGCGTGATCCTGAGCCTTGTTGTTTGTGCCGTCTATGTGGGCTTGCTGTATCTGGCAGCCCAAGTGCCGGATCTTGAGCCTGATGATCCAAACGCCCAAGAGGTGCAACTGCCGGTCATCGCTGACATCTACAAGGCCGGTCTGCATTATTTGCTGCCAATCATCGTGCTGGTCTATTTCCTGATGATTGAACAGAAATCGCCAGGTCTGTCCGCGTTCTGGGCCACGGCCTTGCTGTTTGTAATCCTGTTGACACAAAAACCGCTCAAGGCGTTGTTTCGCGGTCAGCACACCCTGAGCGCCAGCTTTGTCGATGGCGTTGTCGACCTGTGGCAGGGCTTGATTGATGGTGCGCGCAACATGATCGGGATCGCGTTGGCGACCGCAACGGCGGGCGTGATCGTTGGCACCGTTACGTTGACAGGGGTGGGTCAGGTGATGGCCGATCTGGTTGAGTTCCTCTCGGGCGGCAACCTGATCCTGATGCTGGTCATGGTCGGTATCCTTAGCCTTATCCTGGGTATGGGCCTGCCGACCACGGCGAACTACATCGTAGTCAGTTCGCTCATGGCTGGCGTGGTCGTCGAACTGGGTGCGCAGAGCGGGCTGATCGTACCGCTGATCGCGGTTCACTTGTTCGTGTTCTATTTCGGCATCATGGCGGACGTGACGCCCCCGGTCGGCTTGGCAAGTTTCGCCGCTGCAGCAGTCTCGGGCGGTGATGCGATCAGAACCGGTTTCACGGCCTTCTTCTATAGCTTGCGGACCGTAGCCCTGCCATTTGTGTTCATCTTCAACACTGATCTTCTGTTGATTGATGTGACCTGGGTTGAGGGGATAATTGTTGCCATATTCGCAACAATAGCAATTCTTGTCTTCACTGCGGGAACAATGGGCTACTTCCTGACCCATAGCCGTATCTATGAGAGCATCGCACTGATCTTCGTGGCCTTTGCATTGTTCCGACCGGACTACTTCATGGATCGCATTTCCCCACCATATGCGTCGGTTGAACCGTCGGCCTTTGTTGAAACGATCGGGCAAACGCCCCTAGGAACCGAGGTTCGGCTTGTCGTCAGTGGCCCGGACTTTGATACGCTTGCGATGACGGACACCACCGTAATAGTAACCGTTGGCAATGAAGAGGGTGGTGAGGCGCGAGTCGACGCAATGGGTCTGCTGCTGCTTGAAGAGGACGGTTTGATCAAACTGGAAGAGCCGATGTTTGGATCGCCAGTTGCCGACGAGCTGGGCAACTTCGACTACTATGGGGACGAGGCTGTGCGTTTGACCTCGGTCAGCTTGCCGTCCAGCCAACCACCCAAACAGTTGATCTACATTCCCGCGATGATCTTACTGGGTTTGATCGCCTTCCTTCAACGCGGTCGCGCCGCCAGACAAGAAGAGGTGCCCGCATGACGCAATCCGTTCTCTGTGCAGTCGATATCAGCAATGGCGATGTGGACGTAAATGTACTGAAGACCGCAGCACGCTTGGCTGATCAAGACGGCGCCCAGCTGGATGTGGTGACGGTCTTGCCGGATTTTGGAGAAAGCTGGGTGTCCGGGTTTTTCCAGCCGGATTTCCACGAAAAAGCTCTGGAAGATGCGCATAAACATCTTGTCGATTTATGCACTACGGCTTTGGGTGCCGAGCGAAACGACAAAGTTCGCCACGTGGTCGCTACTGGCACTGCGTATCGCGAGATCCTGAAGACGGCGGAAAGCGCGAACAGCGATCTGATCGTGATCGGTGCGCACAAACCGGACCTCAAGGATTATCTGCTTGGTCCGAATGCCGCACGTGTTGTACGGCATTCAAATGCATCGGTTTACGTGGTGCGCTAAGGTCAGACCGCTAAATTGGAAAAGGTGATAACGTCGGCTTCTAATAGCCCGTCATCTCAAGATAACCTCGTCCGGTGTGGCTGCCTTTGACGGTTACCGGACCCTCCCAGTATTCGAATTGCGTGGCCATCCACGCGTCGGGCGTCATCGCAGAGACCTCAACGTCCAAGCCATGGTCGGGGAGGGTGACGTGCCATTCGGTCGGCACGTCGCGCCCGGCCACGCGCGTTGTGTTCAGCGGCGTGAATGACGCAGACCCGTTAGGCAGCGGGGTCGTTGTGCCATCCGGGCCGATCCATGTGGCGGCGGTGAAATCACCGCGCCCGCCGCGCAGACGAAACGCCATCAGCTTGTCGCCATCGTCAAAGCTCAGTGAAAACCAGTCCCAACCAGTTTGATCGTCGGCCAAGGGTTGCGACGACCATTCTCGATCCAGCCAGCCGTGACCAGTGACCGCCACATCGCCGTCAGGCAGGTTAAAAACGCCTTCGACCTCGAAGAACGGTTGGGAATAGTAGTAGCTGGCTTGCCCATCTGCGGACTTGACCGAGTATCCGGCGTCCCCGTGAAACACCAGTGGGCCTTGTGCTGTGAGGTCAAGTTCATAGGCAAACTCGGCACCGCTGGCCGACAGGGACACTGTATTCAGGTCTGGCCCACGCATGTACCATTCGTCGATCCATGCCTCGAACGGGTCGGCCTTGACACCAGCCTGACCGATTCCACCGCGTGAAAGACGTTCAGCAAAATAGTGCGTTTCCGGTGTGGTTACGGCCGCATGACCCATCCAGAGTTGCGGGCTTTGCCAGCCTTCGGCTTCGGAAGGTTTCAGAGCTGACCGGAAGAGGGTCCATTGAATGCCATAGTCGCGCCCGTCCTCACCGGTAAGATTGGCGGTCAAATACCACCACTCAATCCTATATGTTGGATGCGGACCGTGATCCCGTGGGAATTCGAACTGGTAGTCGCGTTTGGGAACGTCGAACCCATCGGCGGACCCGCCTAAGCCAGCATAGCCCTGCGCCCAGGATGTGCTGGGTAGCAACAAGAACATTACAACAAGCCAAGCTCTAGCGTTCATTGGCAAACACCCTCAAAAGATCAGCAGGCGGCAGGCGCAAGACCCGCAGGGCGGGCAGGGCAGCAGCAACCACGGCAGCCAGTAAGGTCAGCACGAACAGGTAGGCCCAATCCACCGGGAACAGAAACATCGGTAACCGCCAGCCAAAGGCCTGCACGTTGATCACCGCCAGCAGTGCCCAAGCCAGAACCAGTCCAAGCGGTAGGGCCAGAACCGCCGTCAACGCCGCCAACAATATGCTGCGTAAAAGCTCCAGCCGTGCCAGTTGCGCCCGCGTCAGCCCCAGCGCCCAGACAGGAGCGATCTGCGGCAGGCGCTGAGTCCACAACGTCAACAGGCTGGTCAGAATGGCGAACCCGGCCACGCCAAGTGTCAGAACGTTCAGCGCGGACGTCACCACAAAGGTATTGTCAAAGATGGCAAGCGACTGCGCCTTGACGGCGGCTTGTTGAACAACTGCCTGTCGAGACAAGTCGAACCTGTCACGCAACGCCTGTGCCAATTCGGTGGCGCGTTCAGGTGACACGCGTATGCCGAACTGGCGTGTCTCTGCCCCCGGTGCAATTAGATCAAGCTGTGGCATGGACACGATGGCCTGACCTGTCGGGTTCCCATAATCCGAATAGACGCCCGCGATGGTCAGAGTGTGTTCTGCGCTCAGGGTCAGCATGTCACCCGGCCAAAGATCCGCTCGACGGGCCAATTGCTCGTTGATTAGCACTGCCTGATCCGTCAAAACCCGATCCCAGGCACTGTCTGATGAGGCGATGAGCGGCCAGTGGTCGCGATATGTTTCGTGATCGACCACGCCATACAAGAAAAGCGGCCCGGTTTCGTGCGTTAACTCCACATTGCGGATCGGCAGGATGGCATCCACCTGAGGGCCAAGCCACTGCGCAATCTCTTTACCCTGCTGATCGTCCCGGGCAGTCACATACAGTTCGGACGTCAGACGTTGATCCAGCCAGCCGACAAAAGTGAGTCGAAAGCTTGATACCATAGTTCCAACGCCGATATTCGCGGCCAGCGCCAGCAACAAGGCCATCAACGCCAGAGATAGCCCGGGCAGTTGTGCCTGCATGTCAGCCCAAACCCATTGGGCCACAGGTCCACGGGCGCGTCGCTGAAAAACGGAAAGCGCTAAGGTCAGGAAGTAAGGCAACACCAGTGCCGCACCTGTCAGGATACCACCCACCATTGCAAATCCAGCGACCAGCCCTTCAACCGTGTAGCCGATGGCAAAGCCCCCGGTAATCAGAACCGTCCCAATAAGGAAGCTGACGCGTTGACCCGATGTGGAGCTCCGCCACGACTGCACTCCGGCACCGGTGAGTATTGGCATCCGTGACAGGCGGAACAAAGCATGTCCGCTGGCCAGAAATGTGCCCCCCAAGGCCATCCCTAGCCCCGCCAGAGCCCATTCCGGCTGCAGCGATATTTGCCCGTCCACCGGCGCGCCGTACAACCCGCGCAGAGTTGCGGCGACGTCAGGCAAAAGCGCTCCGGCCAAAAAGAACCCAAGGACCAACCCCAACGCACCGCCGATCAAGGCTAGCAAGGTCAGCTCTCCCGTGATCATCCAAACCAGCCGTCGCATCGAGACACCCAGCGCCCGCAGCGTGCGGATCATCGCGCGCCGCTGTGCGAAGGCCAGTCCGACCGTGCCGTTGACGATGAACAGCCCCACGGCAAAAGACAGAAGGCCAAAGGCCGTGAGGTTCAAATGAAAGCTGTCGGTAAGGCGCTGTGTATCCAGTTGGGCCGAGGCTTCGACCCTTTGCAGGTCTGGCGCGATCTCGGACAGCGCAGGCACGCCGCGCGGCTGATCCGGCAAAATAACAAGCCGCGAGATCTGTCGGGGCCTGTTCAGCAGGGTCTCGGCCACGCCGATATCTGTTAAGATTAAGTCGGGCGGAACCGCGTCTGACACAACGATGGGCGGTAATTCAGTCTGCGATTTCAGGTGCTCAGCCAATTCCGGTGTAGCCAGCAAGCGTCCGGGTGCAGTCAACATATCGGATGGGTCTGGGGGCGCGTCGCTTTGCTCAGTCTGCGTCATGGCGGGAAGCGCAGGATAGGTCACCATGTCGACCCCCATCACCTGAACCGTGCGCCCGGCAATCCGTACCGGCCCTTCCAGAACCGCGGAAACCTGCCATCCAGCCCGGCGAAGCGCAACATACCGGTCAACCGCAATTGTTCCGGACGGATCGCGCAAGGTGTCATAAAGGCCAAGGGCAAGCTGATCGCTTGCCCGCTGATAACTGGCACGAGCTTCCGCATTGATGGCCTGAACAGCCGACCACAAACCGGTCGCCAGTGCGATGCCAATCAACAACGTCGCCAATTGCAGCCGATGCCGCCGCCAATGCGATAGCAGAGCCTGTACTATGGCAAAGGTCATACGATATGTCCGCCAGCCAAATGTGCCTGCCGATCCAGACGCGCCGCGATGTCTTGTGAATGGGTGACCAGCAGTAAAGCAGCCCCCGTTTCCGCAACAAGCGAGAGCATCAGGTCCAGTACATTCGCACTGGCCATTTCCTCCAGATTGCCGGTTGGCTCATCCGCCAACAGAAGTTTCGGTCGCACGGCCATCGCGCGCCCGATGGCGACGCGTTGCTGCTGTCCGCCGGACAGATTTTCAGGATAGCGGGTCAACAAGTCGGCTAAGCCGAGCCTTTCGGCCAGCTGTGCGCTCCAACCTGTGTCTTCGCGGTTTGCCAGTCGTGCGTGGAATGACAGGTTCTGTCCAACAGTCAGCGACGGGATCAAGTTGAACTGCTGAAAGACCAACGACACGCTTTGCCGTCGCAAGGCAGCGCGTCCTCGATCATCCAGCGGCGATAGGGCAGTTCCGTCCAAGGTGATCTCGCCGCCGTCAGCGCTGTCTAAGGCGGCAGCAAGGTTCAAAAGCGTGCTTTTGCCACTGCCGCTTTCGCCGGTCAGCGCAAGCGTCTGCCCATGGTCCAGCGTCAACGACACATCCCGAAGAACCGGACGCCCGCCGGGATAGGATTTCTGGACCTTGTCGATATTCAGCAGCATTCAAAAC
The DNA here is from genome assembly GCF_056159225.1 of Ruegeria sp. AWH4_226. Lineage (NCBI taxonomy): Bacteria > Pseudomonadati > Pseudomonadota > Alphaproteobacteria > Rhodobacterales > Roseobacteraceae > Ruegeria > Ruegeria sp. AWH4_226. The sequence goes on along the minus strand of NZ_JBSWUU010000001.1, from coordinate 1,078,492 downwards.
CCCTTGCACGGTGCAAGCCACAATGTGCAGCGCCGCAGCGCAGAGTCCAGCACCAACGCGTTCACGTTTCGCTTTGTCACAGCCTTGTTCTTTTGCGGACAAATCGCCATTGTGACCGCACTTTTTTGGAACCGGGGTACAGCTTTATGACATTAACGCAGCAGATTGTATGGGGGAGTATTTATCTCGGGATCTGCTTTCTGATTGAGATTGCCCTTTTGACGTGGTGCACCCAGGTGGTCCGTCAAATGTCCATTCGATTAGAGAACAGCAAGCGGTTCCTTACCATCGCTGGGCCGATCAGTATGGCCTTGGGCTTCATCGTAGCGATCCATACATTCCAGGTCTGGCTCTGGGCCATTGTCTGGGTGCTGAGAGACGTTCTGCCGGATTGGAATACAGCCCTGTATTTCTCGTTGGTGACGTTCACGACGCTGGGCTACGGTGACGTCGTGCTGGGCGAAGATCTTCGCATATTTGGGGCATTCGCGTCGGTCACCGGGCTTTTGGCCTTTGGGCTGTCTACTGCATTCATGGTTGCGCTGTTTACCCAGGTGTTCAAGGAAGAGTTGATCTCTTAAAGGATCGGCGCAAATAGCCGCGCCAGTGGCGAGCCGAACCGGATGTATGCGGGTTGCTCGGGCAGGTTGCGCGTCAGTTCATAACTCTTCTCAAAATCAGCGCGCAGCATTTTGTCCACGGCATCAGCCGCGCGCTTATCGAAAAACAATGCCATGGCTTCGAAATTCAACCGAAATGAGCGGTTGTCCAAATTGGTTGTGCCCACCGCAGCCAAGGTATCGTCGACGACGAAAACCTTTTGATGCAAAAAGCCATCGGTGTATCGAAACACCCGGGCTCCGCATTCGCGGATTTCGTCGAAATAGGCATAGGCGGCCAGCCAGGGCAGGCGATGATCAATCACATCCGGCACCAGAAGGCGCACATCGACACCGCGCAGCGCGGCATGTTGTAAGGCTGTCATGACGTCGATATCGGGCACGAAATAAGGCGACGCGATCCAAATTCGGTTTTTGGCCGCAGTGATGGCCGAGAAAAACATCATCGCGCCGGTTTCCGTGTCATCTCCGGGACCCGTTGCGACCAACAGTGCATTCATGTCCTGCTCGGATTCATCCCCGGCCCAATCAAGCAGGTCGATCAGATCCTCTTCGTGTGCCCAGTGCCAGTCTTCGACAAATATCAACTGCAATTGCCGGACGATATGGCCGGTCATTTTCAGGTGTGTATCGCGCCAATGCCCGAAATGGCTGTTCTGACCCAGATATTCGACGCCGACATTGTGACCCCCGATAAACCCGATTTCGCCATCTATGATCACGGTTTTGCGGTGATTGCGGTAATTGAGTTGAAAGCGATGCTGTGGGCCACGCCGGTCGCGCGGGTTGGCAACCTCGACCCCGGCTGTGCGCAAAGTGTCCAGATAGGCTGTTGGAAGGCCATAGCTGCCCACCGCATCGGTCATGAAACGAACAGAGACGTTGCGCTTGGCCGCCGCGATCAGCTTGGACTGAAGCTTTTTGCCCAGTGCATCGTCGCGGACAATATAGAATTGGATCAGGACATAGCTTTTTGCGGCGTCGATGGCATCAAATATGGCGTCAAACGTGGCCTGTCCGTCGATCAACAGTTCAGCCCCGTTGCCACGGGATACGGGCAAATGCGCCAGCGCTTCGAACGGGCGGGGGTTGATGGACATCTTTGTAAGATCAGGCTGTGAGAAATCCGCAAAACTCTTGATACCTTCGACAACCCGTTCGCTTTGCTTTCGCGCGATCCGGTACCCCCGGAATCTGTGATGTCCGAGAAACAGGTAGAAAGGTACCGCAAAGAACGGCGCCGAGATCAGGAACACCACCCAGCCAACCGCACCCTGAGGCGTGCGCGCTGTCTGAGCCGCCCGGATCGCAAAGACCGCGGCCGTCAGGTACAGGAAGAAGACGGCTGCGGAAACTAGCAATGTCCACATGAAGTTATCAGTCTCTGAGTGTCTTATTCGCCCCCAGTGTAGATGCGATCCCAGTCTTGCGCCATATCAACTATGACCCAGCCCATTTCAGGGCCTTTGTCCAACCCGTCGACAAGTTTTCCGATCGGGCTTTCGCGGTCATAGGCCCATTCACGCTGGGCGTCTGTGTGGTGAACCAGAATGCCCAGACGCGGCCCAGAGCCCGCGGTCGTCCATTCAAGCATTGCAAAATCGCCATCGGAATTTCCGCCAGCCAGAATAGGACGACGTCCGATTGTACGCTCGATATTGATCGGCTTACCTTCCTTGTCGTCGATAAATGCAATTCCTGGTGCCTTGATAATTGCGGGGGCTCCGTCACCGGTTTCATATGTGGTGTCCGTATAAGTGCCAAGTATCTGTTCCGGGGGGATGCCATAGGCTTCCTCGGCGAACACTCTCATGAAATGCAGCCCACCGCCTGAGACTATATAGGTGCGAAACCCTTCGTCTCTGAGATAGCGCAGCAGCTCGACCATTGGCTGATACGTCATCTGGTCATAGGGCAGACCAGTATCGGGATGCCGCGCGGTGTCGAGCCAGTTCGCGACCGAGTCCTGAAACTGCTCGACACTGACACCGGCGTGAGAGGCGTTGACAACCTCGATCAGCGCGTCATGACCGCCGTCGACGATGGCCTGCAGGTTCCCCTTAGCCGCCGCTTCCAGTGTCGGGCTGGACAGGATTGAAGGGTCGGCCTGAGCCAACTCGGCCAAACGGTCCATCGCGAAGGTCAGCTGAAAATACACCGGCTGTTCTGCCCATAGCGTTCCGTCATTGTCGAACACAGAGATACGGTCTGCCGGTGTCACATAATCGGGACTATCCGGATCAGTGACCGCGTTTACGAACTCGATAATGCGGGTTTTCGTGTCCGATTCAGTCCAGCTAGGCAACGGGTCGGCCAAGACAGCGAACGGAGCCATGAAAACGGCAGTGGCGAGAAGGGCGACCTTCATGAGGGACTCCTTTTATCAATCTAGAAAGGGCCACCTTTTGACGGGCGGCCCTTTGTTCTCAAAAGTTGTTAGTTGCTGGTTGGGGAGCTCAGTTTTTCCATCACCTTGTCGAGGCTGAAGCTCGCTGCTTCCTGCCGTGGCGGATACTCCGCAAAGGTGGCAAGGAATTGTGCGACGTACTGCTGCGCGGGCACCAGCATGAAGGCGCGGTCGAGCAGCCAGTCATTGTAGGTGTTTGACGTCCGGTAGCCGCGCTCATAGGGATCGCGACGCAGGTGGAAGATCAGTGGTACACGCAGCGGCGTGAGCGGCTCCTGCCAGGCGCGCAGGGTTGCCCATGCTTTCTGCTCGAGAAAGGTGATCTTCCAGTTACGATACCGCAGCGCCGCCAGATCTCCATCATCGGTGAAGTAGAAGATCTCGTCACGCCCGCTTTCGTCGGTTTCGCCGGTCAGCATCGGCAGGATGTTGTAGCCGTCGAGATGCACGCGGTATTCGCGCCCCGCCATCTCATCAACCGTGACGCCCTCTAACAGATCCTCCTTGATCGTTTCGTTGCCGGCGGCAGCGAGGAAGGTCGGAAGCCAGTCCATGTGATGGACGATCTCATTGGTGACAGCACCCTCTGCGATCTGACCGGGCCACCGGACAAAGGCCGGGACACGCCATCCACCTTCCCACTGAGTGTTCTTCTCGCCCCAGAACGGTGTCATGCCCGCATCGGGCCAAGTGTTCATGTGCGGCCCGTTGTCCGTAGAGTAGAAGACAATGGTGTTGTCGGCGATGCCAAGTTCGTCCAACACGTTGAGGAAGTCGCCGATGTGCATGTCATGCTCGATCATGCCGGCGGTGTATTCATCGGCGTTTTCCCCATTGTAGAGGCCATTCGCCACTTCCCGCATCTCGTCTTTAACGTGGGTACGGAAGTGCATCCGAGTGCCCGACCACCAAACGAACCATGGTGTACCGGCCGCAGTCTGCTCGCGAATGAAGGCAATGGCCGCCTCGGAGGTTTCATCATCGACAATCTTTTGCCGTTCTATGTCGAGCGGACCGGTGTCTTCGATATTCTGCGCAATCTCTGTTTCAGAATAGCTGGCCGAGGACCGGATCACGCCACGCGGTCCAAAGCGCTCGACAAAGGTTTCGCCGTCTGGCAGCACCAGGTCACGCGGATAATCCTCGTTCTCGGGCTCTTCCTCTGCGTTGAGGTGATAAAGGTTGCCAAAAAACTGATCAAAGCCGTGGTTCGTGGGCAAATGCTCATCCCGGTCGCCAAGATGGTTCTTGCCGAACTGTCCCGTCGCATACCCTTCGGCCTTGAGAAGGCCCGCGATGGTCGGATCTTCGACCTGCATGCCTTCTTCCGCACCGGGCAGGCCTACCTTCGAAAGACCTGTGCGGAACACCGACTGACCCATGATGAAGGACGACCGCCCCGCGGTGCAGGATTGCTCACCGTAGTAGTCAGTAAACATCATGCCTTCTGCGGCGATTCGGTCGATGTTGGGTGTCCTGTAACCCATCATGCCCATCGTGAAGGCCGAGATATTGGACTGCCCAATGTCGTCACCCCAGATAACAAGAATGTTGGGCTTTTGATCTTGCGCCCAAGCGGGAATTGCCAGCGTAACGGCGATTGTAGCCACAGCAAAGCGACGCAGGTTTGTACGCCAACTGTCTGCAAACGGACGTGGTGGTGACATGATGTGCTCCTGTTCTGGAATGGGCTTGATGAGCCCGGAACATTGATTTGTTTGATGGCTGGCAAAGTCAGCCCAAAAGCTCTCTGAAAATCGAAAACTAAACGGCACGGTCTCAGCTTGCCGGGAATCGAACACTAATAGCTTAGGATATCAGCGGGATTGAAAACCAATCATATGATGATATTGAAAGATACAAATGTTAGAAAAATCGAATAACAAAAAGCTTTTGCAAGAGAGCCGGTGGTTCAGTCGTCGCCCTGAGGGTTTCCAAAGGGACTTGCTGGATTGTGGGGTTCCAAAGACGTTTGACGCTTGGGAAACGCTCTACCATTATGGTGATCCTGCAAACGGTATATTTGCCGTTCTCAACGGCGGCGTTCAGATCACCGCTCCGGCTGATGACGGGCAGGAGTTTGTGTTGCACCGCGAAGGAGCGGGGTTCTGGATTGGTGACTTGGCCTTGTTCGCCGATGCCCCACGCCTTGTCAGCATCGTAACAACACAGGAAACAGACACCCTGTTTTTTCCCAACTCGCGGGTGGCAAAAATTGTTAAAGCTAATCCGCACTATGTCCGAGAGTTCTATGCGCTCACTCAGGAAAACATGCAGACAGCGCTGCGAATAATGGCAAATCTGGCCGTCACCGGCAGTGAAAAAAGGCTTGTGTTGCGGCTGCTCCATCTTGATGAAGGAACCAGCAAACAAGGCGATTGGATCGTGGTGAGCCAGGAAGAGCTGGCCGGAATGATTGCCGTGTCACAACCCACATTACATCGCAGTTTGCACCGTCTTGCGGATTTGGGTCTGATCGAACTTGGCTACGGGCGCGTGCGTCTGAAAGACAGGCAAGCGCTGATCGCCAATTGTCAGACCTGATAGGCGGAGGGTCAGAGGTGGACGTGCTTGCGATCGGTGCAATCCAACAATCAAATGCGGTCTGCAAGAGATTTTAGATCGTTCCGCAGCTCAGAGCGTATCTCCCCGTGGTTGGGCGCATCACGCAAGGTTTCGAACCAGTGCCGCGGCGGCTGTTTCCCGGCCACGCGGTCCCATGTCAGTTCACGCAGCACAGCCTGAGCACTGGGGTTCAGGACGTCTGGAATATCGATCCTGTTCAGTGTCGCCCACACGCCCGTCCATAGCCGCGCGACCGACCAAGGGTTATACCCGCCGCCGCCCAGGACAAGCAGACGGGGTGCCACATCACGGAGTTGGGTGACAGCATGCCAGTGGGCGTTGTTCGACAGCGTCAAACGTGACAGCGGGTCTTCTGCCACGGCATCAGCACCGCATTGCAAAACTATGGCCTGAGGGGCGAACGACGTCGTGGCCGGTAGGATCAACTGGTCGAGTATCGCATAGAACTCATCGTCATTTAGATTGCGCCCGACGGGCAGATTGAAAGCAGCCCCGCCGGCGTCATTGTCCAGAGTTCCGCTAAACGGCCAACGATACGCCTCATGAACCGAAATCATCCGAACTTTTGTCGACCCGTGAAAGGCGGCCTCGACCCCGTCACAATGATGGGCGTCGATATCGATGTAGACAATGCGGTCGAGCCCGGCATTCAGCAGGGTCAGGATGGCCAGCACCGGGTCATTGAGATAGCAAAAGCCATTTGCCCGGTTTGCAAGGCCATGATGCGTACCACCTGCTGGGTTGTAGACGATGCCTTTGTCACGGATCAGTTCGGCACCCAGCATCGAGCCGCCTGCAGCGGTCGCGGGGCGCCGGTACATTTCAGGAAAAACAGGATTCGATAGGGTGCCCAGCGCGTATTTCTGCCGCGTTTCGTGCGACACTGCCTGCTCTCTCTCGGCCTGTTGCAAGGCGGCGATATAGTCTGGCGTGTGAAATGCCATGAGCGCAGAGGGCTTTGCGCAAGGACTGACACGATAGTTCGAAGACGTTAGCCATCCCTGCGCCCTGCACAGGTCAATAACGGTCGACACGCGCGGGATCGCCAAGGGGTGCTTGGATCCGTAGGTCGAGCTGCGATAAATCTCTGATCCGATGAACAGGGGCGCGTGCATCGTCTAACCGGAAGGTTCCGAGTGGGTCTCATCACCCAGTCTTCCGTCCAGAGACATCATGATTGCGACCGGGCGGAGCGCTGGAATGTGACTGAATACGATCAGGATACAAACGGTCAGCGGCACGCTTAGAAAAGCTCCGATCAGCCCCCAGATCGTGGTCCAGAACATAAGCGCCAGAATGACCAGGAAGGTCGACATGTTCAGCGAACGACCCAACAGGGCAGGGTCCAGAAAATTACCGATCACAAATTGAATGGTGCCACAGCCGAGTACGATAATCAGGAACGGCACGATACTTTCGAACTGAACCAGTGCGATCAGAGATGGAAAAACCACCGCGATGATTGAGCCAATGGAGGGAATAAAGTTCAAGGCAAACGTCAGAACGGCCCAGGTTTCGGCAAACTCGAGGCCCAGCAACCTAAAGACCGAATAGCTGATGCCAGCCGTGATCAGGCTGATCAGGGTTTTTACCCCGACGTATCGTTGCAGGCTGAACGTGATCGCATCCAGTATGGCAGCAAAATCGGCCCCGGTTTTGGGATCGCGTGCGGCCAGCCGTAGTTTTTTACGAAAGGCCAATCGTTCGGCCATTAGGAAGGCGACATAAAGGCTTATGAGGAAGAATTGATTCAGCAGTGACGTTGCACTGCCTAACAAAAGGCGCGCGATATAAGACATATCGATGTTAATCAGGTTGTCGCGTATGAACGTGGTCACGTCATTGCCGACGAAGCCGGTCACGCGGCTGACCGTTTCGTCGAACTGGTTTTCGTATGTGCTGATGGTCCGGGCGAACTGTGTCGCCTGGCTGCCCAGAATATACATGATGACGAACAGCCCTGCCAAAACAACTGTGACGCCCGCGGCATTGGCCAGCCAGACCGGCATAGGGGTCAATGCATTGATCCGGTCGCTGAGCGCAATGATCAGAACATTCACCAGCAGCGCCATGGTTAACGGGATCAAAAACGTGGCGCCAGCGTAGAGCCCTAGCACAACGAGCGTCGCAACAATCGTCACGTCCCGCACGACTGAGAGTTTGAGCGTGGTCGGTGCTGAGGTGCTGTCGTTGTCCGGTGTCATCGCATGGCCCGAGTTAGGAAAAACGCTCATATGAAGGGGTGATCCTGCACGGCAACGACGGATTAGGCAATGCGACCAAAGATTTGTATTCGAATAATTATGTAACACGTGGGATTGCCGGTTCTTTGAGTACGACTGACGCGCTAGGCTTTGACTATGAACGCGCGTGTGATTCCCTACGTTAGCCGCCCGGTTCAGGCGCTTTGGTTGGCTTTGACCCGTTTCGACGCAAAGAGCGGTTTTGTCATGAGCAGCCACGTCGCCATGTCGATGATGTTGGCGCTGTTTCCCTTTGCGTTGTTCACCGTGGCATTGGCCGGGTCCTTGTCGCAAGACTATATCACGAACGACCTGATCGAGCTGATTTTTGGTGCGTGGCCCAGTGATGTGGCCGAGCCAATCGTGGCCGAACTGCGCGCGGTTCTGGAGGAATCCGGCTCGGGCGTGATCACGTTGGGTGGTTTGCTGGCAGTATTCTTCGCCTCGAATGGTGTGGTTGCGGTCCGGATGGCGATGAACCGAGCGTATCACGACAAAGACAGTTGGCCCTTTTGGAAAACGCGTTTGCTCTGTCTGGGCCTGGTGGTTGCTGGCGGCATCACCATCATGATGGTTGCAGCAGTTGAGGTTGTCGTGCCCGTCTATACGCAGCTTGTGTCAGAGAAGACGGATGTAAATGTATCTGAATGGCTGTCCGTGGATCGTCTGCGCTGGACCTTCACCGTTGGTGTACCAATAGGTGTGGTGCTTGTTGCACATTTGATCCTGCCGACTGGTCGTCACAAACTGCGTCAAATCCTGCCAGGAGTTGTATTGACCCTAGCTCTGTGGGCAGCAGGTGGATGGGGGTTTTCCGTCTATATCGCGCAGTTTGCGTCCTATAGCGCAACCTACGCAGGCTTGGCCGGGGCGATGGCGGCGCTGATTTTCTTGTATCTTTGCGCCGCGATTCTGATTCTGGGGGCTGAGTATAACGGTGCTTTGATGGATATGCAGAATGATCCAGACGGGCACACTGCGTGAGGGCGGTTGTGGTTGTCCTTGCGTCACTGGCGCCGGTTCTGACCGTCGCTCAAACACCTGACTATGTCGGATCGGAGCAATGTGTCGAGTGCCATACGGCCGAGACCGAGGCATGGGCCACCTCCCATCATGCCCTCGCCTGGACACAGGTCGAAGATGGCCATGTGGTTGCTGACTTTTACGGTACCCGGTCTGAACTCGACGGTATGTCGGTGGACTTCAGCAAGGCGGGCGACGCGCTGCAAGCGCACGTGACCGAAAAGGACGGTTCAACAACGCCCTACGATGTGCACTCGGTGGTTGGCATTGAGCCGTTGCAGCAATATCTGTTCGAAACCGAACCCGGCCGATTGCAGAGTTTCGATGTGGTATGGGACACCGAGACCCAACGTTGGTTTCACCTTTATCCCGATCAGGACCTTCCACCGGATGACGGGCTGCATTGGACCGGTCCATACAAGAACTGGAACGCGCGGTGTGCAGAATGCCATGCCACAGGGTTCGAAAAAAACTATGACGTCGAGACGCGCAGCTATGGCTCGGTTCAATCCGAGGTCGGGGTCGGGTGCGAGGCCTGCCACGGCCCCGGATCTGCTCATATCGATTGGACACAGGATCAACCCATTTCTTCCGATCTGAGCGAGTATGGCTTCACCATGAGCTGGGGCAGGGGCCGGACCGAGGCCGAAATCCAGCAATGCGCCGGCTGCCATTCCCGGCGCGAGGCGCATGGCGATGGTAACCCGCTTCCCGGGACCTCCTACCACGACGCCTATAATCTGGCAGTGCTGCGCCCCGGTCTATATCACCCCGATGGGCAGATTTTGGATGAGGTCTATGTTTACGGCTCGTTCCTGCAATCCAAAATGTATGCGCAGGGTGTTGGTTGTATGAACTGCCATGATCCGCACAGTGCGACGCTAAGGGCCGAGGGGAATGGCGTTTGCACGCAATGCCACTCCCCCGCAGGCAATCCCGATTTTCCGACCCTGACGGGTAGGGAGTATGATACTCCGCAGCACCATCACCACCCGGAAGACAGCGAAGGGGCGCAGTGTAAAACCTGCCACATGATCGAGCGCGTCTATATGGGCGTTGATGGAAGACGAGATCACAGCTTTCGTATCCCGCGCCCTGATCTAGGGTTGGGTGAGGACGCCTGCACCGATTGTCACGAAGGCGAAGATCAGGCCTGGGCCGCGCAACAGATCGCGGCGTGGTTCCCTGACTCGGCGCATAGAACACCGCATTTCGGTACGGCGTTTCATGCGGCCTCAACTGGTCAGGCCGACGGACCGGATGCGTTGCTGGAAATTGCGACTAACGCTGAGGCGGCAGGCATCGTGCGCGCGACGGCTGCTTATCTATTGCAGCCCTTTGCATCGGCTGAGGTCGCAGCACAAACCGCGCCCCTGCTGCTGGACCCTGACCCCTTGGTGCGCGCCAATGCTGCGCCGCTACAACGTCAGGCAGTGTTGCAGGATCAGGTCCAACGGCTTGAGCCTTTGCTCTCGGACCCGACGTTGAATGTTCGAATTTCGGCGGCCAAGGAGTTTCTGAGCATTCCGGCTCAGGTCCTGGCGCCAGAACAGCAGATGCGTGTGGCGCAGAGCATGGCAGAATGGCAGGGTGCAATTGCCAATCGTCTGGATTTTCCTGAAACCCATCTTGTTCTGGGCGGAATGGCGTTAACGTTCCGCAACGCCCCGGCCGCTGAACGCGCTTTCCGCGAAGTCGTCGCCCTTGATCCGCAACGCGTTGAGGCATGGCCGATGTTGGTACAGTTGGCACAGATCAATCGCGGTACCGGAGCCGCGCGGGACGTGCTGAATGAAGGCTTGGAAATTCTGCCGAAAGATCCGAACCTTTTGCAGCTCAAAACGCAGCTTTTTCCATAAAACGGCATGTCGCGGCCCGGATTACGCCACGTTCCCGGCAAATTTCTGGGTTAACCACGGGCAAGTTAGAAACTCCAAAAGGCCCTGAGGTGACGTATGTCTGAGAAGCCGGTCCATACATCGCAATTGCAGAACCCATCAAAGCTTAATCAGCGCATCGCAGATTTGCAGGCCAGAAAACCAAAATACATTAACCATGGTGAGGCGCTGCTGCTGCAACGTACTGCAGCGGATTCGCTGCGCGAGCAATTCCTGACCGGTGATCGGCGTTGGATTGACGACTAGCTCAACCGCGAAAGCCTGTCGCGACCACAAATTTTTCAGAGCTGTTGGATCGGGACGCGGGTGGTTTTACATTCGCAACCTTTTCGAACTTCTGCTTGAGCAGCTTCTGCAAATCGCCCTCGGCACCGCCGGCCAGAACCTTGGCAACAAAGGTGCCGCCCTCCTCTAGCACATCAAAGGCGAAATAGGCCGCTGTTTCACATAAGGCCATGATCCGCAGATGGTCGGTTTGCTTGTGTCCTGACGAGGCTGCCGCCATGTCGGACATGACAACATCCGCCTTGCCACCCAGCCAGTCTTTGACCTTTTGGTCGGCGTCGTCCTCCATGAAATCCAGCACATGAGTTTCCGCGCCAGCCACGGGTTCAATCTCTTGCAGATCGACACCCAAAACAGTGCCGACGCGTTTACCGGACCGTTCGCCCAGCGCGTTCACACGTTTTACAGCGACCTGACACCAGCCGCCGGGCGCACAGCCAAGGTCGACAACACGCGCACCGGGGACGAGAAAGCGAAACTTATCGTCCAACTCAAGAATCTTATATGCCGCGCGCCCGCGATAGCCTTCGGCCTGCGCGCGTTTGACGTATGGGTCGTTCAATTGCCGCTCAAGCCAGCGGGTCGAGCTGAGCTTTCGCCCGCGCGCGGTCTTCACCTTGACCTTCAGGTCGCGTTGTCCGCGGCCCGAGGTATTCTTGCCGGTCGGTTTTTTCGCCATCAAAACGGTCCGTCTTCCAATACGCCGTCCGCGCTCATCTGGGCATAAAGCAAACCTTCGCGCAGCCCACGGTCCGCCACGGAAAGGCGGTCAGTGGGCCAGCAACGCAGCAATGCCTGCAAAATGGCCGAGCCGGACATGATCAGGGCTTGCCGGTCGTCACCGATACGCGGATCGCGCCGTCGCCCAAGTGGGCCGAGTTCTAAGTATCCGCGTATGACTTTGTCAATCTGATCGCTGGTCATGCGCAGACCGTCAACCTTGGTCCGGTCATAGCGCTTTAACCCAAGATGAGAGGCGGCCACGGTCGTCACCGTCCCACTGGTTCCAACAATCTGAAACCTTTCCCGGGCCTGCTCGTCCTTGTAGGGCGCAAAGTCGGCCAGGTTTTCTTCGAAAAACCAGCTCATCAAGGCAAAGCGGGCTGAGTCGTCTTCGACATCGTTAAACTGGTCCCTCAACGTCGCGACACCAAGCGGAACGCTGATCCAATCTACGACCTTGGCTGCGGGAAACGGGCTTTCGACCGTGTGAAACCCATTGTGCAAACGCATGATCGCAGCAGGGCGATCGCGGCGCGGAACAGACGAGATATCAATCCACACCAACTCGGTCGAACCGCCACCGATATCCACGACCAACAACTGCTCGGTCTTGGTCGACACCAGCGGTGCGCACGAGATGACGGCCAGACGTGCCTCTTCCTCGGGCTGGATGATTTCAAGTGTCAGGCCGGTTTCGCGTTTTACCTGACGAATGAAATCGCGTGAGTTTTTTGCACGCCGACACGCCTCGGTCGCGACAAGGCGCATGCGTTTGACCTTGTTGCGTTTCAGTTTTTGCTGACAGATGCGAAGCGCTTGAATAGTGCGCGCCATCGAGGACCGAGACAACCGTCCGGTCCGTTCCAAACCCGCGCCCAGCTGCACGGATTTGGAAAAACTATCGACCACATGAAACCCGCTGCCCTTGGGCTGGGCTATCAACATGCGGCAGCTATTTGTTCCCAAATCCAGTGCCGCATACAACGCGTCTGGATCGGGTCTTGCCGGCGCGGGGCTTTCGACCGCCTTCGGGAACGCGCCCGCACCTTTGGGACGCTTGGGCGCCATCTTCCACGCCCTCCGATTTTCGAGTTACCCCGACCATATGTCGGCCCAATCCAACCTGCAAGACGCTCATTAAGGTGATGAGTATTTTGAGGTGCGCATTTGTTTGTGTTTTCGATAGAAAGCGCGGACAGCATCCAAGGCAAAAGGTCGTTTGAAATACGCCGTGTGTCGAAAACCGACCGACCTTGGCCCATATAGGTGTTTAGAACCGTCACATCTGGTTAGGAGGAATCAAAGGCAATGCCTGACGTCACCATCGTATACTGGCGCGATATCCCGGCCCAAGTCATCGTCGGCAAAGGTCGTCGCGGTGCAAAGCGGCAGTTGGAGGAACGGTTCGAACAAGCCATCGACCGGGCTGCCATGAAGGTGAACGCCAAGGACAGTGATGCCTATCTGGCCGAGTGGCGCAAAGCCGAACCCTTTGCAGTTGAGGGCGACCCGTCCGAGATTGCCGAGGCGGAAGCCCTGCGTTTGGAAAAGGAATTCGATCAGGACCGTGTCAAGGCACTGATCGCCAATGACGGTTGGGCATGAGCCCCAGATTTTTATGGGAGGCCGCAATGGCTTTGCTGAACTTCAAGAAACGTGATGCGGCTGAAAAGGCCCCGGTAAACCCGACCGTCGAAGCCTTTTTGAAAGGATATTCGATCGAGGTGATGCCACGCACCGCCGAGAAGGTCGAAGATTTTCGCGCACTTCTGCCCGAAGGCACGCGCGTCTACATCGCCCATATCGAGGGCACGCCGATCGAGGACATGGTCAAGACGGCAAAACGGATTGCGGATGAGGGCTATCCGGTCATGCCGCATTTTCCCGCGCGTATCATCAAGGACGCGGCAACGCTGGAAAACTGGATTTCCATGTATCAGGGCGAAGCAGGCGTTGATCAGGCGCTTTTGCTGGCCGGCGGCGTAGAAAAACCGCACGGTGCGTTCGACAGTTCGATGCAGTTGCTGGAAAGCGGGCTGTTCGACAAGGCGGGCTTCAAGCGTCTGCACGTGGCGGGCCACCCCGAGGGCAACAAGGATATCGACCCGGACGGTTCGACAAAGAATGTCGAGGATGCGCTGCGCTGGAAACAGAAATTCAGCGAAACCACGGATGCCGAGATGGCTTTGGCTACGCAGTTCGCATTCGACGCTAAGCCGATCATCGCCTGGGCAGACGGCTTGAAAAAAGCAGGCATCGACTTGCCGATCCATATCGGCATCGCGGGACCGGCCAAGCTGCAAACGCTGATCAAATTCGCGATTGCGTGTGGCGTAGGCCCGTCCCTGAAGGTTCTGCAGAAACGTGCGATGGATGTATCCAAATTGCTGCTGCCCTACGAGCCGACCGACGTGTTGACCCAACTGGCAGAGCACAAGGCGGCCAACCCGGACTTTAACATCACCAATGTGCATTTCTTCCCGCTTGGTGGCATCAAGACCAACGCCAATTGGGCAATCGACAATGGCGGCGCTTCGGCAAAGCCAGCTAACTCTTAAGGAACGGATATGACTCGTACAGTCGTAGAATCAAAAACAAAAACCGCGGTTCTGGGCTTTGACGAGCCGTTCTGTGTCATTGGTGAGCGGATCAACCCGACCGGCCGAAAAAAACTGGCGGCCGAGCTTGAGGCAGGCGATTTCTCAACTGTCGAAAAAGACGCGCTGGCTCAGGTGATGGCGGGTGCGACCGTTCTGGATATCAATGCTGGCGTTGTCTATAACTCGAACCCCAACCCGAACGAGACCGAGCCGCCGCTGATGCGCAAGATCGTTGAGCTGGTTCAAGGATTGGTTGATGTGCCGCTTTGCATCGACTCTTCGGTTCCAGGGGCGCTGGAAGCAGGTCTTGAAGCAGCTGAAGGTCGGCCTTTGCTGAACTCGGTCACGGGTGAAGAAGAGCGTCTGGAACTGGTTCTGCCGTTGGTCAAAAAGTTTAACGTACCGGTTGTTGCAATTTCGAACGATGACACCGGGATTTCCGAAGACCCGGATGTCCGTTTTGCGGTTGCGAAAACGATCGTAGAACGTGCTGCCGACTATGGCATTCCCGCCCATGACATCGTTGTTGACCCGCTGGTGATGCCGATTGGCGCGATGGCAACGGCTGGTCAGCAAGTGTTTGCCCTGGTGCGCCGTTTGCGTGAAGAACTGGGTGTAAACACCACATGCGGTGCGTCCAATATCTCGTTCGGTCTGCCGAACCGTCACGGTATCAACAATGCCTTCCTGCCTATAGCTATGGGTGCAGGTATGACTTCGGCGATCATGAACCCGGTGGCTTTGCCGGTGACGCAGAAAAAGATTGCTGAAAAGAAAGAAGCTGTCGCCGCTGCAGGCATCATTCTGCCCGAGGGCATGGACGATGAGACATTCGTTCAAATGTTCGGCTTGGGCTCAACAAAGCCGCGCCCTGGTAAAGAGATGGAGGCCATCCGCGCCGCCAATCTGCTGACCAACAACGACCCGCATGGTGGTGAGTGGATCAAGTTCAACAAAGCGCCAGAAGAGGCTGGCGCCGCTGGCGCTGCTGGCGGACGCCGTGGCGGTGGCCGTCGTCGCCGCGCGTAATCGCTGCAACAGGATGATCACAGGCCGGGTACTACGCCCGGCCTTTTTCATTGACCCTGATCAATGACATAGAAATTTCGGCATGCGACACTGCCGGGATTCTCGCGGCAAGGATCAGGTTTTGAAATGAAAAAACATACCCCTCCGAAACTGGCGGACGCCGACTTAAGTAAGCGTCTGAAGAAAAAGGCTTATTTTCAAGAACTGGTCAATCTGCAAGCGCACTTGGCCTTGATCCAGCAAGCGTTTTTGTTTCACGGTGTGAAAGGTGTGCTTGTTTTTGAAGGTTGGGATGCGGCCGGCAAGGGCGGCACTATTCGACGGATTAGTCAGGCATTGGATCCTCGAAGTTTCAAGGTCTGGCCGATTGGAGCGCCCAGAAACTACTATCTGAACCGCCATTATTTGTTGCGTTTCTGGGAGCGTTTGCCCCCGGAAGGTGCCATCTCGGCCTTCGATCGCAGTTGGTACGGACGCGTAATGGTGGAGCGACTAGAAAAATTCACTCCGGAAGAACGCTGGCGGGCGGCCTATCGCGAGATCAACGATTTTGAGCGGATGTTGATCGATGATGGCGCAAGGATCGTTAAGCTGTTCTTCCACATTTGCCCGGACGAGCAGATGAGGCGGTTCACCGAGCGTTTGCGTAACCCGATGAAACGCTGGAAACTGACCTATGAAGATTTTCGAAACCGAGAGCGTTGGGCGGAAGCCAAGGTTGCGGTCGATGAGATGTTTGCACGAACGTCAACGGATATTGCTCCGTGGCATGTGATCCCGGCCAACAACAAGAAATACGCAAGAGTCGCCGCCATGCGGGCCATTGTGGACACGTTTTCTAAGGATATTGATCTGAACCCTCAGCATTTGGACAAGCGCACATTGGACGCGGCTTGCAAGGTTCTGAATGTTGATCAGTCTCTGATTGATAGTCTGCATGCCAGGACAGAGTAGTTGAGGCCCAGCGAATAGTCGCTTTGCGCAAAACGACGCGTTGTTGGCCTAATCAGTCTCAGGTCGACGCGCCTGAAACAGATTGATCAGCGCCGGAATTTCAACGGTGTTTTCGGTGGCAAAGGGTCGAAAGGCTTCAGCCACTGACTGTTGAATCGCCAGAACGTCTTGGTCATCGCCTTCGAAAAGGGTGATCAGCCGGGCAGCAGGCCCGATCCGCGTGCACAGTTTGGCGCACTCTTCCAGCGTGCTGCGAATGTGCAGATGGGTGGGTACTGGTTCTACAACGATTTCGGTCAGACCAGCGTCCGCCAAGAGACCCGACACCCGATCTTGATCGTGAAAGGCCAGAGGGCCGGGGGCGTTTCGGTCCATGGGCGGTGGGTTGCCCAACCGCGCACAGGCAGCGATATGCGGCGTCTTGAACCAAGGGTTTCCGTTTAGCGGCCCCCAAGCGGCAAAGGTCATCAGACCGCCCGGCTTCAAGGCGCGACTTATGTTGGCAAAGGCCGCAACCGGGTCTTCGAAGAACATGACCCCGAAACGCGAGATCATCGCGTCGCGATCAGCCTCTGGAAACGGATAGGTTTGAACGTCTGCGTATTGAAAATCTACGTTGACCAACCCATGCTCTGCGGCCCGTTGCGCGGCGCGGGTCACAAATGGCTGCGCCAAATCTGCGGCAAGGACATGCCCGGTGCTGCCGACAATCTGCGCGGCCCTTACCGAACTTGCCCCGGTGCCGCAGCCGATATCCAGCACACGCATGCCGGGCCGCAAATTCGCGCGCTCGAAGACCAGATCGAGAACTGGTTCAAGCAACTCATCCATTTGCTCCTCATAGGTCAGCCACTTGGCACCAGAGGGCGAGCTACCCCAGTATTCCGCCTGTTCTTCGTTCGCAACTTGCATGATGACCTCCTGCCGGTGGGGCGACTATGACCGGCGACGGCGACGGCGGCCAGACTTTTCCTCATCCCCTCCGCCCGCGTTGAACGTGGGCGAGGGCAAGCTGACCACTTGCGCCAGTTCCGGGAACGGATCGGTTTTGTGCGGGATAGCGTTGGCGGCGACGAAATGGTCCTGAAATTTGGGCTCAATTGCGGTTTCGACCTTGGTGATTTCACGCACAACGCGCTCAATCTCGGCCCGGGCTGCGATGTTGCACAGGGCGATCCGCGCGCCAGTACCCGCGGCGTTGCCCGCGCTTGTCACGTGGTCCAGCGGCGCGTCCGGGATCATGCCCAGAACCATGGCGTGTTTGGTTGAGATATGGGCACCAAATGCCCCGGCCAGCACCACTCGATCCACTTTGTCGACTTCCATCTCGTCCATCAGCAGGCGGGCACCTGCGTAGAGCGCTGATTTCGCCAGTTGGATGGCGCGAATATCTCCTTGGGTCACAGTAATACGCGGGCCGCCCTCGGCGCTGGCATCGTGGATAAGGTAAGCATGCGTGCGACCTTCGGGAACGCAACGAGAGGTGCCTGTTTGATCCGCTGATCCGATCAGCCCGCTTTCGTCCACCAAGCCAGCAATACGCATTTCGGCGACAGCCTCGATGATGCCGGATCCGCAGATGCCAGTAATACCGGTCGTTGCAACATCCTGATCAAAGCCTTCTTCGTTGGACCATTTTTCGGATCCGATGACGCGAAAGCGCGGCTCTTTGGTTGCAGGGTCGATCTCGATACGCTCGATCGCGCCGGGTGCCGCGCGTTGGCCGGAACTGATCTGAGCACCTTCGAATGCCGGACCCGTCGGCGAGGAACATGCCAGAACGCGGCTGGTGTTGCCAAGCAGAAGCTCGGCATTCGTACCCACGTCCACGATCAGCACAAGGTCATCGGACTTGCCCGGTTCTTCTGATAAGGCCACGGCGGCGCAGTCCGCACCGACATGACCCGCGATACAAGGCAGGATGTAGACCTGCGCGCGCGGATTCATATTGGTCAGGTCCATTTCGCGCGCGGGTAGCGAGATGCTTTCAGAGGTTGCCAGCGCGAAAGGTGCCTGGCCAAGTTCTACCGGATCCAACCCAAGCAGCAGGTGGTGCATGACCGGGTTGCAGACAAAGACCGTCTCGACAATCAGGTCGGCGTCGATCCCGGCCTCTTGAGCAATCGAGGTGGTCAGGTCATTTATCGCCTCGCGCACGGCTTTCGTCATCTCTTGATCGCCGCCGGGGTTCATCATGGAGTAGGACACTCGGCTCATCAGGTCTTCACCGAACCGAATCTGTGGGTTCATCAGCCCTGAGGAGGCTTTGACCTCTCCGGTTTCAAGATCGGTCAGGTGTGCAGCGATGGTGGTTGAACCAAGGTCGATGGCCAGACCGTACAAACCGCTTTCATGCAAGCCGGGCCAGATTTCAACGATGCGCGCGACCGGGTCCTTGTGACCCTTGTGAAGGGCGACCGTGACTTCCCATTTTCCTTTTCGCAGAACCGGTTGCAGCTTGGACATCAGTGACAGATCGGCAGTTACGGCGTCGATCTGCCATTGCTCGCGCAGGGCACGCTCCAAACGCTCCAAATCGCCGGTGGGTGAGTGCATGTCGGGCTCTTCCACGACAACGAAATACAGCCGGGTTGCCGGGTCCATCGTGATGGCGCGCGCCGTTGCGGCTTTGCGGACGACCTGGCGGTGTACCTGACTTTCCGGCGGCACATCAATCACGATATCGCCCTGGACCGTGGCCTGGCAGCCCAGACGACGGCCCGGTTTCAGACCGCGCTTGTCATCATAGCGTTGTTCTACCGCGTTCCATTCGCTCAGCGCGCCATCGGATACTGTCACACCGTGTTTGGGAAACTCGCCATAGCTGGGTGTGATCTGACATTTCGAACATATTCCGCGCCCGCCGCAGACCGAGTCCAAATCTACGCCCAACTGCCGGGCCGCAGTCAGAACCGGGGTGCCAACAGGGAAATGCCCGCGTTTGCCCGAAGGGGTGAAGACAACAAGAGGATCGGTGGTCATGTCTGGCCTGCCTTTTTGTATTCGCGCGTATGCCCGGCAAGATATGGGTTTGAGCGCAAAGGGAAAGGCCATTCAGCGGCACCTTTGAAACTGTGAGCGTCGTTTTTTGGCGTGGCATCTGTCTGCAGGAGAAAACTAGTTTGGGTCAGGGGCTTTTACTTGGCGTAAATCCATGCAATAGGGTCACCGCCAAACGGGCTTTTGCATGAGGGTAGCAGATGCAGATTCGTGAGGCACTCACCTTTGACGACGTACTTTTGGTTCCGGGGGCATCCACGGTGCTGCCTGCCAAGGCAGACACGACCACGCGCGTGACCCGTGCGATCAAGATGAATATCCCGTTGCTCAGCTCGGCGATGGATACTGTGACCGAGGCGCGCATGGCCATAGCCATGGCGCAGGCCGGCGGGATTGGCGTCATTCACAAGAACCTGACGATAGAGGAGCAGGCTCGCGAGGTGCGCCGGGTCAAGCGGTTTGAATCGGGTATCGTCTACAACCCCGTCACGCTGCGCGCCGATCAGACCTTGGCAGACGCTCAGGCGCTGGTGCAGCGGTATAACTTCACCGGTTTTCCGGTTGTTGACGATGGGGGCCGTGTGGTTGGCATCGTGACCAACCGTGACATGCGGTTCGCGACGTCGGACGATACGCCAATCAAGGCAATGATGACCTCGGACAATTTGGCGATGCTGCAAGAACCCGCCGATTTGGAAGAAGCAAAAAGTCTGATGCGGGCGCGGCGTATCGAAAAGCTGTTGGTGGTAGATGGTAAAGGCAAGCTTACCGGTCTTCTGACGCTTAAAGATACCGAACAAGCCGTTCTGAACCCGACCGCCTGTAAAGACCATTTGGGTCGGTTGCGAGTGGCCGCGGCGACCTCGGTCGGGGATGAAGGATTTGCTCGGTCAGAACAACTGGTGGATTCCGGCGTGGATATCATCGTTGTGGATACGGCACATGGACATTCGCAGGGCGTTATAGACGCGGTGAAGCGTGCAAAGACACTGTCGAACGAGGTGCAGATTATCGCCGGTAACGTCGCCACGGGCGAGGCGACCAAAGCACTAATCGACGCTGGTGCGGATGCAATCAAAGTCGGTATCGGACCCGGCTCTATCTGTACCACGCGGATGGTGGCTGGGGTCGGCGTGCCTCAGCTGACGGCAATCATGGACTGCGCGACCACCGCTGGGGATGTTCCGGTGATTGCCGATGGCGGTATCAAATTCTCGGGCGATTTCGCCAAGGCGATTGCGGCGGGCGCATCCTGCGCCATGGTTGGCTCGATGATTGCAGGTACGGACGAAAGCCCGGGCGAAGTGATCCTGTACCAAGGCCGTTCGTTCAAGTCATATCGCGGCATGGGCAGCCTTGGTGCAATGGCGCGCGGTTCGGCGGATCGTTATTTCCAGAAGGACGCAGCAAATGACAAGCTGGTGCCCGAAGGGATCGAAGGACAAGTGCCGTATAAAGGCTCGGCCAGCGCAGTGGTTCACCAACTTGTCGGCGGCCTGCGGGCGGCAATGGGCTATACTGGCTGTGCGACAGTGGAAGAGATGCGCAGAAACTGCAGTTTCGTTAAAATCACGGGTGCGGGCCTGAAGGAAAGCCATGTGCATGATGTGCAGATAACCCGTGAAAGCCCGAACTACCGTGTGATGTAAACGCAGGTCTCTGCGCAACGCGACGTCCGGACTGTGGCGCCGATTTGCTATCGTGGCGCTGGTTTTTGTGCCCTTGCGAAAAAAATGGAAGAAACCATGACCCCGGCCGCGCGTATTCAAGCTGCGATAGAGATTCTTGACGAGATACTTGGCGGCATACCCGTTGAAAAGTCGCTGACCAATTGGGCACGTCGAAGCCGATTTGCAGGGTCGAAAGATCGCGCAGCGGTACGGGATCACGTTTTTTCCGCAATTCGGTGCAAGCGGTCTTATGCAGCGCTTGGAGGGTCAGCGACCGGGCGTGGCCTGATGATTGGAGCTGTGCGGGCGGCGGGTGAACGGCTGGATGACCTGTTCTCGGGTGCGCGCCACGCGCCATCAGTCGTGACCGCAGCTGAGGTGGGGCGTGATTTTGATACCGACGCTGAACGCTTGGATATTCCGGAATGGTTATGGCCCAGATTTCAGTCTTCGCTTGGAAATCAGGCAATTTCGGAGGCGCAGGCGTTGCAACATCGTGCACCGGTACATCTGCGGGTCAATCTCATCAAGGCGGACGTGTCGACGGCTATCGCGGCCTTGGCTGCGGAAGATATTTTGGCTGTTTCACACCCGGCTTGTGCTACAGCTTTGGAAGTTAAAGACGGTGCTCGCAAAATCGGTCAGAGCACAGCTTACCGGGACGGCCTTGTCGAGCTTCAGGATGCGGCCAGTCAAGCGGTTGTAGCTGCGCTGGATTTGCGTCAGGGTCTGCGTGTACTAGACTATTGCGCCGGTGGTGGTGGAAAGTCATTGGCGTTGGCAGCGCATCAGGGTATCAAGGTGTTTGCGCATGATGTTAACCCCGACCGGCTGCGTGATCTTCCGTCACGGGCTGAGCGCGCTGGCGCGCGGGTCGAGCTTGTTTCAACGGCAGAGCTTGATCAACACGAACCGTTTGATGTCATACTTGCCGATGCACCATGTTCTGGCAGCGGCTCGTGGCGTCGGGCTCCGGCAGGGAAATGGGCGTTGACAGAGACGCGGTTGATGGAGTTGACCGAGATTCAGGCCGCTATTCTGTCGAAACTGTCTTCGCTGCTGACCCACGACGGCGTTCTGGCATATACAACATGCTCCATGCTCGACGAGGAAAACGGCGCGGTTGTCGACGCGTTCCTCTCCGCAAATCCGGCCTGGTCCGAGACCTTTCGCAAAACCTGGCTGGTCACAAACGGGACTGATGGATTCTTTACTGCACACTTGACGCGCTAGCGTACCTGAGCTTAGCAACTTAAACGAAAGTACTCGGCCTTTCTTAAGCGGATGTTAACCATATGTCGGCTGACTGAGAAAAAGCCCACCGACTTGAGTTGTTTATGACTGACGCCACTGACGTTTTCACGGACCCTTCACTAAAAAAGACACCCTCTGGCCTGCGCCTCGTCTCTTTG
Source organism: Ruegeria sp. AWH4_226 (assembly GCF_056159225.1). Taxonomy (NCBI): domain Bacteria; kingdom Pseudomonadati; phylum Pseudomonadota; class Alphaproteobacteria; order Rhodobacterales; family Roseobacteraceae; genus Ruegeria; species Ruegeria sp. AWH4_226. Next base: position 1,056,042 of record NZ_JBSWUU010000001.1, on the reverse strand, counting down.
GTCGTGGTCGGTGAGCTGTTGGTCCTTTCGCCTATCGTGGGTCTATTGCCGAAGATGTGGCACACCGGATTCATCGTGGCCGGGATTTCCCTTTTGGCGGCTGTTTTCCTAGTCGTTGTACGCGGAGTAATTGCAGACCACATTGCGCAGCAGGTGGTTAAAACCATGGCTGTGTTTTCGGAACAAGAGCTGGTTCCCTGCGTGATCGCAAATGCTCAGGGCGACATTCTGACTGCGAACCCTGAGGCGCGCACGCGCATACACGCCTTTCCTGGCAATCGGTTGGAGCAGTGTCTTAAATCCATGTTTGCGAACCCTCCAGCGATATTGTTACGGTTGCAGTCACGAGCAGAGATTTACGGCAAAGCGCGCGAAGAGGTTGTAACGATCGGGTCAACCATTCCCGTTTCTGTGTTCGATGTAGGTAGCGGGCGGTTTTGCTGGCGTTTCCATCTGGATGTTCCGGGGCAGTGGGATGAGGTAAGGGTGCCGGTTGTTACCGAAGGGCGCAACGGAACCTTGTTGCGAGTAAACCATGCAGCGGCACATTTTTTGGGGCGTCAACCTGAGAAGCTTCGTGATGTGTTTACCAGCGAACCAAGTGAAAAAGACAACATCACTGAGGTGCAAACGGTAGAAGGCCCGGCGTCTGCCGCCGTGTACGAGCTTGGCCGCTCGGGAATAGTGCGGGATTTGCTGATTTTACCGATGGTGCAGGCTGAAAAGAATAGCAATGCAACATCCTTTGCCGATCTACCTGTCCCCATCATGTGCCTGTCGCCGGATGGTCGTATTCTTGAGGCCAATCGCCTGGCCGTCAAACTGATTGGCAATATCGAGCCTGGGGAAACCAAGGTCGATCAGATTATGCAAGGTCTTGGGCATCCAATCCTTGATTGGCTCGCCCGCACAGCCGCGCAAGAGCCGACAATGCGGTCAGAGTTCCTGCGTCTGGCCCGACAGGACAAAGAGGTTTTTGTTCAGGTCACACTGGCTCGTGTCGTGAACAAGGGTCAGGTCTGCCTTATTGCCGTGTTAAACGATGCAACGGAACTCAAGACGCTTGAGGCACAGTTCGTGCAGGGGCAAAAGATGCAGGCCGTCGGACAACTTGCCGGCGGAGTTGCACATGATTTCAATAATCTTCTCACTGCAATTTCGGGACATTGCGACCTGCTGTTGCTTAGGCATGACCAGGGTGATCCCGACTATGGTGATCTTGTTCAGATAAACCAAAACGCAAACCGGGCTGCTGCCTTGGTCAGTCAATTGTTGGCATTCTCTCGGAAACAAACGCTCCAGCCTGAGGTATTGGACCTTCGGGATACGATCTCGGACTTGATCCACCTTTTGAACCGATTGGTTGGCGAGAAAATTCGCCTGATCCTCAGTCATGATCCGGTATTGAAACCCGTTCGGGCGGACAAAAGGCAGTTAGAGCAGGTGCTCATGAACCTTGTTGTGAACGCTCGGGACGCCATGCCGGATGGTGGCGAGGTCCGGATTGAGACCGAGGTGGTCGTGCTGAACACGCCTTTGACCCGTGACCGCGCGACTGTTCAGCCTGGCGAATACGTCACAGTCAAAGTGATCGACAGCGGCGTCGGCATCCCACCAGACAAGCTGCAAAAAGTGTTCGAGCCTTTCTACACCACCAAACGCACCGGCGAAGGCACCGGGTTGGGATTGTCCACGGTCTACGGGATCGTAAAGCAGACAGGTGGGTTCATTTTTGTCGACAGCTTTCAAGGGCATGGGTCTGAATTCACGGTCTTTTTGCCTGTGTCCACTCACACCCCGCAGGGGCAGGTTGAAAAACTGTCCTCAGCCAACGTACACAGCGCCCGTCAAGGCGAAGGCGTTGTATTGCTGGTTGAAGATGAGGCTCCGGTGCGTGCTTTTGCGACACGCGCCTTACGGCTGAAGGGGTACACTGTGCTAGAGGCCGGGTCTGCAGAAGAGGCTTTGCGATTGCTTGAGGATGGTGCGCTGCATGTCGATGTATTTGTCACGGATGTGGTCATGCCGGGAATGGATGGCCCTACTTGGGTGCGGCAAGCTAAAGAAACGCGACCAGATGTTCAGGTGATTTTCATGTCCGGGTATACAGAAGGTGCCTTTGGCGATTCTGGTCCGGAAATTTCAAACTCGACCTTCTTGCCAAAGCCATTCTCGTTGAATCAACTGACCGAAGCGGTTTTTCAGCAACTCAACTAACGCGCTGCTGCGTGACACGCAAACTCTGCCGCATGCCGTTTGCGAAATTCTTCCTCGGTTGCACGCGAAAGAACAAGCTCGCGTTGGGGCGAGACGTTTTCCCTCTGCAGATTGATCTGCATGTTCAGCCGGTCTTGCAGAAAATCCTGAATCTTGTCCTGATTTTCATATTTAAAGACGTGACTTGCACCTAGGCCGTTGCTTCGAGTGCGAAAAAACTGGCTTTGGCTGCCGACATCCGCAAATTCCGGGCGTGGGGATTTCATATAAGCCTGTACAAAATCATCAAAGCCAAGGTTCCGCGTGGAGTGTGGATGCCCGATCCGCTCGTCGCGGCTGCGAAAACGATACCAACTGCCCAGCCAATCCAACGGTTCGCGCACGACGGCCATAATCTCCATCTCGGTATCGTACATTTTTCGGAAAATGTTCTGAAAAAAGCGATCATAGCGACGGACAGGGGCGTGTTTCAGGTCGGGCGGACCAGCTACCACCAGATCGGCGCGGTCGCGCAAGGCGCTGTGGTAAGCCGTGCTACCGGTCTTGGGAACTGCTAGAAACGCGAGGCGTTCCTTATAGAAAACAAGCATTTATTGGCCTTGTTTCGATCTAACTTACCAGAGCAGATTGGCGTAAACGACTTCTTAACACAATTCCCCAACAGTGAGTTTTGTAAGTTTTAGTTGAAATGTTCTCTTTTTGGTCTCATAAGGAACAAGAGGCGAACAAAGCAGCGATTGCCGCCCGATCAAGGGTGTGACAAAAGGGAAGGCGACAGGACAATGGCGGATCTTCTGACAATGAGCGATAAGAAAAACGCAGACAAGCAAAAGGCGCTCGATAGTGCGCTGGCACAGATCGAGCGGCAGTTTGGCAAAGGCTCGATCATGAAGCTGGGCGAAAACGCCAAGCAGGACATTGATGCAAGCTCGACCGGTTCGTTGGGTTTGGACATCGCGCTGGGGATCGGCGGTCTGCCGATGGGCCGGATTGTTGAGATTTACGGCCCAGAAAGCTCAGGTAAGACAACCTTGACCCTGCACTGTATTGCCGAGCAGCAGAAGCGCGGTGGCGTCTGCGCGTTTGTCGATGCCGAACATGCGCTGGACCCGCAATATGCACGCAAACTGGGTGTTGATCTGGACGAGTTGCTGATCTCGCAGCCGGATACCGGCGAACAAGCGCTTGAGATTACCGATACTTTGGTGCGATCGGGTGCGGTGAACATGGTCGTGGTCGACTCGGTGGCGGCATTGACGCCGAAATCCGAACTTGAGGGCGATATGGGCGACAGCAATGTCGGCGTTCAGGCCCGATTGATGAGCCAGGCGATGCGCAAGCTGACAGGTTCGATCAGCCGCTCGAACTGTATGGTCATTTTCATCAACCAGATCCGCATGAAAATCGGTGTGATGTTTGGCAGCCCGGAAACCACGACGGGCGGTAACGCGCTGAAGTTCTATAGCTCGGTCCGACTGGACATTCGCCGTATTGGGGCGATCAAAGACCGTGATGAAGTGGTCGGCAACCAGACCCGTGTCAAGGTTGTAAAGAACAAGGTGGCGCCGCCTTTCAAACAGGTGGAATTCGACATCATGTATGGCGAAGGTATCTCGAAAATGGGCGAGCTGTTGGACTTGGGCGTCAAGGCTGGCGTCGTTGAAAAATCGGGTTCGTGGTTCAGCTATGGCGACGAACGGATCGGGCAGGGGCGTGAGAATGCCAAGCAATATCTGCGTGAGAACAGCCGCGCGGCGCTTGAAATAGAAGATAAAATTCGCGCGGCCCACGGTCTGGACTTCGACATGCCCCCGGGCGCGGCAGAGGATGACGATATCCTCGAAGCTTAATAGATTTGAAAACAGTACGAGCGGGGCGGCCTTTCGGGGCCGCCTTACGTCGTTCAGGGCCGCCAATACTGTGGACTATCCGAAGGGAGGGGGCTAAACCCGTTTCAACACAATATGATTGCGCGCTGAGAGAGCCTTATGCCAACGCTGAATGATATCCGTTCGACCTTTCTGAACTACTTTGCCAAGCAGGGGCACGAGGTGGTCGCGTCCAGCCCGCTGGTACCGCGCAATGACCCGACGCTGATGTTCGTGAATTCCGGCATGGTCCAGTTCAAGAACCTGTTTACCGGAGTAGAAACCCGAGACTATCAGCGCGCAACCACCGCGCAGAAATGTGTACGCGCAGGCGGGAAGCACAATGATTTGGACAATGTCGGCTATACCGCGCGCCACCATACTTTCTTTGAAATGCTGGGTAACTTTTCGTTCGGAGACTACTTCAAGAATGAAGCGATTCCATTTGCCTGGGAGTTGATTACAAAGGAATTCGGAATCGATAAAAATCGCCTGCTGACCACGGTTTATCATACCGATGATGAAGCGTTTGAGATCTGGAAGAAGGTTGGCGTACCGGAAGACAGGATCATTCGCATCCCGACGAATGATAACTTCTGGCAAATGGGCCCGACCGGTCCCTGCGGCCCCTGTACCGAAATTTTCTATGACCACGGTGATCATATCTGGGGTGGCCCTCCGGGTTCGGCTGAGGAAGATGGCGACCGCTTTATTGAAATCTGGAACATCGTTTTCATGCAAAACGAGCAGTTCGAGGACGGCTCGATGGTCGAACTCGACATGCAGTCGATCGACACCGGCATGGGGTTGGAACGGATCGGCGCGTTGCTACAAGGCAGCCACGACAATTATGACACCGACCTGTTCAAAACGCTGATTGAGGCTTCGGCGGATGCCACTGGCGTTGATCCTTATGGCGACCAGAATGTACATCATCGGGTCATCGCGGACCACCTGCGTTCGACATCTTTCCTGATTGCGGATGGGGTGATGCCGTCGAATGACGGTCGCGGATACGTACTGCGTCGGATCATGCGTCGTGCGATGCGTCACGCGCATTTACTTGGCGCAAAGGACCCGGTGATGCACCGCCTGGTGCCGACTCTGGTGCAGCTGATGGGCGCACAGTATTCGGAACTGGGCCAGGCGCAGGCGCTGATCGAAGAGACTTTGTTGCTTGAGGAAACGAGGTTCAAGCAAACGCTTGATCGCGGCTTGAAACTGCTGGATGACGAAGTGGCTAATCTGCCCGACGGCGCGGCATTAGCGGGTGAGGCGGCATTCAGGCTTTACGATACGTATGGATTCCCGTTGGACCTGACGCAGGACGCACTGCGTGAAAAGGGCCGGACAGTGGATACGGATGGTTTTGACGCAGCCATGGCCGAGCAAAAGGCCAAGGCCCGTGCAGCATGGGCAGGATCGGGCGAGTCCGCGGATCAAGCCGTTTGGTTTGATGTGCTGGACAGTGCCGGAGCGACGGATTTTCTGGGCTATGAAACCGAGAAGGCCGAAGGGCAAGTTGCTGCTCTGGTCGTCGATGGCACTCTGGTCGACAAGATCGAGCAGGGTGAAACCGGTTGGGTTATGGTAAACCAAACCCCGTTTTACGGCGAAGCCGGTGGCCAGGTTGGAGATACCGGTGAAATTCGTCGCCTTGAGAACTTGCAAGATGTGGCCAAGGTTGAGGACACGCGCAAGTTTGCTGAAGGTAAAGTCTATGCGCATCGGGTGACTGTCAGTCAGGGTACGCTGTCTAAGGGCGACGCGGTGGAGTTAGAGGTGGATCACGCAAGACGCACCGCGATTCGTGCCAACCACTCGGCCACACACCTGCTGCACGAGGCCCTGCGTGAAACGCTGGGCGATCACGTGGCGCAGCGTGGTTCGTTGAACGCCGCCGATCGGCTACGTTTCGATTTCAGTCACTCCAAGGCACTCAGTCACGATGAAATTCAGAAGGTTGAGCGTGAGGTAAACGCGTTTATCCGCCAGAATTCAGCCGTTGAGACGCGGATCATGACGCCAGATGATGCCCGGGAATTGGGTGCTCAGGCCTTGTTTGGCGAAAAATACGGCGACGAGGTTCGCGTTGTTTCAATGGGCAAGGCGCCCACCGGCAAAGGGCAGGATGGAGAAACCTGGTCAATCGAACTGTGCGGCGGCACCCACGTGCGTCAGACTGGCGATATTGGAACATTTGTCCTTTTGGGCGATAGCGCCAGCAGCGCTGGCGTACGCCGGATCGAGGCTTTGACCGGGGACGAAGCGCTGAGGCATCTGTCCGCGCAAGATCAACGGTTAGGTCAGATTGCGACAGACCTAAAGGCGCAGCCAGATGATGTCGTAAGCCGGGTTAAGTCGCTGCTGGACGAACGTAAGGCGCTGCAAAACGAAGTCGCTCAACTGCGTCGTGAACTGGCCATGGCTGGCGGTTCAGGGCAGGGCGGGGCTGAGGCGCGCGATGTAAATGGTGTGCAGTTTCTGGCTCAGGCTTTGACGGGTGTGTCGGGCAAGGATCTGCCCGCGCTGATCGATGAACACAAAAGCCGTTTGGGCTCGGGCGCGGTGCTTTTGATTGCCGATGCGGGCGGTAAGGCAGCTGTGGCTGCTGGGGTTACTTCGGACCTGATTGACAAGGTGTCAGCGGTCGATCTGGTGCGGGCAGCGGTTTCCGAACTCGGCGGCAAGGGTGGCGGCGGACGTCCTGATATGGCGCAAGGCGGTGGCCGCGATGCGTCGAATTCCGATGCGGCAATTAAAGCTGCCGAACAAGTTCTAGGAGGATAAGATGCCCGCACTCTGGATTGCCCACGTTACCGTAACCGACGACGAAGCTTACGGTAAGTATGCCGAGTTAGCAGGCCCCGCGATTGCCAAGCATGGGGGCGCGTTTATCGCACGTGCCGCCCGTTATGTGCAGTTAGAAGGCAAAGAGCGTCCACGTAACGTGGTCGCCCGTTTTCCGTCGGTCGAAGCTGCTGTTGAGTGTTACAATTCGCCCGAATACCAGCAAGCGCTAAGCCACGCTCGGGGCGCAAGTGAGCGTGAACTAATGGTTGTTGAAATAACAGAGTAACAAATACGCGTGATTCATCCACACTTATAAGTTGTGTGGGCGGATTCTAGCCAATCCAGTAGGCAGTCGGCACACTCGACTGCCTTAAATTTTTCTAGTTCGATTTAATCTCATTTTTACAGTTAGTTAATAAGAAATTTATGGGGGTCTTCTACGTGAACCCTCGTAGAATTGTGGCCGTGCGCCCTCAATTCTTACCTGAAATGGTCAAAGTGTGGAACGGATTTCCGCCTTTTTTCGCCTGCAACTTCACCTCTGATTGAACAGACGATCCGCTCGATTGATAGTAGGCTACATCAATCTACGGTCCCGTTTGTCTGCAATCGAGTGGGTAAATTTTGACCGGGGAACAGGCATGAAACCGTTGAGCACTAAAGCCAGAGCCGCACTTGCGCGCTGGAAATCACCTTTAGGTCGACTTGCTGTCATTTGCGCCGTAGCGGTCGGAGCGATGGTTGCAGGCACGAGCGCGGACGCAAGCGAAGGCCGCTTTATCAAAGCGGTCGCAGTCTCACCTCCGCCTTCGGGTGCGCGGCAATTGTGCCGTAAATACAGTTGGGCCTGCTCGACCAAAACCTCGGCTGCTTTGACGAGCCAGCAGGAGATGAGGATTATTCAACGGGTCAATCGCCAAGTGAATGCAACAACGCGCTCGGTCACTGATTTTTCCCAGTACAGAACTGCTGAAAGATGGGCGCTCCCTACCTCGCGCGGTGGTGATTGCGAAGACTTTGCGCTGCTAAAGAAGCGCGATTTGATACGTGCGGGTATTGATCCGAGCAAACTGCTTATCGCTACGGTTCTGGATGCGCGGCGAAATTCGCATGCCGTTCTTGTCTATCGCTCGGGTGCGGGTGATTTGGTTCTGGATAACCTGACAAACAAGATTAAACCTTGGTCGGCGACGCGATATCTGTTTCTTCGTATGCAGAATCCGGATCGGCCAAGCGGATGGGTTGGCGTCTACGGTCGGAGTTAGGCCGGGATCGCCAGATTGTTGTTGGTGCGCAGCGCCTCTTTAAACAAGGGCGATGCCAATGTCGCCCTCCTTTGTTGTCTTTTCGACGTCAGGGGTTGAATCGTCAGGTCGCGCTAACCACCATAACTGCTTCTGGCAGAGATACGCTTGAGGAGCAGATGTTGAAAAGAGTCTTGGTGATTTGCGAAGTAGCGCGTGTGTTTAGCTATCGAAAGACTTCTTGCACTGCTTCATGACAAAGGACCAGTATGCGCCGAAAGTCTATTTTTGGTGCGCCGCTTGTTTTGTTGAAATTTGGCCGAAGACTCTATTTGCCATTACCAAACGAAATTGAGCATATCAGTTGCACATTAACGTTAAACCGGACAACCACAGGGTCGTCCGGCATTTCTGTTAAGGTCAGCCTTTAAAAGCTGCGCGCATAGGCGTCTTGTAACGACAGCCGATATTGCTGTGGTGTTTAGAAAACACCGCCGCTGCCAGGGCCACCAGCATTTCCGCCACCGGCACCGCCACCGCTGCCTGCGCTTCCACCTTGGCTGCCACCGCCGCCACTGCCGGCACCGTTAGAGTTTCCGCCGGTTCCGGCGCCATTGTTACCGCCGCCGCCGTTGCCGGTGTTGCCGCTGTCGCCGTTGTTGCCACCATTGCCATTGCCGCTATTACCGCCGCTGCCATTGTTGCCGCCGTTGCCATTACCGTCATTGCCACCGGCGCCACTGTTGCCGCCGTTGCCATTGCCGCTATTGCCGCCGCTGCCACCGTTGCCGCCGTTGCCATTGCCGCTGTTGCCACCGCTGCCGTTGTTACCGCCGTTGCCAGTGCCGTCATTGCCGCCGCTACCATTGTTACCGCCGCCGCCAGGTCCTGATGCGCCGCTGCCGGTGCTGCCGCCGCTGCCCGGGCCGTCATTGTTCCCGCCGCCGGGCCCTGATCCGCCGCTGCCGTTGTCGTCACCACCGGAATCACTACCAGAGTCATCGCCACTGGTTGGGGATGGGGACGCACTGCCATCGGAACTGCCACTGCCGTCTGAGCTGGCACCCGAAAGGCCAGAAGTTGCATCTTCACCGTCTCTTTGTGCGGCTGTGGTGGCAGTCGGAATATCTGTTAACACCGCTGCAAAGGCTGGGCAGGCCTCAAGCGTGCGGGACAAAATATCCTCAAAATCATCTCTGCGCTGAATGTATCGAAGCATTCGGGTGTCAACGACTGTACAACTGCACAAGGTGTCGGTCGACACGGACTGACGCGCTGTTTTGATGTTGCACCTTTCGGCAAGCGCCACGTCAGCAGTGACCAGCGGAAATGTTGCAGATACAAAAACAACCGATAATAAACGTGACTTTAAGCGCATGGCGCTACTCCTTCAAACTCGTTACTAACTCAAACGCACTAAAATTGTGCTACACGCTTTGGTACAAAAATAGTGCCACACTTCAACCATAATTACACCCGCTTTGCGTCTTATTTTCAAGGGGTGATTACGCGAGCCATTTCACGTGGCCGTTGGTGTGTGAGAAAATATTCATGAAAAACAATTAGAAAGCCCGCCGAAGTGGCGGGCCCTACGCTTTTTGAACTTTTTCGCGTGAGTATAAATTTGACAAAAGTGTGACATTGTTGCCATTGTCGCAACAATCGCATCAAGTACGTCAGGCCGATTTCGCCATGCGTTTGCGTTCGTGCGGGTCCAGAAAGCGTTTACGCAGACGCACGGCGTTCGGCGTAACCTCGACGAGTTCATCATCATCGATATATGCGATCGCTTCTTCGAGTGAAAACTGGACATGCGGTGTTAAACGAACAGCGTCGTCAGACCCGCTTGCGCGGACGTTTGTCAGCTTCTTGCCCTTCAGAGGGTTCACCTCAAGATCGTTGTCGCGAGAATGCTCGCCGATCACCATGCCCTGATAAACATCCGTTTGCGGGCCGACGAACATGCGGCCACGTTCTTCGAGGTTCCACAGAGCGTAGGCCACGGCTTGACCATTCTCCATTGAGATCAAAACGCCTGCACGGCGACCTGGGATTGGACCCTTGTGCGCAGCCCATCCGTGAAATACGCGGTTCAGAACACCAGTGCCGCGGGTGTCGGTAAGAAACTCACCGTGATAGCCAATCAATCCGCGGGACGGCACATGCGCGATGATCCGTGTCTTTCCAGCGCCGGCAGGACGCATTTCAGCCAGTTCACCCTTGCGCGCCCCAGTGATCTTTTCAATGACCGCGCCCGAGAATTCATCGTCGACATCAATAGTGACTTCTTCGATGGGCTCCAGACGTTGTCCGTCTTCTTCGCGGAACAGGACCTGTGGGCGCGAGATGCTGAGTTCAAAGCCCTCGCGGCGCATGTTTTCGATCAAGACGCCCATCTGCAATTCGCCACGACCGGCGACTTCGAACGCCTCGCCGCCGGGTGTGTCGGTGACACGGATGGCGACGTTGGATTCAGCTTCTTTCATCAGGCGATCGCGGATCACGCGCGATTGCACCTTTTTTCCGTCACGACCGGCAAGCGGTGAGTCGTTGATACCAAAGGTCACTGTGATAGTGGGTGGATCGATGGGTTGGGCGGGCAAAGCCTCTTCGACCTGGGGCGATACCAGCGAGTCGGCCACCGTCGCCTTGCTCATGCCTGCGATGGTAACGATGTCGCCCGCTTCGGCTTTGTCGATGGGTTGCTGTGCGAGGCCGCGGAAGGCCAGAATTTTCGAGGCGCGGAAGTTCTCGATCAGTGTCCCGTCACGGCTGAGCGCCTTGAGGCTGTCACCGGCTTTCAGCGTCCCGCTTTCGACTCGCCCGGTCAGGATGCGGCCAATGAAAGGGTCGTTGCCCAAGGTGGTGGCCAGCATGCGGAATGGCTCATCCTTACGCTCGGCTTGTTTTGGCGCAGGAACGTGGTCAACGATCAGGTCGAACAGGGCGGTCAGGTCCTTGCGTGGCCCGTCCAGTTCCATATCCGCCCAGCCCGAACGACCCGAGGCGTACATGGCCGGAAAATCAAGCTGGTCATCATCCGCGCCGAGGTTGGCGAACAAATCAAAACACTCATCCAGCGCGCGATCAGGTTCGGCATCGGGTTTGTCGACCTTGTTCAAAACAACAATGGGACGCAAACCCAGCGCTAGCGCCTTGGAGGTCACGAATTTCGTTTGAGGCATTGGACCTTCGGCGGCATCGACCAACAGGACCACACCGTCAACCATGCTGAGAATACGCTCGACCTCACCCCCAAAATCGGCGTGGCCCGGGGTGTCGACGATGTTGATCCGCGTTCCCTTCCACTCGACCGACGTCGCTTTGGCCAGAATGGTGATCCCACGCTCGCGCTCAAGATCGTTGCTGTCCATGGCGCGTTCGGCCACGGCCTGATTTTCCCGGAACGCACCGGATTGTTTGAGCAGCTCGTCCACCAGGGTCGTTTTACCGTGGTCCACGTGAGCGATGATTGCGATATTGCGCAGGTCCATGAGAGGTCAGCCTTTGAACGGGAAGTTGCCGCGCGCATAGCGTGGTTTGAGCAAATAGACCAGCCCTAACCGGTGATCAGTGACCAACCGTTTTGGAAAACAGGTGAATGATCAGAATACCGCCTAGAATCATCAGCAATCCGATGACAGCTGGCCAATCGAGCCTTTGCCCAAAAACGATGAAACCGATGACCGCGATAAAAAAGATCCCGAGCCCGGACCAGATAGCATAGACAATTCCGACCGGCATATATTTCAGGGTAAGGCCAAGTAGGTAAAAAGCGATGCCATAGCTGACGACAACCAGAACGGACGGCCAGAAACGGCTGAATTGCTGGCTGGCTTGCAAGGACGTGGTGCCAATGGTCTCAGCGATGACCGCCAGCAGCAGGAGAAAGTAGGCTTTGGGCACGATGAAAATCTCAACTAAAGTTTTGTGAGGTTGAGCATGAAAAAAGCCTGGCGAGCAAGAAAATTCTGGGCTTTGTCCACGTTTGATAAGAGCCGTCAGATGATGTGAAGTATGGATAACCTGACTAGCAGTTCGGAACACTTTCGGATAGAAAACTCATGATTTTAAAGGTTTTTGTTGGGCGGCTTTTTGTTACACGAAACTCACGGGTTACTTCGTCTTTGTTTCGGTGAAAAATGTGGCGCTTGGGTGGCTAACTGACGGGGGGTCCGTCGACAAAACGCGACCATTTTGTTGAGTGGGTAATGGTTTTCAGGTTTAAGCGTCTGCCGAAACAGGGAAAAGGGGCCATTGTGCCCCTTTTTCTTTGCTAGTTACTGACCGTGGTCGCGAAATAGGTATCGAGCTGCGGTTTGAGCCACGCCCACAGACCCGGAGCGCCACGTCGAATCGGAATTCCAACGCGGTTGTCGAGCTGTACAAATGTCACATCGTAGTCCGCCCAGGTCCCACCTCCGGTTGCCAGATTTCCGACCGGAGCCTGAAACCGGTCCACTGCTTTCGCAAAGCGGGCGTCTGGGCTGTCAGCTGCTTCGAACTCTTGCCACAATGACAGGAACTCAGCTTTTTGTTCACTGGGCAACAACCCGAACAGACGCTCGGCGGCTGCCTGTTCCTCGGCTTCCTGAGCAGCGTGGTCGACCTGACCATGAATGGGGTGATCCCCGGCGTCGATTTCAACGATGTCGTGCAACAGCAGCATTTGCAAAACGCGGTCGATTGAGACGTCGGGCGCTGCCTGTCCAGAAAGAACCCAGGCAAACATCATGATGTGCCACGAATGCTCGGCCGAATTCTCGCGCCGGTCTCCGCTGAGCAAACGCGAAGCCCGATAGACGGATTTCAGTTTGTCAGTCTCTGCAAGAAAACCAAGCCTGATCGAGAACTCCGTTTCTGAGGGTGGATGCCCGTTCAGCAGGCGTTGAGCTGCGCTGTAGGCGTCTGGGAACTCGGACTTGAGATATGCCGCCCGCCCACGGTTCAGGTTTTCTTGTACAATCGTCCGATGATCCGGATCAGCGTGCGGCGCGCAGAGCACCTGGAACATCGGTTGGCAGCGATCAAGGTACTTGGCAAATCTGGCGTCAGGCGTTTGATCGGCCTCAAACTCACGCCAAAGGTGCAGGCATTCCGCAGCCTGGTCTGAGGGCAACAAGCCAAACACCTCGACCGCTGCGGCTTGTTCGGCCTGTTCGACGGCTTGCCAATCGGTCTTCAGATGTATCGGATGATCACCAACGACTATCTCGACAAGATCGTGCAGCAACAACATGCGAATGACGCGGTGGATCGACACAGCTTCATCGGCAAGCGGCTGCATGACCAAAGCCCAAAGCGCAAGTTGCCAGCTATGTTCTGCTGCATTTTCGGGGCGGGACTGGTCAAGCAGAAAGTTGGCGCGGTCAACCGATTTCAAGCTGTCCACGCGTTTCAGAAATTCGATTTGCGCAGACAGTCTGTCGCTCATTGTTTTTCAATCGCTTTTGTCTTTGCCCGGTGGTCTGACAGTCTTTTGATCACGAAGTTCCTGGCTTTGCGTTCAGCCAACCTTACGCGAATCTCTGTCAGAAACGCTTCTTCCAACGTCTGAGAGGACGCACCCAAAAGTTCGCCCACTTCGACAAAGAACCGATCGTCACCGGTTTCATCCATGACTTTCATCGTGTCCTCGGCCAGTTTAGAGGCGAGGGTAATGATGGTGTCGGACATCAGCGCGTATTCTCGGTCAAGCGGCGTTTCACATAGTCGCTAACATCGGTAATCAGCGTGTCCATGTGGCGGTCCTGGAAAAAGTGGTCCGCGCCTTCAACTTCGTTATGGGTAATTGTGATTCCCTTCTGCTCATGCAGCTTACCGACCAGCGATGTCGTATCGGCCGGAGGCGCCACCCGGTCCGCAGATCCGTTGATTATCAGACCAGACGACGGGCAGGGGGCCAAAAACGAAAAGTCGTACATATTTGCAGGGGGCGATACGCTGATGAAGCCCGTAATCTCGGGGCGACGCATCAACAGTTGCATTCCGATCCATGCACCGAACGAGAATCCGGCAACCCAGCAATGTTTGGAATTGTTATTCATAGATTGCAGATAATCCAGCGCTGATGCTGCGTCGCTAAGCTCACCAACGCCCTGATCATATTCGCCCTGGCTGCGGCCCACACCACGGAAATTGAACCTCAACACGGTGAAGCCCATATTATAAAAGGCATAGTGCAGGTTATACACGACCTTGTTATTCATCGTCCCGCCGAATTGTGGGTGCGGGTGAAGCACGATGGCGATCGGTGCGTCTTTTTCCTTTTGCGGGTGGTAACGGCCTTCCAGGCGGCCTTCGGGTCCGGGAAAAATCACCTCGGGCATGTGTGCTTCGGTCCTGTCTTGTTTTCTGGATGCTGCGATAGGCTTGACGGCTATCTTCCAGCACCTTAGAACGGTTCTAACTATGATGCGTCGCGCACGGCGCTGCTTGTCGGAGATACGCACTGGCAACGGCGGCGTCAATGTTTTCGCGCGATATCAGCCATAAGGGGACTGGAATGAAGCTTTCAACCAAAGGTCGCTATGCCATGGTTGCACTGGCCGATATCGCGCTTCAGCCAGACGATAAGACTGTAACGCTGAGCGAGATATCAGAGCGTCAGGACATCTCTCTCCCTTATTTAGAGCAGTTGTTCGTAAAACTGCGCCGTGCCGACGTTGTTTCTTCTGTGCGGGGACCCGGTGGGGGGTATCGTCTGGCGCGCGCTGCTTCTGAAATCCGTGTGGTTGAGATTTTGTCGGCTGTGGACGAAACGGTTGATGCGTTGCAAAAAGGGGCAGGGGCGTCTGGTGCGTCTTCGGGAAGCCGGGCGCAATCTCTGACCAACCGACTGTGGGAAAGCCTGAGCGCCCATGTCTACGTTTTCCTGCATCAAACGCGGCTATCCGACGTGATCAAGAACGATCTTGCCCCGTGCCCTGCAGTTCCAAGCCTGTTTGCCGTTGTTGACGAATAAAATGGTGCAAGTGTTGTGCTCATCACCGCTGAGTTTGGCATTTGGGAAAAGATGAATCCATGACTCGTGTTTATCTGGATCATAATGCAACGACCCCTCTGCGCTCTGAGGCCCGAGAGGCGATGATCGCGGCGATGGATTTGTGCGGCAACCCATCTTCGGTACATGCCGAAGGGCGTGCCGCGAAAGCTCTGATTGAGCGTGCCCGGGCGCAAGTCGCTACGGCATTCGGAGCAGATGGTGCCGATATCGTGTTTACATCCGGTTCGACCGAAGGTGCGTCGCTTGCGCTGGCCGGTCGCGGTCTGCATGGCTCGGCCGTGGAACATGACGCGGTCAGGTCGTGGATCACCGAGGATCTTATCGCGGATGCGTCTGGCCGGGTTGGCGTCGTTGATCCCGAGGCTTCGACTCTGCAGCTTGCCAACTCGGAAACCGGGATTGTTCAGACGCTGCCAGCGGGTCTGGCGGTTACCGACGCGACGCAGGCATTTGGCAAGCTACCGGTTGCCTTCAACTGGTTGGGCGCGCAGATGGCGCTGATTTCGGCCCACAAACTGGGCGGTCCGAAGGGTATTGGCGCAGTCGTAATGAAACGTGGAACGGATTTGGCCGCCCAGATCAAAGGTGGCGGTCAGGAAATGGGGCGTCGTTCGGGGACGGAAAATGTCATTGGAATTGCGGGATTTGGGGCTGCGGCTGAAGCGGCTGCCCGCGATCTGGCCAATGGTGTTTGGGAAGAAGTCAAAGAATTTAGAAATATTCTAGAAATGGCTCTTGAGGCCGGTTCTAAATCTACTATTTTTATCGGGAAAGATCAGAACCGCCTTCCAAACACCCTGTGCTTTGCCACCCCTGGTTGGAAGGGCGAAACTCAGGTGATGCAGATGGATCTCGCCGGATTTGCGGTAAGCGCTGGTTCGGCATGCTCAAGCGGAAAGGTGCGCGCCAGTGCCGTCCTGACCGCGATGGCATTCGACGAGGTTACAGCCGCAAGCGCGATACGCGTGTCACTGGGACCTTCGACAACGGAAGAGAACGTATTGCGCTTTGCTGAAGCGTGGTTGGAAAAAGAAAAGAAACATCGCGCGCGTGCCGCGTGACCTGACGGAGAAAACGACATGGCCGCATTGGACCAGACCCAGGTAAAAGAAGGCGTCGATCAGGAAACCGTTGACGCGGTGCGCGAGGTCGGAACCTACAAATACGGGTGGGATACTGACATCGAGATGGAATACGCACCCAAGGGTGTGAATCCCGATATTGTTCGACTGATCTCTGAAAAGAACGAAGAGCCCGAGTGGATGACCGAGTGGCGTCTGTCGGCCTTCGAACGCTGGACCAAAATGGACGAGCCGAAATGGGCGATGGTCCATTATCCGCCAATCGACTTTCAGGACCAGTATTACTACGCCCGTCCGAAATCGATGGAAGAAAAGCCGAAATCGCTGGATGAGGTCGATCCCAAGCTGCTGGCAACCTACGAAAAGCTTGGCATTCCCTTGAAAGAGCAGATGATTCTGGCCGGTGTTGAAGGCGCGGAAAATATTCCCGCCGAAGGGCGCAAGGTTGCTGTCGATGCTGTTTTCGACTCCGTGTCTGTCGGCACGACGTTCCAGGATGAGCTGGCAAAGCATGGCGTGATCTTCTGCTCAATCTCAGAGGCAATCAAAGAGCACCCTGAACTGGTCAAAAAGTACCTTGGTACTGTTGTTCCTGTGTCAGACAACTTCTACGCCACATTGAACTCGGCTGTGTTTTCGGATGGTTCATTCGTTTATATTCCGCCGGGCGTTCGCTGCCCGATGGAGTTGAGCACCTATTTCCGCATCAATGCGGAAAATACGGGTCAGTTCGAACGGACGCTTATCATTGCGGACAAGGGATCTTACGTCTCGTATCTGGAAGGCTGCACCGCACCTCAGCGTGATACGGCGCAGCTGCATGCCGCTGTGGTCGAAATCATCGTCGAGGAAGACGCCGAGGTTAAATACTCGACCGTTCAGAATTGGTTCCCCGGGGATGAGAACGGCAAGGGCGGCATTTACAACTTCGTAACCAAGCGCGCCGATTGTCGCGGTGATCGGTCCAAGGTGATGTGGACGCAGGTTGAGACAGGCTCTGCAGTGACCTGGAAATACCCGTCCTGCATCCTGCGTGGCAATGAAAGCCAGGGCGAGTTCTATTCGATCGCGATCACGAACAACATGCAACAGGCAGATACCGGCACGAAGATGGTGCATTTGGGTAAGAACACCAAGTCGCGCATCGTGTCTAAGGGTATCAGCGCGGGCAAAGCACAAAATACCTACCGCGGGTTGGTTTCGATGCACCCCAAGGCAAAAGAAAGCCGGAACTACACGCAATGCGACAGCTTGTTGATCGGCGACAAATGTGGCGCCCACACGGTTCCGTATATCGAGGTTAAAAACAACTCGAGCCGAGTGGAGCATGAGGCGACGACATCCAAAGTGGATGACGATCAACTGTTCTATTGCCGCCAGCGCGGAATGGACGAAGAAGAAGCCGTGGCGCTGGTTGTCAACGGGTTCTGCAAGGACGTCCTGCAGGCACTGCCGATGGAATTTGCCATGGAAGCACAGCAATTGGTCGCCATCAGCCTCGAAGGGTCTGTGGGCTGACCCCCTGCTTTCTATCTACTCAATAAAAGGGGGGCCAAGCGCCCCTCAAGTGATACCCCAAAGGACAAAACATGCTGGAAATCAAGAACCTGCACGTACGGCTGGAAGAAGAAGATAAGCGGATCCTCAATGGAGTGGACCTGACGGTCGAGGCCGGTACAGTACACGCGATAATGGGGCCGAACGGCTCGGGCAAGTCGACGCTCAGCTACGTGCTGTCTGGTCGTGACGGGTATGAAGTTACCGAGGGCACGGCCAAGCTGGACGGGGAAGACCTGCTTGAGATGGAGCCGGAAGAGCGCGCCGCTGCTGGCATCTTTCTGGCAT
Organism: Ruegeria sp. AWH4_226; assembly: GCF_056159225.1. Classification (NCBI taxonomy): domain Bacteria; kingdom Pseudomonadati; phylum Pseudomonadota; class Alphaproteobacteria; order Rhodobacterales; family Roseobacteraceae; genus Ruegeria; species Ruegeria sp. AWH4_226. The sequence continues at coordinate 1,037,987 of NZ_JBSWUU010000001.1, read as the reverse complement.
TCCAATATCCGGTCGAAATTCCTGGTGTAGGCAATATGACCTTTCTGCGCACTGCGGTGAACGCGCAGCGCAAGGCTCGTGGCGAAGATGAACTGTCAGCGGCGGAATTTCTGAAGGTTATTCGTGAGAAAGCGAAATCGCTGAAGATTGATGCTGACATGCTTAAGCGTCCGGTGAACGTCGGGTTTTCGGGCGGTGAGAAGAAGCGCAACGAAATCCTGCAAATGGCGATGCTTGAGCCCAAGATGTGCATCTTGGACGAAACCGACTCGGGTCTTGATGTGGACGCGATGAAGCTGGTGTCCGAAGGTGTGAACGCATTGCGTGACGCGGGCCGGGGTTTTCTTGTGATTACCCACTATCAGCGTTTGCTGGACCACATCAAACCAGACGTCGTTCATATCATGGCGGATGGGCGTATCGTAAAATCTGGCGGCCCTGAACTGGCACTGGAAGTCGAGCATAACGGTTATTCCGACATCCTGGCCGAGGTGAACTAATGGCCCTGCCGCAAGCAAATCAAACCGCAACCGAGGCGCGGCTAGCGTCCCTGACCTTGCCGGATCCGGGCTGCACGAAGGCAGCGCGTGAGGGTGCTTTGGCTCGTGTAAATCAAATGGGCCTGCCGGGTCGCCGTGATGAATACTGGAAGTATACCCAACCCGACACGCTCGTTTCACCCGATGCACCTCGTGCGGCGGTTCTGGACGCCGGTGAACCCTTGGTGTTCAGCGATGTGGATCGTTTGTCTATCGTCTTTATCGACGGCGTTTTCAGCCCGGAAGATTCGGACGACCTGACCCTTGAGGGTGTAACGATCGACCGTCTGGAGGATATCTGCTGCAAGGATATCCATTGGGCCAAAGAGTTGTATGGCAAGCTGGAAGAGCGGGGCCAGACCCCGGTGCAACGACCGTTGGCAGCGCTGAATACGGCTTACGCTACGGATGGTGTTGCCATTCACGTAACGGGTAGGCCGTCTAAGCCGATCAACTTTGTGTATCGCCATGAATCAGAGACATCAGATGCGATCTTGCATCACGTCATCCGTGTCGAAAGCGATGCGGAGGTGACCATCTTGGAAACCGGTCCGGCGGCGTCTCGGTTCAACAAGTGCATGGAGATTGACATTGCGGACAATGGCACGCTGCATCACATCCGTGCGCAGGGTCGCGACCACGAGCGGCGCGCTGTTACGCATATGTTCACTCGGCTGGGCAAGGAATCGACGTACAAGTCATTCACCCTCACCGTGAATGGCGTTCTGACCCGTAACGAACAGGTCGTGGAACTGACCGGTGATGATGCGGTTGCCCATGTGGCTGGCGCGTGTGTTGGGGATGGAGATTTCCTTCACGATGACACGGTGTTTGTCACCCATGACGCAGTGAACTGCGAAAGCCGCCAGGTATTCAAGAAGGTCCTGCGCAACGGAGCAACCGGCGTTTTCCAGGGTAAGATTCTGGTAAAAGAAGGTGCTCAGAAAACGGATGGCTATCAGATCAGTCAATCTCTGCTTCTGGATGATGACAGCCAGTTCCTCGCCAAGCCCGAGCTTGAGATCTATGCAGATGACGTTGCCTGTTCGCACGGCTCGACATCAGGCGCAATCGACGAGACTGCGTTGTTCTACCTGCGCTCGCGGGGCGTTCCGTACAAGGATGCAACGAACATGCTGACCCTGGCCTTTCTGGCCGAGGCGGTAGACGAGATCGAAGACCGCGCGTTAGCGGAAGAGATCGTGACCCGTCTGGAAGGCTGGTTAGCGCGGCGTAGCTGATGCCTCTGACATCGGATATCGTGGCCACGTATCGGGGGCCGGGGCGGGTGGTGCGCCGGCTGCTTGATCTTGGGCAGCGGGAAGACAGGGCGCTCATCTTCGCCATGGGGTTCTGCGTGGTAGCCTTTATCGCGCAACTTCCGGCACTTGCGCGCAGGGCACATCTGGAAGGGCTGGAGTTGAATATGCTGATGGGCGGAGCTTTGTTGGGCTCCGTAATCATCCTGCCTTTGGTTCTATATGTGCTTGCGTTTGTGTCCTATGGTGCGGCACGTTTGGTTGGTGGACGCGGTTCGGCCTATGGTGCCCGATTGGCACTGTTTTGGGCTTTGCTGTCATCCACACCTCTGGTGCTGCTGAATGGCCTTGTCGCCGGGTTCCTGGGACCCGGTCCCGCTTTGACACTTGTTGGGGTTACATGGCTTGCGGTTTTTATCTGGTTCTGGCTGGCGGGCCTCCGACAAGCGCAAAGGCAAGCGGAATGACTAGCATAACTTTGGGCAACCTCGCGGTGATGACCCTGACCAACCCGGCTGAGGCTGCGCGTCATTTGCTGGCCTTTCACCCCGGGCGCGAAGTACTGTGGCTTGGCTTTTTTCTGGCCGTCGTACTGAATGGTCTGGTGCAGTTCGGTTTTGACAACCTTATGCCCGTTCCGGATGGCTTCGAAGCCCCGCCGCCTGAGCCAATTTTCATGGGTTTGGTTCGTTCCGGTGCTCTGATCTTGTTCAGTATTGTCGCGTTCCTATTAGCTGGGCGCCTGCTCGGCGGAATCGCCTCTTTCACTGAGATCATGACGCTGACAATCTGGCTGCAATACCTGCAGATTACGGCAATGTTCATCACCCTGGTGCTTGCTATTGCGATGCCTTTTCTGATGGTCCTGTTTCTGTTTGCCACCGCGATAGTGAGCCTTTACGTCACGCTCCATTTCCTCAATGAAGCGCATAAATTCGGAACGCTCTGGAAGTCTTTCGGGGTCATTATGCTGTCTGCCTTGATCGCATTGCCGTTTGTCCTCGCGCTGACACCCAGCGGCCCGGTATAGGGATAGAAATATCATGTATGACGTAGAAAAAATTCGTGCTGACTTTCCAATTCTGTCGCGTGAGGTCAACGGGAAACCGCTAACCTATCTCGACAATGGTGCCTCGGCGCAGAAACCACAGGTCGTGATAGATGCTGTGACCCGTGCATATTCCGAGGAATACTCGAATGTGCATCGCGGTCTGCACTACCTGTCGAATCTGGCAACCGAGAAATATGAGGCCGTGCGCGGAACGATTGCCAAGTTTCTTGGGGCAGTGAACGAGAATGAAATCGTGCTGAACTCCGGAACGACCGAAGGTATCAATCTGGTTGCCTACGGTTGGGCCATGCCGCGTTTACAAGCGGGTGATGAGATTGTCCTAAGCGTGATGGAACACCACGCCAATATCGTGCCCTGGCATTTTCTGCGTGAGCGTCAGGGCGTTGTCCTGAAATGGGTCGATGTGGATGCGGATGGCGGGCTGGATCCAAAGGCCGTGATTGATGCGATTGGCCCCAAAACCAAGCTTGTGGCTGTAACACATTGCTCGAATGTTCTGGGAACAGTAGTTGACGTTAAGACAATTACCGAAGGCGCACATGCCAAGGGTGTGCCAGTACTGGTCGATGGCAGCCAAGGGGCCGTGCACTTGCCTGTCAACGTTAAGGATATTGGCTGCGACTTCTACGCGATCACGGGCCACAAGCTCTATGGTCCGTCTGGTTCAGGTGCGATTTATATCAAGTCCGAGCGCATGGCCGAGATGCGCCCCTTCATCGGCGGCGGAGACATGATCAAGGAGGTCAGCAAGGATCACGTGATATACAATGATCCGCCCATGAAATTCGAGGCTGGTACGCCAGGCATTGTCCAGACGATAGGTTTAGGTGTCGCGCTTGAATATATGATGGATCTGGGGATGAAGAACATCGCCGCGCATGAGGCTGGTCTGCGTGACTATGCGATGCAAAAGCTAACTGGTCTGAACTGGTTACAGATGCAAGGCACACGTCCCGACAAAGCCGCGATCTTCAGCTTTTCGCTGGACGGGGCAGGTCATGCGCATGACGTTTCGACTATTCTCGACAAAAAAGGCGTTGCCGTACGGGCGGGCCACCATTGCGCTGGTCCGTTGATGGACTTCTACGGCGTCACTGCGACCTGCCGCGCGAGCTTTGGCCTGTACAATACCAAGGATGAAGTCGATACCCTGATCGATGCGCTTGAATTGGCCCATGATCTCTTTGCGTGAAACTTGGCTGGTCCGGGCTGATTTGCAGTTGCGCCCGGATCGGAACAAGGTTAGCTAACGGGCAAGGCACCTGTAGCTCAGCTGGATAGAGCGCTGCCCTCCGAAGGCAGAGGCCAGAGGTTCGAATCCTCTCAGGTGCGCCATTTTCTTGTATTATGAATGCCTGCTTGACGCAGTGGAGCGGTGCACTTGTTGCGCTTTGATTGCGGTACAACCCCTCCACAAAAACAAAGAGCGCCCAAGGGCGCCCTTTGTTTAGAAGTCTTTATGGGGGCGTTAACCGCCCCAGCTGCGAACATCACCGCAATCCATATGGACAAAATTTGAACGTGAATACTTGCCTACACCTCCGGCGCGGCAGGATATGGCGGCCCTTGCCATTTGAGACACCGAACGCGATGAAAGACGCAGGTCTGCGGCCTGACCTTTCATGTGAAGCGAGTTTTTGGCGACCCTGCGCGACCGGGACCGCAACATCGCGTTTGTCTTAGGCGAACGGTAGCCGGACAGCAACGTATAAGGCTCGTTCACATCCAATAGATTATGCGCGGCTGCCATAATGTCGATCGTGCGTAGATCCATGTCTTTGACCTGATCGGTCCGCCAGTCGCGCATGAAGTAGTTCACTTCTTTGACGGCATCTTTGATGTACTTTCCGTCCACCCAGTAAACCATGTCAATCCGCTCGCCCGTGCGACCGGAGTACATGCGAATACGCCTAATGTCTCCTCCTCCACGAAGGAAACCCGCTGCATTGGAATAAGTCGGTGAAGCCACTATTGCCGTAGCTGCAAATGCACCCAATAGGGCACGCCGGGTTAAGCCCGAAGTACTGCTCATCGTCATTTTAGTTTCGTCCCGTACTGTTCCTGCCTGCACACGATGTTACGCGCGCCTTCTTAATTTTTTCCCATCCCAGATGCGCAATTTATGCCACAGTCGGATTCGCCCGCCAAGAAGTCTTTCAGATTCAGCTTTTCTAGGGGGAATTTTCGGCGACTTTTTGCGCAGGTGATGAAATTATGTATAATAATGGGGCATTAAGCGGCAAGGATCCGCCGTGCGATGCAAACACGCATCACGCATTTGAAGATGCGCTTTGTTAGTACATTTGTGAATAGACAAGCCATCGGGGCCGCCACAATATTTGGCGAAGGCGCACCCCAGCAGCAGAAAATAACGATTAATCAAGGCGATCTTATGATTTCAGGTTTTCGAACGTGTACTGTTATTGTCTTCACGGCACTTTTTGTGTCTTCGGCTTCCCTGGCGAACACTGAGCCTCGGTCTTCAACGGCGTTTCAGATGGCCGTGGCCGAGTTCGTACCTACGGGCTCGGGGGTTGCAGAGTTTTACCGTGAAAACGGGTTTGCCCCGGTTTGGGTGGGCGAAACGCCTCAGCACAAGGCACGCCGCGCACGTTTGATTCAGGCACTGGCCTCGACGGATATGCACGGTTTGCCGCAAGGATCGTATAGCGTTCAAACACTTGTTGATAAGATGCAGGCGGCGCGTACAACGCGAGACCTTGGTGCTGTGGAAGTCAAATTGACTAAGGCGTTTGTGGAATATGCGCGCAACCTTCAATCTGGTGCGCTGCGCCCGTCTCAGATCGACGATGGCTTAGTGCGGAAGGTTGAGCGGACGTCAGCTAAGGATCACTTAACTCGGTTGGTGGCCGCGCAAGACGATTCCTATTTTGACCAGCTGGCTCCGCAATCGACGCAGTACCGCGCGTTGATGAAGCAAAAGTTGGCTTTGGAGACGCTTGTTAGCCAAGGTGGATGGGGGCCGACAGTTCCAGAGTCTAAGCTGGAATATGGTGATACCGGTCCTAGTGTAATTAAGCTGCGTAACCGATTGGTCTCGATGGGATATCTGCGACCAACTGCCAGCCCAGACTTCGATGGCGCGTTGCTGATCGCAGTAAAGGCATTTCAGGCGGACCACGGGCTTGCGACAGACGGCGTGGCCGGGCAAGGAACCATCACTGAGCTGAACCGGAGCGCGTCGGAAAGGCTCAAGGCCGTGTATGTCGCGTTGGAGCGGGAACGTTGGTTGCCGCGTGAACGCGGTGAACGCCACATTCTAGTAAATCAGGCTGATTTTTCAGCCAAGATTGTCGATGACGGGTTAGTCACGTTTGAAACACGCACTGTGATTGGCAAAAATACTCACGATCGTCGCAGCCCTGAATTCTCAGATGAGATGGAGCATTTGGTGATCAACCCCAGTTGGTACGTTCCGCGCTCGATCATTACAAAAGAATATCTACCCAAACTGCAGTCCAACCCAAATGCAGTTGGGCATATCCACATCACGGATCGAAGCGGCCGTCAGGTAAACAGGGCAGCTGTGGATTTCACTCAGTTCAATGCTCGGAACTTCCCGTTTGCGATGCGTCAACCGCCGAGCCAAAGCAACGCTTTGGGCTTGGTCAAGTTCATGTTCCCCAACAAGTACAACATCTATCTCCATGATACACCTCAGAAAAGCCTGTTCGCGCGCGAAGTGCGAGCGTTCTCACATGGGTGTATCCGCTTGGCAGATCCGTTTGAATTTGCCTACGCACTTTTGGCGAAGCAGGAAGAAGATCCAAAGGCGTTTTTCCATCGTATTCTGGCTACAGGCAAGGAAACCACCGTACAATTGGAGCAGCATGTGCCAGTACATCTGATCTATCGCACAGCCTATATCGGCCCGAAGGGTGAGGTTCAGTATCGCCGCGATGTTTATGACCGTGATCGGAAAATCTGGGAAGCTTTGCAAAAGGCGGGGGTGGCCCTGCCGGACGTTCAGGGGTAATCAGCGGGGCAGATCCTTAATCAGAGAAGCCCCATGCAGTATTCAATCCAGCAAATAGCCGAGGCCCTGGGCGCCGAATATCGCGGCGATGGCAACCTTGTTGTCGCGCGCGCCGCTGAACCGGCGGATGCCGGGCCGACGGACCTGGCGATGGCGATGTCTCCGAAATATGCCGAGGCGCTGAACGGTGGTTCAGCGAAAGCGGCTGTTTTGTGGGAAGGCGCAGACTGGCAGGCAATGGGGCTGCAGGCTGCGATTTTTGTTGTCAGACCACGCATGGCAATGGCTGGAATCACAGCGATGTTGGACCGAGGGCAGGGTGTTGAGCCGGGCATACATCCCTCTGCCGTGATAGACCCAAGCGCCGTAATTGGCGAAAACGCCTCGGTCGGGCCGCTTGCTGTTATCGGCGCGCGGGTTCGCATCGGAAAGGGGGCTGTGATCGGACCGCATTGCGTAGTCGGGGCGGACGCGGTTCTGAGCGAAGACGTGGTACTGCGTGAGATGGTCAGCATTGGCGCGCGTGCACAGATTGGCGACCGTTTTATCGCGCAACCCGGTGCGCGGATCGGTGGTGACGGGTTCAGCTTTGTCACACCCGAGGTGTCAGATGTTGAAAACGTCCGAAAAACGATGGGCGACAAGGGTGATGCGCAAGCGCAAAGCTGGCTGCGTATTCACTCGCTGGGCGCGGTTGAGATCGGCGATGATGTGGAGGTCGGTGCCAATTGCACTGTCGATAACGGGACAATTCGGAATACCCGCATCGGCAATGGGTCGAAGCTGGATAATCTGGTACATATCGGGCATAACACGCATGTTGGTCAGGACTGTTTGCTATGCGGTCAGACCGGTGTGTCCGGTTCGGTTAAAATTGGAAACAACGTGGTGCTGGGTGGCCAAACCGGTGTCGTAGACAACATCTTTATCGGCGACGGTGTGATTGCAGGGGGCGGCACCAAAATCCTGTCGAATGTGCCCGCGGGCAGGGTGATCATGGGCTACCCGGCGATCAAAATGGAAACGCATACAGACATTTACAAAACGCAACGCCGCTTGCCCAGACTGGCACGTGACGTCGAGGCGCTGAAAAAGGCTGTTTTCAAACAGCCGCCGAGCGATTAAATCACCCTCAACGAGATAACCAGAGGACCGATATGAGCATCACCGACCGCGTCATCGCAATCATTGCTGAGCAGGCCGTGCTGGAGCCTTCGGACGTCACTCCTGAAAGTACGCTTGAGGATTTGGGGATCGACAGTCTCGGACTCGTTGAGAGCATTTTTGCAATCGAGGAAGAGTTCGATATCTCGGTACCCTTCAACGCCAATGAACCGGATGCCAGCGATTTCGATATTTCAAATGTTGCTGCCATCATCTCCGGTATCGAAAAACTTGTGTCCGAGAAAGTCTGACATAACAGTATGAAACGCGTTGTTATTACTGGGGCAGGGACGATCAACTCGCTGGGTCATTCCGTTCCAGACACCTTTGAAGCCATGCGCGAAGGGCGTTGCGGTATTTCAGATCTTGAGTTCCGCGATGTTGAGCGGCTGTCCATCAAAATTGGCGGTCAGGTACGCGGGTTCGAGGCCGAAGGGCGCTTTAACCGCCAGCAAATGAGCCTTTATGATCGCTTCACGCAATTCACGCTGACAGCGGCGAAAGAGGCGATAGAACAATCCGGAATCGAATTCCACGGCGAACTCGCGGCCCGATCGGGTGTGGTGCTTGGTACTGCAGGCGGCGGCGTTTCGACGTGGGATGACAATTATCGTTCAGTTTACGAAGACGGTAAAAACCGTGTGCACCCGTTTGTCGTTCCCAAACTCATGAATAATGCGGCGGCCAGTCATGTCTCGATGGAGTACAATCTGAAAGGGCCAAGCTTTACCGTTTCGACTGCTTGCGCCTCGTCCAATCACGCGATGGCGCTGGCGTTTCAGATGGTTCGCAGTGGTGCGGCGCCGGCAATGCTCACGGGTGGATCGGAATCCATGCTGTGTTTTGGCGGCGTGAAGGCCTGGGAAGGGTTGCGCGTGATGTCCAAGGACGCCTGCCGTCCGTTCAGCGCCAATCGTAACGGCATGGTTCAAGGCGAAGGTGCCGGTATTTTCGTGTTTGAGGATTACGATCGTGCGCGTGAACGCGGCGCGGATATCCTGTGTGAAGTTGTTGGCTTTGCCATGTCGTCCGATGCCGCTGATATCGTGATGCCCAGCAAACAAGGCGCTGCCCGGGCCATGTCCGGAGCGTTGGCAGATGCAAGTCTGAACGCGGATCAGGTTGGCTACATCAACGCGCATGGAACTGGCACGGCCGCGAATGATAAAACCGAATGTGCGGCAGTGGCCGATGTGTTTGGGCCACACGCAGATGACCTGATGATTTCGTCGACAAAGTCCATGCACGGTCACCTGATCGGCGGCACTGGAGCAGTTGAATTGCTGGCCTGCATCATGGCGCTGCGCGACGGAGTGATCGCTCCGACCATTGGGTATGAAGAGCCTGACCCGGAATGCGCGTTAGACGTAGTGCCCAACGATGCGCGTGAAGCCAAAGTCACAGTAGCGCTTAGCAACGCATTTGCTTTCGGCGGCTTGAATGCTGTTTTGGCCCTGAAGCAAGTCTAAGGACCGCGCGTGCGAAACGAAAACGCCACCGGTTGAAAGCGGTGGCGTTTCTTCGTTTTAGTTCTGATTTATGCCCAGACCGTCAAAGGCCGATGTAAATCCGGACAACGACATCTCCATCTGCAACACTTGATCGGGGAAGCGGGCAGGGACTAGCGAAACCACCGCCGTTGAACCAGACTTCATAGCGTCGATTTCGGGCTGACTAAAGCCCAGCTGTGCGACGCATCCGACTGGAACACAGTGGTGATAGTTATACAGTTTACGCGGTGCGCCATCTATGGACAGGGCAAGCTGCGCCTGGAGTAGGGTTTCCAGAGGCACAATCACGTTAGCCCACGCAACCGCCGCGCCGCCTTCAGGCAGTTTTCCGATCGTCACCTCGGCCAGCGGTTCACCCTGCTGACCATTGAGGATTTGAACCATTGCACAGGGGTCTTCGCCGGTTTGTGCCTTGATGCACGATATTTCCCAATCACCGGAGGTTTCGCGAACGAACTGCTCTCCGACACGAGGGCCGGTGGTACCAAGGTCCAGCCCGTTTTCCGCAGGCGCGGTTTCAGTCTCTTGCGACTGCGCCTCTTGCGCGCTGACCGCGCCAGACATCAGCACAGCGGCCGATACAGTAAGCGATAGAAGTGTCTTGATCATGAATGCCTCAGCACGTTGGTTGAGCTTTTTTCTGGGTCTTACCACCCTTGGATCATGGTGTCAGGTGTTAAGCTACAAAATTGGACATATGTGATCGGATTTTTGCCGTTCCGGTGACCACTTCCATGCAATACACAGCAAAAAAGGGAGCCGGTGGAGCGGCTCCCTTTCGTAAAATTTTCTCCCCGTCGGACTGGCCGACTTAGTTATGCGCAGACGTTACGAAAGGCGGACGCAGCGGTCAACTGAAAACCTGAATTTTTAATGGAAAATCAAGTCTTGCTTAAAAAAAACCGCGCCCGAAGGCGCGGTCAGTCGACAGGGAGGAAGTTTGCCGTCTGTCACCTTGGGCAACGTAGTCGGCAAATTCACTATCGCAGTCAAAGGTTAACTTTGTATGTTAAGAGCAGACCGTTGGAAATTAAGGCCATATAACAATGGATAAAAATGTATTCTTGGGTGGTGCTGGCGACGACTACAACCAGCCCCAGTCATTGAGTTTGAAATATGCCAACCGACATGGGTTGATTGCAGGTGCTACGGGCACTGGCAAAACGGTAACTCTGCAAATTCTGGCCGAAGGGTTTTCGAAGGCGGGCGTTCCTGTGTTTCTATCCGATGTTAAAGGGGATTTGTCCGGGTTGGCAAAGGCAGGCAGTGAAAGCCAAAAGCTTCATCAGGCGTTTCAGGATCGTGCTTCGCGCATCGGATTTACGGATTATGCATATGCCGCGTGTCCAGTGACATTCTGGGATCTTTTCGGTGAACAAGGCCACCCGGTGCGAACCACCGTGACCGAGATGGGCCCGTTGCTTTTGTCGCGCCTCATGAACCTGAGCGAGGCGCAGGAGGGAATACTGAATATCGCTTTCCGCGTGGCAGACGAAGAAGGAATGCCTCTGCTGGACCTTAAGGACTTGCAGGCGTTGTTGGTGTGGATCGGTGAGAACCGCGCGCAATTGTCATTGCGCTACGGCAACGTCTCGACAGCTTCGGTGGGTGCGATCCAGCGGCGCTTGCTGGTCCTTGAAAATGAAGGGGGAACAAATCTGTTTGGCGAACCCGCGCTGGAATTGACCGATCTGATGCGGACAGATGAAAACGGGCAGGGGATGGTGAATATCCTGGCTTCGGACAAGTTGATGGGGTCGCCACGCCTGTATGCTACGTTTCTGTTGTGGCTGCTGAGTGAACTCTTCGAAGAACTGCCTGAGGTCGGCGACCCGGATAAGCCGAAGCTGGTGTTTTTCTTTGATGAAGCGCATTTGTTGTTTGAAGATGCGCCCAAGGTTCTTGTGGACAAGGTCGAGCAGGTCGCGCGGCTGATTAGATCCAAAGGGGTTGGGGTCTATTTCATCTCACAGAATCCGGCGGACATTCCAGAGGACATTCTTGGCCAATTAGGGAACCGCGTTCAGCACGCCTTGCGCGCGTTCACGGCGCGTGACCGGAAGAACCTGCGTCTTGCCGCCGAAACATATCGCGAGAATCCCGCTTTTGAAACGGAAACCGCCATCCGAGAGGTTGGTGTTGGTGAGGCGGTAACTTCCATGTTGCAGAAAAAAGGTGTGCCCGGGATCGTGGAGCGGACCTTGATCCGCCCGCCGGCCACCCACTTGGGTCCAATCGCCCCGGCCGACCGAGAAGCGGTTTTGGCCGCGTCGCCCATGCAAGGCAAATACGGCGAGCTTAAAGATCGCAAGTCAGCCTTCGAAATCTTGCAAGCTCGGGCTGATCAGGCCGCACAAGCTGCTGCCGAAGCGGAAGAAAACGAAGAAAAGCAAACCTTGGCTGAGCGTGAATTTGCCACAGCCCGGCGCTATTCCGGCAGTCGGGTCGGTCGGTCGTCCTCGCGGGCAACGCGGCAGAAAGATACCTTCGCCTCAGCGATGAGCGAGGCCGTGATCAAAGAGCTGAAGGGAACAACCGGTCGAAAGATTGTTCGCGGCATTCTAGGTGGCCTGTTCCGGGCCAAGTAGAAACACGGCCCGGCGCGACTGTAGGATTTCGATTGCCGATCTTATTGATTCAAGCGGCGTTGGCCTTCCTGCCGGCAATAGTTGTCCGCTTCGGGTACGGACATTTTTGTGGCCGGGAAGTCGATGGCGCGGTCCCATACGACACGGTTCTGACGGTAAAGCTGACAGGTCACCTCACCCTTTGGCGTTTGAACCTTTACTGGTTCAGTCTCTAGATCTTTGGGGGATGGGATACATGCGGCGAGGCTGGCGACAACCGGCAGCACAAGGATACAGCGGATAAACGATGTTTTCATGTGTCGTCTTCTTACTCTTGAGGGGTGGCCTGACGTCGAAATATTAAGTGTTTGTTTGACCGTAGGGGTGACTTTGCGGAGATCGGGGGCTTGCTGGATGTTGATTTGGTTTAGTCAGCTTTGGCTTTTGAATCAATAAACTGATCCGTTACCTCGCCTTGGTCTCCGGATATACCCCTCATCCCAGTTTATTTCTCTGGGATCAGACCTCTTGGACTGAACCTGAGGACAATCAGCAGAATCAAACCCATGGTGAGCAGGCGCATATGCGCGGCACTTTCGATCAAATGCGACTTTAGCGCACTGCCGTCAGGCATCCCCACGGTAATCAGGTTCATAAGCCACAACCCGATGGGCTCCACCTGAACCCACAGGAACCAGATCAGAAACGCCCCTAGAACGGCGCCAAAATTGTTCCCCGACCCTCCTACAATCACCATTACCCAGACCAGGAAGGTAAACCGCAGCGGCTGATACGCGCTGGGGGTTAGCTGCCCGTCCAGCGTGGTCATCATCGCACCTGCGATGCCGCAGATGGCGGAACCCAGCACAAAGATTTGCAGGTGGCGGCGGGTGACGTCCTTGCCCATTGCTTCGGCTGCAACCTCGTTGTCGCGAATAGCGCGCATCATGCGGCCCCAAGGGCTGCGCAGGGCTTTCTGTGCCATCCAAAGTAGTACTAGCAGTACAATCAGGAAAAGCAGCGAATAGCCGAGTTTTACCGAAAGGGTCGAGGCGGTGACCGCATCCAAGCCGAACAACTCGGCCCGCGCGACGAAGCCGGGATCATTTTGCAGGTCAACCTCATAGCCAACGACAGGGGCAGGGCGCGGAATGCCGTAGACATTCTTGACGCCACGGGCCAGCCAATCTTCGTTTTTAAGGATTGCGATGATAATCTCGGCAATCCCCAGCGTCGCAATCGCCAGATAGTCTGATCGTAGGCCAAGCGCCGTTTTCCCGATCAGCCAAGCGGCCCCGGCAGCCAAAAGGCCGCCCGCTGGCCACGCCAGCAACACAGGCAGGTTGAGACCCCCAAGGTTTCCCGCGATAGCAGGGTCAATCGCTTCGACCGCTGCTGCATTGGGGTCGAAGATCGCGCGATAAAGAAAAAAACCGATGATAAGAATTGCGATGATCGACAGGGTCTGCATCCGACCCTTTGACATTTTCTGCGCGACGAAAACGGCGGCGACGACAGTCGCCGCGCCCAGCAGTAGCGCCAGCACGATGCCGTACCCGCCGGCCGACCATGCTCCGGGCGTCACCGGTGTAGATATCAAAACAACCGCCAGCCCGCCCAAGGCGACAAAACCCATCACGCCGACGTTGAACAGACCGGCAAAGCCCCACTGAAGGTTCACCCCAATCGCCATGATGGCTGAGATCAGGCCCATGTTCAGGATCAGGATCGCGGCGTTCCAACTTTGGGTAAACCCGGTCAGAAGGATCAAACCGCCGACAAGGACAAAAAGCAGCGTGTTTTTGACGGGCTCGCTCATACTGCTTTCCCCTTAAACAGACCTGTGGGTTTGAACAGAAGCACAATCAGCAAAATCACAAAGCTGACGGCGAATTTGTAGTCGGTGGACAGAAGCTGAACCAATCCAGATGGCTCAAGGTTTTCCGGTGCCAGATAGGTCAGCACCTTTTTCCAAGCATAGGTGATGGTTACCTCGGAAAAGGCGATGATGAACCCGCCAGCGATGGCTCCGATCGGGTTGCCAAGGCCGCCCACGATGGCCGAGGCGAAGATCGGCAGCAAAAGCTGGAAATAGACGAAAGGCTTGAAGCTCTTGTCCAGCCCATAAAGCACACCCGCAGTGGTTGCCAACGCCGCGACGAGGATCCAGGTAATCATCACCACGCGTTCGGGGTTGATGCCTGACAGCAGCGCCAGATCCTCATTATCGGAATAGGCGCGCATCGACTTTCCCGTACGGGTTTTGTTGAGGAACCAGAACAGCAGCGCCACGGCGACAACGGCGACAACAACCGTGATCGCTTGCGAGGTGCGGATGGCCAGCCCCTCATCAAGACCTGTCAGTGTTCTGAAGTCGCGCGCAGATATCAGGAACCGTGCCCCGTCCGAGAAACGCTGATCATCCGGACCGATGATGAACCGCACAAGACCGTTCATGATAAACATCACGCCCATCGACACGATTACGAGGATCACGGGCTTGGCCTTTTGTTCCCTGTAAAAGCGATAGACCAGACGGTCCGTGATCAGCACCAGAACGATACAGCCCAGAATGGCAATAGGCAGGGCGAGCAAGGCGGTCGGCAGTGGTCCGAAACCGATCCCTGCTGCCTGCAAGCCCCACGTGACCAGAACCGCGATCATCGCGCCAAAGGCCATCGTGTCGCCATGGGCAAAGTTCGAAAACCGCAGGATACCGTAGATCAGCGTCACCCCCAACGCGCCCAGAGCCAATTGGCTGCCATAGGCGATTGCGGGAACAAGAACGAAGTTGGAGAGCGCCACAAGGGCGTTGAGAAAGTCCATCACTTATTGACCTTACAATTGCCAAGGTGGGTTGTTGTAAGGAAAGTTCTGACATTCTGAGTTGTCAGCGAAGCTGGCCCGCCAGTTAGCGAGACGACAAACGATGATCGCCATTCAGAGCTTTCGCCAGAAGCACCTATACCCCAAAAATGGTCCTTATTCCCTCCGCCTTCGAGATCGTAAAGATTTCCCTCCAAGAACAGCAACGCGTTTGAGGTAACAATTTCGCTTGATGGGATCTCGTTAAACCGTCGGTCTAGTGCGGTCGCGTAAACCACAAGCTCACCTTTAATGCTGTCCATCTCGCAGAAATCGTCTAGGCACTTGGTCGGCATTTCGCATTGGAGTTCGATCGCGCCCGCATTCAATAGTTTTGGACGTAGTTTCTCGGAGTAGAAGTTCTTCAGCCCACCTTCCGCACTGGAAACGCACGGAAACAAAATAAGCGATAACAAGACAATAGCCGCTTTTGGCATCTTCACCCCCCCAAAAAACTCTTACGCACTTCGGGATCGGCCAGCAGTTCCTTGCCCGTGCCGGTGTACGCGTTCCGCCCCTGAACCAGCACATATCCCTTGTCCGCGATTTCCAGCGCCTGACGGGCGTTTTGCTCGACCATCAGGATTGGCAACCCGGTGCGCGAGACCTCAATGATCCGGTCAAACAGCTCATCCATCACGATGGGCGAGACGCCGGCGGTTGGTTCATCGAGCATCAGCACCTTTGGCTGAGTCATCAGCGCGCGGCCCACGGCGACCTGTTGGCGTTGACCGCCTGACAGCTCTCCGGCCGCCTGATTGCGCTTGTCGCGTAGGATGGGGAAGAGGTCATAGACCTGCTCCATCGTCTGGCTGATGTCGTCGCGGCGGATGAAGGCGCCCATTTCCAGGTTTTCCTCAACCGTCATCGACGTAAAGATATTCGAGGTTTGCGGCACAAACCCCATCCCTTTGATCACGCGGTCCTGCGGCGAGAGATTGGTGATATCCTCACCATCCAGCCGCACGCTGCCCGAGCGTACGTCCAGCATCCCGAACAGTGCCTTCATCGCCGTGGATTTACCGGCTCCGTTCGGGCCGACGATAACCGCGATCTCACCTTTGTTGGCGGAAATCGTGCAGTCATGCAAAATGTCCGGCCCTTTGCCATAGCCACCGGTCATGGTGTCGCCGATTAGGAAGGGGCCACCTGCAACCTTAAATGTTGCGCCGCTTTTGCGATGCGCGGGGGTCATGGTTCCGACGCCATGCGGATTGGTGATCGAGGCGTCCTTATTGCCCTTGTCGTCGTGATAAGGGTTGTCGGTTTTGCCAGCGGTCATGTTTGGGCCTCCAGCTTGTCTTTGTTCTTCAGGCCAGTGCCCAGATAGGCTTCGATCACGTGCTCGTTGGCCTTGATCTCGTCCAGAGTGCCTTCGGCGAGAACTTTACCCTCGGCCATGCAGATGACCGGGTCGCAAATCTTGCCAATGAAATCCATGTCATGCTCAATGACGACGAAGGTATAGCCGCGCTCTTTGTTCAGGCGGATGATCGTGTCGGCGATGGTCATCAGCAGCGTGCGGTTCACGCCTGCGCCGACCTCGTCCAGAAACACGATCTTGGCATCGACCATCATGGTGCGACCCAGCTCCAACAGCTTTTTCTGTCCGCCCGAGACCTGACCAGCTTTGTGATCGGCAAGGTGTTCGATGGTTAGAAATTCCAGAACCTCGTCAGCTTTGGCCTGCAACGCGCGCTCTTCGTTCGCGATGCGCTTGCGACCAAACCAGGTGTTCCAAAGCGATTCACCAGATTGCGCGCCGGGAACCATCATCAGGTTTTCGCGGCAGGTCATCGACGAAAACTCATGCGCGATCTGGAACGTGCGCAACAGACCCTTATGAAACAAGTCGTGCGGCGGCAGGCCGGTGATATCTTCACTATCCATGAAAACGCGGCCGCTGGTCGGTGGAAGTACACCCGCGATCACATTGAACAGCGTCGTTTTTCCGGCCCCGTTTGGCCCGATCAGGCCGGTGATCGAACCCTTCTGGATTTCCAGCGATGCTCCGTCCACCGCATGAAACCCGCCGAAATGCTTGTGCACGTCTTCGACGACGATCATCTTTTCCCCTTGCCGCCTTTCTTGGCGCTTTGTCCCGCCCCGTTTTCCGGGGTGCGGCCTTTTTTCACTGAAACAGCCCGGACACAAGGCCCGGGCTGCTTGTTTTTATGACTGTTGACGCCGGATCAACGGAAGTTAACGGTTTTGTTTTCGCCGTCGGTCACTTCGATCTCACGATACGAGCCGGCGCTTTCACCGGGGCCGATCAATTCAACGCCTGAAGCGCCGACATAGTCGATGTCCTGACCTGCCGCCAGCAATTCCAGACCCTTGGCCAGTTCTCCGGGATAGATTTTCTCGCCGGGTTCATTGGCAACTTCCATGATCTTTGCGCCGTAATCCGCCGGGTTGGTCGAACCCGCGGCCTGCATGGCCAGCATGAACAGGGCAGCAGCGTCATAGGATTCAGGCGAGTAGGGTGACGAACCGTCAAACCCTTCGGCTTCGGCCATCGCAAAGTACTTTTCAGCACCTTCTCCACCAGAACCGGCGATCTGACCGAAGGAACCGTTTAGGTCAGGTCCGACATTGGCAGGCAGCGAGTCGCCAATCATGCCACCGGGCAGACCGAACGTGTCGAACGCACCGCTGTCCAGTGCTGCCTGGATAATCCCCAGACCGCCCTGGTCCAGATAGCCCGCGACAACCAGAATGTCGCCACCGGCTGAGGCCAGCGCGCCGACTTCGGCCGAATAGTCCGCTTTGCCGTCTTCGTGCGCAGCGACGATGGTGATTTCACCGCCCGAAGCTTCGAAAGACGACTGGATCGCATCTGCAAGACCTTTGCCGTAGTCGTTGTTGGTGTAGGTCAGCGCAATCGAGCTGATACCGCGATCGTTCAGAATGTCTGCCATTACCTGACCTTCGCGCGCATCCGACGGAGCGGTACGGAAGAACAGTCCGTTATCTTCCATTGTCGACAAGCCAGGCGAGGTCGCCGAGGGCGAGATCATAACCATGCCGTTCGGAATTGCGACGTTCTGAAGGATTGCACCGGTAACGCCCGAGCAATCTCCGCCAATGATGCCGGCAACGCCGTCCGCGATCATGCGTTCACCGTTCGACGTGGCTAGGCCGTTATCGATGCAGCCGGTGTCGGCGCGAGACGCGGTGACTGTTGCACCGTCCAGAAGCTTGCCGGATTCGGTGACTTCGGCCATCGCCAGTTCAGCACCCGAACCCATGGCAGGTGCCAGCGATTCAATCGGTCCGGTAAAACCGAAAAGAACGCCGAGTGTTACGTCTTCGGCCATGGCTGTGCCGGCCAATAGAGCAGTTGCTGCAGTTGCAGTAAGCAGCTTTTTCATTAGGTTACTCCCATGTTGGAACATTTTCTTCCTGCTCAAGACCCTAGGCAAGCTGTCACAAAAAGAAAAGTCCCAACGAAAAAGTGTTTTTGCGGCTTGGAACTCTATCTGTTTTCATGACGCGCGCGATCGCGAAACTGGTTCGGAATACGACGGAGTGCTTTTATGATTCGGGTTTTTGTAATAGTGGGTCTTGCTTGGGCCGGAATCGCAAGTGCACAGAACGTGCAAACGTCGCAAGGGACGGTTGAGCTTACCGAAATGGCAAGTGGCCTCGATACACCTTGGGCCGTGGACATTTTACCCGACAACAGTTTCCTGGTGACAGAACGCAAAGGAGAACTGTTGTATGTCCGCGATGGAGTAACTCAGCGCGTGCGCGGCGTTCCGAAAGTGGCTCCGAACGGGCAGGGTGGATTGTTGGATGTCACCATCGCAAGAGATTTCGCGGAAACCCGCGAAATATTTCTGACCTTTGCAAAGCGCCAGTTCCGCAAAGCAGGGACCTCGCTGGCGGTTGCGCGCCTGTCGGAAGACGGCGATCGGCTTACCAAGGTACGCGTGATCTTTGAGGCCGTGCCCGGCGGTCGCACTGGAAAGCATTTTGGATCGCGCGTTGTGGAAGCTACGGATGGTAGCTTGTTTGTAACGATCGGTGACAGGGGTGACCGGCCTGCCGCCCAAGATACGACAAACCACATCGGATCGGTGATCCGCGTCAATCGCAACGGGACCATCCCTGACGACAACCCATTTGTTGATGATGACGATGTTCGGTCCGAGATCTGGTCGTTCGGCCATCGCAACCCGCAGGGGGCTGGTCTGGACGCCGAGGGACGTCTTTGGATTTCCGAACACGGCGCGAGAGGCGGGGATGAGATCAATCTGGTCAAACCGGGATTGAACTATGGCTGGCCAGTTATCTCTTATGGCGTTCATTATTCAGGTGAGAAAATCGGCGAGGGAACCTCGAAACCCGGAATGGAGCAGCCCGAGCATTATTGGGACCCATCCATGGCCCCATCGGGCTTGATGGTGTATTCCGGCAAACTGTGGCCGGAATGGACGGGTGATATCTTTGTCGGTTCGCTTAAGTTTGACTACATCGCGCGGCTCGCAGGATCACCGCTGCGCGAAGTTGAGCAAATCAAAGCCCCGGAAACAGAACGTGTGCGCGATGTCGTTGAGGCTCCGGACGGGTCGATATGGTTTATTTCAGTCGGGCAGGGCGCGGTTTACAGGATGACGCCACCTGACTTGGGCTAAGGGAGGCTCGCGGAACAGATAAGCGCGCGGTTTCATCGTGCCGCAAATCATCTTGAAGGCGCGCGTCCTAAAGGCTCTGTAAGTTTTTCTGAAGAACTTAAACTGACAACCTGTCGCCGTGCGCACCACGTTCCCGATACGGTGTGGTGTTGTAATGGGCCCGGTAGCACTTTGAGAAATGCGACGGGCTGGCAAAGCCGCACGCCAATGCCACGTTAATCACGCTCATATCGGTCTGCATCAGAAGATTGCGCGCTTTGTGCAGACGTAACTCCATATAATACCGCTTCGGCGAGCGGCTCAGGTAACGTCGGAAGAGGCGCTCAAGCTGACGCGTCGACATGCCGACATCCTTGGCCAGGATCGAAGGCGAGATGGGCTCTTCGATGTTCTTCTCCATCATGAGGATGACCTGACTTAGCTTCGGATGGCGCACACCGATACGGGTGGGGGTCGACAAGCGTTGGGTGTCCTGATCGGTTCGAATTGACGAATAAATCATCTGGTCGGCCACCGCATTGGCCAGATCTTCACCGAAATCATCAGCGATGATTTTTAACATCAGGTCGATCGAGGACGTGCCGCCTGCTGTCGTCATTCGATTACCGTCGATTTGAAACACAGATTTGGTCAGTTGGACCTCATCAAATTCCTCGATGAAACTGTCCGAGTTCTCCCAGTGGATGGTCGCGCGCTTGCCGTCCAAAAGCCCGGCCTTAGCCAATGAGTAGGCAGCCGTGCACAGACCACCGATGCGCAAACCGCGCCGCGCCTCGCGGCGGACCCAATTCAGCACCTTCTTTGTGGTCGCTGTCTGAACGTCCACACCGCCACAGATCAACACAACATCGTCCCGTTGCAGTTCGACCAGATCGCTGTCCAATGCAAAGGTTGTTCCGGCTGAGCAGCTTATGGACCCACCGCCTTCACCCATGAGTGACCACGAATAAAGCGTCTTGTCCGCCATTCGGTTGGCGATCCGCAGGCTGTCCAGGGCCGAAGCAAATGACAGCAGCGAGAACTTGTCCAACAGGACAAACACGAAGTGACGTGAGGTGGCTGCAGTGTCTTCCACCGTGACAACTTGGCGTTGCTCTTGCATGGCGAGGTGTCCTTGATTCGGCGCTCGACGGTTTTGTGTCGGCGACAACTTTGGCAGCCACCTTGACCAAAGCTTGTTTGCGACGTCAAGGGGCGCAAATCGTATATGGTCAGTCTTCAATGCATTTTGTATAGAGGCACCCTGAATACTTCAGCGGAGATCAAAGCTATGACTGAATGGCAAAAAACGAACTGGCGCAACAAGCCCCGGGTTCAGATGCCAGACTATACCGACGCGGCCGCACTGGCCAAGGTCGAGGCGCAGCTTTCGCAGTATCCCCCGCTGGTCTTTGCGGGCGAGGCACGGCGTCTTAAGCAACATTTGGGTGCCGCCGGTCGCGGCGAGGCCTTCCTGTTGCAAGGCGGGGATTGTGCTGAAAGCTTTGAACAATTCAGTGCCGATGCGATTCGTGACACCTTCAAGGTGATGCTGCAAATGGCGATGGTTCTGACCTATGGTGCCAAGGTGCCTGTGGTCAAAGTGGGCCGCATGGCGGGACAGTTCGCCAAACCACGCAGTGCCCCGACCGAGGTGGTGGATGGTGTCGAGCTGCCAAGCTACCGGGGTGATATCATCAACGAACTGGCGTTTACCCCCGAAGCGCGCATTCCGAATCCCGGCAAAATGTTGCAGGCCTATACGCAAGCTGCCGCAACGCTGAACCTGCTGCGGGCATTTTCGACCGGTGGTTTCGCCGATATGAGCCGGGTCCACTCCTGGACGCTTGGCTTCACCGATGAACAGGACGTACAGAAATACTCGGAAATCGCGGATCGGATTCAAGACACGATCGACTTCATGGATGCGGCAGGAATCACTGCTGAGACGACGCATGAATTCTCGACCGTAGAATTCTACACCAGCCACGAAAGCCTGCTACTTGAATATGAAGAGGCGCTGACCCGCCTTGATTCAACCTCGGGCAACTGGCTGGCAGGTTCGGGTCACATGATTTGGATTGGTGACCGCACGCGTCAGCCTGATGGTGCGCATGTCGAATTCTGTCGCGGTGTACTGAACCCCATCGGTCTGAAATGCGGTCCGACGACAACGGCCGAAGACCTTAAAGTTTTGATGTCCAAGCTGAACCCCGAAAACGAAGAGGGTCGTTTGACCCTGATCGCCCGGTTCGGCGCAGGCAAGGCCAGCGAGCATCTGCCGCGCCTGATCAAAGCCGTCAAGGAAGAGGGTGCCAAGGTGACTTGGGTATGCGACCCGATGCATGGCAACACGATCAAGTCGGCAACTGGCTACAAGACCCGTCCGTTCGAGTCCGTGCTGCGTGAGGTGCGCGATTTCTTTGGCGTGCATCAGGCCGAAGGTACGGTGCCCGGCGGCGTGCATTTCGAGATGACCGGCCTGGACGTGACCGAATGCATCGGCGGCGTGCGCGCAGTCACCGAAGAAGATCTGTCGGATCGTTATCACACCGCCTGCGACCCGCGTCTGAACGCCTCGCAGTCGTTGGAACTGGCGTTCTTGGTTGCAGAAGAACTCACCAATCTGCGCCGTGATCGAAGCAAACGCGAAGCCAGCTAAGGCACTGTGGCTATTTAACGAAAGGCGGGCAGGGATTGCCCGCCTTTTTCGTTTTAATCATCGCGGGACACTACCAGTCTCAGGTGAGACCTGGGGCGTTTGAACTCTTGAGGAGACTCGGCAAACCCGGTCGAAAGCTGCCGCTTTGGTCTTTTGGGCGCCTGAACGTCGGAAACAGCGCGCAGTTCTGCGTCTTGAATGGTGAAACGGCGGGGCGTTGCGCCGATCGCGCCATCACTCACCAATACTCCGAGAACACGGCTGACATCTCCAAGATCGCTTTTTAACGGCAATAGTATCATTCGCGCCTGTACTCGGGCGCGACCGAGTTTGCCTGCGGAGACAAGGTCAAATCCAGCGATGGCAGGCTGGGCAAAAACCTGCTCCAGCACATCAGAAATCTCCGAACGCGCACTGGGCTCAAAGAAGGCTGTCAGGGGCATGCCACGGACTTCCATGCCCGCAAGTTTGTTCAGATGACTGCCTGCAACACGGAACCGCGCCAGCCGCGGGGTGATCCGTTCAAGTATGAACGTGTATTCCAGGATATTCTCAAGCCCTCGCGGATCGATCTGGGATCGCTTGGGGATGCCGTCACTGGTTAGCAACGCGGTCCAGTAAGCCTCGGCCTGTCGGATGGGCGAAAGGCTGCGCCCATTGTCAAAACGATCCATTGTAACGATCTTTCCAGAATTCGACCCGAACCTGTTGCCGAAAAAACTATTCATTTTCATCACCCTAGCGTCAAGCGACCGCAATTTTCATAAAAAGCCAGACATCTGGATCATCCAGATCTGCCTTGGTCCAAAGTTGACACGGGTTGATTCAATTTTGGAGGAAATCTTTAATGAATGGTTAACTTCCGGCTGAACACGCAAATTCAGCAAAGGCTTGCCCTGCGGCCATTGTTAGCTTTAGGTGCGGCAAGCGAGCAGACAGGGGCAGCAAGTATGATCAGATCCATGACCGGTTTCGCCTCAGGCAAGGGGGTTCTAGGGCCGCATAGCTGGACGTGGGAGCTGCGCAGTGTGAATGGCAAAGGGCTGGACATGCGCCTGCGCGTGCCCGATTGGTTAACCGGGTTAGAGGCCGCCTTGCGCAGTCAGATGACCAAGGCGCTGAGCCGTGGGAATGTCACTCTGTCTTTGCGATTGAGCCGGGATGAAACTGCCCTTGATTTGGTTTTGAACGAAGCCGCGATGGGTGCGGCGCTTGTTGCAATGGCGCGAACACAGGAAATGGCAGCGGCCAGCGGCGTAACCCTTGCGCCTTCAACCGCATCAGATCTGATTTCAATCAAGGGTATGTTGGAGGCCGGCAGCGATGTGGACGATCCGGCGCCGCTGGTGGAGGCTTTGACGGTTGATTTCGAAGACCTGTTGGCCCGCTTTGTCGATATGCGTCAGGCCGAAGGTAAAGCCTTGGCCGAAATCTTGGACTCACAGCTACGCCTAGTTTCGGAACTGGTGACTCAAGCAGCCGAACTTGCCGAACAGCGAAAGGACAAAATGGCAGACACGCTGCGGGAAAACCTTGCGCGGGTGCTGGACAACGCGCAGGGGGTTGAACCCGATCGTCTGGCACAGGAACTGGCGCTGATCGCGGTCAAATCCGACATCACTGAAGAGATTGACCGGTTGAAAGCCCATGTCGACGCAGCACGCAGTCTGCTATCGCAGGATGTGGCGGTGGGGCGCAAGCTGGATTTTCTGATGCAAGAGTTCAATCGCGAAGCGAACACGCTGTGTTCAAAGGCGCAAAGCGCTGATCTGACATCGGTGGGGCTTGAGTTGAAAGCCGTAATAGACCAGATGCGCGAGCAAGTGCAAAATGTTGAATGAATATGGGAAGACCTGATATGGCAGATCGCCGCGGCCTACTTATCATCCTGTCTTCGCCGTCTGGCGCAGGTAAATCCACCTTGGCGCGTCGGTTGATGGCGTGGGACGGAGACCTCGAATTCTCGATTTCGGCCACAACCCGCGCTCCACGCCCCGGTGAAGAGCATGGGCGCGAGTACTATTTCCTGTCGGAGGATGAGTTCAAACAGCAAGTCGCCAAAGGGCAAATGCTGGAACACGCCCATGTGTTCGGAAATTTTTACGGCTCGCCGGCCGGACCCGTGCGGGAGTCGATCAACGCCGGTCGGGACGTCTTGTTTGACGTTGACTGGCAGGGTGAGGTGCAGATCCGTAACTCGGACTTGGGAAAGCACGCGCTGTCCATCTTTATTCTACCACCTTCGATCCCTGAACTGCGGCGACGTCTTGAGACGCGCGGGCAGGACAGCGAGGACGTGATCGCCAAGCGGATGCTCAAAAGCTGGGATGAGATCAGCCACTGGGGTTATTACGACTATGTCTTGGTCAATGACGACCTGGATGCAACCGAGGAAAAACTGAAAACCATTGTCAGCGCCGAAAGAATGCGGCGTATCCAGCAACCCAGACTGCAAAACCATGTCCGAACCTTGCAGAACGAATTTGAGGGCCTGTCATGACTGTTTACGCCTTGGGTGAGCATTCTCCGCAAATCCACGAAGACACATGGGTTGCCCCGGATGCGAACCTGATCGGTAAAGTCGTGCTGGAAAAAGGGGCTTCAGTCTGGTTCGGCTGTACCATTCGTGCTGACCACGAGGAAATTCGGGTGGGCGAAGGCAGCAATGTACAGGAAAACTGTGTCATGCATATCGACGCCGGCTACCCGCTTACCATCGGCAGAAACTGCACTATTGGGCACAAGGTGATGCTGCACGGTTGCACCATCGGTGAAAACACTCTGATAGGCATGGGAGCTATCGTTCTCAATGGTGCAAAGATCGGGAAGAATTGCCTGATAGGGGCCGGAGCGTTGATTACGGAAGGCAAGGAAATCCCTGATAATTCGCTTGTCGTGGGATCGCCGGGAAAGGTCGTGCGGCAACTGGATGACGCCGCAGCACAGAAGATCACTTGGAGCGCGCTTCATTACCAAGAGAACATGCGCCGGTTCCGCGATGAGTTGAAGCCCCGGTCTTAACGCTTCGGGAAAAGAGCATAGTGATGTCAGACGATCTGCTTGCCGAGTTTGTCGCGGCCATTCCGATGCCGGCTTTGATGGTCGATCAGACGGAACGGATTATCGCGGCCAATACCGATGCAAAGACGTTGTTGGCGCAGAACATCGTCGGCCGCCATTTCGCAACAATCCTAAGGCAGCCGCAGGTTATCGAGGCGATAGAGCAAAGCCTCCGCTCGAAAGGGCCGGCCATAACGCGACACCTGTCCAACGATGGCGCGCAGGACACAACGTTTGAGGTTAAATGCCGCTACATGAACGACGTTGGCGCGGTTTCGGGCGGTGCGACGTTGGCTATTTTTCAGGACGTCACACATGTCGAGCAGGCCAGCCAGATGCGCCGGGACTTCGTGGCAAACGTTAGTCATGAATTGCGGACACCCCTGACCGCTTTGATGGGCTTTATTGAAACTTTGCAAGGCCCGGCCCGTGACGATGCCGCTGCACGCGAGCGCTTTCTGAAGATCATGTCTGACGAAGCCAACCGGATGAACCGTCTGGTCGGGGATCTGCTGTCCTTGAACAGGGTTGAAAGCGAAGAGCGGGTGCGTCCGAAAGAACAGGTTGAGCTAACGGGGCTGTTGCAATCGACGTTGAATTCTCTGCGCCCTCTGGCCACGGATGCGAAGGTTGATCTGAACCTGAACGCGCCGGAAGGCCCGGTAACGCTGACTGGGGACAATGATCAGTTGCGGCAGGTTTTTACCAACCTGATTGAGAACGCCATCAAATATGGTGGTAGCGGCGGCAGTGTTGAGGTGCGGGTTATACCCTCGGAACGTGACACCGCCATGCGTGGTCCGGCGGTTCGGGTTCAGGTGATTGATAAGGGGCCGGGTATTGATGCGGTTCACCTGCCGCGTCTGACTGAGCGATTCTATCGTGCAGACAGTCACAGATCCCGCCAGTTGGGCGGAACCGGATTGGGGCTTGCGATCGTAAAGCACATAATCAACCGCCATCGTGGCCGGTTACGGGTAGAAAGCGATCTGGGTAAGGGCGCGACGTTTACCGTTATTTTGCCGCGTTAAGGCGGTCGGAACGTCTGGATTCAGCTTAGTTTGCTCAACCTATGTAAAAATTGCATGTCCGCTTTGCGCTACGTCACGCAGGTTTCTTCTGCTCTGTCATAAAGCTGTTACAAACTTGTCACAAAAGGCTTACGCACGGCTTTTAGAGGTTCGCGCAAGATCATCATGGGGTGATCAGAACTTTTCTTTTCAGGGAGACTGAAATGTCCTTTGTAAAACTGTCGGCTTCTGCGCTGGCTATCGCTGCTGTTTCGGCAACCACCGCTGCAGCCCGTGACAACGTCCAAGTCGCAGGTTCGTCGACCGTGCTGCCTTATGCTTCGATCGTGGCAGAACTGTTTGGTGAAAACACTGATTTCCCGACACCGGTTGTTGAGTCGGGTGGTTCCTCAGCTGGTCTGAAGCGTTTCTGCGAAGGCGTTGGCGAAAACACCATCGATATTGCAAACGCATCTCGCGCTATTCGCGAGAAAGAGATTAAGGCCTGTGCCGAAAACGGCGTGACCGACATCATGGAAGTCCGTATCGGCTATGACGGTATCGTCTTTGCAAGCCAGCAGTCGGGCCCGGCCTTCAACGCGTTTGAGCCTGCCGATATCTTCAACGCCCTTGGCGCCAAGGTTCTGAAAGACGGTGAAATCGTCGACAACCCATACAACACGTGGGCTGAATTCAACTCTGATCTGCCGGATGTTGAAATCGCAAGCTTTATTCCCGGCACCAAGCACGGCACTCGCGAAGTCTTTGAGGAAAAAGTTCTGCTGATCGGCTGTGAAGCGACTGGCGCAATGGAAGCCATGGTTGCCGGCGGTATGAGCGAAGACGACGCGGAAGACGCGTGTCTGGACGTTCGCACAGACGGAAAATCGGTCGATATTGACGGTGACTACACCGAGACCCTTGCGCGTATCGACACCAACCCGAACGGTATCGGCGTGTTTGGTCTGGCGTTTTATGAGAACAACACCGACAAGCTGAAAGTGGCCACCATGTCCGGTGTCGCTCCGTCGACTGAAACTATCTCGACCGGTGAATACCCTGTGTCGCGCCCGCTGTTCTTCTACGTCAAGAAAGCACATATCGGTGTGATCCCTGGCTTGAAGGAATACGCGCAGTTCTTCGTCGCTGACGAGATCGCAGGTCCGTCGAGCCCGCTGGCCAACTACGGCCTGGTTGCTGACCCTGAGCTGGCAAAAACTCAGGAAGCAATTGCCAACGAAGTCACCATGGGTTCGGGCAGCTAAGCCTGACGCTGGTCTAATTTGCTGGGGGCGAATTTCGATGTCGCCCCTACGCACCTTTAAATACCAAATGAGACCAGTGGGGGTGTCATGCCGATACTTTGGCTCTTTCTGATCGTTCTGGCGATCGCGGCGGGCGGCTATTTTGTTGGGCGGTCGCGCGCATTGCAAAGCGCCGGAGGCGATAGCCGAAGCCTCCATTCGCTGCCTTCCTTTTACGGCGCTAACGTTTTCCTTAAGACAATCGTGCCTGCATTTGGTCTCATGATCCTATGGTTGCTCGTGCAGCCGATCTACGTGAATAACCAGATATCCGGCATGATCCCGGAAACGGCGATTGAGGAAGGTTCGTCCCGCAGCCTGGTTCTGGCAGAGGTGCGCCGCGCGGCGCGTGGATTGGACAATGCGGTTGATCAAGGTCTTATAACCGAGGATATCGCCCAGAACGCGCGCGCCGATTTTACTGACATGACACAACGCCTCAAAGATGCAGGCCAGGTCGTTACGTCGAATATCACGCAACCGGTTCTGCGCGCGGCTCAGAGCTATCGCGTTCTGAATTCGACGGGCCGCACTGCCATGACGATTGCTGTGCTGCTTGCCGCGGTGGCTGGCGCGGCCTTCAGTTTGTGGCAAACAAACACAGTTTTCCGCGCCCGAAATGTCGTTGAGCAAGGTGTTCAGGTTCTGCTTCTTGCGGCCGCCTCTATTGCCATCCTCACCACTGTTGGGATTGTTCTTTCCCTGGTTTTCAACACCTGGGAATTCTTCACGCTCTATCCGGCGTCAGATTTCTTTTTCGGAACCACCTGGTCGCCCAGCTTTTCCGGCCGCGGTGGTTCGTCTGAGCTTGGTATAATTCCATTGCTGTGGGGCACGTTCTACATATCGCTCGTTGCCTTGCTGGTGGCCGTTCCGATCGGTCTTTTTGCGGCCATTTATCTAAGTGAATACGCATCCCCGCGTGTGCGGGCCTTTGCAAAGCCTCTGCTGGAGGTTCTGGCCGGTATCCCGACGATTGTTTACGGCCTCTTTGCGCTGCTGACCGTTGGGCCGCTCTTGCTGGGCGTTTTCGGTGACGAGGGGCTGGGATGGATGAAAGCAGGAACCGCTGTTGTGACAGCCGGGCTTGTTATGGGCATCATGCTGATCCCGTTTGTTTCATCGCTTTCAGACGACATCATCAACGCGGTGCCGCAGGCCATGCGTGACGGATCATACGGATTGGGTGCAACCCAGTCTGAGACAATCCGACAGGTTGTCCTGCCTGCTGCCTTGCCGGGGATCGTTGGAGCGATCCTTCTGGCGGCGTCGCGCGCTATCGGTGAAACCATGATTGTGGTTCTGGGGGCAGGGGCTGCCGCCCGGCTCAGCCTCAATCCGTTCGAAGCCATGACAACCGTAACGGCCAAAATCGTAAGCCAGTTGACGGGTGACGCTGATTTTGCATCGCCCGAGGCATTGGTGGCCTTCGCACTGGGAATGACCCTTTTCATCCTCACACTGGGGCTTAACGTCTTTGCCCTTTACATCGTGCGCAAGTACCGGGAGCAGTACGAATGACCGACGCAAGCATGGAAAACCCCGGAACGGGTCGCCGCGCAACCTCCCTCACCGCCAGTGATGAGCGCACGCTAAAGCGCGCCAAGGCCGAAAAGCGCTTTCGTCTTTACGGTATAATTGCGATTGCAACAGGCCTGTTCTTTCTGGTGGTACTTTTTGCGTCGATCCTGAAAGAAGGAATACCCGCATTCACGCGAACTGTTGTCAGCGTTGAGTTCACCCTGACAGAACCGCAGCGGGCCGAGGCGGAAAGCACGCTGTTCAAGACCAAGGCCTATTCTGATCTTTTCATTGCAGAGTTGAACGGCAAGCTGGCGGAAAGCGGGATCAGCGTCGACTTTGACGAAGCCGCGATTGAGCGTCTTTTGGGAAAAGTCGGTGGCACAATCCGAACCTTCTACAGCGAAAATCCGGACCAAGTGGGTGAGCCAATCAACTTCGAATTGGCAGCTTCCAGCCGGGTCGACGGTTATTTCAAGGGCCGCGTGTCGCGCGACACACTTCAGGATAGCCGTTTTCTGCAACTCAGCGATCTTGATCTTGTCGACGCGTTGACAGAGGCGGGGATCATAAAACAGGTGTTCAACTGGCCCTTCATCACCGGCGCGGATTCTGGCGTGGATAACCCCGGCGGGGCAGGTATCGGTGCCTCGGTCGTGGGTTCGTTCTTCATGATGCTGGTGGTTCTGGCGTTGTCGCTGCCGATTGGCGTGGCCGCCTCGATCTATCTTGAGGAGTTTGCGCCTCAGAACAAGTTTACGGACCTGATTGAGGTGAACATCTCTAACCTGGCGGCCGTGCCCTCCATTGTTTTTGGTATCCTGGGTCTCGCGGTTTTCATCCAGTTCATGCACTTGCCGCAGTCGGCGCCGTTGGTCGGGGGGCTTGTTCTGACATTGATGACCCTGCCAACAATCATCATCTCGACCCGTGCTTCCTTGAAAGCGGTTCCACCATCGATCCGCGATGCCGCGTTGGGGGTAGGGGCGTCAAAGATGCAGGCGGTATTCCATCACGTGTTGCCCTTGGCCGCGCCGGGAATTCTGACGGGCACGATCATCGGACTTGCTCAGGCACTGGGCGAGACAGCGCCTCTACTGCTGATCGGTATGGTTGGATTCGTAGCCCGCGGATACCCGGACGGTTTTCTGGCTGGTTTCACCGAACCGAACTCGGCCATGCCCGCCCAGATCTATACCTGGGCCGCGCGCGCAGATGTGGGCTTCTATGAAAAAGCGTGGGGTGGGATTATCATTCTTCTCATGTTCCTTCTCACGATGAATATTATCGCAATCATCCTGCGCCGCCGCTTTGAACGGCGCTGGTAAGGAAGGGCAGTAAAATGAACGACATGTCGCGAGTGGAGAGACAAGTGGACACCAATGAAATCAAGCTGGAGTGCCGTGATTGCCAAGTTTATTACGGTGACACCCATGCTATCAAAGACGTGAATGTCGATATTGAAGACAAGACCGTCACTGCCTTCATTGGTCCGTCCGGCTGCGGTAAATCGACATTCCTGCGGTGCCTGAACCGGATGAATGACACAATCGACGTCGCGCGTGTTGAAGGGACCTATAAACTGGATGGCGAAGACATTTACGACAAACGCGTCGATCCCGTGCAGCTGCGCGCAAAGGTAGGCATGGTTTTCCAAAAGCCCAACCCGTTTCCCAAGTCGATCTATGACAACGTAGCTTATGGTCCGCGTATTCATGGGCTTGCCAGGAATAAGGCGGAGCTGGATGAAATCGTTGAAAAATCCCTGCGTCGCGGCGCAATCTGGGATGAGGTGAAAGACCGGCTTGATGCGCCCGGCACTGGCTTGTCCGGGGGACAGCAACAACGTCTGTGCATCGCCCGCGCCGTCGCGACCGAGCCTGAGGTTTTGCTAATGGACGAGCCGTGCTCGGCCCTGGACCCGATCGCAACCGCGCAGGTCGAGGAACTGATTGATGAACTTCGATCGCGATATTCCGTAGTGATCGTGACGCATTCGATGCAGCAGGCCGCGCGGGTCAGCCAGAAGACCGCATTTTTCCACCTCGGAAACCTTGTTGAATTTGGCGAGACGGGCCAGATCTTCACCAACCCCGAAGACCCCCGCACCGAAAGTTACATCACCGGCCGGATCGGCTGAGCACAGGTATCAAAGCATGAGCGAACAACATATCGCATCCGTATTCGACCGGGATCTCGAAGCCATTCAGGCCCACATCATGAAAATGGGCGGGTTGGTCGAGGCCGCAATCATGAGCTCGGCCAGATCGCTTGAAACGCGCGATGAAGAACTGGCCCAGCAGGTTCGTCAGGGCGACAAGGCAATTGATGCTTTGGAGGACCTGATTAACGAGGAGACTGCGCGACTGATCGCCCTTCGCGCACCCACGGCCAGCGATTTAAGGCTGGTGCTGTCGGTGCTGAAAGTATCCGCAAACCTGGAACGCATCGGCGACTATTCCAAGAACATCGCCAAACGCACAACGGTTTTGGTCAACGCTGGTGAGATCAATGGCAGCGCCGCCGCCCTGCGGCGAATGGCGCGCGAGGTTGAGCGTATGCTACGCGATGCGTTGGACGCGTATATTCAGCGTGATGCCGAATTGGCGACGGATGTGATCGCCCGCGATGAGGAAGTGGACCAGATGTACAATGGCCTGTTCCGCGAATTCCTGACCTTCATGGCCGAGGATCCGCGCAACATATCATCCTGCATGCATCTTCATTTCATTGCCAAGAACATCGAACGCATGGGCGACCATGTCACTGCGATCGCTGAGCAGGTCGTATATCTTGTTACCGGTGAACGTCCGACCGAGGCGCGACCGAAAGCCGACATAACCTCGCAATCCGCCTAGGAGTTTTGACAGATGTCCGCTGATCAACCGACCGTTCTGGTTGTCGAGGATGAACCCGCGCAACGCGAAGTTCTGGCTTACAACCTTGAAGCGGAAGGGTTTCGGGTTTCGAGGGCCGGTAGCGGCGACGACGCAATGCTGCTGGTCGATGAGGAACATCCAGACATTATCGTTTTGGATTGGATGATGCCCAACCTCAGTGGGATAGAAGTCTGCCGCCGCTTAAAGTCGCGCCCAGATACGCGGTCGATCCCGATCATCATGCTTTCGGCCCGCACGGAAGAAGTTGACAAGGTGCGCGGCCTTGAGACCGGCGCGGACGACTATGTGATCAAGCCGTATTCGGTTGTTGAGCTGATGGCGCGCGTGCGCACGCAATTGCGACGGGTCAGGCCCGCAACCGTTGGTCTTCGGTTGGAGTTTGATGATATTGTTCTGGACTCGGAAACGCACAAGGTCAGCCGCGACAGCAAGCCGTTGAAACTCGGCCCGACCGAATTCCGACTGCTCAGCACATTCATGGAGAAACCGGGCCGTGTCTGGAGCCGTGAACAATTGCTTGATCGGGTCTGGGGTCGCGATATCTATGTAGATACGCGTACGGTTGACGTTCACATCGGGCGGTTGCGCAAGGCATTGACGCAACACGGTGGGCAAGACCCCGTAAGAACTGTGCGCGGAGCCGGGTACGCCTTGGGATAAATCCAGGGGGCAGGGGTATGAGTTCCGCTCATGGTTAGATGCGAAACTCTTACTGTCATTTGACTGCGTGCCGGGTTAGTTTGCCCCCAAGCCGACTATGCGGAGAAACACCATGAACGCCCCCGACACCAAGCCAACCCTACGTGCAAAAGACGCGCCAGACATGGGTAAATTCGCATGGGATGACCCGTTTCGCCTGAGCGATCAGTTGAACGAAGACGAGCGTATGATCGCCGCCAGCGCGCAGGCCTATGCTCAGGAAAAACTGCAACCTCGTGTGACCGACGCGTTTCAAAACGAAGAAACGGATCCCGAAATCTTTCGCGAAATGGGTGAGATGGGCCTGCTGGGCACCACGATCCCTGAACAATACGGCGGCCTTGGGGCAGGGTATGTCTCATACGGTTTGGTCGCGCGTGAAGTTGAGCGTGTAGATTCCGGTTATCGCTCGATGATGTCGGTGCAAAGCTCGCTGGTGATGTACCCGATCTATGCTTACGGCAGTGAGGAACAGCGCCGGAAGTATCTTCCAAAACTGGCCAGTGGCGAATGGATTGGCTGCTTTGGTTTGACCGAAGCGGATGCAGGGTCAGACCCGGCAGGGATGAAGACCCGTGCGGAAAAGATCGACGGTGGTTATCGTCTGACAGGAAGCAAGATGTGGATCTCGAACGCTCCGATTGCGGATGTGTTCGTCATCTGGGCCAAGTCTGATGCACATGACGGAAAGATACGCGGGTTTGTGCTGGACAAAGGCCTCAAGGGTCTGAGTGCGCCGAAAATCCAAAACAAGTTGAGCCTGCGCGCATCTATTACTGGTGAGCTTGTACTAGAGGGCGTCGAGGTCGACGAAAGCGCGCTGTTGCCGCATGTCCAGGGCCTCAAAGGTCCGTTTGGCTGCCTGAACCGTGCGCGTTATGGCATCAGCTGGGGCGTGATGGGCGCAGCGGAGTATTGCTGGCACGCCGCACGCCAATACGGCTTGGACCGTAAACAGTTTAACCGGCCGCTGGCACAGACCCAGCTGTTCCAACGCAAATTGGCTGACATGCAAACAGAAATCGCTCTGGGTTTGCAGGCAAGCTTGCGTGTGGGTCGCCTGATGGATGACGCCGAAGCTGCGCCGGAGATGATTTCGGTCATCAAGAGAAACAACTGTGGCAAGGCTTTGGATATCGCGCGCATGTCGCGGGACATGCACGGCGGGAATGGCATCTCACTTGAGTTCCAGGTCATTCGTCACATGGTTAACCTTGAGACGGTGAACACCTATGAAGGTACTCATGACGTGCATGCACTGATCCTGGGGCGGTCGCAGACGGGGCTGCAGGCCTTTTACTGATAAGTCGTGTAATTGGTATTATGTTAAAAATGCGAAAATAGCTGAGAGCGGTTTTCAGCGTAACGCCAATTACTTACGATCGTGCCCTAATTTAAAGTCTGGATGTGCTGCATGGACTTGCGTGGAAAAACTGTGGTTGTCACTGGTGCTGCGCACGGGATCGGCAAAGGTCTGGCCCAACGATTTTCTCAGGACGGTGCCAAGATTGTCTGCGCGGATATCGACGAAATTGGCGCTCAGCACGTGGCGCGAGATATTGATGGGCACGCCATAACCTGCGACGTGTCGCGCGAAGACGCAATCAAGGCGCTGATTGAAACTGTTGAGGATTCGATTGCGCCCATTGATTTATTCTGCGCGAATGCCGGTGTTCTGACATTGGGCGGATTGGAGGTTCCGAACGAAGACTGGGATCGGATCTGGACGATCAATGTTATGTCCCATGTCTGGGCAGCGCGGCACTTGGTGCCACGTATGATTGCACGCGGCGGCGGATACTTCCTGATTACAGCGTCAGCCGCCGGAGTGCTGAACCAACCCGGGGCTGCCCCTTACGGTGTTTCCAAGCACGCCGCTGTCGGGTTTGCAGAATGGCTTTCCTTGACTTATGGCCGCAAAGGATTGCGCGTTTCAGTTCTGTGTCCGCAAGCTGTGCGGTCTGAAATGACTCGCGGCCATGAGACCTCGGTCGCAGCGATTGACGGCATGCTAGAACCCGAAGATGTTGCCGAAACCTGTGTTCAAGCCATCCGATCTGAACAGTTCTTGATACTTCCGCATCCTCAAGTTCTGGACTACATGCAACTCAAAGCTAATGATTATGACCGCTGGCTAGCAGGAATGCGAAATTTAAATCAGAAGTTTATCGAAGACAGCTAAGGTTTCTTCCGCGCTTTGCGCATCAGGCCTTCCTGCGCTACGGATGCGATCAAAGTCCCGTCATCGGTATAGATGGAGCCACGATTGAAATTGCGTCCCTGCCCGCTCCATGGCGAATCCATCGAGTACAGATGCCAGTTTTCGAAATGAACCGGCGCGTGAAACCACAAAGCGTGGTCTAGGCTGGCGCCATTGATCTCTCCGGTAAACCAACTTAGCCCATGCGGACGCATTCCTGACGACATCAGATACATGTCCGACGCGTAAGCCAAAATTAGGTGTTGCGTTACCGGGTCGGCGCCGGCCGCGCCTGGCATTCGGAACCAAATCTGGTTTCGGTCATCTGATTTTGCGGGGTTGAATGGGTTCAGATGATCCACTTCACGCACTTCGATGGGCCTTTCGCGCATGAGCTCGGCACGAAGTTTTTCCGGAACCTTATCTTCATATTTCTTCCGCAATTCTTCTCGCGCTGGATAGTTTTCTGGTGCTTTGGTCTGCGGCATGGCGTGATAATGATCCCAGCCTTCATCCTTTACGTGAAACGATGCCGACATGTTCAGGATTTGCTGTCCATGCTGAATGGCGACCACACGCCGAGTTGTCATGGAACCTCCGTCTCGGGCTCTATCTACCTGATATATAACCGGAATGGTCGGATCACCAGCACGGATAAAATAGGCATGCAGCGAATGACACAGCCGATCATCGACCGTGCGGTACGCTGCTGCCAAAGCCTGCGCGATGACCTGCCCACCAAAGATGCGCGTCGGTGTTTCCCCGCCAGAGCCCGTCCCGCGAAACAGATCAACCTCAAGCCTTTCGATGTTCAAAAGGTTCAGAAGAACACGTTCCGCTTCGGTCATGTTTTTATCTCCGGTGTGCTGTGTATGGATTTGGTATCAGCGCTCAAGGTGTCATTCAATCATCGCCCCAAGGACCAACGCCTTGAGTTCTGCGCGCGATGGGTACGAGCTGGAGGGCGACAACTGCGTGAAGAAAACAGTGCTCAGGTCGTTGACCCGGTCGATCCAAAAAAATGTCGATGCCATGCCGCCCCAACTGAAGTCGCCCAACGATCCGGGCACACGCGTTCGGCCCGGGTTAGTGATAACGGCACCGCCTAAACCAAAGCCTGTCCCTTCCATGGGTTGTTCCGCAAAACTCTGCGGTCCCATAGAGGCAATATCACCCGGTAAGTGATTGGTCATCATGTACGAAACTGTTTTTGGACTTAACAATCGGTGT
This sequence comes from Ruegeria sp. AWH4_226, assembly GCF_056159225.1. NCBI lineage: Bacteria > Pseudomonadati > Pseudomonadota > Alphaproteobacteria > Rhodobacterales > Roseobacteraceae > Ruegeria > Ruegeria sp. AWH4_226. The sequence goes on along the minus strand of NZ_JBSWUU010000001.1, from coordinate 1,001,808 downwards.
CCGTCGCCCTGCCCGCCGTTTCTTAGCATTTCGGCGAAACGGGAATAGTCGTCGATCGTGCTGACCAATCCACCGCCGCCTGAAAATGTTGTTGTGTTTTCAAACGGAGACTCGCCAGCCGCATCCACCAATCGCAGCGTGTCATGCCCTGTTTTGGCAGAATTCAACGCCATCGCGTCGCCGGCCAATGGGGTATAGAGCGACGCAAACCGATCCCCTGCTCCCAACGCGGGCGTGAAACCCGTTTCATGCATCCCAAGCGGTTCAAGGATCTCTTGCGTAAGGAACTTGTCCAGGGGCTGGCCTGAGACGACCTCGATCACGCGGCCCAGCACGTCAATGCCAACCGAATACTCCCACCGCGTACCGGGCTGAAAGGCCAAAGGAAGTGCAGCAAGGTCCGACACGCGATCAGCTAAGAGCCCCTGGTCAGGTTTAAAGAGCAAATCCTGCGCATCCATCAGTTCTGGCACAACTCCGGGGTTAAACGGATAGCTAAACCCACTCGTGTGCGTCAGTAACTGATGCAGTGTTGGTGTTGGTGCGTCCTCGGTTTGATCAGCCCGTACGGCACCCGGAATCAGGGCCTTCATATCCGCGAAAACTGGTAAGAATTCAGATAGCTGCGCGTCGAGGTGAAACAAGCCACGCTCAGCCAGCATCATCAATGCAACGGTGGTCACCGGCTTTGTCATCGAATAGATGCGTACGAGCGTATCGCGCTGGAACGCTAAATCATTTTCGATGCTTCTTTTTCCGCAGGCGTTGGAAAAAACCTCCTCTCCGTTGTGTTTTATCAACAAGGAGCTGCCTGCGTATTTCCGCTCGTCAACATAACGCTGCATCCAGTCCGTGATACGGTTCAGGCGCGACGGTTCGAATTCGGTCATCTATGTTGCCCCTCGTTTTACAACGCGATACTGCGCGCCGTTGCTCCGAGTTAAAAGCGGATTCTTCAAGACTTCTACGGGAAGGGTCAGCAGCCTGTTACACTTGGCCTGTAGCGGATTCGCTTGTCACGAGTTGGAACAGTAAAGATTGTCGCCATTTCGGAGGAGCATCATGACGCGACACATAGATTTCGTTTATGATTTCTGTAGCCCCAATGCCTTTCTCGCGTATAAAACACTGCCCGATGTGGCGGAAAGGCATGGTGCTCAGGTGTCCTACGCGCCGGTTCTGCTTTCGATAGTCTTCAAGGTTACCAACAACCAGAACCCGTTCCAGGCGTTTTCCGAAAATCGCCAGAAAACGGCGTATCTGAGCCATGATCTTCACCGGTTTGCGCGGATGCGCGGTCTGAGTTTCCACATGAGTCCACACTTTCCGGTCAACACAAAGCTGGCCATGCGAGGTGCGGTTTTTTCATCAGGAAAATCTTGGGAGACCAGATATATAAAGGCGGTATTTGATGCAATGTGGGTACACGGACAGAAGGTGGACGACATAGGTGTCCTGTCCGAAATTTTGCAAGAAAACGAGCTACCAGTGCGCAAGATACGTGAGGCAATTTTCAGTACTGAGATCAAACAACACCTGAAGGATCAAACAAAAGCCGCCATCAAGCGCGGCGTTTTTGGTGTGCCCAGTATGTTTGTGGGGACCGAGATGTTTTTTGGAAAAAACAGCATGACAGACTTAGGACTGGAGCTATCGAAAACAGCCTAGTCTTCTAACGCTTCCAGCCCGTGCTTTGCGAACATCGGAACATATGACCCCAAGATTTTAGCGCGTTCAGGATCAGAAGCATTACCGTCTTGAGCGCGTTTAAAGACACCCTGCAAAATACTGCCCATACGGAAGAAATTGAAGGCAAGGTAAAAGCCGAAATTCTTGATACCCGGCAATTGTCGGCGCTGACAATATTGATCGATAAATGCCTGATCGGAAGGTAAACCCAGACTGGTCCGGTCGACTCCAGCAAGCCCGCGTCCCTCGGTGCCGGGTGGCATGCGCCACTGCATTATCACCGCTGCCAAATCAGCGTAAGGGTGTCCGATCGTTGAAAGCTCCCAATCCAGTACGCCAATGCAGCGGTTTCCCTGTTTCTCAAACATCAGGTTGTCGATCCGGTAGTCCCCGTGAACCAGTGTTCGTTGACCATCATCCCGCGGTACCGAGCTCTCAAGTACCGTGATCAGGGCATCCATCTCGGCGATATGCGACGTTTCCGATGCGCGATACTGTTTGATCCAGCGCGCAATCTGACGCTCAAAATAATTACCGGGTGGGCCGAAATCCGACAGACCAACAGCATCAATATCCACGTCGTGCAAATCGGCCAAAACCCGGTTCATTTCATCCAGAACAGCAGCGCGCGTTTCGTTGCTTTCGCCGCGCATTGTGGGTTCCAGAAAAATCCGGCCGTCCAGATGCTCCATCACGTAAAAATCCGAACCTATGACAGTTTTGTCTTCACACAGCAGGTACACCTTCGGAACGGGTACCGCAGTGTCCGCTAATGCGGTCTGAACGCGAAACTCTCTGTCGACGGCATGAGCGGATTTAAGCAGTTTTCCGGGCGGCTTGCGGCGTAAAACGTATGTGCTTTTTGGGGTCGTCAAAAGGAAAGTGGGGTTTGATTGCCCTATTGCGAATTTGGTCGCTTCAATCGGCCCCTGATACCCGGGCAGATGGCGACTGAGATATGTGTCAACGGCCGACAGATCCATTTGTGTACTGTTCATCTTTCACCTTCGCAATCACATGGCTTCGGCGAAGATATTGCCGGCTGTTTCCACGTTGATACCACCGGACACTGGAATAACCGCCCCGGTAACATAGCTGCCCCCGCGTCCGCACAGGAATAACATGCAGCCCGCAATATCCTCATCGCGTCCAACACGCCCCAATGGCACCGTACTTCCAACCCGCTCTCGGGTCTCTTCGTCGGCGGTGGCAAAGGCGGTCATTTTTGAAACGAATGGTCCGGGTGCCAGAGCGTTTACGGTGATATGATGGGGCGCGAACTCTTTCGCCATGATTTTAGTCAGGTGCAGAACAGCAGCTTTTGAGGCTGCGTAACTATAGGCACCATCCCCCATTGGCACCTCTCCCATCACAGAGCCAACATTCACTACGCGCGCTGGATCATCGGCCGAGCCCGATTTCATCAGTGTGGGCAGAAGTTTTTGGGTAAGGTCGAATAGACCAGCGACGTTTACAGACATGACTTTGTCCCACGCATCGTAGGGGAATTGACCCATCGGAGCTCCCCATGTTACGCCTGCATTATTCATCAGTATATCAAGCGTTTCTGTGCGCTTGTTTATCTCGGTTACTAATGCATCGATCCCTTCTTGCGTAGCGACATCGCCGCCAAATCCTTCGGCACGACCAGACGCATCCAGAGCGTTTAATTCAGAAGCAACCGCCTCGCAGGCCTCGGCCTTGCGCGACGCAATCAGAACGCGCGCACCTGCACGCACCAGCGCCTCGGCCGCCATTCGGCCAATACCGGTCGCTCCTCCGGTGACAAGCGCTGTTTTGCCCTGCAATGAGAAAAGCGTTTCGGGGGTCATCGTCTGCTCCTTTGTTTTTGGTCGCTTTCAGACGGTATGCGATGGAAACCGTTGATTTCTTGACAATACCGACTGTGGCGACAAAGTTCATTCCGAGCGAATAACAAGGATAACGGGACGAAAATGCAAGCTTTACTCAGCGTCTTGCCGGGCGGGCCTGAAACTCTGCAGCTGAAAACGCTGCCCGACCCTATACCGGGCAAAGGCGAGCTTCTGGTTGGTGTCCGGGCCGCAGGCGTGAATTTCCCCGATACACTTGTCATTCAAGACCTCTACCAAATCAAACCACCTCGCCCCTTTGCTCCGGGTGGCGAAATCGCCGGAGAAGTCCTGGCTATTGGTGAGGGCGTGACTGGTTTCATAATTGGAGATCGCGTTCTGGCGCTTACCGGACATGGTGGGTTCGCCACGCATCTTACGCTCCCTGCGGCAACTGCTGTAAAGATTCCGGAAACAATGCCTTTTGAAGATGCCGCTTGTTTCATTTTTACCTACGGTACGTCCTATCATGCGTTGAAGGACCGGGCTGCGTTGCAGCCTGATGAAACGCTGTTGGTGCTTGGAGCAGCAGGAGGTGTAGGCTCTGCAGCAGTTGAGTTGGGCAAAGCGATGGGTGCACGGGTTATTGCGGCAGTATCCTCGGAAGAAAAAGCTGCCTTTTGCCGAAGCCTGGGCGCGGATGAAACGATTATCTACGCAAATGAAATGGATAAAACGGCACAGAAGGCATTTTCGTCTGAAATCAAAGCTTTGTCCGGGCCTTCGGGTGTAGATGTGGTTTATGACGCCGTTGGCGGTGATTACGCTGAACCCGCGTTGCGCAGTGTGGGCTGGGCCGGACGATACCTGGTGGTTGGTTTTCCGGCCGGCATCCCCAAAATTCCACTAAACCTGCCCCTTTTGAAAAGCTGTCAGATTGTCGGCGTTTTTTGGGGTGCGTCTGTGTTGCGTGATCCCAAGGGCCATTCCAAAAACGTAAAAGATTTGTTTCGGTTATATGTCGAAGCTCGTATAAAACCAAGGATCAGCGCAGAATTTCCGCTGAACCATGCGGCCGACGCTTTGACCTATCTTTCCAATCGCTCGGCACTCGGGAAGATCGTAGTTACTATGCCCGACAAAGCGGAGCATGTTTGAAACAGAATGTCGTGTTCGCTTATTGCGAGTGCTTGGCGGTGGACATTTCCACCTATCCGCGACTAAGAACCTGTAATGGGGACAGTGAAGTAATGCAAAAAGTTCTGATTTTAAACGGCCCGAATCTGAATCTTTTAGGAACCAGGCAGCCAGAGGTTTATGGCAGTACGACGCTTGGGATGGTGGAAGACCTGTGTAGGACTCATGGATCCTCGCTTGGAGTAGATGTGACTTGTTTTCAGTCCAACCATGAAGGGGCGTTGATTGATGCCATTCACAGAGCAAAGGGTGAGCAGGACGGGCTAATTCTGAACGCCGGCGCGTATACGCACACGTCAATCGCCTTGATGGACGCGATCGCATCGGTCGAGCTGCCGGTGGTTGAAGTTCATTTGTCAAACATCCATGCGCGCGAGAAATTTCGGCATGCGTCCTACATCGCAAAGGTCGCGATTGGTCAGATCTGCGGCTTTGGTGCGCACGGATACGTGCTGGCCCTGGATGCTCTTTCCGATCATTTGAAAAACAGGTCAACTCTATGAAGTTGAGTGAATACCTGCACTTTCTAAGTTACACCAAGACCCTGGAAGAGCTCTGGGATGCCCACTGTCGACAGATGGCGAAGTTTGGCTTTGACCGGTTGATTTACGGCCATACGCAATTTCGAACGGAAACATCATTGGGCGACCCCGAAGACTTTTTGGTCCTGACCAACCATGAAAAGCCGTATCTGGACGGGTTTTTGCGCGGCGGGCTGTACTTTCACGCCCCGATGCTCAAGTGGGCGTTGAACAACGAAGGGGCCGCAAGTTGGAGCATGGCTCAGAAGATGGTTGCCAGCGGCAAAATGTCCAAAGAAGAGCTGGACGTTCTCGATTTTAATCGAAAACAGGGTGTGTCATTCGGATACACGGTCAGTTTCACGTCAGTGTCAATGCGATCGAAGGGAGCGATCTCGCTGTCCGCGGGAGAAGCAGCCTCGCAAAAAGAGGTTGATGAGATGTGGGAGAGTTGTGGCGACGATATCTTGTTGATGAACAATGTTGCACACCTCAAAATTCTCACTCTGCCCTATCACGCGCCGAACCGGGCCTTAACCAAGCGTCAGCGGGAAGCCTTGCAATGGGTCGGAGACGGAAAAACCACTCAGGATATCGCTTTGCTGATGGGCCTCACATCGGCAACGGTTGAGAAACATCTGAGGCTAGCCCGCGAGGCACTTTCTGTGGAAACGACAGCTCAGGCTGTACTTAAAGCCTCGTTACAGAACCAAATGTTCATAATGGAAGTGTAGATCGCTAAACTGACGCGAAAATGCATCAATTTACCTTAGGTAAGGAAATCATGACTTTCCGAATCTTTGCCCTTAGTTGCAAAATGATATCGTTCCGTGAGTGGTGGCTTTAGCCAGGGAACATTTGGGTTGGATCTTTGCAATATCAAGGCTCTCCATCCGCTCTGACAATCAGGCGTCTATTTGTACGCGTCTGTGTGTCGGAATTTTGAGGAGCCCCGACCATCCCCATCTTGCGGGGCTCCTCATTTACCCTGAATTATTAGAAACGAAAAAGGGCGCTTTCGCGCCCGTTCTTCTCTCCGCACATGACTTCGAACCGTACTTCCGCATTACGCGGATGGTTTTTGAGTGCGCCTGGGCTTTAATCGCCCAGACGCATTCTTTTAACCCTGAGCAGCCTTTGCGACCTCGGCTGCGAAGTCTTCTTTTTCGACGACGATGCCTTCGCCAACTTCCAGGCGTACAAAGCCTGTGATGGTGGCACCCGCTTCCTTAGCTGCTGCTTCAACAGTCAGATCAGGATTCACAACGAATTGCTGGTTCAGCAGAGTCGACTCGGCGACGAATTTCTTCATGCGGCCTTCGATCATCTTCTCGATCACCTGCTCCGGCTTGCCGGATTCGCGGGCGATGTCCATCTGAACTTGCTTTTCTTTCTCGACAACCGCCGGGTCCATGTCCGCTTCGGACAGGGCCGCTGGGTTCACAGCTGCAATGTGCATCGCAACCTGCTTGCCGATTGCTTGGTCGCCACCGCTTAAGGCAACCAGAACGCCGATTTTGCCCATGCCGTTGGTGGCTGCGTTGTGGACGTAGGACACAACAGTGTCGCCCGACAGTTTTGCCATGCGACGCACTGACATGTTCTCGCCAATGGTGGCGATCTTGTCCGTCAGAGTGTCGGCCACATTCTTACCGCCCAGATCAGCCGCCAACAGCGCCTCGACATTGTCGACGCCCTCGGCTGCGTATGCGATCTTGCCAACCATTTCTTGGAATTCCGCGTTCTTCGCAACGAAGTCGGTTTCCGAATTCACTTCGACCGCAACACCGTTGCCGCCGTCAACGTGGACGGCTACCAGACCTTCTGCTGCGGTACGGCCTGATTTCTTGGCTGCCTTGGCCAGGCCTTTGGTGCGCAGCCAGTCAACGGCTTCGTCCATGTTGCCGCCGGTTTCTGTCAGCGCCTTTTTTGCGTCCATCATGCCTGCGCCGGTCGAGTCGCGCAGTTCTTTAACCATTGCTGCTGTGATTGCCATCTCTTGGCTCTCCTCAATTCAAACGGATTTGGGGCAGGTCATACCCTGCCCCATATGTCATTTACGTGACGGGCAGCTTACGCTTCGGCTTTGGCTTCCGACGCGGCTTCATCCGCCGGGGCTTCGTCAGCAACGGCTTCTTCAACCGGAGCTTCTTCGAATGCTCCAAGGTCAACGCCTGCTGCACCCATTTGCGCAGTCATACCGTCCAAGGCGGCGCGCGAAGCCAGATCGCAATACAATGAGATCGCGCGGGCTGCGTCGTCGTTGCCAGGGATGATGTAATCAACACCGTCGGGTGAGCAGTTGGTGTCAACAACAGCCACAACCGGGATACCCAGCTTGTTGGCTTCTGCAATGGCCAGTGCTTCTTTTTTGACGTCGATGACGAACAGCAAGTCAGGAACGCCACCCATTTCACGGATACCGCCCAGCGAAGCTTGCAGCTTGGCTTGGTCACGTTCCATGCCCAGACGCTCTTTCTTGGTCAGACCTTCGGCACCGGATTCCATAGCTTCGTCGATCTGGTTCAGACGGTTGATCGACTGGGAGACGGTTTTCCAGTTGGTCAGAGTGCCGCCCAGCCAGCGGTGGTTCATGTAGTACTGAGCCGACTTTTCAGCCGCTTCCGCGATCGGGCCAGCGGCTTGACGCTTGGTGCCAACGAACAGAACACGGCCGCCTTTTGCAACGGTGTCACGAACGGCTTGCAGCGCCTGATCCAACATCGGAACTGTCTGGGTCAGGTCCATGATGTGGATGCCATTGCGCGAGCCGTAAATGAACGGGCCCATGCGGGGATTCCAACGCTGTGTCTGGTGACCAAAGTGAACGCCAGCTTCCAATAGCTGACGCATGGAGAACTCGGGAAGAGCCATGCGGTATTTTCCTTTTCCGGTTTGCGCCTGGGCGGGGGTGAAAGAAGCAGATGCTCCAACCGGCGGTCTTGATGAGGATGTCTCCCTCAAAAAGCCCAAACCCCGCCTGCGGGTTTGAATGGCGCGCGTATAAGGTAGGTTTTGTCGTTGCGCAAGGGGTATTCGTCCGTATTACTCAAGCCGTGCCAAGCTATGAGCGTGGCGCACCGCCTCTTCACAATGCGCGGCCAGTGCCTTGCGGTCTTCAAAGTCGCTAACCTTGGCCGGGGTGTGATAAATCAGTTCCACGCTACCCTGTCGGCGTGCCCCCAGCGTTTTGATCAGATGTGGACCAAAATCCATCTCACCCCACCAGCCATAAAACCTTTCAGGCTGGCCATTGGGAGCGTGGAAAATAACCGTCACCGGCTGCACGTACATGAACTCGCGCAACTCGTCTGCGAAGAACGCCGCAAAGAGCGTTGTTTTAAAAGGTAAAACGCGCAGTCCGTCTGTTGACGTTCCTTCCGGGAAAAACAGAAGCTTGTGGCCAGCCTTCAGGCGGGATTCGAAGACTTTGGTTTGTTCCTTTGCTTTCTTACGGTCGCGCTCAATGAAAACCGTGCCAGTTGCGTGAGCCAGCCAACCTATCACGGGCCATTTTGCAACCTCGGCTTTAGAGACGAAATAAACACGCTTCCTCGCATTCAGCGCGAAGATGTCCAGCCAACTTGTGTGGTTGGCCACCACGGCACCGCGCTGCCGCATCAATTCGCCAGATGTCCGAAAACCGATTCCCAGAATCCGGAACGCGTTGCGACAGACGAATTGTGAAATGAACGGAGTGATCGGACGGCGCACGCCGAATAGGGGGTACTCGACAAGGCGAATGAGGACAAGAACGGCCAGTCCACCGAACACCAGCAAAGCCAACGGCACGCCTCGAAGGACAACCAAAACCCAGCCCACCGGACCAAGGACAACCGAATCTGGCGCATCCTCGCTGTTCCAGATCGGCTCACTCACTGCGTTGGACTCCGCCATAGATGCGCCGTTGACGTGTATTCATGCGGGCAGTGTCGAGGATCAGACACACATCCGTTGTGTTGAAGCTGTGGTCAATAAATGCACCTTCACCAACGAATCCCCCAAGCCGCAGATAGGCTTTGATAAGAGCCGGCACCTGCACCATCGCGGCCCGACGATCCAGATCTTGCGGCGCGACAAGATCCATGGATTCAAACTGCCCCGGTTGCGCCCTTACCCGAAGGTCCGGGGGTGCCAGGTGGTTGTGGTGCAACATCGACAGGGGCTGCGCCAGTTTCTGGACGTCGGTCCCATGAAAGCTGGCGACACCGAATAAAACCTCAATCTCACGTTCTTTGACATAGGCCGCAAGCCCGTTCCAAAGATGGTACATTGCCGTGCCGCCACGATAGTCGAGATGCAGACAGGACCGACCCAACTCTAGCAGCTTTCGTCCGCTTTGTTTGAGGACGCTGAGATCGTATTCGTCTTCCGAGTAAAACTGCCCAAGCTTCGCAGCGCATTCGCCGGATAACAGCCTGTAAACACCGACAACCTTTCCGGTATGGTTGTCGATCGCCAGCATGTGGTCAAAGTAAGGATCGAACTTGTCCTGTTCTAATTCAGCCGCGTGGTCGACCATTTCTCCGCCACCGCCTAATTCACGGACAAATACGTCATATCGCAGCCGCTGCGCCGCGCGCAGCTCAGCCTTTGTTTCCGCAAGTCTGATCGTGAAGGATGGGCCCGCATCCGGCATTGGTGGTTCCGTTTTTGTTTGCGCGCTGATACCTCAACTCTCGGGGGTATGGCAACATAAGCAGATATGCGAGAAAGTTAACCTTTCCTAAACCAGTTTCACGGATCAAAGACAGGCATCAGAGCGATACGCGTTCCGTCAATCACCACTTTCCCTTGGTCGCGAAAGTTCACGGTGACCTTGCCGCCGACGTTAGACTGTACCTGTCCAACGCCCCAATCGGGGAAATCGGGGTGGCGGACAAACATGCCCGGTGCAAGAATGGCATTCAGGTCTGTCATCATGGGCTCCAGGTCCGGCGGCAGATACATCAGGAGGTACGCATGAGCGACACCACAGTCAACCTGGCGGAGTTGATCGGTTCAAGAATCTGTCACGATCTGATCAGCCCTATTGGTGCGATCACAAATGGGCTGGAACTGCTTGAGATGGTTGGCTCGATCCATGGCCCTGAGATGGATTTGATCTCGGGCAGTGTTGGCAGTGCAGGCGCGCGCATACGGTTTTTTCGGGTCGCGTTTGGTTCGGCCAGCGCTCATCCGCTGGGGCGCACCGAAGTATCAGAGTTGCTGAGGGATATCGAACGCGCAGGGCGCTTGCGCGTGAATTGGCACCTGACCGAAGCGATCCCGCGCAACCAGGTCAAACTAGTCTTCCTCGCCTTGATGTGCTGCGAAAGCGCGATGCCGTTTGGCGGCGAGGTCACAGTGGAACAAGCGGATGAAGGTTGGACGATAACCGGTTCTGCTGACAAACTGAATGTCGAGGCGGACCTGTGGAAAAACTTGCCGACGGGGCAGTTCGCAAACAAACTGACACCAGCGCAGGTGCAATTTCTTCTTCTGCCGGAGACTGCCGCTTCAATGGGGCGGCGGGTGGTGGCCGAAACCACCTCAACCCGAGTGGAGATCCGGTTTTAGGACCGTGTCGTTCCCTCTCCGCGAACAAGATATTTGAAGCTGGTCAGTTGCGCCGCTCCCACTGGACCGCGCGCATGCATCTTTCCTGTTGCGATTCCGATCTCGGCGCCCATACCAAATTCGCCACCATCGGCGAACTGCGTCGATGCGTTGTGCATCAGAATCGCGCTGTCCAGCCGCTCAAAGAACCGCGCGGCAGCGTCTGCGTCTTCCGTCATGATACAGTCGGTGTGGTTTGAGCCATATTGACGGATATGGGCAATGGCCGCGTCGATATCGGCCACGGGTTTAGCCGCAATGATACTATCGAGATATTCTTTGCCCCAATCCTCCTCGGTGGCAGCAAGCGTCCCATCGATGGCCAGATCGCCCTCGGCATGCACTTCTACACCTGCTGCGTGCAACGCGGCAATGACGTCCCTGCCCAGCGTTTTTGCCACGTCTTCGTGGATCAACAGACACTCCGCTGCACCGCAGATACCCGTACGTCGGGTTTTGGCGTTTAGGACGACATCCAGCGTTTTCTTAGGATCAGCAGCTTTGTCGATGTAGATATGCACAATGCCTTCAAGATGGGCAAAGACGGGAACGCGGGCTTCGCGCTGAACCAGGCCGACCAGTCCCTTGCCCCCGCGCGGCACGATAACGTCAACATAATCCGTTAAAGTCAAAAGCTCCTGAACGGCGGCACGGTCCCGGGTTGGGACCAACTGGATGGCATCTTCGGGCAGATTGGCGGCCTTTAGCCCCTCAACAAGACAGGCGTGAATGGCACCTGAGGAATGAAAGCTTTCCGACCCGCCCCGCAGGATCACCGCATTGCCGGATTTCAGGCACAGCGCACCTGCGTCCGCAGTGACATTTGGACGGCTTTCATAGATCACACCAATCACGCCTAAAGGAGTGCGCAGACGCTGGATGTTCAGGCCCGACGGCATATCCCACTCCGTAAGCACTTCGCCCACAGGGTCAGCTTGGTCTGCGACAGTGCGCAGCCCGTCAACCATGCCCTGAATGCGGGCCTCGTCCAACATCAAGCGATCCATCATCGCCGGGCTCAGACCTTTCTCGCGACCGAACTCAAGGTCTTTCTTGTTTGCCGCGATGATGTCGGCCCGGTTGGTCCAAACTGCATCTGCAGCAGCGATCAGCGCTGCGTGCTTACGTTCGGCACTGGCAAAGGCCAATTCCGCCGAAGCCGCCTTTGCGCGTTTTCCGAGATCGGCCATCAGTGTGGGAATGCTGTCGAAATCCTTCATCTCATGTGCCCTTTGATCATGTGCGTGGTGTTTTTTCATCGCGCTTCTACAGCGCCAAATCATCTCGGTGGATCAGGACCGCCCGTCCTGGATATCCTAGAATGGCCTCAATTTCCGAAGACTTGCGCCCCTTGATTGCGTCTGCTTCTTGCGCGGTATATCGGCTGAGACCTTGCGCCAAACGGCGGGCTACCGGATCCAGAATAGCCACCGGATCACCGCGGCCAAAATCTCCGGTCACTTCAACGATGCCAGCGGGAAGCAAACTTTTCCCATTACCAAGCGCACGGGCGGCACCGGCGTCAACCACGATTTCACCGCGTGGCTTCATCGCAGAAATCCAGCGTTTCCGCGCCGCATGCGGGTCCAACGTCGCCGTGAACCACGTGCAATTTGCCCCATTCTCAAGCGTCTTCAGAGGGTTCAGGGGCGATCCTTCGGTAATCGCCATATCACATCCTGCAGCCGTCGCCATCTTGGCCGCCAGCAGCTTGGTCTTCATCCCGCCTTTGGACAAGCCCGATCCGGCGTCCCCTGCCATATTTTCAATCTCCGGGGTGATTTTTTCGATCACGTCGAAACGTGTGGCCGAACTGTCCTCATTCGGATTTCCAGTATAGAATCCATCCACGTCTGATAACAAGATGAGCTGATCCGCGCCCACCGTGACTGCGATCTGTGCCGCCAACCGGTCATTGTCACCATAGCGGATCTCATCGGTCGCCACCGTGTCGTTTTCGTTGACAATTGGAACCACGCCCAAGCTGAGCAGTGTTTCCAGCGTCGCGCGCGAGTTCAGGTATCTGCGACGGTCGGTGCTATCTTCGAGCGTGACCAAAACTTGCCCAGTCTTGATGTTATGTGGTGTCAGTGCCTCTTCATAAGCGCGCGCCAATCGGATTTGTCCAACAGCCGCCGCGGCCTGAGATTTTTCGAGCGCCAATGTTTCCATCGGTAAACCCAGGACCCCGCGCCCCAAGGCAATTGAGCCGGAAGAAACCAGAATGACATCCGTGCCCTGCCCCTTCAGCCAAGCCACGTCTTGCGCCAAGGAATGCAGCCAGTCCGATCGCAATAAACCCGAGCTCCGATCCACCAGCAAAGCAGACCCGATTTTGACCACCAGTCGTTTGGCAGAGGTCAGGGTTGCCACGTCCTCGCCTCCTCAGCGGGCTTTTGCCGTAAGCGGTTCTCGTCAATCTGCGCGCGCAAGGCTCGCAGCACGTCGGTTACACCGAGATGGGCCACACCTGACATGGTCATCACCGGGCCGCCCACCGCCTCTTCCAATTCAGCTTTGGTAAGGTCGCGTTCTTCGTCGTCCAGCGCGTCGACCTTGTTTAGCACCGTAATCCGGGGCTTTTCGGCCAATTCGCCGCCATAGGCCTCAAGCTCGTGAATGATAGTTCGGTAGTCTTCGGCAACCGTCTGGGACGTTCCGTCAACAAGATGTAGCAGAACGGCGCAGCGTTCGACGTGGCCAAGAAACCGATCGCCGATACCCCTGCCCTCATGCGCGCCTTCGATCAGGCCGGGGATGTCGGCCACCACGAATTCGACATTGTCGACACCGACAACGCCGAGATTGGGGTGCAGGGTTGTGAAAGGATAATCGGCAATCTTCGGGCGTGCGTTCGATGTGGCGGCCAGAAAGGTCGACTTGCCCGCGTTGGGCATGCCAAGCAAGCCCACATCTGCAATCAGTTTCAGCCGCAGCCAGATCGTGCGCTCAACCCCAGCTTGCCCAGGATTGGCCCGGCGCGGTGCCTGGTTGGTGGCCGACTTAAAGTGCAGGTTTCCAAAGCCGCCATTGCCACCCTGGGCCAGCAGAAACCTCTGACCCACCTCGGTCAGATCGCAGATGACCGTTTCTTCGTCCTCGTCCAGGATCTCGGTGCCTACAGGCACGCGCAGAACGATGTCATCACCATCCTTACCTGTTCGCTGCTGCCCGCGCCCCGGCTGGCCGTTTTTGGCGAAGAAATGCTGCTGATAGCGAAAATCGATCAGGGTGTTCAGCCCATCCACGACCTCAACCCAGACCGAGCCACCTTTGCCGCCGTCCCCGCCATCGGGTCCGCCGTATTCGATGTATTTTTCGCGCCGGAAGCTGACGCAGCCGCTACCACCGGCCCCGGACCGGATGTAGACCTTTGCAAGATCGAGAAATTTCATGACTGTCCCCTACTGCAAAGGCCCCATCGGCCACAAGTCAGAGTTTTTTACTATACGTCCAGGTGGGTACATTTGCGTCGCGCGCAACGGAATAGCTTTCGGCATCGCCAAGATACTGGAACCCGCAATGTGTCAGAACACGGGCCGAGGCCGGATTATCCTGTAACACGCTGGCGAACATGGTGGCGTTCCCCAGCGGATTTGCGTTGACCAACGTCTCTACTGCCAGCGACGCAATGCCCGAGTTCCAATAAAGCGGGGCCACCCAATACCCCACTTCGGTCTGATTGCGATCTAACCGCGTCAACGAGATCAGGCCGATCAACTCGGGTCCGCCATCTTTGGTGGCATCCATCACCCATACGTCCTCTTCGCGATCCTCGGCCATGGAACGGGTCACAAAGGCCTCAATCGAGCCGGGCGGCAAGGGATGCGGGATCGACGTGGTCATACGCGCCACGCGCTCATCACCGGCATAATGTTCGATGAGACCCATATCCGACCGACGCAACGGGCGAAGGTCGAACCGTTCGGTTTCTATGACCGGCTGGTTGATGATTGTCTCCAGTTTCATCTGTGCGTTCCTCCTCCGAACACAACGTAAATTCTGACGCGAAATTAAATCTTATCTGCGCCTACATTGGATATCTGTTGCCTGACGGTCATAAGCAGCGCGTGTAACTAGGCCGTTTAAACGGACAGGTATGTAACTTGCTGAACAGGTCATCAGGGCGATACTTCAAAACTGCGTTAAAACGAGAAAGGGGACCGGCACTTTCTGCCGGTCCCCCATGAATTTTCAAAAACCTTCTGGGCTTCGGCTTACTCTGCGGCCTCCGCCACTGGCAGGACCGAAATAAAGGTGCGGTTCTTTAGTCCCTTGTGGAACTTCACGGCGCCATCAACAGTAGCAAAGATGGTGTGATCTTTGCCCATCCCTACGCCTTCGCCCGGCCAGAACTTGGTGCCGCGCTGACGCACGATGATGTTGCCTGCGATGGCTGCTTGGCCACCATACAGTTTCACGCCAAGGCGACGACCTGCTGAGTCGCGACCGTTACGGGAGGAACCGCCAGCTTTTTTATGTGCCATTCTCTCTCTCCTTAGCCTTGAGCCAGCTCTTTGGCTTGCTCAACCCATTCGGGCTTCACTTTGATGGTGTCGATAGCAGCAATCTGCTCGTCCGACAAGGCGGCCAGAGCGGCAAAGCTCTCGATACCGGCCTCATTCAGCTTTTTGGCAGCGGCGGGACCGACACCGTTCAACTGAGTCAGATCGTCAGCGGCAGCAGCGGCGGGTGCCTCTGCTTTGGCTTCTGCTTTCTTGGCAGGCTTTGCAGCCGGTGCCGCTTCGCCAGCCGGAGCAGACCCGGTTGCAGCTTTGATGCCCGACTTGTCAGCGCCCGACGACAGGATGTCGGTGATTTTGACCAGAGTCAGCTTCTGACGGTGGCCAACAGTACGCTTTGAGCTGTGCTTACGACGGCGCTTGACGAACTTGATGACCTTGTCACCTTTGATCTGTTCGATCACTTCGGCCTGAACGCCTGCGCCTTCAACGAAAGGTGCACCAACAACCGGAGCATCTCCGCCCAGCATCAGAACATCGTTGAATTGAACTTTTTCACCTGCATCGGCAGCCAGTTTTTCAACGCGGAGCACATCGCCCGCCTGAACCTTGTACTGCTTGCCGCCAGTCTTGAGGACCGCAAACATGCGTCTTTCCTTTTTCAAACCGCGTTCTGTGGTCCCCGGCTGGGTGTTTTGGCTTTCGCCACCTCGAACAGCGCGCCCTTTTCGGGCTGTGTGAAGACCCCGGGGAAGGCCCGTTGGGTCAATAATAACGATACCCGGCGCGGAGAAACCGGCCGGGATGCGCGCTTATCCATATTGTGGGAAGGAAAGTCAACAACAAATGCAGGCCTAGAGGTCTGACCCTTTGAGTACCTGTGCCACCGCCTCACCCAACTGAAAATAGATCGCATCGAACATCTGATCAAAGCTCTCAAAAAGGGCTGTATTGACGGCCTTGCCCGTCTCGGTCCGCGAAAACGCGATATTCTCGCGCATCTGCGCATCGCTCAGCGGTTTGTAGGCCAACAGGAAAAAGGAATAAAGCCAGGTGCGGGTTTCTTCGGTGGTATCGTCCTTTTGTTCAAGAAGCTGCGTCAGCAGTTCCGCTTCGTTCTGGCCTGCCCCAATGTTTAGTCCGCGGAAAAAATTGTAGTCTGCGCTTATCGAATTCTGAACGTTTTCTTCGATCAGATTGTTGACTTGAATGTATTCATCCACCAGCCGATACAAATCCGCGTCACGGTCCGCGTTTTTGTAGCTATCCTGCGCCATCTCTTCGATCGTTTCGTCCGACAACGCCACACGGGCCGATAGTTCGAGTGACACAAGGGTCTGTCCAAGCTCGCTTTCGAAGAAGAGGATTGCTTGGTCCAGCTGTTTGTCAGAAAGCGTGTCATCAAACACCTCTTCGACATACAGGCGCATTTTGTCGGCGTCATAAATCCGGGCAACCTGATCCACAAAGACCGGACCGCCCTTATTGTCCAGAAACGTCTCTTGCAGGTTTTGCCCCAGTATTTCACCTTCGTCGCGCAGGATGTCGATGACTTCGTCCAGCTGCAAAGCACGCAACAACCGGTCAACTCTTTCCTCCGCTTGCAGCGGAAAGGCTGATACGAAACACGTTAGTACGACCGCAATCAGGCGCATCAGATATCCTGAGCCGGGTGTAAGTCCGCCATCCGCGCAGCGAGATCTTCGAATTTCATCGCCATAATCTCATACTGAACGGCGTTAAGTAGCTCATAGACCTCTTGCATCAATGGCTGCTCCAGGGCGTCAGCATATGCGACAACATCCGCGTCAGAAAAATCCTGATAGGTGTAGGCTGCTCCTGCAAGCGCAGACATCTGCAACGCTTGGCGCATGCCTGTTTCGTTCTGTCGCATCATTTCGCGTAGCTCATCTGCGCTCAATTGCAGGTCGATCACGCCCGAAGCGCTGGCGGCCAGCAGAAATCGCAATTGGATTTCCTGCAGTGCGCGCAGGGCTGTCCCGCTGGAATCAATTGCCGCGTTCATGCGTTTGAGGTTTTCAACCCGGCTTGAACCCTCTTTGATAAGGTCAGCTACGATTTCCTGCCCCTCTTGTTGCTTGGCGTCTTCGTCCTCGCGCAAGTGGGATGCGTTTTCCGCCTCGACCAACCGCTGACCCAAATCCGAAGCATAAAACTCAACCGCGTGGTTCAGCGCCTCATCCCTTAGCGTTTGTTCCAAAATCGATACGGCAGTTTCATGCATGTCATCGACGTTGAACACGTCTTCGGTTAGCCGCTTCCAATCGGAACCGAACCCGTCGGGGTCGATCCCGAGCATTTGTGGCGCTGATGCGGACGACAAAGCAATGCTCTCCAAAGCCACATCAAATCCTGTTGTGGTCAGAAACGCTTCTATCCGGTCGCGCCCGGCGGCGAAGGTCTGCGCGGGCAACAAGGCGAACGTCAGAAGTATGAACGAAGTAATCAGGGCGGTGCGGCGAAGAAGATGGGTCATACCACAGAGCCTAGGTGATTTAATCCCTGTGGCAATGGAAAATCCCGTGATGATGAGATTCGGGAATTTTCTGCTTGCACCCCTGCGCGTTCCTCACTAAATCCCCCCCTCACAGACCCCCGCGGAGAGGTGCCGGAGTGGTCGAACGGGGCGGTCTCGAAAACCGTTGTGGGTGCAAGCCCACCCAGGGTTCGAATCCCTGTCTCTCCGCCACTTTTCAAAGTTATCTTTACCGGTCCAACGGCCTGCGAAGATCGGCCGCATCGCAGCCTCGGTACTGGCGGCATGAAATCGCCATGAGGTCACAAGACATCGGCGTAGCCTGGCCCAATCCCAGGGTTTTACACAATCTTCGGGATTTCTGGTGAGACAATCGCTATTTTTCAGTAGCTTTAAGGCACATTTTTCAAAGGAGAGAGTTATGTCGCGCACCCTTCTCGTAGTTGTATTTATCGCAGCAATAGGTGCCGGAGTTTACTATTTCGCAGCACAACCTGACCCCACCCCAGCTGAGCAAGTCCAGGCTGCGACTGAGGATGCAAGCGAGGCAGTCAGCGAAACGGCCGACGCTGCTGGCGAAACGGCCGACACCGTAGCTGAGGAAACTAATGAAGCCGCATCTTCCATAGTTGAACAGGCAACAGAAGCGGCGGACCAAGCCGGGCAGTCAGCAACTGATCTGGTCAACCAAGCCGGTGAGGATGTCGCTGCACTCGCCAATCAAGGTCAAGATCTGTTGAATTCGTGGATTGAGGAAGGCGCGCTAACCCTTGAAAACTTTGACTATGACGCCATCGTCGCTTCGGTTCAGGAAAGCGATCTTGCGCAGGACCTGAAAACACAAGCTATTCAAATTCTCGAAGACATACAGGCGTCGCCTGAGTTGATAGCGGCTAAGTTACAAGAGCTTCGCGACCTTTTGACGGGGCAATAAGGCGAATAGGGCTGAGCCTTTTGGCTCGGCCCCATGCTCGTGACTCAGCGACAGCTCCACTAACGTCAAGCTGCGGGTCGATTGACGTGCCACACTGCATTTGTTTGGTTGCGATCCAGCCGAGGGTAAATAGATATCTTCAAAAGCTGTACCGCTGATATCATGGTTTGCTCTGGCCGGATTTCACTGGCCGAGATGATCTTTTCAAGAATAAGGAATACGCATGACCACTCTACCCCACAGTATGTTCGCAACCGTATTGCTTCACGACGGTTTCACCGGCTCGCCCACCGGTCCGTATATCGATGATGCTGGGGACTGGCTGGCCGAGGCAGAGCTGCCCGTACCAGAACCGGGCCCCGGGCAGGTTCTGATCAAACTGCGGGCGGCTTCGGTCAACCCGTCCGATATTCATTTCATCAAGGGTGAGTATGGACAACCACGCGTCAAAGGCGCTGCTGCTGGGTTTGAAGGCTGCGGCGATGTTGTGGCCACCGGAAAAGGGGCCGAAGCGCTGCAGGATCAACGCGTCGCCTTTGTTACCGCAGGTTCCGGTGCATGGGCAGAATACGTGTTGGCCCCGGCAATCATGTGCATTCCCCTACGCCCCGAGATTTCCGACGAAGACGGTGCTGCACAGATCGTGAACCCGCTGACGGCAATGGCGATGGTCGATATAGCGCGCGCATCCGGGGATGCGTTCGTTCTTTCCGCGGCCACCAGTCAATTGGGAAAACTGATGTGCAGCCTTGGCCGCGATCTTGGCCTGAAGCCAATTGCACTGGTCCGGCGACCGGAAACGGTGGAAGCGTTGAAAGAACTTGGCGCGGCAGAAGTGCTAGTGACAACGCACCCCAACATTTTGCAGGACTTCAGCCAGATTTGCAAAGAACTGAAGCCCCGTGTTTTTCTGGATGCCGTGGTTGATCAACTGTCTGAACAGGTGTTCTGCGCCATGCCCAACCAAGCGCGCTGGATCTGCTATGGAAAACTCAGCGCTGAAGCGCCGACCCTGACCCAGAGTGGACAATTGATCTTTATGGGAAAGCAGATCGAAGGGTTCTGGCTGACCAACTGGGTTACATCCACGCCGCCGGAAGATCAGGCGCGCGTGGTAGCCGAGGTGCAAGCCCGCTTTGCGGATGGACGATGGAAAACAGATGTTTCGGAACGGCTCGCGCTGAAATCTTTGGTGCCGAATCTCGCGTCTGCGCTGAAAAAGAGCGGTGGGAAGGTGATTATCACACCTTAGCAGAACCATCCCAATACCGGCACAGAGGTTGTGACCCGCACACGGCGATAACCGCAAGCAAGCGGGATAAGCATGACAATCGCCCGTAGGATCACAAAAACCAGGGTTTGTTGGTCGCGCACAAATCAAAAAAAACGGCCGCAATTTCTTGCGACCGTTTGAAATTCGAAACCCGTTGCGATTAACGCTTCGAGAACTGGAACGAACGACGGGCTTTGCGCTTACCGTATTTCTTACGTTCCACAACGCGGCTGTCGCGGGTCAGGAAGCCAGCGGCTTTCAGTGCGCCACGCAGGCTGGGATCGTACAGTTGCAGCGCTTTCGAGATGCCGTGCTTCACCGCACCGGCCTGACCGGTCAGGCCACCGCCTTTGACGGTTGCAACAACGTCGAACTCACCTTCTACACCGGCAACCTGGAACGGTTGGCGCAGGATCAGCTGCAGAACGGGACGAGCAAAATACTTGTCCTGATCCTTGCCGTTCACGGTGACCTTGCCGGAACCCGGCTTGATCCAAACGCGGGCAACAGCGTCTTTACGCTTGCCGGTGGCGTAGGAGCGGCCCAGTTCGTCACGTACGGGTTCACGCACGATGACTTCTTCGGCCACGGTTTCAACGCCTGCGACGGCGCTCAGCTCTTCGAGAGTATTGATCTGATCAGCCATCGGTCATTAGCTCCGGGTGTTTTTCTTGTTCATGGACTTTACGTCCAGAACTTCGGGCGCTTGCGCCTCATGAGGATGCTCGGCACCGGCGTAAACGCGCAGGTTGGTCATCTGCTGACGTGCCAGACGGTTGCCCGGCAGCATGCGCTTGACCGCTTGGGTCACGACGCGCTCGGGGTGTGCGCCCTCGAGGATCTGCTGCTTGGTGCGCGACTTGATGCCGCCCGGGTGGCCCGTGTGCCAGTAGAAGTTTTCTTCGCGCTTCTTGCCGGTCATCTGGATTTTGTCAGCGTTGATCACGATGACGTTGTCGCCCATGTCCATATTCGGGGTGAACGACGCTTTGTGCTTGCCACGCAGGCGCATGGCGACGATCGAAGCAAGACGGCCCAGAACAACGCCCTCGGCGTCGATCAGGATCCATTTCTTGTCGATGTCTGCAGGAGTTGCAGAAAAGGTTTTCATGGCAGGATAGTCCTGTTTGATGTGAAAGACCGCCCCACGACAGAGCGGCCCGAATTCGATGAAGCGTATTTAGAGGCGTGCGCGATGCAGGTCAATAACGTTTGACGCTTTAAAAATGTTCTATTTCAATAGCTTACAAAATAGGTATCATTTTACCCCAAAATCAGACACTGATTTGCTCTGGCGGATTATCCAGCAACTTACGCAGTCGCTGCATCGCGTCTTCGAAACGGTCCAGCGATACATGCCCGTTCATCGCGATGCGTACTGCATTTGGCGCGCGCCCGTCACGAAGGGCGAACTCATCGGCTGAACGTAGTTGAATCCCTTCACGCTCGGCTGCACGGCTGAAGGCGGCAGCGCGCCAACCGGATGGTAAATGAAGCCAAACAAAAGGAACATCCGGCGCCCAGTTGAGTTCAAATCCTCCCAAAGCATTGACCGCGACACGGACGTATTCCCCCATCTTTGCACGAACGTCCTTTGCTATCTGGCGCGTTCTGGGGTCGGACAGCAACAGGCGGGTCAGCTCAGCCAGCGGTTGGGCCAGTCCGAAATACCCATATTCGGCGGAACGCCGCAAATCTCCACTTCTTTCCCGCGGCGCGATGGCGAAACCGACCCGCAACGCTGGTGTCAGTGTTTTTGAGATTGATGTCACATGCCACCCCCGCTCGGGCGCAAGGGCGCGATAGCTCGGCGCGCGCGCGGCGCCCATGCGGTAACAATCATCCTCGACAATCTGCAGGTCAAAGCGGCGGGCCACTTCCACAATTTCTTGTCGACGTTCAAGTGGCGTGTGCACCCCTGTGGGGTTCTGCACTTCTGGTGAAACGCAGACGGCTTGCGCCTGAGTTTGGCGAAGAACGCGCTCCATATCGGTCGGATCAATGCCCCATTTATCCATTTTCACACCGACAACATCAGCCCGCATCAACTCACCGGCCCGGCGGAATCCGGCATACGACAGATCTTCGATCAGAATCAGGGGCTTGGGGCCGTGCAAAATGGTCTGAAAGACAAGGCACAGCCCGTTCTGACCGCCGTGGGTCAGAACGATGTCGTCATGCGAGAGCGCACCCAGAGGAAGGTCTGACAGCCAGTCAACCACGATCTGCCGCATCGGTTGATAAGCGTCTCGGGTTGGATAGTTCAGGAATAGGCCAGGATCAGCTTTGGATACCTTTTGCAAGCACTCGCGGATCAAGGCCACCTGCCCCACATCTGCCAGACGCGGGCTGAACAGGCTGACACTGGCGTTGTTCTTGTCATCGCGCAGGTGAAGCTGACGGGCCCAGACATCATCCAAGACCGGAGATTTTGGCGGAGCCACGAATGTACCACGCCCTACCTCAGCTTGTAGCAATCCTTCGTCCGTCAGAATGGTATAAGCCCGCGCGACAGTTCCCGGAGTGATCTTCAACCGATACGCCAACTCTCGCACCGGAGGAAGTTTTGCTCCGACCTCCAGCATCTTGTTATCAATGGCCTTCCGGATGGTGTCAGCGACCAGTGTGTATTTTGGTCCCTTAGATGCCGGCAGTGCTTCGGGCCAAATTGTATCCATTACAATTCTTCCTTTGCTTTTGACACAATCCTGAATGTATCACCACAATGTACTTAGCATATTAGCTTTGTGTCAATACAATTTTGAAAGGATACCCGATATGACACGCGCAATGCACAACCCCGCCCTCATGCTGCTGAACGACAGTCCTCGACTGCCGCTGATCGCCGCGCTGGCCGTGCGGTTTGCTGCGATTGTCACAACATGGGAACGTCAACGCCGCACGCGGATCAATTTGTCCAAACTGGATGACAGACTTTTGAAGGATGTTGGCCTGACACGGCATGAAGCACGCAAGGAATACACCCGGCCATTCTGGCAGGGCTGAGTTTCCCCAGTCCCACGATGGGACCTCTTCCTGGCCGGGCAATGCCCGGCCTTTTTTTATCCAAACGCAGCCGCGGCCGATCCTTCAGGCGGAAGCGAATACGTCATAGTGGCCCGCGCGACAGGCTTGTCGGACCCTTCGGAAAACATAAGCACGTCCCCAACGGCAAGACTGCGACCAAGTTTCAGCATGCGGCAATGGGCGATCATATCCTTGCCACCCAAGGGTTTACGCAGAAAATCTAAAGAACTGTTGGTCGTTACAGCCAGAGAAAGTCGTCCTTTGCGCGCAAGGATCAACGCATACACGCTCACATCAGCCAAACCGAACATAGACGGGCCCGACACTGTCCCCCCTGGCCTCAGATGTCTGTCTTCGACAACCAGCCGCATCACGATCGAGTCTTCATGGAGCTCTTCAATGACAAAATCCCGATGCACCTGCGGAAATATCTGCGCCATATATTCCGACAGATCGTTCCGACTCATTGCCAATGACATGCTTTCCCTCCTCGACTTGCCGACCTAGAGTTGGCCAACATCGCAACGGAGAGCAAGATGGCAATTCTGGAACGTAACGACACTGGCGCGGTCGCCACCCTTAAGCTGAACGCGCCTGACCGGTTGAATGCGCTGAGCGACGAAATGCTTGCCGCTCTTCAGGCCGAGTTTGACGCTCTCAGCGGTGATTCCTCTGTACGGGCAGTGATCATAAAAGGGGAAGGTAAGGCGTTCTGCGCAGGCCATGACCTTAAACAAATGACAGCAGGTCGTCAGGCCGAGGACGGTGGCAAGGCCTATTTTCAGGATTTGTTCGGCAGATGCGCACGCATGATGCTGTCGATTCGATCCCTGCCCCAGCCGGTCATCGCGCAGGTCCATGGCATCGCGACGGCTGCGGGATGCCAATTGGTCGCCACGTGTGATCTGGCAGTTGCCGCCGAAGGGACGCGGTTTGGTGTGAATGGCGTGAATATCGGCCTGTTCTGTTCGACCCCAATGGTTGCGCTCAGTCGCAACATTCCTCGCAAACGAGCGTTCGAGATGTTGACAACTGGTGAGTTCATTTCAGCCGAAACTGCCGCGGAATTGGGCTTGGTCAATCGTGTCGTGCCGGAAATGCTGCTGGAGCATGAAACTGCGACGCTTGCAAGTCAGCTTGCGGACAAGCTGGGTTCCGCCGTCAAGATCGGGAAGCAGGCCTTTTATCAGCAGTTAGAAATGCCGATTGAACAAGCCTACGATTACACCGGAGACGTAATGGCTCAGAATATGCTGCACCGTGATACCGAAGAAGGCATTTCTGCATTTATCGAAAAAAGGCCGCCAAACTGGCATCAATAAGGCGATTATTGTCAACAATTTTTAGCATTGTTCGCAATTTAGCACTTTTCAAAAGGGCGACACTGTGGCAATGCTGGGACAGAGCTTAGGCTCTGGAGACACTTTTGGGTCGCCGTGGGCGGAAGGTCCCTCCAAGCTGGTTTCTCTCACCGGCATCGACATTCCCGCAGCGGCGACCCCAAGATCCCTTAAAATACTAGCGCTATTTGGTCTGTGTTGCGTTGTGCTTTGCACTGCCCTATGTGGCAGCGCATGACACAGAAATTGCATATCGTGGGCGGCGGCATGGCCGGGTCCGAGGCCGCTTGGCAGGCGGCGGAAATGGGCGTTGACGTGGTGATCCATGAGATGCGGCCCAAAGTGGGCACTTTTGCACACCAAACCAGCAACCTGGCTGAGATGGTATGCTCAAACTCATTCCGATCCGATGATGACGAACAGAATGCAGTTGGTTTGTTGCATTGGGAAATGCGGGCAGCAAATGGCTTGATCATGACGACAGCCGATGCGCACCGTCTTCCCGCTGGTGGCGCGCTGGCCGTTGATCGTGATCCCTTCGCCGAAGCCGTCACCGCGAAACTGCGCAGCCATCCGAGAATTGAGGTCACTGGCGACGAGGTGACCGCCCTGCCCGACGAAGGTCATTGGATTTTCGCAACCGGCCCTTTGACCTCAGCTGGGTTGGGTGAAGCTATTCGTGCCGAGACCGGCGCAGAGTCCCTGGCCTTCTTCGACGCAATCGCCCCCATCGTATATGCCGATAGCATCGATATGAGCAAAGCATGGATGCAATCGCGCTATGACAAGGGTGAAACCGAGGAAGAACGGACCGCCTATCTGAACTGTCCGATGGACAAGGATCAGTATGAGGCGTTCATTGATGCGTTGCTGGCCGCCGACAAGACCGAATTCCACGAGGGCGAGACCGCTGGCTACTTTGACGGTTGTCTGCCGATCGAAGTGATGTCCGAGCGTGGCCGCGAAACGCTGCGACATGGGCCGATGAAGCCGGTTGGCCTGACCAACCCGCACCAGCCGGACGTCAAACCGCATGCCGTGGTACAGTTGCGCCGCGACAACGCTCTTGGGACGTTGTTCAATATCGTGGGCTTTCAAACCAAGATGAAATACGGCGCGCAGACCGAGGTGTTCCGCATGATCCCCGGTTTGGAAAACGCCAGTTTTGCGCGGCTTGGCGGGATTCATCGCAATACGTTCATCAACTCGCCCACGCTTCTGGACGCGCAGATGCGTTTGAAGTCCAAGCCGAATATTCGGTTTGCCGGGCAGATCACAGGGGTTGAGGGCTATGTCGAAAGCGCGGCGATGGGTCTTTTGGCTGGCCGACTGGCCGCGGCCGAAATTCTGGGGCTGAACCTGCCCGAAATACCAAAAGACAGCGCGATGGGCGCCCTGATCCACCATATTACCGGCGGAGCTGAGGCCAAGACTTTTCAACCCATGAATGTCAACTTTGGTCTATTCCGTCCGGTGGACGGCTTGAAAGGTGGACGTCGCGGTCGCAAGGACCGCTACAAGGCCTATACAGACCGGGCCAAAGCCGAGTGGACGCGCTGGTTGGGGTAAAGCTGACTGGACGCACCGGGTCTATCGCGCTTAACATCAGTCTATGAGCGATAAGTATCTCAAGGACGCCTACGGCCTGGACACTCCGCAAGCCACGCACGCACATTATCAGAAATGGGCATCGTCGTATGATTCCGAGGTGGCCGCTCAAGGCTATGCAACTCCCGGTCGCGTGGCCGAGGCATTGTGGTCAAAACTGCCTCAGCCGCAGACGCCCATTCTGGACTATGGATGCGGAACTGGCCTGTCAGGTGTAGCCTTAAGCGCAGTAGGTTTTGAGGTTATTGACGGCGTTGATCCATCCCCCAAGATGTTGGAGGGTGCGGCGGCCAAAAGCGTTTATCGCAAGCTCTCATCTTTCGAGATCACGGATCCGAACCCTCTGGATCAAGGTGCTTACAAGGCAATTGCTGCAATTGGCGTAATCAGCACTGGGGCTGCGCCACCCGCGGTTTTTGATGTGTTGATGCGCGCCCTGCCAAAAGATGGACTGCTGGCGTTTTCCTTTAATGATCATACGCTTGACGACATTTCTTACACATCGCGCCTAAATGACTGGCTGGACACAGGCGCGGCACGTTTGCTATTTCGCGAGTATGGTCCGCACCTTCCGGGGATGGACCTTAAGTCTGACGTATATGTTGTTCAAAAAGCGTGACATTTAGAACTCGATTTGCGCCTTCACCAAGTGGCCCTTTGCATTTGGGACATGCTTATTCAGCGCTATTGGCCCATGATCTGGCAGTGGCGGAGAACGGTCAATTCCTTCTGAGGATCGAAGATATTGACCGAGCGCGTTCTCGTTTAAGCTGGGAAGATCAAATCTACAGAGATTTGCGCTGGATCGGTCTCAACTGGCCTGAACCCGTAATGCGGCAATCCGACCGATTGGACGTCTATACCACAGCGCTGGACAGGTTATGGGCCCGTGGCCTGCTTTACCCGTGTACGTGCAACCGGAAAGACATTGCTGCCGCGGCCAGTGCGCCGCAAGAAGGCCGTCCGCTTCATGGGCCGGATGGCATCATTTATCCGGGTACGTGCCGAGATAAATTCCGACCATCCGCAGCAGAGGGACCGCGTCCGAAGGACATTCCGCTTCGCTTGAATATGGCGGCTGCTTGCCGTGCGCTTAACGGATCAGACGATCCTGGCGCTCAGATCGGTTCTTTTCTGGAAACTGGTGCCGGACCAGATGGTGAGACAGGATCGATCGCGTTCACGATGAAAGAGTTGACGAGCACGATCGGAGATGTGGTTCTGTCGCGTCGTGACATGGGAACATCCTACCACTTGTCAGTAGTTCTGGATGACGCCGCGCAACAGATTACCCATGTCGTGCGCGGACAGGACCTGTTCGAGGCCACGAGAATTCATGTCGTTTTGCAGCGCCTGCTGGGATTGCCAACACCAACGTACCGTCATCACAGGTTGATCTGCGACGAGGTCGGTAAACGGTTGGCTAAACGCGATGACGCGCGCGCGCTTTCAAAATACCGTGCGGACGGTGCCACCGCAGAGGATATCCGGGCCTTGGTCGGTTTGTGACCGTGTCACACCATTGGTGGCATCAGCTCAACCTCTTTCCCGTCCCGCACGGCAGTGTAGAAGCAGGTCCTGCGGTTCGTGTGGCAGGCGGGGCCGGTTTGACGGACCAGAACCAGCAAGCAATCGCGGTCGCAATCGTGCCGGAAATCCACAAGTTCCTGCACATGACCTGACGTTTCACCTTTGATCCAGAACGACTGGCGGGACCGCGACCAATAGGTGACGCGACCGGTTTCCAATGTTTTCTTAACGGCTTGCACATTCATCCAGGCCATCATCAGAACCTCGCCCGAGCTTTCGTCTTGGGCTATGGCAGGGATCAGGCCGGCTTCGTTGTATTTCAAAGATGATGGATCAAATGCGACAGTCGCAGACATGAGAAAAACCTTTTGCATCCCGGTAGAGGCTGATTATGTATGGGGGACAGGCAACGAGGTAAAGCCATGTCCGGTGAAAATGACCTTATCAAACTCTACTCTGGCCGCATCTTGTCGCTGGCAGCAGACATTCCGCATCTGGACCGGCTTGATCATCCTGATGCAACGGTAAAAAAGCGGTCGCCGCTGTGTGGATCAACCATAACCGTTGATTTGAACGTGCAGGACGGCAAAGTCTCGGGTTTTGGGCAGGACGTCAAAGCTTGTGCGTTGGGTCAGGCGTCTGCGTCGGTTGTCGGCAGCGCAATCATCGGAGCGACGCGTGTACAAGTAGAGACCGCGCGAGATCAGCTTACGGCCATGCTGAAAAAAGGTGGCCCTGCTCCGGACGCCCCGTTTGAGGGCCTGGAAGTCCTGATACCGGCGCGGGATTACAAGAACCGCCATGCGTCGATTATGCTCGCGCTTGAGGCTACAGCCGAAGCCTTTGAACAGGCTGAGCAAGCCAATTGCGCTTAGTGGTTGTTTAATCTCTTTCTCTTCCTACAGTAACTTACTGATTGATCTTTAAGTTGAGATCGCGCCATCGTTGGCTCTCAGCTGCGTTCTTCAATAAATCTATCTTTGATAGAAATCTTATGAGAGCTAGTGATTGGATAGCGTTGCTTGTTTGCCGCGTGACCGCCATGACGCAGCAAGCTTTAAAAAACAAATCGCTTCTTCAAAATGAA
Source organism: Ruegeria sp. AWH4_226 (assembly GCF_056159225.1). Classification (NCBI taxonomy): domain Bacteria; kingdom Pseudomonadati; phylum Pseudomonadota; class Alphaproteobacteria; order Rhodobacterales; family Roseobacteraceae; genus Ruegeria; species Ruegeria sp. AWH4_226. The sequence goes on along the minus strand of NZ_JBSWUU010000001.1, from coordinate 973,233 downwards.
ATGGCGCAGGTCAATAGCTACACCGGTCAATAATCGGGTGACTTACGGCATTCTGGCGCCATGTTCCCTCTCTTGTCTTTTGACGCTTGTTCAAAAGTTAGAGCAACGCGCGCGAACCTGATGGAGGCTCCAAGAAAAAACCGCCGCGCCTTCCGGGCGGAAAGGGCGGCGGCAGGTTGTGCGTGTCTCGCGTAGGGTCCGGATAGCCGTACGAGGCCGAGGCAGGCCTCTCAAGAGGATTGGGACAGGTTGGTCACCCTTGACTGAAATGGGGATAACAGCACGGTAACGCCGGCACGAGATCGCAGGCAGAAACGGTCAGAAAACTCCGGGAATATGCAGGGCAACCATGAGCATAACCACCAAAGACACGGCTCCTACAGCGTCCTGCAAAATTGTCGACTGCGATCGGCTCAAAGTCATCTTGATCTGGGTCAGCATGGTTTCACCTCTGGGTATCATCCTTCTGTTGACCTTTTGTTCTCATATTTTACCGAGTCGGTAAAGAACTTTTTAGGAACAAATGCGAACAAATTGGTAATATCTCTTTAACCTACTGAAATTAAACGAATTGCCTGATCCTGTTTCATAAGCCACAAAAGAACGCGCGCGGCCTGTCCCCGGTCAGTCCGCAGCGACGGGTCAGCGGTCAGCAATGCACGGGCATCGGTTTGGGCTGTAGCCATAAGCCCGGCCTGACGTTCAAGGTCAGCGATCCGAAATTTTGGTAATCCGGATTGGGCCGTTCCGATCAAATCTCCTGCGCCGCGCATCTGAAGGTCTGTTTCGGAAATCCGAAATCCGTCCTCGGTTTCGCGTAAAACTTCCAGCCTTTTGCGACCACCCTCGCTGAGCGGAGGTTGATACATCATAAGGCAGGTCGAATCCGCCTGACCGCGCCCGACGCGACCGCGCAGTTGGTGCAGTTGCGCCAGCCCGAAGATCTCAGCCCGCTCAATGACCATGATGGATGCGTTGGGAACATTGACCCCGACCTCAATCACAGTCGTGGCGACCAATACTTTTGTCTGCCCTTCTTGAAAGGCCTGCATTGCGGCGTCTTTTTCAGCAGACGGCATCTGGCCATGCACCAATCCAACCGTCCCTTCGACAAGAATGGCACGCAACCGTTTGAACCTTTCCTCAGCTGCCGTCAAATCTGAAACTTCCGACTCGTCGACCAGCGGGCAAACCCAATAGCATTGGCGCCCTTCAGCGATCGCGCGGCGCAGATGCGAGACAACCTCATCCATGCGTTCGGTGCTCACGATTGCCGTCTTGACGGGTTTCCGTCCGGGCGGCTTTTCGTCCAAAACAGATACGTCCATATCGCCATATTGCGCCAACGCCAGGCTGCGCGGGATCGGAGTGGCCGTCATCACCAAAACGTCCGCGCCCTGCCCTTTCTCAGACAGTTCCATCCGTTGACGCACGCCGAACCTGTGCTGTTCGTCAACAATTGCCAAACGCAGCGCTTTGAACTCCACATCATTTTGAAATACGGCGTGTGTGCCGACCAGAATGTGAATGTCGCCGCTTTTCAAAGCTGCCAGTTTGGCGCGACGTTCCGCGCTTTTGTCGCGTCCAGTCAGGATCTCCAGAACAATGCCTGCGTCTTCGGCCAAGGGGCGCAGACCTTCCAGGTGTTGGCGCGCAAGAATTTCGGTTGGCGCCATCATGACGCCCTGCCCGCCCGCTTCGACGGCGATAAGCAAGGCCATGAACGCCACGAGTGTTTTTCCTGCACCTACATCACCTTGCAACAAACGGTTCATCCGAGCATCCGACGCCATGTCGCTTGCGATGTCATCAATGGCCCGAAGTTGAGCGCCGGTCGGTTTGTACGGTAGACTGGCCAGAACTTTGCTTTGCAAAACACCTGTACCAACACTCACAATGCCGCGCGCTTTGCGCTCGCGCTGCCGTGCTAGCGCCAGCGTCAATTGATGTGCAAAAAGCTCGTCATATGCCATACGTTCCCGCGCCGGAGCATGGGCCGCTACATCATCGGCCCCTTGCGGATTGTGCGCCGCAGAAACGGCCTCTGCCCAATTGGGCCATCCCTGATTTTTGATCAAGGCCGTATCGATCCATTCGTTCAGAGCAGGCGCGCGCGCCAAGGCGCTACGGGCGGCTTTGTAAGCCGTCTTTTGCGTGATTCCCTGCGTCAAATGATAAACGGGTTCAAATTCTGGGATGCCCTTGGCGTCTTCTAATGGCAGCATGTAATCAGGGTGGACCATCTGCGCCATCCCGTCGAACAGTTCAAGCTTGCCTGAAATGACACGACGCGCCCCTTGCGGAAGAACCTTTTTCAGGTACTCCCCGCGTGCGTGGAAAAAGACCAATTGGAAGTCTGCCTCGCTATCCTCGACGTGAACCCTGTAGGCTCCACCTTTGTTGCGGGGTGGCCTATGGACGCCGACAGTCACCTCGACTGTTAACGTGGCAGGAAGATCAACATCTCGGATCGTGTCGCGACGGCGGCGGTCGATCACGGCGTATGGCAGGTTGAAGAGAACGTCACGCGGGGACTCCGTCCCCGCTTGTATCAAGATCTGAGCTGTTTTTGGCCCGACCCCATCCAGAGTTTCCAAGCTGGCAAATAGCGGGAACAAGCTTTCTGGGCGACCACTCATGCAGAACCGATCAGCTGTAGCCAACCATCCTCGTCCAGTGTTTCAACGCCAAGATCAGCGGCTTTTTTCGCCTTTGAACCTGCGCCAGGACCCGCCACCAGAAGATCGGTCTTTTTGCTGACAGACCCCGAGACCTTGGCGCCAAGCGCCTCAGCCCTGGCCTTGGCTTCTGCGCGGGTCATCTTTTCCAATGTCCCGGTGAAAACGACAGTTTTTCCGGCGACTGGACTGCCAGCGGTATCTGGCCGTTTGGCAGCTTGCACGTCCAACTGAGCGACCAGAGCATCTATGCTGGCCCGCTCTGCGTCTTGCGCAAATGCCGACACAAGCGCCCGGGCCATGACTTCACCAACTCCATCTACGCTGAGCAGGTCATCCCACTCTGGCCCATTGAAATCTGCCGCCGCGGTAATCGCACGTTCGAATTCCGGCCAGTTGCCATAATGGGTCGCGATTAGGTTTGACGCCGCCTCGCCCATATGCCGAATACCCAGCGCAAACAGCAGCCGACCAAACGGAATTTGGCGTTTCTCGTCAATCGCCTCCCAGAGATTCCTGGCACTCTGCGTACCCCAGCCTTTTCGATTGGCCAGTTTTGTCAAATTTGCACTGTCTCGGTCGTGCAAGGTAAAAATATCTACCGGAGTTTTTATTGGAAGATCAGGGTCGTTGTAAAACATCTCGATCTGCTTGGCGCCCAGACCTTCGATGTCAAACGCTTTGCGTGAAACGAAATGTTTTAGTTTTTCAATTGCTTGCGCAGGACAGATCATACCACCCGTACAGCGGCGCACGGCGTCACCCTCTTCGCGGATGGCATCGCTGCCGCATTCAGGGCAGGTCGTGGGAAATTCGAAAGAGGTGGCACCTTCTGGCCGTTTTGAAATGTCCACATCCGCGATTTTGGGAATTACATCGCCCGCGCGGTAAACCTGAACCCAGTCGCCGACGCGAATGTCTTTGCCGTCTCGGATCGTGCCGCCCTTGGCATCCCGACCCGCGATATAGTCTTCATTGTGCAATGTGGCATTTGAAACCACCACCCCGCCTACCGTGACCGGATGTAGCCGGGCAACCGGGCTCAAAGCACCTGTGCGCCCCACCTGAATCTCGATCGCTTCCAGACGAGTCCATGCAAGCTGAGCCGGAAATTTATGCGCAATCGCCCAACGGGGTGTCGTGGAGCGGAATCCCAGTCGACCTTGCAAGGACAGGTCGTTCACCTTGTAAACAACTCCGTCAATGTCATAGCCGAGTGTGGATCGCTGGACCTCGATATCGCGGTAGTGCTCTAGCATCTGAGCGGTTGTTTCACACAGCTTGGTCAGTGGATTCGTCGCAAACCCCAGATCACGCAACCGGTCAATTGCGGCCATCTGCGTGTTTGCCAACGGTTCAGACAATTGCCCCCAAGCATAGGCAAAGAATTTCAGTGGACGCGCGCGTGTGACGGACGCATCCAGTTGGCGCAAGGAACCCGCGGCCGCGTTTCTTGGATTGGCAAAGGTCTTTTCGCCGGCGTTTTCCTGTGATGCATTCAGCCTTTCGAAGTCTTCATGCGACATGTAGACCTCACCCCGGACCTCCAGCACTTTCGGCGCATTTTCCAGAACCTGAGGAATGTCCGAAATTGTCCGGGCGTTTGCAGTGACGTTTTCCCCCACCTCTCCGTCGCCGCGTGTGGCAGCCTGTACCAGCTTGCCATTTTCATATCTCAATGAAAGGGACAGGCCGTCGATTTTGGGTTCTGCAGTAAACGACAGCGGTGTTGCAGCATCCAGGCCAAGGTACTTTCGGACCGATCGGTCAAAATCCCGAGTGTCTTCATCATCAAACGCATTGCCAAGCGACATCATTCGAACCGCATGGGTAACTTTCGAAAACCCGCCAGCCGGTCGTGCCCCGATTTGATCCGAGGGGCTGTCGGGGCGTTTCAGATTGGGAAACCGTGCTTCAATTTCAGCATTTCGACGTTTGAGCGCATCGTAGGCTGCATCAGAAATCTCTGGCGCGTCTTCACCGTGATAGAGTTTATCTGCCCGCAACAATTGCGCTGCCAACTGCGCCAACTCTTCGCGGGCAGCCTCCTCGGTCAGGTCAGCTACCGGAATCAATTTACTCATGGCCTCGCCCTGTCACGTCATCTTGGGTCTCAGTGATAGGGCGAGGTCTTGGCCAGGTCCAGATGCGCTGTCTAGTTAGCGCGCAGGATCACCCCGGACTTGGGCGACTGTGTTTTTGTTCACGCCCCTACAGCCATCCGCGTCTCATCAACGGTTTTGCTTTGCGGATCACGCAGGACATATCCCCGGCCCCAAACAGTTTCGATATAGTTGTTACCGCCTGTGGCGTTGCTGAGCTTTTTGCGGAGCTTGCAAATGAAGACGTCGATAATCTTCAACTCGGGCTCATCCATGCCGCCGTAAAGGTGGTTCAAGAACATCTCTTTGGTCAGTGTCGTGCCTTTCCGAAGGCTTAACAACTCTAACATCTGGTATTCTTTGCCGGTCAGATGAACTGCCTTCCCTTCCACTTCAACCGTCTTTGCGTCAAGATTCACAGCGACCCGGCCAGTGTGGATAATGGATTGCGAATGCCCCTTTGATCGCCGAATGATGGCATGAATCCGGGCCACCAATTCCTCACGATGGAAAGGTTTGGTCATGTAGTCATCTGCACCGAACCCAAAACCCTTGATCTTATTCTCTGTATCGTCTGCGCCGGACAGGATCAGGATCGGGGTTTCAACTCGGGCGATGCGCAACTGCCGCAACACTTCATGCCCGTTCATGTCAGGGAGGTTCAAGTCCAACAAGATCAGATCATAGTCGTAGAGTTTGGCAAGATCGATGCCTTCCTCGCCCAGGTCCGTTGCGTAGACATTGAGGTTTGCATGCGTCAGCATCAATTCAATGCTTTTTGACGTGGTCGGATCATCCTCGACAAGAAGTATTCTCATTTACCGCTCCAATTCGGGTCAATTTACCAATCTCAAATTCACCCTGCTCAAAAATGGTTAATCTGACGTTACCGTTGAATCTGTTATTCACTTTCGCTTTTAAGTTGTCGATATTTTTTTAATGCAGTGACTTTTAATGCGTCCGTTCCGTGCTCAGCGACCGCTGAAACCCATGAATTGAATTCTTCGTCACTTAGCCCGTATCGCTTTTTGGCGTCTGAGAGTGTTATCAGCCCATAAAGTACACCGCGAACCACAATCACTTTCCGCGAAGCGACCCAACGTGCCGTGTTTTCTGGTGGTAAGTCCGCGCGCGATAAAATTGAACCATCCGGAAGGGTTACAGATCTGGGACCCTCGACTTTCTGTAATAGCATTTTTTGACCCTCTTCGTGCTGCGGTAAAGCTGACACCAGCGTACTTAATGCCGAGTGAAACCGCCCCTTGAGAGTGTGTAGAATTTTCTTATATTCTGCCGGTCTTCCCTCATCCGTATTGGAATCGTCATGGCCCTGGATACTGAGACACCGCTGAATTCGCTTGGCTTTGCCAAACCCCCGTCGGAAACGCGGGTGGTTGTGGCGATGTCCGGTGGCGTGGACAGTTCTGTTGTGGCCGCTTATCTGGCGGACCAGGGCTATGACGTGGTGGGCGTTACACTGCAGCTTTATGATCACGGTGCGGCGCTGGCCAAGAAAGGTGCCTGTTGCGCGGGCATCGATATTCACGACGCCCGCCGCGTGGCTGAAGAGCGCGGGTTCCCTCATTACGTGTTGGATTACGAAAACATCTTCAAAGATGCTGTGATCGATGAATTTGCCGACAGCTATCTGGCGGGCGCAACTCCTGTGCCCTGCATCCGTTGCAACGAACGGGTGAAGTTCAAGGATCTGTTGGAGACCGCCAAGGATCTTGAGGCCGACTGCATGGCCACTGGTCACTATATTCAAAGAAAGATGGGGTCAAACGGGCCAGAACTGCACAGCGCCGAAGATGCAAATCGCGATCAGTCGTACTTTCTGTTCTCAACCACGCCCGAGCAGCTGGATTTCTTGCGGTTTCCGCTGGGGCACCTGCCCTCGAAGGATGCGACGCGCGAGATGGCCGCGCAATACGGGTTGGCGGTGGCCGACAAACCCGACAGTCAGGACATTTGTTTTGTGCCCAACGGGAATTACGCCAGCGTAATTGAAAAGCTGCGCCCCGGCGCGGCCGAACCGGGTGAGATTGTCCACGCAGATGGGCGCGTCTTGGCGCAACATGATGGTGTGATCCACTACACCATTGGGCAACGACGCGGACTGGGTATTGGTGGCCTCAGTGAGCCCTTGTACGTCGTCAAGTTGGACGTCGACAAGAAACAGGTGGTTGTCGGACCTAAAGAGATGCTGGCCACCAGAACTGTCCCGGTCCGCGAAATCAATTGGTTGGGGGATATGCCCTTCACGTCTCAAAAAGAATGGCACGTTTCGGTTAAGGTGCGTTCGACGCGCCCACCGCAAGAGGCAATCATTCGTCCCCTGAGCGATACAACGGCCGAGGTTGAACTGTTGACGCCCGAGGAAGGTGTTTCACCGGGTCAAGCCTGTGTTTTCTATGCCTCTGAAGGCAGCCGCATTTTTGGTGGCGGTTGGATCTGGCGCGGATACTAGATCGCGTCCGTCCATGAGTTGCTGAGGATATACAGACCAGCGCAAATCATCACATACGGCACAAGGCTTTCCAGTCGATTGGCGACAGAGCCGCTCATAAACGGGACTTTTGATCCCAGTAGAGCGATCAACGCAAGACAGCACGCGGCAAGCCCTGCGCCAGCAACGCCTGCGGTGCGATAACTCGGCGCCGAATCCGCCAGCAGTGGCGCCAGAATCACAAAAGTGTCCACCGAAAGGCTGAGAAACAGCAGTGTGGTCACGAGGATCGATGCTCCGTTTTGAAGCTTGGGATTGGCATCGTCATCGGTTTCACGCCTTTTTCGGATCAAGGTTAAAACACCCAAACCCAGTGGGATCAGACCCAAATATCCCGCCCCTCGCGGCACCACATCTGCGACCCCGAAGGCAAGCAAGAGCGCTGAGCAGATTATGATCACCTGCGCCACTAGAAAGCCAAAGACTGACCGCTTCGCTCCGGCCACCACTGAAAGCGCAAGCAGAGCTGCAAGGTTGTCCAGATTGGTCAGAACCTGAGCCATAAAGACAGACAGGCCAAACGCCACGAAATCCAGCACTAGGACTTCATCCTTGCCAAAACCGCGCGCGCTGCGCGCAGGCCGGGTGCCTCACCCCCGTGTCCCAACCGTTCCATCGTTGTCGCCATCGCCTTACGTTGAGCATCCGGAGAGGCCGAGACCTGCTCCAGTGCCGCAGCAATCATTTCCGGCTGGCAGTCATCCAGCAGACATTCAGGCACAGTCCGGGTTTCTGAAACGAGATTGACCAGTGTCACCGTATCCAGCTTGACCATCCGTTCGGCTATCTTCTGGGTCAGCCAACTAAGCCTGTAAGCAATCACCATCGGCGTGGCTTGTGCGGCCAGTTCCAGCGAAACGGTTCCCGAGGCCGCCAACGCCACTTCAGCCGCCGCAAACGCCGCCCGCTTTTCTTTCACCGCCTGATCCGAAGCCATTCCGCGCGGGTCAAGAACGATTGGATTTCCGGGCCAAGCGCGCACATGCTCAACCACTGCATCGACCATATGCGCAACGGCGGGTACTACGACCCGAGCGTTGGGCCTGCTTTTCAGGTACAGCCGCAATGCGTCACCAAAGACCGGTGCAAGGCGATCAATTTCTCCGCCGCGCGAACCCGGAAGGGCAAGGATAAGAGGGGCCGCTCCGAGGCTATAGGCGTCTCGAAACTCCTGAATATCCGCTTCCGAGGCTACCGGCTCGCTGGCGACGGGATGGCCGACAAAATCACACTCCATGCCCGCGCGTTCCATATAGGGTGGCTCGAACGGCAAGAGCGCCAGAACATGATCAATCACTTTCGCCATCTTGTCGGCGCGCCCAGGTCGCCAGGCCCAGACGCTCGGGGCAACGTAGTGCACCGTTCTGATCTTGCTGTGCGCCTTGACGATCTTTGCGACGCGCAGCGAGAAATCGGGACTGTCGATTGTGATCAACACGTCTGGCCGCGTGTCCAGAACGGCTTGGGCCGTCTCGGAAATACGACGCTTCAGATGGAAGTATTTCGGCAAAACCTCGACCAAACCCATTACCGAGAGTTCGGCCATCGGAAAGCGGCTGTCCAAGCCCTGTGCCTGCATCAATGGACCGCCAACCCCGTCAAACTGAATATCGGGGACCAGACTGCGCAGCCCTTCCATCAATGCACCGCCCAACCGATCGCCCGAAGGTTCGCCGGCGACCAGAAACACCCGCATCAACTGGCCCGCTCGCGCACGTGAAGGAACAGACCTAGGCGGTTGCATTCATCAATAACCCGATCCCGCTGCAATACGATTACGCCGCCTTTTTCAATGATGATGCCAGCCAAACCGGCAGCCACGGCACCAGAAACAGTACCTGGTCCAATGGTCGGCAGATCAGCGCGTCGATCCTGATCTGGCTTTGGGGCTTTGAACAAAATACCCCCGCCTGCGTCGGGCCGTTGCGTCAAGGATTGCAACATCCAATCGGTCCCAAAGATGCTCTCAACAACGAGGGCCTGGCCATTTAACACTGCGCAGGCCTGCCCGATATCCGCCGCCCCCATGGCCCGCAGAATACTTGCCGCCCTGCCCGCATCGGACAGATCAACCTCTGACGGTTGAGCCTCGGTCAGGCATCCCAGCGGAGGCAGTAAGGCCGGCGCGATCTGATGCGCGGCGCGTACGGTCAGACCGGCGTCTTCGAAAATGCCGATGACCGCGCGCAATGCGCCGTCATCCCCCGACATCATCGCCTGTTGAAGCAAAGGGACCAAAGGCATCGTGGCGGCGTCAATCCGTGCTGGGTCAATGGCCGGACGACGGACGGCGCCAGCCATACAAATCTCAGTGACACCCCGAGCTTTAAGATCGGCAATGAAACTCCCCAAATGCTCCAACGGAAAGACGATATCCGTGCTTAAGCTCTCGGGTGAGAACCCCTCCATCGCGCAGATCAAGGGACGGTCGGTGAGGCAATCAACCACCTCACCCGGCAATGCACCAGTTCCGGCAATCAGCGCCAGCATCGGCCTACTTCCTTGGTGTCAGAAACGAGCGATCCGACTCACCAGTCACAAAATCCACGATCCGCTGGACATATTCGCTCTGGTTGTCTTGGCCGAGTCGATGGGCCCGCTCCATGAACGTACCTTCACCCTCAGACAATTCCCGGAAGGCCGCGCGCAATGCCGCGATATCCTCGCGCGACACCCCTTTTCGCTTCAAACCTACAAGGTTCAGCCCGTCCAGTTCACCCCGTGGTGCCTGTACCAGACCGTATGGGATAACATCATTAGCGACCATGGTCAGCGCACCAATAATCGCGCCACGGCCCACGCGCACCCACTGGTGCAAGCCTGAAATGCCACCGACAATTACGTCATCTTCGATGATACAATGTCCTGCGGCACCAGCGTGATTGACCATGATCACCCGGTCTCCGATTTGAACGTCGTGCGCCACATGCACACCGGCCATCAACAGGCAATCATCACCGATCCGGGTAACACCGCCGCCGCCTTCGGTGCCGGTGTTCACCGTGACATGCTCACGAATACGGTTGCGCTTGCCAATCCGCAGACGCGTATCCTCACCGCCGAATTTCAGATCCTGCGGAATTTCTCCGATCACTGAGAAATTGAATATAACGGTTTCGTCACCGATGGATGTGTCGCCTGTCACCACGACATGAGATTTCAGTTCGACCCGATCGCCCAGTTTGACCTGTGGGCCGATGTGGCAGAAAGGTCCGATGATGCAGCCCTCACCGATTTGCGCACCGTCTTCAATGATTGCGCTTGGGTGAATGCCGCTCATGTTGTTTTTTCCATGTCCCAGTCGACATAGGCTGAGAATTCAGCTTCGGTCGCGACTTCACCATCCACCGTCGCGCGACCGCTGAACTTGAAGATTTTGCCACCCTTTTTGCCCCGAACAGTTTCCACGTGCATCTCGAGCACGTCACCCGGGATCACTTTTCGGCGGAATTTGCACTTGTCGATGTTCATGAAATAAATCAACAACTCGCTGTCGATGACATCCATGCCTACGCCCAACATTACGCCTGCGGTCTGTGCCATCGCCTCGACAATGGTGACGCCCGGCATGATCGGAGTACCCGGAAAGTGACCTTGGAAATGCGGCTCGTTCATCGTGACGTTCTTTATGCCAACGGCCGACTGATAGCCTGAGATATCAACGACCTTGTCGACCAGCAGAAACGGATAGCGGTGCGGCAATATCCGCTGTATCAGCTGAATATCGGCGGTCTTGGTTTCCGTGCTCATAATGCTGTTGTCCCGTAGTGTATTTGTGTTTGCCGAGTGGTTAGCAATACCGCGCCCTAAGGGCAAGCAAACCTATTCACTGGTACCGGATTCAACGGCGCGACCGTCGCCAATTACCGCATCAATCCGGGTAATTGCCGCATCTGTGATGTCAGTCCGGTCCGAACTCAGGAAGACGCTTGAACGTTCAATAATGATCGCGGCTCCGGAATCGCGCAAAAGATCAATCAAAACAGGCCGAACCAGCACAAGGAACCTTTGCCGGGCGTCCTCGCCGCGGCGGGCCAACGCGTCAAGTTTTGCCCTCTGGCCCTCTCGATGCGACTGGACCTTTTCGTCAAAAGCATCAGCCAGAGGGCGAAACTCCTCAGCCGTCATTGTCGCGCGCTGCTCTGTCAAAACCTTTTCTTCGCGGCTGAGTTCCGCCACGATGCGTTCGTTTTCTTCGCCTAGCAGTATGCCTTCGACTTCGATCTCACGCAGGACCCGCTTGCCAAAGGCAGACTCGGCGAACAAACGTTCGCTCGACAGTGTTACGACACTGCTTTCAGGCACCCCCAACTGCTGAGAGACGGCAGTACCTGCAGCAAACAGGGCTAAAAAAACACACAGGGCCCGCAATGGGCCCTGCATTTTGATGATAACATCCTGCAACATTCAGGATTAGAACCGGGCCTGAACCGTCAGGTCAAAGTTCTGCTCTTTATCGAAGTCCTCTTTCTTGAGCGCATGCGAGAAGTTAAAGCGCAGCGGACCAAAGGGTGTTTCCCAAAGAACAGAGACGCCGATCACGTGACGGATCGATCCATCCTCACCGACGATATCACCACCGGCTGTGTTCACGTCGTTGAGGTTGTAAAGGTTGCCGAAGTCATAGAAAACCCCGCCGCGCAGGCCCAATTCTTCGGGCAGGCCCAGCGGAAAGTCCGATTCAAGGCGTGCGACCCAGTAATAGTTGCCCCCGATCGCATCGTCCTGACCGTTCGACAGGTCGCGCGGGCCGATACCAGCAGGCTCGAAGCCACGGAAGACACTCGGCCCCAGAACAAAGCGGTCGATGGTTCGGCTAAAGTCATCACCTCTCCAGTGCAAGGCGCCGACTTCGAGTGTCGCGCGCAGCACAACCTCTTCGTTCCAAACCCGGGTTTGCGCAATACCGCGCGCGGTCGTCTTGAAGAACTCATTGTCGCCGCCCAGTCCGGCTGCATCAATACCAGCTTCGAACAGAAAACCTGCGTTGGGATTCAGACCGCCAAGCCGGCTGTCATAGATATACGAGATACCCAATGAGCTGGTCGTACGTTCGCCCTGCGCGATGTCAGAGGCGATGACCGCGCCGTTGATCTCGTCATCCTGTTGCGTCATCTCGCTACGGTCCCAGTTATAGCGCAGTCGCAGTGCTGACAAATCGCCGATCGCGTAACTTAGCTGGGGTCGGAAGAACAGCGTGTCGGTGTCGTAGCTCGCAAAGCTAGAGTTCGTTGTTGACAGACCCAGACCCAGATCGAACCGCAGCTTTCGGCCCAGTAGGTAAGGTTCGGAAAAGTTCAGGGTGTACTGCTCGGCGTCCTGTGCTGTCGAAAGGTTGACCCCCACAGTTTGCCCACGGCCGAGGAAGTTGGATTCGCTCAACCCGATTGCAACACCAAAACCGTCTGAGACCGAGTAACTACCACCCAGGCTCAGCGATCCGGTGGGCTGCTCTTCTACATCGACGTCAACAATGACCTGGCTGGGCGAGGATCCCTCGCGCGGTTCAACATCGGCTACCGCGAAGAAACCCAACGCTCGGATACGCTCGGCAGCCTGGCGGATTTCACGCGGATTGAAGGGATCACCTTCGACCGTATCAAATTGGCGGCGGATGACGCGGTCCAGCGTTGTCGTGTTGCCCTCGATGTCGATCCTTTCAACAAAGATCCGCGGACCCTTGGTCAGGACAAATTGAACATCCAGCGTCAGATCACGTGCATTGCGCGTCACCCGCGGTTCTACCCGAAGAAAGTCTACGCCTTGCTTGATCCCAAGACGCTCCATCCGGGCGATCGAGTTCTCAACCAACGACGGCGTATAAGTTACGCCCGGGCGAATTTTCAATGCATCTTGATACGGCGCTGGATCTACACCGGGAATTTCACTGACTGTGCTGATCTGGCCGAACGAAAACTTCTGACCCTCGGTGATGTTCATCACCAGGAAAAAGGCGTCACGCTCTTGGGTGAATTCAACATTCGCGCTGTTGACGCGGAAATCGACGTAGCCACGCGACAGATAGAAATCGCGAATAACCTGTTTATCGAACTCAATCCGGTCAGCAATGAAGGTGTCACTGCTGATGAATGTACGCAAAAAGTTGGCCTGCTTGGTTTCAAGAACCCGGCGCAAACGACGATCAGAGAACGCGCGGTTGCCTACAAAGCTAACGCGCTCCACCTCAATCGTCGTGCCTTCCGCAACTTCAAAAACCAGATCGACCCGGTTATCGCTGCGGCGAATAATGCGAGGAATGACCGTCGCCGACACGCGCCCTTGGGACGAGTAGATTTCAGCAATCAGGTCGGCGTCAGCCTCGGCCACCTGAGGCGTGAACACTCGACGCGGTTCAGAGGAGATTGCTTCAAGCAACACATCGTCTTTCACACGGCGGTTTCCTTCGACGCTGATCTGGTTGATCGTCGGATATTCTTCAACCGCAATCACCAAAGTATTCCCGCGTGGTGTCAATTCGACTGTTTCAAAAACACCACTGTCAAGTAAACGCTGATAGGCATCGTTCAATTCGCCGGCAGTCACCGACTGGCCCGGCTCGATCCCTGTACGAGCGATAATAGTAGAGCTTTCGATGCGCCGATTTCCCTCGACGTCAAACGAATTGATTACGAAGTTTTGAGCCCATGCGACCTGTGGAACCGGTACAAAACCCACCAATGTCAGAAGAAATGTAAATATTAGTGACCGCCACAAAATCTTGTTTTCTGGCTTTTGTCCCCCGCAGGATGTGCCCGCGCCTCGCCTATCAGTCATTTTTTCACTACCCAATATTTTTGGACTTTAATGCTGAGTAGCGAGAATATTTATACTTGTCAAAAGACCAAAATAGAAAGCTGGCGCAAGGGAAGACGTCAGTCGCCTCTAGCAAATGTGAAAAGAATCACATGGTGATGAGATATGCCCAGCCAAACATGGCAACTGCGGTCGCACCGAAGAACAGCAACGCATCCCAGTTCAGAACGAACAGGCACCAAAAGCTGTTGGCAGATTTGCGAAGGGCCTTTGTCATCACAACCTCAGAAACGGGTCAATTCCGGGCAAAAGCCTATGCAAGTATTGGGGCGAAATTGCGGCATGAAAGTGCCGCAATCTCCACAATCAGCAGAACAGATCGTTGGACACCGAAAAGATCATAAGACCAAGGATCAGGGATACCCCTACCCCCATCAGAACACGAAGAGCCCCATCACTGGGCGGTTTGCCCGCCACGGCCTCATACGCATAGAACACCAGATGTCCGCCATCCAGGGCTGGAATGGGAAACAGGTTCAACAGCCCAACTGCGGTCGAGAGCACAGCGATGAAAAAGATAAAGTTCTGCGCGCCTTGGCTCGCCATTGCGCCCGAAGTTTCCGCAATGCCAATGGGACCCGAGATATTGCAGGTGCTGATCGCCCCAGTCACCATGTGCCAGATACCAGACAGCGACCCGTCAATAATACGCAGGGTCTGCTGAACGCCGCCTGACAGCGACGCCAGAACACCTGCTGGTTCCGTCGCCGGATCAAGAACCATACCGCCTACAATTCCGATACGCCAATGCGTTACAAACCCGCCCTCAGGCTGTGGTTCATCCGTGCGGCGCGGTGCGAGTGCGAATTCCAAATCCGCACCATCCCGCCAGACGTCAAGCAAAAGAACTTTGCCGTCAGAACCCTCGACATGCTCTTTCAGTTGTTCAAACGCGTAAATCGGTTCACCGTTGACGGCTGTAATCACATCGCCGGGCTTCAAATCGATATCCATCGCTGCACTGCGCGGGATAACCTGTTGGATTAGCGCAGGGAATAACCAAGGGCCGGAGACGTCCAGCGTTTGCCCGTCGCGGACCACTGTGTAGTCCAGCTTAGGTTCGACAGGCAAAGCATCGGTAAAGTCGGACCATGCGCCTTCCTGATCGAACTCTGGCACCGGAAGCCCCGCGATGGCTACGATCTCGTCACCGTCTTGCAACTCCTGAACCGCGCCCGGCATCGGGTGCAACTCGCCAACGGTCAAGGGCTCACGCGTTACGCCCTGATACATGAAGATCAGACCAAAAACGATTATGGACATTGCAAAATTGAAGACCGGGCCTGCGGCGACCGTAGCCGCTCTTGCCCATAAAGGTGCGCCGTGCATGGTGCGGCGCAATTCTTCGGGGCTTCGTTCCGTGATTGTTTGCATCGCTGCTGCGTCTTTGCCCGACGCAGCGTTGGAATCCCCCAGAAACTTGACATAGCCGCCAAATGGCAGTGCAGCGATTTGCCAGCGGGTTCCGCGCTTATCGACACGACTCCAAAGCACTGGGCCGAACCCGACCGAGAACACCTCGGCATGTATGCCTGACCAGCGCCCCACGATGTAGTGGCCATATTCATGCACTGCCACGATGACAGACAGGGCCACCACAAAGGCAACGATAGTATACAGCAAGTTGCCAAATTGAGGGATCAGAGAGAGTACGTCCAAGTTTCTATCCTGCTTTCTGAATTGCGGCTTCGCTGGCCCACTTACGTGCCAGATGGTCCGCTTGCAGTACGTTATCAAGGTTTAATTCGGCATCAAGAAGACCATTTGACGTTTCAAACCTGCTCAAAACGGATTCAACAATTTCTGCCATCTGAAGAAAACCAACCTGCCGGGCGATAAAAAGGTCCAGTGCGCGTTCCTTGGCGGCGTTGAACACCGTACCGGAAAGGCCACCGCGTTCCATGACATTGCGGGCAAGGCGCAATGCCGGGTAGCGATCTTCGTCTGGTTCCTGAAAGCTCAACTTGCCCAGTTTGGCGAGGTTTAACCGCTCAACTGGCAATTCTTGTCGTTCCGGCCAATGTAACGCATAGCCAATGGCATGACGCATGTCTGGCGCACCCATATGGGCCATTACGGCCCCATCTTTGAACCCGACGAGCGAATGCACGATGGACTCAGGATGAATCAACACTTCGATTTGATCCGGAGAAGTCCCGAAGAATTCTTTTGTTTCAATCAGCTCTAACGCCTTGTTGAACATAGATGCGCTGTCGATTGTAATGCGTTGCCCCATGTCCCAATTCGGATGGCTTGAGGCCTGTTCGACCGTCGCATTGGCCAGATCACGCAGCGGCCAGTCGCGGAAAGCGCCCCCGCTCGCCGTGATTATGATCCGCTCAAGGGTCTCGATATCCTCGCCAACCAGAGCCTGAAATACGGCGGAATGTTCGCTGTCTACCGGTAGAAGGCGAGCGTTGTACCTTTTGGCTGTTTCCAACACCAAAGCCCCGGCACAGACCAAAGTCTCCTTGTTCGCCAACGCCAGCGTGGCACCTTGCTTCAATGCCTCTAGCCCCGGTTTCAACCCGGCTGCACCGACGATGGCCGACATCACCCAATCCGCAGGTCTCGCAGCAGCTTCGGTCAGCGCCGCCTGCCCCGCCGCAGCCTCAACACCGCTCCCGGACAGCGCCGCACGCAGGTCTTCCAACCTATCTTCATAGGCGGTTACGGCCACATCCGCATTCAGACGACGCGCGTCTTTGGCCAGTTTCTCAATATTCGCCCCACCTGTCAGCGCAACGACGTTATAGGCTGACGGTTGCCTGTCTATCAGGTCGATGGTGTTCTGCCCGATCGAGCCGGTCGCGCCAAAAATGGAGATTTTGCGCATTACATACCCCCGGGGGAATAGATCATACCCGCAATAAGAACAAACAGAGCAGCACCCATCATACCATCGAACCGATCCAGAAATCCGCCATGTCCTGGGATCAGGTTCGAGCTGTCCTTCACGCCGAATCTACGCTTTGTCGCGCTTTCGACGATGTCCCCCGCCTGGCTGGCCATGGATGCCAGAACCGTGATGACGATGAACATGAACCCAAAACCGGCATGAAGAGCGAACACGAACCCTACGACCGCTGCTGCGGCCCATCCACCTGCGGTGCCAGACCACGTTTTCTTTGGGCTGACTTTCGGCCAGAATTTCGGTCCACCAAACGTCTTGCCCACGAAATAGCCCGCGACGTCCGTCGCAACAACAACCGAGATCAACCAGATCATCCAACCAAAACCCATCGTCTCGCGGATTGAGATAAAGCCCAGACCAGACGCGGCAATCCACATGGCAAACAGGGCGTAGATCAGTTTCGCGCGGCCAACCTGCCCTGCGCCGACCAATGCCGGGGCCAGCAGGATCGGTATCTTGTAAATCGGCGGCACATGGTAGCTGAGCAGAACCGCGACTCCGGTCAGAATCCCTAACTGAACTCGCACAGCCGATTTGTCAGGATCAACCATCCGCACCAATTCCCAGGTCATCAGGCCGCAGGCGATTGCGATGAAGGTTTCAAACCAAAACCCGCCCAACCAAACCTCGACCGAGCCGATGGCGACAAGCACGGCAGCAGAGAGGATGCGGGTGGTAAGATCAGACCATCGGCCGTCACTCATGCCGGAACCGCTCCATACCGGCGTTCGCGACCGCCGAAGTTTCGGCACAAACTTTCGAACTCAGCAGCGGTGAAATCTGGCCAAAGCGTGTCGACAAATTCGTATTCAGAATATGCCGATTGCCACAGCAGAAAATTTGAAATTCGCGCCTCACCACTTGTGCGGATAACCAGATCTGGATCCGGAAGAACACGTGTATCCAGATACTTAGGAAGGGTTTCTTCATCCACATCTTCGGGGTGCAAAAGGCCTTCTGCTACGTCGCGCGCCAACCGCTTCGTTGCTCTGGCCACTTCGTCTCGGCCACCATAGTTCAGCGCAACTGTGAGGTGGACCAGATCATTGTCCTTTGTTTCTTCTTCCAGCGTATCCATCAGGGCGGTCAACTTGGCATCCAGCCGGACCCGATCTCCGATAAACCGAACGCGAATTCCGTTTTCCTTAAGGGTCTGGGTTTCTTTGATGATATAACGCCGAAACAGGCTCATGAGCCCGGCAACCTCGGCCTGAGTCCGTTTCCAATTCTCAGTCGAAAAGGCGAAAACCGTCAGATATTTGACCCCAAGTCCTGGGCAAGCCTCAACCACTTCACGCACGCGCCGTGCGCCCGCGTGGTGTCCAAACAACCTTGGCCGACCGCGCGCCTGCGCCCAGCGGCCGTTTCCGTCCATAATGATGGCGACGTGGCGCGGCCCAGCCAGGGTATGTGGAGGGTTGAACATAATGCGACGTCAGACCTGCATGATCTCTGCCTGCTTGGTCTCAAGCGCGGCATCAACGGATTTGATCATTTCATCGGTCAGATCCTGAACTTCTGTTTCCCAGAATTTCTGATCGTCCTCGGAGATTCCGTCGGCTTTGGCCTTCTTGATCTGATCCATTCCGTCGCGACGCACATTGCGGATCGAAACGCGGGCGTGCTCGGCATATTGCCCTGCGACCTTGCCCAGTTCGCGGCGCCGCTCTTCGTTCAGTTCCGGGATCGGCAGCATAATGATTGTGCCGTTCAGCTGTGGGTTAATTCCCAAACCACTTTCACGAATTGCCTTTTCGACCTTACCGACAAGACCCTTGTCCCAAACATTCACCGTGACCATTCGAGGTTCGGGGACATTTACCGTTCCAACCTGATTGATCGGGGTCATTGCGCCGTAGGCGTCTACCATGACCGGCTCAAGCATCGAGGCTGATGCCCGCCCGGTCCGAAGCGAGGCGAATTCGGTTCTGAGGTTTGCCATGGCGCCTTCCATGCGCCGTTTAAGATCATCGGTGTCCAGTTCAAAATCGTCAGACATGCTGCTCACTCCCCGTCTTCAGGTCCTGTTTGCATGGCTCATAAGCCATCGCAGTTGGGATGTATAGCAATGATGATGTGGAAATGCGCCAATGACCAGAGGAGTTTCCGGCTTTTTCAGGACGTTTCTAACAGGAAAAGACCGGTCAGCACGCGGGCCAACCGGTCTGGCAGAACAGTTTTTAATCAGGCATTTACGTCGACAACAACGCGCCCTTTTACCTTACCCTTAAGAATATCCGCGCCCAATTGTGGCAGGTCACTTAGGGTCGCTGGGTGCACCATCGCGTCCAACTTGTCCATCGGCAGGTCAGTTGCAATACGTTGCCACGCGCGCAAACGGTTTTCGTATGGCTGCATCACGCTGTCGATGCCCAGCAAATTCACGCCGCGCAACAAGAATGGAATGACGGTTGCAGGCAACGCTGCCCCACCCGCGAGGCCAACCGCTGCGACCGAAGCGCCGTACTTCATCTGCCCCAGAACGCGCGCCAGCATCTCTCCACCAACTGCGTCGACACACCCTGCCCAGGTTTCGCTTTCCAGAGGGCGCTTGGTTGTCTCGTTCAACTCCTCACGGGGTACAATGGTCGTGGCACCCAGGGATTTCAGATACTCCCCGGTTTCCGGCCGTCCGGTCACTGCTGCAACCTCATACCCCAGATTGGCCAGAATAGCCGTCGCGACCGAGCCGACACCACCAGCAGCGCCGGTTACCAGAACCGGTCCGTGGTCGGTTTTCATCCCGTGATCCTCAAGCGCCATGACCGCCAACATCGCGGTGAATCCGGCCGTGCCAACAGCCATCGCCTGCCGTGTATCAAGACCATCTGGCAAAGGCACCAGCCATTCAGCCAGGGCATTGGCCTTCTGCGAGTAGCCACCCCAATGAGCTTCACCTACACGCCAGCCCGTCAAAACCACCTTGTCACCCGCCTTGTAGCGATCATCCGACGACGCCTCCACCGTTCCAGCGTAGTCAATTCCGGGCACGTGCGGGTATTTTCGCACCAATCCACCGCCTTTCGGCGACAAACAAAGGCCGTCCTTGTAATTCACCGTTGAATACTCGACCGCGACCGTGACTTCACCATGGGACAGATCGTCGGTAGACAATTGTTTGACCGAAGGACTGGCAAGCCCGCTGTCTTCGTCTTTTTCCATAACCAATGCGTTAAACATCGCTTTTCCTCTCGTTTCCGCGCTCTTAGGCCTTGTATCTCATCCAGCTTTAACGTCCTGCATGATCTGCGAAGCGACATAGATACAGTTTCGTCTTGCCATCAGATCCAGAACCGTTCCTGTACAGTGGCACTGCGTATGCCGTCTGGTGTTTCAACCTCAACCACTGTCCCGGCGTCCCAATGACTGAGCCGCAACATGCCAATCGAAACATTGGTTTCAAAGTCAGGAGACCAAGCGGCAGAAGTTACTTGCCCAACACGTTTTCCGTTCGCGAACACCGGCCACGGTCGATCACAGGGTGGTACGGCATCGCCAGCGATTGCAATGGGACGAATCTGTTGGACAGGACCTTCTTTAGCCACGCGCAACAACGCATCCCGCCCGATGCAGCCGATGGCAGTATGCGTATTGCAAAACTTGCCCAGTCCACATTCATGTGGGGTATTATAGTCAGTCATATCGTTTCCATAAGACAGCAGCCCACCCTCAATCCTTTCAATCAGATTGGGGCAGCCCGCGCGCACCTGCAGGTCTTCACCTGCCGCAAACAGCGCGTTCCACAGCGGCATACCAATGTCCGAGCCTTCGACGTAGATCTCGAACCCGCCCTGCTTGGAGTACCCCGATCGCGCCACCGCCAGATCCCGGCCTTCAAACTGGAACATATCAAACTTGAAAAATCTGATATCGCGCACCCTGTCTCCGAAAACCCGCGACATCAATTCATCCGCTTTTGGTCCTTGGACCGCGAGTGGTGATACGTCCGGTTCATCCACCAGAACATCCAAGCGATATCCGTTGGCAATTCCTTTAACCCAGAGCAGCAAGTCACTGTCTGCAATGGAAATCCACCAACGATCATCCGAAAGTTTGACGGCCACGGGATCATTCAGCATACCACCCGTTTCGTCAACAATCGGAACGTAGTAGCATTGCCCCGGCAGCATCCCACGTAAATCGCGTGGGGTCAGCATTTGCATCAAACGTGCGGCGTCCGGACCACGCAGTTCAACTTGCCGTTCGCAAGATACATCCCACACCTGAACATGGCTTTTGAGATGACGATAGTCCGCCTCAATGCTTTCGAAAACGGTGGGCAGCAACATTCGGTTGTAAACCGTATATCCTTTGACCCCAGCAGCCTCGACACCGTCTGAAAACGGGGTGCGCCGCAATCGACGGGACAGGGAAATCTGTGCCATTCAAACCTCCAGGGGCAAAAACATCCAATTACGTACGGGTGTTGTACGTCCTGTTTGACTCAGTCTCTCATGCTTTCCGCCAAGCCAAGGGATTTGTCGGTGAAACACGGCGCTGATTTCTAACGGTAGCTGTAAACTGGACGCTGTAAGATATCCGTTCAAACTCCTGTTTATAAACGGATTACGCTGTGTCTTGGTCGGCTTGCACATCCAAGAGATCATTACTTGGGTCCATGCCAGTCTATCGGACATATCTCAGCTGACTTACCACCGAAATCCCACACGCGACCATAGTCACGCACCTTAGATTTGGTGCCCCGCGCAACAATGATATCCGGACCCATCCAGTATTTTGAGTTCGAAACCATCACAGGGTGATCGGCATCTTTACCTGCCAGCATCTCGATCTCTCCCTGAATCTTTCGCCCGATCACAATGCGGCGCTTTGTGCCATCCCGTTCAATCTGAACCGGTGCACGTTCAGCGCCCATGATCTCACTGACCAGCATGGTAAAGAGGCCAGTAGTTCCGCCGGCTTGACCGCTGAAAATCTGCAACAGTCCGTTATAGGCCTTGCCGCTGGCGCGCTCGTCGACATATGCGGCCACTTTCCACTGTCCTTCCCCCATCCGACCGGGAATATCGACCAGAAGCCCGACATTCAGCCCAGACAGGTCCTCACCTTCAAAGTGACCTTCATCAATGATGACACCCATCCACGCGTGGCAATGCCCTTCGGTCGGCGGATGTGCGCCAAGTGATACAACACACGGGCAAAACACATCGCAGGAGCAGTTTAGGATCAACTCGCCCTTGATAGCCCACTCAGTCGGGCTCATCTCTCTGCGCTTGGGATTCGGCATTCGGCTGTCGATACGCTGACTGATTGGTAATCTGTCAGCATCCGGTTTCCTGTTTTTTGCCATTGGCTTATCCTCCGAAAGTAATGGGATAGATGAGCAGGACGAGTCCGCCTGCGATAAGAGCGAACCCCAACGGTCGCGTGATCACGTGCCCGATCTGGGGCAACTTTTCCAAAACCATAAAAAACGTCGCCAGTCCCATCCATAGCAGGCTCATGACGCCACCAACAAAGCCTAGCGCCATAAAGCCCCAACAACAGCCGACACAGAAGGCACCCAGTCCGACACCCATGCGAAGCCCTCCGACGAAGCCAGTTCGCCAGTGTCCCAGGAAATACGTCATAGGTGCGTGGCAGACACCGTGGCAGACCTCTTTCGCACGGGTGAACTGGAATGCGCCAACCGCGATCATCAGGCCGCCCGCCACGACGCCGGATTTTGCAATCCCAAGCATGTCGACGACACCACCAAACAGCAGGACCAGCTGAACGCCGGCAATCAACGCGGCGAAACCAACCCACACCGCCAGATAACCGCCCAAAACGCCAAGCCAGCCCGCGCGCGAACCGTTTGCGCTTTGGATCAGGTCCTCATAGCTGCGCAGGGTCGGCACAACGGTCGGAAGCATCATCGCCGCCATCATGATGGCCCACATCCAAAACAATGGACCAAATTCTGCCATGGGCATGTACATGTCCATGCGCGGGTCCATTGCCGCCATGGCCTGACCCATTGGTCCCGGACGTCCGATCCAATCCAGATCCATTTCGCGGCTCATGGTGAACATCATCCACCACGACCATAAGATCAGGACATAAAATCCCAGCCAAAATCCACTACGTAGAACCGCGCGACTCACGTCTTCCTCCCGACTCAGTTCTTGCTTTTGAAATGTCAGACTTTTAAATGTCAGACAAATAAAAAGTCACGTGTGGTCGTCATATTATGAAAACTAACTCTCAGAGACCGGCGGATTTGTCCGCACAGATTGCGCAGGCCATTCGCGATGCAATTGTCTCGGGCGAATTGATCGTGGATGAACGTCTGCCGTCTGAGGCAGAACTGTCGGAGCAGTTTCAAGTTTCGCGCCCTACTGTGCGCGAAGCTTTGAAACGCTTGGCGGCGCAGTCCCTGATCCGAACGCAACGCGGTGCAAGTGGCGGTGCGTTTGTAAACCGCCTGAGCTTTGAAGGCGCGTATTCTCAGCAAATCACGACCTCGACCCTGTTGTTGTCAATGAATGCAGTGAGTTTTGATACTGCGTGCGAGGCTCGGTTCGCGTTAGAGCGCGCGTGCGCACCCTTATCTGCAAAGCGTCGCACACCAGGACATCTGGCGACGATGCGAGAGGAGATTCACCGCCAATCGCAACCGGACCTGACCGATGAGGCTTTCTGCGCCTCTGACGTGGCGTTTCACCGCGCGCTCGTCGATGGAGCAGGTAACCCAGTGCTGTCCTATCAATTGGCCGGGGCTGTTGAGGCCATGCAACCCTTGATGAACATGATCACATTTACTGCCCGATCGCGCGAGGTAATCATCGGTCTGCACAACCAGATAGCAGACGCATTGGAGGGAAGTGACGCGCAAAACGTGGATGCAGCGTTGGTTGAGCTTGAAAACTATACTCGACAACTGGCGCAGGATGTCGCGAAACAACGCAGAAAACCTGAATAGGAAAAATGAGATGACAAATGTCTTTAATGTAATCGCGGCGCTCTTGACCGTCGGGTTCGGCTTGTTCGGTTTTCTCGCGCCGAGTTTTACGGCAACTTCTTTGGACCTTGCTCCAACGAACAGCACCATGGGGCTAAGTGAGATGCGGGCCTCGGTCGGAGGATTGTTTGTCGTCACCGGACTTGCCGTTATCTGGCTGAATAATCCAATGGCCTACGCCATGCTGGGCGTTGTCTATGCGGGCGCGGCCTTGGGGCGCTTTGTTTCGGTTGTTCTGGACAATCCACCACTGGTCAAGGCGATGACTTTCGGAGGCATTGAACTGGCCTTAGCGTTGTGGCTGATTCTGGCCAACATTAGCAGAGACATGTAACCTCATGTTTTCAAAGCTTTGGGTGTTGGAAATTCGACAATTGCATCCGCGCCACCGCTCACCTATATAGAAGGGGTCCTTCGGGACTATGGACATAAACGCGCTCGTAATAAGCGGATCGGACCCGGGGGCGGTACCCGGCGGCTCCACCAAATATCCTTCGTTTGGGGATTATGGGGCCGAAATAGGATCGACGAACGTCTAAAGGGGTTAGCTTTGTCTCGGCTGTCTGCCACCGTTACCGGCGAAAATAGTACAATTGCAAACGACAATCGTGCTCCGGTTGCAGTTGCTGCGTAAGCAGTAACAAGACCGAAATCTAAGCCCTTGCGCCTAGCCGCGTAAGGCGGGGTTCGCAGGTACCTGGCAACAGAAACCTGCATTTTCCCCATAATGTCTGTGGTTTAATAGTTCTCGTGTTCGCGTTTATCGTTCTTTTACTCTCGTGTCCCATTCTAAGGCTGACATAAAAAGGAGAGCGGGGATGCCACACGCGGATCTACTCAGGAACTGGTTTGCTGAGGTTTGGGAAAACGGAAATACGGACGTCATCGACCAATTCTTTGCTCCGGACACAGTGGCCGAAGGATTGATTCCCGAAATGCAGGTCGGCTCGGATGAACTGAAGGATCTCGTAACGGCGTTCCGGCACGTTCTTGGGGATATCAAAGTCGAGCTTCCAAAAATTCTGGAAGATGGTGATTGGGTTTCCGCAATCGTTCATCTAAAGACGACACGCGCGGACAATGGTGCCCCTTTGCAAGCTACCGGCAGCGTTATTGCGCGCGTAAAGGACAATCACGTGGTCGAAGCGTACAACCAGTTTGATTTCATATCCTTGTTTGAACAACTGGGCCAATTCCCGAAGGATACTTTGCCTGTTTGCATGACAGGTCAAAGGCTGGATTGGGCCTGATCGCAATCTTGACCCGTTCCGCGGTTGACCGTAAGCAAACCCTGCGGGGTTTGATTGCGAACGCCCCGCTCATTTTGAAGAAGGTTCGCATGTGTCCCTTGAAACCACGAGACATGCTGTGCCTTCCACGGACCTAATTGCTCAGAACCAATGGAAATATTTGGTCGGTGCAGGGTCGGTTCCGAGAGTCAATTCTATCCTCCAGCTGTCGGATTGTGTCACTGAAACGCAGTTCACTTCCACCCGCGGCAAAGCCTCACAGATTGCTTGGGCTAGTGATACTCACAACACTACCGCAGCCCTAGAAAATGACAGTTCGGTGGCGCGTTGGGTGGGTTTACCACAGCTTGGAAACGATAGGCGCCCGCACGAGCGCAGCAGTAGCCGCATGAGGTGCTGCACGTTCGGCGAAATCAGCAACAGAGATTACTGTCAGACGGACCACCTGTCATGACTCCATCACTTGCTGATCTTGTTCGGGTGTTCGGGCGTATTGGGTTGCTTTCGTTTGGCGGTCCCGCGGCGCAGATTTCATTGATGCATCACGAATTGGTTGAGCGGCGCCCGTGGCTCGACGAACAGACCTATCTGAGGGCGTTGTCGCTTTGCATGCTCTTGCCCGGGCCTGAGGCGATGCAACTTGCAACCTATGCCGGCTGGCGGCTGCGTGGCGTGAGTGGAGGTTTGATCGCAGGCACCTTGTTCGTGCTGCCAGGAGCCATGGTAATAGCGATCCTAGTTGGGCTTTACGCCGCCTATGGAAACCTTCCCTTGGTGCAAGCGGGCTTTTTGGGCGTGAAGGCCACCGTGATCATCATTGTGTTGCAAGCCGTCAAAAGGCTATGGGGCAAAGCACTCACAGACAGATGGCACCGGGCTGCGGCAGCACTGGCCTTCATCGCCATCTTTCTGTTGGACCTGCCCTTTCCTTTGATCATTTTGGTCGCTGCAATATTGGGTTACGCCAAGTTTAACGGCGAGACCGAGACCGCAAATCAATCTCATGCCGTAAAGACGTCAGGTATGTTTCAAACTGCCGTCCTGTGGCTGGTTCTATGGTTGGGGCCGCTGGTGGCGTTGACTTTGTCAGGTCAAAAACTGCTCAGTGACTTGGGATGGTTTTTCGCCCGCTTGGCTGTCGTGACATTTGGCGGTGCTTACGCGGTGCTGGCGTATATGACGCAGACCGTTGTGGACAAGTATCAATGGATCACCACAGACCAGATGATCGATGCACTTGGGCTGGCTGAGACGACTCCCGGACCATTGATCCTGGTGACGCAGTTTGTCGCTATGTTGGCAGGTCAGATCAACGGCGGTGCGTCATTGGCCTTAGCCGCAGGCTTGGTTGCGCTGTGGGCAACCTTTGTTCCGTGCTTTCTTTGGATTTTCCTTGCGGCACCTCATTTAGATCAATTGGCCACCCGCCCCCGCTTGTCAGCGGCGCTTCACGGTATCACTGCAGCCGTCGTAGGTGTGATTCTCAACCTGTCCGTGTGGTTTGGCCTGAACGTTCTTTTTCAAGAGGTCCCTGAGAAAACCTGGGGACCACTCTCCGTTCCATGGCCCGACATCGCTAGCATTAACCCAACTGCGCTGATCTTAACTATTCTTGCTGCGTTGCTGATTTTTAAGTTTAAATTTGGGATGGTCTCCGCTCTGGCATTCATGACAGGGATCGGTGTAGGGCTGCATTTTCTTTAAACAATACTCGCATACCCGGTCTTTCGTTTCCGTCGAAATTCCCTATGCTGAGGGCAACCACTTTTGAGGATGACACATGTCGCAAGACATCGACTATGGGAACCTGATGCACACCGCGATGCGCGGGCTCATCAAGACGGTTTTAACCAGTGTGGCCAAAAACGGCCTGCCGGGCGCACATCATTTCTTTATTACCTTTGATACCCGTGAAGACGGAGTACAGCTTGCTGATTGGTTACGTGAACGTTATCCCGACGAAATGACCATCGTGATGCAGCACTGGTTCGAAAACCTAGAGGTCGGAGATGACGGGTTTGCAATTACGCTGAACTTTGGTGACGCGCCGGAACCGCTGTACATTCCGTATGCATCAATCAAGACCTTCGTAGATCCGTCGGTTGAATTTGGGTTGCGCTTTGAAAGCCCCGAAGAGGAAGATGAAATCGAAGCTGTTGTCGAAGAGGATACAATCGAGGTTGAGGAAGAACCCGAACAGCAAGATGCTGAAGTTGTATCGCTGGACAGCTTTCGCAAATAGCGACCAATTAAGTTTTACTGCTTTTTCAAAAACGTCTCGACAGAGCGTGACTTAACCCCGTTGCGGAACCGCGAAAAAGACAAGTTGAGCCCGCCCTCTGCCAGCGTTCGGTCATACTGCTGCAATTCGTAACCGCCGGTCTCGTCGATAAACAGCGAAAATACAGTCAGCGTGTCACCGTCGATCCGACCCCAGACAAACGGCTCGCCCTGCATCGGGTCAAGCGGAACTTCATGACCGAAGACGTTGTGCTTCATGGCGGCAGAGAAAACATCAACCCGGTCGGATTGTTTGAAATCTACCGAAAATTTTTGAGTTTTGATCCGACCATCGGCTTTGTATGTGGTCGTCGTCCAACTGACGTTAAAGCCGTTTTTCCGCTCTTGAATTGATACGCTCATATCTCGCGGCGTTTCGGTTCCGTCATCGTCCACCATATTTGCCGAGCCAACGTAATCACCGATAAAAGGTGAGATATCAGCGGCATGACTTGGACGTCCGTTCAAAACGACAAGTAAAAGAACGCCGATACAAAGAACGAAGAATTTCAGGGGGTAAGTCCGAACCAACTCGCTCACCTTAGCCTCCATTAAAGTGATCTTTTTTATTGTAGCTTACACGCAAGCACGCACAATGCGATTCACGCGAAAAAATCACCTAGTCTTCCACCTATACCTCTGGTGTCCTTAAGTTTATGGTGCGCGAAACTGGCCGATTGCACCTATGCCCTCTTACGGGTAAACGGCATGCAACTGTATACACGACGGAGTAACAGATGTCTCAAACCCGCACTGAATCCGATAGTTTTGGCCCTTTGGAAGTCCCCTCTGACAAGTATTGGGGTGCGCAAACTCAACGTTCGATCATGAATTTCCCGATTGGCTGGGAAAAACAACCTGTCGCTATCGTGCGCGCATTGGGCGTGATCAAAAAAGCGTGTGCCATGGAAAACAAGTCCATCGGGAAGCTGGACGCAAGGATCGCGGACGCAATCATCCAAGCCGCGGGTGAGGTGATCGACGGCAAGTTTGACGACAATTTCCCTTTGGTCGTTTGGCAAACGGGATCGGGCACGCAGTCAAATATGAACTCAAACGAGGTCATCGCCAACCGCGCGATTGAGATTCTGGGGGGTGTTATCGGCTCTAAGGACCCTGTTCATCCGAACGACCACTGTAACATGGGGCAATCATCGAACGACACGTTCCCAACTGCGATGCACATAGCCACAGCCATGAGTGTACGCGACGTGCTGATGCCGGGTCTCGAAAAATTCGCCTCGGCGCTGGAAGCCAAGGCAAAAGAGTTTGCAGGCATCATCAAGATCGGTCGGACCCACACACAGGATGCAACGCCGCTGACGCTTGAACAGGAATTCGGCGGTTATGCACATCAAATCCGGCAGGGTATTGCCAGGGTCAAGGCCTGTATGCCCGGTATCTATGAACTGGCACAAGGCGGCACCGCCGTTGGGACCGGGCTCAACACCCATGGTGGCTGGGATGAAGCCGTCGCGCAGAACATGGCTGAGATCACCGACCTGCCCTTCATCACTGCCCCCAACAAGTTTGAAGCGCTTGCGGCGCATGACGCCATGGTTTTCCTGTCCGGTGCTTTGGCGACGGTTGCAGGCTCCTGCTACAAGATCGCAAACGACATCCGGTTGCTGGGTTCGGGCCCGCGTTCGGGACTGGGTGAGTTGATCCTACCGGAAAATGAGCCCGGCTCTTCGATCATGCCCGGAAAAGTAAACCCGACGCAGGCGGAGGCGCTTACGCAGGTGGCCGCGCATGTCATTGGTAACGACGCCGCGATAAAATTTGCCGGCTCGCAAGGGCACTTCCAGTTGAACGTCTATAACCCGATGATGTCTTACAACCTGTTGCAGTCCATCCAATTGCTGGGCGACGCGACCGACAGCTTTACCGAAAGGATGTTGATTGGCATCAAAGCCAACGAACCGCGCATCGATAAGCTGATGAAAGAGTCTCTGATGCTGGTGACTGCGCTGGCACCGACCATCGGTTATGACAACGCTACGAAGGTCGCCAAAACTGCGCATAAGAACGGCACGACCCTCAAGGAAGAAGCCATCGCGCTGGGTTTTGTGGATGAAGCAACTTTTGACGCTGTTGTCCGCCCCGAACATATGATCGGTCCCAAAGACTGATGGGAAAGCCGGTCAACCTGAACCGGTACAGAAAACAAAAAGCGCGGGCTCAGAAAAAAGCCCGCGCAGATCAAAACGCTGTCAAGTTCGGACGCAGCAAGGTTCAAAGGGTCGAGGAAGAATTCGATCAGAACAAGCAGCGCCGCGATCTTGATAATCGTGAGCTGGACGAATGAGCGGTCGGCCGGTCAAACGTTCACTGACCCTGAAAGGGCATCGCACCTCTGTTTCTCTTGAGGACGAGTTTTGGCAGGCATTCCGCGAAATTGCCGATCAAAAAAATATGGCAATCAATACCTTGGCCGCTGAAATTGACGTAAAGCGTGATCCAAATATTGGCTTGGCATCTGCGATCCGCGTGTTTGTCCTGAATTGGTATCGCGCCTAGCCAGCGTCCTTCGCCTTCCGCATCTTTCGACCCCGTTGGACGACTCGAACATCTGCAGCTGGATATTTGACGGTCTTTGCCTTTCCTCAACCCTTTTCAGTATAAATACTCTCCGGTAACATATTGTAAAAAAGAGAGAATTATAATGACAAAGACCGAAAAACACGCAATTCTATTGGATCGACGCGTGGAATATTTTGTCGATATTGCCCCCCAACGCAGCGTTGAATTCACTATCCGATTGCTGTTTCGATAGACCTTCGGTCAAAGCACGTGAAAATGAAGCTATCATTTTGCCGTTTTGTCCCAGCAGGTCACAGGCTTGCTGCGTAGAATATCCACCGGACAGTGCCACGACACGTAAGACACGCGGGTGATCAGCCACCTCATCAAAAAGGTTCGCTTTACTGGGGATCGTCAACTTCAGCATGACCTCCTGGCCCTCGTCCAATTGGTCGAGATTCTTCAAAATTTCGGCTTTCAGGATGTCTTCTGCTTCGGCTTTGGTCGCAGAATTGATGTTGACTTCAGGCTCGATAATCGGAACCATGCCGGCCGCAACGACCTCGCGGGCCACGTCGAACTGCTGGGCGACCACTGCTGCGATACCTTCAGCGTTGGCTTCGTGAATGACAGAGCGTTCCTTGGTGCCGAACACATCCTTTGTCTTTGAAAGGGTATCTGCCAGACCCGGTATCGGTTTCATCAACTGAACACCGTTAGCTTGTTCTTCCAAGCCTTTGTCAATCTTGAGGAATGGAACGATACCCTTCTGCGACCAAAGATAGTCGGCGACATTGCGGCCCTCGATCTCTTCTCCGAGGGTACGTTCGAACAGGATGGCACCAATGACTTTGTCCTTGGTAAAGTCGTCAGCCAATATGATACGCGCCCTCATTTTCTGGATTTCATCAAACATCTCTTCCTCAGAGTTGTAATCCGACGCCTGAACCCCATAGAGACCCAGCGCTTTGGGTGTCGACCCGCCACTTTGATCCAGGGCTGCAATGAAACCCGCGCCATTGGACATCTGCTTGCGCTGTTCTGCTTTGGACATAACCATTTCCTGTTCAACGATGATTCCGCATTTTTTATTCGCATACAGCAACGTGACGGACGATGGTAGGATGTTAGCGCTCAACCAAGCGCAACCAAATTCCGTCCTTCGAGCGCACGGTCAGATGTGCCACCGGAACCGGCGTGCGCCCCTTAACCAGTTCGAACCTAAAGTTCCGTAAGAGCATCGAAAGCAGCAAGGGCCCTTCGACCATCGCAAACCCGGCGCCAGTGCAGACACGCGGGCCGGCAGAGAATGGGATGTAAGCGTTGCGCTGACAGGTTTTTCCGTTTTCGGTGTGCCATCTGGTGGGATCAAAGTCATCCGGCCGGTCCCACAAACGCTCCTGTCGATGCAGATGCCATGGGCTGATTATGATTTGTGAGCCCTTGGCGACCTCCCGATCCCGGAACCGTTCTGGGCACGACGCCTCTCGCACCATCATCGGTACCGGTGGATAAAGCCGTAGAGCTTCACGGAAAACATCCCGGCTGAGTTTAAGTTTCGACAGACTGCCAAAACTGGGATCGTCCAAAACAGCGGCCTCAGAAAACAGACGGTCCTGCCATTCAGGATAAAGCGCCATCAAGTACAGTGTCCAAGCCAGCGCGGACGCGCTGGTTTCATGACCGGCGAGAAAGAAGATGGCCACCTGATCCACCATCTCATTCGTATCAAAGCAACGCCCGGTTTCGGGATCCGGTGTAGTCATGATCTTTGTGGCCAGATCATCCGGTGCATGTCCTGCAGCGATTTGCTGTGCGCGTTCGGTCGTCATTTGGCCGATCAGTGCTCTAATCTCACGCGCGTTTCGGCGCGTACTGCCTGCGTGCAATCTTGGCATCCATCGCGGCATAGGAACGAAGGCCGCAAGGTTCAGCAACGGTTGTTGCCGCTGATACGCGCGGAATTTTTCAAAGACCTGTGCAGCCACCTCATGCTGGATGGGCACCGAGAAAAGCGTTCGAAAGATCACATCCGCCGCAGCGTGGCTGGTGATTTCTTCACATTCAACCACTTTGCCGCCCTGCCCCCTCAGGCGCGCGACGCAAGCTTGTGCCGCTTGTAGCATGGCCGGAAAGGTGTCTTTCAACCGCCCGCCCTCAAACGCAGGATCGATAATCCGGCGCTGACGTTTCCATTTGTCGCCGTTGGTCAAAAAGACCGACTCCCCAAGCAATGGGCGCAACCCTTCGCTTATGCGCCCAGATTTGGGAAAATCGTCTGGGCGCTGTCTGAGGACCGTATCCACAAGCTCGGGCTGGTTCATAAGGTAGGACCGAAAGAAGGGCGTGCGAAACTCGGCCATCCATGCGCGATAGAGACGCTGAGGTTGAGCCGACAGCAGGTCTTTGCGAAACAATTTCAGATAGCGCCACAGCGAGACGGTGTCCGATCGCGATGTTGGCTTTGGTGGCTTCATCCGCGCACCGACCGGTATTTCGAAACGGCATGGTCAATGCGTGACTTCGACGGGTTTCGCCCGCTGAATCGCTGGTCCAAGGTGAGCGGCCCGGCGGTGATGCGGAAATAATCATAAACGCCCGGTCGGTCGAACGCGCAAAGATACTGGAAATGCAGCTGAAAAAACCTCCAGCGCAGCTCCTGCCAACGCTCAGGCGACAGCGTCTGAGTGAAGGCCGCAGATAAAACCAACGGCCATCGTTTCTGGCTCGTTGCCACACCACTGACACTGACCGGATCGCACAACGCAAAGGCGCATCCATCACCGGGCGCTGAGATATCGACCCATGTGAGAGCGTCTTGGATTGAAAGAAATTGCAAGTCGGCCCGCAGATCTTGGGCGTCAGGAAGGAATGAAACCATTGGAACAACCTGTCCGAGCGTCAGCAACGACAGCTTTGGCCCATCCGGCGGCACGTCTCGGTCTCGGATCAATTGGGCCAATGTGATCACCCCAAGATGCGCCCCGGAAGAGTGCCCGACCACCAAAACTTCGTCCACATCGGTCTCAAGCGCCGCTCTGATATGATCCGTGAATTCGACAAGACGCTGCTTTAACTCAGTAGGAACAGCACCTCGCAAGGCCGCAGAATAGGCGTAGTCATGCATAAGGTAGTAGGCGAAAAGGCGGTTGTCTTTCTTGCGAAACCAATACAGCAGCGCCCATGCTGCGAAGATCGCTACAGCAGTTCCTGGCCAGCCCATGACGGGCCAGAGCAGCATCGTAATACCAAAGGCCAAAGCGAGTGCTAAGCCAAGCTGCACGATCAGCATGACAACAGGGTATAGTGCTGCAATCACTGGTCCCTTACGTAGGCTCATCAGAGATTTCAGGGCACCAGAGGCAACATAAATCCATGCGGTTCGAAAAAGCTGCAAATACGTAGCAGGGATCGAGGTTGCCATGCTGTCGCGCACGATATCGGACCAGAGCAGAACCTGAACGTCCGCCTCAACTTCAAAACCGTCCTGAACCGACTGAACATGCCATCCGTAAGTCGTGTCGCTCGGCTTCGGTGAAATCGAAATCTCGTACCCCGAGATCTTCGCCTGTATCTGACTTTCTTTGCGGTACAGCTCTCGGTATCGCCGCGGGTGAATGGGATCGTAGCCGGGAATGTAGAACACCCGACGCCTGCGCACCTGCGGCTGATTGTTTTGACTGCTCATGGCCTTACCTTCTGCTGCGCAGATTAGCGCAGCGTTGCTGACAAGGTAAGTCAGATCAACAGATCACCCAAAATTGGCCAATGCTGGGAAGGTCTCAAGCAGCCACCAACTGAATTCTGTAA
Source organism: Ruegeria sp. AWH4_226 (assembly GCF_056159225.1). Taxonomy (NCBI): domain Bacteria; kingdom Pseudomonadati; phylum Pseudomonadota; class Alphaproteobacteria; order Rhodobacterales; family Roseobacteraceae; genus Ruegeria; species Ruegeria sp. AWH4_226. The sequence continues at coordinate 939,390 of NZ_JBSWUU010000001.1, read as the reverse complement.
ATAGGCCTGTGATCAGCATAATACCCACGAAGAGCAGTAGCCCGCCCATGACTTTTTCGATCGTCGCCATGTGTGGCTTGATACGGTTCATTACCGACATCGACCGGTTCAGGAACATTGCGGCCAGCAAAAACGGAATACCAAGACCAGCCGCATATACGCCCAACAGCAGCGTACCGCGCGCAACCGATGCTTCCGACGCTGCCAAAGACAAGATCGCACCGAGTTGGGGGCCAATGCACGGCGTCCAGCCAAAGGCAAAAGCCAGACCAAGAATATAGGCGCCGAACACTGAACCACCCGAATCTCCGGTCTCGATCCGCGCTTCGCGATCAAGGAAGGGAATGCGGAAGACGTTCAGGAAATGCAAACCAAAGACAATGACCACAGCGCCTGAAAGCTTGGCGAACAGCACCTGGTTCTGCAACACAAACGCCCCAAAGGCGGATGCGGTAAAGCCAAGCAGCAAAAATACGGTCGACAATCCAAGCACAAAGAACAATGCCGTCAATGTTGCTTTGCGCCGCGCTTGCGCTTCGTCCTTCATCTCGTTGATTGAAACACCGCTCATATACGCCAGGTATGGTGGCACAATGGGCAGGACGCAGGGCGAGAGAAAGCTGATAAGCCCGCCGAGCATTGCGATGAACATGGCAGGAAGCAGGCCTGCGTCTATGATATCTATTCCGAACATGTTTCAGCACATAGGGTATCAAATTCGCTGCGTCACCGGGCCATTCGGTCACATCCTCGTGGTTGCGCGCTGGACACAAAGGAAAAGTGAAAATATCTGAGTGATATGTCTAATCCTACCGAAACACTCGACGCGTTGGGTCTATTGTGCCCCTTACCCGTTCTCAAAGCCAGAAAACGCCTTAAATCCTTGCCTGCAGGGGCTGTGCTGCGCGTGCTTGCGGATGATCCGGCCGCTATTGTGGACGTTCCGCATTTTTGCGCGGAAAGCGGGCATCAACTGCTTTCACAAGAGGATGCGGGTGAACACCAAGTCTATCTAATACAAAAAGCAGGTTAAGTCGCAGAAGCGATCTGATCTAAAAAAGGCGGACCCTGAGGCCCGCCTTTGCTAGTCACTGTCCCAAGGACCACCATCCGCGTCGTTTCGGTTTGGCGGGTTCTTCGGGTTGTTCCGGCTCGTCCGCAACAACTTCGAGCACCGGAGCAGACGAGTCTTTCGGCTTCGCGTTGGCCTCCGCTACTTCAACATTCTCGGTGATCGGTTCTACACCTTCGACGACTGCCGTTTCTGTCACCTCTTCAACCTCGGTGCTGCTTGACTGCACGATAGTGTCCTCAACAGCTTGTACTGGTTCAGGCTGTGCGTTTGCCGCGACTTGTTCGCCTTCGTCGGTGCGACTTTCAGCACCGACTTCTGCTGTTGGTTCCGCTGCAACTTCATCAGCCTGAGGCTCAGGCGACTCCGTAGCCGGGGTTTCCTCGGAAACGTCCGCCTGCTCGGCAGTTTTTTTGCGACTGCGAGGAGCGCGGCGCCGCTTGGGCTTTTCCGCTTTCTCATCAGAAGCTGTTTCTTCAACCTTGGTATCTGACGGGGCCTCTTCTGCCTTGGCATCAGACACTGCAGCATCATCTGAAGCTTCTGCAGCGGTCTCTCCGTCCTCAGCGCTGGTGTCAGGCGTATCGGAAGAACCGTTGTTTTTCTTCCGGCGGCGGCGACGGCGCTTGCGCTTGGGCTTGGTGTCCTCTTCGGTCTGAACCGCGTCTTCCTCAGCGGTTTCGTCATCGTCCGAGTCGACCATGTCCATCAAGGATGCGTCGACGGATATAACCGGCGCGCTTGCCTCGGGGACGACGCGGCTGGCGGTTTTGAACTTCTCCATCGAGAAATCAGGGCTGACCAAATGTATGTCACCCTCGATCCGAACTGACATACCGTAGCGCGCTTCGATCTGTGCAATGTGTTCGCGCTTTTGGTTCATCAGGAAATTCGAAATACCAACCGGGCAGCGCACCAGAACCTCGCGTGATCGGCGACGGGTGCCTTCTTCTTCGATCTGGCGCAGGATCGAAAGCGCCATGTTGTCGTCCGAGCGGATCAGCCCGGTACCGTGGCAATGAGGGCATGGCTGCGTCGTTGCCTCAAGCATTCCGGGGCGCAGGCGCTGGCGACTCATCTCCATCAGGCCGAATCCGGAAATCCGACCCACCTGAATGCGTGCGCGATCGGTCTTTAGCTTTTCCTTCAACCGCTTTTCGACGGCTGAGTTATTCTTGCGCTCATCCATATCGATGAAATCGATGACGATCAGGCCCGCAAGGTCACGCAGGCGCAATTGCCGCGCCACTTCTTCGGCGGCTTCAAGATTGGTCTTGAGCGCGGTTTCTTCGATCGAACCTTCTTTGGTCGCGCGGCCCGAGTTCACATCAATCGCGACGAGCGCCTCGGTAACGCCAATTACGATGTACCCACCGGATTTCAGCTGTACCGTCGGGTTGAACATTCCGGCCAGATAGCTTTCGACCTGGTAGCGCGCGAACAAAGGAAGCGCGTCTTCATAGCGCTTCACGTTCTTGGCATGGGACGGCATGATCATTTTCATGAAGTCTTTGGCGATGCGATAGCCGCCTTCGCCTTCGACCAGAACTTCGTCAATATCGCGATTATACAGGTCGCGGATCGACCGCTTGATCAGGTCGCCTTCTTCATAAATCTTCGCCGGTGCTATGGATTGCAACGTCAATTCGCGGATTTGTTCCCACATGCGCTGCAGATATTCATAGTCACGCTTGATCTCGGATTTGGTGCGCTTGGCACCTGCTGTTCGAATGATCAGGCCGGCGCCAGTAGGAACGTCGATCTCCGCCGCGATTTCTTTCAGTTTTTTCCGGTCCGGTGCATTGGTGATCTTGCGGCTGATCCCGCCTCCCCGCGCCGTGTTGGGCATCAGCACGCAGTAGCGACCGGCCAGAGACAGATATGTCGTGAGCGCTGCGCCCTTGTTGCCGCGCTCTTCTTTCACGACCTGAACCAGCAGAACCTGACGAACCTTTATGACTTCCTGGATCTTGTACCGGCGCGGGCGCGGCTTGCGCGGCGGGCGGATATCCTCGCTATCATCATCATCGGCCACCGACTCGATGCTGTCATCCTTGGCTGCCGCGTCCGAACGGGCGACGGTTTCAGCATCGCCATTCCCATCGGTCTCTTCGCTGGCTTCGTCAGCCGAAACATCCTCAGCATCCGCATCGGCTGTTTCAGGCTCGTCAGAATCGTCTAGAGCCTGAAGCTCATCATCCGCGACCTGCGTTTCCGGCTCAATCGGTGCCTCAGTGTCCACTGCGACAGCATCAATGTCCTCGCCCGCCGTGCCGGATTCATCGTCGATAGGCTCTTCTACCGGCGTCTCAGCGACATACTCCATAGGAGAGGTGCCCTCTGGGACGTTCAGATCAGGGCCTTCTTCGCCCTCATCCAGATCAATCGTTTCCATCCCGGTCGGTTCTGCCGACACGTCAATGGACTCGACGATATCGTCGGATTTTACATCCGCAGCCTTTGTGCGTGACCGCGAGCGCCGTTTCTTAGGCTTGGACTCTTCTGCTTCATCCCGTGCCTTCATGGCCTCGGCATAAGCACGTTCTTCTTCCATTAACGCTTCGCGATCGGCGACAGGAATCTGATAGTAATCCGGGTGAATTTCCGAGAATGCCAGGAATCCGTGACGATTTCCGCCGTAATCTACAAAAGCAGCCTGTAGCGACGGCTCGACCCGTGTTACTTTTGCAAGGTAGATATTACCAGCGAGTTGACGTTTATTTTCGGACTCAAAATCGAACTCCTCGACCTTGTTTCCGTCCACCACCACAACGCGGGTTTCCTCCGCGTGGGTGGCGTCAATAAGCATTTTCTTAGCCATGTTTCCTTGATGCACCGCGCCAAATGCGTTGTCCTTACCCGTCCGGGGGGACAGGCGCTTTTGGGGTGGTGTCTTGTCAGGGCGATATCGGACGGCGCGCGGCAGGGTCTGGCGCTGTGGCCCCCTGCCCGTAAACTCGATCGTTGCGCGCGCGTCATCGCGGTTCTTCTCCGACAGGTGCGATTTGTCGCGACCTGCCCATTTATTCCTTTCGCCCGCGTTTGCGGGCTCAGGCGTTCAACAGCCCCACTGGGGCATAATCGGTCTGCTTTACCTCGTGGGTTTCATCACCATCCGCGACAAAGCAGCGAAACTCAAAAAAATCGGGGCTTAAGGGCATAAAAACGCCCTGCCCGTTTCGACACCATAAAGGCAGTCTTGTGGAAAAGACAATGGGCAAACTGCGTTGCAACCGCGTCGACGCCACTGCGGCTCCACCCTTTGACTAAAAACATAACGGCTATCTAAGGCGTATGGACTGGTGTCTTGAGGGTGCCTGACTTTTCAACTCACAGGTAATCCGACCTTTGGAGGCTGTACTTCGCCATCTTCTCGTTCAATGTACGCCGCGGCAGGCATAGCTCCTCCATTACAGAAGCGATCGAGCCTTTGTGACGGCGCATGGTATTATCAATCAGCATCCGCTCAAATGCTTCGACATATTCCTTGAGCGGCTTACCCTCGGTCGTCATGACCGGCTGCATTTCCTCATGGTCAGACATCAGCAGCGAAGCAATCGTTCCCGATCCACGTCGTGACTGCAGTACGGCGCGTTCCGCGATGTTGATCAATTGGCGCACATTGCCTGGCCAGGGAGCCTGCAGCAGTTGCGCCGCCTCCTGAGCGCTGACCTGCGGTGCGTCGCAGCCATATTCTTCGGCGAATTGCTCGCTGAGGCGTGTGAACAGGGTCAGTATATCCTCTCCGCGCTGGCGGAGCGGAGGCATGGTGATGCGTAGCGCGGCCAGACGGTAGAACAGGTCGGGGCGTAGCACATCTTCGCTGGTCTTTCCTGCCTCTTGAAGGTTCGAAATCGCGACGATACGCGTCTCTGCCGGTGTACCTTGATCATTCATTACACTCAGCAAACGCGCCTGAAGCGTATCGCTGAGTGCTTCGACGTCTTCCAATACCAGGGTTCCGCCGCGCGCCTCTTCGATAGCGGGCAATTGCGCATCCTCGGGCATCATCGGCCCGAACAGGCGTTTGGATAGCGCCTCTTCCTCAAGCGCGGCGCATGATACCAGAACAAATTTCTTTCCGGCCCGGCTTCCCACTGCGTGCAGCGCATGCGCAACCAGCGTCTTGCCTGTGCCCGTCTCACCATCAATCAGAACGTGACCATCCGCCTGACCCAAATCCAGAATATCCTCGCGCAAGCGCTCCATCACAGGGCTGGCGCCGATCAGCTTGTTCATGATCTGGGTCCCGCCGGACAGTTCACGCCGCAGCGCCCGGTTGTCCAGCGTCAGACGACGCGCGTTGCTGGCACGTTTCGCCAGTTCCGACATGCGATCGGGGTTGAATGGCTTTTCCAGAAAATCAAACGCGCCAACGCGCATCGCTTCCACAGCCATCGGCACATCGCCGTGCCCAGTTATCATGATAACCGGCAGAGTGCTGTCCGCGCCCATCAGCTTTTTCAGCAGTTGAATGCCATCCATACCCGGCATCTTGATGTCGGATATCACGATACCCGGGTATTCCGGCCCCAAAACTTTCAGAGCGTCTTCGGCGCTTGAAAACGTTTCGGTGTCATATCCCGACAAGGCCAGCCACTGGCTGATCGACTGGCGCATGTCCTGTTCGTCATCCACAATGGCGATTTTCATGGCTTGTGCCATAGTCAATCCTCGTTACTCAGCGGCCGCAAGGCCGTCGCTTCCCAGTATCGGCAGCTGCATTTCGAACACAGCGCCGCCTTGCTGACTGTTACGTGCAGTTAGCCGTCCGCCGTGGTCGTTCACGATACCCGACGAAATGGCAAGACCCAAACCAACCCCGTCGCCGGGTTGCTTGGTGGTGTAGAACGGCTCGAAAAGGTTCTCGATATCTTCAATTCCGTAACCATTGTCGCGCACGGTCAGCACCGCCATGTCGCCCGCTGCCAGTATGATCTCAACATCCGGGTCCGACACAGACTTGGTGGCGTCCAACGCATTCCGCAAGAGATTGACCATCACCTGTTCGATCCGCATCCGATCCCCCATCACTATGACAGGTTCTTCCGGCAAAATCTGCGTTATTTTGACGTGTCGCTGACGCAGCTGTGGCTCCATCATCGACAAGGACGAGGCTAACGCTTCACCAAGGTTTACAGGGGAAAACGCATCTGCACCCTTCCGCGCGTAGGATTTAAGCTGGCGCGTAATTGCACCCATCCGCTCAATCAGGCCGTCGATACGGCCAAAGCTGGCCAGCGCTTCTTCCGGCCGGTTTCTACGCAGCAGCAGCCGCGCGCCCGCAAGATACGTTTTCATTGCAGCCAACGGTTGATTCAACTCGTGGCTCACAGCGGCCGACATCTCGCCCAGGGCTGCAAGTTTCGAGCTTTGCGCAAGCGTCTGCTCGGCAACTTCCAAGGTCTTTTCAACTCGCTCTCGCTCAGCAATTTCCCGCTGTAGCCGTGTGTTCAATGCGCGAAGCTCTGCCGACTCGCGCTGAAACAAAGTCATCCGGAACGTCGCCCGACGGCTAAGCGCGTAGAAGGCCAACGCCAGAAGAATCGCAAACCCCATGATCTCAAGCGCAAGAACGCTGTTCACCCTTTCGCGGATCGACGCATAGGTAGTGAAAGAAGTCATTTGCCACCCTCGGAACGGTATGCGGGTTTCCATCCGCATCACGGCCTCGCCTTGCAAATAGGCGTCGGGCGGCAGAGCGCTCCAGTCGGTGGTTGCCCGGATCGCACGTTGGATGGCCCCTTCCGGCGGTTGACGTTGTAGCGCCTCGTCTTCTTTGAGGCCGCGCCACTGAGGTTCGGTTGACAAAATAATGGTGCCAGTGCTGTCAGCTACCATCACTGCATCCGAAATTCCCGCCCAGGCCAGTTCGAATTTGCGCAAATCGACTTCAACCACGATCACGCCCAGTATTTCGGCATTTGCCTCAATACGGCGTGAATAGACAAAACTGTAGCCGCCGGACTCTTTTTCGATCACGGTAAAGATCGTTGAATTCGAACGCACCGCGTCAATGAAATAAGGAAAACTGCGATGCGCCTCACCCAACCGATTTCGATCGGTGGACGCGACCGACCGCCCATCCCCGTCCAACAGCATCAACGATGCGGCACCAATTTCTTCGACAAAAGAAATCAGGCGTTGCGTCGACAGCGAATAGTCACTGGATTGAAGCGCCGAAATCAACGTCGGATCGCGGGCGAGGAGTTGCGGCACAATTGAATTTCTACGCAGCTCGCTCAGAAGGTTGCCGGAATACAGGGCCAAACGCAGTTCGGCCCGATTACGCGTCGACTCGGTAAACCTGTCCGTCAAAAGCCTGTTCGTGATCCAGACTGTTGCCACCGCGGCGACCAAAAGCGCAATGACGGCAAGTCGCAGGCGCCACCCAAGGGGTGCGCCACGAAAGGGCTTTGTGAGATTGAACCCGCCAGAGCGTTCGTCGGAACTCATCCCCAGAAATTACGCGGGGATTGATGCAACCACAAGTCACGCGGGTGTAAGAACGCCCGACAATGCGCGGAACAACGCCGTTCCGTCAGTCCCACCATGACCCTCATCCGCTGCGCGTTCGGGATGTGGCATCATACCCAGAACGCGGCGGTTTTCGGAAAGAATGCCAGCAATGTCGCCAACCGAGCCGTTGGGGTTCTCGGTATAGGTGAAAGCGATCCTGTCTTGATCACGAAGTGAGGACAATGTCGCGTCATCTGCGAAATAGTTTCCATCATGGTGAGCAATCGGAATGCCCAAAACATCGCCGGCATTATAGCCTTGGGTAAAGGCACTGTCGCTGGTTTCAACCTTCAGACCAACCGTCTTGCAAATGTACTTCAAACCCGCATTGCGCAAAAGCGCACCGGGCAGGATACCGGTCTCGGTCAGGATCTGGAATCCGTTACAGATACCCACGGCATAGCCACCCCGTTCGGTGTGTTCTACCACCGCCTTGCAGATCGGAGATTGCGCGGCAATCGCGCCGCAACGCAGATAGTCACCGTAAGAAAACCCACCAGGGACGCCCACGATGTCAATCCCCTGCGGTAGCGCGGCGTCCTTATGCCATACCATGTCGACCTCAAAGCCCGCCTGTTCAAAAGCGACGGCAAGGTCCCGGTCACAGTTAGAGCCTGGGAAAACGATGACAGCAGCGCGCATTGCGAAGCCTCCGGGAAAAAGGGATTAGACCAGTTCGATCTCGTAACGCTCGATGACCGTGTTGGCCAACAGTTTTTCGCACATCTCGGTGATGTCAGCCTCGGTCGAACCGTCGGCCAACTCAAGATCAATCACCTTGCCTTGGCGTACGCCTTCGACCTGATTAAAACCCATTGCGCCCAATGCATGCCGCACAGCTTCACCTTGCGGATCAAGGACCCCGTTCTTCAGCATCACATGCACCCGTGCTTTCATTCCTGCAACTCCAGCTGAGGGCCAAGGTTTCAGGCCCGTTCCGTTGCGCGGGGGATAACGTGCCAAACGTCATTCGACAACCCTCGTCCTTGCATTGATCGTACTGGTTTTTTAACTCAGTTCCCGCCCGTCAGCCCAGGATATCGCGTATCGATGGCATTAAAGGTACCAGTCAGCACCATTTCAACGGCGACAGCGACAAGGATGATCGCCATTACGCGAGTGATCACATTGATCATGGTCGGACCCAGAAACCGAGAAATCGGGTCCGCGAACAACAAACCCGCTCCGACAATCGCGCAGGCTATCAGCACTGCTGAACCCAGGGTCACAATCTCGGCCCCGTCTGAAAGCGTATGCGCAAAAACGATAGTCGTAGCGATGGTTCCCGGACCAATCGTCAACGGAATCGCCAACGGCACCACGGCGATATTACTCTTCTTGGTATGGCCATGCTCTGCAGCCTTCTGATCCCCTTTCGGCGGATCAGACGCGTTCAACATGGTCATCCCTACCCCAAGAATTATCAGCCCCCCGGCGATGCGGAACGAGGGGATGTCGATCCCAAAAATCGCCAAAACCTCTTCACCGACCAGAACCGATATCAAAGCAACGGTCACAACGGTCCCGGTCACGATAAAAGCAACGCGCTTACGTTCGGTTGCCGAGTATCCTTCGGTCATGCTCAGGAAAATCGGAATACCGTATAGTGGATTAAAAATCGCCAGTAGCGCTGCAAGAAATTTTAGAAAAACTGCCTGATCAAACAATTCGGCCATGTTGGAACTGCCGTAAGTTGCACCTGTGCTGACAATGCGAAGGTCCCGCCGCCCTGTCAAACCACAAGGGCAAAAGAAACGGGCGCCGCTTGCAGAAAACAGCGCCCCAAGCAGGTTACGTTTATTAATGGTTTAGTTGATCAGCGTCGGCTTTGAGACATTGCTTTTCGGCAAAACACCCAGTCGCCGCGCGACCTCGGAATAGGCATCCGTCAGGTTCCCCAAATCGCGGCGGAACACGTCCTTGTCCAGCTTCTGACCAGTTTCGATATCCCAAAGGCGGCAACTGTCCGGGCTGATCTCATCAGCGACGATCAAACGCTGATAGTCACCTTCGTAAACGCGGCCAATTTCAATCTTGAAGTCGACCAAGCGGATGCCAACCGAGTACATCACGCCGCTCATGAAATCATTCACACGCAATGCAAGGCTCAGGATATCGTCCATATCCTGCTGACTGGCCCAACCAAACGCTGCGATATGCTCCTCTGAAACCAGTGGGTCGCCGAGAGCATCGTCTTTGTAGCAGTATTCGACAATGGGGCGCGGAAGCTGCGTACCCTCGGCGATGCCCAGACGCTTTGACATCGAACCAGCGGCATAATTACGCACGATTACTTCAAGGGGCACGATTTCGCAGCTGCGCACCAATTGTTCGCGCATGTTCAGGCGGCGAATGAAGTGCGTTGGCACGCCGATCTGGGCAAGACCGGTCATAAAGAACTCACTCAGACGGTTGTTCAGAACGCCTTTGCCATCAATCACGTCTTTTTTCTCGGCGTTGAACGCAGTGGCATCATCTTTGAAATACTGCACGATGGTCCCCGGTTCCGGCCCTTCGTACAATATCTTAGCCTTGCCTTCGTAGATTTTCTTGCGACGCGCCATTAGCGACCCTTCCAGTCTGTCGAGAGGGAATGACTCCCTCCACTTTGGCGTTCTCATAGTGCAAGCCCCCTTTTCCCGCAAGTTTACTGATCCAAGGGGCTTTGATGCAGCGCAAATCACTTGCGAACAGCTTGTCGTATGGTCATATCATCACCAAACACGTTGTAACCCAAGAGGTCCCCTACCAATGACCACGTTTGACGAACGCGAAAACGCCTTTGAAGCCAAGTATGCGCATGACGAAGAGATGCAGTTCAAGGCGCAGGCCCGCTGCAACAAACTGCTTGGCCTGTGGGCCGCAGAAAAACTGGGCAAATCCGGTGATGATGCGGCAGAATACGCCAGGACCGTCGTCATTGCGGATTTTGAAGAGGCCGGCCACGAAGACGTGGTGCGCAAGGTCGCGGGTGATCTTGGGTCTTTGTCCTCGGCTGATGAAATCCGCGCCAAGATGGCCGAACTTCTACCCGTCGCCAAATCCCAGGTCTTAAGCGAGACAGAATAAGGGCTTAACACCGACCTCATGATCTTCATGAGATTTATGAATTTGATTTGACGCCCCGGTCATGAGACACGGGGCGTCTCTTCTTTTGACAGGCCATTTGCGCCTTTTTTCGGAATACCCCAATGACAAATGCACTCAGCCAGCTTCTTGCGACAAACGATGTCATTCTCGCAGATGGGGCCACGGGCACCAATTTGTTCAATGTGGGGCTGCAGTCGGGTGACGCGCCAGAACTTTGGAATGTGGATTCGCCAGACAAAATTCGGGCGCTGTATCAGGGTTGGGTTGACGCGGGCAGTGATTTGTTCCTGACCAACACGTTTGGTGGAACGGCTGCACGTCTAAAACTGCACGACGCACAGAACCGGGTGGCCGAATTAAACCGCATCGGGGCGGAACTTGGTCGGGAAATTGCTGACAAAGCAGGTCGCACTATTGTTGTTGCTGGTTCGGTCGGGCCTACAGGTGAAATCATGGAACCGGTCGGAAGCCTGTCGCACGCGGATGCGGTTGAGATGTTCCACGAACAGGCTGAAGCACTCAAGAAGGGTGGTGCAGACGTTCTGTGGGTCGAAACCATCAGCGCGCCCGAGGAATTCCGTGCCGCGACCGAGGCATTTGCGATGGCCGATATGCCGTGGTGCGGAACGATGAGTTTTGACACCGCTGGCCGTACAATGATGGGCGTAACCTCGGCGGATCTGGCCAAATTGGTCGAAACACTTCCGAACAAACCGCTGGCCTTCGGCGCGAATTGCGGCACGGGCTCATCTGATATCATGCGGACGGTTTTGGGCTTTGTGGCTCAGGGAACGGACCTGCCCTTGATTTCAAAAGGAAACGCCGGAATTCCAAAATATGTGGATGGTAGCATTCAGTATGACGGTACGCCCGACCTGATGGCGCAATACGCCGTGATGGCACGCGATGCGGGTGCGACTATTATTGGCGGATGCTGCGGAACGATGCCCGCGCATATGCGGAAAATGCGCGAGGCGCTTGATAGCACGCCGCGCGGGTCGAGACCAACGTTGGATCAGATCACTGATGCCTTGGGGCCGTTTACATCTGCCTCGGACGGTACAGGTGACAGCGCCGCCGCGCCTGAGCGGCGCTCACGCCGCCGCCGTCGCGCGTAAGCGCTTTCAGCGCCCTTCGAATTTCGGGGGGCGTTTTTCCATAAATGCCACGACACCTTCGGCGAAGTCTCGGCTGCGCCCGCATTCGCCTTGCAAATTCGCCTCTAATGCCAATTGTTGAGGCAAGGTTTTTTCATAGGTTCCGCGAATGGCCTTTTTAATCGCGCCAAACCCGGCTGTCGGACCGTCCGCCAGGTAGGACGCACGCTTGCGCCAATGGGCGTCGAATTCAGCGTCTGGTACGGCTTCCCAGATCAAGCCCCATTGATCTGCCTCACGCGCACTGATCTTGTCAGCAAACAAGGCCGCGCCCATGGCTTTGGCAAATCCCATCTGGCGTGGCATGAACCAAGTACCGCCTGCGTCGGGCAACAATCCAATCCGAGCAAACGCCTGCAAGAAATAGGCGCTTTCGGTTGCGATCACCACATCGGCGCACAGCGCAAGGTTTGCCCCTGCCCCCGCCGCAGCCCCGTTCACGGCCGCGATAGTCGGCACCGGGCAGTTGTAGATCGACTCCAACATGGGTTCGTATTCGTCACGCAGCGTGCGCTCCAGATCCACTTTGCCGGTGCTGGACGCGTCGCCGAGATCCTGCCCCGAGCAAAACGCCCCACCTGCTCCAGTCACAACAATCGCGCGCGCATTCCGAGCGGCGTAGATCATGGCGTGTGTAACCTCGGCGCGCATTTGCACCGTCATCGCGTTCATCTTGTCAGGGCGGTTTAGGGTAACAACCGCCAAGTCGTCTGTGATATCCAGCAGGATCGTTTCGTAGTCCATGAACCCCTCACCAAATCTGAGCTTTGGCGGACCTTGACCCAATTAGACGAGAAGGAAAAGATGAACCGTGGGTCAGTCTTTAAGAATTTGGCGCAAACGCTCTTTCTCGGCCTCACTGAGGGTATCTTTCTCGCCCTCGGCCTGCACTTGGGACCGCTTTCGCAGAAAATTCCATCCCATAGCTGCCGCGAGCAACAGCATAGTCGGGCCTGCCAGCCACAGCATCAGGTTCGAGCCTGTGACAGTTGGTTTTAACAGAACATACTCGCCATAGCGATCCACGATGAAGGCGATTGCCTCTTCATCCGTGTCCCCGGCAACCAAACGTTCGCGCACCAAAAGGCGCAGGTCGCGGGCCAAGTCTGCATTGCTTTCATCGATGCTTTCGTTGCGGCAGACAAGGCAGCGCAAACCGGTGCTAAGGTCGCGCGCCCTTTCTTCCAGCACCGGATCATCCAGCACCTCGTCCGGCTGCACCGCGAATAATGGCGACGCAATCAGCGACAGAACTAGGGCCAGACGCTTCATTCTGCCGGCACCCCGCGCGCTGGCGTCTTGCGCGCACCAGCTGCGACGCGGAAACGTCGATCCGACAGGCTGAGCAATCCACCCAGGGACATCAGGATACATCCGGCCCAAATCCAATTGGCAAAGGGCTTGATATAGGTTCGAACAACCCACCCTCCATTGGCTTGCTGATCCCCGATCACCACATAGAGGTCGCGCAGGAACCGATAGTCGATGGCGGCTTCGGTGGTGGGCATCTGCGCCACGGGGTAATCACGTTTTTCGGGATGCAGAGTTCCAATGCTTCGCCCATCTTTTTCGACCAGCACGTCTGCTGTTGTAGAAAAATAGTTTGGCCCTTGTACGCGCCTGACATCTTCCAGAGTGAGAGTAAACTGGCCAACCTCGAACGGCTGACCAGGCTGGGCGACGCGAATATCCTCAACCTCCCACGCGGTCAGACCAGCAACGGCAAACATGGTCACGCCAAGACCAGTATGCGCCACAGCTTTACCCCAGTCCGCACCGGGCAGACGGAAAAGGCGCTTTAGGCTTCCGTTGCGGCCGGTTCGGCTCCACAAATCAAAGGCCGCCCCCATCGTGATCCAGGCACCAAGGAACAGACCAACCGGCCCCAACGCGCTGCGGCCTGTCTGCATCGCCCAGACCAACAACGCCAACGCAAGGGCCAGAATGAAGACATAACGTAACGAATATGCTGTTTTCCCCAGCTTGCCACGTTTCCACGGTAGCATCGCACCAACAGGCAGCACTATTCCCAAAGCGACCATAAACGGGGTAAATGCCGCGTTAAAGAACGGAGGGCCAACCGATAGCTTCCGGTCAAAGGCCATTTCGGCGACCATCGGCCACATCGTTCCAACAAATACGACAAAACAGCTAACGGCCAGCAGGATGTTGTTCAGCACCAGTGCGCTTTCACGGCTGACCATGCCGAAAACGCCCTTTGCCTCCATTGTCTGCGCGCGGGCAGCGAATAACGTCAGCGCGCCCCCCATGAAGAACACAAGGATAAGCAAAATAAAGACGCCCCGTTCGGGATCAGTTGCGAAGGCATGGACCGAGGTCAACAATCCCGAACGCACAATAAATGTACCGATCAGTGAGAATCCAAATGCGATGATCGCCAACAGGATGGTCCAGCTTTTTAGCGCCTCTCGTTTTTCCACAACAATCGCTGAATGCAACAAAGCAGCCGCCAAGAGCCACGGCATAAAGGATGCGTTTTCAACCGGGTCCCAGAACCAGAACCCGCCCCAGCCCAGCTCATAATATGCCCACCACGACCCCAGAGCGATACCGATTGTCAAAAACACCCAGGCCGCCAGTGTCCACGGACGTACCCAACGGCCCCAAGCCGCGTCGACACGGCCCTCAATCAATGCGGCCACCGCAAAGCTGAACGCCATGCTAAGGCCAACATAGCCCAAATACAGAAATGGCGGATGGAAGGCCAAGCCTGGGTCCTGCAACAGCGGGTTCAAGTCCCGACCGTCAAAAGGTGCAACAACCAGCCGGTCAAACGGGTTAGAGGTGAACAGGATGAAGGCAAAGAACGCAACTGCGATTGAGGCCTGCACCGCCAGAACTCGTGCTTTCAGGGTTGGGGGCAGACCACCCCCGAAAAACGCGGCCATCGCGCCGAACAGAGCCACGATAAGCACCCACAGCAACATGGACCCTTCATGGTTTCCCCAAGTTCCGCTGATCTTGTACAGCATCGGTTTGGCCGAATGGCTATTCTCGACCACGATCCTTAGGGAAAAATCAGAATTCACAAACGCCCACACCAGTGCGGCGAACGAAAAAGCAACTAACGAGAATTGGATAATCGCCGCGGATTCGGCGAAACTCATCCAGCTAGGCCATCGTTTGGCGGCACCTATCAGAGGAACCACCGTCTGCACGATGGCAACCAAAAAAGCGAGGATCAGGGCGAAATGGCCAAGTTCTGTAAACATGGCCAAAGGTATAATTCGGTTGGGCGGTGAGCTCCAATAACTTTCGCCCTTTTCAGACGACCATAGTGTCGCGGCTTATACGGGGCGCGAACTCCGCCAGTCGTCCAACGCGGGATTACGATCCGGGCGGCTCGCCCGTTCAGCCAGTATGACATCTGGTCCGGGATCTGCTGAGCCGATCGCATCGCTACGCATTGAGCGTATGGCGTATAAGTTGTCCATAACGTCTGGTGTGCGCCGCATCGTGGCCGAGATCTCGCGTTGAAGGTCTTGCATCTTGGCTTGGTGACGCGCACCAAAATAGAAAGAAACGATCACGCCCAGCAGCCACCACAACGGCTCGGGCACCAACGCAATGCCCTGCATTCGCGCGGCAAACCATAGCGGATCGACCATAGCGGCAACAAAAAGACCCAACGTGCCAAGCGCCATCGCTGGACGCGGAAGGCGGTTTAACCCATCCATGAACCGATCAAACGGGCTCTTCTGCTGGGCCTTGAACTCATCACGGAACTGAACCATCGCTTGCTGTTGCAGTCCCAGGTTCCGCTCGGCCCCTTTTTCAGAGTTTTCACGAAATATCTCAACGGTTTCACGCACGATGTTGCGGTTACTACCGAAGAGAAAAGACAATACGTTGGCGATTAAACCCATGCTGCAACCCTTTGTTGAAACTCATCATGGCTGAGATGATATTTGGACGAGACGAACTCCTCAGCCCTCCGGATCCAACCACCTTTGCCACCATTCCTGCGGCGCACATATTTACGGGATGCAGGTCTGTGATCGGCCAGACGAAAATAGAAGTTGCGCCGTGCGACACCGTAGGCATCCCGAAGCGTGAGCGGGTCGTGCTTTGCTGCGCTACCGCAAGCATGTGCCGTTTGGGGCCCGACAATTCCATCTACATCAAGTTCATACCCCATCTCACGCAACAGACGCTGCAGTATTGTAACAGCCTGTCCGCCGGCATTCACATACATGTCGAAAACCGAAGGACGGATCGCCGCGGGCAGAAGGTTCAGGCGGGGCAACTCATAGTAGTGCTGGATAAATATCTCTGCTGCCTCAGATTTGCTGAGCATCCGAACATCTGTCGTATCGATTACCCCGTCGTTGGACAGATCCAAGCCCAAACGCCGCATCGTGTGAATTGTAACGCCATATTTCGTCGCACCGCCCGGGTCGTCGGGATCGTCGATGAACCCGCCTTCACGCGCCACGATTTCGGTTGCTATCTGTCTGACCGTTCTCAATTCACCCTCCGTTAGTTATTGGGTGAACGCTGCTTGAATTCGGTAAAGGTTCAGGAAAAAGAAAGGGCGCTACTTGTGCAACGCCCTGTCTAGAACACAACGAAGAAGGTGGTTAACCACCGCCGGTTTCTTTGTAGACACCCTGTTCTTTCAGAGCATCCATCACCTCTTTCGGCATGTATGTCTCATCGTGTTTCGCAAGAATTTCAGTGGCTTCAAATACGCCGTTCACGTACGATCCAGTGCCCACCATCCCTTGATTTTCCGAAAAAAGATCCGGCAGCACTCCGGTAAACGCCACGGGCACACTTTCGCCGCCATCGGTAACAACAAAGCGCACCGTCTCACCCTGTCCGCGCACGATCGAGCCTTCTTCAACCAGCCCGCCAATGCGGAACACTTCGGTCGGCAAAGGTGGTTCAGCAATCACCTGGCTGGGAGAGCGGAAAAAGTTGATACCATCCCGCATCGCATACCCAATCAACCCCGTCGACAAGACCAATGCCACAACGGCCAGCACGATGACCTGAACTCGACGACGTTTCTTGAGCGTTTTCATACCGTCCTCATGGGAACAAGGGGGCCATCATCAAACCCGTTGTTTCGTTCTCACCTAACATCAGGTTCGCGTTCTGCAAGGCTTGTCCACTGCTACCTTTTGTCAGGTTATCAAGCGCCCCGATCACGATTGCACGACGTTCGATCCGGTCGCTGACGACGCCAATATGGCAGAAATTGGAACCTCGTACATGATGCGTGGAAGGAGTCTCGCCAAAAGGCAACATCTGGATAAAAGGTTCACCCTTGTAAGCGGCGACGAGCGTTTCATACACGCTGACCGGATCGCCTTTTACGTAGGTCGTTGCCAGAATGCCCCTGTTGGCCGGTATAAGGTGCGGTGTGAACTGCACATGTACCGTGCGTCCGGCAAGTGCTGAAAACTCCTGATCGAACTCACCCAAATGCCGATGAGTTCCGCCGACAGCATAGGCGTTGTATCCTTCGCTCAACTCTGAATGCAGCAGGTTTTCCTTTAGCGAGCGACCAGCCCCCGACACGGCACATTTCAGATCCAGAACGATGTCATCCAAGTCAATAACGCCACCTGAAACTAGCGGCCGCAGCACGTATTGCCCCGTCGCAGCATTACAGCCGGTCCCTGCGACCAGTCGCGCGTTTCTAATTTCATCGCGGTAGAACTCGGTCAGGCCGTAAACGGCTTCATCCTGCATTTCCAACGCCGCATGCGGATTGCCGTACCATTTTTCATATTCTCCGGCATCCCGCAGCCGGAAATCGGCGGACAAGTCGATTATCTTGAGGTCTTTCGGCAAATCGCGAATGACTTCCTGACTGGTTTTATGCGGCAATGCGCAAAAACACAGGTCAATCTGCGAAAAATCAATTTCAGAGACTTTGCACAGGTCGGGCAGTGCCATGTGGCGCAGATGTGGGAAAACCTGTGCCATCGACATGCCCGCCTTGCGTTCGGCTGCCAAGGCAGTGATTTCCATGTTCGGGTGCTCGGCAATCAGCCTCACGAGTTCGGCGCCGGTGTAACCGGAAGCACCGAGAATTGCGATTTTATGGGTCATGTCAGACCTCTTACTTCATAGTGTCAAGTGTCACGACCGCCGACGCGACGGTCTTTGAGTAATCGAAGGAGTGCGGCAAGGTCCTTGACCTGCGTCAGGCTGCTTGGAACTTGATCTGTCGTCGGAGGAACTGGGTCGCCCGGTCGCTAACGAAATCTGGTTTGCCCGTCGTCAGGAATCCACCTTTGGCGTCGCCCTGCATTTTCGGATGGCGCTGCAGGTAATCCGCAAGGCTTTCCGCGACCAATGCACCTTGGCTGAAAACCTGCACTTTGGGACCAAGTGCAGCCTGAAACGTGTCCGCCATCAAAGGATAATGGGTACAGCCCAGAATAGCCGCCTGAGGTTCTGGCATTTTGCGTTTCAGCGCATCCACATGACTTCGCACCAGTGCCTCGGCAAGGATCATGTCACCATCTTCGATCGCATCAACCACGCCGCCGCATGCCTGCGCCTCAACATCTACGCCAATGGCCCGAAATGCCAATTCCCTTTGAAACGCGCGGCTGGAAACGGTTGCGGGTGTCGCAAACAGGGCCACATGCTTGATGGCAACTTCACGAGGAGGGCTGTTGTCACCCCATTGACGTTCGGTCAGAGCCTCGATCAGTGGTACGAATACACCTAAAACGCGCTTACCCTCTGGCACGCCTTCTTCCTGCATCCGGCGCAGTGCGGCAGCACTGGCGGTATTACAGGCCAGAATCACCAGATCACAGCCGCGGTTCCAAAGATCACCTACGGCGTGCCGCGTCAGTTCATAGATGTTTTCAGCGTCGCGTACGCCATACGGCGCATGCGCGCTGTCCGCGTAATACAGAAAATCGACGTCCGGAAGACGTTTCTGCGCAGCGTCCAGGACGGTCAGACCGCCCAAGCCAGAATCAAAGATGCCTACTGCCATTTGCCCCTTTAGGCGCGATGCCGTTCCTCAAATTCATAGCCGTAGTCATAAGACTCTAACGGCGTCGGAGACAGCTCATACGTGGCTTTGCGCAAGAAATCCATCATCTTGCGCGTATCCTTGGCCAAAGGATCCAAAACTTCCCTACCGATGGGGTCGCCAATAACCACTCTGACAGGCGTATCCACGCGTTTTTTGAACTCTTTAATCAACAGACCCATGCGCAGAGTGTTGTGCAAATGACTGGCGATCTGGAACAGGCGTGAGGTGTGGCCGTCAAAGAAAACAGGCACCACCGTGGCGTTCGATTTTGCAACCATCCGTGCCGTGAAGCCGCGCCAGCCCGGATCCATCGGGTGCGAAAAGGGTTTTACCGCCGTGCTCACCGTGCCGCCCGGAAAAATCCCGATTGCCCCGTCAGAGCCCAAGTAATTCAAGGCTGTCTTTCGCGTCTCAAGGTTCAGCTTCATCGCCTCTTTCGTTTCATCAAACGAAATCGGAAGTATGATGCGGTTTATATCTTCGGCCTTTCGGAATACCCGATTGGCCAAAATACGGAAATCACCGCGTGTCTGAGACAAAATATGCCCCATCATCAGCCCGTCCAGAATCCCATAGGGGTGGTTGGCAATCAGAATCAATGGCCCTGTCTTGGGGATATTTGCCAGCGAGCCGCCAACCACATCCAGCGACAGACCATAGCGATCTACCATGACTGACCAGAAATCACGCCCGTTTGTGACTTCTTTCTCATACCCGTCCGCGCGCTTGATTAGTCGCAGTCTGCCGGTGGTGTTTTCCATAAGTTTAATGACCATACGTCCGCCTTTTGTTTCGGCGGAATGGGCATAGGAAATGTCCCGAGCGACATGACGGCGTGATGGCATCCGAGTCTCCGAAGGTTGCTGCCCGCAAAATAGGATCAAGCAACAATTTTGCCTAGGTTTCGTGACACGCCTGTGACGATTTATTCAGCAGCGGCGCGCAGCTCGGGACCTCCGCCTTTAATGATACTCAACAATTCTTCACGCCTTTTGGCGGCCTTTGCCTCATTCGCCCGCAAAACCGGACCGAAACCTCGGATATCCAGCGGAAGTTGCGCCAAAGCGATCACCGCGTCGCGGGTTTGCGCATTAATCAAGGGCTCCACCTCTTTGAAATCACGCTCGTATTGCTTGATCAGATCACGCTCCATTCGGCGTTCTTCGCTATAGCTGAAGATATCCAGCGGCGTGCCGCGAAGGACTTTCAGCTTAGCCAAGAGCTTCATTGGCGTCAGCATCCACTCACCAAATGCGCGCTTTTTGGGGCGTCCATCCGGACCTTTCCCGCCCAGAATGGGAGGAGCCAGATGGAACGTCATTTTGAAGTCTCCATCAAATTCGGCTGACGCCTTGTCGCGGCTGTCCAGCATCAGTCGGGCAACTTCGTATTCATCCTTGTAAGACAGAAGCTTATGATACCCTTTTGCCACGGCTTTCCGGACCTGAGTATCGTCAAACCTTTCCACGAATTCGCGATAACGTTTGGCTAAACGGTTGCTTTGATACGCAGTCAGGTGTGCCGCGCGATAGTCGATCTTTTGATCCAGTGTTTTCGGCATTTCTGACAGATTAGGCTTAAGAATTGCCTCCACTTCGGATGGATGCAAAACCGCCCAACGCCCGATGTCAAACGCGCGTTTGTTCCGTTCAACAGCAGTACCGTTCAATTCGATAGCCTGCATCATGGCGCCGTGGCTGATCGGCAGTAAACCCCGCTGCCAAGCAGCACCAAAAACCATCATGTTAGAATAAATCGAGTCTCCCATCACCGCGCGCGCCAGTTCAGTCGCATCGAACAAAGAGACGCCTTCTTTCAACCGTGCCTGCAAAGCCAGTTCAAGCCGATCTCCGGGAATGCGGAAACCGGTATCGCGGGTGAAGTCACCTGTTACTGTTTCATGGTTGTTGACCACCGCGCCGGTTTGTCCGGTACGTGTCAGCCCCAGTGTCTTCGCACCGGCCGAAACAACCAAATCACCACCGATCAATGCGTGCGCCTCGCCTGTCGCAACACGAATAGCGCTGATATCTTCGGGCTTATTTGCAAGGCGGCAATGTATATGTACGGCACCACCCTTTTGGGCCAGTCCCGCCATCTCCATCATGCCTGCGCCCTTGCCGTCTATCTGCGCTGCCTGTGCCAGGACCGCACCCAACGTCACCACGCCAGTGCCACCAACCCCTGTGATCACAACGTTGTGCGTTCCTTCGATTTCCGGCAGCACGGGTTCCTGCAGGTGAGGTAGATCAATCTCAGTCGTGGCTTCTTTACGGATTTTTGCGCCTTCCAACGTTACAAACGACGGGCAAAAGCCCTTGAGGCAAGAAAAATCCTTGTTGCAGCTTGATTGGTCAATCGCACGCTTGCGCCCCAATTCGGTTTCTTTCGGAACGATCGAAACACAGTTCGATTGCACCCCACAATCACCGCAGCCTTCGCAAATATCGGTGTTGATAAATACGCGTTTGTCCGGATCGGGGAAAGTACCGCGCTTGCGCCGGCGGCGTTTTTCGGCGGCACAAGTTTGCACGTATACGATAACCGAGACGCCCGCGATTTCGCGGAAACGCTCCTGAACCTGCATTAACTTAGCGCGTTCAGTTGTCTCGACACCTGACGGCAGAGCCTTGAAGTTCACGTCTTCTTTTTCGTCATACACCACTGCCACGTGCTGTACGCCCATCGCCGTGACCTCGGCGACGATCCTCTCAGCGGTCAAATCACCTTCGTTCTCTTGCCCTCCGGTCATTGCGACGGCGTCGTTATACAGGATTTTAAAGGTGATGTTCGTACCTGCGGCAAGCGCGGCACGGATTGCCTGCACGCCCGAGTGGTTATACGTGCCGTCGCCAAGGTTCTGGAACACGTGTTTGGTGGTCGAAAACGGCGCTTCACCAATCCAGTTGGCTCCTTCGCCGCCCATCTGTGTGAACCCGGTTGTTTCCCGGTCCATCCATTGCACCATGTAGTGACAGCCGATACCGGCATAGGCACGGCTGCCATCCGGGACTTTGGTTGAGCTGTTATGAGGACAGCCCGAGCAGAAATACGGTAATCGCGTCGCGATTTCTTCGGCGTTGTCCGCTCGGCGCGCCTCGGATAGCTTGGCCAAACCTGCGCGAACGCCATCCGTATCGCGACCCTCTTCTATCAGGATTTCACCCAGTTTCTCAGCGATCATGTTCGGATCAAGTGCGCCACGTGTGGGGAACAGCTCCTCGCGGTGCAAGGTCCCGGCCCCGCCTTTGTACCACCCGTAGACACGACGCCCCCGACGGTCATCAAAGATGGCTTCTTTGACCTGAACCTCGATCAGCTTTCGCTTTTCTTCCACGATAACAACTAGGTCCAGCCCTTCGGCCCAGTCATGGAAACCGGACATATCCAATGGGAAGGTCTGACCGATTTTGTACGTGGTGATCCCCAACCGCTCAGCTTCTTCGGCATCAATATTCAACAGTGACATGGCGTGCATAAGGTCAAGCCAGTTTTTACCTGCCGCAACAAAGCCTATCTTGGCTCCGGGCTTACCCCAGACACGCTTGTCCATCTTGTTTGCGTGCGAAAACGTTTCGGCCGCAAAGCGTTTATAGTCGATAATGCGCGCTTCTTGCAGATGCGGTGTGTCGCCCAACCGGATGTTCAAACCGCCTTCGGGCATGCTGAAGTCGGGTACAACCAGATTCATCCGGTCAACGCTTCCATCCACAACCGACGTAACCTCGATCGTGTCTTTCATCGTCTTCAGACCAACCCAGACCCCGGCAAACCGGCTGAGTGCAAAGCCGTAGATGCCATAATCCAGAATTTCCTGCACACCAGCGGGGCTGACGACCGGCATGTACATATCGACCAGCGACCATTCGGACTGGTGCAAAACGGTCGAGCTTTCGCCGGTATGGTCGTCCCCCATCGCCATCAGCACGCCACCGTGCTTGGCCGTACCCGCCATGTTGGCATGGCGCATCACGTCGCCCGACCGATCAACACCGGGGCCTTTTCCGTACCAAAGACCGAACACGCCATCAAACCGGCCATCCCCGCGCAGCCCTGCCTGCTGGCTTCCCCAAAGCGCGGTTGCGGCAAGGTCCTCGTTCAGACCGTATTGAAAGGTGACGTCGCTTTCCGCCAGCCGTTTCTGCGCCCGCGTCATCTGCGTGTCCACTGCGCCCAGCGGTGAGCCACGATATCCAGTCACCAGACCTGCCGTGTTTAAGCCCGCCTGTGTATCCCGTGCCTTCTGCATCAGCATCAGGCGCACAAGCGCTTGTGTGCCGTTCAAAAGAACGGGGCTTTTATCCAAATCAAATCTGTCGTTCAGCGATATTTTTGGCTGACTCATCAGACGTCTCCCCTCGTCAGATCAGTGTGCTGCATTTGTGTCCATTTTAGGTCATAATTTCTGACCTGTATAGTATTTATCCTCAGTATCCCAAGGATTTCAGTGTTTGAATGTAGAAGTTGTTACCTATTTCATATAGGCCTTCCGAAGGATAACGAAAGTTGCGGCGATGGATTGGGACAAGCTTAGGATATTTCACGCAGTTGCGGATGCGGGCAGCCTGACTCATGCGGGTGATAAGCTGAATCTGTCTCAGTCAGCGGTCAGCCGACAGATCAGAGCCTTAGAAGAGTCGCTTGATTCGACTCTGTTCCACCGCCACGCACGGGGGTTGATCCTGACCGAACAAGGCGAGCTGCTGTTTGATGCGACTTCAGCCATGTCGAAGCGCCTGGATGCGGCCGCAGCGCGCATCCGTGACAGCGAGGAAGAGGTGTTCGGGGTCTTGCGGGTGACAACGACATTTGGGTTCGGCACCCTGTGGCTGGCCCCGCGCCTTCCGAAACTTTACGAACAATATCCTGAC
This sequence comes from Ruegeria sp. AWH4_226, assembly GCF_056159225.1. Lineage (NCBI taxonomy): Bacteria > Pseudomonadati > Pseudomonadota > Alphaproteobacteria > Rhodobacterales > Roseobacteraceae > Ruegeria > Ruegeria sp. AWH4_226. The sequence continues at coordinate 915,651 of NZ_JBSWUU010000001.1, read as the reverse complement.
TTGAACATCGACCTGATGTTGGAAGAACGTGTGTTGGACTTGCCGATGCGCGAGGCTGACGTCGCCATTCGCATGAAAGAACCCAGCCAGGCGGATCTGGTTCGCAAGCGCCTCATGACGGTGCAAATGCAGCTTTACGCGACGCAGGAATATCTCGACACGCGCGGAGGTATGCCCGCCTCTCTGGAGGACATCGAGCACCACCGATTGATCTGCCAAACACCTGCGGCCCCGCAAGTTGGTGCCAGCGCAGCCATGGTTCGGCATTTGATGACTTACAACCCGGGCTCACTGCTGACCGTCAACAACTATTTCGGTGTCTTGCAAGGCGTATTGCACCATCTGGGTATCGGCGTACTGCCCGACTATGTCACCCATGGGTTGCCCAATGTCGTTCCCATCCTGCCCGATATCGAAAGTGCAGATGTTCCTGTTTACCTCGCCTACCCAGAAGAGTTGCGCCATTCGAAACGCGTCGCAGCCTTTCGCGATTTCGTTCAGGATGAGATCATTGAACAGCGCAAGCAGTTGAAGCAAATGGGAAAACTCTAGCTATGCACAGATGGCATAGCGGACATGACCAACGATCAATCTGAAATGTCTTGATCGTTAACAAACTGACCCCTAAATGAGCAATCGAAGGCGATGATGCCGAAACGCTCATCATCTTCATACCTCCCTGTTGGACTACGGCCGAGCTTAGTGCTCGGCCCTTTTTTTGCCTTTAGGCAACGCGCGCCGCGTACAAAGGGCAAAACATCTATGATTCCCGGGCACTTATTCTTATGATCACGTAAAATTTATAAAGTTGCGTGTTCGAGGACAGATTCGATGCTTACTCCTGTTCGCCTTTTCCTGGCGATCTTCTCAATTTGTTTCTTTTTCCATCCTGCATTTGCGCAGGAAAATGAAGCGCCCAGTTCTTCGGGCACGGTCAGCATTCCCCAAGATCTGACGCCGGAACAAGTAGATGATCTTGTCGCGCGCATGTCCGATGACCAGGTCCGCGCCATCCTGCTTGAGCGGTTGGACGCAGTTGCCGAACAAAACCAGGCCGAAGAGGCAGAGCGAGAAGATCCGATAACGGAAATCGGCGAGATATGGGCCGCAATGGTGGCTTCATGGACTGATGTGGCGGTCACCGTGCCCAATTTATTTACCGCACAGACGCAGGCAGTCGGCAACTTTATCGGAACTTTCGGAACAAACGGTGTCTTTGTTCTGTTGGGTTTGGTTCTGAGTGTTCTTGTCGCCGGGCTGATCGCCGAAAAGCTGTTCGGCTTGCTCACTCGAAACTGGCGAAACAGGCCTGAACCGGCTGATGAAAACGATCTTTGGGGTGCGGTCAGCTATTTGTTCAATCGCTTTTGCCGCGAGATTGCCGGTTTGGTAGTTTTCTATGTGGTCATCCGAGCCTTGGGGCGAGGACTGCTAACGCCCGAGCAACTCACCTACGCCGCACCCTTCGTGTTTTACTTGATTTGGGTTCCCCGCCTCGGAGCCGCCGCTTCTCGGTTTATTCTGGCCCCTACCAAGCCTCATTTCCGCTTGGTGAATATCGATGATCATTGGGCGAAGTACCTGTATCGAAATTTGGTCGGACTTCTGATCCTGATAGGATTTACGCTGTTTATTCTGCGGTTTAACGCTTTGAACGGAATTACGGGCGACGAAACGCGCATCGGTTTCTGGCTGAATGCTGCAATCCACATTTACATCGGTATCATCGCATGGACTGCGCGCGAGGGGCTGTCGCAAATGATGCTTGGCACAGATCCTGACCACACAAAATTCGACGAAGAGGTTGCCCGTTACTATCCGTATTTCGCTATCGGTGTTTCAGTAGTATTTTGGCTGCTTGTTGAATTCCTTGCCGCGCAGCGTGATCCGATGAAAATCGCACTGCTGGTTCAGGGGGCGCATTTCGCCACCATGTTCTGGCTGCTGATCGCGCCCGCGCTGGACACTGTGATCCGCGGCTTGGTGCGTCATCTGCAACCTCCGATGCAAGGTGAAGGCCGTGTGGCTGAGAGAGCCTACAAATCCACCAAACGCAGCTATATCCGAATTGGCCGAGTTCTTGCGGGCATATTGATCATTCTCATGATCGCAAGAGCATGGGATCTTGACCTTGGAGAAATCGCGGGCGGTCGAGAGGAAGCTGGCGGAAGATTGATCCAGTTCTTCATTATTATCGCTGTCGGGTACATCCTGAATGAACTTGTCTCACTCTGGATCAACCGCCGTCTGGCAAGAGAGCAAACCGAAGCCGAGCAGAGCCCCGACGCAGAAGCCGGAGAAGGCGGTGGCTCGGGCGGCTCGCGCCTTGCGACCGTTTTACCCCTTCTGCGCGTAACGGCCCAGGTTGCCATCGCCGTGATCTTTGTTTTGCTGGCGCTTGGGGCGTTGGGTATCAATATCACACCGCTGCTTGCCGGTGCCGGTGTACTGGGTCTGGCCATCGGTTTTGGTGCGCAAAAGCTGGTTGCCGATATCGTTGGCGGGATTTTCTTTCTGGTCGATGATGCTTTCCGGGTGGGCGAATATGTCGACGTTGGCGGCACGACTGGCACGGTCGAAAAAATTTCGATCCGTTCGATGCAACTGCGCCATCATCGCGGTCCCGTTCACACCATTCCTTACGGTGAGATTCAAAAGCTGACGAATTACAGCCGCGACTGGGTCATCATGAAGCTGAAATTCACCGTACCCTTCGACACTGACCCCAACAAAGTGAAGAAGATTTTCAAGAAGATCGGGGCCGAGATGATGGCGGACGAAGCCTTCAAGGACGGTTTCCTTCAGCCCTTTAAATCTCAGGGTGTGTTTGACTTCGACGACGTCGGCATGATCATCCGAGGCAAATTTATGGCCAAGCCCGGCAAACAGTTCACCCTGCGCAAAGAAATCTTTAACCGCGTTAAGGCCGCGTTCAATGAAAACGGGATTGATTTTGCGCGGCGCGAGGTTCGCGTTGCGATTCCCGGTTTGGACGACGCCGACCACTTGAGCGAAGAGCAAAAGGCCGCGATCGGGGCTGCAGCGGGCGAAGCCGTCAATCAACAAGTTGAGCAGCAAGCGCAGAAACCCGGCTCGGAACACGGCGCGCCCAAGTAACCTAAATGCCATTGCAAATAGTCAAAGGGCCGTCCCGAGGACGGCCTTTTTTATCGGATTGCCCCAGGAAACCCGATGCGGTTGGTCTTAACCCTTTCCACCGACGCGGCCTTGCCCTAAAACGCGCGCAATCTCGGCCACCTTGAGAACAGGACAGACGATGCAAGAGCCCGCCATCACACCGGATCTGATTGCCGCCCACGGATTGAAGCCCGAAGAATACGACATGATCCTTGAGATCATCGGGCGCGAGCCGACCTTCACCGAGCTGGGCATTTTCTCCGCCATGTGGAACGAGCACTGCTCATACAAATCGTCGAAGAAATGGCTCCGCACCTTGCCGACCTCTGGCCCTCAGGTGATCTGTGGACCGGGTGAAAACGCAGGCGTTGTCGATATTGGGGATGGGCAAGCCGTTGTTTTCAAGATGGAAAGCCACAACCACCCCTCGTACATCGAACCATATCAGGGTGCCGCGACCGGTGTCGGAGGTATTCTGCGCGATGTGTTCACCATGGGCGCGCGGCCGATTGCTTCGATGAATGCCCTCTCGTTTGGTGAGCCTGACCACCACAAGACACGCCAGCTCGTCAACGGCGTGGTCGAAGGCATCGGTGGGTATGGCAATTGCTTCGGCGTGCCTTGCGTCGGCGGTGAGGTGCGATTCCATCCCGCATACAACGGCAACTGCCTTGTGAATGCCTTTGCTGCAGGTCTGGCTGACAGCGACAAAATTTTCTATTCGGCAGCGTCCGGCGTGGGTATGCCGGTGGTTTACCTGGGCGCAAAAACCGGTCGCGATGGCGTCGGCGGAGCAACGATGGCATCGGCTGAATTCGACGACACGATTGAAGAAAAGCGCCCGACCGTACAGGTAGGTGACCCGTTCACCGAAAAACGCTTGATGGAAGCCACACTAGAGCTGATGCGGACAGGCGCCGTGATCTCGATTCAGGACATGGGCGCCGCTGGCCTGACCTGTTCTGCCGTTGAAATGGGGGACAAGGGTGGTCTGGGCGTTCGTCTTGATCTGGAGAATGTACCCCAGCGCGAAGAGAACATGACAGCGTATGAGATGATGCTGTCTGAATCGCAGGAACGCATGCTCATGGTGCTGAAGCCTGAGCTTGAGGCTGAGGCCCGCGCCGTCTTCGAAAAATGGGATCTGGATTTCGCCATCGTTGGTGAAACCATTGCCGAAGACCGCTTTTTGATTGTCCACAACGGAGAGGTCAAAGCGGATTTGGTCCTGTCTAAGCTGTCCTCCACCGCGCCAGAGTATGACCGCCCGTGGGTGCCGACACCGGCGGCTGAGGAGCTGGCCGAAGTGCCTCAGATCGACCCAATTGATGGTCTGCGCGCCCTGCTCTCTTCCCCCAACTATGCCGGCAAGCAGTGGGTGTACGAACAGTATGACACGATGGTAATGGCTGATACTGCCCGCACGCCCGGTTTAGGTGCTGGCATGGTCCGCGTTCACGGAACTGACAAGGCGTTGGCTTTCACCAGCGACGTCACACCACGCTATGTCCGGGCAAACCCAGTCGAGGGTGGCAAACAGGCGGTGGCCGAAGCCTATCGAAACCTGACCGCCGTTGGGGCCAAACCGCTGGCGACCACCGATAACCTGAACTTCGGCAATCCTGAAAAGCCCGAGATCATGGGTCAGTTCGTCGGTGCGATCAAGGGTATCGGCGAGGCCGTCGCAGCACTGGATATGCCAATCGTTTCGGGCAATGTCTCGCTTTATAACGAAACTGACGGTCAGGCGATCCTGCCTACGCCAACCATCGGCGCGGTAGGTTTGCTGAATCATACGGATGAGATCATCGGCACCGAAGTCCGCGAAGGGCACGTCGCGCTAGTAATCGGAGATACTCACGGCCATCTTGGTCAATCGGCCCTGCTTGCTGAGGTTTTCAACCGCGAAGACGGGGATGCGCCTCATGTTGATCTGGAAGCAGAAAAGCGTAACGGCGACTTCGTCCGTGAAAACCGCGAGTTGATCAAGGCATGTACTGATCTTGGCGACGGCGGGCTTGCCCTGGCGGCGTTTGAACTGGCCGAATCTGCTGGTGTCGGTATCCATCTGGACGAGGCGTCGACCGAGTTCCTGTTCGGCGAAGATCAGGCCCGCTATCTGATCGCATGTAATTTTGATCAGGCCGAGGCTTTGATGATCGCAGCAGGCCAGGCCGGTGTCCCGCTGGTGTCTGTTGGACGCTTCACTGGTGACACTGTCAAGATCGGAACCTCTGAAGCCGCGCTCACTGACCTTGCGGATACGTTCCGTAGAAGTTTTGCAGCAGCCGTGGCCTGATATTGAATCGCGACCGCATCACAAAACCTGTGCACAACTTGCGCAGGTTTTGTGATTTTCAGCCCCCTATCACACCCTTGCGCGCCCCGTCCGGGCGCTCTACATCTTGGGAAAGACCTTCTGGAGTTACCTACATGCCGATGAGCGCCCACGAAATCGAACACCTGCTGCGCGAAGCCTTTCCTGATGCTGAGATACAGGTCGGCGGTCAGGATGGTGTTCATATGTCCGCCATGGTGGTGGACGAAAGCTTTCGCGGCAAAAACCGGGTTCAGCAACAGCGTGCAGTCTATGCCGCGTTGAAGGGAAAAATGGATGGCCCGGACGGGGAGTTGCATGCGCTGGCTTTAACAACCAAAGTGCCGGAATAAAATGGATCTTGGACTTGGCATCGTTGTCGGTATCGCGGCCGTTATTGTTTTGACGGCCCTATTGGCACGAAGCCGATCTAAAAATGACCCCCATTCCAAACGAGGAACTCGTCCAGGATTGGGATATCGCACGATTTTTACAATTTATGACTCAGGCGGGTCCGGCGGTGGACATTCCACGCAATACCGCGTCCCGAATGATCCTCAAGACTATGCCAAAGCGATGATGCCGAAGAGCAAAGGAAACGCGAAATGACTGATGTGAAGACCCAAATTGACGATACGGTCAAAGCCAACGATGTCGTGCTGTATATGAAAGGCACGAAAGAGATGCCTCAATGCGGGTTCTCGTCGCGCGTGGCTGGTGTTTTGAACTTTATGGGTGTCGAGTACACCGACGTGAACGTGCTGGCCGATGAAAATGTTCGCCAGGGCATCAAGGACTATTCCGATTGGCCGACCGTTCCCCAGCTTTATGTAAAGGGCGAATTCGTAGGCGGCTGCGACATCATCACCGAGATGACCTTGTCTGGTGAGCTGGACACCTTGTTTGACGATAACGGTGTTGGCTACAATAAGGACGCAGCCGACAAGATCCGCGAAGCAAACGCCTGATCAGCGGCTTTCACAGCCTTCCAAAACAACCTGTTCACTGGCGGCATCTGAACCTGTCGCCAGGAAACTGACGTTCGCGTCCCAACCTTTCGATCGCAATATGTATGTGCCAGCACTGCCATCTGATTCATAGCGGATGCCCGAGCCACTCGGGACTTGGCGCAGTGTGACCAACTGATTGTCTAACACCATCGCCGCTGCACTCGACCCGTCTGTCGCGTTGAAATAGGCGACTTTCAGTTCAACACCGTTCTCACAAGTGAATGTAACCGGCAGAATATCCATGTCAGCGGATGCCACCGCTGGCGGCAGTGCGAACAGCGCAACAACAGCCGCCGGTTTCAGTGCGTTCATCCGGCGGACCTCTCCTCGATCACGGATGCAATCGCCTCTGCCCGAGCGGCAACCTCTGCTAGCGTATCCGTCACTGATGGTGGCACCACGGCGACCTCAAACCGCTCTGGTTCGGGTTGCGGCATGTTCTTAACGGCTTGCAATTCGGCCTCGACCTCGGCCAGCTTGGCCTCAAGCGCTTTGATCCTGTCATCTGTACCAGCCACCTTATCGGCCAGCATCAGACCTGCCATCAGCAGCATACGGGATTCGGGCATGCGTCCGATCTGATCGGACAAAATTTGCGCCTCATCATCCAGCATCTTGGCTGCAGAATGCAGGAATGGCTCTTCCCCCTCCTGGCACGAGACGTCAAAACCGCGCCCACCGATTTGGATCGTTACTTCGGGCATTATTCAACCTCTCCTTCCGCAAGTTTCGCTTTGGACAGCAATGGTTCAAGCCGGGCGAGAACCGCACGCGCTTCGGCGGCATCCGTCGCCTGTGCGGCACGGGTTGCCTCAAGCTCGGCAACCGTTGCGCGATTTAGCAGATCCGCATCAGGCACGCCGTCTTCTGCCGCTTCTCGCAACTCGTCAATCGACCGGCGCAGCTGTTCGTTCGCCTTGCGCATCCGCTGCAAATCGTCATCCAACCGTGACATCGCTGCGCCGTGGCTTGACCGCTCGGCGCGCAGCATATCCAGCTCAGCGCTCAGTTCGGTCACGCGCTCACTATCTGCCAATTCGGCCCGCAGACGGGCATTCTCGGCTTTAAATTCCTCGGCCGAGGCGGCAACGGCTTTCAGCTGTGCATTCTCGGATTTCAAAGCCTCAAGCTCGTCCTGGTTTTCAAGCGCCGCCTTGGCCTCAGCAAGTTCGGCGCGTGCGGCCTCGACCGCCGCAATTTTTTCATGCGCCTCAGCCAGTTGCTCTTGCAATGCAGCGCTTTCGGTGTCGCCCGCTGGTGCCGTTCGCAGGCTTTCCAGTTCTGCGCGCATCGCGTCAGCTTCCTGCTCATGGCGTTCTTTCAGAACTTTAAGCCGCTCTTCCAACTGCGCATTGGCGATACGTTCATCCTCCAGCGCTGCGCGAAGAGCGTCATCCCCACCACTGTCAGCTGGAGCCGCATCCAGCGTCGCATCCAGTAGCGTGTCGACACCGGTCCCGATCCGATCCATCGCGGCAACAATACGGCGCTGTAGTTCTTCGATCTGGCTCATGCCCCTGCCACCTCTTACCCAAGGTTCGTTTCTATCGCGGGTTTGTCCGAATCAATTTCGGCCGCAACTTGCCCTAGTGTATCCTAACGGTACTGAAAATACCCACTGTTTGCTTTCAACGGCTTGGGCTGTTTTCTTGAACCATACTGGCATTAAAACGCGGGGTTCCGCTTGCACTTTGGGGGGTGGATGGTATTGAGCGGCCCATCTGCCTGTAATCCAAAGGAACAACGCCCGTGGACCTGACTGCGCTGCGCAATGCAAACCCTGAACACTGGGACAAAGCTGCGGCCATCCGCACCCTGACCCTTGACGCCGTCGCTGCCGCCAATTCTGGCCATTCCGGCATGCCGATGGGCATGGCCGACGTCGCGACCGTACTGTTCGAAAAGCACCTGAAGTTCGACGCCTCTGCCCCAAACTGGCCCGACCGCGACCGGTTTATTCTGTCGGCAGGTCACGGCTCGATGCTGGTTTATTCGCTGCTGTACCTGACAGGTCATGCGGATGTGACACTGGACGAGATCAAGAATTTCAGACAGTTGGGTGCAAAAACTGCGGGCCATCCGGAAAACTTTCTGATCAACGGGATTGAAACCACAACCGGGCCGCTGGGCCAGGGCATTGCGAATGCTGTCGGTTTTGCAATGGCCGAGGAAATCCAGCGCGCGCATTACGGCAAGAAGGTCGTCGATCACTATACCTATGTGATCGCGGGCGACGGCTGCCTTATGGAAGGCGTCAGCCAAGAGGCCATCACCCTGGCCGGTCGCCACGAACTGAGCAAGCTGATCGTCTTTTGGGACAACAACAACATCACCATCGATGGTACCGTTGATATCGCTGATCGCACCGATCAGGTGCGCCGGTTCGCAGCTTCTGGCTGGCATGTGATAGAGATCGACGGTCATGACCCGAAGGCGATCGATGCGGCCATCGTGCAGGCAAAAAAATCGAACAAACCGACCATGATCGCGTGTGAAAGCCACATAGCTCTGGGTCACGCGGCGCAGGATACATCAAAAGGCCATGGCGCCCTGACCGATCAAGACCAGTTGAAGGCGGCCAAAGACGGCTATGGCTGGCCGCATGGCCCGTTCGAAGTTCCTGCGTCGGTAAAGTCCGCATGGGAGTCCATCGGTACCCGCGGTACAACCGAACGGGCAGCATGGGAAGAGCGGTTCGCCGAGCTGTCCGAGCGTAAGCAGGCGGAATTCAACCGTGCATACGCGTTCGAAGCGCCCAAAAGACTCGCGGGTGCGATCCGCGCATTTAAAAAGCAGATGTCGGAAGAGCAGCCGAAACTGGCCACGCGCGCCTCGTCCGAGAAAGTTCTGAATGTCGTGAACCCGATCATGACCGAGACCGTGGGCGGCTCGGCCGACCTGACCGGTTCGAACAACACCAAATCCGCAGACATGGGCGTATTCCTGCCGGAGAATCGCAAGGGTCGCTACATCCACTACGGTATCCGCGAACACGGCATGGCCGCTGCAATGAACGGCATGGCCTTGCACGGCGGTATCCGTCCCTATGGTGGCACCTTCATGGCCTTCACCGACTATGCACGCCCGGCGATGCGTTTGGCGGCGCTGATGAAAATCCCGTCGGTTTTCGTGATGACACATGACTCGATTGGCCTCGGTGAAGATGGCCCGACCCACCAGCCGGTTGAACATCTGGCCATCTCGCGCGCAACGCCGAACACCTATGTGTTCCGCCCCGCGGATACCATTGAAACCGCAGAAGCCTGGGAATTGGCACTGAGCTTCCAGAACAGCCCCTCGGTCCTGTCACTGACGCGTCAGGGGGTGCCGACCGTGCGCACCCAGCACAAGACCAAGAACATGGTTGCTCAGGGCGCTTACGTGCTGGCAGAAGCGGACGCCAAGCGTCAGGCGATCTTGATCGCCACGGGCTCTGAGGTTTCGCTGGCGATGGAAGCCAAAGCGATGCTTGAAGCCGAAGGCATCGGCACCCGCGTCGTCTCCATGCCCTGCATGGAACTTTTCGCGCGGCAAGACGAGGCCTACCGCAAGCGCGTACTGCCAGCAGGTCCTGTGCGTGTTGGCATCGAGGCCGCTGTTCGCGCTGGTGGCTGGGACCGTTGGCTATTGGGTGAGCGTGGCCGTGAGGCAAAGGCCGGGTTTATCGGCATGTCGAGCTTTGGTGCATCAGCCCCTGCAGGTGAATTGTACAAGCATTTCGGCATAACGGCCGAGGCAACAGTGGCCAAGGTCAAGGACTTGCTTGGGCTTTAAACCCGTTCAGAAAACAAGCAAAGGGCGGCATTGGTCGCCCTTTTGATTTGGAACTTAGTGCGCTTTGGGTGTCTTGGACAGCATCGGTCCGATCACCTTGGTTGCCACGGGGATCAAGACAAATCCCCATGCCAAACCAAACACGCCATCCATTGTGGCCTTGGATATCCACTCAACTGCCCCGACCCATTGTTCCGAGACCGAATGCCCAATGGCATAGGCCCAGTCATGAATGTGGTGCCCAAGCCAGGTAAAGCCTAAAACCTCCATCCCGTGGATGATGATCGACCCACCGACCCACAGCATTGCCGCCGTGCCGACAATCGAAAGAGTCTTCATAACGCTCGGCATCGCCCTGACTAAACCGCGGCCAAATCCTCTGCCGATTGGAGTCGGCGCATTCTGGGCCAAGAATAGCCCGACATCATCCATTTTAACGATCAGCGCGACCGATCCATAAACGGCAATCGTCACGCCAAGCCCAACAACTGCCAAGGTAGCCGCTTGCATCCAAAGGTTCGGTGCCTCAATAGCGGCAAGGGCGATGGTCATGATTTCCGCGGACAGAATGAAATCGGTCTTGATTGCACCCTTGACCTTTTGTTCTTCAAGATGGCCAGGATCCTTCACGCTCATATCTTCTTCGATTGCCTGACTGCCGTGCGGGAAAAGGACGTGGAATATCTTTTCTGCCCCCTCGAAACACAAATACGAGCCACCAATCATCAAAAGTGGCGTAATCAGCCAAGGCGCGAAATTTGCCAGCAACAGCGCCACCGGCAGCAGTAGAACGATTTTGTTGAAGACCGACCCGCGGGCGATGCGCCAGATAATTGGTAACTCGCGCGCTGGCGCAAAACCTTGCACGTATTTCGGCGTGACAGCCGCATCGTCGATGATGACCCCAGCCGTTTTTGTGCCTGCCTTACCCGCCGCTGCAACCACATCGTCCACCGAAGCTGCCGCCACTTTGGCAATGCCCGCCACGTCATCCAAAAGGGCCAGTAGACCGCTCATCGCGCATCCTTTCGTGTCACCTGCCGCACTCGGACCCTACCCGATCTCACAGCTAGCGCAAGCGTTAGCGCAATCGCGTGAGGTTTGCGCTAACACCTTAAAAATATGCCGTTTTTAGTCTTTTGAGATTCAGAAATCACCGCTATACGGCCTGCAACGCAAGCGCATTTGGAGACGTCACATGACCATCAAGGTCGGGATCAACGGATTTGGCCGCATCGGCCGCTGCACCCTGTCGCACATCGCCGCGTCAGGACGGAACGACATCGAAGTGATCAAGGTCAATGCAACCGGCCCGCTGGAAACCTCGGCGCATCTTTTGAAATACGACAGCATCCACGGGCGCTTTCCGCGCGACATCGCCGTCAACGGCAATACGATGGATCTGGGGCGCGGCCCGATGGAGATGTTTTCGACCTACGACATGGCTGAATTGGACTGGCAGGGCTGCGACGTCGTTCTGGAATGCACCGGCAAGTTCAATGACGGCAACAAGGCGAAAACCCATCTCGAGCGTGGTGCAGCCAAGGTTCTGCTGTCGGCGCCCGGAAAGAATGTCGATAAAACCATCGTGTTTGGCGTGAACCACAACACTCTGACCGCGAACGATAATATGGTTTCGAACGGCTCCTGCACCACGAACTGCCTTGCTCCGCTTGCGAAGGTTCTGGATGAGGGTATCGGCATCGAGAACGGAATAATGACGACAATCCACGCCTACACGGGCGACCAGCCGACGCTGGACCGTCGCCACAGCGATCTGTACCGCGCCCGTGCGGCCGCTATGTCGATGATCCCGACCTCGACGGGCGCGGCGAAGGCTTTGGGCGAGGTTCTGCCCAATCTGAAAGGTCGTTTGGACGGCTCAGCCATCCGCGTGCCGACCCCGAACGTGTCGGCGGTGGACCTGACTTTCCGCGCCGCGCGCGATGTAACGGTTGACGAAGTCAACGAAATCGTGCGCCACGCCGCACAAGGCCCGATGCAGCGTGTTTTGGGATATGAACCTGCCCCTCTGGTTTCGACCGATTTTAACCATACTGAGGAAAGCTCGATCTTCGCGCCGGATCAAACGCGTGTTGTCGACAACCGCCTAGTACGCGTTCTGGCGTGGTACGACAATGAATGGGGTTTTTCGGTTCGAATGGCCGATGTCGCTGTGGCCATGGGTCGGCTTAACTAAGGGCGATTTGATTTCTTGAACCTATTTGCCCGCTCAGGTTATCTGGGCGGGCATATTCGTTTGGGGCCGCAATGACCAACCAAATCGCTATCTGGCTTGGCCTTTTGATTCTTGGTGGAATTATTTTAGACTTAACCATGTTTGGACCCGAGCATTTGGTCTTCCTTGGCAAGAAGCTTTTTGCCTTTTTGGACTGGCTCGCATTCTGGCGCTGATAGATGTTTTACTTGACATTTCTGCCCATCTGGATTTGTTAGCGCTAACTCGTCAACAGCCGACATTCGGACGGAGCAGAACATGACACTAAAGCTGGCAATCAACGGATTTGGACGGATCGGACGCGGAGTTCTTCGCGCAGTGATGGAGAACAAGCGTACTGATCTGGAAGTCGTCGCAATCAACGACCTTGGCAAACCCGAAATGAACGCGCACCTGTTTGAGTTTGATAGCGTTCATGGCCGTTACCCTCATAAAGTCACACTGACCGAAGCGGGCTTGGATGTTGGCGCCGGCCCGATCCGTCTGACCAGCGAACGCGACCCCGAAGCGCTGAATTGGTCGGATGTAGATGTCGTTCTGGAATGCACCGGCGTGTTTCGCACGCGCGAAGCGGCGGAACGCCACCTGAAAAACGGCGCGAAAAAGGTTTTGATCTCTGCGCCTGCACGCGGAGATGCTGCCGTAAAAACGATTGTTTTTGGTGTGAACGATCACGAGCTGACGGCCGAAGACACAGTCGTTTCAAATGCGTCCTGCACCACCAACTGCCTGTCACCTGTCGCTGCTGCTCTTGACGCGGGTCTTGGCATTGTACATGGCAACATGACAACCGTACACGCCTACACCGCCAGCCAGCCAGTTCATGACACTGTAGGCAAGGACCCTTATCTTTCCCGCGCTGCAGCCCTGTCGATGATCCCAACCACCACCGGCGCCGCTGCTGCAGTTGGTCTGGTTCTACCGCAACTGGTGGGTAAACTGACAGGTCAGGCCATTCGCGTTCCCACACCGAACGTGTCGGTTGTTGATCTTGTGGCAGAGGTTTCGCGCCCAACCACAGATGAAGAGGTAAATGCGCTGTTTGTTGAAGCGGCTGCAAAAATCCCCGGTGTTCTGGCCGCCGAAAACCGCCCGCTGGTGTCGATTGATTTCAATCACGATTCACACAGCTCGACCGTGTCGCTGGCTGAAACCAAAGTCACCGATGGAACACTGGTGCGTGTGTTGGCCTGGTACGACAATGAGTGGGGATTTGCGAACCGCATGCTGGACACCGCGGCCGCAATGGGTGCCCTAGCCTAATCTCTCTCGCAAGGCTTCATTAACCTGGGGCGTGACGAATTTCGACACGTCCCCATCAAGACGAGCGATCTCTTTCACAAGCTTTGAGGCGATGGCCTGGTGCCGCGCCTCAGCCATCAGAAAGACAGTCTCGATCGAGTCATCCAGTGCGCGGTTCATGCCAACCATCTGGAATTCATACTCGAAATCCGCCACAGCCCGCAGCCCACGTACGATGATTTGAGCACCCACATCACGGGCGCAATCGATCAGCAGGTTTTCAAACGGGTGGGCTACAATCTCGGTTCCGGTCTGCTGCGAAAGATGCGCGCATTCTGCTTCGATCATGGCCACGCGTTCCTCCAATGAGAATAACGGCCCTTTGTCGCGGTTAATGGCGACGCCAATAACCAGTTTGTCCACCAAGGCCGAGGCGCGGCGAATGATATCTATATGGCCCAGAGTAATCGGGTCAAAGGTTCCTGGGTACAGAGCAACCCGCATCGCACTCTCCTGCGTCCTGGAAATTACGCGTCAGCAAACACAACTTTGCTGACAGCGCAAGAGGTCGCAAAGAAACCGGGCCTGTTAGTGCCCCATAATCATGCCCTGAAGGGCGTCTTTTTCCATAGCAAGTTCGGTCAGTTGCGCTTTAACCACGTCACCAATAGTCACGATGCCAATCAGCTTTCCGTCTTCGACAATTGGCATGTGGCGAAAACGGCCTTCGGTCATGCGGGTCATTATATCCTGCACGCTTTCTTGTTGCGTCGCAGTCATCAACTCGCGCGTCATGTAAGATTCGACCGGTTGGTTCAGACACCCGCTGCCGCTGGCGGCCAATTCTCGCACGATATCTCTTTCGGACAGGATGCCGATGGCCGTTTTGCCTTCATCCTCTGACACGACAACCGTACCGATCCGTTTTTGGGCCAGAATCTTAGCGGCCTCAGAAACTGTCGCTGTCGGGGCAACCGTAACCACTCCGTCCGCCGCCTTGGATGTAAGAATAGCCTGAACAAGCATATAAAAACCTCCGGAAAATAACGTACTGTTTTCCAAAGCGTTGCCGGAATGGCCAACCCTGTCAAGCGTCGGCTTCGGCTTCAAGTCGCGCAATCTCTTCCCGGATGCCCTGCATCAACGCGTCGGCAAAGCGGTTCAACCTTTCGTTGCGTTGATCCCCCTGATGCCGGACAAGGTAGAAACTTCGCGTCAAACTCACTTGATCCGTCAGGATTTTCCGCAGTGCCGGATGGAACGGCAAAGTAAAGTCATGCGCCACGCAGATACCGGTGCCCAGCGAAACCTGTCGCAGCTGAACCGAAACCGAATTCGATGCAAGGGCGACACGGTCAATGCCAATGTCGCTGAGATAGTCCAGCTCTCGGTCAAAGATCATATCCGGGATATATCCGATCAGGCGATGGCCCTTAAGGTCCTCGACTGACCGAATTGGATCGTGAAGATCCAGGTAGTTTTGCGTCGCCACCAAATGCAGTCTGTAGTCACTGATTTTCTTGATTAGTAGCTTGCCAGCGGTGGGCGCGCTGACGGTGACGGCCATGTCCGCCTCTCGTCGGGACAGGTTTATGATTCGCGGCAAGGCGAGGATTTGGATATCCAGATCCGGGTTGGCATCGCTGATTTTCGCGCAAACCTGCGGTAGCAAGTAGTTGGCGCTACCGTCCGGGGCGCCGATCCGTATCTGACCGCTGAGTGATTTGGCAGAACCCGCAACGGCCCCCGCCGCCGCGCGCATCGCTTCTTCCGCATGCAAGCCGTGATCCAGCAGACGTTCACCCGAGGCGGTCAACACGTATCCTTGTTGTGACTTCGTAAATAAAGTTGTGTCCAAAGATGCCTCAAGCCGGGCAATCCGCCGCCCGACCGTGGCCGGATCTATCTTTAGGATACGCCCTGCGGAAGACAGACTTTCCTCGCGTGCGACGGCCAGAAAAATCCGCATGTCATCCCAGTTCGGGGTCATGGTGTTCCTTTTGCATTTTTGCAAAGCAATTTTGAAACATTGCCTCTGTTCGTGCGATTTATGCAAGCCTATTCTAGCCGCAAATTATCGGAGGAGTTTTCGATGCAAGACCTGACACACTTCCTGAATGGTGAATATGTCGCTGGCACGTCGGGCCGGTTCGACGACGTCTTCAACCCTGCCACGGGTGAAGTACAATATAAGTGTCCGATGGCAAGCGCGGCTGAAACCACCGCGGCGATTGAACAGGCGGCGATCGCACAGCCCGCATGGGGCGCGACCAATCCGCAAAAGCGCGCGCGCGTCATGATGGCGATGGTCAACCTGATGAACCGCGACATGGACAAGCTGGCCGAAGCGCTGAGCCGAGAGCATGGCAAAACGCTGCCGGATGCAAAAGGCGATTTGCAGCGTGGCTTGGAAGTGATCGAGTATTGCATCGGCGCGCCCCAGATGCTGAAGGGAGAGTTCACTGACAGCGCGGGTCCCGGTATCGATATGTATTCGATGCGTCAGCCTCTGGGTGTCGTGGCTTCGATCATGCCGTTCAACTTTCCAGCCATGATGCCCTTGTGGCACGTGGGCCCGGCGCTGGCCTGTGGTAACGCTGTCGTTCTGAAACCGTCTGAGCGTGACCCCTCAGTGCCGCTCATGTTGGCTGAATTGTTCGTCGAAGCCGGCCTGCCAAAAGGTGTCTTCCAGGTCGTAAATGGCGACAAAGAGGCCGTGGACACCCTGCTTGATAGTGAGATCATTCAAGGCGTTTCCTTTGTCGGTTCAACGCCGATCGCGCAGTACATCTATTCCCGCGCGACGGCGAACGGTAAGCGCGCGCAGTGTTTCGGTGGCGCCAAGAACCACATGATTGTTATGCCGGATGCAGACATGGATCAGGCCGCTGACGCTCTGGTCGGTGCTGGGTTCGGTGCTGCGGGCGAACGCTGCATGGCCGTGTCCGTTGCTGTGCCCGTGGGTGAGGAAACAGCCGATGCGCTGATAGAAAAGCTGGTGCCGCGGATCGAAAAGCTGAAGGTTGCGCCGTACACCGCTGGCGATGACGTTGACATGGGTCCCGTTGTGACTAAAGCTGCGAAAGAGCGTATTCTCGGGCTGATCAACTCGGGAGTCGAGCAAGGCGCGAAACTGGTCGTCGATAACCGCGATTTCAGCTTGCAAGGGTATGAGGACGGCTTCTTTGTCGGCCCCCATTTGTTCGACCACGTCACACCGGATATGGACATCTACAAACAGGAAATCTTTGGGCCCGTACTTAGCACCGTCCGCGCCGGATCGTATGAAGAAGCGCTGAAACTGGCCATGGACCACGAATACGGCAACGGAACAGCAATCTTTACCCGTGATGGTGACACCGCGCGCGATTTCGCCAGCCGGGTTAACATTGGTATGGTCGGTATCAACGTTCCGATCCCCGTGCCGCTGGCCTATCACACTTTCGGTGGCTGGAAAAAATCCATGTTTGGCGATCTGAACCAGCACGGACCGGATAGCTTCAAGTTCTACACGCGCACAAAAACCGTCACGTCGCGTTGGCCTTCTGGCATCAAGGAAGGTGGCGAGTTCAACTTTAAAGCGATGGATTAAATCAGGCGCTTTAAGCAAATGAGGAACCCGGCCCTAATACGGTCGGGTTTTCTTGGCTTCTTAACTCCAAAAAACAGCCTAACTCACAAAGATTTCAGACTGCGAACTCTGGAAAATCGAGGCGGTAACTTATATTTTACCGAATTATTAACACTCGAGCAGTCCCTGAACCGGAGGCTAATTTGTCAAACCATCGAATGACTCGCCGCTCTGCTTTGTTGGGCGCTGCATCTCTTGTTGCGACGCCCGCAATTGTGCGTGCGCAAAGCACCGATGCATTTCCGCAGAGCGAAGAAGCCATCAGCACGCAATTGCCCGTGCGCCGAAACGTATCCTCGTTCTCTCATCAGAACTGGGAGGATCATTTCAGCGAGATTGGCGTTGGTTGTTTGCTGGCCGATATCACAAGCCGTGCAGTGCATTACTGGGGTTCGGACGGAACATACAAATTGTATCCCAGTTCAGTTCCAATGAGTGAAGAACTGACAAAGCGCGGCTATACCAAAGTTGTGCGTAAAACCGAATACCCAAGCTGGACCCCAACCGCGTCCATGCGCGAACGTGATCCATCCTTGCCCGTTCGCATGGAAGGCGGCGACCCTGGAAACCCTCTGGGTACACGCGCGATGTATTTGGATTGGCCTGCTTACCTTGTGCATGGCACCCACGACACGCGCAAGATTGGCCGTCAAAGCTCATCTGGCTGCATCGGCCTGTATAATCAGCACGTTGAGGAGTTGTATCCTCTGGTACAGATCGGAACTCAGGTCAGATTGGTCTGATAGAAAAAGCCCCGGCCAAACGGACCGGGGCTTTTTTTGGGTAGGAATTACTCTGGCAAGATTACTGCATCCACTACGTGGATCACTCCGTTGGTGGCCTCGATGTCAGCCTGAACCACTTCGGCGTCATTGACCTTGACGCCACGCCTTGCATTAACGCTCAGACGGTCGCCCTGAACGGTCAGGACCTGCGCACGCTTACCCGCGATGTCGCTTGACATAACTTTGGCAGGGACGACGTGATATGTCAGGATTTCAATCAGTTGATCTTTGTTTTCGGGCAAAAGCAACGTTTCTACCGTGCCCTCGGGCAGCGCGGCAAATGCTTCGTCCGTTGGGGCGAATACGGTAAACGGACCATCCCCTTTCAGCGTATCAACCAGACCGGCAGCCTGAACAGCAGCGACCAAAGTGTTGAACGACCCGGCCGATACGGCGGTATCCACGATATCGGCCTCCTGCGCCTGTGCAGGCAGTGCAAGGGCAAGTGCGGCGGCGGCGCCCATGAATGTGCGACGGAACATTGCTGTTGTCTCCTCTCCAGCTTGTTACGGAAGGGAGTACGGGCATTTTGCCGCACTGGATCACTAATTGATCAATTTTCCTTTACCTGAAACCAGAGACTCTGCGCGCGACCCTCTTTTAGGAACGGCAAAGCCTTGACAGCATCGGGCCGGTCTTGTTGCAGATAATATCCTGGCCAAAGCATCCAATAGAAATCGGATTGCAACAAGGCGTGCAGTACATACTGTTCGCCCCACCCTGGACAATCATAGAAGAAACGCTTGGGGTATTCGTAAGGCAGGAAAACATCGTGGACATGGACGACGACACCCGGTTTCAACGATGGAATGATGCGGCAGAAAAGATGCGCAACATCGTTGCTGATCCGAACCACGTGGCTGGAGTCAATGAACAGCACGTCGCCTGACTCAAGCTGTTCAAATACGGCTGGATCAACGTCCTCTAGCCGTTTTTGTTCGAATTGATCGACGACATGGGCGATATCAGCCCGTGGATGAGGATCAATCGCAGTTATCTTGGTGTCTAGCGCACCGTCAATAATCGCTTGCCGAGTCACACGGGTTGAGTTGCCACAGCCAACCTCGATCACCCGTTTGGGTTCAAACCGACGTATCATAAGGTAAAGCGCGTCAGCATCCGGACTGTCGTAGTACCCGTTTCCCGGGCGATAGCCCGTCTGATTTCGCGCAGGGTCTTTGAGCGCCGTCAACGCATCAGAATGGCGCGTATACTCAGAAACGATCTGGCTGATATCAAACCCCTCCATCCCCGGCGACAGGGCATAGGCCGGGCGAGTCAATCCGCCCGCATTCTCAAACGCCTCAAGCCTAGCGCGCTCTTCCCGCTCAACGGCCTTGTCAACCAGCTTAACCCCCAGTTCATCAAGGGCGTCGTTGATCTTTGGGAATTTTCTGGGTTTCACGGGCGGCTCCACTTTTCGGTACGCCTGTTCCATACCGTTGCTTGACCGGGCTCTGCAAGTTGTGCAGCGCCAAACGCTTGGCAAAACAGAAATTTGCGTATTCACTGGTCGGACCGGAAAAAATCGAGGGCAGCCATGCAGCAGGAATTCACATTGGGTATCGAGGAAGAATATCTGCTGGTCGATCGCGACAGCCTTGAACTCGCCGAAGCGCCTGCCGCGTTGATGGAAGCTTGTCAGTCAGATTTTGAAGGACAGGTTAGTCCTGAGTTCTTGCAGTGCCAGATCGAAGTCGGTACCCGGCCTCATACTACTGTGGACTCAGCCCGCGAAGATTTGAAACGCCTGCGGTTTTGCGTGGCTGAGAGGGCCGCTGAATTCAATCTTGCCCCAATTGCCGTGTCCTGCCATCCATTCGCAGACTGGAAGAAGCAGCATCATACCCGAAAGGATCGCTACGACGCGCTGCATCATGCCCTTGGGGGCGTTGCACGGCGCATGTTGATCTGCGGTATGCATGTCCACGTCGGTGTCGAGGACCCTGCTCTGCGCGCTGACCTAATGCCTCAGCTCTCGTATTTTCTGCCGCATTTGTTGGCGCTGTCTACATCCTCACCGTATTGGAACGGCGAGGATTCGGGCCTGTCATCCTATCGTCTGACCGTGTTCGACAACCTTCCGCGTACCGGGTTACCTCCGGTTCTGGCCAGTTGGACGGATTATGAACGCACCACTGGTATTCTGGTTGATCTCGGCGTGATTGAGGACACTACCAAAATCTGGTGGGATCTGCGGCCGTCTCATCGTTTTCCGACGCTGGAAACGCGGATCATGGATGTACAGCCAAGGTTAGAGGACACCCTGTCTCTGGCAGCAATGGTTCAGGCGCTGACACGCATGCTGTGCCGTTTGAAAGATCGCAACCTCCGCTGGCGGCACTATGATCGATTTCTTATCGGTGAAAACCGCTGGCGGGCGCAACGATATGGGGTTGGTGAAGGTCTGATTGATTTTGGCGACCGTTCGATCAAACCAATGCCCGAGTTAATGGGCGAATTGATGGGCTTGCTGGCCGAAGATGCCGAAGCCCTTGGTACCATGACAGAATTGGCGCGCCTGCAGCAGATTGCACAGAACGGAACCTCAGCAACCCGACAACGCCGCGCCTATGCCGAAGCCGCAGCACGGGATGAAGACCCGGGAAAGGCCGTCGTAAAGCACCTGATAGACGAGTATCATCATGACCTTTAAACCCCATGTGCCAATGATTGCCGGACCTGCAAAATTTCTGTAAGGATTGCGAAATAAACACTCGTTCAATTCATCCGGCAGCGTGGGAGGCAAGCCTTGGATTTTGCACTGACAGAAGAGCAAACCGCAATCTTCGACATGGCGTATGATTTCGGACAGGACAACATCGCCCCGTTCGCCCGCCAGTGGGAGGCCGACGGAACCATCCCCAAGGAGCTTTGGCCGCAGATTGGCGAACTGGGTTTTGGTGCGCTTTATGTGTCCGAAGACAGTGGAGGTTCCGGCTTAAGCCGTCTGGACGCGACCCTTGTGTTCGAGGCGCTGTCGATGGCTTGCCCCTCGGTCGCGGCATTCTTGTCGATCCACAATATGTGCGCCAAGATGCTGGACAGTTTCGCCAGCGACGCGCTGAAATCCCGCATCATGCCGGACGTGTTGAGCCTGAATACAGTGCTTAGCTATTGCCTGACCGAGCCGGGCTCGGGCTCGGACGCTGCGGCGCTGAAAACCCGCGCGGACCGTACCAATGAAGGCTATACCCTGAACGGGACCAAGGCGTTCATCTCAGGTGGCGGGTATTCCGACGCCTATGTTTGCATGGTTCGCACCGGTCAGGACGGGCCAAAGGGGATCTCGACTGTGTATGTCGAGGATGGCACACCGGGTCTGAGCTTTGGGGCATTGGAGCAAAAGATGGGTTGGAAAAGCCAGCCCACGGCGCAGGTGCAATTCGATGACTGTCACATTCCATCCGGAAACTTGGTCGGCACCGAGGGCGACGGGTTTAAGTATGCGATGATGGGTCTGGATGGCGGGCGGCTGAACATCGCGTCGTGCTCGTTGGGCGCCGCGCAAGCCGGGCTGAACATGACGCTTCAATACATGTCTGAACGCAAAGCCTTTGGACAGTCCATCGACCAATTCCAAGCGCTTCAGTTCCGGCTGGCCGATATGGAGATTGAGCTTCAGGCCGCCCGCACGTTTCTGCGGCACGCCGCGTGGAAACTGGATCAGGGCGCACCAGACGCCACAAAGTTCTGCGCTATGGCCAAGAAGTTCGTGACTGAGACAGGATCGAAAGTCGTCGATCAGTGTCTTCAGTTGCATGGCGGCTATGGGTATCTGGCTGATTACGGTATCGAAAAACTTGTCCGCGATCTGCGCGTCCATCAGATCCTTGAAGGAACAAATGAAATCATGCGGGTTATCGTGGCCCGGCAAATACTCGCTGACCGCTGAGGACCCTATGCCCGATATCGAAATATGCACCACTGGTCGCGCAGGACGTATCACACTGACGCGTCCGAAAGCTCTGAATGCGTTGACCTATGAAATGTGCCTAGCGATCGACACGGCTCTGCGCAACTGGCGTGAAGACGACGGTGTGGATCTGGTGATTATGGACGCCGAAGGCGACAAGGCTTTTTGCGCTGGCGGAGATATTGCTGAGCTTTACGAAACGGGCATCAAAGGCGACTACGATTTTGGTAGAAAGTTCTGGCGTGACGAATACCGCCTGAACGCGATGATTTTTGAGTATCCCAAACCGGTGATCAGCTTCCTTCAAGGTTTCACGATGGGTGGGGGTGTTGGCATAGGGTGTCACGGCAGCCACCGTGTCGTTGGCGAAAGCTCAAAAATCGCACTGCCGGAATGCTCGATCGGACTGGTTCCTGACGTGGGCAGCACACTGATGCTGGCCCTGGCCCCCGGACGTTTGGGTGAATACCTGGGCACCACGGGCTATCGCATGGGACCAGGAGACGCCATTTTCGCTGGCTTCGCCGATCACTTCATCCCCATCGCAGAATGGTCTGACCTGATCGAAATGCTTGAGGCCTCAGGCAACGCGGAACTGATCAAAACACACGCCAGAACGCCGCCGAAAAGCGAACTTACAGAACAACAGCCCGAAATTGACTCCTATTTTGCCGGGGAAAGCCTGGGTGATATCCTAAACACCCTGTCGCATTCGGAACATGAAACGCCGGCTGAAATACTGAGGTTGATGGGACGCAATTCACCACTGTCCATGGCCTGCATCGTTGAGATGCTACACCGGCTGCGCGGCCCCAGCCTGACACAGCGCAAAGCGTTAGAGCTTGAATACCGATTCACATACCGCGCCATGGAGCACGGAGATTTTCTGGAGGGCATTCGCGCCCAGATCATCGACAAGGATCGCAGCCCAAGGTGGCAGTTTTCGGATCAGTCCGTGCCCCCAGTGGCGGTGTCAAAAATGCTCCAACCATTGGGCCAGAATATGCTGACATTTGAGGAGACCTAAGAGATGAAGATCGGGTTTATCGGCCTGGGCAATATGGGCAATCCGATGGCCGCCAACCTTGCCAAAGCCGGGCATGACGTGACCGGTTTCGACATGGCAGATGTCGCCGTTGAGGGTGTCACCCTGGTTGGATCAGGCGCCGAAGCTGCTGCCGACGCCGAGGTTGTTATCACCATGCTGCCAAACGGAAAAATCCTGCGCGCAGTCGCGGATGAGATCATCCCCGCGATGCAGCCCGGCGCCGTTTGGGTTGATTGTTCGACAGTAGACGTCGATAGCGCCCGCGCAGTTGCGGATCAGGCTCAGAACGCTGGTGTCCTTGCGGTTGATGCACCGGTTTCGGGTGGAATAGGCGGTGCGGCCGCGGGTACGCTGACCTTTATGGCCGGTGGCAGCGAAGAGGCTTTTGCCAAAGCCGCCCCCTTATTCGACATAATGGGCCAAAAGGCCGTTCATTGCGGCAAGTCCGGGGCCGGCCAGGCCGCTAAGATTTGCAACAACATGATTCTGGGCGTCACCATGATCGCCACGTGCGAGGCTTTCGCCCTTGCTGACAAGCTAGGGTTAGACCGGCAGAAGATGTTCGACGTGGTCAGTACCTCTTCAGGCTATAGCTGGACAATGAACGCCTATTGCCCTGCCCCGGGCGTCGGTCCTCAAAGCCCTGCGGACAACGACTACAAGCCCGGATTTGCCGCTGAACTGATGCTGAAGGACCTGCGACTAAGCCAGCAGGCCGCCGAAAGTTCAGATGCCGACACACCACTTGGTCAGACCGCAACCGCGCTGTATGAACAATTTGTCGAAGCTGAGGACGGATTGGGCAAAGACTTCAGCGCCATGCTTCCTCGGTTCGAAAAGCGCGGACGGAGCTGACCTGATCTACGTCTTTTGACGCCGTGCATCGCAGTTTGCAGTGCACGACCCTTTTGGCGTTGCTACCCATCCTTGCAGCCAGTGCGTGATCGACTTTGAAAGTTGTTGTATGCCCTACTCCGCCGCGACCCGGTCCGGGTTCAACATGGGTTTCAGGTAACGTCCGGTATGGCTGCGTTCGACCTGCGCGACTTCTTCGGGCGTTCCTGTTGCTACGATCTCACCACCGCCATCACCACCCTCAGGCCCGATATCAATGATGTGGTCCGCCGTTTTCACAACGTCCAGGTTATGCTCGATCACGACAACCGTATTGCCCTGATCGACCAACTCGTGAAGCACCTCTAACAACTTACGCACATCCTCAAAATGCAGCCCGGTTGTCGGTTCGTCCAAGATGTACAAAGTCCGCCCGGTCGAGCGTTTCGACAGCTCTTTGGATAGCTTCACCCGCTGCGCTTCACCGCCTGACAAGGTTGTCGCTTGCTGGCCAACTTTGATATAACCCAGACCGACCCGTGCAAGCGCGTCCATCTTGTCCCGGATCGAAGGTACGGCCTTAAAGAACTCCTGCGCGTCTTCTACCGTCATATCAAGCACATCCGCTATGGACTTGCCCTTAAACTTGATTTCAAGCGTTTCGCGGTTGTACCGCGCGCCCTTGCAGGTTTCACAGGTGACATAGACGTCAGGCAGGAAGTGCATCTCGATTTTAATGACGCCGTCGCCCTGGCACGCCTCACACCGGCCACCTTTGACGTTGAAGCTGAAGCGGCCGGGCTTGTAACCGCGCGTTTTGGCTTCGGGTAAACCGGCGAACCAGTCGCGGATTGGCGTGAAAGCCCCGGTGTAAGTCGCTGGATTTGAACGCGGAGTTCGGCCGATAGGACGCTGGTCGATATCAATGACCTTGTCCAGATGTTCCAGACCTTTGATCGTTTCACAAGGTGCCGGGGTTTGCCGCGCCCCATTTAAGCGCATCGACGCTGTTTTGAACAAAGTTTCGATCGTCAGGGTCGATTTTCCACCGCCAGACACGCCAGCCACGCAGACAAACTTACCCAGAGGGAAATCGGCAGTGACGTTTTTAAGGTTGTTTCCAGTCGCCTTAACGACCGAAACTTTTTTCCCATTCCCCTTGCGACGCTCGGACGGAATGGGAATTTCACGCGTACCCGCCAGATATTGACCCGTTAATGAGGCGGCATCGGATGAAATATCAGCAGGTGTACCCTTGCTGACCACCTGACCGCCATGTACGCCCGCGCCGGGACCAATATCAAAAACGTAATCAGCCTCGCGGATGGCTTCCTCATCATGCTCTACCACGATCACGGTGTTGCCCTGATCACGGAGGTTTTTCAGAGTGCCAAGCAGGCGGTCATTATCGCGTTGGTGCAACCCAATTGAAGGCTCGTCCAGCACGTACAAAACGCCGGTCAGGCCCGACCCGATCTGACTTGCCAAGCGGATGCGCTGGCTTTCCCCACCGGACAACGTACCACTTGAACGTGACAGTGTAAGATATTCCAACCCCACATTATTCAGAAAGCCGAGCCTTTCGCGGATTTCTTTTAGTATAGCCCGCGCAATTTCGTTCTTTTGAGCGCTTAGGTGGTTCGGCGCATCTTCGACCCAGGCCAAAGCCTCTTTGATCGACATTTGAACCACCTGCCCCACATGAAGCCCGGCTATCTTTACAGCCAGTGCCTCAGGCCGAAGCCGGTAGCCATGGCAGGTACCGCAAGGGCGATTGTTTTGATAGCGCTCGAATTCCTCACGAATCCAGGCGCTGTCCGTCTCGCGGTAACGGCGCTCCATGTTCGGAATGACGCCCTCAAAGCTGCGCGTGACCTGATAGACCCGACCACCTTCATCATAGCGAAACTGGATTTCTTCATCGCCAGAGCCACGCAGGAATACCTGCTGTACGTTCTCGGGCAGGTCTTTCCACGGGGTGTTTTTGTCAAATTCGTAGTGCCGGGCGATAGCTTCAATCGTTTGCAGGAAATACGGCGACTTTCCCTTGCGCCACGGTGCTAATGCCCCATCGTAGAGCTTCAGCGTCTGGTCAGGGACTACAAGCCGTTCGTCAAAAAACAGTTCGACCCCCAACCCATCACAGTCCGGACACGCACCAAAAGGGGCGTTAAACGAAAACAGGCGGGGTTCAATCTCGGGGATCGTGAAGCCGCTGACAGGACAGGCAAAATTCTCGCTGAACGTGATACGCTCTGGGTCACCTTCACGCGGTGCAGTCTCCAGAACCGCAATGCCATCCGCAAGGTCCAGAGCGGTGCGCAGGCTGTCGGCAAGCCGCGTCTCCATACCGTCGCGAACGACCAGGCGATCGACCACAACATCAATATCGTGGCGGAATTTCTTGTCTAACGTTGGCGGTTCGTCAAGTTCGTAGAACTCACCATCCACCTTCACGCGCTGGAAACCCTGCTTGCGCAGTTCTATGAATTCCTTTTTGTATTCGCCCTTACGGTCGCGCACGATGGGTGCCAAGAGATAGCCACGCGTGCCCTCCTCCATCGACATGATCCGATCGACCATGTCTTGCACCTGCTGTGCCTCGATCGGCAAACCGGTCGCTGGGCTGTAGGGTGTGCCGGCACGTGCGAACAAAAGACGCAAATAGTCGTAAATCTCGGTTACTGTCCCAACCGTCGAACGCGGGTTTTTCGAGGTTGTTTTCTGCTCAATCGAAATCGCTGGAGACAAGCCGCTGATATGATCCACATCCGGCTTTTCCATCATATCGAGAAACTGACGCGCGTAAGCCGACAAGCTTTCGACATAGCGACGCTGGCCTTCCGCGTAGATCGTATCGAATGCTAGTGACGACTTACCCGAGCCAGACAACCCGGTGATCACCACCAACTGATCGCGCGGAATATCCACGTCGATGCCTTTGAGGTTGTGTTCACGCGCGCCGCGCACTTCGATATTCTTCAGCTCAGCCATTTTGGCCCCCAACACACAAGTGTCCTAGAAATAGGCGAGCAGCACCGAGTCTCCAACAGAAAAGTTAGAACAAAGTGTGAACGAACGAATTATTGCCGACATCTCCTGACAACGTGACCCATTTCCGATCAGGTTCCCCAAGAGAGGGGCTGTATTAAGCAAATCGAAAGAAAGTGGCGCGGTTGACGGGGCTCGAACCCGCGACCCCCGGCGTGACAGGCCGGTACTCTAACCAACTGAGCTACAACCGCGCATTAGGGTCTATGTCTGATCCATTGACCCGGATCAAAGGCTGGCAGCGATGGCGCGGTTGACGGGGCTCGAACCCGCGACCCCCGGCGTGACAGGCCGGTACTCTAACCAACTGAGCTACAACCGCCCGCTGCCCGTTCGTTGCTGAACGTTGGGGTGTATTATGGCTACGCTTGGACATCGTCAAGCGGCGTTTTGAAGTTTTTTCCGAATTCCCAGAATTATCTGGCGGTGTCGTTTGTCTGACTGTGCTGACGGCAGGTCGAATCGAAGAAATTGGCAGCTCGCGCTCCGCTTACCTGTCTACGGCTTCAAAGGTTTCAACTTTAGACTGTGTTTGCCTTGCGACATTACGTACCAATTTGAACTTCGCGGTCCACAATCCCAATGTATCGAACTAAAGCAGCCCTGCTCACTTAGTCTCAAAAAGACTCTATAGCAAAAACAGAAATGACGGAGCAGAATCATGAGAAAATCTTTTATTTATAGCCTTCTGGCATCCACAGCTTTGGTCGGCGCAGGAGAAGCCGCCGAGTTTTCCGGCGCTTATTTGAACCTGGACTACTCAACGTTTACAGATACTGATTTCGGAGATGTATACAGCTTTAACGGGTCCGGAGAGCTTGCCTTTAGCCGAGCGTTCAGCACCCAACTGGATCTTGGTGTCCAACGGTTTCAGGACCTTGGAGAGACGTCCGAGAACTGGACGCTACATGGTAACTGGCACACAGCAAACAACGTGTCTTTCGGTGTCTTCTACGGCCAAGAAGACTTTGACGAAGCTGACTTTGAATTCTACGGCCTGGAAGCCGGATTTGACGCCGGGCCAGCCGAAATCGAAGGATACATCGGCCGTCAAGATGAGACGAACTTCTCTAATCTGGACGGCATGTTGTTCGGCATTTCCGGATCAACTGACCTGAATGACTCATGGGAATTTACCGGCAGTTTTGACATCATCCGGGACTTGGGTGGTGTGCTTGATTTCAATCTGTTCTCGGTTGGCGCATCTTATGCCGCGACTGACCAGGCGGAAGTCTACGGCAACATCGGTGTCGCCCACATCTCGTCCCCCATTGTTTCAGGAAGTGAAAATGAGGCTTATGTCAGCTTTGGCGTTCGCATGAATTTTGGCAACGAACGCGGAACGACCTTCGGCCGTCGTGGACCACTGGCGAAACTTCCTGGCCTACCGGGATAATCCACAAACCCTTAGGCATTTCCTAACGGAGACCTTGCTGATCGGTTCTGATCTGTAATGCTCATCAATCTGTCTTGCAGCGGGTTAGAACTCGCTGTAAGACGCGTCCCTACGGGTGATTAGCTCAGTGGTAGAGCGCTTCGTTCACATCGAAGATGTCAGGAGTTCAAATCTCTTATCACCCACCACGCCTTCTTTCATTTAAAATCAAATACTTATATGAAAAGTCAATATACCTTCCTTGGTACTTTTGCCACAATTTCCATGGTACTTTTGAGCGAGTTGACTGGGATTTTCCCGCCTTAGCGGGCGTCGGTTTCGTCCCTTTCATCATCCGATCCCGCTTCCTGATCCTGACGTCGGATCGGAAAGCCCTTCTCATCCAGCCCGAGTTCCTGACGCCGTTTGACGATCTTCGGGTAGTGCATGCCGGTCGGATGCCCCGGAATCTTCATTTCGTATGCCATGTGTTTTCCCTATCTGTTCGAATGAAGCGCTTTCTGCGCCGCTGCCAGACCTTCCGCCGCAATCTGCTTTTGCGATTTTCGGAAGCTGTCCGCGTTGGGGGTTTGGATGTGGTAGATCGGGCGAAAATCAATTGTGTTTCCACCGCCTGCGCCTTCTGCGCCGCCCAGATCGACGGGAATCTTTCGCCCTTTGCTGAGCGGAATCACTGCCTCGTTCGGGTGCAGAACCGCCGGGATTCCGCTAGTGTTCGCTGTGCCCTCTGAGAAGTGTGGCGCGTTTCGCCACGCCGTGATCGGCGCGACGGTCTGAGCGGGTGCATCGGTGCTATATCCGCCCTCCGCCAGCGATCCGACTGCGGCTCCGATGAGGTTCCCGAGGAATCCGCCGCCGCCTTCACCGCCGCCATTCAGTAGGCCCCCGAAAAGCTCCTTGACGGCGAGCTTAGCGGCGAGCTGCGTCATCGTGGCCAAAATCGAGTCGGCAAGGCGCTCAAAATCGAATTTTCCACTCTGGACGAAGCTGGCGAATTCACTACTCAGGCTGTCCAATACATCGGTCTGAATCTTGTCCGCAGCTTCCTTGTAGCTGGGCACCGCAGCGAGCCACCCCGCCGCACCGCTGTTGGCGGCGTTCTTCATTTCGTTTGCCGACTTTTGAGCGGCGTCCACCTGCCGAATGAGCGCCTCGGTGGTCTTGTCTACTGACGAACCCATAGACGCCTGAGCCTCGGCCATCAGGCGCGCAGCTTCGACCGTCTGGAATTGCCCCGACGCCACCAGCTCAAGCTCAAGCTTTTCGGCCTGCAAGCTGGTCAGGCGATCCTTGAGGCTCTTGTTCAGGTCTTCGATAGCCCGTTGCTCTTCGGACAGTGCAGCACTCCGTCCCCCGCCGCCGCTGGACTTGGTCAACTGATCAATCAGATCACTTACTGAGGTGTAGTTCTGGTCCGCTTGATAATTCGAACCGGACAGTCGCCCGCCATCGCCGAATGCGCGTGGGTCCTGACCCCTACCGCCGTATTCTTTGGAAGATTGCGCGTTGCTCAAGGAAGCTGCGGCATCCACGGCAACTCCTAGATTCCGCGCAAGAGTGGCAGCGGCCTGCGATGCGCTGGAAATCGTACCGGTCATATTCGACGCCGCAACGCCGTTCGCGGCTTCCCATGCGTCCAAAAGTTCGGTCTTCATGGACTCCGATACATCAAGGGCACGGGTCGTTTCTGCAAACGCGGCGCGTTCGGCCCGAATGCGCGCTTCTGCCACCTGAACAGAGTCACGCCCATATGTTGCGGTAAGCCGGTTCATCTCAGCCTGCTGACGCAGGCCTGTAAGCAATTCCTGCGCAGACGCGGTAGCTTTCTGAGCCTCAATTCGCGATTTTGCATAGCTCTCGTGCATGCGGGAAATTTTGTCAGCGGCTTTGTCTGTTTCGTTGCCGATTTCTGCGACCTGTAGGGCCACCAGAAGGGCTTCGCGCTGGACGTTCAGAAGCTCTTCGGGAATGGCTTCGACTGATCCAAATACCCGAACGAACGCTTCGTTCAAGGAATTCGCCGCCGCGACCTTTTCCTGCATGGTGTCAGCAGTCGCCAAGCCTTCAAGCGACTTGACCACAGTCGCGGCCTGTACATCGGTCAGCGCCAGTGTGTCGCGAAGATTGTAGAACGTATCGTCAATCTCCTTGATGATCCCGCCCTGCGTCGAGACTAGCGACGTGCGGGATAGACCGCCAAACCGCTCTGTCAGGTCGGCAACAGCCGAGTCCGCCGCCCTGATCGCGTCGAGTCGTCCAATGGTGGCAAGAGCGGCATTTACTGACCCGGCCTGAGCGCCGAATGCGCCAAATTTAGCAGTAAGTTCGCTGGTGCTTTGTGATGCAATGTCGGCGTGTTGTTTATACGCCGTCACCGCCGCCGAGAGGTCGTTCAGACGATCTTCGAAACTCTTGGACTCTTCAGCCGCTTCAAACGCTGATAGGCCCCACTGGATCAGCACAGCGGCCCCGCCGGTGGCTGCAAGGGTCAGCAAGGTCATAGGGCTGATCATTGACGATAGGCCCGTCACAAGGCCTGATAGCGCCCCCTTCGCCCCACCGGAAGTCCGGGCCATGTCATCCATGACCATGGACAATTGAAGGCCCTGTTGAGTCATGATGCGAAATGGATTCATGCCCATTTCAGCGGTCACAAAAACGTCCTGAATCTGGAATGCAGCGTTCGTGGACTGGTGACCTGCGACGCGCATTGCGTCGCCATAGTCGCGCATCTGCCCTGATGCCGCCGCCAACGTCTGGGAAGCCCGTTCTCTGGCTTGTGCAGCCCGTTGTGCACTCAAAATTCCGGCGTCTTCAAGTTGCTGAATCTCGGACAAGGAATTTTCATAGGCCTTCGATGCGGCCCGGAGGGGATCATGGCGTTGTGCGAGACGTTCAAGGGCAGCAGCGTGGGTGGTGGCCGCGTTAGCGGCTGTTTCCTGCGCGTTGGCTGATGCGATGGTTTCTGCACGCAGGCGCTCCGCTTCGCGGGCCGTCCGATTCAACTCGCTTGCAAGGTCTGAGTACCCGGCGCGGGCTTCGCGCACATCCAGCCCGGACGTCGCGTTGGTCAGGCCTGCGCGCAGGCGTTCGAGGCCGTCTTCAAGCCGTGCCAACCCTGCCGTGTCACCAATTGAAAGGAGGCGGTCACGCAGGCGGCTGGCCTGATCCGTACTGACACGTAGGGCGTTGCTGGATTGTACAGCTAGGGTGCGGATACGTTCTGCCGCGCGGTCTGAGGCGTTGCCAAGCTTTTCGGTCTCGGTACGTGCGGATTTGATAGGAGTCACGTCGAACTGCGGTTTCGCGCCTTTGCGCAGCTTGGCAAATGCGCCTGTGCTGTCCCGTTCTAGATCACGGACGGCTTGTTTTACGGCATTGACAGCAGCGGTGAATTCGCGACTGCCGCGCTTGGCGGCAGTAGAGTCAATTTTTAGGCGTAGTTCATGGGTTTCAGCCATAGCTGGTTCTTTCTTGTCTGCTCGGAAAGGAGGTGGCGAGGATCAGGGGACAGTGGCAGACATGACGCCCTGACCCTCGCCTAAGTTGCGCGCGACCAAAGGAAGAAAAAACCGCGCGCTCTGACTTTGGATAACCCGATTTTACCACAGACGGCGGATTATCCGAAGCGATCTGGCGGGACGGTTCTCAACTGGAAAGTTGCCGTTGAATACAACCTTTTGGCCAAATTTTGGAATCTAACTGAAACCCCGAACAACGCCATTTTTCTCAATAAAATATCGGCTTGGGTCCCCGGTCGCTCTTTTGTCAGGTGGGATGTACAACCGGCAGTTTCTAACATCACTTTGAGGCAGGTTGCTCCGTTATTGGCCGGAGGCATCTACGCGCCTCCCCGAGCAAGGCACCCTCCCCAATTGGGCCCCTAAGTGATTGTTTTACATCATTATTATACATCGATTCGCTGTCGAAAGCCAAAGGAATCTTATTGTTTTTCAGGCCGCTGACGCGGCGACGAACCAAGCCGATGTGATGTTAAGCTGCCTGTGCCAATCGCTTGCGGAGATTGGATACACTGGACGGATGCCAGCGACCACCCCGAGCCGTCTTGATGCCTCGTTTGTTTAGCTCATTCGCTTGCTCTTTCAGGGTGCTGAAACCGTTCGCTTCGAGGTCTTCCAACACTTCTGCCAGATCGTTGGCGCGCGCGTTAGCTCGGTCTTTCATGACCTGCACAGATGCCGTGTTGCCCTTGCCTGCGCGGCGTAGAGCGGCAGCACCATTGGGATTACCAAGTTTGGTTCCTTTGGCCTTTGTTGCCGCAAGCGCAGCTTTTATGCGAGCACTGATAGCCTCTGCCTCGGTTTGTGCCACCAGCGCCAGCACACCTATCGTAAGCGGTGTAGCATGAGGGTTATCACAGCAGACGAAATCAACGCCGGACTCCTGTAAACTAAGGAGAAAAGCAGCCGAACGGGACAAGCGGTCGAGACGGGCAATAACCAACGTCGCGCCTGTCACGCGTGCCAGCTTCATTGCTTTGGCAAGTTCCGGTCGGTCGTTCTTGCGCCCCGACTCCACTTCGGTAAACGCACCGACGATATGAGCCGCGTTAGCGGCGGCGTAGGCCTCAATAGCAGTGGTCTGCCCTGCAAGGCCCAGCCCAGACGCGCCTTGCTTCGCTGTGGATACCCGGATGTAGCTAACAATCTTCATCGCCATACGCCTTTTCCAAAATGGCCTTTCTACTGTCACCCCATTTTGTAACGCGGCGAGGCATGATTCTCGAGTCTTTTCAATGGTTTATTTAAGTTACTGGTGTTTTGACCCCCTAAACATAACCGCTCCTCGCAAGTTGTAAGTTGTCTTATCGGGGGCGGCTGAGAGGGAGTTTCATCATCTTGGAATACGTCTTGACGCTACCGAATGCCACTGTCAGACCTCGCACCATGTCAGGCAAATGGATAATCCCTTTCAAGGGTCGGAAACATTCGGGCTCAGTGAACCAGAATTTTCTGTGGAAGCATGAAAACGTCTACGTCATGGACAATCACCGCGCCGCGTTGTGGTGTTGGCTGCAAGAGCTAGATTTGTCCAAGCCTCATTCAATCACCCACATCGACCGACACTATGATGCGTTGACAGCAAACCTCACGACTGAGCTAAAGCATCTTCCTAATTTGAATGAATCGATAGATGACTATTTAGAAAAGACCTACCCCTCAGGGTGTCATGACTTTCCAGTCATTCGCTGGGACAACTACCTGTCCATCTACCTGTCAAAATTTGGTTCGAACTTGAACACGCTTCACATGTTCACTCACGCCGACGGCGAAAAACCAGAGTTTGAAAACTCGAAGACTGGTGAACTTTGGGAACTACCGGACAACCTGCATTTCTGGCTATCGTTTGGAGACGTTCCATGGATCGTAAACATCGACCTAGATTACTTCTGCTGTAGAATAGATGACTCATACATTACGATGGTGACTGACGACTACTTACGTCTCGTTGGGCAGCAGTTGCGGTTCTCAATGGATGCAGGGAAAGTTGGTGTCGTCACGCTCTGCCTAACACCTGACTACTACACCCCCGGTTGGGAAGAAACTGAGCGTATGGCAACGCTACTACTCGAGGAGTTGGGTATTTCTTTCAAGCTACCTTAGGTCTGAAATCTAGCAATCTATTGTTAACGCATTTCGGCAAACCGGCACCACACCCCAAGGGCGATTATACCGCCCAAAAATTGCCCCTTTAGTTGCGCATTCGCGCCACACACGCCTTACACTTCCTGACTTGAAGAAGAGGTGTAATTTATGAAGAAACTATTTTCGATCTTAGTGTTAGCCGCATTAATTGCTGCCCCCGCAAACGCATTCATCAACCCAAGGACCTTTGCATCCGTGCTACCAGACAAACAGAATCCGGGGTACGGTATAATTCGCATTACGGTTCATGGGAATGCATGGACTTGCGCCGGACGCGTCAAGTTCCCAGACGGGAAGCTTGTAGCCCAGAACTTCACGATGGAGTGCAGAGGATGGGTGAAATCCGGCGTGGGCACAGTCGTGCCGCAGGGCGAGTTCTTTTCTCGGGTGAACTACAAACTCAGCAACGGGATTAAAGGACACGTGGAACTGTCCTGAGTACTGGCCCGCTAACGCGGGCAAGGGCGTATAAGGCAAATCTGAAAACGGAACTTGTTTGCGGGGTTTTACGGGGTTTGGACCAAAACCCCGCAAACTTGATGTGCGCATAACTCATTGTTTTTATTACAGCTTCCTATTCCTTGCGGGGTTGCAGGGTTTGCGGGGTTACTACTAAATCCATATGGGAAAGGAATTTCCGAGGATTGTAAGCCGTATCGGTAAAACAGATGGCGTTTATATGTATAAATTCCGCACCCACAGTCGTGAACAATCCCCGCAACGCCGCAAACCCCGCACATATAATGATTTCAATGGGTTATCCTTGCGGGGTTCTAATCCAAACCCCGCAATACCCCGCAAAACACAAGAGGCGCTAACGCGCCTCCTGCCTATCACAGCTCTTGAGCGTCTTCTTGACGAGCCGCCAGAGCTTTGCGCCTGATGTGTTGGGCACAACTTCAAACGAAACTTCTACATCACCCACTAGATGAGGTTCCCCCTCAACGTCACGCTTGAAGCCGTGGGCCAACTTTTCGGGTACGAAATAATCACCACTCTGTAAGTCATACCCCCATCCGCTCAGTCTAAGTGACTTGGCTTCGCCCTCTTCGTCTTCGTGAAATTCTTCCAGAATGGACTTGAGTGACTGGGTGCCTACAGGATGGCGTTTCTGGATCGTGCCAGTCACAAAATGGGTGCCGTCTGGAAACTCTGACAGACGTTCAATCAACATCTTAATTGGGGTTTCGACAGTCGATGAGCGCGCCTTCATATCCTCTTCGTTGCCCAAGAAACCCTTGATCCCGGCAGCATCAAGTATACCGCCCATGACGCCAGCCCATTGGCTATAGCTGGCCTTGTCCTTGCCTCCGGGCTTACGCCCGCCAGCAATCCAATTCTGGATCAGCGTCAAACAAGCCCAGATCAATCTGCCCCGATTGTCACGCACCCAAGCTTCAATGTCAGGGTGACGGAATCCGGTTCTCTTCTCCGGCGTTGCAGTCTTCGGGTCAATGTAGATGAGAACAAACCGCCGGATCAGTTCTGCAGACAGGTTCAACTTGATGCCAGCAATGACCCACTGACACCGCACATCAACTTCAACCAAGTCTGAATTGTGAAGTGGACGCGCCTGATAGGTGGGTGCGGTCATCGCTGATGCCAGTTCGCCTGAATAGACTGTATTGCTGATGTTGTCGAAAAAGACATTGGGGTGCCCGCTGCGCAATGCAGGCAACAGGACCTTAGTCATCTCTTCCGGCGACGTCGGCAATGCCATCGCTGCGGTACCACGGCCTCCAAAGATGCTGCTCATGGCTGCTTCCAGCTTACCGGCCCCCGCGCCGGGTTTCTGCTTGTCGATAGCAATTCCAGCGGCGTTTCCGGGGATCATGTCACGCACGAAAGGGAACAACGCCATGACAATGGCATGAGCAAGGCTAGGTGCCGGTAGTGGTTCAGCATCTGGGATGGGGACCAGTTCCCCATTCTCTTCGGTGCAGCGCAGAGCCGCCCGGATCGTCTCTGCACGGTCCATTCCGTCCAGCATGAAATCGGCAAGGATTTCCTGCACCAGCAAGCGCTTGGCTTCGAATACTTCTTCTTCAGTGGGCTTCTGACTCACGTCGGGGATATTCAGGTTTTCGTCTGGCTTAAAGAATAGCTTACTTTCCCAATCGTATCCCGGCTGCGTCAGCAGCGTGCCCGATGCGGTGAAGCTGGGCGTAGTTATCATGCCCTGCAAAGCTGGAAACTGAGAACGGTCGGCTGAATACAAATGGTTGACGACGTCGTGTGGTGCGGACACGCCAATGCACTTTTCAGAGGTTTCCCGCTGGAAAGACACGACTGTGTTCAAGAGATGAGCGAACCCATCCTTATCCAGTGTGCGGATGGCGTATCGACCATCAGAACCCGCGCGGATCACACACAAGTCATGCATGTTGTGAAACAACGTTGGCTCTGTCTGGTTCACTTCGTGCAACCGGCGGCTGGCTTCCGAATGCTGCTCATCGAAGTGCCAGTCATTTACGACGATCACACGACCTTCATCAGCCTTTTGAGTTTCCTTGTCACGACGCTTCTGCGCGTCTTCCAGTTCCTTCCAGAATTTCTTGACGTCCCGCTTCCCAAGATTGGTGTTGCGGGCGATGACAGCCGTGACATTCGCCTGCGTGGACATGTCCGCACCGTCGCGCCATAGGCTCCTGATAAACTTTCGGATATCGTCATCTGTGGCATCTGTAGTGAAGGCCTCGGCACGTTCTTCAGGCGTCAGTCTTTCGTTACCCAGATCACCGTCCAGTGGTGCGAACGGATCGCTTTCACCGTCCGCCACGTCCAGAAGAAATCCGGCGTCTGGATCAGTCAGGGCGGCTTCGTCGAACCACCCCTGACGTAATGCCTCTTCAAGGAATTCCAGCTTGTGACGGCCCTGACAGGCGTCGTGGTGGCAGAACCAAGTCCAGTATTCGGTCTGGCCGTCGATGGCATTGACCGCCATGGTGGCGGTGCCGCCCTCAGACGTGTGCTCATGTTCGAACGGGCATTCAACGTGAACGTGGCCCTGCGCCTCGCCACCCGCAACCCTGATCTTGTCGGGACACAGAGTTTCCAGTAAGTCCGCCATCAAGAAACGGTCCTTGGCATCACGGTGCCATTCGTTCAGCGATGCGCCAGACGGGGTTCGACACTGGGGCACTCGATTGTCGTCAGCGCCAGCCATCGTGAAAGCGTTGCTGTTGCGGTCACGAGCATATGCAGCTTTCTTCATCGGCTGGATATCATCGAAGTTGAGTGGGTTGCCCTGCACGATGGCTGCATACCAATCGTCAGTCCCCTTGGGGTGACGAGCGGTGTAGAATAGACGCGACGGGTCGGTACACGACGTATCGAAGTGAACACCCAAGATGTTTCTGGCCAGACCGGTGATCTTGTTCTCCCAGATCGCAAGCGCAGCCTCGTGAGTTTCCGCCAGTTCAATGATCTTGACCGGCACCGCCAGCGGGAAAATCAGACGAAACTTTTCTAGCGGAGGCGTGTCGAGAATGATC
This sequence comes from Ruegeria sp. AWH4_226, assembly GCF_056159225.1. Classification (NCBI taxonomy): domain Bacteria; kingdom Pseudomonadati; phylum Pseudomonadota; class Alphaproteobacteria; order Rhodobacterales; family Roseobacteraceae; genus Ruegeria; species Ruegeria sp. AWH4_226. Next base: position 878,110 of record NZ_JBSWUU010000001.1, on the reverse strand, counting down.
TTAACGCCGTCCGTGGTCTGATGCTTCTGCTCCTTGATCGTGCATTCTGCGATGAAGGACTCTTCGTAGCGGTTCTTGTCGTGCTCTCGCAGGAACTGCCGGACTTCGGATTCTTCCGGGTCCCGCGTGATCTGCATCTTGCGGAGGACTTCGTCCCGCTTCAGCTCAATTCCACGCTTACCGTTGTTGAACGAGGTGTAAACGAAGCACAGAATGCCTTCCGCTTCCAACGTGTCCAGAACGTCGTCTAGCTTGGCACCGGAGTCCACATCGAGGCCCATGGCGAACATCGTGTCCATGGCCTTGGCCTTACGAGCACCGCCGATGGATGAACCCAGAACAATAGATGATCCAGCCTTGTCCTTGCCCACAGGGTGACGTGAGAAACCCCACGCAGCCGTGTTCTTGGTGCCTTCCTGCCCGCCGATCCACGCGCCCCATGGCAGAGTGACCTGCTTCCAATCACCGTCCTGCGTATTGCGGCGATCCTTGGCCCCCCACAACTCGCCGGTCAGCAGTGAGGCCTCTCGGGACAGGAACTCGCCCAGCCCTTCAGGCTCCGTGCCGAGGATGTCGGCATCGTTCAGAAGCTGGGGTCCAGCATCCGGCTCCGGCTGACGCCGGTCAACAGCCTCCTGCCAATCGGGCAGATAGTCGTGGTCCTCGTCCACATTCCATTGCTTCAACAATTCCTGCGCTTCTGTACACGGCGTATCAAGATCGTTGCCATAAGTTTCGATCTGACGAGTAATCAAGTCGTCAAAGATTTCGTTCAGGTCCTTGTCGTCGCAAAAATCCCGGTCGATATCAGCCCACGCGAAGGGCGTATCAGGTTCGTTTTCAAGTACCGGGTCGGTGTCTCTGGGCATTCAATATTCTCCTAGTCAGTTTCTTTTCCCCTTCTGTTTGTCTGGGCGGCTAACGCCGCCCATTGCTGTCACGCAGCTTCCAACTCATCGAGCAGTCCGGAAGCCTCGCGGAACAAAGCCCGCAAACGCGCTGTCATTTCTGGTGTCCGCTCAAGCTCCGAAACCTGCTTGATCTGTTCGCACGCTACCAAGAGTTGATTTTCCATATCCCTTATCCTTCCTTCTGATTTTGACATGCCGGTCTGCCCGACACCGGGAAGCTGCAACCGATTCACCTTCAAATCAATACCTAGTGCATTGTTATTACTGTGTGTTTTCAGCGTCTTGTAAGGTCACGGAAAATGGCATTATTTGCAAAATGTCACATCTGCTTGCATCTGATCGGGGCTGTCAGGCGCACTTTCCCCAACCATGGATTGAGCAATTCTAAGTGACAAAAACCGCCCAAGAATTGTGCAATTGCAAAATCACACAACTGAGGTCAGACAAAATGGCATTGGGAACATTGATGAGATGCGACAGCCCGTCGCACCTCATGAGGGTCCTGCGCTGCTTACTTGATCGCCGAAATGACCGACAATCGCCTGCAACAGCGGCCAAGGGGGCTCAAAACGAATCTTCGCGCCGTCACCGCCGGGTGCCCGTGGGCCAGTCCAAAGCTGATGTTTATGCCGAGGATGCGGTTCAAACCCGGCAGCGGTCATCGCTGCGTCGAAGTCCTCACCAAGAAGCGCGCGCAGTTTTTCGGCGTCCTGCCGGTTGATGTGGTAGCCCCCGAGGCCATCGCGCTTGTCGCGATTGTAAATACGCGCCAAGAGTACGCGAGCGGTTTCTCCGGCAACTGTGCCGGGGTGCTCGATATCGAACATTTCATTTTCTCCAAGTCAGGTTTGGTTGTTAGATTTTGTCTGCTGCCAAGAGCGCCGTTAGCTCTTGAACCGTTACGCCAAACATCCCGGCTGGGGATCGCGGCTTATAAGGCGCTCTGGGTAGTGCCCCCGCTTCCAAACCATCGATATGAGGTGCTCGGTTGGTGATGTAGAAGGATTGATAGGGGTTCGAGAAATCCACGGCGGCGAGCGTCGCCATGGCGTCAGCCGAAGCCTTGGCGCGGTTTTCTTCGCCACCCAACGGCATGCTGTTCGTCCCCGGCTGGGGTGCGTACCCCGGCCTCACGGGACCCGAATACGGTACGCCGCCAGTGGCAACGTAGTTCGCCACCGCCTGCCCGGAATGAACAGGTGTTTTCTCAATTAGTCGGCGCAGCGCTTCGCTGACCAACCGGCGCACCTTGTTTCGAAACATCACTTCGACGCGCTCTTCAGCCCGCTCAATGTCGTTGATAAATCGGCTGGCGTTCAACACCCGCATCACATGTTCCTTTTTGAGGGGGGAATTCGTCGAGTAGCCGTTTTTCGACGGCCTCGGCAATTTCAGCCCATGCGTTTCTGAATGATGTGTAGTCCGGATAGAAAAGCTGGTGAGCATGCCACAACTGGGCGCGTCTGAGCGCACGCTGCAAAGCACGAGGCATCTTGTTAATCTGCCGCATTGCGAGCCTCCAAGATGGCGTCGATCTCCGCAAGGAGACGCACCTCCTCATCATCCTTCTCAGCTTGCGACATGCCGGAGCGAAGCTCAGATACTGCGCGCCACTTGTCGTCGCGCGCGATCTTGCGTTTCTCCTGCGCAGCAGTGAGCGACGGCGGGATTGGACCCCCTGCAAACAGTGATTTCTCTGGGGCAATCATTGCGCCACCGCCTTATGCCAAGCCATGGCGGCGCGCCCAGTTGATCTTTTCCGCAGGCGGCAAGTCATCCCAGTTCGCAGGCTGCTGGTGTTCGTCAGCCGCTTCTCGCGCCCAGTTTCCAGCGGCGTAGGCCACGGATGGGACCTTGTTGCGCGCGCTGGAAATGATCGTATCGCGGTCGACATCGACGTTTGCCAATACCGCCGATTTAACGCCGGGAAGCGTCAATGCCTGATCGGTGGTGATTTCCACCCCGTATTCGGTAGCCACGATGGCAGTGACCTTCGCAAGGACTGATGGCAACCGGGCACCGGCGCTAGCGCTGTTCAAGTTTTCCAACAGGGCTTCCGTTGCCCCGGTCGCCTCTTCGTGAAAGGCAATCATTTCGTCTGTAATGACGAACTCTGCGTCATGCGGCATGTTTATATCCTTCGTAGTGGTTGTTGGTTTTAGCCATGTTCCAAATGGCTGTGGTCGAGCTGTTCTTGATGGTGAACGCGATGCAAAAATCTTCCCAATCAGCGGGAAGATCATCGCCAAAGATTGCGTGAATGGTCGCGGGGTGGATCAAAAGAGCGTCGGTGAGAAAGGCGGAATCCAGATGTACAACTTTCTCCCAGAACGCCCGTGCTACAACTTCCCGAAACTCAGCCTGAATCTCTGCGGCTCGTTCGCGTTCAGCATCACCGAGGGAGACCCATAGGCGCTTCGAGCGAGACTGTGGCGCAGGTCCCAAATCCATATCGGCAGGCGCGGCAACACGAGCCTGCCGCGAGAGATGCAGCAAGGGCGGCAGATCGGGAACGCGAGGGATCAAATCCGCAAGCGCATAGAAATGCTCAGTGCCCTCACGATGGCGCAACACCGGATCGCGCTCATTTAGCCAGCGATGCGCGGTACGTGAAGTTATACTGTACGCACGGCACATTTCAGCCGTGCTGATATAATGGAGTCCGTGGCTCATAAGCCCTCCAAGTGTTTGATTATGAGATGAAATAACAACGCCCCCGGCGTTGGTTTAGACACCCCCGGTGCCTCAGATTTCTAAGAGAAACATGCCATAAAAACGAGAAAATGTCAAAGGCCAGACGGTTAACGGTCTGGGAGTTGTCGTGTCTTTCTGACGCTCGATCAAACAAACAAATGGTGCCGGTTGCAAAGTTTCTGTTCAGCGGATTGTGATCTTTCGGGGCGCACTCTAATGCGATCTGTGAACAAACAAGAGAGTTTGGCATGATTCCAACTGAACAGATTCTGGAGTGCCCAGATTTTATGGCGCTCATGCAGTACATTGCAGTCGAACATGGACTACCGAAATACAGATTTCACAACGATGAACTGCTGTTTCACTATACGGATGCCGCAGGTTTGCTGGGAATGGTGCAAAGTGGGCGTCTCTGAGCTACGGACATGAGATTTCTAAATGACCCATCTGAGCGCAGCGTTTTCCCTGCCGAATTGTTCAACCTTATGAGAAATTCCGACGTTGGAACTGCTGAGTGCCGAAATCAAATCATAGATGGTGTTGAAAGCAGAATCCGCGATGCTCATGAAAACGAACAAGCATTCTGTGTCAGCCTGTCCCGCCAAGGCGACTTGCTAAGTCAATGGCGCGGGTATGGCAATTTTGGAAAAGGTTATGCCATTGGCTTTAAGCTATCATCTGGTTTGCCACATCCACAAATCGGCCTGCTTTATGATGTTCTTTATCAGGGTGTGGATCTCGAACCCTTTGCCGAAGACCTGATGAAGGTGTTCGTCGACGCGTACGGGAAATGGAAAGATGACCTTTTTGATGAATGGGCACGCGTAATTTCGGTGCTTTCCTACTCATTCAAAGATGCCTCTTACTCGGAGGAACAGGAGGTAAGAATTGTGAGCCACTATCGTGACCCATCGAAGGGTGGCGCAGATTTTTCGAAAGAGGCTCCACTGTTCTTTCGCCCGCGCGGAAGCGACATCATCCCTTATCTATCACTCTCGCTTGGTTTGCTTCGCGAAGAGAAAGAGCGCCCAATTCTTCCAATCCAAAGAGTAATCGTAGGCCCCGGAGTGGAATATGACCTGAACTCTCGGGCCATTTCTCAACTGCTTATTGCAAACGGATACCACGATGTGGATGTGGTCCCTTCGTCAATTCCCTTTCGTCCGTAGTCAGGTATCTTCGTGTAAAAGCTTTGCCCAAAATAGTAGCCAAATCCCTTCGGGTCGGTGTGCATAGAGCTACCGTTCAAGCCAACTGCGGTTCCAAGCAAGCCGATACCCTTTCCACAATTCAATAGTTGATCCAAGAATATCAGGCGACTTAATTCTATTTAGCCTCTGGAGTCGGACCGTTCCAACAAGGTCTTCCCCAAGTCCGTAGCTCGCCAGACGTCTTGCACGATGGTCTGCACAGAACACGTTGATTTGTGCAAATCCTAGTGGCAGGTATCTAACTAACGAATAAAGTGGTAGTTTTCGCTGAGCCTGCTTCTTGGCGCGCCGAATTGCGGCGCGGCAATTTCTTCTAACCATGTTTTGGTTAAGTGCTTGGCCGTCTGTTTCGATGATCACATCCGCGTTTAGAACTGCACCCCACGAGTTGCGATGAATGGTGGAATTTCGAACGACAATCGCGGGCCTACCCGTTTGCTTGCGGTAGTTAGATATAGCTACTGGCAGTCCCACCTGCACTACATACTTCAACGTGCCCAAGCGATGGATAATGGTACGATTTCTTTTACGTGCTAGAAACAGCGGCAAATAGTCTATTTTAACGTCAGAGTACTTCTCGATGCCGTGACCATTCTCACGATGGTCTGCAAGTTTTCTTCCATCGAAACTGGCCAATCCCGGTAGTTCGTTTCTTGCCTTCATGGATATGAAGTACCGGTCGAATCCCGGAGCTGACGCCTCGGCTTGCACGGCTGTCTGCACCGTTGAAAACCTTACTTTGGCTTCGTCCATGGTTCGAACTTCGCAGTAGACAATCAATTGGCTTTTGTTTCCCAATATTGTGGAGGGCAACGCACCTGTCACTTCCCAGTAAGGTGTTTTTGTTTCGGCGCAAAGTTCTTCGACCATCAGGTTCTGGGGAACCAGTTTAGCTTTGTCGCGTCGAGACAGCACGAACACTGAGTAGGCAAGTAAGAGACCGTTGCACGTGTCCAACATATCGTCGAACTTTCGAACAACTTCATAACCTTTCAGGGTTAGTTCGTTTGACTTGCTATCACGGTAGATAATTTCGTTGGCGGAATATCTGACGCCACCGTGTGCGATCCCATTTCTCACCAAATGGACGTATGAGGATATAACATCCGAGTATTGGTCATCGGGTAATTCGGCGACAACATTGAAGAGGTTTAATCCTTGTGTTCCCTTTCCTGCGGCCAGCCTAGAGAAATGGGCTACTATTCGAAGCATCGGCTGAAAGACCGCTTCTGTGAGCCGCAGGTATGCTGGGTGGATTTCCCGGTCTATCAAAATTAACGACTGGTAGTCATCTCGTTCTTTCATCTCTCTATCATGCCAGCCAAACGCATTTATTTCCTGCGCGTGGCGAAACGCATTGTCGATAGCTATCGAATGCTCATCAATGTAATCGTGCAGTTGTTGCCTGTGGGATGCATCAATATCTTGCAAGGTGCGATAGAATGCATGAAACGCGCTTTGTGAAAAGAATCTTTCGGGACGGTCGTCTAGAAATTTGTGTAAGACAAGTGCGGCCGAACCGCCGCCGCCCACAAGCTCAGGAAAGGCAGCAAAAACTTTTCTATTTTGCAACTCGTGTATTGCAGAAAGCAGTGGGTTCTTCATCTTGCTAAAAAAGTAACTTGCTGTTCGAGTATTGCCTCCTGTGTTTCACGAGCTGCTGGACTTAGCAGTATGGTCTTGCTGACTAAATTTGTGAGAAGGCTGCAACGATCCGCTTATGTCAGTCAGAACACCTACGATTATACCAAAGACGACAGTGTATAGCCCTTGGTCGATTGCCTGACCTGTGGTCTTTGACCCAAGATACGCTTGAGCCGCATACGCAGGGTCATCCGAATTCAATACAGTGATTGCCATCACGATACGCAAGACGCCAAATGCGATTGCTAGCACAGCAAGAATTCGACCTAATTTCGTGAATACCATGTACGCGCCCTATGGATTATTTCGATTTCTAAATGCACCTTGTGGTAGATCGGCGAAGGCAGGAATTCAATATCGCAATGAGAAACAAAATCACATCAGAGGCACGTGGATGATTATTAACTTGGAACTAAAAGAGGAAATGGTCCCACCAGAAGATCACCACACCTTCACCTTGTATTATACAGGTGGGTTAACCACACGGCGACTGAAAAAAGGGTGGGCATTAGAGCCGGTACCGATCAATGGAAAGCCGCACATCATCGGGACTTTCTCCGATCAAGAAATTCAGTCTGTGATCGAAAACATCGGTGTAAAGCCGATCTGTTATGAACAGCAAGGTATCAGTAGCGGCGTTGGTCACCGGTTTTTCCGCCCTTGGTCATCTTGGGCACTCACAAGGACGCAAAGTGCTGGCGACCTTTGGTCTTCTATAGTGAGCAACATGGACACTGAAGGAGAAAGAGAGAAGGAGCTCGCCCGCCACATAGCGCTCGGAATACGGAGCGTTGAGGTCCACATGGGAAGAATATCAAGCTTTTATGGCATGCAGCTCTATGGTGCTATCGCTAGCGGGAAGACTGCCGGAAATCGGTTTTCGATGGGGGCCGGCTTAGAGATTTCTGCGAGCGTACATGACTTTTATTCTTCGGTAGGCTCGCTTCGCGATTATTTGGCCGCTCTTATCGCTGAACGGAATGGAATGTCGAACAAGGTCAACGACTTCACCAAACTGATGTCAGGTTTCAAAGGAGAGCGGTTCTTTTCAGATCGTATGATGGGTGTTTTCTTTGCCGGTAATCACCTGACTCAAGTACAAGGGGCGTGGGTCGCGTCGGGTGTCCTGAATGAAATTCGATTGCTCCGTAAGCGAATGGTCCACGGGAAGCCGTACGGGTCGTTCGAGGATGAACAATGGGGGCGAGTAGTCGACGTGCTTGGCGGAGAAAATCTACCCGTCCAACTCTATGAGCAATGCTTAGTCGGGGATGATGGGAAAAAGTACGAGCTACTTGTGATCGTTCGGCGTCACTATTTGTACATGATGAAGCTGCTCGAAGAAATGGCCCGCGCATCCGGCTACTCTTCAGAAATTCCGATATTCGACGACAGCAACGCATCCTTCATCAACTTTAGTGGGCGATGAAGCGTTCTTACATTTCTTTGATCGCGACGGTGGCCCGCTAACGTGGGCTATCGGCATATTCACCACACCACCGAATTGTAGATTGATAGCTGAACTCAATCTCTGGAACACGCCTCTGAACTTTGAAAAAAGAGCTTCAAAGGCAAAGGCCTACATGAAGCTTGGATTCCTGAACACAAGGCTAATATGAACTACTCTTGGTGTGATTTTTACTTTTTTGCGAAAGACTGGCAGACCCTGATCGGGGCGTTGATCGCCCTTTGTGCTGCATTGTGGACAATACATTTAATGCGCCGACAGGCAGCAAGAGAAGAAAAACGGCACCAAAACCTACTACATCGGAAGAAAATGGCCGCACGTGCGAGAATGCCCGATGCCCTTAGTGAAATATGCCAGTACGCACGCGCGACTGGTAGATTTCTTACTGGCCAAGTCGATAACAGGCCAGATGCACCAACGGCGTCAATTGAGGAACTGAAGCAGGTTATCGAACACATCGACGATGATGCAGCGGCTAGGTCGTTTGAGCTGGTATCTTGGTACCAAGTCCAATGGGCACGCATGCAGGGCCTTAACAACCCGCAGCATGACACTGGTTCGCTCTATGACATCGCTCTGCTACACGCCTATGCAGACAGCCTTTTTGACTACGCAAGAAACGAAGCACAGACTACTTCAAGCGAACTACCATCTCAGCGTGAAATGACAACAGCACTTAGAAACACTTTTGGTTTCGAATATGTGGTGAGACACGAAGAACAGCTTTTTCCGTTGGTTGAACGAATTCAAAGGCGGCACCAAAGTTAGCCCGCGTTAGCGGGCGTACCCTACCCCTAGCAGCAAATCATCAGAATGAAACTTTGTTCATGGCGTTAACCAACGCGTCCAAGTTTTCTGGGCTCGCGTAGCGTCGGAACTCGGAACCGCGATTGAACGGGGCACGACGCAAGCAAAGAAAGGCCCTGCTAACGAGGGTCACTTGAAAATATCCCCGCAACTTCAATCCTAGATTGAAATCCAAGAAACACTCGGCTTAAAGCACCTTCAAGCAAAAAAGTAGAAAACGACGGAAACCATGACTGAGATGAACTACGCGGATGAACAGGGGCTATCAGCCAAAATCAAGCGGCATAAAAAATTCCTCTCACCGAGGCTCGATTGTGCGGTGAAAGGCCTTGTCATTGGCACACTCAGCGCTCCACCTTCTCTAATTTTGCACTGGTCAAAAGACGACCCGGAGGAGCTAAACCGAGGCGTTAACGCTGTATTTAGTGTTGAGACTCAAGTCTTTATGTTTGCCATGCTATTGGGAACTTTAGCGCTTGTTCCGTTAGTGCCCCTCATACTACGTCTAAGTGTATTCATCTATGACACGATCCTGTTTGGGTTAGCGTTTTTGTTTGCAACAGCGGGTTGGTTCGGCATTGCATCGTACGTTTTGGAAGACCCGGAAAAGGCAAAAAATGTGCTACTGGGTCTTTGTATCGCACTCGTTCCGATAACCCTCGCGATTTTGGCAATTGGCCCCCTCATTTTAGAAGACCTTGGAGAATACACCGTCCATAGAAACCGCTGGCGCGCATTTAAAGGGAAAAAACGGCTTTGGTGCTTGTTCTGTGTAGTATGGGTCGCGGCATTCGCAGGTATTGCATATTACGCATCTTCAATAATTCAGTCGGCACCGAGGTAGTCCATCATCGGAGAAGAAAATGAACAGATTTATCGTAAGCATTTGTTTAACAATATCTTTATCCGGTGCATCACTTGCTAACCCAGAACGCTTGCAGGGGCGTCATTTGTACCAAGCCTGCAATCCCAACTTTGTAACGGCAGATATCCCTTGGTGCCACGGCTATGTGCGTGGCGTTGTAGACGGGCAAATGATTTTGGAACTTTTCGGCGCGGCTAGGAATGAAAACATGCGCGCCCCGTATTGCTTACCCGAAGCGACTGGAACAACGCAAATGGCAGAAGCGGTGTCAAAGTGGATGCAGCAGACGAAGGAATCCCCCAGCCAGTCAGCGTTTTTGGTAGTCACACAAGCGTTGATGGAAAGCTACCCCTGCCCGCAATGAGCTTACCAATATTCAACAGCGTCCAACGCTTCCCGAAGGATCGCCAAACCTTCGGGCGTATCGTTCAAACGTGTCTTGTAGTTCCTCAAATGCCCCTGCCCCGACACGTGCCCTGTGATGCCTCGGATAATGTCATCGCTGCGCTGAGCGCGTTGCAAGCGATCCACAAGCGTGTCCTTCGTGCTGTAGAGAACATGCCGGTCATTGGTGAACCCAGCCGCCCTGATTGCCTTGGTAAACGAGTCTGACATGGTTCCAGCGGCGCTTTCAGGCTTGCCGTTCAGTTTCCATCCCCGCTCCTGCATGAACGAATGGAAGTCGGCGATATGCTTTGACAAAGGCAGCTTACGGCTGATTTTGGTCTTGGTTTCCGTGATGTTAATGAATTCAGGTGTTACGTTCTCCGGCTTCAATCTGAAAATCTCAACAGGACGCGCCGCAGAATACAAAGCGACACGGAATGCCATTTGGAATGCCGCCTGACGATCTTCATCATACCGGGAACTTCCCCCCCAGCATTGCTGAACCACACCCCAGACGCGCTTGATTTCGTCATCGTCGAAGCGCTGCCACCGTGACTCCTCTACTGGGGTGTCACTACGCGGCATTTTCACTTTGTCGGTCGGCATAGCATCGAAGCCGGGGACAAGTTCCTCTGACAGTGCCCATTTCATAATGGCCTTGGCGGGCGCAAAATACTGAGCCACGGAATCCGGTTTCAATCCTTCGTCCAACAGGTAGTCCCGATGTAGGCGCAACTTTTCCGGAGTGAACTGATGCAAGGGCAAATCACCCAGATAGTCCGTTAGGCGCTTATTCTTGTTCTTGTAACTGCGTTTCGTGGCATCAGATGAATTTTGAAGCTGGAAGTATTTCTCTTGCAAAGTAGACAGCCGGTATTCGTCGCTTTCCGCCGATTGTCCCACCAATTCTGCAAGGCGCGCGTTCAATGCGGACTGCATCGCAGTGTATAGCGTTTGCTCAAACGTATCGCCCCCGTTAGGGGGCGAAGCCACAGGCAGTTTCAGTGACTGTCTCAGCAGCGGAGACGGGTCATTGAACTGATCGATGTGTGAACGGTCCCCGAATGCCTGATAGGCAAAAATAGCTAGGGACTCCTGCTCGTACCTTGGAGACAGGCTGCGCGCGCCCTTCATGTGCTCTTCGGTGTCCCGCCATGTCAGAGCCAAAGAGTCCGGTTTTTCTTCAAGGTCATTTTTTAGTTTATGAGCGACTATAGACTCTATGCTTTCTCGAGCCACATCAGACCGGATTTCCTCATTTTTCAGAAGGGCAATGATCCGATCATGTTCCTTGGCGTATGCCTTGCACCGATCTTCAGCTTTACTGAAATTGCTACCCAAAGACAGATCCCATCGTTTGCGCCCTAGCAGCGTCTGCAATGCCCTCGGAACATCCCGCTGATACTTGAATGCAGCACGACCTCTACGGGTGTACGCCGTCATGTATTTGGGCAGCTCGATTTTGTCTTTGGCAGTTGTCATCGAAAAGAGAATCCATGGTACTTTTCCTTCAAAATCCATGGTACTTTTCGAAACTCGAGGCAACAAAATAAGGCATTTATGGAGATTTTGTCCGTGAGACCGTACAAATCTCTTATCACCCACCATTTTTTCCAGTGTTTGCTTTCTGGACGCGCCTATAGTTTGGCCAAGCCACACTGTTTAACGTCTCTACGATTTCCAGAAAACCGAACGATCACTTCAGCGTTAGGTCCGTCGATACAGAATAAGACGCTCAAGCGTCGTAGCCGTGACGGTAGAGAAGATAATCAGCCTCACGCAGCCACCCTGCATCTGCATGATACAGCAAGACATGATCGCACGTCTTAATCAGTACCCAAATTTGTTCTGAAAACACGCTCTTGAACACGTGACTTTCCCGGCCGCCGAGTGATGTCGCGGGAGGACCTCAAAAGCACAGACACGAAACGCATCGCTAGCTTTCGAAAAAAAAGGCGGGGATGAACCCGCCTTTTTTTGTGTCAATGTGCTGTCTGAGACGGCCCTGAACTCTCCGCCGATTTGGCTGCGGCCGCGGCAGCCTCCTCCGCCGCCTCGTCCCATTCGACAGGCTCTGGCACACTCACCAAGGCGTGCTTGAGAACCTCGGAAACATGTGTGACAGGGATGATTTCCAGCCCTTCCTTCACGTTGTCCGGTATCTCAGCCAGGTCCTTTTCGTTTTCCTCTGGTATCAACACTGTTTTGATACCACCGCGAAGGGCCGCTAGCAGTTTCTCTTTCAATCCGCCAATCGGCATCGCATTACCACGCAGAGATACCTCTCCGGTCATGGCAATGTCTTTTCGCACCGGAATGCCGGTCAGTACGGATACAATCGACGTTACCATCGCCAACCCGGCAGAAGGGCCGTCCTTGGGCGTTGCTCCATCCGGCACGTGGACATGGATATCCAGAGAGTCGAATTTCGGCGGCTTTACCCCAATCTGGGGCGAGATCGAGCGAACATAAGACGACGCCGCGTCAATGGACTCCTTCATAACATCGCCCAGCTTACCGGTGGTCTTCATCCGGCCCTTACCGGGCAGCTTCAGCGCTTCGATATGCAGCAGGTCGCCGCCCACGGACGTGTAGGCCAGGCCGGTTACAACGCCAACCTGATCATCCTGCTCGGCCAAGCCGTAGCGGTACTTTGGAACGCCAAGAAATTCATCAAGATTTTCGGGCGTTACCGTTATGGAGTCGGCTTCTTTCTTGATGATCTTGGTCAGCGACTTACGGGCCACCTTGGCGATCTCGCGTTCAAGGTTACGTACACCTGCTTCGCGGGTATAAGTGCGAATGATCTTCTGCAACGCCTCGTCTGTCAGTTCAAATTCCTTGGCCTTCAGACCATGGTTTTTGACCTGCTTGCCGATCAGGTGCTGTTTCGCGATCTCACTCTTTTCCTCTTCGGTATAACCGGCCAGCGGAATGATCTCCATCCGGTCCAGCAGTGGCCCGGGCATGTTATAGCTGTTGGACGTCGTCAGGAACATCACGTTGGACAGGTCATATTCGACCTCAAGATAGTGGTCCATGAACGTGTTGTTCTGTTCGGGATCCAACACCTCAAGCATTGCCGAGGCCGGGTCGCCGCGGAAATCCTGGCCCATCTTGTCGATCTCATCGAGCAGGATTAGCGGGTTCGTGGTTTTTGCCTTTTTCAACGACTGGATGATCTTGCCCGGCATTGAGCCGATATAGGTCCGGCGGTGACCCCTAATCTCGGATTCATCACGTACGCCGCCAAGCGAGATGCGAATAAACTCGCGTCCAGTGGCCTTTGCCACCGACTTGCCCAAGCTGGTTTTACCGACGCCCGGCGGGCCTACAAGGCACAAGATCGGGCCCTTCAGCTTTTTCGAACGCTGCTGGACAGCCAGGTACTCAACGATCCGTTCCTTGACCTTTTCAAGGCCGTAGTGATCGTCATCCAGAATATCCTGCGCGCGGCCAAGATCTTTTTTAACGCGGGATTTATTCCCCCACGGCAGCGACAGAATCCAGTCCAGATAGTTGCGCACAACCGTCGCCTCGGCGGACATCGGGCTCATGTTACGAAGCTTTTTCAGCTCACCCTCTGCCTTTTCGCGCGCTTCTTTCGACAGCTTGGTTTCAGCGATCTTGGCTTCCAGCTCGGCCACTTCGTTCGAGCCGTCCTCGCCATCGCCCAGCTCTTTCTGAATGGCCTTCATTTGCTCATTCAGATAGTACTCGCGCTGCGTTTTCTCCATTTGGGATTTGACGCGCGTTTTGATCTTTTTCTCGACCTGCAGAACCGACATTTCGCCCTGCATCAGGCCGTAGACCTTTTCAAGCCGCTCGCTAACGCTGAGGGTTTCCAGAAGTTCCTGCTTTTGCTCGACCTCAATACCCAAGTGGCCCGAGACGAGATCAGCCAATTTCGCCGGTTCCGTCGTTTCCCCGACAGCTGACAAGGCTTCCTCAGGGATGTTCTTGCGCACTTTGGCATAACGCTCGAACTCATCGGCAACCGTGCGCAGCAACGCTTCGGTTGTCGTCACATCGCCGGGGATTTCAGTCAGATACTCTGCGCGGGCTTCGAAAAACTCTTCGTTTTCCAAAAACTCGGTGATCTGCACGCGCGCCTGTCCTTCCACAAGAACCTTCACGGTACCATCGGGCAGTTTCAGCAGTTGCAGGACGTTCGCCAAAACCCCAGCGCGGAAAATGCCATCGGTTGTTGGGTCATCGTCGCCCGGATCAATTTGGCTGGACAGCAAAATTTGCTTGTCGTCCTGCATCACTTCTTCCAGCGCGCGGACGGATTTTTCCCGACCCACGAACAGCGGCACGATCATATGCGGAAAAACCACAATATCGCGCAGCGGCAGTACAGGGTACGAGGAGTTAAGGGGCTCTTGCATGCTCAATCCTTATCGTTGGCAAGATGGCTCTGGTCCCTTCTGAGGCAACCTTTGGCCATCTCCTGTCTTGGACGATAAAGGTGGGGCCGCGATGCCCTTTTTCAACCTTACCGCCAATTGTCAGGAGTCAGAATGACCCGAGCTTTTCCGGACTGCAAGGCATCCGGTGCATATATCCACCGAATTTAGCAAAATCGGTCAACTGCTCGCGGCAACAAAATGTCGTGACGTCCTCAGTTTGATTGTTCGCGCCCGTATTCGAAGTTTCGAAACAGAAGTCATCAGCTTTGGTGGGCTCATTTTGTGTTAACCCGGCGGGCAGTTTGATGGCTTAAAGGAAAAACCAAGGCCGAAACGAGTATCCGGTCACAGCGGCTCAATATCGCCCTGCGCCCTCTGCGCATGGAACTCTGCTTGCCATGCCTCAAAGGTTCCGGCTGCAATTGCGTCGCGCATGCCCTGCATGATTTCTTGGAAATAGTGCAGGTTGTGCCAAGTTAGCAGCATTCCTGAGATCATCTCGTTCGAACGAAACACGTGATGCAAGTAGGCGCGCGAGTAATTCGAGCATGCCGGACACGAGCAGTTTTCATCCAACGGTCGCGGATCGTCCGCATGGCGAGCGTTCTTGATATTCACCACACCGTGTCGAGTGAATGCTTGCCCAGTGCGGCCTGAGCGAGACGGAAGAACACAATCCATCATGTCGATCCCGCGCGCGACCGCGCCGACGATGTCATCCGGTTTACCAACACCCATGAGGTATCTGGGCTTATCAACCGGAAGGAAATCTGGTGCGTAATCGAGGCAACCGAACATGGCCTCCTGCCCCTCGCCCACAGCCAGACCACCAACGGCGTATCCTTCAAAACCGATCTTCCTAAGCGCCTCGGCACTTTCTTCGCGCAGGTCTTTCTCTAGCCCGCCCTGCATGATGCCAAACAGTGCGTGGCCCGGACGATCCCCGAACGCTTCGCGCGATCGCTCGGCCCATCGCATCGACAGGCGCATCGACTCGGCAATCCGTTCCCGGTCAGCGGGCAAGGCGGGACATTCATCGAAACACATCACGATGTCTGAACCCAGCAGGCGCTGAATTTCCATCGATCTTTCGGGTGTCAGCTCGTGTTTTGACCCGTCGATATGAGATTTGAATGTCACGCCCTTTTCAGTGAGCTTTCGCAACCCGGCCAGCGACATGACCTGAAACCCGCCCGAGTCTGTCAGAATAGGCCGTTCCCAGTTCATGAATTTATGCAGTCCACCCAGCCGGTCGATCCGCTCGGCCGTTGGCCGCAACATCAGGTGATAGGTGTTGCCCAATAGAATATCTGCGCCCGTTTCGCGGACGCTTTCTGGCATCATCGCTTTGACCGTCGCCGCGGTTCCGACAGGCATGAAAGCCGGTGTGCGCACTTCGCCACGCGGCGTTTTGATAACACCGGTCCTGGCTTTGCCGTCGGTGGCTTTCAGGTCAAAGGAAAAACGCTTGCTCATCTGGATGCCTCGGGGTCACTGAACCGGGCAGCATTTGCCTGATCTGCCGGGTTATTGCAACCCAAGTGGTCGGCTGTCACGCATTCTACAGACTGTTGCGCAGCCCCTTGACCGCCAGACACGGAGCGGTAGTTGAAAACCACGCACCATATGGGATGCAAAGCGGTCACAATCGCTAACTTCTGCCATGTATTCACCGCGTCAATGACTTGTATTTACGCCCGTTTCCCTCATACCGAAGTTGAATTTATTCAACTCAACTCCTAAATGTATACGACAGTACACAAAAATGAGGGCAGAAATGACCGAAGACCAGATTATCGGATTACTGACGTCAAACATTATCTATCTACTTGCGGCGGTCCTGATCGTCATTGTCACCTTTAAAGGTGTGAAGATCGTTCCGCAGTCAGAAAAATTCGTGGTCGAGCGGTTCGGGCGCCTGCACTCGGTGCTTGGCCCCGGTATCAACTTTATTGTTCCTTTTCTAGATGTTGCGCGTCATCAGATATCTATTCTGGAACGTCAGCTTCCAAACGCGACGCAGGACGCAATCACCAAGGACAACGTTCTGGTCCAGATCGACACGTCCGTGTTTTACCGCATTCTCGAACCGGAAAAGACAGTGTATCGTATCCGTGATGTGGATGGTGCCATCGCAACAACGGTTGCCGGCATCGTGCGGGCCGAAATCGGTAAAATGGATCTGGACGAGGTCCAATCGAACCGATCGCAGTTGATCGCCCGCATTCAGGAAAGCGTTGAAACTGCGGTCGACGATTGGGGCATTGAAGTCACCCGTGCCGAGATTCTGGACGTCAACCTGGATCAGGCCACCCGCGATGCGATGCTGCAACAACTGAATGCCGAGCGCGCGCGCCGAGCGCAGGTAACCGAGGCGGAAGGACAAAAACGTGCTGTCGAACTGCAGGCCGATGCCGAGCTTTACGCGGCCGAACAGTCGGCCAAGGCCCGCCGCATACAAGCGGACGCCGAAGCTTATGCAACGGGAGTTGTTGCCAAGGCCATTCAGGACAATGGCATGGAGGCTGCGCAATATCAGGTTGCGCTTAAACAGGTCGAGGCGCTGAATGCATTGGGTAATGGTACCGGTTCGCAAACGATCGTAGTCCCCGCCAACGCGCTAGAGGCCTTTGGTGACGCATTCAAGATGCTGAAAGGAGGTAAATAATGGCTGATCTCTTTTGGATGACCTGGTGGATCTGGCTGGCCGGGGCGCTGTTGCTCGCCATACTTGAGATCGCCCTGCCCGGCTTTATCTTCCTAGGCTTTGCAATTGGCGCAGCTGTGACGGGCTTGATGCTGCTCATACCTGGAATTTCGCCGTCACTGCCCGTTTTGGTGATGATCTTTGCGGCGCTATCATTGGCCGCCTGGTTGCTCTTGCGGCGTGTCTACGCCTTGCCCCGCGGTCAGGTGAAAACATTTCGACACGACATAAACGACTAGTCGCATCTGTTGCTCGATGCTTAGGTTATCGCACCACTGGACGCTGACAAAATCGTTTACTATATAACTCAGGAAACAGACCCGAGGCACAAATGACTCATCCGAGTGAACAATTGGAAGGCACGCCGCTGATCGCGCCCTCAACCGTTGAGCATCCTCTGTACGATTCAGTGGTAGAAGCCTGCCGTTCGGTTTTCGACCCTGAAATACCGGTGAACATCTATGATTTGGGTCTGATCTACACCATCGACATCACCTCGGAAAACGCGGTGAAAGTCATCATGACACTGACAGCGCCCGGCTGCCCAGTTGCAGGCGAAATGCCCGGCTGGATTGTAGAAGCAATTGAACCCGTCGCGGGCGTCAAAGAGGTTGACGTTGAACTAACTTGGGAGCCGCCCTGGGGAATGGACATGATGTCTGATGAGGCGCGTCTGGAACTGGGTTTCATGTAGCCCAACCTTCACGCTTGAAAGGTTTACAGGACGGCCATTGCCCGGATGAACCGCGCCCAAAATCAATGACTAGCGCTCTATACTGAAAATAGTTTGTAAAAACAACCTATTGCACGCCGCACTTAGTCTTTATTTCAGTCGCACGTTCATCCAGAGCCTTAACGTAGTCGCCTGATAACATGGACAAACGCTTTTGTTCGGTTCCGGTCACCAATCCCAAAAGCGCACCGGCTGGCGTGATTGCAACCACGCTTTCAACCTGCTGATCCTGAGCATGCTTTTTTTCAGCTGCAATCGCCCTCAGATCACCCTCAGCAGTGGCGCAGTTGACCGGGTGTGTTTTTTGGGTAGTTTCGGCAAACACGCCCCCTGCAGTCAGCGTAACAACTGTAAAAGTCAATGACAGTTGCCTGTTTACAAACGTGATTTTTGACTTTCCCATTTTTTACACCAATTCTGTTCTGCTAAAAACATCTATACATTCAGCTAAGGTCAGCACGGTAAAAAACGCAACAGCTTTCCCCTCAGAACACCAAAATTCAACAGAGCGCCCAAGCTATGCCTTGAGCCTTCGTAGCGTCAGTACTAAATTGAATGCAACGCGTGACAATGGAGATCACAATGTTCGGCATTCCCGGCAAACAGGCCGTAACCATTACGCCCAAAGCGGCAGAGCAAATTGCCCGGCTTATGAAGTCAGGCAATCATGCGGGCTTGCGTATTGGTGTCAAGAAAGGTGGCTGTGCCGGCATGGAATACACCATGGACTACGTGGAACAACCTGACCCTAATGATGAAGTTGTCGAGCAGGACGGTGCCAAGATCATCATTGCCCCGATGGCCCAAATGTTCCTGTTCGGAACTGAAATCGACTATGAGGTCTCGCTGCTGGAATCGGGTTTCAAGTTCCGCAACCCGAATGTCGTCGACGCCTGTGGCTGTGGTGAATCGATCAAGTTCGATGAAGGACTGTCCTCCCAGCTTTAGGACACTTGCAGATGCACATACGTTTCATTGAAACGGCGTGTCAGGTGTTCGCCTGCCAAAATTGTCTCACCCGATCCGGGCGGTGCGACATTGGTGTCGTAGGACGGGTTGAAGAATAGCGGCACAGACAACCGTTCCTCGGTCCCGCCAATCACGCGGTGCAAGGTGGCTTTGACTTGGCCGCCTGTCCAGAACTCCAACATTTCACCGAAATTAATGACGAATACCCCCGGCTCGGCTTCAACCGCGTCCCATCTGCCGTTGGGCATGCGAACCTCTAACCCTGCGGTTCCATCCGTGGCCAACAAAGTGAGGCAACCATAATCCGTATGCGCGCCGATGCCGAAATCGCGCGCTCCGGCCCAAGACGGACGTTTCGGATAGTAGTTTCCCCGCAGTAAAGCCATCGGTGGATCAAAAGCGTTGTCAAAACTATCAGCTTCGCGACCTAATGCTACGGCAATCGCTTGTAACACTCGCATGGCAACGGCACCGGCGTCCTTGAAATAGTCTTGTACTGTCTGTTTGAACCCGACCGGCGATTGCGGCCAAAGGTTAGGTGCATAAACGCTCAGATCGGAGTAAGGGCTACCCGCAGGCAGTTCATAGCCACAGTCGAACACTTCCTTATAGTCCGGATTGGCGTCCGGATCGACCTGTTCGGACCGCGGCGCGCCCCAACCACGGTTGGACCCGGTAACGGACATATCGACCTTCTGCTTTTCCACTTCAGGCAGATGGAAAAAATTGCTGTAGGCCGCAAGTACCCGGCGCACGCGATCACCATCAAGCCCAGTATTTGAAACTGTCAGGAAACCCACCTCAGCCACCGCGTGCAGCAGCTTCGCAAGCTCGTGCGGATCACGCTGATCCAATTTCGCAAGATCAAGGTTTTCGATCATTTTTCCAGCCAAACTTTCGCGCGGATACTGCCGATTTGACCCCCGCTGCGCAACCACAATTGTCAGGGCTTACTGGCGGTGCTATCCGGTTCCCAGACATACGAAAATCAGGGAGATCGGGACATGGGGCGCAAGCTGGCGGCTGGAAACTGGAAGATGAACGGCACCTCAGCGGCGCTAGGTGAGCTGGAGGCTCTGGCCCGGGATTTCCCCTCGTCGGAGATCGACATTTTGATCTGCCCGCCGGCCACACTGCTGCATCGCGCTGAAGGTATTGTTCGCGAAACCAGCGTCACTGTTGGCGGGCAGGATTGCCACACAGCGGTTTCGGGCGCGCATACGGGAGACATCGGCGCTGACATGTTGGTCGACGCCGGGGCAAGCGCAGTCATCGTGGGCCACTCTGAAAGGAGAGAGGATCACGGTGAGCAGAATGAAACCGTTCAGGCCAAGGCCAGCGCGGTCATGGATGCCGGGATAAAAGCGATTGTCTGCGTCGGTGAAAGCCTCGAGCAACGTGAGACCGCCAAGACACTGGACGTTATCGCCGATCAAGTAGCTGGCTCGGTCCCGGACCAATCAACAGGTGATAACCTAGTAGTCGCGTATGAACCAATCTGGGCAATCGGCACAGGCAAAGTTCCATCACTAAGCGATATCCAAGAAGTTCACGATTTCATTCGCGCCCTGCTGGAACGGCGTTTCGGCAAAGAAACCGCCCAATCTGTGCCTCTGCTTTATGGCGGATCAGTCAAACCTGACAACGCCTCGGATATTTTTGGCGTGCCGAATGTGGACGGTGCGTTGGTCGGTGGGGCCAGCCTGAAAGCTTCGGATTTTTCGGTCATCGTCAAAGCTCTGGAAGCAGTCTGAGCATCTTAAATCTCAAGACCATTCAGAGAATATGAAGCGGTTGATTTCTCGGCTCTTGTCGTCAAACTGACGCAGGGGACTGCTATCGCGACCATTCGAAAGTGATAGAGGGCCCAAAGACGTCATTTTTTGAGGATGTCATGGATAGCAGTCTACGTCGGCCAAACAAGAGCTCATCTCTTGAAAAACTCCTTGCTGCCGGATTTCCAATTGAGTGCGTGCTCGATGTTGGTATCCACTTCTGCACGATAGAGTTGATGCAAGTCTTTCCAGATAAGAAGCATTATCTGTTCGAACCAATTCATGAGCACTACGAGGGCATTGAAAAGAACTACAACAATGCGCGCATTGACTTTGACTTGGTCAAGGTGGCGGTTTCGAACTCGGATGGAACAGCAGAACTCGAAGTTTCCTCTGTGATGGACGGCCAGGAAATTACTCATGCCCGTTTTTCGCAATCTGACACGCCGAATGAGGTCTTGCGCAGCGTTCCAACGTTGAAGCTCGATACCTTTGTCGCGAACCAGAAGCCGCCTGCCCCCTTTCTTTTGAAAATTGATGTGGATGGGGCGGAAGAGATGATTCTGGAAGGCGCGCAAGAAGCGCTGAAGAATTGTTCCATTCTGGTTCTTGAATGCCCTCGGACACGAGTCGCTGAACGTATTCAACTGCTCAACGCGGCGGGGTTTGAGTTGTTGGATATTATCGATTTCTGCTACTACGATGGCTACCTATGGCAGTTTGATCTTGTTTTCATCAACCCGCGATTTGCCCCGTCCGACTACACTGAAGTGCTGAAGGACGGGTTTTCCGTAGACAAATGGTACACATACAAGGAACAGCAGGCCGAAGCTGCAAGCGACAGCGCCGCCAAGAAAGCGCAGACCGCAAAACAGCTAAAAGAGAACTTATCCGACAACGGCGTTTTGAGCATGATCAGACAGCCTTTGCGTCGAAGGGGTATATTTCGATTGTTCCGCAAGCGTAAATAACGGCGTCGACTAATCAGGGGCTGCTTTCCTCGCTACAAAGACTAATTTTCCGCCCCTGATGCGGCTTTGACTATGCGAGTTTCATGGCCACCAAGCCAGATACAATCAGCACGGCGGCAAAGATGCGCTGCGGCGTTACAGCCTCACCCATGAAGATTGCTCCGACCAGAAACGCTCCGACGGCACCAATACCGGTCCAGATAACATACGCAGTGCCAAGCGGAAGTGTGCGCATCGCCATCGCCAGCAATCCAAACGATCCGATCATGGACACGCCCATGATTGCGGTCGGCCAAATTCGCGTGAACCCGGCAGATTGCTTCATGGCAACTGCCCAAACAATTTCCAGAAGGCCAGCAAACAACAACAATATCCAGGACATGAGAACACCTGTTCATCTTTCGGGTCGTCCCGAATGATTGCCCATTGTGGGGAGGTCGTCCTCAGCCCCCAACGTAAGCACTCATCGCCCGGCTTCAAGGGCGTGTCGCCAAGCCCATTGAGAAACTGTCTGACAAAAGCCTACGTACTCGGTTATTTCAACGGCCATAGAGATGAATAAGGCCGAGCCCTTTTCAGGACCCGGCCTCGTCTTCAGCAGGTCAAGCCCGCTAATTCGTTACGATTTCCGGCCCCATGAAGGTATTGGGCAAGAAAGTCGAAATCCACGGTATGTATGTCACCATGATCAGGAAAACGAAGAGCACGGCCAGGAACGGCAGCGCCGCCTTGACGACGCTCATCATCGGCATGCCAGCCACACCTGATGTCACGAACAGGTTCAGACCAACCGGCGGCGTGATCATCCCAATCTCCATGTTCACGACCATGATGATACCCAAATGGATCGGGTCGATGCCCAACTCGATCGCGATCGGGAACACCAGCGGCGCAACGATGACCAACAGGCCCGAAGGCTCCATGAACTGACCGCCGATCAGAAGGATCACGTTCACCACGATCAGGAAAGTGATTGGCCCCAGCCCAGCGGACAGCATGGCACTGGCGATATGCTGGGGCACCTGCTCATCGGTCAGCACGTGTTTCAGGATCAGCGCGTTGGCAATGACGAACAGAAGCGTGACGGTCAGTTTGCCCGCCTCGAACAGCGTATGTTTCGTATCCGGGTGGAAAAAGGCGGTGATCAGTGCGTAGGGCTTCTTCATCAGGGACAGGTTGGCTGCGCCATCCTCGGTGCTAAGCGGCCCCATGTCCTTGTAGACAAAACTTGCGATAAAAAAGGCGTAAACAGCAGCCACAGCTGCGGCCTCTGTCGGGGTAAAAATCCCGCCATAGATACCGCCCAGAATGATCACGATCAGGAACAACCCCCAGCCGGCTTCTCGTGCCGAGACAAAGATCTCACTCCAGCCCTTCCAGTCACCTTTTGGCAAGTTTTTGACTTTCGCCATCACGTAGATGGTGATCATCAGCATAAGCCCTGCCATCAGGCCCGGAATGACGCCAGCAAGGAACATGCGCCCAACCGAGACCTCAACGGCGGCTGCGTAAACAACCATCACGATCGAGGGCGGGATCAGGATACCCAAAGTACCTGCATTACAGATCACACCGGCGGCAAATTCTTTGGAGTACCCCACCTGCCGCATCCCTGCGATCACGATGGAGCCAATGGCCACAACAGTCGCCGGAGAAGACCCGGACAGCGCCGCAAACAGCATACAAGCAAACACGCCGGCAATCGCCAGACCACCCGGCAGGTGCCCCACGCAGGCAATCGAGAACCGGATGATCCGCCGCGCCACACCGCCCGTCGTCATGAAAGACGAGGCCAGAATGAAGAACGGGATCGCCAACAGGGTGAAGTGCCCTTCGAACGCTTCGAACAACGTGCCCGCAACAGATGCTAGGGAACTGTCAGAATAGATCAGCAGGAACAGGGTCGAGCTTAGGCCCAGAGCCACTGCAATCGGAACACCGATCAGCAACAGCCCGATGACCATCGAGAAAAGAAGTATCACGTCCATCAGTCATGTCCCCCTTGCTGCGCGCGCACTTCTTCGATCTCGTCCTCGACCTCGTGGCTGGCGACCAGACGATCCGTCTCGCCACGCCATATCTGGACGGCAACCTGCGCAAACCGGATCACCAGCAGCAGCATCGACAAAGGCAGGATGAAGTAGGGAACCACCTTTGGGAGTTTTTCGTAGGATTCGCCGTAGTTGATCATGTCCTCCAGAAACCGCAGCGGTGCGACCATGGGGATATCATCAACCTCGTAAAAGCTCTGACTACGTGCGTCGAAATTAAAGCCCGTCGGGAACCAGCGGCCCGATGTTGGCGGCAGGTCGGCAAACACCGCCCAGTAGTCATAGGCGCCCTTTAGCATCAGCAGTGAAAATACGAGACAGCAGCCAACGGCGATCAGGGCCAAGACACGCCTCGGCGCTGGGGCCAGCATGTTCAGGATTGCGTCGACTCCCAGATGCGCGTGCTTCTTCACCGCGTAGGACGCACCGAGCAACACCAGCCAGCCAAATGTGAACACTGTAAGCTCAAGCGCCCACAGGATGTTCGAGTTGAATACGAACCGTGCGATCACATTGGCAAATGTTACAGCCGTCATAAGGCCCAACAACAACGCAATCAGGGTTTCTTCGATATGGTCGACCAGCCCGCCTTGGCCGGATTTCGCACCAGACATCCCTCTGTCCCCGCATTTTTATTGTGAGAATAATAGCGGGCGGACCATTACCTGGCCCGCCCGGCCAGCGCGTCGATAACTCCCCAGTCTGGGACGCGCGGCCTGAGCCGGTGGTTTAGAACCCGGCGTTGATCGCCTGTGCCGCGTCGATCTTATCCTGACCAACGTCGTCGGCGAACTTGTCCCAAACCGGCTTCATCGCATCCACCCACGCCTGGCGCTGCTCTGGCGTCAGTTCACGAATGATGCCGCCCGCATCCGTGATCGAGGCCTTGGCCGCCTCGTTCACTGAGAAGGACTCCTTGTTCCGCATCTCGGTCACTTCGCCAAGAATGGTGAGGAACTGTTCGCGAACCTCCGGGTCAAGGCTGTCCAGCCAGTCAACCGAGGTCACGACGAGATAGTCGATGATGCCGTGGTTGGTTTCGGTGATACCGTCCTGAACCTCAAAGAACTTCTTGCCGTAGATGTTCGACCAAGTGTTCTCCTGCCCGTCCACAACGCCCTGTTGCAGCGCGCCGTACACTTCCGAGAACGCCATCTTCTGCGGGCTACCACCAATGGCCTCCATCTGCGCCACCAGCACGTCCGAGGATTGAACGCGGAATTTCAGGCCATTTGCATCAGACGGATCAACCAGCGGTTTGTTGGCTGACATCTGCTTCATGCCATTGTGCCAGAAGGCCAGGCCTTGCAGGCCGCGGCGCTGCATGCTGTCTTTCATGGCTTGCCCTTCGGCTGACGCCTGGAACGCGTCCACAGCGTCAATGTTCTTGAACATGAACGGCAGGTCGAAGAGGCGGAATTGCTTCGTGAACTTCTCGAATTTCGACAGCGAAGGCGCGGCCAGTTGCACATCACCCTGCAACATCGCTTCCAGCACCTTGTCGTCGTTATAGAGTGTGGAGTTCGGATAGACCTCCATGCACATCACGCCGTTCATTTCGTCGTTAACGCGCTGTTCCAGCAGTGAGGCCGCAATGCCTTTAGGGTGCTTGTCGGTGTTCGTCACATGCGCAAACTTTACGACAATTTCACCATCGTCACAGGCCGCAATACCTGCGGTCGCCGTTACAGTCAGAGCAACTGCAGTTGCAGCCGTTGATAGGAATTTCATCTGTCTTTTCCTCCCAGACTTCCAAATCTGTCATTCGACGCATGCTTGCGCCGTATGCCGGGAAGTGAACCGAATCAAAGGTCACGGCTCAACGATTTGTTTCACCGTCTGACGCTATTGTTTTTATCTTTTTAAAATAATGCGTTATTTGCGTTTTCTCAGTTTCTTCCAAACCTAATGAAAAGCATTGTGCGAAAATCCGCACAGGTGATGAGGCACTTGTGCGGAATTTCGCACTCTTCCCGAATCATTTACACAGAATCACTTTTTTTCTTTGGTGCACGACCGCAGGCCGCGCTAGCGGGCTGCCACGCCCAACACGTTTTAACGCATGATAATGCGGCAAAAAGGGGCGGGAGAGCTTCTGATCACCTTCGATAGTCTTCGGGTCGGATCTGATACCGCGCCAATTTGTCATAAAATGTCTTGCGCGGCAGTTTGAGCGCCGTGGCCGCATCCGAAGCTTTCCCATTATGACGCCCTAACGCCGCAATCAGCAAAGACCTCTCAACCCGTGCCATCTGCTCGTTCAAACCCAGATCAGCCGCTTGTGCCACCTCTTCCGGCATTCCCAACACATATCGCATCGCAGCAGACATCAGCGAGCGTGCATTACCTGGCCAGTCGCTGGCCATAAGCAACGCAAGATGATCTGAGGTTATCTCTGGCTCCGAAATACCGGATTGTTCTGCCGCTTGCGCAACATAGTGACGAAACAGAACCGGTATATCCTCGGGCCTTTCAGCCAAAGACGGAATGCGAACGCGCATAACGTCCAACCGATAGAACAAGTCCGCGTGAAACCGCCCTTCGGCGGACATTGTGGACAAGTCTGCCGTTGTGCCCGCCAGAATGCGCGCCCCCACGCCCTGCTCGACCAACTCCAGCGCTGCATATTGCGTTGCCTCCGGCATGGCTGAGATTTCGTCCAGAAACAGCGACCCCCCAGCCGCATCTTCACAGATCTGCACCAGTTCCTTGGCTATCAGCCCGGACGAGGGCCGCTTTACAAAGGGTCCCAACCCCTGAGGAGACATCAGATGAATGACCTCGGCCACTTTTGAAATCCCACTACCCGCAGGTCCAGTTACCAGAACTTCGGCTCCGGTAGGGGCAACAGTGCGGACACGGTCCCGTAACGCCTCGGCCTGTGGCGACAAGCCGAACAACATGCGCGCAGCGGGGTCTCCACGTTCAAGCTCATGTTTCAGGGCACGTTGCTCAAGAACCAGCGCCCGCGCCGAGAAGGCCTTGCCCAGAACATCAAGCAGGTCAGCCGCAGCGCATGGTTTCTCAAGGAAATCAAACGCCCCCTGCCCCATGGCGCGCACGGCCATTGGGATATCGCCCTCACCAGTCAGCAAGATAACCGGAAGTTCAGGGTCCACCTCATTTGCATAAGTCAAAAGGTGAAATCCATCCCGTCCGGGCATGCGAATATCCGATATGATGACACCGGGGAAATCGGCACGAATGTGATCCTTGGCCGCCACGAAAGACCCAGCCGTCACCGGAGCGTAGTCGGCCAGTTCCAGAGTCTGCGCCAAAGCCTCACGCACAGCTGCGTCGTCATCGACCAAAAGAACCTTGCGCGTCATGCCGCTTCATCTTCCTGATAGCTCTCAAGCTCCACGGTAAACACGGCCCCTGTCTGGGCGTTGGCACCGCGAATCTTGCCACCAAAACTTTGCACCAGACCATAAGAGATCGATAGGCCCAGCCCCATCCCCTCGGACGATCCAACGGCCTTGGTCGTGTAAAATGGTTCAAACAGCTTTTCCGTGTTCTCAATACCCGGACCGATGTCGCGTACTGTGACAGCCAGTTTTTTACCGTTGTTTACTGAAATGCTGATAAGACGTTCGTCCTGCTGGCTCATCGCGTCTGCGGCATTGTTGATCAAGTTTACAAAAACCTGAACCAGCCGCACTTCTCCACCCCAGGCAAACACCGGGTTGTTTGGGGGCTGCCAGTCCATCTTTACACACTCGGACTTCAACCGCGCCTCTGTCAGTTCGACCGCCGTATCAATGACCTGTACCAGATCGACCTTGCCCATAGGTTCGCTTTCATTTCGCGCGAAAGCACGAAGGTTTTTAATAATCCTGGCCATCCGGGCCGCCATATCAGAAATGCGCTTCAGGTTTTCCGAGGCCTTTTCATCGCGACCACGCGCCAGAAACGCTGCCCCGTTATCAGCAAATTGCCGGATCGCCATCAACGGTTGGTTCAGTTCATGACTGATCCCTGCCGACATCTGACCCAAGGCGCTCAACTTGCCTGCCTGAATCAGTTCCTTTTGCGCATGTTTCAGCGCAGCCTCAGCTTCTTGCCGTTCATGAACCTCACGACGCAATGCAGTGTTTGCGGCGGTTAAGGCGCGGGTGCGTTTCGTGACCCTGCTTTCCAAAACGGCATTCGCTTCGGCCAGTGTCCGCCGCCTCTCGGTCGCCAGAAACAGCAGCGCACCAAAAGCAAGACAGATCGCGGCAACAGTGGCGGCTTGCAGACCCGCCAGCCGACGTGCCGGCGCGACATCCACAAGCACCTCGGCTGTCATGTCGATAACGGGTAGTTCCAGCATCAGATGCAGCGCGCGTTTGGGTAAGTACCGGCCCCAGTTCAGCTTCCACAACTCGTGCGGCCCCACCCAGGTCGATGCGAAGTCGACATCGGCACCCTCTGTTGGCACAAGACCTTGTTGGCCTTCGACCCGCCGCCAGAACAAAAGGTCTGACCGGTTTGAGATGAAAACAATCCCGTCGCCGTCAATAAAGAACACCGCTTCGGTACTGCCCCGCCATGTTTGTTCGACATCCTGCACATCGGCAATTACCATCACCGCGCCAATCACACGCCCCGCCGCGTCAAATGTCGGTGCTGCGTAAGAGTAAATCCTGTCACCGCTGATCGGTACCACACCATGAGCGCTGCCTAATGCCCCCTGCATGGCGCGCCGAAAAGCAAGGTCGTCAGCCATTTCTCGCGAAACCAATGGTTGCGCAGCCGCGAGGACCTGCCCTCTAGGGTCCAGGTAGATCATATTGACCGCAGCCGTCTTGTCGGCGACATCCAACAAGACCGCCTGTGCCCGCCTTCGTTGTTGCGGTGTTTCAAGCTGTTGCAAGACCGGATGGCTTGCCATCAACACTGCCAGTTCCTGATAAACCTGCATTTGTGTCGTCAACCGGTCCGCGGCCAGTTCAAGGTCTGCCTCGGCCTTTTCGCTTAGCTGAGACAAAGCCTGTCGATACCCATAAGACCACACGCCGACGGACAACAGCCCGACAGCGACCAAAAAACCAAGGATCACCAAAACCCTCTGCATACCCTAGGGTCTTGCATTCGACGCGCCGCATGGCAAGTCTGCCTTTCATGAAGACAGTGCTTCAATCCCCGGTCGATCCGGAATTCGTCCAAGATCCCTATCCATTTTACTATTCGGCTCGCGCGCACGGGGATCTTGTGTATTGGGAGGACTACCGGAAAGTTGCCGCTGTTTCCCACAGAGCCGTGCAGGCCCTGCTTAAGGATCGCCGCTTTGGTCGAGAGGTCCCTGTTGAATTTCAGCGACCCGCAGCCGCGCACCTTGCCCCTTGGCTAAACGTCGAGGCACATTCTCTGCTTGAAGCCGAGCCGCCCCGCCACACCCGGTTACGCGCATTGGTTATGCGCGCGTTCACATCACGCGGAATTGCAGCGTTGGAGCCGTCTGTTCTCGACCTATGCAATACACTGATCGATCGCTTTCCAAGCGACCCTTTTGATCTGCTGGACGCATATTGCACGCAAATCCCCGTGATCACGATCTGTCGCTTGTTGGGGGTTCCGGAACAGCAATCACCCGACCTGCTCAGATGGTCTCATGCGATGGTGGCGATGTATCAGGCCAGCCGCACGCGCCGGACCGAGGACGAAGCTGCCGATGCCGCGCAGGAATTCACGGCCTTTCTGAGCGACTACATCAAGAAGCGCCGCTCTGACCCACAGGACGACTTGATTACACGCCTGATTGAAGCTGAAGAAGAAGGTGAAAAGCTGTCGCGGGATGAATTGGTGGCCACCTGCATCCTGCTTTTGAATGCGGGGCATGAGGCAACGGTTCACTCCTTGGGCAACGGAGTGAAAACGCTCCTGCAGCTGGGGCTTGATCCCCGCGCCTACGACATTGACGGGCTGGTCGAGGAAGTCCTGCGCTATGACCCCCCGCTGCATATGTTCTCCCGCTACGCATATGAAGACGCCGAAGTTTTTGGTCACAGGTTCAAACGCGGTGATGAGGTCGCCTTGTTGCTGGGGGCCGCCAACCGTGATCCGTCAGTTTGGAATGAACCGGATGTGTTTGATCCAACGCGCCCGGTCGTCACCAATACCAGCTTTGGAGGTGGCTTGCATTTCTGCGTTGGTGCCCCTTTGGCACGGCTAGAGATGCGCTTAGCCTTGAAGGTTCTTTTCCAGCGGTGTCCGAACATCCGCCTGAGTGCTGAACCTGTTTATTCGAACACCTATCACTTTCGCGGGCTAACGCGCCTGACGGTTCAGGCGTGACAGGTTTCAGTTATCGTTGAGCGCACTCAACGGCAGCATGGTGGTGGACTTGATCTCTTCCATCGACAGCAGGGCCGTTACGTTATGAACCCGCACCTCAGAAATCAGAGTTTGGTAAAACTCGTCATAGGCCCGTGCATTCTTGACCCGCACCTTGAGGATGTAATCAATGTCCCCCGCCAGTCGGTGCGCCTCTTGTACTTCAGGCCGGTCTTGCAAGGCTTTAAGGAATTTGCGCTGCCATTCCGCCTCATGCTCGGACGTCCGGATCAGAACGAAGAATGTGGCTTCGAATCCCAGTGCCTCGGCGTCCAGCAGAACCGTGTGCTGACCAATCACCCCGGCCCCCTTGAGCTTGCGAATTCGATTCCAGACCGGGGTCTTGGAACTGCCAACTCGGGCTGCTATTTCGTCCAGCGATTGGCTGGCGTCGCGCTGAAGCTCGACCAGAATTTTCCGATCTGTGTCGTCAATCCGCACCGACATTCCAAATTCCCCTTCGTTTCGAAACCTGCGTCCTTCGGACGCGATATGAAAGAACGTTTGTTCTTATTTATGCGCTCATATGGCGCATAGGCGGGAATATTTCCTATATTGCGGGTTAAGTCAAACAACGTGGAACGAAACATGCAGGTCACGCAATCACATGATGTCACAGGGCACGTCGACTTTGTCGGCGCGGGACCGGGTGATCCGGAATTGCTGACACTCAAAGCATTAAGGGCGTTCGAAAACGCCGATATCGTTCTGCATGATCGCCTGATCAGTGCCGAGATCCTGCAATTGGCCGGAAAAACGGCTGTTCTGGTTGACGTTGGCAAGGCTGGATTCGGCCCATCGTGGAAACAGGAAGACATCGACGCCTTGCTGGTTGATTACGCCTCAAAAGGTCAGCGTGTCGTGCGCTTGAAGTCAGGTGATCCGACTGTGTTTGGACGCCTGGACGAAGAGATCGAAGCGGTTGAGGATGCTGGCATCCCCTGGCAGATCGTTCCCGGCATCACCGCGGCGTCAGCCGCTGTTGCCAGTATTGGTCAAAGCCTGACGCGCCGTGGCCGCAATTCGTCGGTGCGTTTTCTGACCGGGCACGACATGAAAGGTTTCGCCGATCACGATTGGAATGCCTTGGCACGTCCCGGCGCGGTTGCAGCGATTTACATGGGCAAGAAATCCGCGCGGTTCATACAGGGTCGCCTGATCATGCACGGCGCCGATCGCGCCACGCCCATAACCCTGGTTGAAAACGCCTCTCGCCCTGATCAACGCATCCTGGCCACTGATCTGGACAGGTTGCCCCATGACCTGAGCGCCGCCGAGATGGATGGCCCCACCCTAACGTTTTTTGGCCTCGCACCGCGCCACGCGGTCCAGGCCCTGACTGAATTCAAGAAGGAGCACGCCTGATGCCCCGCGCATTTACCCCCAAAGTGGTCACTGCCAACGACCTGTTGGAAGGCGACGTAATTTACCTGACCAATGACGATCGCTGGTCGCGCGACCTTTCTGAGGCCGAGCTGATCACAGATGAGGCCCATGCGCAGGTTCGCCTTTTGGATGCGCAACGCCAGACTAGCGTCATCGTTGGCGCCTACCTCGCCGACGCGGTAGCCAGCGACAACGGCCCCGAACCCACTCATTTCCGCGAGGACTTCCGCCGCACCGGCCCGTCCAACTATGCCCACGGCAAGCAGGAAAAAGCAACGCAGCCCCGGGCCTGACCTCCGGCCCCTTTCTCCCCATTTTGGCCCCAAGGTTTCGGGGCTGCAACTAAGGACAGCTAGACATGTATCGCTACTCCGAGTTCGACACAGCCTTTCTGGAAGAGCGCAACAAACAGTTCCGCGCACAGGTCGAGCGCCGCATTGACGGCTCGCTCACTGAAGATGAATTCAAGCCCCTGCGCCTGATGAACGGCCTGTATCTGCAACTGCACGCTTACATGCTGCGGGTCGCAATCCCCTATGGTACGCTGTCCAGCGCGCAGATGCGCCAACTGGCTCTGCTGGCCGAGAAGTGGGACAAGGGCTATGGCCATTTCACCACCCGTCAGAACATTCAGTACAACTGGCCGAAGCTGAAAGATGTGCCGGATATGTTGGACGCACTGGCCGAGGTTGGCATGCACGCGATCCAAACCTCTGGCAACACTATCCGCAACGTGACCGCCGACCACTTTGCCGGTGCCGCCGCGGATGAGGTCGCAGACCCCCGCCCCTATGCCGAACTGCTGCGCCAGTGGTCCACCGACCACCCGGAATTCCAGTTCATGCCGCGTAAGTTCAAGATCGCCATCACCGGCTCGGAAAATGACCGCGCTGTGATCAAGGCCCATGACATCGGTCTGCAACTGATCGAACGCGATGGCGTTCTTGGTGCCCGCGTCATCGTAGGCGGCGGTTTGGGTCGTACACCCATGATCGGTAAAGAGCTGTCCGACTTCGTCGCCTTTGACGACCTGCTGGCCTACTTGGAAGCAACGGTTTCCGTTTGGAACCAGATTGGTCGCCGTGACAACAAATACAAAGCGCGGATCAAGATCACCGTCCACGAAAATGGCATCGACACCATTCGCGCCAAGGTGAACGAGCGTTTCCTTCAGGTGCGTCCGCAGTTCAAGGGTGCCGACATGGCCCTGCTGGAAGAGATCAAGGGTCACTTCGCTCCGCCTGACTTCCGTAAGGCTTCGGTCGCGTCGTTCGAAAGTGCCTACACCAACGACCCTGTGTTCCGGTCGTGGGTCGATACCAACATCGCGCCGCACAAAAATGCCGACCACGCGATTGTTACGATCTCAATCAAAAAGCACGGCGCGACGCCGGGCGATGCGACGGCTGAACAGATGCGCGTGATGGCGGACTTGGCCCAAGAATTCGCCTATGACGAATTGCGCATCAGCCACGAGCAGAATGTGATCCTGCCGCATGTCCATAAATCTGACCTGCCCGCGATCCACGCGAAACTGAAAGAGCATGGATTAGCCACCGCCAATATCGGCCTGATCAGCGACATCATCGCCTGCCCCGGCATGGACTACTGCGCGCTGGCCACGGCGCGTTCAATCCCGGTTGCGCAACAGATCGCAACCCGTTTTGACGAGTTAAAGCTGGAACACGATATCGGCCATCTGAAGATCAAGATCTCGGGCTGCATCAACGCATGTGGTCACCACCATGTGGGTCATATCGGAATTCTTGGTCTGGATCGCGCAGGCGTCGAGAATTATCAGATCACGCTGGGTGGTGACGGCACCGAGACGGCTGCTATTGGCGACCGCACAGGTCCGGGCTTTGCCTATGACGAAATCGTGCCCGCAGTGGAGCGCATTGTCGACGCCTATCTTGAACAACGCGGAAGCAGTGAGGAGACATTCCTGCAAACCTATCGCCGTGTAGGCATGGCGCCATTCAAGGCGGCGCTGTACCCCGAGGCGCACGCCAATGCCGCTTGACCTGATCCAGACGGAACTTGGCAAAGACCGAAGTGAACTAACCAAAAGGGTCGAGGCCCTCAACGCCAAGTTCCGCCACCATAGCGCCCATGATGTCATGCATGGTGCCTTGGACGAGATCGAGCAATTGGCGCTGGTTTCAAGCTTTGGCGCCGAGTCGGTCGTACTGCTGCACATGGCTGCCGTGGTCGACAAGATGACTCCGGTGTTGTTCGTGGACACCCAGATGCTGTTCACAGAAACGC
Organism: Ruegeria sp. AWH4_226; assembly: GCF_056159225.1. Lineage (NCBI taxonomy): Bacteria > Pseudomonadati > Pseudomonadota > Alphaproteobacteria > Rhodobacterales > Roseobacteraceae > Ruegeria > Ruegeria sp. AWH4_226. The sequence goes on along the minus strand of NZ_JBSWUU010000001.1, from coordinate 844,533 downwards.
TGGAGTATCAACAAGAGGTCAGCGAACGTCTGGGTTTGAAAAACGTCCACATCATCCGCGCCGAGGATGAGGACATTCAGCGCGATGACCCGTATGGTGCCTTGCGGCTTCGGGACACTGATGCGTGCTGCAACCTGCGTAAAACGTTCCCGTTACAGCGGGCATTGGCGGGGTACGACGGCTGGATCACAGGTCGCAAACGGTTTCAGGCTGGCACACGCGCCGCACTGGAATTCTTTGAGGTCGAGGACGGAACTGGCCGGATCAAGGTTAATCCGCTGGCGCATTGGGCCCCCGAGGACGTGCGCGCCTATATGGACGAAAACAACCTGCCCAGGCACCCGCTGGTGGCCAAAGGATATCCTTCGATCGGCTGTGCGCCCTGCACCTCGCCGGTCAAAGAAGGCGAAGACCCCCGCGCCGGACGCTGGCGCGACCAGAACAAGGAAGAGTGTGGCATCCATTTTGTCGATGGCAAGATGGTGCGCGCCGGAGAGAGAACATGAATGTAATCGTATCTGATGACGGGTTTGCACCCGATGACTGGACCGATGGCTTTGTAACACTGGATGACGCCGCAAATGATCTAGTGGCGTTGGATGTGACCTCGGATACCGACCCTGATGAACTGGTTGACCGTTTAGGTAACGCGAAAATGGTCCGCGTGGATTTTCCGTCATCGGCAGATGGGCGCGGTTTTACCATCGCCCGCATCCTGCGCCTTAAAGGTTATACTGGCCGCCTGCGCGCCAAAGGCCACATTTTGGCCGATCAGTACGCAATGGCCCGTCGCAGTGGTTTCGACGAGGTTGAAATCGACAGTGAACTGGCCACTCGTCAGCCAGAAGAACAATGGTTGGCGCGCGCCAATTGGAAAGACCACAGCTATCAGGCCCGCCTGCGCGGCTAGGACCGCGTCTGCCAGCTTACAACGGAACGCGGGGGCATATTGCCCCCTTTTCCTGACTTGGATCAAAGTTTAAACGGAGATGTCGGTTTAACCAACCGGCAGTGAAACGATGACAGAGATGAAACCCGTGACCGAAGCAACCGCCGTTAAGGCCCCCGTCCTGCCGGACGCGCAGACCGTTAAAGAAGTGAAGCATTGGACCGACAGCCTGTTCTCGTTCAAGGTGTCGCGCCCAGCCTCGCTGCGGTTCCGTTCGGGCGAGTTCGTGATGATCGGTCTGCTGGGTGACAACGGCAAACCGCTGCTGCGCGCATATTCGATCGCGTCCCCGTCCTGGGACGAAGAACTGGAGTTCTACTCGATCAAGGTGCAGGACGGCCCGCTGACGTCGAAACTGCAACACATCAAACCGGGTGACCAGATTATCCTGCGGCCTAAACCTGTGGGCACATTGGTGCATGACGCCCTGCTGCCCGGCAAACGGCTGTGGTTCTTTGCAACCGGCACCGGCTTTGCGCCTTTCGCTTCGTTGTTGCGTGAACCTCAAACCTATGAGGATTACGACGAGGTCATCATAACCCATACCTGCCGTGAAGTGGCCGAGCTGGAATATGGTAAGCAACTGATCGAAAGCATCCGTCAGGACGAATTGCTGGCCGAGCTGATCGGCGAAGGCTTTGCCGACAAAATCCGCTACTACCCGACGACCACGCGGGAACAAAGCCCTAAGATGGGCCGCATCACCACCCTGCTGAAAGACGGGACAGTGTTCGCTGATCTGGGTATCGAAGGCGGCATCACGCCAGAAACCGACCGGGCAATGGTTTGTGGCTCATTGGCCTTCAATCTGGACATCAAGGAAATCCTTGAAGAGTTTGGCCTGCGTGAGGGTGCAAACTCTGAGCCCAAGGAATTCGTGGTCGAAAAGGCCTTTGTGGGCTGATTGCCTCGCGCGGGCCACTAAATTGATTGTCGCCTGCGCATAAACCCGCTGCAAAACAACAGATTTCCTCTGTTTGGACGCGGATGGCGCTTGAAACAGGGCGCGTGGCAGTCTAGATTTCGGGCTCGAAAATTCTGCAATCATCAAAGGAATGAACCCATAGCTCGCAGACCCCACAACGCGCCCCCGCAGAGAGAAACCGGACCGCGCGTAAATGAAAAAATCCGTGCCCCCGAAATTCGCCTGATAGGCGCTGATGGTGAAAATGTCGGGGTGGTTCATCCCGCCAAAGCCATGCAACTTGCCGCAGATGCGGGGCTTGACCTCGTTGAGATTTCGCCAAACGCGAACCCTCCGGTCTGTAAGATCATGGATTTCGGCAAGTTCAAATATGAACAGCAAAAGCGTGAAAGCGAAGCACGCAAAAAGCAAAAAGTCATCGAGGTGAAAGAGGTCAAATTTCGACCCAACACCGACACGCATGACTATGACGTCAAGATGAAGAACGTCTTCAAGTTCCTGGAAAAGGGCGACAAGGTCAAAGTTACCTTGCGATTCCGCGGCCGTGAGATGGCGCACCAGAACCTGGGTCGTGAGCTGCTGGAACGCGTGGCCGAAGACATCAAGGATCTGGGCAAGGTTGAAAACATGCCCAAGATGGAAGGCCGGCAGATGATCATGATGATCGGGCCGCTGCCTCAGAAGTAACGTTCTGACAGAACGTTTTGTTCAAAGCCCCCTGTTGGAGGGGGCTTTTTTCTTGTCTATACCGGGTGCCGCTAGATAACGGCTGTAATTGCCTTATTCAGCTTCCCAACCATCTCATCCATCTGTGCGTCTTCGATGATGAATGGTGGCGCCAGCAGGATGTGATCGCCCAACCGTCCATCGCGCGTTCCAGACATCGGATAGCAAATCAGCCCTTCGGCCAATGCCGCCTTTTTGATCTTTCCCGCCACACCATGCGCAGGATCAAACGGTTGTTTGGTGTCGCGATCCGCAACCAGTTCAATACCGCGGAACAAACCCCGACCCCGAATGTCCCCGACATTCGGATGCTGCCCCAACGCGGCCTCTAACGCGGTTTGAACCTTGTCCCCCATAACACCTGCCCGCGCAGGCAGATCATGCGCGGTCAGTTCACGAACCACGGCCAAGGCCGCCGCCGTTGCAACAGGATGCCCGATATAGGTGTGCCCGTGCTGAAAAAAACCTGACCCGTCACGGATCGCATCAAATATACGGCTTGTGCACATCATCGCACCGATGGGCTGGTACCCGGCCCCCAACCCCTTGGCGATACATAGTATATCCGGCGCCACCTGATCGTGATCGCAAGCAAACAGGTGCCCCGTTCGGCCCATGCCGCACATCACTTCATCCAAAACCAAAAGAACACCGTATTGATCGCAGATTTCACGAATTCGCCTATAGTACCCTTCAACCGCAGGGACCGCGCCCAAAGTCGCACCAACAACGGGTTCTGCCATAAACGCCATCACAGTGTCGGGACCCAACCGCAGGATTTCGGCTTCCAGTTCATTGGCCACGCGCTGACCATAGTCAAAGCTGCTTTCACCGTTCGGCTTCTCTGCGTATTCATAGCATGGCGCGATGTGAGTCATTTCGATCAACATCGGCGCGAATTGCGCCCGCCGCCACGCGTTCCCTCCGGCGGACAAAGCGCCCAGAGTGTTGCCGTGATAACTCTGCCGCCGCGCGATCACATGTCGCCGCTCGGGCTGACCGATCTCAAGAAAGTACTGCCGCGCCAGCTTTATCGCCGCCTCGGTCGCCTCAGACCCGCCCGAGACGAAATACACCCGGTCCAGATCACCAGGGGCGCGTTCAATCAGCAAGTCAGCCAGTGCCTCAGCCGGCTCCGAGGTCATAAAGCCGGTATGGGCAAAAGCGATCTTTTCGACTTGCTCCTGCACAGCGCGGATGACCGATGGGTTCGAGTGACCAAGGCACGAAACCGCAGCATCGCCGCAATCAAGATAGCGACGACCCTGTGCGTCGATCAGGTAACACCCATCTCCGCCCGCAGCGATTGGTAGCTCTGATTTCGTGTGACGTGGAAATACGTGACTCATTTGACTGCCCTTTCCAACTTGGCAACAAGCGCCGACACCGACGCAGCATTGTCTTTCCAATAATTTCCGTTCTCATCCGTCAGGCTGTTTTCGAACCCGACGCGAACGTCGCCGCCCTGCTTGGCAGCATATGCCAAACACGCATGTTCTTGCGGGCCAAAAGCGCACACCATCCATGGCGAATGACCTTTGGGGAATTGATCCAGGTCGTTTGGGAACGACTGCTGACCAGCGGCATAGCGCCCCAAGACAAAGATGCACTTCGTCTGTTCTTCGCGCACAATACCGGCCTTTGCCCATTCTGCCAGCAAGGCCGCATCTTCCGCATCGTACAGGATATGCTGAACCCGCGTTCCTTGCGCAGCACACAGGCCATATACCCGATCGGCGAGTTCCGGTAACCGCGCAATCTCTCTTACCGAAACCGAGGCCCAGTCAGGGCGAACCTTTTCAAGACACGCGATTTGAGCGGGTACGTCGTATACTCCGGCAGCCTCAGTCGTGATTTGCAGGTCGAGTTCGGGAACGGCCCGCCGTAACGCGGCCACAGTTTCAACGTACCGCGCGGGGTCAAGGGAATGCCGCCCCTCTGCATCGCGAATGTGCAGATGCAGCCCGTTTGCGCCAGCCTGAAAACAAGCGCGCCCAGTTTCGACAATCTGATCAATGGAAACAGGAAGCGCCGGGTGATCTGACCGCCCGCGCCGCGCACCTGTCGGAGCGACCATAACATATGGGCGCTTGGCGGATTGTTTTTCTGATCGCGATTCCGACATTCAAAACCCTCTGGTCAACTTTGCCCCATCTAGCGCGCCTAACGTTGTTTTTTTCTTGTTATTTAAAAAACATATGTTTTTCTTTGAGTATGGATATCACCCCGAATGAAGTAACTGATCGTCTGCGGCGCAACATCGAAGACATGCCCACAGCCCTGCAGGCGGCTGCAAAATACGTTATCGACCATCCCGGCGATTTCGGATTGAACTCGATCCGCACGACGGCGACCCGGATCGGGGTCAGCTCGAATGTTCTGGTCCGACTTGCGCAACGTATGGGGTTTGACGGGTTCGAAGCCTTCCGTTCGCCCTTTCGCAATGCGCTGGTGACAGATCGGGAAAACAGATTGGGTCAGGATTGGCTGAGCGCTCTTCAGTCCGAAGACACCTTTGGTAGCACTCAGGCCAAATTGGTACAAAACCAACAAAACGTGGTCACACGATCCCTTCGCCTTATGAAGCCTGAAAGAGTGCGATTGGCTACTGAGCACATTCTGACGTCAAGACGCTGTTTCGTGACGGCGACGCGCGCCAGTTATGCGCTTGCCTATTATTTTTCTTACACAGGTCGCATGGCCCATCCGGGTATCCAATTGGTACCGCGCCACATGGGCTCTGCAACAGATGATCTGTTGGATGCGGATCAGCAGGACTGCCTGATTGCCATCACCGTACACCCCTATTCTGCGGACACCATCCAGTCTATGCGTTTCGCCAAGCAACGGGGGCTGCGCCTGATTTTGATTTCAGACAGCGACCTTATCGCGCCCGGAGTCGCGCCCGACATTGCCTTTACGGTCAGCACCCGCGCCTTGCATTCGTTTTCTTGCTTCACCGGCGCTATGGCCGTTCTGGAATGCTTGCTCGGGCATCTTTTCGACGCCGGAGGCGACGCTGCGCGACAACGGATCGACGCCTATCAAAAAGCGCGAGAGGATACCGGCGCATATTGGCAACCCTCCAAGCCTCCAAGGCTGCGCCAAACAAAAAAACGCCCCGGTTCGTGACCGGGGCTTAGAACCATTTAATGGTTCACATGCACGCTTGAACCGCGCGTTTTGTCATCACACCAACAAGATGCGCACGATAGTCTTTGCTGCCGTGCAAATCACCGATCATGTTGGCCGGATTGATGCGCAACTCCATCAAGGCGTCCGGGCGGAATTCTTTCGTCAATGCCTGCTCAGCCTCGGCCCAGCGGAAAACACCATCTTCACTGGCCCCTGTTACGGCGACACGAACCCCATCCGCGAACCGTGCCAAATACACACCAACCAGCGCAAACCGAGACGCGGGCTGCAGGAACTTCTGATAGCTTGCCGCTTGCGGAACAGGGAACCTTACTGACGTAATGATCTCCCCCTCATCCAGCGCGGTTGAGAACATGCCCTCGAAAAAGTCATCCGCTGCAATCTCACGTGTGTTGGTGATGATCGTTGCACCCGATCCCAACACGCCCGCCGGATAACAAGCCGCCGGATCATTGTTGGCTATTGAGCCGCCAATCGTGCCGCGGTTCCGAACCGCCGGATCACCGATCTGACCGGCCAGAGCTGCAAGCGCCGGATAGCTGCCCGCTGCCTCTGACGCGACGGTGGCATGGGTCGTCGCTCCGCCGACTGACACCGAACCATCGTCATTCACGCAAACACCCTTCATCTCTGCAATCCCGCTGAGCGAGATCAAGGCCGAGGGTGCAGCCAACCTTTGTTTCAACGTCGGGATCAAGGTCTGCCCGCCCCCTAACGCCTGTGCATCCTCGGCCCCCAATGCTGCAACCGCATCAGCAATGGTCGAGGGCTTTTCAAACTCGAAACTGTACATTTCGTTTTTCCTTCCCGAAAGACGCGGGTACGTCCTTCATCTGGCTAAAAATATCCCGGGGGTCCGGGGGCTGGCCCCCGGTCCTCCCTCTCCACTCAGCTGTTCATTGCCGCCCAGACGCGCGACGGGCTAACCGGCATGTCGATGTGATCGACCGCCTTTCCACCCGAGTTCAACGCATCCAGTACCGCATTGACCACCGCAGGCGGTGAGCCTATTGCTCCGGCCTCACCACAGCCCTTAACGCCCAGGGGGTTATGGGTACACGGCGTCTGGCTTGAGTGATCGACCTCGTAAAATGGAACATCATCGGCGCGCGGCATCGCGTAATCCATGAAGGACGCGCTCAGCAATTGCCCATTCTCGTCATAGGCGCAGTTTTCCAACAGCGCCTGGCCGATCCCCTGACCGATACCGCCATGCACCTGACCGTCAACGATCATCGGGTTGATGATATTGCCGAAATCATCCGCCGCAGTGAACTTTTCGATGGTGACCTGTCCTGTTTCCGGATCCACCTCGACCTCACAGGCATAGGCACCAGCGGGGAAGGTAAAGTTCGCTGGATCGTAAAATGCGGTTTCCTCAAGCCCCGGTTCAACTTCCAAAGGATAATTATGCGGGACATAAGCGGTAAGGGTCACATCACCCCAAGCGACCGATTTGTCGGTGCCCGCGACGCTGAACTGACCATCTTTGAGTTCGATATCCGCCTCAGACGCTTCCAGCAAATGAGCCGCGATCTTCTTGGCCTTTTCGATCACCTTCTCGGTCGCCTTGACCATGGCCGATCCGCAAACCGCGAGGCTACGCGACCCGTAGGTGCCCATACCAAATGGGATCTTCGAGGTATCGCCATGCACGATTTCGACCATTGATTCGTCGATGCCGATCATGTCGGCCACCACTTGAGGAAAGGCGGTCTCGTGCCCTTGCCCGTGGCTATGCGCGCCGACCATGACGCTGATCGAACCGGTGGCGTTCACCCGCACCGTCGCAGCATCATACAATCCCGCACGGGCGCCGAGCATTCCAACAATGTTAGATGGTGCGATACCACAAGCCTCAATATAGCAGTTGATGCCAAGCCCACGCAGCTTGCCCTTCGCCTCGCTTTCCGTGCGACGCGCAGCAAAGCCTGCCAGATCGGCAGCAACTTCAAGCTTGTCCATCGTCCCATTATAGTCCCCTGTGTCGTAGGTCAGCGCGACCGGCGTGTCATAGGGGAATTGCGTGACAAAGTTCTGACGGCGCAGCGCAATCGAATCGACCCCAAGTTCACGCGCGGCTTTGTCTACCACACGCTCAAGCTGAAAGGTCGCCTCGGGCCGCCCGGCTCCGCGATAGGCATCTACCGGGACCGTATTGGTAAACATCGCCTTTACGTTCACCTGAATGACCGGCGTTTTATAGTTACCTGCCATAAGCGTGCCATGCAGCCAGGTCGGAACCGAGCTGGAGAAGGTCGACAGATACGCGCCAAGGTTGGCATAGGTATTGGTGCGCAGACCGATGAAGTTGTTGTCTGCATCCAGCGCCAGTTCGATTGTGCTGACATGGTCGCGGCCTTGTGCGTCCGACATGAACGCCTCGGACCGGCTGGCGGTCCATTTCACCGGACGCCCACAGGCTTTGGCCGCAAAGGTACAGAACGCTTCTTCGGCGTAGTGGAAAATCTTCGTACCAAAACCACCGCCCACATCAGGCGCGACGACACGAACCTTATGCTCAGGCAGACCCAGGACAAACGCGCACATCAACAACCGGATCACGTGCGGGTTCTGAGACGTCGTGTAAAGCGTGTAGTCTTCGGTTCCTCGATTGTACTCGGCCACCGCCACACGCGGCTCCATCGGGTTGGCGACCAGACGGTTATTGACCAAATCCAACGTGGTTACATGCGCGGCGTTGGCAAAGACCTCGTTGACCTTCGCGTCGTCCGCCTCGCCCAACTGCCAATCATAACAGATGTTGTTTTTCAGATCGTCATGAACCAGCGTTGCACCGTCCTGCGCCGCGGCCTTCATGTCCAGCACGGCTGGCAGTTCTTCGATGTCCAGCTCAATTGCCTCAGCCGCGTCGCGGGCCTGTTCAAGACTATCGGCCACAACGGCGGCGATAGGATCGCCCACATGGCGCACTTTTCCCTGCGCAAGTATGGGGTGCGGCGGTTCCTGCATCGGCGCGCCGTGCTTGTCAGTCACTTCCCAGCCGCAGGGCATTCCACCTACGCCTTCGAAGTCTTTGCCGGTGAATACCTTGACCACGCCGGGCATGGTTTCGGCTGCTGACGTATCGATTGACTTGATCCGGCCATGCGCGATGTCAGACCGCAGGAAATGCACATAGGCTTGGCCATGTACGTTGATGTCGTCGGTGTAATTGCCTGCTCCGGTCAGAAAGCGCACGTCCTCGCGCCGCTTGGAACTGGCTCCGATGCCACTGTCTTTGGGCATTGCTTGTTCTCCTCCGATAAACGGATGCTCATGCACCCTATGTCATTCCACGGGCATTTTTTCCTACGCCCGCAGTGGCATCATTCGGCTGCGATTTTGCCTGCGTCCTGACCGGATGCGGCCATGATCGCCTTAACGATATTGTGATACCCGGTGCAGCGGCACAGGTTGCCTTCAAGGTACTTGCGAATTTCGGCTTCGGTCGGGCGCGGATTTTCTTTCAGCAGGGCTGCGGCGCTCATCACCATGCCCGGTGTACAAAATCCGCATTGCAGACCGTGATGATCCTGAAACGCCTGTTGTATAACATTCAGCGAACCGTCTGGATTGGCCTGCCCTTCGATGGTGCCCACGTCGGCCCCGTCAGCCTCCAACGCCAGCATATTGCATGACTTCACCGCCTCGCCATTCACATGCACCACACACGCGCCACATTGCGCGGTGTCACATCCTACATGCGTGCCGGTCAGCGACAGGTGATCCCGCAGAAAGCTGGACAGCAGTGTCCGGCCCTCGACGTCACCGCTCACGGATTTTCCGTTCACGGTCATTGAGACCTGTGTCATTCGTTCCTCCTAAAATGAAATTCTCCCTTGTCCGAGTTAAACACGGGAATTTTCGTTTGAGAACAAAAATATTTAGGGATTGGTTTAACGGTTTGCGTGCTTAACACTCAAAGGTAACCCGAAGGTACGCAAAGGCAAATTATCGCCGCGACGCGCGCGGTTGTGGCCTGGTCGGAATCTCTTTCAGAAGACCGCCTACCCCCATCGCAGCGATGTCTGCACCAGTTGTGTCGATCCCACAGGCGACACGGGACAGGACCCAATCAGCCCCGTTCAACGCCGGGGACCGCGCGCAGCCGGGCAACCCAATCACCGGTCGCTGCCCGAGCGACCCAAGAAAGAGCAGATTGCCGGGATCGACCGGCATGCCAAAACGATCCACATGCCCTCCGGCGACGCGCACTGCCTGAGGCGCAACATCCGATACATCCGAGGTTGCGGAGCCCGTCAGGATCATCACCACGTCGCCCTGAGTTTCGGTGACTGCGTTTGCAAGCGCGTCGGTCACATGGGGCACGATGCGCACATCGCTCATCTCCATGCCCAAGGCTTCGACCCGGCCACGGATCGCCGCGATGCCCTTTTCGTTAGACGGCCCGCCGGGAATATCGGTCACGATCAGCCCTGCCTTTTTGTAGACCGGCGTAGCAAGGCGAACAGCGTCCTGCGCAAGACCAGCAGCTTTTAGCACATCCCCCTCCGGGACCGCGTAAGAAATAACCTTGATCGTCGCGACCATGCCGCCGGTGCTCATCTGTTGGTACTGCGGCACCGTGGCAACTGTGATCATCGGGTTGACCCGGTTGAAGGCTTCAAGCGCGGAAACGTCCAGAACCGCGACACCCGGCCCCTCTGCCAGCAGGTTAACACGGCCCGTGAACGGCTTTGTCACCTTCAAGGCAGCACCCTTTGGGTCTGGCACCAACGCGTCAGCCAGCATTCCGGCCGCCATGTCTTCGTGACAATCTCCTGGGTCAAGCTGTGCAACTATTACAGTTTCATATCCCGCTGCAGTCAGACGCGCCTGATGTTCAGTCGTAAGAACAATCCCTTTGCGCAGCTTCGTGTCCCCGGCTTTCACGGAATGGGCCAAAATGGCCCCGCCAGCCTGATCAATGGGAACAGGGCCGAACTTCACGCTTTGCCTCGTAACACGGCAGTCATCTGCGCCAGAATGGCGACCGCGATTTCCGATGGATCTGCAGCCCCGATATCCAATCCGATGGGTCCATGGATACGCGCGATCTGGGTGTCGGTGAAGCCGGCCTCTTTCATCCGCGCGACCCGTTTTGCGTGCGTTCGTGTCGATCCCAAGGCACCGATATAGAACACGCCCGCCTCAAGCGCGGATTGCAACGCCGGGTCATCCAGTTTCGGATCATGCGTCAACAACACCACGGCAGTACGCGCGTCCATGCCAAGTTTGGCGACCGCTTCATCCGGCCAGTCTGTCAGAATCGTCTCGCCGGGAAAACGGCTGCTGGATGCGAAAGCTTCGCGCGGGTCAACGATGAACGGATCATAGCCCGCGATACGTGCCATCGGCACCAATGCCTGTGCAATGTGCACTGCACCGACGACAATTAACCGGAGCGGAGGGTTGTGGACGGCAACGAAAGTTTGACCATCTTCCTCGAAACCCGACCGGTCCATGCGCAGGCGATCCGGATAGGCATTATGATGCAAGGCTCGATGGCCGGTTTCGATGTTCACCTCATAAGCCACAGGCTCACGCCGGGCACGGGCGTCGACCAATTCGCGTAGCATGGGCTCGGGCAGAACGTTGCCGACCGGTTCCACCAGAACACGGATCGTACCCCCACAGGCCAGCCCCACGGCAAAGGCGTCCTCATCGCTGACCCCAAATTCCAGCAGACGTGCTTCGCCTTCATCGATCGCCTCAAGCGCTTCAACCACGACAGCGCCTTCGACACAGCCCCCCGAGACCGAGCCCTCCATACGGCCATCCCCGCGGATCACCAGCTGGGCGCCAACACGGCGCGGCGCGCTGCCCCAGGTCTCAACAACCGTAGCCAGCGCAACCGGCTTGCCGTCGCGGTGCCAACTCAATGCGGTTTCAGGGCCATTGTCGAATCTGTCCATTGCACCCTCCCGAAGCGTTCAGGTCCAACATAAGCAGGTTTGGCCGGATGAAAAGGAACCCTGGCTTTCAACTGTTTGCATGGGCTCAAAAAATCTAAAGTCTAGGCGCTTTTCAGCTTAGATTTTCTTCGTTCTCGCAAAGTATTGATTGCCAGATCATGCGATTCTAGCCTTCATACGATCACCAATATTTCTCGTATTCAGATACTCATTTCAAAAAGGGAGACAGAGACTTGAAACGTGTGTTCACACTCGGAATGGCAATCGGCCTGCTGGCCTCAAGCGCGGCGAGCGCGGATACGTTCCTGCGTTACGGCGAAGTCGAAGGTTGGAAGGTCTTCGTGGACCAAGACAAGAAAACCTGCTTGATCGAGGCCGTAGATGACGCAGAAAACGTAGTTCAGATGGGATTGACCGAAGATCGAAGCGTTGGATATGTGGGCGTCTTTACCAAGGCCGAGACCGACATCAAACGCGGCGAGACCGAGGCTGTGGCGATTCTTCTGGGCGATAACGTCTATGTCGGCGAAGCAACCGGCATGAGGGGCAATATCACCAAAGGATACTCCGGCGGTTATGTCCTGTCTGACGACCCTCAATTCGCGGATGATATCGCCAAGCAGAAGGTCATGGTCGTGTTCCCCGAGAAGGAATTCGCGTTCACCGTCGATCTTACTGGCACGTTCAAAGCCATGGAAATGGCGCGTAAGTGCAACGAAGAGCAACTAAGCTGATTTTCAGCCCGAAAGCGCGGTCATAAGCCGCGCTTTCTCACCCATGTCATCAGGTTTTGAGATGACCGCGGCCAGACCTTCGAGGGACGCAATTGAGTGACCCGCACGAAAGCTGTCGACATGCGGCAACATCGCAGCAACACCCTGGGCCTTTGGCGCAAACCCATCCCAACGCAAGAGCGGGTTAAGCCAGATCAGGCGCCGCGCGGAGAGGTGCAAGCGCTCCATCTCTTTCCCAAGCGCATCGGGGTCGCCCCGATCCAAACCGTCCGAGATCAGCAGCACGACTGCACCTTGCCCCATGACCCGGCGCGACCAGTCGCGGTTGAACGCATGTAGACACTCCCCGATCCGCGTTCCCCCTTCCCAATCCTGCGCCTCGGCACCAGCTGCGGCAAGTGCTGCGTCGACGTCGCGCTGTTGCAAATGGCGGGTGATATTGGTCAGACGGGTGCCGAAGGTGAACGCATGTACCTTGGCCCAACCTGCACCTTTCGCGTTCGAGACGGTATGAAGGAAATGCAGAATCATCCGACTGTATTGGCTCATCGACCCAGAGATGTCGCAGAGCACCACAAGGTTTGGCCATCGCGGCTTCGGCTTGAGGCGCGCGATATCGCGAAGCTCACCACCCTGACGCATCGCCGCGCGCAACGTTCTGGCACGATCAATCCTTTGACCCAAATGGCTGGCCTGACCGCGCCGTGACTCGATGGGTTTCACCGGCAGCGTCAGTCGCGCCAGCATCCGCTTGGCCTGCGCGATCTCAGCCGTGCTCATCTGTTCAAAATCCAGACTACGCAAGCGTTCTTCGGACGAGGCGGTCTGCGAGGCATCAATCTCTAACTCCGTTTCATCTTCCTGCTCGGACGCTTCTGGAAGGTCGCGTTCCACACCATCAAGCAGCGCCTCCGCCGCACGTTTTTCTGCGGCGTCAGCCTTTCGGTCTTCCTGCACACCACGGATAGCGGGAAGCATCATGGACATCATATGCTCAAGATACCTTGGGTCGCGCCAGTAAAGCCGGAACACCTGCGCAAACACGGTGCGATGCTCCGGACGATTCACGAAACAGGCGTGCAGGGTCCAGTAGAAATCCGTCTTCTTGGTGAAACCTGCCGCCTGAACCGCACGGATCGCGTCTACAACCCGCCCGGTTCCAATAGGTAAGCCAGCCTTCCGCAAGGCGCGTGCAAAATGAGTGATGTTCTGCGCCAGCTTTGGTTTTTCAGGGATATCCAGCGTCAGCTGTTCAGCCATCAAACTGGTTCCAAGTCAGCTTTCGCCTGATCCAGAATCCGTTTCGCCTCGGACCCTTGCAGTTTCTGAATGTCATCCTGATACTTCAGGATCGCACCCAGCGTGTCGCCAATCACTTCGGGGCTGAGGTTGATCACATCCAGCGCCAGCAGGCATTTCGCCCAGTCGATCGTTTCAGCGACACCGGGCTTTTTGAACAGGTCCTCAGTCCGCAGGCGTTGGACGAATGCAACCACCTCTCTGCTAAGCGCCTCGGCAGCTTCAGGCGCGCGGGCGTGGAGGATTTCGATCTCACGGTCGAAATCGGGGTAGTCGACCCAATGATAAAGACAACGGCGTTTCAGCGCATCGTGCACCTCACGCGTACGGTTCGACGTTACGATCACGATCGGCGGTTCAGGCGCCTTGACGGTGCCCAGTTCGGGAATGGTGACCTGAAAATCACTGAGGGCTTCCAGCAGGAAAGCCTCGAACGGTTCGTCGGTTCGATCAAGCTCATCTATCAACAGGACAGGTGCGCCATTTTCATCCGGTCGCATGGCTTGTAAAAGCGGGCGTTCGACAAGGTATTCGTCGGAAAACAGCTCGGATTGCAGCGCACCGCGATCAGCCCCGCCTGCGGCCTCAGCCGTTCGGATCGCCACCATTTGCGCAGGGAAATTCCATTCGTACACTGCTGAGGATGCATCAAGCCCTTCGTAGCACTGCAATCGGATCAGGCGCCGGTTCAACCCTGCAGCCAGCGCCTTGGCGATCTCGGTTTTGCCGACGCCAGCCTCACCCTCCAGAAACAGCGGACGCCCCAATTTCAGCGAGAGGAACACGACGGTCGCCAGCGCCCGACCGCAGACGTACCCCTGCGACCCAAGCATTTTCTGAACTGCGTCAATAGAATCTGGATGTGTCATGTCATGTCTCTCCCTCGGCACAAGAGGTCACGGCAGCACGCGTGCGTCAAGACCGGCCTTTTTCGGGACGTGCGGTGATCCAGATAGACTTCAAGGGGTTTTCGGAACACAGCCACTGTGCTAGCCGATGCGCCATGACAGACAGCATCACGATCCGCCGCCCTGACGATTGGCACCTGCATTTGCGCGATGGCGCAATGTTGCAGGCCGTCCTGCCCGAAACCGCGCGCCACTTTGCCCGCGCAATCATTATGCCGAACCTCGTGCCACCCGTTGTGCGTGGCGATCAGGCGGCGGCTTATCGGGATCAAATCATGGCGGCCCTGCCTGCCGACATGACGTTCGAACCGCTGATGACACTTTATCTGACGGAAGACACCGACGCCGAGGACGTGGCCGCCGCCCATGCGAGTGGTCTTGTCAAAGCGGTCAAGCTCTATCCGGCCGGCGCAACGACCAATTCACATTCGGGTGTGCGGGATTTCGACAAGGTCCGTTCGGTGCTGGACAAGATGGCA
The DNA here is from genome assembly GCF_056159225.1 of Ruegeria sp. AWH4_226. Classification (NCBI taxonomy): domain Bacteria; kingdom Pseudomonadati; phylum Pseudomonadota; class Alphaproteobacteria; order Rhodobacterales; family Roseobacteraceae; genus Ruegeria; species Ruegeria sp. AWH4_226. The sequence continues at coordinate 829,439 of NZ_JBSWUU010000001.1, read as the reverse complement.
GAGATTGGTCTGCCTCTGTGCGTTCACGGTGAAGTCACGGACCCTGAAATCGACATATTCGACCGTGAAGCTGTGTTCATCGACCGCGTGCTTGACCCTATCCGCAAAGCCACAACAGGTCTGCGTGTGGTGATGGAGCACATCACAACCAGCAACGGCGTCGACTACGTCAAAGCCAACGAAACGAACCTTGGCGCAACCATCACGGCGCATCACCTGATCATCAACCGCAACCACATTCTGGTGGGCGGCATCAAACCGCATTACTACTGCTTGCCTGTTGCGAAGCGAGAAGATCACCGCCTTGCGCTGGTGGCTGCCGCGACCTCGGGTGACAAACGGTACTTCCTGGGCACCGACAGCGCGCCGCATACGGACGATAACAAAGAAATGGCTTGTGGGTGCGCAGGTTGTTTCACCGCGACCAACACCATGTCGCTAGTGGCCGAGATGTTCGACCGTGAAAGCGCGATGGACAAGCTGGAAGGGTTCGTGTCGTTGAACGGTCCCGCGTTTTATGGCCTTCCGGTGAATGAGGAAACGATCACGCTGACCAAAGGCGAACCGATTGTTTACCCCACCAAGATCGAAACAGGCGACGGTCCGGTCACTGTGTTCGACCCGGGCTTCCCATTGCACTGGCGCGTCGCCTAACCGGCCAATACCTTAGCCAGATCGCGGGCGCGGCCACCGGTGCGCAGCATCGTCCAGACCGAGTCCGCCGCTTCGGCACCAATCAGTTTGGACGCTTTTGACCGAACCCTATCCTCACGATCTGACAGCGCCACCGGAGCCAGCAGATCGTGAGTCGCTTCAAGCCGGGCGCCATCGCGACGTAACAGGGTCACTTGGGCCTGTGTTTCCGACAGGGTATCGTCAGCCTCAACCGAAACCCGGTCACGTAGCGACGTCAGGCGCGGATCTGCGCAGACCTTTTCCGAGTAACTGGAAGGCACCCCAGTATCGTAACCAAGCGCTTGCATCGCAATGACGGTCCGGTAGGAAAACTTGGCACCTAATCCTGTGGTCGGCGCCATTTGGTTGCATACGCTCATCCACCTTGGGTGGGTCTTTATCTTGATTTCAGCCACTTCCGGTTCAGCAATGTCCAGATCGCGGGCGGCCTCAAGCGCGGCGTGCAGGCCGTGACAGCACGCGTGGAATTTGTGGCTGACGTTTTCGAACAGCCACTCATCACCCAACCCGTCCAGGGCCGACTTTATGTCACCCTCACCCTGATGCGTTGCTCCAAAACCGTATTGCCCCTCGAGTGCCTCCTTTTTGGGTTCGAATCCCCCGGCAATCAGCAAAGCGGCTTCGACCCCGTTCGAGGCTGCAAGCCCCGCATTGTAAGGTTTGCCCATCGTCCCAAATTGCACCTTTAGGCCCGAAGCTCGGGTTGCCGTCAGGCCCAGAACCTTTTGCATCTGATCCACGTCGAACTGCAGAATGCGTCCGGCCGCAACGGCCGCCCCAAAGGCACCCGCCGTTGCGGTCTGATGAAACCCGGCCTGATAGTGATTGCGCCCAAGCCAAAGACCCATACGAATTGAGACCTCCATTCCCACCAGCGCGGCCTCAAGGAAATCAACAAGGATGCAATCGTTCCATTCGCTCAGCGCCAGTGCGGCAGGCAGAATAGCCACCGACGGATGTCCGATATGCGCAAAATGCGTGTCGTCGTAATCCAGCGCATGAGACACGGTTCCGTTGACCAAAGCCGCCCCACGAAGGGGTGCCGCACCACCGCCGAACAGATGCGCCTGCGCGGCACCCTCCTCAGCCAGCACAAGATCTCGCACTGCTTTCGAAACCGGCTCAGTTACGCCTGCACGACCCACTGCGATCCAGTCCAGAACGGATAACGAGGTAACGATCCGCGTTTGTAGCGTTGTCTCAACAGCGCCAGCGGCAAACGTGGCAAGAGATAGGGAAAAATCGGTCATGAGCGCAGTCTAGCGCCCGGCAAACACGGGTAAAGCCCTAGCGGTACAAATCCGCGGCACGGGTCTCAAATGCATGTACGATCCGGTGCATGGCTTCGTTAAACACGACGCCGATAATGCCCTGAAGGATGGCGTTCTTGAATTCGAAATCAACATGGAACGAGACGTTGCAACCACCGTCGGGCGCGTCTTCGAACTGCCAGTCGGATTTCATGTATTTGAATGGACCGTCAAGATATTCGGTGTCGATCTTCATTTGATCGGGATAAAGCGTTACCCGGCTGCCAAATCTTTCGCGAAATACCTTGAATGAGATGATCAGGTCCGCCTCAAGGACGTGCGCCTCACCTGCGGCATATGTCCTGCGGATACGCGCAGCGGCGCACCAGGGCAAAAACTCGGGATACTTCGCCACATCCGCAATCAAATCGTACATCTGCTGAGCTGTGTAAGGTAGGTGGCGCGTTTCCGAATGAGTTGGCATGGCTTCCAGTATTTGCAGGTGACAATAGCGCGTCATGTCGTATGTTGCGCGCCAAAGATCAAGGGGGCTGCGATGACGGACCGCGCATATGTGATAGATGAGATGATCTCGGCCAAGGCCATCGCCGCCCGGATAGAAGAGCTGTGCCGCGAGATCAGTACCGAGTTCGCCGAAACGGATAAACTGGTCGTGGTTGGTTTGCTTCGTGGCAGCTTTGTCTTCATTGCTGACCTCGTGCGCGAACTGGACCTGCCGATCGAGGTCGATTTCCTTGAGGCATCTTCCTACGGCGATTCGATGGAAAGCAGTCGTGAAGTTCGTATACTCAAGGACTTACGTGGCGCAATTGAAGGACGCGACGTTTTGGTGGTCGAAGATATTGTCGACACCGGCCACACGCTCAACCACGTGACGAAGCTGATGCGCAGCCGGAAACCGGCTCGGTTGAAATCCATTGCTCTGCTGGACAAACCCAGCCGGCGCGAGGTTGATTTCCGCTCTGACTGGATCGGGTTCGAAATCCCGGATGAGTTCGTAGTGGGCTATGGCATCGACTACGCACAGCGCAATCGCAATCTGCCATTTATCGGCAAGGTGCGCTTTACCGGCGACTAAACGGACCCAGCACCTGCTGAATAGCCGCAAGGAATATCCCAGTTCCAATCGGGATCAAGGCATCAGGAAAATCGTAATCCGGGTTGTGCAGTTGCGGGTGGTCCGCCCCTGCCCCCAACCAGAACATTGCTGCCTTTGCCTCTTTCCCAAATTGTCCGAAATCTTCGGAAAACTTCTGCGGGTTGGGCGTAAGCAAACATGGCACATCCGTTGCAGCGCATGCTTGTCGCAGAACGTCGACGGCTTCGGGCACGTTTACACAAGCCTCAAAGACGTCTTCATAAGTGATCTCATGCTCAAGACCCTGGTCCGAGGCGGTATGCGCAACAAGCGCCTCGGCCTCTGCCATCAAGCTTTGCATTCGCGCATCGGCAACGGTACGAAGCGTCACCCATAGTTCAGCCCGACCCGGCGCTATGCCAAAAGTCGGCTCACCAAGGGTCGCATGAGTCACGGTGGTAAGCGCAAAGTCTGCGTCCATTGGCCCGCCTTTTCCCAAATCGGCCAATTTCGGCATCAACAACGTTAAGGCCGCCGCTGGAGACACACCATCTTGCGGCGCCGCGGCATGCGACGTTCTTCCCGTCAGAACCACTTTCATCCCACGAGACGCGCAATTCGCCGAGCCCGCGCACAGCTCGACCTCACCCAATGCCAAGCCCGGAAGGTTATGGAGCGAAAACACATAGTCCGGCGCGATCTGGGGAAACTTTGGGTCCTTGCGATAGGCAATAGCGCCCTGCCCGGTTTCCTCGGCTGGTTGAAAAATCAGAACGACCCGGCCTTTCGTGAGGCGATTTTGACCAAGCTGCTCGGCCACGCCCAGAACAATTGCCATATGTCCGTCATGCCCACACAGATGCCCCTTACCCGCAACGCGTGAGCGATATGCCAAGTTGGACAGTTCCTGAATCGGTAACCCGTCCAGCTCGCACCGGATGGCAACGGTTGGTCCGTCTTTCCCACTGTCGTAAACACCCGCCACACCGTGACCGCCGATGGCTGTCAGCACCTGATCGGCATGGCACTCGCGCAATTCGGCCGCAACCTTGGCAGCCGTTTCTTTTTCTTGCCCCGAAATCTCAGGAAATTGGTGAAGGTCGTGGCGCAGTCGCATCAACCGCTCCGCTGTTTCCGAGTTCACCCTTGGTCCAATTTCTTCTGACGCGCTTCACGCAAACGCGCAAAATCATCTCCGGCGTGATAGGACGAACGGGTCAGAGGCGTTGCGGACACCATCAGGAAGCCCTTGCCGTAAGCCGCTTTTTCGTAAGAAGCAAACTCTTCGGGCGTCACAAAACGGTCAACTCCATGATGTTTCGGAGTTGGCTGCAAATACTGACCGATTGTCAGGAAATCAATGTCTGCTGCGCGCATATCATCCATTACCTGCCGAACCTGTTGTTCGTCTTCACCCAAGCCAACCATGATGCCGGATTTGGTGAATATTGACGGGTCCAACTCTTTCACCCGTTGCAGCAACCGCAGCGAGTGGAAATAGCGCGCGCCGGGGCGTACCTCGGGGTACAGGCCGGGAACTGTTTCAAGGTTGTGGTTGAAAACGTCCGGCTTTGCTTCGACGACGACCTCCAAAACCGAAGGATCGCATTTCAGAAAGTCCGGGGTCAAAATCTCAATCGTCGTCTTGGGCGAACGGTGTCGCACCGCGCGAATGGTCTGGGCGAAGTGGTCCGCGCCGCCATCTTCCAGATCGTCCCGGTCAACCGACGTGATGACGACGTGATTCAGGCCGAGCTTTTGGACAGCATGCGCCACACGGCCAGGTTCAAAAACATCCAGTGTCTCTGGGCGGCCAGTCGCGATATTGCAGAATGTGCAGCCACGGGTACAAATCTCACCCATGATCATCATGGTGGCGTGACCCTGGCTCCAACATTCGCCGACATTCGGGCACCCGGCCTCTTCGCAGACGGTGACCAGATTGTTTTCCCGCATGATCTTGTGCGTTTCGGCGTAACCCTTCCCACCGGGCGCCTTCACACGGATCCATTTCGGCTTTTTCGGTTGCGCATTGTCCTTACGATGCGCCTTTTCCGGATGACGTTGTTCTGGGATCTTCAGATCACGCACGGTTGGCTATCCTGACTAAGGGTCGTTTTGCTTTGACATAGTATAAACCGCAGCCATTAGCTACACCACCCGTGCATACCTGCCATAACAGCGCAGTTCGCACTTGCAGCATATCCTCACAAGACGCCCATAATTATTTGCTAATAATCATATTTTTATATACTCAATTTCATTCGCACTTGCAGCATTATTCGCATTGAAGCCAGTTTAGAACTCTTTTAAACGGCGGGGCGAAAGCAAGTGAATCACAGGAACATGAATATGAAATCTGGTACCAAACTGCCCGACGTAACCTTTCACACCCGTGTCCGTGATGAGGCCATCGAAGGCCCGAATCCATTCCGTTGGGAAGACAAGACAACTGCGGATTACTTTGCAGGCAAACGCGTCATTCTGTTTTCGCTGCCCGGTGCCTTCACCCCAACGTGCTCGACCTATCAGCTTCCGGGGTTTGAAAACGGCTATGCCGAGTTCAAGGAAAAAGGCATTGACGAAATCTACTGCATGTCCGTCAACGACAGCTTCGTCATGAACAAATGGGCAAAGGATCAGGGTCTTGAAAACGTCAAGGTCATCCCGGACGGTTCAGGCGAGTTCACCCGTAAGATGGGCATGCTGGTCGACAAGGACAATCTGGGCTTTGGCATGCGCTCTTGGCGCTATGCTGCCATCGTGAATGACGGTGTCGTTGAAGCTTGGTTCGAAGAGCCGGGTCTGATGGACAACTGCCCCGAGGATCCATATGGCGTGTCCTCACCCGACAATCTGAAAAAGCACCTTGACGAAGCGAACGAGCCGGCTTTGGCCTAAGTTTGTAGCCCACCTGCTGCTAAAGACCCGCCGCTGGCGGGTCTTTACGTGTTAAGGCCTGCGCGGCAGCAACACCCCCTTCACTAACTTGTCGCAGAACCTCAGGTATCAAAAAAGATCAAAGCCTCTGAACGCGATCAAGCAGATCACCCAATCATTCGGTTTCGTTCCGACTGGCTTTCGTAGTGCCGCTTGAGCCTTTGTAGTGCGATCCGCAGCACAATCTTGCCCGAACGCGCTGACCAGCCCATGCGCTTTTCAGCAAGCTCCAACCCTTCAAGATAGCAACAGCACCGCAGCGCCACATCGCTTAGCCCCGGACCAAGATCCGACAAAGCGTTCTCAACGCGTTTACGTGCATCTGAGGCCCCTTGCCCGCCGTGAGACTCGGGCCCGAAGCTGCCGCGCCCGCCTGCTGTCAGGAAGTGATCCCAATTCTGCGCGACCTGAGGGCCAATCTGCGCCAGCTCGAAATCCTCGCGCAACCGTTCGCCTGCGGCCACAAGCGTTTCGTCCAGAAAGGGTTTGCCATCGCGGTCGCGCCTGCGCGCCAAGGCGATCAACGGGCTTTCCGCTGCGTAGTAGCGAATGCGTCTTGACCGCTGTGACTTTGCTGTCACGCTGTTGCCTTGCACAAATTGCGACTGAAAGGGTGTTTGTGCCTCGGACATGCCGAACTCATTGCGTGCACGCGCCTTGTTCTCATCATCCGCGATCAATTGGCTAAGCGCGGAACGTCCCGATGAAGATATTCGGTAGCGTGAGATACGGCCGGGGTTGTCACAGTAAATCCAGTCATTCAAGGCCAGAGCCTGTGCGATCTTGCAATCCACTACCGCCGTTCTGGCTGTACCCCCCTCGCCCACGTCACGCACGACAACAGCCTTGTCCATTTCTTCGGCGACCGCCAGGACCGCGCCTGTTTCGCATAATCGGCGCAGAATTCGCAGCGCCTCACGGTTGAATTCCTCGTCCTTGGCGGCGGCAGTTTCTTCCTGTGTCACATGAAACGTGCTGCCCAATACGGCTGGTGTTTCTGCAAAATGCGCCTGGGCCAAGGACTGCAGTGCGGCATCCACCAACGGATCGTCCCGGCGCGTTTCTATGCGCCTGATCTGTCTGAGGACGGTCGAAGCATGGCACCCTGCGGATCGCGCAATATCGCGGATCGATTGGCCGGTTTCTGTGTGGGCAAGATATCGCTGCGCCCCCTCTGGTACCCAAGCCGGAATGGTGAAAGCCTCGTTGTTTTGCATAGTTACTTGCCCTTGTCGCCCCTACTGTCTGTTTTCAATCGCCCCCGATAAATTTGTTAACCAATTCTAACTAGGGTCGCTTTCGTTACTTGTTCGTTAACCCACGGAGACAAGCAACAGATTTGATTCAAAATCATAAACACTCATGAAACCAAAGTTCGGCGCGACCCCGATCAAGGCAACACCCGCCTAGGTTGTGCAACATGTCGGGGAAAGTCCACTCAGACAAAGGAACCCCGACATGCAGGACCTGATGACTATGATTACGACCCTTCGCCGCCCACGCCTGTTGGCGCGAGCTGCAAAAATTGGGGCACAGGACTATGATCGGGATCGGTACCTACAGCGCATCATCGGATACGGGTCCATGCCCTCTCCGGGTGCGGCATTGGTGCGGCTATTGGAACTGGAAAGAGAGGTCAACGCACAGCGTCTTGAGGAAGATGCATCCTATTCGCTGGTCCGTCATCTTGATCTGCTGATCGCGTTGCTGGGCGAGGCGCAGCTGTTTCAGGCCAGCCGCGCCGCGCAGTATCAATGATCAGGTGAAGGCATCCGGCATCGATGCTTTCTTTTCTGCCACGTATTCGTTCAATGCGGCATTGATAGCCGGGTCGATCTGCGGCTGCTGGTAATTGGCCAGCAGACGCCCGACCCGCGCGGCGGCCAGCTGCCGCGTGTCGCGCGCGCCTTCGTCTTCCCAGGTTTCATAGGGCTTGTAGTCCAGCAAGTCCGTTTTCCAGAAGGCTTCTTTAAAGTTCGCCTGGGTATGGGCGCAGCCCAGATAGTGACCGCCCGGACCTACCTCGCGGATCGCCTCCATTGCTTGTGCATTTTCGTCATAGGTCACACCCTTTGCCAGTCCATGCAAAACGCCCAACTGGTCGGCATCCATGACAAACTTCTCGAAATCGGCAACCAGACCGCCTTCGAGCCACCCACAAGAGTGCAGCATAAAGTTGACGCCTGCCATCAGCCCCATGTTCAGAGAGTTCGCCGTTTCATAAGCAGCCTGCGCGTCAGGCAGCTTTGATCCGCAGAACGATCCCGCCGAACGGTATGGCAGGTTCAGGCGACGCGCCAACTGACCCGCGCCATAGGTGATGTGCGCGGCCTCGGGTGTGCCGAAAGTCGGCGCGCCGGAGTTCATATCGATCGAGGTCACAAACGCACCGAAGATCGCAGGCGCACCTGGACGGATGATCTGGCTATAGGAAATGCCCGCCAGCACTTCGGCCAGAACCTGCGTCAGCGTTCCCGCAACCGAAACCGGAGCCATTGCACCGCCGACGATGAAGGGGGAGATAATACAGGCCTGGTTGTTGCGCGCGTAAACCTCAAGCGCGCCCATCATCACGTCGTCGAAAGTCATCGGAGAGTTGATGTTGACCAGCGAGGTCATCACCGTGTTTTCCTGAACGAAGTCTTTGCCGAACAGGATCTCACACATCTCGACGGAATCCTGCGCCCGGCTGGGATCCGTGACCGAGCCCATGAACGGCTTGTCAGACAAAGTCATGTGCGCCATCAGCATATCCAGGTGACGCTTGTTCACGGGAATGTCTGTAGGCTCGCAAACGGTTCCACCCGAATGGTGCAGCCATTTGGACATATAGGCCAGTTTCACGAATTTGTTGAAATCGTCCATAGTCGCATAGCGACGACCGCCGTGAATATCACGCACGAAGGGCGGACCATAGACCGGTGCAAGAACAAGGTTGCGGCCACCGATAACAACGGATTTCTCCGGGTTACGGGCGTGCTGGGTGAACTGACTGGGGGCGGTTTTGATCAGCTCGCGCGCCAGTCCGCGCGGAATGCGCACACGCTCACCATCAACATCGGCCCCGGCATCCTTCCACCGCTTAAGGGCATCCGGATTGTCGACGAAGTTAACGCCCACCTCGGCCAGAATGGTCTCTGCGTTGGTTTCAATGATTTCCAAGGCTTCTTCGTTCAGAACTTCGAAATTTGGAATATTCCGTTCGATGTACTTCGCCGTTTCGATGCGAACTGCGGTGCGCTCGGCGCGGCGGGCGGCGCCACCGCCGCCTCTGGCTCTGCGCCGGGTGTTAGCCTCTGCCATGAGAAAATCCCATCTGATACTTCGTTTGGAGGTTGTGTTACAGGACTGCGCCACGCGCCAGCATATGATTTACGGCGCTCTGGGGGGAAAAGCGACATGGGCGCAGCATCTCCAAAAACTTTGACCGCCTTGACCACTACGGGCATGATAATGCGATGAAGACCCAAGATCAGGCCACATCGCCATCTGAAACTGTGCGTACGACCCTCACCGCGGCCGAGATCGGTGCTGTCGCACATCTGTACCGCGGAGAGGTGTATCGAAGCACGTTGTGGCGCACTCGACTGGACACAACGACGAACTGGGCCGTTGTTACGCTGGGTGTCGCGCTGTCGATCTCGTTTTCTTCCCCTGAAGCTTCGCCGCTGCCGCTGGTATTGGTGGGCGTTTTAATCATCCTGTTTCTGATGCTTGAGGCGCGGCGCTATCGATACTTCAACGTCTGGCGTGCGCGTACCCGGTGGATGGAGACACATTTCTATGCGCCCATGTTGATGGATGGCGATCTGCACATGGAGGAAAACTGGCAAAAGGTGCTTGCCCAGGACTATTTGCATCCAAAGTATCACGTCGGGTTCTGGGTTGCCGCCGGGCGACGCATTCGCAGAAATTACCTGTGGATTCTCATCATTCAGGCATTGGCGCACATTGGCAAACTGGTCGTTCATCCAACTCCGGTAGGGAGTTTCCGCAACTTCATTGATCGCGCGGATATCGGGCCAATTCCGGGCGAAGCGATCATCGGCATCGGTATACTTTACGTCGGATCGTGGAGCGCCCTTGCCATCTGGAGCTATCGCGTCGACCTGCGCCGCGCTGCAGAGCGCGGAACGTCAAGTTCAGACTCCATGGGTTGAATCCCGTCAAAAGTCTTTTCGCAACGCCACCGAATTTTCGTCGACCTCCGTCTCAACCCAACCAAGATGCGCATAGATCGCACGCGTGTCCAGCATCAGGCGATGGGTGCGAAGTTCCATGTGGCTGCAATCACAGTCTTTTGCCATGTCCTCAACTTTCGCCAGAAGCTGTGCGGCAATCCCCTGCCCTTGCGCCTTTGGCGAGACGGCCAAATTGATAACTTTCATCGCCGTGTTTTTTCTGGCGAATATCACTACGCCAACCAATTGCTCACCTATGCGGGCCAGAAGCACGTTGTGATCCGCAATCTCCTGCGCAATGCCTGCCGTTACATCGGGCAGATCATCTATAGTTTCCCGCGCCTTGGCATAAGCTGCAGATATACAGTCAACTATCGCCTCGACGTCGTTCTGCGTTGCATCCATGAAACGAATGGCCGACATTCTTCATTCTCCCTCAGCGTTGCGCTGAAAACGCCCTCATAACGCTTGCACATACCCGCCATGCGACCTAAGAGCCAGTCATGAGCCAGACATCCCATGACCGCCTATTGATCATCGACTTCGGCAGCCAGGTGACGCAGTTGATTGCACGTCGCCTGCGCGAGTTAAACGTCTACTGCGAAATCCACCCCTATCAGAATGTCACGATGGACTTTGTGCGCGACATGGCGCCCAAGGCTTTGATTTTCTCGGGCGGGCCGGACAGCGTCACCCGCGAAGGATCCCCGCGTGCTCCACAAGAGATTTTTGATTATGGCGTGCCGATTCTAGGCATCTGCTATGGCCAGCAGGTGATGATGCACCAATTGGGCGGCAAGGTCGAAAGTGGCCACGGCACGGCTGAATTTGGTCGGGCATTCGTCGCTCCCACCGGTGATCTGGACATTCTGAACGGTTGGTTCGCCGACGGAAACGAACAAGTCTGGATGAGCCACGGTGATCACGTCAGTCAAATCGCTCCGGGGTTCGAGGTGTTCGGGACCTCGCCAAATGCGCCCTTTGCAATCACTGCCGACACGGTTCGCCATTTCTATGCAGTTCAGTTCCACCCCGAGGTGCATCACACACCCAAGGGCGCAAAACTGTACGAAAACTTTGTCAAACTCGCCGGGTTCAGCGGTGACTGGACCATGGGTGCCTATCGCGACGAAATGATCCGCAAGATCCGCGAGCAGGTCGGTGACAAAAAGGTCATTTGCGGTCTGTCTGGCGGCGTCGACAGCTCGGTCGCGGCGATCCTTATTCACGAGGCGATCGGAGATCAGCTTACCTGCGTATTCGTGGACCACGGCCTGTTGCGTAAGAACGAAGCACAGGAAGTCGTCGGCATGTTCCGCGACAACTACAACATTCAGCTCATTCACGCGGATGAAAGCGAGTTGTTTCTGGGCGAACTGGACGGCCAATCCGACCCTGAAACCAAGCGCAAGATCATCGGCAAGCTTTTTATCGACGTGTTCCAGAAACACGCCGACACAATCGAGGGGGCCGAGTTTCTGGCCCAAGGTACGCTCTACCCCGACGTGATCGAGTCCGTGTCGTTCTCAGGTGGTCCGTCGGTCACCATCAAGTCACACCACAATGTTGGCGGCTTGCCCGAGAAAATGGGGCTGAAGCTTGTTGAACCCCTGCGCGAGCTTTTCAAGGACGAAGTGCGTGCCTTGGGACGCGAGCTTGGCCTGCCCGATAGCTTTATCGGCCGCCACCCCTTCCCCGGACCGGGGCTGGCCATTCGCTGCCCAGGCGAGATCACGCGTGAAAAGCTGGACATTCTGCGCGAGGCGGACGCGATCTATATCGACCAAATTCGCAAACACGGTCTTTATGATGAGATTTGGCAGGCTTTCGTGGCAATTCTTCCGGTTAGAACCGTGGGCGTTATGGGCGATGGGCGGACTTATGACTATGCCTGCGCATTACGTGCCGTCACGTCCGTCGATGGCATGACCGCCGACTACTACCCGTTCAGCCATGAATTCCTTGGCGAGACAGCCACACGCATCATCAATGAGGTCAAGGGCATCAACCGATGCACCTATGACATCACTTCGAAACCTCCAGGCACGATCGAATGGGAATAACTCAAGCGTGGCTTCGTCGCGACATTGTTTGTTTAAGTCCCGCCAGAAACCCATAGATTGCACTTCGGATTCCCGAGTGTCCCCAAGGCAGGAAGATGGACAGTAGCAAACCGCAGATTGGCAAGGCCGCGCTTTGGATGACCGGGGCGATTGCCTCATTCTCCTCGATGGCCGTTGCTGGTCGCGAGCTCAGCGTGACGCATGATACGTTCGAAATCATGTTCTATCGCAGCTTGGTGGGCATATGTGTCGTGGCCTTGTTTCTGACGCTGACACGGAAATGGACACAGGTCTCGACACATAGGTTAGGGCTTCACGGAATTCGAAACTTGATTCACTTCACGGGTCAGAACCTTTGGTTCTACGCCGTGTCCGTGATTCCACTGGCACAGGTTTTTGCGCTGGAATTTACCCAACCGATTTGGGTTATTCTGCTGTCGCCTCTCTTGTTAGGTGAACGGTTGACCTCGGTACGGGCGCTGTCCGCGTTGATCGGTTTCGCCGGTATTCTGATCGTCGCAAGACCTGGCGCTGTCCCTTTGAATGCTGGCGTTCTGGCTGCGGCACTTTCGGCAATTTTCTTTGCTCTTACAACGATTTCCACGAAAAAGTTGACCCAATTCGCCAGCATCGGCTGCATCATGTTTTGGTTAGCGGTTATGCAAGCGGTCCTCGGACTGATCGCCTCGGGCATCGACGGACAGATTGCTCTGCCGACACTCAATACAGCACCCTTCCTGATACTGGTCGGACTTGCGGGCCTGTTGGCGCATTACTGTATCGCGAACGCTCTGGCCATCGCCCCGGCAACCGTGGTTGTCCCTTTCGACTTTGCCCGCCTACCTACAATCGCGGTAGTCGGCATGATTCTGTATCAAGAACCGCTGGATCACTGGACGCTCTTGGGGGCCGCGGTGATCTTTTCGGGTATCTTTTTGAACGTCCACGCCGAGAATCGTAGCAGATTAGCAACAGATTCGGGCCACACTCACCGCTGATAACGCACCGTCACTAGTTGACGGTAAGGTAAAGCTTGAGAAAGTATCGGGCACGAAAGACAAGGTCGTTTATCACCACTCGGGTAATCGGGCCTTACTTACAGGAAAAATTTTGGGAGGACATAATGAGAAAAGCGCTATTGCAGGCGTGCGCGCTGAGCGTTGGGGCAACAGGAGCGTATGCGGGCGGGCTAGACCGCAGTGGTCAGGGTATAAACCTGATTTTCGAAGAAGGAACTGTTGTTCAGTTTAGGCTAAGCTATACTGATCCTGACGTAAGCGGAACGATGCCAAATATCTTTGGCTTGGGTGAGCCCGTTGATTCAGGCAATGTCACTAATGATTTCTTTTCGCCGCAGTTGGGTTTCAAGACCTCTTTGACCGAGCAGCTTGACCTGGCGGTTATTTACGACCAGCCATTTGGGGCCGACATTGCCTACGCATCTCAATATCCACTTTCAATTAATCCCTTGAATCCCACGCAACCTAATTCTTTGCGGGCAAAAGCGGACACAGATGCCATTACGGCATTGTTGCGCTACAAGTTCGACAATGGGTTCAGCGCAATTGGCGGAATACGCGCACAACGTGTCAGCGCCGAAGTCGGCGTTCCAATCGTTGGCGACTATTCTACTGACACTGACAAAGAGATCGATTTCGGTTACGTGGTCGGGGTGGCGTGGGAAAAGCCGGAAATTGCGGCGCGAGTCTCGCTGACCTACAATTCGAAGATTTCTCATGATTTGAAGCAAACCGAAATTGTTGCTGGCTTTCCGAGTGAGACCGAAACCGAAATCGAAACACCACAATCAGTCAACCTTGACTTTCAAACAGGTGTTGCGCCCAAGACCTTGCTGTTTGGTTCGATCCGATGGGTTGACTGGCCACAATTAAGCTATGAGCCTCCGGTCTATAGCGGAATCGTCGGTGCTCCGTTGGTCGATTATGACAACGCAACCTTCACCTATTCTCTGGGTCTGGGATACCAGTTCACGGACGAATTCTCAGGTGCCGTGACGCTCGGCTATGAAACGGATGAAGGTGAACCCGTGTCAAACCTCGGTCCCACTGACGGGTTCTGGAGCATTGGTCTCGGCGGCACTTACAGTCTGGAAAAAGCAAAAATCTCCGCAGGTGTTCAGTACACCGATATTGGTGATGCGACTGCCGACGGTGCTTTTGGCCAAACGGCCGATTTTACCGGCAATAGCGCGTGGAGCGTTGGTTTCCAGATCACCTATTCTCTGGGCTGAACCAAACCCAAGAAAAACGTCAAGCCCCGCCCAGAAGGCGGGGTTTTTCTTTTCGCAAGTTCCGGGTCGAACAGTTGTGCCAACAATGCAAAAACGGGGCATGGCAACACAAAAACACCTAACTCCACGCGCTTGGATCGAGCTTCTTCTGCTCGGAGTGATTTGGGGCGCGTCGTTCGTGTCGATCCGGATCGCGCTCGACACGATCCCGGTGATGACATCGGTTTTCCACCGCGTATTTTGGGCCATGCTGGTGCTGTGGCTGGTTGTATTCGCCAGAAGGCTGGTCATTCCACGCAGCCCTCGCGTATGGGCCGCTTTCCTTGTCATGGGGCTTCTAAATAACGCGATTCCGTTTTCGCTGATGGCTTGGGGGCAGCTTTACATCGAAGTTGGCCTGACCTCGATCCTCAACGCGATGACTGCCATTTTTGGGGTCGTTACAGCAGCGATTTTTTTCAAGGATGAACAACTGACCCGATCACGAGCGATAGGTGTCGCGCTTGGGTTTCTCGGGGTTGCGATTGCGATTGGGCTGCGCAATTTCGTCTCGTTCGACCTGCAGAGCATGGCTCAGCTTGCTATCGTTGGCGGTACCATATCCTACGCGCTGGCCGGAGCGTGGGCGCGGGTAAACCTGTCTGATCTGCCGCCTGTGGTGGCCGCGGCCGGGATGCTGACCGGTTCAACCATTTTGATCCTGCCGCTCACCCTGATTGTTGATGGAGTGCCCAGTCTGGACCTGCCTCTGATCACGTGGTCGGCGATTGGCTATTATGCCCTGGTCGCAACGGCTGGCGCTTATCTGTTGTATTATCGCGTTCTGAAAATGGCCGGAGCGGGCAACCTGTTGTTGGTCACGCTGATTATTCCACCCGTTTCCATCGTTCTGGGCGCAGTTCTGAGGGATGAGACCCTTCCCCTGCAAGCCTATCTGGGTTTCGCAATCCTCGCACTGGGGCTGCTGATCCTAAACCGTTCAGGTGCCCGAGATTGACCTCGCCCGCTACCCGTTTTAGCTAGGTCGGAAAAAGGGATAGCGGACGATGATTTACAGTTCGGCAAAAGACTGGCGTGATGCGCCCCGTAAGAAAGTTCTTTTCTTTGGGATGTCGGGTCTGGGCAAAACCTATGTGTCGAACGTGCTGCGCGACTCGGGCGATTGGTTCCACTACTCGATCGATTACCGTATCGGCACCCGTTACATGGGTGAATACATCGCCGACAATGCCAAAGCCGAAGCGATGAAAGTTCCCTTTCTGCGTGATCTCTTGCTGACGGATTCAATCTTTATCGGCTCGAACATCTCGTTCGAGAACTTGACACCGGTTGCCGCCTATCTGGGCAAGCCCGGAGACCCGAAGCTGGGTGGGCTTGAAATATCCGAGTATCGCCGCAGGCAAGAACAGTTCCGGCAGGCTGAAATTCACGCCCTGTTGGATACCGAATACTTTATCGACCGGGCAAAACGCCTGTATCATTATCCGCATTTCATCTGCGATACGGGTGGATCGATCTGTGAATGGGTTGAGCCGACAAACCCCTCGGATCATGTCTTGTCTGAACTGTCCAGCCGGACCCTGATGATCTGGATCCAGGGTGATGACGCGCACACGGCCGAATTAATCCGCCGCTTTGACAAGGCACCCAAACCGATGTCCTATCAGCCCGAGTTCCTGACCAAGGCATGGAACGACTACCTGGCGCAAAATGCCTGCCAGGCTGAGGATGTTGACCCAGACGCTTTTATCCGATGGACCTACGCGCAAGCACTAGCGCATCGTCAGCCGCGCTATCAGGCGATGGCGGACAATTGGGGTGTGACGGTTTCTGCGGATGACATGCACAATGTTCGTGATTCTGCTGATTTCGATGAGTTGATCGAACGCACCCTTGAGACCCGGAAAAACCGCGCTTAGTTAACGCTTCTGTATCGTAACATCAAAGGCTTGCTACCTGATGCCAATCAAGATCCCATCCGACCTCCCTGCATTTGACGTACTCTCGAAAGAGGGTGTCATGGTCATGGCGGAGGATCAGGCAATGCGTCAGGATATTCGCCCGCTGCGGATTGGATTGCTGAATCTGATGCCCAAGAAGATTCAGACCGAAAACCAGTTTGCGCGCCTGATTGGCGCGACACCGCTGCAGATCGATCTGTCGCTGATCCGGATGACCGAACACCGCACCAAGAACACCGCCGCCGAGCATATGGCGGAATTCTATCGGCCCTTTGAAGAGGTGAAGACCGAGAAATTTGACGGCCTGATCATAACCGGCGCGCCGATCGAGCATTTGGAATTCAACGACGTCACCTATTGGGACGAACTGCGTGAAGTGTTCGAATGGACACAGACTAATGTACATTCAACCTTCGGCGTCTGCTGGGGCGGCATGGCGATGATCAATCATTTCCACGGCGTCAAGAAACACATGCTGGATGCCAAGGCATTTGGATGCTTTCGTCATGTAAACCTAAACCCTGCTTCGCCGTTCCTGCGCGGGTTTTCGGATGACTGCGTGATCCCGGTGAGCCGCTGGACTGAAATGCGACAGGACGAGATCGATGCCGCAGATGGTTTGGCCACATTGCTGGGCAGCGAAGATGTTGGCCCCTGTCTGGTTGAAGACCCGGCGCACCGTGCTCTCTATATCTTCAACCACTTCGAGTATGACAGTGACACGCTGAAACAGGAGTATGACCGCGATATCGCGAATGGCACGCCTATTAACGTGCCGATCAACTACTACCCGGATGATGATCCAAGCAAGACTCCACAGAACCGCTGGCGCAGCCATGCCCATCTGCTCTATGGCAACTGGATCAGCGAGATTTACGAGACCACACCTTACGACATCAATCGGATCGGTGTTGAAAAAACCGATCTGAGGGCCTGACCCCATGATACGGGCCGGCGTCATTCTTATTTCGCTTCTGATCTTGCTTTGGGCTGTCGCCGTCTGGCGCGCCTCGCGGAATGAAGCCCGCGCGGAGACAGCCTTTCCACCCGAAGGTCAGATCGTTGACGTGGATGGTGTCTCGGTACACGCGGTGGTCATGGGTAAAGGGCCGGATGTCGTCCTGATCCACGGGTCCAGCGGCAACACACGCGACATGACGTTTGCGCTGGCCCCGATACTGGCCAAAAACTTCCGTGTGATCGTATTTGACCGACCCGGATTGGGCTATAGCTCCAGCTTTAACCCCGATGGGGAAACCATTGTTCAACAAGCGGAAATCCTTCAAGAAGCTGCTGCTCTGCTAGGCGCGGAGAAACCCATTGTCGCTGGGCAAAGCTATGGCGGGTCAGTTTCGCTTGCCTGGGCTGTGACACGGCCGAAAAACATCGCGGGGCTTGTCCTGATCGCACCTGCAGCTATCCCGTGGGAAACGCCGCTAGACGGGTTTAACAAGTTGGCTTCGACCACGACCGGACGCATCGCCGCCCTACCTCTGATTACCGCATTTGTGCCAAGTTGGTATGTAGAAAAAGCCTTGGACCGGGTATTTGCCCCACAAACCGCGCCGGAAGGCTATGCTAATCATTTCGGTCCGGGCCTTTCAATAAGGCGCGCGTCGATGCATGCAAACGCCAAACAGCGAGCTAACCTACTGGAAGAAGTGCGCGCTTTGCAACCTCGGTACAAGGAAATCGATGTTCCGACCGAAATTGTCCACGGAACAGCCGATGACACTGTTGGGTTGGGCTGGCACTCGCATCGTCTGATCGACGAGATACCCGGTGCTGAACTTATTGAGTTACAAGGGATCGGACACATGCCCCAAGTCGTTGCCGCCCCCGAGGTCGCCGCCGCAATCGAGCGCGCCGCACAACGGGCGGGTTTGCGTTAATCCCGCCCCTAATCCATAGTAGGACTTGGATTTTATGGCGAGGTGACACATGGCCCGTTCCGAAAAAGGTTCCATCGAAACCTATTATGAAAAACACGCGCCAAAAGAGGTGCGCCTGGCCATCAAGAAGTCGTCGAAAGACGACATTCTGAATCCTACATATCCTTACAAAGAAAGAATGAAGCGCAAGGATTACGAAAAACAGATGGAGCGCCTTCAGATCGAACTGGTCAAGATGCAGTCTTGGGTCAAAGAAACCGGTCAGCGCATTGCCATAATATTCGAAGGCCGGGATGCTGCCGGAAAAGGCGGTACGATCAAACGGTTCCGGGAAAACCTGAACCCACGCGGCGCGCCGGACGTGGCTCTTGGCAAACCGTCGGATACGGAGCGAAGCCAATGGTACTTCCAAAGATACATTCCACATCTGCCAGCCGCTGGCGAAATCGTATTCTTCGACCGCAGTTGGTACAATCGCGGCGTTGTTGAAGACGTCTTTGGCTTTTGCACCGAAAAAGAACGTGAGCGGTTTTTCCGGCAGGTCCTTCCGCTTGAAACAGGTTTCGTCAATGACGGGATAAAGCTGTTTAAGTTTTGGTTGAATGTTGGTCGGGCCGAACAGTTGAACCGTTTTCTGGCCCGCGAAACGGACCCGCTGAAACAATGGAAGTTAAGCCCGATAGATGTGCAAGGGTTGTACAAATGGGACGAATATAGCCGGTCAATCTCAGAGACGCTCACGCGGACTCACTCGGCTTTTTGTCCATGGACCATTGTTCGGTCGGACGACAAGAAGCGCGCCCGCCTTGCGGCTATTCGCACCGTCCTGCACGCCTTGGACTATGACGAAAAAGACAAGAACGCTATTGGGTCGAACGATCCCAAAATCTGCGGTGACCCAAAGATTTGGGACGCATGACACAGAGTGGACGATCCGCTCTGCAAGGATTATGTCAAGAGTCCCGACGACTTAATCAACAAGGGCACCTGAAACAGGTATGACAAAACGCGGGTATCACCACGGAAACCTAAAACAGGCCCTGATTGAGGCGGCCCTGTCTCTGATCGAAGAAAAAGGCCCGACGGGCTTTACCTTGTCAGAAGCGGCGAAAACGGCGGGTGTAACGCCTGCCGCAGTCTATCGACATTTTCAGGGGCGTGAGGACCTGATAGCCGAGGCTGCGCGTCAAGGGTTTGAAATGTTCGCGGACCTGATGCAATACGCCTATGACAAGGGACAGCCCTCGGCCTTGGCCGCGTTCGAGGCGACGGGCCGCGCTTATCTGGCATTTGCCCGAAAGCACCCCGGCCACTACATCGCCATGTTCGAAAGTGGTATCTCGGTGAACCGCACACCTGAATTATCGCTTGCGGCGAACCGGGCGAAATCGGTTCTGGAGATGGCCGCGGCTGACTTGTCGCAACACATCCCTCCTGAAAAGCGCCCGCCAGCTTCGATGTTCAGTGCTCATGTCTGGGCCATGAGTCACGGCGTGGTTGAATTGTATGCCCGGAACACCGGCGCCAGCTCTCCCTTCCCGCCCGAGGATTTGCTGGAATCCGGCATTGGTATTTACTTGCGTGGTTTGGGACTGGTACCGCAAGACGACTGACGATCAGAACCTGCTTTTTCGCATCGGCACACTCAGACCCGACGAAACGTTTATCAGGTTCATCTCACCCATACCCTTGATATCGACACGCCCAATGTCCGAGACCTGAAACTCGTCAATCAAAGCATATTTCATCTCTTCCGGGGCTACGATATGCATTGGGTTTGCAAAGACTTGCAATCGCGCGGCAATGTTCACTGCCGGTCCAAAGACATCATAGACATACTTTTGTATTCCCACGACCGATCCCACAGCAGCGCCCATACCCAAACCGATCCGCGCCTGCCATTTGTGGGGATGGCTTTCATTCCTACGCTCGAGATACCGAAGAAACCGTACGGCGCAATGCGCCACCGCCGTGGCATGGTCCGGTGTTGCATCCGGCATGCCGGAGACGGCCAGATAGGCGTCACCAATTGTCTTGATCCGCTCGCACCCGAACTGTTCAACGATACGGTCGAAAGCAGTAAAGATGTCATTCAGTTCACTCAGCGTGACTGTTGGATCAGTTTTGGCTGCAAAATCGGTAAAGCCGACAAAATCCAGCATCACGACCGAGACTTCATCATATAGCTGCGGAGTGACAACGCCAAAGGTCTTGAATTCTTCGTATACGGCACGCGGCATCAGGTTCAACAACAAGCGTTCCACGCGCTCTTTCTCTCGCTCAAGCTCACGCGTGTTGCGTTCAACCATGGTCGAGTAGCTGTCGATCATGCTTTCCAACTCGCGGATACGGGTGATGTTTTGACATTCAACAACCAAAACCTGCTCGGACAGACCGCTCGCCAGCGAGACTGTCGTTGCCAGGATCAGCGTTCGACGCTTTGGTTTGATCTGCAATTCGACCGAGTAGCGAAGTCCGGATTGCTTTACGTCATCCAGTTCTCGCGGATCCAGCGACGGCAGCAGATCCAAAAGCGTTTGCCCCTCATCCGGGGTTCCGAACCAGTCACCGAAAGGCCCGTTATGAAAAACAAAGCTAAAATCCGAGGCCCGCACAACCGCAACACCGACCCCTATCGCACGAAGCAACTGCTCGTTTATCGCAAGAATGCTCATGCCGCGTCGCGGGCGACAATGATCGAGCGTTTGGACTCGATAGCGTTCAGGGCAGTCTTGATATCCACATCTTTCATCCCGTGAGTGGACAAGGCCTCGGTAAACAGCGCGACCATTTCATCAAAATCGGCATGCGAGATGTTGAGGTTTCGATGAACTGCCTCGATCCTCTCGTCACTGAAAGACGCAGGACCACCCACCAAAGAAGACACGAACTTGGTCTGATGATCTACCAGGCGCGGGATATCGATATCTTCGAAATGGCCACCGATCTGATCCGAATCCAAGGCCATTTCATAGAATGTCATCACGATCCGGCTGATCGTTTTGAACCCGCCGTATCTTTCGTAAATTGTCTGACCCACACCACACACCCAAGCGGTAAGTAGAAATAACACTAGGAGTTTATATCAAATGCGCGAATTTGTTAACGCTTGCACGCAGTTTAGCTAAAGATTACCCAATTGCATGCAACACCATTGGGATGTCTAGCTCAAACGCCTAAATCATCGGCGCAAGGAATAAAGCCGATAAAACCGCCTTGCGCTTTCAAACGAGTTTCCCCACCCGTGCGCCAGAACAGCTTTCGTCTGGCGGCCCGCAACTCGCGCCGAATTCGGAACCACATGGGTCCTTTGTCCAAGCCACTATTGGTTTTCTGGTCTTGCGACCTCTCGCTGATCTTGACGGGCTCTGCTGTTTGGTCCTGCTGCTTCGACCAAATCACCTGCACCCCAACGGCGGGAAAACACTGATATATTTTCCAACTTGGGCGCGGCAGAGAAATAAAGTCGTCAAGGTGGTCCGAATATTTCTCTGACCATGACAACAGTTTGCGACACGCCGCTTGCGTTACAATGTAAGCAGCCGAGCTGGGTGCCATTTCAAGCATCGGCCGAACCGGAACATCCGCGATGCTCTGCAACGGACCGAACCGCATAGAGCGTGGTGAGTAATCCAGCTTGATAAGGTCGAAATCCGCCCCATTGCTTAACAGCGCAGCGATGACCGACCCAGACTCAGCAGACATTTCAACGTCATCTTCAAAGATGGCGACTGCTTTCAACCCCTGATCAACGACAGTTTGCCAAAGCGCACGATGACTTTCGAAACAGGCGACCTCGCTTTGTGTCAGCCCCCAACGTGTGCCGGCTCCGGGAACGTACCTGTTGCCGTCTAATGCGCCGGTCTGCTGCCCGTCTACTGCGCTGAAGCGCTGCGCGCCGACCAATCCGGTTAGAGTGAACTGATCCTGCATAAATGCAGCCCGCGCAGGGACCCGATCCAGGTTGATAAAATACACACCTGTTTGCGGTGGCAGATCGTATTGTCCCACGGCTCGTCCTTTCAAACACTGTCGACAGATACACGTCGCCAAACCGGACAATCAACCCCACCACGGTCGTACCTATTCTTGCTGGACAAAGTCGACGGGTAAGGTTGATCAAATAAGTGCCAGTCAAGTCAGGCTTGTATCGTGTTATGCTCGGGCCCATAGGGGAAGCTAGTGATATTTTCCGCTCCGGCCTCCCTCACGACAAGAATGTCATGTTCCCGATAACCGCCCGCGCCGGGTTGACCCTCGGGTATCCACAACATCGGCTCGATCGACACAACCATGCCAGGCTCAAGAACCGTGTCGATATCCTCACGCAGTTCCAGCCCAGCCTCGCGACCGTAGTAGTGGCTTAGAATTCCGAAGGAGTGACCATAGCCAAACGAACGGTATTGCAGCAGGCCCTCCTCCGCGAAGAATCGGTTGATCTCGGCACAGATGCCCGAACAGGTTGCACCCGGTTTAATCAGGCTCAGACCCAGTTCATGTGCAGCGATATTGGCCTGCCAAATACGCAGGCTTTCCGCGTCGGGTTCGCCCAAGAACAGAGTCCGTTCCAAAGCCGTGTAGTAGCCCGAGATCATGGGAAACGTGTTCAGCGACAGGATATCGCCCTTTTGCAGCGCGCGTTTTGTAACCGGGTTATGCGCACCGTCAGTATTCAGGCCGGACTGGAACCACACCCAGGTGTCACGGTACTCAGCATTAGGATAGGCGCGCGCAATTTCCGCCTCCATCGCATCGCGTCCGGCCATGGCGACCTCAAGCTCGGTAGCGCCCTCATGAATTGCGGCGTGAATGGCTGCGCCTCCGATATCCGCGGTGTTGGCACCGCCCTTGATCAGATCAATCTCTTCCGTCGATTTCACCATGCGTGAAGCCATCGTGTCGGGTGCGATATTTACCAGTTCCGGCCCGCCCAACATGTCCAGCGCGGTGTCGCGCATAGCCAATGACATATGGTCAGCCTCGATCCCGATGCGTCGAGCCGACCCCAATAAGCTCCCAACAGCGCGCCAGTAATTGTTCCGCTGCCAGTCGGTATAAATCACATTCTCCCCGACCGAGCGCCGCCACGGTTGGCCCGCGTCGATATTCGCGGACACCGTGGTGCAGTTGTCTTGCGTCACGACACATCCATAGGGTCGGCCAAACGCGCAATACAAAAAGCCCGAGTAGTAAGCGATGTTGTGCATCGATGTGAGCAACACCGCCGGGATATCGCGTGCCGCCATCGTCGCGCGCAGATTAGCGAGACGCCGTGCATATTCTGCTTTGCTGAAAGGCAAAGGCGCCTTGTCGCCATTGTGGCGTGTGAAAAATTCCGGGCGATTGTTCAGGTCGATCATCTGGTCTCTCCTCAATGCCGGACAGGCACCGCCCGGCCACAAGTCCCGGCGTTCAGGACAAGCGGCCTCGGGAACCGAGAGCCATGCACTCCGCCTTGCGCCACGACGCCATCGTGACCGGGATGCATGAAGAAATCGCTAGATCACCTTGCAGGTCGCGTCAAGCCGGGCTGAGACCACGCAGACGTTCTGACCGACGCCGCAGCAATTCAACCGTCGTCAGCAGCGCGATCGAGATCACAACAAGGATAGTTGCAACAGCCAGAATGGTCGGGCTGATCTGTTCACGAAGGCCGGTAAACATCTGCCAAGGCAGTGTTTTCTGGCTGGCAGAGCCTACAAACAGAACCACCACAACCTCATCAAACGAAGTAATAAAGGCAAACAAGCCGCCCGAGATTACGCCCGGTAAAATCAGAGGCATCTGGATTTTGAAGAACGTACGAACCGGTCCTGCGCCCATATTGGCAGCAGCCCGTGTCAGCGATTGATCAAACCCGACAAGAGTGGCCGTTACAGTGATGATAACAAACGGAATACCAAGAACAGCGTGCGCAAGAATAACTTTGACATATCCAACAAAGTTCTTGTCCATCCCCAGCGTTCCTTCAAGAAAACGCCCGATGTCACTGTAGAAAAAGAACATACCCGTGGCCGAGATAATCAAGGGAACGATCATGGGCGAAATAAGGATACCCATGATTGCCCGACGCCCCGGTACGTGCGATTGGCTTAGGCCAATGGCTGCCAGCGTTCCCAAAGACACAGAAATGATTGTCGCAATCGGCGCAATGATCAGCGAGTTCTTGAAGCTGCGCTGCCATTCATTGTTGGTGAAGAAATCCTCGTAGTGCTTTAGCGAATACCCTTCAGGGTCCAGCCGCAGCATTTCGGGCGTAAACGTAAAAAAGTCCTGTGCGTTGAAGGACAGCGGCAGAACGACGAGGATCGGTGTTATCAGGAACACAAAAATCGCTCCGCAGACTACGCGGAACAAATAATGTCCGAATACCTGACGACCGGTCAGATATGGCAGCAGTTTCTGACGGTAGCGGCCTTCGTACAACCAGAAGATAAAGAAGGCAAAGAACCAGCCGACCAGCAGCCCGATGACGAATCCAGTGAATCCGGCAAAGAAATATCCAGCCGCCGTCAGTCCAAGGATCGTAATCCAGCGTGCAACGCGTTCATTGTCGAGCACCGCGATATAGACCCAAGCAAGGCCCGCCATCAGGGCAGCACCCAAGAGGATGCCCAGCAGGACATTGCCCTGCCCAGCACCGACGAACATGCCCACGAACCCTCCGGCGATGGCAACTGAAGGCAGGACCATAGATAACGGCTTGCGGGATATTGGTGTGAGTGCAGCCATAATCTTTACCCTAGTTTAACGTTATCGATGCCGACAATCTTGTCGTAACACCAGTAAAGCAGGAGAACGACCGCCAGCAGGATTGTCCCCAAAGCCGCCGCCAATCCCCAGTTCAGTGAAGATGAGATGTGGTAGGCGATCCGGTTCGAGATAAAGACACCCTTGGTGCCGCCCACAATCTCGGGCGTGATGTAGTAGCCGATAGCCAGAATAAACACGAGGATCGACCCTGCGCCTATGCCCGGGATGGATTGCGGGAAGTAGATCCTCCAGAACGTGGTCCAGTTAGTTGCACCCATCGATTTGGCCGCACGGGTGTAGGATGGCGGGATCGTCTGCATAACAGAATACATCGGAAGGATCATGAATGGCAGCAGGATATGCGTCATCGCTATGATTGTACCGAACTGGTTGTTGATGATCACAAGCCGCGCATCATCTGCGACAAACCCTAGCCAGACCAGCGTTTCGTTTATCACTCCTTGTTGCTGCAGCATGACTTTCCACGCGGATGTTCGCACCAGAAGCGAGGTCCAGAAGGGCAACAGAACGAGGATCATCAACAGGTTCGAAACCCGCATCGGCAGCGTCGCCAAAAGATACGAGACCGGATAGGCCAGCAAAATACAGGCACCGGTAATGACTAAAGACATAAACAACGTGCGGCCAAATAGTTTGACCAGAATCTGCTTATCTTCCGGCTGCGCCCTTGGCCCCTCGGGCGTGCGGCGCATGTCGACTGCATTGAGGAAATAGCCATTGGTGATTGGAACCGCGTGCGTTTTGATCGTACGCCAAGTCTCAACTTCACCCCAGCCTTCGTGAATATCGATCAGCTTTTCTTTGAACGGCGCATCAGCTTCGGGGTCCAGGCGTTTGATATTTCGCCCAGATTTACGGAACATCGAAGACATGCCCGTTTCTTCATAGTTCAAACGTGAACCAAGCCGCGTATGTTCTTTTGCCTCAACAGCGGCAATCATATCTTTTACGAAGGCCGCATACAGTGCCTCGTCCGGCAGCTCTCCGCTGTCGGCATCCCAGTTTCTAAGCTCGACCACTGTCAGTGGGAGTGTCTCGGAAACAATACTATTCTCAACTGATCGGAACAGCATCGAAACGATCGGGATCACAAACGAGAGCAAGACAAACAGCAACAAGGGCGCAATCAGGGCCAGAGCCCGAACTTTGCGACGTCGCAATGAACGCGCCAGCGATTTTTTCAGAGGCGTGCCATCCGCGGCCAACATCGGGCCGGATTGAGTAGCGTCAGTCATCTGCGTCCCTTGGTTTTTGGTGGGTCGGGGCCAAGACAGGCCCCAACCGAGCATTTTAGTACCGGCTTATTGTGCCAGCCACGCCTGGAATTTGGCGTCGATATCGTCACGATAGTCGGCCCAGAACTCGTAGTTGTAGAGGAACGTGTTCTTCGCGTTGTTAGGATCAGTCGGCATATGCGGAGCCATGTCGATACCAAGTTCAGCATGCTGACCTACCAACGGTGCCGACGAAGCACGTGCCGGACCATAGGAGATGAACTTGGCTTGATCCGCCAGACGCTGCGTGTCGGTTGCGAACTTTACGAACTCTTTGACACGCGCCAAACGCTCTTCGCTCAGACCGGCTGGAATGATCCAACCGTCAAGATCGAACACCTGCGCATCCCAGAGCATTTCGAACGGCTGGTCTTGCTCTTCAATCGCCGAGAACCAACGGCCATTGTAGGACGTGCCCATAACAACTTCGCCATCGGCCAAAAGCTGCGGCGGCTCAGCAGCAGCGCCCCACCATACGACCTGATCCTTGATTGTTCCCAGCTTGTCCAACGCGCGCTGTTGACCTTCTTCGGTCGCCAGAACGTCATAGACATCGTCCTTTGCTACGCCATCACAGATCAGCGCCCATTCCATGTTGTTAATCGGGCGCTTTTCCAACGTCCGCTTACCTGGATAGGTTTCCATGTCGAACATGGCACAGATCGAGTCAGGCGCTGGTGCCCCATCCGGCAGCAGGTCGGGACGATAGGCCGCCGTTGTCGAATACACGATCTGCGGAATGAAACAGTCGCTGACCAGAAGATCGCCGAAGTCTTCTGATGCCGGAGTACCATCCGGTGCCGCCGCCAGCAGCTCGTCCGGGTCGTATTCCATCGCCAGACCTTCGTCGCACAGGCGGATTGCGTCAGCAGCGACAACGTCCACCAGATCCCAGGTGATGTTACCGGCTTCGTTCATTGCGCGCAGCTTGGCGACCGCTTCGGGCGAGCTTTCGTCCCAAACGATCGTTAATCCCGGGTTCATCTCCATGAAGGGTTCAGCGTAAGCCTTTGTTTGCGAGGCTTGATATGCGCCACCCCAGGAAACTAGCGTCATCTCCTCGGCCATTGCACTGCCTGCAATCGCAGCAACCGCACTGGCTAGAAGAGTGGATTTTGTTACTTTCATAGTAAACTCCCTATTACACCCGTTAATTTTAACCAAAAGACCGGAGCACGGGGCAACCCGATCATCAGATTATCCCACACGTGCGGGCAGAGCGTGCGGGTGAGTCTTGGCTCAGGCGTCCAGCGCCCGGCAGTCCTTGGCCAGCCAGCCGATCTCGACCTCCTGACCTGGGCTCAGTTTGATCGCATCCGGAGCGTTGCGGGTTTTGATGATGAAATCATCATTCCCTGCAACTGAAAGACGAAAGCGAAAAACATCGCCCATATAGATGAACTCTTTCACCGTTGCTTTCAGCGTATGCGCATCGGCATGCAGACGGTCCTTGTTAAATTCAACACGTTCAGGTCGGATCGAGACCTTGGTCCGCTCACCCGCAGTATGAACGTTCACCGGCTTGGCATCAATCTCAGAGCCATCATCAAGCTTCACAACGCAGGTATCGCCATCGATTGACTTAATAACCCCATCCAACGTGTTGTTTTCGCCTATAAACTGCGCCACGAAGCTGTTTTCTGGCTCTTCATACAGAAGGTCCGGCGGTGCCAATTGTTGAATTCGGCCGTCATCGAATACGGCAACACGATCTGACATGGTCAGGGCTTCGGTCTGGTCATGCGTCACGTAGACGGTTGTGATCCCAAGCTCATGGGCCAGTCGGGTGATTTCAAACTGCATATGTTCCCGCAGCTGTTTATCCAACGCGCCAAGCGGTTCATCCATCAAAACCAGTTCAGGCTCGAACACCAGTGCGCGGGCAAGTGCAATTCGCTGCTGTTGACCACCAGACAGTTGGGCCGGACGACGGCTGCCAAAAGCGCCCATCTGAACCATATCCAATGCACGTTTGACCTTTTCTTCGCGCTGTTCCTTGCCGATCTTCCGCACTTCCAACGGGAACGAGAGGTTCTCGGCCACGGTCATATGCGGAAACAGGGCGTAGTTCTGGAACACCATCCCGATCCCGCGTTTGTGCGGAGGAATGTTGTTGATCGGGCGCCCGTCCAACATGATCTCTCCGTAGGTAGCGGTCTCGAACCCTGCCAGCATCATCAGACAGGTCGTCTTACCGGACCCTGACGGGCCAAGCATGGTCAGAAACTCACCTTTCGGCATTGAAAGGTTAAGATCTTTTACAACGAGGACTTCACCATCATAGGATTTTTGGACACGCTGAAACTCGACGAACGCTGCGTCATTGGTCATATACCGACTTGGCTCCCTGTGCGGTCTCTTTGGTGTCCGGTGTACCCGAATCTCAAGACCCATTGGCGTTATTCAATGGCATGCAGGGTGCACCCTGCAACCGATATTTGACTGTAGGGTTACAGATTAGGCAGCCGAAATGCAAATTGAGGCAGAGGCCCCGTCTTCACTTTGCAGAGTTCAGTTCACGCATGTGCCATGCAAGGCTTTGATTGCTGGACAAAACAGGCTTAGCAAGACGGTTCTGAACCTCTGGAATGACATCAAAAGTTCTTAAATTCGTGCAGCTTATAAAAACGGCTTCAACCTGTGAATCAGCCCCAAGTTTAAGCGCTGCATCTACAACGGATTGCCGGGAAATGCGTACGACTTTGGATTCTTCGGCTTCACCGAATGAGCCAAAGACATCCATCGAAACGCCGTTTTCCGCAAATGCTCGTCGAAGAGGTTCGTTCACTTCTTCGATATATGGCGAGAGCAATGCAAACCTCGAAACACCCAACTGTGCCGCACAAGCAGTCGCCGCCCGCAACGGATTGGTGACCACCGCCACATTGCAGGAGGATTGAACCATGCGTTCAACCTGATCTGATCCGATCACAGAACTGGCAGACGTGCACCCGTACCCCACGACCTTGTAAGGTCGCGCCTTCGGCAGAAGGTCTGCAGCCGCAGGCAAAGCCGCCTTCATTTCTGACAAGGATTCTGTCGTGACGTCTGATCCGCTTGGAATACGCGAGACATAGAGCGGATTGATTGAGTCGGAAAAATAGGCGTTGAACTCGGGCTCGATTGTTTCGTCAGTTTGCAGAACGATCAACCCCATCGGCGTCGTGTGTGGATCATCCTCGTCCAGCGTATAGGGAAGATAGCTCATATCTGCGGTAACTCCGGACCGGCTCGGGGACTGATATACCGGGGTGACCCATCGGTGATGATGATGTTCTCTTCGTGGACCAGGATTTTGTCGCCGACTGCAATTCCGGGCTCTAATGTCAGGACCATCCCGGGTTCCAAAACCGTGTGGTCCGACGGGATCAATGAGGGCCATTCGGTTAGTGACATTCCCAAGCCATGACCCAAACGCCCCGCACCGGTATCGCCGCTGTTTCGGGACAGGATCGCGTCCATGACATTGAAAAGATCGGCAGCCGTCGCCCCCGGGCTTGCCGCTTCGAAAGCAGCGTCAGATGCTTCGATGAGCGTGGTGTAGGCGTCCCGGACCTGGTTTGTCGCCTGACCGACGGACCAGTTGCGGTCGAAATCGCAAAAATAGCCGTCCCAAACCAATCCAGTGTCGAGCATCAGAACATCACCCGACCTTAAACCGGTTGCTCGGGCCGGAGAGATTACATCGGTATATCCCCCCTGCTCCGCCCCGCCTGCAAGATACGGCACCCAATCGGCACCTTCTTCAAGGCACAGCATCTGGAACCGGCGGAACACCTCATCCAGTGCTACACCCTCGCCAGCTATTTCTGGCACGCGCTGAAAGGCCCGCCCCGCGATGGCACATGCGGTTTCGATCTTGGCAATCTCGGCAGGGGATTTGACCATTCTGAGGGCGCGAACAATGCCTTGATCACCTCTCAAACGCCGATTGCCCAACCCCTGCTGTAACCGATTAAGATCGTTCAACGGCATGCGAACATGGGTTTCGTGCCCGTCCGGAAGACCGATCACAGCGTCCGCCGGGCAAATCTCTGTCAGGGTATCGGCCAAAAGGCTGACGCCATCGTCTGTCAGATCGGGCGCGCTCCAGGTGCGGATGTCCTGAACCCAGGTTTGCGCCATCAACGCGGCGCCGATGGACGGGATGACGGCAATGGGTTTGCCCGTTGCGGGCACGATCAGAAACCAAGGGCGCGTCGGGCTTTCCCAGAACCGGGTCAGGTATCCGGAGAAGTAACGAACCTCTGGCTCGGTCGTCAGCAAAAGCGCCGAAAGCCCAGCATCAACCATTCGGCTTTGCGCGCGTTTGGTCCGCTCCTGAAATTCAGACGTTTCAAACCCCCTCATTCCGCGGTCTCCGACAGAAAGCACAGCACACGAGCGCTGGGATCAATACCCAATGCCTTACGGACATCGGGGTTCATGACAGCGGCAACCCCTGCCCCACCCGAAGCGGTGGTAGCGATACCCTCGGATGCCATCGCCGGCAGGTGCTCGGTCACTTGCTCATCAGAGAGGGTCAGGAAACTGTCGGCGTCCCGCGCCAAACCGTTCAACGCAATGTGTGATGGCTCTTTGCAATCAAGCCGCCCCATCACGCTGTCAGGTCCATCGGCAAAAACGCATGTCCCAGCCTCAATGCTCGCTTGCAGCGCGGGGGCCGCATCGGGTTCGACAACTATGATCTGTGGCGCATCGCCCCAGATCGTCCGCACATAGGCCGCAACTGCTCCGGCCAATCCGCCGACGCCGGCCTGCAATACTATATGAGTGGGTACCTGCGGGCATTGATTGCACGCCTCGGCAGCCATTTGCAGATAGCCCTCCATCAGCGTGTGCGGCAGATCATAATACCCCTCCCAAGAGCTGTCAGAAAGCAACGTCCAGCCGTTGACTTCTGCGGCCTTGCTGGCGGCTTCCATGCTGGCGGCATAGTCTGCACCCTGTCGCACCACCTGCGCATTTTGGGCACGCAAGCGATCAGCAAAGCTCTCTGGTACCGTGTCTGCGATATAAACTACGGCTTTCGCGCCGAAAACCCGCGCACCTGCGGCAACGCTCATACCGTGATTGCCCGCGCTGGCCGTGACATAGGTGCGCCCCAAAAGCGTGGTCTCGTTTGGGCTGTCACTCCGGTCAGCCGCATGTCGGGCAATGACATAAGCCGCCCCAAGTGCCTTGAAGGAGCCCAGGTTCATGCGGCCACGCTCATCCTTGACCCACAGTGCACTTACGTCGGCAAGGCCGTCGACCGAAACCAAGGGCGTCTCTGCCGCTGCCGGGCATTTCTTGAGCAAATTGGCAACACGCACGGCATTGGTCGACGGATACGGGGCTGCCTCAATCAGTTTCTGGCCGCCACGGTGGGGGTTGGATACGATTTTCAAATGAGCGTCTTTCCTGAGTTGCCCATTGACGTGAACGCATCCGTCAAGTTCTGTCAACAGAACGCGCTTATCAACCGGAGCAGTCCATGGCTCACGCAAACCCGGCCTTCAGCCCATCGGAATACGACCGCCGACTGACAAAGACGCGGGCTGCCATGGCGGCTGCCGGGCTGGATGCGCTGTTTGTCGAGGATCCGTCAAACATGGCTTGGCTCACCGGGTATGACGGCTGGTCTTTCTATGTTCATCAAGGCGTTCTGGTGCTGCACGACGATGACCCGATCTGGTGGGGCCGTAACCAGGACGCCAACGGCGCCCGCCGTACAGTTTGGATGCCGAATGATCGAATTCGCGGCTATGCCGATCACTATGTGCAATCCACCATTCGCCACCCGATGCAGGATCTTGCAGCTTTGATCCGCGATTGCGGGATGGAAACGGGTCGTATCGGCGTTGAACTGGATAACTACTACTACTCGGCCAAGGCGAATCTGACCTTGCTGGCAGAGCTGCCTCAGGCCGATTTAGTCGATGCCACCGCGTTGGTAAATTGGCAGCGTGCGGTCAAATCCGGCGAGGAAATCGCCCTGATGCGCAAGGCTGCCCGTATCTCGGAACACGTGATCGACGGAGTTTTGGAGCGGATTGAACCGGGACTGCGCAAGAATGAGTTGGTCGCGCAGATTTACCATGATGCCATCTCGGGCGTGGGCGACGATTGGGGGGACTACGCCGCGATCGTGCCTTTGTTGCCTTCGGGACCAGATGCTGCCGCCCCGCATCTGACATGGGATGGCGCGCCTTTCAAATCCGGCGAATGCACGTTTTTCGAACTATCAGGTTGTTACCGCCGCTATCATGCACCTTTCTGCCGATCGATCTTTCTGGGCCAGCCGCCCGATTACCTTTTGCGGGCCGAAGACGCGCTGGTTGAGGGGCTAGAGGCAGGCTTGAACGCTGCCCATGCAGGCAATCAGGCCCGCGACATTGCGCTGGCGCTGGCCGCCCCACTGGAACGCGCCGGGATCGAGCGCGGCGCGCGCTGCGGATATCCGATTGGCCTCAGCTATCCCCCGGACTGGGGCGAGCGTACCATATCCTTGCGCCCTGAAGACGAAACCGTTTTGGAACCCGGCATGACATTTCACTTCATGCCCGGCCTCTGGATGGACGACTGGGGCCTTGAGATCACAGAGTCGATCCTGATCACCGAAAACGGACCCGCCGAGTGTTTTTGTAACCGGCCCCGTAAATTGTTTGTGAAACCATGAGCCTGTCCAAAACCACGGAAATCCTGGCTGACCTGATCGCCTTTCAAACGGTGTCAGCAGACAGCAACCTTGAGATCATCCGTTACCTGACTGAAAGGCTTGAGGCGCTGGGCGCGCGGTGTATTCTGACGCGGGACGATACCGGGACGAAGGCCAATGTCTTTGCTACGCTGGGGCCGGACATGCCCGGAGGAATCCTGCTGTCAGGCCACACCGATGTGGTTCCCGTCGCCGATCAGGATTGGACGTCAGACCCTTTTCAGATGACTGAACTGGACGGAAAACTCTATGGCCGTGGCACCTGCGACATGAAAGGGTTCATTGCCGCGGCATTGGCCTTTGCCGAAACGCTGGACATCGGCCAACTGACCCAACCGTTGCACTTTGCATTTACTTACGACGAAGAAACAGGGTGTTTGGGTGCGCAAAGTCTCGTCACCGATCTGGCCGAACGCGGCATCGTCCCGGATATTGCCATCATAGGCGAACCCACTGAGATGCGGATCATCGAAGGACATAAGGGCTGTTTCGAATACACCACCAGTTTCGCTGGCCTGGAAGGGCACAGCTCAGCCCCGGATGACGGTGTAAACGCGGCGGAATATGCGGCTAGATATATTAACAAACTGCTGGAATTACGCCAAATTCTAAAATCCCAAGCACCAAGAAATAGCCTTTTTGATCCGCCGTGGACAACAGTCAACGTCGGGCGAATTTCGGGCGGCGTCGCGCATAATGTCATCGCCAGCAAGGCTGAGGTCGCATGGGAAATGCGCCCGGTGCAGTCCAGTGATGCCGATCTAGTCCGAACCACTCTGTCGGATTACGTACAGCATACCCTTCTGCCTGAAATGCAGGCCGTGCACCCCGAAGCCAGCATCACGCAACACACCGTTGCAGAAGTCGAGGGTTTGGAGCCCATGACCGAAAACGCCGCGCGCGAACTTATGGCCGAACTGACCGGCGCGAATGGAACCGGTGTCGTCGCCTTTGCAACCGAAGCCGGTTTGTTTCAGCAGCTGGGTGTTCACGCGGTTGTCTGCGGACCGGGGTCGATCCTGCAGGCGCATAAGGCGGATGAGTATATCGAGATCGAACAGCTTGACCTGTGTTGCCGAATGCTCAGCCGCCTTGGTCGTCGTCTGATCGCCTAACGGGTACCGTGCGAGCGATCGTAAGCGGAGCGCGCCGGTTGTACATGCGCCGCGCGCGCTTGCTCTCCGGGGTCATAGACTTCCATCACTAGCGGATAGCAGGCTGCGGCATCCGACGAATGTTCGGACGAGCAATCGCCACCGGGACAGGCGGACAAACCTACGATCAGGTCAATCTCGGCATAGAACTCAAGATAGTCACCGGGTCGAACGGGGCTGGCCTTCATGAAATACTGCCCGGTGTCGCGTGTGAAGCCGGTGCACATGAATACGTTCAAAACGTCATGTACAAGCATCTCAGCTTCGTGCAGCGGCAGATCGCAATGGCCTGACAACGCGCGGGTCAGGTTCGAGTGGCAGCAATAGTGATAATCATCCCCCGATAGCAGCCGCCCCGTATAGGGATCGCATCGCGTGCCGATCACATCATGGACCGAGCCGCCGAATTCATCGAACCCGTACCAGTCCAGCGTATCATCAACCACGGTCGCCATCGGACGCATGTTTGGAAAGCTCGACCACATGCGATCTCCGGACGACAGATGAGTCCCGTGAAGCGCGCGGGTTTTACCGGAATAGAAACGTTCGGTGAGGTCGTGTGTGTGCCACATGTTCAGATCACCGACCTGCGGGCCATCCACTGAAACAACCCTGATGAATGCACCCGCTGGCACATCTATACACGCGGCATCCCGTGGGGCCACCGTAACCTCAGCGGTCTTTCGCGCACCCTTCCGCAGGTTGGAGAGTGCACCCAAATCCGGTTTCTCCAATGTTTCGGGCGGGTAGCAAACAACTGGTGGGATCGCCTTTCGAGCATCGGCATCCGTAGGGGCCGCAAAGTTCGGTTTTTCTAGTTTCATCAGCGCAACCTTGTTTTTGCAAAGGCTTAGCGCATCGCAATCGGATTCGCCATCGGCTCTCGCGTGGTGTTGATCCGCGGCGTCTGAGTTGGGTTCTCACGGCTCTGCCAGAAAAGAGGCACCTCTAAAGTCTGATTCAGACAAATCGATGTCGCATCCGAGCATACCCAAAGGCTACAAATTATTGGATTGTGTCGAAAAAGGTCCGATTCATGCGATATTCCGGCTTCCGAGTCATCAAAGAGGCGCTTACCGGCCACAAAGGTTGGAAACCGGTCTGGCGTGAGCCCGAACCCAAACCGCATTACGACATCGTTGTTATTGGCGGCGGTGGGCACGGCTTGGCAACGGCGCATTACCTGTCCAAGGTATACGGTCAACGAAACGTGGCCGTGGTTGAAAAGGGCTGGATCGGTGGCGGCAATGTCGGGCGGAACACGACGATTGTCCGCTCAAACTACATGCTGGATGGCAATGAACCGTTCTATGAGTTCTCAATGAAACTGTGGGAAGGGCTTGAGCAGGACCTGAACTACAACGCGATGATGAGCCAGCGCGGGATTATCAACCTTTTTCACACCGACGGTCAGCGCGACGCCTATATCCGTCGCGGCAATGCGATGATCCTGAACGGTGCCGATGCTGAGCTTTTGGATGCTGACCAAGTCCGCAGGGAGCACCCATATCTGAATTTCGACGACGCTCGATTTCCGATCAAAGGCGGGTTGGTTCAGCGTCGCGCCGGCACTGCCCGACATGACGCGGTGGCTTGGGGGTTTGCGCGCTCTGCGGATATGCACGGCGTCGACATCATCCAAAACTGTGAAGTGACTGGTTTGCGGATCGAAAACGGCAAATGCCTTGGCGTCGAGACCACAAAAGGCTTTATCGGCGCCAACAAGGTCGGCTGCGCAGTCGCAGGAAGCTCAGGTCGCGTGATGAGCATGGCCGGAATGCGATTGCCCATCGAAAGCCATGTCCTTCAAGCCTTCGTCTCCGAAGGTCTAAAGCCGGTTCTGCCCAGTGTCATCACCTATGGCGCAGGCCATTTCTATGTCAGTCAGTCCGACAAGGGCGGGCTGGTTTTTGGCGGCGACATTGACGGCTATAACACCTACGCGCAGCGTGGGAACCTGCCGGTGGTCGAAGATGTCTGCGAAGGTGGCATGGCGCTGATGCCAATGATCGGCCGCGCGCGTCTTTTGCGAATGTGGGGCGGCGTGATGGACATGTCGATGGATGGCTCGCCCATAATCGACCGTACCCCGGTCGAGGGGCTCTACTTCAACGGCGGCTGGTGTTACGGCGGGTTTAAAGCGACCCCGGCCTCGGGCCATTGCTTTGCACACTTGCTGGCGCGGGATGAGCCGCACCCGGTTGCAACGGCCTACCGCCTTGATCGGTTTCGCACCGGGCGGATGATCGACGAAAAAGGTGTGGGCAATCAGCCCAACCTGCACTGAGGGGGACCAAACAATGATAATCAACCATCCCCTTTTGGGTCCGCGGGACGCATCGGAGTTTACCTATCTGGGCGACGCATCCCTGATTGACCGTCCCGATTGGCAGTCCGAAAACGCGTCTGAGGCGTTTTATGAATACGGGTATCTGCGTGATAACCCAGCCGGTGAGCATCAGGAGCTTTGGTATCATGAGGCCGGTGATCGATCCTGGCTGATTGTCACGCGCAACACGCTGACGCACGAGATTTCAAGGGTGGAGCTGGCCCGCGATGTGGCCCGCGCACGGGGGCGATCCAAATGACGCAGAGCAACAGGCTTGGTGGTGGTCAGATCGATCGCAACACCTCTCTGACTTTTCGGTTCGATAATCGCAGCTACACCGCGCATCCCGGCGATACGTTGGCTTCGGCCCTGCTGGCCAACGACGTGAGGCTGATCGGGCGGTCCTTCAAATACCACCGCCCAAGGGGTTTACTGACCGCAGGCTCCGAAGAACCCAATGGCATGGTCGAACTGCGCACCGGTGCCCGGCAGGAGCCAAACACGCGCGCCACGACCATCGAAATGTTCGACGGGTTAGAGGCGCGGTCACAGAATCGCTGGCCCAGTCTGAAGTTCGACGCCTTGGCGGTGAACGATCTGTTTTCAAACTTCCTTTCGGCGGGCTTCTATTACAAAACCTTCATGTGGCCCGCTGCGTTTTGGGAAAAACTGTACGAGCCGATGATCCGTCGCGCGGCCGGCCTAGGATCGCTTTCGATGGAGGATGACCCAGACGAGTACGACAAAGGGTTCCGTCATTGCGATCTGCTGATCATTGGTGCCGGACCTGCTGGTCTTATGGCGGCTTTGACCGCCGGGCGCGCTGGGGCAGATGTCATTCTGGCGGATGAGGACTTTGCCCTTGGTGGGCGTCTGAACAGCGAAAGCTTCGCGATTGGTGATCACAGCGCCCCAGACTGGGCCGCACAGGCCGTGGCCGAGCTGTCTTCCATGCCGAACGTCCGGCTGATGCCGCGTACCACGGTAATTGGCGCGTTTGATCACGGGATCTATGGCGCGGTTGAGCGAACCGGGGATCATCTGCCCACCCTGCCCGATGGTAAACCGCGGCAAATCCTGTGGCGCATCTACACCCAAAAAGCTCTGCTGTGCGCCGGGGCAACGGAACGCCCGATTGCATTTGAGAATAACGACCGGCCCGGCATCATGATGGCAAGCGCGATACGGACCTATGCCAATCGGTTTGCAGCCACGCCATCGCAGCGTGTGGCAATTTTTACCAATAATGACGACGGGCACCGCACTGCCGCTGACTTGC
Organism: Ruegeria sp. AWH4_226; assembly: GCF_056159225.1. Classification (NCBI taxonomy): domain Bacteria; kingdom Pseudomonadati; phylum Pseudomonadota; class Alphaproteobacteria; order Rhodobacterales; family Roseobacteraceae; genus Ruegeria; species Ruegeria sp. AWH4_226. The sequence goes on along the minus strand of NZ_JBSWUU010000001.1, from coordinate 791,596 downwards.
ACGCCAAGGGCGTTAAGATCGCCGCTGTTGTGGATGTGCGTGAAGACGCGCCCGGCAGCTATGACTACGAGGTTCTCAAAGGCGCGCAGGTTACTGATACCAAGGGGCGCTTGGGACTGACCTTTGTTGAGGTGACCTTGTCCGACGGCTCCACCCGCACACTGGATTGCGGGGCGCTGGGCGTGTCCGGTGGATGGAACCCAAACGTCCACCTGACCTGCCACCAACGCGGACGCCCGGTCTGGAACGACGATTTGGCAGCTTTTGTACCTGGCTCTGACCTTCCCCTTGGCCTTTCGGTCGCTGGCGCGGCAAACGGGGTAATGACAACATATGGCGCGCTGAAATCCGGTGCCGAAGGTGCAGCCGAGGCGCTGGACCTAAAAGGTGCCCTGCCCGATCTGCCAGAGGCCGAGGATGCTCCGGTCGAACAAAAGCCTTTCTGGTACGTTGAAGGGTGCAAACGCGCCTGGGTGGATCAACAGAACGATGTGACCGTCAAGGATGTGAAGCTGAGCTACCAAGAGGGTTTCCGCTCGGTCGAGCACCTGAAACGTTATACCACGCTGGGCATGGCAACCGATCAGGGCAAAACATCGAACATCACTGGTCTGGCAATCATGGCCGAGGTCGCGGGAAAGTCGATCCCCGAAGTGGGTACTACTATTTTCCGTCCGCCCTATACTCCGGTTCCAATTGCCACGTTTGCCGGTCGGATGAAGGGTCAAGAGTTCCACCCCACCCGCCTGACGCCGTCGCATTATTGGGCCAAGGAACGCGGTGCTGTGTTTGTCGAGGCTGGCAATTGGCTGCGGGCGCAGTGGTTCCCCCTGCCCGGTGAAACTCATTGGCGGCAGTCGGTCGATCGCGAAGTTCGCCAAACCCGGGCTTCGGTTGGGGTTTGCGACTGCACGACGCTGGGCAAGATCGACGTGCAGGGCACCGACGCGGCCGAGTTCCTGAACCGCATCTATGCTAACGGCTTTGCCAAGCTGCCCGTTGGCAAAACCCGCTATGGCCTGATGCTGCGCGAGGACGGCTTGGTGATGGACGACGGCACCGCTGCGCGCATGGCCGAGGATCACTTCGTCGTCACGACAACCACGGCCAACGCCGTAAGTGTCTATCGCCACATGGAATTTGTACGCCAATGCCTGTATCCGGACATGGACGTGCAGTTGATATCGACCACCGAAGCCTGGGCGCAATACGCCGTCGCCGGACCCAACGCGCGCAAGCTGCTGCAAAAAATCGTGGACCCTGAGTTTGATCTTTCAAACGAGGCATTCCCGTTCATGGCCTGCGGCAACATTACGGTTTGCGGTGGCCTACGGGCGCGGTTGTTCCGCATCTCGTTCTCGGGTGAGTTGGCCTATGAGATCGCCGTGCCGTCGCGCTATGGCGACGCGCTGATGCGTCGTCTGATGGCCGAAGGCGAAGAGTTCAACGTCGTGCCGTACGGCACAGAAGCATTGGGCGTAATGCGCGTGGAAAAAGGGCATGCAGCTGGGAATGAGCTGAATGGCACAACCACGGCGCTGAACCTTGGGCTGGGCCAGATGGTGTCAAAGAAAAAGGACAGCATCGGCTCGGTCTTGTCCGAACGTGAGGCTCTGGTCGAACCGGATGTGCTGAGGCTGGTGGGGATCAAACCGGTGCAGCCTGACGACAAGATTACTGCGGGCGGGCATCTGATGAATGCAGATGGCCCTGTAGATGCGGCTAATGATCAGGGCTATGTCACATCGGCTGTTTATTCGCCAATCCTCAAAAGCAATATAGGTCTTGGTCTTGTGAAGAACGGAGCCGAGCGGCTGGGCGAAAAGATGCGCCTCGTCTCGCCGCTCACTGATCTGACGGTTGAGGTGGAACTTGTCTCGGCCCATTTCGTCGATCCTGAAGGAGAGCGTCTGCGTGCATGATCTTGTTGCCATAACCGCCCTTGGCGGAACCGAGCCGCGCGTCGACACCATCGGCAGTGTAACATGCACCGAAGTACCGGGCGTGGCCCTTGCCTCGGTCGCGTCACGAATGGGAAAAGAAGACAAATCTGCCAAGGCCTTGGCAAAGCTAATTGATGCGCCTGCGCCAGCGGTTGGCCGTTGGGCTGGGGCGTCGATTTGTGCGTTCTGGGCCGGGGTCGATCAGTGGATGCTTGAGGCTTCGTTTGAAACGCACGAAGATCTTGCTGATCAAGCCAAGAAGGCCTTGGGTGATGCCGCCTCAGTCACCGAGCAGACAGACGGTTGGACTCGGTTTGATCTGACCGGCACCGGTATCCCATCGGTTCTGGAGCTGCTTTGCCAGCTTGACTTGCGCAAGATGACCGACGGCAGCGCGGCGCGGTGCGCAATCCACCATATCGGCTGCTTTGTCTTGTGCCGGACATCTGAAAGCTACAGCATCTACGGCCCGCGATCCTCGGCCGCGTCACTGCATCACGCTATCACAACGGCGATGCGTTCAGCATTGTGAACCGAAGACAAACTTAGCGGCCATTCTGCATTACCTTCAACGCAAAGGTAATTGATTCTGCGATGATCCTCGTCTTGTCCACGTCCGAATGCAGCTCGGAAGTGCATTGCCAAAGCCGTCGCAGTTATACGATTGACTGGGAATGTCACGGATAACAGATGCAACGATGTAAGGCGGTAATGGTACAGGCCGAGCAGAGCGGAATAAACTTGCGACCGATCTGTTTTCGTTGGAATTGCTTAAAGCTGAAACGCCCGGGACATGCGCGCTCTGCGGCGCGCAATAGACTTGTGGAAAGCCCACTTGCTGAAAAGCGCCAGCGGGAACATCACCCGTTCACCAAGCCCGTCGATCACGACCAACTTTCCGCCTCGCTCCTGTGCACGCACGATGTTCTCAAACCCCAAATCACCAACGACGATCTGGCCCCGTTCTAGGTCATCCATCAGTTCCAAAAACTCGTCGCGCAGGCGTTGGTGTGCAGCCTTGTCTTCGCGAACAGCGAGTTTCTCGGCATGCAACGTCGGCGCAAGCTTTCCATCCGGCCCAGTCAGCTTTTCCACCACAAGGGCCGGGCCAGACGAAGTTGGCGCATACCCCATGAACCGCGCCAACCGCTCAATTTCAGGGCATCCCCGGTGCAACGCAGCAAGGTATTCGTTCGCTTCACGGTTCCATTGCCGCAGATTACCGTATCGCCATTCTGAATAACGCGGGACTGCATGCTTTCGAACAGGCTCATCCACCCGAACCTTGAGCAGCGCCCCTTCAATCTCAGGGTGCTGAAAAATCTTGTAGTTGCGGCTCTCGCGCAAAGGCATCAGGCCACTCAGGTCAATCATGTCGGTCAAGTTCCAATCTCACAAAATTGTGCCTGCCGGCGTGCCAGATGCTGAAATCCGGCTTCTCTTAGAACGTTATTTTTGCCGCTACAAATAACATTTTCTGCAAGGCACAAAAAGATGCTGAGAACCCACCGAGCGCAAGAGGCAGACGGTGTTGTGCTCATCCGCCGTTGTTTGGGTCGCACACTCAGGCAGACAATATAACAATAGAAGAAATCATCGGATAGTTAGTGGCGGAGAGACAGGGATTCGAACCCTGGAGACGGTTTCCCGCCTACACACTTTCCAGGCGTGCGCCTTCGACCACTCGGCCACCTCTCCGTGAGCGCGATGTTTGGACCATCGCCAGATGATTTGCAAGGGGCGATTATAGCGAATTTTCAAGCATTCGCAGTTCCGCCATACACGCGCCTAAATCTCTTCACCATCGCCGTCCGACAGATCGCTCTCGCTCATGTCAATTGGCTTCGTTTTCGACGGCTCAGGCGTGGCCTCGTCCGCTTTGGGTGCCGGAGCTTTTTCCTGCAAGGTCTCTGGATTGCGCAACCAGACATCCCTTTGGGCGAACGGAATCTCGATCCCCTCCTCAACGAACCGCCGGTTGATTTCATGGTTCATGTCGGATTTCACCGACAATACCCAATTCACATCCCGTAGGATGGCTCGGATCTCAAAATCCAGTGAATCCGCCCCAAACCCTTGGAACACGACGCTTGGGGCTGGGTTGGCCAACACCATCGGATGCGAATTGGCTATATCCCCTAAAATTTTCTCAACCAGTCTTGTGTCGGTCCCATAAGCCACACCCACAGGCACAATGACCCGACCAATCGTATTGCCGCGTGTATAGTTCGTGACCACGCCACTGATCAGGTCCGAGTTGGGAACGATCAGGTCCGTCCGGTCAAAGGTTTCAATCCGTGTGGACCGGACAGAGATATCACGCACATACCCCATCATGCCGTTCACATCGATCCAGTCGCCTTTTGAAATCGGACGCTCAACCAACAGGATAATGCCCGAGACGAAGTTCGAAACAATGGTTTGCAGGCCAAAACCGATACCAACCGACAGTGCACCGGCGACAATCGCCAGAGATGACAGATCGAACCCGGCCACCATAATTGCCACAAGCGCCGCGAAGAATATCCCCACATACCCTGTGCCCGCCGCAATCGCGTTCTGTCCGCCCGGATCAATATTGGTTTTGGGTAACAGCGAATTCCGCAGCCCGCTCTGCAGCATTCGGGTCAGCCCGTAGCCAATCAGAAAGACGATGAGGAACGTAAAAAAATTACTGGGAGAGATCGTGACACCGCCAATATCGAAACCCAGTAACAGTCTTGACCAGACTTCCAGCAAGTCCGCTTCGCGTGCGCCCCAATAGAGCGCAAGCGCCGGCAATGCCAAAATCGCAAGTGCAAAGCCCACCAGAACCGAGAACAGCGACTCCCAAACCGCGTCGCCCTGCCCTGTAATCCAGCCGTATACCTGAGTGATAAACCGCTGAAAGATAACTAAGGCCGCAATCAGGACAAGCGTTTTTACGGCGGGAAAGACTATGGCCTCGGCCGCGTTCGTGTATCCGAAAATCGCAAGAACGGGTGTTGTGATACCCAGAATAAACAAAGCGCGACGCAAGAATTCCACGAGTTGGCTGAATCCGGCTGCCCGCGTCGGAATACTTGTATCAGAGGCGTCCTGCTCAATCTCAGCCATCCGGATATGTCGTATCCGAAGCAACAACAATGCTGTGGTCACAACTACCGGGAAACTGACAACAGCGCGCGTCGCGTCCGACACGTTCTCAATCTGCTGAAACAAAAGGGTCAATTCGTGCAGAATCAGCATCAATGCGAGCAGATCAATGTAGACACGCAGTTCTTTGATTTTGACCGCTGAAAGTCGTTGGAACCCCTGCGCCTCGCCCATCAAGTAAATCTGACGCCCAATCCAATCGTAGAAGAGGATAATCGCTGCCCAATAGGGAATTTTTTCCAGCAGCAAGGTGCCTCGGACACCCAACACGCCAGTCAGGCTAACGGCCACAACTGCTGCCAAAACCCCGAGCCACGGAAGTGCAATACGCAGTAGAGATATAACAAATGTCCAGACACCGGATCCCGATCCGCCCAAACGCCGAAGGTAGTCTCCACCCTTTTCCGACCATCTGCGGCCAAACATCAGCAAAACTGCAGCAATGGCTACAAGGACAAAAATCCCCAAGCCGCGCTCGCGGACTCGTTCGCGCACGACGTCGCTGCGCAAGTTCGTGATCGTCTCATTCGCGAGACTGCTAAGCGTCTCTTTCACGTCTGACCACGCCGGACCCCAAGACACGGGATTGATTGGCGACGGGCCGCGCTCTAACAGCTCTTTGGTTTGGCGGTGCCGGATGATCTGATCAATCTCGCTGATCAACCCGTTTGCCCGACTGAATGCTTCCTCTGAGATGATGCGGGGAACACGCAGACTATTGAGCTGCTCTTCAAGGTGCGAGCGAATGTTGGCAATGTCTTCCGGCTCTGTCGCGTCACCTTCGGGCTTTGGACCCAAAGCATCAAGTTGGCTCTGCAACGTTTGAATACGTTCGGTGTTTTCCCCTCGGGCCCTGTTGAAGTCTTCCCGGTAACCATTTATTTCAGAACGCAGATTTTCCAAAGCAGCGTTCGAAGCGCGGTTCGCTGCGATAACCGCCTCGGCGCGGTTCGCCGTGCTTAACCAACCCTGATAGTATTCACTTTGCCTGTCCGTCAGCTGCGCAATCGCAGGGCCGCCCAGAATGGCAAAACACACCAGGAAAAGAGCAAAGAACAGGCGAACCCGCCGTAGCATCATACGTCCTCAAACACGCCGGGAATGCTGCGCGGGGCTTCGGTCATCCAATCAGGAACCGGCAGTTCCTTTTCACGCAGGAATTCAGGGTTAAACAGCTTGGACTGATATCGCGTGCCGTAATCACACAGGATCGTCACAATGGTATGGCCCGGTCCCAGATCCTTGGCCAGTCGCACCGCACCCGCCATGTTGATCGCGGTCGACCCACCCATGACCAGACCTTCTTCGCGCAGCAAGTTGAAAATCAGCGGTAGCGCCTCGTTGTCTGTCATCTGGTAAACGTGGTCGGGCTTGAATCCTTCAAGGTTCTTGGTGATCCGAACCTGTCCGATACCCTCAGCGATTGAGCTGCCCTCCATCGCGATTTCACCCGTGGTATAATACGAATACAATCCGGCCCCCATTGGATCAACGAGGCCGATTTTTACGCCCTTGGGCTGCAAAGCATCTGCCACACCGGCCAACGTACCGCCTGAGCCCACGGCACAGACAAAGCCGTCAACCTTACCGTCTGTTTGCTCCCATATCTCAGGACCTGTCGTTTCCACGTGGGCCTGACGGTTGGCTACGTTGTCGAACTGGTTGGCCCAGATCGCGCCATTCGGTTCGGTCTGAGCCAGTTCTTCGGCCAGACGACGCGAATAATGCACGAAATTGTTCGGGTTTCTGTAAGGCGCAGCTGGAACCTGCACAAGTTGCGCGCCTGCCAAGCGCAGCATGTCCTTTTTTTCTTCGGACTGCGTTTCCGGGATCACAATCACGGTTTTGAACCCCATCGAAGCCCCAACAAGAGCCAGTCCAATGCCAGTATTGCCTGCCGTGCCTTCGACAATTGTACCGCCGGGCTTCAACTCGCCGCGGGCTACTGCATCTTGGATAATGTAAAGCGCCGCACGATCCTTGACTGATTGGCCCGGATTCATGAACTCGGCCTTGCCAAAAATCTCGCAACCGGTCTCTTCACTGATGCGCTTTAACCGGATCAGGGGTGTTTTCCCGACTGCGTCGGCAAGGTCTCGTGCAATGCGCATGGCGCCCTCATTTTCTTTACGTTTCTCAGAAGATTTACAGTTGCCGTTCGGCAACCACAAGCAGCGATCCTTACCTGCGCAAACGGTCGCGGTTTCGGGCTAGCCAATTGGCCAATGCTAGCAGGGGTAAATCCTTAAATTCGTGGTTATCGACCCGCTGCATAAAGGTATCATAGGGCATTATTTGCGTGCGGATATCCTCACCCTCTGACGTAAGCCCACCATTGTCGATGGTTTGGTTTAAATCAGACAATCCTACGTACAGATGGATGTATTCGGTCGATGACCCGCTTGAGGAATACGCGCCACCTGCATATTCTAATGAACTTAGCTTCACTTCGGCCTCTTCCAGTGCTTCGCGGTGCGCGGCCTGTTCCGGAGTTTCACCGGGGTCGATCATGCCCGCCACCGGTTCCCACATCCACGGTTCGGGGTCCTCGATCAGAAACACGGGCGTCCGAAATTGTTCTACCAGCAGAACGGCATCGCGCACCGGGTCATAGGGCAGAACAACCACCGCAGCCCCCTGCATCAATCCACTTCGATGCAATAGCGGGCCCATCGTGCCATTATGCTGGCGGTGGCGCAGTTCTATCTCCTCAAAACCGAAATAGCTGAGATAGGCGTGCCGGTGGTCTTGCACGATAACGTCCTTTATCGTGTCGCGCGGGTCACCAGTCCGTCGCTTTCGCGCAGCCAGCTTGGCCCAGGCGCGGGTCCGGATCGGCGCGAAGTTGCGCGATATGGTGGTCGCATCAAGCCTGCCGTAAAAGGCCAATTCCTCTTGCGCGGCCAGCAGCGTAACTTCGGCCCACTCATCCACCCAATCCTGCAACGACCACAAAACGCCCGGCGTCCAAAGACCGGGTTCAGGGTAAAACACGCTGGCCTCGGCCCGTGATCCATCTGCAAGATAGACACCTTGAGGGCTGAGTTCGTAGTCAAAGCCGCCCTCATAATATGCCAAACGGTTCAAGTCTTCTCTGCTAAACCCACGCACCAGAAGACCATTGGCGTTACTGCCTTTTTCACGAACTATCATCGGAAACGCCTGACCTTGCACGCCGTATACCGCGTGATCCGGCAAGCTCGCCTCGGCGATGTTTAATTGCGAGGCAGAACGACCAAGCACTGTTTCCAGCAAAGGCAAATACCGGAGCGTGCCGTAAAAGAATAAATCGGACACCAGAGTAAGACTCGAATTTTAGTGAATGCGTTCACCGCCAACGGCGACCCGCTTCTTCGGTTGCCAGACCGGCGATAAAAGCTCCGATCGCCAATGTCCACAGGATTTCCGGCGCAACAAGCTGTTTACTGTATTCAACACCAATCTGAAAGATAGCGATCAGCGCTTCAAATGGGCCGTCGAAGCGGTGGCGCATGGCGAGACGAAACATCTCGTAGCAACCCTGTACAAAAAGGGCCCAGAACACAGTAGACAATACGCCCGCGATACCGTTGTTTACCGCGGCGGTCCAACCGCGGCCAACGCGCTTACCCATTATTTTCCAGCCACAAACAACGCCGATCAGCATGTTGACGTAAGTGAACCAGCCGTAGTCTTTACCCTCTTCCCCGTTGTTGATGATCATCGTCGAAACAATAAAAGCTATCGCCAACAGACACAGAGCAGCAACTAGACGCGGAGCACTGGGCATTCGGTTTTTCCCTTTGTTAACTGGGTTTTGCTATTGTGATCTGTGTCACATCGCAGTTACCAGTGTCAAAGGCCGCGCCGCATGCTGTTAAATAATAGTTCCACATGCGGCGGAAACGCTCATCAAAGCCCATTTCGGATATTTCGTCCCATTTGTCGTTGAACGTCTCGTACCAACGGCGCAGCGTGAGGTCATAGCTTTTGCCGAATTCGCGGGATTTTACCACGTTCAATCCTGCTTCTGCCACTTGTTGCTTCAGAACCGATGGTGCTGGTAGCATTCCGCCAGGAAAAATATATTTCTGAATAAAATCAACACCATTCTTGTAGATATCCCAGCGGTGATCTGCAACGGTGATGATTTGCAAAGTTGCCTGCGCGCCCGGTTTCAGACGCTCGCGGACGGTTTCGAAATACACTGGCCAGTATTTTTGTCCGACGGCCTCGAACATCTCGATCGACGCGATACCGTCATACTGACCCCGCTCATCCCGGTAATCCTGCAGCTTGAACTGGACAAGATCAGAAAGTCCTGCGTTTTCAATGCGCTGCCGGGCGTATTTAAGCTGCTCTTGACTGATTGTCAAACCTGTGACCCGAAGGCCACGCTCTTTTGCAGCATATTCCGCGAAACCGCCCCAACCGCACCCGATTTCCAAGATGTGGTCCCCGGCTTTCGCGCCCATTTCATCCACAAGGCTAGCGTATTTCGCGGTCTGCGCCTTTTCCAAACTCTCCTGCCCCGTTTCAAAAAGTGCACTGGAGTAAGTCATCGTTTCATCCAGCCATACGCTGTAGAAATCATTCCCCAAGTCATAATGATACGAGATGTTCTTCTTGGCTTGGCGACGACTGTTGCGATGCAGCCAAAAACGCAGGCGCTCGTAGGCTTGCACTAGGAATTTACCGGTGAAATCATCATAGACCGTCTCGGTCCCCAAATGCACCAGATCCATGAAAGCACGCAGATCAGGGGTGCTCCAGTCGCCTTCCAGATAGGCGTCCGAAAACCCCAACTCGCCCTCACGGACAAGTCGGGCGAAAACGTCAGGATTATGGATGTCGACCCTGGCAACCGGCCCGGGCTTTGATGCTTCGGATCGGAAAATCCGCCCGTCGGGCAAAGCGATATCCATCCGCCCCGAGTCCATCCCCTTTAGCATTTTAAAGACTTGTACAAAGTATCTGGGCAGGTCTTTTTGCCCATCGGTAGTTGTTAGGATCATCCGCGCTCCCCTGTGCGGCCGCTTATTCAGGCTAGGCCGAGATTGTGTTTCTGGCAAGTTTTCAGTTTGTTACCCGGTTTTTCTGCCTTCATAGGCCTCCAAGGCCCGTGCACGTCCAGCGGCAAGTTCTACCACTGGTTTCGGATAGGATGCAGTTGGATCCAACTTCCAGGAACGCGGAACGGCCTTAAAATAGGCCATCGCAGTTTCCGAGGGCTCGGCTTGCCCTTCGGCGATCCATCGATCGACATACACCCCTTTGGGGTCAAATTTTTCCTGCTGTGTCATTGGGTTGAAAATGCGAAAGAACGGCGACGCATCCGGCCCGGATCCAGCTACCCACTGCCATCCCATCGCGTTCGAGGCAGGATCCCAGTCAATCAGACAGTCCGCAAACCAGTCCATGCCGATTTTCCAGTGCGTCATCAGATGTTTGGTGAGATAACTCGCAACGATCATGCGCGCGCGATTGTGCATTCGGCCAGTCACATACATTTCCCGAAGCCCGGCGTCGACGGCAGGAATGCCTGTCCGCGCTTGCATCCAAGCCACAACCTCGGGGTGGCTTGTGTCCGTATTCCACGGAAACGCGTCCCATTCGGGCTTCCAGTTTTCACTGACCAACTGCGGGGTATGATACATCAGGTGATAAGCAAACTCGCGCCAGATCAATTGACGTAGGAACGCATCTGTTCCCTGCACACCGTTCATCGCAGCACGCTGGACAATATGCCAAACACTGCGAGGCCCGATTTCACCCAATGACAGGTATTCCGACAGGTTCGAAGTTCCATCCCTATCTAGCCGGTCCCGGTTGTCGCCGTAATCTGAAATTCGATCCAGAAACCCGTGCAAAACCTCAAAACCTGCATCTTCACCTGGGCGTACATAAGGGGCCACCACGGCTGCACCCCTATTCATCGCCGCGCCCAGTTGCCACTTTTCAAGGTTCTCTGACTTTGGCCACTCCGAGGGCGTACGAAGCGTCGGTACAGCATCGGGTGAAGCGATGTCCCGCCCCTGAACGGACCGCCACATAGGCGTAAACACGCGATACGGTTCGCCGGACTTTGTTTCCACGGTCCAGGGCTCAAACAGCAAGTGTCCGGCAAAGGATTTTGCTTCGACACCTTGCTGGGTCAGTGCGGACTTGATGCGCGTGTCTCGGTCGATGCTGTCAGGAACATAGGCGCGCGACCAATACACGCTTTTGGCGCCCGTTTCCTCAATCAGGTCCTGCAAAACGGTCAGGGCATCCCCACTGCGCAAGACCAGTGCGCTACCGTTTTTCTTCAGCGACCGCGCGAAAACCTCAAGCCCCAGCCCCAGCCGCCATTTCGGCGCCGCGCCGAGCGTTTGGGCCAAGTTGTCCAGGATAAAGACAGGCAGAATAGGACGCCCGGTTTCAGCCGCCGCAGCCAATGCAGGATGGTCAGACAGGCGCAAGTCCCGACGAAACCACATTATGATCGGTGTTTGATTGTTTTCCATGTCCGCCCGGTCTTTTTCAACACTACGCAAGGCAATGGGAAACGGATCACAAAACTGCGTCAAGATCACAAATTAATTGAATAATTTTGGTCATTAGGCGCACACAACGAATGTCGCTTGGGCCTCGCACGGTCAGTGAAGAGGCAACTTTGTATGCCACGCCGCCATGAAAAAAGCCCCGGCAAATGACCGGAGCTTTCTTAGCTGGTTGGCGCTATCAGCGGCGACGCTTTTCGTTCGCCAAGCCGATAAAGATCGAAACGCACATGAGCATCAGGACGATAGCAAATGGAAAGCCTGTCGCGATCGCCGCAGCCTGCAACGCGCCCAGGCCACCTCCAAGCAACAGGACGATGGCAATTGCGCCTTCCAAAATGCACCAAAACACACGCTGAGCCGTTGGGGCGTCGGTTTTGCCGCCGGCAGTGATCGTGTCAATCACCAACGATCCGGAATCCGAGCTGGTGACGAAGAACACAACAACAAGCACAACACCAATAAAGGACAGCAGGCCGGTCATCGGGAAAGCTTCGAACATCTTGAACATCTTCAGTTCAAGCGCGGCATCTGTCAGCTCTTGCCCGGAACCGGACAGCACCTGATCAAGGGCGGCACCACCGAACACGCTCATCCACAAGGCGCCAACAACCGTCGGAATCACAAGTACGCAGATTACGAATTCGCGCACGGTGCGGCCGCGTGAGATGCGTGCAATGAACATGCCGACAAACGGTGACCAGGAAATCCACCATGCCCAGTAGAAGGTGGTCCAACCCTGCATAAAGTTGGTGTCCTCGCGACCGACCCAGTTCGAAAGCGCCGGCAACGCAACAACGTACTCAATCAGGCTGTCGAAGAACCCGGTCAGGATTGCAACGGTCGGGCCGACGATCAGCACCAGCAAAAGCAAGGCTGCGGCAAGGATCATGTTGGCTTCAGACAGCCGCTTGACACCTTTATCCAATCCCGCAACGACCGAGATCAGGGCAAAAGCCGTGATCAAACCGATCAACAGCACTTTCATCCCGTCCGTGATCGGAACATCGAACAGGTAGTTCAGTCCTGCCAACGCTTGCGTTGCGCCCAGTCCGAGGGATGTCGCAAGACCGAAGATCGTGGCAAACACTGCCAAAACGTCGATAACGTGACCCAGCGGCCCCCAGGTCGCCTCACCAAACAACGGATAGAACACTGATCGCATGGTCAGAGGTAGGCCACGGTTGAAACTAAAGAATGCCAGCGCCAGCGCGACAACCGCGTAAACAGCCCAAGGGTGCAAACCCCAGTGGAAAATGGTTGCTGCCATCGCCAGGTTTTTCGAAGCCTCTGGATCTTCGAGACCCGCGCCAAGTGGTGCCCAATCAGTGCGGACCCCATCTTCGCCGACGGCAACGCCGTCCAATGACGCGCCGTAATGCGAAATCGGCTCGGCAACGCCCCAGAATACCAACCCGATCCCCATGCCTGCGGCAAACAGCATCGAAAACCAACCGATGTAGCTGTAGTCTGGTTTGGCATCGTCGCCCCCTAAACGGATCGACCCGTATGGGGTTACGATCAGGAGCAGCGAAAACACGACGAATATATTCGCCGCAATCATAAACACCCAGTCGAACTTGCTGGTCAGGGCCGGTCGCAGCCACCCAAAGAATTCGCTCGCCTGCTCGCGGAAAACCAACGAGAAGAATACGAATGCAATGATTGTCAGTCCTGAAACAGCAAAGACGGGGTTGTGAACATCCAGACCCATGATCTGAACATTGTCCTGGCCGACTTCATAGTCGGTCTCTGTAGTGTCGGACATTGTCCCTCCTTCCATTGTTTTATTCTCAGGACATCCGACATTCCGCACCACAAAGGTGTAAGTGAGAAGACCACATATTACCTGAAACCGACACGCTCCGCAGATTGCGAGATAACCGGTCAGTGGCAAGCCGTGTCCTGCAAATGATGTGATTGCACAGCAAGACAGATCCGGTCCAAGATCCGGTCTGCACATCCAGCGTTACTGAGATTTTTTACCCCTGAACCTTGGTATACGTGCCCTCGCCCGCCAGGATGCCGCGGAACCCGCCCGGCTCATCCAGCCCAAAAACGATGAGTGGTAGATTGTTGTCGCGGGCCAAGGCGATCGCTGATGCGTCCATCACGCGCAGCCGTTTGGTCAGAACGTCATCATATGTAACGGCATCATATCGAACCGCATCCTCGTGGATTTTGGGGTCCTTGTCATAAACCCCATCAACGCCATTTTTGCCCATGAAGATTGCCTCACACGCCATTTCATTGGCGCGCAAAGTCGCTGCTGTATCCGTCGTGAAATAAGGGTTGCCAGTTCCGGCGGCAAAGATACAAACCCGCTTCTTTTCAAGATGTCGCACGGCGCGGCGGCGGATGTAGGGCTCGCACACCTCATCCATTCGAATGGCCGAGATAACGCGGGTGAACACTCCAATTTCCTCTAGCGCGGATTGCATTCCCAACGCGTTCATTACGGTGGCCAGCATACCCATGTAGTCGGCGGTCGTCCGCTCCATCCCCTGCGCCGAACCACTGAGACCACGGAAGATGTTCCCGCCACCGATAACCATGCAGATTTCAACGCCAAGATCGTGAACCGACTTAACCTCTTGCGCGATCCGTTGGACGGTCGGAGGGTGCAAGCCAAATCCCTGGTCCCCCATCAGCGCCTCGCCCGAGATTTTCAACATCACGCGGTTATACTTTGTGTTTGGCGTCTCAGCGGTTTCGACTGTTTGGGAAAGGCTCATGTTGCGCTCCGGGCTGGCACGGGTTTATTTTCCGGCGCAAAATGAAGCAAAAGCTTCGCAGGTTCAATGCGATTACTGAGGATAAAGGGCGGCCCGGATGATCAATGACGACAGATCGCTGATTTGGGACCAACTTCCGCCTATACCCGAGAATACACCCGTCTTGATCGCAGGGCCGACGGCCTCGGGCAAGTCGGCGCTGGCCTTGCAGATTGCCGAGACCTTGGGCGGGGTCATCGTGAATGCAGATGCCAGCCAGGTTTACGACTGTTGGCGCGTGACTTCTGCCCGGCCATCAGCCGAGGAAGAAGCCCGCGCCCCACATCTTCTCTATGGTCACATCGCCTATGACCAGACCTACTCGACCGGCCACTGGCTTCGTGAGGTGACACCGCTGCTGTCCGGTGGGCAGCGCCCGATCATCGTTGGTGGTACCGGGCTGTATTTCTCCGCCCTGACCGAAGGCATAGCAGACATCCCGCCCACTCCGCCCGAAATCCGGACCAAAGCGGACCAACTGGAGCTGTCTGAGTTGATCTCTGGCATCGATGCACACACGCTGAGCCGGATAGACACACAGAACCGCGCCCGCGTTCAACGTGCATGGGAAGTACAGCACGCCACCGGACGCAGCCTGACCGACTGGCAATCCGAAACGCCGCCCCCAGTTCTTGACCTTGCAGATACGGTGCCAATCGTCTTTGACGTTGACAAACACTGGCTTCTTGACCGCATCACACGACGATTTGATCAGATGATGGACAATGGCGCATTACACGAGGTCAAAGCGATGCGCGACCTTTACGATCCGTCGATGCCAGCCTTCAAGGCTATCGGTGTTCCCGAGTTGATGGCGTATCTGAACGGCGAGGTTACTCTTGAGGCAGCGCGTGAGAGAGCAACGATCGCCACGCGCCAATTCGCCAAACGGCAGCGGACGTGGTTTCGGGCTCGCATGCGAAACTGGAATCAGATATATTTCTCAAAATGATACGATAAGATGTTAACAGTTTTTTACCGCGGGCTCATTGCAACGATTCCAAATGAGGCCGATATTGACTGTTTACGACAGTATACAATGTCGAAATCTGACGAAATAGGCGATAACGCGGCTTAAACTCTGTTGATCATGTCGTTTTTGTGTCTTGAATGACGAATTCGAACGTTGACCTTATCGGAAATCTAGGGCGCAATAGTCGAATGGGGATGATGAGTATCCAAAAAAGAATTCCAGGAACGCGGTGTCTGGCATGCGCCGGTCTGATAGGTTCCTAACATCATCAATAAAAATACGTGTCACAGGGAGAGACCTTAATGCAAAAACAAACCTTCACCGGAGCACCGGTTCATTGGGCAGCGGAAATGCATGCTCAGGAATACCGGGATGGCAAGCTAAGCCGGCGTGAATTCTTGGCTCGGGCCACCGGTCTGGGCGTGACGGCTGCGGCCGCTTATGGAATGATTGGCCTTTCAGCTCCTGCAGCGGCGCAGGAGCCACAACGCGGCGGCACGATCCGCTATCAGATGGAAGTCCGCGCCCTCAAGGATCCGCGCACTTATGACTGGACACAGATCGCCACCTTTACTGCGGGTTGGCTGGAATACCTGGTCGAGTACAACAATGACGGTTCCTTCAATCCCATGCTGCTGGAAAGCTGGGAGGTGAATGACGATGCGACCGAGTATACACTGAATGTCCGCAAAGGCGTGAAGTGGAACAACGGCGACGATTTCACTGCTGAAGACGTGGCGCGCAACATCACGGGATGGTGCGATGCAACGCTCGAAGGCAACTCGATGGCGTCGCGGATGGCGTCACTTATCGATGAAAGCACGCAGAAAGCCTCAGACGGTGCAATCACCGTTGTGGACTCGCACACCGTTAAACTGACGTGTAACGCGCCGGACATTACGATTATCCCCGGCATGGCCGACTATCCAGGGGCCATCGTACACAGCAGCCACGACCCAGAGAACATGTTGGCTAACCCGATCGGCACAGGCTTTATGCTGCCTGAAAGCCATGAAGTTGGCGTCAAAGGTGTTCTGGTTCGCAACGAAGGCTTCGAGTGGTGGGGCTACGAGGCTGGTAAAGGCGGTTATATCGACCGGATCGAGTTCATCGACTACGGCACCGACCCCGCGGCCTTCCTGGCTGCGTACGAGGCCGAAGAAATCGACATGAACTGGGAATCGGTCGGTGAATTCGTCGATATCTTCGACGGTATTGGCTTGGTCCGCTCAGAAATCCCGTCGGGCTTTACCATTGTTATCCGTCCCAACCAACTGGCCGAAGACGACAATGGCAATAAGATTTATGGCGACAAGCGGGTCCGTCAGGCGTTGGCGATGGCCGTTGACAACGAGGTTTGCCTGGAACTGGGCATGTCAGGTTACGGTATTGCGGCCGAAAATAGCCATGTTGGCCCGATGCATCCCGAATACGATTCGTCAGTTACTCGTATCCCGTACGACCCGGCGGCTGCAAAGGCCCTTATGGACGAAGCGGGCATGGGCGACTTCGAGCACGAAGTTCAGTCCATCGACGATGACTGGCGGCGCAACACAACTGCTGCCGTGGTTGCTCAGTTGAATGATGCCGGGATCAAAGCAAAGCATACTGTTCTGCCGGGATCGACGTTCTGGAACGACTGGACCAAGTACCCCTACTCGTCGACCAACTGGAACCACCGCCCGCTGGGTACGCAGATCCTGGCTCTGGCCTACAAGTCGGGCGTCGCCTGGAACGAGTCCGGCTTCTCGAACGAAGAGTTCGACACGTTGCTGGCCGAGGCAAACTCGCTTGCGGATGTGGATCAGCGCCGCGAAGTGATGGGCAAGCTGCAAGCGATCATGATCGAAGAAGGCGTGGTCATTCAGCCCTATTGGCGGACGGCTATGCGCCACCACCGTGACAACATGGTGGGTGTCGAGAAGCACATCGCGGACCTGCCGCAGCTTTACAAGTTCGGCCTCTTGTCCTGATCCGACACAAAGCCAAGGCCGCACCAAGTTGGTGCGGCCTTTTCGTCCTGACTGCGGCGACCATAAAAACAGCTATGCGTGAAGCCAAATTGTATTCACGCCAGCCTACCAACAGGGGCTAACATGGGACTTTTTATCCTGAGACGCGTCGGCATCATGCTTTTGACAGCATTGTGCCTGACGTTCTTGGTCTTCTTTCTGACAAATCTCTATCCGAACCTCGAAAAGCTTGCGAAAACGCAAGGAAACTTCCGCATGTCGGATGAGCAGGTCGAGAGTTTCCTGGAGAAAGGCGGCTATCTGCAATCGACGCCAATTAAGTATGGCGAATGGTTGGGGGTTTTGCCCTCGTACCGACATACGAATGAAGATGGCACCGTTCAGGGCCGATGCATCCTGCCCGGGAAAACCGCAGAAGAGTCGCCTAGTTTCTGCGGCATCTTGCAGGGTTATTGGGGATATTCGACGGTCTTCAAGGAAGAAGTTGCCAACGTAGTCGGGAACCGCCTGGCGTTGACGGGACGGTTGATGTTCTGGGTCATGTTGCTGATGGTCCCATCCGCACTGATTCTGGGCATTCTGGCGGGAATGAAAGAAGGCTCGGCCACCGACAGAACCCTGTCAACCTTTGCCATCACCACTACGGCGACGCCGGAATATGTTTCGGGCGTTATCTTTATCGCCATCTTTACCTCATCCGCAGTTGGATTGAAGTGGTTCAAAGGCACGGCGACGCAGGCAATGGAAAACCCAACCTTTGAGAATTTCTTTCTGCCGGTGCTGACCATTGCCCTTTACGGTATGGGCTACATCGCCCGAATGACGCGCGCGTCCATGACCGAGGTTATGACCGCGCAATACATTCGGACAGCGCGGCTTAAAGGTGTGTCCTTCCCGAACATCGTCATGAAACACGCTTTGCGTAATGCGCTCATCGCGCCATTTACTGTCATCATGCTGCAGTTCCCATGGCTGCTGAACGGTGTCGTGATTGTTGAAACGCTGTTCAACTACAAGGGGTTTGGCTGGGCACTGGTTCAGGCGGCGGGTAATAACGACATACAACTGCTGCTGGCAATTTCGGTCGTGTCGGTCTTTGTGGTGCTGGTCACGCAGCTGATCTCGGATATCGGCTATGTGTACCTCAACCCACGCATCCGCATTTCATAAGGAGGGATAGAACATGGAACCGCTAACCTGGACCGGCTCTATTGCCTTCCTGAACCCACTATTGATGATAGCAATCGCAGCCCTTCTGGTGTCGATTGTGGTCTGGATTGTGGGAAGTATCGTTCTGCCCGAAGCACCGCTGAGCATCAACATGGATGGCACAGTCAGCTCGGGTACCGGCCTGCGCGGGCTGACTACAAGGGCGCTGCGCTTTAGCTTTGTTGCCTGCGTTGCGCTTGCTCTGGCCTACATCGTTCTCGGCATTGTATTGGGAACCAGTGCGGGGATCGTTGGCGCAATTTCGCAGCAGTTTCTGCCCGTGTGGCTATCGCTGATTATCCTGTATGCCATGTCGATCGCATTTAAACGGCGTTTAGGCCTTTACGGAAAGCTGTTCGATAGCCCTATCGGCATGATCGGCTTTGGCCTTGTGATGTTCTGGGTGTTTACCGGTATCTTCGGCGCGCTAGACCTGATCGTAACGCATGACCCGTTGGGACAGCTTTCGGGAATGAAAAACAAAGTCCCCGGAACGCCATTGCCCAGCCCGGAAGAAGGTGAATACGCCTGGTACCTGCTGGGCGGCGACAACCTTGCGCGCGATGTGTTCAGCCGTATGGTCAAGGGGGCATGGATCGTGGTGCAGATCGCGCCGCTGGCGACATTGTTTGCCTTTATGGTCGGTATCACTCTGGGGCTACCTGCCGGATACTACGGCGGTCGTCTGGACACGCTTTTGTCTTTCCTGGCGAACCTGATCCTCGCATTCCCCGTGATCTTGCTATTCTATCTGCTGGTGACTCCAGAGATCGTTGCAACGGGTGTACCAAACTACATGGCAGCGGTGCTGTTTATGTTCCCGATCCTGTTCATCGGTGTGTTGCTGAATTCACGCTTTTACACGCGTCCGAATTTCCGTACGCCGCTGCTGATCGGGGTGCTTGGCGTTGCGATCTGGCTCTACCTGTCGCTGATCTCGACGAGTGGTTTCATCATCAACACGGACAGCTATCGTATCTGGGGCCTGCCGACCTATCTGGATCTCTTTGACATCCCTGGCGGTATCCTTGTGGTGTTTGTCTCAGTCGTATTTGTGAACTCACCTACGGTGTTCCGCATCGTACGGGGTCTGGCGCTGGATATCAAAACACGTGACTACGTGGCGGCCGCACAGACCCGCGGTGAAGGGCCATGGTACATCATGCTATGGGAAATCCTGCCAAATGCGCGTGGTCCGCTGATCGTCGATTTCTGTCTTCGCATTGGGTACACCACTATCCTGTTGGGGACCTTGGGTTTCTTTGGGTTGGGCCTGCCACCGGAAAGCCCGGATTGGGGCTCAACGATCAACGAGGGGCGCAAGCTGCTTTCGATCTATCTGCACCCGGCCCTTCCGCCTGCGTTTGCACTGTTGTCGCTGGTTTTGGGTTTAAACCTGCTAGCCGACGGGCTGCGCGAAGAAAGTCTGAAGGATTGATGTGATAGGCCGGGGGCTCTGCCCCCGGACCCCCGGGATATTTTTAGCCAGATGAAGGGGATCCCCCGACTCTCGCGAGGAGACATACAAATGAACAAACTGGCGGATTATGACGGCCCGATCCTGGAAATCGATAAGCTGTCGATTTCTTTCTTTACCCGCCTGCGGGAAATTCCCGCTGTGATGGATTTTTCGGTCAGTGTACAGCCCGGCGAGGCTGTAGGGCTTGTGGGTGAATCCGGTTGCGGCAAGTCCACAGTGGCGCTGGGTGTGATGCAGGATCTTGGCAAGAATGGCCGGATCGTTGGTGGAACAATCAAATTCAAGGGTCGCGATCTGTCCGAGATGACCTCGGACGAGCTGCGCGATATTCGCGGCAATGAGATCGCGATGATCTATCAGGAACCGATGGCCTCGCTGAATCCTGCGATGAAGATTGGTAAGCAACTGATGGAAGTGCCGATGATCCACGAAGGCGTCGGCGCAGAGGAGGCTTACTCCCGCGCGCTGGAGGTTGTCACCGATGTACGCTTGCCAGACCCTGAACGTATGCTGAATTCCTTCCCCCATCAGCTGTCAGGCGGCCAGCAGCAACGGATCGTGATCGCGATGGCGTTGATGTCGAAGCCGTCGCTGCTGATCCTGGATGAGCCGACGACCGCCTTGGACGTGACGGTCGAGGCTGCTGTCGTAGAACTGGTCAAGGATCTGGGTAAGAAATACGGCACCTCAATGCTGTTTATTTCGCACAATCTGGGACTGGTTCTGGAGACCTGTGATCGACTGTGCGTGATGTATTCCGGTGAGGCGGTCGAACGTGGTTCGATCAAGGACGTGTTCGACGAAATGCAGCACCCTTATACTCAGGCGCTGTTCCGCTCGATCCCTCTGCCAGGGGCAGATAAGAACGCCCGTCCGCTGGTGGCCATTCCTGGTAACTTTCCCCTGCCCCATGAACGCCCGCCAGGATGTAACTTTGGCCCGCGCTGCGACTATTTCGAAGAAGGCCGCTGCGACGCCCAGAACATTTTGATGGAGCCGGTGCCGGGCAATGATCGCCACCACACGCGCTGTCTGAAGTTCAAAGAGATAGACTGGAATGCGCCGATCACTTTGGGCGAGCAGAAGGAAAAGGCTGAGATTGGCCGTACCGTTCTAAAGATGGACAACCTTAAGAAATACTACGAGGTTGCCGCTAATGCCTTGTTCGGCGGAGGTGAAACCAAGGTTGTCAAAGCCAACGAAACCCTCAGTTTCGAGGCCCACGAATCTGAAACGCTTGCCATCGTGGGTGAGTCCGGTTGTGGCAAGTCCACCTTTGCCAAGGTACTGATGGGACTGGAGACGGCGACGGACGGGCAAATCCTGTTGGATAATCGCAACATTGAGGCCGTTCCAATTGAAGAGCGCGATGCGAAAACAGTGGGTGAGGTTCAGATGGTGTTCCAGAACCCCTTTGATACCTTGAATCCGTCCATGACGGTTGGGCGTCAGATCATTCGCGCACTCGAAATTTTTGGCGTCGGCAACTCCGAAGCCGAGCGTAAGAAACGTATGCTGGAACTGCTTGATCTGGTGAAGTTGCCTCGTGCCTTTGCCGATCGGATGCCGAGGCAGTTGTCCGGTGGGCAAAAGCAACGCGTCGGAATCGCCCGTGCCTTTGCCGGAGACGCACGGATTGTGGTCGCGGATGAGCCGGTCTCGGCCCTTGACGTGTCAGTCCAAGCGGCCGTGACGGACCTGCTGATGGAGATTCAGCGTGAGCATAAGACCACTTTGCTGTTCATCAGCCATGACCTCTCTATTGTCCGCTATCTCAGCGACAGGGTGATGGTCATGTATCTGGGGCACGTTGTGGAACTGGGCTCGACCGATCAGGTCTTTTCCCCGCCTTATCATCCTTACACCGAGGCACTTCTTAGCGCGGTGCCCATTGCGGATACGTCTATCGAAAAGCAACATATCGTTCTTGAGGGTGACATCCCATCGGCGATGAATCCGCCACCGGGCTGCCCATTCCAAACCCGCTGCCGCTGGAAATCCGAGGTTCCCGGCGGGTTGTGCGAAAAGGATGTGCCACCGGTTAAGACATTGGCCGATGGGCATCAGATAAAGTGTCATCTGGCCGAGGATGTACTTGCCCGGATGGAACCTGTCATCAAGATCGCTGCGGAATAGAAGCACGCATCCTACAAACTGGGCGTTGGTACTGAGCTGGCGCCCTTTTTGGCAAATCGCAGTTCAGTCTGTCGCGGATTGCATTCTTGATTCCAGAGGTATTGCAGACTGCGCTCAACGTCAGTACCGGGCGTCACACTGCACGGCAGACCGCAGTTAACCGCCCCAGATCACCTTCACGTAATTCTGGGTTTCTTTGTAGGGCGGTATGCCGCCATGTTCTTCAACAGCCTGAGGTCCGGCATTATAAGCCGCCAGTGCAAGACGCCATGATTTGAACTTACGGTATTGCCACGACAAGTAGCGCGCTCCGCCTTCCAGGTTTTGCTTTGGATCATGGGGATTAACGCCCAAAAGCTGTGCTGTACCGGGCATTAACTGCGCCAATCCCAAGGCGCCCTTATGTGACCTTGCATTCGGGTTCCACCCGCTTTCCTGCTGGACAAGACGCAGGAAGAGCTCTTCCGGGACGCTGTGTTTGCGCGCCGCCTGTCGGGCCAGGGTCATATATTCGCCGCGATACTTCCCGGTGTAACGCTTGTTAAAACTTGGCTGTGCGGTCTTTGGCTTCAGTCGTTCCGAATCCCTGTACTGAGTCGCCGCACGGCTATCCAAGACTTTGGATTGTTTCAGGAAAATATCCTTGCGGCTTTTGGTCGACAACGTCTGCGCTGTCACCGGAACCGACACCAGAGCAAAACAAAAAACAACAAAACACCCAACCAGAAAACGCATTAATGCAAATCTCGCTCGTTCAGGAACCTAATGAAGTATAGATATTTCAATTAAAAATGAAAGCTTAGTGAACAAAACCGGGTATTTTCTTGCCCGATGTTGCATTCACTATCTGTGTTTCACCCACGTCTTAGGCCGTATAGGGTCGCTTGAGAACATAGCGCCAGATTCGGGCGCACTTACGTCAATTAAAAACGGGGAAATACATGGCGGGTTCAGTCAACAAGGTGATTCTGGTCGGAAATCTTGGCCGCGATCCCGAGGTCCGTACATTTCAGAACGGCGGCAAGGTATGCAACTTGCGGATTGCAACGTCCGAAACCTGGAAAGACCGCAACACCGGTGAGCGTCGGGAACGGACCGAGTGGCACTCGGTTGCGATCTTCAATGAGGGGCTGGTTCGGGTTGCTGAACAATACCTTCGGAAGGGGTCTAAAGTATATCTTGAAGGTCAGCTACAGACCCGCAAATGGCAGGATCAGTCGGGTCAGGATCGCTACTCGACCGAGGTCGTCTTGCAAGGTTTTGGCTCTACCTTAGTGATGTTGGATGCTCGCGGCGAAGGTGGCGGCGGCCAATCAGGTGGATACGGCGGTGGTCAGGCCGGCGGTGGTTACGGCGACCCCTATGGCTCGCAGTCCAGCGCGCCCGCGCCAGCATCCGGTGGAATCGACGACGACGAAATCCCCTTCTAACCGAATCGGAGGCATATTATGGCATGGTCCTTTTCACTCGGCCGGATACTTGGGTCGGAACTGAGGGTCCATGTCACATTCTTCCTTTTGCTGGCCTGGGTTGGATTCGCGGCCTATTCCAGCGCGGGCCTGCCTGCGGCTATCGAAAACCTCGTGTTCGTGTTGGCGTTGTTTGCGTGCGTCGTAGCACATGAGTTCGGACATGCCCTTATGGCGCGGCGTTTCGGGATAAAAACCCCCGACATAACCTTGTTGCCGATTGGCGGGTTGGCCCGACTGGAAAGGATGCCTGAACAGCCAATACAAGAGGTCTGGGTGGCCCTCGCCGGACCAGCCGTAAATATCGTCATTTGGTTTGTTCTGGTCGCGCTTGGGGCAGGAATGCCGCTTGAAACAATGGCGCAGATTGACTCGACCGATTCCAGTTTGCTGAACCGTCTGGCTTACGTGAACCTGCTGTTGGCTGCGTTTAACATGATACCCGCTTTCCCGATGGATGGAGGGCGGGTATTCCGAGCGCTGCTTTGTCTGAAGATGGATCGCGTCAAAGCCACGAGGATCGCCGCCTTGGGTGGGCAGGTCGTGGCTGTCGCGCTTGGTTTTTTGGGGTTGAGCTCCGGCAACCCCATTTTGGTGCTGATCGCGATTTTCGTCTTTATCGCTGCCAATTCCGAAAGCCAGGATGTCGCCATGCGTTCCGTCGCGCGCAGGGTTCTGGCGCGTGATGCGATGATCACCGAGTTCCGCGCCCTGTCTCCAACTGACTCGTTGGCGACTGCGGCTCAGGCCGTCATCAGCACCACACAGCACGAGTTTCCCGTTTTGGATGGCAGCGGAGTTCTGCAGGGCTTTGTGACCCGGGATCGGCTATTTGCTGCATTGGCCGGGGACACGCCCCGCTCAGAACCGGCGACGTCCATCATGGAGACAGATATACCGCGGGTTGAACTAACCAGCGGGCTCGAAACTGTATTGGACAGGTTGTACAAGGGTGCCCCGGCCATTGCGGTCTGCACGCAGGCTGGGAATATGGTTGGCTACATCACACGCGAGAATATAGGTGAGTTGATGGTCATCCGAAGCCGGTGATCACACTGCCTCCAGCGCGTCTTCCAAAACTGAAATCACCGCGTCGCGCGGCACGTCCGAGGTGACAAAGGCCTGGCCAATGCCGCGCGCCAGAATGAACCGAAGCTGACCGTCAATTACCTTTTTGTCCTGCGCCATAAGGTCAACAAGGGCCTCGGCATTTGGCAGCTGACCTGGAATATCCGCCAAATCGGTTTTCATCCCCATTGCCCGCAGATGTGCCCGAACACGGCTGGGATCTTCCTGCGAACACAGGCCCAGGCGCGCGGACAATTCAAACGCCAGCGCGCAACCGATGGCGACACCTTCGCCATGTAGCAGCCGGTCGGAATAGCCGGTCGCAGCCTCAAGCGCATGGCAGAACGTATGGCCAAGATTCAGCAATGCGCGGTCGCCCTGTTCGGTTTCGTCACGCGCAACGATATCGGCTTTCATCTGGACCGAACGTGTCACCGCATGAACACGCGCCGCCATGTCGCCGCCCGAGACTGCCGGGCCATTGGCCTCAAGCCATTCAAAGAACTCGGCATCGCCCAGTAGGCCGTATTTCACAACCTCACCATAGCCTGACAGGAAATCGCGCGGCGTCAGCGCATCCAGCACCGAGGTATCCGCCAGAACCAGTGTCGGCTGATGAAAAGCTCCAATAAGGTTCTTGCCTTGCGGCGCGTTGATCCCAGTCTTGCCACCGACCGAGCTGTCGACCTGCGCCAGCAATGAGGTCGGGATTTGCACGAACCGAACACCGCGCCGCAAGACCGCTGCGGCGAAACCAACCAAGTCGCCAATGACTCCGCCTCCAAAGGCGATGACGATATCCCGGCGCTCGATCTTTTCGGCCAGCAGCCATTCGACCGTACGTTCGAAATGCGGCCAGCTCTTGGTGCCCTCACCTGGAGGCAAAGTCAGAGAGGTCATTTCAATCCCGCTCGAGGCCAGACCTTCGCGCAGCGTCTCCAAGTGCAGCGCGCCAACGTTCTGATCCGTCACAACGGCTACCTTTGGTCGATGCAGCAACGCGGCGATCCGGGTGCCAGATTGCGCCAAAAGGTTGGGACCGATTTCTACGTCATATGAACGTTCACCCAAGTCTACGTGTACGGTTTGATGCATTACTTCTGTTCCAAAACGTCGGGGCGTGTTGCAAGCGCATCCAACACCCGGTTCACCATATTGTCGATCGAGGTCTCACCATCCGACTCTGCGATCAAGTCGGCCTGCGCATAAATCGGGACGCGCTGTTCGTACAGGTTGCGCAGGGTCGCGTAAGGATCAGCTGTGCGCAACAAGGGGCGCGTGTCTTTGTGTTTGACCCGGTTCCACAGAACCTCAAGATCGGCCCGCAGCCAGACAGAAACACCGCGCTCGGAAATCATGGTGCGATTCCGTTCAGCCAGAAAAGCCCCGCCCCCCGTCGAAAGAATGCCTTTTTCCTCATCCAGCAATCGCCCGATGACCTGCGATTCCTTGCCGCGAAAGAAAGGCTCTCCGTCACGTTCGAATATCTCGGGGATCGTCATGTTCGCCGCCGATTCGATCTCTGCATCGCTGTCAAGGAAGGGAACGCCTAACCGGGCGGCAAGCGCGCGCCCCACGGCGGTCTTTCCCGCCCCCATCATGCCAACAAGAACCACCGTCTTGTGCAGGACAAACCCCGCATCCGTGCCCGCACCGGAGGTGTTATGCTTAATTTCGCTCATTTCACCGTGAATGACGTGATCTTAAGAAAAATGCTAGCTATAACTATGGCAAAAGAGAAAATTGGGGCAACGTTGAGCAATGGGCCGTCTAGTCAAGTTCTTAGTATACGTAATTTGCCTGTGTTTTGTCGGGCTGGTGGCATATGCCTATCTCGGGCCGTTTTTCGGTGCGGACTTTTCAGCCCCAGAAGGCGAAATCCGAGAACCGGTAATCCTGAATGTGGAATAAAAACGCACTGCTGGCGCTTTTTGTGGCCGGATCGGCGCAAGCGCAGCAGGAACCCCTTTCCGTTATCGAGTGGTTGAGCAATCCGCCAGAAAACCTGCCGGAAACCGTTTTGCTTGAACCTCCGGTAACACAAACAGGTGTGCAACCGGGGGTCGAGGTCACGCCGCTTGAGGCATTGTCGCAGCCGCTTGGGCTGGTGTCGTCATCTGTAACCGGATTGCCCGTGGATATGTGGCAAAACAGCGATCCGGACCGTCTGGCATCTCTGATCGCAAAAGTACCGCTAGATCGTAACCCCGCGATGCAACGATTGCTGTTCACGCTGTTGTTGTCTGAAGCGCGCGCTCCCACCGGACCGAATGCCGAGGAAACAGTATTACTGGCGCGACTAGACCGGTTGATGCAGCTGGGCGCCGCCGATCCCGCGCAATCACTGGTGCAACTTGCCGGCCCGACTGACAGTCGTGAGCGGTTCCAGCGTTGGTTTGACGCTACTCTTCTGACCGGGGATGAAGACCGAAGCTGCACAGCTTTGATCGCGCAGCCACATCTGTCGCAGGACTATGCCGCCCAGATCTTTTGTAAAGCGCGGCGTGGTGATTGGAATTCTGCCGCTTTGACGCTTGAGGCAGCCCACGCGCTGCAGGTTCTACCGCCTGAGGATCTGGATGTTCTGGACAGGTTTCTCAGCCCCGAATTGTTTGAAGACGCCGAGTATCTGCCGCAACCGGATAACCCCGATCCATTGAGTTTTCGGCTTTTCGAAGCCATTGGTGAACGCCTGCCTTCCGCCCCTTTACCCCGCGCATTCGCCAACGCGGACCTGCGCGACGTTGCCGGATGGAAAGCGCAGATTGAAGCGGCGGAGCGTTTGACGCGGATCGGCGCACTTACACCAAACCAGTTGCTAGGGCTATACACTGAGCGTGACCCCGCGGCCTCGGGCGCGGTTTGGGATCGCGTGGCCGCGATCCAGAAATTCGAAAGCGCGCTTGAATCCGGAAAACCCGGAGCCATTGCCAAGACGCTGCCGCCTGTCTGGGACCAAATGCGTGATGTCGGACTTGAAGTTCCTTTTGCCGAGTTGTTTGCTGGCCGATTGTCGCAGTTTTCATTGCCTGATCCCGAGGTCGAAGACCTTCGGTGGCGCATTCTGCTGCTTTCGGACCTGTATGAGATTGCCGCCCTCTCACCGCCAAACCAGTCGCAGGAAAGTCAGTTTCTCGCGGCTCTGGCGCAAGGCGATCCTGGGCGCGCACGCACACCGTCACCTTTGGCTGACGCGGTGGCGCAGGGTTTCGCCTGGGCCGCGCCTATCCCATCGGATATCGAAGCGATGCTGAACAATGATCAATTGGGCGAGGCCATTCTGGAAACGATGGAACTGTTCGCCCACGGCGCGCGGGGAAATCTGGTCGATCTGACCGCGGCCATCGCTACACTGCGCCGGGTGGGGCTTGAGGATACTGCCCGCCGTGCGGCCTTGAACCTTCTGATCTTGCAGGCTTCGTGACGATGGCGTCCCCGTCGACATCCGACTTGTGGATTTCCACCTTTCTGCAGGCACAAGCGGCAGAGCTGGGGGCAGCCAACAACACGTTGTTGGCTTATGGTCGCGATCTCAAGGATTTTGCGGCATGGCTAGAGTCGCGAAAGGCCGGGTTCTCCGACGCTGAACGCGACTTGATCGAGGCTTATCTGATCGACTGCGACACCCAAGGGTTGGCGCAGTCCACGCGCGCACGGCGGTTGTCGGCCATCAAACAGATTTACCGTTTTGCTTTTGAAGAAGGTTGGCGTGACACCAACCCCGCCATTCAAATCAAGGGTCCAGGGCGCAAGAAACGTTTGCCCAAAACGCTGGACGTGCCCGAGGTTGACCGCCTGCTGCAAGCCGCCCGCCAGACTGGACGCACCAAATCCGACCGGGTGCGTAACACCTGCCTGATGGAGGTACTGTATGCCACCGGTATGCGCGTGACCGAATTGGTGTCACTGCCCGTTTCATCGGCACGGGGCGATCCGCGTATGCTGCTGGTGCTGGGCAAGGGCGGCAAGGAACGGATGGTACCCCTCTCCCCGCCTGCCCGCGATGCGCTGGCGGCGTGGCTAGTGATGCGGGATGAAAACGAAGATCAACTGGTCGCAGACGGCGGTCAGCGGTCTAAGTTCCTGTTCCCTTCGCGGGGGAAATCCGGTCACCTAACGCGTCATATGTTTTTTCTTCTGGTCAAGGAATTGGCGGTTCAGGGCGGGGTCTCGCCGGAAAAGGTCACTCCGCATACGCTGCGCCATGCCTTTGCCACACATCTGCTTGCCAATGGCGCAGACCTGCGGTCAATCCAAACCTTGCTGGGCCATGCCGATGTGGCGACGACCGAAATCTATACCCATGTCCTGGACGAGCGACTGGCCGAACTGGTGCTAGAGCATCACCCGTTGGCGAAAGACTCCGAAGACAAGGGGTAGCCCCTTGATCCGCAGGGATCGCGCCCCCATAACCATTGCAGAAAAACCAATAACCAAGGACCGATGGAACCCTCTTCTTCTTTGATCGACGGCGCATTCTGGGTAACCACAGGCGCCATTTTGTTGTTGCTCGTCCTGTCGGGCTTTTTCTCGGGTTCTGAAACGGCATTGACCGCATCGTCGCGCGGTAAGCTGCGGGCGCAGGCCGACAAGGGGTCTCGCGGAGCGCAAAAGGCGCTGGAAATCACCGACGATAATGAGCGGCTGATTGGTTCGGTCCTGCTTGGCAATAACCTGGTAAACATCCTCGCTGCCTCGCTGGCAACTGCGCTGTTTACGCGGCTTTTTGGCGAAAGCGGCGTTGCGCTTGCGACGCTGGTGATGACACTGCTGGTTCTGATCTTTGCCGAGGTTCTGCCCAAAACCTATGCGATCACAAACTCGGAAAAAGCAGCTTCGGCGGTGGCCCCGATCATCAGCGTCGTTGTTACGGTCTTTTCGCCCATCGTTGCGGCGGTGCGCCTTTTGGTGCGCGGGGTTCTGCGTGTTTTCGGCGTTCAGATCGACCCCGACAGCAATATCCTTGCTGTGCGTGAGGAAATCGCGGGCGCTTTGCAACTTGGCCACTCCGAAGGCGTGGTTGAGAAGGAAGACCGCGACCGTATTCTTGGCGCTTTGGACTTGGGTGATCGCGCGGTGGAAGAGATCATGCTTCATCGATCAAATATCGAAATGATCGACGCGGACGATGCGCCCGAGGCTATTTTGCAGCAATGTCTGAAAAGTCCTCATACCCGTTTGCCTGTATTCCGAGATGAACCCGAAAACATCGTTGGCGTCGTTCACGCCAAAGATCTGTTCCGCGCCATGTATGCGCAGGCCGGGGGAAATCAGGGTGATGCCAGCCGGTTGAAGGAATTCGACATCTCAAAAGTGGCGAATGACCCCTATTTCGTTCCTGAAACCACAACACTCGACGACCAGATGCGGGAATTCCTGCGAATGCACAGCCATTTTGCGCTGGTTGTGGACGAGTATGGTTCATTGCGGGGGCTGATCACGCTTGAGGACATCCTTGAGGAGATTGTTGGGGAAATCGCCGATGAGTTCGATATCGAGGAAGACGTCCCCGTGACCCGCACCGAAGACGGCCAGTTCCTGATCGAAGGCGCGATGACTATACGGGATGTGAACCGTGCGATGGACTGGTCTCTGCCTGATGATGAGGCGAACACGCTTGCAGGTCTTGTCATTCACGAGGCTCAGATGATCCCAGTGATTGGTCAGGTCTTTTCGTTCCACGGCTTTCGGTTCGAAGTCACCGCCAAGGATGGCAATCGGGTGACGGAACTGAAAATCAGACCGCTTTAAGTCGAATTCTGCAAAACAAACGGACCCCCTTTTTAGGACTCTATCGTGTTGCGCAGTGCGAGTGGTCGGCGAAGGATCAAGTTCGCCTGCAGTTCCAAGCGCACGGGCGGGTTAAAACCGAACCGTGTTGCATTCTGCCCGGCACAGACTGCTGAAACGACACGATCTGTCGCATTCGGCGTTGCGCCAAGGACCGTGCTGATCAGACTGGCCAAAATACTGACGGAGGCATTCATGAAACTCGAAACCCGCGTGGCGGTAATTGGCGGCGGCGTCGTCGGCTGTTCCGTACTGTACCATCTAACCAAACTTGGCTGGTCGGACGTCATGCTGCTTGAGCGTTCAGAGCTGACCAGCGGCTCAACCTGGCACGCGGCGGGCGGGTTTCATACCTTGAACGGCGACACGAACATGGCGGCGCTGCAAGGCTATACGATCCGGTTGTACAAAGAGCTTGAGGAAATCACTGGCATGTCCTGTGGTCTGCACCACGTAGGCGGGGTGACGCTGGCCGACAATCAGGACCGGTTCGACATGCTGCTGGCTGAACGCGCCAAACATCGGTTCATGGGGTTGGAAACCGAAATCGTCGGACCGGAAGAGATCGGGAAAATCGCGCCCATCACCAATACCGACGGGATCATCGGAGCGCTCTACGATCCGTTGGACGGGCACCTTGACCCATCGGGCACAACGCACGCCTATGCCAAGGCTGCTCGGATGGGCGGCGCTACGATCGAAACACATTGCATGGTTCGCGAAACCAATCAACGCCCCGATGGCACGTGGGACGTTGTCACGGACAAAGGCACCATTCACGCGGAGCACGTGGTAAACGCAGGCGGCCTTTGGGCGCGCGAGGTCGGAGCGATGGCAGGCATCTACTTCCCGCTGCACCCGATGGAGCATCAGTATCTGGTGACGGATTCGATCCCTCAGATCGAAGCGATCATCGACGCAGGTGGTGAGCATCCGCATGTGATGGACCCGGCCGGTGAAAGCTATCTTCGGCAAGAGGGGCGTGGCCTGTGCATCGGTTTTTACGAACAACCCTGCAAGCCATGGGCGGTCGACGGCACACCGTGGGAGTTCGGCCATGAACTGCTGCCTGACGACTATGACAAAATCACCGACAGTATCGAGTTTGCGTACAAACGCTTCCCTGTCCTCGCCGAAGCCGGGGTAAAGTCGGTGATCCACGGACCGTTCACCTTTGCACCGGACGGGAACCCCCTGGTCGGGCCGGTGCCAGGGGTGCGAAACTATTGGTCGGCCTGCGGCGTGATGGCCGGTTTCAGCCAAGGCGGCGGTGTTGGTCTGACCCTGGCGCAATGGATGATCGAGGGCGAGCCCGAACGCGATGTTTTTGCCATGGACGTCGCAAGGTTCGGCGACTGGATCAGCCCCGGCTATACCCGGCCAAAAGTGATCGAAAACTATCAAAAGCGGTTCAGCGTCGCCTACCCGAACGAAGAACTGCCCGCCGCGCGGCCCAACCGCACGACCCCGATGTACGACATCTACAGCGGCCTGGGTGCCGTCTGGGGTCAGCAATACGGTCTTGAGGTTCCCAACTATTTTGCCCAAGGTGACGAGCCGAGCTATGAGACGCCGTCGTTCCGCCGCTCGGACGCGTTTGACGCAACAGGGCGCGAAGTGCGTGCAGTTCGCAACGCTGTCGGCATCAACGAAGTCCACAATTTCGGCAAGTACCGCATCACGGGACACTCGGCGCGTGACTGGCTGGACCGGATCATGGCTGGGCGCATCCCAAAACCGGGCCGGGTATCACTGACCCCTATGTTGTCGGCAAAGGGCAAGCTGATCGGGGATTTCACCGTTTCGTGCCTGAAGGAAGGTGAATTCCATCTGACAGCTTCGTACGGTAGCCAAGCCTTTCACATGCGTTGGTTCCTGCAGCATCAGGAAAACGGCGTGCATGTCGAAAATATCAGCGACAGGTTGAACGGTTTTCAGATCGCAGGCCCGAATGCAGCAACGGTTCTGTCGGCCTGTACCCGAGATGACATCTCGGACCTGCGGTTTCTGGACGTGCGGCGCATGACGGTGGGCATGACGGACTGTATCGTGCAGCGGGTCAGTTACACAGGCGATCTGGGGTATGAGATTTACTGCGATCCGATGGCCCAAAGACAGCTCTGGTGGACATTGTGGCAAGCAGGTCAACCGCATGGCATGGTGCCTTTCGGCATGCGCGCGATGATGAGCCTGCGTCTGGATAAATTCTTCGGATCGTGGATGCGTGAATTCTCGCCCGACTATACTGCCGCCGAAACGGGTCTGGACCGTTTTATTTCCTTCTCGAAAAATACTGACTTCATCGGCCGTGCCGCAGCCGAGGCGGATCGGACTCAAGGTCCAACACGCAAACTTGTTGCCTTTGAGGTCGACGCCAACGATGCCGATGTCAACGCGTACGAACCGATTTGGCTGGATGGCGTGGTTGTCGGCTTCTGCACGTCTGGCGGATATTCGCACTATGCCGAGAAATCAGTGGCCCTTGGATTTCTGCCAGTGGATCGGGTATCCGACGGGTTGGAGGTTGAAATCGAGATCCTTGGTCAAATGTGCAAGGCCCGGGTAGTTTCAGAGCCCCTGTTTGATGCAGACGGCGCGCGGATGCGGGGATGACACGACCCGGTTGTGACGGCATGGTGGCTTAATGTCTAACATACCCATCATTTTGCTCGCAGCCGGCCAATCCAGCCGCATGGGTGGTCAGGACAAGCTGCTGCAGATTGTCGAAGGCCAACCCTTATTGCGCCGCACAGCAATGATTGCGCGGGACGCGGCACCTGTGATCGTTGCCCTGCCCCCTGCTCCGCATCCCCGGTATGAGGCGTTGGACGGACTGCAGTTACAAAAAGTGGACATTACGAATGCAAGTGAAGGCATGAATGCCAGCCTGCGCGGTGCATTGGCGCAAGTACCGCCTGACGCTCCTGCGGTCATGGTTTTGCTGGCGGATTTGCCCGAGATTACAACCGGTGATTTGAACGCCGTGCTTGCATCCGTGAGGACCCACCCGGAAAAGCTGATATGGCGCGGGGCAACAGCCGACGGCAAACCGGGCCACCCTGTGGTTTTCGACCGCCGCCTTTTTGACCAACTCGGTGCGTTAACGGGGGATGACGGTGCGCACTCCATCGTGCGCGCGCAGGCTAATAAACTGCATTTGCAAATCTTGCCTGGGCAAAACGCACTGCTTGATTTGGATACGCCGGAAGACTGGGCAAGATGGCGCGCAAAACGCGGCCCTGAAACGTAATCCGGCCCGGTCGAAAACGACCGGGCCGGTACCCAAAACAGGACTACCACTTTTCATCAATCCCGGAAACGCGGCCAATCGTGTCATTCGACACCCTGGCTATTCCGCCGCCGAACCTAAACAAGACCCCCTCGTTAACATGCCGCTCAGCGTTTCCAGTGACTGTGACAAGCCTTCGACACCCCCTAGTGCCGTCGGCTCCCCCTCGCTTGGGCATGTCCATCGTCACCGATCCAACCGGATCAAACAATGTAAAATTGGAAATGACAGTCGATTTTGTCGGTCTCAGAATGGTTTTTCCGCAACATCAACTGGTCCGCATTCAATCTTAGGTTGTGGTGTTTTTTCGGGCCTGAGGCCACGTTGGTTTGTTATGCGCATGCTTGAATGGCTATCTCTAGACTTAGGTGCAATTTGTCTTCGATCTCACTTCTGATGTGTAAACATACTCACAACCCAAAGTGGATCGCCTTTAAGTCGAAAATTTCGGCGGTGGATTTGTTAACAAAATTGATTCAATTCAAGCCTTTTTGCTCTTTGCCTCATAGATCGGCAACAATCCACCGATTCGTATGGGTCGATTCGCACAAATCCTCCGATTTGACCCCCAACGCCACCGCAGACGAACCGCTGATTTGTGGCGAAATTAAGATTTTTTAACAATTCACACAGAAAAGACACAGATTAAACGCGCATCTCCTGCTTGAGCACGCGGCCCCAACTGCGTGCGCAAACAGGAGATAAAAATGAGCATTCGCAAAACCTCTCTACTTTTGCCCGGGACAGCCGGTTGGGTTGGTGCCGGAACGCTAAGCGCAGCCATGCTGGCAACCACCGCCCTTCCCTCACTCGCCGACGAAGCACTGGCCGATCTGGTCGAGGCGGTTTCCCCGTCGGTTGTTACCGTGATCGCAGAGCAAGGCGCAGCTCCGGTTCCCGCTCAGGGGCGCCAGTTCGACTTTGACCAACATCCGTTCGGTGAGTTTTTTGAACGTTTCAGCCTGCCCGAAGGGTTCAACGCACCGCAGCGTGGACCGGCACAGGGTCTTGGGTCCGGGTTTGTACTGGATGAGGCCGGATACATCGTGACCAACCACCATGTCGTCGACAACGCCGAGTCTGTAACAGTTCGCCTGTCAGATGACCGCAGCTACCAAGCCGAGATCATCGGAACCGACCCGCTGACCGATATTGCCGTTCTGAAGATCGACGCCGACGAAGCTTTGCAAGCCGTTGAGATGGGCGATAGCGACGTGATCCGCGTCGGCGAGGACGTTGTGGCAATCGGAAACCCCTTCGGCCTGCACGCGACTGTGACCACCGGGATCGTCTCGGCGAAGGGCCGAAACATATCCGAGGGGCCATATGCTGAATTCATCCAGACCGATGCGGCGATCAACAAGGGCAACTCGGGCGGTCCGCTGTTTAACATGGACGGCGAAGTGGTCGGCGTAAACTCGGCCATCTACTCGCCGACCGGCGGGTCGGTGGGCCTTGGCTTTGCCGTGACCTCAAATATCGTGGAGCACATCGCTGCTGACCTGCGCGATGACGGTCAGGTCAGCCGTGGCTGGCTGGGTGTCTCGATCCAGAACGTCAGCCCGGACCTTGCAGCGGCACTGGGCATCGACAGCTACACCGGCGCGCTGGTATCGGACGTTGTCGAAGGCAGCCCGGCCGAGGGCGTGTTGCAACAAGGCGATATCATTCTGACCTTCAACGAAGAGCCGGTCGACTCCAGCAGCGATCTGCCGCTTCTTGTTGGTACCACTGAGGTCGGCACTGACAGCGTATTGACGGTTTTACGCAATGGTAAAGAACAACAGGTTCAGCTGACCATCGGCCAACATCAAAGCGCCTCGGCCCAGATCGACGCGCCTGTGGACGAAGGCATCTCTGGCACCACGCTGGGTGTCGCTGTCGCTCCGCTGACCGACAGCAATCGTGCCGAAATGGGTGTGGGTGAGAATGTCGATGGTGTGGTCGTCACTGACCTGACACCCGACAGCCCGGCGGCCAAAGCCGGTCTGCAGCGGGGCGATGTGATCGTTAAGCTGGGCGGTAAAGAAACCGCAACTCCGGACGCGTTGAAAGCCGCGCTGGACAGCGAAAAAACCGATCCCGCACTTGTTCTGATCAATCGCGGCGGAAACCAGATCTTCGTCGCGGTGGAAATCGCCTGATCTGAGACAAGCGCGCGCCACATGACGGGGAGATATTGGCGGGCGCCTCCCCGGTGGTTTGATTTGTCCGCAAACTGCCGGGACTGCCGGGTGCGCAACGACGCACCCGGCACGTAACGCCCCTAAAACCAAGTGCTTTACCCGATATTTTGTGTTTAAATCTGGGTAGAAAGGAACTCGGATCATGAGCCGCCGCCTGCTGATCGTCGAAGATGACGAAGACACCCGTGAGTTCATCGCCAAGGGCTTTGGTGAGGAAGGGTACATCGTCGAGGCCGCTGAAGATGGCCGTGAGGGGTTGTACCATGCCACTGACGGCGGATTTGACGCCGTTGTGCTGGATCGGATGCTGCCGGGCTTGGACGGTTTGTCCCTGATCAAGTCCATGCGCGCGGCAGGTGTGAAGACGCCGGTTCTGATGCTGACAGCAATGAGCGCCGTTGACGAACGCGTCAAAGGTCTACGCGCCGGGGCGGATGACTATCTGGTCAAGCCGTTCTCTTTTCAGGAACTTCACGCCCGGATCGAAGCACTGCTGCGTCGTCCGCAAGAGGCCGAGGAAAGCCCGACGCTGACCTGCCGTGACCTTGAAATGGATTTGCTGACTCGCAAAGTCACACGAAACGGACGCGAAATTACCCTGACCCCGCGCGAATTCCAGATTCTGGAATTCTTCCTGCGCCGGAAAAACCGCGTGGTGTCGCGGACCATGTTGTTGGAGGGCGTTTGGGATTATCACTTTGATCCAAACACGAATGTTGTCGATGTTCATATCTCGAAGCTGCGCCGCCAGTTGGACGAAGGTGGCGAGCCGCCGATGATCGAAACCGTCCGGGGCGCCGGTTACATGATATCTGATGGATAACATCCGACTTTCTTTCAACAATTCGCGTACACGTCTTATTCTGGCCAGCATGGCTCTGAGTACGTTGTTGACGGCCACCATCCTTGCGCTGGTCTATGTCACTGCGAACCGCACGATTGAGGGTGAAACCCGTTCAGTCGTCTCAGCCGAACTGACCGGGCTTGCGGACGAATATGAACGTCGCGGCCTGCTTGGTTTGCTCAGGGCTATTGAGCGGCGCATTCCGACCGCAGCAGAAAGGGACGCCTTGTATCTGCTGACAGATCCGTTTGGCGTCAAACTGGCGGGGAACCTCAAACAATGGCCTGATCACATCGCCGCCGGCAGTGGTTGGGTCGATCTTGAGTTGCGCCGCGCAGACAATGACGAACTGGTTCCGATCTCGGCTGCTTCGGTTCGCCTTCCCGGAGGTGAGCGTCTTTTGGTGGGCCGGGACGCGCTTGCACGACAGCAATTTGATCGCGTACTGCTGCAAACCGTTGGCATCGCCTTGGGAATTGCACTGGGGCTGAGCGTTCTGACCGGATGGTTGTTCACCCGGCTTGTCTTTGCCCGCTTGTCCGATATCGCCAATACGGCCGAGAATATCGTTTCGGGCGATCTGTCCCGGCGAATGCCCCTGCGCGGCACCGGGGATGAATTCGATCAGGTGTCCGGGACGCTCAACACCATGTTGGACCGGATCGAAGAACTGGTCAGCAACCTGCGCACCACGTCGAATTCCATTGCGCATGATCTACGCTCGCCCTTGTCACGCCTGAAACAACGGGTCGAAACACTGTCTGATCCTTCCAAAACGGATAAGGAGCGCGAGATTGACATCGCGCGTGCCAGTGTGGAAATCGACCACGTGCTGCGCGTGCTTGGGCAACTGACCGAAATCTCGCGGGCCGAGGCAGGTGTCGGGCGCGAACAGTTCGAACCGGTAGACCTAATGCAATTGGTTGCGGACGTGGTCGAGTTGTATGAGCCTGTTGCCAGTGACCAGAGCATCCAACTTAAAGTCACCGGAACAGCCGCGCCAATACCTGGGCATCGCCCGCTGCTGTCGCAAGCGCTTTCAAACCTGCTGGAAAACGCGATGAGATATGCGCCGCAAGATACGGCTGTCACAATCAACCTGTCTGACGATGGCGCTTATACATGCCTCAGCGTCCGTGATCAGGGTCCGGGTGTTCCGCAACAGGATCTGTCGCGCCTGCAAATGCCGTTTGTCACGCTTGACCCGGCCCGTACCGAACGCAACGCTGGTTTGGGTCTGGCGCTGGTGGCTGCGATTTCTCACATGCACGGTGGCGGGTTTGAGGCACGCAATTGCGATCCCGGACTAGAGGCAAAGATCAAACTGGCGCGAAAGACCTAGGTCGGTACGCCGCTGATTGCCATCGTCTTGTTCTTGTAGCGTTTATCCGCGGTGACATCGGCCCCAAACCAATCAGGGGGCACGTAGGCACTGGCCTCGACCTCAGTTTGAAATTCCACCTCTACCAATCGAAGCGGGGCCAAGTCCCCAAGAAATACATCCAATTCATACACGCGCCCGTCTGGCAATTGACCGGTATAGCGTTCCTTTTCCACCCGGCGGCCCTCTGTCTCGGGCCAGAAGGTTTCAAACTGCTCAGAGGAGATTTCGGCCTCACGCTCAACCCGCACCATCGTGCCGCCGCCCTTGAGGGTCAGGAAGAACTTATCGTTCTTCTGACGCAGGCGCAGTTCGGTTGAATCGTCTGGTGCAGTCAAATAGCCCTGCCTTACGACAGCTTTATCTGCGCCACTCAGTTCCGGCAACTTCGCCACCAGAAACTTGCGCTCAATCTCCGTACTCATTTGGTTGAAACCACTCCGTTTTCCAGCTCATCGAACAACGTCTGATAGGCGGCGTTCGCCGCGCTGCGACCGGCATAGATGCTCACCGGAGCGCGATTTTGCCCCATCCGCTCGATATCCGCTGCAAATGGTATTTCTGTTTGCAGAAACCGTTTTTTGTATAGCTTTCGCATCTTTTCCATCGTCTCAAGGTGCAAAGTCTTTCGCCGCTGCACCATTGAGAAGAACGCCTTTATCTTTTTCTTGGGCAATCCCTGTTCGTTGAAGAAATTCACCAATTGCTCAAGCGTTCTTTCAGAAAGCGTCGTGGGGATAACGGGTACAACGATCAGATCGGCGGCCTTGAAGATATTCTCGGACAAGGTCGAAAAGTTCGGAGGACAGTCCAGTATGATCACGTCATAGTCGCTGCCCGCTGAAACCAGCGCTTTTTTCAGCCGTGACCGTTTGTTCCGCATCCGCGAGAGGAACACGTCGAAATCGCGAAACGTCAGGTTCGCAGGCAGTACGTCCAAACCTTCAAAATCACTAGCCCGGATCGATTTCACAAAACGCTGCACGTCCTCAAAAAACCGGGCGTCTGTCAGTTTCTTGGAGGGCTTCACCCGAAAATAGAATCCAGACGCCCCTTGTGGATCAAGATCGCATAGCAGCACTTTGAACCCTGCTTGCGCGTAGGCGTAGGCCAGGTTCACCGAGGTTGCGGTTTTACCCACACCGCCCTTGTTGCTGTAGCAGGCAATGATCTTCACGCCTCAGTCCTCCTTATGGTGAAACAGGGTTCGGAACAGGTTCTGGATGTCCTGGCTGTCGAAATGTTGGAAGTTTGCGATCACGCGCTCACGCTCGGCTTTTTGGCGTTGATCCAGTACGGCAATCAAGCCACCGACGGACATGGCAAGCTGAGCATTCGCGCGACCCTGCGCGTTGCTTTGGGACGCAACAAACGCATGCAACGCCTCTTGCTGGACCGAGTAGTCGTTGAACAAGCCAAGATTATCCTGAAGCTTTTTCAATGGCTTGATGAGCGTTTTGAAATCACCTTTGTGGAACAGAGGGGCAAAGAACTCCATCAAGTATCGCAGTTTTTTGCAATCGATCCGCAGGTCATGCACGATCTCATCCGGGGTGTCAGGAGTGATGCTGCGCGCCAGTTTACACACCTTGCGATACCGTTTCCAAATCAGCGCACAGGCGTAGTCATAGGCACCGCGTTTCGCATTTGGGCCCGGTTCCAAGCCTTTAGTATCAGAAAACAACTTTGAAAGATCTTTCATCTGTCGTTCGTAGGCCGCGCTTCGAAAACGTTTGGACAGGGTTGAAAGGGCTTTTGTTCTTTCCTTTTCGAATTGTTCAAACATGGCTTGCACGCCCGGATGAAGATTGGACGGTATCAGATTGAAGTAGATGTCTTTCTCCAAAAGATAGACATCCAAGTCCCGCACACGTCCGGTTGGAGCCATCAGGTCCGAGAATTCACGTTTCAACGCGTCTGTCTGCTTAGGAGAAAACACGCCTTTGAACAGGCTCAGAACAGACCGGATTCGCCGAAGCGAAACGCGATAATCGTGCAGGAATTCGGTGTCGACGTCGGCAATCACCCCTGCTTCGTTCTGGCGAGCCACGGCCAGAAAAGTACGGATGATATCCACGGCCACTTCGATCGAAGGCTCTTGCTTACCCAGTTGAACCTCGGGCTTGGCGTTATAAGGAACAGTGTCTGGGAAAAGGGTCTGGAAAACAGACTCGAATCCGGGCGTTCCCGACGTCATGCCCTGCAGTGTAGAACAAACGGATTGAAAGGCCCGGTCGTAGCCGCGCATAGGCTGAACATGCAAAAGCGTGACCTGCCCGCTTTCCGACGTCAGTGACACAGCGTTCCCCCGAACCTGTGTCTTTTGCAGGTCGTCCAGAACCGCAAAACCGCTGGTCTCCATTGTTCCGGCTCCAATACCCATCAACGCACGCAGTTTGGGAAACCCAGCCAAGGCATCACGAACCGGACCGTCCGGTAGCTCCTGCACAAATCTTGCCTTGCCGCTGTCTTGAACCAAAACATCCCCGTCGCTTTGCAGCAGGTGCAGTTTGCCGTTTGTCTCAAGCAATAACCGCCCGTCTGCCCGCAGTGACTGATCATGGCAGTCCAGCAGGTCGAACGCGCGGGCAGTGGTCGGCGCGTCGAACACAGGCGTGAGCCCCTTGAGCGCAGCAGCGAAGCTGATCATATCAAAAGCACCTGGAAGGACAAAGAAACCACTTGTCTGCTTCATCCCGAGGGGCCCTTTACCTGAGTATCAAGGTCGCCGACCGCCAGTATCGCAAGAGTTTTCTTCACGCTGGCACCCACGTCTATCGGGCAGAGCCCTAGGGATTTCGATGCCTCACGGTCGAAATCGGGTGTCGCTCTCTTATTCCTCTTGAGGAATTTTTGACCACTACTCTTACTCTTTGACATCAGAACCCCATGACAACACGAAGCCATGAAATCGCACAACTTCTCATGTGGCAAGCCCGGCGCAATTCTGATCTGTAATCCCGTCGACATCCCCTCAGCACAAGGCTATTAGATGATCATGTCTGACCCCATCACTTCGATCCGCAATCTTGGCCCAGCTTATGAGCAAGCCTGCGCAAAGGCAGGTATCCACTCGGCGCAGGAACTGCGCGAGATAGGTCCGGATGAAGCTTACACCCGCATACTGCAAGCCGGAACGCGTCCGCATTTCATTGGGTATTACGTGCTGGTCATGGGCCTGCAAGGCCGGCCTTGGAACGACTGCAAAGGCGAAGAGAAAAAGGCGCTTCGCCAACGATTCGATGCGATCAAGGCCAGTGTCAGTGCGAGGCCGGAAACGCAGATAGTCTCGGATTTGGACGCGGTTGGCGTGCGCGTGTCGGCAGACGATCTCAAACCCGTATAAAAAAAGCCGCACCCGATACCAGGAGCGGCCCAAAAATCAAAGCTGATGGCAGTTTAGCCAACCAGTTCGATGCCCGAGAAGAAATACGCTATTTCTACAGCAGCGGTTTCCGGTGCGTCTGATCCGTGGACCGAGTTTTCACCAACAGACTCGGCAAACTCGGCGCGGATGGTTCCGGGGGCCGCGTCTGCGGGGTTGGTTGCGCCCATGACTTCGCGGTTCTTTGCAATGGCGCCTTCGCCTTCCAGAACCTGAACAACGACCGGAGCCGACGACATGAACTCGCACAACTCGTCATAGAACGGACGCTCGGCGTGTACTTCGTAGAACTTGCCAGCCTGTTCCTTGGTCATGTGGATGCGCTTTTGCGCAACGATGCGCAGGCCAGCTTCTTCGAACTTGGCGTTGATCTTGCCAGTCAGATTGCGGCGGGTTGCATCGGGTTTGATGATCGAGAATGTGCGTTCCAGTGCCATTTTGGCCTCTCCTTACCTTAAGGCGCGGGGTCGCGCCAAAATCCATCGCGCGCCGCGTATCACGGTATT
The DNA here is from genome assembly GCF_056159225.1 of Ruegeria sp. AWH4_226. NCBI lineage: Bacteria > Pseudomonadati > Pseudomonadota > Alphaproteobacteria > Rhodobacterales > Roseobacteraceae > Ruegeria > Ruegeria sp. AWH4_226. Next base: position 749,534 of record NZ_JBSWUU010000001.1, on the reverse strand, counting down.
TGCGATATGAAAAGCACTATGATGCGCTGGGGCTCAGATCGCGTCGGGCAATGGGTCTCGCCTGTCGACCCAGCGCACGTATAGGACAGCCAACAGACCCGCGAAGCTGCACGCCCACATCATCCCCAATACAAGGAACGGACCGTTTTCGGGGCTGACCCAAAGCCCGGTAAGCGAGGTCAACACAGCGCCCAGGGCAACGATCATCGCTCCGGACAGGCCAGCAGCGCTACCTGCCAGTTTGGGGCGGACTGACATCAGACCTGCGCTTGCGTTGGCATTGGTCAGACCGTTGCCGAACCCGACGAAGATGGCAGATCCGAAGAAGACCCAAACCGAACCGTGATCAGCAAGGAACAGCAATACGCCCCCAAGCGGCCCTGTCGACGCGACAACGCGCCCGATCAGGATCATTGTTGTCAGCTTTGTTCGCGCTGCGATCCGTCCGGTGATGAAATTGCCCACCATGAAGCCGCCCGTGATAATACCAATCCCCAACCCCAGCATCGCGGGGCTAAGATCGAACCACGCCGCTGCTACAAGGGGCGCACCAGTGATAAAGCTGTAGAACCCTCCGATAGAAAACGCCGCGCATAGGGCATACCCCCAGAACCTGCGGGCGCGAAACAGGTGAGGGTATTCCGCCAGCTGCGCCGCAAAAGTTGAGGATCGATTGGTATTGGTCTCTCCCAAATCGGCCCACAACAGCACCAGAACCCCGGCCCCAAGTATTGAATACAGGACAAAGCCTGCGCGCCAACCGAACAAGCTGTCGAGCGCACCGCCCAGCATCGGCCCCAGCATTGGGGCCAGTGCCATCGCCATCGTGACATACCCTAATTTGCTGGCGGCTTCGTTGGGTGGATGCATGTCCCGAATGGCAGCGCTGGACAGAACAGGCCCGGCCACGACAGCGGCCTGTAGCAATCGAAACCCAAGAAAGCCCCAGATCGTGTCGGCCAGAACGCAACCGACCGAGGCCATCACGAAAACCGACATACAGATCAAAAGGATGGGCCGACGACCAAACCGGTCCGATAACGGCCCCATGATCAGTTGCAGCACGGCAGATACGGCCAGATAACCGGCGACCGAGAGGTTCACCAACGCATAATCGACCTGAAAATCCTCGGCCATCCGTGCCAGCGATGGCAGGAACATATTCAGCGTCAAAACCGACAATGCGGTCGCGAACACCAAGGTAATAAGGGAAGGAGGCGAAGAAGCCGCGCGCATTTTTTATCCGTCCAAAGCCAACCGGACCAGCGCTAGCACATAGGTGCAGTAATGAACACGCCTACCCGCTGGCGGCGTCTCGGATGCTCTGATAAGAGCGGCGCATGTTACGGATCGAAGACATCACCTATGCCGTCGAAGGCCGCCCTCTTTTTGACGGTGCCAGCGCAACTATTCCGGATCGCCACAAGGTTGGTCTGGTTGGTCGCAATGGGACCGGAAAAACCACCCTGTTCCGTTTGATCCGGGGCGAATTGGCCTTGGAGTCGGGTAATATCGCCCTGCCGAAACGCGCCCGGATCGGGGGGGTGGCACAAGAGGTGCCGTCCTCTGATGTCTCGCTGATCAATACTGTTCTTGCCGCGGATACCGAGCGCAGCTCGCTTATGGCCGAGGCCGAAACCGCCGAAGACCCCGCGCGCATTGCCGAAATTCAGACGCGTCTGGCCGATATCGACGCTTGGTCGGCCGAGGCCCGAGCGGCGTCGATCCTCAAGGGTTTGGGGTTTGATGATGATGACCAACTGCGCCCATGTTCCGATTTCTCGGGTGGTTGGCGAATGCGCGTTGCGTTGGCGGCGGTGTTGTTTGCACAACCTGACCTGCTGCTGCTGGACGAACCGACCAACTATCTCGACCTAGAAGGCGCGCTTTGGCTGGAAAGTTATCTGGCCAAGTACCCGCACACAGTGATCATAATCAGCCACGACCGCGGTCTTCTCAACCGCGCTGTCGGGTCGATTCTGCACCTTGAGGATCGCAAGCTCACCTACTACGCGGTGCCTTACGACAAATTTGCCGAACGTCGGGCTGAACGTCTGGCGCAGGCCGAATCCGAGAATGCGAAGGCCAAGGCGCGCATCGCCCATTTGCAAAGCTTTGTGGACCGGTTCCGCTATAAGGCATCCAAGGCGGTTCAAGCGCAATCGCGCCTGAAAATGATCGAGCGCATCCAACTGGTATCAACGCCGCAAGAAGCCGCGTTGCGCGCCTTTTCATTCCCCGAGCCCGAAGAATTGTCGCCGCCAATCATTCAGATCGAGGGCGGCGTCACAGGTTATGGCGAGACCGAGGTGCTGCGTCGCCTTAACCTGCGTATTGATCAGGATGACCGCATTGCCCTGCTGGGCAAGAACGGTCAGGGCAAATCGACCTTGTCCAAGCTGCTATCTGATCGTCTGCCCCTGATGGCGGGCAAGATGACCCGCAGCAACCGGTTGCGCATTGGCTATTTCGCGCAGCATCAGGTGGATGAATTGCACGTGGACGAAACGCCCCTGGACCATCTGCGGCGCCTGCGCCCGGACGAAGCTCCGGGAAAGTGGCGCTCGCGTCTGGCTGGGTTCGGATTGAACGCCGATCAGGCAGAAACACTGGTCGGTCGTCTATCGGGTGGTCAAAAGGCTCGGCTGTCGCTGTTGATCGCCACCATCGACGCCCCGCACATGCTGATCCTCGACGAGCCAACCAACCACCTGGACATCGAAAGCCGCGAGGCGCTGGTCGAGGCGCTGACTGCCTATTCCGGTGCCGTGGTTCTGGTCAGCCACGATATGCATCTGTTGTCTCTGGTCGCGGACAGGTTGTGGCTGGTCTCGGACGGTACGGTCAAACCCTTTGAGCAAGATCTTGAAGACTATCGCGCCACGCTGTTGTCGCGTGACAAGCCGGTCAAGGAAAAACAGCAAGTGGTAACGCCCAAACGCCCCTCGCGCGATACCATGCTGGCCCTGCGCGCCGAACTGCGTAAATGCGAAGACCGGATCGAAAAGCTTACGGATATGCACGAAAAACTATCGGCAAGGCTTGCGGACCCGGCGCTCTATGAAAACGACAGGATCAACGATCTGGAAACCTGGAACCGCAAATTCGCCGAGGTCGTCGCGGCGATGCAAAAGGCCGAAGCCCTATGGGTCGCGGCCGCCGAACGCCTTGAAAACGCCGAGAATGCCGCATGATGGACCTGGCGTTTTTCGTCACCGCGTTTACGACCTTGTTCGTGGTGATCGACCCTTTCGGTACTACCCCGATCTTCGTTGCGATGACGCAAGAAATGGACGCGCGTGCGCGCCGCAGAACGGCCTACCGCACCTGTGCCGTGGCGTCTGGTATTCTTGTTGCCTTTGCCGCCTTTGGCGAGGCCGTTCTGGGCTTTGTTGGCATCTCGATGGAGGCGTTCAAGGTCGCCGGTGGCGCGCTGCTGTTTCTGACCGCGCTCGACATGCTGTTCGAACGTCGCACCAAGCGCCGCGAGGATCGGGCCGAGGTTGAAGAGCACCCCGACCCGTCTGTTTTTCCGCTGGCAATTCCGCTTGTGGCCGGGCCGGGTTCGATTGCGACAATCATCCTGCTGGCGGGTCAGCATCCGGGCATTCTGGGCATTGCCGAGGCGACCTTGGTGATGCTGGCGGTCATGGCCGTGGTTCTGATCTTCTTTCTGTCCGGCGGCCTGATCGCGCGCATATTGGGTAAAACGGGGCTGAACGTGCTTACTCGGCTGTTGGGGATGCTGCTGGCGGCGTTATCGGTTCAGTTCATTCTGGATGGCCTCAAGGCCTTTGGTTTTGCCTCATAAACACCCATATATCTGATGTGATGTTGACAAGGGTATTCGTATGGACGGCGACAACATAGGACACTTGGTTTATCTGGTCGTGCTTGGCGCGGCGGTTGTGTTTTGGTTCGTCTCACAAAACCGTCAGTCGCTGAACAAAACCGTGCAGCAGGCCATGGCCTGGGTTTTTATCTTTGTCGGAGCGATCGCGGTCGTCGGGTTGTGGGACGATATCCGTTCGACCGTTGGCCCTGAGCCACAAATGACCATCACGGGCGAGGCGATTGAGGTTCCACGCGCCTATGATGGCCACTATTACTTGCCGGTTCTGGTAAACGGAGAGCCGATCACCTTCCTTGTCGACACGGGTGCCAGCCAGATTGTGTTAAGCGCGCAGGATGCCAGACGTATCGGTATAGACCCGGAGCAACTCAACTATCTTGGCCGCGCCTTCACCGCGAACGGAGAGGTGCGGACAGCGCCCGTCCGACTGGACAGCCTTGAACTGGGGCCAATCATCGACCAGGGTGTCTCGGCCTGGGTAAACGAAGGGGACCTGCGTCAATCGTTGCTGGGCATGGATTACCTGCACCGGTTCTCAAACATCCAGTTCACCGATGGCCGTTTGATTTTGTCCCGCTAAAGGCTTGGCAGCGTCATTTACAATTTGAGAACAAAATAAGAACATGCTAAGCTGTCAGCATGTCTACAAACCTGCTTGGCCGTAAACCCGCGCGCGACGTGCCGGGGCTGGTTCTACAGTCACAGATCACCCTGCAACTGGGCCGCGTGCACGAAGCCTGCGGCCCTGCCCGGCGCAGCTTTGCCATGTGGCTGGCCGGTCAGGCACAGGGACCGATACTATGGATTGCCCCCGCGTGGGAGCCTGCGCAACTGAACCCCGACGGGATGATGCCGTTTGCCGATCCGGCGCGGTTTCTATTCGTCCGCCCCACCCGCGCCGAAGATTTGTTGTGGTGCATGGAAGAGGCGCTGCGCAGCGGGGCGGTTCCGCTGATCATCTGCGATCTGCCTGGTGCACCCGGGCTGACGCCGGTACGGCGGATGCATTTGGCTGCCGAACACGGGGGGCTGATGGGGCGGGCACCGCTGGGGTTGCTGCTAACCCCCGGAGATGGCGGCGTACAAGGGGTTGAGACGCGCTGGCACATGGCCGCAGATCATCAGGGCGACGCAAGGCGCTGGACCCTGACCCGCCGCCGCGCCCGCGCCCTGCCCCCGGTCAGTTGGCAGGCCACCCAAACCAAACCGCGCGCCGGTCTGAACCTGACCCGGATCGAGACTACGGATGAATTGGTGTGACATCCCGCAGGGTGAAAAAAATTCGTAAAGTTAAATAACTTGTGACTGGCAAAAGCTTGACACCGGCCCTAGCGTCTCTGCATGAGTCATCCGATCCATGACAGCCGCTATTCCTGGCTCCGCCTGCTGATCACACTCGCCATTGCGACGGTGGCGAATGTCGGCATGTGGGCGGTGATCGTCGTGATGCCTGCAATCGAGACGCAGTTTGGCGCCGGACGGGCCGAGGCTTCCCTGCCTTATGTTCTGGCGATGGTCGGCTTTGCGCTTGGGAATATGTGGCTGGGGCAGATGGTCGACAGGCTGGGTGTGACCAAAGCGCTGATCGGAGCAGCGGTACTGAGCGCGGTCAGCTATCTACTGGCAACATGGGCACCGAACATCCTGCTGCTGTCCGTGGCGCATTTGCTACTGGGGCTTGGGACGTCGATCGGGTTTGGCCCCCTGATCGCTGATATCTCGCATTGGTTTATGCGGCGGCGTGGGATTGCCGTGGCACTGGTAGCCAGTGGCAACTACTTGTCCGGAGCTATCTGGCCAACGATGCTATCCGGTATTCTAGCTCGCGATGGCTGGCAACAGGTCTATTTGACACTCGCCCTAATCACCTTGGTTGTTGTTATTCCCCTCTCTCTTCTGCTGCGTCGGCAAGTCCCGATCGAAGCGCATAGCACAGCCGCTGCCAATGCTCAGATCAACGCGCGTAGCGTCGGAATTTCGCCACGCGCCCTGCAATACATTTTAGGTCTGGCCGGTATCGGGTGCTGCGTTGCGATGTCTATGCCGCAGGTTCACATCGTTTCTTACTGCGTCGGGCTGGGCTACGGTCCCGCCGTAGGGGCCGAGATGTTGTCGCTTATGCTTATGGGCGGAGTGGTCAGTCGGGTGATCTCGGGCGTCGTGGCCGATAAGCTGGGGGGTGTCATGACCTTGTTGGGCGGATCGGTGCTTCAATGCATCGCGCTCTTCCTGTTCCTGCCCTATGACGGGATGGTTTCACTGTATATCGTCAGCTTGTTGTTCGGTTTGGCACAGGGTGGCATCGTGCCGAGCTATGCGCTGGTCGTGCGCGAATACATGCCCCCGCAAGAGGCCGGAGCGCGAGTAGGTTTCGTCATGATGATGACCATCCTCGGCATGGCACTTGGCGGCTGGATGTCCGGTTGGATTTACGACGTGACCGGAAACTACCAGCTCGCCTTTATCAACGGCATACTCTGGAACGGGCTGAACATCGCCATACTGCTGGTGTTGCTTCACCGCTCACGCCCCCGCAGGCAAGAGGTCATGGCATGACCGGGTTGACCCGTCGGATCCTGCTGGCGGGGCTTGCGAGCCTTTCCGTGGCGCACCCTACCCGTGCCGCAACCACCCGGTACGTACTGGTCCCCGAGGGCACGTCCGTGGACTTTACATTCGACATATCGGGACTCGCCCAATCCGGCACCATGCCAATTCAATCGGCGGATATTCAGATTGACCTGAGCAATCTGGCAAACAGCACTGTAAGTGTAACACTGAACGCTGCCGAAGCACGCACCCGATTGCCTTTTGCCCGCAGCGCAATGCTGGGCCAAGGCGTTCTGGACGTGGAACAATTTCCAACCATTCAGTTCGTTTCAACCGAAGTGCAGCTTGGCGAAGGTGGACGCATATCGCGCGGGGCAACAATCACCGGAGATCTTACACTGCGCGGTGTGACTCGCCCGATCACCTTGCAAGCCGACCTGTTTCGCCCCCCCGGCAGTGACGCCGCCAATCTGGACATGCTTTCTATCCGCCTGACAGGGGCCCTGAATCGTCACGACTTTGGGGCCTCGGGCTATACTGATCTGGTACAGGATACCGTCGGATTGGATATCAAGGCCGAGATCAGACTGGCCGAATAGACAAAAAACGACGCATCAGTGTCGATAAGGCGCGCGCATCGCAAACTTATTGCGTAAAGGTGGCCCCACTATGCGCACGATCATTTCCTTTGCCGCCCTTTTCCTCTCTGTCATATTGCTGCAGCTTTCAACGGGTGGCGTTGGACCGCTTGACGCCATTTCGGGTCTCACGCTCGAGTTCACGACCGGTCAGATCGGTTTGCTTGGTTCGGCTCATTTCATCGGATTCTTTGTTGGCTGCTGGTGGGCACCGCGACTGATGGGGAATGTTGGGCATTCCCGTGCGTTTGCCGTCTGCACCGCCTTGGGCGCAATGGGGCTGCTTGGACACACCTTGACCGATAACCCCTATATCTGGGCGGCCCTCAGGATTGCTTCGGGCACGTGTGTCGCCGGATGCTATACAGTGATTGAGGCTTGGCTGAACGCCAAAGTCACCAACGAAACACGCGGGCGGGCGATGGGAACTTATCGGTTCGTCGACATGGGCGCATCCCTTTGCGCGCAGCTTATCATCGCGGTCCTGCCCCCTGCATCTTATGTTTCATATAACCTTCTGGCTATTTTGTGCTGTGCGGCGTTGCTGCCATTAACCCTGACCAAGGCAAATCAGCCGGAAACCCCCGACGCTCCGCGCCTGCGGCCCAAGCTGGCCTGGCGCAGCTCTCCGCTTGCGGTTGCGGGCGTGATCGTCGCGGCACTCAGCTCTGCCTCATTTCGTATGGTTGGCCCTGTTTACGGGCAAGAGGTTGGACTGAATGTCGATCAGATCGCCTTTTTCCTCGCATCATTTGTTCTGGGCGGAGCCTTGGCGCAATACCCGCTTGGCTGGCTTGCAGATAAATATGACAGGCGATGGGTGCTGATCTGGCTGTCCGTCGCTGCGGTGCTCAGTTGCGGTGTGACGATGGCTGCCAGTGACACCGGCACTGTGGGCGTTATGCTGGCGGCTGCGGTCTTTGGCCTCACAACTTTCCCGATCTTTTCGGTTTCGTCAGCCCACGCAAATGACTTTGCGACCACCGAAGAGCGTGTCGAACTCTCTGCGGCGTTGATGTTCTGGTATGCGCTGGGGGCGATTGCATCGCCCTACGTCTCATCGACTCTGATTCAGCAATATGGTCCAGGTGCGTTGTTCGCGTTCGTCGCCGCCGGACATGTCGTATTGATCGTGTTCGGTGTGGCTAGGATGCGGTCGCGCCCGACACCGGAGGCACGGACGAACTATGTCTATGCGCCGCGTACATCTTTCACCATAGGGCGATTGCTGAAAAGATCCCGAGAGGAATAGCGACCCTGCTAGGCTTTGCTATTAAGCCCAACGAAACCATTCAGGCACGGGCTTTCAATGCGCACGCAATTCGTTTCTTTAGGCTTTGTTCGGTTTTGCAGGGCTAGAAGACAGAAACCGGTCTTTTGCTGATCGCCTACATCATGTAGACGGGCGCGCAGATAGACACGTGGACACGCAAAATGGCTCGGATTCTCATTACTTCTGCGATCCCTTACATCAACGGGATCAAGCACCTCGGCAACCTGATCGGCTCGCAACTTCCTGCCGATCTTTATGCGCGTTATCAGCGCGGCCGGGGGAATGAGGTCATGTTCCTATGCGCCACTGATGAACACGGCACCCCGGCGGAACTGGCCGCGGCCAAGGCGGGCAAACCTGTGGCCGAATACTGCGCCGATATGTATGCCGTGCAGGCAGATATCGCGAAACGGTTCGGTCTGAGCTTCGATCACTTTGGTCGTTCATCAAGCGAGCAGAACAAACGCCTGACTCAGCACTTCGCAGGCAAGTTGGATGATGCAGGTCTGATCCGTGAGGTGAGCGAGAAGCAGGTCTACTCCAACACGGATGGCCGGTTTCTGCCCGACCGCTACATTGAAGGCACCTGCCCCAACTGCGGTTATGAGCGCGCGCGCGGCGACCAATGTGAGAACTGCACCAAGCAGCTTGATCCCACCGATCTGATCAATCCACGCTCGGCGATTTCGGGGTCTACTGACCTTGAGGTGCGCGAGACCAAGCACCTGTATCTGCGTCAGTCCGCAATGAAAGATCAGCTGGATGCGTGGATCGACTCCAAGACAGATTGGCCGATCCTGACAACCTCGATTGCCAAGAAGTGGTTGCATGATGGTGACGGCCTACAAGACCGGGGCATCACCCGCGATCTGGACTGGGGGGTACCGGTCAAAAAAGGCGATCAGGACTGGCCGGGCATGGAAGGCAAGGTCTTCTACGTCTGGTTCGACGCGCCAATTGAATACATCGCCTGCGCCAAAGAGTGGGCCGATGCCAACGGCAAAAGCGACGCAGACTGGGAACGCTGGTGGCGCACCGACAAAGGCGCGGACGACGTGCGTTACGTGCAATTCATGGGCAAGGACAACGTCCCCTTTCATACGCTGTCATTCCCGGCCACCATTCTTGGTTCGGGCGAGCCGTGGAAAATGGTCGATCACCTAAAGTCATTCAACTACCTGAACTATGACGGCGGCCAGTTCTCGACCTCGCAGGGCCGTGGCGTGTTCATGGATCAGGCGCTGGAAATCCTGCCCGCCGATTACTGGCGCTGGTGGCTGCTAAGCCATGCGCCCGAAAGCAGCGATAGTGAGTTCACCTGGGAAAACTTCCAGCAATCGGTGAACAAGGACCTTGCAGACGTTCTGGGTAACTTCGTCAGTCGGATTACCAAGTTCTGCCGCTCGAAGTTTGGCGAAGCGGTGCCCGAGGGCGGTGCCCTTGGAGCGCGTGAACAAACTCTAATCGAAGACCTGACCAAACGCATCCGCGCCTACGAAGGGCATATGGAGGCAATGGAGGTTCGCAAGTCCGCTCAAGAACTGCGGGCGATCTGGGTTGCAGGCAACGAATATCTGCAAGCCGCAGCGCCATGGTCGACCTTTAAAGAGGACCCGGACCAAGCCGCGGTACAGGTGCGTTTGGGCCTGAATCTGATCCGCCTATATGCCGTGCTGAGCGCGCCGTTCATTCCTGAGACATCAGCCAAGATGCTGAGCGCGATGAACACGCTGGACACAAGCTGGCCCGACGACGTTGCTGCTGCACTTAACGCCTTGCCTGCGGGCCATTCCTTCACCGTTCCTGACGTGTTGTTCGCTAAGGTTGCCGATGAACAGCGTGAAGACTGGCAAGATCGGTTTTCAGGCACTCGCACCTGATCTGGCGCCAATCGGAATTTGATAGCGGGGGCTGGCAGTCCCCGTTTCTGACTTTTTGCCCATTTTGCATCAGCACCTTGATCTAAGTCGGCCTATAACCGACGAAATTTTGTCGTTTCCTGCGTCCGCTTCGCATTCAAGATGCTTGAGATATGATTTTAAAACGTCCATCCTGACGTGGAAATCAGTCGACTCGTCAGGGTGGCACACCGTTCTGGCGCAAGAAATCGCATTTATATCGAGGCGCCTGCCATGTCCCTTGCATTGAAGAACACTTTATTCCGTTTTACCGGACCCAGCAGCATGCTTGCAGCCTTGGCCTGCCTGACCGTTGCGCAAGTGGCTGCCGCCCAGGATCAAGGTGACGCCGCCCCGCCAAAAGTGTCGATCGCAGCAGCCTATACCGAGGAAATCACCGAAGAGGCCGTGTTTATCGGTCGCGCCGAGGCACTGAACAAGGTCGACATCGTCGCGCGTGTTGGCGGTTTCCTCGAAAGCCAGAACGTCGAAGATGGCGCGTTGGTCAAGCAGGGCGACCTGCTCTTCACTATTGAACCCGATCTTTACCAAGCAACACTTGAGGCGCGGAACGCTGATTTGGACCGGGCCGAGGCCAATCTTGAACTGGCAAAGGTTGAACTGGCGCGAAAACAAGAGCTTTTCGAACGGGATGCCACCCCCGAAGCCGAGCGTGACATCGCGCGCGCAAATGAACTGGTGGCCGAGGCCGAAGTGAAAGCCGCCCATGCTGCAATACAGCAAGCAGAACTTGACCTCAACTACACTGAAATTCACGCGCCTTTCGACGGACGCATCGGCCGGGTCGCGATCAGTGTCGGTGACGTGGTTGGGCCAACCAACCCGCCGCTGGTCAATATCGTCAGCGAGGCTCCGATCTACGTGAATTTTTCGGTAAACGAAAAGCAATTCACGTCGGTCCTTGAGACCATGAGCGCGACACCTTCGTCCCTGTCCGAGAATGAAAAAAGCCCGAATGTGCGCATAAACCTGCCAAACGGAACAGAACTGGATGAGACAGGAAAGATCGTGTTCGTCGACAACCGCATTGACCCCTTGACCGGTGCCATTGCAATGCGCGCCGAGTTCGCAAATGCTAACCGGTTGATCGTCGACGGGGCATTCCTGAATGTACGGATCGAGGCGCTGGAACCAACACTTGAGGTTCTGATCCCCCAAGCCGCGCTGCAACGTGATCAACGGGGAGATTTCGTGCTAGTGGTCAACGATCAGCAGATGGTGGAACAGCGTTACATCACCACCGGCAACACCGAAGGCACGGCGGTTATCGTCAAAGACGGTCTTCGCGAGGGCGAAAGCGTGATTGTTGAAGGTTTACAAAGGGTCCGGCCTGGCGTTGCCGTTGATGCGGTCGTCGCATCTGAGCAGCCGGGAGAATAATCAATGTTCTCAGCCCTGTTCATCAGCCGCCCCAAGCTGGCGCTCGTTATTTCGCTTGTCCTGACAATCATGGGCGGTATCGGCTATCTGGTCCTGCCCGTGGCACAATTTCCCGACATCACCCCACCGGTTGTCAGTGTGTCCACAACGTATACCGGTGCAAACGCCGAAACTGTTGAAAATACCGTCGCTGCGCCAATTGAAGCGCAGGTAAACGGCGTGGATGACATGATCTATATGACGTCCACGTCTTCGGACAACGGTAGCTATTCGCTGAATATTACCTTCGAAGTGGGAACCGACCCAGACATCGCCTCAGTCAACGTGCAGAACCGCGTGGCGCAGGCGATGTCCTCGCTTCCGGCCGAGGTGACGTCATCGGGTGTGGTCACGCAAAAGGCGTCGACCAACATGCTGTTGCTGGTCACTCTGACCTCGCCGAATGGTACTTATGACAGTGTGTTCTTGTCGAACTATGCGTCGATCAACCTCAAAGACGCGTTGGCGCGTATTCAAGGTGTCGGCAAGGCGGACGTTCTGACCAATCTGGAATATGCCATGCGGATCTGGATGGACCCGGATCAGATGGCGGCTTTGTCGATCACGCCGGGCGACGTGATCAACGCCATTCGCGAGCAAAACGTCGAAGTATCGGCAGGGTCAATCGGGGCGCCTCCGGTTCCTGAAGGGCAAACCTTTCAGTACACGATCAAGACCAAGGGTCGTCTGACCTCGGCCGATGAATTCGGAGAGATTGTCATTCGCACCGGCGATGCAGGGTCAATCGTTCGGGTCAGGGATATTGCACGTGTGGAACTGGGCGCAGAATACTATGCGGCCTCGGGTTTTTTCGACAGCGTTCCAGCAACTGTTCTCGGCATCTACCAAGCCCCCGGTGCAAACGCGCTGGCGGTCTCTGAACGCGTTGAGGCAGAGCTTGAGCGCCTATCGCGCACATTCCCATCCGATGTGGAATATGGCGTCCCCTTCAACACCACGGACTTTGTGGAACAATCCCTGAATGATGTGGTCTCAACCCTGATTTTGACCTTCACCCTGGTCATTTCCGTTGTGTTCGTCTTCCTTGGCAGCTGGCGCGCGACAATTATTCCCGCGGTCGCAATCCCGGTCTCACTGATCGGGACATTCGCATTCCTGCTGTTGTTCGGAATGTCGTTGAACACAATCTCGCTGTTCGCCCTGGTTCTGGCTATCGGGATCGTGGTGGACGATGCAATTGTTGTTGTCGAAAACGTTGAACGGATCATCGCAGAGGAAGGGTTGCCGCCCGCCGAGGCAACCCGAAAGGCGATGGGGCAGATTACTGGCCCGGTCATCGCAACCACGTTGGTTCTGCTGGCCGTGTTTGTGCCGGTGACGTTCATGCCCGGCATCTCAGGGCGGCTGTATTCACAGTTCGCCGTGACGATCTCAACCGCGGTTGTGATCTCATCCATCAACGCGCTGACGCTGTCTCCAGCCTTGTGCGGGCTGGTTCTGCGGGCACGTTCCGGTCCCCCCAAAGGGCTGTTGGCCGTCTTCGAAAACTTCATCGGCACCGTTCGGGGCGGCTATGTCGCAATTGTTCGTAAACTGCTGATCCTGCCTGTTATTGGACTTGGCATCATCGTCGCGTTGGCAATGGGCGGCGGGACGATCATGTCGAACACATCCAGTGGCTTCCTGCCGCTTGAGGATAACGGATATCTTTTCGTCGACATCCAACTGCCCGATGCGGCCACGTTGGAACGGACCGAGGTCGTCTCGGCCCGTTTGGATGAGCAGATTCAGCAAATCCCCGGTGTATCAAGTACAGTTCTCATCAACGGCTACTCGATGCTGAACGGGACCATCACCAACGGAGCCGCAATCTTTGTAAACCTCATCAACTGGGACGAGCGTCAGGAGGAAGACCTGAGCGCCAACGCGATTCTTGCGAAAATCCTGGCCATTGCCAACGGTGAGTCCGCGGCCTCGGTCGTTGCGTTCAATCCGCCACCCATTCAGGGTCTGGGCATGTCGGCCGGTGTTGAAATGGAGGTCCAGCAAACCGGTGGCGGGTCGCCGCAGGATTTGGCTGCGGCCGTGGGATCGTTTGTCTACGCGGCGAACCAGAGACCCGAGATCGGTCAGTCTTACACGACGTTCCGGGCAAACGTGCCGCAGTTGTTTGTTGATCTGGACCGCGAGAAAGCCAAAACGCTGCAAGTGTCGGTGGCCGAAGTATTCCAGACCATGCAGGCGCAATTGGGTTCGTACTACGTGAACGACTTCAACCTGTTCGGTAGGGTCTATCGCGTGATGATCCAGGCCGACGGCAGTTATCGCGACAATGTCGAGGATATCTCGAACCTTTATGTTCGTTCCACGACGGGTGAGATGGTTCCTCTGGGAACACTGGTCGATGTAGAAAACGTATTAGGCCCAGTTCTGCTGAAACGGCACAACCTGTTCCGCTCAGCCACTGTTACGGCAGTTCCTGCGCCAGGTCTTTCAACGGGTGACGCCATCGCCGTGATGACCGAAGAATCCACGACCGCCCTGCCCCCGGGTTACGCGTTCGAATGGACAGGTACCGCGCAACAGCAATTGGCGACGGGCGGGCTTGTCGTTGTGATCCTGGGTCTTGCGATCATGTTCGGATATCTCTTCCTAGTTGGCCAATACGAAAGTTGGAGCATGCCGGTTTCCATCCTGCTTTCGGTAATCGTTGCCCTATTCGGCGCGGTGGCTGCGGTTGCTGTCGTTGGCAGCGATATCAACCTGTATACTCAGATTGGGATGATCATGCTTGTCGGCCTCGCATCGAAGAACGGCATTCTGATCGTCGAGTTCGCGATGGAGCAACGGGCCCAAGGTTTGTCGATCAAAGAGGCCGCCGCCGAAGCCGCGTTTCAGCGTTTCCGCGCGGTGATGATGACCGCATTGTCGTTCCTGCTGGGTGTGGTCCCGCTGCTGGCGGCCAGCGGTGCAGGCGCGGCCAGCCAGAAGGCCATCGGCGTGGCCGTGTTTGGTGGAATGCTGGCAGCAACGCTGGTTGGCGTCATTCTGGTGCCGGTTCTATACGCGTTGATGCAAAGCCTCAGGGAATGGATCAAGGGGTCAAAGAACGATCCCGGACCATCCGAGGAAACAGCCTAGGCTTAACGAAAAACCCCGCCTGTCTGGCGGGGTTTTTTCTAGGCGGCAGCTTGCCTACGTTGGTCCATCCAATCCTGAATGCGCGCGACCTGATCTGCACTTAGTCGCAGACCAAGCTTGTTGCGACGCCAAACGACATCTTCGGCCATACGCGCATACTCTTTGTCCATCAGCCATTGCAGTTCCCGCGCGGTCAGCGTAGCGCCAAAATCTTCTCCCAAATCCGCGGCGGTTTTCGCATCCTCCAAAATATCTCGAGCCTCGGTCCCATAGGCCCGTACAAGGCGTTCGGCCCAAGCGCGGTCCAAGAAGACAAAATCTTCCTCTAGACCGGCGACCAAATCCTGCACCCCATCAACCGAAAAGTCTCCTCCGGGTAAGGCAACGCCTGCGGTCCACGGGCCGGGCAGATCCGGAAAATACTCGGCCACTTTCTTAAGCGCGCATTCCGCCAACCGTCGATAAGTTGTGATCTTGCCGCCAAAGACATTCAGCACGGGCGCCCCACCCTGCGCATCGACTTTAAGCGTATAGTCCCGTGTCGCCGCAGTCGCGCTGCTGGCACCGTCATCATAGAGCGGCCGCACCCCGGAATAGGTCCAGACGATCTCATCGCGCGTCACAGGGGTTTTGAAGTACTTCGTGGCGAAGGCGCACAGATACTCTTGTTCTGCTTCGGTACAGACTGGAAGCTCGGACGGGTCCGGATGATCCTGATCTGTTGTCCCGATCAGGGTGTAGTCACGCTCGTACGGAATGGCAAAAATGATCCGGCCATCCTCCCCCTGGAAGAAATAGCATTTGTCGTGGTCGAACAGTCTGCGCGTTACGATATGGCTGCCGCGAACCAATCGGACACCTTCACGCGAGTTCACACGGATTTTCGTCTGGATAATGTCGCCAACCCAGGGACCACCCGCGTTGATCAGCATCTTTGCCTTGATCACCCGCGTTTCTTCACTGTCCCGATTGCGAACCGTAACCTGCCATAGATTGCCAATGCGCTCGGCTGACAGAACCTCGGTTCGAACCATGATCTTTGCACCGCGCGCCTCAGCGTCGCGGGCATTAAGTACGACCAGCCGTGAATCTTCGATCCAGCAATCCGAATACTCATAGGCGGTTTCGAACTTGTCCTGCAAAGGCCGCCCCTCAGGCGCGCTTTTTAGATCCAACGAAGCAGTTCCGGGCAGGATTTTTCGCCCACCCAGATGGTCATACATGAACAATCCCAACCGGATCAGCCAAGCCGGGCGGCGTCCTTTCATCCAGGGCATCACAGTACTCAGAAGGCGCGAGGTTGGCGTTTCGGAATCAAAGCGCATATCCGCGTGATACGGAAGGACAAAGCGCATCGGCCAACTGATATGCGGCATCGCCCGCAGCAGGGTTTCGCGTTCGATCAAAGCCTCGCGGACAAGGCGGAACTCAAAATACTCAAGATACCGCAACCCACCATGAAACAACTTGGTTGACGCAGACGACGTCGCCGACGCCAGATCGTTCATCTCAGCCAGCGCCACCGAAAGCCCGCGCCCAGCCGCATCCCGCGCGATGCCGCAGCCGTTGATACCGCCGCCAATGATGAAAAGGTCGAAAACCTGTTCGTTTGTCTGTTCCATAGCTGGATGATTCCCACTTCAAAGCGAAACGCGCGCTCATTAACCGTATCGACCCTCGTTTGGTCAATGCTATTCTTCGTTTATGTTCGTTATGCCGCAATTTGAGGATAAATCTACGGCTGAAGGTGAAGATTATGTTGCGCCTCTAGCAAAAACGAACATAAACGAACCCAAGCAGTAGGAGCAAACCGTGTCCCTTTCCTTTCGACAGTCGGATATCCTGAACATTGCCCGGCAAGACGGACGTGTGATGGTCGAAGACCTTGCCGCTCGGTTCGATGTCACGGTTCAGACCATCCGCCGCGACCTGTCCGAACTGGCGGATATAGGGAAACTGGACCGCGTTCATGGCGGTGCCGTTTTACGCTCGGGCGTTTCCAATATCGGCTACGAAGACCGCCGCGCAATGAACGCCGAGTCCAAAGCCCTGATCGCGCAGCACTGTGCACAGGATATCCCCGATGGTGCATCGATTTTCCTGAACATCGGCACCTCAACCGAGGCGGTAGCCCGACAATTGTTGGGACACAAAGACCTGATGGTGGTGACCAATAACATGAATGTCGCCAACATACTGGTCGATAACCCCAACTGTCAGATCGTTGTGGCGAGCGGTGTTTTGCGGCGATCAGATGGGGGGTTGGTCGGCAATCTGACGGTCGCAACCATCGAGCAGTTCAAATTCGACTTCGCGATCATTGGATGTTCTGCCCTGGATACTGCCGGAGACCTGTTGGATTTTGACTTTCAAGAGGTGCGCGTCAGTCAGACCATCATCGCTCAAGCCCGCCGGACATGTTTGGTGGCAGATCAAACCAAGTTTCAACGCACTGCGCCCGCAAAGATAGCCTCGCTGTCTGACTTGGATACGTTCTACACGGATCAACCTCTGCCCACAGGACTGGCGGAAAAATG
This sequence comes from Ruegeria sp. AWH4_226, assembly GCF_056159225.1. NCBI lineage: Bacteria > Pseudomonadati > Pseudomonadota > Alphaproteobacteria > Rhodobacterales > Roseobacteraceae > Ruegeria > Ruegeria sp. AWH4_226. The sequence continues at coordinate 732,243 of NZ_JBSWUU010000001.1, read as the reverse complement.
CACGGAGTGGCAAACGCAGGTAAAGATCTGCTCCTGAGCTCCGGGTTGTTTCAACGCGCATGAAAGACAGTCCGGCTTTATTGCCGGTACGTACCTACAAGCTACAAATTCATTGACGAACGCGGCTGCAACGGCTGAGATTGGGGCAACCTTCCCGAAAGGAGGCTTACCCATGGGGTTACTAGGGCAGTCGCTGGACTATTATGACTATCTGACGTTTCTGGCGCTGATACTTTTGCTCGCCGCAATTATGGCGCTGTTTCTATTCCTCATGGGCCTGCCGGGGCGCATAGCGATCAAACGTAATCATCCACACGCAGAATCCGTGAAGATCATGGGATGGATGGGGTTCTTAGCCATCGTCCCATGGGTCCACGCCTTTATCTGGGCATTTCATGACAGCGCCACCGTAGATATCCGCCGAATGCCAGATGATGAGCGGGACGCTGTTCGCAAAGAGATCAAGCGACTTGGCGGAACCCTGACCGATGAATACAGCGACCCGCTGGATCCTGAACAGACCAAGAAAAGCTAAGGCCAAAGGAAGTCAAAAAATATGTTTGTCGCCCTAGGCATTACACTATTCTACCTGATTTTCGTCTGGTTCATTTTTTTCAAAGCGAAATGGCTCAAGTTCAACATCGCCTGGGGGATCGTATCTTTTTGGGTCGGCGCGCATCTGTTGTTGGTTTTCTTGGTTGCTCTGCGTTTTTTTCAGCCATTTTCGATCGACAGCCACGTTGTTCGCTCGACCATCCAGATTGTTCCACGTCTGACCGAACCAACAATACTCAGCGAAGTGTTGGTTGAACCAAATACCGAGGTGAAGAAAGGCGACCCCCTTTATCGCTTTGACGACACGGTCTTTTCATTAGAAGTGGCCGAGGCCAGCGCGCAGCTTGTTGCGGCCGAGCAGAACGCCAAAATCCTTGAACAGGACGTGATAGCGGCATCCGAAGCCATTGAACGCGCCAATGCGCAGCTGGCCTATGCGCTGACCCAGCAGGCACGGTACGAAAACCTCGTACCCGCTGGCGGCGCGCGGCAGGATGAACTGGATCGATGGAACGAGCAGGTCACAGAAGATCAGGCACTGGTCAAGGAAGCCGAAGCAAATCTGGAAAAGGCACGGCTGGCGCAAGAGTCACAGATTGACGGCGTGAATACAGGTATCCTGCAGGCGCAGGCGCAGTTGGACAAAGCGCAGTATTTTCTCGACAACACGGTGATCTACGCACCCGAAGACGGCATGATTGTGTCACAACAAGCTCGCCCGGGCCTCGTTGTGGGCGACATTCGGCTGGGCGCAATTGCCAGTTTTGTCACCAAGGACAACCCGTACATCCTGGCGACATATCGCCAGCAAAACCTGAAATTCGTAGAACCGGGGCAAGAGGTTGAGGTGGCGCTTGATCTCTATCCCGGTGAGATACTGACAGGAAAGGTCGAGGCGATCTGGTGGGCGACACGCCAAGGTCAATACCTGCCCTCGGGCCGCCTGCCCGGCTTCGAGATTCCGAAGCTACCGGGACGCATTGCGGTGCAAATTTCGGTCGATGTCCCGGATAGCCACACCCTTCCAGCCGGCGGGCATGCCGCAGTTGCCATCTATACCGGCCAAGGCAAAAGTTTCGAGTTCCTGAGGCGCATCAATATCCGCCTCTACTCTTTCGCCAATTTCATCCGACCATTGGATATCTGAGGAAATGCCATGATCCGGGCCAGACTTCATAGCAGACTGATCGGCACCGTCCTGTGTGGGGCGATTCTGGCAGGATGCGCTCCGGTTGGGCCTGATTTTGTGCGCCCGAATTCTCCGGTCGTGAAGGAATGGATTGAGGTGAACAGTCCCAGCGCAGGTCCAAGCGGGCTAACCTCGCGCAGTGCTCCGGTGGTGAGATGGTGGGAAACCTTCAACGACCCAACGCTGAATAAGCTGATCGCCGAAGCCTATGCCCAAAACCTCGACCTGCAAGTTGCTGGTGCTCGCGTATTACAAGCACGCGCACAACTGGGTATCGCTTTTGGTGAATTGTATCCTCAATCGCAGGCGATCGGCGGCTCAATCGAACGGCGGCAGCTCAGCGACAACTTGGGACCGATCTCGGATATTCAGAGGATTATTCCTCTGGACACCGAGTTTTCAACCTCACAGGTTGGCTTCGACGCACAATGGGAGTTGGACGTCTGGGGCCAGCAACGGCGCGGCGTTCAGGCGGCGCGCTCTAATCTGGCGTTGCAAGTTGCCAATTATGACGACGCGCTTGTGACACTGACGGGGGATGTGGCTGCGCTTTACGTCAATATCCGGGCATTGCAGGAATCTCTGGCCATCGCGCGCGAAAATATCCAATTGCAACAGGAATCCGCCGATCTGACTCAGTTGCGTTTCAACAACGGAATCACGACCGAGTTGGACGTGCAGGAATCCACCGCCCTGCTGAACAACACAAAAGCACTGGTACCGGAAATCGAAAGCGATCTGCAACAGGCCAAGAATGCGCTTGCAGTTCTGCTTGGGACCACACCTTCCCGAATGACAGGTCTGCTGGGCAATTCGGGTCGGATTCCATCGGCCCGCACCAACGTCGCTGTTGGCGTTCCAGCCGAGTTGCTTCGCCGTCGCCCGGATGTGCGCGCAGCTGAGCTTGCGGCAGCCACCCAATCAGCCCAAGTCGGGATCGCGATGGCCGATCTCTACCCGCAGTTCGTTCTGTCGGGGGCGATTGGATTACAGGCCTCGGGCGGGCGGGATCTGTTTTCATCCGCCAGCTCAACCGGGTTGGCCAACGCCGGGGTAGTTTGGAATGTTTTGAATTATGGTCGAATTCAGAACAACGTACGTGCGCAGGATGCGGCGTATCAGGCTTTGATAGCCAACTATCAGAACACTGTTCTGACCGCGTATTCCGAAGTGGAAAGCGCGATGGTGGCGTATGCACAGTCTCGCAAGCAAGTCGGCTTTTATGAAAACAGTGTCGCGGCTTCGCGCAAGGCCGCGCAGATTGCGGTGGATCAATATCGCGATGGAATTGCCGACTATTCTCGCATCCTGAATACGCAGACCGTGCTGCTGCGGTCTCAGGCCAATCTGATCGCGTCTCGGCAGCAGGTATCCAGCAATCTGGTCGCTGTATACAAGGGGCTCGGTGGCGGCTGGCAAATACGGCAGAGTCAGGAATTCCTTCCCGAAACAGTGCTAACCGAAATGGCGTATCGCACCGACTGGGGCGACCTGCTGCAAAACACGCCCACCCGCGCCAGTCTCAACTAGCTGCTATTTCGTCAGGCCGCGCAGACCACCCGAGACAAGAACGTTCACCTCGTACAATATCCGGGGCGCTGCCAATCCGCCTGGGCTGGCCAGATAGTTCGGGCTCCATTCCGGGTCGAATTTTTGTTTGAAGGAGCGCAACCCCTCAAAATGATAGAACTGTTCACCATGTTCATAAACAAAACCGCCGACGCGGTTCCAGAATGAGGCAAGCTGCCGACTTTCGATCCCTGAAAACGGTGCAGCCCCCAGTGAAAACCACTGAAACCCCTGCTCGGCCCCCCATGACATCATTTCAGCAAACAAAGCATCCATGACAAAGCTGGGACTGTCGGGCTCATACCGCATCAGGTCCAGTGACAGTTCGGATTTATGACCGCCTTGGAACAAATTGGCAAAGGCAACAATCTGACCCGTATCCCCATTGCGCAGCACAGCGTGATCAAAATACGAAAGGTATTCATCATCAAAGCCGCCAAGGGCAAAGCCTTTCTCTGCGCCCGCCTTGTTTTCAAGCCAGTCGTCTGACACCTTGCGCAGTTCGGGCAGGATCGCGGCCAGTTTTTCTTTCGGGATGATTTCAAACACATACCCCTCCCGCTCAGCCCGGTTCTTTGCCTGTCGGAACCGCTTGCGGGATTTCCCATCGAGCGAAAAGTCTTTTAGCGGCACCCGTGCGACCTCACCGATTTTCAGAATAGACAGGCCAAGGTCCAGGAATGTCGGCAGGTATTTGGTAGAAACGCTGTAGAATGCGCAAAGCTTACCTTCCCGGTCCGCCATCTCGCGCAGTTGCCAGATCAGCTGCTTACCTGTCGTTTCGTCGCCTACAGGCTCACCCTTGCTGATTAACGCGTTTCCGGTGTCAGCGTAGGCCAGAAACGCGCTATCGTCCGGCGCGATCAGGAACTGTTTGTCTCCGGTCAACGAAATCTGCGCCTCGGTATCTTCGCTTTCTAACGCCAAACGTTCCACCACTGGTGGTATTTCAGTCCGTACTGGCTGAGGTATTTCCCGCCCGAACAAAGAGTTAACAGCAACAACGCCAACAATGACCGCGACCACGAGGCTAGAGCGCAAAAAGCGCGAGGCGTCACCACTCCAGGCGAATTCCCACCACAATGCGTTCTGGTACTCGACATGCGAATAGGCAAATAACCCGATCCAGAAGATCACTGCCAACAAGGCGATCACGCTGACCAGCCACGGAATGTTCAGTCGAAAAATTGAGGCACCGCTGACGCGATAGAACGCATCGCGAAACGTGGCGAGCACGGCAGTAGAGACCAGCATGCCGATGGCTTCATGCGTATCCAACCCCTTGGTCAAAGAGGCAACGCATCCAGCCACCATCAGCAGCATCGCAACGACCCAAGCGCGATAAAGTTTGCGGAACAACCCGCGAGAGACCAGGATCAGCAAAACGCCGACAGTGCTGCCCGCCAGATGTGACGCCTCGACAAAGGACAGCGGCAGGACGTCACGCAGCACGCCAAGGCCTTGGCTGCTGGACGGCAAGGCCCCCGAAACCAGCAGAATGATCCCCGCCACGGCAGTCACACCTGCTGCAACCATAGGAACGATCGGCCGTATCGCACGGTAGATCCATATTGCTGCACCGCTGATGTGATGGCGGTGCGTCAGCGCCGAGGCCACAGCAATCGCAAGGCTTGCAACAGCAAAGGGTAGAAACGTGTAAACCAACCGATACAGCAGCAAGGCCGCGATGACGTCAGACCTGCCAGAGGCACCCAGACCTGCGATCAATGTCGCCTCGAACGCGCCAATTCCGCCGGGCGCGTGGCTGAGAATGCCGACTGCAATCGCGCCTATGAAAATCGTAAAGAAATAGGGATACCCGACCCCCAGATCATTGGGGAACAAGGTATACAGCACCATCGAAGCGCCAAACAGGTCTCCGATTGCGGCCAGGGTTAGCAGGCCGGCGAGTTTGCCGCCCGGCAGGTTGAACCCGAACCCGCCATAGGCAAGCTTACGTCCGCCCTTTGCAAGCCAGATGAACAGCGCTGCAAGTGCGGCAAGCAAGCACATCCCGATCACGGTCTCGGTCGTATCGCTGATCGGCAAAATCTTTGATATTCCATCCGGGTGCAGAGTGAACAAAATGCCCAGCAAAAGCACCAGCCCGGACCAAAACGCGATCCATGACGTCGCAATGACACCCGCAACACGGCTAAGGTCCAGCCCAAGCGAGGCATAGATGCGGTAGCGGATCGCTGTTCCGGTGATGTACGAGAATCCAAGGCAGTTGGACACGGCATACCCGCTTGCCCCGGCCATTCCCGCAACGGTCAGAGGCACCTCTCCCTTTGCTACGCTCTGCACGGCGAATACGTCATACATGGACAGCGACAAGAAGCTGAAACAGGTCCAGCCCAAGGCGATTGCCAAGACTGTCCAATGCGTATTCGCCACATCCGCCTGAACGTCGGCCCATTTTACATGCTCGGACAGTTCATGCAGAACGACAAGCGCGATCAGTGTGACCAGTATCGGGACCGAAATCCGCACTGCGGGCTTTTCCAGAAACCCGGCCGCGCGCTCGGCAAGACGTACAGCCCAAAGCTCTTTGTCAGTCTCCTGCGTGGTCATGGTCTTCCCCTGCTCTGAGGCACTGCAACGATCCCGCGCGCGGATGGGCGACGCCGGGCAACTCTTGCACAAATTCCTTAAAGCTCAAAACACTGCGATGGTTCAGACACGACCTTTTCGCGTGGATAGAAGCAGATTGGTCTCGGACCGGGTGATCCCCTCCATCCGTCGGATCAGGAAAAGAACTTCGTCAAGTTCGGCGAGGGTCTCGGTCCCGATCTCGGCGATCAGGTCCCAACTGCCGTTTGTTGTATGCACGGCGCGTACTTGGCGCAGGGCGGCAATGCGTGCCATCGTTCGCTCGGTCCCGCGGCCTTCGATCTCAAGCATCATCAGGCCACGCACAGGGCTTTCAGCTACATCCTGCCGGGTAAGCACGGTAAAGCCCACGATCTCGCCTGACTGCTTGAGACGCTGCAAACGGCTGCGCACCGTTGTGCGGGTCACACCAAGTGTTTCTGCCAATTCTGAAAGCGATGCCCGCGCATCGCGATGTAAGGCATTTAGCAGCTTGCTGTCCAAATCGTCCAAGGCGCGTATCCAATTCGTATGAGACGGTTTCATTTTGATCAATTTGCCCTCTTTTCGCAAGGCAACGTGCAGGTCTAAACAAACATATGGACAATAAACACGTTATATTGGTCGGCGCTCCGATGGATGCGGGAAAGCGCCGTCAGGGCTGCCGCATGGGGCCAGACGCCTATCGGGTGGCTGGTCTGGATCAAGCCTTGATTGATCTGGGGCATAAGGTTTCAGACATCGGCAATGTTTCCCCCGACAAAACAGATGTGCCTGTACACGATCACCTGTTTGCCCTGCCAGACGTCATCGGCTGGACCCGCGCGCTAAGCCGCGCGGCGCAGGACTCAGCCGCGAAGGGTTTACCCATCTTCATGGGTGGCGATCACGCATTATCCATGGGTACTGTTTCAGGCATGGCAGCCCACGCCGAAAAGGTGGGCCGCCCGCTATTCGTGCTGTGGCTCGACGCCCATAGCGATTTCCACACGCCCGAAAGCACCGGTAGCGGTAACCTTCACGGAACTCCGGTGGCGTATTTCACGGGCCAGCCCGGTTTTGACGCGTTTCCCCGCGTGACCAATCCAGTTCCGACAGATCGGGTGGGTATGATCGGCTTGCGTTCGGTCGATCCCGCCGAACGTGCGCGGCTAGAGAAGGATCACGCAATGCTGGCCGACATGCGCAGCATTGATGAACACGGTATCAAAGCCCCCCTGATCGCTTTCCTTGACCGTGTCCGTGCAGCGAATGGCTTTTTGCATGTCTCGTTGGATGTCGATTTCCTGGATCCCTCCATCGCGCCCGCCGTCGGAACAACCGTACCCGGCGGCGCAACCGAGCGTGAGGCGCATCTGGTCATGGAACTTCTGCACGAAAGTGGCCTCGTCTGCGCGCTGGACCTTGTGGAGTTGAATCCGTTCCTTGACGAACGCGGCCGCACCGCAAGGTTGATGGTTGATCTTGCGGCCTCATTGTTGGGCCGCCGCATCTTTGACCGCCCGACCCGGAGCTTTTGATGCATTCCCAGCGGACCGCCTTTCAGACCTTGAACATCAAGACCGACGCCACCCCGCCGATAGGAGACCACGATGCAACCTTCCGATAAGGCGCTTGTGCCTTTTGTATCCGTCGACAACATGATGCGGCTTGTGCATCACGTCGGGGTCGAGCGGATGATCACCCAGATAGCTGCCCAGATCGAATCTGACTTTAAGCGGTGGGAAAGCTTTGACAAAACTCCGCGTATTCCCGCGCATTCACCGCATGGCGTGATCGAGCTTATGCCAACGTCTGACGGTGAAGCCTATGGTTTCAAATACGTCAACGGCCATCCGAAGAACACGTCCGAAGGGTTGCAGACGGTGACCGCATTTGGCCTGCTGGCAGATGTATACACTGGCTATCCCACCCTTCTGACCGAAATGACCATGCTGACCGCACTGCGAACAGCCGCGACATCCGCGCTGGTCGGCAGCTATCTGGCACCCAAATCCTCAACGGTCATGGCGATGATCGGCAACGGAGCCCAGTCAGAGTTTCAATGCGTTGCCTTCAAGGCAATGTGTGGGATCAAAACGGTACGCCTGTACGACACTGACAGTAACGCAACCAAGAAATGCGCTGAAAACCTTCAGGGAACAGGGCTGAGCGTCGTTTCCTGCTCAACCCCGGAAGAGGCGATAGAGGGCGCACATATCATCTCGACCTGCACGGCTGACAAAAAATACGCAACGATCCTGACCGACAACATGGTTGGCCCCGGCGTGCACATCAACGCCATAGGGGGCGACTGCCCGGGCAAGACCGAATTGCACAAGGATATCCTTCTGCGGTCGGACATCTTTGTCGAATATCCAGAACAGACACGGATCGAAGGTGAGATTCAGGCATTGGAGGACGATCACCCAGTGACCGAAATGTGGAAGGTCATGACCGGTCAAGCCGAAGGCCGTCGCGATGATCGCCAAATCACTCTGTTCGACAGCGTTGGCTTTGCGATCGAGGATTTCTCGGCCCTTCGTTACATCAAGTCCACAATCGAAGGCACTGATTTTTATGAGCCATTGGACATGCTGGCCGATCCAGATGATCCACGCGACCTGTATGGGATGCTGATGCGGGCAAGCTAAAAAGACCCGCAAATGGCAGTACTCAGCCCCCGGCCCATCGCCGGGGGCTTTTTCTATCCGGCCAATGACGGCAGGTACAGAACGATGCCAGGGAACGCCACGAGCAAAGCAATGGTGACACCATCCGCGATAAAGAACGGCGTAACGCCTTTGAACACATCCTGAACGCTCAGATCAGGGCGGACGCCGGCGACTACGAAGCAATTCAAGCCGATGGGCGGAGTGATCAAACAGAACTCAGCCATCTTCACAACCAGTATGCCGAACCAGATCGCACACATCGGGCCGGACATGCCAAAGGTGCTTTCTGCGGCGCTGACCGTCTCTCCCCCGTTCAATGCCATAACTGCCGGATAGACAACGGGCAGCGTGAGCAGCAGCATTCCGATAGCGTCCATGAACATACCCAGCACTGCATAGGCCAGAAGTATGCAGATCAGGATCAGCATCGGCGCCATTTCCAATGAGGTGATCCAATCCGAAAAGGCCCCCGGCAAATCAGCAAAGCCCAGAAAACGCACATAGATCAGCACGCCCCAGATGATCGAAAAGATCATCGCGGTCAGCTTAGCGGTTTCCAGCAGGGCGGATTTCAACTCGGTCCAGCGCATTCCGTGGAAAACGGCAAAGCAGAAGACGATGAAGGCACCGATTGCGCCGCCTTCCGTTGGGGTGCCCCACGCTTTTTCACCGAAAGGATTATAGACAAAGCAGATGATGATCAGGATCACGGCAACGATCGGGAACGCGCCGGGCAATGCAGCAAAGCGCTGTTTCCATGTGAAGCCTCTGACCGGAGGGCCAACAGTTTTGAAGAAGACCGCGATGCCAACGATCAGAAGCCCGTAAATCACTGCCGAAAACGCGCCCGGAATGAAGCCCGCCAACAAAAGCTTTCCTACATCCTGCTCAACAATGATGGCATAAATCACAAGAATGGCCGAAGGCGGGATTAGCGAGGCCAGCGTCCCACCGGCAGCAACGACCCCGGCTGCGAATTGCTTGTTGTACCCGACCTTGAGCATTTCCGGGATGGCGATCCGGGCAAAGACAGCCGAGGTCGCGACCGACGCGCCGGATACCGCGGCAAACCCGGCCGTCGCGAACACTGTCGATACAGCCAATCCCCCCGGCACCCACGCCACCCAACGTTTTGCGGCCTCGAATAGCGCGCGGGTGAGACCTGCGTAATAGGCTAGGTACCCAATCAGGATAAAGGTCGGGATGAGGCTTAGAGTATGGGCGGCCACTTTCGAATGCGGTACCTGCCCCGCCGTTTTGACGGCGACTGTCAATGCGCGCCCAAAACGATCCGGCTCGTATCCGAATTTAGCCCAAAATATCCAGACCAGTCCGACAAGCCCGGCAAGACCAGCGGCAAAAGCCACCCGCATGCCCGTGACAACCAAAACCAGAAGACCGCCTGTGACCCACAGGCCAATGTCTATCGTGTCCATGCGTTAGTCCTGCCCTTCGAATTGTTCTGCCTCGGCAGCGGCTTGCGCCGCCGCATCCTGGATCAGAGGTACGGCGACCGGATGTTCCAGACCCAACAGAAAGGCGCGGCCATACCCCCAAACCTGCAGCATCAAACGCGCGCACAGAACCGAAAACGCCACCGGCGCCAGCAGCTTGGCAGGCCATAGCGGGATACCGATGTCGATTGAACTGTCGCGGCTCCAGAGTGGGGCACCAAAATCAAATGACCGGTCAAAATGGGACCAACTGCCCCAGACCAGCGCCAGCATGAGCACAAGGATGAGGATAATCGAGATCAGCTCGAACAGCCAAAGCGCGCGGCCATTCAGACGTGAAATCATGATGTCCATGCGGATATGACCACCGCTGCGCTGTACATAAGAAATACCCAGGAAAGCTATCAAGGGCATGGCCTGTTCGATCCAGTCCACGTAGCCGGGTAGTGGTGCATTGATCGCATTACGCCCGCTGACGGAAACAACCGCAAGCACCATGAGGCCAAAAACGGCCAGACCGCTGATCAATGCCAAAAACTGCTCTAACTTCAACAAGTGACGATCCAGCCGACTAAGGAGGCTGCCGTCTTCAAGCACCGTGGCCTGTCCTGCCATTCCGGTGATCCCCTATTATTGGTATCGGTGTTCGGGTGCCCGGTCAGGCACCCGAAGCTGGCTATTAGTTTCCACCGCGCTGCTGTTTCAGCGTGGTTTGTACCAAATCATACAGATCCTGTGCCGGAAGACCCTGGGCGGACATATCCGCGATCCACTGTTCCCGAATCGGATCGGCCGCTTTGGTACGGAACTCTTGGATCACGGCCTCATCGATTTCGACTTTCTGCACGCCTTTCTCAGTCAGAACGCCGTCCCACTGTTCAAGCAGGCCACCATAGTTGGCAAGGTAGTGGTCAATGGCTTCGTCAATCGAGCTGTTGAGCGCTTCGCGATGCTCGGCAGGCAGCGACTCGTACGCGTCAATGTTCACCACAACCGGACAATTGACGGTGCCGGGGTTCAGGTTGGCGGTCCACCAATCGGCCTCGTTGATGGTGCCAAATGACAGATGGGCGTGCTGCGCGAAGGCAACTGTATCAACGACGCCCGATTCCATCGCATTAAAGGCTTCGGTTGCAGGAACCGAAGTTGGTACGCCTCCGACCGCCTCGAATGCCTGGCCCAGACCACCTGTGGCGCGAACGCGCATTCCTTCGAATTCCGCCAGTTCGTCACGGGGTTCGCCAGTGCCCACAAGGTTGTATTGCGGCATCGGCGAGGTCATGATGATGCGCGCATTCCACTGCGCCATTTCATCCTTAACCGCTGGGTGGTCATAAACCGCATGGCTGACCGCCACTTCCTCTTCCAGGGTGTTTACGCCCAGAAACGGCAGCTCAAGCACGGTGATCGCGCGGTTCTTGTCGCGATGATACCCAGCGCAGAATTGGGCCATTTCGAACGCGCCAATCTCAATCCCGTCAAGGTTTTCGCGTGGCTTCGACAGGCCGCCATAGCTGACGTTGATCGTAAAATCACCGTTGGTCTTTTCACTGACCAGTTCAGCCAGCTTTTCGACATGTTCGGTAAAGGCGCGCCGTTTGCCCCAGACCGATGCGTTCCATTCGGTTGCTGCGGCCTCGGACACGAAAGCAACGCTTACGGCGGCGACAGCAGCACCGCTCAACATTTTCTTCATCATGATTTCTCCCTTTTTTGCGCTTCTTGCATAAGCGCTTGGGCTAAGGCTAGCGCCAACATCGGAAGGTGCCAACCCCAGACGCGCGCATGCGACCACGGTGGCTGCCAGCGCTAACAACTAAAAGGTGAGTCATAGATGTAAAAATTCACGACCGACAGTCACTAAATCTGCGGTAAAAATAGTAACACGTAACATATTGTTTTGTTTCGTTTAATCGCGGCCACCTTGGTTTATTTTACAATTTTTTACAGTCTGGAAAAATTTATTTACAAATAAACCCAAGGATATCGGTAATTTATTTCATTGTTTTCAGAACCGCTTATTATCCTCGACGGGGAGGATACGGGTCGACATCGCCCGTTCCACGGGCAAGATTCGGCCCAGTGAAATGAAGCCTAGAGGGAGGAGCCTCAGTATGACAACCGCTGCCCAGGCAGGTTCTAAAGTGTATCCGCCATCCGCCGAAACCGCTGCACGCGCCCATGTTGATGCAAAAAAATATGCTGAAATGTACAAGGCTTCGATTGAAGATCCTGTGGCCTTCTGGGGTGAACACGGAAAGCGTGTCGATTGGATCAAGCCCTATACCCAGGTCAAAGATGTCAACTACGACTTCGGTTCGGTTGGAATCAACTGGTACGCTGATGGCACATTGAACGTGTCAGCCAACTGCCTCGATCGTCATCTGGAAACTCGTGGCGATCAGACCGCGATCATCTGGGAACCGGATGACCCAAGTGATGACGCGCAGCACATCAGTTATGCTGAGCTTCACCGCCGCACATGCCGGATGGCGAACATCCTGGAAACGCTGGGCGTACGCAAGGGTGATCGGGTTGTCATCTACCTGCCAATGATCCCCGAAGCCGCTTATGCAATGTTGGCCTGCGCACGCATTGGCGCGATCCATTCCATCGTGTTTGCTGGATTCTCTCCGGATGCGCTGTCCGCACGGGTAAACGGTTGCGACGCGAAAGTTATCATCACCGCTGATGAAGCACCGCGCGGTGGCCGCAAGACACCACTGAAATCGAACGCGGACGCCGCCATGCTGCACTGTAAGGACACGGTGAAGTGTTTGGTGGTCAAGCGCACCGGCGGTCAGACCACATGGGTCGACGGACGCGACTACGACTACAACGAAATGGCGCTTGAGGCGGATGATTACAGCGCACCTGCCGAGATGAACGCCGAAGATCCCCTGTTTATTCTATACACCTCGGGCTCGACCGGTCAGCCGAAAGGCGTTGTGCATTCCACCGGCGGGTACCTTGTTTATGCCGCCATGACGCACGAGATCACCTTCGACTATCACGAAGGCGATGTTTACTGGTGTACCGCGGATGTCGGTTGGGTCACTGGGCACAGTTACATCGTCTATGGTCCGCTGGCGAACGGTGCCACCACGGTGATGTTCGAAGGCGTCCCGACATATCCGGATGCCTCGCGTTTCTGGCAGGTCTGCGAAAAACACAAGGTGAACCAGTTTTACACCGCACCGACCGCGATCCGCGCGCTTATGGGTCAGGGCAAGGAATTCGCCGAGAAGTGTGATCTGAGCGATCTGCGCACACTGGGCACCGTGGGGGAGCCGATTAACCCCGAAGCCTGGACCTGGTACAACGAGGTCATCGGCAAAGGCAAATGCCCCATCGTCGACACGTGGTGGCAAACCGAAACTGGCGGTCACCTGATGACCCCCCTGCCCGGCGCGCACGCGATGAAGCCGGGTGCCGCAATGAAACCGTTCTTTGGCATTCAACCGGTCGTTCTTGACCCGCAATCGGGCGTCGAGATCGAAGGCAACGGGGTTGAGGGCGTTCTGTGCATCAAGGACAGCTGGCCTGGTCAGATGCGGACTGTTTGGGGAGACCATGAGCGGTTCGAAAAGACCTATTTCTCAGATTACAAAGGCTACTACTTCACCGGGGATGGATGCCGCCGTGACGAGGATGGCGACTATTGGATTACCGGCCGCGTAGATGATGTGATCAACGTCTCGGGTCACCGTATGGGTACTGCCGAGGTGGAAAGCGCACTTGTGGCGCATGCCGCCGTGGCTGAGGCCGCAGTTGTTGGCTACCCTCACGAAATCAAGGGGCAAGGCATCTATTGCTACGTCACCCTGATGAATGACCGTGAACCGTCAGACGAGCTTGTGAAGGAACTGCGCACTTGGGTTCGAACCGAAATCGGACCAATTGCCAGCCCGGACGTGATCCAATGGGCACCGGGTCTGCCCAAAACCCGTTCCGGCAAAATCATGCGTCGTATTCTGCGCAAGATTGCTGAAAACGACTTTGGCGCCCTCGGTGACACGTCGACACTGGCCGATCCGTCGGTTGTCGAAGACCTGATCGAAAACCGTGCGAACAAGTGAGGATGTGATGGACGCTGCCACGACCATATCTCCTGCCGTTCTGATCCTTCTCGGCCCTCCGGGTGCCGGGAAGGGCACGCAAGCCCGGATGCTTGAGGACAAGTTCGGACTGGTTCAACTCAGCACCGGTGACTTGTTGCGCGAAGCTGTCGCTGCAGGGACCGAAGCTGGCAAAGCCGCCAAGGTCGTGATGGAGGCCGGTGAACTGGTCAGTGATGAGATTGTCATCGCCATCCTGCGCGATCACATGGCCCAGCCGGATTGCGCAAAAGGAGTCATTTTGGATGGATTCCCGCGCACCACCGTACAGGCCGAGGCGCTGGACGACCTGCTGGCTTCGTCCGGTCAAAAGATCAATTCGGCCATCAGCCTCGAGGTTGAAGATGCGGAAATGGTGATCCGCATCTCGGGGCGCTACACCTGCGCCGGCTGCGGCGAAGGATATCATGACAAGTTCAAGCAGCCGGTAGAAGACGGCATATGCGACAAGTGCGGCCACACCGAATTCAACCGCCGTGCGGACGACAACGCTGAGACAGTCGCATCCCGACTGACCGCGTATCACGCACAGACCGCTCCGCTGATTGACTATTACAAAGCCCAAGGCGTGCTGAAAGGCATTGATGCCATGGGCCAGATCGATGACATCGCCCGCGACCTCCAAGGGGTCGTGAGCGAGGTTATGAACTAAGGGGAGGAGACGAGCCGCAAGGCTCTGATCCAACAACAGAATACTTCAATGGACCCGCCTTGGCGGACCAGAGAAGTTTTGCCTGACGTCACGGGGCGTTTGGCACATTCGAGAAGCGGTCCGACGCACTGGAGGAGTTGGGCAAGGACTGCCAAACGAGAACAAGGAGGAACCCGCAATGGCGGATCAATCAACAGACTCCGCGCAGACTGCCCAGGCCGATAAGGGCTATTGGCAGGCCAACCTGCGTCTCATCTACATCAGCCTCGCGATCTGGGCGCTGGTGTCGTTTGGATTCGGCATCCTGCTGCGTCCATTGCTATCGGGCATCGCTGTAGGCGGCACCGACCTGGGCTTTTGGTTCGCTCAGCAGGGATCAATTCTGGTCTTTTTGGTGCTGATCTTCAACTACGCCTGGCGCATGAACAAGCTGGACGCCGAACACGGCGTGGATGAGGAGTAAACCCAATGGACCAGTTTACCATCAACCTGCTGTTTGTTGGCGCGTCCTTTGCGTTATACATCGGCATCGCGATCTGGGCCCGCGCGGGTTCCACATCGGAATTCTACGCCGCCGGTCGCGGCGTTCATCCCGTCACAAACGGTATGGCGACTGCGGCGGACTGGATGTCCGCGGCCTCGTTCATCTCGATGGCGGGCTTGATCGCCTTCACCGGCTATGACAACTCAACGTTCCTGATGGGTTGGACCGGTGGCTACGTTCTGCTGGCTCTGCTGCTTGCGCCCTACCTGCGTAAGTTCGGCAAATACACCGTCTCGGAATTTATCGGCGACCGTTTTTACAGCCAGACCGCACGTATCGTTGCGGTGATCTGTCTGATCGTTGCGTCGGTGACCTACGTTATCGGTCAGATGACCGGCGTGGGCGTGGCCTTTGGCCGCTTCCTCGAGGTGTCCAACACATCCGGTCTGCTGATCGGTGCCTGTGTGGTGTTTGCCTACGCGGTGTTTGGCGGGATGAAAGGCGTGACCTATACTCAGGTCGCTCAGTACTGCGTGCTGATCACAGCCTACACCATCCCGGCGATCTTCATCTCGCTACAGCTGACCGGCACGCCGGTTCCGGCGTTGGGTCTGTTCAGCGACACTGCAAGTGGTGAGCCACTGCTGACCAAGCTGAACGCCATCGTGACCGAGCTGGGCTTTGCCGAGTATACGGCGCATCACTCGAACACGCTGAACATGGTGCTGTTCACACTGTCGCTGATGATCGGTACTGCCGGTCTGCCGCACGTGATCATGCGCTTCTTCACCGTGCCGAAAGTGTCTGACGCCCGCTGGTCCGCTGGCTGGACGCTGGTCTTCATCGCGCTGCTGTACCTCACTGCTCCTGCGGTTGGCGCAATGGCGCGTCTGAACATCAGTGACATGATGTGGCCGAACGGTGGCATTGAAGGTGGTGCGGTTGCTGTCGAAGATATCGACAACGATCCGCGTTACGACTGGATGAAGACGTGGCAGAAAACCGGTCTGCTGGACTGGGAAGACAAGAACGGCGACGGTAAAATCCAGTACTACAACGATCAGAATGCTGACTTGCAGGCGATCGCTGAGGAAAAAGGCTGGGTTGGAAACGAGTTGACCAAATTCAACCGTGACATCCTGGTTCTGGCCAACCCCGAGATTGCCAACCTTCCCGGTTGGGTGATCGGTCTGGTCGCTGCCGGTGGTCTTGCGGCTGCTCTGTCAACCGCTGCGGGCCTGTTGCTGGCGATTTCGTCGGCTGTTTCGCACGACCTTGTCAAAGGTGCGATCAACCCGCAGATCTCGGAAAAGGGTGAGCTTCTGGCCGCTCGGATCGCGATGGCTGCAGCAATCGTTGTCGCGACCTATCTTGGTCTGAACCCACCGGGCTTCGCCGCGCAGACAGTGGCCTTGGCCTTTGGTCTGGCGGCTGCCTCGATCTTCCCGGCGCTGATGATGGGGATCTTCTCGACCCGCATCAACAACACCGGCGCGGTCGCAGGTATGTTGGCCGGTCTGGTTGTGACCCTTGTCTACATCTTCCTGCACAAGGGCTGGCTGTTCATTCCGGGCACCAACTCGTTCGACGATGCTGACCCGCTGTTGGGCCCGATCAAGTCGACCTCGTTCGGTGCTATCGGTGCGATGATCAACTTCGCAGTCGCATATGTTGTCGCCGGCATGACCAAGGAGACTCCGCAGGAGATCAAGGAACTGGTCGAAAGCGTCCGTATTCCCCGTGGCGCGGGTGCAGCTCAGAGTAAATGAGCATGATGCGGCATATGGATAACCTCCAAGTGCCGCGTTTTTCGACCAACTTTTCCCGCCCGGCATTCCACCGGGCGGGATTTTTCCACCAGAAACCAAGGATCGACTGATGCCTTTGTCCCATGACCAGATCACCCGGTTTCTGAAATCCGTACACCCGTACGACGCTCTGCCCCCCGAGACGCTGGACGATCTCGCAAAACAGATCGAGGTGTGGGAGGTAGACGAAGGTTTCCCTGTCTACGAGCTTGGCAACACTTTGCCCGGCGTATTTGTGATTTACGAAGGACAGGTGCAGATTACGGATGAAAACGGCGCTGTTGTTTCGCAACTGGGCCTGCGAAATTCCTTCGGCGAGCGCGGTCTGATGAAAGACGGCAAAGCCGCAACCCACGCACATGCGCACACGCCATCTGTACTGATGGTGCTGCCCCCCAATGTGGTGCGCGGATTAATCGACGAACATGACGTCGTCGCCAAGTTTTTCAACCGAACACGAGGCGACCGGGTCAGCCCGCAGAGCCTTGCCACCAGTTCGATCGACGTGCTGATGGCGCATAACCCGGCCACCTGCCCCCCGACTATGCCTGTAAACGAGGCCGCGCGCGTGATGCGCGACCGCCATATCTCGTCACTATGTGTGACCGAAAGCGATGGTCTGCTGGGAATAGCGACCCTGCGTGACATATCAGGAAAATACGTGGCAGATGGGATGCCTGCGGGTACTCCGGTTTCGGAAATCATGACGCCAAACCCTATCACGCTGTCGCCGTCTGATATCGGCTCGGACGTTTTGCACGTGATGATGGAGCGTGGGATTGGTCACATACCGATCTGTGAGGGCGGCAAGCTAATCGGGATTGTGACGCAGACTGACCTGACTCATTATCAGGCGGTTAACTCGGCCGAGTTGGTACGCCGGATCGCACACGCCAATTCGGCGGATGAAATGGCGCAGGTTACCGCAGAGATTCCGCAGCTGTTGGTACAACTGGTCGCTGGCGGGAACCGGCACGAAATTGTCACCCGCCTGATCACCGATATCGCGGATACCGCAACCCGTCGTCTGCTTGCGTTGGCTGAACAGAAACTTGGCCCGCCACCAGTGCCATATCTGTGGCTGGCTTGCGGCTCTCAGGGACGGCAGGAACAGACCGGAGTCTCGGATCAGGACAACTGCCTGATGCTGGATGACAGCGTGACCGAAGGCGACATGGCCTATTTCAGAGATCTGGCTAAGTCTGTTTCCGACGGATTGGACACTTGCGGATATTTTTACTGTCCCGGAGACATGATGGCGACCAATCCGCGTTGGTGCCAGCCACTACGCGTTTGGCGCGACTATTTCAGCGGCTGGATCGCAAAACCCAATCCCGAAGCTCAGATGCTGGCGTCGGTGATGTTCGATCTGCGCCCAATCGGTGGTGCGTTCGAACTGTTTGAAGACCTTCAGGCGGATACGCTGGCAGCGGCCAATGCGAACTCGATCTTCGTGGCGCATATGATTTCAAACTCGTTGAAACACACTCCGCCACTTGGCTTGCTGCGCGGCTTTGCGACCATTCGGTCGGGTGAGCATCGCAACACGCTGGACCTTAAGCACAATGGCGTTGTGCCTGTCGTCGATCTGGCCCGCGTCTACAGCCTGCAGGGTCAACTGACCGAGGCCAACACGCGCGCCCGGCTAAAAGCCGCCGAAGCGGCAAATGTCCTCAGCCCGTCCGGTGCGCGGGACCTATTGGACGCTTATGACCTGATCGCGGAAACGCGGCTGGAACATCAGGTGAGGCTGGTAAAGTCCGGTGAAAAACCCAACAACTATCTTCCGCCATCCGCTTTGTCGGACTTTGAGCGAAGTCATCTACGCGACGCTTTCGTTGTTGTAAAAACGATGCAATCTGCCGTGGGCCATGGCAAAGGTATGCTGGGCTAGACAAGAAAATAAACGGGTGCAATCGCCCGGAATTCGGAGAGATATATGTTTCTGGAACTGATCGGCACAATCTTTGCGGGCTTTGCCTTTGCCGGAGTGGCCATGCTGGTGAACAAACTGACGGGCGGTCGCCTGCCCCGCTGGTCAGCGCCCGTCGCCGCGGGGTTGGGCATGATCGGAGTGACGATCGCCAGTGAGTATTCGTGGTACGACAGAACTTTTGATCCTTTGTCTGATCAATTGGTAATCGTTGAAACGATTGAAAGCCGGGCCTTGTATCGCCCGTGGACCTACGCAGTGCCATTCGTTATTCGGTTTTCCGCGATTGATCCAGCTTCGGTCCGCACCAATGAAAAGGTTCCTGACCAGCGGCTTGTGGACCAGTATTTCTTTGGTCGCTGGGAAAAGGTTAGTAAACTGCCAGTAGCGGTCGACTGCGCCACCAACAGGCGCGCCAGTCTCGCCGACGGGGTTGAGTTCGGTGAAGATGGTCGATTACTGAACGCCGACTGGCTGAGTGTCAGTGCTCAAGACCCAATCATTGAGGTCACCTGCGGAGTGTAACATGCTAAACCGGTTAAGCCTGCGCGTACGCATTTTTCTGTTCTTCTGCCTTTTGGCCGTAGGTGCGCTTGCCGTAAGTTCTGTTGCGCTTTGGATCAGTTACCTGCGCGTCGCTGACCCGTCCCTTGTCAATGCGTTCATCATGGCCGAAATCCTGATGGGGTTTGGGTTCATCGCCCTGATTATCGCTGTTTGGCTTCTGTTTGACGACAATGTTGCGAAACCCATCGAACGCTTGTCAGCACAATTGCGGGCGCGTGCTCATGCAGGTGTCAGCACTGATGTCGACACGCAAGCCGCGCGCTATCTTGGCGATCTTGCGCCTGCTGCGGCGGGGTTGGCCGAGCAACTGTCTGGGAAAACCCTGGATGTCGCCCAAGCCGTTGCAGCCGAAACCGCCTATCTGACAGCCGAAAAAAAGCGACTGACGGCGCTGTTGACCGAGATACCTGTGGCGATGGTTCTCGCCAGTCCAACGCATAGGATCGTCCTTTATGACGGGCAAGCCGCCGGCGTTCTGGCCCAAATCGCGCATCCTCGTCTAAACGCGTCCTTGTTCGAATACTTGCAGCGCGGACCTTTGGAACAAGCCCACAAGAAACTGTCGAAATCCGGGTTTGAAATCGACTGTACGCTCACCAGTGTCGACGGCGCGCAAACCTATTCCGCGCGGATGAAACCATTGGGCGATGCGCCCGGTTACTTGCTGATTTTTGACGAAAGCGCCGTGAATATCTCACCCGAAGAGGCGCGTCCCCTGGTCTATGACTTCGACCTGTTGAATAGTACGGATAGTGGTCAGTTCGAAACCCTTGCATTGCAGGAACTGTGCTTTGTGGTGTTCGACACCGAAACCACCGGGCTGCTGCCGCACAAAGATGAAATTGTCCAGATCGGAGCGGTTCGGGTCGTCAATGGCCGCATCGTGGACGGCGAACATTTAGACATGCTGGTCGATCCCGGTATGCCGATCCCGCCAGCCTCAACCAAAGTCCATAAAGTCAGCGATCACATGGTTCGGGGCGCGCCGGATATTGTCGAGGCAGGTCGCACCTTCCATCAGTTCGCCCGGGATGCGGTGATCGTCGCCCATAACGCACCATTTGACATGGCCTTTTTGCGGCGCCACGCCAAGCGAATGGAGGTCGAATGGGATCACCCCATTCTGGACACGGTTCTTTTGTCTGCGGTTCTTTTTGGTGCCAGCGACAAACACACATTGGATGCCTTATGCGATCGGCTTGAGATCACCATCCCGAATGAGTTGCGGCATACGGCGCTGGGTGATGCTGTCGCGACGGCGCAAGCCCTGGTCAAGATGCTGCCAATGCTGCAAGCCCGTGGAATGGCGACCTTTGGTGCCGTCGTGGAAGCGACCCGCCAGCATGGCCGCCTGCTGGAAGACATGAATTAAACCTCGACACCTTCAACTGTGTTGTCAGCTTTTCATGGACAAACTTCGCAGGTCGTGGCACCTGAAACACGACGACTGCAAGAGCGCAAAATGACAGAAAAAAACTTCACCCCCACACCGGATCAAGTCTTGTCTTATCGTGAGGCTCTGGGGTGCTTTGGAACCGGCGTTACGGTAATTACGACGGATACGGGGAATGGGCCGCGCGCGATTACCGTGAACTCTTTTTCGTCGGTGTCGCTGGACCCGCCATTGGTGCTGTGGTGCCTCGCCAAGGATTCCCATCGCTTCAACTCATTCAACGCGTGTCAGCACTATTCCGTTCATGTAATGGCTGAGGATCAGCAAGAACAGGCTTTGCAATTCGCCCGCGATGGGCTGGACTTCTCGCATATGGATTGGGCGCTGGATCACAAAAGACGCCCGCAATTGGCCGAATGCCTGGCGCGGTTTGACTGCAAGCTTCACAACAAACATGAGGCCGGCGATCACTTGATCATCATTGGTGAGGTGGAACGCGTAATGTACCGCAAAGGCAAAGGCCTGATTTTCAAACGCGGCCAGTTCGGCGGGTTCGCGGACCAGATTTAACCGTCACTCATCGGCCGAGCCGTGAACGGCCAGCGCCTCAAGCTGGGTTTCTTGCGGTGTGATTGTCCGGAATGCCTCATGAACGCCGGTTTCGGAAAGCTCGCGTGCCACGGTCAGCAACGTGTTTGGCGCGTGTTCCTCGCACAGATCGCACATTTGTGCCACTTCTGCCCGCGCCACTCCTAACGCCGCCTCCACTGAGGGCGCGCCGTAGAACTGCACAAAATGCTCGGCAAGGTTTTTCGTGACCTGATCCAGTTCGGCCTCTTCAATCTGCGTAACCGCGACAAATGTCACACGTCCAAAGGTTTCGACACCAAGCCAGCCATTCGAAAAAGCCTGTCGCGCCTTACCTTCCAGATCGGCCTGCCCCCAATTCGAGAATTCGAACCCGCCCGAGATGCACCACTCGCCGGTTCGCGCCGGAGAGTGAAACACGTTCATATCGCTTTCGTCGAAATGGATTGCTCGGGCCAGTTTCATCATCAGTTCTCCAACAATTCGGTCAGTGGCCGCAGTCTGGTCTGTGAACCGTCACGGATCAACATTCCGAACCGTTCGTCCGTGCCGAGGAATACGCCCCCCTCACGCGGCTCACCCACACCCTGCAACAGCCCCATCCATTCGCCATGCAAAGGGGCATTACCATCCTCTTGCCAGCGGTTGAGCCAAGTCAGCATATGACGCGACCAGCTTTCGACCAACTGCACGGCAGAGACATCGGCACAGCCTTCGTCGTAAAGTGCTGTCACATCCGGCGTTTTCCCCGGATCTCCGCCGGTTTGCAGCAATGCCAGGTCCCAGCCGACGACGAGCCAAGCAGGCTCGATCTGGGGATCGGTGGTCGACGCGGCGACGTGGAACATCCCACATTTCGCACCGTTCACATAGATCAGACCATCCCACCCCAGATGTACGGCAACCTCGGGTGGCGCCAATGCACCCAGTGCGTTCTGAAAACCAACGGCACATAGCGGCAACATCACCATGGCATCCTGCAAGGGCACTTCGGGTGCAAAGACGATGGCAGCGCGGAGGTGGTCGGCCTGAATGTTATAGACGACTGTACCGCCATCGCAGCCAAGCGCCGCCATGGCCTGCGCGCGCTCGAACGGGTCCTCTCCTCCCTGCGCGGGATGGCCCATCAACAAGGGAGGAAAGACCGGTTTGTTCATGCGTTGCCCTTGGCAATCAGATCGCGGGCGATTTTACGGAATGCCTCGGCCTGCGGGCTGTCGGGCTTTGTGACCACGATGGGGGCACCTCCGTCGGCGGCCAAACGAATGTCCAAATGCAGCGGAATTTCACCCAACAAAGGAACGCCCAGCGCCTCAGCTTCTGATGCGACACCGCCATGACCAAAGATATGCTCTTCATGCCCGCAGTTCGAACAGATATGGGTCGACATGTTTTCGATCATTCCAACGATCGGCGTTTTCAGCTGGTTGAACATGTCGATCCCTTTGCGGGCGTCGATCAGGGCCACGTCCTGCGGGGTTGAAACGACAATGGCGCCATCCACCATGAATTTCTGGCTCAACGTCAACTGGACATCGCCAGTACCGGGAGGCAGGTCCACGATCAGCACATCAAGCGCGCCCCATTGTACCTGTTTCATCATCTGTTGCAGCGCACCCATCAGCATCGGGCCACGCCAGACTACCGCCTGCCCTTCGTTGGTCATCAGGCCCATCGACATCATGGTCACACCATGATTACGCAGCGGCAGGATCGTCTTGCCATCAGGGCTGGCCGGACGGCCCGAGACCCCAAGCATACGAGGCTGCGACGGGCCATAAACATCCGCGTCCAACAGGCCGACACGCCGTCCTTCAGCCGCCAAGGCGCAGGCAAGGTTGGCCGAGACGGTCGACTTACCGACGCCACCCTTGCCCGACGCAACAGCAATAATCCGATCAACACCCGGCACAGCCTGCGGTCCGGTTTGCGAAGGTTTTGGTTTGGGTTTCAAATCCGGCGGTGCCTTGTCGGAATGCGCAGTCATCATCGCGGAGACGTTGGCCACGCCTTCAACCATCTGCGCGGCTTGTTCCGCAGCGGCCCGAACAGGTTCCATACGCTCCGCCTGCTTCGGGTCGATCTCAAGCACGAACCGAACGGTGCCGCCGTCCACGTTCAACGCACGTACAACACCCGCGCTGACGATATCCTGACCAGAGACAGGATCGGTGATCTTCTTAAGGTTTGCCAGAACCGCGTCACGAACACTCATGCCTGTACCCCGTTCGTCTGCCCAACCTTGTGGCTGATTTTCATTGCATGTGTCTCCGTCTTTTTCTGTTCAATTGACGCATTTGGGGCCGGGCCGCTAGATTAGGCCATGCGCTTTGTCCTTTTGTGCCTGACCCTGACGCTCTCTGCCACCCCCTCTTTGTCGCAAGAGGCGCTGGGGCTTGCCGCCCCGGCTGAGGTGAAAGAGTCCGGTCTGTTGCAACATATTCTTCCACGCTTCTCGCTCAAGACCGGGATACGCGTTATTGCGGATGATGCGGGTGTTTTGCTGTTGGAAACGGCTCCTCCGGGTGATCCGGTCTTTGCACGCGCCGGTGTGGTCTATCACCTGCGGATCGAAAGTGACGCCAGGCATGAGCGATTCCGCGACTGGCTGTTGTCCGATATCGGCAAAAATACGGTTGAAAGCTTTACGCCGGAACAAGGCGCACCCTTCTCTGCCAGTTTCGAAGCCGCAGCGACCCAGCAGGAAACCGCTGTCGATGGCGATGCACTTCGGGGCGAGGAATTGTCGATGACCCATTGCGGACGGTGTCACGTGATAGGCCCACGGAACCGGATGAACGGGCTGGGCTCGACCCCCTCTTTTGCGGTGCTGCGCGCGATGCCAGATTGGTCCGAACGGTTTGAAGCCTTCTTCGCCCTTAATCCCCACCCCGCGTTCACGCAGATCGACGGGCTGACGCCGCCTTTCGACCCCGAGCGCCCGTCACCCATCCATCCGGTCCAAATGACCTTGGAAGAGCTTGAGGCGATTCTGGCTTTTGTGTCGGTTATCAAGGCGGCTGAACTTGGCGCCCCGCTAAAGCTTCAGTGATCCTTTCTGTCTGAGAAGTAGTCTTCGGTCGTGACGACCTTGGGCTTCGGTTTTGATTGGAACGGGTTGTCGTCGTGCTGGAACTG
The DNA here is from genome assembly GCF_056159225.1 of Ruegeria sp. AWH4_226. Lineage (NCBI taxonomy): Bacteria > Pseudomonadati > Pseudomonadota > Alphaproteobacteria > Rhodobacterales > Roseobacteraceae > Ruegeria > Ruegeria sp. AWH4_226. Next base: position 707,549 of record NZ_JBSWUU010000001.1, on the reverse strand, counting down.
CACTTTCACGCGGCAGTTGTCGCACATCTGGATCATCCGCGCTTGTTCTGAGGTGGCGAACATCGGATGCGTGCCCGACAGCTTTTCCATGATCCGCTCGATCGTGGACTTCACCCCGAACAGGGCACCACATTCCACGCAGGCAAATGGCTCTTCCTCGTTCAGAACCTGTTGCGACAATGCCGCGTCGCTGAGATCAAGTTGCGGAACTAAAGAGATCGCATCCTCGGGACAGATGCCCCTGCATAAGCCACATTGCAGACAGGCGTCCTGTTGAAAGTTCAATTGCGGCTTGTCGGGGTTGTCGATCAACGCGCCGGATGGGCACAGTGACACACAGCTCAGGCACAGCGTGCAGGCATCCGTATCTACTGCAATGGCTCCATAGGGCGCGTTATCTGGCAACGGCAAGGGCGCATCTGCCTGAGGGTTCAGCGCCTGCGCCGACAGCCGCGTGATTTGCCGGCGATTGCCCAACGGCAAGACCGGATCGACCAAGGGCGGTGGTACGTCCTGCGCATACAGCAATTCTGACATTGCATCCGGGTCGGCCTCATCAATCAGCCCTATCCCATTCGGCCCGGCAATGGCATGCGCAAGCGCTAGCTCTCGATTCAGCGCCTCGCTTTCAGTAGTCGGGGCCAAAAGGATGTCGACACGTGCAAAGCCATGGGCCAGCGCGGCCAACATCTCGGCGTGGCCGAAGCCCGAGATCACGCTCAGTTCCAACGGGATGACGTCTGCTGGCAGGCCGAGCCCGAACCGCGCCGCAAGCCGGATCATCTCGGTCCCATGTGCATCATGCACCAGCAACCGAGGCGCCTTGCCCCCTGCGCGCCGATACGTGCGTGCCAAAATATGCATCCGCGACAGAACGGCGGAAACTGGCGGGTCTTCATAGGTGATGGCAGTTGAGGGGCACAGGGCCGCGCAGGCTCCGCATCCGGCGCACACCATAGGGTCGATCGACACGTGCTCACCCGCCGGAATGATTGCACCCGTCGGGCAGATATCCAGGCAATTGGTGCAGGCAACTTGTTCGGCACGGGAATGCGCGCAGAGTGTCTCTTCCAACCGAACGTAAAGCGGCTTTTCGAACGTGCCGACCAGTTGGACTGCCAAGAAGGCAAGACGCTCGACCGCGACCAAATCTTTGGGATCGGCACGCAAATACCCCTCGCGCTTGGCGGGGGCCTGAACGAACGGAGTGCCACCGGTCAGGTCAAGAACCATGTCGCAGGATGAAAGCGCACCATCGCGCGGTTCGGACCAGCCGAAGGCCCCGCGACCGCCCGGTTCAAGCTGCTGCAATCCATCAAAACGCAATGAAAACCCGCCCAGTGCACCGCTCACAGACCGCAACTGCCCTCGCACCACGTCAAAGCTGCGCGTGATCGGCGGCGCATTGTCAGTGATCAGCACTGTAACGGCCAGCGTATCAGACAGTCTTTTCGCCAGATCAAAGGCCGGTTCACCGGGACCAACAATAAAACAGGTGCCCTCGCTGATCACGTCAACGCTGCGCGTGATTGGCTGAGGCAGCAATGCCTCGGCAGCCAGGGCGGCCATCTTGGGGGCTGCTGCGCTGCCCTGATCAGACCACCCGGCTCGGTCGCGCAGATCCACAAAGGCGGGCGGGTCGACTTCCAGTTCGTCGGCAAGGGCGCGGAACACGTCCTGTTCCTGACCGCAGGCAATAAGGACCTGCTCTTCTTCTTGCAAGGCTTGTGACACTAACCCCAGCTGATCGGTGCATAGCGCGGTGTGAATTTTAGAGCATTCAACATCGCAGGAACCTGCAATCCGGTCGCCGTCAACGGTTTGACTGCCTGCGCAATCACAAAGCAAAAGTTTGGTACTCATATCCTCCCCCGGACACATTCCCTACGCAGTGCACATTAACCCGTGTTGCCGCATAGGCAATCCGATTGACAGAAACCAGCGATGATTATGAAAATAAACGATTCAATTCCTGATAATTGAAGTAAGGAATTTGCTTGAAAATTATACGCTTCAGCAGAATTGATGCTTGGCACAAAGCCCGATTGTGTACCATAGTGGACGCAAGGGAAGGCAGGGGAGAGCCTTTCGAGGAGGAGCCAGTGGCCAAGGCCGCAAGCCAGACTAAAATTCCAATCGGCGTCGTTGTGCGCAAAACACCCGGCGTTACCCGCTGGGCCAAGTGGAATTGGCGCGCTGTCGCCGTTTTACCCGGTGCCGGACCAGCAGACTGGCGCGAATTGCGCCGTGAAGGTGACGCAGTGGAATACCATGCAGCCACCCTGCCCCTGACACTTTGGGCGGATGAAACCGAAGCCTACATGGTCAACCTGTCCGATGGCCAACCCTCAATTTATCTGGTTCTGCGCGATGCGCTTGATGGTGAGCGTCCGATGGATGCGGTCCTTGTCACGGCATCCCCGTTCGAAGGGCAGGACTATGCCGATACCGGGGAAGAAATAGTCGAGAAAATCCCGATGACCGATGGCCTGATCGCCTGGGTCAGGGATTTTGCGCTGGAACATCACCGTGACGAGGTTTTTGTGAAACGCCGCCGTGACAAAAAGCGGACCGATCTTGTGGAAGACGGCAAGGGGGACGCCCGTATCCGGCAGGCCTCAGACGTTTACCGCGCTCCGCGGAGGATTGCGCAATGACCCAAGCCCGCGATTTCTGGTCCCGTCGCAAGGCCGCTGTTCAAGCCGAGGCCGAAGCCGAAGTGATCGCGGCCGAAGACCAAGCCATTGCCGCACAACAGGCCGAGTTGAAGGAAAAAAGCGACGCCGAGATATTGGCTGAGTTCAACCTGCCTGATCCCGATCAGTTGCAAGCCGGAGATGACGTCTCGGGCTTTATGGCCAAGGCTGTGCCAGACCGCCTGCGCCGCCGCGCGCTGCGGCGTTTGTGGCGGCTGAATCCGGTTCTGGCCAATGTCGACGGGCTGGTCGATTACGGCGAAGATTATACCGACGCTGCGTGCGTGATCGAAAATATCTCTACGGCCTATCAGGTCGGCAAAGGCATGCTGGCCCATATCGAAGCGCTAGCGGCGCAAGCTGAAGAACCTCAGCCAGAAGAAGACACAGCCGAACCGGACGCGGACCCCGAGTTGCTGGAAGAGCCTAGCCCGACGCCCGTTATTGTCGCTGTGGCTGAGGACACCGAAGAGGTTGAATTGGCCCCTACCCCACGCCGCATGAAATTCGAGTTTGAAGGATAGCCTTATGACCGCAAACAACGCGCAACAACTTGATGTCTCGTCCGAGGATCGCCTGCGCGCGGATTTCTATAACTTTCTTGGACTTCTTCTGGCTGCCCCGCCGGATCAAATGCTGCTGGATCAGGTCGCTGGCCTGACCGGGGACGATACCGATCTTGGACAGGCCATTCAGGCCATGGCGCGTGTGGCAAGGGTCACCAAACCCGCCGCCGCGGAACGCGAGTTCAATGCCCTGTTCATTGGGCTGGGACGTGGCGAGCTGCTGCCCTATGCCAGCTTTTATCTGACCGGCTTTCTGAACGAAAAACCCTTGGCGCAGCTGCGCAAGGACATGGCCGCACGCAGTATCACGCGGGCCCAAAACGTGTTCGAGCCAGAGGACAATATCGCCTCATTGATGGAAATGATGGCGGGCATGATCGTTGGCCGCTTTGGTGCGCCTGCAACATTGGCGGATCAGAAGGCGTTCTGGAACAAACATATCGGCCCCTGGGCCACGCATTTCTATGCGGATCTGGAAGCAGCCGAAGCATCGGTACTTTACGCATCTGTCGGCACGGCCGGTCGGGTGTTCATGGAGATCGAGCGCGAGGCGTTTCGAATGACGACAGCCTGAATTGCTGTCCTTCACCGGCGCCTTTTTGGGCGTCAAACTGCAAATGGGAAAGGAGATGCCCATGAGCAAGACCAAGGAAGAAGGCGCAACGCGCCGCGACTTCCTCAAACTGGCCGGAACCGCAGCACCCGCTGCCGTAGCCGCCGCCAGCCTGACCGGAAAGGCCGAAGCAGCCGAGCTGCCAACGGACGAAACCCGGATGCAGGACACCGCGCACACGCGCGCATACCTCGACAGCGCCCGGTTCTGACCCGGACGTTGTCACACCCGGCAGACGGTTGCGATTGGCCCTGACGTCGGCATCAACAGCACCAAGCCAGCCATGCAGATCATGGCCAGCAAGGGAGGAGAAAAATGCTTAGGAAAAAGACCAACGGGGTTGCGAGACGCCCCCAGCGGACAAGTATCCTGTCCCAGATCGGCGAGAAAACCGTCGATCGCCGCGCATTCCTGCGTGGCTCGGGCCTGACGATTGGCGGCCTTGCCGCGATCAGCGCCACGGGTGGAACCGTGACACAGGCCAATGCCGCCGCCACAGCCACCGGCGCGGTCAACCTAGTGAAATCGGTTTGCACGCATTGTTCGGTCGGTTGCACCGTGGTTGCCGAAGTATCGAACGGCGTCTGGATCGGTCAGGAGCCGGGCTGGGATAGCCCGTTCAATTTGGGTGCCCACTGCGCCAAGGGGGCCTCGGTTCGCGAGCACGCCCATGGCGAGCGCCGCCTGAAGTACCCGATGAAAAAAGAAGGCGGAGAGTGGAAACGCATCAGCTGGGAAGAGGCGATCAACGAGATCGGCGACGGCATGATGAACATCCGCCAGGAATCCGGACCAGACAGTGTGTACTGGTTGGGGTCTGCAAAGCACAACAATGAACAGGCCTATCTGTTCCGCAAGTTCGCCGCCTATTGGGGCACGAACAACGTGGACCACCAGGCCCGGATTTGCCATTCAACCACGGTTGCGGGTGTTGCGAATACATGGGGCTACGGCGCCATGACCAACAGCTACAACGACATCCATAACTCAAAAGCGATCTTCATCATCGGCGGCAACCCGGCCGAGGCGCACCCCGTCTCGCTGCTGCATGTTCTGCGCGCGAAAGAGCAGAACAACGCACCGCTGATTGTTTGTGACCCGCGCTTTACGCGCACCGCGGCTCATGCGGATGAGTATGTCCGGTTCCGTCCCGGCACAGACGTTGCCCTCATCTGGGGGATGCTGTGGCACATCTTCGACAACGGTTGGGAGGACAAAGAGTTCATCCGTACCCGTGTCTGGGGAATGGACCAGATCCGTGAAGAGGTCGCCAACTGGACGCCAGAAGAAACCGAGCGCGTGACGGGTGTACCCGGTTCACAGCTGAAGCGCGTGGCGCGCACATTGGTGAACAATCGCCCCGGCACAGTGATCTGGTGCATGGGTGGTACGCAGCACACAAACGGGAACAACAACACCCGCGCCTACTGCGTTCTGCAACTTGCACTCGGTAACATGGGCACGTCCGGCGGTGGCACCAACATCTTCCGCGGCCACGACAACGTGCAGGGCGCGACGGACCTTGGTGTTCTGTCTCACACCCTGCCCGGCTACTATGGCCTGTCAAAAGGTGCATGGGCCCATTGGGCACGCGTCTGGGGTGAAGACCCAGAATGGCTGTCTGGTCAGTTCGCTTCGATCAAGGACAAGGACGGCAAGGACAAGCCGCTTCAAAACGAACGCGGCATTCCGGTGTCTCGTTGGATCGACGGTGTTCTGGAAGACCCGGCAAACATGGACCAGGACAACAATGTCCGTGCCATGGTTCTGTGGGGTCACGCTCCGAACTCGCAAACGCGGGGACCGGAGATGAAGACGGCGATGGAGAAGCTGGACATGCTGGTCGTAATTGACCCGTATCCCACCGTTTCGGCCGTCCTCCATGACCGCACCGATGGCGTCTACCTCTTGCCCGCGTGTACGCAGTTCGAAACCCGTGGCTCGGTCACGGCGTCGAACCGATCGCTACAGTGGCGCGACAAGGTGGTTGATCCGTTGTTTGAAAGCCTGCCGGACGAGGTCATCATGGCCAAGTTCGCAAACAAGTTCGGCTGGGCGGACCGTCTGTTCCGTAATATCGAGATGGAGGACCCAGAGACCCCCAACGTTGAAAGCATCACGCGTGAGTTCAACAAAGGGCTTTGGACCATCGGCTATACCGGTCAGTCGCCGGAACGTCTGAAAAGTCACATGGCCAACCAGCACACGTTCGACAGAACAACGCTGCAGGCTGTGGGCGGTCCGAATGACGGCGAGTATTACGGCTTGCCCTGGCCCTGCTGGGGAACGCCGGAAATGGGCCATACGGGGACACCGAACCTTTATGATATGTCCAAACCGGTGGCCGAAGGTGGCCTGACCTTCCGCGCGCGCTTTGGCGTGGAACGGGATGGTGACAACCTGTTGGCCGAAGGGGTCTATAGCGTTGGGTCGGAAATTCAGGATGGATATCCCGAATTCACGATGCAGATGCTGATGGACCTTGGCTGGGACGGTGACCTGACAGCCGAGGAACGCGCGGCCATCGACGCCGTTGCGGGACCAGAGACCAACTGGAAAACCGACCTGTCCGGCGGTATCCAGCGGGTTGCGATCAAGCATGGCTGTGCGCCCTTCGGGAACGCCAAGGCCCGCGCGGTCGTCTGGACCTTCCCGGACCCGATTCCACTGCATCGCGAGCCGCTCTATACCAACCGGCGCGATCTGGTGGCGGACTATCCAACTTACGAAGACCGTCAGGCTTATCGCCTACCGACCCTTTATGCTTCGATCCAGAAGAACGACTTTTCAAAGGATTACCCGATAATCCTCACGTCAGGTCGTCTGGTTGAATATGAAGGCGGCGGGGATGAGACGCGGTCAAATCCATGGCTGGCCGAGCTTCAGCAGGACATGTTCGTCGAGATCAATCCACGCGATGCCAACAACCTTGGTATTCGCGACGGATCACAGGTTTGGGTGGAAGGTCCGGAAGGAGGCAAGGTCAAGGTGATGGCGATGCTGACCAACAGGGTCGGTGCCGGCGTGGCCTTCATGCCATTCCACTTCGGTGGCCATTTCCAGGGAGAGGACCTACGGGCGAAATACCCGAAAGGTGCCGATCCTTATGTGCTGGGTGAAAGCACCAACACCGCCCAGACCTATGGCTACGATTCAGTGACCCAGATGCAAGAGACCAAAGCGACTCTGTGCAAAATCTGGGCAGCGTAAGGGAGGAAAAGAGAACATGGCAGCAAGAGCAAAATTTCTCTGCGACGCCGAACGCTGCATCGAGTGCAATGCCTGCGTCACCGCGTGTAAGAACGAACACGAGGTGCCGTGGGGCGTGAACCGCCGCAGGGTGGTGACGATCAATGACGGTGACCCGGGCGAACGCTCGATCTCGGTGGCCTGTATGCATTGCTCGGACGCGCCTTGCATGGCGGTGTGCCCGGTCGACTGCTTCTATCAGAACGAAGAAGGGGTCGTCCTGCACTCCAAGGACCTGTGCATTGGCTGCGGCTACTGCTTCTACGCGTGCCCCTTCGGCGCGCCGCAGTATCCGCAGGCGGGCAACTTCGGATCACGCGGCAAGATGGACAAATGTACCTTCTGCGCCGGTGGCCCCGAAGAAACGCACTCAACCGCAGAGTTCGCAAAATATGGTCGCAACCGGATTGCAGAAGGCAAACTGCCCATCTGCGCCGAGATGTGTTCCACCAAGGCCCTGCTCGCCGGTGACGGCGACGTTGTGTCCGCCATTTACCGTGAGCGAGTTGTCGCGCGCGGCTTTGGCTCGGGCGCATGGGGCTGGGGCACGGCTTACGACCAGAAAGACGGCTAAGGCCGCTTTCCGTAAACCAAACAGGCGACCTGCATGCGTGGGTCGCCTGATCAGGGATTTTGACCGAGGTTCAGATGTTCCGCTTATTCATCGCATTGCTGTTTACCATTGGACTGGCACAAGCCACCATCGCGCAAACCAACGAGACAGAGGCGCCAGCCACTACAAACGAGCGTACCTCGACCGGTGGCGCAACCACGTTAGAGGATATCCTGGCCCGTCAGCGCGGTGAAAAAGTGGATGACAGCTACCGATCGCAAAACACCGGCCAAGGCAATGTTGAGGGCCTGCTGGGGCAGTTCGGAACGCGCGGTGTCGCCTCGGACAGCGATGTCTACCGTGCGTTGCGCTACGGGTCGGCAGATGTAACAGTGTCGTCGCGCGGACCCGCCGACAGCGTTCTGATTCAGGACGGTGGTATGTGGTGGATGGCATTTCGCACCGGTCCGCTACGCGAATACGGAACGTATATCATTGCTGGAATGCTGGCCATCCTCGTGCTGTTTTTCCTGCTGCGCGGGAGAATTCGCATAGATGGGGAAAAGACAGGCCGGACCGTGCTTCGCTTTAACGGGTTTGAACGTTTCGGCCACTGGTTGTTTGCGGGCTCATTCTTGGTGTTAGGAATAACGGGCCTGCTGACGCTTTATGGCCGCGACTTCCTGATCCCGATCTTTGGAAAAGAAGGGTTCGCGACTATCGCGCAGGGCTGCAAGTGGCTGCACAATAATCTTGCCTGGGCGTTTATGCTGGGGTTGGTCATCATCACCGTGAATTGGATCGCGCACAACATCCCCAACCGCACCGACTTGAAATGGCTGGCCGCCGGAGGTGGGCTATTCACCAAAGGCAGCCATCCGCCCGCCAAGAAATTCAACGCTGGCCAAAAGGTGATCTTCTGGGCCTGTGTCCTACTGGGAATATCGATCAGCCTGTCGGGCCTGTCGCTTCTGTTCCCGTTCGAATTGCCGATGTTCGCCAAAACCTTCTCGGTCGCAAATGCCACGGGTATTCCCCAGATGCTTGGCCTGAACCTGCCGACGCAAATGTCCCCGCAAGAAGAGATGCAATACGCGCAGCTCTGGCACGTGATCGTCGCCTATATCTTCATCGCCATAATCATCGCGCATATCTACCTTGGCTCTGTCGGGATGGAAGGCGCGTTCGATGCCATGGGCACCGGCGAAGTTGAAGAACAATGGGCACGCGAACATCACTCGCTGTGGTTGGAAGAGGTGCAGGAAAAAGAAGCCGGCAAAGCAGCGGCCTCGCCTGCAGAATAGATGCGCTGGTTGGCCGTTGCACTTGCTCTGATCCCCCTGCCCGCCTTGGCCGAGTTCTTTACGCTCAAAGGTCACGGTGGACCGATCATGGGGATCGCGACCGCGCCTGACGGGCGGATCGCAACGGCAAGCTTCGATAATTCCGTTGGCTTGTGGTCGGACGGGAAGCCGGAATGGCTTGAGGGGCACGAGGCCGCTGTCAACTCTGTCTCTTTCAACGGGCGTGCGATCTACTCAGCCGGGGATGACTTTACCTTGCGCCGCTGGCCGGGTGGCGAGGTTGTTGGCCGTCATAAGGGAAAGATCGTGGGTCTCGCGGCCTCGAAAACTCACGTGGCAACGGCAAGTTGGGACGGCACCATCGGACTTTGGCCCGAGGACGGTTCAAGCGCACATACCCTAACCATCGGTAGCGGGGTTAACGCTGTCGCCTTCTCTTCCGATGGCGCCACATTGTATTCCGCCGGTATGGATGGAACCTTGCGGATTTGGGACGTGGCCAGCGGCGAGGAAACCCGGCGTCTGGTCGAACATGGCTTTGGGATAAATGAGCTTGTTCTGAACACCCAAGACAACTGGATTGCCTATGGAGCGGTTGACGGTGTGACGCGCATATTGGATCTGAATACCGGAGAAGAGCGCGATTTTACCCTTGGCCGCCGTCCAATCCTGGCCCTGGCGCTGAGCCCGGATCGCACAATGCTGGCCGTGGGGGATGGTGAAGGTTACATCATGATCATCGACACGCAGGACTGGCGTATCACACAGGATTTCCGCGCCACCCTGCGCGGGCCGGTTTGGGCTTTGGCGTTTTCTACCGACGGACGGAACATTCACGCAGGCGGTATTGATGAGGCGATGTACAGCTGGCCTGTGTCGGCACTCGGCGATCAGGGGCAAATGGCTGCGATGGAGCCAAGTTTCCTGAAAAACCCGGAAGAGATGAGCAATGGTGAACGCCAGTTTGCCCGCAAATGCTCGATCTGTCATAGCCTGACACCGGATGGGGAAAGACGGGCGGGTCCGACATTGCATGGCGTCTTTGGCCGAAAGGCTGGAACTCTGCCGGGATATTTCTACTCGGATACGCTGCAAGACTCTGATATCATTTGGAATGACGATACAATAAATACCCTTTTCGACGAAGGGCCAGACCATTACATTCCGGGGTCAAAGATGCCGATGCAACGGATCACACAGCCGAAAGACCGAAACGATTTGGTTGCCTTTCTGCGCCGTGCAACGGCACCGGAGAACGCAACCGGAGGAGACCGATGAAAGCCTTTATGGCCGCTGTGGCCGTAATGGTCGTGATTACCGCTGCGGCACCTTTTGCGCTGCAACAGATGGGATTCAGCGCGGCGGATGTGGGATCCGGATCCGCTGTGCGCCTCGACTAAATGTCTGAATACCTGACGACGAAAGAGCTGGCCGACCTGCTGCGCATTGGCGAGCGGAAGGCCTATGACCTTGCTTCATCTGGTGAGGTTCCCTGTGTGCGCGCCATGGGCAAGCTGCTGTTTCCGAGGCCCGAGGTTATCGCATGGCTTAATGCCTCACGCTCAGGCCCGCAGGTTGCAGAACCTCCCCTGCCCCCGATTGTCGCAGGCAGCCATGATCCGTTGCTGGATTGGGCGCTGCGTGAAAGTGGATCGGGTCTGGCGACGTATTATGACGGATCGTTCGATGGGTTGGACCGCCTGAAGGATCGCAGCGCACAAGCCGCGGCGCTGCATATTCACGAAGACAACGGCTTTAACACACAGTCCTTGCGTGCCAATCTCGGTGAGGCTCCGGTTGTTCTTTACGAAATCGCGCAGCGACAGCGCGGGCTGCTTCTGTCCCTGGAAGCCACGGGCATCTCCGGATTTTCCAAATTGAAAGGACGGCGGGTGATCCTGCGTCAGGACAGCGCCGCCAGTCAGCGGTTATTCGACACGCAGCTTGAAGCCCACGGGCTGACGCGCGACGATCTGGACACTCTACCCACCGCTGCCCGCACCGAAGAAGAACTGGCCATTGCTTTGCACGACAGCAAGGCCGAGGTTGGGTTCGGACTGGGTGCCTTGGCTGGGCTCTACGATCTGAAATTCGTCCCGACCCATTCCGAGCGTCTGGATCTCGCCATCTGGCGACGCGCCTATTTCGATGACCCGATGCTGAAGCTGCTGGGCTTTCTGCAATCAGAACGTTTCAGCATCCGCGCCGCCGAATTTGGTGGCTATGATCTGTCTGGATTGGGAACAATCCACCACAACGGCGCCAGCGGCTGAAGCGTTATTCTGCGTTCGGAAAAAACAACTGCTGACCGTCCAGCTTGTACGACGCGATCGCCTCCTGACCATGCGGACCGATGAGCCAGTCGATGAACCTCTGACCTGCAGCGGCGCGAACATGAGGGTGCTTTTCCGCGTTCACAAGAATGACACCGTACTGATTGAACAAACGCGGATCGCCCTCGACCAGAACCTCAAGATTGTCCTTGTTCCCGAAGGATTGCCATGTGGCGCGATCCGTCAGCACATAAGCCCCCATTCCGTTTGCCACATTCAGCGTCGCCCCCATTCCCGAGCCGGTCTCTCTGTACCACGTCCCTGATGCCGCTGTGGGGTCGGCAGCTGCGGCATCCCACAGGCGCATCTCTGCTTTGTGCGTGCCGCTGTCATCCCCGCGCGAAGCAAAGGGCGCTTCTGCCTCGGCGACCGCAGTCAGTGCTGCCACAATATCTGTGCCGCCCTTCACCTGTGCCGGATCAGACTTCGGCCCGACCAACACAAAGTCGTTGTACATCACGTCGAACCGCTGAACGCCCCAGCCGTCGGCCACGAATTTCTCCTCGGCTGGTTTGGAATGCACCAGCAGCACATCCCCATCCCCGTTAATCGCGTTACGGATCGCCTGACCAGTGCCAACAGCAACCACCCGGACATCTATGCCTGTTTCAGCCTCAAACCCCGGAAGGATATAGTCCAATAGGCCCGAATTCTGGGTCGAGGTCGTCGATTGCACTACGATAAACGGCTCTTCGGCGCTCGCCGCTGTCGCCGTCAAACCGACAGCAATCAAGCTTGCCTGAACAATGTTCCGGATCATTTAGAACTCCAATTTCAAATTAAGTAACCAACCCGCCTGCCAGATATCGGCGCGCGGCATCGCTTTTGGGGGCATCCAATACCTGTTTCGCGGCGCCGTGTTCAACCACCCGACCGCCCTGCATCATTACGATGTCGGCAGCCAATCGTCGGGCCTGACCGATATCATGCGTCACCATCACGATACGCACGCCCCGGGATGAGGCCCGCTGAACCATCCGTTCGATCATCTGCGTGGCGCTCGGGTCAAGCGCGCTGGTGGGTTCATCCAGAAACAGCGTCTCGGGGTTGAGCGCGAGGGCGCGCAGAATGGCTAGGCGTTGCGCCTCGCCCCCAGACAACGACCGGGCAGACTGCCGAGCCTTTCCATCCAGCCCACCTTCGGTCAGCAAATCCTGGATGCGGGTTTTCCGTTCACTGCGGGGCAAGCCTTGGCGTTTCAGGACAAAGTCCAGGTTTGCCGAAACAGACCGGCGCAGCAAGACAGGCTGTTGAAACACCATCCCCTGTCGCGCTTTGTGTTCAGCGTTCAGGGGCACGCCATCCTGCATCACCTGGCCACGATCGGGTACGATCAACCCATGAAGACACCGCAGCAAGAGACTCTTGCCCGCCCCGTTCGGCCCAAGGATCAGGGTTGGTCCTGGCCCGTCGAGGTTCAAACTGGGTACGTCCAGCAACGCCTTACCTTTGCGCGTAATCAGTACGCCCCCCACCGACAGGCAACTTGCCATATCTGAAACCAGGTCACGCATGGCGCAGCCCTTCCTGTTCGGCCCGCAAGCTGAGTGTGCTGACCATGGCAGTCACGGCAACCGCGATGCCGATCAGGATCGCACCAAGTGCCAGCGCCAGCGCCAAGTTGCCCTTGGACGTTTCAAGCGCGATTGTCGTCGTCATCACCCGCGTCACATGGTTGATGTTCCCGCCCACGATGATCACCGCCCCGACCTCAGCAATGGCGCGCCCGAAACCAGCCAAAAGCGCCGTTACCAGCGCCAACCGCGCATCCCACAACAAAACCGGGACCGAGGACAGCCGCGACACGCCCAACGAGCGGAGCTGTTCCGAATACTCCTCAGCCAGCATCTCGATGACTTGGCGGGTCAGCGCCGCGATGATGGGGGTGACCAGAACCACCTGTGCGATGATCATGGCGGTTGGCGTGTACAGTAGCTCCAAAACTCCAAGCGGACCCGAACGCGACAACATCAGATACACCAGAAGCCCCACAACGACAGGAGGGAGACCCATCAGGGCGTTCATCAGAACGATCAACACACGCCGACCGGGAAACCGCGCAACCGCCAAGGCGGCCCCCAACGGCATGCCGATCAGCGCAGAAATCAGAACGGCGAAAAGCGAAACCTTCAGGGACAACAGCACAATCGCCCAAAGCTCTGCATCCCCGTTCAGGATCAAAGCAATGGCTGCGTTGAATTCTGCTGCAAAGTTTTGCATTTTCTACCCATAAATAGGATATTCGCGTAAAATGCGCCAATATTCGTAAGAATACTACCCGTTTCCCAACACATGTACAGTGTCAATTCCTGTGCACCAAAAGGAAACGCGGCCCCAGTTGGGACCGCGCCAGTTTCGGAATTTGCCAAAGATCAGTTCAGGGCCGCATCGGTAATCGTGTGTGTCCACGCGCCCTCGGGCTGCTTGGTGATCACAGGATCGGATCCGCCGGCCAGCAGAGTATCCACCGTGCGCTGAAAGTCCGCCTCTTCGAGCGCGCCGTTTGAACCGGCAGTCAGCTTGGCAATCTCGCTCATCATGCGCTTCTGATGTTCTTCCGTCTGAGCACCGGTCGCATCATTCTCCAGCACGATTTCAGCGGCTTCATCCGGGTTTTCCTCGGCGTATTTCCAGCCTTTCATCGAGGCGCGAACAAAGCGTTCCATGCGGTCCACAAATGCTGCATCGCTCAGGTTTTCCTCAAGAACATACAAACCGTCCTCAAGCGTGGCGACGCCCTGTTCCTCGTATTTAAAGGTGACAAGCTCATCCGGGCTTACACCGGCGTCGATCACCTGCCAGTATTCATTATAGGTCATGGTGCTGATGCAATCGGCCTGACGCTGCAACAGTGGATCGACGTTAAAGCCCTGTTTCAGAACCTCAACACCGTTCTCGCTCTTGCCGCTGGTGTCGATGCCCAACTGGCTCATCCAGCTCATGAATGGAAATTCATTACCGAAAAACCAAACACCCAGCGTGCGGTTTTTCAGATCTTCCGGCGAAGAGATGCCAGCGTCTTTCCAGCACGTTAGCATCATTCCAGAGCTTTTGAACGGCTGCGCGATATTGACCAGCGGCAAGCCCTTTTCACGTGCGGCCAGAGCGGCAGGCATCCACTCAACGGTGACATCGGCGCCACCGCCTGCAATCACCTGCGTCGGCGCGATATCCGGACCGCCCGGCAGGATCGTAACATCCAGCCCCTCTTCTTCGTAAAACCCTTTGTCCTTGGCGACATAATAGCCCGCGAACTGTGCCTGCGTGACCCACTTTAATTGCAGCGTTACTTCATCCGCTGCCAAGGCCGTACTGGCTGCCAGGCTGAAGGCAGCAATCGCCCCGCTGAGTAGCTTATTCATCTTCGTTTCTCCTAGTTGTTGTTAGTGCCCCGTTTTCGAGGTCTTTTTTGATCTTTGTTATCCGCGTTGCGACGGGTGCCAGAAGGTTACCGCCTTTTCGATCATGGCCACCAAGCCGTAAAACGCCGTCCCGGCCAAGGCGGCCACGACGATCTCGGCCCAGACCATATCCAGCGAAAGCTGCCCAACGCTGGTTGAAATCCGAAACCCCATACCCAAGGTCGGCGAACCAAAGAACTCGGCCACGATAGCGCCAATCAGCGCAAGAGTGGTAGAAATCTTTAGCCCATTGAAAATAAACGGCATCGCCGCAGGAAGACGCAGCTTTAGGAAGCTCTGCCAATAGGTCGCGGCGTAAGTCTCCATCAAGTCGCGCTGCATGGCCGTGGCTTCTCGGAGGCCGGCTACGGTGTTTACCAGCATCGGAAAGAACACCATCACTACAACCACCGCCGCCTTGGAGTGCCAGTCGAAACCGAACCACATAACCAAAATGGGGGCGGTTCCCACGATAGGCAGGGCTGCGACGAAGTTACCGACCGGCAGCAACCCAAGCCGCAAGAAATCCCACCTGTCCACGGCAATCGCGACCAAAAAGGCCGATCCGCACCCGATGATGTAACCGCTGAGCGCCCCTTTGATGATTGTCTGAACAAAGTCAGCCCAAAGAATTGGCAGGCTGTCTGCAAAACGCACTGCAATCAAGGATGGCGCAGGCAGGATGACCAGGGGTACATCAAGCCCCCGCACCGTCAGTTCCCATATCCCTATGATCGTAAGACCAAAGATAAGGGGTGCTAGAAACCGCACAGTCGGCGTATCGGCATAGGGTCCGCTTGCCAGACGACTATTTACCCACCAGCCGAACAACCACAGAAGGATTGCGCAGAAAACAAGTATCATTGCGCCATCCCCATCCGTTTCAGAACCGAACGCTCGATCAGGCCCAGCAGACCAACAAGACAGGCTGCCAATATTGCTGCGGCAAACAGGGCTGACCAGATCTGCACGGTCTGACCGTAATAGCTTCCTGCCAGCAGACGCGCGCCCAGACCGGCAACCGCCCCGGTCGGCAGTTCACCAACAATGGCTCCGACGAGTGAGGCCGCGATGCCAATCTTTAGCGAGGTAAACAGGTATGGCATGGACGCAGGCAGGCGCAGCTTCCAGAACCCCTGCGATTGGCTGGCGTTATAGGTGCGCAAAAGGTCCAACTGCATCGCATCGGGGCTGCGCAACCCCTTCACCATTCCAACAACGACCGGGAAAAAGCTGAGGTAAGCCGAAATGATCGCTTTGGGAATGATCCCCTGAATGCCCACAGAATACAGGACCACGATGATCATCGGCGCAAGAGCGATGATCGGTATGGTCTGGCTGACGATGGCCCAAGGCATGACCGACAAGTCCATCACGCGGCTATGCACGATCCCGACGGCCAGCAGAATGCCCAACCCCGTACCGATGGCAAATCCAAGCATTGTGGCGCTGAGCGTCACCCAAGAGTGGTAGATCAAGGACCTTTTCGAGGTGATCTTTTTCTCGACCGTGCTGTCCCACAACTCCTCAGCCACCTGATGCGGTGCAGGCAGACGTGGGCGGTCCTGCTCCCACGTTTCGTCAATTGCAAAGCCGTTGTCGAAGATCAGCCCAAACTCATTCATATCTCGCCGATCGGCCGCGTTAGGCGGATCGACGGATTCTCCGGCCCGTTCAAGTTCGGTCAGCACACCCTTGATGTTCATCGGCACGCTGGCCGCATACCAGAACAGAACAATAACCCCCACAACGGTCAAGACCGCCCAGAATGCCCTAATCCCCGTACTAGTCATCCGAATGCCCTGCCCTCAGACCTTCACGAACCCGATGCGCAACTTCGATGAATTCAGGGCTGTCCCGAATGTCCAAAGGTCGCTCCTTCGGCAAAGGGCTGTCGATTACATCCGTAATCCGTCCCGGCCGCGGGCTCATCACAACGATCTTCGTGCTGAGATACACGGCCTCAGGGATTGAATGAGTCACAAACCCGATGGTCTTTTCAGTTCGCGCCCACAGCGCCAGAAGCTGTTCGTTCAGGTGGTCGCGCACAATCTCATCCAGCGCCCCGAAAGGTTCATCCATCAGTAGAATATCCGCATCAAATGCCAGTGCCCGAGCGATGCTGGCACGCTGTTGCATGCCACCTGACAACTGCCACGGGAACTTGCCGCCAAATCCATTTAGATCAACAAGATCCAGAACCTTGCTCACCCTGTCTTCTTGCTCGGCTGACGCGTATCCCATGATCTCAAGCGGCAGTTTGATGTTTTTGGCGATGGTCCGCCACGGGTACAACCCCGCTGCCTGAAACACATACCCATAGGCCCGGTTTCGCCGCGCCTCATCCGGTGTCATGCCATTGACAGTCAAAGTGCCCCCGGTTGGCGTTTCAAGCGCTGCGATACACCGCAAAAAGGTCGTCTTGCCACAGCCCGAGGGGCCGATGAAACTGACGAACTCACCTTTGTCGATCGACAGGTTCACGTCCTTAAGGGCGTGAACCGGCCCGTCATTTGTCTGGAAGGTCAGATCCAGCCGTTTTGCCTCAATTACGGGCTCGCTCGTACTTTCAGTATTCATCCCACTGCCTTGAAATTATTATCTTTACGCGGCAACAATAGTTACTGGCCTGCACTAAACCCCCGTCGCAGGGATGCCCGACCGTTCGACCGGCCTTGGGGCCGTAAGCTCTTTCCAAGTGCTCAGTGCCTTGTTGACGGTGGTGTTGGCTTCACGCGCAACAAACTTGCCATGACCTTCCTGTGTTTTGATCTCGCCATCATGCACGGCCACCTGTCCGCGGGTCAGGGTAAAGCGTGGCAGGCCTTTGACTTCTTTTCCCTCAAACACGTTGTAGTCAATCGAAGACTGTTGCGTTTCGGCGGTGATCGTCTTGCTCTTTTCGGGGTCCCAAACGACGATATCCGCATCAGCACCCACAAGAATTGCGCCTTTTTTCGGATAACAGTTCAATATCTTAGCGATATTTGTTGAAGTAACGGCAACGAACTCGTTTGGCGTTAACCGACCGGTATTCACACCGTGGGTCCAAAGCATTGGCATCCGGTCTTCCAGACCGCCAGTGCCATTCGGGATCTTGGTGAAATCGCCGACGCCATAGCGCTTTTGCTCAGTCGTGAACGCACAGTGATCTGTGGCCACGACGCTCAGCGAGCCCGACTGCAGCCCCGCCCACAGGCTATCCTGGTGCTGCTTGTTGCGGAACGGAGGGCTCATAACACGCCTCGCGGCATGATCCCAATCCGGATGCGCATATTCGCTGTCGTCCAGTGTCAGGTGCTGGATCAGCGGCTCTCCCCACACGCGTTTGCCTAGCATCTTCGCCCGGCGGATGGCCTCATGCGCTTCTTCACACGAGGTATGCACCACGTAGAGCGGCACGCCCGCCATATCAGCGATCATGATGGCGCGGTTCGTGGCTTCGCCTTCGACCTGTGGCGGGCGTGAGTAGGCGTGCGCCTCGGGGCCAGAGTTACCCTCGGCCAACAGCTTGGCTTGCAACTCGGCCACGACATCACCGTTCTCGGCATGCACCATCGCGATACCGCCCAGCTCCGCCAACCGCTTGAATGACGCGAACAGCTCATCGTCATTCACCATAAGCGCGCCTTTATAGGCCATGAAATGTTTAAACGTATTGATTCCACGCTCTTCCACGACTGTCTTAATGTCGTCAAACACCTTCTCACCCCACCAGGTCACAGCCATGTGGAAGGAATAGTCACAGTTTGCGCGGGTCGATTTATTATCCCAGCGTTTCAAGGCGTCCAGCAGACTTTCCCCGGGGTTGGGCAAAGCGAAATCCACCACCATCGTCGTGCCGCCAGCCAAGGCCGCCCGCGTCCCGCTTTCGAAATCATCGCTGGAATACGTTCCCATAAACGGCATCTCAAGATGCGTATGCGGGTCGATGCCACCTGGCATCACATAGCAACCCGTCGCGTCCAGTTCCTTGTCGCCTTTCAGACCCATACCGATTTCGGTGATCACGCCATCTTCGACCATCACGTCTGCCTTGTAAGACAAGTCCGCAGTGACGACGGTGCCGTTTTTGATAACTGTGCTCATTTTAATCTCCCTAACGCGGTCTTCGCCGCTTGTTTTGTTAGCCTGCCGTCTCGTGGGGAACGCCCGCCAGAGGACAGCTGGTCCAGATTATTCCACGATTTCCGCAGTCTCGACGACGGCATAAAACAGAACATCTGCCCCGGCCGCGGCCCAGTCTTTGCTTATTTCTTCGGCCTCGTTGTGGCTCAACCCGTCAACACAGGGGCACATGACCATGGCCGTCGGTGCCACGCGGTTGATCCAGCACGCGTCATGACCCGCACCCGAGATGATGTCGGTATGCGAATAGCCCAGTCTTTCTGCTGCGTCACGTACGGCGGACACACAGCCCTCATCGAACTTCACAGGATCAAAACCGCCGACCTTCTCGAATTCGATCTGCAGACCCATCTCGTCGACGATATCCTCAGCAGCGACGCGCAGACGATTTTCCATATCGGTGATCACGTCCAACTCGGGCGAGCGGAAATCGACCGTGAAGACCACCTTACCCGGAATCACATTGCGCGAGTTCGGATATACGTCGATATGGCCAGCAGCGCCCACTGCATGAGGGGCATGGGACCACGCGATTTCATCCACCTTCTCAAGAATTCGCGCCATCGCAAGGCCAGCGTTCTTGCGCATCGGCATCGGGGTCGACCCGGTATGGGCATCCTTGCCTGTCACAGTGATCTGCGTCCAGCTAAGACCTTGGCCATGCGTGACCACACCAATATCTTTGCCTTCTGCCTCAAGGATTGGTCCTTGCTCGATATGAAGCTCAAAGAAGGCGTGCATCTTGCGTGCGCCAACCTCTTCATCACCTCGCCAGCCAATGCGCTGCAACTCGTCGCCGAATTTCTTACCCTCGGCATCTTCGCGGTCGTAAGCCCAATCCTGCGTGTGCATCCCAGCAAACACGCCCGAAGATAACATCGCCGGCGCATAACGCGTGCCTTCTTCATTGGTCCAGTTGGTTGCCACAATCGGATGCTTGGTCTTGATACCAAGATCGTTCAGCGTCCGTATGATCTCTAATCCGCCCAGCACGCCCAGCACGCCATCATACTTTCCACCGGTTGGCTGTGTGTCCAGGTGCGACCCGACATACACCGGCAGCGCATCTGGATCGGTTCCAGCACGGTGCGCAAACATGTTGCCCATCTGGTCCAGCCCCATGGTGCAGCCCGCATCCTCACACCATTTCTGAAAAAGCGCGCGTCCATCGGCATCTTCATCCGTCAGCGTTTGACGATTATTACCGCCTGCAACACCCGGGCCTATCTTTGCCATCTCCATCAGGCTATCCCACAACCTGTCGCCATTGATTCTGAGGTTCTGCGCCGGAGCTGCCATTGGTGTCTTCCCTGTTGCTTGCGATTTGGCTCGCTTGTGGTGTCTTGATTTGACCATATGGTCAAACTCACGCTATCACGGGTTCGACGTCAGTCAAGAAATTGCATGGTGCCGCCAGAAGTTTCGGCGCTATTTACCCGCGCATGGCAAAAAAAGAGACACGCTGAAAACATGCCCAAGGATCGTGCCCCGACCCGGATACAGAAAAAGAATCGCGCCACGATTCTCAATGCCGCCCTGAACGTGTTCTCAGCACATGGGTTTCGTGGGGCGACAGTCGATCAGATTGCAACAGAAGCCGGGCTGAGCAAACCGAACCTTCTGTATTACTTCCCGTCAAAAGAAGCGATTCACACTGCGCTGCTGTCAGGCTTGCTTGAGACATGGCTGGCACCGCTGCACGATCTGGACGCGGACGGCGAACCGATGGAAGAAATTCTGTCTTACATCCATCGGAAACTGCAAATGAGCCGCGAACTGCCCCGCGAAAGCCGCTTGTTCGCCAACGAGCTTGTTCAGGGTGCGCCTCGCATTCACGACGCCTTGTCAAACGACCTCAAGGTGTTGGTCGACGAAAAAACTACGGTTCTGACAGGATGGATGGATCAGGGTAAAATCGCGCGGCTGCATCCCTATCACCTGATCTTTTCGATCTGGGCCCTGACGCAGCATTACGCCGATTTTGATGTTCAGGTCCGTGCCATTCTGGGTGACGAGGACCCGTTCGACGGGGCAGAACCGTTTATCGACACGCTGTATCGTAAGTTGTTGACGCCATAAAGAAAAGGGCCACTCACCGGCCCTTTTCTGTGTCTTCCGTTTAAATCACTCGGCAGCTTTTGCCATCGGGTTGTTCGGGTGCGTTGTCCAGTTGGCGTAGTTTGGCTGAACCTCCAATCCGGTGCGCGGATCGACCTCTCCGGCCTCCATCGGCACCATTGAGATACACCCGTCCACCGGACACACATCCACACACAGGTTACAGGCGACGCATTCTTCGTCTTTGACCTCGAACACGCGGTCCGCAGACATCGAGATCGCCTGGTGGCTGGTGTCTTCGCATGCGGCATAACAGCGGCCACACTTGATGCATTGATCCTGATCGATCTTGGCCTTGGCCACGTAGTTCAGGTTCAGATACTGCCAGTCAGTTACGTTTGGCACCGCAAGGCCCACAACCTGCGAGACGTCCGTATATCCTTTTTCGTCCATCCATTTAGACAGGCCAGTCGTCAGTTCATCGATGATCTTGAAGCCGTAGGTCATCGCAGCCGTGCAAACCTGAACCGTGCCGCAGCCCAGTGCTATGAACTCGGCCGCATCGCGCCAGGTGGTCACGCCGCCAATACCCGAGATCGGCAAGCCATGCGTCGCCTCAGCGCGCGAAATTTCCGACACCATCGACAAGGCAATCGGCTTCACCGCGGGTCCGCAATAGCCGCCATGGCTGCCCTTGCCGTCGATCGAGGGTTCCGGGCTGAAGGTATCCAAATTGACACTGGTGATCGAATTGATCGTGTTGATCAGTGACACCGCATCCGCGCCACCATTTCTTGCGGCTGCAGCAGGCTTGCGGATATCGGTGATGTTGGGCGTCAGCTTCACGATGACCGGGCGGTCATAGTATTTTTTGCACCAACGCGTGACCATCTCGATATATTCCGGGACCTGCCCAACGGCCGAACCCATTCCACGCTCGCTCATCCCATGCGGGCAGCCAAAGTTCAGCTCGATACCGTCCGCGCCGGTTTCAGCCACGCGCGGTAGGATGGCTTTCCACGCCTCTTCCTCACACGGCACCATGATCGAGGCGATAAGCGCACGATCCGGGTAATCGGCCTTGACCCGCGCCATCTCTTCAAGGTTCACCTCAAGCGGGCGGTCGGTGATCAGTTCGATGTTGTTCAGGCCCAGCAAGCGCCTGTCTGCGCCATAGATCGCACCATAGCGCGGTCCGTTGACATTCACGACCGGCGGCCCCTCAGAACCCAGAGTTTTCCAGACGACACCGCCCCATCCGGCCTCGAATGCGCGGCGGACGTTGTATTCCTTGTCAGTTGGCGGCGCCGAAGCCAGCCAGTACGGGTTCGGGCTTTCGATACCCAGAAAGTTTGTCTTCAAATCAGCCATTTATCCGGCCTCCCTGATGCAGATTTGCATCTTTGTCTGTCAGTTTCACGCTGTCAGGCTCGCATGGATATCCATCGCGGCATCGCGGCCCTCGGCAACGGCTGTCACCGTCAGGTCTTCTCCGCCGGCGGCGCAGTCCCCTCCGGCCCAGACACCGGCTATCGAGGTGCGCCCGGCCCCTGTCACGGCAATTTTGCTACCGTCCAGTTGCAGCCCTTCCGGTGCGCCCTCCAGCGTCTGGCCGATAGCCTTCAGAACCTGATCTGCGGCCAGTCGCACTGTTTCACCAGTACCTTTGAGTTGACCGTCGTGACTGGAAGTATACTCCAATTCGATTTCAACAGCCGCACCGTTTCCATGTATGGCGACGGGCTGGACGTTGGTCATGATCTTTACACCGTGCGAAGCCGCCAGGTCTTGTTCATAGCGGCTGGCCCCCATGGCATCGCGACCACGGCGATAGGCTATGGTGACATTCTCGGCCCCCAACAACTTGGACTTTACCGAGGCGTCGACTGCGGTCATCCCGCCACCGATCACCACAACATTGCGCCCCACCGGCAGATCCGCCAAATCTGAGGCCTGACGAACATCTGAGATGAAGTCGACCGCAAACCGAACACCGTCTTTTTCGGCCCCGTCTGCACGCAAGGCGTTCACGCCCGCGAGACCAATGGAGAGGAAAACCGCATCGTAGTTTTCGATCAGGCCGTTCAGTGAGACGCCCTCACCCAGCACTGAACCCGTCTCAATGGTAATGCCACCGATTTTTAACAGCCAGTCAACCTCGGCCTGCGCAAAGTCATTGGTCGATTTGTATGCGGCAATGCCATATTCGTTCAGGCCACCCGGCTTGGGCTTGCCTTCATGGATCACCACGTCATGCCCCAGCATCGCAAGCCGGTGCGCGCAGGCAAGACCAGCAGGACCCGCCCCGATAACGGCGATCGTCTTGCCAGTTGGCGCAGCCCGGCTAAACGGATGACTGCCCGACGCCATGACACTGTCGGTCGCGTAACGCTGCAAGCGGCCGATCTCGACCGGAGCGCCCTCGGCAGTTTCGCGCACACAGGCTTCTTCGCAAAGTGTCTCGGTCGGACACACGCGGGCGCACATACCGCCTAGAATGTTCTGCGCCAGAATGGTCTCTCCCGCCGCTTCGGGTTGACCTGCCTGAATCTGCCGCATGAACAGCGGAATATCGATGTCTGTCGGACAAGCAGTCACGCACGGCGCATCATAGCAGAAATAGCATCGATCTGCGGCCACAGCGGCCTCATGCGCGGCCAATGGCGGATGCAGATCCGTAAAATTCGAGGTCAGCTCATCGCTGGAAAGCCGCCCGGAAACAATGCCGGAGGCCATCTGGCCCTGTGCCATCGCTCTACTCCCTGTAGATATGTTTGTTGTTGTATCAGCTTGCCACATTCTAATTTTTTATCAATTGGTAAAATTTATAAATGCCCAAAAAAATCCGAAAACCCGAAAAATCTCTTGGTTTTTCGACGAAAACGCTCATTTTTCCACCAACCGATGAATCCGTATCAACATTGCGGTAGCGGCTGAACCGCAAGCGCGGCCTTCGTATCAGGTTTTCCCTCATCAGGTTTTGACGGACCCCGCTGCGTATTGTAGGTCAAAACGCGCAGCGCCGGTCATCGGCAAGAATTCCGAAAGTCAACCGATGCAGGCCAGTACACCGAAGTTCAACATCGTCATCATTGGGCAAAACAATCGCCTTCAATACGAAGCGCTGCTATTTGCAGCCTCGTTGCGCCACAGTTCACCGAGTTTTTCTGGCCGTCTGTTCGTGGCGTTTCCGAACCCCGGCCCGCGCTGGCGACAGGATCCGAGTATTCAGAATGAAGATGTGCTGAAGGCTTTGCGCCAGCTGGACGTCGAAATCCTGCCATTCGACAGCTCCGTGTTTGGCGACAGCTACCCCCATGGCAACAAGATCGAGGCACTGCTGGCCCTGCCCGAAGGTGAGCCTTTTGTGTTCTTCGACAGCGACACGCTGATCACTGGGGAGCTGACCGCTGTTCCGTTTGATTTTGACCGCCCTGGTGCCTCGCAAAAGGTGGAAGGGACATGGCCCAAACCGACCCTGTATGGACCCGGTTTCGATGGTATTTGGCGCGCGCTTTATCGTCGTTTTGAACTGGATTTCGAAAGCTCGCTGGATACCAGTCAACCAATCAACCACTGGCGGAGGTATTTGTATTTTAACGCCGGCTTTTTCTATTATTACTGCCCTCGCCAGTTTGGCGAACGCTTTTTGAGCTATGCCCGCACCATCCGGGATGAAGATATCCCCGAGCTGATAGGTCAAACCCTAGACCCATGGCTGGATCAGGTCGCCCTGCCATTGGTCATCCACTCATTCGGAGGGGGGCGAGACGCCCTCCCCCCGGGTCTGCTGGATGGATCGGTAAGCTGCCACTATCGCCTGTTTCCCCTGCTCTACGCGCGCGAGAGCGACCATGTGGTCGAGGTGCTGGAAACCGTGGTGGCCCCTAACAGGGTCAAGAAGGTGCTCAAAAGCTATGACCCAATCAAGAAGCTGGTCCTGCAGCGCAAGGGCCACAAGATCCGCGACCTTTTTGACCGCGGTAACCTGCCCAAGCGCGAGCAGGCCATACGCAACTCGATCAAGAATAACGGCCTTTGGATGCGATGACAGGAATGTTGTACGTGCGCGCGCAATCGCCTAGAGATTCTGCAACCTACATCCCAACAGGAGATTTTGACGATGTCAGACGGCCCTACCTACGGTTTTGACACGCTACAGATTCATGCGGGCGCTCGCCCCGATCCGGCAACCGGTGCGCGGCAGACACCGATTTACCAGACCACCGCTTATGTATTCCGTGACGCCGACCACGCAGCGGCCCTTTTTAACCTGCAAGAGGTCGGGTTCATCTATTCGCGGCTGACCAATCCAACCGTGGCAGTGCTGCAGGAACGTGTCGCCACGTTGGAAGGTGGCGTGGGCGCGGTCTGCTGCTCCTCGGGCCACGCGGCGCAAATCATGGCGCTGTTCCCGCTGATGGGACCGGGCTGCAACGTGGTGGCGTCAACTCGTCTGTATGGTGGCACCGTCACGCAATTCAGCCAAACGATCAAACGCTTTGGTTGGTCGGCCACGTTTGTGGATACCGACGATCTTGACGCGGTAAAGGCCGCTGTAGACGAAAACACACGCGCAATTTTCTGTGAATCCATCGCCAACCCTGGCGGCTATGTCACCGATATCCGCGCCCTTGCGGATGTGGCCGATGCGGCGGGCATTCCGCTGATCGTCGACAACACCTCGGCCACGCCTTACCTGTGCCGCCCGATTGAGCACGGCGCGACACTGGTGGTGCATTCGACCACTAAATACCTGACCGGAAACGGCACCGTCACCGGCGGCTGCATCGTGGATTCTGGCAAATTCGACTGGTCTGCAAATGACAAGTTCCCGTCGCTCAGCGAACCGGAACAAGCTTACCACGGGTTGAAATTCCACGAGACCTTCGGCCCGCTGGCCTTCACCTTCCACGGGATCGCCATTGGTCTGCGCGATCTGGGCATGACCATGAACCCGCAGGCGGCGCACTACACGCTGATGGGGATCGAAACCCTGTCGTTGCGGATGGAGCGACATATTGAGAATGCGCAGAAGATCGCTGCTTGGCTTGAGGCCGATGACCGCGTTGAGTACGTGACCTATGCCGGTCTGCCGTCCTCGCCCTATTACGACCGCGTTAAGTCGCAGTACAAAAAGGGTGCCGGTGCGCTGTTTACCTTTGCGGTGAAAGGTGGCTACGACGCCTGCGTCAAACTGGTGAACGCACTGGAAATTTTCAGCCACGTGGCCAATCTGGGCGACACGCGGTCGCTGATTATCCATTCAGCCTCGACCACGCACCGCCAGCTCAGCCCCGAACAGCAAGAGGCCGCAGGCGCAGGTCCCGGTGTGGTGCGAGTCTCCATCGGCATCGAAGACGCGGATGATCTGATCGCCGATCTTGATCAGGCGTTGGCCAAAGCGACGGCCTAGGACATGGGCGGGCAAACGTCCGGGCTATTCCGGGCGTTTGCCACCGACGCCCTTCGACAGTGAATGGCTGAAACAATGCGTTCGAAGCCTTGCTGTCCGTAAACAAGATTAACCCGTCAAGCCAACCGCAAATCTGCTGATGGCTTGAGCTTTTGGCAAGGGTTACTCGGCAATCCCGAATTCCATCGACACGTTGACCGAGACTGAAATCTCACCACTCGCAACCGGGACTCCTCCGGCCTCTGAAACATCCATTGCGCGCATCATTGGTGCGGGGCGGACACCGCCGACCTGCTCACTAATCTGTTGCACCGGACCCAGCGACACGTTCGCCGCTTGTGCCAGTTGTTCAGCCTTTGCCATGGCTTCGGCAACTGCTTTAGCCCGCGCTTCAGCCTGTAAAGGCGTCGGGTCCTGAACACCGAAAGTCAGGCCGCGAAAATCGTTTGCACCGTCCTCAATAACTCCGTCCATGATTGTGCCCAGCTGAGCCAGATCACGGACCCGGACCTGAACAGTGTTGGAGGCGACAAAACCTGAAATCTCAGGTCGATCACCGGTCGAGGTATTCCGCCCGGACCAGACCGGAGACAGCGACAGGTCGCGGGTTTGTACGTCGCGCGCCTCAAGCCCCATGTCCTCTAGCCGTTTCAGGATCAACGACACCGCATCAGATGTCGCCTGCATCGCATTTGAGGCCTGCGGGTCTTCGTTTGTTACGCCCACAGTAATGGTCGCCATATCCGGTGCAGCTTGCACAATGCCGGATGCATCCACCGTGATGCGACGTTCTTGCGCATGGGTCATGCCTGCGACCGTAACGGCCAGCAGTGCGGCCAGAAAAGCGCTTTTCTTCAAGATCTTCCCTCCAATTTCTTCATGCTATACATGGGGCTGCAGGGTCAGACCAAACAAGGGGAGAATTTGGGTTTGCCTTCCCCTCGGCAATATCCTGCTTTAATGTCTGCTTGCGAACGAAAAGTCGTTTGCATTGATGCTGACAAATATGGTTCCTCGGGAATATGAAACCCGCCTTTGCGCTGTCTTTTTCTGCGACCGGAATATCTGTGCATCACCAATCGGATAGCGATTGGTATTGTATAGGCGAAGTCGCGTTGGACGCGCCGGATTTGAACGCGCAGTTGTTTGCGCTGAGGGACCGGGCCTTCGCGCTGGAAAACAACCTGACGTGTCAGATCATCATTCCAGCTGATCAAGTTCGGTTCCTGTCCGTGGAAGCTGACGCTGAATTCCAGAGCCAAAATGCCGAACAAACGCTGGCGGACGCGACGCCCTATTCGGTCGATGACCTGGTTTTTGACAGCGCCAAAATCGGCCCAACAACCCATATCGCGGCCGTAACCCGACAAACGCTGATCGAAGCGCAGGATTTTGCCACCGAACATGGATTTGTTCCGGTTCAGATCACGACAGAGTCGGCTCCAGAAGACTTTCCTGCAAAACCAGTGTTTCCGGTGCCGGACATTCCGTCTGCTCCCGAAGAAACAGCCGAGGCGATTGAGACGGACCAACTGCCTGCAAACGTACATGTGATCGCTGATGAAACGCCTCCGGAGTCTTTCCGGTCCGTACCAACGCCGATCTCGCCGGGACAATCGACCACCAACGTTTTAGCAAAAAACTATGTCATTCCAGGAGCGGTAGCACTGGGTCTGGCGGTGTCGCTCGGCGCATGGGCGTTGTTTGGTTCAGACGCAGACGAAAGCGTCCAGACCGGGTCGGTGCAATCCGAAGAGGCTGTGCCTGAACCCGACCCTCAGGCCGATGTCGTATCAGAGGCCACACCCGAAACGCCTGCGAGCGGTACCGCACAAGTCGAGCCGCAGATAACCGACCGGGAAGTGGAACAACCAGACGTGGCTGAGGACGCGCCTGACATCTCGCCCACGGATGCGGCGATACTTGAAGCGCTGACTGTCGCACCGACTGAGACGCCTCCGACTGAAAAGGCCGAGATTGCGTCCCCACCAACCTCGTCATCGTCGCCCTCCGCTGACGACGCGCAGCCCGACCTTACTCCGGCGGATGAGGCGATACGAAATGCCCTCAATATCGCGCCGACGGTTGTGGAAGATATCGCCCGTGACCCCGAGCCGCCAGAGGGTCAGGCCCTGCCCGGTGTAAAGATCACAGCCCCCGAACCGCTGGAGCCACCGGTCCCTCTGTCACAAGACGAACCGTATCTGGCTTCTGTTGATGGCACCAACCTGTCAAATGACGCGATCGCCCTGCCCTCGGTCCAGAGCTATGACACCGATGCCCCCTTTGAACGGGTTGCTTTGCCCAGCGTCGCCGGTACCCGTTTTGAGCTGGATGATAGTGGCCTCGTTGCGCCCACCGTTGAGGGAACACTGAACCCCGAAGGCGTGGTCGTCTATCTTGGCCGCCCGTCGAAAGTGCCGCCCGAGCCACCTGTCCGGTTTGAAGAGGAACCAACGCTTGAGGAAGCCCCAGACAGCAGGCTTGCCGGGTTGCGGCCAAAACTTCGCCCCGCAGATCTGACCAGCCGGTTTGAGCGACAGCAATTGGGTGGCCGCACCCGAGAAGAGTTGGCTGTCCTGCGGCCCAAACTGCGCCCGGCTTCACTGCAACAGCAACCAGAAGTGGACGAAACGCCAACCGCGCTGGCCGTTGTACGTGTGCCGCGCCCTAAACTTCGCCCGGCGGGGCTGGCCCCAGCCGCTGCCACTGCGCAGCCTAGCAACTTGGGGTCGACGGCTGCTGTTGATCAGCCCGAAGCCGACACGTTCCAGCCCAAGGCGGTTGCGCCAAAAATTCCGTCCTCGGCGTCGGTCGCGAGACAAGCGACAATCGACAACGCGATGAACCTTCGAAAATTGAACCTGATAGGTGTTTACGGCACGCCCGCAAACCGCCGGGCCCTGGTGCGGTTACCAAGTGGTCGTTACAAAAAGCTAAAGGTCGGGGATAGGATTGATGGCGGCCGTGTCCTCGCAATCGGCGACAGCGAGTTGCGCTATCAGAAAAAAGGCCGGAACGTCACGCTGAAAATGCCGCGGCGATGATGCGGGCGTTATCGCCCGCACATGTTTAACGTTGAGGCTCAAGCCGCTGAAATTTCGCCGCTTTCGATCTGCTCACGCTCAATGGATTCGAACAGCGCCTGAAAGTTTCCTTCGCCGAACCCGTCATCGCCTTTGCGCTGAATGAACTCGAAAAAGATAGGGCCAATCACGGTTTTCGAGAATATCTGGAGCAGGATTTTCGTCTCACCACCATCCAGCAGGCCTTCGCCATCGATCAGGATGCCGTGTTTCATCATCTGATCCAGAGGTTCTTCGTGACCGGCAACCCTTTCCTTGGACAGCTCATAGTATGTTCGGTTTGGGCCGGGCATGAACTTCAGCCCCTTTTCCGCAATCGCATCGGTCGAGGCATAGATGTCCTCGCTCCCCACTGCGATGTGCTGAATACCCTCACCCTTGTACTTGTTGAGGTACGACACGATTTGGCCCGTTTCGCCCCGGTCTTCGTTAATCGGAATACGGATGCGTCCGCAAGGTGAGGTCAACGCACGGCTATACAAGCCCGTATACTTCCCCTGAATGTCAAAAAAGCGGATTTCACGGAAATTGAACAGACGCTCGTAGAACTCAAACCACTTGTCCATATTTCCGCGATAGACGTTATGTGTCAGGTGATCGAGGTAGTAAAAGCCGTCTCCGCGCGGTTTAGACTGAGCGATCCAATTGAACTCTTCATTATAGGGGGACGTGTCGTAGTATTGGTCGATGAAATAGATCAGTGACCCGCCAATTCCCTTGATCGCCGGAACGTCCATTGTCTTGTCCACTCCGTCATAGGGTTCGGCCCCTTTTGCGATCGCATGGTCGTACGCTTTCTGCGCGTCTGCGACACGCCAACCCATCGCCGGCGCGCAAGGACCATGTTCGTCGACAAAGCGAGCTGCAAAGCTTTCAGGGTCGGCATTCAGGATATAGGTTACGTCACCTTGCTGCCAAAGCTCGACCGCGGGCCTTTCCTTGTGGTGTGCAACCTTTTCGAAACCCATCTTAGCGAACAAGTCGCGCAGTTCCTGCGGATCGGGATGTGCAAACTCAACAAACTCGAACCCATCTGTACCAACAGGGTTTTCGGGGCTAATGGTGGATTTTGGGGCATTATGAGGGAACGGGCCCATCACGGATCTCCTTGAAATAGAAGTTTCCTAGCTGAGTCAAAAATAAACCTTTTGTAGCGCTGTTTCTGCGCATTGTTTTAATGTAAAATGGCGAAAAGCGCGCAAAACACGCATCATAACGCACAGATTAGGGAAAACTTCGCATATGCTGGACTCCACCGATTTGCGCCTTTTATCCGCATTGCAGGTCGATGCCCATCTGACGGCACATCAGCTGGGTGAGTTGCTGAACCTGTCGGCCAGCCAGGCCGGTCGGCGCCGACAGCGGCTTGAGGCCGAAGGATACATTACCGGCTATGCTGCGCGGTTGGACCCGTTAAAGCTTGGATTGCACGTTCAGGGATTCATTCAGGTACATCTGGGTACACATGGCCCCGAACAATCCGCCAGCTTTGCCCGCATGGTGGACACGCGCCCCGAGATCACCAGCGCCTGGACGATGACCGGAGAGGCAGATTACCTGCTGCATGTCTATTGCGACGATCTAGCCGCACTCAATCGCTTGCTTCACCAGGTGATACTGCCGCATCCTGCAGTGGCGCGAGTCCAAAGCCAAATCGTAATGGACCAACTTAAACGCGACGCCCCTTTGCCCACCTGATCCGTCGAAAGGACGACCATGGACGATTTCCTCTACCAGGCTTCGATCTATCTGGCAGCCGCCGTGATCGCCGTGCCCCTATCGGCGCGTCTGGGATTAGGGTCCGTGCTGGGATACTTGGCCGCAGGGATCGTGATCGGCCCTATGCTCGGGTTAGTGGGTGCCGAGACCGAGAGCTTGCAGCACGTGGCCGAATTCGGTGTGGTCATGATGTTGTTCCTGATCGGGCTAGAGCTTGAACCCCGTGCCCTATGGGATATGCGTGACCGCCTTTTGGGTCTGGGTGGTTTACAAGTCGGCCTGTCGACCGCTGCGATTGCTGCGGTGGCTATCTATGCAAACCATCCCTGGTCGGTCGCTTTGGCTGTTGGGCTGACGCTTTCACTGTCTTCAACTGCGATCGTGCTGCAAACCCTTTCCGAAAAAGGGCTGATGCAGACCAATGGTGGCCGGGCAACATTCTCGGTGCTGCTAACCCAGGATATCGCTGTGATCCCGATATTGGCGCTGCTGCCGCTGCTGGCACTGCCTGCGATGCCACATCTTGAAAGCGACGGGTCCATCGACCGCGGCGTGAAAGACCTGCATGACGCCGGGCACCATAGCCTTTCACTGGTCGAGGGGTTGCCGGGATGGGCGGTTACATTGGTTACGCTTGGTGCCATTGCCTTTGTCATTCTTGCAGGTGTCTACCTTACCCGTCCCCTGTTCCGCTTTATTCACGCTACGCGCCTGCGTGAAATGTATACCGCACTGGCCCTGATGATCGTTGTCGGTATCTCCTTTCTCATGACACTCGTGGGCCTGTCCCCCGCTCTAGGCGCGTTTCTGGCGGGCGTTGTGCTGGCCAGTTCAGAGTTCCGGCACGAGATGGAAAGTGACCTTGAACCCTTTAAAGGTCTGTTTTTGGGCTTGTTCTTCATCACCGTCGGTGCCGGGATTGATGTTGCCTATTTCTTCAACGACCCTTTGGAACTGATCGGACTGGCCCTTCTTGTCATCCTGACCAAGGGTATCATTCTGTTCCTCGTCGGGCGGGCGTTTCGGCTGAAAGGCAGAGATCACTGGCTGTTTACGCTCGGGTTGGCGCAAGCTGGCGAATTCGGTTTTGTCCTGTTGGCCTTTTCCACGCAACAAAACGTCATCCCGCCAGACCTGTCGCAGAAGCTATTGATGATCATCGCTTTGACCATGCTGATCACGCCATTGTTGTTTATCGTCTACGATCTTTTGTCGCGCCGGATCGGGGACAGTGCGCCCCAACCGGAGCCAGATGAGATTGACGAAAAAGGTCCTGTCATTATCGCGGGTATCGGGCGCTTTGGTCAGATTGTGAACCGGTTGGTTCGCGCCAGCGGGTTCAAGACCATCGTGCTAGACCACAATATCGAGACAATCCAACTGATGCGCCGCTTTGGTGTCAAAGGGTTCTTAGGTGATCCGACCCGGCCAGAACTGCTGCGCGCGGCTGGGCTTGAGAAAGCCGCCGTTCTTGTCGCGGCAATGGACGATCCAAAACACGTGACCCGCCTGGTCAGTTTTGCGCGCCGTCAGCGCCCTGATTTGCACATCATCGCGCGCGCGCACGACCGCACCCATGTCTATGAACTGTATCAGGCTGGCGCGGACGATATCGTGCGGGAAATGTTCGATAGCTCGCTTCGCGCAGGGCGATATGTGCTGGAGAATATCGGCCTTAGCGAATACGAGGCCGCGCAAGCAGAGCAGACTTTTTATCACCACGACCGTGAATCGATCCGTGAGCTTGCTGAACTGTGGATCCCCGGTATGCCGACAGCAGAGAACAAAAAATACATCGAGCGCGCCCAGCAATTCGAAAAAGAGCTTGAGACCGAACTACTGGAATTGGCTGAGAAACACGCCCAAAAATCTGCCTGATCTTCAAGTACAGATCATTCCACTCATTCCACCGGGGTCAGGCGTCTGAAACGCCTGCCTCGGCAAAAGTTGCCATGCCCGAGTGGCAGGCCACCGCGCTTTTAAGGATGTTGATGGCCAACGCGCCACCCGAGCCCTCACCCAGACGCAGGTCTAGGTTCAATAGCGGCTCTTTCCCCAGCTTCTGCAACAGGGCACCATGTGCGCCTTCAGCGCTCTGGTGTCCTGCTACGACGTGGTCAAGTGCTCCTTCGGTGATATCTGCCAAACAGGCCGCCGCTGCCGAGCAGATGAAGCCGTCGAGAATTACCGGTATGCGCAAGATACGCGCAGCCGCGATTGCACCGGCCATGGCCGCGATCTCGCGCCCACCGAGGCAGCGTAGAATTTCCAATCCGTCTTTTCCATCCGCATGCAGGGCCACACCTTCGGCTACCACGCGGGTTTTGATGACCAACCCTGCGTCATCAACACCCGTTCCGCGCCCGGTCCACTCGGCTGCCTCACCGCCGAACAGCGCGCATGAAATTGCGGCGGCTGGCGTCGTGTTTCCAATGCCCATTTCTCCGACAACCAAAAGGTCGGCGCTGAGATCAACTGCATCCCATCCCGCGCGCAGAGCCTTCAGCAGCCCATCTTCGGACAGGGCGGGTTCTTTGGTGAAATCTGCGGTGGGCTGATCCAGATCCAAAGCATGCACATCCATCCTGGCCCCTGCTGCCATTGCAAGTTGATTGATTGCCGCGCCGCCATGTTCGAAATTCATCACCATTTGGGCGGTCACTTCGGCTGGAAAGGCAGACACGCCCTGCGCTGTAACACCGTGGTTTCCTGCGAATACGATGACCTGTGGCTTCGAAATCTGCGGGCGGGCATCAGCGCGCCAGCCAGCATACCAGATCGCCAGATCCTCAAGCCGCCCCAGCGCCCCCGGTGGTTTCGTCAGCTGCCCATTGCGGTCTGCCGCCCCTTGCAGCGCGTCGTCGTCCGGACCAGGTGCATTGCGCAAAGCTTCGCGGAACGTTTTCAGATCAATAAGTTCGGGCAGCATTCAAAGCCTCGTTGCATCGGTGTGATCCTGCGTGTTTAACCGAAGTGTCCGATCCAACAAGACCCCGAAAGGCGCGGGAGTGCATAAAAACGACACCAACCTGATCTCTGCCTGGGATATTTCGCTTTCGCTGGTCTTGCTGACCCGCCTGCCAGTACCGCGTCTGCCTGAACAGGTCTTTACTCGGCAGTCTGCTGCTGTATGGGCTTTCCCTTTGGTCGGCTTGGCTGTGGGTCTACTCGCCTGTGCAGCCGGGTGGGTTGCACTCGTGCTAAGCCTGCCTGTGCCGGTCAGTGCAGTTCTGATAGTTGCGGTGCTAGTCGTATCGACCGGCGCTATGCACGAGGACGGGCTGGCTGACACGATCGACGGCCTATGGGGCGGTTTCACGGCCGAGCGCCGATTGGAAATCATGAAAGACAGCCATATCGGCACCTATGGTGTGTTGGCACTGATCTTTTCACAGACCCTGCGTATCATGCTGATATCAGCGCTTTTGGCCTCCGGAGGATTTGCCACCATCCTTGCGGCCTGCATCACGTCGCGGGCTGTATTGCCGGTGCTGATGGCTGCCCTTCCGAATGCCCGAACCAGCGGCCTGAGCCATTCGGTCGGCGCACCACGGGCTGGAACGGTCGCATTAGGCCTTGGGTTGGCCGTACTGTGTGCGGCGCTTTTGATGGGCGCTGCCGCCGTCCTTCCCGTGCTTGTCGTTGGACTGGCGATTGGCTTTTTTGCTCAGGTCGCAAGGTCCAAGATTGGTGGCCAAACCGGCGACATTCTGGGGGCCAGTCAACAACTGGCAGAGTTGACGTTCATGCTTACTGCGGTTGCTATACTTTAACCCGTGCCGCCGGTTTCGATCCTCAGCGTTTCGCCACAGTGCTTACAATGCACCGCGTCGGGATCATGTCGGTAAAGCCCGCAATTGGGGCATTTGTGACGAACCTTCTGTGGCATGAATATAGCCTGCGCCAGTCGCACGAACAAAGCCACGCCAACAACCATGATGAACACCGAAAACAGTTTTCCACCGGGGGTCGCCAAGGTGATATCTCCAAATCCGGTTGTTGTTAGTGTCGCCATGGTGAAATAAAGCGCATCAATATAGGGCGTTTGACTATCCTCTGGGATGAAGAACACCAGAACTGCCGTTGAGGTGGCGAACACGAACACCATCAGATTTATTGCAGCGATGACCGCATCTTCGTGGGTTCGAAAAAACTGACTGTCGCGTCGTAGGTCCCGCAGTAGGTGATAAGAGTGGATCAGGCGCAAAGCGCGCAAAATCCGCACGAAGGCCAGGTTTCCGGGCAAAAACGGCTCGAGCAACAGCGAGGCGATCACGACGATATCTGCCAGCGTGTAGACTTTGTACAGCAGTTTCCAGCGGTCTTTCGCAATCCACAACCGGGCGAGAAAATCCAGCAGGATGACAAGCCCGACACCCAGGCTGGCAATCTTTATCCCGGGACCATGTGGAACATTCGCCGTGGCCACGAAGAAGACGATGGACGCCGCATCAAAGAGGATCAGCCCGTAGCGAAACCAGACTGAAACCGGTTCATGCGCGATATACAGAAACTTGATAGTTTGTTTTAGTCTGACCATGTATCCGCCTCTTGTTGCTGGAAAATTAGCCGCAAAGGCACAATTCACCAAGGCCGGACACAAAAAGGC
Organism: Ruegeria sp. AWH4_226; assembly: GCF_056159225.1. Lineage (NCBI taxonomy): Bacteria > Pseudomonadati > Pseudomonadota > Alphaproteobacteria > Rhodobacterales > Roseobacteraceae > Ruegeria > Ruegeria sp. AWH4_226. Next base: position 671,818 of record NZ_JBSWUU010000001.1, on the reverse strand, counting down.
CGCCCCAGTGACGGAGCGGCCTAAACGTCAGAAACGGTTGAAATCAGGCAGCGCGTGAAGTCAGAACTTCATCTACCTGTTTGGCGGCCGAAACTTCTCCGGCCCCGGATACAGCTGCGACCTCACGGGTCAGACGCTCGAGCGCGGCCTCATAAAGCTGACGCTCGGAATAGCTTTGCTCGCGCTGGTCATCGGTGCGATGCAGGTCGCGGACAACCTCAGCGATCGAGATCAGATCGCCGGAGTTGATCTTTTGTTCATACTCCTGCGCCCGGCGAGACCACATGGCGCGTTTGACCTTCGCCTTGCCCTTAAGTGTCTTCATCGCCTGGCTGATGACATCGGGGGAGCTTAGGGAGCGCAAACCAGATTCAGTAATCTTGTTTGTAGGCACCCGCAAAGTCATCTTGTCTTTTTCAAACGAAATGACGAACAGCTCAAGCGAGTATCCCGCGACTTCTTGCTCTTCGATCGATATGATCTGGCCCACGCCATGCGCAGGATAGACAACATAGTCGTTGGGGCGGAACTCAAGCTTTTTCGACTTAGACATACAGGATCATCCTTGGTTACAGAGCGAGGTGTGGACGACAAAAAACCAGCCGGAGCCACGCTCGGCCCCAACATGCGGTCGTTTTGTCACAAAATCAGAACTCCAAAGCAGTCATACTTACGGAGCACATCCCCATCTCATTCATCATTCAGGAATAGAGTATATCACAAAAATACGACGCCTGAAAGGTCACGCCCTTTCGGGGACGTGAAACCCCTTTTATACCAGCGCGTTACAGCCTGATTTTACACCTAAACGAACAAGTTCAGAGAGCGAATCGCTCAGCCCCCTTCACCGGGCGCTTCAGAGAAGTATTTCTCCATCTTGCCCTCTTCACCATCACGGTCCGCCGCCTCGGGCAGTGGATCTTTCTTGGTGACGATGACCGGCCACATTTCCGAATACTTCCGGTTGAACTCAACCCATTGATCCATACCCGGCTCGGTATCAGGGCGAATAGCATCCGCAGGGCATTCCGGTTCGCATACTCCGCAGTCGATGCATTCATCGGGGTGAATAACCAACGTGTTTTCACCTTCATAAAAACAGTCGACCGGACATACTTCCACACAGTCGGTATATTTGCAGCCAATGCAGTTTTCGGTGACAACATAGGTCATTGTTTGAATCCCATTTGCGGTTTGGGAGTTTAGCTAATCCAGTCTTTTGGTGTCTTCAAGGGCAGATCACCCCTCTTTGGTGCGAGAAAGATCAAGCGCGCGCCGATCTTTCTTTGTCGGACGACCCTTTCCTTCGAAACCGGGATTCTTGGGCGGTTCGTCCCTTTTTTCCGTCAAATCCGTGTAAAGTGTTTGCGCTTCCGATGCCGGGCCTCGGCGGTCACCCAGTTCTTCAACCCGTACAACCCGCACACTACGTCCTTGCGGGAAGGTTAAGACATCCCCGGGTCCCACGGGCTGCGCCGATTTCAGAACCCGGTTTCCGTTTAGCCGGACATGGCCGCCGCTGACCTGTTTGGCGGCCAGGCTACGGGTCTTGAAGAACCGCGCCTGCCACAGCCATTTGTCGATCCGTAGCCTGGGATTGACCATCCCTACTTAGTTGCCGTCCTTCAAACCCATAAGCGCAGCCGCAAATGGGTTGTCTGGGTCGATCGCTTTTTCTTTCTTGGGTGGCCGCGACGAGAATGTTTTGGCCCCTTGCGGCTTGCCGCCTTTCTTACCTTGCGGTTTGCCGCGCCCGTCCTGAGGTTTGCCGCGCGGTTTTCCTTTGCCCTGCCCCTGTCGGTGTTCTCGACGCGGACCACGGTTTGCCTGACGCTGGCGACCCCAGGTGAAGGTATAAAACACCTCAACCTCTGGCTCATCTGTCGCAGGAGCCTCGGCTGTCGCCTCGGTGCTGTCGGTGGCCTCGGCTATCGCCTCGGCGGGTGCGGCTGTTTCTTCGGGTGCCGCTTCGGGCAATTCGGTTTCCGTCCCAGATGCCGGGGTTTCTTCGACCGACGACTGTTCTACCGGTTGCTCAGCAGCTGCGGGTTTTACCTTTTCCCGCTCGCCCCGCTCAGCGTTATAGCCCAGCCCGCGCATTAGATCAGCAAATTGATCCAACGTCATGCCGGTAATCGATAACATATCCGGCTTGGCTTCAAACCCGCCACGGCTGTCTTCGGCGCGCAGCATGTCGGCCAGCCGTTCAAGCATATCGATCCTGATCGAGCGATCTCCGGCATCGCGGTAGCCGCACATGGTGTCGTAACCCTTGGGCGCATCTTTGGCGACGGGTACAGTGACAAGCCCCGGCGGCGGTGCCTCGGGAAATTCCTGCAAACCGCTGGACAGTGCCCACAGAACCAGACGCAGACGCGTCGGCGCGGGCTTCAGCAGCAGCGGCATAAATATGGTGAACTGACCAAAACGGATGCCGTGCTTACGCAAGGCACCGCGGGCGTCCTGATCCAGATCCTTAACGTCCTGAGCGACCTGCGCGCGCGGCAAAACGCCCAGAGCCTCAACCATTCGGAATGCAAAACCCTTGGCCAGTCCCGACAACTCTTCATCGCGCGACAGGTTCAACAGCGGCTCAAACAGCGCGGCGATTTTGCGGTCGATGAAATGCTGCAGGCGACGTTGAACTTTTTGCTCAACATCCGGCCCGGCTGATTCATCTACAAACACCTCAACCATGGGCTTGAGCGGTTCGGACCCGGCAACAAGTTTGCCGATCGCATACTCGCCCCACATCAGGCCACCCTGATCAGTGAAATCAATTTCGGTATCGGGCGCGTTGTAGAAGCGGTCGGCGCGCAGATGGAATTGCGGCGCGAGTGCTTGCAGAGAGGCCGATTTCAAAGCTTTTGCTTCGGTTCCTTGCGCGCTTTTGTCCGGAATGAACCGGAACCCTTCAAGACGACCGACAAATTCACCTTCGACGGTCACTTCACCCTTGTCATTTACTTCGGCCAAAAGGGCCTCCTTCTGTTTGAGCCGGCGCAGCAACACGGACGTGCGCCGGTCCACAAATCTTTGCGTCAAACGGTCATGCAACGCGTCCGACATTCTGTCTTCTACAGCGCGGGTTACCGCACGCCAATGTGATTCGTCGCGCACCCAGCCGTTTCGCTGCGCAACATATGTCCAAGTGCGAATATATGCCAACCTTTTGGACAACGCATCAATATCCCCATCCGTTCGATCAATCCGACGAATCTGTCGCATCATAAAATCATCGGGTATCGATCCGCTTTGGTGCAGGTGGCCATAGATCACTTCAAGAAGGCTGGCATGTTCGGCGTGGCTGATGCCCCGGAAATCCGGAATCCGGCACACATCCCATAGCAGACGAACAGATTGCGGGTCGCTGGCACGGGCGTCAACTTCGGCGACCTGCGAAAGCGACTTGAGCGCATTCAAATCATCTGCGGGCCGTGCCTTTGTGAGGTGTTCGTCATTCGGGCTTACTTCAAGCGAGTCGATCAGCGCGTCGATTGACCCGAACCGCAAGGCTGCATTACGCCAGTTGAGTTTTTTCACCGGAGTAAAACGGCTGTCCATCATGGCTTGTGCCACACCTTCATCCAACGGCGGGGCCTCTCCGGTGACACCAAAGGTGCCGTCGGACATGCCGCGCCCTGCGCGACCTGCAATCTGGGCCAGCTCATTCGGTGCCAGAGGCCGCATCCGACGACCGTCGAACTTGGTCAACGAAGAAAACGCCACATGGTTCACATCAAGGTTCAACCCCATCCCGATGGCGTCTGTCGCAACCAGATAGTCCACCTCACCATTCTGATACAATTCGACCTGAGCGTTGCGAGTGCGAGGGCTAAGCGCGCCCATGACCACCGCCGCGCCCCCCTTTTGACGCCGCAGCAACTCGGCAATGGCATAGACGTTTTCGACCGAGAACCCGACGATGGCGCTGCGTGGCGGCATGCGGCTGATCTTCTTGGAACCGGAATAGACAAGCTGCGACATCCGTTCACGGCGCACGAACTGAGCGTCGGGGACAAGGGCGGCGATAGGGCCGCGCATGGTGTCAGCACCCAGAAACAGCGTTTCATGCGTTCCCCGCGCGCGCAACAACCGGTCTGTGAAAACGTGGCCGCGTTCGGGATCGGCGCAGAGTTGAATCTCATCAATGGCAACAAAATCCGCGCCCAGTCCCTCGGGCATCGCCTCAACCGTGCAGACCCAGTACTGCGTGCGCGGCGGCACGATCCGCTCTTCGCCGGTAACCAGGGCCACAACGGACGGACCACGGATTGCAACGATCTTGTCGTACACCTCGCGCGCCAACAAACGCAGCGGCAGGCCGATCACGCCAGTTCGGTAGCCCAGCATCCTTTCAACCGCGTAGTGGGTTTTGCCTGTGTTGGTCGGGCCCAGTACGGCCACTATTCGGGATGACCCGCTCAATTCTGCCCCCTGCCCCGATTCGTCAGAGGGCCGAACCCTCGACCTGAGGCTTCAGTCGATTCACCGCATTGGTTACTTCTTCGTGATGCGGATGTATAGCCAGCGCCCGCTGATAAGCCTTCAGGGCCTTGTCTGGTTGCTCGACAATCTCGAAAATCAGGCCCAGCCCAAAAATAGCCTCGTAATTGTAGGGGTTCAGCGTCAGCGCATGCTCAAGGTCTGCCACGGCCATGCCGAAGCGATCCATGCCAAAGAACGCCGACGCGCGCAGGTGCCAGCCTTCGGCAAACCCCGGCGCATGGTCGGTCAGCGCGGTCAGATGTTCGATTGCGGCCACGGTATCCCCGTCGTCCAAAGCCTCGCGCCCTCGCTCAAGCAGCAAATCTGCCGATGCTGATCCCGATTGAGACCAAAGCGCCTTGAGCTGACGATCAATGCCAATCGCCTGTTCCGGCGTCGACTGGGCCAATTGCTTAAGCAAAGCGGCTTCATCCCGCGAGTCCGCTTGTTGCGCAAGCAGACTGGTGGAAAACATGACCGTGACAAAAAGTGCCGCTACGGTACGTTTGAGATTGTCGATTGCAATACCCATAACAATGCGCAGTGTAGCGTTGCGACCGGGGATGTCCATCCACGGCGCATCAACAAAATGAGGAACACCATGAGTGACACTCTTGAAAAAGCAGCGGCCGCGCTGAACGACAAACTCTCGGGCGGCGATTTCGACTCGACCGCCAAGTTTGACATCACGGGTATGGGCGCAATCGTTCTGGATGCAAATGGCGCGCGCGTCAGCGACGACGACGCAGAAGTGACGTTGAGCGCAGATGCGGATACGTTCGAGCAAATCCTGAGCGGTGACTTGAATCCGACCGGCGCATTCATGTCAGGCAAGCTGAGCGTGGACGGAGACATGAGTGTCGCCATGAAACTCGCCTCGGTACTGGCATGACCGAGTTGTCGCCGGCCCCATTCTTTGCGGACGTGGCCGGCGGACCCGCCGGTGGGGCGGCACATTGGATTACGACCGCAGACAACACCCGTATCCGTGTGGGTCACTGGCGCCCGGACAACGAAACAAACGGCACGGTGATGATGTTTCCGGGCCGGACAGAATACATTGAGAAATACGGTGCAGCGGCAACGGAATTCGTCGACCGAGGATTTGCATTTCTTGCAATTGACTGGCGTGGTCAGGGGCTGGCAGATCGGCCGCTGCCCGATCCGCGCGTCGGGCATGTTGAAAAGTTCACTGACTATCAGCAGGACGTGCTTGCAACTATGGAGCTCGCCGAAAAACTTGGCCTACCAAAGCCATGGTATGTGATTGGTCATTCGATGGGTGGTGCGATTGGTTTGCGTGCGGTGCTTGAGGGTGACAGCTTCGCCGCCTGCGCCTTTACCGGCCCGATGTGGGGCATCTTTTTCACACCTATCATGAAACCGCTCAGCCGGCTCACGGCGTATTGGGGCCCGCGGATCGGGCTTGGGCAAAAGACGCCCCCGACAACATCGATGGAAAGCTATGTCGTCTCACAGCCTTTCGAAGGGAATATCCTGACACGCGATCCCGCGATGTACCAAATGATGAAAGACCAGTTGGCGGCCCACCCCGAACTGGCACTGGCGGCACCGTCAACGATTTGGCTGCGCGAAGCATTGGATGAATGCGCTTGGCTGATGGCGCAAACCGCGCCCACGACGCCTGGCCTGACCTTCCTGGGCAGTCACGAGCAAATCGTTGACCGCAAGGCGATCCGCGCGCGGGTGGCAAACTGGCCCAATGGAACTTTGGTTGAAATACCTGACGGCGAGCACGAAGTACTGATGGAGCCGCCCGAAGTGCGTGGACCGGTATTTGATAAAATGGCGGCGCATTTCATGGCAATACAGTCGGGTACCAAGTCCGCGACTTCAGTGTCCAGCTAACCGCCCCCTTACGCGAAGGCGGCTTGTGATCCGGGCCGCCCACGCCTAGATGTTTGCCAAAGCAGATAATCCGAGGTGATCCATGCGCGACCTTCCCTTTCCCGTCCGTGACGCAAACGCAGCCGGAGGCACCGGCGATCTTGGCAACCTGCCGGAATGGGATTTGACCGACCTTTATAGCTCGGATGAAGCACCGGAACTGGACCGCGATCTAAATTGGCTAGAGGGCGAGTGTGCCGCCTTCGCAACGGACTATGAAGGCAAGCTTGCCGATCTGGACGCCGACGGGCTTTTGACCTGCGTCCAGCGAAACGAAAAGATCAACACGATTGCCGGGCGTATCATGTCCTTTGCGGGTCTGCGCTACTATCAGCTGACCACCGATGCTGAACGCGCCAAATTCCTGTCGGACATGCAGGAAAAAGTCACCATCTTCACTACTCCGCTGGTTTTTTTCACGTTGGAAATCAACCGGATCGACGACGATGCTTTGAAAGCGCGGTTTGACGCAAATGCTGATCTGGCGCGGTACGAGCCTGTCTTCCGCCGTATCCGCGCGATGAAGCCTTACCAATTGTCGGATGAACTCGAGAAATTCCTGCACGATCTGGGCGTGGTCGGCGACGCGTGGGAACGTCTGTTTGACGAAACCATCGCCGGGCTGACATTCGACGTCGACGGCGAAGAACTGAACATCGAGGGCACCCTGAACCTGCTGACTGAGCAGGACCGCAGCAAACGCGAAGCCGCGTCGCGCGAGTTGGCGCGCGTGTTTCAGGACTACATCAAAACCTTTGCCCGTGTGCACAACACACAGGCCAAGGAAAAAGAAATCGTTGACCGCTGGCGCAAGATGCCAACGGCTCAGACCGGTCGTCACCTGTCGAATGACGTGGAACCAGAGGTGGTCGAGGCGCTGCGCGAGGCCGTCGTTGCAGCCTATCCCAAGCTGAGCCACCGCTATTACGAGTTGAAACGCAAATGGCTGGGCCTGGACGTTATGCAAGTCTGGGACCGAAACGCGCCGCTGCCCATGGAAGACACCCGCGTTGTTAGCTGGGATGAGGCGGAAAAAACCGTGATGGAGGCTTACAACACCTTCGATCCTCGCATGGGTGAGATTGCATCGCCCTTCTTCAGCAAAGGTTGGATCGACGCGGCGGTAAAACCGGGCAAGGCACCGGGCGCTTTTGCTCATCCAACGGTGACCGAGGTGCATCCTTACGTGATGCTCAACTATCTGGGCAAACCGCGCGACGTGATGACACTGGCGCATGAGCTTGGCCACGGTGTCCATCAGGTTCTGGCCGCCGATCAGGGCGAAATGCTGTCATCGACCCCCCTGACGCTGGCCGAAACTGCATCTGTCTTTGGTGAAATGCTGACGTTCCGCAAAATGCTGGATCAGGCAGAGACCCCCGAACAGCGCAAGGTTTTGCTGGCCGGTAAGGTCGAGGACATGATCAATACCGTGGTCCGCCAAATCGCGTTCTATGACTTTGAGTGCAAGCTGCACGCGGCCCGGCGCGAGGGCGAACTGACCCCAGATGACATCAACGCCCTGTGGATGAGCGTTCAGGCCGAAAGCCTTGGCCCGGCATTCGAATTCATGGACGGGTATGAGACTTTCTGGGCCTATATCCCACACTTCGTCCACTCGCCGTTCTACGTTTATGCCTATGCCTTCGGCGACGGCTTGGTGAACGCGCTCTATTCGGTTTACGAAAGCGGTTCCGAAGGATTCGAGGACAAGTATTTCGAGATGCTGCGCGCTGGTGGGTCCAAGCACCACAAGGAGCTGCTCGCCCCGTTTGGGTTGGACGCAAGCGATCCCAAATTCTGGGACAAAGGCCTTTCGATGATATCTGGCTTCATCGACGAACTTGAGGCGATGGAGGGGTGACACCCTCATCGAAGGATGGGCGCTGGGCCACGTTCAAGGCCAAACTGCGCCCTATCCTTGCGCGCATCCGACGAACCGTGCCCCGTGGTTTGCGGTTCGTCGTAGGCATACTAATGATTATTGGTGGTCTTTTCGGGTTTCTTCCCGTGTTGGGTTTCTGGATGATCCCGTTGGGCGTAATGGTGGCCGCAATGGATGTGCGGTTACTCCTTCGCTGGTGGAGAATGTCCAAATGAATTGTCTGCGCAGGGATTGCTGGGCATGTGCACGTTTCGACATTCCTGCACATCCCGGCGTATCAAACTATTTAAGCTGACTGTCCTTTGACCCGCGCCGATTTATTCCGCCACGTGAGCTAAAAGCTGCATCACGTTCTTGCTGGCATTCCAGGCACAATTTGACACCAGGCAAGGCAATCCGTCGTTTTTCAGGGATCGGCTCTTCGCATTCAGCACAATAGATGAGGCTTTCACCAGAGGGCTGCCTACGCGCCTGCATCCGCGCCAATTCGTCCGAAATCGACGCTTCAATCTGTTCACTCACCGCGCCATCACGCGCCCAGCCGCCAGCCATGTTCTCCTCCTGATTTGCTGTTTTACACAGTAAACCCGCGGAACGCAGTGCGGCAAGTCAGAGGGAAACAGCCCGGTCCAACACAAGGTCAATCATCTGTTGCGTCCCGCGTGAAAATTCCAGCGGACAAGGGTATTCCACCCCGTCGCGGACCGAACGGCAAAACGCCTCGACCTGAAGTTTATAGTGATCGTCGCCGGGGAAACGTGTGACCTCAACCTCAAGCCCCGGTCGATGCAGCTCAACACGCGCCTCTCCGAACACACGGGCATTGAACGGAGCGGTCAGACGGATTACCCCACCTTCACCGTGGAGCACCATCTCCTGATGCGGGTGCATGCGGATTGAGACATAGCTTGAATAGGTGAATTCCGGGAACTGCGCCCGAATTTCGGTGAACGTGTCTATTCCATCCTCCCAGCGGATCGCTGATTGCACCTTCGTGGGTTCCTGACCCGTCGCGAACCGGGCGCTGCCGATCACATAGACACCAATATCCCGGAGCCCGCCCCCGCCTGTTTCCGCGCGGTTTCGTATGTTTCCGGTGTCCGCGCGGTTGTCAAAGCTGAACGCCCCGGTCACATGAACAAGTTTGCCTATAGCCCCCTCAGCAATCAATTTTCGCACAAACTGCCACTGCGGATGATGAACGATCATGTATGCTTCGGCAGCCAGCAGACCCGTCTCATCCCGTTTCTGGATCAACGGTGAAAACTCGTTCGCTGTCATGGTCATCGGTTTTTCGCACAACACGTGCTTTCCGGCCTCCAGCGCCCTGAGGCTCCATTCCGCGTGCAAGTGATTAGGCAGCGGGATGTAGACCGCCTCAATCTGAGGGTCCGCCAGCAAAGCTTCGTAACTGTCATAGACCGTCAGATCGGGGCAAAAGGCCTTAAATGGCTCAGCCTTGGCCGCACTGGACGTCGCCAACCCCGCCAAACGCGCGCCGTTAGCGGCATGAATCGCGGGGGCCATGAATTGCCGAGCGAACTTTGCGGCGCCCAGAACGCCCCATTGAACCGGTTTGTGCATTTTTCCCTCCGAGATTCGTAGGTAATTGGCCGAATCTGATGGTTAACGCTAACAGTTCGGAATGGTGAACTTCTATCAATCAAAAGGCTTCACGTCAGGCTTTTCTGTTTCACAAGCCCGTATGATTGTTGGAAACAGATTGTTTACGCAAAAACACGGTTCCGTCAGATGTTCGCGCAGGGCACCCCTATCGGTTGTCCCTAATCGCGTAGATTGCGGTTTTCTTGAGTGATCCTTCACCGGAACCAAAGCTGATTGAAGGCAATAAAAAAAGCCCGCCGTGATTGGCGGGCTTTCTTCAAGTACTGCGATTTAGACCGCGTTTAGCATTCCTTTTTCACGGGCCAATTCACGCATTTTTTTCTGCAGTTTTTCAAAGGCACGAACCTCGATCTGACGAATACGTTCGCGGCTGACATTGTACTGCACGCTCAACTCTTCCAGCGTCACGGGTTGGTCCATCAACCGGCGTTGCGTCAGAATGTCTTTTTCCCGGTCGTTCAGCACGTCCAGCGCAGCTGCCAAAAGTTCGCGGCGTGCATCTAATTCGTCGCGGGCTTCATAGTCTCCGGCCTGATCGGCATCTTCGTCCTCAAGCCAGTCCTGCCACTGCATCGTGCCTTCACCTTCGGACCCTACAGTCGCGTTCAGCGAGGCATCCCCACCGGACATCCGGCGGTTCATGCTGATGACTTCTTCTTCTGTCACGCCCAGATCATTGGCGATCTGCGCGACGTTTTCAGGACGCAGGTCGCCCTCTTCCAACGCACCTATGCGCGCTTTGGCCTTGCGCAGGTTGAAAAACAGCTTTTTTTGCGCCGAGGTTGTACCCAGCTTTACCAGTGACCAAGACCGCAGGATATATTCCTGAATCGAGGCGCGAATCCACCACATGGCGTAAGTCGCCAACCGGAACCCTTTTTCGGGATCAAAGCGTTTCACCGCCTGCATCAGGCCTACGTTGGCCTCGGAAATCACCTCGGCCTGCGGCAATCCATAGCCGCGATACCCCATGGCGATCTTGGCCGCCAGACGCAGGTGCGATGTCACCATTTTATGCGCCGCTTCTGTATCTTGCTCTTCCACCCAACGCTTGGCGAGCATGTACTCTTCTTCCGGTTCCAGCAGCGGAAACTTGCGAATTTCCTGCATATAGCGGTTCAGGCCACCTTCCGGCGTCGGCGCGGGGAGATTTGCGTAATTTGCCATGTTTCATGTCCCTCCGACAAATGTTTAAGTCTTTAACATTGGATATGGTCATCCATATCAACTCGTTCAAGAGGTCACATTACCAGTTTGGAATTAACGTTAGATAAAGGAAACCTAAGAAAATCTTATTCACGCAACTTTGCATTTTATGTCAGCGGTGCGCGAAGTTGATCAATTAGTTTTTGCATGTCGTCGGGTAAACGGGCCTCGAACCGCAAATTTTCACCCGTGACAGGATGCTCAAACCCTAAAACAGCCGCATGAAGCGCTTGTCTCGGAAAGTTCCGAACAGCCTCGGACGAAGTGACGCTGAACGCCTTTGCGCCCAGTTTTCGTTTGCCACCGTAAACCGGATCGCCCACCAGACCATGCCCTGCATGTGCCATGTGAACGCGAATCTGATGCGTGCGACCGGTTTCCAGCCAGCATTCGATCAGTGCCAGCCCTGCCGGCGATCCAAAAGTTTCAACCACGCGCGCCCGCGTAACCGCGTGACGCCCGCCGTGAAACAGGACGGCCTGTCGTTGTCGGTCGGTCTTGTGCCGGGCTAGCTGAGTCGTCAGGCGCATGATGTTTCCGGGCTCAAAGCTGACACCTTTGACACCGCGCAGACGCGGATCATTTGCATCGGGCACGCCATAGCAAATAGCGCGGTAGTACCGCTCGACCGTATGCGCCTCGAACTGAGAGGCCAGACCGTGATGCGCCGCATCTGATTTCGCAACCACCAGAAGACCGCTGGTTTCCTTGTCGATTCGGTGCACAATACCAGGCCGTTTCACCCCTCCGACACCAGACAGATGATCGCCGCAATGATGCAGCAGCGCGTTCACCAGCGTCCCGCTTGGTGACCCCGGCGCAGGGTGAACAACCATGCCTGCGGGTTTGTTGATGACAATCAAATCATCGTCTTCAAATACTATGTCCAACGGGATGTTTTCGGGGCCAATATGGCTGTCTTCGACCTCGGGCACGGTGATCGCGACACTTGCGCCGCCAATCACCTTGGCCTTTGGGTCGGTAGCCGGAACACCGTCGATCAGTACGGCACCTTCGTCGATCAGCTTGGCCAATCGGGTTCGCGACAGGATTTCCTCGGCTGGCACATCGCGCGAAAGCGCCTTATCAAGGCGTGACGGCGGATCGGCCGCGATCTGAAATTCAATCTGACGGGTGCCCATGACTATCCCTTCCGAACCCCAAGAACCGCAGGAAACGCCGCAACTTCGCCTGCTGCGGAGAATGGTCATGCTGCTGACCGCGGTGATGATTGGCGGGGTTCTAGTGACATTCGCCCTGATTGTCATCCGGCTATCGGACAGAACCCCCACCCTGCCCGATCAGGTCGACCTGCCCGACGGTGCAAAGGCACAGGCTGTGACTATCGGCAGCAATTGGTACGCGGTTGTGACCGATGACAACCGCATTCTGATATTCGACAAGACAACGGGCCGCCAGCGTCAGGAAATCGTGATTGAACCGTAACGCTCAGGTTTTCAATGCCATGCGGAAAACGATTTCAGTCGCGCGATGCAAAGCTTCGTATTCTTCGGGTGTATCCCGACGGAATTTCTGGTCTTCTTCCCCCAACTCCATCGGTTCGAACAAGCCGGGCCGATCCGGGAAGAACTCTTGCTGAAACGCAACATCTTTCGTGGTCAGGTAGTCGTCCAGCCACGCGCGTTCATCCGGTTCCAACACGTCGTAGCGTCGGATCATGACCGGATCGCTTGCCACTTGCCGACGGAGTTGGCGGCTTGTCTTGCGCCCCATTGCCCGGGACACGATACCAAAGGCCTCACTGGCCGCACGCGATTGAGACAGGTTCGAGGGCCGGTCAACCGTCCCGCCCTCCGGCAACGCGACCCCGATGCGCGACAGGAAATCATCCACGACATTTCCCCGCACCATCTGGGTGCGGTCGTATAGCATCGGCACGATCTCAACACCGGGAAACGCTTGTCGAAGGTGCTCCACTTTCGCTGTAAAGCTGGACGTGTCCGGGTTGGTCTTGATTGTTGCCAGCCGATCCCTGACAAACGCGGACCCACTGATACCCAAACGGCCATTCTTGGCGCGCTGCTTGTAATCGGCCTCAAAGAAATCCGAGTAACGGCGGCAATAGAAAGTGATCCGCATCTCGCGCGCCGGGATTTCGGCAAAAACTTGCGCCAGCCTGCTCAGATCACAGGTGTAAAACATCTCGGAAGACACCAGACAGGTCTGATCACCGTGCATCTGATACTCGGTCGCCATAAGCTCACGGAACGGGTCCATCGGCTTGTTGCTCTGATTGATATAAAACGCGATTGGGTTGTGGCTGATCGCGAGGCGATCGCTCCCCTCCGCGCGGCGGCGGCCAGCCTCCATGTAACGCAGACCGACATCAGCCAGTTGCGCCTTGTTCTGGCGCACGTAGGACTGAAGCGCCGTCGTCCCAGTTTTGGGCATGCCGATATGCAGCCAAAGCATCAGAGGCCTCCTGCTTGAGACGTAAACCCGCTCATCCCTTGGAGCTTGCCGCAAAATCCGCCGTCATTTGCCGCATCAGATCCCGCATTTGCGGTTGCGCCCGAAGTTCCGCAATCTTCTGTCGGTGCAGATCACAGGACAAATGGTGCAGCCGTGCGATTTCGGGGTCTGACAACATCTCATAATAGTGGTCACGCTTGCGGTCCAGAATGACATCGATCGAACCATCCTCCTCGGCGTTGTGGTTCATCATGTTCCAATAGTCCATGCCAAGGCTTTCACCCAAGTGGTGCGCTCGGCCGCGCATTTTCTTGACCAGGTAGCTTTCGCAAGACTTCAACGCATAGTGGTTGATCTGCACCAGATCATAACCGATGGAATCCCGCGCGGACCGCCAGCTGCCGGTGAAATAACGATCCGGCATCAACTGCCCTGATCCATTGTACCAATGGCACTGCTGCATAGTCTCGACTGTGGGGCGCTTTGGCCGGTGGACGCCCAGCGCATTCCAAAGCTGTCTTTGGAACATTGTCTTGAAACCCCAGGCCTGCGGCGGGCGATATTTTTTCTCTTGTGCGGCCATTCGAAACTGATCCGAGAGGAACCGGTCTTCATATCGCACGACACCCGCGTTTCCGAACAGCCGCCATGTCATAGAGATCATTTTCGCATCCGGGATAGCACCGGTCAGAGCGCGCAAAGTATTGTCACCGGTTTTGACGTTAATATGCTCATCCGCATCAATCACAATCACCCAATCCTGGGGTCGCGCGACATCCATGTTCAGAAACTTCTTGTACGCCCGTTTTTGCGGGCTGGTCTGGCGTCGCGTGGTGTTGTCGACATGGGTAACGACACCCATGGCGTGCAGTCGCTGAAGCAAAGCATCTGTGCCGTCCGTGCAATCATTGGTCATAACGACCATTTGGTCGATGCCAATTGCACGATTGTGGGCCACCCATTCCAAAACGAACGGACCTTCGTTCTTCATTGGGGTAATACTGATAAATCGGGGGTCCTGATCAGACACTTATTCGCCTCGTCTTGTACCGCTGTGTGAACCTGCACTCGATATCCTGCGGTTTCCGCTCGCGGCACAGCTTAGGCCGACCGAGCGAAACAGCCAAGAGCGACCCGAGGTCGTTGTGAAAGCCTCTACCATTCTCATCGGGTACGCGCCAACTGGTTTGCGAACCGCTTGAACGGCGGAAACAGGTCATGAGCCTTTTGCAAGTATGGTCTAGCCTTATCCTTATCGCCCCGCCGCAGGTAAATTTGCCCGGCCATGCCTTGAATCGACGCAGTAGCATCGTCCAAATCCGCCGCCTGTAGTATCTGACTTTCGCCTTGCTCTGACGCGCCATTTCGTTCCAAAAAACGTCCCATAGCAAAGATCAAAAAAGGATTGTCCGGGTCGCATGCCAACGCCTCCGCCATGGTCAGCCTTGCCCGCTGCTGATCACCGTCACCCTCGTACAATTCTGCAAGCCTCTTGTAATACAAGGGATTGTCGGGCCGGAGCGAAATAACCGCGCGTGTGATATCGATGGCCCGGGATCTGGAAAACTCTCCAGTTTGCAAGCGCAAAACTGCCTCGAAGCTCATTCGTCGAGGGTCATTGTCAGGAACATCCGTCGCCCTTTCCAGGTTTTCTACGAGCAACGTTATCCGAGCCGGGGTGCTAAACAGTCTTTTTGCTTTCTGATCCAAAGCCAAGTCCGACCAGTCAAGCAGTACAAGGTCGAAGTTACAGGGCAACCGTACAAGCGCCTTTCGCTGCGCAAGATGAGAGTTAAAGTTGAACCAGGGTCGTCTAATATTTTTTTGCAGCGACCAATCTGTGGGTGGCAGCACACGCAAAGCCAACTGATCCTGGTAGAGGGCACGCGATCCAAGTACGACGACGTCTGGCCTAAGCGGTTTTGCCCAGAAAGCCTGACTAAAGGCCCGTGCCGCGCGCCATCTCTTTTTTAGTCGCCCTAACACCGCACATTGCAATGCACAAAGAACAGCATAATCTTCCGGCCAAAGGTTTTCGTTTTTCAGGGCCGCTTCAGACATTTCAAGAGCTTCGCGATAACGACCGAGATAGAATAAGTTCAAGGCCTGAAGTAGCGGCATAAAGGCGTTTTGTGCACCGGCTTTTATTAAGGTGTCCGCTAAATCAAAAGCCTCCTGCGAGCGATCTTCGGACCCGAATCGATGCATGTGAAACAAAGACTTAGCATAGATATGGGATGCCTCGGACACATTCAAAAAATCGCTGACGCCGCCTTTCAGCCGATGAACCACACGCTCGTTTGCGATGTGAAATTCTTCTTCGCTCAGCACATCCCGAAACACCAGTCGTTGTTGTCCGGATATTCGTGCAGCCGCCATCGAAAAGGCTGAGATGACGGGCGCGATCACCTGCTTGGCCCGTGACATGGTGTAGAGTTCAAGAAAGTCGCGTTGCGCTCGCGTCATGCCTGACACATCCGCAATATCTGACATCCGCAGCACTTGCGGATACCGGTCTTGAAACCGCGTGATCAATTCCGGTTGATCGGAGAACATGATGGCTGTTTGCCCGGCGTTCGCCTCAAGATGCGCTTCGTACAGCTCTTCGGGTTCGATTTTGGCGGGCCATGTCGTGTGCTTCCATGGCACGCCATTCAGGATGTCGCCTCGTCTGATATGGTAGGCGGACACGCCCTGCCCCGACAGTTTTTCGTCGGCGCGCGCCATAACCTTGCGAATTTCCCCGATGAAACCGATCTGATGAATGAAATCCCGATACCTTGGGCGAATGGTTTCGATATCCTCCCACGGAAAGGCCAAAACCTCGAACCCTTCCTCAACCAGAACCGAGCGACCATCATTCAGGTGCGCGATCAGGCGCTCGGCAGAGTTGTCGCCCTGAAAAGCCCAGATCGGCAAGGCCTGAGCGTTGAGCCTGTCAAACTCCTCGGCATCCAGGAAATGCGCATCCATCCAATCCCGCGTGAACAACTCTTGCGGCTGACCCAATTCTGGCGCGTCAGACCCTTGCGGGAACCAATTGACCTTGTAAGAGGTGTCAAAATCCTCGGCCAGACGGATGCAGGTCAGCATCATCAGCAGGCGCGCACCAATCCGGTCCTTGCGTTGCCCGATGAATACCCCTTTTGCTGATGTCATGGCGACCTCTCGCCCTCGGCCATAGTGGCGCGGCGCAGTAACCGGAACCTCTGGCGCGCTTGCCGGACCAATTTGGGATGGCGCTCACCCGCCTGCGCCTCGATCGCGCGCATGACCATCGGAAGGTTTCGACGCGCGCGCATCATTCGATAAAATTCACCGGGTTCAAGCGAACCATCCATTGCCTTCAACATTACGGGCTTGAGAACATCCAGCTTTCTAAGCATCGGCGCCGCAAAATGGTTCGAAAACCAAGTTTTTAGAAGCACGACATTGTCGCCTTGCAGCCGCGTAACCTGCCGTCGATCCAAATCGAAGAACGGATCATAAAAAACATAGGCCTTACCGGCGCGTTTCACCGTTTGTGCGGCATCCCCCAAGGGCAGATCCCAATCCTGTACCTGCCCGAAACGGTATCTGGTTTCCCAAGGCACCAGCCGTTCGTCCAGCGATGTTTGCGGGTTAAACGCGACCACATTCGCACCCGGCACCACCCCGGAAAAGACCAGCGCCCCAAAACCGCCCATCGAAGCCCCGGCAAAGACAACCTGATCGAATTGTTTGAAAAATCCTTCTGCCGCGCGGTTCTGGAAATAGGTGATGATCTCGGGGTCACGGTACCATGCCTTGCTGCGCGCAAAGACACCCATATGAGACCAGCCCGCATCACGAAAGAACTTCCACCCCCAGGGCTCGCGGGCGAACGACAGATCGTTGGCGTTGGCGATATTATCAAAGCTGACTACCAACTGAGACGCCGAGCGTTGATGAAACAGCACCGAATGCCGTTCAAGCTTTTGCAGGAAACCAGCGCCATCGCCACCCGGGTAAAGCTCAACAAACCACGGTGGTGCGGGATCAGTCAAAATGCGTTCGAACCCCGTTTTTCGGTCGGGGTGATCAGGTTTCAACTGCTGTTTCGATAGGTCGTCTGCCATGATCCTCAGATTAGATTATCAGCCAGCCACAGCCGAAAATCCACCCAATCCGGGCGCATCTTGATTTCGGCGATCTTGGCCCGATGCCAATCACAGGCCTGTTTATGCAACGCGCCCAGGGTTTCGTCCGCCTTCAGCTTCTCCAAAAGCGGTGCGGCACGCCGAGCGATGGGTTGGATCGAGGGGTCGGGCTGTTTGTTGGCGTTCATGTCCTGCCAATAGGACTGACCCTGATCCACCTTGATGTGATTGGTGCGCCCGCGGTCACGCTTAATCAAAAAGCCATCCAACGACCGGACCGAATAATGATGCAGCCGCCCAAGCGAATGGTCGAACCCACGCCAGGCCCGCCAGCCCACCTTGTCAGCCGGAAACAACTTGCCGCCCGCATCAGACCACGCAATCTCAGCCTCCTTGCCTTGCGGGATGCCTTTTGGGCGGTGCGGCCCGAACCGGGTAAACTTACCGTTGTTTCGAAACAGCGTCTTTAGACCATAAGCCCGGCCCGAGTGATACGGAAATTCTGTATCCCCCATCGCAAAAGCCTCGGTCACTGGTTTGTCTTCAAAACTTATGTTTCCGGAACTTCCGAACAGCTTCCACGCGAATGAGATTGCATCCACTGGTTGACCCGCTCGGCTCTCAACCTCAGCGATAAGTGCGCCAAAGCTGTTGTCTCCGTGCCGGATATTCCAGAACTCATCCACATCAAGGCACAGCAGCCAGTCCGCCTCTTTGACTTTTGGATGGCGTCGCGCCTGCCGCAGCATCTGATGCTGTGGGTTTCCGCCCTCTTTTACTTTGTTCACGACATGCGTGGCCAACCCAAGATCTTGCAACCTACTGGCGATATCGTCGGTGCCATCCTCACAATCGTTGGTAAAGATCACAAAGTGATCCACCCCGATCGTTTTATGGAATGCGACCCACTCCAACATATAGGGGCCTTCGTTCTTCATCGTGGTGAATACGGTAATGGCCTGCGACATCAATACTTCCCGACTTTCGTTACCTCTTGTCATACACATCCGAACGTACCGCGGCGAGACTGTAATTGAACCAGTCATTCAACGCCGCACGGATCCGTGATTTTGACGTGGGTGTTCGAGACGACCATCTTTTGACACGGCCTGCATTCGACCGATGATTGCCTGATGTTCTGTCTGGTCGGGAATGTTAACAGTTCGACCTAATCTGCTGTAAGGCAAAGCCCCAAGACATCTGGTCACCCATCCATAAAAGGTTTGGTGGCCTTCACGTCTGGCGAAAGGGATTGAGACAGTCCATCACTTGGTGCGGTCGAGAAGACTCGAACTTCCACGGGTGTTACCCCACAGCGACCTCAACGCTGCGCGTCTACCAATTCCGCCACGACCGCACTGCCAGTGACTTGGTAGAGGGGCGTATAGACCCTAACGATCAGGATGTGAAGAGGCAAAAAACACGCCGGTTTTAATTCCTTTACGGCGCCGTATTCTGTATCGACAAGGTATAACGCAACACACCGCAAGGAGCATGAATATGTCTGCCGCCGATACGCACCCCGCTGTTCAAGTTGACATCGTATCGGACGTTGTCTGCCCTTGGTGTATTGTCGGATTTCTGCAACTTGATCAGGCCTTGCAGCAAACAGGTATACAGGCGCGTATCAGGTGGCATCCTTTTGAATTGAACCCGGCCATGCCACCGGAAGGCCAGAACCTGCGCGAGCATATAATGGAGAAATACGGATCGACGCCGGATCAAAGCCAGCAGGCACGGCAACAGTTGACGAAGCTGGGGGCCGAACTGGGTTTTGCGTTCCACTTCGACGATGACAGCCGGATCATGAACACCTTTGCGGCGCACCAATTGCTAGACTGGGCAGAGACGCACGGTCGTCAACACCCGCTAAAATTGGCTTTGTTCAAGGCGTATTTCTCCGACCAGAAAGACATTTCTGAAGTTGATACCCTCTTGAGTGCGGTTTCCGAGGCCGGACTGGACGCCGAGGCTGCGCGATCGGTACTCGAATCCGGCCAACAGGCTGGCTCCGTGCGCGAAAAGCAGGAGTTCTGGACCAGCCGTGGGATTTCCGGCGTACCGTCGATGGTGTTTAGCGGCAAATATCTGGTGACAGGGGCGCAAGGTGTGGACGCGTACCGTCAGATTCTGCACCGCTGTATGGCCGAGGCCGCCTGACCCCTTTCCCTTGCTGCATCCGCGCGATAAAGAACCGTCATGGAATGGAAGATCACCGATGGTTTGACCGATTACACCGAAGCCGTTGCCTTTATGGAGGCGCGCGTGGCTGCAATCGCGGCTGGTGAAACGGATGAATGCATCTGGCTGCTGGAACATCCACCGCTCTACACGGCAGGAACATCGGCCCGGATCGAGGATTTGACAGACCCTCATCGATTTCCAGTTTACGAGGCCAAACGTGGCGGAGAATACACCTATCACGGTCCCGGTCAGCGTGTCGCCTATGTCATGCTGGATCTCAACACGCGTGGCAAAGACGTGCGTGAGTTTGTGAAAAAGCTTGAGAACTGGGTGATCGCGGCCTTGGCGGAATTCAACGTTAAGGGTGAAATCCGCAATGGCCGCGTTGGTGTCTGGGTGCGGCGGGACGACAAACCGTTGACCGCCACCGGGCAGCCCGCAGAAGACAAGATCGCAGCCATCGGCCTGCGTCTGCGCAAATGGGTCAGCTTTCACGGGATCGCAATCAATGTTGAACCAGACCTTGAGCATTTTTCCGGCATCGTCCCGTGTGGCATTACCGAACATGGCGTGACCTCTTTGGTCGATCTGGGTTTGCCAGTGACCATGGCCGATGTTGACGCCGCCCTGCAAAAAACCTTTGTGGAATGTTTCGAACCGATTGAGGCCTGAGCACGACCGAATCGCTCGTTTTCCCTTAGGGCGATTGACAATGGGCGAGCCAAATTCGCTTTGTTTCCATGCGGGGCCGAATTTCTGCAATAAGATTGCTGAATCTGGGGTTATTTCGGGGAATACACACTCTGACGAATACAAAACGCCGAGTCACGGCTAATGTAGTTTAACCGTTCTGGAGTGAGTGGTGTGTTAACCGGATAGCCTGAATGTTTTAGGTACCGGAAAAGTGTTTGGTTACGAGTCTGCCGTTCCGATCCCCAATCGGAACGGCAATTTTCTTCCAGAAACGTAGCAAATCGTTCCCATACAATTAGCAGCCTGGTGACCAACTGCGGCAACTGACACGATGGCATTACCACCTCGGCTTCGTCGCATCGGTCCGGCCTTCACGGCCAACCGTTCGACATACATAGCAAAGGATCAGGCCAGAGCGGCCTTTATCTTGTCTGCGTGTTTGGAAATCAGGTCGAAATCCCCCATCTTGCCCGGTGGTCGCATCGCGACGCCTTCCTGACGCGGAAGGATGTGGAAATGCAGGTGGAAGACTTCTTGCCCTCCGGCGGCCTCATTAAATTGCTGGACGGTCACACCATCCGCATCAAACGCCGTGACCACAGCTTTCGCCAGTTTCTGAACGGTTGCAGTCACGGCGGCAAGTTGCCCGGGGGTTGCATCCAACAAGTTGCGGCAGGGCGTTTTCGGGATCACCAGCAGGTGCCCGTCGGATCGCGGCATGATATCCATGAAAGCCAACGTTTCGTCATCCTCGTACACGCGGGTTGAGGGGATTTCCCCGCGCAGGATCTTTGCAAAGATGTTTTCGGGATCGTAGGCGGCCATAGTTTTTCTCCGATTTCGAGTGTTGGCCTAGTTCTGCGACCCCGTTCCCTTAGGGTCAAGGCGGAACTCTGCGCTGCTACAGCACAGGGCCTTGACGACCCCTTGAAATCCCAAACTCAGCCGCCACATACACCGCGTCAATGGCAACGATTTTGCGGGTTCTCCTCCTACCCGCGACAATTATTCTTGATCCAGATCAAACTCGGCCATTGAAGGTGCGTTCATCGCAATTTAAAACCGGCAGGAATCCCGCGCGTTGGAGAGGTCCGGCTGCGCGGTGCAAATGCAACAGGAGGCACCTATAATGGCAGACGCAGCCATTCATGGTCACGATCATGAAGATCAGCGTGGGTTCTTTACCCGCTGGTTCATGTCGACCAACCACAAAGACATCGGGATTCTGTACCTGATCTTTTCGGCTTTGGCTGGTTTGATCTCGGTCGCGATGACCGTCTACATGCGGCTCGAACTGATGCACCCCGGCGTGCAATACATGTGCCTCGAAGGCTTCATGGCCGATCCTTGTACCCCTAACGGACATCTTTGGAACGTAATGATCACCTATCACGGTGTTCTTATGATGTTCTTTGTGGTCATCCCGGCACTGTTCGGCGGATTTGGCAACTATTTCATGCCGTTGCAGATCGGTGCGCCGGATATGGCGTTCCCGCGGATGAATAACCTGTCTTTCTGGCTCTACGTCGCTGGTACGTCTCTGGGCGTCGCTTCGTTGCTGAGCCCGGGCGGAAATGATCAACTTGGCTCAGGTGTTGGGTGGGTCCTGTATCCGCCGCTATCGACGACCGAAGGCGGCATGTCGATGGATCTTGCGATCTTTGCCGTGCACGTATCGGGCGCCTCTTCGATCCTTGGCGCGATCAATATGATTACAACGTTCCTGAACATGCGTGCCCCCGGCATGACCTTGTTCAAGGTACCGCTCTTCAGCTGGTCAATCTTTGTCACCGCGTGGTTGATTCTGTTGTCGCTGCCAGTTCTGGCCGGCGCGATCACCATGCTGCTGATGGACCGTAACTTTGGTTTCACCTTCTTCGATCCGGCGGGTGGTGGTGACCCGATCCTGTACCAGCATATCCTTTGGTTCTTCGGCCACCCCGAAGTGTACATCGTGATCCTGCCTGGGTTCGGTATTATCAGCCACGTGATCGCCACCTTCTCACGTAAGCCGATCTTTGGGTATCTGCCGATGGTCTGGGCGATCATCGCGATTGGGGTGCTGGGTTTTGTCGTTTGGGCGCACCACATGTACACCGTTGGCATGTCGCTGCGTCAGCAGGCCTACTTCATGCTGGCCACGATGGTTATTGCGGTGCCAACAGGGGTTAAGGTCTTCTCGTGGATTGCGACCATGTGGGGCGGCTCGATAGAGTTCAAGACACCGATGCTGTTTGCCTTCGGCTTCCTGTTCCTGTTCACCGTCGGCGGTGTAACCGGCGTGGTTCTGTCGCAGGCCGGTATCGACCGCGCCTATCACGACACCTACTATGTGGTGGCACACTTCCACTATGTGATGAGCTTGGGTGCAGTCTTCGCCATCTTCGCAGGAGTGTACTTCTACTTCTCGAAGATGACGGGCCGTCAGTACTCGGAGTTCTGGGGCAAGGTGCATTTCTGGATGTTCTTCATCGGTGCGAACCTGACCTTCTTCCCGCAGCACTTCCTGGGCCGTCAGGGCATGCCGCGCCGCTACATCGACTATCCGGAAGCGTTCGCGCAGTGGAACTTCGTGTCTTCGATTGGTGCGTTCATTTCGTTCGCCTCGTTCCTGCTGTTCTTCGGCATCGTTTTCTATGCCCTGTTCCGCGGCGCCAAAGAGACACGTCCGAACCCGTGGAACGAATACGCGGATACTTTGGAATGGACCCTGCCGTCACCGCCGCCCGAGCACACGTTCGAGCAGCTGCCAAAGCAGGAAGACTGGGACAAGGGCCACGCGCACTAATCCCGCAAACGTAAAGAAACCCCGCCTTAACGGCGGGGTTTTTTCTTTGCAGGGGCATCACTGCTGAACCGTCGCACGAGTCGCGAAAATCGGCTATGATGCGACTGGCGGTTCAACCGGCAACCCGGGGTATACTCATGCCTGACATTGAT
This sequence comes from Ruegeria sp. AWH4_226, assembly GCF_056159225.1. Lineage (NCBI taxonomy): Bacteria > Pseudomonadati > Pseudomonadota > Alphaproteobacteria > Rhodobacterales > Roseobacteraceae > Ruegeria > Ruegeria sp. AWH4_226. The sequence goes on along the minus strand of NZ_JBSWUU010000001.1, from coordinate 648,337 downwards.
TTTTGGTATTCCATTGGCAGCACGTATACGTTCCTGACCGTTATGCGTCTGGACGATTGGTGCGCTGAGAATGACGTTGCCGTGAAATGGCGACCATTCAACGTACGAACGGTGATGTCAGAGCAGCGCAACATACCCTTCGCGGGCAAGCCAGTTAAATCTGCCTATATGTGGCGGGATATCGAACGCAGGGCAGCAAAGTATCATATACACGCGCGGCTCCCTGCTCCCTACCCCATCTCTGACCTTGCACTGGCCAATCAGGTCGCCTTGCTGGGCATGGGTGATGGTTGGGGCAAGACTTTTACGCAAGTGCTGTATCGCATCTGGTTCGAAGACAATATTGAAGCCGGCAGCGAAACGGCGATCACCGAAGCGTTGCACAGGTGTCAACAAGACCCACGTATGGTGCTGGCGCGAGCCCGCAGCCGCGATACAGTGTCAGCGTTAGAGGCAGAAACCGAACAGGCGACGAAGCAAGGCGTTTTCGGCGCCCCCAGCCTTGTCGTCAACGGCGAGGTTTTCTGGGGAGATGACCGGCTGGATGACGCGCTGTCCTGGGCGCGAGTCGGTCACGTCGCCTGATCATTTCTCTTCGACAGCCCCCGGCTTTGCGCTAAAATCTCGATATGCCGTACGAATGGAATCAAACCTCTGAGACAGAGCAGGAATTGCGCCTTTGGCCCCACAACTCGCTGCCACCCCGCGGCGCGATGATTGTGATCCTGTCCGTATTCCTGTTTGGGTTGATCCCACTGCTTGCCATGCTTGGGTCAGTCATATTGTGGGGTTTGCTGCCTTTTCTCATTCTGACCGTTTTAGGCCTGTGGCTTGCAATCCAGACAAACTATCGCGCGCGCAGCATGTTCGAAGTTCTGACTTTGACTGGTACGCAAGCCCGTTTGATCCACCACACACCAGGAAAACAGCAGCAGGAATGGTCTTGCAACCGCTATTGGGCACGTCCAGAGATGCATGAAAAGGGCGGGCCAGTGCCGCACTATGTCACCCTGATAGGTGACGGGCGCGAAGTAGAAATCGGGGCATTTTTATCAGAAGACGAACGCATAGCGCTGTATGATGACCTGATACAGAGGCTTCGCGAACCAATCGCGACATAGCCCTGTATCGAAAGTCCGATCTATCAACCGCCTGACGCGGCACAAAGATGATCTTTGACCATCGGACCGACTTTGCCAAAATCCATGCGCCCGGTGTAACGCGTTTTTAACTCGCCCATCACCTTGCCCATATCCCTTATAGACCCGGCGCCCGTGGCCGTGATTGCGGTCTGAATAGCTTTTGAGACCTCATCATCATCCAACTGTTTGGGTAGAAACTCCTCAATAACTTCAACCTCGCGCAGTTCGCGCTCAGCCAAGTCAAGGCGGCCACCCTCTTCGTAGGCGCGCGCGCTCTCCTTGCGTTGCTTGGTCATTTTACCAAGTATTTCAAGGACTTCAACATCACCGCAACCCTTGGCCTCTTCATTTTCAGACGCTCGTGACGCGATATCTCGGTCTTTGATCGCAGCATTGATTAGCCGTAGCGTCGACAAACGCTCGGTCTCTTTGTCTTTCATCGCTTGCTTCAGGGCAGTGTTCACCCGTACTCGCATATCCATATGATCTGTCCATCCCCATGGAAAAGGAACCCCGACCTTATCGAAACAAAAAGCGCGACACAACAGGGGACGAATATATCTAACCCATTGATTTCACTCAATAGCCAAAAAATTGAACAGGCTTGACCCAGCGCCATAACGCCCTTAGGTATGCGCCGATTTACCTAAAAGGAGAGTCGCCCGATGGCCCAGAATGCACCGACCAAGCCCACCGCATGTCTGGCCTTGGCCGACGGAACACTGTTCTACGGAATGGGCTTCGGCGCAACCGGTCAGACCGTGGCTGAATTGTGCTTCAACACCGCAATGACCGGGTACCAAGAAATCATGACCGATCCGTCTTACGCGGGGCAAGTCGTGACATTTACTTTTCCTCATATCGGCAATGTGGGTGTAAATCCCGAAGACGACGAAACCGGTGATCCCGTTGCCGCCGGGATGGTGGTTAAATGGAACCCGACTGAGCCATCGAATTGGCGGTCTGCCGAAGAATTAAAGGCCTGGCTTGCCCGTCGCGGTCGCATTGCCATAGGTGGGATCGACACCCGGCGTCTGACCCGTGCCATCCGCCAGCAAGGCGCGCCGCACGTCGCCTTGGCTCACGACCCAGAGGGCAATTTCGACATTGAAGCGCTGGTCGCAGCGGCGCGCGCATTTGCCGGGCTCGAAGGCATGGATCTGGCCAAAGAGGTCACATGCGCACAAAGCTATCGCTGGGATGAAATGCGGTGGGCCTGGCCCGACGGCTATACCCGGCAGGAAGCACCCGCGCACAAGGTCGTTGCCATCGACTACGGTGCAAAGCGTAACATCCTGCGGTGCCTGGCCTCGGCCGGGTGTGACGTGACCGTGCTGCCGGCCACAGCGACGGCCTCCGAAGTGCTGGCGCACAATCCTGACGGTGTTTTCCTGTCCAACGGCCCCGGCGACCCGGCGGCCACTGGTGAATATGCTGTCCCGATGATCAAAGAGGTTTTGGATACCACTGACCTTCCGGTTTTCGGCATCTGCCTTGGACATCAGATGCTGGCGCTGGCGCTTGGCGGTCAAACTGTCAAAATGAACCACGGCCACCACGGCGCAAACCACCCAGTCAAAGACATGGAAACCGGAAAAGTTGAGATTACCTCGATGAATCACGGTTTTGCGGTGGACGCGCAATCGCTGCCGAATGGTGTTGTTGAAACGCATCGCTCGTTGTTTGACGGGTCGAACTGCGGCATCCGCATGACCGATCGACCCGTCTATTCGGTGCAGTATCATCCCGAAGCCTCACCCGGACCGCAGGACAGTTTTTACCTGTTCGAACGCTTTGCCGCAGCCATGGCGGATAAAAAGCTGCGGGCATAAGGACCAGTTTGGTTCCCAATTGGCTATGGTTAACCGGCTGTTAACCCAAATCAAACAACCCTGTCTCTTGATATACGCGTCAGGGTTGTTTCTTTATGGTCGAGTTAAACCTGCATCAATTCGCGCATGCGGCGCCGATACCAGCGCGCGACCGCAAGCCTCTAGGCGCGTGCCTGATTGACCGCGGCCTGATCACCCAGTCTCAACTGGACGAAGCGTTGTTCTTGCAAACCTGGCAACAATCCCCTTTAGGCGAAATTCTGGTATCAAAGGGATGGGTCGACCGTCAGGATGTGCTCCATGCGTTGTCAGATCAAACCGGTCTTCAGATTGCCGATTTCGACAGGTCTCCTCCGTCACCCGATCTGTGCAAGATAAAGCCGATTGAGTTCTGGCTAGCGCACAACGTCGTTCCCTGGCAGCGTATGGGCCCAATTCTGCTTGTAGCCACGGCACGCGCTGACCTTTTCCCTGACGTGCGCAGCGGGTTGCAGGAAGGGGGACTTAGCGTCATGCCCGTACTTGTAACCCCCGATCAGATTGACAGAGCCATTGCCCTGTTATTCTCGGATGCATTGGCAATGGCAGCCGAAACCCGCGTTGATCTGGACCAGAGTTGCCGCTCATGGACACCTAAGTCACGCGTCGGTCCAGCAGCGGGCTTAGCCGTTGTATTGGCGTCTTGTATCGCCTACCCGATGATCGGATTGTCCGTACTGGTTGCCGCAGCCGTACTCAGCTTGATCATGTTCACATGTCTTCGCCTTCTGGGCCTATTCGGATTTTTATGGCAGGCGCAGATGCACCGCTCCGATACGGTCACATCCGGCCCGCCACAAGTACTGCCGCGTGTGTCCATCATGGTCCCACTCTACAAGGAACGTGAGATCGCCGGTGCGCTCATTCGACGATTGCAACGTCTCACATACCCCAAAGCGCTTTTGGATGTCATTCTGGTACTGGAAGAATCTGACGAGGTGACGCGCACCACCCTTGCCGGTGTCGACCTGCCCAGTTGGATCAGGAGAGTCGAAGTGCCCGAACTGAACGGGCTGACTACCAAACCTCGTGCCATGAACTTTGCTCTGGATTTCTGTCGCGGTGACATTTTGGGGGTCTGGGATGCCGAAGATGCACCGCAGCCAGACCAGATCGAACGCGTCGCGAGACACTTTGCGCGGGCGGATGAAGATGTCGTCTGCCTGCAGGGTGTTCTTGACTACTACAATCCACGTACCAACTGGCGGTCGCGCTGCTTTACCATTGAATACAATAGCTGGTTTCGGGTCGTGCTGCAGGGCATCGCCCGGCTTGGGCTTGTCGTGCCACTGGGTGGCACAACATTCTTTTTCCGGCGCGACAAGCTGTTGGAACTGGGCGGCTGGGATGCCCACAATGTCACCGAGGATGCCGATCTGGGTGTACGCCTCTCACGTGCAGGCTATCGTACCGAGATTGTCGATACCGCAACTTATGAAGAGGCAAACTTTCGCGCGTGGCCGTGGGTAAAACAACGCTCACGTTGGCTGAAAGGTTTCATGGTGACGTATCTTGTTCATATGCGCTCTCCCCTGAAACTGTTCAGGGAGCTCGGTATCCTTAGGTTTCTGGGTGTTCAGGCCTTTTTTCTTGGAACCGTTGGACAGTTCCTGCTAGCCCCGGTTCTCTGGCTGTTTTGGCTGACGAGCTTTGGCTTGCCCAGCCCGCTGGACCCGATCCTCTCACGATCCATGCTGGGCGCATTGGTGGGCTTGTTCCTGATCGCCGAGATCACCAACGCAGCCGTCGGGTTCATTGCTGTGTCGGCCCGGGAACGACGGTTCCTGCTGCCTTGGGTGCCGACCATGCCACTTTACTTCCCGTTAGGTGTTTTGGCTGCGTACAAAGCCCTTTGGGAGTTGGTCCTGAACCCTTTTTTCTGGGACAAAACGCAACATGGTCAAGCCACTGAGGAAGACATGCTAACTCAGTGATCAGGTCTCGCGCTGAACTGCATCCTGTTTCAGGCGCGTCATGAACGCGACCGAAATGTGCTCCTTTAACGCGCGCTCCGCTGCTTGTTCATTGCGTGCAGCGATGGCTTCGACAATGCCTTTGTGTTCGCTCTGCGCGATTTCACCGCGCCCCTGCACGGCCAGGGATGTGGTGGCCATAAGCGCCATCGTGCGGTGCACAAGGTCAAGCTGCTGAACCAGATAACGGTTGTGCGAAGCGAGGTGTATCTGTTCGTGAAAGCGCCTGTTCGCGCGTGACAAGGCCGTCGGGTCGCCGACAAGCTCGTCATCGGCGGCCACCATATCCTGCAACACCTTGATTTCTTCTTCGGTGGCATGCTTGGCCGCCAGCTTTGCGGCCAACCCCTCCAACTCGCGTCTTACGACATACAATTCGGCCATCTGGTTGTGGTCAAGTGAAGCCACAATCAGCGACCGACCGTCCCGTTCCAGCAGCGATTGCGTCTCAAGCCGCTGCAACGCCTCGCGAATGGGGGTCCGGGAGACACCGAACCGTTCTGCAAGCTCGCTTTCGACCAGACGGTCGCCGGGTTTGTAAACGCCAACGTCTATCGCTTCGAGAATAAGACGATAGGCGTCTTTGGACGGTTGTCTGGATTGGGTCATGGGGTGGTTCGTCTCCTCGTTCGGATATGTCTATCCGTCACTTGCCCTGCGGATCAAGTGCAGCATTGAAAACCGGGCCGCAGCGCCCTAAACCCAAACCATGGTTAAACCTGCTTTTTCTCACGTCACCCAATGGGTGTTCGACCTCGACAATACACTCTACCCACCGCATATGCGCCTGTTCGACCAGATCGAGGTACTGATGACGGATTACGTCGTGCAGGCCATCGGCGTTGAGCGCGCCGAGGCGGACCGTCTGCGCTCGCACTATTGGCGGCAATACGGCACAACGCTGGCCGGTCTGATGGCCGAGCATGATCTGGACCCTGACCCCTATCTTCACGCGGTTCATCAGGTGGATATGAGCCACCTTGATCCCGACGTCGAACTGGCCGACCACATCCGGTCTCTGCCCGGCCGCCGCATCGTTTACACAAATGGCAGCGCGCCCTACGCCGAACGGGTGCTTGAGGCGCGTGGTCTTGACGGGCTGTTCGATGCAATCTACGGCGTCGAGCATGCAGGCTATCGCCCGAAGCCCGAAAAAGCCGCGTTTGAGGCGATTTTTGCACAGGATGGGATCGATACAGAACAAGCGGCCATGTTCGAAGATGACCCCCGGAATCTGGCTGCACCGCACGCGATGGGAATGCGCACGGTACACGTCGCGCCCGAGCCTCATGAGGCCGACCACATCCACCACCACACCGATGATTTAACTGCGTTTTTGGCGCGTCTGCGATAGGCTGTCACACTGCGACGATCTGCACGTTCTGCCGGTGCAATATCATCCATATATGCCCAGCAGCGACGAACAGAATCGGAGAAACCATGAGCGCGATCGAGATGCCTCGGCGCCTGCCCATTTGGCAGCGAGTTATATTTTCAATCCCACTGTTTGGTTGGATTGCCCGTGATGCTGCATATGGCAAGCCCGAGGATTGGGGCTATACCGCCGCTGCGCTTGTCAGCATGTGGGGGTGTTCGACCCTGATCTTTGGTCTGCCTGGCCTTTACATCCCGGCTGTGATGATGGTGCCGCTGATTTTCCTTCTTCTCATTCTGGTATCACGCGGCTGACGGACGGGACAGGATGTCACTTGGCACCGGCCTTGGAACCGAACTAGGTTCTGCTCAACCACTCGGAGACCAAGGCCATGAAAGACAGCTGTGACATCCTGATTTCCGGCGGAGGAATCGCCGGACTGACTGCTGCGGCGGCGTTTGGAACTGCCGGGTTCGACGTTGTGTGCGTCGACCCTGCCCCGCCAGTTACGGAGCGCGACGTGGACGGGTCAGACCTGCGCACCACGGCTTTTCTGCAACCGGCACGGGGATTGTTGGAACAATGTGGACTGTGGCAACGTCTGGCTGACCACGCATCGCCCCTGCAAATCATGCGGATCGTCGATGCAGGCGGAGACGTGCCAGAACCCCGCATCATAAGGGACTTCAACGCCTCTGATATCTCGGACCAGCCGTTTGGGTGGAACCTGCCCAACTGGCTACTGCGGCGCGAGATGGTGGCGCGCTTGGCCGAATTGCCTAACGTCGATTTTCGGCCCGGCACCGGCACCAACGGCCTATTTACCCGCACTGCTGAGGCGCGGGTAAGCCTCAGCGATGGTAGTCGAATTCGCTGCAAGCTGGTCGTGGCCGCCGACGGGCGCGCGTCACCCATGCGAGAGGCGGCCGGAATCAACGTCCATACCACACGCTACGGTCAAAAGGCATTGGCCTTCGCGGTGACACATCCCAACCGCCACCAGAATATCTCGACCGAGATTCACCGTTCGGGCGGGCCTTTCACTTTGGTTCCCTTGCCAGATTGGCAGGGTCAGCCGTCGTCTGCGATTGTCTGGATGGAACGTGGTCCACGGGCCATAGAACTGCTGAACGCTGACCCCGAAGAATTCGAGGCGTTGATGACCGAACGCTCATGTAGGGTGTTGGGGCCGCTAAAACTGGCGTCGCGCCGGACAATCTGGCCGATCATCAGCCAATCGGCAGAACGGCTGTCTGGCGAACGGATAGCCCTGATGGCCGAAGCCGCCCATGTCGTTCCGCCAATCGGCGCTCAGGGTCTTAACATGTCATTGGGTGACTTACGCAGCCTTCTGGACCTTGCCCAAGCCCGGCCGGAGGGCCTGGGTGACGCGCAAATGCTGGACGCCTATCACAAGGCCCGGCACACCGAGATTGAAGTGCGCGTCAAGGGCATCGATTTGCTGAACCGCGCCTCAATGATGGAGGCGCGACCGCTCCGCGATGTACGCGCTATGGGGTTGAATGCGCTTTATTCGCTACCGCCCGTGCGCAAAACACTGATGCAGATGGGCCTTGGCGTACGCTGAGGCCCGAGATCACAGAACCTGATCCAGAACACGCCTGAGCCGCGCGATTGTGCCGTCGACGTCATAAAGTTTGTCCAAGCCGAACAAGCCAAGGCGGAATGTGCTGAAATCATCAGGCTCATCACATTGCAACGGTACGCCTGCCGCGATCTGCATGCCAAGGGCGGCAAATTTCTTGCCGTTCTGAACCTCGGGATCCGAGGTGTAGCTGACCACGACGCCCGGCGCCCCGAAACCGTCAGCCGCAACCGAAACAACACCTTTCTCTTTCAGCAAAGCCCGAACGCCATTCCCAAGCGCCCACTGCGCATCGCGCAACTTTTCAAAGCCGTAGTCACGGGTTTCGACCATCGTATCACGGAACGCCTGCAACGCATCGGTCGGCATTGTGGCGTGATAAGCGTGCCCTCCGCTTTCATAGGCCTGCATGATCTGCCGCCATTTCTTCAGATCAACGGCAAAGCTGTCCGAGGTCGTTTCATACAGTCTTGCCTCGGCCCGTTCAGACAACATGACCAGCCCGGCACAGGGCGATGCGCTCCACCCCTTCTGTGGGGCCGAGATCAGCACATCAACCCCGGTGGATTTCATATCAACCCACGCGCAGCCCGAGGCGATGCAATCCAGGACCATGAGGGCACCGACCTCATGCGCCGCTGTGGCCGTGGCCGTTATATATTCATCGGGTAGAATAAGGCCCGCAGATGTCTCAACATGCGGAGCGAAAACGACATCCGGCCGCTTTTCACGAATTGTTGAAACCACTTCGTCAATCGGGGCAGGTGCAAAAGGTGACGGGCTAGAGTTCCCGGTCTGCCGAGCCTTAAGAACCGTCGCAGATGCAGTCAGCGTCGCAGACTCGATGATCTGACTCCAACGATAGGAAAACCACCCGTTGCGAACGACAAGAACATTCGCGTTGCGCGCAAACTGCCGGGCCACTGCCTCCATCCCAAAGGTCCCGCCCCCCGGAACCACAGCCACGCCATCAGCCTTGTATACATCACGCAGCATCTCTGAAATGTCTCGCATGACGGTCTGAAACCGGGTCGACATGTGGTTCAACGACCGATCTGTGAAAACTACCGAGAACTCTTCTAGACCGTTCGGATCAATTTCTTCCAAAAGTGCGGGCATGCTGTGTCCTTTCAAACTGCGTAACAGGATTTCTGGAGCCATTTTTCCGAATGGTAAAGCCCCGGCATCCCGGCCGCAATTGACGTTACGGAACCGCCCGTCGCAATAGAAAATTAACCTTCGAAAGCGCAAATCACACGGTGACTTGACGCCAAATAGTGTCACCACCCCTTTACACCCAGAGGTGTTTCTGAACAGATACATACACTTTGTAGAAGAAAGGTATTGTTGCCCGTGACTGCTCATAAGCGGACCAGTTTTCAGTTTGTAAGAGACGAAGTTAAACGGCGAATTGAAAGCCGGATTTGGCCACAGGGATCTTTGCTTCCCACGGAAACGCAATTGGCCGAAGAATTCCATTGCGCACGAGCGACCGTGAATCGCGCCCTTCGAGAGCTTGCCGATCAGGGAATTGTTGAGCGTAAACGCAAAAGCGGCACGCGGGTCAAAAAGGAACCCAGCAAGCATGCGAAAGTCGAATTCTCATTGGCTCGTCAGGCTGTTGAAAAGCAAAATTCGACCTATCGATATGCGCTTGTCGAGCGCAGCGTGGTCCCCAGCCCCGGCTGGCTGGCCTCTCAGCTCTGCGTTTCGCCCGACGCGCGTGTGTTGCATGTAATCTGCATGCACTATGCGGACAACCGTCCTTTTCAACTGGAAGAACGCTGGATCAATATCGAAACCGTCCCCGATGTTGAACATGCCGATCTGACCTCTCAAGGTCCGCACGAATGGTTGCTGAACGTTGCGCCTTTCACCGAGGCCGAGATTTCATTTTGCGCAATCTCAGCAGATGGCAGGCTGGCAGAATTCATGGGTACGACCACGGGCACATCCATGATTCAGCTAGAGAGAACAATTTGGAAAGACGGGGTTCCAATGACATTCGCCCGCGAAACTCATCACCCCGGTTTTTGCATCCGAACCAAGTACTGACGTCGTTCAGCCAATTGGGCCGGGCAGCCGCTCTTCGCTGAGCAATACGTTGGCTTCAACATCCCCTGCCCCCGGCAAGGTCATGATACGTCGCCGCAATACTCGTTCGAAATCGGACAGGTCTCGCGCGACGACCCTCAGGCGATAGTCATAAAGACCCAGAACGTGCTCAACTGTTTGCACCTCGGGGATGGCGCTCACAGCTCGCTCAAAATCCTCAAGACTGACTTGCCCCTTGCGGGCCAGCTTTACCCCCAGAAATACGGTTACGCCGAATCCCAACGCTTCGGCATTCAAGCGCAAGCGACGCCCTTTGATGACCCCTGCCGTCTCTAACCTGCGGATGCGCCGCCAAGTTGCGGGTTGAGACAAGCCAAGTTTGCGCCCCAGCGCCCCCGCGCTTAGCGTAGCGTCCTGAACCAGCGCACGCAGGATTTGGCGGTCGGTTTCATCAAGATCGATCATACCGGCAAAACCTCGTTGCGCTTGACGCGTGCAATGTGCATCAACGCCTCAATATCAGCGATATGCGGCAGAGTCAGGATACGGTCGCGGTAGAGTCGCTGATAATCGGTCATATCGCGCGCAAGAACCGACAGGCGCACATCAACACGCCCCAGAAAAGTCTGTATTTCAATCACTTCCGAAACTTTACGGGCGGCCGCTGTGAATTCATCAAAGGCCCGAGGCTGCGTTTTGTCCAACGTTATGCGCAGCGAAACCTCAACCGCATAGCCCAACGCGGTCCAATCTATCACCACCTGTTGCCCCTGGATGACGCCAGCGGCCTGCATCTTTTCAACCCGTCGCCAGCAGATACCCTGACTTACACCGCACCGCTCGGCCAACTCGGCCATAGACAGCGTCGGCTCGGCTTGAAGGTGGCGCAGGATACGTCGATCCATGTCGTCTAGCATGATAATCACGTCTTAATACATTTCGGCGAATAACTTTTCCTCTAATTCGCAAAAAGTCGGCTGTAAAGCACTCGCCAACAAAACCACGCCCTACTACAAGCACAGCAACCGTAACAGAAAGGACCGGATACATGCGCGTCTACTATGATCGCGATTGCGACATCAACCTGATCAAAGACAAGAAAGTAGCTATCCTGGGCTATGGCTCGCAGGGTCACGCCCACGCGCTGAACCTGCGTGACTCGGGTGCGAAGAACCTGGTTGTTGCGCTGCGCGAAGGCTCTGCCTCTGCCAAGAAAGCCGAAGCGGAAGGCCTCCAAGTTATGGGCATCGCCGAAGCCGCAGCCTGGTGCGATGTCATCATGTTCACCATGCCCGACGAACTGCAGGCAGAGACCTACAAGAAATACGTGCATGACAACATCAAACCCGGTGCAGCCATCGCGTTCGCTCACGGCCTGAACGTCCACTTTGGCCTGATTGAGCCGAAAGAAGGCGTCGACGTCATCATGATGGCCCCAAAAGGCCCAGGCCACACCGTACGCGGTGAATATGTCAAAGGCGGCGGCGTCCCTTGCCTCGTGGCCGTCAATACTGATGCGACCGGCAAAGCGCTGGAAATCGGGCTTTCGTATTGTTCAGCCATCGGCGGCGGTCGTTCGGGCGTCATCGAAACCAACTTCCGCGAAGAATGTGAAACCGATCTTTTCGGCGAACAGGCCGTTCTGTGCGGTGGCTTGGTCGAGTTGATTCGCTGCGGCTTTGAAACTCTGGTCGAGGCCGGCTATGCGCCTGAGATGGCCTATTTTGAGTGTCTGCACGAGGTGAAGCTGATCGTCGATCTGATCTACGAAGGCGGCATCGCGAACATGAACTACTCGATCTCGAACACCGCTGAATACGGCGAGTATGTTTCGGGTCCGCGCGTTCTGCCCTATGAGCAGACCAAGAAAGAGATGAAGGCCATCCTGTCCGACATCCAAACCGGCAAATTCGTGCGTGACTTCATGCAGGAAAACCAAGTTGGTCAACCTTTCTTCAAAGGCACCCGTCGTCTGAATGACGAGCACCAGATCGAAGAAGTTGGCCGGAAACTGCGCGCTATGATGCCGTGGATTTCCGCCGGTAAACTGGTGGATCAGGAAAAGAACTAAGGCACATAAAGCCTTGCGTCAGGGCGGCCCTACCGGCCGCCCTTTTTTGTCAATAACACGCAGCAACTTATTGTAAATGTTCGGTTTACGTGTTCACCAAGACGAAGAATAACGAGGTCAGCACACATATGGTTGATCAACCCACATCGCGCGACTGGAGTGGTGTCATCGCCCTTGGCCTTATCTGGGGCGGCACTTTCATGGTCGTTACCATGGCGCTTGAAGGGTACGGGCCGGTAACCGTTGCCACCGCGCGTACGACTTTAGGAGCGTTGACATTGCTTGCGATGATGGTGCTGACCGGGCGCACAATGCCTACCGGCCAAGCACAGCTTTGGAGGTACATTGCAATCATCGGTGTGCTGTCGACCGCACTGCCCTTTTTGCTGCTGAGCTGGGGTCAGCAATACGTGGCCTCGGCTTTTGCTGGCCTGTCGATGGCAGCGATCCCTTTGATGGTTCTGCCATTGGCGCATTTCTTTTCTGACGAACCCCTGAACCTCCGGCGGTTCGTTGGCGTCTCGCTCGGCTTCTGCGGTGCGCTGGTGTTGATCGGCCCGGGTCTGGCGCAAATTGGTCAAGGTGCAGAGCCGTTGGCGCAATTGGCCTGTATCGGCGCGGCGTTGTGTTACTCCTGCGCATCGATATTCACGCGGCGCTGCCCGCCGATTGATCCCGTGGTTCTGGCGGCGCTGTCGCTGGTTGTGGGCGCGACGCTCTTGCTACCGATTATGCTGCTGACCGAAGGTCTCCCGCGTTGGGAAGGCACGCGCCCTGGCCTTGCAATCATTGCGCTGGGTCTTGTACCGACAGCGTTTGCGACCCTCTTGCGCGTATCCATCATTCGCAGCGCCGGGTCCGTATTTCTGACCTTGGTCAACTATCAGGTGCCGATCTGGTCAATGGTCTTCGGCGCGTGGATCCTGTCCGAGGCTTTGCCCTTGCGGTTCTTCATTGCACTGGCAATGATCCTGACTGGGCTGGCCATCAGCCAGTGGTTCAGTCTGCGCAAGATGTTGTTTGGGCGCTAACCAGCGACGGCTTCAACCTCGGCCACAATTCCATCAACGACCTGCGTCAGCAGCGAGTCGTCCTCGCATTCTGCCATCACACGGATCAACGGCTCCGTCCCTGACTTGCGTATCAGCAAACGGCCCTGCCCGTTCAGGCGCGCCTCGGCATCAGCGATTGCGGCTTTGACACTGGTTGCGTCCAGTGGGGTTTGTCCGTCTTGATAGCGTACGTTTTTCAGCAGTTGCGGAACGGTTTCGAATTGAATTGCCAGTTCCGAGGCTTTGCGACCCGTATGCACCATTTCGGCCAAGAAGTGCAGGCCAGCCATAAGGCCATCACCAGTCGTGGCATAATCGCTCATAACGATGTGGCCCGATTGTTCACCGCCCAGATTGAACCCGCCTTCCCGCATCCTTTCAACGACATATCTGTCGCCAACAGCCGTCCGTTCCAGCCGCAACCCATGCGTCGCAAGGTGACGCTCCAGCCCAAGATTCGACATGACCGTCGCAACCAGCGCTCCGCCTTCCAAACGATCTGCCGCGGACCAACTGGTGGCCAGCAGCGCCATCAATTGATCCCCGTCCGCCACCTGCCCATTTTCATCAATCACCACAACGCGGTCAGCATCGCCGTCAAGGCAAATGCCCACATCCGCGCCGTGTGCCACAACCGTCTCTGCCGCGAGCTGTGGATTGGTCGAACCACAATTCAGATTGATGTTTTTACCATTCGGCACCACGCCGACCGGAATGACCTCGGCCCCCAGCTCCCACAAAACCTCGGGCGCGGTGCGGTGAGCGGCGCCATTGGCGCAATCGATCACCACCTTCAACCCGTCCAAACGAACATCGCGAGACAATGAGGATTTCACCCGCTCACCATACCGGAACCGCGCGTCGTCCACCCGTCGCGCACGGCCAATGTTCTGCGCTTGGGCTGGCTTCACACCGGTTTCGATCAGGCGCTCGATCTCCAACTCTGCCTGGTCGGAAAGCTTGTACCCATCTGGGCCAAAGAACTTGATGCCGTTATCTTCAGCTGGGTTATGGCTGGCCGAGATCATGACACCCAAATCAGCGCGCATCGAGCGGGTCATCAGCCCCACAGCCGGCGTAGGCACCGGACCCAACAGCAGCACGTTCATACCAGTCGAGGTTAAACCCGCCGTCAACGCATTTTCCAGCATATAGCCCGACAAACGCGTATCCTTCCCGATCACAACCCGATGCTCGACTGATTGATCCCGGCGGAAATACCGCCCCACGGCCGCCCCGATGCGCAGGGCCATTTCGGCCGTAATCGGATGGGTATTCGCGGTGCCCCGCACCCCATCGGTTCCGAACAGCTTGCGCATCGTGTTACTCCGTTCATTTCTTGCCTGTAATGGGATTACCGGACGGCGGCCCACAGACGCAAGGCCTGAGCGGTCTCAACCACGTCATGAACCCGTATGATTTGCGCGCCTTGCGATATACCGGACAATGCCACAGCTATGGATCCCGGCCCACGGGCGTGTTTGCGTGGCTCTTGCCCGATTTGCCCAATGAAACCCTTGCGCGACACCCCAAGCAGGACTGGACAGCCCAACCCATGAAACAGGCTTAGGTTTCGCAGAAGGGTCAGATTGTGATCCAGCGTCTTACCAAACCCTATACCCGGATCAACCACGATCCTGTCGCGGGTCAATCCCAACTGCTCTAGCTTGGAGACTTGTCCTGCAAGGAAATCGTAAACATCCAGTAACACGTCATCATACTGAGGGTCTTCCTGCATTGTGGATGGGTCACCCTGCATGTGCATCACACAAACGGGCGCGTCGACCTCAGCGCAAAACGGCGCAAGCTGTGCATCAAAGGTAAAACCAGACACGTCGTTGATCAGCCCTGCGCCCGTATCCCAGGCGATCCGCGCAACGTTAGCCTTGCGCGTGTCAATAGAGATAAGTGCTGTTGTGTTTGCGCGAATGGCTTCGATCACGGGTTGGGTGCGTGCGATTTCCTCACCCTCGGGTACAAATGACGCGCCCGGTCGGGTCGATTCGCCACCGATGTCCAGTATGGTCGCGCCATGTGCCACCATTTGTTCAGCGGCCGACAAAGCTCCTTCGACAGAGTTATGCAGCCCACCATCCGAAAAACTGTCGGGCGTCGTATTGAGGATGCCCATAATCTGCGGCTGACTCAT
Source organism: Ruegeria sp. AWH4_226 (assembly GCF_056159225.1). Classification (NCBI taxonomy): domain Bacteria; kingdom Pseudomonadati; phylum Pseudomonadota; class Alphaproteobacteria; order Rhodobacterales; family Roseobacteraceae; genus Ruegeria; species Ruegeria sp. AWH4_226. Next base: position 633,043 of record NZ_JBSWUU010000001.1, on the reverse strand, counting down.
TGACAGATCGGCAATGTCCGCCCGTGGACGGGTTAACCGATCCAACGCTTCGTGAGGAACATCCTGCGCGGTGACAATCGTCACGGCTTCGGTTCGGGATAGCTTTTCGGCATGCGTGAACCAAAGGGGCTGCCCCGCAAGAGGAACCGCGCCAGCCGGGCGGGTCGGCCCGTGTTGCACCAGGGGTCTGTAGTAAACAGTCACAATTGCGCCTGATCCAGCGGTATGGCACGAAGTGGCGTTTTGGGCGCGTTCGGCAATGCACCGCCGATCACCAACATCTCACTCGCCTCGAACGTGGCCGCGAACCATGCCGCTAACGCAACAGCGTCTGACGGAGCGGCAGACGGACCATCAACGGCGTCGAGGACAATCTTGGACGGCGCCCAAACGCAGATCTGTCCGTTTTTCATCGCCCAATCCAGCTCGGTCCGAGTGGATACCACCACGCAACGGTGGTCCCGTGCGGCCAAAACCCACGCGTTTTGCTCGATCGCCAACAGATCAATCCTGCGCTGCGTCATCGCATGCCCGGTTTGCGGCACCGCAAGGTCAGATGCACCGACGCACAGGATCAACGGGCGTTGTCGATTTTCCAACTGGTCAACCCATCCGGTCAGGTTGGTAGAAGCGATCGCTTCGTTCGACAGGAAAACAAGGCGTGGATGGGGGCGTTCTTCTTCGACAACATCATGGTGCAGCGCGTCTTTACCGCGAACGATTTCCACACCCAATGCCCCCGGACCACGATCCAGCTTTTCTATTCGAACAAAGGCTCTTACGGCCTGTGGCTCAAGTAAAATTCGTTCGGCAACACGCTCAGCCAGTGTCTCCAGCAAGTTGAGTCGTTCAGCAGCCAATTCATGCGCAATCGCTTCGGTCACACGGTCATAAGACAGGATGCGGTCGACATCATCGTCGATTGGGTCCGTCAGCGGGCGCACCTCGACCACGATATTAAAGCAGATCCGCTGAGTCGTGCCGCGTTCGGCCTGAAAGGCGCCGATCTCAACCTCGACGATATGATCGCGAAGCGAAATTCGATCCAGCGGGCCGCGCGTCGCAGTCGCCTCGGACCGCTCTGAGGGGTGCGCAAAGGCAAGACGGATTTCAGAACTCATGCGACGGACCTTTTCGCGCTTGGTTGACTATTGCGCCCAAATTAGACGATGCGCGGGCGTATAGCATCGCAGCAAGCGCCATTCCAGTCTATGAATGCGGCGTCCTGACGGCCACCAAGGTCAATTCGCTATACTAAACCGCGCACCGGCCACATGGCCGGTACACTCACATTGAACACTGCGCCCAAGTGTGAATCAGTTGCTCGCAGTTCTGAAGTTATGGCGATAGAAAATATGCACACCAATCCGCGCAGTTTCTTTGTAAACCCTCGCCCATGACGGACGTACTGCGGTTGTGTGGTAGTGTGTGGCCCCTTCGGTCAGCTCTTTGGCGATGCCGTCGATTGCCGCTCGCGCAACCTTGGCCACGCGCTCATACGCTTTCTTTTCGCGGATCACTTCCTTGCGGCCATCGCAGGTATAGGTGAACTGGCATTGGTATTTCTTGCCGGTCCCCTGATTGATCACGCCGCAGACAGAGTCCGGAAAACGGCCACTTTCAACGCGGTTCAGGATCACTTCTGCAACGGCGAACTGACCGCGAACACTTTCGCCACGCGCTTCAAAGTAGAGCGCTTCGGCCAGGCATTTAAAGTGTTCGTCTCCGGTTGCTTTGGGCTGTTGATCCAGCCACGCCTTAGAATAGGACACGTTCTTTGTCTCAAGCTGCTTTCGCGGCTTGAAAAGTTTCAGATAGTCACGCGTATTTTGTCCCGGGACTTCGGTCCGGGAAACAAGCTCGCGCTTGGCAGTATCGGTGGCTTCGCGTTCAGCGAAAGACACACTCGGCAGCATGGTTGCTGCCATCGTGGCAGCAGCCAGTATGTAGCGTAGCATCAGATAACCTCGCACAGGCACATATCGCGCCGTACCCTCCCCCGGCGGGCGCGACGTGCCATGTAGCGCAGTCTGGCGCAGACGTCCAGTTCCGAGCAAAAAGCAAGTGAAAAATCGCCCGTGAGGAAAAATAATTCCATCACGAGGTTACGTGAACACCACTATTTCTAGGGCTTCACGACCCTGTCAACCCCCAAGTCTGGACGAAATCGCCAGTTGAGCGGAAGCCAGCCGAGCGACAGGCACCCGGAACGGCGAACAGGACACATAGTCAAACCCCAGTTCGCGGCAAACAGCGATTGATTCGGGGTTTCCGCCATGTTCACCACATACAGACAGCGTAACATTCGGCTGAGCCTGTCGTCCACGCTCAGCGCCGAGTTTCAGCAATTCCCCTACCCCATCCGAGTCAAGCACATGAAAAGGGTCCTCGACAAAAACGCCCTGTCGGACATAGGCGGACATGAACCGCCCTGCGTCGTCGCGTGACAGACCATATGTCATCTGCGTCAGGTCGTTGGTACCGAAACTCAAAAAAGAAACCTGCGGCGCGATTTCATTCGCCCGCAAACAGGCGCGCGGCGTTTCCACCATGACGCCAAGGCGATACTCGAACTCCTTACCTTGCTCGCTCTCGACCGCTGCCGCGACCGAGTCGATGCGGGATTTGACCAATTCGACTTCGCGCTTGGCCGAAACCAGCGGAATCATCACTTCGGGCACCACGGGCGCGCCATCCTTGCTGGCCTCAAGCGTGGCCTCAAAGATTGCGCGGGCTTGCATGTCGTAGATTTCGGGCACTGTCACGCCAAGCCGCACACCGCGCAGACCCAGCATCGGATTGTACTCAGTCATCGCAGCAACACGCCGTTCGACATCAGAGACCGGCAGGTCCAATGCCTCTGCCAGCTCGCGTTGGCCGCTGCGAGTGGTCGGAAGGAATTCGTGTAGTGGAGGGTCAAACAGCCGGATACAGACCGGCTGGCCTTCCATAATCCGGAACAGTTGCACGAAATCCTCTCGCTGCATCGGCAAAAGCCGCTCCAGCACAGCAGCCCGCCCGGATGAGGTTTGCGCAAAGATCATTTCGCGCATCACGATCAAACGACCGGGATCGAAAAACATATGCTCTGTTCTGCACAGGCCGATCCCCTGCGCCATAAAGTTCCGCGCTGTCTGCGCATCAGCCGGAGTATCGGCATTAGCCCTGATATCAATGTCGCGCTCTTTATCGGCCCACGCCATAAGTGTCTGAAAACAATCGTCCAGCGCAGCCTCTAACATGGCTGGCTGCCCAGCCAGGACCTGCCCCGAAGTTCCATCAATTGTCAGCGTATCACCTGTTGTAAAGACACGCCCATCCGGTGCAGTCAGCAGGTTCTTTCTGGTCTGGAACCGCATCTCGGACGCGCCAACGATGCAAGGCAGACCCAAACCGCGCCCGATCACGGCTGCATGGCTGGTCATGCCACCTTTTTCAGTCAGAACCGCCACAGCGGCATGCATTCCACGCACATCCTCGGGCGACGTTTCCCGACGCACAAGAACACAGGGTTCTCCCCGCGCGGCACTGGCCTGGGCCTCGGCGGCGGTGAAGACAAGCTTGCCCGTCGCAGCCCCCGGACTGGCGGCAATACCCGTTGTCAAAACGTCCCTGCGTGCCTCTGGGTGAACCTGCCGGTGCAGCATTTCGTTAAGTGAGTGCGGATCGACCCGCATAACCGCCTCTTGCGGTGGAATGATCCCATCTTCCGCCAACCGAACGGCAATTCGCATCGCCGCCCGCGCGCTACGCTGAACCCGCACACCGTCCAGAATATGCAAATCCCCGTCCTCGATGACGAATTCCACCTGCATTTCTTCGCGCAGCTTGGCGCGCATCAACGCTGCATGGGCCTTGAGTTCCGCAAACGCTTCGGGCGCGACCTCTTCCAGCGACTTCCCACGCGGGTCCTTTGCCAGATAGAAAGCCGCGACATCGGCCCCTAACGCATCGCGGCCCTGGCTTTGGCTCAGGTACCGTCCGGTTACCTGCGGCATACCTGTTGTAGGATCAACAAGTTGTAAGACACCCGAGCCACACTCACCGTGTCCGACGCCGGGGATCATTTCTTGAATGACGAGTCCAAGGCCTGCATCCGCCGGAGCGCCTTTGGCTTGGCGCAGCAAACGAGCAGACGTGCCTCCCCATGCCCGTGCCATGGACCGCAGAACGGCGATCAGCTGCTCTCCGCGTTCCATGGGAAAGGATTCGTCGGTTTCGTCTTCATAGGCGCGCAGGGACATGCGCAGCCCCTCGCGACCATCTGCGTCAATGTCATCAAAAACGTCAGCATCCAGCCGGGCAACATGAACCGCATAGCTTTGGACAAAGCGCAGATACAGCGCAGCCGCAGCCTCGGCCCCTATCGTCTTGGACAGCTCTGAATAGCGCGCGTCATTCATACCGATATTCAGGATCGCCCCCGGCCCGCCCCAATCGGGATCTTCGGAGCTAGGTCGAACACATAGCAGTGTCGTTTCGTCGAACTGATCGAGAATTGCCGTGACGTCGGGTACATGACCCTCTGCAATCCGGCGCACCGCGTCAAAGGACAGCGCGACAGTCCGCGGTACCGGTAGATCCAGCCGAACCAAACGTTGCAGACATTTCGCCCGTCCGCCATGTGTGCTGGCGGATACGGGCGCTTCGGTCGTGATCAGAGTGGTATGCGGATTATTCTGCACTGCAGCACCTTTTAGTTAAACTGCAGCATAAGCCCTTGCTCCATTGGCGCAAGGGCGTTCTGGATCAGCCCTCGATCTTGCTGAGGTCCGCAACGCTGGAACATACCTGACGGATTTGGCTAAGCAGGTTCAAACGGTTGCGGCGCAGGATATCGTTGTCGGTGTTTACCTGAACCTCGTCAAAGAACGCATCAACCGGACCGCGCAGCGCAGCCATCGTCGCCATCGCCTTTGGGAAATCTTCGGCCTTCAGGGCGGGCTCGATTTCGCCTTGCGCCTGTTCCAAGGCGGCAAACAGCGCTTTTTCACTGTCGGTCTCGGCGAATTTCACATCCGCACCGTAGGAGTATTCGACCCCGTCGTTTTCCTCGGCCTGCGTCAGGATATTGTTGGCGCGCTTGAACCCCTGCACGAGGTTTTCCCCATCCTCGGTCACAATCACCGCATTCAGCGCGCGGGCGCGTTTGACCAGCAAGTTAAGGTCGTCATTCCCCTCCATCGCGATGCAGGCATCAATGATGTCGTGGCGAATGCCCTCGTCGCGGAGGAAGGTTTTGAGACGGTCGTGGAAGAAAGAGAGCAAGTCATCAGATGCATCCGGGACCTTTTTCTCAAGCTCAAGAAAGGCCGCTGCGGGGGATTCATCAAGCTTTTCCTTGACGGTATGGAAAGCAGCACCAAAAACGCCGTGATCTGCAATTTCCTCCAACAGGTGCTCAACATTTGATTCTGGCAAAGCATCGTTGAGAGCGCTTTCTGCGCGGACCAACTGGCTATCAAAGAAACGATCCAGTTTTAGACGGAGGTCGTTATCAAGGATCAGACGAATTACCCCCAAAGCCGCGCGGCGCAGGGCAAACGGGTCTTTTGATCCGGTCGGCTTCTCATCAATCGCCCAGAACCCGGTCAGCGTGTCCAGCTTGTCGGCCAGTGCCACGGTCACCGAGAGCGGCGCGGTCGGCACGTCGTCTGACGGACCCAGCGGCGAGTAATGTTCCTGCGCCACAGCGGCAACGGCGGCGTCTTCGCCTGCGGCTTCGATGTAATAGCGGCCCATAAGTCCCTGAAGTTCGGGGAATTCATAGACCATCTCGGAGCTCAGATCAGCCTTGGCCAAACGCGCGGCTTTCTCGGCCTGATCCGCGTCCGCTCCTGTCACAGGGGCTAGTTCGCGGGCCAGAGCAGCGATACGGTTGATTCGTTCGGCCTGTGTGCCCAGCTTGTTGTGGAAGGTCACATTCTCCAGCGCACGGGTCCATTGGGTGATATCCGATTTGGCGACGCGCAGGTCGTTTTCCCAGAAGAATTTTGCATCGGCCAGACGCGCCGACAAAACCTTTTGGTTCCCCGCCAGAATGGTCGCCCCATTGTCAGCGGTTTCGCGGTTGGCGACGGTGATGAACTGCTCAATCCGGCCGGACTTCGGATTGCGAACCGAAAAGAATTTCTGGTGCTCTTTCATCGAGGTCTGCAGCACCTCGGGCGGTAACTCAAGGAATTCGTCGTCGATCTGTCCCATCAGAACGACGGGCCATTCGACCAGACCGGCGACCTCGGCCAGCAGACCTTTGTCCTCGACTACTTCCAGACCGGCAGCAAAAGCCATGTTCTGCGCGTCGTTCCAAATGTGCTCGGCCCGGTCGGCGGGATTCAGCACCACAAATGCGCGTTTCAGCTTGGCGGCGTAGTCGTCAAACGAGGTCACAACAAAACGATCAGGCGCCATGAAACGGTGACCTGCGGTGATATCACCCGCTTTGATCCCTTCGACCTCCAACGGCACGACCTGCGCGCCCGCCTCATCAGACAGGATACAGAGGATCGCCTGCAGCGGTCGCACCCAGCGTAGCGGGCCACTGCCCCAGCGCATCGACTTGGGCCAAGGGAAGTTGCGAATGGTCGCCTCAAGCACTTCTGCCACGATCTCAGCCGCCGGACGACCGGGTTTTTCGATGGTCGCGAAATAGACGGCACCTTTGGGTGTATCACGCTCTTCCAACTGATCGCGTGTCACGCCTGCGCCGCGCAAGAACCCTTCGATGGCCTTGTCGGGTGCGCCAACCTTGGGGCCTTTGCGTTCTTCGCGGGTGGTGGGGCTTTCTGCCAGCAGCCCCTCAACCGCCAAGGTCAGGCGGCGCGGCGTCGTCATCGCGGCAGCCCCGGCATAGGTCAATCCAGCCTCGACCAAACCATCGGTGATCCGCTTTTTCAGATCCTCGCCGGCACGGGTCTGCATGCGGGCGGGGATTTCCTCGGAAGACAGTTCGATCAACAGGTCGGGCATTTTCGGTCCTTAGAAATTAACGATCGTTTGAATAACGATTGCATTGGCGATGTCCACAAAGAACGCGGATACAAGGGGCAGCACGATAAAGGCAATAGGAGACGGTCCATATCGTTTGGTGACTGCGGTCATATTGGCGATCGCAGTCGGAGTAGCGCCCAAGGCAAAACCACCAAACCCCGCAGACAGCACCGCGGCACGGTAATTACTGCCCATAACGGGGAACAGCACCCAAATCACAAAAACAATGGTAAACAGCGTTTGCGCGCCCATGATCACCACGATGGCAAGACCAAGCTCGGCAATGGTCCACAGCTGCAAACTCATCAGCGACATGGCCAGAAACGCGCCCAGCGAGAACTCTGAAATCAGCGCCAGCGAAGGCGTTCGTGAAACTGGCGGAGCGTTTGGCGCAAGTGCGGTCCGGATGTTCGCGATAACGATCCCCATAATGAGACAAGGAACGAACAAAGGCAGCCTAAGCCCGGTTGCTTCGATAACTTCGTTCAGCAGATATCCAAAGATGATCGCAAGATTCACGTGCAGCAGAACGCGCATGATCGTCAGGTGATCGATCTTGGTGTCGGCCCCGTCCCCATCATCCGGCAACCCAACCGTGTGCTCTTCGTCCGGTCGATCAGGGGTTAGGTTTTTACCTTCGACCAACAGGCGTGCAATCGGCCCACCGACCAGTGCCGCAAGCACAAGACCTAGGGTTGCCACGGCCACGCCCAATTCGGTTACGCCCTCAAGCCCGGTCACTGCACCTACCTCGGGTGCCCAGGCAATGGCTGTCCCGTGCCCGCCAATCAAAGCAGCTGAGCCGAACAAAACACCTGCCTGCGCTGGAAATCCGAACGTAACTGCACCAACCGCTCCGATGGCGTTCTGGGAAACGATTGTGATCAACGTCAGGATAAGCAGCAGAAACAGAGGCTTACCGCCCGCTATCAAATCAGACAGCCGGGCGTTCAGGCCGATCCCTGCAAAAAACACGATCAGCAGGAAATCTCGTGAAGCCAGGTCAAATGTCAGCTCTATTCCCGTAACGAGATAAAGAAACAGCAAGGTAAACGACGCCAGCAATCCGCCCGTCACGGGTTCAGGAATATTGAACTGACGCAGCACCGCGACCCGAGCGTTGATCTCAGCCCCGATCAGATAAATCGCGATACCAAGCGTGGCTGTTAGAAAACTGGGAACGTGGAGCGCTGCGTCTGTCATACTGCCTCAGTTTTCGGGTCGGGGTGGGCATTCCTCACCCACGACTGTTCCATCATAGGCTTTTTCACCGCAATTGTTCAGCGCGTGCCAGACATAGCCCTTGCCATCATTGGTTACGACAACGATCCGGTCAACGCCGTAGTGAATATTCTTGGTGCCCATAAAGGCTTGCGCCTGTCCGGATTTCAATGCATCCGCGATGGCCACCGCGTCATAGCAGTCAAACCACCCCGGCGCGGTCAACGGCTCGGGGTCTTTTACCAGCTGAAACGTGGAAAAATCCTCGTAGGTCAGGTCGGTCTCAAAACACGCCCGGTATCGGATCGGAGAGCTGTCAGCATCAATAGCCTGAAACGCGGAATACGAGATCGGCTGAGGGTCCTCTGCCCCCTCGGCAAGCAACATGACATCCTCACCGGGTTTGGCGGCGACGTCATAATAAAACCCATAGACCTGCAGATAGTACATGCCCGCACCAGCCGCGACAGCGGATACAAGCAGAATGATGGCAAGCAGTTTTCCGGTCATCTTCTGAACATCCTGATCACGCAGCCTCTTTCAACTTTTGGATAAATAGGCCAGTTTCCAAATCGATACAGGCTGAACCGAGGTCTTTGCGATGGACACGACCCTTGCCGTTGGGTTCTTTGGCGCGCTGTTTGCGATCATGAACCCGATCACCAACCTGCCCGTTTTCCTGAGTGTCACCGACGGCCTGCCCCCCAGCGACCAACGCAAGGTTGCGGCAAAGACGGCCACCTATTGCCTGATCCTCGGCGGAGCATTCGCCGGTATCGGTAGCCAGACGCTGGGTCTGTTCGGGATCAGCGTCGACGATCTGCGGGTCGCAGGCGGATTGGTTGTCTTGATGATCGGCCTGAACATGTTGAGCGGCAACCAAAGCTCCTCGCATCACGGGACGGAAGGCGAAAAGCAAGCCTACCCCGAACCGGCCACGGTCGCCTTCTATCCGTTGGCTTTTCCCATTCTGGTTGGCCCCGGTACGATCACGACGCTGATCCTTTATGCGCACCATATCTCGAAACCTATGGATGCAGTGATCTATGCCGGTGTTTTCCTGATCGTGCTGTTCTTGCTTTTCATAACCTTTTGGAACGCCTCGGCCCTGTCCAAGCGCCTGTCCCAGAACGCCCGCGTCATCATGAGCCGCTTCATGGGCATGATCCTGTCGGCCATCGCGATCGGTATGATTGCCGATGGCCTCAAGGTGCTGTTGCCGGGATTGGCCTGAGCGCGCCATTACACCTCGAACCCGGCGGCTCCGGTCTGTACGAAGGCATCGGCACATTGCTTGGCCAGCGCCCTGACCCGCCCGATATAGGCTTGCCGTTCGGTGACCGAGATCACGCCCCGCGCGTCCAGAAGATTGAAGATGTGCGACGCCTTGATGCACTGGTCATACGCAGGGTGCGCCATGACAATACGCTTGCCGGTTTTGGGGTCGTCATGCTCTTGCCCCAAAATGGCAGCGCATTCCGCTTCGGCCTCTTCGAAGTTGCGCAGCAAAACCTCGGTGTTCGCGACATCGAAGTTCCACCGCGCGTATTCTTCTTCGGTTTGCTTGAAAATGTCGCCATAGGTCAGCGGGCTTGGCGACTGAGGATCGTTGAAGGGCATCTCCATAACGTGATCAATACCCAGCACGTACATCGCCAAACGTTCAAGACCATAGGTCAGTTCACCGGAAACGGGCGTACAGTCGTGGCCGCCGACCTGCTGGAAATAGGTGAATTGGCTGACTTCCATACCATCGCACCAGACCTCCCAACCAAGCCCCCAGGCGCCAAGGGTCGGACTTTCCCAGTCATCCTCGACAAATCGGATGTCATGCAGGTCCATATCAATGCCGATAGCTTCCAAACTGCCCAGATACAGCTCTTGCAGATCCGGGGGGCTTGGCTTGATCAGCACCTGATACTGGTAATAGTGCTGCAACCGGTTCGGGTTTTCACCATAGCGCCCGTCGGTTGGACGACGAGAGGGCTGTACATAAGCGGCGGCCCAAGGCTTTGACCCCAACGCGCGCAGCGTGGTCGCCGGATGAAACGTGCCTGCGCCGACCTCCATGTCATATGGTTGCAGAATGGCGCATCCCTTTGCGGCCCAGTAGGTCTGCAGTCGAAGGATTATCTCCTGAAATGAACGTGGTGCGCTGGACTGTTCGGTCATGACATTCCCTTTGGACGCATCTGCGCCCGGTTCCGGTGGGTTTTGTCCTTCCTATGCAAGGGGCCAAGGTGCGTCAACGGGCCAATGCGGTCCGCTGTCACTGCGCCGCCACACTGGAAATTCCCCGTATTCCGGGCATGGCGTTTCCCCCTTCAAATCGCGTAGTCTGGGGAAAAGATAAAACACTGCGGACACAGGCAGACAATGACACGCATCATCACGGCACTTCTGTTTCTAATTCTCTTCGGCATCCGCGCAGTTTCGGCGCAGCAGGACGCAGGTGTCTGGGTTCAGGTCGAAGCACACCCCTCGCTGCGCGAAGCACAGGAACGCGCGCAGGCATACGCAAATGTTCTGCCAGACGTGAACGGATTCCGCCTGAACTCTGGCTGGTATGCCATTGTTATCGGACCATATTTACGAAGCGACGCCGATCAGGTTCTGAGGGTATACCGGGCCGAAGGTCAGATCCCCTCAGACAGCTACATCACCTTTACAAGCGCGATGGGTCAGCAGTTTTGGCCAATCGGGGCGAATATTCTGAACCGTGGCGTGGTCACGCCGCCCGTTGACCCAACCCCGCAACCCGATCAAACCATTTCGGGCCTTAGCCCAAAACCGACAGATGAAACCCGTTCGCAAGCCTTGCAGTCTGAGCGTCTTTTGACCGCGCAAGAGAGAAGGGACTTGCAGACTGCCCTTCAAGCGGCTGGGTTTTACAACGCGACCATTGACGGGGCGTTCGGTCAGGGAACGCGTCGCTCGATGGGTGAATGGCAACGGTTTAACGGATATGAGGCGACTGGCGTATTGACCAGTGTCCAGCGCAAAGCGCTGATGGACGACTATAACGCGCCATTAATCAGCGTGGGTATGCAGCGATATTCGGATCCGCAGGCGGGAATAGACCTCGACTTGCCGTTGGGCATTCTGACCTTCGACCGCTATGAGGCACCTTTTGCGCATTTCGAAAGCACGTCCGATCTGGGTGCGACGGCCCTTTTGATCAGCCAGGAAGGTGATCGGGCGACCCTAAGGGCGTTGTACGAGGTCATGCAATCGCTCAAGATTGTTCCTTTGAATGGCCCACGAGAGCTGCGCGGCGACCGGTTTACCCTTGAGGGTCGCGGCAACGGCATCGTGTCATATACCGAAGCAACCCTGAAGGACGGCCAAATCAAAGGCTTTACACTGGTCTGGCCCGAAGGTGACGACGCTCGTCGCGCAAGAGTTCAGGCCGCGATCAAAGCCAGCTTTTCGACAAACGGAGCGGTCCTTGATCCCGGTGCCGGCGCGGATGCAGATCAACGCATTGACCTTGTTTCGGGATTACAAATCCGCACGCCCCGCCTGTCGCGGTCGGGGTTCTTTACGGATGCAAATGGCACGATCCTCACAGTGTCCGAGGCCACAGACAGTTGCACCCGGATCACCCTTAACGACGATCAAGAGGTTCAGGTTGCCTGGGCCGATGCTGATCTGGGTGTTGCCGTACTGCGCCCGCGCCGCACGCTAGCACCTATCAACATCGCAGAGTTCAGCGCGGATCGACCGCGCATTCAGTCCGAGGTCGCAGTGTCAGGCTTTTCGTACGAAGGCGCGCTGGGTGCGCCGACACTGACTTATGGCCAGATCACGGACGTGCGCGGTTTGAACGGAGAGGACGGTGTGAAGCGTCTGGCTTTGGCTGCCCAACCGGGCGACGCGGGTGGACCTGTCTTTGATGACGCGGGACAAGTTGTTGGCATGCTTCTACCGACGCCTTCCGACGGGCGCACACTGCCCGCCTCGGTCAGTCTGGCGGCTACGGCAGAGCGGTTGAACAAGGTCCTTGAACAGGCTGGGGTGTCAGGTCAACCTGGTCAGGCCAGCGCGGGAATCTCACCAAATGAACTAAGCCGCAGGGCCAATGGAATGACTGTTCTCGTTCATTGCTGGGACTAACGCGATTGGCTCAGAGACGCCGCCCTAAGGGGCGGCTTTCCAGACTAGACGATATCCGGTGTCACTCGGATCAGTGTTGGTAGTGGCGCATCAAAGGCCGAACGCACAGCAGCCTGCATCTCTGCCAAGTTTGACGGCGCGGCAGATAAGGCGCCAAAAGCCTCAGCCAACTTGCAGAAATCGGGGTTTCGCGCGACCACCGCGTTCGGCGCTATCTGACTACGAACCATGCTGTCTTCGATTTCTTTCAGTTTGCCGTTGTCCCAAAGAATAATGGGCAGCGACAGGCCAAGCTCGACTGCGACACCCAGCTCCATCATCGTGTAATGAAACCCGTAGTCGCCCACTATGGCGGCCGTCGGTTTCCCCCTACGCGCCACTGCGCCGCCAATTGCCGCCGGCAACGCATATCCCAGCGTGCCAAATCCGGTCGGGTGATGCCAGTGATAGGGATAGGCCATGTCCCAGACCTCTTTCGCGACATAGGCGATTTGGGTCATGTCCGAATAAATCATCGTGTCCGCAGGCATGGCATCGCGCAAAGCGTCAAGTACCGGTACAATCCCTGGACGCTCGGCATCCACTCCGGCCTTCCAACGGGCGCGTGCCTGGCTCACTTCTGCGGGCGTCCAGCCTGTGGCGGGTTTCACGCTGTCAATCGCGGCCCATAACGCCTTGGCAAAGCTTTCACCATCCGCTTGCAGCTTGATTCCGGCCCGGTGTTGGTCACCCAGAACCTTTGGATCAAGGTCGACCCGAACCAAATGGGCCTTGTGTCCGAGCGTATCGCGCCACAGATCAACCTCACCCAGCTCCGCCCCCACCGCGACGACAAGATCGGCCGACCCGATTACCTCGGCACTTGCGGGACGCGGCAGCGTGGCGCCAAAATCAAGCTCATAGCCCAACCCCACCAAGCCCCGCCCGGCATAGGTTGTGAAACAGGCCGCGCCCACTTCTGTCAGAATCTGCCGCCAGAGGTTGGATCGCGCGCCACCTCCTAAAATGAACAGAGGTCTGCGCGCGATATTCAGCAAAGACACCACTGGGGCGACATCGGGCGGCAATACCTTGGTTCGCAATGCGGGCTGGTTGGGAAACGGCGCCGGATCAGCGTCGGCCTCAAGCTGAGAGATCGGCACCTGGATATGCTTCGGACGCGGGCGGGATAGTTCGAACTCTTCAAACGCGCGTTCGATCAGACCATATGCCGCCTGTGCGGTGTTTGCCTGACATGACCAGTCCGCCACCGTATCAGCAGCCCCGCGTTGATCCTTCATCTGATGAAGCTGCCCATGCACGGCTAGCGTTTCATCCAGACAGGACGACACCACCAGCATCGGCACCGAGTCCGAATAGGCTTGCCCCATCGGTGTCATGATATTGCACAGGCCAGGCCCCGTGATCACATAGGCTACCCCTGGCTTGCCGGTCGCGCGGGCATAACCATCTGCCATGAACCCTGCACCTTGCTCATGCCTGGTCAAAACATGCGTCAGTCCCGCCTCTTCGATACCTCGATACAGTTCCTGATTGTGCACGCCCGGGATACCGAAAATCACACCAACGCCCCGATCCTTTAGCATGTGCGAAATCTGGGCGCCCAGAGGTCTCTTCATCAGTTTCTCCAGAATTGAACGGTAAACAATGCGTAGACCGCCAGCAGCTCCAGCCGCCCGACCAGCATGCCGATCGACAACAGCCATTTTGCGGTGTCGTTCAGCCCGGCAAAGTTTCCCGCCGGACCGATTTGATCGCCCAACCCCGGCCCTACATTCGCCAGTGCAGTTGCCGCGCCCGAAACCGACGTTATGAAATCCAGCCCGGTCAGCGCCAACGCCCAGGCAAGTACCCCAAGCGACAGCACGAAGAACATGAAAAAACTCATGACCGATGTCAGAACATCCGGCCCGACCGTGCGGCCGTCATACCGCGGGGCGAAGACGCCGTGTGGCGAGCGGATACGGCGGATCTGGGTTTTGATCGAAGCAAACAGCAATTGATACCGGAATATCTTGATTGAACAGGCTGTCGAGCCCGCGCAGCCTCCGATCAAACCGATCAGAAAGAACAGCATCACCGGAAAGCTGCCCCATCCCATGTAATCGACACTGGCATAGCCGGTGCCCGAGATGATCGAAGTGATGTTAAACAGGGATTCCCGAAATGCTTGCTCCCAGCCGCGCGGAAAAACCGAAATCAGGAACACGGCCATGATCAGAACCAACACGAGGATCGTGACAAGAAAGGTCCGTATCTGACTGTCCTGCCACAAGGAATTCGTATTGCCATTTGCAAACTGCACGTAGCGCACGAAAGGCAACGCCGCCAATATCATAAAGACCGATGCCGCATATTCGGTCGGTCCGGAAAACTGCGCGAAGGACGAATCATAATTCGAAAATCCACCAGTAGCGATGGTTGTCATCGCATGCACGACGGAGTCGAAAAACCCCATTCCAAGACCCGCGTAAACCAAAGCACAAACAACGGTCAGGAAAACGTAGATTAGGGAAATCTGGCCCGCGATCTCCTGCGCGCGCGGCAGGATTTTTCCCATGGTCTCAAACCCTTCCGAACGGAAGATTTGCATCCCTCCGACCCGAAGCTCAGGCAAGAACACCATGGCAACGACGATAATGCCGATCCCACCCAGCCATTGAAGCAAGCCACGCCATAACAACAGGCCCTGCGGCAAATCATCCAAGCCAGAAATGACGGTTGAGCCGGTGGTGGTCAGCCCTGACATCGCCTCGAAATACGCATCGACAAAGCGCAGTTCGGTCTCACCGAACAGAAATGGAATTGCGCCAAAAAACGGAAGCGCAACCCAGACACCCGTGGTCAGCAAAAAGGTCTGACGGATCGTCAGACCTTCACCCACCCCGTTCGAACAGCTAATGGAAAGCACCACCCCGGCCAGGATGGTGATGACCCCACTTTCAAAAAACACATGCCATTCGCCGCGCCCCTCGATCAGATCTGCAAGCATAGGCAGCGTCATGGTCGCCCCAAGTATGGCGACCAACAGGCCAATCACATATCCAACCGGGCGCATATCCGTCATGAGGCGCAGCGTTGGCGCGCCTGCACGACCGAGTCAAGCGGATGTCCCGTTTAGCTGTCAGTTTTGCTGACAGGTGTGGGCATAGCGGGCGGCATCGAGGGCGCACGCGTCTTGCGCACAGGTTCCGAAGGTTTGGCATCTGCCACCGCTAAAGCCGCCGTTTTCGGGGTTATGGCGTTAGCGGCCGTTGAACTCTTGGATGGTGACACAGCGGGCTTCGCCACATCTATATTGCTCGCCTCAGGCTTGGTGCCCACAGGTTTTTCGCTGATTGGTGTTTCAGCCTTCATCGCGGTTGCCGGTTCGACTGGTTTCGTTTCCGCTTTCGCGGCGAGTTTCGCCTCAGCGGGCTTCGGTGCGGCCTTCGGCGTCACCGCCTTGACGGAAGGTTTCGGCGCAGCAGGCTTGGCTGCTTGGGCTTTTTGGGCTTTCGGAGCAGATTTAGGCTTAACAGCCTGTGTTGAGGCCTTCGGCGTTGCAGCCTTGGCCGCAGGTTTCTGCGCAGAGGGTTTGGATGCCAGCGCTTTCGCGGCAGATTTAGGCTTAGCAGCCTGCGGTGCGGCCTTCGGCGTTGCAACCTTGGCGGCGGGTTTCAGCGCAGCGGGTTTGGATGCCAGCGCTTTCGCGGCAGATTTAGGCTTAGCAGCCTGCGGTGCGGCCTTCGGCGTTGCAACCTTGGCAGTAGGCTTTGACGCAGTAGGTTTGACAGGTTGGGTCATCGGTGCAGCTTTGGGCTTTACAGTCTGCGCCGATGACTTTGGCGTCGCGGCTTTGGCGACCGGTTTGCTTTGTTGTGTTTTGGGGGCGGCAGCGGCTTTGGTCGGTGCAGTGCGCTGCGTGCGCGTCGCCGGCTTCAGCTCGGCATTTTTTGCAGACTCTGATGATTCGACCTTTGGCGATGCATTACGAACACTTGACTTGGGCTTCGCTGTTGCCGCCTTTCTGGACCTGACAGCAGGCTTGGCTGCGGCCGCCTTTGGCTTTGCTTTCGTCTTTGGCGCCGCTTGCGCAGGTGCCGACGAAGACGCGTGCAGAACTTGCATCGGCACGAATGGCAACTCCATCGCCGAGGTCGTGAAAATCTGAATGATCTTCAGTTGGTTGCTAATCGCATAACCTGCCATACGAATGGCCGCCGCCTGAAACTCAAACGGTTGGGTGATCGGGTTCATTAGTCATTTCTCCTGTGAAAGAAATGCAGCCATCAAAGGAAAGAAGAACCGTTATCCGCCCCGATCCCTCGGACGGAGTGCAGAGGCCTGAGGTTCCGGGGCGTCGCACGTCTCGGCTTCCTTTCAGTGGGGCGTGATCACGCACGCCACGGCAGCATTCCACACCAGTTTATCGCGAAACGCACTGCGCGTGCAGAAATTTTGCTGCACTGCGGCAAAAATTCGCCAATTCAGATGTATTGAGGCTTTTGAGCCTCAATATCGATCACCCGACGTGAAACAAGGTCGAGAACAGACGCGGATCGAGGCTAGCAGAGACAAAGGTAGGTCCTTCGGTCAGAACCGATACCGCGTCATGACTGTGAAGGCTTTCCTGATGGCTGGCCACAACGCGGAAATCGCCAACATGGTGATCTGCCAAAAGCTCAGCACAGAAAAGACGGGCTGCGTCTTCGACGAAGATCGGGTTGGCGGCATTCAACTCGGCAAAGGCTTGCTCGTCTTCGCGCTTGACCATGACCTGAGTTTCCGTCGGAACCGCACGGCGGCAGAGCGCAATCAGGTCTTCGAACCAAAGGCAGTCTGCATCGCAATCCAGAACGACCGAAATCCGCGCGACCGAGCGTTGTGAATGCGGTGTCGCGAGCTGTCCTCGCGTCGCGCGCGCATGCTCGCTCAATTCCAAAGAACACGGACAGGTCGACGAATAGACATAATCCAGATGCATGATCTTTTGGCGTACACCATTCTGCTCAACCAGTTCCAATGCTATGTCGTAATACTGATAACCTTCCAACCCAGACCGCAGGCTTTTCACCCGATCAGGATAAGAGAACCGCATCTGCAAACGCGCGTCAAAGCTGTCCAGATCGGTTAGGTAATCATCTAACGCAGCTTCCATGACCTCAAAACTGAACGTCCGCTCGGCATGTTTGTAGAACGAGCGCATGATCCGGGACATATTGATGCCCTTCTTTTCGGCATCAAGGCTGACCGTACCGGTCACGGATGTCTCAAGCGTCAGATCCTCACCATGTTTGCGGTGAAACCGGATCGGCAGGCGGAAGTTGGAAATCCCCACATGCTGAATCTGCTGTTTGGCCCCACGGATCAGGCTGGACGGCCCATTTTGCAGGTCCGGCAGAGTCGCGCGATACGCCTTGTCGACCTGAAAACCCTCGGGATAGTCGCGCGAAAGGGTCGGATAGTTCATGGGAACCAACCCCGGCACAAGGCGCGCGATGGCTGGATCAAGCTGGCTGATCTCGGCCTCGGTCGCGGTCTGAGCCCACTTACGGAGCGTTTTCAGCGCCGCAGTGGCCTCATCAGTGTCAGGTGCGTCATCAATGTTGCGGGGATGGACGTTCATAAGCCGGGGTTCCCTGGTTGGTCGATCACTAAAATAGATGTCGAGGGTTCAATTACTAGTTTAGCCCGATACGTGCGGGATATCAGTCCGGATTTAAAAAACCCAGCAGAAAACCGTCACACTCCAAACACCTGCGACCTGACGTTCGGCAATTATTCAAGCTGTGATACCCGATAGATCGCCTGCGGCAGTCAGGCCATCGTCGATGGATTGACGGTTTGCGGGCCGTCACAGGTAGGTTAGCCACTGGCGATCGCTTTGCAAGCAACTCAATCCCGGAACACTGAACGTTTTCAAGGACAAAAACCACGCGCACCGGGTGATCACGGCTCTCGAAGATATTGCGCGCTTGATTGCAGTGTTCTCTTGCTATCAAAACCCCGGCGTAACCGTCTCGGATCAAGCTTGGATGCGGCTTATGGCCGAACCTGATCCGGGCGCCCCAAAGCGGTTCAACCGCTTCAGGGCATCACAGATCACTTTTGCGACGCGTCCAGTGCCTGCATGATATCGGACAGCAGATCGCCTGCGTCCTCCAAACCGATGGACAGGCGGATCAGGCCGGGCGTGATGCCCAGCTCAGCTTTCTGGTCGTCACTCAGGCGTTGATGCGTCGTTGTGGCAGGATGGGTCGCTATCGACTTGGAGTCACCGAGGTTGTTGGAAATAATCGGAATTCTCAGCGCGTTCAGAAACGCAAACGCCGCCTTTTTCCCGCCTTTGATATCCAGGGACAGAACCGTGCCGCCCCTACCGCCCAGCTGAGTCTGCACCAGCGCATTCTGAGAATGGGTTTTGAGCCCCGGATACAGCGTCCGCTCTAGCGCGGCATGGCCTTCGAGTGCCTCGGCCACGATCTGAGCGGTATCGACCTGTGCATTGACCCTTAAGGCCATTGTCTCCAACCCCTTCAGCATGATCCAAGCATTGAACGGGCTGAGCGCTCCGCCAGTGTGCTTAAGGTATGGCTCGACTGTGCCACGGATAAAGTCCTTGGTACCCAGAATGACGCCACCCAGCGCCCGCCCCTGCCCGTCAATATGTTTGGTCGCTGAGTACACAACCACATCTGCCCCCTGCTCAATCGCACGGGAGAAGACCGGAGTAGAGAAAACATTGTCTACAATCACCACTGCCCCGACCGCATGGGCCAGTTTCGCAACGGCAGCGATATCAATCACTTCAAGCGTCGGGTTCGACATCGATTCAAAGAAAACCGCCTTCGTGTCCGGGCGGATCGCTGCCTTCCACTGCGCAAGGTCGGTGCCATCGACAAAACTCACATCCACGCCGAAACGGGTCAGAATATTTTCAACGATGTAAAGGCACGACCCAAACAGTGCTTTGGCGGAAACAATATGGTCCCCAGCCTTCAGCATCGAAGTCAGCGCGCCGTTAACCGCCGCCATGCCCGACGCGGTTGCAAAGGCATCCTCGGCCCCCTCCAACACGGCAATACGCTGTTCGAACATCGACACTGTGGGGTTGCCGTAGCGGGCATAAATGAACTCATCCGGGCCACATTCCAGAAACCGAGCCTCAGCCTGTTCGGCATTTTCATAGACGAACCCTTGGGTTAGGAAAATCGCCTCACTGACCTCGTTATACTGGCTGCGGCGGATGCCACCATGGACGGCTTGGGTGCGTTTGTTCCAGCTCTCGCTCATATCTTTCCTCTCGGCCCGTGTCTGGCACGGGCATCAAAAAAACCCCAGACGCGGTCAAGCGAAAGGGGCCTTTCATCCTGACCTTTTAGCGGTTTCGTTTAGCGTGGCCCGCAATCCGGTAACAAATCGCCACGTAGTGATGTTGCCATTACGCCGCATGCGCGAACGCGTCAACCCTGACAGGGGCAACGTCACGGTTCTGTAACTGTCCTTTCACCAAAGCGTCATAGCGTTATGACAGACGTGCACCACAACATCTTGTATAAGGCAGAGCAGATGCCAGTAATCAGGATCAACGCCACCGGCGAAACGTGCACCGTGCACTGCAGCCCACGATCTCCGCGCAGCGTCCTTCGGCAGACGCGTGACACGCCTGGACCGGTTATCATCATGACTCATGGGTACAAGTATCGCCCTGATCATGTCAGGGCTTGCCCTCACGCTCGCATTCTGTCGCTGCAGCCGATGACCATGCACAGGCCTTGCTCAAGCTGGCCGCAACAATTGGGGTTCGGGTCAGGCTTTGACGACGAAGGGCTTGGCATCGCATTTGGTTGGAATGCGCAGGGGCCGTTGTGGGTTGCGCACCGCCGCGCGGCAGAAGCGGGCCGCGCACTGGCCGCCCTGATCAGGGATCTGCACGACCTGAATCCAAAACGCCCAATTCACTTCATCGGGCATTCGATGGGTGTCGAACTTGCGGTCGAAGCATTGCACCACATCGCGCCCGGATCGCTGAATCGCATTATCTCGATGACCGGTGCGGCCTACCAGAGCCGGACGTTGCGCGCAATGCAAACGCCCGCGGGCCAGCAGGCCGATTTTATCAACGTGACCAGCCGGGAAAACGACCTGTTCGATTTCTTGTTTGAGTGGTTGATACAACCGCCGCAACGCGGTGACCGAAGCATAGGCACCGGGCTTTACGCACCAAACGCTGTAACCTTGCAAATCGACTGTGGCCGAACGCTTGACCACCTGTCGCGCCTGATCTTCCCAATAGCAGCCCCACAGCGCCGCGTTTGCCATTGGTCCAGCTACACACGCCCCGGAGTGCTGCGTGTTTACAACGCTTTGCTACGCCATCATGACCGACTGAGCCTGTCTCAGTTACAGAGCAGCTTGCCCACAAACCCAACCCGTCGGTGGTCACGGCTTTTTGCCCTGCCGCGCCCGGAAGGCATCTTGCCGTTTGCACAGAAAGCTTCATGATCCCCCTCCAACCCCAAGGAGAAATCATGATCGACCTGTACTTCTGGCCCACGCCGAACGGCTGGAAAGCATCCATCGCTTTGGAAGAGATGGAGCTGCCCTACACCACCCACCTGATCAATATCGGAAAGGGCGATCAGTTCGACCCTGAATTCCTGAAAATCTCCCCTAACAATCGGATGCCCGCCATCGTAGATTCTGATGGCCCGGACGGTGCTCCGATCTCGGTCTTTGAAAGCGGTGCGATCCTGATGTATCTCGCCCGCAAAACTGGCCGCTTTTATGGCCAGACCGAGCGAGATCGTATCGCCGTTGAAGAATGGTTGATGTGGCAGATGGGCGGACTTGGGCCGATGGCTGGCCAGGCGCATCATTTCCTGAAATACGCCCCAAACATGGACCCTCCGCAAGATCTGCCATACGCCAAGGACCGCTACCGCACCGAGGTCGGGCGCCTTTATGGTGTACTCGATCGGCGTCTGGCCGAGAATGAGTATGTCGCGGGCGATTTTTTTTCTATCGCCGATATGTCGATCTGGGGATGGGCGAGCTTGTGGGAAGGTCAGCAGCAAACTCTTGAGGATAAACCCAACTTTGCCCGGTGGTTAGAAACGGTCAGCGCCCGCCCCGGGGTACAAGCCGGGCGCGCGCTGCACGCAGAGTTGCGCGGCGACCATAGCAGCAAGCAAGCTCAGGACAATTTGTTCAAACGCTGACGCGCCCAATACCTACTGGACGTAGCGCGATATCAACAGCTTGGCCTCGTGTTTGCACAAAACCTTGGCCGCTGTTGGGCCGTATTCCGGACGTGACACATCAGAAAGATCGGGAAAGATTTCCAATAGCTCTAAGCGGCTTTGATGCTCCATTCCGCTTAGGGCGATATCACCCGGAAACAGGCTTTCGGTTTGAGCCCCGTTGGACATCACGATCTCGTGCTCATCAAAGATGAAGTGATAGTAAGATACCCGCTGTGCGTCGGCCACAACGTCGACGCCGTGAAGGCCCAACAGGAATTTTGCCGGCACCAGCACCTCAGCCTCTTCGAATAGTAACTGCAAATCTGCAGATGGCATCAGAATGCGGTGATTTGGCGACACGAAAAGATCGCTGCTAGGCACACCTTCAGCCAATGCTCCTTTTGCAATCCGTATCGGCCTCAGATGAAGTGCATCCGAGCGTGAAACGTCAACGATGCGGGATCCAATCCAACGGATTTCTTTTGCCTGCCCACCTGCCGTTACGACCAGATCGCCAACCTCCAGATCTTCGACAGCGGTTTGCCCCATTGGCGTTTGGATCAATGTGCCCTGAACAAAGCACGGCACATCAACAAGCGCAGTTGGGTCTGTTGTGTCCGGCGCATTACTGGGACCAACGTCTCTGAAAATGTACGTATAAACGACCCCCGGAACCAAAGGTTCGGACGTGACGTAACCGGCAAGAACACCGTCAACTTCTACACTGTAGAAGTTAATTGTGTCCCCTTCCGGATTCATGATCTGGAAATTTGTTTGAAGGAAGATATCACCGCCCGGGGTCAGCCCTGGAATGTTGTTCCCGGCAATATCAGTCACTGTCCCTTGTTGGGTTGCGTCGTCACCTTCTTCGAAATTGATGCGGTTACCGTCGAAGATCGTACCAGTGTCCGGATCTCCATTCGCAATCGGCACCGGTCCTGCTTGATCCACAACATTGAAGACGCGGCGGTCCTCGCCCGGGTCAAAGCTCTCATCCAACATGATCTCTTGCTCGAACCCCCCCACACCCAGAATAATATCAGGTGCGTATCCGATATAGGAATAAGTAGCCATTTCGACCTCAGACGCAGTTGCAACAGGAGCTCTCACCAGGTGAGCTGTTAACACTATACAGCACTCCTTTTGCAGCTTAAGTAACTGTTTTGTTTTATTTTATTATGCTTCTATTTGATTATGTTTTGTTATTGTCCGCAGAGGCCCGCGTACCCTCTTCCTGTACCAGCACATCCAGCATCCCCGAGATATCCTCGATCTCTTCCGCAATCACATGGGTCACCGAATGCGCCCGCTGCATCTGCCCGGTGACCCGCAACAATCGCCCCGAGATCACCGCGCGACGGAAGCGTTCATAGATCTTGCGCCAAACCACCACATTCACGATGCCGGTCTCATCCTCAAGCGTAAGGAAGATCACCCCTTTGGCCGTCCCCGGCCTCTGCCTCAGGATCACCAGCCCGGCCACGGCAACACGCGCGCCCTCGGGCGGGTCGTCCAGCCGATCCGAGGGCAAACAGGCGGGTGGGCGCGGCCAGTCCCGGTGCGATGCCGCAGGACGATGAGTGACAACAAGCATGAGAACAAAAATAGAACAAACAGCAGGAAAGTCCAGACACGGCGCGATGAGTCGCAAATGAGGCTGGAAAGACCTATTTGCCTTGACTAAGGAAGAAATCGACAAACGAAAAAGGAAGACGCACGCAATGGCAAAGATCACCTATGTCGAGCATGGCGGTACCGAACACACAGTCGACGTCGCCAACGGACTGACCGTCATGGAAGGAGCCCGGGACAATAACATCCCAGGCATTGAGGCCGATTGCGGCGGAGCCTGTGCCTGCTCGACCTGCCATGTCTATATCCATCCCGACTGGGTCGAGAAAATCCCGGCCAAGGATGACATGGAAGAGGATATGTTGGACTTTGCCTATGAACCAGACCCGGCCCGCTCGCGCCTGACCTGTCAGATCAAGGTCACGGATGAATTGGACGGTCTGGTCGTGCAGATGCCTGAAAAGCAAATCTGATGCTCTCCAAAGCGCCGCGTCTGCCGACCCGCTTGCGGCGGGTGCAGGTCCGCGGCGCCGTGCTGGCGATGTGCGTTTGGTTGGCGGGGCTAACACCTGCCGTTGCTGATGGCATTACTCATGCCCGTTTTACAGACCCCACAACACGTTATGCTCATGGCGTGTTGGGCGACACCATCGAGTACGGTGCGCTCGAGCTGACGGTTCAGGGCAAAAAGCTACGTATTCAATTGCCACCCGACAGGGTCTTTGAAGACCTTCAGCCGCGTCTGGTGGATGTGGACTTAGATGGATCCTCAGAGGTCATCGTCGTCGAGTCTCAGGACAGTACAGGCGCGCAACTCGCAATCTATGACAGTACTGGCGACAAAATCGCAGCGACGCCGCATATCGGCACCCGGTTTCGCTGGCTCGCTCCAATCGGAGCCGCCGATCTGGACGGTGACGGACATGTCGAGATCGCTTACATCGACCGCCCTCATCTGGCAAAAACCTTGCGCATCTGGCGCTTTCAGAACGGAAGATTAACGGGAATTGCCACCCTGCCCGGCCTTACCAATCACCGTATCGGCCAGGACTTCATCACCGGTGGCATCCGGGATTGCGGTCGCGGCCCCGAATTGATTGTCGTCAGCGCCGATTGGCAGCAGATCGTTAGCGTCAGCTATCATCAAGGTTGGACACCCGAGGTTCTGACCTCGTTCAACCCTCAATCAATGAAACAAGCCCTGAACTGCTCGGGTTAGAGCACCCGCAGCCCGCATCAGCGGGCTGCCCGGCCCAAGGCCTTTGGCGATGCATCTTTGATGCAGCGTCAGGGCGCGGGAGCCTTGCGGCTCACAAAGCCCGCCAACCAATATCGCGCCGAAAGAACCCATCGGGCCAATCAATCCCGTCCACGGCTGCATAGGCACGATCCCGCGCTTCCTGCAAAGTGTTGCCGCGCGCGGTGACGTTCAATACACGACCACCCGACGCCACGATCTGTCCGTCGGAGGTTTTGGTACCGGCATGAAACACCATGTTCCCGCTGTCCTCGGCCAGCCCATCCAACCCCTTGATGACGCTGCCCTTATTATACGATCCAGGATAACCATTCGCTGCCATAACCACGGTAAGCGCGTGATCGTCCGCCCAGTTCACCCGCGCTTCACCCAGCCGGCCTTCGGCGGCGGCGTGCATCAGGTCCATTGCCTGCGCGCCAAGGCGCATCATCAGAACCTGACATTCCGGGTCACCAAAGCGCACATTGTATTCGACAAGGCGCGGCTGACCGTCCTTGATCATCAGGCCAGCATAGAGAACACCCTGAAACGGCGTGCCGCGACGCTTCATTTCTGCAACGGTGGGCTTGATAATCTCCTCCATTGCGCGTTCCTCGATCTCGGCGCTCAGCACGGGAGCCGGAGAGTAAGCGCCCATACCACCGGTGTTCAAACCCGTATCGCCCTCGCCCACGCGTTTATGATCCTGTGCGGTGCCAACGGACAGGATGTCGTCGCCGTCGCACAACACAAAAAGCGACGCCTCTTCACCCTCCATGAATTCCTCAATGACGACCTCAGCCCCTGCGCCGCCAAAAGCGCCGCCAAACATATCGTCGATTGCTTCCAAGGCGGTTGTTTCGTCCATCGCAACGATCACACCTTTGCCAGCAGCCAGACCATCGGCCTTTACCACGATCGGCGCACCCTGCTTTCGGATGTAAGCTTTCGCAGGTTCGGCTTCGTTGAAGTGGGCATAAGCCGCCGTTGGTGCACCCGACGCGTCACAGATTTCCTTGGTAAAGTTTTTCGAGGCTTCCAACTGCGCCGCTGCAGCCGACGGGCCAAACACCAGCACACCCGCTTCACGTAGGCGATCGGCCACGCCGGCAGCCAACGGTGCCTCGGGGCCGACAATCACGAAATCAATCGCGTTTTCTTCGGCAAAGCTGACAACCGCGCCGCCATTCTCAATATCCAGTGCCGCACAATCTGCGATCTGCGCGATCCCGGCATTGCCCGGCGCTACGATCAAGCGGTCGCATTTGGGGTTTTGCATTACCGCCCAGGCCAGACTGTGTTCTCGCCCACCACTGCCGAGAATAAGGATATTCATGACTGCACTCCGATCTGCTTGGCCTCGCCTTGCGGGCGTTCTAAGCTGGCCGGACATTTGACACAAGGCGCTGAAATGTCCGACCTGCTTGACGACCCCATTCCCGGCCAAAACACCCCTGAATACACAGTTTCCGACATCTCGGGTGAGGTGAAACGGACGCTCGAAGGTGCATTCGGGCGAATCCGCGTTCGGGGTGAAGTTGGTCGCGTGTTCAAGGCGCGGTCGGGTCATCTGTATTATGACATCAAGGATGACCGGAACGTGCTGGCCTGCACCACGTGGAAAGGTCAGATCTCGGGACTGTCCGTTGTCCCTGAAGAAGGGCTTGAAGTTGTCGTCACCGGACGGCTGACCGCCTTTGGAGCACAGTCCAAATACAACCTGAACGTCGATGAGGTCGCCGTTGCCGGGCAAGGCGCGCTGATGGCACTGCTGGAAAAGCGCAAAAAGCAGCTTGAATCTGAGGGGCTGTTCGCACCTGAACGCAAAAAGCCTTTACCCTATCTGCCGCAGATCATTGGCGTCGTGACCTCTCCGTCAGGGGCAGTGATCCGGGATATTCTGCACCGGCTGCGCGACCGATTTCCGCGCAAAGTGCTGATCTGGCCAGTGGCTGTACAGGGATCGAACTGCGCGCCCGAGGTCGCCAATGCAATCAATGGTTTCAACCAACTGACACCCGGCGGAGCACTTCCGCGCCCTGATCTGATCATCGTCGCCCGCGGCGGTGGATCGATCGAGGATTTGTGGGGATTCAACGAAGAAATCGTTGCACGCGCTGCAGCGGCTTCGGACATCCCACTGATCTCGGCCGTGGGGCACGAGACCGACACAACCTTGATCGACTATGTCTCGGACCGCCGCGCGCCTACCCCCACAGCCGCCGCCGAACTGGCCGTACCTGTGCGGATGGAATTGCTGGCCTGGACCGGAGAACAAGGCGCCCGTCTATCCCGCGCTGCAACCGATGCGGTCCAACGGCGTTCGCAGCGCCTGCGCGATCTGTCCCGCGCGTTGCCACGCCCAGACAGCCTGTTGAACACCCCCCGGCAACGGCTTGATTTAATTGCAGATCGCCTGACGCCTGCGTTAGAGCGCGGGATCCAGAACCGTCACCTTCAAGTGGTAAAACTCTCTGCCCATCTGCGCCCGTCAACCCTGCGCAATCTTGTGACAAGCCGTCAGGAGGCCGTGCGCAACCTGTCCTCACGCCTGTCTTTGCGTCCTATTCAGCGTGAAATCAAACTGCAGCGTCAAACTCTCTCGCGTCTGGGTGAGCGATTGGACACGGCACAGGCGACACGGCTGGATCGGATGCGGCAACAGTTGGATGCAACCGACCGTCTGCGCGAAACGCTTAGTTACAAGGCGACGTTGCAGCGGGGATATGCGGTGGTACGGGCTGACGATCAGGTCGTCACGACGAAAGCTCAGGCCGCGAAACACAGCGCGCTTCAGATTGAGTTTGCCGACGGCGTGTTGAACACTGATCAACCGGCAGCGCCCCGACCATCTCAAAAGAAACCGTCCAAAAAGGATGCAACAGATCAGGGTTCGCTGTTCTGACGACGCCTCAAACCCCGACATCAGGCCCGTAGCAGATCATCTCTTGGTCGATATCTTCGGCCTCATAGAGTTCCGTTTCCTCTGGGTCGCCCTCAAACTGCGCGACCAGGCCAGTTCCTGACTGCCGGAAAACCCAGCATTGGGGGTCAAGCCGGTCTTCATAGATGAAACAGATTTGGTCGCCCTGCTCGTACCAGACACCTTCTTTGCAATCGCCGTCCAGAAACGACCAGATCACGCGACGATTGGGCAAATAGCGCTCGACCCCGTAGACCTGCCCATCGAAGCCATAGAATAACGTCTTGCCTTGAGTGTAGTCATCGAATTCCGCACCCGACAACGCGGATTGGGCTGACGCGGTATAGGCTGGCAAAAGGAAAAGAATCGCAAGAGCTTTCAGCATAGGCGCATTGTGTCAGAAGCATTTGCCCAGCGCCAATAACCAATTCCGCAAAGCCACTTGCCTCGACGTCACAGGTTGAGGCAAAGCACCTGCGCGTCGCAGGCTGTTTAAAAAGCATGAGGTATACATGACAACTGTCCTATTCTGGCTCGCGGCCGCCTGCGCCTTGGCATACCTGCCATTGTCACCTCGCCCGGCCAGCGGATCGAGATCCGTGTTAAAGACCGCCTCAGTTGCTTTGCTGGCTGTGATTGCGCTGCTGGATGCCGCCCCGTTACTGTTGGCGCTTGCATTGCTTCTATGCGCCACTGGTGACGCTTTGCTGTCTCGGGAAACGGACAACAGTTTCATGGCGGGCATAGGCGCTTTTGCCGGGGGTCACTTGGCATATATCGCCCTGTTTTTGACCCACCCGGCTAGCGATCCGTCGTTGATTTTCAACAAGCCCGCATATTTCTGGTCGCTGATCATCCTTGGTATCGTTACTGCCACACTGCTCATCCCGCGCGCCGGAGACCTCAAAGCACCCGTTCTACTCTACATCCCGATCATTCTGGGGATGGGCATAACCGCTCTCGCCTTACCCGACAGCGGGGCTTTGCGTTGGGCTTTGCCCGCTGCATCGGCATTCATCGCGTCCGACCTTATCCTGGCGACCGAGAAGTTCCTGCTGCCACCCGACCACCGCGCCCACAGGATCACGCCCTATATGATTTGGCTGCTTTATTGGGGGGCGCAGGCCGGTTTGCTGATCGCGTTCCTCTGACCCTTTGCAACTGCCGCAAATCCGCATTAGGTGAGGGGAACACCTGCGGAGACCAAAATGGCGTTTTTCTCAAAGCTCAAGGATAAGCTCTTCAAATCCTCGTCTCGCCTCGAACAGGGGCTGGAAGCCATCGTCGAGGATGGTGGCGAGGAAACAACCGCGCCGGATCCGATCATCCCCGAGCCTGAGCCGAAGCCGGACCCGGTGCCGGAGGTTCCGCAACCAGTACCCGAAGGTCCAGAGCCCGCGCCAATTCCAGAGCCGGTCGAGGTCCCCGACCCTGCACCGGTTGATCCAACGCCTGCGCCTCCGCCCCCCGAAGCGGCGCCCTCCAAGGGGGTGCTGGGCCGATTGTTTGGCCGCAGTGAAGCCAAAACTGCAGTGCGTCGCACCCTTGACGATGACATGCTG
Source organism: Ruegeria sp. AWH4_226 (assembly GCF_056159225.1). NCBI lineage: Bacteria > Pseudomonadati > Pseudomonadota > Alphaproteobacteria > Rhodobacterales > Roseobacteraceae > Ruegeria > Ruegeria sp. AWH4_226. The sequence goes on along the minus strand of NZ_JBSWUU010000001.1, from coordinate 604,195 downwards.
GAACAGCTCGAAGAGTTGCTTATCGCATCGGATATGGGCGTAGACACTGCCCTTCGCGTCACCGCCAACATGGCTGAGGGGCGCTATGGTCGCAAGCTTTCTACGCAGGAAATCAAGCAGCTTCTGGCACAAGAAGTCGCCCGCGTCATGGAGCCGGTGGCAAAGCCCCTGCCCATCTATGCAAAGCGCCCACAGGTGGTGCTAGTCGTTGGGGTAAACGGATCGGGCAAAACCACTACGATCGGCAAGCTGGCCAGTCAGTTCAAGGCAGCTGGCAAAAAGGTGGTGATCGCCGCCGGCGATACCTTTCGCGCCGCAGCGGTTGAACAACTGCAAGTTTGGGGTGAGCGCGCCGGTGTTCCCGTATTGACTGCGCCCGAGGGATCAGACCCGGCCAGCCTGGCCTTTGATGCGCTGACAAAAGCACAAGAAGACGGCGCCGACCTGCTTATGATCGACACTGCGGGCCGTCTGCAAAACCGCGCTGACCTGATGGAAGAACTTGCCAAGATCGTCCGCGTCATCCGCAAGAAAGACGAAACCGCGCCACACAACACCCTGCTGGTGCTCGACGCCACCACAGGCCAGAACGCCCTGAGCCAGGTGGAAACCTTCCGTAAGTTAGCCGACGTTTCGGGCCTCGTGATGACCAAGCTGGACGGCACGGCCAAAGGCGGCGTTCTGGTCGCATTGGCCGACAAGTTCGGCTTGCCAATCCATGCCATCGGAGTCGGAGAGCAGATTGACGACCTTGCCCCCTTCGACCCCGAAGAATTCGCCGCCGCCCTCACCGGACTGGGCCAAAACTGATCCCCCCTTCATCTGGTTGAAAATATCCTCGGGGGTCTGGGGGCAGACAGCCCCCAGCCTCTCTACCTAGCGAAAAGACCCGACACTTGAGCGACTGGCTGATCTCTCTCGAAGGCACGGAAGCAGGCCATCAACTCGCCCTTGGCCTCGCCCTGTCGGCCGCGTTCTTGCACGCGGTCTTCGGCGCTCTGCAAAAAGGCCGCCACGATCCGTGGCTGTCCCGCGGGGCAATCGACGCGTGCTATTGCCTGATGGCTGCGCCCTTCGCCTTTTTTGTGGTGCCATGGCCTGAACCTTACATGTGGCCCATCTTCGCCGTCGTCTGGCTAATCCACATCGCTTATAAAACCCTGCAAGCGATGGCCTATACCAAGGGCTCTTATACCGTCGTCTATCCCGTTGTCCGCGGCACTGGCCCTCTGTTCACTGTGATCGGTGCCTATCTGCTTTTCGGGGAAACCTTCACCGGCACGCAATGGTTCGGCGTGGCCGTTCTGTTGGCCGGTATTTTTGGCCTCGCGGCCTACAACTTCCGCTTTCTGGAAACCAACCGGGAAACGCTTGGTATCGCGCTGGTGCTGGCCGTTACGACCGGACTTTTCGTGGCACTCTATACAACCTACGACGCCTACGGCATCCGCGCCACGGCTGACCCGTTCACCTTCCTGGCGTGGTTCTTCATGATCGACGGCGCGGCGATGCCGTTCTACGCGTTCCTCAGGTGGCGCGCGATGATCAATCGCCCGGCCATCGGTCCTTTGATGCTGCGCGGCCTTGCAGGCGGCATCATCGCCCCCATGTCTTTCGGAGCTATCATGATGGCCACGAGGCTCGACAAAGTTGGCGAAGCCGCTGTTTTACGGGAAACCTCGACCGTGTTTGCCGCACTGATTGGATGGCTTGTGTTGAAAGAAACCGTCGGGCCACGGCGCATTGCGCTGATGGCATTGATTGCATTGGGCGCCGTAATAGTTGAAATGGGCGGGTAAACAGCAGGAAGAAATGATGACAGCCAAAAAAGAGATCAACCCGTTTTTGAAACAGGTGCTGGAGCTTGGCCCTCCGCTCGCGTTCTTTGTCATCTACCTGCGTCTGCGTGACGATAGCTTCCTGATCGGTGGCGTCGAGTATTCCGGTTTCATCGTCGCCACCATTCTTTTCGTACCGCTGATGCTGGCCGCTATCGGCGTTCTTTGGTACCTCACCGGAAAGTTGAGCAGGATACAGATTTTCACCGCAATCATGGTCATTTTCTTCGGCGGCCTGACCGCCTGGTTTAATGACGAACGGTTTTTCAAAATGAAAACCACGCTGGTCTACGGCTTCTTTTCGATCATGCTGGGCATCGGACTTCTTCAGCGCAAATCCTACCTTGCCTATATTCTGGACGAGATGCTGCCCATGCGGCACGAGGGCTGGATGATTCTAACCAGACGTCTCTGCGGGTGTTTCGCCTTTCTGGCCATCGCCAATGAATTTGTTTGGCGCACCATGTCAACCGACCTTTGGGTCAAGATCGAAACCTTTGGCTTTCCCATCGCGTTGATGGCATTCCTGATGCTGCAATTCAGCCTTTTGCAAAGCTATATGGATGACCCTGACCACCAGTAGGTGAACTGGATTCCAAGGGTTCGCCTTATAGTTCGTCGAATGGCTCTACGCATGTTCTGATCAGATTACACGGAAAAGTGGACAAAAATCCTTGGCGAAACGCAGAAGCTGTGAAAAGTTGTGGCACCACCCACCACTCATAGCCGGAGACACTTGTACGCATGACGGCTTTTCCAGACAGCGGTTTTCTGTCCGACGCGTCAGACAGGCTAAAGGCCATGCTTTCCGCTCAGGCGACGGAAATCAAACTGGACCGTGGCGATGTGCTGTTTGAACAAGGCGACGAAGGTGACGCGCTCTATGCGATCCTCGAAGGAACGCTTGAGGTGTCCTTTCTGGCCATGAGCGGCCGCAAGCTGTCGCTGACCCTGATGCGCCCGGGCGAGGTTTTTGGTGAGATTGCGCTGTTTGACAGCGGCCCCCGAACAGCGACCATCGTCGCGGCCGAACCGTCCAGCGTTTTGCGTGTCAGGCAGGGCGACGTGATGAATCAGATACGGCAGCATCCAGACTTGGCGGTTGACATGATCCGACTGGCTGGCCTTCGCATGCGATGGATGGGATCGCAACTTAACGAGCAGGTGTTTCTGCCTTTGCCGATCCGATTGGCGCGCAAGCTGTTACACTTGTCCGGGCTTCAGGATGATCCCTCAACCCGGATTACCTTGTCGCAAAGCGAATTGGCTGAATTCGTTGGCGCCACCAGAGAGGCCGTGTCCAAGACAATATCCACCTGGAAGCGCGACAATGTCGTTCAAGCTTCACGCGGTGGCTTGATGATCCAGGATTTCGAAGCCCTGCGCGAACTGGCTGAGTCCGATCTTATCTGATCCCAGTGATCTGCTTCACAGACTGCAGGCGGCACGGAGTCTAATTTCGTACCTGTTACCGTAGGAGGTCAGAGAATCATCCCCGATATCTGTCCACTGACCTCTCCCTGTATCAGAGCCACACGTCTTTTCGGCGTGTGGCTCACTTCTTTCAAAGTATACAGTTCTATAGAACCCGACGTCAAAAAAGGCCAGAGCATCCACTCTGGCCTTCTAATTCGCTTGTGCCTTGACTTACTCGCCGAGGCTCAACGCAACAAAGCGGGGTTCTCCGCCGCGACGCACCAAAAGCAACAGCGACTTGCGCCCTGCTTCGCGTGCCTCTTCCATGCGGGCCTCAAGATCCTGAATCGATGTGACTGCCTGCTGGCCAGCCTCGGTGATCAAATCGCCCGCGCGCAGCCCTTTGGAGAAGGCTTCGGACGCTTCGTCGACTTCGGTTACAACCAGACCTTCGGCATCCGCATCCAAACCAAGATCCGTGCGCAGCGTATCCGTCAGCGGTGAGATCGTGAGGCCCAGAATGTCTGCATTTTCCTCGACCGGTGCGTCAGGAACTTCATCCTCGGAGCTATCCGCGCGTTCCGCATCCTCGCGACGTCCCAAGGTGACCAAGACAGTCTGAGTGCCGCCATCACGATGAACCATGACGCGGACGGATTTGCCAACCGTGGTTTCACCCACCTGACGCACCAACCCGCGTGTATCTTCAACCTCTACCCCATCAAAGCTGAGTATCACGTCACCTGCCAGCAGACCGGCGTCTTTCGCCGGGCCGTCTGGCACATCGCTGATCAACGCGCCGCCGGGCTTGTCCAGCCCCATCGCCTCGGCCATGTCTTCAGTCACGTCCTGAATACGCACACCCAGCCATCCGCGACGGGTTTCACCGAACTCGCGCAGTTGATCGACAACCTTGACGACCACGTTGGACGCCATCGAAAACCCGATCCCGATCGAGCCGCCATTTGGCGACAGGATCGCGGTGTTTACGCCAATCACCTCACCATTCATATTGAACAGCGGCCCGCCCGAGTTACCCCGGTTAATAGCCGCATCCGTTTGAATATAGTCATCGTAAGACCCGCTGAGCGCCCGATTACGTGCTGACACAATACCTGCCGAGACCGAAAAGCCCTGCCCTAGCGGGTTGCCCATTGCGATCACCCAATCACCAACCCGCGCAACGTCGCTGTCGCCGAACTGCACATATTGCAGGGGACCGGACGCTTCGACTTTCAGCAAAGCAATGTCAGTTTTGTCATCCGTACCGATCACCTTGGCAGGGAGTTCCTTTATCGGCTGACCGTCGCCGGGGAAGAACTCAACCAGAATTTCATCGGCTTCCGCGATTACGTGATTGTTGGTAACAATGTAGCCATCTTCCGAGATCACAAAACCAGAACCCAGCGCGTTACTGCGCCGAGGGCGGTTGTCATCTTCACCATTGCGATCCTGAAACTCGCGAAAGAAATCCTCGAACGGAGAGCCCTCGGGCACAATCCCTTGCGGACCGGTCTGACCTTCAACCAACGTCGTGGTCGTGATGTTGACAACTGCCGGGCTGATCTGTTCTGCCAAGGGCGCAAGGCTCTCGCTGCGTGCCTGGGCGGCCGCAGACTGAGCCAGAATAAAAAGTAGCCCTGCAAAGGCCACCCACATCAGCCGCATAAAACCAACAACCTCGTCCCGACGGACGGAAATACTGCGCGCTTGTGCCTGCACTTGGGAACTCCTTGTCGACAATTCTTGTGCGGTCGCCCAACGGCAACCTTTCTTAGCAACCAATGTAGTCAGTTTGTCCAAGCCCGCAACTCGGGATCGCGGGGAATTCACCGGCAATTGAAAACACCAGCCTAAAACCCGACTTGATACGCGCCCCACAACAGCACGAAACCACTGACCACACACAGCAACCCTGCCAGTCGCCGCGCATGTTCAGGCAGGGACCGCAGCGCTTCGAGCATACGTTCAATAAGCGAAGGGGCCAGCGCATAGGCCAGCCCCTCGACAATCAGTACCAGCCCGAGGGCCAGAAGGATCATACCCATTACTGGCTTGCCTGCCCGGTCGGCGACTTAAGGTAGTTAAAGAACTCCGAATCCGGGCTTAGCACCATCGAGCTGTTGCCGCCGCCCAAGGCCCGCTCATATGCAGACAGTGAGCGATAAAACTCGAAGAACTCCGGGTCTTTGCCAAAGGCTTCCGCAAAGATTGAGTTGCGTTCAGCGTCCGCCTCACCGCGAATGATCTCAGCCTCGCGGTTTGCGTCCGAGACCAGCTCGACCACGGTACGGTCTGCCTGAGCACGAACGCGCTGTGCGGCCTCGTTACCACGAGCGCGTTCGTCAGTCGCCTCACGTTCGCGTTCAGCCTTCATCCGTTCGAAGGTGGCTTCAAGGTTCGCTTGCGGCAAGTCGGTCGCTTTAAGACGCACGTCGATAACACTCACACCCAGCGCCTGCGCTTCGGCAATCGCGCTGTTACGGATACGCAGCATCAGGGCAGCACGGTCAGAGCTAAGAATGTCGCGGGACGACACCGAGCCCAGAACCTCACGCGTTTCGGCACGCAGGATAAGATCCAGTCGATCCTCGGCCTGCGGAATACCGCCGACACCAACCGCTTGCCGGAACCGTTCCAGATCCGAGATCCGGTAACGCGCGAAGGCGTCGACCACGAGGCGACGATCATCCAAAGGTGTAACCTCAAGCGGTTGGACGTCAATCGACAAGATGCGGTCATCATAACGAACAACTTCCTGAATCACAGGGATTTTAAACGCCAGACCGGGTTCGTCTTTTACCGCAACCACACGACCAAACTGCAGCACGAGTGCGCGTTCACGTTCGTCGACGATAAAGATCGACGACAGGCCAAGAAGCCCGAGGATCACGATGGCGATAAGAATAATAGGTGACCTACGCATCAGTTGCTCTCCTGAACCTGACTACGGCGCAATTCGTTCAGCGGCAGATACGGCACGACGCCCTGCCCCTGACCCGTCGAATTTTCGTCCAAGATGATCTTGTCGACATCACCCAGAACCTGCTCCATCCGCTCAAGATACAAGCGCTTGCGCGTTACATCCGGTGCTTTCGAATATTCTTCGAGAACAGCGCTGAAACGACTGGCCTCACCCTGAGCGCTGTTGATCTGTTGCGCGCGATAAGCTTCGGCTTCTTCCAAAACCTGCGCAGCTTCACCGCGCGCTTCCGCCAGAACGCGGTTTGCGTAGGCGTCAGCCACGTTTTGCAAACGGTCGCGTTCCTGCGCGGCAGCCTGAACGTCGCGGAATGCGGCGATCACGTCTTGCGGCGGGTCGGCCTTGTCAAAGTTCACGCGGACAATGTTCACGCCCGAATCGTAGCTGTCCATCGTAAGTTGGATCAAATCCTGCAAACGGTCCGCGATGATTCCGCGATCGCGGTTCAGGATGGGTGCAAGTTCGCTTTGAGCGATAATCTCACGCATCGCCGATTCTGACACCGCACGAATTGTCTGGCGCGGGTCGCGCAAGTTAAACAAGAACTTCGCGGGGTCATTGATGTTCCAGACCACCTGGTAGTCAATATCAACGACGTTTTCGTCGCCGGTGAGCATGAGACCGTCATCGCTGCCGCGCGCGCCACCCATGTCTTCATTCTGTTCGCGCGTGACCGGGATGACCTCAGCGGTCACGAAAGGCCACGGGGCAAAGTTCAGACCCGGATTACCAACGGCCGAAAACTCACCCAGGAACAATTCAACCGACTGTTCTTCTGGCTTGACCGTGTAGAAACTTGCTGCTCCCCAAAGAACGGCAGCAACGACAACACCGATAAGCACGGTGCCTTTGGTGAAAATAGGACCACCCCCACCTGTACCTTGGCCACCGCCACGGCCTGATCCACCGCGACCGCCCATCAGGACGCGCAGTTGCTCCTGGCCTTTTTTCATCAACTCGTCGATTTCGGGGATTTGCGGGCCATCGCCTTCAGGGGGTTTACGACCGCCCCCGTTGTTTCCCCGATTTCCTCCGCCGCCCGAGGAGCCTCCGCCCCCCCAGGGGCCACCGCTGTTGCCCGCCATGTGTATCTATTCCCTTATGTTGGACCGTGTGATCACGGATTACCTTGTAACTTGTGTGCGCGCGCTTGCAAATCAAGCAGTGCGCACAGGTTGCCGCAATGTCACCAGTTCTTCGGCCATAACCGGGTGGACCGCGACAGTGCGATCAAAATCTTCCTTGGTCGCGCCCATCTTTACGGCAATTCCGGCCAATTGGATCATCTCGCCTGCACCCGGAGCGACAATATGGCATCCCAGCACCTTTCGGTTAGCCTGGCTGACGATCAGTTTCATCAATACGCGCTGGGTTCCGCCGGCAAAGGCGGTTTGCATCGGTTTGAAGGACGTCGCATAAACCTCGATCGCTTCCTGTTCTGCCGCGTCCTCTTCGCTGAGCCCGACTGTGCCGAATTCCGGCTGCGTGAAGATTGCCGTCGGGATCAGCTCATGATCCACCGGGGTTGGATTTCCTTTGAATACAGTTTCAACAAAAGCCATACCCTCACGGATCGCAACCGGAGTAAGGTTCACGCGGTCTGTCACGTCGCCAATCGCATAAATCGACGGTACACCCGTTTGGCTATAGTCATCAACGATGATTTCACCTTTGCGGCCACGTTCAACACCGACACCCTCAAGGCCAAGGTTGTCCGCGTTCGGTGTGCGACCAGTCGCGTACATGACCACGTCGAACTGATCTTCTGTGCCGTCTGTCGCTTTGACCCGGATCTTGTCGCCCTCTTTGGTCATCTCAAGCACGTTAGTACCCAGCCGTACATCAATACCGTTCTGGCGCATCTCTTCGCAGATGAGTCCACGCGCTTCTTCGTCAAAGCCGCGCAGAATTTGCGCCCCGCGATAGAACTGAGTGGTTTTTACGCCCATTCCATTCATGATACCGGCGAATTCACTGGCGATGTAACCGCCACCCACGATCAGGATGCTTTCAGGCAGTTTATCCAGATGAAAAATCTCATTCGAAGTAATTGCCAGGTCTGAGCCCGGAAACTGCGGAACAACAGGTCGGCCGCCGGTGGCGATCAGAATATGCTTGGCCGTTTTGCGCGTCCCATCTGCCAGTTCCACCGTGTGCGCATCAACCACATGGGCGCGTTGATCGAAGCTTTCGACGCCGTTATTTTTCAGAATGTTCCGATAAATACCCTCAAGCCGATCCAATTCAGCATAGAGCTTACCGCGGAACACATCCCAATCGAACGCGCCGGGCTTGATATCCCAGCCATATGCCTGCGCATCTTCCACCATGCTTGCGTATTCACTGGCAAACACCATCAGTTTTTTCGGAACGCAGCCCCGAATAACGCAAGTGCCGCCGTAACGATCCTCTTCAGCCAAGGCCACTTTGGCGCCGTTCTCACCAGCTGCCACACGTGCTGCGCGGACCCCGCCCGAGCCGCCACCGATGACGAACAGATCATAGTCAAAACTCATAGTGTTTCCCGTCATTGTTCTGATTGGGGTAAATTTCAGCAACCCTAGATATGGTCGACTTCAAGAGTTGCAATTCATTCTGTATCGACGGACTGCGCGCACCCCACATCCGGGATAGCTGGCCGATGCTTCTGGCATTTTCGGCGCTTGGCAACGCGGCTTTTCCTTAGTCCGCCAAATCCGAAAAAAGGTTTTCCCCACCGTCGACTAGCTTGTCCATTTCCGTGGTTCCGGCGTTAATGTCGCGCAATTCGACCCGACCATCGCCGTGGCCGATCACAACTTTGTCACAGATGTCGATAAACAAACCGTTCTCAACCACTCCGGGCACTTGATTGAGCACAAGCGCCAGCTGACGCGCATTTCCAATGCGCTGCAAATGCAGGTCCAGAATGTGGTTACCCTCATCCGTCACGAACGGCGCTTCGCCATTCATGCGCAGCTTGGCCGAGGTGCCAAGAACATCCATCGTGTCCAGCGCCTCTTCGATCAGGGTGCGGGTGGTTTGCCAGCCAAAAGGGATAACCTCGACCGGCAAGGGGAATGCACCCAGCGTTTCAACCTCTTTACCGGCATCAGCGATGACAATCATCTGATCGCTGGCTGTGGCGACGATCTTTTCCTGCAGATGCGCACCGCCGCCGCCTTTGATCAGGTTCAGTTCGCCGTCAAACTCATCCGCTCCGTCAATTGTCAGGTCCAGCCAACCAGCCTGATCCAGCGAGACCACTTCGATCCCGACCTCTCGGGCCAGTTGCGCTGTGCGGGTCGATGTCGGAACACCTTTGATACGCAGCCCTTCATTCTGCACCCGCTCGCCGATGCGGCGCACCATCCAGGCAGCGGTTGACCCCGTGCCCAGGCCGACCCGCATACCGTCCTGAACCATGTCGGCAGCGCGTCGTGCAGCGTTAAATTTGGCTTTGTCTATGGGCGACAGATCCCGGGTCATAGCAGCCTTTCCCTCTGTTACTGCCGGACTTATAGGGAATGCGCCCTCCAACTGCGAGAGCCAATTCACCCCTGTTGGCCGCAAACATGCAAAGAAATACGCGTTTCCGATGGGAAACGTCGCAATCAAGACTTTCGCCCCCATCGTCTCGTTATAAATAATCGCTATGAAAGCGCCTTATCGCCTGCACTATGCCCCCGACAACGCTTCGCTCGTGATCAGATTGACGTTGGAAGAAATGGGTCTGCCCTATGAAACCGTACTGGTGGATCGCCGCCAGAACGAACAGAACGGCGCGACCTATCGTTCGCTGAATCCGAACGGATTGATCCCCGTACTGGAAACGCCGCAAGGGCCGATCTTTGAAACAGCCGCCATACTGCTTTGGTTGGCAGATACGCATGCGCGCCTCGCTCCCGCTCCAGACCGCCCGGACCGTGCGGCGTTTCTCAAGTGGCTCTTTTTTGCATCCAACACATTGCACGCGGATCTTCGCATCCTTTTCTATGCAGAAAAATACATCGATGCCCAATATGCAGAGAGCTTGCGCACCGGCATTCGCCCGCGTCTGCGCGAACATCTGCGTGTTCTGGATGACGTGGCTCGGACAGCGCCACATTGGTTACACTCAAATCAGCCTTCGGTCCTGACCTATTATTTGGCCTGCCAGATGCGCTGGATGGCACTCTATCCGGCCAGATCTGACCGCAGTTGGTTTCAACTGGCCGACACACCCTACCTGCAAAGAATACTGATGCAATTAGAAACCCGCCCCGCAACCCGTACTGCTGTTGCAGCCGAAGGGTTGGGGGTTACTCCCTTCACGTCTCCAAGTTACGCTAACCCTGTAGAAGGCTCGGCTACCTGACATGTTTCTTTCAGTTTTTGATATGTTCAAAGTGGGCATTGGCCCGTCCTCGTCTCATACAATGGGGCCGATGGTGGCGGCTGCGCGCTTTCTGGACCTAATGCGCGCGTCACCGTTTGAGTTTGCGGGGCTGCGCGGGTCGCTGCATGGCTCGCTGGCGTTCACCGGGGTGGGCCACGCAACCGACCGCGCAACGATCCTTGGGTTGGCCGGCTTTGTTCCTGAAACATATGACAACGATAAGGCCGAGGCCGCGTTGGCCGAGATTGCCGAAACGCATTCTGTGACGCCCGAGGGTTTGCCAATCCTGAAGTTCAACCCGAAAGATGACCTCGTTTTCGACTACGAACAGACCCTGCCCGGTCACGCCAACGGAATGATCCTGATGGCCACTGATGCGCAAGGTGACGTCATTCTGCGTCAGGTATACTATTCGATCGGCGGCGGGTTTGTTTTGACCGAAGAAGAGCTTAACGACGGTGCCGCAACCGACGAAGGTGCGCCGGTTCCTTTTCCATTCAAGTCTGCGGCCGAAATGCTTGAAATGGCGAAATCCAGCGGCAAAAGCATCGCGGAAATGAAACGCGACAATGAGATATCGCGTGGTTGCGCCCAGAGCTTCGCCAAGGGCTCGGCCCGTTTGTGGCAGGTCATGAATGATTGCATCGAGCGTGGCCTGACGACCGATGGCATCCTGCCCGGAGGTCTGAAAGTCCGGCGTCGTGCCAAGAAAATCCATGACGCGCTTATGGCCGAGCGTGGCATGAACCTGACCGCACCGCACACGATCAACGACTGGATGAGCGTTTATGCCATGGCGGTGAACGAGGAAAACGCAGCCGGCGGCCAGGTGGTGACCGCCCCCACCAATGGCGCGGCAGGCGTACTTCCGGCGGTGTTGCGCTATTATCTTGACCACGTGCCAGGGGCGTCGGAGTCGCATATCGAAGACTTTTTGCTGACCGCTGCCGCTATTGGTGGGCTGGTCAAATTCAACGCTTCAATCTCGGGCGCGGAAGCCGGATGTCAGGCCGAGGTTGGCAGTGCATCGGCCATGGCTGCGGCAGGGCTTTGTGCCGTGATGGGCGGCACCCCGGAACAGGTTGAGAATGCCGCAGAGATCGCGCTTGAACATCATCTGGGAATGACCTGCGATCCGGTCGCCGGACTCGTTCAGGTTCCGTGCATTGAGCGTAACGGGCTTGGTGCCATAAAGGCTGTTTCGGCCGCTTCACTGGCGCTGCGTGGCGATGGTCAGCATTTTGTGCCCCTGGACGCGGCGATCGAGACCATGCGGCAAACCGGGCAAGATATGAATGAGAAGTACAAAGAGACATCTCTGGGCGGACTTGCGGTGAATGTACCCAATTGCTGACGCTAAAAGGCATAGGTGCAGAAAGCTCGTTGCACGGCAATTGTTCATCTGGAACGCGCTAGGTTCTATATCCCTGAATCCTGCGCTTGCGTAATGGCCGAGTGGGTTTAACTCAAGCGACGCGCTCGCCTGTGGTATCGGCCCTTACCAGCACTGGTCTAACGACTTTCCACCGACAGACAAAAGGCTTAGCGTCGCGCCTATGACACAGGACCGTCCCGTCTTTGGCATCACTTTGATGCTTGGCTTCTGCATCCTCGCACCGCTCGGGGATGCAATGGCAAAGCTGTTGGGCGAGACGACTCCGATCGGAATGCTTGTTTTTGTACGCTTTGCCGTTCAGGCGCTGGTACTAATCCCCCTCGTCGCTTTAACCGGGCGCAATTGGCGAATGCGTGGACGAGTATTACGACTCACTTTCATTCGTACCGTGCTGCACATCATCGGTATTTCCGCCATGTTCAGTGCATTGCTTTTCCTGCCGCTGGCCGATGCCATCGCCATCGCCTTCGTAATGCCTTTCATAATGCTGATCCTTGGCAAATACGTTCTGAGCGAAGAGGTCGGGCTGCGCCGTCTGATCGCCTGCGTCGTAGGATTCTCCGGCACGCTTCTGGTCATCCAGCCCAGCTTTGCAGAGGTGGGTTTTGCAGCGCTCTTGCCCCTTGTTGTTGCGCTTGTTTTTGCCCTGTTCATGCTGGTCACACGCCAGATCGCAAAAGAGACCGACCCGATTGCCTTACAGGCCGTCTCAGGTGTGATTGCAACTGTGCTGATGTTGCCGGTCTTGTTGGTTGGGGCATTCAGCGACACATGGGCTATATCCCTGATTGCGCCACACCCCGACAGCTATTTCCTACTGTGTGCAATTGGTCTTCTTGGTACGTTTGCACATCTGCTGATGACTTGGTCGTTGCGCTACGCGCCCTCTGCCACGCTGGCGCCGATGCAATATCTGGAAATCCCTGCGGCCACCCTGTTCGGCTGGCTGATCTTTCACGACCTGCCCGACGGGCTCGCCGCTATCGGTATCGGAATCACCGTGACTGCCGGTCTGTATGTCATTCTGCGTGAGCGGGCCATTGCCCGGTCTGCCCCGACAGAAACGCCCGCATAACCTCGTCCAGAGCGTCGCGCGGTACCATCATCAAAAGCCCGGGCCCATCGACCGACAGCTCCACCTTTGCCAGCGCCCTGTTTGAGGTACCAACGCGGCCGCTTGGTTCCAGCACCAACTCGTCAATGGGCCATTCGAGGCCCCGACTGCGGCCTGTCACTGTCTGAAAGGGAAACAGTGAAACGATGTCACCCGGTGTCAGGTTCAACTTTATACGTGGCGGCGCATGAAACACGACCTCACGTTCACCAAGCAAAATACAAGGACGGTCTGGAAGGCGGACCAGAGAGTTCAGCACCGCAAGCTGATGATCCAAACGGCCGCCCAGGAACCCGACGCCTAGGATCATAGGTGCCACTACACTGCGCAATGCCTTGTCAAAATCTGTGCTCTCCTGCTCACGGATAGGAAACAGATGGTCCGCCGGAATACGGTCACGATAGGCCCCATCAAGCGAATCAAAATCGCCGATAACCGCATCAGGAACACGACCCGAATCCATAACCGGCGCCGCGCCACCATCCACCGCAACGACCGTGTTGACGCGAATCAGCGTCAGATTTAAGTCATCAGGTCCAAGTTGACCACCGCCAACCAGCGCGATTGGCTCGTCAGACCGCACAATCGGCTTATTTTTCGTAAGATTGATCATTTTTCCCGGATTTGGACACATTGAGACCACAAAATGATAGGTTCATGCAGAGAGTTCCGAGCCATTAATGTGCCCGCTGTCGGCTATAGTGGCTCTCGTAGTTTGTAAAGGACGTGCGTCTGATGGTACAGAATAACAAGGTCTTAACCGTTTCTTATGGAACCTTCTCGTGCACTTTGGAAGGGTTTGATGATTCCTTTGAGACGATGAAAGCGATTGCCGAGTACTTTCGCGACCTCGCGGCGGATGATCGTTACTTTGGTTCTGAACCCCCGCAACCCGACGCCGAAATGCTGACACGGATCGCTCAGCGCGACATATCCCGCAGGGTCGAAGCCAGTCAGAACGACTCTGGCCTTTTGATCCGCGCGACAGAGAATTCCGCCCCATCGCAGCCTGCGGCCAGCGCATCAGGTCTGAATGTTGTCGACACACCGCCGCCTTCTCAGCCCTCGTTTAACGAGGCGGAGGCAGTCGATGACGCCCCTGCTCCAGCCGCCGACAGCATTGCCGCCAAGCTACAGCGCATCCGGGCCGTTGTTTCGCATTCCGAAGAGAACTCGGTCATCTACACCGAAGATGAAGAGACGGCCCTTGTCAAAAGCGCGGGTCCCTCGGATGCGGTTGCTGCGGCGTTTGCGGCAGGTTCGCTGGAGCCAGCTGATCTGGATAGAACCCCCGACGCCACTGAGCCTGTTTCAGCACATGGCGATGTGCAGGAGGAAATTCAGGACGAACTGCAAGAACCAGCCCAGCCCGAGTTGGACACACAGGGTACCGAAGAACCTGAATCCTTAGTCATGGAAGGCGAACCAGAAGCCTCTGTGGAGGAAAACGAACTTGAGGCTTCGGTAGTGGAAAGCGAGCCAGACGCTTCGGTCATGGAAAACGAAACCGACTCCGAAGAAATTGAGGTTGCGGACACTCCTGCGGAAGATCAGGTCGAGGAAGAGATCGCCGCACAGGACGCTTTGTTCTCGGACCTTGAAGAAACGGTCGAAGACGAACAGGAAGCGGACGCAGAGCCCAATATCCTCAGCGAAAGCGAAGATGATGCGGAAATCACAGCCGCAGTCAGTGACAGCGTCCTTACCGAAGAGGACGAGATCGACCTGCTTGAAGAGATTGCCAGTGTCGAGGCCGTTCTGGCAAAACGCTCATCCATGTCTGCCACTGAAGACACTGAATTGGATCGGGATGTTTCACGCCTCATGGACAAGGCAGGTGAGCAACTGAACGATCCAGATACCAGCAATCAGCGTGAGGCGTACACACACCTTCGCGCGGCCGTGGCAGCCACCGAAGCTGAACGGGGCGAAGCAAAACCCAAGGATCAGGAAAGCGATGAACAGGGGTATCGCGGAGACCTGTCATCGGTCGTCAGCCCACGCCGTCCAGAAATTCAGGTCACAAGCAAACGCCCAAGCAGCGATGCTTCTGCCCCACTGAAACTGGTCGCGGAACAGCGGATCGACAATCAATCCGGTGAAACCGGACCGGTTACCCCCCGTCGCGTAAAATCCGACTCTGAGGAAGAAGCGACCGAAGAAGGTGGCTTTGCGCAGTTCGCCGAGGAACAGGGCGCGCAGTCCCTGCCCGACCTGTTGGAGGCTGCCGCAGCTTATCTTTCCTTTATCGAAGGACAGGAGCAGTTTTCGCGCCCGCAACTGATGAACAAAATCCGCTCGTTGAAGCAGGACGACTTCAACCGCGAAGAAAGCCTGCGTTCCTTCGGACAATTGTTGCGCGATGGTAAAATCGAAAAGGCCGGCGGGGGGCGCTTTGCCGCGTCGACCGAGATTGGGTTCCGCCCGGATGACGAACGCGAAGCCGGTTAATTTCTGAACAAATTGCCAATAAATGAGCCGGGATTACCCCTGGCTCATTTTTTTTGCACATATGCCTCACTGCCCGTGTTTGGTGCCACAGTCACACTGCACCTTCTATGCTGCATTGCAGAAAGATGTTATAAACGGGCGTACCGTGATCGGTTTGTCACGAGTTGTTCAAGCAAAGGCTACGCCATGTATGAACTTCCGATACGACGTCTCAGAATTTATGACCGCCCAAAGATCGAAAGCCATTTCAATACCCTGGGCAGCGATACGCTGGCAGCACGGTTCGGCACGCAGGTCAGTGCCGCGTTTGTGCAGGACTATCTTTCCGGGATTTTTGAAAATTCCGCCGTTGTTTTCGGCGCATTTCCTGATTCCTGTCTACGTGGCGTGGGAGAACTTCGGCTGGTTCCGGATAACGAAACCCAGATGGCCGAGGCCGCTTTTACGGTCGAAGCCGAATGGCAAGATCGAGGGATTGGCGACGCCTTGTTGTCGCGGATCATCACTGCGGCCCGCAATCGCGGTATTCGAGAGGTTCACATGCTGTGCCTTGCAACCAACCAAAAAATGCGACGCCTTGCGGCCAAGCACGATGCTGAGCTAAGCCTTATCACCGGGCAGGTCGCGGCAACACTGACGGCACCTTGGCCTACCCCCCTCAGCGTCGCCGAAGAGATTTCCGGTGAGTATCACGCGATGGCACGTGCGATCTTTAGCTGGCCTTCATTGGCCCGACGCACGGGCTAAGGTGCTGTTTCGCTGTCTGCAAATCATCCAGGCATCAAATCAAAAAACACAAATCAGGCCAGACGAACAAATGGGTTACTAGGTCCATTTGGACAATTGTGGTATAAATCGTCGCTTGTGGGAGGAGCGAAGATGAAGGCCGAAATGGAACGCCGCCTTTCTACGGTACTTGCCACAGATGTCGTTGGCTACTCTGCGCTGATGCAGCGTTCTGAGGAGGACACAATATTGCGTCTGAAACGGCTACGCAAAATTGTGCGCCAACAGGCGGAACGTCATGGTGCCAGAATAATCAGCTGGTCAGGCGACGGCGCATTGGCTGAGTTTACCAGCCCCGTTTCGGCCGTGCGCGGTGCCTTCGAATTACAGCGCGAACTGGCGGCCCCTCATAACGCTCAGCAAATCGGGCTGCAACTTCGGATCGGAATTCATCTTGCTGATGTGATAGCGGATGGCGAAGATCTTCTTGGCGACGGTGTGAACATCGCGTCGCGTATCGAAGCCGAGGCTGAACCCGGCGGTGTTTTGGTTTCACAAACGGTTTTCGAGCAAGCAAAACGCGGCGCGCAGGTTCGGTTCAAAAAGCTTGGTCCGCGTCAGTTGAAAAACATTGATGATCCCGTCGAGCTTTATTCGGTTGAAGGGGACCTTGGAATACACAGCTGCATGCTGACACAAGAGACTGCTGTTACTCAGCCCGCGGCGCAGTCTCAACGTGACAACGGCGTCGTTGTCGTACCATTTCAAAACCGCAGCGCAGACGCCGAACAAGACTACTTCGCCGACGGATTCACTGAAGATTTAATTACGGAATTGTCACGCTTTAAGGAGCTTTTTGTAATTTCACGCAACGCCAGTTTTTCGTTGGCAAAACGGGATGCTCCATCAGAACAAATCTGTAAGGAAACCGGCGTGCGCTACGGTATCGAGGGCGGCGTGCGCGTGCTTGGCGCGCGCGTAAGGATTTCAGCAAGCCTGATTGACGGCATCACAAAGGAGCAGGTTTGGTCAGAGAAATATGATTGTGATGTGAATGACCTTTTCGACGTTCAAGATGACATGGTTGCCAAAATCGCAGCTGCAGTGGCCGGTCGTGTTGAAAGACAGGCAGAGGAAACAGCCCGCGCAAAACCTACGGAAGACATGGCAGCCTATGATTGTCTAAAGCGCGGTTTGCATTATCACCGAATGGGCGGCGTCACGCGTGACAATGCCGAAGAAGCGATGGGGTGGCTTGAAAAGGCTCTGGAGAAAGACCCCAATTTCGGTCGGGCACAGGCATGGCTGGCTTGCGCTGTGGCAACGCGCGACGAATGGCTTGGTGTCAACGATGTGGATCACTATTGGTCTATGGGGCGCCGCGCGTTGGAATTGGACAGTGACGATGCTGAGGTCCACAGGATCATGGGTTCATTGGCTCTTTACAAAGAAGACTTTGACAGCGCCCTTTACCATTTCACCCGCGCGCTCGAGATTACGCCGAACCATGCCTACATTGTTGCCCATGCTGGGAATGTTCATAACTACATGGGCGACGGTGAAACGGCGCTTGAATTTCAGCAGCGCGCGCAAGAGCTCGATCCGTTTCTTCCCGAGTATTGCCGTGAGGTGGGAGTGATCGCCAATTACGTCCTGGGCGAGTGGGAGGCGTGCTATAGCGCAGCGACAGCATTTCCACGCATGACCCGCCGTGCCGCCGCATACAGGGCTGCTGCCGCATTGCACTTGGATGATGACGTCCGATTGAAGCGCGCAACGCGCCGTTTGGCCACCGTTGATCCCGAATTTGATGCTGATGGCCTGCTGTCAGTGGAACGATTTCAAGAGGACTGGCGCAACGAAAAACTTAAAGACGATATGTATAGGGTAAGCGCCTTGATACACGGCAACGACTTGCGAGCCGTTGTCTGACAGGAACGCTTTGTAGTGTCCTCTGACAGCCTTTTCAGCGTGTGATGCAAGGACGGATCGTAAAAAAGGATTGCGCGCGAATGCGTCGTTGCAAACCGCTCGCACCCATCCGGCGCATGGGCCGAATGCGAAAAGTCCAAAGATGCCTGGCCAGTGGTCTTCACGACCTAGAGCTTGGCTGCATCAGTGTCGGACCGCATTACACCTGTTCAAGCTCCCGCCAAAGACTGCATTGTAAGACTTAAGACTTGTGAATCCCCCAAAGCAGAAATCAATCCGCGTCTTTATCCGGGTCTTCTTTGCCAACACCTTTGAAAACAAATTTGAAAGGCAGCGCCCAAAGAATGCCCAGCCCGATATAGACCAGCAGCTCCAGCCAGATCGGTGGCCGGTCCAGCCGGTTCACGATCGTCACAACCGCCACGATATAGATCGGCAACCCAATCACGAGCAGCACCAGAGACCATCGCCGCCTGGCCTTGTAGCTCAGGCCGGGTTTTTCCTTATCGCTCATCAGTCAGCAAACGGGTCGGTCACCAGGATGGTGTCGTCCCGCTCCGGGCTGGTGGACAAAAGGGCCACAGGGCATTCGATCAGCTCTTCAACGCGGCGCACGTATTTGATGGCGTTGGCTGGTAAATCCGCCCAACTGCGCGCGCCTTCAGTGGATTCGCTCCACCCCGGCATTTCCTCATAAACAGGCGTGCAGCGGGCTTGTTGATCTGCCGCGGTTGGCAGATAGTCCAACCGCTCACCATCCAGTTCATATCCCACGCAGATTTTCAGCGTTTCGAAACCATCCAGCACGTCCAGCTTGGTCAGCGAGATACCATTGACACCACTGGTCGCACAGGTCTGGCGCACAAGGCAGGCATCAAACCAACCGCAGCGGCGCTTGCGGCCGGTCGTAGTGCCGAACTCATGCCCACGCTCGCCTAGGCGTTGGCCATCGTCATCGTCCAGCTCGGTTGGGAACGGACCCTCACCCACGCGGGTTGTGTAGGCTTTCACGATACCCAGAACAAAATCAATCGATCCCGGGCCGATGCCAACACCGGTCGAGGCCTGTCCGGCAATCACGTTGGATGATGTCACGAACGGATAGGTGCCAAAGTCGATGTCCAAAAGTGCGCCCTGTGCGCCTTCAAAGAGGATACGCTTTCCGGCTTTACGCTTTTCGTTCATGACCTTCCAGACGGGTCCGGCGTATTGCAGGATTTGCGGCGCAATCTCGGTTAGCGATGCAATCAGTTCATCACGATTGATGGGTTCAAGTCCCAAACCATTGCGGAGCGCGTTATGGTGGACCAGCGCGCGATCAACGCGAAGGGCAAGCGTCGCTTCATCGGCAAGATCAGCGACACGGATAACGCGGCGACCGACTTTATCTTCGTAGCATGGGCCAATCCCGCGCCCGGTGGTGCCGATTTTCGCAACCGAGTTCTGGTTTTCACGCGCCCTGTCCAGTTCTCCGTGGAATGGCAGGATCAAAGGTGTGTTTTCGGCGATCATCAGTGTCTCGGGCGTGATATCTACGCCCTGTGAACGGATCGTTTCGATCTCTTTGATCAGGTGCCAGGGGTCTAGCACAACGCCATTGCCGATGACGCTCAGCTTACCGCCGCGCACGACGCCCGATGGCAATGCGTGCAGCTTGTAAACCTCACCATCAATGACCAGAGTATGACCGGCGTTATGTCCACCTTGGAAACGCGCGATGACGTCTGCCCGCTCGCTTAGCCAGTCGACGATCTTGCCTTTTCCTTCGTCACCCCACTGGGCGCCGACAACAACCACATTGGCCATATCCGGTCCTTTTGCGCTGAGTTATCAAACCCGGCTCGTATAGCGGGGACAAAGCGGCAGGGAAACCGGTATTTCGCCGCAGTTCCCGCCCTTACCCAGATGTCACTACCTGTCGGGATATCCTCGGGTGCGTTTTCAAAAAATGCACCCAACGCACTTAGTCGCGCGGCGCCAACCTCACCGGTTCACCATGAGGTGTTGTTAGGTACGCCTCTTCCCATGCATTCCTGAAATCAGAGATTTCCCCCTGAGCGGTCGCGCCTTGTTCGGCTAAGAGATGTTCCAGCGTTTCCAGCCAGGCGTTGAAATAGTCATCCCCGCCATCCAGTTCGCGGTCCAGGCCTCGACGCTTGAGTGTCGCTGAAAAACGGGCAACCCAGTCGGACCAATCGAAGCGACCGTCCTCGTTCAGGGCCACGGTTATGGCGAACACCTGTGCGTGCCACGGCTCAGAGAACGCGGGTTCAGGGGCGGTATGAGTGACGCAGGTGCTCATATCGGCTCCAGATAGCTTTGCCACAGATCAAGCACCACTTCATCCTTAGGATGCTCTGGTTGCGCCCAGAGTTCAGACGCAGCGAACGCCACAGCATAGAGCGGTTCTGGCGCCTCACCTAAACCGTGTGCATTTGAATCGGGAAACACATGCGCGCCATGTAGCCGAACAATTCTACCGACCGCACCGGATGCATAGGACGGCAGGCGCGTATGGCCACCATCAACAAGGCGATTGGCCGTTGGGCGCACCGTGCGGACATTCTGCCCGGTCTCAAATCGTGCCGGCACGGTCGAAGGTCGTTCCGTTGGCCCACCCTTGGCAAGGACCGCGGGAACAGATTCGGCTTTCAAGGCGCGTGACGAAAGAGGATGTGACTCAGCAGTGCCCCCGTCACAATAATCCTGTGCATTTAGCACACCCTTTTCCACCAGCAGGTCAGCAACTGCGGAAATCCACCTTTCGTAATAGGAGAACCGGACACTATCCTTGGGCGATAGTCTTTCCCGTGCGTGCCGCGTGACATCAAGGTTCCACTGTCCCAAAGATCCGGCGGCAAGCGTCACTGCCAAGGCCCGCCCTTGCCATTTTTCGGCGAAAACCGGTGCATCTTCGGCCTCGGGCCGAACCGGACCGTCCCCAAACCGTCCACCCATATCGTGCACGCGCGTCATGTCGGCACTTTGGGCAGCCCAGTGCCGATCATGCTGTCGCGGGTGACAAGCGCCACCAGGTCATCTTCGCTGAGCCCCTCTGAGCCTTCTGGCCGCATCGGAAGCACGAGGTAACGAATTTCCGCCGTCGAATCCCACACGCGCACGGCCGTCTCCGGTGGTAAGGTGACACCAAACTCTGCCAGAACTTTGCGCGGCTCACGCACGGCACGGGCGCGGTAGGTGTCGGACTTGTACCAGCCCGGCGGAATCCCAAGCAGAGGCCAAGGGTAGCAACTGCACAGCGTGCAAACGACCATATTGTGCTGCTCGGGCGTATTCTCGACAACCACCATATGTTCGCCCTGTCGGCCATAGAATCCTAGATCAGTGACAACCGAGGTTGCATCTTCCAGCAGGTCTTTTTTGAACTGCTCGTCAGACCAGGCCTTGGCGACGACGCGCGCACCGTTTTGCGGTCCGATCTTGTTCTGATAGGCGTCAATGAGTTCGTCCAGCGCCGCGGGGTCAACAAGCCCCTTTCGGGTCAGAATCGTCTCAAGCGCTTTTACGCGCAGCGCGGGTTCGGGTGGGAGCAAAGCGTGCGGGTGATCGTGGTCGTCATGCGGCATGAACCGCACCCTGCTTGAACAGCCGTCCCTCTGTCCAGTCAATTTGATGCGATGCCGCGCATCCCGTGTTATGATGTCAACTCGTCCCTTGCCCCCGCTGGCAAACTTGCATAAGTACCACGCGATACACGCCACGCTGTACAGGACCACCATGGAAAACGTTGTTCTCATCATCCATCTTCTTTTGGCTCTGGGCCTGATCGCTGTCGTTCTGATGCAGCGGTCCGAAGGCGGTGGCCTTGGTATGGGCGGTGGCGGCGGTGGTGCCATGACTGGCCGCGCGGCAGCGACCGCACTGGGCAAAGTGACTTGGATTCTGGCAGCGTGCTTTATCGTGACTTCAATCACTCTGACGATTCTGGCGGCTCAGAAATCCTCTGGCAGTTCGGTAATTGACCGCTTGGGCGTTCCCGCTCCGGCCCCGACCGAAGAAAGCGCCCCTGCAGTGCCGTCGGCAAATGATCTGTTGCCGCCAGCAGAAGGCGACAACGCGCCTTTGATTCCGCAAGCGAACTGATCCACAAAACCTAGAAATCATACAGAGGACTGCAACAGCATCTTGCGGTTCTCTTGCGCTTTTGGCGCGAATCCTTTATGTGTGAAGTCCCGTGATGCAGCGGTTTTTTGGAACCGTCGGGCAGCTGATATTGACGTCTCACGGGAGCAGCCGAAAAACATGGCGCGTTTTATTTTCATCACCGGTGGTGTGGTTTCGTCCTTGGGCAAAGGGCTGGCTTCGGCGGCTCTGGGTGCGTTGTTGCAGGCCCGGGGATACTCGGTACGTCTGCGCAAGCTGGACCCCTATCTGAACGTCGATCCCGGCACCATGTCGCCGTTTGAGCATGGCGAAGTCTTCGTGACCGATGATGGGGCCGAAACTGATCTGGACCTTGGGCACTACGAACGGTTCACCGGTGTAGCAGCGCGCAAGACCGACTCGGTCAGCTCGGGCCGGATTTATTCAAATGTGCTCGAAAAAGAACGTCGCGGCGACTATCTTGGAAAAACCATTCAGGTGATCCCCCACGTCACCAACGAGATCAAGGATTTCATCGCCATCGGCGAAGATGAGGTCGATTTCATGCTATGTGAGATTGGCGGTACCGTTGGCGATATCGAAGGCCTGCCCTTCTTCGAAGCCATTCGTCAGTTCAGCCAGGACAAGCCGCGTGGTCAGTGCATCTTTATGCACCTCACTCTGCTGCCGTACATCAAGGCGTCTGGCGAATTGAAAACCAAGCCGACCCAGCACTCGGTCAAAGAACTGCGCTCCATTGGCTTGGCGCCTGACATTCTGGTCTGTCGGTCCGAAGGTCCGATCCCACCGAAAGAGCGTGAAAAGCTGGCGCTGTTCTGCAATGTGCGCCCTGATAGTGTGATTGCTGCGCAGGACCTCAGCACGATTTACGACGCCCCGCTGGCCTATCACCGTGAAGGACTGGATCAGGCGGTACTGGATGCCTTCCAGATCAGCCCGGCCCCCAAGCCTGATCTGGCGAAATGGGAAGACGTCAGCGACCGTATTCACAATGCCGAAGGCGAGGTGAGTGTAGCCATCGTCGGGAAGTACACTCAGCTGGAAGACGCCTACAAGTCAATTGCCGAGGCTTTGACCCATGGCGGTATGGCCAACCGCGTCAAGGTCAAGGTCGAGTGGGTCGATGCCGAGGTTTTCGACACCGAAGATGCTGCCCCCTATCTGGAAGGCTTCCACGCGATTCTCGTCCCCGGTGGCTTTGGTGAGCGCGGCACGGAGGGCAAGATAAAGGCCGCCCAGTATGCGCGCGAACATAAAGTCCCTTACATGGGTATTTGTCTCGGTATGCAAATGGCAGTAGTCGAAGCGGCGAGAAACGCCGCCGGGATCACCGAAGCCGGGTCAGAAGAGTTCGATCACGAGGCCGGAAAGAAGCGTTTTGAACCAGTAGTTTACCATTTGAAGGAATGGGTACAGGGAAATCATACTGTCGAACGCAAAGTTGGAGACGATAAGGGCGGCACCATGCGTTTGGGTGCGTATAATGCCGTACTGGCCGAGGGATCGAAAGTGGCCGAAGTTTACGGCGGCACCAATATCGAAGAACGCCACCGGCACCGCTATGAGGTGGATATCAAGTATCGGGAAAAGCTGGAAAAAGCGGGCTTGAAGTTTTCAGGCATGTCGCCGGACGGACGTCTGCCAGAGATCGTCGAATGGTCGGATCACCCGTGGTTCATCGGTGTGCAGTACCACCCCGAACTCAAATCAAAACCGTTCGACCCGCACCCCCTGTTTCGCGATTTCGTACGCGCGGCCAAGGACAGCTCTCGCCTCGTATAACGGCGGGCGAGTCACTGCATTGTGACGGTGAGCGCAAAAAGAAACTATACGTGCCAGCCGTTTCCACGGATAACTGTCGCCAACACAGCGACAGGAGGCCGGCCATGACCAAACAGATCAAACAAGCGGAGACTTTCGCAGCCCTGCACAAAAAGGGTGACCCGGTAATTTTGTACAACATCTGGGACGCGGGCAGTGCAGGTGCCGTACGCGACGCGGGCGCCAAGGCGATTGCAACCGGGAGTGCCCCGGTTGCTATGGCGCAAGGGTATGGTGACGGTCAGAACATCCCGATCGAAGCCGCCCTTGAGAATGCTCGCCGGATTGTTGCCGCAGTTGACCTGCCGGTCACATTGGATTTCGAAGGCGCGTATGCCGAAGATGTGATGGGCGTTGCGGAAAACACCCAGCGTGCGCTGGAGTCCGGGGTCATCGGCTTTAACTTCGAAGACCAAATCGTTGGAACAAGTGATCTTTATGATACCGAAACTCAGGCCGCACGGGTGCGGGCGATGCGCGAAGGATGCGATGCCGCTGGCATACCGGCGTTCATCAATGCCCGTACCGACATCTTTCTGAAGGCAAAGCCTGATACCCATAACGATGCCATGCTAAACGACGCAATCGCCAGGGCCCGAGCTTATGCTGACGCCGGTGCCAACGGTTTCTTTGCTCCGGGGCTGAGGGACAAGGATATGATTGCCACTTTGTGCGAATCATCGGACTTGCCCGTGAACATCATCGCCCTGCCCGGAACCCCTGATACGGCCACACTGGCATCGCTGGGCGTAGCCCGGATCAGCTATGGTCCCGTTCCATACCGGCACATGTTGACCTGGCTGCAGGAACAAGCAAAAGAAGCGCTTCAAAAGGGGTGATTTCGCTGCAAGTGGTTCGCGCTGAGCGTGTTTCTGCCACCTTAAGGAACGGCTGAATCATTCAAGGCTATGACGGGTAGTCGATGCTTGGCGGGCCACAAAATATGGAATAACCTCAGGGCATGTTAAAGAAGTTCTTTCAGGCCCTGCGCCCACCGCAACACGACAATTTACCGGACCCGGATGCAGAGCTTGCTCTGGGTGCGCTCATGGTTCGCGTTGCGCAGGCGGACCGGGACTATAAATTGGAAGAAATCAGCCTTATCGACAGGATTCTTGCCCGGCTCTATCAGCACAACGCGATCGAAGCCGCCAAGGTCCGCGCCACTTGCGAAAAGCTGCACGCCGCCGCGCCTGATACTGACACGTTCGGCAAATTGATCCGCGAAACCACCGACCTGCACGAACGCCTCGCGGCACTGGACGCCCTGTGGGAGATTGTTCTGGCCGATGGAAACTCGGACGAAGGCGAAATCAAGATCGTGGAGGAGGCGCGCATTGCCATGGGGTTGAGCTTTATGGACAGCCAGTCTGCACGCCAAAGGGTGCAAAGACGCTTGGAAGAGCTTTGAGCCCCATTTATATCTAACTCATGTTTAGTGATTTTCTGTCCCGGCTCACGCGGCCCGACCCCGACCCTCTTCCCGAAGTTGACGCGCGCCTCGCGCTGACGGCACTGCTGGTGCGCATCGCCCGATCCGATAACGATTATGCTGACAGCGAGATGGCGCGAATCGACCGGGTTTGCGTCGAACGCTATGGCCTTTCACCATTCGAAGCCGCTTCATTACGTGCCCGAGCCGAAGATCTTGAGGCCGAAGCCCCCGATACCGTGCGCTTCACGCGCGCTATCAAAGAAGCCGTAGCATACGACGACCGGCTTGCCGTTGTGCAGGCAATGTGGTCGGTCGCACTGGCAGATGGGCACCGTACCGGGGAAGAGGACTCGCTGTTGCGGTTGGTCGTTAGCCTGCTGGGCGTGAGCGATGTTGATTCCGCTTTGGCACGTCAAAAGGCAGCAAAATCGTGATCGCGATGCTGGGCATGTATGACATGCCCCCTTTGCAAGACGCCAACGATCGCTTTTGGGCGTTGATTCGAAATCACCTAGGCTTCGGTCCCGATCACCTGACGCGTGACGCTGACATGTGGGACGTTTGGCTGAGCCCGGACCTTACCTTTGCCCAGACTTGCGGCATGCCCTATCGCACCCGCCTCCATGACAAGGTGCAACTGGTTGGCACACCGGACTATGGGCTAAAGGAATGCCCGGCTGGCTACTACCGATCCATATTCCTGGCGCGCAGGGGTGATCCGCGTGATCTGGACGCGCTTTCGGTCGGTACCTTTGCTTTCAATGACCATCTTTCGCAATCAGGCTGGGCAGCACCGTTGGTTCATTTGGGCGCACGCAGCCAACGTTTGGCCGCGACCGTTGAGACCGGAAGCCATGCGCTGTCTGCGGATGCTGTGGTAGAAGGCAAGGCTGATTTTGCCGCGTTGGATACGCTTACCTGGGAACTGCTCAAGGAACATTCCAACTTGGGGTCCAGCTTGCGTGAGGTTGACGCAACACGCCCCACACCCGCCCTGCCCTACATCACCGCTAGTGGCCAAGACGCGACAGGCATCGCCCATGCCGTGCGCGCCGCGATTGACGACTTGCCTGCTACGGATCGCGAGATGCTGCACCTTCGCGGCCTGATCAAAATTCCAGCAGATGCCTATCTGTCTGTCGCCAATCCGACGGTAAAATAGCCGATCCAAACGCACTGGCTGACCATTTTGAGCAGTACCTTTGGTCAAATTGACGGTTTCGGCACGTAATCATGACAATTGCGCATTGCATTACCATGATTTTTAAGCCCTAGTACCGCACCAACACCGACAACACATGGGCCACCTGTGACAGATTCCTCTCCAGTTATCGAAATCAAAAACCTACACAAGAGTTTCGGCAATCTGGAGGTGCTGAAAGGGGTCGATATTACGGCCAGACGCGGGGATGTCGTATCCCTGATCGGGTCCTCCGGATCCGGAAAATCAACCCTTCTACGTTGCTGCAATCTGCTGGAAGATAGCCAAGAGGGTGAGATACTGTTTAAAGGCGAGCCCGTGCACTGGTCAGGTGAACGGCATAACCGCCGTCCAGCGGATCCAAAGCAGGTTATGCGCATTCGCACCAATCTTTCGATGGTGTTTCAGCAGTTCAACCTTTGGTCCCATATGACCATTCTGCAAAACGTGATGGAAGCTCCGGTGACCGTATTGGGCCGCGACTCAAAAGAAGTCGAAGACAGTGCGCGCAAGTACCTGGACAAGGTTGGTATCGGCGACAAGTGCGACGTCTACCCGGCGCAATTGTCCGGTGGCCAGCAGCAGCGCGCGGCCATTGCGCGTGGTCTGTGCATGGAGCCCGAGGCGCTGTTGTTCGACGAGCCAACCTCAGCGCTGGACCCAGAACTGGAACAGGAAGTAATCAAGGTGATCAAGGATTTGGCTGCCGAAGGTCGTACCATGATCATTGTGACCCACGACATGAAAATGGCGGCTGATATTTCAAGCCACGTCGTATTCCTGCACCATGGCCTGATCGAAGAAGAAGGGTCACCGAAAGATATCTTCACGTCCCCCGAATCCGAGCGACTTCGGGGCTTTCTCTCCGCCACAAAGGCGGCTTAAATTCAGGACAGAAAACTAACTGGGGAGTATCCAATGAAAAAACTAATTCTGACCACTGCAGCCCTGGCGCTTAGCGCGGGCATGGCTATGGCGGAGACCATCCGTCTGGGCACCGAAGGCGCATACGCACCTTGGAACTTCGTCAACGACGCGGGCGAAATCGACGGGTTCGAGCGTGAACTGGGTGATGAGCTGTGCAAGCGCGCCGATTTGGAATGTGAATGGGTCAAAAACGACTGGGATTCGATCATTCCTAACCTCGTTTCGGGCAACTACGACGCAATCATCGCGGGCATGTCCATCACTGACGAGCGTGATGAGGTCATCGACTTCACTCAGAACTACACGCCGCCAGATCCGTCTGCCTATATCGCGATGTCCGATGGTGTTGACCTGTCCGGTGGCGTGATCGCGGCACAAACGGGCACCATTCAGGCTGGCTATGTCGCCGAATCCGGTGCAACTCTGGTTGAGTTTGCAAGCCCCGAAGAAACCATCGCAGCCGTGCGTAACGGCGAAGCAGATGCAGTTCTGGCTGACAAATCCTTCTTGCTTCCGTTTACCGAAGACGGCTCAGGTCTTGTTTTCGTTGGCGACGAAGTACCGTTGGGTGGCGGCGTCGGCATGGGTATCCGTGAATCCGATGGTGAGCTGAAAGAAAAGTTCAACGCAGCCATTCAGTCCATGAAGGATGATGGCAGCCTGAACGAGTTGATCACCAAGTGGGAAGTGTCCTCGACCTTCTAATATTGCACATCGCGGCGCGCCCGCTTTCTCAGGCGCGCCGCCTCTGAGCCCTTGCCCGTCAAGGAGGCCGACCATTTTTTCGTTCTGTACAGATCCCGAAACTCTCGGCACATTCCGTTGGTTTTCATGCTATCTGACCAATGGTGTGCACTGGGTGTTCTACCTGTCTTTTTTCAAGGTTTTACTGCTTCTGGCGATCACAGCTCCGGTTGCACTGGGGTTTGGTTTCCTGGGCGCAATGGCGGCACGGTCGCATGTCCTTCCGCTCAGCCTGCTGGGTAAGGGCTATATCGCCATCGTGCGCGGCGTACCGGATATTGCCTTTTTCATGTTCTTCGTGATCGCGCTGGATCAAGCGTTCGAATGGACACGGCACCAAATTCTGTGCCCCGAATGGACCGACCCAATCCGTCAAGGCAATGACTTCATCGTATGTCAGGCCGCGAAACTGCCACTAGGCAGCGCACCGGAATGGGTACACGAAACTTACGGTTTCTTTCTGGCTGTTATTACTTTTTCCATCGTTTTTGGTGCGTTTGCCGCCAATGTTCTGTTCGGCGGTATGCGCGCCGTGCCCCATGCACAGCTGGAAACGGCCGAGGCTTACGGCATGACCCGCCGACAAACGTTCTGGCGCATTCTCGTGCCGCAAATGTGGGTCTATGCCCTACCCGGCCTGTCGAACCTGTGGATGGTGTTGATCAAAGCAACGCCACTGCTGTTCCTGCTTGGGATCGAAGATATCGTCTATTGGGCACGCGAACTGGGTGCCTTCAAGAACCCGCGCTTCACCCAATACCCGCATGGCGACTGGCGCATGTGGTACTTCCTAGGCCTGCTTGTGTTCTACCTTGGCATGACCCGCGTCTCAGAAATTACTTTGGAAAAGCTGATGCGCCGCTTGTCCCACGGACAGGCAACCTCGGGCGGTGAGTTGCTGCGCAAGGAGACAACCGCATGAGCTGCTTGCAAACAATCCAGGACTACGCCCTGCGCTCAGTCGGAATTGGCGAACGTCTTCTGCCAACAAACGACTTTACCCTTTGCCAGCAGTTCACCCTTATTGGCTCGGGCATGATCTGGAACATCTATTTCGGAATTATGGCACTGGCGACCGGGTTTTTTCTGGCTACGGCCCTGGCCCTTGGCAAGGCGTCCACGAACACATGGCTGCGAAAACCGTCAGAGTGGTTCATCTTTCTGTTCCGAGGCTCTCCGCTGTTCATTCAGTTCTTCTTTGCCTACTTCTTCTTCCTGTCACTTAAGCAGAGCTTGCCATTCCTCGACGCACTTACGTCTGCATGGCTGGGCGCTTTGATCGTGCTGTTTTTCAACACCGCGGCCTACTCGGGTGAGATTTTCTATGGCGCGCTGCGCTCAATCCCAAAGGGCGATATCGAGGCCGCGGATGCCTATGGCATGACCGGTTGGTCGCGGTTCCGTCGGATCATCTGGCCTACAATGCTGCGCCTGGCGTGGCCCGCTTACACGAATGAGGCGATCTTTCTGTTTCATGCCACCACGCTGGTGTTCTTCTCGGCCTTCCCAGTCTGGCAGCAACGGGGCGACGCCCTCTATTATGCCGGTTACTTCGCGGACAAGACGTTCAATCCGTTCATTCCATATCCGATTCTTGCCTTCTACTTCATTCTGCTGACTTTGGTGGTCATCTGGGGGTTCGGAATGGTCAACAAGCGATTGAACAGGCATCTGCCCGAAGCAAATCGCAGTAAAATGCGGCTTAGGCTGAACCTGGCGCGCTAAGTAAAAGCGCGCCAGCCGTCAACTTGGCTGACACCAAATTAATCGCAGAACGGCTAGTGACCGAGCGCTCAAACCGCTCAATTCCCGACGTATTGTGAAGAAGATGGTACCGCCTCCCTGGCTTGAACAGGGGACCTCTGGATCCACAATCCAGCGCTCTAACCAACTGAGCTAAGGCGGCACTCGTGAGGGGCGATTTACCGAACGTGCTCGGGGAATGCAAGGGGATTAAAGCCTAATTTTCCAGCTTTGTTCGACAAGATCGACCCCAAAGGATTGTACAGGTTTGCTGCCTAGCAATTGCCACCCATTCGCGCGGTACAACGCACAAGCCGCACGGTGGCTTTCATGGGTCCACAAGTGCATTTCCGCATAACCCGCACCGCGCGCGAACCCTGTACAGGCGTCCAATAGCCGCTTTCCCAGCCCCTGCCCTCGTGCCTCTGGCACCAACAGGAAAAGCCGCAGCTTTGCAGTTTGTTCATCAAGTTTCACGCAAAAGATGCTACCAAGCCTTTGCCTATCGTGTTCCGCAATCCAACCCCGTTCGCACGAAGGATCATGGCCGGAAACAAAGTCTTCCAGGATTTGCCCGACCAAGGTACCGAACGAAGCATCGAACCCTTCGGCCTGTGCATAAAGCGTTCCGTGTTGCTCAACCAACCAAGGTGCATCGGACGCGCAAAAAGGTCTGATCTGAACGTTTTTCATACTGCACCAAACCTCAAACGCAGCTTGATTCTCAACCCTTTCAAGGTTAGCAAAAACGCTCAGTCCCGGAGGCGAAAATGGGCATCAACACCGAACGCGACATTCAGGCCAACCTGCAGATCGGCCCAACGGATCAAGGCATGATACGTCTTTTCATCGAGGCGGACGGCATTGAAATTCCCATGGATTTCGACCCTGAGGAAGCTGAAGAAATCGCGGACGAGATCCGCGCGGCCGCGCAGGCCGCCCGGGCTGTGAAGGGCTGACCTTTAAACCCGGGGATCGCGCAGGGCCTGCAATCTGCGAGCAGCATCGGTTGCAAATTTCTGCATCATCTTTTTGCGCCTGGCTGGAGCAAGCTTGTCCTCGGGCGCCATACGTATAATTTCCGCGTCATACGCATCAGCAATGATCAGCCCGGTTTCCGCAGGCAAAAGATCCGTCGGAAAGTCTGTGTCGACCGCCCAGAAAAACCGATCACACCACTCAAGATACCCCTGCCACTTGGAATCGGCCTGATAGTCCGCCCGACTGGACTTACACTCAATCACCCAAAGTTCGCCCTTTGGGCCTAAGCCCATCACGTCCACGCGCAACCCACGTGCCGGAACGAATTCCTCAACCGAAACAAAGCCATGCGCCCAAAGATGGCGGGCGACGCCGCGTGCCAGTTTCTGTCCGGGCTGCAATTCCAATGTCATGCTAAGAATGTGAACAATTGGTGAACAAAAGTAAAGTCTACACTTCGCGCTTGACATGATACCTTTTAGTATCACATATATATAATACCAAATGGTATCTTTACCGAGGTGACGAATGCAGACCCTTACCCAAAACGCGTTCCGTGCGCTGGCCGACCCAACTCGTCGGGACATCGTCAAACTGCTAGCGTCAGAGGACATGACAATCGGACAACTAACAGACCGGTTCGACATGACCCGAGCCGCTGTAAAGAAGCACCTGACGGTCCTGTCTGACGGCGGGCTGATCACTGTTGAGGCGCGTGGTCGAGAGCGCATAAACCGCTTGGAACCGCGCGGTATGGCCCCGGTGCTGGATTGGCTCAGCTACTTCGACCAGTTCTGGGATGACCGCCTCAACTCTCTCAAGGAAGCTATTGAAAGGAAATAAAAATGACTAAAGCTGTTTTGCAAAAAACAATCTTTCTGCGGGCCGAACCGGAAACCGTTTGGGCTTTTTTGACTGAGCCTGAACGTTTGTCAGAGTGGTTTCACAAACCCCGGAACACGTTGGTCAAAGGACAAAAACTTGAGATGTACGGAACCACTAGTGGTGACCTTCTCATTTGGGGTGAAGTGCGCGAAGCACGCGCGCCGGAATATCTCGAGTATACCTTCACCGTCAAACCGATGGGAGACGCGGTCAGCGTTGTCAAATGGATGCTTGCCCCCGTCGCGGGCGGGACACGCCTAAGCTTGCAGCACGAAGGATTGCCGCAATCTGCTGAGGCCTTTGATCTGATCCTGGCGCTGGACAATGGGTGGGACGAGCATTTCGGTAAGATGCGCGCCGCCCTACATGAAACAGTTGACGCGTAACCCCTTGTACCAACCCGCCGGACGCCCTAATTAGTCGCTTGGCGGGTTCTGCCCTTCTTGTGACTGGTAGCATTCTGGTGGCCTTAAGCAATTCCGAGGGGGCTGGCTCTGTTCAGGTCCTGGCCTGATTACCTGGCGCCCACCTGTACATACAGGTCCTCGGGAATCACACCGCACGGTTGACTGGTGGTCCCGCCACATTTCAAATCTTACCGCAGCACCAAAACGGGTGTGATGAAACGGCATAGCTGCATCACACTTAGTGAGCGGCAGCGCTTACAGCCACATGGGTGCCCCTAACGCACGTGCATTAAGTGCCAATGAGAGTTTTTGGTCGCCCTTTAAAACGTCAGCTCTGTTCGACCTTCACCGGAGCGGGTTTGAAGTCGACAGCTACAGGTGTTCCACGTCGCGGACCCTGCGGTTTTTCGGCCATGTTCATGATCGCATAGGCAAATTGCACGCCCGCGAAAACGATCCCGTTCATGATCCAGATCATGACCAGCGCGATCAGCCCAATATCCGAACCAGAGATAAGGCTGCGCAAGTTCGCGACGTTCAGCGCAAGAAGGACCCCAACAAAAACGGCTGAGATCACAAAGCCCCAGGCGGTTTGCGTAATGTATAGACGAATAAGCTTGGGCATGATGGGCCTCCTTGAGATCTGAGCACGAGGTTAGCGCATCTAGTGCGGCGGTAAAGGTGTCAGAACGCCTCGGGCTTGGCTTCGCGCGCCATGTGATCCACTACCGCGTTGACAAATTTGGGTTCTTTGCCTTCCGGGAAAAAAGCGCGTGCAACATCAACGAATTCGGTAATGACGACTTTGGGTGGCGTATCGCTTTGGGTCAGTTCTGCCCCTGCCGCGCGGAACGTAGCGCGCAAGGTTGGGTCAATGCGTGCGATCGGCCATTTTGCAACCAGTGCTCGGTCGGTCATCTGGTCGATTGACGCCTGGTAGTTCACCGCATCTTCAACCAGTTTGCGGAAAACGCTGATATCGCCGTCCAGCATCTCTTCGCCCTCATAGACAGCGCCGAAACGGTGATCCAGAAATTCATTCACAACCTGTTCGGTCGTTTGGCCTGACTGTTCCATTTGAAACAGCGCCTGCACGGCGTAAAGCCGGGCGGCGGATTTCATCAGGCGTTTCTGGTTGGCCGGTTTCGGCGCGTCTGTCTGGGTCATGCTGTCGTGGATCCGTTGCTGTCGCCTGCCACAAGGATGGACTCGGACGGAGGTTTGAAACCTACGCCCTTTCTCGAAGCGCCCCACTTACGGCTGAGTGCGATCAGATGCAAGGCCGCAGCGGCTGCACCGCCACCCTTATTCATCTTTTTGGGGTTCGCGCGCACTTCGGCCTGACTGTCATTTTCAACGGTCAGTATTCCGTTGCCGATACAAAGACCTTGCAAACCCATCAACTGAAGCGCGCGACTTGAGTCGCTGCATACGGTTTCATAATGCGTGGTTTCGCCACGAATGACACAGCCCAGCGCGACATAGCCATCGAAATTGCATTGGCGATCTGCCATGGCGATGGCGGTTGGAACTTCCAGCGCACCGGGCACTTCGACCACCTCACATGTGCCGCCCGCGGCTTCGATCTCGGCTTTTGCACCGGCGATCAGGTCATCTGCAATTGCGCGGTAGAACGGTGCCACTACCAGCAACAGCTTCACTGGTTTATCAAAACTTGGGGTCGGCAATACGCCGTGTTTGTCTTGTTCTGCCACGATCAGTCTTCCTTGAGGATGGAGCGGGTGCCGACAATGGACAAGCCAAATGCGTCAAGCCCCAGATATACGGTTTTCGGCGAGTCGGTCAGCAATATCAGTTCCTGAATGCCCATCTTAGACAGGATCTGCGCACCCAGACCGGTTTGTTTGATAGTGCGGGGGCCTTCATCCTCAACCGCATACAGCGAATTGCGCGGCTGGCGGAACAGGCAGACCACGCCGCGCCCTTCATCAGCGATCTTTTCCATCGCGCGCGGTAATTCACGCGACGATTTTGGTCCAAGACCAAGAATATCGGGCGCTTCGTGCAGGGCATGGGTGCGAGTCAGGACCGGTTCGGGCGTGGTTATGTCACCCTTGATCATGACCACGTGTTCGATGCCGTGGGTTTGATCGGTGAAAATTCGCATTTCCCACTCGCCACCATATTCAGACGTGACGGTGCTGCGCGACGTTTCGACCACCAGATTGTCATTGCGCGCCCGGTAAGAGATCAAATCGCTGATCGTACCGATCTTCATGTCGTGTTTCTTGGCAAAGTCCACCAGATCAGGCAGGCGTGCCATAGTGCCGTCAGGTTTCATGATCTCGCAGATCACTCCCGAAGGGTTCAACCCGGCCAGGCGCGAAATGTCCACCGCGGCCTCAGTATGGCCCGCGCGCACGAGAACCCCACCCCGCTTGGCCCTTAACGGAAAGACGTG
This sequence comes from Ruegeria sp. AWH4_226, assembly GCF_056159225.1. Taxonomy (NCBI): domain Bacteria; kingdom Pseudomonadati; phylum Pseudomonadota; class Alphaproteobacteria; order Rhodobacterales; family Roseobacteraceae; genus Ruegeria; species Ruegeria sp. AWH4_226. Next base: position 569,291 of record NZ_JBSWUU010000001.1, on the reverse strand, counting down.
ACCAGGGGTGGCGATATGCGCCATCGTGTTTTGTTCGTTGATTGCCGTCGCCACAGTCAACGCGCGATCAGCGGCAGAAATACCGGTGCTGACGCCCTCACGCGCTTCGATAGATACGGTAAACGCAGTTTCGTGGCGGGACGAGTTATTGACGGCCATCATCGGCAGGCCCAGCGCTTCGATCCGCTCGGCTGTCATCGGCAGGCAGATCAGACCCCGCCCGTGCGTGGCCATAAAGTTAATCGCCTCGGCGTCGGCAAATTCGGCTGGGATCACCAGATCGCCTTCGTTTTCGCGATCTTCGTGGTCGACCAGAATATACATCCTGCCCGCGCGCGCCTCATTGATGATGTCTTCAATCGGGCTGATCGCGTCTCGCAGGTGGGTCTCGACGGGTCCGGGGTTTGCAAAGCTCATGAGGCAGTCTTTCACAGGGCACGTTTGATCGGGTGGATAGACTACCAGAGTGCCAAATGCCAGAGCACATCCGGCATCAGGTTACACCGATGCGACGTTGTTTCAGGACATCTCGGCCAAACGCGCGACGTAGCGAGCCAGAGTGTCGATCTCAAGGTTCACCCTGTCACCCACCGAAACGTCACCCCAGGTCGTGACCTCTTTGGTGTGTGGGATGAAGTTAATTCCGAAATCACAATCCTCGACATCGTTCACGGTCAGCGAGGTACCGTTCAACGCGACCGACCCTTTCGGCGCAATGAAGCGCGCCAGTTCCTTGGGTGCACGCAATGTGACGCGGGTGCTGTCGCCTTCGTCCTGCACCGCCACCACCTCGGCCACGCCATCCACATGGCCCGACACAATGTGCCCGCCCAGTTCATCACCAACCTTCAGAGCGCGTTCCAGATTGACGCGCTTGCCCACCTGCCAGCCATCCAGATTGGTTTTTGAAACCGTCTCGGCACTGATTTGAACGTCATACCAGTCATCACCCAGCGCGATCACGGTCAGACACACACCGTCGCTGGCGATCGAGGCGCCGATATCTATACCGGCAGTGTCATAGTCCGTTTTGATCCGGGCCCGCAGATCGCCCTTCTGATCCAGCTCGGTAACAGTGCCGATATCGGTGACGATCCCTGTAAACATTCCGCTAACCCTTAGTTCCTGATCTGGTCCAGTGTTCTCAGCCGAGGTAAGCGCATGCAGCGCGGCGGGCAAGCCCAACCTTGCCGTGAAAGGCCGAAACAGGCATATTTTCTGAACAACAGGCAAGAGCAGTACCCATGTCACCCAAACCCACAGGCGAGAAGCGCCGTGTTTTCCTGTTTCTGCAGGGGCCGCATGGTCCGTTTTTCAACGGGCTTGGGCGTGTGCTTCAGGCGTCAGGCGCCACAGTATGGAGGGTTGGGTTCAACGCCGGGGATCAGGTGTTCTGGTTTAACAAATCAACCTATATCCCATACTTCGACACGCCCGATCATTGGCGGGCTACACTATCCGATCTGATCGATACGCACGCCATCACGGATATTGTCCTTTACGGCGACACCCGCCCCGTTCACGCCGAAGCCGTGCAAGTCGCACGCGAAAAGCAGATCACAGTTCATGTCTTCGAAGAAGGTTACCTGCGCCCTTGGTGGGTGACATATGAACGCTTCGGTTCGAACGGCAACTCGCGTCTTATGTCACTGAAGGTGGACCAGATGCGATACGCGCTGGATCAATCCTTGGCGCAATCGCCCCCACCGCCGTCACATTGGGGAGACATGCGACAACATATCTTCTACGGCGCGCTCTACCATTGGTTTGTAATGTTCCTGAACAAGCGTTACCGCAATTTTCGACGGCATCGTGATCTGCCGGTTTCCAAGGAGTTCAAACTGTATTTCAAGCGTTTGGCGCTGATGCCATTTCACCGGCTTCAACGTCATTGGGCCACGGCACGCGCCCTTGGAAGCGGTCATCCCTATCATCTGGCGTTGTTGCAATTGGGGCATGACAGTTCCGTTCAATCTCATTCCGATTACTCCAGAATGACCGAATTTCTTGAGGATGTGATCGAAGGATTCGCTAAAGGTGCCCCACCGCATCACCAGCTTTTGGTAAAAGAACACCCGCTGGAAAACCACCGAGAACCTTTAAGGCGCCGTGTGCGTGAGCTGGCGCGTACCCAAGGGGTGGCAGATCGCGTGCACTACGTACCGGGGGGTAAACTCGCGAAACTATTGGACGGAGCAAATTCTGCGGTCACGATTAATTCCACCGCCGGACAGCAGGCCTTGTGGCGGGGTATCCCACTGCGTATTTTTGGAAGATCGGTCTACGACAAACCCGAATTCGTATCGCGCCAACCGCTAGCTGCATTTTTTGCTAACCCGATGCCCCCGGATCAGGACGCCTACAAAGCCTATCGACAGTTTCTTCTTAAGACGAGCCAGATTCCGGGCGGATATTACTCGCGTCGCGGACGGCGGCAGCTTGCACGCAACGTGGCGGACATGATGTTAAACCCCAAGGACCCTTATCAATCCCTGCTCGCCGAGAAAGAGGCGCTGACGCCACAGTTACAGTTAGTTGAGTGAAACTGGACGGTTGGCGCTAGAAGTTAGTGCTCGAACCGGTTAGACTTTGCCAAACAAAAGAATACAACAAAAAATACTGAGGATAACCGGCAGTGAAGCGTTTTCCAATCCGATGGATACGGGGGGTATCCCTTGTGGTGGCTATTGGTCTGCTGTCCGCGTGCCAGCTTCCAAAAGCAGGCCCCAACAAGAATGAGATTCTGGCAGGATCAACCGAAAATGGCGGCAATGCTTTTGTGGTTGAGGTCGACGATCGCGTCGCAAGGGCTGCCGCGGCTATTCCCCAGTTCGGGTTCCCGAATACTTTCCGCAGCGCGCAAAGTCTGGCCGCTGACACCGTACGCGCAGGCGATGTAATAAGCCTGACGGTCTGGGAAAACGTAGATGATGGGTTGCTGTCAAGTGAGTTGAGCTCAGCCACCGTGCTAGAGCAGGTGCAGGTCGACAGCGAAGGCTTTATCTTCGTGCCCTATGCCGGACGCATTAGGGCCGCTGGCAATACCCCCGAGCAACTGCGCCAGCTGATCACCGACAAACTGCAAGATCAAACACCTGACCCACAAGTCGAGGTGCGCCGTTTTGCAGGTGATGGGGCAACGGTTTCACTGAGCGGAGAAATCGGAGCGCCTGGAATTTACCCAATTGAGCGACCCAGCCGCACCTTGTCGGGGATGCTGTCACGGGCTGGAGGTGTATCGCTGGGTGCGGATATCGCCCTTGTCACCCTGATCCGCGGCAACGAACGCGGAACAGTCTGGTACGACGATCTGGTTCGCGACCCCAATCTGGATGTCGCATTGCGTGGCGGGGATCGCGTTTTGGTCGAAGCAGACAGCCGAACATACATCGCACTTGGAGCAACCGGCCAATCGCGCGTGGCGTTTGACACACAAGACTTGTCTGCGCTTGAGGCCCTGGCGCAAGTCGGCGGTCTGCAATCCTTGTCCTCGGACCCCACGGGGATTTTTGTACTGCGCAAGGAAAGGCAAGACATTGCTCGCACCGTTATGGGGCGTCAGGAATTGCAGGGCGATCAGCGCATGATTTACCTGCTGAACCTCAACGCGCCGAATGGGCTGTTTGTCGCTAGGGATTTTGTTATCCGCGACGACGACACGATTTACGTGACCGAAGCCCCGTACGCACAATGGAGCAAGTCGATCTCATTGATTGCAGGGGGTTTGACGCCGGTTGCAAACGTTGCCACGCTGACGGGTGGCTGATGCAGGGTGAGCCAACAGCCGGGACACAGCGAACCCGGCTGTTTGTCTATAACGGCGGCTTTCTGACGAACCGCCGCATTCGTCGGATACTAAACCTCAAAGGCTATGACATTCGGTTGGGATTGCCCCGTGAAAACGATGTTGTTGGCATCTGGGGGAACAGTCCAACAGCCCACCGTGGCTTGAAAATAGCGGCGCGACGGAGGGTGCCCGTTCTAAAGGTCGAAGACGCCTTTTTGCGCTCATTACATCCGGGGCGGGAAGGAGAGCCCCCTCTGGGCTTGCTATTTGACCGAACCGGCGTGCATTTTGATCCGTCGCAGCCATCAGATCTTGAAACCCTGCTGGCAACTCATCCGCTGGACGATACCGCATTGTTAAACCGGGCGCGGTATGGGGCTGAAAGGATGCGCGACCTGCATCTTAGCAAATACTCTGCCGTTGATCCGACGTTACCGCCCCCCAAGCCTGGATATGTTCTGGTGGTCGATCAGGCACGGGATGACGCCTCGGTCATTGCCAGCGCAGGAGATGACGCGCGATTTCGTGAAATGTTGGTCATGGCGCAGGAGGAAAACCCCGGTGCCCGCGTTTTGATCAAGACGCACCCCGAAACCGTTGCAGGGCATCGCGGCGGATATTTCTCGGATCAAGACCTGTCTGATCGCGTTTCATTTGTCACGACGCCCATAAGCCCATGGGTTTTGCTTGAGGGCGCAGTCGGCGTCTACACCCTTTCCTCTCAACTCGGGTTCGAGGCCATCATGGCCGGACACAAGCCCCGCATATTTGGCCAACCCTTCTATGCAGGCTGGGGGCTGACGCAGGATGAGGCATACCCTCCACGCCGACAGCGCAACCTGACCAGGGCGCAATTGTTTGCTGCGGCGATGATCCTATACCCCACATGGTACGACCCCTATCGGGACAGGCTATGCGAGTTGGAAACCGTTCTGGATACGCTCGAAGCGCAGACGCGCGCATGGCGTCAGGATTACAAGGGCTGGACCGCGTCCGGCATGCGATTGTGGAAGCGCAAACACCTGCAAAAGATGTTCGGCCGCGAGAGAAAAGTTCAATTTACCGACGCCCCTCCCGATCGGTCTGACCGTCCCCACATGGTGTGGGCCAGCCACGCCCGCGACGCCGAAGGCGCGGTTCGGATCGAGGATGGGTTCCTGCGATCAAAAGGTTTGGGTGCCAGACTGGTGCCGCCTGTTTCGTTGGCGACAGATGATTTTGGTATTTATTACGACCCGACGCAACCGAGCCAGTTGGAAGAGTGGATAGCCGCACGTGAAACTTTGCGCCCGGATCAGGAATTGCGGGCTGAACGGTTGGTGGCACAGATCATCGCGGGCGGGATTAGCAAGTACAATACTGGGGGCGCTACCCCAAATCTGCCCCAAGGACACCGTATTCTGGTTCCGGGGCAGGTCGAAGACGATGCCTCGATCCTGCTTGGCAGCTCATCAGTACGCACAAATACCGACTTGCTGCGCACCGCGCGCGAAGCAAATCCAAAAGCCGTCCTGATTTACAAACCTCACCCGGATGTTGAGGCCGGACTGCGCGAAGGCAGGCCTGATGACCCAAGCCTTGCCGATGTGATTGCATCGAATACCGATCCGGCTGACTTGTTGTCTCATGTACAAGAGGTCTGGACAATCACATCTCTGCTTGGGTTCGAGGCGCTACTACGTGGGATCAGTGTGACGACACTTGGCGCGCCTTTCTATGCCGGCTGGGGGCTAACGAATGATTTGGGAACGGTGCCTGCACGACGGGGCGCACGGCCCTCTGTTCTTGGGTTGGCGCATGCCGCGCTGATTGACTACCCACGATATCTGGACCCGGCCACGGGACTACCCTGCCCTGCCGAGGTCGCCATGCAACGTCTGTCCGAGGGGTATGAGCGCAAAGGCGGCCTGTCCCTTCGTTTGCTGTCCAAGCTGCAAGGCTTGTTTGCTACGCATGCAGGTTTGTGGCGGCGCTAGCGCAGCGCGCGCGCCCAACGATGCAAAATGTCCGGCCCGATGGCGCGGGTGTCGATCAGCTTAAAACGAGGAGCCGACTCCAATCGCTCCAAACCAAGCGACCCAATGGCGGGCAAGCCCTCAGCCCCGATGGTCAGGCCCGCAGAGAAGCCGAACAGCTCATCCACCAGGTCATCGGCCAACAAGGAAGCTGCGAGCGCCGAGCCCCCTTCGCAAAATACCCGCGTCAGGCCAGCCTGCCCCAATTGCTGCAACAGATCGGTGGCGTCTATGTGGTGCTCTTCAAGCGCACAGGGGATCAGACGAGCGCCCAATCCCTCCCACGCTCGGGCACGTTCTGGGTCAGGGGACGGGCCATGACATAGCCAGACGGGCACGTCGGACGCTGTTCGCGCCAGTTGGCTCATCAGGGGAATGTCCAGATGGCGCGAGACAACAACCCTGACCGGCTGTGTCGAAATCCCCAGATCGCGAACCGTCAGCGACGGATCATCAGCCCTGGCGGTGCCCGCTCCGACCATCACAGCATCATGACGGGCCCGCATAGCATGAACGGCCCGCCGCGCCTTGGGTCCGGTAATCCACTGGCTGTGCCCGGTTGACGTGGCAATCCGGCCATCGAAACTGCTGGCCAGCTTGAGCGTCACAAACGGCCGCCCCTGTTCGGTTTTCAGAAAGAACCCTGCGTGATCCCGCGCTGCCTGCTCGGCCAGAACACCGGTGGTGACCTCGATCCCGGCTTCGCGCAACATCGCAAAGCCTTGGCCAGCCACGCGTGGATCGCTGTCCTCAATCGCGGAAACAACCCGCGCCACACCCGCCTTGATCAGCGCCTCGGCGCAGGGCGGTGTTTTTCCGTAATGAGAACAAGGCTCCAGCGAGACATAAGCCGTTGCCCCGCGCGCGGCCTCTCCGGCCTGTGCCAAAGCTTGCGGTTCGGCATGCGGGCGACCACCGGGTTGCGTCCAGCCACGCCCGACGATCTGGCCATCACGCACAATAACGCAACCTACGGCCGGGTTCGGCCAGCACGTTCCTTGACCGCGCTGACCCAATGACAAGGCCAGCGCCATATATCGCTTATCTGTTTCGCTCACTCGTCCGTCGATGGCTGCGGCGGGCGCAGTTCGTGGACGAACTCCTCGAAGTCATCGGCCGCCTGGAAATTCTTGTATACACTCGCAAAGCGAACATAGGCCACGGTGTCAATCCGCGCCAGAGCTTCCATCACAATCTCACCGATCTTTCTGGACGGGATATCCGTATCTCCCATGCTTTCCAGACGACGCACGATCCCGGAAATCATCTGGTCGATGCGCTCCGGGTCGATAGGACGTTTTTGCATAGAAATCCGGATCGAGCGTTCCAGCTTGTCCCTGTCAAAATCTTCGCGCTTACCGTTGGTCTTGATAACCACCAAATCCCGCAATTGTACGCGTTCATACGTGGTAAAGCGCCCCCCGCAAGCGGGACAAAACCGACGTCTGCGGATCGCGACGTGATCCTCTGCCGGGCGTGAATCTTTGACTTGAGTGTCGATATTTCCGCAAAACGGGCAGCGCATCCGCCGTCTCCTCGTCCCTTGTTCCGCCTCTTTTGTAAGCGCTTCGGCTTACTTATCCACAACTATAGGACACCCGCTAGGATTTGGGTAGTCGGAATTTTTCACCGCTATATAAGGGGTCATGTAAAATGTGCTGCGACGTTTCGAACGTGCGGGGCGCTACGGTGTTCAAACAAGTAAATCCCCTGCCACGTTCCAAGAACAGGCCGCCCTGACGTCACGGGAATCGCAAGCGAAACAGGCAACAGCGCGGCCTTGATATGGGCTGGCATATCGTCCGGGCCTTCATACGTGTGGCGCAGGTAAGCCATGGATGGATGGTTGGACGGTGGCACCAGCCGCTCGAAAAAAGCCCGCATATCTGTTTGTACGTCGGGGTCGGCGTTTTCCTGCACAAGCAGTGAACAGGACGTATGGCGGACAAACAGCGTCAGAAGCCCATCGCGCGCGAAGGGCTTGAGCCAGTGACGCACGTCCGAGGTGAATTCATACAACCCCGGACCCTGCGTCGGTATTTCGAACTCGGCCTGCATTTCTTGTTCGAACTTTGTCAATTGATGAAGGGGCGGCCTCTGCATCGGCCATTGGCGGCCTGAACAGACATACTGTAACCCGGCTGAAACCCAGCAGAGAACACGCCACTTGACTGCTGCGGAGCGCCTTCTGGCGCGTCCAGTGTAAACTGTACCGCCGTTCTTCGGCCGGTAGCCTCGCTAGGACCATAGCCGCGCTTTACATAAATGCGCTGCTGCCAGCCTGCCCCCAACGTTCTTCGGGCAAAGTCTGCGGCCGCGCACCAATACCCATCCGTATCCGTCCGACCGCGCGGGATCACTTCGAAAACCGAGTTATTCACCGCTACCGTCTGAAAACCCAAACGGCCGTTAAATGCTGTAGCCGGAGTGCCGAGCACGACAGCCGCAAAAACCACATAAGTCATAAGCTTTTTCATAATCATACTCTTTTTCTGTTTCGAGGTATGTAACGACGTAGCTTGCTTTGAAACCCAACAAAGCCTCATCACAAGGAATTCAGCCGGGGCCTGACGAAGGGGCGAAATCTGCATCTGCATGCCCCAAAAAACACTCAAACACGGAACAGATTTTTTGCCAAAGGCAATGAAAATCTGAATGCGTACTTTTTTTCTTGTTTTTAACTGCCAGAACCATTCGAATTTCAGCCAATTAATCTAGACTTATTGTTACACCGCGTTTTCCGCCAAATTTGCGGGAAGCCGATTGAAAGCACTGGAAAGAAGGTCATGGAAGTTGACATCGCTCGCCTTAACACTTTGACCCGCGTGCTTGATCAACAGACCAACGGAACTGAAGCGTCAGATCGCATTCTCGAACGATGCAAGCTGAGCCGCGGCGCACTCTCTGACTCTACGTCCATGTGCAGTGCTCACCAAGAGGCCCTGTTTGCGCGATATGCGTGCGATGTAATGGGCGACATCACATTTGCGGCGCAAGCGGGATTGCAGTTTTCGGCATCGTCCAGCCTGACGGCCTATATAAGCAAGTATTCACGTGACTTGCGGCAAGTCATCGAGAACACGTCGCGATTTCACCAAATCATCGACCCCGCTATTGCCTTTACCCTGCGATTGGCCGGGAACTTCGCCACCATCGAAGCCGATTGGAAAGATGCGAGTTTTGCCCGCTACCACCGGCGGACCGAATTCCTGATCTTCGCAGGGTTGGCCCGTATGCGGACCCTCACGCAATCAAATTTCTATCCGATCGAGATCAGATTCCAGCACGAGGTTGGAAAAAACAGTGAAAGGTTTCAGAAACTTGCAGGATTTCCAATCGTTTTTGGCGCAGAAAAGCTGGAAATCGTGGTGGCCATGTCCACGCTAGACTTACCCATTCCCACCTACGATTCAAACCTGCGCGCGCATCTTCTGCAATATGCCGAGCATGTTCTGGCCGAGCGAAAATCGCCCAAGCAACCGCTCCGCGCTCAGGTCGAAGGGCTGATCACCCGGTCCATGCCCGGCACGATCATCAATGCGGATGAGGCCGCTGCCAATCTGGGGATGAGCGCCCGCACATTTGCGCGTCGGCTTAAGCACGAGGGCACCAGCTATCGCGGAATCGTCGATGACCTGAAATGCGATCTGGCACAAACATTCATCACGAATGGCATGCCCTTGTCCGAGATCGCTTATTCGCTTGGCTATGCCGACCAGCCGGCCTTTTCAACGGCCTTCAAACGCTGGACTGGTCAGGTTCCCAGTGCGTTCCGCAGTCGATTGAACCTAACAGAAAGGCCCTGAAGCGAGCGACCGGGGGTCATGGGCAACTCAGCCTCGCCCCGGCCTGTCCCGTGAGTGGACATCAGGCATATAAAGGGGCGTATTGACTTCGCCTTGTGAGTTGCCGCCAATTTTACTGGAAAAGCGGTCAACGTGACCTTCCGTGAACGAAAAAAGGCGCCTCTAACTAGGCGCCTTTGACCTTACTGATCCAGGAAGGACCGCAGCTTACGCGACCGGCTGGGGTGTTTCAGCTTGCGCAGCGCTTTCGCTTCAATCTGGCGAATACGTTCGCGGGTCACGCTGAATTGTTGGCCGACCTCCTCAAGCGTGTGATCGGTATTCATACCAATGCCAAATCGCATCCGCAGGACACGTTCCTCACGCGGAGTAAGTGAAGCCAAAACCCGTGTGGTCGTTTCCTTGAGGTTTTCCTGAATGGCGCTGTCCAGAGGCAGAACCGCATTTTTGTCCTCGATGAAATCGCCCAGTTGGCTGTCTTCCTCGTCGCCAATCGGTGTTTCAAGACTAATGGGTTCTTTGGCGATCTTCATCACCTTGCGCACTTTCTCAAGCGGCATCTGCAGCTTTTCTGCCAACTCCTCCGGCGTCGGCTCGCGACCGATCTCGTGCAGCATTTGACGACCGGTTCGGACCAGTTTGTTGATGGTTTCGATCATGTGGACCGGAATACGGATTGTGCGGGCCTGATCAGCGATAGATCGCGTGATCGCCTGACGAATCCACCAAGTCGCATAGGTCGAGAATTTATAGCCACGGCGGTATTCGAACTTGTCCACCGCCTTCATCAGGCCGATGTTACCTTCCTGAATAAGATCAAGGAATTGCAGGCCGCGGTTCGTGTACTTTTTGGCAATCGAGATCACCAGGCGCAGGTTGGCTTCGACCATTTCTTTCTTGGCTTGCCGAGCTTCTTTCTCACCCTTTTGAACCTGCTGCACGATCCGACGGAATTCAGGAATGTCCAAACCAACGTATTGACCGACCTGAGCCATGTCGTTGCGCAACTCTTCGACCTTGTCGGTCGAGCGTTCGATGAACATCTGCCAGCCCCGGCCCGACTTTTCACCCATCTCAGCCAGCCAATTCGGGTCCAGTTCGCGTCCGCGGTAGGCGTCTATGAACTCCCGACGATTGATGCGCGCCTGGTCAGCAAGTTTTACCATCGAACTGTCCAGCGACATGACGCGGCGGTTGATGCCGTACAGCTGGTCGATCAACGCCTCGATCCGGTTATTGTGCAGATGCAGACCGTTCACCAGTTCGACAATCTCTGCACGCAGCTTCTGGTAGGTTGCTTCGTCCTTTTCGCTAAACGAACCATCTTCGTTCAACGTCGCTGAAATCCGGCTGTCCTGCATCTCGCTGAGTTGCGCAAAGTCGGTTGAAATCCGTTCCAACGTGGTCAGAACCTGATCCTTCAGTGCAGCTTCCATCGCCGCCAAGGACATATTGGCCTGATCGTCTTCGTCCTCATCATCGTCATTTGCGATCGGATTGCCGTCTGCGTCCAGCTCGGGACCTTCGTCCTTCGCCGGCTTTGCCGCCTGAACGGCAGACGTATCAACTACGGGCTCAGAGACATCGCCGTCTTCATCCATCTGGTTCCCAAATGTGGTTTCCAGATCAATGACATCGCGCAGCAGAATGTCCTCGGACAACAATTCATCATGCCAAATCGTGATCGCCTGGAAGGTCAGCGGGCTTTCGCACAGCCCGGCGATCATCGTGTTCCTGCCCGCTTCGATGCGTTTGGCGATGGCAATCTCGCCCTCACGGCTCAGCAGTTCGACACTGCCCATCTCACGCAGATACATGCGGACGGGGTCATCGGTGCGATCCAGCTTTTCGGTGGCAGCACCAGCCAACGCAACCTCACGGTTGCTTTCGGTCGTGGTAAGTTCGGTCGAGCCTTTGTTTTCTTCTTCTTCGGCTTCTTCATCTTCGATGATGTTGATGCCCATTTCGGACAGCATCGACATGACGTCTTCGATCTGTTCCGAGCTGACCTGATCCGGCGGCAGAACCTGGTTGAGCTGGTCGTAGGTGATATACCCCCTCTCGCGAGCCTCAGCGATCATCTTTTTGACCTGGGCCTGGCTCATATCCAGCGAGATTTCCTGTTCCTGCTCGTCGGATTTGCGGTCTTCGTTCGTATCCTTGGCGGCCATTCAATGCTCCTGCAGGGATGGGTGATTCGTTTGACCGAATCATTAGCGCGTAGAAATGATTCGGCTACCCGTTTACCTGTTTTTCTTTTCCAGTGCCTTACGAAAACATCACATTAGCGACGTTTCCGAGTGAAATTGATTCCCGACATAATCGCCTCAAACGCGTCTTTCTCATCGCGATTAATGCGCGCACCATTGTCCGCGACGTCAAAAACGGCCCTGTCCTCATTCTGGCTCCGGCTTGCGCGGTTACGCTCTTCGGCGGCTTGCGCCAGACGATATGTCAACGCCTCATCTGCCAGATCAGACAGCTCCTCTTCGGCTTCGGCAATCTCTGCATCCAACCCCCGGAGCGCTTTGATCTTTGCGAGTTCTTCGGCCAGCGTCATCTCGGCCTTTTCAACGTCGCCCGGTTTATACACACAGGGGATCACTGCGACATGGCGAAGGGCCAGCAGGTTTTCAAGGGCTTCGGACCCCAAAGATGCAGCAATGTGGTCTTTCAGGTTATCTGGATCATCTATCGCGTGACGTAGGATCGCATTTCGCAGCGCCGCATGATCAGGATCACGGCATTCCATATCTTCCAACTGATGTTCGAATTGCACCACAACCTGCGGGTTCAGCAGAGAAATTGCCAGAATGGCAGCTTCCCGCAATTGGATTTCCGCATTTTCGGACGATGCAAGGAGTGAGGCCCGCGCACCGGGTGTTGCGGGTTGTTTCTGTGGTTGCCATTTACTGCGCGGCTGCCATTGCCGGCCCTGAGTTTGGCGCTGCGGGCGGAAAAGCTGCCAGCGAAGGTCCTTGATCTCTTGGCCATAGTGAGACCGGATCGACGGGTCGCGGATCAGCTTTATCTTGTCGCGCAGTACCTTATCCAGTGCCGCCTTACGCTCGGGGCTATCAAACACCTTGCCTTCGGTTTCGCGCTGCCACAGCAATTTGACCATCGGAATTGCCCCATCCAACACGGCCTGCACCGCCCCTGCCCCTTCCGCACGCAGCAGGTCATCAGGGTCTTTTCCTTCCGGCATCAGAGCAAAGCGCAGAGATTTGCCGGCCTCCAAAAGCGGTAGCGCCAGATCAACAGCACGCATCGCGGCGCGTAGACCTGCGGTATCACCGTCAAGGGCGATGATCGGCTCATCCGCAATGCGCCACAGCAGTTGCAACTGATGCTCGGTGATCGCTGTGCCCAAAGGCGCCACCGAGGCACCAAACCCAGCCTCGGACAGCGCAATCACGTCCATGTAACCTTCGGCGACGATCAATGGCTGCCCTTTGCCAGCCGATTGTCGTGCGGGACCATGATTGTAAAGACTGCGGCCCTTGTCGAACAACTCGGTCTCAGGCGAATTCAGGTACTTGGCATTATCGCTGGGGTCCATCGCCCGACCGCCAAAAGCGATGCAACGCCCACGCGGATCGCGGATCGGGAACATGATCCTGTTGCGGAAAGTATCGTACGGTTTCTTGCCCTTGTTCGACGGCTTCGCCAGCCCTGCGGCAAGGATTAGATCTTCCTTGATGCTCTTGCCGCGAAGATGATCCCATAGCGCCTGCCACCCATCAGGCGCAAACCCAATCTCCCAACGCTCCAAAGCCTGCGTATCCAAGCCACGATGGGTCAGATAATCGCGGGCAGCGCCCCCCGCTCCGGTTTTCAGCTGAAGGCGAAAGAACTGAACCGCCTGCTCCATCACGTCAGCAAGTTGCGAGCGGCGATCCTGCTTTTCCTGCGCCTTCGGGTCGCGGGCGGGCATGGGCATTCCTGCCTCGCGCGCCAGAATCTCAACCGCTTCGATGAATGAGACATTCTCGGTCTCTTTCACAAAACTGATGGCATCGCCTTTGGCGTGGCACCCGAAGCAGTAGTAAAACCCCTTTTGGTCATCCACATGGAAAGACGCGGTCTTTTCATGGTGGAACGGGCACGGCGCCCACATATCCCCTTTGCCCTGATTGGACTTGCGCTGATCCCACATGACCTTGCGCCCAACAACCTGAGACAGGCTGAGCCGGGTGCGCAGTTCATCAAGAAATCCGGGGGGCAGTGACATCCTAGTTGGTGATGTTGTTTTTTAAGGCCTGTATCTCATCCCAATTGTCCACACATTGTTGGTAGAGGATTTCACCAAGGTCCTGCTTGCGTAAGTCTCGTTTTTTCAACTCGTAAACCCATGGTGCTAACCCGGGGATCGCGGAATTGTAGTTGGATGGCCATGGCGGATTGCTTGACACAATAGTCTCAGCAACATCAGCTTCTTTCACCCGATCCAGTCGGGCCTGCTGAATTGCTCGAACGACGTCAGCTTGATAGCCACAGCTTTCTTCCTTGGTTTCCTGAGCCAGTGCAGGTGACGACAAAAAGAAAAAGGCAAGTAAGGGACGAAACATTGTGCGGCTCCGGAATCAGTTAAGATCCGTCGAGTCTAACCCTCAAAAGCGGCACCTGCTATCACCCTTTTAGACGAAGGTGCCAAATTTGATCGGCGGGGCGTCGCGACACCCCACCGACGAAAGCTTTAAAGCCCCTTGGCGCGATAGCTTTTAGAAACGCGGTCAATGGCCACGATATACGCCGCCGTGCGCAAATCCGCCACATCATCGCGGTCGTGCCAAACCTCACGCATCGACTGATAGGCAATGCGCATCGTGTCATCGAGGCCTGACCGCACCAATTCCAGCTCATCCGCGCCCTTGAGATACTTCGCCTTGAAATTCGGAGACATCGACCACGCATCGCCAAGGTAACGGTCCAGCCGTTCCAATTCGCTGACAATCAACTCGTGCCGCGCCTCTTCCTGACGACGTTGCATGCGGCCAAAGCGAATATGACTGAGGTTCTTGACCCACTCGAAATAAGACACCGTCACGCCACCGGCATTCGCATACATGTCGGGGATAATGACCGTACCCTTGTCACGCAGAATCTCATCTGCGCCGGCTGTCACGGGACCATTTGCCGCCTCAATGATCAAAGGTGCCTTGATCCGATCGGCGTTGGTCAGGTTGATGACACCCTCAAGCGCAGCCGGAATGAGAATATCGCATTCCGCCTCAAGAACCGTGGTTCCATCGGCCGAATGTGTCGCATCGGGATAGTCCTTCACACCGCCGTGTTTCACAATCCACTGGCGGACAGCTTCGACATCGATCCCTTCGGGGTTATAAAGCGCCCCATCCCATTCGATAATGCCGACAACTCGTGATCCGTCCTCTTCACTCAGGAACTTGGCGGCATGGTAGCCCACGTTACCCAAGCCCTGAACGATCACGCGCTTGCCGTCCAGTTTCCCCGACAGACCCGCCTTCTGCACATCTTCAGGATGGCGGAAAAACTCGCGCAGCGCGTATTGAATACCGCGCCCGGTCGCCTCAACCCGGCCCGAGATACCACCCGCGTTCAACGGCTTGCCCGTCACACAGGCCCGTGCGTTGATATCTGTGGTGTTCATTCGCGTATATTGGTCGGCCATCCATGCCATCTCACGCTCGCTTGTGCCCATATCGGGCGCAGGTACGTTCTGGGACGGATTAATCAGGTCACGTTTGGCCAGCTCATAGGCAAACCGCCGCGTGATCTGCTCCAACTCGTGCTCTTCGTATTGCCTGGGGTCAATGCGCAACCCCCCTTTCGACCCACCAAAAGGCGCTTCAACCAAAGCACATTTATAGGTCATAAGGGCTGCCAGCGCCTCAACCTCGTCTTGGTTCACGGCCATCGCGTACCGGATTCCACCCTTAACCGGCTCCATATGCTCGGAATGAACTGAGCGATAACCGGTGAACGTGTGAATCTGTCCTCGAAGACGCACACCGAACCGAACTGTATACGTGGCGTTGCAGACGCGGATTTTTTCTTCCAACCCCGGAGGTAAGTCCATCAGGGACGCCGCCCTGTTGAACATAAGATCTACACTCTCGCGAAAACTGGGTTCTTTAACGGCCGTCATTGAGTCCTCCGTGCCAGCGAACGACATGCGTTCTGACGTCTTGTCGCACCCAAAGCGCCAACGATCAATAATTAAGCAGAAATAAAACCCGAAAATCCGGAAAGAAACGCCCACTCGGCCCTGAGTCGCTGCCCCCACGCTTCAAAGCCAGAATTGTCGCCCATTCGAAAACAGATCCGCAAGATGGTCGTAAATTATCCCGCATTTTCAAGCAAACCGACCGAGTCAGTGGCTTTTTCGCCCAAATCCCGCCACGTTTCGACGCTAATTTTCTGAAAGTTATTTTTTCCTAAGCAGTATGGATGTCTGCTCAGCGAGGTCGTCAATATGAAAAAGCGCATATTTCAAAGTGGCGCACATAAATTTGAGAATACAATCTCAAAGGCGCGTCGGTTCGCCAGTTTGTTTGCCAAGCGAGAGGATGGTGCCGTATTCACGTTATTCGTGATCCTCGGTCTGATCATCATGTTCGCGACAACGGGCATCGGTGTCGACATCATGCATTTTGAGCGCGACAGAGCAAACCTGCAAGCCACTCTGGACCGTGCAGTTCTTGCATCAGCAAACCTGAAGCAGCAAAAACCGCCTGCGACAGTGGTTCAGGCCTACATGGAAAAGTCAGGGCTGAAAGACAAGCTAACGGGAGATCCGGTGGTGGTCGAAGGGATTGGCTCCAGGAAGGTAAGTGCTACAGCTTCTACGGTAGTCCAAACGGACTTCATGCGGTTTTCCGGCATTGAAACCTTGACGGCAAATGTAGCGAGCACTGCAGAGGAATCCGTCGGTTCCGTCGAAATTTCGTTGGTTCTGGACATGTCCGGCTCAATGAACAGCGCCTCGGCCACAGAAGGGAAATCCAAGATCGAAGTTCTGCGCGAGGCGGCCAAGACCTTCGTGACCGAGATGTATTCGAAAGAAAACCCGGATAAGATTTCTATCTCGATCATTCCTTACGCCACGCAGGTGAACGCTGGTGAAAACATCTTGGGCAAGTTTACGAACGTAACGTCGGAACACAGTTACTCGCATTGCCTGAACTTCAGCGGATCAGATTTCCAACAGGCTCTCTTGGATCCGACGTTGTCATACGAAAGAACAGCTCATTTCGATCGCTACACAAAGAAAAATGGGAAGGAGTATGAGGCAAACCTGCAACCCACTTGCCCGACACGTCCCGGCAGTGAAATCACCGCGCATACTAACGTTGTCGCCGATCTGCATGCGCGTATCGACGACCTGACTGCTTTCGGCAATACCTCGATTGATATCGGCGTAAAATGGGGCACGGCGTTATTGGATCCTGAATTCCAAGGCATCATAAACCAGTTGTCGAAAGAGCGTGTAAGCCCGTCTTCAACGAAAACAATTGTTCCAGCAACCTTCAAGGATCGCCCCAAAGACTACGAGGACGATGTTCAGAAGGTTTTGATTGTCTTCACCGATGGCAAGAACACGTCACAGTACAGGCTCAAGAGCTCTCTGCGCGACGGAAATTCGGATGTCTGGTTCAACGCTGACTATGTTCACAGCGATGGTAAAAAGGGTGAATACAGTGTTCGGATATCTGATTCAGGTGACCCGCCGCGCTACCGTTGGACACGACAGAAGAAAGAAAGAGATCACCCCTATGGTGAGAAGGATTCAGAGGCTGGAAATGCCATTCGGCTGACATACCCCCAATTGTACAACCGCGTGTCATTGTATTGGAATGCGAAACACAACTATGGTTGGGAAAATAAATGGAAAAAGAACCACTATAACAAGGCGTATAATTCTATCGGTTCGTCGACCAAGAACACGCGCACATCCGAAATATGCGGCGCTGCTAAGAAGAAAGGCGTGATCGTTTACGGAATCGCGTTCGAGGCGCCCGAGATCGGGGTGACGACGATCGAAGACTGCGCCAGCAAACCCAGCACAGTTTACAAGGTCAACAGCGATGGAACCCTTGGCTCTAACAACCTGACACTTGAAGAAGTGTTCGAATCGATTGCCGCATCGATCAAGCGTCTGAAGTTGACCCAATGAAACGTCGGCCTTGGGATAACGTACTTCGCTTCCGTCGCTCGGAAGAGGGCAGCCTTATGGTTGAATTCGTTATCCTGTTCCCACTGTACGTCTTCTTCATTTTAAGCGCGATGGAGTACGCCTTGGTGACGGTCAAGCAGTCAATGCTTGAGCGATCCGTAGACCTGGTGGTCCGGGATATCCGGCTTGGAACCGGGTCGGGACCGACCCATGACCAAATCAAAGAGGCAATCTGTGAACAGACGCAAGTTATTGATGATTGCAGTAACAACTTGCAGCTTGAGATGATCCTTCAGAGCGCATTTACCGGCATAACGCTGCCGGTGGAAGCAGACTGCACAGATCGGTCGGAAGAGGCTAAACCGGTCCGTGAATTCACAAATGGCCCGCCGAATGAACTAATGATCCTGCGCGCCTGCGCTATCGTCGATCCGGTCTTCCCGACGTCGTCGATGGGTCGTGCATTGGCAGATGATGACGGTCTGATCGCGCTTACGGCGACCACTGCTTTTGTTCAGGAGCCTTGATATGTTGCGTGTTTCCTCGAAAATTCGTGAGCACCTGAGCACATGGCTAAGGCGCGAAAACGGTGGGCTTACAGTGGAAGCTTTGTTGATTCTTCCAATGTTCGTATTGACCGTAACGCTTACCTACACTTTCTATGACGCCTTCCGCCAAAGCACTGCAAATCTGAAGGCGGCTTACACGGTAAGCGATCTGATTTCGCGTGAAAAAGATGGAATAAACGACGCATACGTATCTTCTATGCACCTTTTGATGCAGCGAATGGTGAATAACGAATCCGAATTGAGAATTCGTCTGTCTTTCATCAGGTACAAAGAAGATGATGACCGTCTTGTCGTCGACTGGTCGACAAGCTGCGGGTTCGCGGACATTTGGACCAACGACAATATTGAAACTTTGCGGGACCGCCTTCCGCCTCTGTCAGATCTGGAGCCTTTGATTATTGTGGAGACGGTGAACGAGTATGCCTGGAAGGTAAAGCCACCTTGGTTGGAAACCGACTACCGATTTGAGAATTTTATTTTCACCCGACCGCGTGTCGCCGACCAGATTAGCGCAGATGATCTTTCTGAGCAGGGCTGTACTGCGTAATCAGGGCTGTCAGCACCTCGGATAAAAACTTGGTTTCGGCGGCCGTTGTCATACCGCCGACGCCAACACGGCGCCCCAAACGCCACCACAGGCCAGGATCCCAACTGTTTTCTGCGCTATTTCGTGTTTTCAGCAGAAACCCGTTTGACGGTTTGAACGCGAAAACGCCCCTGTCTACGGCCTCAATATCCTCTACCTTTGCAATAAGACGCCCTGCCCCGGTTCTGAGTTCGGTCTCTGTCAATTCAATAGAATCGGAGGTCGCTTGCCACATGCGGTACGCCAGCCAGAACGTTCCCCCCCCTACTGCAATCAGGAAAATCAGCCACACCGGCTCAGGCGGTCGTGTAAGGGCCACGAAAAGAACCAATCCACCGACAATGCTTAACATACCAACGCCCAGCCAGCGTCTTGCGGTTGAAGGTCGAATAGTGGCCAGTACGTCTTGTTGCATGTGAACCCTTGATGTTTTTCCGAGGGTTTAGCCGCTTTGATCCGGAAATGACAGAGGGGCAGATTCCCGCACAGTGACCGTTTATTTCTGCTGATTGACCCACATCAGGCTTATCTTACATGCATGCCAAAGCTATTGGAGGCCACAATGTCCCTACGACCAGTTTTGGAAACCCGCAAAGCCACCCCCACGCTTGAGGGCGCAGGCGTCAAGCTGCACCGCGCATTTGGGTTTCAAGACCCGTCAGAGCTTGACCCGTTCTTACTGTTTGACGACTTTCGGAACGAGCGGCCACGCGACTATCAGGCAGGTTTCCCATGGCACCCGCATCGTGGGATCGAGACGATCACATATGTGCTTGCAGGTGAGGTTGAACATTCGGATTCTCTGGGAAACAGTGGGACACTCGGCGCGGGCGACGTTCAGTGGATGACCGCCGGGTCCGGAATCCTGCACCAAGAGATGCCATCCGGGAACGCCACCGGTCAGATGCACGGGTTCCAACTGTGGGGCAACTTGCCTTCCGCGCAAAAAATGACCGCACCGCGCTATCAGGATGTGCAAAGCAAGGAAATCCCCGAAGTTACTGATGATGACGGTACAACGGTTCGCGTGATTGTGGGCGAATTCTGGGGCAAGACCGGCCCGGTCGACGGGATTGCCGCCGATCCGCAATATCTGGACGTTCGCATTCCGGCGGGGGTAAAGAAAACCTTTCGCATCGACACCTATCGTCGCGCTTTTGCCTATATCTTTGAAGGTCAGGCTGCTTTCGCAGACGCCTCGCAACCCACTGGTGTGCTTCTGGAAAAAGAAGTTGCGGGGCAAGAGGTGAATATCCGTGACATGTCTGGCGACAGAACGCTTGTCCGGTTTGGCACCGGGGATGAGATAACCGTGCAGGCCGGGCCTGAAGGCGTGCGGTTCCTGCTGATCTCAGGCGCGCCAATTGCCGAACCTGTCGCCTGGCACGGTCCGATCGTCATGAACACGCGGGCAGAGCTTGAGAAAGCCTTCCGCGAGTTGCGGAACGGAACCTTCATCCAGCCGGCTCACTAGGACCGTCAGGCCGAGACCGAGCGGCGGACCATATCCCAGTAATTCTGCTCAACCTCGTCCAGAGACAAACGACCACCTGCGCGATACCAGGTCATCACCCCGTTCAACATGGCGATAACGGCAAGGGTGGCGACTTTGGTATCCGCAATATCGAAAAGCGCAGCCCCCTGCCCTTTGCGCAGGATGGCTTCCAACGCGTCTTCGTATTTACGGCGCAAGGCTTCGATTTCCGAAAAGTTCTCGGGCGTCAGGTTGCGCAGTTCCATATAGGCAATGAATACTTCATCCGGGCGCTCAAGATGGAACCGGATGTGAAACCTTACGAACTGGTGCAACGCCTCAAAGGCATTCTCAGGCTGCGCAAGTTCGCCGTAAGCTGACAAAAGCTCTTGCATGTGCTCATGCATCAGGTGGAACAGAAGGCTCTGCTTATCCGGCGTGTAGTTGTACAGCGCCCCGGCCTGCACCCCGACCTCGGCCGCGATCTGGCGCATGGATACCGCCGCGTAACCGTGGCGGGCGAACAATCCCAACGCCGCTTTTCGGATACGCGGGCCGGTAATATCGGAATGTGAACCTTGAGTGCGTGCCATCACCTCACAGTATCTGAACGCATGTTCAAATAGAAGCCCGCTTGAACCAGCGCGACAAAAGGTGCATCACGGTTGGGATCGACCTTGAAAGGGTTCCGAATGAAGCGTCTGCCGTTGCTGATCTTGGTGCTGATTTGCGCTGGCTGCGCAGATTTCCCCGAGTTGGAAGGAAGCGAACTGCCCGAGCTCAAATCGGCCCGCTATCCCAAGCTTATTCCCCTGCAAGAGGCACTTGGACCCCCGGTTGAACCAGCGAACGAAGCGGCTGATGTCGAAGAAGATTTGAAGGCGCGGCGCGAAGCGCTTGAGAAAAAGTCGCAAGACCTCCAAAACACTGAAATCAACTGACCCCTTGGGATTCACCCCAGTTCGGACCGCGACGCATTGCACCCTAGCGCCGAACCCGATAAGGCAGCGCTGAACGGGCGACAGGCCCGGTGCAACGGAAATTTTCGAGCGGAAAGGAACCCACGGGATGACACAGGCGCTGCGGCTGGGAATTGCGGGCTTGGGAACAGTTGGCGTGGGTGTCGTGAAGATCATCCGCCGCCATGCGGACCTGCTGCAGGCGCGTACCGGTCGGCCGATCGAAATCACTGCCGTTTCCGCACGTGATGCGAATAAGGACCGCGGTGTAAACCTGTCAGACTATGCGTGGGAGGCTGACCCTGTAGCGCTTGCCAAACGCGATGATATCGACGTGTTTGTGGAATTGATTGGTGGCGAGAATGGCCCGGCCAAAGCCTCGGTCGAGGCAGCACTGGCCAGCGGCAAGGACGTGGTCACCGCGAACAAGGCGTTGCTGGCGATTCACGGTCAGGAATTGGCCGAAAAGGCCGAGGCCGCAGGCCGCGTGATCCGGTTCGAAGCCGCCGTTGCAGGTGGTATCCCGGTCATCAAATCCCTGACCGAAGGGCTGGCCGGAAACGAGATCAAACGCGTCATGGGCGTGATGAACGGAACCTGCAACTACATCCTGACCCGAATGCAGTCGCAGGAGCTGGGCTATAACGCTCTGTTCGAAGAATGCGCCGAGTTGGGATATCTTGAAGCTGACCCAAACCTTGACGTTGGCGGCATTGATGCGGCGCATAAGCTGGCACTGCTGTCGTCGATCGCGTTTGGGACTAAACCGAACTTTGACGGCATTCAGATCGAAGGCATTCAGCAGATCAGCCTGGAAGACATCCACCAGGCAGACGATATGGGGTATCGCATCAAGCTGCTGGGTGTCGCCCAGCGCTCGGCCCGTGGTCTGGAACAACGAATGCAACCCTGTCTGGTGCCCAGCAGCTCGGCTTTGGGGCAACTGGAAGGCGGCACAAACATGGTCGTTATCGAAGGCGATTCCGTCGAACAGGTCGTTCTGCGCGGCCCCGGCGCCGGTGAAGGACCCACCGCTAGTGCTGTCATGGGCGATGTATGCGATCTGGCGCGCGGATTGCAGATTCCGACCTTTGGCCGCCCCGCAACCTCGTTGCAGGATGCGCAGGCCGCAGTGACCGGACTGCCCGCCCCCTATTATGTACGCCTTGCATTGTTCGACAAACCCGGCGCGCTGGCCAAAGTGGCGGCTATTCTGGGGGATGCAGGTGTCTCAATCGACCGGATGCGCCAGTATGGTCATTCCGAAAGCACAGCCCCGGTCCTGATCGTCACCCACAAAACCACACGGGCGACGTTGGATATCGCGTTGGAAGGCTTCCGCAATGCCGATGTGGTGGCAGCCGAACCCGTCGCCTTGCGCATCGAAGAGGTTTGACACTTGCGGTAAACCTGAAACGCGGGCTATGCCGAGATAAAAACCGACAGTGACCTGAGGATAGTGAAAAATGAGTGCTGCCAAGATCGATTTCAACGACCGCCTATTGTCTTTGGGCCTGGCGCGGGTCGCAGAGCAGGCCGCGCTTGCATCGGCCTCGCTGGTTGGACGCGGCGATGAAAAAGCGGCGGATCAGGCCGCTGTGAACGCCATGCGTGAACAGTTGAACCTGTTGGACATCGCGGGTGTCGTGGTCATTGGTGAAGGCGAGCGTGACGAGGCACCGATGCTGTATATCGGCGAAGAGGTTGGCACAGGCAATGGCCCCGGTGTGGACATCGCACTGGACCCGCTTGAGGGCACAACCCTGACCGCCAAGGATATGCCCAACGCGCTGACCGTCATCGCCATGGGCCCGCGCGGATCGATGCTGCACGCCCCGGACGTGTACATGGACAAGCTGGCGATTGGCCCGGGCTTTCCCGAAGGGGTCGTGACTCTCGACATGACCCCGCGTGAACGTGTTGAGGCTCTGGCCAAGGCCAAAGGGTGTAAACCGTCTGACATTACCGTCTGCATCCTGGAACGCCCACGTCATGACGCGATGATCGCCGAGGTGCGCGAAACCGGGGCATCAATACGTCTGATCACCGACGGAGACGTCGCCGGAGTGATGCACTGTGCTGAAAGCGAAGTGACCGGGATCGACATGTATATGGGCCAAGGCGGCGCGCCCGAGGGTGTGCTGGCTGCAGCCGCGCTGAAATGCATGGGCGGTCAAATTTTTGGACGCCTGCTGTTCCGCAATGATGACGAACGCAGCCGCGCCGCCAAGGCTGGCATCACCGATCTGGACCGCGTGTATGCCCGCGATGAGATGGTTACCGCTGACGTAATCTTTGCCGCAACCGGCGTGACCGGTGGTTCGCTGCTGCCGCGCATCAAGCGCGAGCCCGGCTGGGTTGAAACCACCACTCTGCTGATGCGGTCGAAAACCGGCTCGGTCCGTCGCATGTCGTACCGCACACCGATGTGGTCGCACGACAACGCCTAATCGCTTGCGCCTGAACCGCGCGCAAGGGTATCCATACACACAACGAGGCCGGGTCCGAGAGGGTCCGGCCTTGGCACATGAAAGGCAGGGCATGAGCTTTTTAGGGGTTGAGCAGTCATTGACCGGACGGCGTTGGGTTGGACCGTCGGCGGAAACCGAGCGGGCCACTGAAATGCTGATCCAACAGGCGGGCTTACCCCGCGCGGTCTGTCAGGTGCTGGCGCGACGCGGCGTTCCCGCAATGGAGGCACCGGGGTTTCTCGAGCCTAAGTTGAAAGAATTGCTGCCCGACCCGCGATCCATGAAGGACATGGAAAAAGCAGCGACCCGCTTCCTCGCGGCGGTCAGGGCCAAACAGCGGATCGCAGTGTTTGCAGATTATGACGTGGATGGCGGTAGTTCCGCGGCTTTACTTCTGGTCTGGCTGCGACAGATGGGCCAGCAAGCGACCCTGTACGTGCCCGACAGAATTGATGAGGGATATGGCCCCAACGTTCCTGCGATGCAGGAATTGGCCGCGGCGCATGACCTCATAATCTGCGTCGATTGCGGCACCTTGAGCCACGAACCGATTGCAGCCGCCAAAGGCGCTGACGTGATCGTTCTGGACCACCATCTGGGCGGTGAGACCTTGCCGGACTGTGTCGCCGTGGTGAACCCGAACCGGCAAGATGAAAGCGGCGATTTGAGCTATCTCTGCGCCGCGAGTGTCGTCTTTCTGATGCTGGTTGAGGCGGGGCGCCAGCTGCGCGAGGCAGGCACGAAAGGGCCGGACCTGCTTGGGCTGTTAGATCTTGTAGCACTTGCAACCGTGGCAGATGTGGCCCCTTTGATCGGGGCGAACCGGGCACTGGTACGGCAGGGGCTGAAGGTCATGGCGCAAAGGCAGAGGCCGGGTTTGGTGGCGCTGTCGGATGTGGCCCGCATGGATTCGGCGCCCAACAGCTATCACCTTGGGTTCCTGCTTGGCCCTCGTGTCAACGCAGGCGGGCGGATTGGGCAGGCTGATCTGGGCGCGCGGTTGCTCAGTACCGACTCGATACACGAGGCCGAGGCTCTCTCGCAGCGCTTGGATCAATTGAACACCGAACGCCGCGACATCGAAAACGCCGTGCGTGCGGCAGCTACGGAGCAAGCCGAAGAACGGGGTCTGGATGCGCCACTGGTATGGGCGGCAGGCGATGGCTGGCATCCCGGGGTGGTCGGCATCGTGGCATCGCGCCTCAAGGAAAACGCGAACCGCCCTGCGATTGTCATCGGTTTTGACGGGGATGAGGGCAAAGGCTCGGGCCGATCCGTATCCGGCGTTGATCTGGGTGCTTCAATCCAGCGTCTGGCGGCCGAGGGGTTACTGGTCAAAGGCGGCGGTCACAAGATGGCAGCGGGCCTAACGGTGATGCGCGATCAATTGGAACCTGCAATGGCACGGCTAAGCGAACTGCTGGCCAAACAGGGCGCGGGCGAAGGTGGCCCCACCGACCTGAAACTGGACGGTACGTTGATGCCGGGCGCAGCCACAATCGACCTGATCGAACAGATTGAAAAGGCCGGGCCGTTTGGGGCCAGCGCCCCTGCCCCACGGTACGCGCTGCCCGATCTGCAAATTCGCTTTGCCAAGCGTGTCGGCGAATCTCATCTGAAACTGTCGTTGTCCGATGGTGTCGGCGGCGGTCTGGACGCTATTGCCTTTGGTGCATTTGATGGCCCGATGGGTGAGAAGTTGTCAAATCATGGCGGCGCGCGGTTCCATTTCGCCGGACGGCTCGAAGTCAACAGCTGGGGCGGGCGGCAGACGGTTCAACTCCGGCTTGAAGACGCGGCACAGGCGCATTGATCAAGTTGTTCGGCGCGGCAAAAAACTTTCACAACCTTGCGCTTTTCGGCTTGCGGGGGTCACAGTGAAACCGTAAAAGGCGCTCCACAAGCCAGCGTGGCCCGTTCGTCTATCGGTTAGGACGCCAGGTTTTCAACCTGGAAAGAGGGGTTCGATTCCCCTACGGGCTGCCACTTGTGCTTGTTTGGACCAAGTGGCCCGTTCGTCTATCGGTTAGGACGCCAGGTTTTCAACCTGGAAAGAGGGGTTCGATTCCCCTACGGGCTGCCATTTGATTTTCTCCTAAATGCCGAATTTGTCGCCACACAGACCCTGAATCTGTTGCCAAACTGATTTGAATTCGGGCGTGTTTTCTGCGGCATAGTGGAAATTCTTCATCAACCCGGTGAGCTGCGTGAATACCTGCCGCACCTCGGTCTTGTCGGCAAAGGTGGCTGTGGATTGCGTCACGTCATACACCAGCTTGAATGTCATCTTCTGACGCTCAAGCGGGACAGTTGCGTCCACCTTGTCGAAGGCGTCCTGCTGCAGGTAGACCATATCCACGAACAGTGCCTTTTGCTGGGTTACGAAATCTTCGGTGGTGACGCCTTCTTCGCCGGTGACCTGCATCATCTGGTCAACCTGCTCGCCCTTTTCGATCAGGTCCAGCAGATCACGGACCTTTCCGGTCCAGCCCGGTTCGGCGTTTTTATCGTACCAATCAGACAACTGATCCGTATAGCGCGACCAACTCAGCATCGGATCGACCGCCGGATAGAACCGTTTGTAAGCCCGTTCCGAGGACAGGCCGAGGAAACATTTGACTGTGGACAATGTCGACTGTGTGACCGGTTCGTCAAAGTTGCCGCCAGCGGGCGAAACCGTGCCGATCAACGTCAGGCTCCCCAGATCGCCGTCATTGGTTTTCACCGCGCCAGCGCGTTCGTAAAGACCTTTGATCGAGCTTTCCAGATAGGCCGGAAACCCCTCTTCACCCGGTATCTCTTCTAACTTGCCCGAGGTTTCGCGCATCGCTTGCGCCCATCGGCTTGTGCTGTCCGCGATCAGCAGTACGTCATAGCCCATCTGACGGTAGTATTCGCCCAGCGTGATGCCAGTGAAGATCGACGCCTCACGCGCGGCGACAGGCATCGATGACGTGTTGCAGATGATGATCGTCCGGTCCATGAGGCTACCGCCTGTGGTGGGATCGGTCATCTTGGGAAATTCCGATATCGTTTCAACAACTTCCCCTGCCCTTTCGCCGCAGGCCACGACAATCACGATATCCACCTTGGCATTCCGCGCGATCAGATTTTGCAGAACCGTCTTTCCCGCGCCGAACGGCCCCGGAATACAGGCCGTTCCCCCGCGTGCGATCGGAAAGAACGTATCAATCAAACGCTGAGAGGTCAGGACCGGTTCAGTCGGATACAACCGTTCTGACAGCGAGCGTTTCAGGATGCTTTCCGGCAGAGGCCGCCGCACCGGCCATTTCTGCGAGAGGGTCAACGTGTGCTCTCCGCCCTGCTCATCTTCGAGCCGGGCAACGATATCGTGAATCGTGGCGGCACCCTTCTGAACCCAAACCACTTTGTAGTCGCCAACCCAGTTGAAGGGCAGCATGATCTTGTGGTTGAAATGACCTTCGGGCACCGTGCCGATACTGTCGCCAGCGGTCACCATGTCACCCACCTTTACTGAAGGTGTAAACGACCACTTTGCCTGATCGTCCAGCGGTGCCACATCAGCCCCACGCGGCAGGAATGTACCAAACTCTGCGGCCACTTTGGGCAGTGGCGACTGCAGCCCGTCGAACACCTGCCCAAGAAGGCCCGGACCCAGTTCCACTGAAAGCAATTGCCCTGACTGTTCCACGGGGTCGCCCACGGCCACTCCGTCCGTGCTCTCATACACCTGAACATCCGCCGTATCACCGCGCACGCGCAGGACCTCGGCTTTCAACCTCTCTTGCCGGTTGCCGGGGCCAGGGCGCGTGGGCAGGATGTAGACGACTTCGTTTTTGACCAGCTGCCCCGGCTGCCCTGACGCGTCTTGATTGGCCTGTATCTCTACCAACCCCTCCTGAACCGAGACGACGCGGGCGGTGGCGGTCTGCGTGGATTTCGTTGGGGCTGTCATGCGGTTGCTCCATCAAAGTCGATCTCGGCTGCGCCGGCCATGGCCTGCTGCGCCAGATGTTCAAATCTCTTGGCCGCGTCCTGTGCGTTGCTTTGCGCCCAGCGGTCAAAAATGTTCCAGATCAGCACGTAAATCGCCACTGCTTCGAAATCGAAATAATGGCGGGCGGCATGCCGCTTTAGCTGCTTGTGGCTCACGGACAAAAGCAACCGCTCAAGCCCCAAAGGATCTTTGGCATCCAGCAATTGCTTGGCTTCCTTCATCCACGGCATCGGTCCGTCCAGCTTGAAAGTCGGATCGCTCCAATTGGCGGGAATGTGGCGGCTCCAACGTCCGAGACCAAATGACCCGGATGGCGGGCTTCCACCCTGATGACGCCGGCGCAAAGCTGCAACCGCTGTGCGCAGATCCATGCGCTCAGTGAATACGTCGCGCAATGTCGGTTGCGGGATATCACGCATCGCATCTTTGCAGCGTTCAATTGCCTGCGCATCCGTGACGTCCATATCATAGTCGCTCCAGTTCAGAGCGTGTTCCAGCACCTTTAAAACGCGCGCATCCTCTGGCGTCAGCGCCGTCAGGCGCCGCTCTAACCGCAGCCGCGACAGGGGCGGCTGTTTGGCAAT
The DNA here is from genome assembly GCF_056159225.1 of Ruegeria sp. AWH4_226. Taxonomy (NCBI): domain Bacteria; kingdom Pseudomonadati; phylum Pseudomonadota; class Alphaproteobacteria; order Rhodobacterales; family Roseobacteraceae; genus Ruegeria; species Ruegeria sp. AWH4_226. The sequence goes on along the minus strand of NZ_JBSWUU010000001.1, from coordinate 540,903 downwards.
GAACAACCGCTCCGAGCCCGGCAAACTGCTGATCAGCGCGATATAGGCGTCGCGGTCGGACATCTCAGCGGATTACGCCTTCTAACACGGCGCGAAAGCGGGGTTGCAGATGCTCCATCAACAGCGCCGCAACCGCCTTATCGGTCAGATCGAGAACAACGCCTTGATCATCAGCGCGTACCCTTATTCCATCCTGCACATCGTCTGACGCATGCAACTCGACCTGTTCGCGCAGCATATCCGCGGTCAATCCCAAGACAAACTTCGTCAGCTTACCGGACTGAATGTCATCGGCATTCTGCTTGATGTCCTGCTGCGTGGCGACTTTGGCTGGCAATATGACGTGAAGCTCTCCGTCCAGATTAGCCCCATCTGCGGCCCGCCCCACGACTTCTAGGATCATCTGTTTCAACAGGTCCGGGTCCGCCATTTCCTTGGTGACCAGACGCTCAACATCTTCACGAAACCGGTCCGTCAGACCCGCCTTCATCGTTAGTACAGCGTCGCGCATCGCAGTGTTCAGCGCCTCTTCGCCGGCCGAGCGGTAATTGTCGGACTCGCTGCGCGCTTTCTTCTGATAGGCGTCCCCCTCGCGTTTGGCTTCGGCCAGTATCTTCGCAGCTTCAGCCCGGGCATCGGCGCGTAGCTTTTCGGCATCCGCCTGCCCCGCAGCCACACCATCGTTGCGCAGTTTGTCGATCAGCGCGTCGACACCGTGAGAGATCATTCCATCCTGTGCCATCAGCTAATCCCCGCGCTAATGACCAAGGCAAAGACAAAGGCAAAAACGCCGAACCCTTCGATAATCGCGGCAGGCGCCAGCGATAGGCCAAATATCTCGGGCTTTTCCTTGGTCGCATTGATCGCCGCCGCACACGCCCTGCCCTGCCAGATACCACAGTACATGAGCGCGATGCCGGACAGGATACCGATCCCGAACAACCCCCCCGCGTTTTCCGGCGTCACATCGCGATTCAACGTGAACATGATAACGATGCCATAAATCACCATTGTCGAAGGAAAGGCCGAAACGCCGACAAACCGACCATAGCCGCCCTCAGTCTCGGTCATGGCGCCGATACTGGCTTGGCCCGCAATAGCACAGCCAACGGCACTTGCTGCCGCACCCAGCGCCATTGGCGCATAAATCCCCAGCCAACCCAATGTCAGAACAAGCTCATTCATTCCTGAACCTCCTTGCGGGCAAACGGCCGAAAGACGATACCTTCGTCCGGCAGACCCCATTTAAAGAATTCGATGTAATTTAGACGCAACCCGTGGACGACGCCGCTCATCATCGCGAGGGCGAAGTTCAGAACGTGACCGATGATCAGGATCAGCAGCGCAAACAGGATACCTGGCCCCTTCATTGCCTGCATCACCGAAACAGCCAAATCATTGAATGTAATCGCCAGGGATGCCGAAGCCAAACCAAGCGCGAACAACCGCATGTAACTGAGCACATCACCAAACGCACCCATCGCGCCGGCCAGCCCTTTCAGGCCGTCGATCAGACGCCATAGCCAGTCGATTGGCTGTTTCATTTCCCGTTCGCTGGAGAACAACAGAATAGCCAGAATGCCCGCGCCCAGAAGTATCGAGCCCGGTGTCGCAGCGCCCCCTTTCATATAGCTCAGCCACAACACAAAGCCGCCGATCAGCGCCGCGATCCAGCCCAGATTGGCAATGGCCCTGCGCTGCCCCCATGCCGCGCGCGCAGCCAACGCATTTGCCAGCACCAAATGCAGAACACCCACGACGATCGACACCATCATCATGGCCGCAAAGTTGTTCAGATCGAGCAGTTTGAGCCCGGCTAGTATCGACCCTTCACGCGGTGCAACCCCGAAATAGCTTCCGACCAGAACGCCGTACAGAATGGTAACGCCCGCGATGATCAACCCGTACCGGCGCCACGATTGCAGCGCAGGAGTTCCGTCCATGCGCTTCCAGAACAAAAGCAAGCCCAACAGAATAACGGCCCCGTATCCTGCATCAGCCACGATCATCGCAAAGAAAAAGGCAAACGAGGCAGCTACAATGATGCTTGGGTCCCAGTCCCTGTAGCCTGGCACTTGATAAAACAGCGCCAAGTCTACGGCAGCGCTTCGTTTTTCCGGCTGCTCAAGCAGCGTGGGAGGGGTGTCATCAGGACCAGGATCTTCGATCAGCACAGCCGCGTTTTTTGATTCAGCCATGTCCAGAAGCGCATCAATGCGATCCTCGGGCACCCAACCTTGAAGTGCAAACATAGCCTCTTCGTCGCGTACTTTCTGGGTCGCATGGGCCAGTTCTGCTGCACTTTCTGCGACGGAAAGATTGCGCCGCATCAGTGTCAGGTACCGGGTTTGCGCAACACGCTCAGCCTCAAGGGCTTCAATGGCGATCTCGGCTTCTTCCAGCTGCGCCTCCAACTCATGGATCGGCAACGAGCCGGTATGGGTGCGCGGTACGGGTAGAATATCGTCGTCAGGCTCATCAGGGGCAATCAGTACCGCGTAGATGAACCGGTGATCCTGCTCTAAGATCGCCCAAGGCAGCGTCAATGCCTCTAACGCGCCGCGGTGCTTTAGCGGCAGTTGATAAAACCACAGCCGGTTGCCTGCCAGCACATCATCGGGTGGAAAGTCCAAATCCCCCCAGGGTCGCACCTGCGAAATCCGATGGGCCAGAAAGTCGCGCCGGTCAGTCACCTCGCGCGACCGCTGCATCAAGTCCAGGACATCCTTGACGAACTTGTTCATATCAAAGTCCCGGTCGCGCTGAATTTGACGACGGGGTTTTGGAACATCTGTTAGGAATCTCAGAGCCTTATACGCGTTTCTTGCACCGCGCTCACTAACCTTTTCTGGCTCGGCGGGCAGAGGGACCAAGGGTAAGACATGCATGCATCCCAACTCTTGCAACGCCTCAAGCGTCTCAGTTTTCTGGGCCGCCCGACCGACCAGCGACAGTTTTTTCAGGCGTGCGACACTCATGACAGAGCCTCACGCGCATGTTTGCGCTTCGAGATTTTCGAGCGTACAACCGCCTGCATCTGCTCATCGCTCAGGTAGATACGGATTTTCTTGATGTTGGCCTTGGCGCGCGGGATCAGGACCTTTTCAAACAGGTTCACGCGTTGCGTGATCGTAGCGACCGCCTTGTCGAAGATTTTTACGCGTTCTTCGGCCACTTTTACCCGCAGACGGGCCTCGATCATGTCATGCAGCAATTGCGCGGCCGCATCGACCCAATGCGGTTTGGCCAGCAGGGAATAGGGCCGCACTGCAACTTCAATCCGGTCCAAAGCGGGCATTTTGACACCGACGACGTTCACCTCTTTGACCCGGTAGTCCTTCAGCTCGACCAACCCGTCCAAATCGACGCCCTGTTGCGCCAGCATGGGCAGTTTCGCCCCAACCTGTTGAGCCAATGCGCTTACTTCTTCTTCAAGGCGCGCAACCTCATCGCGCGCCTTGGCGCGTTCCGCCATCAATTGCTGGCGCTTCAAATCCAGCGACGGCAGGAAGCGTTCATAGCTTTTCAGCTGCGTTTGCTGGCGCGCCAGCGACGATTTATTCAGCTGCAACCGCGCCATCTGCATCCTTCGGGAAATACTTATCGACCAAGGCTTGCTTCATCAGCAACTGTTCAGGCGCAAAACACTCGGCCAGCGTTTTCCAACCCAAATCCAGCGCCTCTTCCAAGGGGATCGAGACGTTGATGTCCATAAAACGCGACCGAAACAGAGCGCCAAATTTTAGCAACTGGTGATCGTAATCCGACAGATCAAACGCCATCGCCTGCTTTTGCGCTGCATCGCGGCTTTCCGAATAGAACCGGATCATGGTGTTCATGATCTGCCCGTGATCCTCGCGCGTTGTCTTGCCGATCACGTTCTGCTTGAGGCGCGACAGGCTTCCGAATGGATCAATCACCCCGGAATGCAGATAGAACTGCCCTTCGGTGATATAGCCCGTGTTGTCCGGCACCGGGTGGGTCACGTCATTGCCTGGCATCGTTGTCACAGTCAGGACCGTCACTGATCCACCCTTGGCGTAATCACACGCCTTCTCGTATCGGCGGGCCAACTGCGAATAGAGATCACCCATATACCCGCGCTGCGATGGGACACGTTCCTGGCTGATGCCGACCTCTTTCATCGCGTCAGCAAAAGCAGTCATGTCCGTCAGCAGGACCAGCACGCGCTTGCCTTCTTCCACAGCGAACTTTTCCGCCACGGCCAGCGCCATATCCGGCACCAGAAGGCGTTCCACCAATGGGTCCATCGCCTGATTGACAAACATCACTGTTCGCGAGAACACGCCCGCATCTTCGAAAGACGTGCGGAAGGTGTGATAGTCGTCAAAGATCAGGCCCAAGCCGCCGAATACAACGATATCGGCATCTGCTTGGATTCCAATCCGGCTGAGAAACGCGTTGAACGGCTCGCCCGAGACCGAGAAGATCGGGATTTTCTGACTTTCAACCAGCGTATTAAAGACGTCGATCATCGGAACGTCAGTGCGAATCATCCTGTTGGGAACCGCGCGTTCTGCCGGGTTTACGGTAGGGCCGCCAATGTCGATTCTGGGCTCGGCGGACAAGTCAGGCCCGCCGTCAATCGCCACCCCGGCACCGTCAAAAACGCGGCCCAGAATGTTTGCTGAATAAGGCGTCTGCATTGGGTGGCCAAGAAAGGTCGCCGTTGCCTCGGTCGAAATCCCCTTGGTGCCCGAGAACACCTGCAGCGTCACCACATCCCGGTCGATGAAGATCGCCTGCGCAAGGGTTTTACGCCCATCGACCGTCTCAATCACCGCCAGATCATTGAATCGAACTGCTGCGTCCGCTGAACCATCCGGAGGCACCCTAACCTTGATCGTGTCCCCTACGATTTCCAGTACGCGCGTGTATTTCAACAGACTCCGGGACATGGCCTATCCTCATGCGTCCAAATGTTTTTCACCAATCCGTATTGCGGGCGGCAGCGGTCTTTTTTGCAATCGTACTTGCACCTTACAACGAATTCACGAATTAGCAACTGACGACGAAACCCCGAGCCAAAACCAGCGAATTTTGCACTTACTAAAAATTTAGTTTGACACTTGCGCAGAAAATCGCTGATGCTGTCCGGCATCCGGTTTCGACCGGAAGCTATAACCTTTGGGAGGAGACAGATGCGGAGACATCTACTTTCCGCAGTGGCGGCGGCTGCCGTCATTGCGGGGCACGGTCCTGCTTGGGCCGACGAAGCCGCAGCACAACGTTGGATTGACGACGAATTCCAGCCATCGACCTTGTCGAAAGACGAACAGATGGCCGAGATGCAGTGGTTCATCGAAGCTGCACAACCCTACGCCGGCATGGAAATCAACGTCCTGTCCGAAGGCATCCCGACCCACTCTTATGAATCCGAGGTTCTGACCAAGGCGTTCGAGGAAATCACGGGTATCAAGGTCAACCACCAGATTCTTGGCGAAGGCGAAGTGGTTCAGGCCGTACAAACCCAGATGCAGACCGGCCGGCACCTGTATGACGGCTACGTCAACGACAGTGACCTGATCGGCACCCACTCGCGCTTGCAACTGGCGTATAACCTGACCGAGCAGATGGGCGGTGACTGGGCGGCAACAACCTCGCCGACGCTGGATCTGGATGACTTCATGGGCATTCAGTTCACCACTGGCCCGGACGGCAACCTGTATCAGCTGCCCGACCAGCAGTTTGCGAACCTCTATTGGTTCCGCAAAGACTGGTTCGATGATGAGGCCAACAAAGCCGCGTTCAAAGAGAAATACGGCTATGATCTGGGTGTGCCGGTCAACTGGTCCGCTTACGAAGACATTGCCGAATTCTTCACCAACGACGTGAAGGAAATCGACGGTGTCGCGATCTATGGCCACATGGATTACGGCAAGCGCGCGCCTGACCTTGGTTGGCGTATGACCGACGCCTGGCTTTCGATGGCTGGTGCCGGTGACGTTGGTGAACCGAACGGCGTTCCGGTTGACGAATGGGGCATCCGCATGGAAGCGGGCACCTGTAACCCTGTTGGTGCGTCCGTTTCGCGCGGTGGTGCTGCAAACGGTCCGGCTGCGGTCTACGCGATCCGCAAGTGGGATGAGTGGCTGCGGAACTATGCGCCTCCGGGTGCGGCGTCTTACGACTTCTACCAGTCGCTGCCGGCGCTCAGCCAAGGCAACGTGGCCCAACAGATCTTCTGGTACACCGCGTTTACCGCCGACATGGTCAAGCCGAAGTCCGAAGGCAACAACACCGTGGATGACGAAGGCACGCCGCTGTGGCGTATGGCGCCCAGCCCGCACGGCCCCTATTGGGAAGAAGGCCAGAAGGTTGGCTATCAGGACGTGGGGTCATGGACCTTCCTGAAATCGACCCCTGCGGATCGTGCTCAGGCAGCCTGGCTCTATGCCCAGTTCGTGACGTCCAAGACCGTGGATGTGAAGAAGTCCCATGTGGGCCTGACCTTTATCCGCGACAGCTCGGTCAATCACGAGTCGTTCACCGAACGCGCACCTAAGCTGGGTGGTCTGGTCGAGTTCTACCGCTCGCCTGACCGTGTGGCATGGTCGCCCACCGGCATCAACGTACCGGACTATCCGAAGCTGGCCCAGATCTGGTGGCAGCAGATCGGTGACGTGAACTCGGGCGCCTTCACCCCGCAAGAGGCGATGGATCGTCTGGCTGAAGAGATGGACATCACCATGTCCCGGATGCAGGCCGCTGACGAAAGCGCCGGCATCTACGGTGGCTGTGGTCCCCGTCTGAACGAGCCACAGGATCCAACCTTCTGGCTGGAACAGCCGGGTTCGCCTAAGGCCAAGCTGGAAAACGAAAAGCCGCAAGGCCAGACCGTCAACTATGACGAACTGGTAGCGCGCTGGCAGGCCCAGTAAACCCACGAGAACCGGGGATGCCGTTCAGGCATCCCCATCCCAATACCAGTGCGGCGCACTGAAGGACCGGAACCCACGGACATGATCGAACTTCAAGACGCGACCAAACGGGTCGGTAACGTCATCCATATCAAACCTACTTCGCTGACCTTGCGGACTGGTCACTTTAATGTGCTGCTTGGGGCCACCGGATCGGGCAAGACCTCTCTGATCAAGATTATGGCGGGGCTGGACCCGATTGCCCAAGGCAAGGTCTTGATGGATGGGCAGGACGTGACGCGGCTGAACACGCAAAAGCGGCAGATCAGCCTCGTGCACCAGTTTTTCGTGAACTATCCGCACATGACCGTCTTTGACAATATCGCCTCACCCCTGCGCGTGGCAGGCATGGCGAAATCCGAGATCGAAGGCCGCGTAGAAGAAGCTGCCGATCTGCTGCAGCTTCGCCCAATGCTGCACCGCCGCCCCCACGAACTGTCTGGCGGGCAGCAACAACGTACCGCGCTGGCCCGCGCCATCGCCAAAGAAAGCCGCGCTGTGTTCCTTGATGAACCGCTGGCGAATCTTGACTATAAACTGCGCGAGGAACTGCGTGAGCAACTGCCCGACCTGTTCGCAGGGCGCGGTGCCGTTGTGGTCTATGCTACTTCGGAACCCGAAGAGGCCCTATTGCTGGGCGGCTACACCGCATTGATGGAGGACGGACGCGTCACGCAATTCGGACCCACCGCAGATATCTATCGCAACCCCGAAAACATCGCCGCCGCACGGGTTTTCTCCGACCCGCCGATCAACGTTGCGCGTATCACCGTGTCTGGTGCGCAGGCGCAACTGGCCGGTGGTGGCGGCTGGACTGTTACGGATATGAAGGATGGCGAATACATGGTTGCTGTCCGCCCTCATCGCGTGACGCCTTACCGGACATCAGACGCGGATGTGGAACTGACAGGTCGGGTGCTTGTGACCGAACTGTCGGGCTCTGACTCCAGCGCGCATTTCCGTCACGGGGCGGATGATTGGGTATCCCTGGCAGCCGGTGTCCATCCCTATGAGGTTGGCGAGGATCACAGTTTCTACATGAACCCGGCCCATTGCCGGTATTTCGGCCAAGACGGCCAAAGGGTAGCCTGACATGGCACAGATCAAGCTTTCAAACCTACGACACAGCTATATGCCCGCGCCGCAAGGCCCCGAGGACTATGCGCTGAAGGAAATCGACGTGACCTGGCGCGATGGCGGGGCTTATGCGCTGCTTGGGCCGTCCGGTTGCGGCAAGTCCACGCTGTTGAACATCATTTCAGGCTTGCTGACACCGTCCGAGGGTCAGATTCTGTTCGATGACCGCGACGTCACCACCCTGCCCCCCGACCAGCGCAACATCGCGCAGGTGTTCCAGTTTCCGGTGATCTACGACACGATGACCGTGGGCGAAAACCTTGCCTTCCCGCTAAAAAACCGCGGCGTTGACCCAGCGACAATCAAGCGCCGCGTCGATGAGATCGCCGAGATGCTGGACGTCACGGATATGCTGAACACCCGCGCCTCGGGTCTGAGCCCGGACAACAAGCAAAAGATCTCGATGGGTCGTGGTCTGGTCCGCGACGATGTGAATGCGGTGATGTTTGATGAACCGCTGACGGTGATCGACCCGCATCTTAAATGGAAGCTGCGGTCGAAGCTGAAAGAGCTGCACCAGCGCGTCAAAGCCACGATGATCTACGTAACCCACGACCAGACCGAGGCGCTGACCTTCGCGGATGAGGTTGTGGTCATGCAGGAAGGCGAAGTTGTGCAGATCGGCACGCCAGTTGAGCTGTTCGAACGTCCCCAACACACATTTGTCGGCCACTTCATCGGCTCGCCCGGTATGAATGTTCTGCCCTGTGAAACAAAAGGCGACCGGGCGGTGTTCGAAGGGCATGAAGTCGTGCTGGAAGGCCCGACCCATGGCGACGGAGGCCGCACCGATCTGGGTATTCGCCCCGAATATGTGGGCTTCGGCGACACCGGCATTCCGGCGCATGTGACCAAAGTGTCGGACATTGGCCGCCACTATGTGGTCAGCGCGATGGTCGGCAACACGGCGCTGAAGGCGGTGACAGAACACACCGTACCCGAACCCGGCTCGCAGGTCTTTCTGCAATTTAAACCTGAACAATCCCGCGTCTATCGCGACGGCTGGATCGCAACTGAGGAGCGGTCACAATGAGAACAGAAAACCAAAAAGCATGGTTCTTTGTCCTGCCGGTTCTTGCCCTGGTTGCGTTCAACGCACTTGTGCCGATGATGACCGTGGTCAACTACTCGGTGCAGGAAACCTTTGGCAACAACCAGTTCTTCTGGGAAGGGCTTGGATGGTTTGAGCAAATCCTGCGCTCTGATCGGTTCCAGGCCGCGCTGGGACGTCAATTCTTGTTTACTTTCATGATCTTGCTGATCGAAGTTCCCTTGGGCATCATCGTGGCCCTTTCGATGCCACGCAAAGGGTTCTGGGTACCAGTTTGCCTTGTGCTGATGGCCCTGCCGATGCTGATCCCGTGGAATGTGGTCGGGTCGATGTGGAACATCTTTACCCTGCCCAAGATCGGCCTGATGGGATACTTCCTGAATGACGTTCTGGGTATCAACTATGACATGACGCAACAGCCCTTGTCGGCCTGGATCACCGTCATTGTCATGGATGTGTGGCACTGGACTTCACTGGTTGTCCTGCTGTGCTATGCGGGCCTCGTTTCGATCCCGGATGCCTATTATCAGGCGGCCAAGATCGACGGTGCCAGCCCATGGTCAGTCTTCCGATACATCCAGCTACCCAAGATGAAGACCGTTCTGACCATCGCTGTTCTGCTGCGCTTTATGGACAGTTTCAATATCTATACCGAGCCCTTCGTTCTGACTGGCGGCGGCCCCGGCAACTCAACCACCTTGCTGTCGATCGACCTTGTGAAGATCGCGCTGGGACAGTTCGACCTTGGCCCCGCGGCCGCGATGAGCCTGATCTACTTCGCCATCACGCTGCTGGTCAGCTGGGTCTTCTACACACTGATGACAAAGGATGACGCGCAATGAAGAAGCGGTCCCTTATCCCAATCCTTTATATCGCGTTCCTTATGCTGCCGATCTATTGGCTGGTGGCGATGTCTTTCAAGACCACGAATGAGATCCTGTCAGGCTTTTCCCTGTTCCCCCAGACCTTTACGCTGGAGAACTATATCACCATCTTCACCGATCCGACGTGGTACTGGGGCTACATCAACTCGATCATCTACGTGACGATCAACACGGTGCTTTCGGTTTGTGTTGCCCTGCCAGCGGCCTATGCGTTCTCACGCTATCGGTTCCTTGGTGACAAGCAGCTGTTCTTCTGGCTGCTGACCAACCGGATGGCTCCGGCGGCGGTGTTCGCGTTGCCTTTCTTCCAGCTCTATTCGTCGATCCACCTGTTCGACACATATCTGGCCGTAGCGCTGGCACACACGCTGTTCAACGTGCCGCTAGCGGTGTGGATTTTGGAAGGCTTCATGCGCGGCATTCCGAAGGAACTGGATGAGACGGCCTATGTTGACGGCTACTCCTTCCCCCGCTTTTTCGTGACGATCTTTTTGCCGAACATCAAAGCGGGTGTCGGCGTCGCAGCCTTCTTCTGCTTCATGTTCTCGTGGGTTGAGATGCTGCTGGCCAAAACCCTGACTGCGGTCGAGGCGAAACCCATCGCCGCCGTGATGACCCGGACCGCCTCCAGCGCGGGGTATGAACTGGGCCTTCTGGCCGCCGCTGGAACCCTGACTATCATCCCCGGCGCCATCGTCATCTGGTTTGTCCGCAACTACATCGCGCGCGGTTTCGCGATGGGACGCGTGTGAGGTTCGATATGCGTAAACTTCTTCTCACCCTTCCCTTCTTGCCCACCATGGCTTTCGCCCAGCAAACCGGCTGGGGCAATGTCGGCCAGCAAGAGGAAAAAGGCTTCTCGTGGACCGATCCGCTGTGGCCCGATTTCTGGATGGCCTGGACCCCGGCAACGTTGGCGTTGTTCGTGGGCATCTTTTCCGCCATCGCCCTGATCGGTGTGCTCGAAGGGTTCAAATACCGCGACGGGATCGAGCGGCGCGGTGTGCTGGGTCTGACGACCACGCTTGGCGACCGGTTGTTTATCACCCTTCTGGGCTCGGCCTATATCTTTCTGGCCTGGCTTGGTCTGGTGGGGCAGCCCGTCTGGGCACCTCTTTTCCTTTCCATCGGCTGGGGTTTCTTTGTCTTCTGGAAAGTTTGAGCTTTGCGAAACAGCGAAAGGATGCTTGTCTGTCAGGCATACTAAAAAATGCGACATGAACGACCGATGCGAAAGAAAAAGACGACGAACCTGCTGACCGAAGTTGAACTTGAGTTCATGAATGAACTTTGGGCGCTGGGTCAGGGTTCGGTCCGGGACGTGCTTGATCGCCTGCCACCAGAACGCAATCTGGCGTATACTTCCGGCGCAACCATTCTGCGGATTCTTGATGAAAAAGGGTTTGTAGAAAGCCGCAAGGATGGAAAAACGCTGATTTACAAGCCGCTTCTGGAAAAAGACAGGTATCAGTCGCGGTCGTTGCAGAACCTGTCGCGGACACTGTTTGACGACACGCCGGCAAGGTTGGTAGCAAGGCTGGTCGACGACGCAGGTCTCAGCGAAGCTGATCTAGAGGAAATTCGGGCACTGGTAGAGAGGAGACTGCAAAATGACAGCGGTTAAACCGGTTCTCGACGCATATCTGGAATGGAACCTGATCCTTGGCCTGGCTGCGCTTATCTGGCTTGCCGCACGGGTTGTTCTTTCCAAAACTACCCTCAGCCGCGGATTCGTGGCGCAACTGCGGACGCTCAAGGTGTTGTGCCTTTGCGTGAGCCTCAGCCCTCTTTTGGCACTGGGCGTATCTGCACTGGCGTCGCACACTCCGGCCAAGGGTACTGTGGCCATTGGTGATATAGCAGTGGCAGCGTATCTGCGTGGTGACATTGCCATGCCAGCCACCCAGTTCGAAACGCTATTGAACACGCGCCAACGCTGGGTAGAGCTGTTGTTAAGCGGCGATCATCCGGTCCTGGATGTTGTCCTTGCGCTACTCGCAATGGTCTCTGTGGTATACGCTGTTCGCCTCGTTCGTGACGGGTTGTCGATCCGCGAAACGGTGAAGGACAGTTTCCTTTGGCGCCGCTCTGCCAAGGTCGACATTCGACTGTCTGACCGTATCGCAGTACCCTTCGCGGTCCGCGGTCTGCGACGGCGCCATGTTGTGCTGCCTTCTCATCTGCTGGACTCACCCCGACGGTTGCGCTTTGCCCTCGCACATGAGCTTGAACATATTCGCGCCGGAGATGTTGAGTGGGAGTTGGGGTTTGAGATACTTCGCCCGCTGTTGTTCTGGAACCCTGCATATATTTTGCTGAAGTACCAGTTCGATCGCCTGCGTGAATTGGCCTGCGATCAGTCGGTTGTGGTCCGCAGGGGTATCAATGCCCAAGACTATACCGCCTGTCTGCTCGACTATTGCGCCCGTACCGTCGTGCGTGGAAACCCGCGTGTTTTGAACGTTGCCTTGGTGACCGGCGGCAAGGCCAAAAAAGTGCTGCGCCAACGTGTGATTGCATTGAGCGACGCGCCATCGATGCATCGCCAGTTGCCGTTCACATTACTCGGCCAAACGGCTCTGTTTGCGCTTATCCTGGGGTTGGCGGCCGCATCAGTGCAGCAGACCGAGGATTGGAGCCATGACCGCCTGATGTTGTCCACTGTCGTGAACCTGGAAAGGTTAGAAGCCAGAAATCAGGGCAATTGATACGGCGCAGCGCGGAGACTACGGCAAGCAGAAACAGCTAATCAGCCTTGAAACGTGCGTGGTTTCTTGCCCCGGTACGGCCCAAGCGCCTAACCTGACTAGCTGGACCAAAGCGCGATTTCGTCCCCATCTATGATGATGGCCAAATCCCAGAATTTCCTGATTTCCTCTTCGGCAGCCTGCGCTGCAGCAGGGTCATCCGGGATGCGCTCAACGCGGAACCCAAATTGTTCAAGCCCGCTATAATCAACACGGCACAAAACGACAGGAAGCACTTCGCGTTCCATTGCCGCGGCGGCAAGAACCCGCGCTATTTTATGGGCGGATTTTGGAGGCTTTAGAATCCGAACGCCGATATATGTCGGGTCGCTGGCATCTCGTTCCCAAAGGGACGCTGACGGCGTTAGATCCATCTCAGGGAATATAACCTTTCCGGATGGTTGGGGATTTTGACCATCGGTGATCAAGCTGTCGAGTTGCACCGGACGCTTCGGTGTTGTTCTGCTGAGGATTTCGAACCACGAGATATCTGTCATTTTTCGTCTTTGACCTGTGCTATTATCCCGGCTGCTTCGGCCGCGCCGGTTTCGGGCAGTTCGATCTTTTCCAACGCAGAGCGATAGAGTTCCAAATCACCTTGATCCAAACAATCCGATATTGTTCTTTCAAGCTTCATGAATTCTTTTTCCGTGATGATTGCGCACAGGTCGCGATCCGCCAAAGCTCGGGCGCGGCGTTCCTGATTGTCCAGATAGGGCGCGGATTGAGGGATCAGGATAGCCGGGATTTTGTTGTACAGAACCTCAAGCACCGAGTTGTAGCCGGCCGCCGAGATGACCAGATCCGCGGCCAGGCAAAGTCTCGTCGCTTCGAAAGTCTGGACTACGCGCGTGTTCGTCCACCCAAACGTTGCGGGCTGAACCTTGCTTCCGGGCCAAGTCACAACAAGGTGCAAACAGTCGTCGCGGTCTTCCAGCATACCGGATATTGCCTGAAGCTGCGCTGACCGGTCAGACGCTACGCCGCCGCCCAACATGCTGATGACCAATTGCTTGAACTCGCGTCCGAACCGCTCGGCCAATCTGGACCTAAGCTGATTGCGTTCGTCTTCGGTTTGCGTCACTTGACGAAAGATCGGGCCGACATTGTGAACATGGCTACCGTGGCTATAGGTATCATTCAGTTCATCGAAAGCCTCGGACGGCACTATGACGCGATCAAACACCTTCTCGCGCTGCACCATTCTGTGCCTGGATCGACCGTCAGGGAACAATCCCCGCCTTACCCAAACTGCCGACAGGTTCCGTTCCAGAATGACGCGATAGACAGAGTCAAAGACGTGACCGCCATCAAACACCAACGTATCGCCTGCTTGCAGGGCGGCACCTAGTCGTCGGTATGTCAGAACGTCGTTTCCATTGGCATTGTCCGTCATGTCAGTGCGCTGAACCAGTGGAATGCAGTCGATGCCTTCTCGACGGACAAGGGGGACGCAACTGGGAAAGGCCGCAAAGATCGGGGAAATGTCGTCGGGCAACGCTTTGGCAATCACGGTGCAACGCTGCGCATGGCCAAGGCCCACACCGTTTGTCGGGTAAAACAGGGTTCGTTGCGGTCTGTCTTTGGGTTGGCGCGTTTTGGGCTGTAGACCAGCCGCTGTTTCCAATCGGGATATGTCAACGGAATGCAACCACTGCGATCTTGTCGCTTGCTCAGAGATCTGAGAAGTATTTCCAAGCACTTTTCCAGTCAGATACCCGGCCAGCGCCAACGGAGTTTTGGGCCCAAGCAAGGCAGGCACCCCGGACGACACAATAGCCTCATCATCCGTGCAGTCGATCGCAACACCACCGCTAGCGATCAATTCGATCGTGAAGTCCGCCATACGCACTCCTGCGATTCCGCTACCGAACATCACAAGAACATCAGTAGATCTTGCCAGAGTATGCGGGGAAAGATCCGTATAAAGGTTGGCTGGCAGATCATGGAAAGGCGAGGACCGGATCACCTCTTTTTGCGCCCCGCTCACGATCAGTCGCAGATTGTAAACCAGTTGATTGCTCATCCGCGAAAAGCAGGACAAGATTTCCGGGTTGTCCAATTCCATCGAACCCAACACGATTGTTACGTTCGGCACCTTGCGCACTGCCCTGGGCGCTGGTTGAATTTCAGTCATCAAAGGGCTGGCGGCCGCAGGCAGCAAAGAGCGTGGCTGAAGTTCCGTCAGGTCGATCACGTTGGCTTCGCGGCCAAGCGCATAGGCCAAACGCGACTTTGCCCCGACATAGCTTTGCTGGGTTGCAAAGCGGCCCGTGGCAATCACCGGAACATCCGCGCCAAGCTGTTTGTGCCTGAGGGAGGCAAGAAGCCGATCGCCGATGTCCTCGGCACCAAGAACGAATAAGGTTTCAACCTCGTACTCATCTGGATCGACAAGAAACTTAGAAGCCTCATAGACGCGTCCCCGCCCTGCGTTTTCCGGCAGGTATTCTGCATCGATGCACGCGCCGTAACCGCGTGCGGAGAGCTGTTCGGCAAAGATCAGTTGCGCATCGAAAGATCGTAATGAGCGCGTGCCTGCTTCGACAAAGATCATCCCAGAACCTCGCTCTGTACCGTCAGAACATTTGCCAACATCGTCCTGAAGCTTGCAGCGGAATACTGCGCCAGTGATGTCTTCGACCTTGTTGCCTGCTCATGATACCGGTCCGGTCTCGCGATAAAATCGGAAATGATCTGGTCAACGTCACCTGGATGACAGCTAACGACGGCATCGCCAAACGTGGCCGCGGTTTCCGGGTTCGAAAGAACGACTTTGCCGGCGGCAAGGGCTTCGGCAATGGCGCGGCCAAAACTCTCTTGCCAGGTTGGTGCTGTGAAATAGACGTAAAAGTCGATCATGGAGAAAAACTCATCCACGCTGATCCCGTCAAACGGCAGCATTTTCCAATGCGCACGCAGAAGCTTGGCGTTCAGCAAGGCATCCGCACCCAGGATAACATTGCTTTTGGCGTGTTTGGAAAAGCAACGATCAAGATCATCGATAGACGGAAACTTTTCAAATCCAGGGCGAGAGTGCCGCCCCCGCCGATCCTGTGGCAGTTCGCAAGGGGATTGAACTTCGGTCTGGCAAATATTGAACCAGTCAGCATCCAACACCGCCCATTGCCGCGCTACGCGTGACATCGCCAACCACTCCTTTACCGTTTTGCGGTTATACGGCGATATCGGAGCAAGACATTTTTTAAGTGCCAGCGTCGCTTCCTCAATACGGTTCAGGCAGGCCAAGACGTCGAACCCCTCTGCTCCGCCGGGGCGCAGAAAGTTCTCATGCGTGACCACGATCAGTGACCGGGCGAATATCTTGGTGTTCAGATCGTCTTGAAACTTTAGGAATGCAGGGTTGTGCAGGATTACGAAATCAGCACTTATACGGGGCGCATCCCAAACCAGGGGAATTCGCAATTCGTCCAGAACGCGCCGCAAGACAGGTGCCACATTTTGGTTTTCACCAAAGGTTTTGGACGTGACTGCATGCACCTCTACAGTTCCGAACTCTACGGCCACCCGAAGTTCGGCCGCGACGGCGGCAGACGTACCCCCTGAGAACCGGGGCTCAATGACGTAGGCAATTTTCGGTAAGGCCGAGCGAGTAATGGCGTCGAACACGGACATCAGGACTAGTGTGTCAGTTCGTTATCAGCCGCCGCATCGCTTGCATTGACCGCTGGGCTGGCCGTGTAGCCAAAGTTCAGATTCCCCGCGGACGCGGCATCATAGAAATTTCGCAACTCGACCGACAGCTCATCCTCACCAGCAAGCAATTCCGGGTTTCGTTCAAGGTAGGACCGCAGCGCCTGAGTGTCGTTGGCGGACAAGAGCTGATCAATGACAAGCAGTTGCTCAAGCGTGATTTCAGCACGCGCACCGTGTGTCGTCGCCAGAAACAGCAGAGCAGTTACAACGCCCATGAGCCTGCTATTAGTCATTTACAAAAACCCTATCGATACTTGTTAACAATACTTACAGTTTACGTCGGTACTTCACGTTCAAAAATAGAATAGCGTAATTAGTTGGCCGTTGTCCTGAGTTTTTTAAGAACTTCGCTCCTGAGCCGGCTGACTGACGCGTTTGTTGGCGCGCTTCGTCTGGGGGTTGAGGCCGTGCGTTTAACCGGTGCAGCACCTGCCCCTTCGCCAGCCAGATACAACTCAACCACCCCGCTTGGTGTCTTCGAGTTTGAGCCGGTGAAATCCCTGAGCAACGCGCCCGCATCTTCTGCAAGCGCCGCAGCCTGAGCCGCATCCTGTTGGTGGTAAAAGCGCACATTGGATTGCGAGACCCTGTAGCCAACGCGCGCCGTGCCACTCAATTCATGGCCCGTGTTTTTTAAGTCTGCCACAACGGCGTTAACCGCGTTTTCTGACAGTTGGTTTGGCGCGTACAATCTGAATGCAGCGCTAGTTCCGACAGGCGCATTATCAAGCGGTTCAACGATTTCAATGGATAGGGCCACAGGTTCTGTCGGCGTCTCTTCCTGCTCCAACGGGTTTGGTCGCAGGGTAAGCGCGCGCGGTTGAAAGACCGGCGGGCTGAGCGCCACGTCGTCAAGCAAGACCGAAGGATCAGATGCCGCCGCTATCAATTCACCAGTCGCAGCTTCAAAGGACACAGGCGGGTCCGACAATAAGGCCTGACCCTGCAGCGGTACAAACGCGTCATCACTCAATCGGGCGGGAGGCTGCGGGAAAGCAAGCGCTGCAAGCACACTCGGCGCACGCTGTTTGGGAACAGTTGGGGCGATTGATACTGTAATTGGTTCAAAATCGTCAGAATTTTCAAATGTCGGCGCAAGTGCTGAAACGAAAAACTCCGGCGTGTACTCATATGGAAGGAAGCTGGGATTTGCTTCTCGTCTGGGCAGATAGCCGGGGCCGCCCAAGGGCATCAGCGGTTGTTCCAACGCCGGGACGTAAGACAGAACAGTTGGCGCGGAGTCGGCGGGGCTGGTTGGCAAAACAGCCTCGGTTCCCCCTGCCAAGCCCGATAAAGGCGGCGCCAAAGCCGCAACGCTGTCCAGTTCATCAGGCTCAGTCAATGCGCCTTCACTATCTGGCGGCGACGTATCGAACAAATCCGCAGAAACGACCTGGTCGTCGTCACCGGTAAACAGATCAGACTGCAATCCCTCGGTTTGCAGATCGTCTTGCACCGCAGGCGGGTTTGCAAATTCCGAGCCTATAGGCCCCGTCCCTGCCAATTCCGGCGCGTCTGACGAGCCCCCTCCGGTCATCATGAGGACTACTGAAGAAGAAACGGCCGCGCCGATGACACACCCCAGTGCGATCAAACCCATTTTGACCTTGCGGCGCGCGCGGTGCTGGTCTTCCAAACGCTGAGTCAACTTCTTGGAAAGCCGGTGGTCTACTTCCTCTGGGGACAGCCTCAGACTGTACTCGGATGGCTGCTGCTCGCTTTCTTCTGTGTTGAAGTCATTGTTGGGCGCTGGATATTCATCGGGATGAGGTGACCTTGTCGCGCGCTCGTCGGATTCTGCAGTGTTTTGCGGCGTCGCCGATGCACTTTCCGAAGCTTTGCCACTCGCACCACCCGCAGATTCAGCGTTTTGGCCAGGGTTTACCGACTCACCCCTTCTCCGAATGAATTCGGCATTTCGCTGTTGCCGCGCCTTTTCCAGGCTTTCTGACCATGGCTTTTGTGCAGCTTGAGCCTGCGCACCTGTGGTTGAGTGTGAAGCCTTGCCTTGATCCGGTTTCGCCTTTTGAGGCTCTGCGCCCTTGGAGGCATCTGTCGATTGCTTTATCTCTTGCTCTAACCGAGCCTTTTCAAGTACTTTCTGCCATTCGGGAGACTGAACAAAATCATAGATATCCGACGTTTTGCCGGCGTTTTTCTTAGCAACTTCAGGTCGAGCTTTTGGGCCACTAGCCTTCGTCATAAATTTCCCCCGACTGTCCGCCTTAACAAGCTTTGAGCCGTTGTAAACTAGGCAAACTGAATACGCCTAAGTGTCATAAATTCAAAAATTTTATGCATAGATTATAAAAAGAGGTGCATACGAAAACAAGTCAACGACGCTGGCTTAGCATTCTGATCACGCCGGTATACCTCTCTGGGCGGCCTTGTTACACCATGCATCCCCTTACAACGGTGACGCAGGAACCACGCGGTAAACACTTTGTCCGGGAACGAATTCAAGCTAGGCTAGACCCATTGAAGAGTCCCGCTTGGGCCTGCGTCTGCGACGTCATGAATAGTGACTGGATTTAAATGAATATTATTCAAAACGAAAACGACGTTTTTACTCTGATTGAACACTCCGATCCTGCGTATGGAAAGATCGTGGTGGTAGACTGGATGTTGGGCAACTCCTGCAGTTATGCGTGCAGCTATTGCCCAAAGTCTTTGCATGACGGATCAATAAAGTGGCAGAAAACCAACGATATTCTGCACCTCTACCATCAGATGAGAGAACACTACGTAACTGAAAGGGACAAGATCGTCTGGCTTCAGTTCACGGGTGGAGAACCAACGATGCATCCCCGCATTATCGAGTTGCTGCGCCACGCGTCCGGGATGGATTTCAAGGTCAGCCTGATCAGCAATGCATCGCGTACGCTTCGGTTCTGGGAAAAGATAAGTGACTGTTTAAACAGCGTTATCCTCACCTATCACGCTGAGTTTGCGGAACTGGATCACTTTATCAAAGTGGCTGGTATGATGGCAGATCGGATAAGCGTTCATATCAACGTGACGATGCACCCGGATCGTTTTGACCAAATCCTGCAGGATGCGCAGGAATTGCGTGCTTCGCTGCCAGCCGCGTCGATATCGTTGAAGCCGTTGCGGCAGGAATTTGGATCAAAACTCTATGATTACACCGAAGATCAGTTGCGGGTGCTGTCCAAGGGCTTGCCCTCAAAACAAGCTCCGGTTGGTGAAAAGCCAAGGTCATTAATGCGCGCAACTACGCGGTCCGGACATAGTGAAACGCTGCCACCAAATGAATTCATCATCAGGGGCATGAATCGCTGGCGGGGATACCAGTGTAATGTCGGGCTGGAATCTCTGCGAGTCAGAGGCAATGGCGAGGTTATGCGGGGGGTCTGTGGCGTCGGCGGCGTGATCGGGTATCTGGGAGAAGACATTGATCTTCCCAGCGATCCAATTCAGTGCACCAAAGACTATTGTTCGTGCTTGGCAGACATTCTGATTCGCAAAGAGCTATATAACTAGATCGAGTTTAGGCTGCCAAGGTCCACACCGCTCCAAGCCAAGCGCTCGTCTGAAAGAACAGCTAACAGGTCTTCATGCTCAGGATGATCGGATGAGCACACATCCTGATTTTTGAACTCCTGCGGTGTGACATGCCCCCAATTGCGCAGTCTTAGAAAGTAAATTCCATCTGCATTCATTTCTTGGGCCAGATCAGCAAAGCCGGGCATCTCTTTGTAGTTTGCCGCCTGAACTACGAAGTCAAAGCGCAGTGTGTCGATATCCCCACGCGCGTTCAGGTCCCCGAGGAAGCGCAAATTCTTTCTCAGCGTGGTTAAGTCACCGCCCCGGCGGAGCACGCTGTAGGTGTCAGGTTCCGCCGCGTCGATGGACACCCAAACCGACGACACTTGGTTCCAAAGGCCAAGATCGTTCCATGCCCTTTCATTTGCCAGCAACCCGTTTGTGTGCAGCTGAATACGCCGACCGGGCTGACCTGCTGCGGTCAGTTGCGCCAGGACATGACGGAAATGCCTGCTGCCGAACGGATCACCGGAACCGGTCACTTTGACTTTCTTCGCCTTGCTGACCAGCGGCAGAAGGTGGTCTTCGAAGACTTTGTTCAGACGTTCCGTGTTTTTATGCGGCAGGTTGATCAGCTTGGTGCGACAACTGGGGCAAGAGATATTGCACGACCGGTCATGAGAAAGGATGACCCGCTCTGGACCTTTCTCCAACTCCAGTTTTGCTTCTTGTGTTTCCGGGGTGCGTGCCGGCAATCTTCGCCCGGCAATCTGCGGGCAATGCCATCGGCTGCAATGCGAAAAATCACCGTCACGGACCGATCGCCTGATTTCACGCGCACGGTCGGAGTTCCAGAACCCACCCTCGTCCGCAGTTTCCAGCCGCCCGATTGGAACGGGTTGCCATGCCGAGCAACAAAAATGCACCTCACCATTGACCCGCGTTTCCATCTCGCGAAACGGTGCTGGGCATGTGCGCGTCTGAAGCCAGCGATCAGTTTCCGTTTCCAGTTCCCTCGATTTCTCGCGGGCAGCATCAATAAGCCGCTGCGCCATCAGATCGTGATGATCGCGGCTGACAACCTCTCGTCCAAGCGTTTCGGTTGCCTGCCACTGCCCCCGCTGCAGTTCTAGCCAACCGGCCACAAGCAGAGTGAAAATCATCTGCTCCGCTGTGTTTTCAGATACTTCCGCCAACAGCAAATCTACAAGTGCTTGGCTGTTATTTTGCCGTATGTCTTCTGCGCATTCGACCACCAAATCCTTGGCGTGCGCATCGGGCCCATCCAAAAGCCTGCGCCGCCGAAGATATGTTGCGTTCTTGTCCGACAAGGATTGGATGATCTCGGAACAGTCCGCACAATTCGTGTCGTGAAGAAACCCGGTGTCGTTTCGAATATAAGTCATGGCGACTGCCATAGTGACACAGCCCGGCATCAAATCAAGCCTGCGCCTCTGACCCATTCCTTGGTCAAACTCAGGCCCAAGCCATCTGGTTTGAACAACTCTGCCCCGCCGGGATTGAAGCAACCGCAGTGATCTATTTTGCCTGCCAGCATTTATTTTGTTCTCGTAATTCGAAACTGTACATTTGACCTGACAGTATATCTGTCATATTTTGATGACACTCCGACAAATTCGAATGCGCTCGATATCGGCTGTGCGCTTAGTCGGAGGAGTTGCCGTACAGGATCTGTTCCACGCCCTTGGCACATCTTTCCAACAGCCGATCAACGGGAGGCAAATATGTCTGACGACCCAGAAAAAGTATGGCCAACCGGTCTCAATCTTCGTGAGGCTGAAGAGGTCCACAGCTACCTTATCGACGGGACCCGCGTGTTCGGCGTAATTGCCCTGCTCGCGCATATCCTTGTCGCGGTGGCCACACCTTGGCTCGGATGAAAGGATCGATCAGATGAACAACTCGAAAATCTGGCTTGTCGTTAAGCCCACGGTGGGCATTCCTCTGTTCCTATCAGCAGTCGCAGTAGGGTCCTTTGCGGTTCATGTCGCCGTGCTTACCAACACTGGCTGGGTGTCAGATTTCCTATCCGGGCAGCCTTTGGGCAGCGGGGCGGAAACCGCAATGCGCCAGCAGCAAGAAGATGAGTCGACCGCGAAGGTGTCGCTGGTTTCGGCCAATACCGCGATTAGTGGCGACCGAATACTTATCGAGATGCCCGACGGGTCCCTTGCGATTGCGACAATCGAGGCACCGGCTGTGCTTGCGTCAGCTTCCGAGGCGATTCCGGTCCCGGATCACTAAGGCCATTTGAACCGTATGGAACGGGTCCGGCGTCCTTCGGTGCCGGACATTCCAGCCGTTTTTGGTATTTCGGCTGGATTTGGCAAGTGTGGATTGGATGCAAGCGATGCTGAACTACCGGTCATTCGCATTGAATAAGCTAACGCGACTCAGCTCGCGCTATTTGCCCTTTGCGGATGTGGCCAGCGAGGATGTTCCGATGGGGCGCCTGCTGCGATTGTCCTTGTTTCAGGTAACTGTCGGTATGGCCTTGGTGCTGCTGGTCGGCACGTTGAACCGGGTGATGATCGTTGAACTCGGTGTCTCGGCAGCACTTGTTTCAGTGATGATCGCGCTTCCCATCCTGTTTGCCCCTTTGCGGGCGCTCGTGGGCTTCAAATCCGACACGCACAGATCAGCCCTCGGTCTGCGGCGCTTTCCCTATATTTATCGCGGCACGTTGATGCAATTCGGCGGATTCGCCATCATGCCGTTTGCGTTGTTGGTGCTGTCGGGATACGGCGAGGCGATAGATGCCCCGCGTTGGATCGGCCTGTCATCCGCAGCACTCTCGTTTCTGCTGGTCGGGGCGGGTGTTCATATGGTCCAAACCGTCGGTTTGGCGTTGGCCACTGATCTGGTCCCGCAGGAGGACCAACCGAAGGTCGTGGGCCTGATGTATGTGATGTTGCTGGTCGGCATGATCGGATCGGCCTTCATCTTTGGCGCGTTGCTTGAGAATTACAGCCCGGGTCGTCTGATCCAGGTCATTCAGGGCGCTGCTGTTGTAACCGTGCTTTTGAACGGTGTTTCTGTCTGGAAACAAGAAGCCCGAGCACGCCATACACACCCTGTCACTGGGCCGACATTCTCAGAAGCATGGGCCAGTTTTGCTGGTCGTTCCGGGGCCAAGCGCCTGTTGGCCGTAATCGCGTTGGGGACCTTCGCCTTTGGAATCGCGGACGTAGTTCTAGAACCCTATGGCGGTCAGGTGCTGCGCATGTCGGTTGCAGCAACGACGAAACTGACTGCGACGCTGGCACTTGGAACACTCTTTGGTCTGGCCATCGCCTCTCGCATTCTGGGGCGGGGTGGATCACCTACACGCATGTGCTGGATAGGCGCGCTTGTTGGCATTCCCGGTTATGTTGCGATCATACTGGCCTCGCCTCTGGGCTGGCTCATGTTGTTTGTGGCCGGGACTTTTGCCACCGGTGTCGGTGCCGGACTGTTCGGGCACGGCACGCTGACAGCCACCATGCGTTCCGCACCTAAATCGCAAACCGGTCTGGCACTTGGAGCCTGGGGCGCCGTGCAGGCAACCGCCGCCGGAGCAGGAGTCGCACTTGGCGGGATCATTCGGGATTTAATGTTAACGCTGCAAGGGGATTACAAACTTGCACCCGAAATCGCCTATCTGCCGGTCTTCTCAATCCAGATCCTTTTCCTTGCTTTTGCGCTTCTTGTGGTGCTGCCGCTTTTGCGATTGCCGTCTACCCAGCCTGATCATTCGGCCTATGTTCCCTGAATAAGAACGGAGGTCGTCACGACCACAAACTTAACCCGCGCGCCGTAAGAGAATACGCTTTGGACCCGAAAAACAGGAGCGATCATGACGACTGTAATTTCAAGAGTATACGCAGACAAAGCCACAGCCGACGGCGTGTTGACCGCGCTGCGCGATGCTGGCCACCCCGAAGCAAATTTTGACGTTTTCACAGGCGATTCCGAAGGGTTGACGGACGAAATCACGGCAGCGCGCGTCGCGGAAGACGCGGCGGCGGTTTATGCCGAGATGCTCAAGAAAGAAGGGGCGACACTTGTTGTAATGCGCGCACCTTTCGCGCCCTTCGGGGCCGCGCGAAACGCCCAAAAGATCATGGACAGCGTTGAGCATCTACCTGCGAAAGTGGAAACCGAAACCCAATACATCCGTGATCAGCCGAATATGGACCTGTTTATGGACCAGAAGATACTGCGAAGCCATCCGAGGTTTCTGACGCCCGACATGAACCCATATGCCAATGCAAATCGCGGGCTGATCTCACGCGGGCTATATTGGCCATTGCTGACAAAGCACCGCACAAAACGCTCAGCCCTGTCCGGGACACGCTTTATGTCTCAACGCATTTTGCCGTTTAAACTGCTGTCGGACAAACCTCGTAAAAACTCGGTCATCTCGGGCGGGCGTCGGATGCTGTACAACCCAAAATCCGAATAACCAAAGATTGCGTCACGGAGACAAGCCATCCATCAGTGCCGGCCCAAGAATTGCCGACGCGTGTTGGTCCAGATAGATCCGCAACCACGGAGTGAACTTCTCCGGTTCGTGCGAAATCTCTGCGCTCAAGTCGTTTAAGTGAACCCAGCGATGGGCTGAGACCTCCTCTGGGTTTGGGCAGATTGTTGTGTCCACAGCGGCCTCAGCGCGGAAAACATCAACAACCTCATGTTCGATCAGCCCCTGCCCCACGTCGGCACGGTATTCAAGCGCTGTCGAATACTCAGCCGCAAGGCCCGTGATCCCCATCTCTTCGCTCAGACGCCGGATCGCGCAGGTTTCGGGGTCTTCCCCCCATTGCGGATGCGTACAACAGGTATTCGCCCACAATCCCGGCGTGTGATATTTGCCTGCGGCTCGCTGCTGCAGCAACAGATTTGGGCCGCGCAAAACAAAGACGGATACTGCTTTGTGGCGTAGGCCAAGTTGATGCACCCTCAGCTTCTCGACGGGTTTTAACGTGCCGTCGACCCAGGCAGGGATCATCATGGTCATACGTATTCCGCTCTGACCAGACCGGTCAGATGTGCCAGATTTTTCAATCCGATACGCAGATGCGCCATCGGCCGCGCCTTGACAAGTTTCTTGTTCATATAAGCCTCGAACGTCAGACGCTGCACATCAATGTCATGGCATAGCGAGACAAACCTCTCACGTCGATCGTCCGAGCGGTAATAGGCATTCTGCATCGATGCCAGCACGCGGAAGACCGTTTTATGCTCTCTCAGGAACAACCGCCGCGCAAGTTTCAGGTCAGCAGCCTTACCTGAGGCCAAACAGGCCTGTGCTGCCGTGGCCGCGACCGTACCGCCGACCATTGCATAGTAAATTCCTTCGCCCGAGCTTGGGGCGACAACGCCTGCCGCGTCCCCGGCCAGAACAACATCACGCCCATTGTCCCACCGCTCTAGCGGCTTAAGCGGGATCGGCGCGCCTTCGTGGCGGATCGTACGACACTCTCCCAAACCGGACGCGGTGCGCAAATCTTTGGTGGCCTTTTTCAAATCGAACCCGTTGATCCCGGTGCCCATACCAACGCTGGCGGTCCGACCGTGCGGAAACACCCAGCCGTAAAAATCAGGCGAGATCGCACCGTCATAGACCACATCGCACCGGGTTGGATCATAGGCATTCACCGCCCCTGGCGCTTCGATGATCTCATGATAGGCGATCACATAGGGGATGGTGTCGCCGCCGGGCACCTCGGCCCGTGCAACATCTGATCGCGCGCCGTCAGCTCCGATGATCAAACGCGTGGGCAGTGTGCGTTCTTCGCGTGTTTGCTTGTCCCGGTAGATGACCTTGGGTCCGGCCTCATCCCGTTCGATCCTAAGGAATGTTCCCGTGCAACGGTCTGCTCCGGCTGATTGCGCACGGCCCCGCAGATACTCGTCAAAATGCTCCCGGTCCACCATGCCGACAAAGCCGTTTTCGATGGCAATATCCACCTGCCGGCCGGTCGGGGAAATCATGCGTGCCGTGTTGATCTTGGCCACCAGCTGCGCGTCAGGGATGTCGTAATCCTCGATCAGGCGCGGCGGGATAGCGCCGCCGCAGGGTTTGATCCGCCCGTCCCGATCCAGCATACAGACCTTGTGGCCCGCTTTTGCCAGATCTTCAGCGGCTGTTGCCCCAGCGGGGCCTCCTCCGACAACGACGACATCATACATGGCTATTCTCCCGCAACGACGCGCGTTTCGCGCCGTGTTTCGTGAATGACTTGTGCAGCCAGAATGGCAGCGGCTACGAACAGCGCGGCTTCGGTCAGAAATACAGCGCCGAATGCAGTTGCATCCGGCATCACCGACCGGAACAGGTCAGCGGCTGCTGCGCCGACCAAGCCTCCGACCCCGGCGGCAATGGCTTGCGCTGCGCCCCACAAACCCATGCGCGTCCCCTCCTGTCCGTGGGCCTTTTCACCGGCCAGCTCCATCATTGCGCCGATCGCCGCGACGGCAAACATGCCGTTGAAAAACCCAAGCACCACCACCGCAAGTACAAGCGGAGCATCCGGCCCTACCTGGCCCATTGCACTGATCGCGCCCAAGCTAGCCGCAGAGCCTAGGCACCCTGCCACGACCCATCCACGCAGCGATCCGATTTTCAGGCCGGTAACCGCAATGCCAACTGACAACATGCCCAGGAAAACTCCGCCATTCTGCGCGCCGGACAGCGACGTCGACTCACCCGGCGTGAACCCGAAGACCAAACCGGCATAGGGTTCGAGGATCAATTCCTGCATGAAGAAAGCAGTCATCGACAGAAACACAAACACAGTGAACCGCCGCGCCGCGTCGTCTGCCCAGACCTCGCGCAACGCTGCGCGGAAACGGGGTTTTGCAGCCGATGGCTGGGCGGAGACTCCGACCTCAACGCGCCAGACGGCAAGAGAGGTCAGCACCACGGCACCTGCCCCGATTAGAGCCACGATAATCAACAGCCGCCTTGGGCTATACGGATCCAGCATCGCACCGACCGAAGCGGCGGTGATCGCGATACCGGCGATCATCATCAGCCATGTGATCGTTGCTGCCGCTGCCCGGCGACGCGGTTCTGTTGTTGTGGCCAATAAGGCCAGCAGCGACGTGCCGGATGCACCTACACCCAGCCCAATAGCCGTGTAGGACAAGATGGACAGTGTCAATGCCAACCAAAAACTCTGATCAAACAGCGGGATAGCAAATGCAGCGCCCAAAGCGCCGACCGCGAGAATTGCCATTCCCCTGACAATCCAAGGGGTCCGCCGACCAGTTGCATCCGACAAGACGCCCCAATGAGGGCGAGAGATCTGGATGCCGTAGTGCAGCCCCACCAACAAGCCCGGTAGAATTGCAGGCAACGCAAGTTCCACCACCATCAACCGGTTCAGCGTCGAGGTGGTCAGAACAACGATACTGCCCAAACACATCTGAACCAGACCCAGACGCACAATTCCAATCCACGAGAGGTTTTTGGCACGGGTCATAAAGCGACCTCCAGTCCACGCAGACCAAAGGCCGCGATCATCATACCACTGACATAAAGGGAAACGCCCGTCCCGTTATACCATGGGGCACGCGCCTTTGGGTCCCGCAAGAGAACCCGCATGGCCAAGACCTGCCCAATCAACGCCGCGAAAATGGCCACAGCAAAGGCTGGTTTGCCCCAAAAGAACAGCAAGGTAATGACCACAATCTGCGGGACAATCATCACCACACAGGCTAAACGCGCAGCGCGATCTGGGCCCAACGTGACCGGGAGCGAATTAATTCCCAGCTGACGATCCCCTTCCAACGCCTTGAAATCATTCAAGGTCATGATCCCATGTGCCCCAAGCGCGTACAGAGCAGCGATACCGACAACCTGAAGCGACGGTGCCCCGGCGGACAGGATGGCCGCGCCTGTAAACCAAGGCAAACCCTCATAGCACAACGCTACAAGTCCTGGGCCCCACCAGCCTGACCGTTTCAATCGCACAGGCTCGGCCGAATAGGCCCAAGCCGCCAAGACCCCAAAGACGGTGGCGCCAAATCCCCACGGACCCAACTGCCAGCCAACGGCCAAGGCCAGAACGCTCATTGCGATGGCAATCCACGCACCCCACATTCCGGGGATGCGGCCCGATGGAATTGGGCGATGCGGTTCGTTTATCTTGTCGACATGCCGGTCGCACCAGTCGTTCGCGGCCTGACTCATTCCACAGACAATTGGTCCCGCGAGGATCAATCCCAAGGCAATCAGCTCCACGTTTCCGGTCAGCGCACCGCCAGAGGATATCACTCCGCACAGGAACGCCCACATCGGCGGAAACCATGTAATTGGCTTGATCAACTCAAGGGCAGCCAGAGGTTGCGGCCACGAGGACATTTGTAAATTTGGATTTGCGCTCATCTGTCAATCTTGATTGACAACTTGAGTCGATGCAAGAAAAACGCGGCTAATGACCGTCTTGTTTTTCCTGAATACCAAGCTTGTGTAGCTTGACGTAAAGACTTTGACGTGAAAGTCCCAGCATCTCGGCTGCGGCGGCACGGTTATTGCCCGTTAACTCAATCGCCGTTTCAATGCAGATACGTTCAATAACATCCGTTGTCTGGGATACGATGTCCTTCAGATGGGCCGATCCAACCAGATCAACAACATCCCCGCCCGCCACATTCGAATTCCCCTGTGCAGGTGTACGCATTGCTTCCGACCGCGTTGCGTCGCGGATCACAAAGGCCACCGTCGGAGTGGAGCGTTTATTCAGATAGGACACCGAAACTTCGGCAGCCGTCCACACCCCAACATCATTGCAGAACTTGGTCGAATAAGCGGACATTCGACCCGTCTTAATGGCATTGTCCAGCATCACATTCAGGTCGATCTGGCCGCGCGACATATACTCGGCCAAGCTTGTCCCGCGCACGTCAACATGATGCGCAAAGTCCACCAGCCTCATAAACGCATCATTCGCCGACTGGACGACCCCGTTACTGTCGGTGAACACAATCGCCTCGGGTCCATGGCGGAATAAGCGCACCAAGTTATCCGAAAGCTTGTCGCTGGCATGTTCTTCGGACGTGCCGGCCTCTAACCGACAGATCAGCATACGCGCCCCGCCAGCGCGAAAGCTGATTGGTGTGATCGTGACCTCGTTGCGGGTACGTTTGGTTTGTATGGTGACCTCGGCATCCACCTCGGACAAGGCGAGGGCCAGAATGTTCTGAACAAACTCGGCGCGCCCGCGATCCTTGAACTCATTTGCAAAGGGCTGTCCCTGCAATTGGTCCTTTGCCGCACCCAAAATATGCGCGGCCGCATCGTTCAAGTCCCGAATTCGACCATCCGCGACAGACACCAGAACAAAAGCCTCGCGCGCGACTGACATCAACATGCGGTAACGCGCGTCATACTCGCGCCGCTCTTCATACCCTTGCTCAAGCGCGAATTGGGCCTGAACCAATTGTTGTTGAGTTTCAGCGACTTGCCGCAGATCGCGCCCCAACATCAAAATGGCCCGCTCGCTGTGTCCGACCGGATGGATCGAATACCGAACAGGGTATTGCCAGACCATTTTGTCGCGATGGTTCAGCTCGACACGCTGAACTTTTTCATCCCGAGAGCTTCGTTCAAGTATGCGGTCCAACTTAGGGACACATTCTTCGGTCAGAAAATTTTTGAGCTTTTTGCCGATCCAATGATCCAAGCTGCCGTAAGGGGACCCAGTGTCATTGACCAGAGCAGCCATGACCACACCTTCCGGATCAACAATCAACGCGATGTCAGATGCCTCGGACAGAACGCCGGACAAAAACTCTGGCTCGATCATCGGCAATGCCGCGATCTGCCAGGGGTTTGGCTTACCGGAAGTCATTTTATTGAGCCGCCAGCGGTTCCGTAGAACTCCTGGCATTTGTCAGACCAGCGAGAGCGACCTCAAAATTGGATGTTACTAAATCCGCCCCTGTACTTACTGAAGTCAACTTCACTTGCTTTTCTATCGCCCCGCCGATGACCAGTCGTGGCGGCTGGTCTATTTCTGATCGAATACGTGTTATGAAATGTACAGCATTGTCAAGAGCCTGACTTCCCGCGCAAGAAATTAGGACCGCATCGAACGCGCCCCGCTTGATGCACGCGATGCCCTCTTTCGGTGTTGTACCTCCCAGCAGTTGAACTGAACAGCCCATCCGCCGCAGTTGCGATGCAGCGACAACGGACCCGATCATGTGCTGCTCACCCGGTGCGATTGCAACCAGAACCGTGGGTTGCCCAGTGCGGCGCGGGCGCATCTCCCACGTTTCCGAAAGAGCCTTGCAAATTGCATATAATCTCGAAGACGCCAACGTAACATTGGCAAAGCTTGCTTCGTCATCCACCCATGCTTGGCCCGCGCGACTGGCGGCTTCGGGGATGCAAACATCGATAATTTCAGAAGAAGAGACACCGGTCTCCTCCAGAAAACAAAGTGTTTCTTCAAACGAGAACGGAACCGGAGAAATGACGTGCGCATAGAGCCAATCCGTTATCGAACATAAGTTCAGAGAGGACGGATTCTGCGGATGAGAGTCCAAGGATTTCAGCACTCGCTTTGCAAATGCTTCGAGTTGATTTTGATCCAGCGGTCGACGGCCTTCAAACGGATCGACAGGGGGCATTGGATTATCCAATCCTTGCTAAAGAAAAGCCGCTGGAATCGGTATAGACACATTCAAACGGCTTGATGTCAGTCTGGGTCAAGCCGTGCGATTTGTCAAATAAACTAGACATAATGTGGATATCTTAGACGTCAACAGAGGCGCCTCATTTTTTTCTGCTTACAAAGCAAACACTTATAACACCGCCTATAAATTTGGCACCTGAAATAGCACCACGAATCCGTCAATTTGAAAGTGTAAGTTTTAATTGACACATTCCCGTTAAGCCCTCTACGCTGAGATGGAAGTTCAGCAGGGAGGCCATCGTGGCGCAATCAGCCATGAACACGCCTGGAACGCACCAGCTTTACACTCCTGACCAACTGGCGCGCCGGGACAGCACATATTGGACGACCGTTCAGGGCGTTCTGGCGCCACTGCAATTCGCGGTGTTTCTCGTCTCGCTTGCGTTGGTGGTGCGCTATCTTGCGACCGGCGAAGGCTATGCAATCGCCACGGTTTCAATTGTTCTGAAAACCCTCGTTTTGTACCTGATCATGATCACAGGGGCGATCTGGGAAAAGGTTGTCTTCGGGCAGTACCTGCTAGCGCCCGCCTTCTTTTGGGAAGACGTAGTCAGCTTTTTGGTCATTGCGTTGCACACCGCGTATTTGGTCGCGCTTTCAACGGGTTGGCTGACGCCAACGCAACTGATGCTGCTAACGCTGGCTGCTTATCTTGTGTACGTTATCAACGCTGGCCAGTTTCTTTTGAAACTGCGCCGCGCGCGGCTGCAGATGCAGGTACCCGCATGAGGACGCCCGGCCAGATATCCAAGGGCTGCACCCAAACGCCAGTCCTACGTGAGCGTGGACAGCATGAGGTTTTCTGCGGCTTAACCTCGATTATCTGGCTGCACCGGATGATGCCGGACTCCTTCTTTCTGGTTGTTGGATCCCGCACCTGCGCCCACCTTCTTCAAAGTGCCGCGGGTGTGATGATTTTTGCCGAGCCGCGCTTTGGCACCGCGATTCTCGAGGAAACAGACCTGGCCGGGATGTCCGACGCACAGGACGAAATCGACCGCGAGGTCGACCGTCTACTGTCAAGGCGCGCTGACATTCGTCGTTTGTTCCTTGTCGGGTCCTGCCCATCCGAGGTGATTAAGCTGGATCTTGCCAAAGCTGCCGAACGCCTGAATGACCGCTACGCGCCGAAGATACGGGTTCTGAACTTCACAGGTTCAGGGATCGAAACGACGTTTACCCAAGGCGAGGATAGCTGCCTTGCGGCGATGGTGGCCGCGATGCCCTCAAGTGACACCGCAGGGCTGGTGATTGCAGGTGGACTGCCCGACGTGGTGCAGGATCAGATGCTGGACCTGCTGGACAGGATTGGGGTGAAGGACGTCAGGCTATTGCCCAACCGATCCAGCGATGAGGAATTCGGCATCGGCCCGAACACACAGGTTGCTTTTGTACAGCCCTTCCTGGGCGAGACATATGACATTTTGTTCCGCCGCGGCGCCCACCCCATAAGCGCGCCCTTCCCATTCGGCGAACTGGGCACCACAGCGTGGTTGCAAGCCATCGCGTCCCGGTTCGGCATCTCTGCAGAACATGTAGACGCGGTGACCGAGCCCGCGCGGCTTCGGGCGCGCAAGGCTGTGGCGCAAGCGTCCGAGCCGTTGGGCGGAAAGCGTGTCTTTCTAATGCCCGACAGCCAGCTAGAGGTTCCACTTGCCCGCTTTCTATCGCGTGAATGCGGCATGGAGCTTGTAGAGGTTGGAACTCCTTACCTGCATCGCGATCTGGTCGGGTGCGATCTAACCCAGATTGCCGATTGCCCTACCCTGTCCGAAGGGCAGGACGTGGAAAAACAACTCGACCGCGTGCGCGCCGCGCGTCCCGATCTGACGGTTTGCGGTCTTGGCCTCGCCAACCCGCTGGAGGCCGAAGGGCTGGCGACCAAATGGGCGATCGAGCTGGTCTTCTCACCCATCCATTTCTACGAACAGGCTGGTGATCTTGCCGGGCTGTTTGCGCGCCCGCTGAGACGACGGGCCATGTTGCAGGTGGCTGCGGAATGAAGCTTTCGGTCTGGACATATGAAGGCCCGCCCCATGTCGGGGCCATGCGTGTCGCAACCGCGATGAACGGCTTGCACTATGTCCTGCACGCGCCGCAGGGCGATACTTATGCAGATCTTCTGTTTACCATGATCGAGCGCCGCAACCACCGCCCGCCAGTGACATATACGACTTTCCAGGCGCGTGATCTGGGCTCGGACACGGCCAAACTGTTTCGCGATGCCTGTCAGGCGGCTTATGACCGGTTTCAACCGCAGGCCATGATTGTCGGGGCCTCTTGCACCGCCGAATTGATACAGGACGATCCCGGCGGCCTGGGCGCAGCCCTCGGCCTGCCGATCCCCGTAATACCGCTGGAATTGCCCAGCTATCAGCGAAAAGAGAATTTCGGGGCCGATGAGACCTTTTTGCAGATCGTGCGTACGCTTGCTAAGCCGACAGACCGGAGCGCTCGGGTATCGTGCAACCTGATCGGGCCAACCGCGCTTGGGTTCCGGCACCGCGACGACATTACCGAAATTACCGCCCTGCTGAACGATATGGGTGTTGAGGTGAATGTCACTGCCCCCTATGGCGCAACGCCAGCAGACATCACACGTCTGGGTGCCGCACATTTCAACGTGTTGATGTATCCTGAAACCGGTGAAAGTGCCTGCCGCTGGATGGAGCGCACTCTGGGTCAACCCTATACCCGCACCATCCCGATTGGCGTCGGCGCCACCAAGGATTTTGTCGAAGAGGTCGCTGCGTTGACCGGGTGCGCACCGCGTCTCGATACGGATCGCCTGCGCCTGCCGTGGTACTCGGCCAGTGTTGACAGCACCTATTTAACCGGAAAGCGCGTGTTCATCTTCGGCGATGGCACCCATGTCGCCTCTGCCACCCGGATCGCGCGCGAGGAAATGGGGTTCGAGGTTGTCGGCATCGGTTGCTTCAACCGCGAAATGGCCCGTCCGATCCGCGCGTTGGCAAAGGATATCGGCGTCGAGGCACTGATCAGCGACGACTATCTTGAGGTTGAAGCCAGGATTTCGAGCCTCGCCCCCGAACTGATCCTCGGCACCCAGATGGAACGCCATATCGGCAAGCGCCTTGGCATTCCCTGCGCAGTGATTTCGGCCCCCGTGCATGTGCAGGATTTCCCCGCGCGGTACTCGCCTCAGATGGGGGTTGAGGGCGCCAACGTCATTTTTGACACCTGGGTCCACCCGCTTGTGATGGGGCTTGAGGAACACCTGCTTCACATGTTCCGCGAAGATCCCGAATTCAACGACGCCGCCGGCCCTTCGCACCATGCACACGGGGCCAAGCAGGTTTCCGACGCTCCAGACCCCGTCGACGCGCAGATCATCTGGCTGGACGAGGCCGAGCGTGAACTGCGCAAGGTTCCGTTCTTCGTGCGCGGCAAGGCGCGTCGCAATACCGAAGCCTTTGCCGAGGCCCGGGGCGACTCTCAAATCTCAGTCGAAACTCTGTACGAAGCGAAAGCCCATTATGCGCGATGACTTCCAGACATATCGGCCCTATCGCGTAGCGATCGTGACGCTGGACAGCCACGCTGCTGGTCCGTGCGCGCGTGTCCTCTCGACATTGCAACGTGATTTTCCGGGACTGGAGGTTCAGGTCTTCGCAGCTGCGGAATGGGGTGAAGACACTGCAGCGCTCGACAAGGCGAAACGTGCGGTTTCGCAGGCAGATATCGTCATCGCCAACCTGCTGTTTCTGGAAGAGCATGTCCTGGCAATCCTTCCCAGCCTGCAAGCCCGGCGTGACAGTTGCGACGCAATGATCGGCATCATCGCCGACGCGCAGATCGTCAAGTTGACCCGGATGGGGGTGCTGGACATGGCGGCGCCAACCTCAGGCGCGTTGAAACTGTTGCGGCGTCTGCGCGGATCGTCCAAACCGTCGTCCGATACCGGCCAGCGCAAGATGAAAATCCTTCGTCGCCTGCCGCAAATCCTGAAATTCATTCCCGGTAAGGCGCAGGATTTGCGCGCGTGGTTTATCACCATGCAATACTGGCTAGGCAGTTCCGACGACAATATGGAAGCGATGATTCGCTTTTTGATCGGCCGATACGCATCACGTCCCGAATGGCGAGACGCCGAAGCCCCCGAGCCTCGTTCCTATCCCGATACCGGTTTGTACCACCCGAACCTGCCGAGCCGTATCACCACGAACCCTGACGATCTGCCCGGCCCCAAAAAGCCGCATGCGACCGTTGGTGTTCTGATGATGCGGTCGTATGTGCTCAGCTCAGACACCGCGCATTACGACGCCGTGATCCGTGCTCTTGAGGCGCGCGGCCTGAAAGCTATCCCTGCTTTTGCGGGTGGGTTGGATGCCCGACCGGCCATTGATCAGTTTTTCCAACCGAACGGGAAGCGCAAAATCGACGCGCTGCTATCGCTGACAGGATTCTCGCTGGTGGGTGGCCCGGCCTATAACGACAATGACAGCGCCGTAAGAGTACTGGAACAGCTTGATATTCCGTATGTTTCGGCACATCCGCTTGAATTCCAGACGCTTGAGCAATGGGCCAGGTCAAAACAGGGGCTTGGCCCCATTGAAACCACAATGCTGGTCGCGCTGCCCGAATTGGACGGGGCAACCTGCCCCACCGTGTTTGCCGGTCGCCACGGCAGCGGCAATAACGGATCGCAGGGCGGCAAAGCCATGGCCCCATGCCCGGAACGTGTTGACATGCTGGCGGCCCGTCTGGACAGGTTGGCATCGCTGCGCAAGTCCCGCCCGCAAGACCGCAAACTGGCCATTGTCCTGTTCGGTTTTCCGCCCAACGCGGGCGCTGCCGGAACGGCGGCACATCTGGATGTCTTCGCCTCTTTGCTGAATACGATGCAGGCGCTGAAGGTCGAAGGATACGACCTTGACCCGCCTGAAACCGTCGACGAGTTGCGCGAGACCGTTCTGGGCGGCAGTGCCGAAGTTTACGGGCAAGAGGCCAACGTTGCCGCCAGGATCAGTGCCGACGATATCGTGCGTGACACACCATGGCTGGAAGAGATCGAGGCCAGCTGGGGCCCTGCCCCCGGACGGGTTCAGACCGACGGGCGGGATGTCTTTGTACTTGGCCGTCAGTTCGGCAATATCTTTGTCGGCCTGCAGCCGGGTTTCGGCTATGAGGGCGACCCGATGCGCCTGCTGTTTGAGCATGGCTTTGCCCCGACCCACGCCTTTGCACAGTTCTACCTTTGGATGCGCAACAGTTTTGGTGCAGACGCAGTGCTGCATTTCGGAATGCACGGCGCGCTGGAATTCATGCCCGGAAAGCAAACGGGACTCAGCGGTGCAGACTGGCCGGACCGCCTGATCGGGGACCTACCGAACATCTACCTTTATGCCGCGAACAATCCGTCCGAGGCTTCGCTGGCCAAACGTCGCTCATGCGCCGTAACGGTCAGCCATCTGACGCCGCCGCTCTCAAGCGCGGGATTGTACAAAGGTTTGGCCGAATTGAAGGACAGCCTGAACCGTTGGCGCACCCTGCCCCCTGATGCAACAGAGCGGGCCGATCTTGAGATGCTGATCGCCGATCAGGCCGAGACCGTTGACATGGATGGGACAGACCCGGCTGCCCTCTGGCACACGCTATTGGACACCGAAGGCGCACTGATACCCGAAGGTCTGCATGTGGTCGGCCAGACGATGACCGATCAGGAGCGATCCGATTACTTGGACCTGTTGCCCGATCTGGATGCGGCTGATCGCGCGGAAATGGACGCGGCACTGTCCCGGGAAACCGAACTATCCGCCTTGATGCGGGCCTTGGACGGTCGGTACACGACCCCCGTTCCCGGCGGTGATCTGCTGCGCAATCCCGATATTCTGCCAACAGGCCGCAACATCCACGCGTTTGATCCGTTCCGAATGCCCACTGCCTATGCCTGTCAGGAGGGCGCGAAACAAGCTGAGTTGCTGTTGAAAACCCATGCCTCAGTGCCGCGAAGCGTGGCTTTGGTTCTTTGGGGCAGCGACAATATCAAGTCCGATGGTGGCCCCATTGGGCAAGCGCTGGCGCTAATGGGCGCGAAACCCCGGTTTGACAGCTTTGGCCGTCTGTGCGGCGCGGACCTGATCCCTCTGCCTGAATTGGGCCGCCCGCGGGTTGACGTGGTAATGACGCTTTCGGGTATTTTCCGCGATCTGTTGCCCCTGCAAACCCGCCTGCTGGCCGAGGCCGCGCTGAAAGCCGCGCAGGCCGATGAACCGTTGGACCAGAACTTTATCCGCGCGCATTCACTGGCTTACGCCAAGCGCATGAATGTGTCGTTGGAAGAGGCCGCGCTGCGCGTCTTCTCAAATGCCGAAGGCGCCTATGGCTCGAACGTTAATCAACTGGTCGACAGTCTAGCCTTTGTGGATGAGGACGAGCTGGCCGACGCATACGAGGCCCGCAAGGGGTTTGCCTACGATACGAAAGGCAAGGCGCACAAAAACACCGATCTGCTGCAACAGACGATGAAAGATGTCGAAGTTGCTTATCAGAACCTCGAATCCGTTGAGCTTGGTGTAACCACTGTTGACCATTACTTTGACACGCTGGGCGGCATTTCCCGCGCCGTTCGCCGGGCGCGGGGTTCAGATGTTGCTGTTTACATCAGTGACCAGACACGCGGCGACGGTAAGGTGCGTACGCTGGCTGATCAGGTGGCACTGGAAACCCGGTCACGCTCGCTGAACCCGAAATTTTACGAAGGCCTGTTGAAACATGGTGCCGAAGGTGTGCGCCAGATCGAAGCGCATGTGACCAACACACTGGGCTGGTCAGCTACGACCGGTCAGGTCGAACCCTGGGTGTATCAGCGTATTTCGGAAACCTTCGTCTTGGACGAAACCATGCGCAACAGGCTGGCCGACCTGAACCCGGTCGCGTCAAGCCGTATGGCAAACCGCCTGCTTGAGGCCAACGACCGCGCCTATTGGCAGCCCGATGCCGAAACGCTTGGTGCACTGCAACGTGCGGCCGACGCCCTGGAAGACCGGATGGAAGGGATCGCTGCGGAATGAGGATTACATCATGAGCCCACTGGACAAGAACCCTCCGAACCTGACTGGCCTTGATGGAGAAGGCTCGGTTCAGGTGCATCAGGACCCGACCGCACGGATCGAAGGGGCCAAGGTATTCTCGGTCTACGGCAAAGGCGGGATTGGCAAATCCACCACCAGTTCCAACCTGTCGGCGGCGTTTTCGACCTTGGGCAAACGCGTGCTGCAGATCGGCTGTGACCCAAAGCACGACAGCACCTTTACCCTGACCGGATCATTGGTGCCCACCGTGATCGACATTCTGAAAGAGGTTGATTTCCACCCAGAGGAACTGCGCCCCGAAGACTTCGTGTTTGAAGGCTGGGGCGGCGTGCAATGTGTCGAGGCTGGCGGCCCTCCGGCTGGTACCGGCTGCGGCGGCTATGTCGTGGGCCAGACCGTGAAATTGCTGAAACAGCATCACATGCTGGATGATACCGATGTGGTGATCTTTGACGTGCTGGGCGATGTGGTCTGCGGCGGGTTCGCCGCGCCGCTTCAACATGCTGACCGGGCTGTGATCGTCACCGCAAACGACTTTGACTCGATCTACGCGATGAACCGGATCATCGCCGCCGTTCAGGCAAAATCGGCCAATTACAAGGTTCGTCTGGCCGGGTGCGTCGCCAATCGCAGCCGGGACACGGATGAGGTGGATCGCTTCTGCGATCAGGTCGGTTTTAAGCGCATCGCGCATATGCCCGATGTGGACGCCATCCGCCGCTCGCGCCTAA
Organism: Ruegeria sp. AWH4_226; assembly: GCF_056159225.1. Classification (NCBI taxonomy): domain Bacteria; kingdom Pseudomonadati; phylum Pseudomonadota; class Alphaproteobacteria; order Rhodobacterales; family Roseobacteraceae; genus Ruegeria; species Ruegeria sp. AWH4_226. The sequence goes on along the minus strand of NZ_JBSWUU010000001.1, from coordinate 502,427 downwards.
AGAAAAAGACCCTGTTTGAGATGGATGATGACGAGGATATCGTCCGCTGCCGCGCCGAATATGTCCGGCTGGCCGAAACCCTTTGGAACGGGACCGAAGCTTTGGCCCCCGAACCTCTGCCAGACCGGGTGATCTTTGAATTGCTGGGGTTCGACTAATGACCTATGAGGCGACACGCGCACGGGTCGAAACCTATTTCGACCGCACCGCCACTCGCACGTGGGAGCGGCTGACCAGCGATGCGCCGGTGTCGAAAATTCGTCAAACCGTGCGCGAAGGCCGCGACCAGATGCGGGATCGCCTGTTGAGCGCGCTTCCGCAGGACTTGACGGGCCGTCGCATTCTGGATGCGGGCTGCGGCACTGGTCAGTTGACCGAGGTTTTGGCGGCGCGCGGCGCCGAGGTCGTGGCCATCGACATTTCGCCAGCCCTGATCAATATCGCCCGTGCGCGTTTGCCGGCGCCATTGCAGGCGAAGGTGGATTTCCACGCAGGTGACATGCTGCACGAACCCAGCGGCCCGTTCGATCATGTCTTTGCCATGGATAGTTTGATTTACTACGACGCCGACCATATCCGCAGAGCGGTTGATCGGTTCGTCGACCACGGTGCGGCGGTGCGCTTCACCATCGCTCCGCGTACGCCGCTGCTGGCAGCCATGTGGTACGCGGGCAAGGTGTTCCCCAAAAGCGATCGCTCGCCGACCATGGTGCCGCACAATACAGCGGCGCTAAAGCGCAAGCTGGATGGTGCCGGTAAAGTCCGCGATCTGGGGCGCGTCAATTGCGGTTTCTACATCTCTCACGCGTTGGAGGTCGCCTCATGAGCCAGCGCCCTTCACCCTTCACCCGGATACCGGCCGAGTTCCTGCCGTTTGCAGATGCCGCAAGCGCAGATCTGCCTTTGGGGCAGTTGCTGCGGCTGTCGCTGTTCCAGGTGTCGGTCGGAATGGCCTCGGTCATGCTGCTGGGCACGCTGAACCGCGTGATGATTGTCGAGTTGGGCGTGGCCGCCACGGTCGTTGCCATCATGATCGCCTTGCCGGTCCTGATCGCACCCTTCCGTGCGCTTCTGGGCTTCCGCAGTGACACCCATCGCAGTGCGATTGGATGGAAGCGTATCCCTTATCTGTGGTTCGGCTCGATCTGGCAGATGGGTGGGTTGGCCGTCATGCCCTTTGCCCTGCTGGTGCTTGGTGGCCACTCCACGCTGCATGTCCCCTTCGCGGGTGAAGCACTGGCGGCGATTTCCTTCCTGATGGCGGGTCTTGGCATCCACATGACCCAAACCGCCGGGTTGGCATTAGCCTGTGACCGTGCAACGCCCGAGACGCGGCCCAAAGTTGTTGCTCTGCTCTATGTCATGTTCCTGATTGGCATGGGCGCATCGGCGTTGATCGTCGGCTGGTTACTGCGCGATTTCTCAGACCTGCGCCTGATCCGCGTGGTTCAGGGCGCGGCAGTTGTTGGCATGGTGCTGAACCTGATCGCCCTCTGGCGCCAGGAAAAAGTCCGCCCGATGAGCGCCGAAGAACGCGCAGCCCCCCGCCCCCGGTTCAGCGACGCATGGTCTGATCTGCTGAGCGGAGGTCAGGCCGGACGGCTTTTGGCCGTCGTCTTCCTGGGCACCATGGCATTCAACATGCAGGACGTTCTGCTTGAGCCTTACGGCGGCGAAATCCTTGGCCTTTCGGTTTCATCCACAACCGTTTTGACGGCCATGTGGGCAACCGGAGCACTGGCCGGGTATGGCTTGTCAGCGCGGCTGCTTGGGCTTGGACGCGATCCGATCCGTCTGTCCTGCGGCGGGATCCTTGTTGGCATCGTTGCCTTCAGCGCCGTGATTTTCTCTGCCCCGATGCAAGCTCCGATGCTGTTTTTCACCGGCGCCGGGCTGATTGGCTTTGGCGGCGGCATCTTTGCCGTCTGCACCCTGATCTCAACCATGTCGCTACCCGAACAGGGCTTTGCCGGGCGCGGCCTGGCCCTTGGCGCATGGGGGGCCGCACAAGCAACCGCGTCGGGCCTAGCCATCGCTATGGGCGGAGCGCTGCGCGACATCGTCAATGTGCAAGCCTTGAAGGGTAACTTGGGCACCGCGCTGGACTCGGCCGCCACGGGTTATTCCTTTGTCTACCATGCGGAAATCGCACTTCTTTTCATAACGCTGATTGTACTTGGCCCACTGGCAACCCGCAAACGCCGGGCTGCCGCGCCATCCGGATTGCCGGAGTTTCCAACATGATGCGTATTCCTCAAACCGAAAGGATCCCGGAATGACCCAGACCTTCTTCGGAAATTTTGACCTCGCCAGCCTGTCGATCTGGCTGTTTTGGGTCTTTTTCGCCCTGCTGATCTTTTACATCCAGCGGGAAAACATGCGCGAAGGCTTCCCACTGGTTGATGATGACGGCGAGGAAGCCCCCAATCAGGGGTTGTTCTCGGTCCCCGACGACAAAACGTTCAAACTGCCGCATGGGCGAGGTGAAGTAACCGTTCCCAGCGGGCAACGCGGTGATCGCGATGACCTTGCACTGGAACGCACCAACGCCGCTGGTGGGTACCCGTTCGAACCCACTGGCAACCCGATGCTCGATGGTGTTGGGCCAGCATCCTGGGCGCCGCGCCGCGACATTCCGGAACTGGACGGACACGGACATCTGAAACTGCAACCGATGCGCGGGCTTGAGGGGTTCTCGCACGCTGCAGGTCGCGATCCGCGCGGCAAGCCAGTCGTCACCGGCGACAACAAGCCGGTGGGCACCGTGACGGATATGTGGATCGACGTGCCCGAGCAACTGGTCCGCTATCTCGAATATGAGTTGGACGCTGAATACGGCGGAGGAACCCGGCTGGTGCCACTGACAATGACGCGCATCTGGTCGAACCGGGTCAAGGTACGATCAATCTTTGCCGAGCATGTCAAAGACGTGCCCCGGATCGCTGATCCCAACCAGTTGACCATGCTCGAAGAAGAAAAAATCAGCGCCTACTACGCCGGTGGCACGCTTTATGCCAGCGAAGCCCGGCAAGAGCCGCAGATCTGAAGCCAGGAGCAAACCCATGCCGCACGACGATTTTGCAGTTGAACCAGTTCCTGGCCTGCCGGAACGCCCGCCCGAGGGTGAGGTGATCCTGTGGCAGGGTCGCCCGCATTGGTGGGCGCTTGCCAAATCCTCGGTCAGCGTTTTGTGGGTGGCTGGCTATTTCGCAGTTCTGACCATCTGGCGGTTTGTATCGGTCGTTGACCTGATGCCGCTGGACTTGGCCATCGCCGCGTCCCTGCCCTTTGTGATCCTTGGAGCGGTGACCTGTGCTTTGCTGGTCGTCTTTGCAGTGATCCAGGCGCGCAGTACCATGTACACGCTGACCAACCGCCGCGTCGCCATGCGTATCGGGGCGGCGCTGACCATGACGCTGAATCTGCCTTATACCAAGATCGACAGCGCCGATCTGGATCTGCGCAAAGACGGCACCGGGACGATTGCCCTAACTCTGCAAGGTCCGGTCCGGTTCAGCTACCTGTTGTGCTGGCCGCATGTGCGCCCCTGGCATTTCCACACCCAACCCGCCCTGCGCTGTATTCCCGATGCGGCGAACGTTGCGCGCATCCTTGCAGATGCCGCGGAAGCCCGCGTCAGTATCCCCCGCGTTGAACGTGATCTGAAACCGATCGCCGCGGAATAGGAGGCACAAAATGACCGACACCCTGCACCAGACCCGGAACCAGGACCGCGAGTTGATCCCGCGCGTCCTGCTGCGGGCAATGGGACTGTTGGTTTGCGCCGTCCTCGCCATCGTCGCCTATGCGCGCCTTACAGATGTGCCGCTGTCGGCCTCGCCCCCCGCCGCAGAAATCACACATGAACGTGCGATGATTTTGGTCAGCGATGGCGTCAGCGGGGCGGTCACCGTCCTGTCCCCCGAAGGCGCGGTGATTGCCCGCCTCAGCGCCACCGAAGGCGGCTTTGTCGCTGGGGTCGCCCGGGTGATTGATCGCACGCGAATGCAGGCGGACCAGCCTGCGAATACCCCCGTCATCGTGACGCGTCGCGCCAATGGCCGTCTCGATATCACCGATCCCTCAACGGGATGGAGCGCCGACCTTATGGGGTTTGGTGCCGACAACGCCAGACGTTTCGCCAGACTTCTGGATAAACCTTGAAAGGAAGCCAAACATGGGACTTTTGACGAAAGACTTTGAACGCGCGCCCTGCACAGTCGAGGTGAGCCACAAATTCGAGAGCCTGCACGCCCATGTCAGGTTCGACAACGGTGCCGTGATCTATCCCGGGGACGAGGTAAAGGTGAAAGGCCCTGAAATCATGGCTCCTTTCGGTGAAATCGTCATCGAACAGCGCGAGGCCACGATCATCCGCGCCAGTCTGTTGGAGCGCCTCTGGACCCGCCTGACCGGCGATTTCGAGGTGATGGAGCTGTGCGAATTCTCGTTCTCTGAGGAGGTGTCACTATGAACATTCAAGCCAAGCACACCGCTGACGCGACCTCGGTCGAAGAAGGTCTGGCTATCGCAGCCGAACAGGACGCCATCTATAACAACGAAATGGCGACCGAGACGGCGATGCAGAACACTCTGCTGACGCCGCGCTTTTACACCACGGATTTCGATGAACTGGACGCGATTGATGTGTCTCCCGTTCGCGAAGACTGGGACAAATTGATCGCGCAGATGGTTTCAGACCCGAACAAGGGGCACTTCAAAAAGAACGAAGACTGGGACCAGATCGACTGGGACGGCATGGAGCCGCAGCTCAAGAAAGAATTCATCGATTTCCTGATCTCATCCTGCACCGCCGAATTCTCGGGCTGTGTCCTTTACAAAGAAATGAAGCGGCGCGGAAATAACAAGGACATCACCCAGTTGTTCCAACTGATGGCTCGGGATGAGGCGCGCCACGCGGGTTTCATCAACGACGCACTGCGCGAAGCCGGGCTGCGTGTCAATCTGGGCTTCCTGACCCAGAAGAAGAAATATACCTATTTCCGGCCTAAATTCATCTACTACGCCACCTACCTGTCGGAAAAGATCGGCTATGCCCGCTATATCACCATTTTCCGGCATCTTCAGGCAAACCCCGAACATCGGTTCCACCCGATCTTCAAATGGTTCGAAGAGTGGTGCAATGATGAGTTCAGCCACGGTGAGGCCTTTGCCCTTCTGATGAAGACCAACCCCAAGCTGACCTCGGGAATAAACGTGCTGTGGATCAAGTTCTTCCTGACCGCTGTCTACGCTACCATGTTCGTGCGCGACCATCAGCGCCCCGCCTTTCACAAGGCCTTGGGCGTCGATCCCGACTGGTATGCGCATGCGGTGTTTGAAAAGACGAGCGAACTCAGCAAGCAGATTTTCCCGATAACGCTGGACATTGACGATCCACGCTGGCTCAAGAACTGCCGCGCGCTGCACCGGGCCAATGTGGATATCGCCGAAGCCAAGGAGCGCGGCGGTATTGCAGGCAAAGCCGCGCAGGTTTGGGGCTCTGTCAGAGCTGCCCGTGCTTTTGCCGCGTTGTACTTCATCCCAGCCAAAAAACATGAGGTTCCGGCCCAGACAAGATTGGAGCCTTGCTACTGATGACCCTCGCACCCTGGATCGCTGCGCCTGCTGCGCTTTTCCTCTGGTGGTTTTCCACCGGGGCGATCCTGTGGGTGGTGCGCCGCAGTGCGGGCGGACGCAGCCGCGCCGCGCTGTGGTCATTACCTGCTCTGTTCGCCGGGTTGGCTGGATTTTGGGTATCTCTGGCTAACGGCGACACAATGGCGGTCTATTTGGGCTTCATCAGCGCCCTGTTGATTTGGGGCTGGATCGAGTTGGCCTTTCTGTGCGGCATGATTACCGGCCCCAACGCCTACCCCTGCCCGACCGATGCGCCGTTCTGGGAAAGGTTCATCCGTGCCTGGGGGACGATCGCCTATCACGAGATGCTGCTGGTGCTGATCACCATCGCGCTTGCCGCAATCAGTTGGAACCAACCCAACACTGTTGGCGCATGGTGTTTCGGCATCCTCTTCGCGGCCCGCATCTCGGCCAAGCTGAACCTGTTTTTCGGTGTGCCGAAATTCAATACAGAATTTCTGCCCGACCACCTGTCGCACCTGCCCAGTCATTTTCGCATTGCCCGGATGAACTGGTTTTTCCCGATATCCGTGTCGCTCTTGTCAATTGCCGTCGCCCTGTTCATGGCGCAGGCCGGACATGCAGCGACCGATCCGCAAAAGACCGCAAAAATATTGTTGGCCAGCCTCACGGCGCTGGCTCTGTTGGAACACTGGTTGCTGGTTCTGCCGCTGCCCGACGCCAAACTCTGGCGTTGGATGCTGCCGGACCCGAAGCCACTGGCCATGAATACCGAAAGGGAGGGACGTCATGGAATTTGATAAGATGTTCAATGCACAGCTTGATATGCTGAAGGAGGAAGGCAATTACAGGATATTTGCCGAGCTCGAACGGCTCTGCGGTGCGTTCCCGACCGCGAAATCCCATGTTGAAGACAGCCCTGACAAGGTAACGGTTTGGTGTTCAAACGACTATCTTGGCATGGGTCAGAACCCGAAAGTCCGGCAGGTGATGAAAGAGGTCATCGACAGTTGCGGCGTGGGCGCCGGCGGCACCCGCAATATCTCGGGCACGAACCATCACCATGTGCGGCTTGAAGAAGAATTGGCCGATCTGCATGGCAAAGAGGCCGCTTTGGTCTTTACCTCGGGCTATGTGTCCAACTGGGCGTCCCTGTCGACCCTCGGCAGCCGTTTGCCTGATGCGGTTATTCTGAGCGATGAGCTGAATCACGCCTCAATGATCGAAGGCATCCGCCATTCGCGGGCCAAGAAGATCATCTGGAAACACAACGACCCCGAAGACCTTGATCGCAAGCTGGCGGCCCTCCCTGTCAACAGCACCAAGATCGTGGCCTTCGAGTCGGTGTACTCGATGGACGGCGATATCTGTCCAATGAAAGAAATCGTCGAAGTGGCCGAAAAACACGGTGCCCTGACCTATTTGGACGAAGTGCATGCTGTTGGTCTGTACGGGCCGCGCGGTGGTGGCATTAGTGAACAGGAAGGCCTGGCAGACCGCATTACCCTGATCGAGGGAACCCTTGGCAAAGCCTATGGCTGCATTGGCGGATATGTCACGGGCTCAGCCGCCCTCTGCGATTTCCTGCGCAGCTTCTCCAGCGGATTTATCTTCACAACTGCTCTCCCCCCAGCCGTCGCGGCCGCGGCTACGGCCAGTATTCAGCACCTCAAAACCAGCGATGCTGAGCGCAAGGCGCAAAGGCGGCAGGTACAGCGTTTGCGGGACAAACTTGATGCTTATGGCATCCCGCACATGGACAACCCCAGCCACATCATTCCGGTGATGATCAAAGACCCGGTCAAGTGCCGGATGCTGTCGGATATCTTGATGCGCGACTACGGTATCTACGTTCAGCCAATCAACTATCCAACTGTTCCCAAGGGTACCGAGCGGCTGCGCTTTACGCCGTCACCCCTGCACAGCGATGCAGATATCGATCGATTGGTCGAGGCGCTGATGATATTGTGGAAGCAATGTGCCTTGGCCCACGCGGTCGCTTGAATATACTGTGTGACGATTTGACATCGGAGCACGCGCGCTAAATTTAGATTTCTCAGGAGGTATGCATATGAAAAGTATTCTATCAGCAGCGGTCACCTTTGCCTTTGTGGCCGTCCCCGCCTTTGCCGAAGGCGATGCGGAAGAAGGCGCAAAGAACTTCAATAAATGCAAAGCCTGCCACGTCATCGTCGATGACGCTGGTGAAGAAATCGTAAAAGGCGGTAAGACCGGACCCAATCTGTACGGAGTGGTAGGCCGGACAGCCGGCACCTATGAAGGGTTCAACTATTCAGATGCAATGGTTTCTGCGGGTGAAGCCGGGTTGGTCTGGGAAGAGGCCGACTTTACGACCTATGTTGCGGATCCATCAAAGTTTCTGAAAGAATACCTCGACGACACAAGCGCGCGCGGGAAAATGACCTTCAAGCTTCGGAAAGAAGACGAAGTCGCAAATATCTGGGCGTATCTGGCCTCGGTTGGACCTCAGAGCTAACCCACAGCCGGAAATGACAAAACTTTGGTCTCGCGTGCGTAAAGTGCGCGAGCTACCTCTATGATATCTTGGGCTGTCATACCGGCATCTTCGTACATTTCACTTGGCGCGGCCTGCTCGATAAACCGATCGGGCAAGGTCATCGTGCGTATTCTCAAACCACGATCCAACGCGCCGGCGTTCGCCAGGTGTGACAGAACGTGGGCCCCAAACCCTCCTTGCGCGCCCTGCTCAACAGTAACGATGGCGCTGTGAGTGGCTGCCAGGTCTGCAAGCAGGTCCGTGTCAATCGGCTTGGCAAATCTTGCATCTGCAATCGTGGGGTTAAAACCTTGTTCGGCCAAAAGATCGGCTGCAGTCAAACACTCACCCAGATGAGCGCCGAGGGAAAGAATTGCCACGTCTTCGCCGTGGCGGATGATCCGCCCTTTGCCAATGGGCAGTATTTCACCGCGTTCAGGCAGCTCTGCCCCTACCCCGGCACCACGGGGAAAGCGCACGGCCGAGGGGCCTGCATCATGCGCCAGCGACGTGGTAACCATATGGCGCAGCTCGGCCTCATCAGAAGGGGCCATGACGACAAACCCGGGCAGGCTGCACAGATAAGCCAGATCAAACGCGCCTGCGTGGGTCGCGCCGTCCGCACCGACCAAACCGGCACGGTCGATGGCGAATCTTACTGGCAAGCCTTGTAAGGCAACATCATGCACGACCTGATCGTACCCACGTTGCAGGAATGTCGAGTAAATGGCGCAGACGGGTTTTAAGCCGCTCGCCGCCATACCAGCCGCAAATGTCACCGCATGTTGCTCGGCTATGCCAACGTCGAACACTCGGCCGGGAAACCGGTCTGCCATGGTTTTTACGCCGGTTCCGGATGGCATCGCGGCTGTTACTGCAACGATGGACGGATCGCGGCTGGCTTCGTCTGTCAATGTCTCACCAAAGACAGAGGTATAGCTGGGTGCGTTGGACTTGGCCTTGTTCATCGCTCCGGTAGAGACATCGAACTTGGACACACCGTGATACTTGTCGGCACTTTTTTCCGCTGGTGCGTAGCCTTTACCTTTTACGGTCACGCAGTGGATCAGCACTGGTCCTGTGGCGCGGGCCCGCGCCGCGCGCAGCACCGGCAAGAGCTGACCCAGATCGTGGCCATCGATCGGGCCGATATAGTCAAACCCCAATTCTTCGAACAGCGTGCCCGTTCCGGGCAGGCCCGATACCAATTGCCGAGCGCGGCGCATGCCGGCACGAACGGGCGGCGGCATTGCGGCCTCGAACCCTTCGGTCAGGGAGTGCATCCGTGCCAGCGGATCCGGCGCGCAGAGCCGCGACAGATAGGTCGACATCGCACCAACGGGCGGGGCAATGCTCATCTCGTTATCATTCAGGATGACGAACAGACGACGACCTTCGTCGCCCGCATTGTTCAGCGCCTCGTATGCCATGCCTGCACTGATTGAACCATCACCGATCACCGCGATCGCATCGCCGGTCGGCATTCCCATGTCGCGGCCGACGGCAAATCCCAATGCAGCGCTGATCGAAGTTGAGCTATGCGCCGCGCCAAACGGATCAAAGGCAGACTCGGACCGTTTGGTGAATCCGCTAAGACCGCCTTTCTGCCGCAACGTCCGCATCCGGTCGCGCCGCCCCGTCAGCACCTTGTGCGGATAACACTGGTGCCCCACATCCCAGATCAGCTTGTCCATCGGCGTATTGAAGACCGCGTGCAGGGCGACGGTCAGTTCGACCACGCCCAGTGACGACCCAAGATGACCACCTGTTTCCGATACAATGTCGATCACCTCATTGCGCAGTTCATCTGCAATCAGAGCCAGTTCCACATCGCTTAAGATGCGCAGGTCAGACGGACCGGCAACGCGGTCCAACAGGGGTGTCTGAGTAGATGCCATTGATCCTCTCCGGTATATTGACCGGTGATCCGCTTGGGATTGAACGCACGCCCGCGCGGATCACCAGCCGGTCGTTCTGTCGCCACAGAACAGGTTTGGAACAGCTTGTGTTCCCTGCGCGGACCGCGGAAGCCACTGGGTCCGTGCTGCGTCAGGGCCTGCCGGTCATGGGGAGACGGCTGGCCCTATTCGTATACAGGTGCCTCGGACGTGGTCAGCTCTGGCCAGTCCGCGATCATGTTCAAACCTTGCAACGGCTGTTGATAGCCTTTGTGGCACGTCCGGCAGGCGGCCTTGGGCGCATCCTGATGGATCGGGCCCAGGCGTTCTTCCGGATAAACATCAGCCAATGGAACGAGGTAATCGTTGTTCAACTCCAGCACCATTGCGATACCAAGACTTGCGGTCGCCCATTGCGGCGTCACCTGTTCCGCGTCGTAAAATGCCCGGCTGTTGTGGCAGAACAAACAATTCACACCCAATGAGTTGCTCACATAGTTCATCAGTGAATACGTGCGCTCAGTGTCCTGAATCGTTGGGAAACCCTCATCCGCAGGTGAGCCTTCAACGCGGGATTCCAGATCATGCACGCCTATTACGCCGTAGTTCAACAAATAGGTTTCCAATGCATCCGACGGCAGAGAGGTAAATTGGCTTTGCTCTGTGACGCGGTTCTGAACCGCGCCCCAACCCGTCATGGCATCGACGACCGGAGTGATGCTGAACCAGATATCGCTGGGGATGTTTTGCCCGCGATGGCAGGTGTAGCAGTTTACGCCGACCTCTTTGTTTGCGTTGACGTGGCCATCCCAGTTTTCATTGATGTTCTGCGTCATCTCGATCATGCGACGAGACACGACCTTAGTGTAAAGGTTGTCCTCTCCATAAGTCTCAAGATCGCCCTCGCCATGGCAATAGACGCAGCCCTGTTCCGGCGCCACCCAGAAGGTCATGGCGGTCATAAATCGGTTAAAATTGTCTTCTGTCAGATCACCAAGTACTTGGACATTTTCATAGATATCCTTGGCCAAGGCATCGCCGGGCTGAGGGATATATGGCTCTTCGGTCAGGTAATCCTCGATCGTTGGGTCGGGACGCTCGATTTCACTGACGAACTCGGTGACCGACATTCCCGTTCCCCGCGGCCCGGTCTGAATGCTCTTCGTGGCGAAGGGTTGCCCGAAAGCCACCAGCATTGCCGCGATAAAGATCGCGCCGCCCAGCGCACCGACCAGGATTGCAGGGCCGTAGATGTTTGTCGGGTTGTCTTTGTTCCAGTCATCGAACCACTTGGGAAGCATCTCAGTTCTCCTGACCGATGAAGGCTTCGTAAGTGCCGAAGGCTTCGTATCCGTATGACCCGTCATAGGCGGGGGCGAAGCTGCGTTCCTGAGCCCAAATGAACCAGTTGTCGACCACTGTCCCGGTCAGCAGGATACCGATCCCGCCGGTGATCGGGGTCAGCACCGCAAACCACCAGGCCCAGCGGTGGATCCCCTCCATCGTGGCGTTAAAGCCCATGGTCCAGCGCCAGAACAAAGCAGCCCGTTCTGATGCCGTGCCGCGATCCACGATCTGTTCAAGCTCACGGTCGCCACCAAAGCGGGTGACCGCCAGAATGGTCGCCCCATGCATCGCAAACAGCAGGACTGAGCCATAGAGGAACACGATCGAGAGACAGTGGAACGGATTGTAGTAAAGATTGCCGTACCGGATCGAAAACGCAGTGGTCCAATCCAGATGCGGGAAAATGCCGTAGGGCACCGCCTCTGACCAGGACCCCATGAAAATCGGGCGAAACAGGCCCAGCACCAGGAACAACCAGATCGCTGCGGCAAAAGCCCAGGCCACGTGCTTGCCCATCTTGTGTTCTGCCGCCAACAGGTATGTGCGTAACCACCATGAGCAGACTGAAATCAGCAAAAAGAAACTGGCGATGATGTACCACCCACCATCGCTCAGCGGCGGAATCGTCAAACCGTATTCCGGGCTGGGTGGCTCAAGCGCCAGCCAAAAACCCTGCCGCAGAAACTCTGAGATTGACCAGTTGACCTGCGCCAACATGTTCAAACCGATGATATTCAGCCAAAGAATGCCAGTCGCGACACTGACCATACCGAACCAACCCAGATAAATCGGCCCGATCTGCGCGTTCCCGACCCAGCCGACGAGCTTTGAGAAAAACGGCTTGCCGATCCGTTCACGGCTCATCTGGCGATTGTCGTCCATGCCCCATTCGGGCTCGCCCTGCACCTGCACTTGGGTAAAGATGTTCTGATATTCAATCATGGATCACATCCCCGCCTGACTGGGCCAGATCGGCAGCTCTAGCCACCAGTTCCACCACTCGGGCCATCCCCGCGTCCAAACAGGGCCAGAGATGATGATACAAACGGCAGAAAAGAACCCAGCATTGATGGCCAGAAGGAAGCCGAGCCGATGAATGCCCAGCGTTCCGATCGAATAGCCAATGAAATCGCGAAAGAACGTATCCTCGTGGTCCGGCGTTTTCATCTCTTCGCCCTTTTCCGGGTTCGCAGCCGACAGGATCAGCGCACCGTGCAGGGCTAGGGCGAACGTGGTCGCAAAGAACAGCGTCACGGCCAGCATGTGGGCCGGATTGTAGTGGAAATGCAGATATGCGTAGCCGGTGTTGGACACCCAGTCGAGATGGCTAAAGATGCCATAGGGGAAGCCATGACCCCACGCTCCCATCAACAAAGGGCGGAAAACAACCAGGGTGACATAGGCGAAAATGGCGACACCAAAGGCGAAGGGCACATGGTACCCCATTCCCAGTTTGCGGCAGATTTCAACCTCACGTAGCGCCCAGCTGACAAACGCCCCGACCGCGCAGAATGTTATGATCTGCCATAGCCCGCCCTCCATCAGAGGTGCCATGCCCAAACCATAACTCAGATCAGGTGGGGCAATGTTAATAAGCCAGGGATTGAATGTGCCTTGCATGGCCGCGCCCCAGAATATCAGGATCGTACCCAGCGCGGCGAAGAACACCGTCGTGACCCCGAAAAAGCCGACATAAAATGGCCCGAACCAGAAATCGAACAGATCACCACCGATCAGCGTACCTCCGCGAACGCGGTATTTCTTTTCAAAGCTCAGCATCGCCATTGTCTTGCTCCGACAGTTCTGGTCATGGCCGGGCGAAGTGCCCCGGTTCATGCCGCGGGCGAGTCACGCCGCCCGCGGCTTTCTTCAAATCCATCGCGCAGCGCTCTGCGCCTCGCCTTGGGCCTGTTAGAACCCGGCAGTCGCCGCGGCGTTCTCAAACCAGTTGAGACCGCTGCTAAGCACAACAAGATGGATCATGACGGCGAGCAGGAAGAGGAAGACGCCTTGCGCCACAAAGACGCGACGCGGATCGAAGATCAGCCAAATCTTGTAGAATTTTGCCATTCTCAATCCCTCCTCAGAACCACGGAGCCCAGATGTAGGTTGCGATATGTGCAACCAGCGCAACGATCGCGAACAGCCATAGGCCGCTCATATAGACCGAATGCAGCTCCTGAGCTTGCTCGTCGGTAAGACCTGTAAAGGACAGGTCGTCATTATCAGCCATAAGGAACCTCCGGGTCATTATGCTGACGCCGCTTACCCAGCGGCTGGGCCCCGCCCCGCATGATGCGGGCCGGATCTCGGGTCGCCATCACCTGGAAAAGATGATCGGCGTGATCCTGTCGGCCTCGGACCAGGCTCGTGCCAATGGTCCACGCAGGTTCAGCGTGCGGCGGCGCAAGGCATGTCTGATCCATTCGATCACTGCGAAAGGGATCGAAATCAGGAACAGGATCGTAAAATACAAGATGAATTCGGGCGTGCGTTGGGACCGCTTTTTGCCCGGTTCGCTTTGAGAATTCAGGGTTACTGCTGGCACAGGTCACCTCCTTCGGTTGGATCGGTTTCGGAACGCGTCGGGTCCAGCGCCTGAACGGTGCTGACTAAGACCCGGGCATCCCCATTGGAAATCGCTGCCTTCTCGGCGGCATCGCGCAGAGATTTGGCGGCGGAAATTCGGGTGAGAACGGGATGGGATTCCAAGATGCGCTCCAGCGCGGCGCTGGCGTCCTCATCCCATGGGATTTCAGTGCGTTGCGTCGTCGGTGTGGCTGGCCCCGCATCCATTTCAGTGCCCAAAGGCAAAATGTGAAACAGCGCGTCAAACAGGCCATTGCACACCTCTTGCAGGACATAGGTTGCGCCCGCGTAACCCATGAAGGGCGTCCCGGTTGCCCGACGAATCGCGGCGCCCGGAAAGCTGGCCGGAATAAAGGCTGGTGACGGTCCGAACCCGCCTTTGTTTTCAGCCAGGTATATTTTCTCGTTGATACTGCCGAACACGACCAATGGCTTCTTCTGCGTGATCAGCGCCCGCACCTGATTGTTGTCGGTTTTGGTTCCGGCACAGCGCGCGACCGAGAAAGCGCAAGGCAGCCCCAGATCCTCTTCCAAAAACAGCCGCAGTCCACGTGCGTAAGTCTCATTCGCCACAACGCCAAAAGAGGCGGTGGCAAAGAAATCCTGCGTGACCGACCGCCACAGATCCCAGACGGGTTTGATGGTCGAGTGCTTTTCACGCTTGATGAAGGGTTCCGGGTCCAGTCCGGTCAATTCACCCAAGGTTCGCAGGAATTTGGTGGTCGAGTCGACGCCCACCGGCGCTTGCAAGTAGGGCTTGCCCAACAGCTCGGCCAGGCCTCGTCCGAATTCGCGATACATGACGATGTTGACGTCCGCATTCACGAGGTTGCGCATCTCGGCCAGATGGGCGCCCAAGGGCATGACCATGTTGACCTCGGCCCCGATGCCTTCGACCAAACGCCGAATTTCGGCCAGATCACTGGGCATGTTGAAGGTGCCGTACATGGGCCCAAGTATATTGATGCGCGGCCTTGCGCCTTCTTCACGCTTTTTCTCGGGCGGCATCCGACCCTTGGTCATTCCAAACTCGGTGAAAATCCAGGTCATCGCCCGGTCGGCCGCTTCCCATTGGTCTTCGTCGATCGTGCGCGGCAGAAAGCGTTGAATGTTGGTCCCTTGGGGCGTCACACCCCCGCCGATCATCTCTGCTATCGAGCCGGTAACAACCACCGCGGGCAGCGCCGGATCAAGCGTTCCCCATGCGCGTTTCATCGCCTCTTCGGTCCCGTCGCGGCCCAGTTCTTCTTCGCCTAACCCTGTGACAACGATGGGAAGTTCATGCGGCGGCAGCGCATCGGTGTAGTGTAGAACAGATGTGACAGGCAGGTTCTCGCACCCGACCGGGCCGTCGATCACAACCTGCAGGCCTTTGACAGCACAGAAGGCATAAACGGCCCCCCAGTATCCTCCGGCGCGGTCATGATCCTGAATCAGCATCAGATCATCTCCTGCGCTTTGGCGGCCTTGGCCTGCCGTTCCAGTTTCTTTTGGTTGATGGCGCGGAAATCGGGGCGGAGGTTTGGATCGCCCTCCCAGATTCCGGCGGCATCGTCGGTGCCGACTTCTTCAAAGAAGTCGCGCATCCGATCCATCCGGTCCTTATTGCCAATCGCTGCGGTGATCACTTGTGCCAGTGATCCTGCACCCGCTGGCCCCATCAGGGGACGAGCAGAGATCAGGTTGGTGAAATAGAGCGCCGGAATGCCCAGTTGCTTGGCCTTTTGCACCACTGGTGTCGTGCCGATGGCCAGATCGGGTCTGATCCCTTCCATCGCCGCGCAATCCTGCTCCAGCGAGGCGCGGAACTGGACCTTGACCCCGTGTGCCTGCAACCAATCCGCGTCCTGCGCCGACCATTTGCTTTTGGCACAGGCGGTTCCGACGTAGGGTACGGTTGCGCCGCTTTCGATCAGTAGACGGGCCACGAGCAATTCGCTGCCCTCGTAGCCTGAGACGGTCACCGTCCCCGAGATCGGCGCGGCGGCCAAGGCGCCTTTGATGGCGGGTAGGAAAGCGTTCTGCGCGGCGCTGATCTTTTCTGCAGCGATACCGAACACATCGCCAATGGTTGATAGCCAGGCGGCCGTACCATCAACTCCAACCGGTCCGCTGCCCAAGATGGGGCGGCCTGCGGCCTCGAATTCCCGAATAGCCGACGTATAGAAGGGATGGATCGCCGCCACCGCACCACAATCCAGCGCAGCATACAACTCGCGCCATTCGCGGCAAGGCACGACCGGCCCAGCAGCCAGACCCAGCGGAGCCAACATCTGTCCAATCATCACCGGATCGGCGGGGAACATCTCGCCCAACAAACTGACAGTAGGCCGGTCCTGCCGCGCACCGTCTGGCGCAGAGACCGGCCCCGCTTCGACCTCGGAGCGGGCATAGGCCAGCATTGCGCCAGCCAGAACATCCTTAGCCTCAGCATGGGTGGGGATGCCGAATCCGGGCACATCGATGCCCACAATCCGCACTCCGTTTATTTCCTTCGGCAACAAGCGCAGCGGAACGCCACTGGCGGTCGGCACACAAAGGTTGGTAACAACGATGGCGTCGAGTTTCTCGGGATCTGCCAGATCGTAAACAGCGGCGCGGATATCCTCGAACAGTTTGCCGGTAACCAGCGTTTCCGAGTCGAACGGAACATAGCCCACGGACCGCCGCGCGCCGTAGAAATGGCTGACAAAGGTCAGGCCATACACGCAGCAGGCTGAGCCGCTGAGCACCGTCGCCACCCGTTTCATCCGCAGCCCAACACGTAACGACCCGAAGGCCGGGCACATGCTTTGCGGTTTGTCATGGGGGCCTTGCGGGTAATCACGTGCGTATTGGTCCAGCAATTCGGACTGCCCCGCCATCCGCGCGGCGTCTTTCATCTCGGACCCAGAGTGACAGCCCAAGGCAGGCGGCTCTCCGCCCGTTTCTGCGCGGGGTTCGCCCTTAATCACCTGCGCCTCGGCGGACGCGTCATATGTCACTTCTTTGTTCATGCGTCGTCGTAAATCACTTCGAGAGATTTCTTGGGCACCGCGTTCTTGCCGCGCATGTCCTGATCCGTGGCCGGAACCAGCTCGATCCCTGCCCCGGTTTCCTTACCGTCAAACAGCGCCAGTAGACCGTCCTGATCCAGCGGCGCGGGCCGGACAGGCGGTGCATCGGCCACATTCAGACCAAGAGTCGCAAAAAGCGGGCCCCATTGACCGGAACCTGTTCCAACTATCTGATAATTTGCGGATTTCTTACGCAGGTCGTCATCCTGCGGGATCGACGCAAGAACCGGGATTTGCACCGCGTCGGCAAAAGCCTGCGCCTCACCCGTTCCATCGTCCTTGTTGACGACCAGACCGGCGACGCCGACATTACCGCCAAGTTTGCGGAAGTATTCCACCGCCGAGCAGACATTGTTCGCGACATACAGCGATTGCAGGTCGTTCGAGCCGACCAGGATTACCTTCTGCGCCATGTCCCGTGCGATTGGCAGGCCGAAGCCGCCGCAAACCACGTCACCCAGGAAATCCAGCAGAACAAAGTCGAAATCCCAATCATGGAACCCGAGCTTCTCCAGCAACTCGAACCCGTGGATGATCCCGCGACCTCCACAGCCGCGCCCGACCTCAGGGCCGCCAAGCTCCATCGCGTAGACACCGCCACGTTTGAAGCAAACATCGCCGATCTTCACCTCTTCCCCCGCCAGTTTCTTCTTGGTCGAGGTTTCGATGATCGTGGGGCAGGCTTTACCGCCAAACAGCAACGAGGTTGTGTCGGATTTCGGATCACACCCGATCAGCAGCACGCGTTTGCCCTGCTCGGCCATCATGTGGCTGAGATTTGCCAGCGTAAAACTTTTGCCAATGCCGCCTTTGCCATAAATGGCGATGATCTGGGTTTTCTTAGTCGCCTCGCTTGGCAAAACATCTGCCAAGTCCTCATGCGCTTCGGCTTTCAGCCGGGCGTCGAACTCTTTCAGGTTGGGGGCTTCGTCTTTCATGTGGTCTCCCAATCAAGAACAAGTTTCAAACAGTCGGGGTCTTCGAAGGCCGCGGCATAAGCTGTCTGTGCGTCTGATGCGGGCGCGGTATGGCTGATCAGATTGCTCAGGGACAAAGCCCCGCTTTCGACCAGCAATCGGGTGGCCTGCATATCCGCGGGCGTCCACTCAGCAGCGATCCGTATCCGGGCTTCTTTCATGAAGGCCGGCGGAAAAGCAAAGCTGAGGGGCTGCGTATAGAACCCGGCCAGAACAATCTCACCAGTGCGTTTCAAGCGGGAAACCAGCGTGTTCAGAATCGCGCTGTCGCCAGACGCGTCATAGATGCATCCATAGTCACGGCGCGGGTCGTCTTCAGGGGCGATCACCTGATACCCCTCGGCCCCGTCCCGGCGCGCGGGATCTGACTCCCATACAAGCGGTGCAGGCGCACCTGCGGCGATGGTTAAACGTGCCAGCAGGCGACCCACGACACCATGCCCGACAATGAGTTCAGGCACATGGTGACCCAATCCAGCCATCGAGTGTCGCGCGGTTGCGGCCAGGGCCAGAAGTGTCATCTCACGTTGACAGCCTGCATCAATGGGTGTGACGCGATCCACATTTGTTACGATCAGGCGCGATGACCCGCCGAACAATCCATATGCATCCTCGTAACAGGTCGCACCTGGCACAAACACCGCATCGCCGACGCCGAAACGGGTTTCTGATCCGGCCTCGACCACTTTGCCGACGGCCTCATAGCCCGGCACAAGAGGATATCCCATGCCAGGAAAAGGCGGCATCTCACCGGACCAAAACAATTTTTCCGTGCCGGTAGAAACGCCAGAGTGCCGCACCTCAACCACCAAATCCGAAGCGGATGGCGGGGTGAGTGTCACGGTATCAACAGACAGATGTCCGGGTCCATGCAGTATTACGGCCGAGGATTTCACGGTCTTCCTTCCTCTCGCCGGCTTTGGCTCATCAAAAGGGTGAGTCCATGGCGAGCTTTAATGTCAGTTTAACTTTACGCCACAATCTGTCAATTAAAACTGACACTTTTGGAAGATTCATTTGCATCCACAGGCTTTACGGCCGTGATGACCGAGGTGATGTAACTCCGCAGGGGGTTGGGATGCGCAACGTTTTCGAAGCCAGAAGCTGCAAGCATTTTCGATATCTGTTCAGCTGACCGGGTTTTGCCCGTACCCATCGCAAGGGTATAAATCGCGAAATAGACGTCGGTGATCGGATCAGGGCGAGCTCCGCCCGCCATGGGTTCCGAGATGATCAACCGCCCGCCAGGTGGCAATGCATCAAAAACCTTTGCCAAAAGCCTATGCACTGTTTCGTCATCGTGATCATAGAGGACACGGATAAGGCTAATGGCATCCGCGTCTGCGGGCAGAGGGTCCAGGGCGAAACTGCCGCTTGTGCACGTGATGCGATCGGACTGACCTACTCCCGCCAAATAGGATTGCGCGGCACTACGGGTCTGTGGCAGATCGAACAGAGTCAGCCGTGGTTCGGGGTATCTTTGTGCGACTTCCGCCAGAAAAGCACCGCTACCGCCACCAATATCCAATAGGTGCCGCACGTCCTTCAGACGAACCTGTCTGAGTGTATCCTCGGCCACCAGACGTTGACTGCGCGCCATCAACAGGGAATATTGTTCTGCCTGTTCTGCGCCGACCTCGGCTGCGTCCCCGACATAGGGCCAAAACCCGGATAGCTCGGTTTCCGATCCATTGCGCAGAAAACTCTCGGGGTTTTCCAAGTCGCGATACAAGGCCCGGTGATGAAGGATCATATCCGCCAGCCCGGGCACGCCCCGCAGCGCCGCTCCCTTTCGGGACAAGCCATAGCGATCACCGCGGTGAATCCGCAAAAACCCTAACGCAGTCCCGGCGCGCAGAAAAACCGCCAGCCTGTTCGCATTGACCCCAAGCCTATGGGCAAGCTGCCGTGCCGTCATCGGGCCATCCGCCAGATGATCGAAAATATCCAGCGCCACAAGAGCCATTAAAACCTGACTGGAAACAAACCCTTGAACAACCTCGAATATCTCTTGCCCATCCCGCCGCGCCATCCAACGTGTCACAGGCAGACGCATAGCCAGGGATTGCACGTCAGACCGCGCCAAAAGGCGTCCGAACCAAGTTCCCAGCGAAGGCCGCGTGACCGTGTCGGACGAGCGTGCCACCGTCAGGCTTTCGCAACCGCAGGTGCAACTGGGGTCAGCGCCTCGGCCTGCATACGAACAAGTTTGGCCAGCATCGCCTCGCCCGGGCAGGACGGGATCGAGGCAATTGCACCGCTCAGAATATCGTTCAGGCGCTGGATCGCGCCTTGAACTCCGAATTGATCCACCGCGCTTGGCCGACCGTGCAGATCGTCTTGCCCGGCGGGTTTTCCAAGAACCTTTTCGTCATAGAGAACGTCGCGCAAATCGTCGGCAACCTGATAAGCCTCACCGATACGCGCACCCAGTTCGTACCAGGGTTCTGCCTCGTGACCAGCGGCAACCGCGCCCATCTGAGTTGCCGCGATGAACAAGGCACCGGTTTTCGAACGGTGATAAGCGCCAAGGTCAATTGTGTCTTCGCTTTCCCAGCCCTGCCCGGCGCAAATCCCGTTGGGCATCCCGGTTCGCTTTGCCAATATCCCAAGCAAGTCAAGCGCCCGCTGCGGATCTTGCCCGGCGGCGCGCGTGAGTATCTCGAATGCCAAAATAATCAGGCTATCGCCTGTAAGGACGGCAAGGGGTTCAGAAAACGCACGGTGGACCGAAGGCTTGCCGCGCCGAAAGCCCGCGTCATCAAAACAAGGCAGATCATCGTGAACAAGACTGGCGCAGTGAATAATCTCTAACGCCGAAGCAGCGGCATCCGTAACCCGAGGGGCGTCATCGCCACAGGCCAGCGCGACGGACATCAGAATCGTTGGACGCACCCGCGCCCCACCCGGAAAGCAGGCATAGTCGAGCGCTGCCGCAAGCTGCGCTGGCGCAGGCTCTGCGCGTGCATCTGCGATATTCTGTGCAATGGCGCCGTTAATCCGCGTCTTCAGTTCCATGCGCTACCCTTTTCTGACGTGAATATGAAAAGTAAAATTGACACATATGTGTAAATTACACTGGACAGTATTGTGTCATGAGTCAACAATTCCGTATGAACCCGACACATCCTCAAGCGCGCCAAGCAGTTGTAATCGGTGCGGGCATTGGTGGCCTGTGCAGTGCCGCACGGCTGTGCGCTGCGGGGTTCGACGTCACGGTTCTTGAGCAACACGACAGCCCGGGCGGGAAGATCAGAACTCTGCCCTCGGACATTGGGCCAGTGGACGCAGGACCAACCGTTCTGACCCTGCGCCATATTTTCGACGATGTTTTCAGGGCTCTGAATGAGCGGTTGGACGACCATCTTGATCTGATCAAACTGCCCGTTATCGCGCGACATTTCTGGCCCGACGGGTCCGTATTGGACCTGCACGACAAACCAGAAACAAACCGCAAGGCCATCGCCGCGTTTTCCGGACACAAAGCACAAGCGGAGTTTCGTCAGTTCCAGAGGGATACCAAAGCTCTGTTCGTTGCATTGGATCAACCAATGATGGACACGCCTGAACCGACGCCGATCAGCCTTGGCGCTACGATCCTCAGACACCCCAAGTTGCTGCCGGCAATGGCCCCGCTACGCAGCCTGAGCAGCCAGCTTGCTCACCGGTTCAGCGACCGACGCCTTGCGCAGCTCTTCAGTCGGTACGCGACCTATGTCGGTGGGTTACCACATCAATCGCCCGCCCTGCTCAGTCTCATCTGGCAGGCCGAAGCTGCCGGGGTCTGGTGCGTTCAAGGGGGCATGCAAGCTCTGCCCAAGGCGCTGGAGGCGCTTTGCGCACGGCATGGGGTTCAGTTTCGATATAACAGCGCGGTTGCTTCGATTGAGTGCGACGACGGTCAGATCAACCGTATAGCGCTGGATGACGGAACTTTCATCCAGACGAACCTGGTCATCTTTAACGGCGACCCGCGTGCCCTTGCGGTTGGTGCGCTGGGGCGGGATGTTGCCACTGTTGCCCCCCAAACCCTGACCACCGACCGCAGCCTCTCGGCCGTGGTTTGGAGCTTTGATGCCGTTCCACATGGCCTGGATCTCTCTCATCACAATGTGTTCTTTACCAACCCGGACGGTCAGGAGTTTCACGAGCTACAGGCCGGACTTTTTCCGCGGGAACAGTCGATCTATATCTGCGCCCAGGATCGCGGCCCGCAATCGCGGCACGAACCCAGCACCCCCGAGCGGTTTGAGATCATCCTGAATGCCCCGCCCCTTCGACCCTTTCCCCAGCCCGAAATGGAGTTTCAGACATGTCAGACACGAACATTCGACGTGCTGCGCCGGTTCGGCCTGACCTTCGATCCGCAACCGGGGCCGACAGCTCTGACCCGGCCAGCAGAGTTCGAGCAACTGTTCCCCGAGAGTCTGGGATCGCTGTACGGGCAGAGCCCACATGGGCTCATGGCGGCGCTGAAGCGCCCTCGGGCACGAACGCCGATCAAGGGGCTGTATCTGGCGGGCGGCGGCACGCATCCGGGGGCGGGATTGCCGATGGCTGCGCTCTCCGCCCGGCACGCAGTCGAGACGATCTTGCAAGACCAAATTTCGCCATCGACGTCCCGCCAAACGGATATGCGTGGTGGTATGTCGACGGGATCAGCGAGGATCAGACACGGGCAATCTCGATCATAGCTTTCATCGGCTCGGTCTTTTCCCCGTGGTATCGGTGGTCCGGGCGGAAGGACCCGCAGAACCATGTCTGCATCAATGTAGCAACCTATGGTCCGGGCGGGCGTTTTACCATGACGGACCGGGGGCGATCGGCGCTACGGCAGGCGCGCGACTGCATCACTGTTGGCCCGTCGTCGATGCGATGGGACGGCCAGCACCTGATAATTGATATCAACGAGATGGGCGCGCCCCCATTGATCACTCCGGTGCGCGGGCGCGTCACATTAAGGCCAACGGGGCTGACCACAGTTGAAATGCCGCTGACCGAAGACGCCGCCCATATCTGGCGCCCGTTTGCCCCGACTGCGCACATAGATGTCGACCTTGCGGCGCGCGGCTGGAAGTGGAGCGGACATGGCTATTTCGACGCGAATTTCGGAACGCGGGCGCTGGAAGAGGATTTCAGTACATGGAGTTGGGGGCGTTTTCCGACCAAAGGTGGCAGCACCTGCTTTTATGACGCGGAACGACTGGATGGCAGCACGCTGAGTCGTGCTGTGTTTTTTGGTGAAGATGGCCAGCATGAAATCACCGCATTGCAACCCAAGACGCGCTTGAAACGCAGCTTATGGGCTGTGCGGCGCGAAACGCGGGCCGACACGGGTTATCGTCCCAAGCAGGTCATGAACATGCTCGACGCACCGTTTTACTCTCGTGCAATGGTACAAACCCAACTGGGTGGAGAAGAAACAACCGGCGTGTATGAGGCGCTGGATTTGCGCCGATTTCGGTCACCTTTGTTAAAACCCATGCTTGCGGTCCGGGTGCCGCGCCGCGCAAGCTGGCGATTTTAGGTTTCGATTTCGGGCGGGTTATTTGCGACCTCGGGATTCAACTGCAAAACAGACCAATTCAGCGCTGCGGCCACGCTAACCCACATCAGGTAGGGCACAAACAGGAGGCCCGCAAAAGTGTCGACAGACCATAACGCCACCATGGTCGCCGCGACAGAGACCCAAAGCGCGCTAAGCACCACCATCCCGGCGCGCAGACGTCGCAGCCCAAAGAACACCGGGGTCCAAAGCGTGTTGATCGCGATCTGAAGCCCCCACAGCGCCAGTGCGAGGCTCGCATCGCCCTGCACCGCTGCGCGCGCGCCCGCCCAGGACATACAGACATAAAGCGAGGTCCAGGCCACAGGAAACAGCCAGTCCGGCGGCGTCCAAGACGGCTTGTTCAGGTCACGATACCACTTTCCCGGGGGGAACATCCCCCCTGTGGCACCCGCGGCCATACATGCCGCAAAGAAAATTACGAAATACAGCGCGAACATCATTGCAGATGGGTCCGAACAGACGCCATCATACGCCGCCGCCGGGCGTGCTCCTGCGTCTGCAGTTGTGCGAAGGCGGTGTACAACGTATCGCTCCAATCCGTTTGCGCGTGGCGGTCCTGCGCGGCTGCATCGACCAAAAACGCGGTTTCAGGCAATGGCCGAGCGTAAAGCCGCGGCGAATGAGGTGCAACCGTGCTGAACGCCGTGCGCCACAGAGACCATGCCAACCAGCCGAGTTTTTGACCTTTCCCCGTCCGCGCACGGTGAGACACGCTTTCAAAGCCAGACCTTCGTATTTGGCCGCCAATTCCGGCATAAACAAACCGCGCCGCGTAGATACCGGGACGGCACTGCACAGGCAGTTCGGCAATTCCCGCCTCGGACCGTTGATACAAGTGTTGCGCGTGTCTGAGCAATCGCGACACGCAGATGCGTATGCCCGGTTCGGCACGCGGGGTCGCGATGAACGCCTCAGGATCGACACCCTCTTGCTGCAACCAGCTCAGCGGCAAGTAGAGCCGGTTTTCCCGCGCGTCTTCGCCTATGTCGCGGGCAATATTGGTCAACTGCATCGCCACGCCCAGATCGCAGGCACGCGCCAAGGCATCCGCGTTTCTCTCGCCCATCAGCACCGACATCATGACCCCGACCGCGCTGGCAACCCGGGCGGAATATGCGATCAGCTCGGGTAGATCGTCGTAACGCCGTTCCATCGCATCCCATGCCAGACCTTCCAACAAGGCTTCGGGCAAGGCGCGGGGCATGTCGAAATCCTCGACCAGTGATGCAAACGCCCGGTCTGGTGCAGCATTGCGTGGGCGACCGGCGTAAACCATCTCAAGCCGCTCTTTCAGCATCAGAACCGCGGCTGCTTTTTCGGTTTTCAGATCGACCTCGTCATCAGCCAGCCGACAAAAGGCATAGAGCGCCAACGCGGGATCACGAACCGAGCGCGGCAGAAGTCGGGACGCCGCGTGAAACGACAAGGACCCATGCCGGATCGCATCCCGGCAGAACTGCATGTCCTGCGGATCAATCATGGCGCCCTCACAGGATCGGGAACCAGTTTCGCCAGCACCTCGGCACTGCTGATCACGCCGGGAAGCCCAGCTCCGGGGTGCGTTCCAGCACCTACCAGGTAAAGCCCCTTGGCTTCTTCGCTCACGTTATGGGGGCGGAACCACGCGCTTTGCAGAATACGGGGTTCGATCGAGAACCCACAGCCCAAAGGTGAAAGATACCGGTCGCGGAACGTATCGGGCGTGAAGACTTCGGATGCGGTCAAATGCCGGTCCAACCCCGGCAACAGTTGATCCTCCAGCACGGATTGAACCCGCTGCCGGTAAGTTTCTGCGTGCTCGGCCCAATCAACCGGATCGTCATGCCCCAAATGCGGCACAGGGCTGAGGGCATAGAACGTATCATCGCCATCCGGCGCGGCGGTAGGATCAGTGACCGATGGTCGATGGACATAAAGGCTCATGTCGTCAGCCAAATGTCCTTGTTGGAAAATATCCCGGAGCAACCCGCGATAGCGCGGCCCGTTCAGGATTGTATGATGCCCCACATCCGGCCACAGATCGCGGGTACCCCGGGTGCCGAAGTACCAAACGAACAGGCCCATGGACCAACGTGTCCGCGTGAGCTTTACTTCCGTCCACCTTTTGCGCGGCGCATTGCGCAACAGCGTGGAATAGGTATGTCCCGGATCGGCGTTTGAAACGACAACGTCGGCCGATATGACCTCGGCATTCGAAAGCCGAACGCCCTTGGCCGTACCTTCCGACAGCAAAATCTCATCCACTTCAGCATTCTGGCGCACCAGCCCGCCCTGCTTGGCAATGACGTTGCGCATCGCCTCGGCAATTGCGGCGACACCTCCAATGGCGTAGTGGACGCCGAACGCCTTTTCCAGATGACTAACCAGAATATACATCGACGTCACCTGCGTAGGATCTCCGCCAATGAATAATGGGTGAAAGCTGAAGGCCATGCGCAAACGCGGGTCTTTGAACCGCCGTGATGCATGGGCATAGACTGAACGATCTGCGCGCATGCGGGCGAAGGTCGGCAAGACCTTGATTAGGTCACTTAACCGGTTCATCGGGCGACGGCCCAAATCCTCGAACCCAAAGAGATACCGCGCCTCGCTTTCCTTCAGGAACTTTCGCAAGCCCTTTACATCGTCCGGAGACAGCCTTGCGACCTCTGCCTCCATTGCGTCTGGGTCCTGGTGTGCCGCGAAACTTGATCCGTCCGGCCATCGGATTTCATAAAACGGGTCCAGCGCGATCAGTTCGACATCCTTGTCAAAATCCCGATTGCAGTCTGCCCAAAGATCCCGAAACACCTGGGGCACCGTTACGATGGTGGGCCCCAGATCAAACCGGTGGCCGTCGCGCCAAAGGGCCGAACCCCTCCCGCCGGGCATGTCCAGCCGGTCCAGAACGGTAACGCGATACCCTTTGGCCCCCAGCCGCATTGCCGCGGCCAAACCACCCAAACCGGCACCAATCACCACAGCGTGCGAGCGCGCATCCCCAACCGGGGTCGCATCATTCACCAACTGCGGATCTAGGCGGGTCATGCCTTAACGTTCCAATCTGTTCACTTAAATTGACACATTCATAGAAGAGTCTTCCGATTTTGACGCCGTTATGTCAATCTAAACTGACACTATGGAGGTTCGATCATTCAAGTCGCAACCCTGAGCCTGTTCCGTTTCGACGGCTTTGCCCGCCGTTTCAGCGCCTTTGCCATGATGGGGCTGGCGCGCTGGCCGCTGTCGCGCCTTTATGGGTTGGAGTTCTGGAAACTCTGCGGGTCCGGCACCGGCGAAGGATTTACTCCGCGCCCGAATACGGCAGTCTGGGCCATACTATGCGTCTGGTCGGACGAACAGAGCGCGCGAAACACGCTGCAGACCGCGCGCCCCTTTTCCTGGTATCGGGCAAATGCAAGCGAACACTGGACAGTCTATCTGCGCCCGACCTCATCGCGGGGCGCATGGTCGGGACGCAATCCGTTCCATGTAGAAGACCCCGACCCCACAGGCCCGCTGACCGCAGCACTGACGCGCGCGACGCTGAAACCCCGTATTCTTCTGCGGTTCTGGCGCCGAGTGCCTGACATCAGCCAGATGATCGGTGTTAACTCGGACGTTTTGATGAAAGTCGGCTTGGGGGAAGTTCCGTTTTTGCATCAAATCACATTCTCGATCTGGCCGGATACCAGATCGATGTCCGCCTTCGCTCGCAATCCCGGGCCCCATTCCGAGGCCGTCAAGGCGGTGCGCGAAGGCAATTGGTTCCGCGAAGAGCTCTACGCAAGGTTCGACGTGATAAATGAAACGGGCCACTGGGAAGGGAAGCACCCCGTGGTCTTGAAGGAGGGTCAGGACAACAGATGACGCACGCGTTTCCATTCTCCGCAATTGTTGGTCAGGATCAGATGAAGCTTGCCATGATCCTGACAGCGATTGATCCAAAACTGGGCGGTGTCCTTGTCTTTGGCGACAGGGGCACCGGCAAATCCACCGCTGTTCGCGCGTTGGCTGCGCTTTTGCCACCCATCTCAGCCGTCGAAGGTTGCCCGGTTCAGTCCGCAACTCGCGCGGATTGTCCGGACTGGGTTGAGCTGCCAGAAAACGCCGAAATTCATGAATACCCTACCCCGGTTGTCGATCTGCCACTGGGTGCGACAGAGGATCGGGTGACCGGCGCGCTGGATATCGAACGGGCCCTTGTGAACGGTGAAAAGGCATTTCAGCCCGGACTGCTTGCGCAGGCAAATCGGGGATATCTTTACATAGACGAAGTAAATCTGCTGGAAGATCACCTTGTTGACCTGTTGTTGGATGTCGCACAGACCGGCGAAAACGTGGTCGAGCGCGAGGGGCTTTCGATCCGCCATCCTGCCCGTTTCGTGCTGGTCGGGTCAGGCAACCCCGAGGAAGGCGAACTGCGTCCGCAATTGCTGGACCGATTCGGATTATCGGTCGAGGTGCGATCCCCCGACGATATCGATCAGCGGGTCGAGGTCGTGCAACGCCGCGACGCGTTCGAGATGCAGCCAGACAAGTTCCTGAAGAAATGGCACCGCGAGGATACCCGCGTCCGCAGCGCGATCCTTACAGCTCGCGACATTTTACCTGATATCAAGGTCCGCAAACGGGAACTGCGCGACTGTGCTGAACTGTGCATCGCGCTTGGCTCGGACGGTCTGCGCGGAGAGCTGACCTTGCTGCGCGCCTGCCGTGCACTGGCGGCTTACGAAGGCGCGGCCTCGGTCACGCGCCGCCATATCCGCCGCATCGCGCCGATTGCGTTAGCCCATCGGCTTCGCCGCGATCCGATGGATGAGGCCGGCTCGGTCTCCCGTGTTCGGCGTGCGCTGGATGAGGTTCTTGGATGACATCCATGCCCGACCCCTGGGCGCAAGTCTGGCAAACGCTGCGCCTGTTTGCCGTTGATCCGGCGGGACTGGGCGGGCTTGTCTTGCGGGCCCGTGCAGGTCCTGCGCGCGATATGTTTGTTGCAGCCATGCCGGACCTGGGCCTGCCAAAGCAGCGGCTGCACAGGTCTCTGTCCGATGCCGAACTTTTTGCCTCTATGGATTTTGCGGCAACCTTGTCCTGTGGTCGGCCAGTCTATCGCCCCGGTCTGCTGACCAAGCCATCCGCCTATCACCTGAGTATGGCCGAGCGCTGCCCTGCTGAACTGGCGGCAAAACTGGCTGCACAGCTTGATGCGGGACAATCCTGCCTGGTCGCCTTTGACGAAGGTGTAGACCCTGACGAGACGTTGCCCCTTGCTCTTTCAGACCGTGTGGCTTTTCGAATCGACCTGACCGATCGTCGCGTCACTGAGCCTCGGGATCTTGGCACTGACGACTTGATAGCAGCCCGCGCTGATTTGCCGATGGTCCAGACGTCGGCAGAGGACATCTCGACCCTGGTTCAGTTATCGACCCGGTTGGGCATCGCCAGCCTGCGCGCGCCATACTTTGCCCTTCGGGCCGCGCGGTGCAATGCGGTCCTTAACGGCAGGTCGTACCTGTCCATCGAAGATTTGGAAATCGCAGCGATGTTGGTGCTATCGCACCGCGCGACTTGCTTGCCGACGTCTGAGCCGGAGCCAGAGGAACAGGCGGCAGAACCGCCCGAGCCTTCGACGAACAGTAAAGGGACACCTGATCAGGACGTTCTGGTCGAGGCTGTTCGCATGGCCCTGCCGGATGGTATTCTGCCGAGCGCCCTTGCGCAGCGCACCGCGGCAACCGGAACCGGAGCGGGCGATTCACGGATCGCGCGGCAACGTGGCAGACCCATCGCCCCTCGCCGCCGCAGGCCTGACGGGCGCAGCCGCGTCGATCTGATCGCCACGCTGCGCATGGCGGCCCCGTGGCAAAAACTCCGCCGTGCAGCGCAAGGCCGGATCAGCGTCCTGCCAAGCGATATTTGCCTCAAACGGTTCGAAACACAGACCGAGCGACTACTGATATTCCTTGTCGATGCCTCGGGCTCTGCTGCGCGGACCCGCCTGAACGAGGCCAAGGGCGCGGTCGAGCATCTGTTGGCGCGGGCTTATTCGCATCGCGATCACGTCGCATTGATCGGGTTCCGGAATTCGTCAGCTGATGTTCTGCTTCCGCCCAACAGGTCCCTTGTTCTGGCCAAACGGCGACTTGCCGCCCTTCCCGGCGGCGGGGCGACACCACTGGCTGATGGGCTGCACTGCGCGGGACTTATGGCGGGCAGCGCCCTGAAGCGCGGCATGACACCGACCGTGATCCTTCTGACGGACGGGCGGGCGAATGTGGCGCTGGACGGCCAGCGCGACCGGAAAAAGGCAGCCGAGGACGCAGAGCTTACTGCCGATTGGCTACGCGCCTCCAAGGTTCGAAGTGTCGTTCTCGACACTGCCATACGCCCCCAGAAACCGCTGCAAAATCTTGCTCAGCGCTTGGGCGCGGATCATATCGCCCTACCCCGGTCCTCGGCTGCGGGTATGACGCAGGCCATTGAAACGGCCGTGAATACCTAGGCGATGGACTGGCAGCGCGACCTTCCGACCTGGCCTCATCACACATGGTCAAAGCGTGTGGTCTGCGCCCCGCATCGCTGGCACGTTCAGGAACACGGCGAAGGACCAACGCTGCTGTTCCTACACGGCGCGGGCGCGTCGACGCATAGCTGGAACGCGATGATGACCGATCTGGCCAAGGACCACCACGTGGTTGCGATCGATCTGCCGGGCCATGGCTTTACCGTCATGGGCGCCAACAATCGCAGCGGCCTTGAGACCATGGCCGAAGATATTGCCGCCTTATGTACGCAGGAAAACTGGCAGCCGATCAAAATCGTCGCGCACTCTGCCGGGGCGGCAATCGCTTTGCAGCTTTGTGAACAACACCTGACCACGCATGGCAAGCCGTCAATTCTGGCGATAAACCCGGCCTTCAGCGATTTTGATGGGCTGGCAGGCATTCTTTTTCCGATTATCGCAAAATCTTTGGCGGTGAACCCGCTGACGCCTTGGCTGTTTACACGTGGACCTGACGCGCTTGCGCGCGCCCAGCGCCTCATTGCTTCGACCGGATCAACAATCCCCGCCGAGCAACTGGCGCTTTATGCGCGTTTGTTGAAGAACCGCCGCCACGTTCAGGGAGCATTGTTCATGATGGCGCAATGGTCGTTGAGGGACTTCAAACACTGCATGTCGAATTCGGAGACAGCCATTGAAATTATTGTAGGCTTGAATGATCGGGCGGTTCCGCCGGAAACGACAGCCAATTTGCAAAAGACCATGCCGAATTCGAACCTGACCAAACTTGCCGACCTAGGGCACCTGGCCCACGAAGAAGCACCCGACCTTTTTGTGTCACGTGTTCGGTCAATGGGGTGATATCAAGCCTGTATAAACGAAGGCTCTAGCTGCCAAGGCGGTGGGATTGTAACTGTACTCAGCAGGTTGGTCGTCAGACGCCAGGTTTTCGGCAGCCTTCGCCTTGCTTCGATTTAAGACAATCGTAGCGGACACAGAACCCAAATCGTTGCTCATGCCGCGAGCGAAGTCTGCAACCCGCGCTGGTTTTCCAGTGAAAACCGTTCAACAACGCGACATCAACCGTCGGGCGTTCAATCTAAAACATCATGCAGTCTGCACCCGGTGAAAGCGGCGGCGCGCCGTCCGGCAATGTAGGCGTATAGTCAAACGTCACAATCTTCGCACCGCCGTCAAAGGCGACAAACAACTGGTTCGAGCCGGAACGAATTGCGATACCTTCGGGGTCGGTACCGAATTCCAGCAGGCTTGCTTGCGCAAGAAGCTGGCCCTCTGCCGTGAATTCATAAAGGCTGTTCGATCCTTCCCAGTCATCGACAATCAGCATATGTCCGGTGCGGGGATCAATCGCGATGCCCTGCGCCTCGGTCAGTGGCGGAGAAAGCTCCATCGTATTCAGCCGCGCCGCCAGCTTTCCATCGGCATCGAACCAAGACAGTCGCTCAGGGTCATCCTCGACGGTGACAATCTGGCCTTTGGCATTAATCGCAATGCCTTCGGTGTCTGCATAGCCACCCTCAAGCTCAAAGGGCGCTCCGAGCGGGGCTCCATCTTTCGTCACGCGCTGCAGACCACCGAAACCGTCCCCAAGCAACAGGTGATCCCCTTCAATCGCTATTGCCTTGATCCTGAACAAGTCACTTGTGATACGCCGCAGCTCTTCGCCTTGAAGCGTGACAAGAACGGCCTCGGGGCCCTCATTCGCAATCCACAATCCGCAAAAGGTTGCATCATAATCCAGGCTGGCCGGGTGGTTGAGCTGATACCGGCCAGTTTCACGAAGTTCCAATGCCGTGACCGGACCGGTCAGCGCAAAGATCGAAACAAAAAGGACCCTTGTGAACATTCCAGACGCTCCCACCGATCAACGCTAAAAGGTGGCCCGGGGCTCCACTGCGTCAACACGAAACTTGCCTGAATAGCGCGAAACGTAAAAATCTCGGTCTGCTCGCTACGCAAAAAAGCGGCACCGGGTTGCTTTCGTCGGGTCCAGTCACGACGAACATGCCACGGCGTTACCCGGTAAATCCGACCGACATCACACCCTCCTAGGAAAGAACCGCCAAGGGTAGAGAACAAACTTGCAAAATTACCCCCAGACGTTGTCATCTGGAAATGACAGTTGGAGGATATCGATGAAACCATGGACGAACGTGGTTTGCTTGTGTTGCACGCTGGTTCTTTTCGCTTGTGCCCCGAAAACGCGCACATATGAAAAGACAGTGACGGCCTCGGTTCCTGCTGGTTCGAACACTACTCTTGCGCGGGCAGCCAGACGGTTGGGCGATCCGAAAGACGGGCGCTCGGGCGTCCGACTAATAAATGACGGAGAGCAGGCGCTTGTCTCGCGGCTTTTGCTGGCCGCTGCGGCAGAGCAGACGATAGACGCGCAATACTACCTTTTGCACAACGACCCGACGGGCCATCTTTTTGCAGCCAGTCTTTTACAGGCTGCGGATCGGGGCGTGCGCGTGCGGTTGCTTGTCGATGACATGGACACGTCCAGCTATGACGCGATGACGGCCGCGCTGGATCATCACGAAAACATCGAAATCCGGCTATTTAACCCGTTCTGGCGTGATCAAAGCCTTGTCATCGCAGGTCTTACAGATTTCAAACGCATCAATCGAAGAATGCACAACAAATCGATGACTGCCGACAATACATTCACGATTGTTGGCGGGCGCAACATCGGGGCTGAGTATTTCCTTGCAAGGGAAGAAATGAACTATGCCGACCTTGATGTGCTGGCCGCAGGGCCGGTGGTGACGGATGTCTCAACAAGCTTTGACGCCTACTGGAACAGTGAATTTGCCGTTCCCGCCCGTGCCGTGATTGAAGACCCCAAAGAGTTCACCCTGAGCGATGCGCGCGATCGGCTGAACGCGCTTGTGGAAGATGCAAAAACAACCCCATACGGCGCGGCCCTCAGACGGTCGGCCGAGGAAAACTTTTCGCATGGCGCGCTGTCATTGGATTGGGTGCCCGCAAAACTGTACGCAGATCCGCCGTCCAAAGCCGCCGGCGTTGATGGGTCAGACCCTATTCTGGCCTCGCAGCTTCTTCCATATTTCGAGACCGCCGAAAACGAAGTGCACATCGTTTCAGCCTATTTCGTTCCGCGCAACAAAGGTGTGAAATGGATGACTGAACTAGAAAATCGCGGTGTCGACGTCAAGGTTGTCACGAACTCGCTGGCCTCTAACGACGTCGCTCCGGTTTATGCGCATTACGCCAAGAAACGCCGGGCGCTTTTGCGGGGCGGGGTTGAGCTTTACGAGTTGCGACCCGATGCGTATCAGATTCAAAAACGAGGTATCAATTGGGGTCAGTCCCGCTCTGGTCTTCATTCCAAGGCATTTGCCGTCGATGACCGCTATCTGTTTGTCGGATCGTTCAATTGGGACCCGCGTTCAGTCAACATAAACACTGAAATGGGCATACTGATCGACTCACCGACATTGACGGTTCAGACACTCGGCGCTTTGGACGAAGCACTGCCCGCTTACACTTATAAAGTGACACTTGAGAACGCAGGTCAGCTTAAGTGGCGGACGCAGAGCGAAGACGGCTCAATCCTAGAGTATGACTCTGAACCAACGGGCTCTGCTTGGGATCATTTAGTTGCGGGCTTATTAAGTATTCTTCCGATCGGTTCTCAACTGTAAGATCAGTCATCCGGTATAGAGCAAAACTTAACCACGCTGTCCGCCAGAAAGGAAATTGACCGTGAAGTACCTTAGACTCTACGCCGACGCTGACGGTGAAAGCCACTGGGACGACATTAACGTCGACGTTGAGGAACGCAGTTTTGCGCCACCCGCTCAGGCGATCGAGGTGTCGAAGCCAGAAAAGGTTGAGCAAACCATGTTTCTACGGCTGCGGTCAGGCTGGAACGAACCCATCCACCCAACACCTTTGGCGCAACGCTTGGTGTGCCTGGCGGGCACAATCCGCGTTACCGCGAGCGACGGAAATTACCGAGACATTGGCCCGGGCGACGTGTGGCACATGGAAGACAAGTTCGGAAAAGGCCATCATACCAAGGTCACCAGCGATGAAGACTTCGAGGCCATCATCATCCAATTCGAGTGACTTAAATCGCACCCAAGCCGATGCTTGAGCCTCAAAAGGCGCCCAGAACGCTCATCTTTTGATATCATTCTGACTGCCCGGCAATTTCCAGCTATACTGATTGACAGTACGTGTCGCGGACGAACACCAACCGACGGCAAACTGACGACTGACGCAGGGGGGACTGCCTTGGAACAACGCCTCTCGGCTGTTCTGGCCGCTGATATGGTCGGGTACACCCGCCTGATGGAACTGGACGAGATAGGGGTGCTATCGCGTCAAAAGAAATACCGGCGCGAGTTAATCGATCCGGAGATAAACCGCCGCCGGGGAAGCATCATCAAAACAACCGGAGACGGCATGCTGGCCACCTTCGAGTCGGTTAAAGAGGCGGTGCAATGCGCTGTTAAAATCCAACAGGCGATGAGCCTTAAGGAAACCGAACTGGAGGCCGATCAGAGAATACGGTTCCGGGTCGGTATTAATCTGGGCGACGTCATCTTTGACGATGGCGACATTTTTGGAGACGGAGTGAACGTCGCCGCGCGGCTGGAAGGTTTGGCAGAACCCGGTGGGGTATGCGTCTCGGACATCGTTCATCAGGCGGTACAGGATCGGGTCGACGCCCCCTTCCGCGACATGGGTGGTCAGCGTGTCAAAAACATCAGCCGCCCAATTAGGGCCTGGCATTGGTCACCTCAGTCAGGGCCGGTGCGTACAGCTCCTGACATTTCGCTGCAACAGCGCGTGAGGTTCTGCAGATCAGCAGATGGTACTAACCTTGCATGGGCATCCACCGGAGAAGGCACGCCTGTACTGAAAGCCCCTAACTGGCTTAACCATATCGAGTATGAGTGGACCAGCCCAGTCTGGGGGGACTTTCTTTCAGAAACGTCGCAAAAGTGCCAATTGGTTCGTTTTGATCAACGCGGCAACGGGCTTTCAGACTGGGATGTTGATGACATTTCAGAAGAAAGAATGATTGATGACATGGTGGCCGTGGCCGATGCTGCGGGCCTTGATCGTTTTGGTCTGCTTGGCATCAGCCAAGGCGCTGCTTTCTCGATTCGCTTTGCAGCAAGATACCCGGATCGTGTGAAATTCCTTGTCTTGCTGGGTGGCTACGTCCGGGGGCGCATGCTGCGAGGGGACGCAGAGGCTGAACAATTTTACGAAGCATCACGCGCCATGGTTTCGGCGGGATGGGGATCACCCAGCCCATTGTACCGTCACTTTTTTACATCTTGCTACATGCCTGACGCCACACCGGAAGAAGGCGCAAGCTTTGATGAAATGCAACGTATCTCGGCAAGTCCGGAAACGGCTTTGCGGATTATGGAGATGAACGCCTATGTAGATGCCTGTACGGACGCGCAAAGCCTGCAAGCCCCGACACTGGTCCTGCATGTAAAAGGCGATTTGGCCGCTCCTATAAGTGAAGGGCGGGCAACGGCCCGAGAAATCCCAACCGCAGCATTTGTTGAGCTACCGGGCGCAAACCACTGCATGATACGCGGCCATCAGGGGTTTGATGAGTTCTTTCAGGAAATCGGTCCTTTTCTTAGAGAACACTCTGACTAAGGCATTTATCGCCAGGACCCGACGCGGATAGCCCATCGTTTCTACCACGCACCCTGCTTGATTTGTCGGTACGGCCCTAGCGTAGTGTTTTATTGACGTATCCCGCACGAAAGAAACCGTTATGCCAACCGGGTTTGCACGGGTTAAGACTTTTGACCGGTGTCACCTAGCCCCAAGGCCCACGATCTTGCGGCGACTCTCCCCCAGCATTCGCGCGCCCGGAATGGGATGGGCTGGACTGTTGAGCAAGCTTTCTCAACGCCGCGATGCGGTTTGCCGTCGACGGGTGCGTTGAAAACAGCTTGTCGCGGGTATGCACGTGTAGGGGGTTGATAATAAACATATGTGCGGTCGCCGGATTGCGTTCAGCCGTGTCATTGTCGATACGCGCGGCACTTCTCTGAATCCGCTCAAGCGCAGACGCGAGCGCCAAGGGCTGGCCGCAAATCTCGGCTCCAACGCGATCGGCAGCATATTCTCTGGTTCGGCTGATTGCCATCTGCACCAATCCAGCAGCAAACGGAGCCAGGATCATCAGCGCAAGGGTCCCCACCAACCCAAGCGCGCTATCCCTTCGGCCCCCAAAGAACAGGGCGAAGTTTGCCAGCATCGTGATCGCACCTGCAAATGTCGCAGTCACCGTCATGATCGCGGTGTCATGGTTTTTGATATGCGCCAACTCATGCGCGACGACGCCCGCCAACTCATCCCTCGATAGGGTCTGCAACAAACCCGCGGTCACCGCTACGGCTGCGTTATGGGGGTTGCGCCCCGTGGCAAATGCATTGGGCTGAGGGGTATCGATCAAGTAGACGGCAGGCGTGGGCATACCTGCGCTTTTTGCCAGACCTTCGACCATCTGCGATAATCCCATCGGATCACCGGCGGGAACAAGGCGCGCATTGTGCATGCGAAGGACCATTTTATCCGAGTTCCACCACGTGAACACATTCATGCCAGCCGCGATCACCAAGGCAAACAGCATGCCGCCAAACCCGGCAAGCAGGTATCCCAGCCCCATGAACAAGGCCGTCATTGCGGCCATCAATATCGCAGTCTTCGTGTAACCCATGTAACGCAAACCTCCGCCGGCTCGCTTGTAGATGTGTGATCAATACGCTGTTCTTGCAATGATTATCGACCTGATTGTCGACAAAGCAACAGATGAAGCCAGTACGCTCGGGGTCAGAAAGATCACCGCCATTAAAATAAACACTTTTAATCTGTATCTTAGAGAATCTTATTCACCTACCGCCAAACAAAAATCCTGACGTGTGAAATACTTTACTTTACGGAAGGCATATTTCTGGCAGTATTATTTTACGTGTTTGTAAAAAGTAATGTGGGTAGAAGATGTACTTAGCTAAGTTCAACGACCAGTTTTGTGCTGTAGCAGATTTCCAAAAGACCGAATTTGCCGAAAAGTTCCCATTGTTGGACAGGGGTGCGGTACACGCTCGGTGGAAAAAAGGATCGTGGCAGATCACGCGCATAGGTGACATCTGGAAGCGAACCGGAAAGATTTTCTCTGTCCCCTACGATGGTACCGACGCATATCCGTCGTTCCAGTTTGACGCGGATGGAAGCCCGCTTCCTTTGATGCAAGAGGTGCTGAAAGCACTGCCCCCTGAAATGACTCAATGGCAACGTGCATTTTGGATGACCTCGCCGGTGTCCGAACTTGACGGCGGACTTCCTATACACTGCATTCGATCTGGCGATCGACGCGTCGTTGAAGTCGCAGCCAAAGCGGGCACAGGCTTTCTGAATTGATCTGACGCCCAGCGTCACTTGGGCCGTTCAGACCGTGACACTCAGATGCTGAAGTATTGACCACCGCTGTGCGTTTAGCAATTTTCAGGACCGACATAGTTTTCGACCGAGTAGTATAATGAACGAAGCCGCGCCCAAGCTTTTTCTCTTTTGCGGTAAACCTGCGTCCGGAAAATCAACGCTTGCCCATCGGCTTGCCGGGTCAGACCGCACTGTTGTCATCGCAGAAGACGCGTGGTTGGCTGCTTTGTTTTCGGATCAGATGTCGGCAATCTCGGACTATGTTCGGTGCTCTGGAAAACTGCGCGATATTATGGGGCCGCATATCATCTCGCTTCTCAGGGCAGGAACATCTGTGGTTTTGGACTATCCGGCAAACACACTCAAAGCGCGGGCCTGGATGCAGGGTCTTGCCAAGAGCGCAAACGCGATCGGTGAGTTACACTATCTCGACCTGCCAGACGAAGTCTGCAAAGCAAGATTGCGGGAGCGAAATGTTGCCGGTGTACATCCCTTTCAACTGACGGACGCGCAATTCGATGAGCTTTGCAGTCACTTTGTCGTCCCGACCGATGATGAGGGATTTCAGATCATCGTGCATCACCAAGCTTAAATCGTTGGCACAGCACGCGCGCAAAGGGCATCAAGCCATTTTCAGGATTGGACCATCCAGCAACCGGATCAGATCGCCAAAGTATCCGCCTGACCGCGCCGGGCGCGTCGGATCGGATGTGATCGCCACGGCAAGCTTGCGGTCTGGGTGGGCTGCTATGATCTGCCCTCCGTATCCTCGCGCCAAAGCATAACCTGAAGGCAAAAGAAACCAACCGTAGCCATAACCCAAACCAGAAAATACTGATCTGCCGTAAGGTTTGGTCGAGGCCGCGATCCAGTTTTCGGGAATGACCTGTTTGTCGGCATATACGCCACGATCCCTAAGCAAAACCGCTATTTTCAACATTGATCTTGGCGTTATCGCCATTTCATTGCCGCCCAGGTAGTAGCCTTGCGGATCGCGCGTCCAGGCTGGGATCTCAATACTGAGCGGCCTGCCCAGTCGTTCACGCGACAAGGTCAAAAGGCTTTTGCCCGTAGCCTCGGTCAAAGCGGCGCCAAGCACATGTGTGGAACCAGTGGAATAGAGCATCCGCCCGCCCGGAGTCGCGACCATAGGCCTGCTCAGCGCGTCCGCGATCCAGTTCGAAGAACTGATCCATTCCCCGTAGTTCCCACCCGATGTTCTTTCCAGACCTGCCCGCAGAGTGACCAGATCCTCCATCGTAATGTCTTCCGCACCGGGGGTCGCATTCGCGGGCAGTAACCGAGGCGCAACCTCTTGCAAACTGGCATCGACCGATGAGATCTCCCGCCTGTGGATCGCAGTTCCCAGCAAAAGGGCCACAATGCTTTTGGAACAGGACTTTATGTTGGCCAGATGATCAAGGCCTGGCCCTTTTTGAGCCTTTTCAAAAACTATCTCATCCGCCCGTTGGATCTGAAGCGAATGCAATTGCGGCAGGTTCCGCATTGCATCAGCAAGCAAGGCACTCCGCTCTTGCGCAAAAACGGGCGCAGCCAGAGCGGCCGTGGAAGCTATCAGGAATGAACGGCGCGTGATCATGGCTCAGATGTGGTGGCTTTCCCCCCGATGTCCAGCCGCCAACAAAACTACTTGGTCAATCCGCCCGGAAACGGGGAAGCATGGGTGTGTGCGATAGATGGGTATTGTAGCAACAGGTAGCCGCGATCATTTGCCGATCGGTCATCATTACGCACGCAATCTGTGGTAGCCTTGCGTCAAAGGCATTTCGGCAGGAGACGTCCCGTTGCTACCGAATTCATTCCGTCTTGTAATCACCGTGACAACACTTGCGCTCTCGGCAGGGTCCCTACCCGATCGCGTCGAGGCGTTGTCGTCAGAAATTCCCAACTGGTTGCAAAAGCATATCGGCACAGGAGATGGCCAAATCGCGCCAATCGTCCTGCAAAGGGCACGTGAGCTGTATCGGGAAAAGCTGCGGCAAGGCAAAGTACGAAACCCCTGCTATCTTGCCAAGGATGCGACCCGTCCCAGTACCTCGGCCAACGGGAGTCCCGGGCGGCGGTTCTACGTCATCTGCGAGGCTCAGAAGTCCTTTCGCGCCGTCTCGTCCGGTTATGGAAATGGTCGCAAGTTACAGCGCGCCAATTTCGCGAACGGGCGGCAGTGTGCGAAGAATTTCAGCAACGCAGAAGGATCAAAGCTGACTGCGGGCGGGGCTTATGTGACCGCTGAAACGCGGACGTCGTTCAAGGGCTATTTCAGCCGCGGCGGTCAAACGAAGCCGTTTTACCGCACGTTTCTTTTGTTTGACGGCGAAGGTGAAACAAGCAATGCCCGTGAGCGCGCCATCGGCGGCCATCCCGCTATTTTCCTTAAATGGCAATGTCGCTTCAAGAGCCCGCAGAGCCAGCATGCCGACGACAAAGGATTTGTCCCTTACGGACGGCTCGTGAACTATACCGGCGGTCGAAGCAACGGGTGCACGACGTGGTCGCAAGCCGCATCACAAGAGATTATAACGCTGGTAGAGGGGAACCCAACGACCCTGTATATCTATCCGGAATCAAAAGATATCAATGCCGTCGCAAAGGCCGTGAAAAAGGGGAAGTCACTGACACGTGCTGGCGTTTACTGGAACGCCGCGTGCCTTCAAGCAATCGGCGCTCCTAAGTTTTGGCCCAAAAGCACGCTCCAACCCATTATCAATCAGTGGAGGGATTCTCTGCCGAAGCAACCCCCGTTAGAGCTGCCGATCTGTAAGTAATGGATTCTCCATCCAGAGAACCGATCACTTGTTTTTAGTTCGCCAGCCCTTCCGAGCAACATTGAAGGCGCTCTATTATTCGCCGTTTATGCGATCAGGTGCACGGTCTCGCCCGTTGCTATGGCTTGCTGCGCGGCATGTCCCATCCTGACAGCCCACAGACCGTCCTGCAAACTCACATCCGGTTGCGCCTTTTCACCACGAAGAACGGCCAGAAATCCCTTGTGCTGATAAAAGGTAGATCCGTTGTGATCCCCTGCCGCCAAGAGCGTTGCGTCAACGGGCACGTCCATTGTCACGGGCCCCTTGGGGTTGCGAGGGCTGACAATCACCTGCGGCAATGGCGGTTCGCCCAGGTGCCCCGGCCAGAAACGTCCGGGTCCGGGAACCAATGCCTCAATCTTCGCATCCGGTCCGACCGCCGATATCTCTTCCTGATAGCGTGAGCCTTCGGCGAACATGCAAAGCTCTAACATCGCGCGCCCGCCCGAGGCAAAATCGACAATAACATAGCCGTGGTCCAGAATATCCGGTGTTTCGCCATCATATGCCTCATCCAAATGGTTTACCGCCTGCCCGCCGCTTGCCGTGATGCGCACCGGGTCAGACCCAAGTATCAACCGCATGAGATCGAAGAAATGACAGCACTTTTCAACAAAAGTGCCGCCCGTGTTTCGGTTGAACCGGTTCCAGTTGCCGACCTTTTCGAGAAACGGAAAGCGGTGTTCACGGATCGACAGCATCTTTACGCCGCCCGTCGCTTCGACCTTGTCGATCAAAGCAGCGACCGGCGGCATATAGCGGTATTCCATCGCAACCCAGATCGGGCACGGATAGTCGCGCTGCACCTTTTCCAGCCGGGCCGCATCTGCGGGATCGGTGAACAAGGGCTTTTCCACCAACAGCGGCAGCGGCCGGGTATCTGCGACCTCACAGATCTGGTCGACATGCAAATGGTTCGGGCTGGCAATCACAAGGCAATCCAGATCCTCGACCGCCAGAAGCTCTTGCACCGAGCCCACCATTGCAGCATCGGGCGCAAGAGCTTTGGCTGCCCGCGCCATTTCCGGATCAGGCTCAAAAATCGCGGACACCCGCGTGCCTTCAAGCAAAGCGATATTGTGCAGATGTTCTTGCCCCATCATACCGCACCCGATCAGCCCGTAATTGATGCTTCGCGTCATGCGCGTTTCCTTCTACTTCAAACGTTGGACATAAGTGGCCCGATCCGGATCGAACCAAGTTTTCGAAAATTCAACGGGTTCCGTCTTTTCCGACCAACTGAACCGCTCGATATAGCCCACCAATTCACCGGCCGCTTTTGTGAACTCTGGCGGCGTCCATTGCGGTAACGGTCGAACCGACACGCGGTCCTCGGCGCGTGTGATCCAAAAGCCAAGTTGGTATTGGTAGTACCGATAAAGTGAGTCCGACAGCATCTCCCGCTCGATCCGACCAGCTGATTCGTCCAACCAGATTTCTTCGACGGCGATGATTGTGTCATTCAGGTAGCGCATCCGGCGAACCCGCGACCCAAAGCCTGAAGTACCAAACTCCGGCAGTTCAGACGGTTTTGCCAGATAGTCGACGGACAGAATATCGGCCCGAGGCAAACCGCCGCCTTCGGGCAACTCCAACCGAAACATCGCATAAACACTGTTCTGCGTGCCGCTTTCCCGGACGTAGTTCCCAGACCCCTGAATACGCTCCAGCATCCCTTTTTTCTCAAGCTCGGCCAGCGATTTTCGCAGCGTCCCGACCGAGACATTCAACTGTGCCGCCATCTCGCGTTCCGGCGGCAAGCGTTCGCCGTCGATCAGGCGGCCAGCCGCAATATCGCGGATCAGAAGTTCCGCGATCTGGATGTACACCGGAAGGGCGTTTGGATTTCTGTTGGCCGCGGTCATAGTGGGCGCTTCGCTAGGTCGCAGGAAAAATTGATACACCATTGATCTACATCAAAGCGATTGCTACGCAAGAGGAAAAGCAAAACCGACGCGGAGCCCGAATCAGATGACAATCGTCCCCATTACTTCCCCCGATCTGGACGCGGCTGAAGTTTCATGGTTCGCGGCGCTGTGTTCGGACGATTACCAGTTTCTGGGCGTTCCTGATGGCGATCTGCGGTCGAGTTGGGACCACTGCTCGGGCATTGTGAAAGAAGCCGAAGCACAGGGGTTTCGCAACATTCTTTGCCCGTCATCTTATCAGGTCGGTCAGGATACGCTGAGCTTTGTTGCCGGGTGCGCGCCGATCACCGAAAAGATCAACATGCTGGCGGCCGTGCGTTGCGGGGAAATGCAGCCAATCATGCTGGCCCGCACCATCGCAACCCTGGACCACATGCTGCAAGGTCGGTTGACGGTCAATATCATCTCATCCGACTTCCCCGGTGAGAAAGCCGACAGCGCCTATCGCTACCAACGGTCGCGCGAAGTGGTGGAGATACTCAAACAGGCCTGGACGCAGGATGAGATCAACCATTCGGGCGAGGTATACAACTTCTCTGGCCTGACAACTGATCCGGCCAAGCCCTATCAGACCGGTGGCCCGCTGCTGTATTTCGGGGGTTATTCACCCTCGGCACTGGAGCTTTGCGGCGAGCATTGCGATGTCTACCTGATGTGGCCCGAGACGAAGGACCAGCTTGCCCAGCGCATGAAGGCGGTTCATGCGGTTGCTGAACACTACAACCGCACCTTGGACTACGGCCTGCGCGTTCACATGATTGTTCGTGACACCGAAGCCGAAGCGCAGGAATACGCGGATTACATCGTCTCAAAGCTGGATGATGACTATGGTCGCGCGATCCGCGAAAGGGCGCTGGACGCGACCTCTCTGGGGGTGGCGCATCAGGCCAAGAATCGCGATCTTGCCGATGAGTACGGCTATGTCGAACCGGGGCTTTGGACCGGTGTTGGCCGGGCGCGTTCGGGCTGCGGTGCGGCGTTGGTCGGGTCGACAGATCAGGTCATGTCAAAGATCGAAGACTATCAGAAAATGGGCATCCGCGCGTTTATCTTCTCGGGCTATCCTCATATCGATGAAGCCAAGCACTTTGGTGCCCGGGTATTGCCCAAC
This sequence comes from Ruegeria sp. AWH4_226, assembly GCF_056159225.1. Classification (NCBI taxonomy): domain Bacteria; kingdom Pseudomonadati; phylum Pseudomonadota; class Alphaproteobacteria; order Rhodobacterales; family Roseobacteraceae; genus Ruegeria; species Ruegeria sp. AWH4_226. The sequence continues at coordinate 459,051 of NZ_JBSWUU010000001.1, read as the reverse complement.
CTCAAAACCTGCTCGCTTCCGGAAGAGTATGGACGAGTACCACAGTCGACCCCAGCCACACCGCTGGGCCAAGGAGTTCGCCGCTGATGCAACGTGTAAAACTATCTGACTCGCTGGAAATGAGCCGTCTCGTCTACGGCATGTGGCGTTTGGGTGATGACAGCGACACTTCGGCGGGTCATGTTGAAGCGAAAATACAGGCCTGTCTGGATCAGGGCATCACGACCTTCGATCAGGCGGATATATACGGCGACTACAATGCCGAGGCGGTTCTGGGTGCTGCCTTGCGCGCAAACCCTGCATTGCGTCAGCAGATGGAGATCGTCACGAAATGCGATATCATCGCGCCGTGCGGTCGGTATGCGCATGCGAAGGTGAAACACTATGACACGTCGCGGGCTCATATCCTGAAATCGGTTGAAACCTCGCTAACCGAAATGGCGATCGAACACATCGACCTGTTGCTGATCCATCGCCCCGATCCGTTTATGGACCACAACGAAACAGGCGCTGCGCTGGACGAGGTTGTCGCCAGTGGCAAGGTGCGCGCGGTTGGCGTGTCGAATTTTCGCCCGTGGGACTGGAGCTTGCTTCAATCGGCGATGAAAACACAACTTGTCACCAATCAGATCGAGATTTCATTGGGAGAGATCAGTCCGTTTACCAATGGCGATCTGGCATTTCATCAACAGCATGGCCAGCACGTGATGGCTTGGTCCCCATTGGGCGGCGGTATGTTGATGGCAGGCAATCCTCCGGTCGGTGTGGTCGCGGATGAAATCGCGGCCGAGTTTGGAGTCGATCGCGCGGCAGTCGCGGTTGCATTCCTTCTGGCGCACCCTGCCGGTATTCTACCCGTTCTGGGCACCAACAATCTGGATCGCATCAAGGGCATATCCGATGCCCTGAAAGTCAAACTGGATCGCGAGACCTGGTTTCGCCTCTATGAGGCGGCGCTCGGGCATGAGGTACCATGATGAATGCAATCTCAAGGGACATGACTCACACCTTCGTCCCCCACAAGGACGACACGCGCACCTTGCGTGATGCTTTCGGACGCTTTGCCACGGGTGTCACGATCGTAACCTGCAACAGCGAGGATGGCCCGATCTGCATCACGGCTAACAGCTTCTCGTCCCTGTCGCTTGATCCCCCGCTGATCATGTGGGCCGGAGACCGCAATTCCCGCCGCTTCCCGTATTTTCACCGGGCTCGCCATTTCAGCGTGCACGTTCTTTCATCTGATCAGACAGAGCTGTGCTTTGGCTGTTCCAAGGACGCGCATGCCTTGCGGGACATAAATCATGAGCTTTGCGAAAACGGCACGCCGCTGCTTCCGGACTGCCTCGCGCGATTTGAATGCGAGCAACACGCTTACCATGATGCAGGGGACCACGTTATCGTGGTTGGAAGAGTTCTGAGGGCCAGCATAGCCGAGGGGGATGCGCTGACCTTTTTCGCCGGAAAGTTCGGCCAATTCGCGCAAAAATAAGCGCGTTCTGACGATTGCGGACGCAATCCGCAACTGAACAAGGGAGGATCCGCATGGGCGGATTGACATCGGTGCTAGCACCGATTGCGATCGTGAATGAAACCGCGCTGCGTCTGGGCCGCGCGGTTGGCGTCGTTGCTATGGCGCTGATGGTGATCGCGATCCTGGTCCAGGTTTTCTTCCGATACGTGCTGGGCAACGCGTTGCCCTGGCCGGACGAAGCCGCGCGTTTCTGCATGCTGTGGATGACCGGCCTAATGGCGCCGACAGCCTTTCGGCGGGGCGGCTTCGTTGCCATCGACATGGTGCCGTTGATGCTGCCACGCCTGATGGGGCAAATCCTGACCCTTTGCCTTCTGGTCGTGTCGCTGGCCGTGTTGCTGGTTGCCGTAAACATCGGCTGGTCCGAGGTCACAGGCTTCGGCGGTAGGTTCGCCACTGCCGCGCTGTATTTGCCAACATCTTTCGGCTTTGACGAATGGTACCGCATACCGCGCAGTTGGATGATGGCGTCTCTGCTGGTCGGCGTGATCCTTCTGATCGCCGTCAATATCGAGCTGATACTGCGAGCCATCATCACGCTGTTTGGCGGCGGAGATCTTTTACCAAAAATCGCTGATGCACCTGTGGGGGCAGAATAGATGCTGATCTGGTTCCTGCCCACGTTCCTGGTTTTCCTGATGATCGGCCTGCCGGTCTTTTTTGCACTTTTGGCCGCGCCTGGTATCCTGCTTTGGCTGAACGGACAAACCAACGACATCACGCTGCTGTATCGCAACGTCTATAACGGCATGGACAGCTTTCCCCTGATGGCCATCCCGTTTTTTATGCTGGCCGGCGAATTGATGAACCGCGGCGGTATCACCATCCGCCTTGTCGAATTCAGCCAGGCCTTGATGGGTCATTTCCGGGGCGGTCTGGCGCATGTAAACGTGCTGAGCTCAATCCTGTTCGCGGGGCTGTCCGGCTCTGCCGTGGCCGATACGTCGGCCTTGGGGTCAATGTTGATCCCCGCGATGGAGAAACAGGGATATACCCGTCGTTTTGCCGCTGCCATCACAGCCGCCAGTTCAGTGATCGGACCGATTATCCCGCCATCGGGCATAATGATCATCTACGCCTATGTCATGGGCGAAAGCGTCGCCGCCCTGTTCCTAGCGGGCATCGTGCCCGGCGTGATGGTCGGCGTGGGCCTGATGCTGATGATCAAGGTCATGGCCGACAAATACGACTTCCCTGTCGCCAGCCGCAAATATACCTGGCCTGAGCGTCGTCAGGCGAGCCTCAAGGCGTTCTTTCCGCTGCTGACGCCGGTTATCATTCTCGGTGGCATCCTGGGCGGTATCTTCACACCCACCGAAGCCGCTGCCGTGGCCGTAGGTTATGCCTTTATCATCGGTTTTTTCGTCCTGCGCACGCTGACCTTCAAAGAGGTACCCGAGATACTCAGCAATGCGGGTCTGACCTCGGCCGTTGTCCTGCTGCTGGTGGGGGCAGCAATGGCGTTCAAGACCGTCGTCAGCCTGAGCCACGCGCCGGAACAGCTGGCGTCTTTGATCCTGAGCCTGTCTGAAAACCCATTGATCCTTTTGTTCCTGATAAACCTGCTGCTGTTCATCGTCGGCATGTTTCTGGACGCGGGTCCGGCGATTATCATTCTTGGCCCCATCCTCGCACCGATCTTTACCAGTCTCGGCGTGGATCCGATCCACTTTGCCATTATCATGAGCGTCAACCTGACCGTCGGCCTGGCAACACCACCAATGGGCCTGGTCCTGTTCGTGGCCGCCGCCGTTTCGCGCGAGAAAGTTGAAACCATTGCCAAGGCAATCCTGCCGTTCCTGGCAGTAGAAATCATAGTGATCTTTTTGATCACCTATGTCCCGGCCTTATCTATGACGATCCCACGAATAACGGGATTTGCAAATTAACTGAGTATCACAGGGAGGAAACGCATGCTCAGAAATTTCCTAAAAACCGCGGCGGTGGCTACATCGCTGGTGGCTGCGTCTGCCATTGCGGCCACGGCGGCCGATTTCACGTTGCGCGCGACGGCCAACTCGAACGAAAATGACGAGGATTACGACGGTCTTGTTGTTTTCAAGAACTATGTCGAAGCAGCCTCGAACGGTGCGATCGAGGTCAAGTTGTTCATCGGCACGCAACTATGTTCGAACGGTGCGGAATGCCTTCAGGGCGTGGCCGATGGTACCATTGATATCTATATCTCAACCTCTGGTGGCGCATCGGGTATTTTCCCATATGTGCAGGTTCTGGACCTGCCGTATCTGATGGCTGATGACCGTGTCGCGGAACACGTTCTGTCGGGCGATTTCACCCGCAAAATGCGCGATATGGCGCTTGAAGATTCCGGTGGTGCGATCCGCCTGATGACAATCGGAAACACCGGAGGCTGGCGCAACTTTGCCAACACGCAGCGCCGGATCGCCGAACCTGCCGACATGGAAGGTCTGAAAATCCGCACCGTGGTGGCCGACCTGCCGCAGGAACTGGTCAAGGCGCTGGGCGCATCCCCGACCCCAATCCCGTGGCCCGAGCTGTTCACCAGCTTTCAGACCGGCGTTGTCGAAGGGTCTAAGAATGGCATCACAGATATCATGGGGATGAAATTCCCCGATGCAGGTCTGCAATATGTCACTCTGGACGGTCACGCCTACATGGGTGCGCTGTGGTGGATGAACAACGCCAAGTTCCAGGACATGCCCGAGGATCTGCGCCGCGTGGTTGTGGACGGTTTCTATGCCTTGCAACAAGCGACGTTCGCCTCACCCAAGCGCAAGTCGATCCAGGCATACGAGGAGTTTGTTGCCGGTGGAGGAGACCTCTATGTCCCGACGCCCGAGCAAAAGGCCGCCTTCAAAGAGGCCGCCTCCCCGGTCTATGACTGGTTTCAATCCAACGTCGCCCGCGGAGATGAGATCTTTGTGGCTTTGACCGAGGCCGTGGCCGAAGCCGAAGCACAGATCAACGCAGCACGTGATGCGGACTTGAACTAACCACCAATGGGTCGGGCCAATGGCCCGCCCCCTTCAACGAAACGGATACATCCAAACCTTGTAGTCATTTACCAGAACATGCGCCCTTTCGATCTGCTCCGGCGACATTTTCTTGACAACTTCCTCAAGGCTGATCGCCGCGTCGGGGTCGCCGCCAATGGCGCTGAGCGTGTACCACATATAGGCGCGCACCAGATCGGGTGCTGGCATGCCCAGACCCAGCTCATAATACCAGCCCACTCCAGATTGCGCCCCCGGATGCCCTTTCATCGATGCGCGCAGATACCATTCGAACGCGCGCTCATGGTCCTGCTCGACACCAAGCCCAAGACCGTACATCACACCGATCAGTTCCTCGGCCTCGGCGTTTCCGGACCGGGCGGCGGGCAAAAGCTCTTCGCGGGCTGCATCAAATTTCCCCTCCTCCATCAGATCACGAGCCCGCTCCAATTCGGCCAGCGCAGGGGTGGCAAGGAAACAAAGGGCAAAAACAAACTGGCGCATGGGGCGATTGTTCTCCTATGGGCCGGAGCCGCTGCGGCACAGGATTTGCCGCAACCGCTGACGGATGATGACTTTTTGTCCTTTGATATGGAACAGGCCGCGATCGGTCATCAACTGTTTTACGATCCAATTCTGTCGGGCAATCGAAACATCGCCTGTGCGCATTGCCATCACCCGGATTTTGGGACCTCGGATGGTCTATCGCTGGGCATCGGCGAAGGCGGGCAAGGTTTGGGGCCTGACCGTACGCCGGGTTCCGGCCCCGACAAGATTCGCAAACGCATACCCCGCAATTCACCGGGGCTATGGAACCTTGGCGCCAAAGACATCCATACCGTTTTTCACGATGGCCGCCTGAGTATCTCTGACGCATACAACAACGGCTTCAACTCACCCGCACAGGAATGGTTGCCGGATGGGTTGAGCTCACTGCTGGCGGCGCAAGCGCTGTTTCCGTTGACCTCGCAATTCGAAATGGCGGGCAATGTGGCCGAAAACCAAGTGACCGGTGCGGTCCATGACCGGATCGACAAGGGCTGGCCGATCCTGGCCAAACGTGTACGCACCGATCCGTTTTATGGACCAGCGATCGCAGCGGCTTTCAACGATATTGAGACGCCTGAAGACATTACAATCACACATATTGCCAACAGTTTGGCGGCCTTTATGGCCATCGAATGGCGCAGCACGGACAGTCCGTTTGATCAGTACCTTGCCGGAAACGCCGACGCCCTGTCACCCGCCCAAAAAGACGGGATGGACCTGTTCTACGGAAAAGCGCGCTGCGCCACATGCCATTCAGGCCCATTACTATCGGACCAAAACTTTCACGCCTTGGGTTTGCCACCCTTCGGCCCGGGACGAACCCGACAGTGGGACCCCTTCGTCCGAGACGTTGGGCGCATGGGCGAGAGCAACCGTCTGGAAGACGCGTACCGGTTCCGCACCCCGATGCTGCGCAACGTCGCCCTGACTGCACCGTATGGACATAACGGGGCATTTCCCGATCTGGAAAGTATGATCCGCCATCACATGGACCCGCAGGAAAGTCTAGCAAATTGGACGCCCGAAATGGCCGCCCTACCAAATGTTCCGTGGCTTCAAAAAGCAGATTTCCTGGTTTGGGATGACCGTTTTGAAATGGACCGTCAACGAAACAAGATCGATATTGATCCGGTCCAACTCAACGACCGTGAAGTCCAAAACCTTGTTTCTTTCTTGCACGCTTTAACGGGGTCGAGCGTGGACGCACCGATATTTGGTGTACCCGACAGCTTTGTTCCATAGACAATCCAGTTACCTGTGCCGTCGGACAATCTCGAACCCGTCCTTAATGGGCCTGAAGGTTCGGAATAAGCAATCTGCAAACAATGTGTGAACCGTTTGTTGTCCTCAGCCCGCCTCAGACAAACCTGTTCACATAGTTTTCGAGTATTTCCTGACGTCCTGAGCGTGGCTTCGGGTTGATATCTTCTTGCAGAACACGCGCGGCAATCTCGTCCAGACTGCTGTCCAACATGGACGCCGCTTGCGGTGTGTCCCAACCCGAGTACCTCTCTTGCAGAGCACGCTCCAAGCCGCCATCTTCGATCAGCGCGGCCGCGGCTTTCAGACCCCGTGCGCAGATATCCATCCCGCCGACATGGGCTGCAACCAGATCCTTCGCATCAAGGGACTGCCGGCGTATCTTGGCGTCGAAATTCGTGCCCCCGGTCGTGAATCCCCCCGCCTTCAGAATGTGGTAATAGGCCAACGCGACCTCTGGCGTGTTGTTTGGGAACTGATCCGTGTCCCACCCCGATTGGTAGTCATTGCGGTTCATATCAATCGAACCCAGCATCCCCTCAGCGGCGGCGACGGCGATTTCATGTTCAAAACTATGCCCGGCAAGGATCGCGTGCCCCTGTTCTAGGTTCAGCTTCACCTCATTCTCCAATCCATATTTTCTAAGAAAGCCGATGCAAGTCGCCGCATCATAATCATACTGATGCTTTGACGGTTCCTGAGGTTTCGGCTCCACCAGAATTGTGCCTTTGAACCCGATCTTGTGCTTATACTCTACAACCATATTCAGAAACCGGCCCATATGGTCCATCTCGGCCTTCAGGTCGGTGTTCAACAGGGTTTCGTACCCCTCTCGCCCACCCCAGAGAACATAGTTTTCACCGCCCAACTTCTGCGTTGCATCCAAACACGATTTTACCGTAGCCGCCGCGAACGCAAAAACGTCCGGGTCTGGGTTTGTGCTGGCACCGGCCATCCACCGGCGATGGCTGAACATATTGGCCGTTCCCCAAAGCAGCTTAGTACCAGATACCTGCATTCGCTCTGCGATGTAGTCGGTGATCTCTTCCAAGGTTTTGAGGTTCTCGGCGAAGTTGTCTTGTTCGGGCCGAATGTCAGCGTCATGCCAGCAAAAGAAAGGCTGGCCCAGTATTTCAAACATTTCGAACGCAATATCCGCCTTCATCCGCGCGCGTCCCATATCGTCTTGCGGGTGCCACGGACGTTCGAATGTCGGCCCGCCAAAGGGGTCTCCACCCTCCCACGCGAAAGAGTGCCACCAGGCCACAGCAAACCTAAGGTGGTCCTCCATACGCTTCCCCATCACGATCTCGTCTGGGTCATAATGCCGGAAGGCCAGAGGGTTTTTGCTGTCTGCACCTTCGAATTGAACTTTCTCAATCCCGTCGAAAAATCCACTTGTCATGACTTCCCTCCCCCTCGGTTCTGCACTGGCTGCTCGCCGAGAATAATCATCAACCAAAGATTGCCTAGAAATTCAGGCAATCCAGGCGCTTCAGTGGGGTTATCCATGAACAATGCGTCATCATCGGATTAGCCATGCTCGATATGCGATTGCGCGCTATTCCCATGGATCACGCCTTCGCAGGCGCGGGACAGCGGGCTTTCATAGACAAAAGCAACGTCGCCCAGGATGTCGCAGGATAACCTCTTATTTTTTAAGCCGCCTTATCTCGATTCCCGACCTTTAAGTCTGAATATCATATTTATTTTATCTGGTAAAATATTATCCTATATGCGGCTCCAAAACTGCTTTAAATTGAATTCACAGTAAGATTCACGAGGGTAAGAGACTGAAAAACAAAGCCTCTTTGATTTCCTTGGAACAACGGAACGCAACCCGTCTGCGGGTCTTGCAGCATATCAGGACAAAGGGTGCCGTTTCGCGGATTGATATTGCGTCGGCATTGCAAACCAGCCCGGCAACCGTAACGGCGGCCACTGCAGATCTGATCGCAGCCGGGTTAATTAAAGAGATTGAAGGCGAAGCGATATCCGCGCCCGGCAAAAGAGGCCGACCAAGGGTTTTGCTGCAGCTCGATGCCAAGTCCAACATTGTTGCAGGTCTAAAAGTCGCGCGGCAAGGTATCTCGGTCATTCTGGTCGATTTTGAAGGTAGCGAAACCGCGTCGTACAAACACCCGCTGGAAAAACCCAGAATGTCACCATCTGAGTTCGTAGCGTCCATCCGCAGCGCTCTTGACGAAACCTGCGCGCAAATTGGCCGCTCTGCAAAAGATCTTGCCGGCGTTTCAATCGGAGTGGCCGGCCTTGTGGACGCAAACAGGAATTTTGTGTACTGGTCGTCTTCGATCACTGAAAGGAACATTGATTTCAGTAACTTGCTATCACACCATCTGCCCTGCCCTGCTTTTATGGACAATGACGCCAACCTGGTCGCGAAAGCCGAGCAGTTGTTTGGCCTTGGCAAAGGTCTAAAGACCTTTCTCGTCGTTACGGTCGAGCATGGCGTCGGCCTTGGGATCGTTCTGGATGGTCAGCTTTACCGTGGCAAAAGAGGATGCGGTGCCGAGTTTGGGCACACCAAGGTTCAACTTGACGGTGCCTTGTGCCAGTGCGGCCAACGCGGATGTCTTGAGGCGTATGTGGGCGACTATGCTTTGATCCGTGAAATGGCGGTCACAGGTCAGACAAACGAAGCAATGACCGTTGCAGACATACATGATCGCGCGCGTTCGGGTGAGCAAAGGGCTGCTTCGGTTCTTTCCCGTGCCGGCCAGGTTTTCGGTCTTGGAGTATCCAACCTCATCAACCTGTTCGACCCAGAGTGTATTATCGTGTCAGGCACGCAAAAAAGCTTTGAACATCTCTGCGCGGATGAGGTTTTGGCCCGCATCCGCAATGGCATTGTAAATGTCGATGCAGCCTTGCCTGAAATCAAGGTTCACCATTGGGGCGACCTGATGTGGGCCAAGGGCGCTGCGGCCTACGGGATCGAGCAAGTTTCGATCCTTAAAGTGAAGGAACTCATAGCGAACACACCCTAAGTGCTAAACATCCTTTGCTATGGGCGTTCAGATCGCAAACCGGGCCTTTGAGGCCGGGGGTACGCATGCCCTCGTAACGATCGAGGTTTCGATCCGAGAAACACTCGCAGCCTCAGTTGTCACGTTGCGGCCAGTGGCGCCAGCGCCGCGTAGAATTGCCTGTATCTGCCGTATTCAGTTTCGTAGGCGTCAATCAGATCGCTGCGGGGTTCAATCCTATCCTCAATTTCCGGCGGCAACATCACTTCGGCTGGCTCTGCGTTGTTCACAGCACAGATGGCCAGGCGCGCGGCCCCCATGGCCGCCCCAAACTCGCTGCCTTTGGGCAGTTTCAGAGGGACCTGCAGAACTGTTGCCAAGGTCTCCAACCAAAACCTCGATCGCGCGCCCCCTCCGACTGCCATTAGGTTCTGCGGCGATGTTCCAGTACTTTTCAAGGCTTCTAGGCAATCCCGCATGGCGAAGGCCACACCTTCCATAACGGACTGGGTTAGGTCTGCGGGGGCGGAAGAAACGTCCAGACCCATAAACGCACCTCGGACACGGCTGTCGTTATGGGGCGTTCGTTCCCCGGAAAGGTAGGGCAGGAATGTGATTCCAGACGGGCCAGCGACCACGTCAGGCAACGTTGCAGCCAACTTGTCCACGGGCTGTCCAAGATTTCGCGATAGCCAATTCATGCTGTTAGTGGCCGAGAGAATAACCCCCATTTGTATCCACGTGTCTGGAATTGCATGGCAAAAACAGTGCACCGCAGTTTCCGGAGCCGGAGCGTATGCGTCTCTGGCAACAAGCAGAACGCCCGAAGTTCCCAGCGAAACAAACCCCGCACCGTCTTGTATGCTTCCGATACCGCAGGCGGCCGCCGCATTGTCACCAGCACCGCCGGCGACGACGACAGGTCCGGACAGCCCCCATTCGCGCCGCAAATCCGCCTTTAGGTCACCACCCGGATCGGTCCCTTCGATCAAGCTCGGCATCTGATCCCCGCGCATGTGCCCCAAGGCAAGCGCAGCATCCGACCACTGTCGCTGTCCGACGTCAAACCAAGACGTGCCCGCACTATCCGACATGTCCGAGATGTATTCGCCAGTCAGCCAAAAGCGTAAATAATCCTTCGGTAGAAGCACTTTGGCTGTTTTCGAGAATACATCAGGCTCATGCGCGCGCACCCACTCCAGTTTCGGCGCGGTGAACCCCGGAAATACGATATTCCCGGATATCGCGCGCATTTCTGGCATTTGATCCAGTATCCTGGCCTGATCCGCTGACCGAGTGTCGTTCCACAGAATACACGGCCTGAGAACTCTGCCGCCAGAGTCCAGCAAAGTCGCACCATGCATGTGCCCGCTCAGCCCGATGCCACGCAGTTTTAAAAAGGCGGTTTCGTCAAGCGCGCGAAGCTTCCCGACAACCTCCTTACACGCGTTGATCCAATCCAACGGGTTCTGCTCGGACCAGCCGGGTTTTGGTGTTGAGGTTGGAATGCTGGTTTCGGCATCGCACAGCACGCGACCGGCATCATCTATCAAGATCCCTCTGAGACCTGACGTTCCCAAATCCAATCCAAGATACATGCGCGCCTCTTCAGTATTTGTTTAGCACGGTGACCTTTTCACGGCGCTATTCGTGCCATGCAACCCCCGCAATTCAGGCTTCTATTCCAATTTGACCCACGCCGCATTCCTTGCAGAGCTTTGCACGCAAGCGGCCACGAACCTGACACCCTCCAGCCCATCGCGAACCGTTGGATACAAGACCGATGCCTCTGGTGGCTTTTCATCTCGGAAAGCCAGAATGGCTTCGGCGGCTTCACCGTAGATGTTCGCGAAACCTTCCAGATACCCCTCAGGGTGTCCGGGAGGTACGCGGCTTATCCGATTGGCGGCATCCCCTGCCCCGGGTCCATTTCTGGTGATCAGACGCTTTGGCTCACCATAGGGTGTAAACCAAAGATAATTCGGGTCTTCCTGAGCCCATTCCAGCCCACCCTTTTCGCCGTAAACACGGAGTCGCAAGGCGTTTTCGTTGCCGGGTGCAACCTGTGAGCACCACAGCATTCCGCGCGCTCCGCCATCGAAACGAACCAGGACATGAGCGTTGTCATCGACTTGGCGCCCCGGAACAAAGGCTTGTATGTCTGCGGCAAGGCTTTCGGCTTTCAAGCCGGTAACAAAGCAAGCCAGATTATAGGCGTGGGTTCCAATGTCACCGGTCGATCCGCCAGCGCCTGAGCGTTCGGGATCAGTCCTCCACTCTGCCTGTTTGAAATCCTGCTGCTCGGTCAGCCAATCTTGGGCATACTCAACCTGAACCACCCGGATTTTGCCAATCTGGCCGCTGGCAACCATGTCACGCGCCTGCCGGACCATGGGGTAGCCGGTGTAGTTATGCGTCAGAATGAACAGTGCGTTTGAATTCTCCGCTGCTTTGACAAGCTTTTTCGCATCATTCAGCGTCGCGGTGAGAGGCTTATCACAAATCACGTGAATGCCGCGCTTCAGGAACTCACGCGCGGCGGCGTAATGCACGTGATTTGGCGTGACAATCGAAACCGCTTCGATCCCTGATTTCAGTCGTGCCTCTCTGATCGCCATCTGCTTGAAATCGTCATAAACACGGTCAAGACCCAGCGCCTGCCCGCTTTCGCGGGATTTCTCTGGCGTTGAGGACAACGCTCCGGCAACCAATTGGAACCTGTCGTCCAATCGTGCTGCAATGCGATGCACGCCCCCTATGAAAGCATCATTTCCGCCACCGACCATGCCAAGGCGAATGCGCCCCGAGGTTTCTTCGCTACGTCCCGTTACCATCAGTCTATCCCCAGCATTTTACGGTTGGCCGCCTCATCGGTGCCGCTGTCTGCAAAATCGTCAAAGGCTTTCTCGGTCACACGAATGATATGATCCGACACGAACTGGGCACCTTCGCGCGCGCCATCTTCAGGGTGCTTCAGGCAGCATTCCCATTCGACCACCGCCCAACCGTCAAAGTCGTTTGCCGCCATTTTTGAAAAGACGGCCCCGAAGTCCACCTGCCCGTCGCCAAGAGACCGGAAGCGCCCTGCCCGATTGACCCAGCTTTGATAGCCAGAATAGACACCTTGCCGACCCGTTGGGTTAAATTCGGCATCCTTGACGTGGAACATCCGGATGCGATCCTTGTAGATGTCAATGTTGTCCAGATAGTCGAGGCATTGCAAAACATAGTGCGACGGGTCGTACAACATGCAGGCCCGTGCGTGATTGCCCGTACGCTCCAAGAACATCTCGTAGGTGACCCCATCATGCAGGTCTTCGCCCGGATGGATTTCATAGCAGACGTCCACGCCGCAGTCTTCTGCATGGTTCAGGATCGGCACCCAACGGCGCGCGAGCTCATCAAAAGCGGTTTCTATCAGCCCGGCGGGCCGCTGGGGCCACGGATAAACATATGGCCAGGCCAGCGCGCCCGAAAACGTCGCATGCGCTGAAATTCCCATATTTCTGGACGCTGAAAGCGCCTTTTTGACCTGATCCACCGCCCATTCTTGCCGGGCTTTCGGATTTCCCCTGACAGTTTCAGACGCAAACCCATCGAACGCCGTGTCATAAGCCGGGTGAACGGCCACAAGCTGCCCCTGAAGGTGTGTGGACAGTTCGGTAACTTCAACGCCGTTCTCTTTGGCTTTCCCCTTGAAGTCATCGCAATAGCCCGGGCTGGACGCGGCAGCATCTAGGTCAAACAATCGGCCATCCCAACTGGGAACCTGAACGCCCTTGTACCCGCACTCAGCCGCCCATTTCGTGATTGCATCCCATGAATTGAAAGGCGCTTCATCCCCGGCAAACTGCGCCAGAAACAAAGCCGGGCCTTTGATCGTCTTCATAATTTGTCCTCCCCAAATTCCATGCCTTTATGGCGGCAAATTTTCCTTTAGATAGATATCGATACGAATGCGTTCCTGAGCTTTGTTGAACGGAACCTTGTCTGACGTGGCGCGCAGCAGGCGGACGGCCGACCGAACCAAATGCCCGGAGTCCTGCGAGATCAGAGCGTCAAATGTGCCGCGGGTCAAAGCCTCACGGCTGAGCGGCGTAAGCTCGTGGGCTATGATCACCAGATTCTTGCTGATATTGCTTTCGGACAGAAACTGAATCAGGCCCGCATTGCCCGCAGCGGAGGAATAGATCCCGACCAGATCGGGATAGGTTGCAAATATCTCGGGCATCATCTTGTAAATCAGGTCGGGGTCATCGCGACCCTCGACAGACGCCACGACTTCAAGATGCGGAAAATCCTCGGCAACGACCAGATCAAAGCCTTGGCGACGCTCGAGATGATCACGCGCCAAGCGCGAGCCGGTCAGGACAAGAACCTTGCCCTTTTTATGCACGAACCGCCCCATCAGTTGCGCCGCTGTCCGCCCGGCGGACACGTTGTCAATTCCCACGAAATGATCGCGGTCCGAACTGGGCAGGTCGGACACAAGGGCAACGACCGGGATACCCTTGTCCCTGATCCTTTTGACAGCATCGCGTACCGATGGAGTTTCGGGACCAAAAACAGCGACGCCGTCGACCTCTTTGCTTTCCACACCATCCAGTATTTCGACGATGTCCTGAGGTTCAAACGGCGCAACGCGCTGAATCTTCAGACGCGTGCGTTCGATAAACTGATCGCGTGACTGTTCCACGATCTGCTTACTCAACGCCTCAAGAAACTCGTTGTCGGCGTCGGGCAGTACGAAAAGAAAATTGTAAACGCGTTTACGCGCAAGATTGGCGGCGGCGGTGTCGCGCACATACCCCAGTTCATCGATCGCTTTATGAACCTTTTGAACGGTCACAGCGCGAACGCCCGGGCGTCCGTTCAAAACGCGATCTACAGTCGCGAGGCTGACACCTGCAACGCGTGCGATGTCGTTGACAGTTGGCTTTTCCACCACTTCTAGTTTTTGCTTTTGGTCTTCCACGCGTCTTTCAGCCTTCAATCTCGTGCGCCAATCCCTCGAACAACAAAGCGACGGCTTCAGCGCCCGGGTCGTTATGCCCAATCAGGTTTTCTTCCGGGACATAAGCTGCGCGACCCGCCTTCGCACGGTGAATATTTGCCGTATTGTCAGCCCCTTCACGGGCTGCCTTTGCAGCATGCGTCAGCCCCGAAGGCAGCGCCGCAAGCGCAGGTGCAAGCGCGTCGATCATTGTTCTGTCACCCACCTTGGCTCCGCCAACCTGACTGACACGGTTCAAGCCTTCCACTAGAGATTTCGATACCGAAGCCCCGCTGGCACAGGCATCCCCTGCTGCGTTGAAGAATATCGCGAGGATGACCCCGGAAGAGCCGCCCATTGTCTGGCTCAGTTCATTGCCCAGCGCCGGGAAAAGCTGTGTCAGATCGGCCAGGGGCATTCGGTCAAGACTGCCCTGCAGCGACTTGGCCGCGGTGGCAAGTGTGCTGCCTGTATCACCGTCACCGGATTTGGCATCCAGCTCGTTCAGATGCTTTTCGGCACTGACAAGCAATTCGGACAACCGAGTGATCGTTTCCTTGGTCTTTGGGTTGTTTGATGGAATAGGATCTATCGGGGTCAGCCCATCAGGCAGGGGTGCAATCTTTACCGGCTCGATAGAACTGACACCGGGCCAGGCGGCCATTTCAACTGGGGTCTTGAGTGCCGACAAATCACCTTGGGTGACTGGCAGGATAGAAACCGAAAACCCATGCATATCCAATGAAGTCATCATCGGCGCAGGCCCAATGATATGTTGCGCGATTCCGGTTTCAGCCAAAGCATGTGTCAGGACGGCCATTTCCAAGGGGGTAGTTGACCCAAGGTTGTTGACCAACGCCACGCAATTACCTGAGCCCAAACGTTGTTTCAATTTCTCAACAACGGTGGACATCGCGGTCATGGCATTTGCGAAATCCACTTGCTCGACACCCGGTTCACCGTGGATACCCAAACCCAGCTCTGCCTTGCCCGGCGCAATCCTGTCTTCTTTCGGAGAGCCCGGAACGGTGCAGGTGTCCAAGCTCATGCCGATGCTGACAACTTTTTCGATGACATTTTTTGCGGCAGTCGTCACGGTATCCAGATCGGCACCACTCTCAGCAAGCGCACCGGCAATCTTGTGCACGAACAGCGTACCCGCCACACCGCGGGGTTGTGGAAGGTCTGGCAAGGCAATGTCGTCATCAACCACCACCATTTCCACCTTGCGTCCCAAGGCGCGGGCCCGTTCGGCGGCCAGCCCGAAATTCAGCCGGTCGCCCGTGTAGTTTTTCACGATCAGCAAGCACCCCGCCTCACCTGTCACGGCCAGAATGCCCGCCAGCACAGCCTCAACCGAGGGCGACGCAAAAACCTCTCCGCACACAGCGGCCGTTAGCATACCGGCCCCAACGAACCCGGCATGGGCAGGTTCGTGACCGGACCCTCCGCCGGAAACCAGCGCGACCTTGGATTTGTCCCAATCCGACCTGTAGACAACCTTGATATGCGGATACCCATCCAGACGGGTCAGCGCCCCGCCGGTCGCGGTCAGAAGACCATCTATCGCCTCTGTCACAAGGGTTTCTTTGGTATTGAGGAACTGGGCCATGCTTGTGCTCCTTAATTCACACGTGCGCCGGACGCGTCAAAGTACAACGGGTTGTGAGGGCGAATCTTTATTATCTTTCCAGATGGATAGTCCTGATGGACATCAATCAAGGTCACGACCGGGTGACCTTGTAAGTCCAGGTGCAACCGCGTTTGATCACCCAAATGCTCAGCACGTATCACGCGCGCCTCACTGCCCTCGCCTTCGATGATGTTTTCTGGCCGCAAACCAATCTGCGGACCCTTGTGATTGCCACCGAACAATTCGGACGGCAGGATATTGATCCTCGGCAAGCCCAAGCGGCTGGCGACATAGACACTGCCAGGGTTTTCATAGATGTCCCGCGGCGTGCCGTACTGAACCAATCTGCCCTCTTCCAATACACCGATATGTGTCGCCATGGTCATGGCCTCGACCTGATCATGTGTCACGTACAAGAGCGTGGACCCAAGGTCGGCCTGTATCCTTTTCAACTCAACACGCAAATCTGCGCGAAGCTTGGCATCCAGTGAGCTGAGCGGTTCGTCCATCAGGAATATCTGGGGATCGCGGACCAATGCCCGCCCGATTGAAACACGCTGCATCTCACCGCCAGACAGCTCGGTGGCTTTGTTGTCCAATTTGTGGGGGATTTGAAGGATTTCGGCGGTTTCGTTCACCTTTCTGGTGATCTCATCCTCAGGTGTTTTCAGGATCGGCGAGCGCAGCGGAAAAGACAGGTTCTCACGCACGGTCATGTGCGGATACAGCGAATACTGCTGGAAAACCATCGCCACATCGCGCTGAGCTGGTGTTTCCACCCCAACATCCCGACCGGCAATCCGGATTAATCCGGCATCCAACTTTTCCAGCCCGGAAATCAAGCGCAACGTAGTGGTTTTCCCCGCGCCCGTCGGTCCAAGCAGCACCACAAACGCACCATCGGGGATCGTCATCGAGATGTCGTCGACCGCCTTAGTATTGCCGAAGGACTTTGAGATATTTTCCAAAACGACCTCAGCCATTGCTCAGCACCTCATCGTTCAGAACAGACCTCAGAGCGCGGCCTGTTGACTGCTCGAACAGGGTGATGGTCGGAGAGCGGAACTCCAAACCAACCGTCTCGCCGGGGCTGACCGTTTCGCGCGCATCGATCCGGGCCTTCAACTCACCATTCGGGCTTTGCAACGTCACGATCTGCGTCGTCCCGAGGTATTCAGCCGCCAGAACCTTGGCCCGATAACCACTGTCATCTGACAAGAAGACATGCTCGGGGCGAACACCAAAGACCAGATCACCTTCTGCCCCCTCGATCATTTTGGGCACGGCCTCGTCATGTCCATTCAGTCGGACCATCTCGGAACCCGGCGTTACAGTGCCCTGAAATGGCAGGAAATTCATCGATGGCGAGCCAATGAAATCGGCCACGAACATGGTCGCCGGTTTGTCGTAGATTTCCTGAGGCGTGCCGAATTGTTCGATCACCGCGTTGTTCATCACGACGATCTTGTCACCCATCTGCATCGCTTCCAGTTGGTCATGCGTGACATAAACCGTGGTCGCGCCCATGCGATCATGCAGCGCGCGCAGTTCTTCGGCCATATGTTCGCGAAACTCAGCATCCAAGGCACCAAGGGGTTCATCCATCATGAAGGCTTTTGGTTCGCGGACAATCGCACGCCCAAGGGCCACGCGCTGCCTGTCGCCACCGGAAAGCCCGCCTACGGGGCTGTCCAGAATATCCTTTATTCCAAGAATGCCCGCGACTTCTTCTACCTTGGCCTTAACGGCGGCACGCGGCATTCCCTGCGATATCAACGGGTAGCTGATGTTTTTACGCACATTCATATGCGGATACAGCGCGAACATCTGGAAGACGAAAGCAATGTCTCGTTCCGATGGCGGTCGTTGGCTGATTTCCTCACCATCAAGGTAGATTTCGCCGGAGGTCGGAAGCTCCAGACCCGCGATCATCCGCAAGGTCGTCGTCTTACCGCACCCCGACGGCCCAAGCAGCATGAAGAACTCACCATCTTCAATCGTGAACGAGCTTTCGCGGACAGCCGTGAAATCGCCGAACATTTTCTTAACGTTTTTAACTACGATCTGGGCCATTTCTACTCCGGAAAGTGGCTGACGATGATGAACATGACGGTTCCGATCAGCGTGACGATGAAGGAGTAGGTGAACGCCCAAAGGACAAACGGCTGCATCAGCATAAAGACCCCGACCGCGATCAGTATTGTCGCCACCATTTCCCATGGCCCCCGGCGAAGCCGCATCAGTCCTGAAAAAAACTTGGTCATTTGCGTACAGCTCCGAACGTGATCCCACGCAGCAGGTGTTTGCGCATCAGGATGGTGAAAATCATGACCGGGATCAGGAAGATCGTTGCACCAGCCGCGACTGCAGGCCAATCAAGGCCACCGATACCGATGATGGTTGGAATAAACGGCGGGGCCGTCTGCGCATTCGCAGAGGTTAGCAGCACAGCAAACGCATACTCATTCCAAGCGAAAATCAGGCAGAAGATCGCGGTTGAGGCTATGCCCGTCGCAGCCTGTGGCAGAACCACTTTGTAGAAGGCCTGAAACCGGGTGTAGCCATCGATCAGCGCTGCTTCTTCGTATTCCCGCGGGATTTCATCGATGAACCCCTTCAGCAACCAAACCGCCAACGAAATGTTCACCCCCGTGTAGAGCAGGATCATCCCGAGGTGCGTGTCGCTTAGCCCAAGGTTTCGGAACATCAAAAAGATCGGGATCGCAACGGCGACGGGGGGCATCATCCTAGTACTGAGAATAAAGAACAGAAGATCGTCTTTGAGCGGCACCTTGAAGCGGCTGAACGCGTAGGCCGCCAAAGTGCCAAGGAAGATACTCAGGAATGTAGAACCGAACCCGATGATGACCGAGTTCATAAATCGCTCACCAAACTTGGATGGTCCGACGATCACCATGTCGTATTGGCGAACGATTTCATCGGCCCAGTTTTGCGGTGGGTTCGCGTCTAAAAACTCCTGCGTTTGACGTGTTCTGGTTGTGAAGAGATTAACGTAGCCTTCCAGAGTTGGCTCAAAGACGACCTTGGGCGGGTAACTGATGGCATCTGCCGGAGATTTGAACCCGGTCAGCAGAATCCAGACCAAAGGGATCATCGTGATCAGTGCGTAGCCGATCACCAGGGCACCGGCGATCCACTTGGACCGGTTTGAAGGTTCGGTGACGGAAAAGCTGCTCATCTCTGCTTCACCTTGTTCAGGGCTTTGACATAGATCGACGCAAGGCCGAACACGGTGACAAAGAGGATGATCGCATAGGCCGAGGCATAGCCCGTGCGCCATTTCTCAAAGGCTTCGCGTTTGAGGTTGATCGAAGTCAGTTCCGTAACAGAACCCGGCCCGCCACCCGTCAACTGAACCACAAGGTCGAACATCTTGAAGTTCTCGATCCCACGGAACAGAACGGCAAGCATCAGGAACGGCAACACCATCGGAATGGTGATCGTGAAGAACTGCCGCAGCTTGCTGGCCCGGTCAATTTCCGCCGCCTCATAGATATAGTCCGGTATGCTTCGCAGCCCGGCCAGACAGATCAGCATCACAAACGGCGTCCACATCCACGTGTCGACGATCACAATCGCCCAAGGCGCCAATGTGACCGATCCCAGCATCTCAAAACTCGACGGTTCTTTGCCGGTGAACCACGATACGATGTAATTAAACAGACCGATCTGCGGCTGATAGAGGAACTTCCAGAAGTTCCCCACAACGGCCGGAGACAGCATCATTGGCAGCACGATAATTGTGGTCCACAGGTCGTTGCCCTTGAATTTCTTGTTGATCAGCCACGCCAGTGTGAATCCGATCAGGACCTGAAAGAAGATTGTCCAGAACAGAAAATGCGCTGTGGCCTGCATATTCAGCCAAGTGTCGGTATCTGTCAGAATACGCTCGTAGTTGCGAAGCCCGACATCCTTGACCTCACGCCCGATGCGATTGGCCTTGTAGTTGGTAAAGCTAAGCTGGATGGTCCAGATCAACGGAAAGATATTGATCGCAAGCAGCAGGAATATCGTTGGAGAGATGAAAATCCAGGCGATTGCGCGGTCGGATAACCCCCGAATTTTTCGCGCAACCCGCACTGGCGTTGCCTGCGCAACGCGATCTATCGTCCTGTCAGACATATCTTTACCAGTTCTTGTCGGTTTCGGGCGCAAGGGTGATTGCGGAGCGGGACGATGCCCGCTCCTACCCGGCTACCTGATTACAGCTTGCCTTCGTCTTCAAAGACTTCCGTCCAGTCTTGGATCAGAAGATCAAGCGCTTCTTGTGCCGTGCCCTGATCGGCCACAACATAGTCGTGGATGCGCTTTTGCATTGCCAGAAGCAGTTCCGCATAGGCTGGCTCCTGCCAGAAGTCCTGCACGCCTGCCATCGCTTCTAAGAAGTCGCCGGCAAAGGGCTGGCTATCCACAAATCCAGGATCTTCCAGCACCGAGTTATGTGCGGAATAGCCGCCCAGCTCCCACCATTTCGCCTGAACCTCTGGCTGCGCGAACCACTTGATATACTCAAGCGCGGCATCCTGTTTATCGGAATAGCTGACTACAGAGATGCCCTGCCCACCAAGCGTAGACCCCGGCTGATTTTGCGGCGGGTTGACGAAGAAGTCGATCTTGTCGCCGCCGGTATTGGGATCAGCGTACAGGCCCGGGAAAAACGCGAACCAGTTCATCGCCATGGCGACCTGACCAGACTTAAAGGCGTCCAGGCTCTCCCCCATGTAAGAGTTGGTATAGCCCGGTGGCGTTGCGGTTTCGTAGAACTCCTTATAGAACTCCAGCGCTTCGACGGCTTCGGGCGAATTTACGGCACCTTCCATGTCATACGAACCCGGCGTGTTTTCATACTTGAAGCCCCAAGGATACAGCGCGCCAGTCACACCCATTGTGATCCCTTCCGATCCACGCTCGGTAAAGATCGCTGCGCCGTACACGGTTTTTCCGTCAATTTCGCGACCTTGGAAGAATTGCGCGATTTGCAGCAGCTCTTTCTGGGATTGAGGTTCGCGTAAGTCCTGCCCGGTAGCATCTTTATAAGCGGCCTGAATTTCAGGGTTTTCAAACCAGTCTTTCCGGTAAAACCAACCGTTTGCATCCCCCATCGCAGGCAAAGCGTAGTAGTTCGGCGTACCTTTCGGCCAAGTCGAATAGGCATAAACCGTGGCTGGCGCGAAATCATCCATGCTGATTCCTTCAGCATCAAAGAAATCATTCAATTTCACGTAGTGGCCGTTTTCAGCACCGCCGCCAATCCATTGGCTGTCGCCGATCAACAGGTCGCACAGCTTCCCGCCAGAGTTCAGTTCGTTCAGCATCCGGTCCGCAAAATTTGGCCATGGCACAAACTCGAAATTCATCGTGTGACCGGACTCAGCCTCAAATTCCTTCGAAAGCTCGACAAGCGCGTTGGCCGGGTCCCATGCTGCCCAACACAGCGTCAGGTCTTCAGCATTTGCCCTGGTAGAAAGAGTAGTAGCGGCAAGGACCATTGCGCTGGCCGAAGCCAGTTTTAAGTAAGTCATCCATTCCTCCCTTTTTTGCGCCGTCAATCGAGGATGTGCGAATCGCGGCATATGCTCAAGGGTATTTGAGGTACGCACCTCAGGTCTAGGATTTTCTGAGGTTCGTACCTCATTATTCTAGAGTGAATTATAATTTATATCCTTATCTTGTTATTTTATTTACATATTTTTCGAAAACTTGCGTAACGCAATGAAGGCACTTTGATCCAATACGTGAAATTCATGCTGGTAAATTCACAAAGCGGTAGCCAGCGATCGCTAAGTTTGATGATCTACGGATGCACCACTCTCAGCGATCTGCCCGGCAGTTGAAGAACTTGCGTGACGTTCGTCAGGTCAGGGGTGCTTTTGTCAAGTAACGGACCAAGGTATGACCGATTTCACTATTGCGCAAATGAACCGATACCCGATCAAGGGTTTAAGCGCCGAGGTGCTTAGTTCTGTAGAATTGCGCGCGGGCGAAGGTATTCCCGGTGACCGCCTCTTCGGTTTTGCGCGCTACAACTCCGGATTCGACCCGCTGAACCCCAGCCCGCTTCCGAAAGACCGCTTTGTTGTTCTTTTGAACCAAGCGGGGCTGGCCGGTCTCAAGACAGGTTTCGACGCGGACACTCATGGGCTGGAAATCAGAGTCGGCCAAAGAACTCATCATTTCGATATGAGCGATCCAAAGGGGCAAGTCGATGCGGCGCGGTTCCTTTACACCACACTTGGCCTGAAGGACCCTGAACCACCGAAATTTGTATCCTCTGCACCTCATCGTTTTACTGATGTATCGGTCGTCTCTCCCAAAATGATGAATGCGATATCTTTGTTGAATCGTGCGTCTGTTAGGGCTTTGGGGAAAAAGCTGAACGCAGATATCCACCCTGCTCGGTTTCGCGCGAATATCGAGATTGACGGATTGCCGCCCTTTTCGGAACTGGATGCCATCGGCTCAACCTTGGTGTTTGGCGATGTTCAGCTTCGCATACTATCCCGCACAAAAAGATGCGCCGCGACCGAGGTAAACCCGGAAACGGCCGAACGGGACCTGAACCTTCCCTATCTTCTTAGAAAACACCTCGGCCACATGGATATGGGCGTTTATGTCGAGGTCGTGACAGGTGGAACGCTTACTCTGGGCCAATCCGGTCAACAGCCTGTGTGAGGCTCCTGCGAACGCGAGGGCATGACCATTCTGCCCCGCAGCCCCCCGCGAACGAAACCATGATGGGGCAATAAAGCACTGCCCTTACCCTGAGCGTCGAACGGTTCTTCAATCGCCTGAATGAGGTGTCACGTTGTAATCCGGAAGCTTGGACAAGGCGGATTTCAACGCGTCGCTCCACCCTTCAGAGATCGTGCGGAAATAGACATCATCAACTTCAAACCTTGACCGAGTACCCGAGTTTAGACTGTCTTCTTCGTAAAGCAGCAGGTCCAGCGGTGCTCCGACGGAGAGGTTGGCCTTGATTGTGGAATCGAAGCTGACCAGCAACAGTTTTACGGTTTCCGGAAAGCTCATCTTGGCATCATAGGCACGTACCAGAATCGGGCGCCCGTATTTGGTCTCTCCGATCTGGAAGAAAGGAGTGTCGTCACCCGCTTCGATAAAGTTTCCCTCAGGGTAGATCAGAAATAAACGCGATGGCCCGCCTTTGATTTGCCCACCCAGAATAAGCGTTGCGTGAAATGAGCTGTCGGCCTCCTGCCCCGAGCGTGAGTGCTTTTCGATCACGTCGTTCAGGGTTTCAGCGATCCGCTGGGCAACCTGAAACATTGTCGGCGCCTCAAGGATTGAAGGTGATCGATCTTCGGGGGCTTTTGTGCGCTCTTCCAACAAGCTGACGGTGGCTTGCGTGGTCGCCAGATTTCCCGCTGCCAACAGGGTGATCGACCGCTCGCCCTCGACCGTCCAGTTAAACATCTTCTTGAAGGTCGAGATGTTGTCCACACCCGCATTCGTGCGCGTATCGGACATGAAAACCAGCCCGCGGTTCAGCCGCATCCCCACAGCGTATGTCATTGTCTGCTCCGTTACTGCTGTGCGACCTGCAACTGTACCGTCAATTGCTCGCCCGCCGCCCCAATTCTGTTTCCTATTACCGGCGCGGCCTGTGCATAGTCCAGACCAGTTGCGACGCGTACGTATCGGCTGTCAGGAGAAATGCCGTTCGAAACATCGAACCCGACCCAACCTAGCCCGTCAACATGCACCTCGGCCCAGGCATGGGTCGCATCCTGCAACTGTGTGTCGTTCATCATCAGATAGCCCGAGACATAACGTGCGGGCAGCCCGATTTGCCGAACACAGGTGATGAATATATGGGCATGGTCCTGGCAGACACCGCTGCCAGCTTCAAGCGCGTCCTCTGCGCTCCAGTCCGGGTGTGAGCTTCCGACCTCGTATAGGACACGCTTGCGAATGGCATCGGACAAGGCGTGCATTTGTTCAAGCGGTTCGCCTTCGGGCAAAGACCGTATCAGATCTGAAACGCCCTTACCCGGTTTCGTTCGGCGCGTCCTGCGATTAAAAAGCCACAACGGGGTTGAACCTTCGTGACGCCCCAGAATTCCGTGATTGTCCTCGATTTCAACAACGCCGTCAGAGATCAGGGACACACTTTGGGTATTCGCTTCAAAGCTGATCAGTTCCACCGTGTTGCGGTGGTAATCCTCGTAGCTCAGTTCTTTTAATCCGCCAATAATTTCAGTGTTCCAAGATACGACCCTTTGATTGCGGAAGGACTTTGGCGTTTTCCTCAGTTGCTGTAGTCCGAAGAGGACCGGTGCATCAAAATCGTATCGCGTCTCGTGTCTTATATGCAGTTTCATAGGCTACTCATAGAACCGGTAATCAACCTCAATTTGGCGACTTAAGCCACCAAGATCATTTAGGAAATCCTGAATGTACTCATGTAGGCCAAGGTCAAAGATATCAGCAATCCGCCGGTTCAGATACTTATCGTAAAGCGTATTCGACGCCTCACATGACGGGCCGGCAAAGCCGTAGTCTTTCTTGAGATAAGACAGGTTTTCCTGAATTTTCCTGCAACAGAAGTGAAGACTTCGGGGCATGCGCTGGTCGAGGATCAGGAACTCGGCGATATCGGATGGGGTTGTCCGTTGACCGTATGTCAACTGATACCCCCCACCCGCGCCGACCGAACGCAGGATGCTCTCCCACTGGATATTGTCCAAAGACGACCCGACTGCGAACGCCGTAGGCAACAGCACGTAGTACTTTACGTCAAGTATGCGCCCGGTGTTGTCAGCGCGTTCGACAAAGGTGCCGATACGCGTGAAATCGAAAATGTCATTGCGCAGCATTGTGCCAAGGGTTGCGCCGCGAACCAAAGCGGCCTGTTGGCGCACCAGCTCAAGTACGGCGGGTAAATCCCTTTGGTTTACCCGGCGTTGCAGGGCCTCGTCGGTTTTCATCCATGTGCCGTTTACTGCGCTCCAAACATCATTGGTAAGCGCTGTTCGTACAAGTCGGGCATTGTCTCTGGCCTGCTTGATGACTGATTTGACCGAGGACGAGTTTTCGACGTCTCGCAGCAGCCAATCCACCGCGTTGTCCCTGTCGACCTCATCATGTTTCGCAATGTAGCCATCCAGAACGCCCGCAGTTTTTAACACGGACCCCCATTCTTCTGCCGAGTTCTTGGTGCGGGTCAATGCCATCCTCTGGCCGGTTTCCAACAATCGCGCCGTATTCTCCGCCCTCTCCAGGTAACGGGACATCCAGAACAGACCGCCAGCAGTTTTTCCCAGCATGGTCAGTCCTCCAGAACCCAGGTGTCTTTGGTCCCGCCGCCTTGGCTTGAGTTCACGACCAGTGACCCTTTCTTCAAGGCGACCCGCGTCAGCCCGCCGGGCGTGATGTTGATCCCTTCGGGTGAGACCAAAACAAACGGGCGAAGATCAACATGCCGTGGCGCCAATCCTGACCGCGCGAAAATCGGAACGGTCGAAAGCGACAAGGTTGGTTGCGCGATGTAGTTTGCAGGTCTTGATTTTAGCTTGTCCCTAAAGGCCGCGATCTCTTTCTTGCTCGCGGTCGGTCCTATCAGCATCCCATAGCCCCCTGACCCGTGCACTTCTTTCACTACAAGGTCAGACAAGTTGTCGAGAACATAGGAAAGAGACTCGGGGTCGCTGCATCGCCAGGTCGGCACATTCTGCAGCAGAGGTTTCTCACCCGTATAGAACTCAACGATTTCAGGCATGTAAGAATAGATTGCCTTGTCATCGGCAATACCAGTGCCCGGCGCGTTGGCGATCGTGATACCCCCGGCGCGATAGACATCCAGGATACCCGGAACCCCAAGGGCGCTGTCGGGGTTGAAATTCAGCGGATCAAGAAAGTCATCATCCACCCGGCGATACAGAACGTCGATCGGCCGGTATCCTCGCGTAGTGCGCATACACACACGCCCCTCGACGACGCGCAGGTCGTGCCCTTCTACAAGCTCCACCCCCATCTGATCTGCAAGGAAAGCGTGCTCATAATAGGCCGAGTTATAGATACCGGGCGTAAGTACCGCGACCGTAGGCTCGTTCTCAACGCAAGCGGGCGCACAGGCGGCCAGAGATCGTCTCAAACTGCGCGGATAGTCTGATACATTCCGCACATTTGTGGCGCTGAACAACTCGGGGAACATTTTCAGCATGGTTTCCCGGTTCTCAAGCATATAGCTGACACCTGACGGCGTGCGCGCGTTGTCTTCCAGAACGAAAAACTCATCAGGTCCGGTTCGCACCAGATCGACGCCAACAATATGCGTGTAAACCCGACCGGGCGGCGATACGCCAAGCATTTGCGGCAGAAACGCCTCGTTTTCCGAAATCATTTCTATGGGCACGCGCCCTGCACGCACAATTTCTTGTCGGTGATAGATATCATGCAGGAAAGCATTTATCGCCCTGACCCGTTGTTCGATACCGCGTTCAAGGCGTTGCCATTCCCGCCCTGAAATCACACGCGGCACGATATCAAAAGGTATCAACCGCTCTTCTGCCTCAGCTTTCCCGTAAACGTTGAACGTGATGCCTGTAAGCCGAAAAACCTCTTCGGCTTCGCGTTGTTTGGCTCTTAACCTTGAAACGTCCTGTGCATTAAACCAGCGGCCGATTTCTTCGTAGGAGTCTCGCAGAGATCCATCAGAATTCAACATCTCATCAAAATATTCACTCATATGAGGATTTTGACGAACTATTCCAAGTTTTCAAGTCAAACACCCCAACCACCAAGTCCAACTTGGCGGGGCGCCTATTAATAAGTCTAAATCATGCGTGGCTCTCGTGCTCGTCTTCGATGTCCAACAGGATTCTTGTCCGCAATCCCTGGTGCAGCTACCGTTATGTTCTGGCAGCGTAAGACGGCAAGTTTTGCCGGTAAGTAGTGGCCTTGACCAAATGGATAAGCAATCCAACTAAAGCGGGCAATGTTGAAACGACTGGCGATAGTATCAAGCGGATTGAACAGCCCACTAAGCAGCGCACTGGAGTTTGCAAAGCAGGCTAAGTCTCTCGGTTACGAGGTTCGGGTGTTTGCACCTAGTTTTTCAGCCGAGTTGATTGCACATTTCGGCTTGGACCACTGCGAGATTCCAATGCCATGCTTGGATGCGTTTGCCCCTTTGCTCAGCCAAGAAGAACTGCGGGCTCTTTCACCCAAAGATCGTCTTGATGCAGCAATCAAAGCCCTCGGCGTGGGTGAATTCGCCGAAAGCCTGTCCCGTTTTCAACCCGATGGCGTCTTTGTCGACTGTGAGTTGCACGCACATATCATTGTCGGGCTGTCACTGGGTCTGCCTGTGCTGCAATTCAGCAATATGTTCCTGTCACCGCCTAGTCCCCGCGCGCCCCCATTGAACAAGCGTATCTATCCCAAAGTTGGTCTGCGCGGTAGCCGGGTCGGAGTTTCGTTGCTTTGGATCAGCTTTCTGCTTTGGAAGTTGAAAAAAGCGCTGAGAAACAAGCTCAAATACCCCGGTGCAGAGTACTCTGCGGTGCTTCTGGAACTAGCACGACGCTATGATGTGCCGGTAGCGAAAAAGTTGCGACTGGTCTGCTGGCAAATGCCGTGGACCTACAAAATCCCCACGGTTCTGTTTGTACCACAAGCGGTTGACCTTCCTACACGCCCTTATCGGGATTTTTGGTATCTTGGTTCGATGATTTTGCAGGACCGGCCCGAAAAACCATATGATCGGGCAAAGGTTGCAAGGTTTTGTTCGGCTAAGAATGAAGGTGGCAGAATTTTTGTAGGGTTTGGCTCTATGATGAAACCTAAGGGCGATTTGCTGGCCAACCTGTGGGTTGTGGCTCGAAGAAACCCAGACTGGACGTTCTTGTTCGCCGCCGGAAAAAACTGGGAAGACCTAAGCTCACTCGACGTGCCGCCAAACGTTGATGTCGTCGCCTGGGTCCCGCAGCAAAAGGTTCTGGAGAATGCGGATCTTGCCATCATGCACGGAGGGACCGGCGGTTTTTTAGAAGCGGTCGAGGCGGCAACACCAATGTTGCTGTACCCACATGTCAACGATCAGGAAGGCAGTGCGGCCCGCGCGGTGTTTCACGGCATCGGACGTGCCGGGCGCCGAACGGATACCGCGGACCAGATCGAAACCGACATCCGCATCCTGCTGACCAACCCAAGGTACAAAGCAAACTGCAAGAAAATGCAGGCAGCTTGCCAGCGCGAGAGGGCCGATTTGGTTCTGGCTGATTTTCTGGAATGGGCTGCAAACCCGAAAGACGGGTAGCGTAGCTGGCTTAACGCTGTTCTGGGCCACACGCTGCCGTGCTGCGGAGCCTCTTCTACGTTTAGCACTGGCACCGAAGGGCAGAGTGTTTATAAATTCTATAAATCAAATATTCTGATCCACTAACCTTTAACGTGCGTAAGCAGATTATCATCACCAAGCAAGCCACGACAGTGAATAAGAAAACGTACCATACAAATCGGAACTGCCGGCAAACCCTGCGCGGCCTTGCAGGATACTTGTTACATAACAGTCTGATAGGCGCTGACGTCACTTTTGCCTCAGCCAAGCATGCGGCTTCTACCTTCTGGCGTTGCGTTGGTGGCGGCGTCGTCCCGAATGTTGGTGCGGTCGGCCACCTTCGACGCATGAGGATATGCCAAATTAAGTCAAACGTATTCGTTGGCGGAGCAACTCCACTAACGTTTCATAACCAGCGCAATGGCGTTGGCCGACAGTTTGACTTGAACTCGGAGCTTAACTTCGCGGGGGTCCGAGTCGATGGCATCTAGAAATCGTGCAAGCAGCGCCGCGATCACCTTCCCTTCGGCGACGATCGCACGAGGGTTCCTCTTTTGGTTCTTCGCACTCATCCTTTTGCTGGTGTCAACACCGGTGCAGGCCCACCGGTTCAATGAAAGCTACGTGTATTTCGACGTGACCGACGACAGTCTGAGTGGTCGTGTCGAAATCACTGTCCGGGACCTTGCCCGCATCCATCAAGGCTCTGCCGAGGTCCTTGAACCCATGACGCAGGAAGACGTACTTGGGCTGCAAGAGAGATTTTTTGAATACTTTGATGATCGCATGAAGCTCTACTTGGGCGGCCAACCACTTGGGGTTCAGTTTGGCGATATCTCGTTCTTCAACACGTCGGTCGGAAACTTCGCTCAGCTTCATTTCAACGTACTCGGGATAGACAGAACCCCAACCACGATTGACATGTCTTTTGATGGCTTGCAGTCGGATATCGACCCAACTCATCGGGGTTTTGCCCTGATCGCAACCAACACCCGCAACGGGATGGGCGAAAATGAGTCCTATATCTCTCTTGTCTTCTCACCCGGCGATGGCGTCAAAAGCCTGTATCTAAACGACGAACCAACAAGACGCATCGCCCGAGGGTTTTTTGAATACGGCGTTTGGCATATCTGGCATGGGTTCGACCATCTTCTATTTTTGGTGACACTGTTGTTGGGGGCCGTCATGCGGGTGGAAAATCAACGCTGGGTTCCGTCTGAAAGCATCGGGGAAAGCCTTTGGCCGACCGTTAAAATCGTAACGGTCTTTACCATAGCAAACACGATCGCGCTTGGTCTTGCGACGTTCGAATTCATCACCCTGCCCGTGCCACTTGTGGAGGCGGTCATTGCGTTTTCGATTGCAGCCGTGGCGGTTGTCAACCTGGTTCCGCGTTTTCATAATGTCTTATGGCTGGTTGTCATTTTGTTTGGCGCGTTCCACGGGTTCGGTTTTGCCACTGTTCTTGAACCGCTGGGCCTGGACCCAGAGCGCAAGTTGCTTGGGCTGGCAACGTTTAATGTTGGCATCGAGATCGGCCAACTTGCCGTTGTAATGCTGTTGTTCCCTGTCTTTTTCGTCCTGCGCCGTCTGACGGCGTATCGGGTGGTTGGATTACAGCTGGGTTCGATCGCGTTGATCGCGCTTGCAATGTTCTGGTTCTATGAACGAACAATCGGATTTCCTTTGATCGGTGAAACGCTTGCGCTGGTGGCTGAGTGATGGAGAGCACCGTGTTTTTGGAGCAGGCACGTTGGCCTCAGACGTTCGCAGCAGGTCAGTTGTTGACTTCAGCGTCCAAACTTTTCGACAATCCGATTGGGGATACCTGAAATGTCCCGGGTTTCGCATCCATTGTCTGAAAGCCAGTTGAGGTTCTGGAAGGGCCATCAACTTCATCCGGATGTTCCAATCTACAACACGGCCTGGCGGTTCGATTTGTACTTCGACGTGAATCCAGAAGTGTTTCAGACGGCGTTTTCCCAGGTAGTTCAAGACAATGAAATTTTGCGCACCGTATTCCATGACGAAAACGGTGCGCCAGAGCAGTTTGTTTCAGACGCGCCGAAAAACCTTCTCGAAATATCTGACCTCGGTCAGTCACTTGATCCGGTCATGAGTTTGGCGCAACACCTTGAGAAATGGGTTCAAACCCCGTTCGATTTAACGCGCGCAACGATGCGCAGCCAATTGATAAAAGCATCGGACAGCCATTGGGTTTGGACCGTCTGCCAGCATCATATTGTTTGTGATGCGCACTCCAGTGCTTTGCTTTTTGACCAGGTCGCGCGGCGTTATTTTGCGATCGAACAGGGTGAATATGACACAGCCGAGCCTTTACCGAGCTTTTTTGAAAACTCCGTACTGCAAACCCCAGCACCGGAAACCAGACCTGTCGCGCCACCGCGACCCGCTTCGGCGCCATACGGAACCAACGCAAAACGCGCGGCCTCATCGAAGCGTCTCGACGTGCCGATGGGGCAAGAATTAACCGATGCGCTGGAGCACGCTGTTACTCAGCCAGCCTTTCGCTTGTTCACACCAGATTTGTCGAAACTGGCGATCTACCTGACATCCTATCTGGCTTATCTTCACCGCGTCACAGGGGATGAACAGATCACGATCGGCTTGCCATCCCATAACAGATTGTCCGGCATCGATAAAAAGACGCTTGGACTGTTCGTCGAAGTGCTGCCGTTTAGCGTTCAAATTGGCGCTGACGATACGCTTTTGGACATTTACACGAAGGTCAAATCAGGGCTGGTTACTTTTTTGAGGCAAGCAAAGCCGGGTGCTGTGGCGGCCATGGATACATCCGGTATCAGCGCTGTGTGCAACTTCATTCAAGCGGAGTTTCAAGATTTTGCCGGTCGTCCTGCAACCGCGACCTGGCTTCACAGCGGTGCGCATGACGTCACGCATGCCATGCGTCTTCACATCATGGATTTCACCGGCAACGGGAAAACGCAGCTTTTTCTGGATGTGCATGACGAGATTCTGCAAGCCGTGTCAGAGGAATGTTTGCGGCATCACTTTTTGCGCGTTCTACAAGCGATGGTCGGGGCTCCGGATACACCGATAACGGCGCTGGATATATCCGCTGGCGAACAAGATCGGTCGATTCTGTTTGGGCGGGCCGAGAGCGACGACACCCCCGCAACGGTGCTGGACGCGTTTGCCGCTCAAGCAGCGAAGTACCCGGACGCTTTGGCCCTCTCATGTGCTGAAAGCCGGATGACCTACAAAGAGGTTGATGAACACAGCGACCGGATCGCTGCTTACCTGAAAGGTCTTGGCATTGCGCGCGGATCATCCATTGCGATGGTGCTGCCACGCTCGATGGAATTTGTGCTGATCATGCTGGGTGTCCTGAAGGCCGGGTGCAGCTTTGTACCGATCGCACCCAACACGCCCGATGCGCGCACCGCGCAGATCGTCAGCAACTCCGGTGCGGCAGCAGTATTTGTGACGCCTGACGATGACAGCGCCTTTTCATGCAAACGCTTGACCCTGCCCCCAGCCACATCGGATGTACCTTTCTCCGAACCTGAACCCGTGGGGACGGATCTGGCGTATGTCCTGTTTACATCTGGCTCAACCGGCACGCCAAAAGGGGTGCAGGTCAGCCATGAAAACCTGTCACGCTACATCCACTGGGCTGCGGAAACCTTCAGTGCCAATCGCCCAGCTCATTACGCGTTCTTTTCGTCGGTTTCGTTCGACCTGACACTGACTTCTTTGTTCGCGCCGCTTGTTTCGGGCGGATCAATCCGTGTGTACCCCGAACGCTCGGACCCTGACCTTGCGGTGCTGGACGTATTTGCCGAGGACGCGGTAGATGTTGTGAAGCTGACCCCCTCTCACCTTGCGTTGGCGTGCAAACAAGGTCACGCCGTTGAGCGTATTCAGACGCTCATCCTCGGGGGTGAAAACCTGACGTCCCAACTGTGCCGCAAGGCGACCGAGGTGCTGTCGCCTTCCTTAAAGTTGGTCAACGAATACGGCCCCACAGAGGCCGTCGTCGGAGCCATGCATCACGTCTATAGCCCTGACAACGACACCGACGCCTCTGTTCAGATTGGTCGCCCGGCGACCGGAGTATCGCTCAGCATTCGGGACAAGGGTTTGAATATCTGCCCGCTTGGCGTAACCGGAGAAATCGTTCTGGGCGGTCGTTTGGCAGAGGAGTATCTAAACGACCCGGTGAAGACCGCAGAGAAGTTTCTGGAAGATCCAGCCAAGACTCAGGGCAGAGTATACCGGACTGGTGATATCGGACGCATCAATCAGGATGGCCGCGTTGAATACCTTGGTCGCGCAGACCAGCAGGTTAAAATCGGCGGTGTCCGTTTCGAAGTTGCAGAAATTGATCGCGTTCTACGCCAAATCCCCAACGTGAACGCCGTACACGTTGCTTTCGGCTCTGCCTCACCTACGGCCGAGAGTAAGCAAGCCTGTCGAAAATGCGGGATTACAGACGCCGTTCCCGGATTGGAATTCGCTGAGCCCGATCTTTGCGGGATTTGTGCTGAGTTCGACAACTACAAAGATCGGGCTCAAGCCTATTTTCGTGACGAACCCGATCTTAAGCACCAAATCGCACGTGCAGCGCAGGCAAGCACAGGCGACTATGACGCGGTTATGATGCTGAGCGGTGGCAAAGACAGTACATACGCCGCCTACCGTCTGGCTGATTACACCTCACGTGTCCTCGCGGTGACATTGGACAATGGGTATGTCTCTGATCAGGCAAAAGCGAATATTCAACGGGTTGTAGACGATCTTGGCTGGGACCACCGGTATCTCAGCACAGACAAGATGAACCGGATTTTCGTCGACAGCTTGAAAGCGCACTCAAATGTCTGCCAGGGTTGTTTCAAGGCACTCTACACGTTGGCCTTTCGTACAGCCCTGTCCGAGGGCGCCCCAATGCTGGTGACAGGATTGTCCAGGGGACAGTTCTTTGAAACCCGCCTGACCCCTGACCTGTTCCGCAACACAGCGCCGACATGCGCCCAGCTGGACGAATTGGTTACAAAGGCCCGCAAAGCCTATCACGCTGAGGATGATGAGCTTTCGCGGCTTTTGGAGACAGACGACTTGAAGGACGGCCGGTTCCTGAACAAGGTCGAAGTACTTGACATTTACCGGTACATTGATGTGCCGGTTTCCGAGATTTACGAGTTCCTTGACAAGCACACCGCATGGCAAAGACCGTCGGACACAGGAAGGTCGACCAATTGCCTGATCAACGACGCGGGCATCCATCTGCACAAGTCACGCGAAGGCTTCCACAACTACGCCCTGCCCTATTCCTGGGATGTCCGCATGGGTCACAAAACCCGCGAGCAGGCCCTGGACGAGTTGAATGACGATATCGACACCCAACGCGTTGAGCAGATTCTTGAAGAAATCGGGTTTGACGAACCTCTGCGCCCACAACGCTTATCCGTGTATGTGGCCGGTCATGACATCGCAGAGCAGGACGTTTGGCAGGCCTTGGAGGCGTATTTTCCCCGAAACTTGCTTCCTGACGACGTAATTGTCCTGAACGACATGCCGCTAAGCGCCAATGGGAAGGTCGATACAGCCAAACTGCCCAAAACCCGCAGACGGAGCAGAAAAAGCACGGGCATCGTAGCGCCAGCAACCGACGCGGAACAAAAGCTGTCTGCAATTCTGGCAGCCGTGTTGGGCGTGCATCAAATTGGGGTGACCGAGGATTTCCTTGACCTTGGCGTGGATAGTCTGGCGGCGATTGAAATCGCGATTAAGGCCAACGAAAACGGCTTTGCGTTGCCCGCAACGTCGCTGTTTGAATATCGGACCATTCGATCGCTGGCTGAACATGCAAGCAACTTACCCTCGGCAGTTTCAGACAAAGGTCAGGACGATGTGCTTCTTGACCTGGACGATGATGATCTTGCGAGCATCACGGAGGCGCTGAGCTAGCATGGGATATCCTCAGGGTGTAGCTGATATTCTTCCACTGTCCTCGGCTCAGAAAGGAATGCTCTTCCACGTTGAGGGCGAGACGCAGTTTCGTGGGCAATACGTGGCTGTTGTCAGTTGCACATTGCATGGCCCGCTGAAGCCACAGCGGCTAAAAACCGCGATTGAGTCACTGGTCGCGTCACATGACGCGCTCCGCGCTGGTTTCATATGGAAGGGTGTTAAACAACCCGTTCAAGTTGTTCAGGAAAAGGTACACGTACCGTGGACCGAACTGGACTGGACCGGGCATTCAGATATTGAGCACAAGGCCGAAGACCTTCTTCAGCGCGAACAACTACGCCAGTTTGATCTGAAAAAGCCCCCATTGATGGCGGTCACTCTGATCAAAACATCACCGGATACGTGGCGGTTTGTTTGGACGATTCACCATCTCATCAGTGATGGATGGTCAACACACGTTGCGTTTCACGAAATTTTCGCGCGTTACAACGGTGAACACCCGGTCGATGCGAGTATTCCAAGCTTCAAAACCTATCTTGCCTGGCTAAAGAAAAAGCGCCCGCTTACAGATGTTGCGTTCTGGACAGATTATCTTGCAGGTCTCGACGAGCCCTGTTTGCTGCCCGACCCGAACGCACTCGGTCAGGCTACGACGCAGGTTTCACACTCAGAGTCTTTGGGCCAGGACCTGATGGAACAGGTTGAAGCCGTTTCAGCCAGTTTAAAAATCACGCCTAATACTGTTCTGTCAGCAGCTTGGGCCTTGGTCTTGCGCAGGCAGCGACAGCAAAATGATGTGGTATTCGGAACGACAACGGCTGGACGACCAGCGGAGATTCCAAATATCTCCGACACAATCGGCGCGTTTGTCAGCACGTTACCCGTTCGGTTAAAAATCGATCCTTCTCAACCCGTTGACGTGTTTCTAAAAAATCATGCTCGCGCCGAAATGGAACGGCTTAAACACGAATACGCCGCGCTGGCAGACGTTCAAAACTGCTCCCCGTTTTCGACGGGTACGCCCCTTTTTGACACTCTTTTTGTAAACGAAGGCGTACAACCAAAAGACAGCAGATTTGGTGAGATACAGGTCAAAGGCTTCAAGTCCGCGCAGTTCAGCAACTATCCACTGTCGCTTTTGGTGACGCCGAACAGGACACTTGGGGTCGAAGTCATTTACGACCCGGTGCGAATGAATGCCGAAACAGCTCGGTCCTGTATTGCCGTCTACAAGCAGGTCTTATCCGCGATCACTGCTGACCGGTCGCAGCTGATCCACAACGTCCTGAAAAACCGAGCAAGATCAGTTCAGGTGTCACCCGCTCCCAAGGCTGAAACAGTTGTTCAACGGTTCTTGCATTGCGCCAAAGCTGCGCCGGGGGCAGCAGCGATAACCGACACCGAACAAACGCTGTCTTACTCCGATCTTGCCACGCGCGCGCGTCAAATCGCCTTTTTGCTCCGAGAGTCCGGTATCCAACCAAGTGACATCGTTCCAGTTGCACTGCCACGCGGGGCCGATGCAATTGCAGCCTTTCTGGGTGTGATGATGTCCGGCGCTGCCTACGTTCCATTGGATCTGGATTACCCGCAAGCCCGCCTTTTGCAGATCATGGATACCGTCAAACCTCGCTTTGTGATTTCGACTCAGGCATCACGCTCAAGCCTGCCCGAAACGTCTGCAAAGCTTGTTCTGCTTGAGGCGCTCGGCCAGGCAATTCCCCCGACCGAAGTTACAGACGGCCCGCGCGCCTACGTTATGTTTACGTCAGGGTCGGAAAACAAACCCAAAGGCGTCGCAATCTCTCAGGCAGCGTTGGCAGTATCCACAGCAGCACGGGATGAGGTCTATGGTACGGCACCAGAGGTATATCTTCTGCTGTCCTCGCTCGCTTTCGACAGCTCGGTTGCCGGGGTTTACTGGACGCTTTGCACTGGCGGGCATTTGGTGATTGCGTCAAAGAACGCCGAACAGCGACCCGCCACACTGGGGGAGTTGATTTCCCATCATGGTGTAACGCACACACTGTGCCTGCCCGGCCTCGCGCAAGCACTGCTATCCTCTGTGCCACCGCAGGATCTGCAAAGCCTCAAGGTTCTAATTGCAGCCGGAGAAGCCCTCTACCCCGCCGTGTCACGCGACTTGCAACGGGTACTGCCTAACTGCGTTCTGGTGAATGAGTACGGTCCCACAGAAGGTACGGTTTGGTGCACGTCATTTGATGCAACATCGTTCGACGGTGATCAGGTCGTGCCAATCGGCAAAGCCATTCCGGGAACCTGGGTCGGTATCTTCGACAGCGATGGAATCCCAGCGGATCCGGGCGTGGTGGGTGAAATAGTCGTTGCGGGCAAGACAATCGCGGATGGCTATCTAGACGATCCCGAACAAACGAAAGAGCGGTTCTTTGAAATTGGACCAGAGCGCATACGCGCCTACAGAACGGGCGATCTTGGCACGGCTGACGTATCAGGCTGCATCACGTTTCTGGGCCGCAAGGACAAACAGATCAAAATACGCGGGCATCGCATTGAGTTGTCAGAAATAGAGGCAACAGCGCAGGTTGCATCAAATAATCGGTGGGTTGCGGCCCTTGCATTGGACCTTGCGGGCCACAGAACAATTGCGTTGGCCGTGGAATGCCCCGCCAATGACCCCACTTGCAACGCAGTGGCGCGCCATATCGAAGCCAGTCTGCCAGAACCGTTTCACCCAAGACTAGTGGTCGGAATAGAAAAGTTTCCCATACTTCCGAACGGAAAGCTGGACCAAAACGCCCTGAAGTCTGTGATCTTACAGCAATCTAAGTGTCAGACCGGAGAAGCGCCAAGAGATACCCTTGAAGAACAGATAGCAGCCCTTTTCTCGGAAACACTCAAGACCCCGTGCAAAACCCGAGATGCCAATTTCTTTGACCTCGGGGGCGACAGCCTGTCCACCATTGCGGCCTATACATTGGGTCAAGATCAAGGAATACAGTTCGAGCCCATCGATCTTTTCAGCTACCCCACCGTCGCAGAACTGGCCAAGCGCGTAATGGCACGCCGCGCGGGCGACGTATTCCTGGGCAACGACAGCACCGTACAGATTTCCAACCCGGGTCCGGGAAAAACCACGGTGGTGATTGCGCATTGCTCTGTTCAGTTCAGCCGGTATATGGCGCGTAGCCTTGGCCCAGATCATTCTGTTGTGCATATTCCCAGCCATCGCACAAAGGGTACCCCTATTCCGTTTGGCAGGTCCTTTAACGACCTTGCGGCCGAAGCAATCTTGCATATGGAACAGGCTGGAAATTCCGGCCCTTTCGTCCTGTGCGGGTATTCAGCCGGGTGCCCTATGGTCTTAGAGATGGCAAGACAATTGGGTCAACAGAATGTACTCGGCCTTATCCTGCTGGACCCACCCTTCAAGATGATAGGCGCGGAACCAGCGTTGCAGCCTTTGTATTTTCGGACGTACAAGCGATGGAGATACATCACAAAAGGTTGGAAGCTGCGGTTCAGATCAAAACGAACCGTGCCGGAAATCAAGCGCGCCATTGCGGAACGCCCCGACGCCGAAGACTTGCGCATCAGAGGCGTAGAAATCGCGCATGAGTTGGCGGTAAGTGCGTTTCGTGTCTCTCGGTTTGATAATCCTGCGCATATTTTCTTGTCACAGGGCAACCCATCGTTGGCCGCTGGCGATGCTTTGGACACGCACCTAACTGACAAGCACTTCTACAATCTGGACATGGAACATGATGAATTGATGACGCGATCGGACGTCTTTTCCAAGATTGCGTCGGTTCTGTCGGAATGTGCAAACCTCGGCAGCCGCCGTGAAACGTGAGGCAACAAGTTTGAATGGCATGCCACGGCCGAATTATCCTTGGGCAATTTAATCAAAGCGCACGAAAACAAGTCGAATGCACGTTGAGTCGCCCTACAAATTGCACCGTTCTTGTTGCTTCCTCGCGGGGTGCGGCACAAAACTGAGGCAAGGGTTGATCCAAAACGCGTTTTGCTCCGTACATCATTTTAGTTGGGACTGAAGCTAGTGCGCCAAGAAATAGTGTTAGGCATTGTATTTTTTCTGGGCGTCAGCATCGTTGCTGGCGTGCACTTCTCGTCATCAGATGGGTTAAGCCGCACGGACGGGGTTGAGGCGTACTCGGTCCCTGGAAAACCGCGAATGACTGTTCCCGTCGCGATCGAACTATCTGACGAGCTGACACCCGCCTTGTTGGCTGTCGTATACGAAGCGTTCGGAAAGACACAGGAAGATGAAATATACGACACGCTCGCGCAAGTGTCCGACGGCGCCGCGCTTGAGTATCTGTATCTGGATAGGGTTGGCGCAATGGCCGGTGGCGGCTTGCACGAAGCCGACCAGACGCTTCACGAAATAAAGATGTTGGACAGCAGCGTCACAAACGAAGATTCAACGCTAACGATTGATGCGACATGGCAGGTGATTGGAACCGTAGGCCATGAAGAACATCTTCACGTGCGGGGCAATACCTACAGTGCCGATCTTTCGATTTCTCCGATCGATGGCGCCTGGCGGATAACCGACTTTGCGCTGCGCGAGGTCATCCGGGACATGGCAGGCGAAATGTTCGAAGTTTCCGAAGAGTCCCACGATGATTAGCGTCGAAAACGTCTCGTTCGAATATGGAGAAGGCGGGTTTCGGTTGCATATACCGCAGTTGTCGCTGCGAGAACGGGAACGTCTTGCCATTGTCGGGCCAAGTGGAAGCGGAAAAACTACCCTTCTGAATCTACTTGCCGGTATCCTCTTGCCAAGGAGCGGGCGCATCGAGATCGACGGAACGGATGTAACCGGGTTGTCAGACGCCGAACGTCGGCAGTTCCGGGCAAGTCACATAGGATTTGTTTTCCAAGACTTTGCGTTGCTTGATTATCTGTCGGCGCGGCAGAACATCCTGTATCCCTACCGGATTACGCCAGCGCTAAAGCTGGATACAGACGCCCGCGACCGTGCCGAAGCCTTGGCCGATGCCTGCGGAATAGGCGACAAGCTTGACAGGCACCCCGCTGCACTCAGCCAAGGTGAACAGCAGCGGGTCGCGATTTGTCGTGCCCTGGTAACGCAGCCCAAGCTTATCTTGTCCGATGAGGCGACCGGAAACCTCGACCCCGAAAGCAAGGGGCGCATCCTGGACTTGCTATTTCAGCAAGCCGCAGATGTCGGCGCGACTGTGCTGGCCGTGACGCATGACCACGAGCTTTTGCCGCAGTTTGAGCGTGTAATAGACTTCGCGCAGTATCGCGAGGTGGCGGCAGCATGAATGCGCTATACCTTGCTTATGCCTATCTGCGCTTCCACTGGGCGCGCAGCCTCGTGCTTGTCGTCGTCGCAGCGCTTATTCTGTTCGTGCCTGTCGCAACACAGATCTTGTTGTCGACGAGCCAGACCGCTCTGGTCGCGCGCGGAGAAACAACGCCTCTGCTTCTGGGTAGCCGCGGATCACAGTTGGATTTGACGATGGCCGCGCTCTACTTTTCCGACGAACGCCCTGCCCCAATTGCAATGCAAGAAGTGGAAACGCTTTGGGACAGCGGTTTGGCGATGCCGATTCCTGTGCATACCGCATTTTCGTCTGGGGGCTTCAGGATCGTCGGCACGACGCTGGATTATTTTGATTTCCGAGACCTGGAATTCTCAGAGGGGCGCGGTCTGTCGCTGTTAGGCGATGCGGTGATCGGCGCAGATGTGGCGCGAAACCTTGGCAAGCGCGTCGGTGATAGCCTTGTTTCGTCGCCGGAAAACCTGTTCGACCTTGACGGCGTCTATCCATTGGAGATGCCCATTGTCGGCGTCCTTGCCCCCACGAACACGCCGGACGATCAGGCGATTTTCGTTGATATCAAAACGGCTTGGGTGATCCAAGGGATCGGACACGGGCATGAGGATGTCGTGACCGCGGCAGATGTCGCAGCCGGAACTGACGCGCTAGCCAATGCTGCCGTTGTGCAATTCCAGCGCATCACCCCCGAGAATATCGAAAGTTTCCACTTTCACGGGTCACAGAACAGCTTTCCTGCCACAGCGGTGATCGTTGTGCCGAACGACCAAAGGTCAGGTACAATCCTGAGAGGTCGCTATCTGGACAGCGAAAGCCCAAGCCAGTTGATCGAACCAGCGGGTGTCATCCAGGGACTGGTTGACCGTATCTTTCGGATCAAATCGCTTTTGGATGGCGTGACGGCCATTATTGCGGTTGCAGCGATTGCCGCCGTTGGGCTTGCGGTCTTTCTAAGTTACCGGCTGCGTGCGCGCGAAATCGCGACTGCAGTAAAATTAGGCGCCAGGCGCGGCATGGTCTTGCGCCTGCTGGCGGCAGAGACAGTCACCCTGCTGTTTCTTTCAGGGTGTATCGCGGCAGTTGGCGCTGCATTGATTTCACGAAATGCCGAGACTTGGGTGGGTTGGCTGCTCTCGCTCGGCGCATGAGAAAGGGAGAACTATGAAACGACATATTCTTTGTGCAGCATTGGCGAGCAGCGTCGCTGTCACTCCGGCGCTGGCGCATTATGGTATGATTATTCCGAATGACCCGATGATCAGTCAGGAAGACGGACGCAGCCTGTCCCTGACCATGTCCTTTTCACACCCGTTCGAAATGGATGGGATGATGCTTGAAAAACCCGAGGCGTTTACCGTGACCCATGAAGGCGCAACCACGGACCTGCTGGGTGATCTGCAGGACGCTACTGTCATGGATGATCAGGGCTATACGCTCGATTTCCCGCTGGAACGCCCCGGCACCTATATCTTTGCGATGGAGCCCAAGCCCTATTGGGAACCGGCCGAGGACGCATTCATCATCCATTACACCAAGACTTATGTGACGGCCTATGGCGATGACGAAGGTTGGGATACCGAGCTTGGCCTGAAGACCGAGATCGTCCCCCTTTCGAAACCGTTTGGCCTGTGGGAACACAACGTGTTTCAGGGGATCGTCAAAATGGACGGGGAACCCGTACCCTATGCTGAAGTTGAAGTAGAGTTCTTCAATGACGGTGCCAGCGCGACCGCTCCCGATGAGTTGATGATCACCCAAACCGTCAAGGCGGACGCAGATGGTGTGTTCACCTATGCTGCACCGTCTGACGGGTGGTGGGGTTTCGCGGCGCTGAATACGGCGGACTACACTTTGCCTCAGGACGGTGAGGATAAGGCCGTTGAACTGGGTGCTGTCCTCTGGGTTCACTTTGAAGAGTGGACGGGACAGTGATCCGGGCTGTTGGTCTGGCGACGCTATTGGCCGCTGCTCCTTTGGCAGCAGCGGCTCATGGCCTTGTTGTGTTCGCCTCGGTCGATTGTGAGGCAGTGACCGTCGAGGCCAAGTTTTCGAACGGAAAAGTTGCGCAGAAAGGTGAGGTGCGCGTGCTGGACGGGGAAAACTCCCTGCTTTCGACGCTGCAACTTGAAAGCGATGGCACGGTCCATATTCCTTTGTCGAGCGTGGACCATTCGCAAGGCTTGGTGATCGAGGTCGATACGGGTGGTCACGACAATTATTGGATCGTGACACCCGAAGATATCGCGCGCAAATGCGGGAGCTGACGATGCAGCGATTGTTCAAGCGCACTGTTATTGCCACCTTGGGGATTCTTCTGGCGACGGTTGCCGTGGCACAGGATCGACCCAAGGTGGTGACGGTAAACTATCCGCTTCAGTATTTTGCGGAACGTCTTTTGGGCGACGCTGCAGATGTTGAGTTTCCGGTCCCGGACGATGTCGATCCGTCTTTCTGGCGCCCTTCCATTGCCGACATCAGCATGATCCAATCGGCGGACCTGATCCTTTTGAATGGTGCCAGCTTTGCCACTTGGGTCGACCGCGTAACGCTTCCACGTTCGCGGTTGGTCAACACGTCTGCCGCAATTGAGGATCAGTTCATCTTCACCGAAAGCATAACCCATAGCCACGGCGACGGGGGCGAGCATTCGCATGAGGGAGTTGCATCTTACCTCTGGCTCGATCCGACGCTGGCAATTGCCCAAGCTGAAGCTATCGCAGACGCGATCACAGCGCGCGAGCTTGCTTCGGCAGATGACGTCGCAAATCGTCTTGAGGAATTGCGCGCCGATCTGGAAGCAATGGACCAAACGGCCCAAGGCGCATTCTCAGACACGCGGAATGTTGCACTGATCGCAACGCACCCCCGGTATCAGTACCTTGAGCGTCGCTTTGGCCTTTCGATTACTTCGCTGGAATGGGATGCAGGTGCAGCCCCGACCCCCGAACAACTGACCGAATTGAGTTCAATTGCACAGCAGACAGGTGCGCAGGTTCTGATTTGGGAAGCGGAGCCTCCGGCAACCGCCATAGAAGCCCTGCGCAGCCTTGGTATGGAGAGTGTCATATTTCCACCCCTCGCCCACAAGCCGTCTGCCGGAACGTATTTGGATGCCTACCAAAAAGCTGTGTCTGATCTTTCGCAAGCCAGTATTGGGGCCAATAACTGACCGAAGGGTTCGCGCACCAAAAGGAATTTTGAGGCAAGTACTCTCCCATGTTGATTGGGAGAGCCCTTACCTCATTATGATTGCGTATACACGGCTATTCACCCGAACTGAGCGGCTTGGTTGCCCCGCAATTCTGCAAGCTCGACGGCTTTGTCGATCAAAAACAACGCTTCCATTTTTGTCTTGGCTTCCAGGGGAATTTCCTCACCCACCTGGAACACCAATGGGCTACCCAGCATGACACCATCCGCAATTTCTGGACCCTGCTTCAGCAGACGTTCCGCGTGCGCACTGTCTTGCTGGTCGAAGACAAAAAGAAAGACACCATTTCCCCAATACGTCGCCACCTTGCGTCCTTCCTTGGTGGCCCGAAGAAGTGCGGCACCAGCTGACGCCATCGACTCCCGGAACTCGCTTGTGGAACTGGGCTTGTAGATTTCCTCGACATTGGTGACCCTGACAGCCAGAATCTTTGCGGCTGCGGAATGCATGGTGGCAACCTGAACCACGTAGTTTTCGAACTCGGCCAACCCTATGCACCCTGGCAAGCCACCAAAATATTGCGGGTCGCTGATGCGGACGTCCGGGTAAACTTCCGAATCCTGCCACGCATCTTCATCGGCCTGCAAAACCTCGATTGCAGCTCTCCGCTCTGCCGCCATCCGGTAGGCATCTGAAAGGCGCTGTTTGAGATCGGAGAATTCGAATGGCTTTGTGACGTAATCTGTAGCCCCAGCTTCGAACGCTTCGTCAATATACTGCTTCTGCACCATCGCGGTGACCATGATGATGGGCGTGTAGGTATAGCCGGGAAGCTTGCGCGCTTCCTCACACAGTGTGATGCCGTTCATTTTGGGCATCTGTACGTCCAGAAGCAAACAGTCGAACACTTCTGACGGGTCAGACAGGATATCAAGCGCGTCCCGACCACTGCGGGCGGTAACGACATCTTTGTAACCGAATGCAGCAAGTACGCTGGTCAACAACTCCAGGATGCTAGGGTCGTCGTCTACGGCAAGTATACGCATATCTTTTCACCAACCTTTTGCACCGAACCAACCGCTGGGCGTCGCAGACTGTGAGCAGCGACTGGCCCGGGTGCATGAAAATCTCAGGACTATGTCAGAATGGCGAGGAAAGGCGGCAAAAGGTTGACCCAAGATGGGCCTCGTTATGTCTGCGCATCATTTTTTCGTTTGCA
The DNA here is from genome assembly GCF_056159225.1 of Ruegeria sp. AWH4_226. NCBI lineage: Bacteria > Pseudomonadati > Pseudomonadota > Alphaproteobacteria > Rhodobacterales > Roseobacteraceae > Ruegeria > Ruegeria sp. AWH4_226. The sequence continues at coordinate 415,164 of NZ_JBSWUU010000001.1, read as the reverse complement.
CAATATTTTGACAGAAACGCTTCACTTCGGGCCAGAGGTTCATGGCGTAATGGATTTGACTCGCGCAGTCTTAAAGGTCGGGCCGCAGGACGTATTGACCTTTTGTCCATGTCCAAGCCCCTGTAGTTGGTACGGCAGACATTGCAGAATATTATGCACCCCAAACAATACCTTGGCGGGCAAAGCAGCTATCACAAACCCCATTTCACTGCTCAAAATAGGGTAAAAGCTTCGGCACGATTTACATGAAGGACTGACGCCTCCGCTGAGGGCGTGTCAATTAGACACACTTGTTCGGTAAAACCATAAAGTACTTGATTAGGTTGTAGACCCGCCCGTTCAAATCTTGTCATAAGTGTGCCGAAATTATGAGAAAAGTATGGACCGACCACTCAGGTACCAGCAGGCATACCAAACACCGGAAACTTTTCCGGAGCTGAGTCCTGCCAATGACTCCGTGACCGCGCCAAAGGCCAAGGCGCGGCGCAAACTGCTTGCGCCCAAACGTGACCTTTCCACGCCTCCAAGCAAGCTTGGAGACGTACGCGCGACAGTGATGAATTTTCGCAACATTCACGAACACGGCACATTGCTTGCAAAGTACCTTGAGACCCGGAAATCCATTTTCATCGACAAGCTGAACTGGCAGATTTGCGAAGCTGATGGAATGGAGTTCGACCAGTATGACACTCCGGCTTGCCAGTGGATCATTCTTCATGAATTCGGCGAGGTCTTAGGCGGTGTGCGACTGCTTCCCAGCACGGCGAAGTGTGGAATTTACACCTATATGCTGAGGGACGCACAAAGAGGCATCCTCGAAGGAATGCCTACTGATATCCTTTTTTTTGACGCCCCCGTAAAACCAACCGTGTGGGAGGCGTCGCGGTTTTTTGTAACAGACGAGGTATCGGCGTCTCGCAGGCTTCTGGTTCAGCGTGAGCTTTTTCACCAAATGACGATTACAGCAAAACGCGGTGGCGCGACGAGCATCTTGGGAATTGTCCCCTCTGTCTGGGCGCGGTGGTCCAGACGACTGGGTGTTTATGCCACGCCCGTTGGTGCCAAATTCTCAATTGACGGTACCGCTAGCCAGTCGGTTTTGTTCAACATTGAAAACTAGCGACAGGATTCTGCGCTGGAACCTGTCATCAACTGCCTGAGCGTTTTGGTGCAATGTGACACCCATTCCTCTGCAGAAGGGGACGTTGATTCTGTCCAATGATGGCTCAAGTTACGCGTCAGAAGTATGTCGTCGAAACCCGGCGTTTGCCTTGAAGTGCTTTACAGGACAAAGGATTCGGCACTTTGGCTGATGCCTTTCAATGAGTTATCAGCCACTATCACACGCGAAACTCGAGTCCTGAGATTCTGATATCCGTCTTTGCACACGATCGGATTTTGATCAGTGTTAGACCAAATAAACACTTGATTACGTGGGGTAATGTAGGCGGTGTGACGTACCGTTTAACCCCCTCAATTCAAGTCACAAAGACAAGAAAACTCTAAAATTAAGCCACACCACCCGACTGTCAGGATGACATTGCGGCAAAATTGTGTCCAATTCTTAATGTGATTAATTGTTTCCAAAATAGAAATTATCTGTTTCAGTTGCCATCAGACCACAGGAGTCCCTTTATTCAAGCGGATTCACAGAAGAAAGAAGCGTTTTTTCGCTACCCCCTCCCGAGAGGGGCTGGTTGCCCCCTCATCCAGTCCCTCTCGACGTCGATTGAAATGAATCAGGTTCAAGCACCCGCTGGTTCTGGTTTGGTTGCGGAAAAAGACGTTCTGAAACAAACCGGTCTTCATGCGCTGAAGATAGGAACTCGTGCAAATACGACGCCGAGGCATGTTGCCCGCGATAGGTCACGGCCAGAGCACGTAGACATACGCGACATACCCGGCAAGTAACAACGCGCCTTCCCACCGTGCAATGCGCAAACCGGTCCAGGCAAAGCCGACCAGTACCAGCGACACGCCAAGCATGACCAGATTATCAAAACTGACGATTTCAACCGGGACCGCACCCGGCGCGATCAGCGCAGTGAAGCCGCCTATTCCAAGGATATTGTAGATATTTGAACCGACGATATTGCCAAATGCGACGTCGCCTTGTTTGCGCAATCCGGCCACGACAGATGTGACAAGTTCCGGCATCGAGGTGCCGACAGCCACTATGGTCAGACCAATCACCGTTTCGGAGATACCGAGGCCGCGCGCCAATGAGACAGCACCCTCCACCAGGAATTTACCGCCAAACACAACCAACACCAGTCCCGCAATCGCAATCAGGCCCGAGACAAGAAGCGACGACTGCGGTGGTGCGGGTGGTGCGAGCGCGGGATCAGCCTCTTGCAGGGCGATGCTTTTTTCGTAGACCGCCCCGTGATCCGGCGAGGGGCTGGCACGTTCCTGCAGGAAGGCAATAAGGATGTACCCAGCCAAAGTCAGAACAAAGATCGCACCAATGGCGCGACCCATAGGCAGAAAAGCAGCAATAGCGGCAAAAGCAAGAACGGCAGCCAACATCACGAACCCGTCCCGCCTGAGCGCAGACGATGCCACGGCAATCGGACACAGAAGCGCGGCAACGCCAGCGATCAAAAGGGTATTGGCAATGTTGGATCCAACAATGTTGCCATAGGCGATACCTGGCGCATCCGACAGCGCCGCCTGTACCGAGGTGACAAGCTCGGGCGTAGAGGTGCCAAACCCCACCAGCGTCAAACCAATAACTAAGGGTGAGACACCCATCCCGGTTGCTACTTGTACGGAACCACGAACAAGGAACTCACCGCCAACGATCAACAGGATGAGACCGCCGAGCAGCGGCAACCAGGTGTCAAACACAGTAGAGCCCTTACATTTGCGGTTAAGACAAACAAAAGCGAGGGTTGAGTTCGGGCCGATGTCTATCCTCCACTACCATGGGGAATAGCCGGCCACCGAAGATCGCCCTGCCAAAACAAAAGCCGAGGTACAGTAGCCAGTCAACAGCGGGATGCGGCCTGGCAGTCTTTGAACCTCGACCTCGGGACCAGACGCTTCTGCATCTTTCCCAAGCGGCGACGGTGAAACATGGCGGACCAAAGAGAGTGCTAGATTAGCTTTTCGCAAAAAAGCCAAACGTATTTGACATTGGATCAACGCTTTTGAACTGTTCTGAGACGTCTTGACGCTGTAACATATTATTTGAATATGTATAGTAAACTCGCCCAAGCAACGGGAGAGTGCGCATGCTCAGCAAGCCGTTTCTGACAACTCATGAGATCGCCGAGCTGTTGAAAGTTCGCGAACAAACTGTTCGCAGCTGGATTCACCAGCAAGAGCTGCGCGCAGTAAAACTCGGTCGGGAATTCCGGGTGGCAGTCAAAGACCTTGAGGCGTTCGTCAACGAACACGCGACGCGTGAGCCAAGCTGGCAGAGCGATCCAGAGTCAAATCGGTCATGACAGTGCAACATGCGACGATTTCGGCGGAAACGCCCGATCAGTCAAACACGCCGGATCTGGCGTCCGAGCACTGGCATGTTCGTGCCGTAGACGATGTACTGAACCTTGTCGGTGCGAATACTTCGGGTTTGCCTGCGGCCATTGCGTCCGATCGGCTGCGGTCCGAAGGTCCGAACAGGTTGCCGGAACCGCCGCAAACCGGCGCGATGGTGCGTTTGCTGCGGCAGTTTAACAACCTTCTAATCTATGTCCTGCTCGCGGCTGCGTTGGTGACTGCACTGCTTGGACATCTTGTAGACACAGGGGTGATCCTTGCGGTCGTGCTCGTGAACGCGGTAATCGGCTTCGTTCAGGAAGGCAAAGCCGAACAGGCGCTTGCCGCCATCAAGGATATGCTTGCACCCGAGGCACGTGTGCTGCGCGACGGGCGCCGCACCCTCGTGCCAGCAGAGCGTATTGTTTCGGGCGATATCGTCCTGCTTGAACCGGGTGACCGGGTGCCGGCCGATCTACGGATTATCGCATCTCATGGCCTTCGCATCCAAGAGGCGGTCCTGACCGGTGAATCAGTGCCGGTTGAAAAGGTGACTAACGCCGTTGAGCAAGACGCACCTCTTGGGGACAGGTGCTCGATGGCATTCAGCGGGTCGCTTGTTGCCGCAGGTACTGGTCGCGGCGTCGTTGTAGCGACGGGAGCTAACACAGAAATTGGCCGCATCAGTGGAATGCTGGAAACCGTTGAAACGACAACCACTCCCCTTCTGCGACAGATGGAGGGTTTCGCGCGCACCATCACCATGGCTATACTTGCCATCGCCGCGCTGATCCTTGGGTTTGGCTACTTCGTCGGCGGTATGTCGTTCAGCGAAATATTCATGGCGGTCGTCGGCCTTTCAGTCGCGGCCATCCCTGAAGGTCTGCCCGCCATCCTGACAGTGACACTCGCCATCGGCGTGCAAGGCATGGCGGCCCGTCATGCGATCGTACGCCGCCTTCCGGCCATTGAAGCCTTGGGCTCGGTTTCGGTGATTTGCTCGGATAAGACAGGCACCCTGACCAGAAACGAAATGACCGTCGCCGCAGTCGCAACCGCAAGACGCCTTTTCCTTGTAACTGGCGCGGGCTATAGCCCTCAGGGTGGCATCACACTTGACGGCTGTGAGGTCGACACAGCGTCTTACCCGCTGTTGGCTGACTTGGCCCGCGGCGCAACCCTTTGCAATGAAGCGGAAATTGCCGAGGTTGATGGCCAATGGATTGTCACGGGCGATCCGATGGAAGGTGCGCTGGTTTCATTCTGCTGGAAGGCCGGGTACGAGCCTGATGCGTTGCGCCGGACAAATCCACAGACCGACGCCATCCCCTTCGATGCAGCGCACCGATTCATGGCGACGCTTCATCACGACCATGAAGGCTGCGCTGCAATTCATATAAAGGGGGCACCCGAGCGCATCATTGCCATGTGCGCGTCCCAACACGGTGAGGAAAATGGCAATGAGACGCTGGACGTGGATTACTGGCACCGAAGGGTCGAAGAAATCGCCGCACGGGGACAGCGGGTGCTTGCCATCGCCAGCAAGGAAGTCGATCCGACAAAGCAGACATTGACGTTTGACGACGTCGACAGCGATCTTGTTTTGCTTGGTCTTTTGGGACTGATCGACCCGCCCCGCGATGAAGCGGTTGCGGCAGTGGCCGAGTGTCGTGCCGCCGGTATTCGCGTTAAGATGATCACCGGCGATCATGCGGGAACAGCCTCAGCCATTGCCAGGGAATTGGGGCTGGAGAATGCGCAACAGGTCCTGACAGGCACGCAGATCGACGGGCTTGAACCCGATGAATTGGTAGATGCCGCCGAGCGAGTCGACATCTTTGCCCGCACCAGCCCTGAACACAAATTACGTCTGGTACAGGCCCTGCAGGCGCGCGGTGCCGCAGTTGCCATGACCGGGGACGGTGTCAATGACGCTCCGGCGCTCAAGCGTGCGGATATCGGCGTGGCGATGGGTCGGTCAGGAACGGAGGCCGCCAAAGAGGCCGCCGAGATCGTGCTGGCAGACGACAACTTTGCCACCATCGCCGAAGCTGTTCGCGCAGGTCGGACCGTCTATGACAATCTCAAAAAAGCCATCGTTTTTCTTCTGCCCGTAAACGGAGGAGAGGCGCTGGCCCTTATCCTTGCGCTGTTGCTGGGCCTGACGCTTCCGATCACGCCAGTGCAAATTCTTTGGGTCAACATGGTCAGCTCGGTTGTTCTTGCCATGGCACTGGCTTTCGAAGGGCCGGAACCTGACATAATGCGCCGTCCTCCGCGCCGCGCGGATGAGCCAATACTTTCTCGCTTTGTCTTGTGGCGCGTCGGGTTCGTCTCACTGCTGTTCTGCGCCGGGATCTTCGGAATGTTCACTTTCGCACAGGCTCATGGGGCAAATCTGGAAGAAGCGCGCACCATCGCGGTCAACACGTTGGTGGTCATGGAAATCTTCTATCTGTTCTCGGTGCGGTTTCTCAACACGACGTCCCTGTCGCTGCGCGCCGTTCTGGGCACGCGGCCCGTGCTGATTGCGATCGCGGCGGTTACGGCGCTTCAATTTACCTTCACATACGCCCCGTTCATGGAAATGTTTTTTGAGACCCGGCCGCTCAGCTTACTGCAAGGGGTGCTGGTCGTCGCTGTTGGTCCCGTGCTGCTTGTTATTCTCGAGTTGGAGAAAAGGATTCTGCGGCGTGTACCGACACGCTCTTCCACCAATCACTCTGCCTTTACCTGAAAGGAGTTCATTCATGTCCACGATGAAAGCCGCCGTTGTTACGGATTTTTCGCAGCCGCTAAAGCTTAAGGAAGTCCGAAAACCAAAGGTCAAAGACGGCAAGATTCTTGTGAAGATCGAAGCTTGCGGTGTCTGCCACACCGATCTGCACGCGGCCCGGGGCGACTGGCCCGTCAAGCCTGAACCTCCCTTCATTCCGGGCCACGAGGGTGTTGGCATAGTGGCCGAGGTCGGACGCGGCGTGACGTCGGTAAAGGAAGGCGACCGTGTTGGCGTTCCGTGGCTGCACCATGCCTGCGGGCACTGCACCGCCTGCGTGACGGGTTGGGAGACGCTGTGCCGCACCGAACCGCAGTACACCGGCTACACGGTCAATGGCGGGTTTGCCGAATATGTCGAGGCCGACCCGACCTATGTCGGACACCTGCCTGACAATCTGGATTTTGCGCCCGCTGCCCCGATCCTCTGCGCCGGTGTGACGGTTTATAAAGGGCTGAAAGAATGCGACCTGCGCCCGGGCCAGACGGTAGTGATCTCTGGTATCGGAGGGTTGGGTCACTTGGCGGTCCAGTATGCGCGGGCATTGGGTCTGCATGTCATCGCCGTTGACGTTGCCGAAGACAAACTTGCGTTGGCGCGCGATCTGGGTGCCGGTGCCGCGATAAACGCGGCAACACAGGACCCGGTTGATGAAGTGGCTCGGCTCGGCGGAACCGAAGGGGTTTTGGTCACTGCCGTTTCAAACACCGCGTTCAGTCAGGGTGTAGGTATGTTGGCACCCGGCGGAACGATGAGCTTGGTCGGCCTGCCCCCGGGCGACTTCCCGCTGAACATCTTCGACGTGGTGTTGAACCGAAAAACCATCCGCGGGTCCATCGTTGGTACGCGCGCCGATCTTGCGGAAAGCTTGTCCTTCGCGGCCGAGGGGAAAGTAGCCTCGCACTATGCCACGGACACGCTCGACAACATCAACGGCATCTTCGAACAGATGGAGAAAGGACGGATCGACGGTCGCATCGTGATGACGATGTGACCCGAAAAAAACCGACCTGATGCACGAGATATGACCACAGCAATCGAGGGTTACATATTCTACGAAATCGCGGCGCTTCTTGTGCTGGCGGCGGGTGTCGGTTTTGTCGGGCTCATGTTGCGTCAGCCGCTGATCGTCAGCTTTATCGCTGTGGGAATTCTTGCAGGTCCCTCAGTCCTGAATATTGCGCATTCCGACGAGCAGATTGACCTTCTGGCCGAACTTGGCATCGCGCTGCTACTTTTTCTTGTGGGGCTCAAGCTGGATTTCAACCTGGTTCGAACGCTGGGTCCTGTTGCGCTTGTTACCGGCCTCGGGCAGGTGATCTTCACAACCGTTTTCGGTTTCCTGATCGCACTTGCCCTTGGATTGGACGCCCGTACAGCGATCTACGTCGCGATTGCTCTGACGTTCTCGTCAACGATCATCATCGTGAAATTGTTGTCCGACAAGCGTGAGATCGATGCCTTGCACGGACGGATCGCACTCGGTTTTCTGATTGTGCAGGACATTGTGGTTGTGGTCGCAATGATCGCCCTGTCAGCCATTGGCGTGGGCGGTGCCGCGGCAGAAGGCGATAATGCGGTGACCGAGGTCTTGCGGGTGCTGGGCTATGGCGCGGCGATGCTGGTTTTCGTGGTGATCTTCATCCGCTTTGTGGCCGACCCACTAGTAGAACGCCTGTCGCGCGCGCCAGAGCTATTGGTCTCATTCGCCATCGGTTGGGCTGCGCTACTGGCAGCGGTCGGGCATTACCTGGGGTTCGGCAAGGAACTCGGCGGGCTGCTCGCCGGTGTCTCGCTTGCGTCGACGCCCTTTCGCGAGGCGATCGCCGCGAGACTGGCCTCTTTGCGCGATTTCTTGTTGCTTTTCTTTTTTATTGCGCTCGGTGCTTCGCTCGACCTCTCGGTCTTGGGGGCCAGCATCGGCCCGGCCATCGTGCTGTCGCTGTTTGTGCTGATCGGCAATCCGCTGATCGTTCTCGTGATCATGGGCGCTATGGGGTATCGCAAACGCACCGGCTTTCTCGCCGGGCTGACCGTGGCGCAGATCAGCGAGTTTTCCCTGATCTTCATGGCGATGGGTGTGTCGATCGGGCATGTGGCTGAAAACGCCCTTGGGCTTGTCACCCTTGTGGGTCTCGTGACCATCGCCGCATCGACCTATATGATCACATATTCCCATCAGCTTTACAGCTTGTTCGACCCGGTATTGGGCTTTGCCGAGCGCCGCCGCCCAAGGGCCGAGGATGAAGGCAATTCCGATGCAGCCCGCGCTCATGAGATCATTCTATTTGGCCTTGGCCGCTATGGTTTGGGCATCGCATCGGAACTGCGCGATGGCGGCAAGCGCGTCCTTGGTGTCGACTTCAGCCCCGAAGCGGTACGCCATGCCCGGTCACAGGGGTATGATGTTGTATTTGGCGATGCCACCGACCCTGAGTTTCTGGCCCACTTGCCCCTTGCGCGGGCAGAGTGGCTGGTTATGGCCGTGCCGGAACACGACACCGGACTGACGCATGACGATCCGCGCTATGCTCTCCTCAAAGCCGTGCGCGATCTTGGCTTTGATGGAAAAATAGCGGTCGCGGCGCATTTGGACGCAACCGCGGATAAGTTGAAAGGTAAACACGCTGATCTGGTTCTGATGCCCTATCGCGACGCATCATTCGCCGCGGCCCGGATGATTGCGGGTGATGCTAAAGCGCCCGAGCACGTTGTCGCGGACCCTGATGGGCAAAAGGAGCTTCCGACATGACCGCGCGCATAGCAATACCCCGTAAAATTCTGGCAGTAGCGGACACGAGCGAGACGCAGGTTGCCTTGCAGAGCGCGATAACCCTTGCCGATACGCATGGCGCGTCAGTTGAGGTTATCGCCTGCATAGAAGCTCCGCATGATTTGTCGATCCTCTCGCGCCTTTCCGGCGCAGACCCCGACAGGCTGATGGAAAAAGCCGTGGAAACAACGCGCCAAGAGGTCAGCGCCAATCTGGCAGCGATTGCACATGACCGACAGATCAATCTGCGTGTGTCAGTCGGCAAAACCTATCTTGAGGTCATCAGACACGTTGCCAAGTCGCGTTGCGATTTCGTTGTCAAAAAGGCGGAACCTCTGGTCGGCATGGAACGTTTCCTGTTTGCAAGCACCGACCAGCACTTGCTGCGAAAATGCCCCTGCCCTGTTTGGCTTCAGACATCGGATGCAAGACAAAACCCTAAACGTATTTTGGCCGCAGTAGATCTTGATACCCGCGACGCGGCAGAGCCTGAGACGCTTGCTACGCTGAACCGGCGGGTTGTCGATGCCGCGTGCATGATTGCAAACGCACCCGACGCCGAGGTCATCGTTCTTCACGCCTGGGATGCGATCGGCGAAGGCATGATCTGGGCTTTCTCCAGCGGCAGCGACTCTCGGATGTCAGCGGATCGCTACGTCAACGAAATTCTGAATGCACGGCAACAGGCGATGGATCGATTCCTTTCGCAAATTCGCGCTGAGATCGGTCCGCGGCCACGTCTGGTTCCGCGCCTGTCAAAAGGAAGCCCAGAGATCGTTTTGCACGAACAAAGCCGCGAAGTTGGCGCTGATGTCGTTGTGCTGGGCACAGTGGCGCGCACCGGGCTGAGTGGTGTTTTTATCGGCAATACGGCTGAGAACATCATCAACAGTCTTGAATGCCCGGTCCTTGCGGTGAAACCCGATGGCTTTGTAAGCCCCCTTCTGCGCGGCTGATACCCTGTTCACCCATGCATTCGGACAACCCGCGCAGGGATTTCTTGACTAAACGAATACGGTGGGTGGTGAGCTTTAACAACAAAGGTCATAAACGCCCATCGCACCACCGCGCATAAACGTCGCCCGAATTCACGGAGAGCGGCAAGTTATCGATCCTTTCGCGCATTGTGTTGGGGCTTACCCAATCAGGGTATTGCAGCGCGTGTTCCTCGCCCATACTAAAATTGTATTCGTAGCGCCCAAGCGATGACAGCCTGTCGATGCAGTCCTGCGCCCCTGCGCGGTAGATCGTCGTGACCTCGAAAGACAGAAGTGGAATTGCCTTGGAAAGCCCCCGAAGAACAGCCGGCTCATGGCCTTCAACGTCGATTTTCACAAAGTCAGGCTGGCCGTATTCATCGATGAGGGCGTCAAGCGTCGTGACGGGGACCTTGATACTGACGTCCCAAACCTGATCCTCCCAACCGGGCGCGCCAGAGGCCGCCTTTACAAAATCTGACGTGGCTGTCGCGACCGTCGGGTTTGAGGGATTTACCAACAGGTCCACATGGTCGGTCTGATCACCAACCGCACAGGAAAGCAGCGTCGCCCTTGGGCATCGACCATAGATCCGTCGTAAGGCGCGGAAAATAAGCGGTTGAGGCTCCAGAGCTACAACCTCTGCCCCCAGACGCAGAAAACTGCCGATGCGGTCGCCGACATGGGCCCCGATGTCAAAGACACTGGCACCACGCCCCACAAAGGCGGCATTCAACCTGTCCATACGCGCGGTACGTTCGTGATCCCGGTAGTAGATATCAAAGGACCGTCGCAAACCTTGCATCGCAAGCTGCCCTTGAGTGTTGATACCAACCACCATCGCCGCGCCGTCCCTTGAATCTTGTTTCGTTGGATCAGGTACTCATTCGCATTCTGCTGAAACCTGTCATACGCTAGAAGAACCTGTTGCTATTTTCCCTTCGCAATCTGAGAGATATGCTGAAATTTCTTCCTGTATGCCGCAGGAGACAAGCCTGTCCCCCGTTTAAAAATGCGCCGAAACGACGCCGGATCGTCATAGCCAACGGCAGAGCCCACATCGCCACTGGAAAGCTGATCCGTCTCAAGCATCTGTTTGGCCTCTTCAATCCGCAGCGCCTGAACATATTCAATCGGAGTGAATCCGGTCGCCGCCCGAAACCTGCGAGAGAAAGTACGCGATTTCAGTCCCGACCGCTCAATCATTTTCTCGACCGGTTTAACCGTTGAGTAGTTGTCGGCAATCCAAAGCTGGCATTCCGAAATCGACCTGTCAGTGCACTCCATGGGGCGCGTCATCACCGAATATGGCGACTGACCTTCGGAATGGCCGCTGATCAGAAAGACCTTGGCCGTCTCAATAGCCGTTCTATACCCGCAAAACCGCGCAATAAGATAAACGGTCAGGTCATGCCACGCGCTGACACCGCCAGCCGTTACAATCCGATCGGATTCCGCTGCAAGGCACAAAACAGACGCATTGCGAAACGTGATTTTTGGAAAATGCCGCTGGAACATATCGCGATAAGCCCAATGCGCAGTGGCTGCGTGGCCGTCAAGCATCCCGGATTCCGCCAACAGCAATGCGCCCGAACAGACGGACGTTATCAAAGCGCCTGACGCGTGCATACGCTCAAGCCATTCAACCTCGCGCGGATAGCGCCCTTTTGGCACGTCGTAGATCGACGTGTACATATCGCACACGACAATCGCATCCAGCGTACTTATGTCATGAATCGCCGCATGAGGTTCAACCGGGATGTTGCCGATACAGTGAAAAGGTTTGCCATCTGCAGAAACGATCCGAACATCCAGCAGCTCATCGCCCGGCACGCCGTTTACCATATCAGGATACACCGCACCCGCAGAAAGCAGCACATCGTAAAGACCGTAAAGAACTGACGCGGAGGTTTCAGGCGCGGCAAGAAGTGCGATGCTTGGTTTTCGATGGGAAGACATGAACTCTCCTGTCTTATTCGGCACGCTTTTGGCGATTATCCCATAACTACGTGTCCAGTATGCCACCTACCTGGCAAAATCGCCACTGACCCGGAGCGCTTCGGCGGCATAGTCTTAGGAAACCTGCAGATAGGAGTTGAGACATGGACAGTTTACGTTTGAACCATGAGGACGACATCCACGGCATCGCGGGAAATGTACTTCAACCCGGACACCAGGGATATGACAGTGCCCGCGCAGTCTGGAACGCGATGATAGACAGGCGCCCGGCTGTGATCGTGCAGTGTCAGAAAACCGAGGATGTGATCTCTGCGGTCAAACACGCGCGGGCTAAGGACTTGCCGATTTCGATCCGGGGTGGTGGGCACAATGTTGCGGGCCATGCTGTCTGTGACGATGGCGTCATGATTGACCTGAGCGGGATGCGTGGCGTTACGGTTGATCCAGAGAAACGCATAGCACTTGTTGACGGCGGTGCACTATGGCGGGATGTGGATGTCGCCAGCCAGGCGCATGGGTTGGCCACGCCCGGTGGCCTGATATCAGATACAGGGGTCGCGGGGCTTACACTTTCCGGCGGCATAGGGTGGTTGCGGGCAAAACACGGTCTTTCGATCGACAATCTGGTCGCTGCAAATGTCGTGACTGCCGATGGCAGTTTGGTCCGGGCAAGCGCAGAAGAAAACCCCGATTTGTTGTGGGCGCTCAAGGGTGGCGGAGGCAACTTTGGCGTCGTCACACAGTTTGAGTTCGCTCTGCATCCAATTGGCCCAGAGGTGATGTTTACCGCACCCGTTTATGCTGTTGACGACGGTCCTGCCCCAATTCGCGCCTGGCGTGATTTAATGAAAAAACACGGGGATCTGGTCGGATCACTCTGCGAATTCTCCACCGCCGGAGGTGATGATTTCCCGCAGGAGCTGTGGGGCAAAAAGGTCTATACCTTAGCTTGTGTCTACAACGGTGATGCCGCTGAAGGAGAAGCCCTGCTGCAGCCATTGCGCGAGTTGGACAACATGGTGGTCGATTTCTCAGGTCGAATGACCTATGGCAACGTGCAACAACTCTTTGACACGCTGATGCCCGCAGGAGAGTTTCGGTGCTATTGGAAGGCCCGCTATCTATCTGATCTGTCGGACGAAATGATTGATCTGGCACTTAAAAATGCCTTGACGGCCCCATCCGACGCCTCGATCTCATCCCTATGGAACTTTGGTGGTGCAACGTCGAGTGTTCCGTCCGATGCCACAGCATTCGGTGACCGATCCATGGGGTGGATGTATTCGCTCGACAGCGTTTGGTCAGACCCGAAGGACGATGCCAGCAACATTGCGTGGTCACGTGACGGATGGGATGCCGCTGCGCCTTTTGGGCACGGGGGTCGGGCCTACCTGAATTTCCCTGGGCATGGTGAAGACGGCGACGCCCTAACCCGTGCCTCGTTTGGAGAAAACTTTGCGCGGTTGGTTGAGATAAAGACCAAGTATGATCCGCAGAACAGGTTCCGCTTCAATCAGAATATTCGCCCCCAGCCCTAATACAGCCTTGCCGCTATCCAGGTCTTTGCAGCGTATTCATGCCGAGCTGATGCAGATGGTGGCTCGAACGTCGTGTTCCCGGCTCCGTTTAACCGTTCGCTCAACCGATGGAGCGATGCGGCCCAAACAGCGCCCGGATTTTGTTCGGCCTAGACTACAAGAAGGCATCCATCGATATGCTGTTGTCGTTTGGTGACATCTTTTACACGTTGTTAAGAAAAATCGGTCATGTTGGTATGACCAGAACGGTTGGGACACGTGCGCTAGCGCTGTCAGGAAAGCATTTTGTACAGTGCGATCTGTCGTTCCCCGTCCTGATTTTTGTGTCGCAGGACCTTGGGACGTCACACCCTTGCATCAACCTATTCAAATTATCATATCTTGAAAAAGCCGAAAACGTGAGTGTCATTCATCCTTGCAGGGAAGGTAAAACAATATGCCCTTAATCAGTTCTCCAATTGACGGCTCCCCGATGAGAGAGGTTGAGCGTTATGGTGTGAAGATCGACATCTGCCAAACGTCAGGCGGCATCTGGCTGGACAAAGGCGAACTCGAAAAGATCATTATGATGATCCGTGAAGAAGCTCTCCAGGACGGCAATGCGCAGAATGCTTCTGTTGAGCGGTCTTTTGATGACGAGCAGACCTATCATGAGCAGCCCCAAACCGGTCAGCGTCGCCCCCAACGGCGGAAACGTGAAAGCGTCTTTGATAACCTGATGGACATCTTCGACATTTAGTCGCCGCGAGGGTCTGAGGTTGGCAACACACCCAAAACCTCAGAAAAGTTGAATTTCCACACAGCAGGAAGACGGTGCCAGGCTTTGTACAGCACACGTCTTCTTGGCTGCCGGGGCGTTTCGGGGCTGAAACCGCAGCCATTCATGTCTTGATTGACCACACTGCGAACGAAGCGAAGTACTTCAGTCTTGCGTAGCCGTTTCTTGCGGCAGTCGACCTTGATCCCCGTCGATTGATTGCTTCATCAGACTTGACAAGTAGGAGTCGCGCTTCACCAAAAATTCGCTGAGACGTCTGGGGTAATCGGACGAGACGGCTTCGACGACTGAGGGCCGCTCAGCCAACACCTTCCGCCACGCAAGAACTTTTTCGTTTCCGGCCAGAATACCGAAATCTGAAATTTCATCAAACGTGTCGAAATACCGGAATATCGGCGCAAAAACGGCATCCACCAAGGTAAACTTAGTTCCCGAGAAATATGGCCCATCGCCCAGTTGCTCTTCTAGCTGCGAAAACTTTGCGGCCAGGGTTGTGATTTTTTGGTCGAACACGTCGGCAGTTTTGGCGCTATAGAATCCAGCGATATCGTTCAGAATAGTCGAGCCAAACTCAATCCATCCACGGTGCTGAGCCCGTTCAATGGGATCATTTGGGTGAAGTGGATGCTTTTGTGTGTCCTCCAGAAACTCCAGAATTGCAGCAGACTCGAAAATAGCTTGGCCGTTGCAGGTTAAGACCGGTGTTTTACCTAGCGGCGATATTTCAAGGAACCAATCAGGTTTTTTGCCAAGGTCGATTTCAGTTCGATCAAAGGGCACCTCTTTTTCGAACATGGAAATGGCCGCCCGTTGAACATAGGGACAGAGAGCGTGGCTCATCAAGTGAAGGGTCATCTGGTGTCTCCATATAGATGCAAGTGCATCTTTATCGGTCAAAACACCTGTTCGTCAAGGTTGATGCACTTGCATGTTTCTGCGATTAGTAGTGAATGATTACTCCAAACCCACAAACAACAAGAATTTGGACGAGTTTGCTGAACACAAGCCAAGCCTTGCTTGACAGCATCGAATCTGAATTGAAGAACAGCGGTTTACCAAAGCTTAGCTGGTATGACGTATTACTTGAAATTGAAAAGGCAGGGCCTGATGGTATTCGCCCTTACGAGTTGAAAGAAAGACTTTTACTTCCACAGTACGGATTGTCCCGCTTGTTGGCTCGTATTGCAGAATCAAGCCTTGTAACGCGTGAAGATGTCGAAAATGACGGCAGAGGTCAGACGATAAAGCTTACAGAAAAAGGGCTTGCGACCAGGAAGGCGATGTGGCCGGTCTATGCAAAAATGCTAATCCAATCGATTGAGAACAAGCTCAGCAAATCTGAGGCCGCTGAGTTGGAGCGAATATTGAACAAACTGGCATAGAAAAACTCACGAAAAGAGGTCGGTGTAACCCGCCCTTGTGACCTGCACATGCAATGCATTTACCTGTTCAGGCGATAGATTGTAGCGCACACACAGCATCACCAAAACACAGACGATCTCGGGGTTGGCTTCGAAACCGCTTTTGCTCGGAACAGGTAAGTTTTCTGACAATACCCGTGATTGTTTGATGTACGACCAAGATACGATTGGCGCCGGTACAAAACGCCTTCCTCCCCAATTGTTGGACTTCATATTGACTGCACACCCTGTTGCCCGGCGACAGCTATGTGTCCAACTATGACCTCCACCCAAAACTAGCTTTTTCTGCTAGGATGATTGTAACGGTTTGGTAAGTCGGAACATTCGGAATGGTTAGACGACGGTGACTTCGAACATCCGTAAATGGCTGGATGATCTCGGGTGCGGCAAGTACGGAAACGTGTTTGTCGAGCATGAAATCGACATCGATGCGCTTTCATATCTGACGGATGAAGACCTTAAGGAAATCGGAGTATCCCTGGGCGCACGGCGCAAGATTTTGGGCGCAGTGGGGAAGCCTGCACTTACAAAAGCCGAGAAAAGCACCGCACCAGGGGAGATAGCAGATCGCAGAGAAGTTTCCGTACTGTTTGCTGATTTGGTTGGGTTTACCGCCTTGTCTCGGAAACTTGGGTCTGAAGCAACTCGAAACCTGCTCAACCGATTTTTTGCAAGCGTTGATGACATCGTTGCCTCATATGGCGGTGTTGTCGACAAACATATCGGTGACAGCGTCATGGCCGTGTTCGGGGCCCCCATTGCGCGTGACCGCGCCCCCGAAAGGGCAGTTCGTGCAGCCATCGATATCCATCGCAGGATGGACGTTCTTGGCAAAGAACTGTCCATTCCCCTGAACGCACATATTGGCGTTTCAAGCGGCCAGGTTGTTGCTGCCGAAACCGGAAGCGATCTTCACAGAGAATATACGGTCATAGGCGCGTCCGTTAACTTTGCCGCGCGTCTTCAGGATCTGGCAAAGAGCGGTGAGACTTTAATCTCAACTGCGATAAAACGCGCGGTGGACGACGCCTTCGCACTGGAATCCGTCGGAGAGGTCGCGGTTCGCGGCATCGATCAACCCGTTACCGTATGGCGGGTCGTCGGACGGCGTATTGATGAGCCAATTGAAAGCTCGGAGAGGTTCATCGGACGTCAGAGGGAATTGAACCAATTGCGGGTTCTGCTTGAAGATACTCACGCAGGTTCTACGGGCGGCGTGGTTGTCATACGCGGCGAGGCAGGTATTGGAAAATCTAGACTTGCAGGAGAAATCGTTTCCATCGCGCAGGATTTAGGCTGTGAAGTGCATCGCGCAGAAGCTCTGGATTTCGGGGCAGTCAAGGACCGGGAAGTCCTGCGGACACTATTGCGCAGCCTGTTGAATGTTTCGGATGCAGACAGCGAAGAACGGCGAAGTGCTGCTGCCCGTGACGCCTTGCATTGGCTTGGATTGCCCGAAGATCAGCGGGTTTTTCTCAACGACTTGCTTGATCTGCAACAACCGCGCGTGTTGAACGAGTTGTATCAAGCCATGGACAACAAGGCCCGAAACACGGGCAAACGCGCGGTTCTTGCCGCTCTGGCCCGAAAACGCAGTATCAAGCGCCCGCTTGTTCTGATCGTTGAAGATGTGCACTGGGCAGGTAAAATCGAGATGGAAGCTCTGGCCGAGCTCGCCTCGCAGCTATGTGATCGTCGTGTTTTGGTGCTGCTGACAACGCGTATTGATGGTGACCCACTTAATCGAGTTTGGCGAGAAAGCGTTCGCCCAGCGTGTTTTACCACGATTGATCTCGCACCGCTTTCCAGTGAAGAAGCCGTGGCACTTGCAAGACCATTCGGATTGCATCACAAAGACTATTTGACAGAATGCATCCGTCGCGCTGATGGCAACCCTCTGTTTCTTGAACAATTGCTGAAAGATGGAGAATCCGCACGCGGTGAACAGGTTCCGGGAACCATCCAGAGTGTGGTTTTGTCACGCACTGACAGGCTACCGCAACAGGACAAGACGGCATTGCAGGCTGCGTCGGTCGTCGGTCAGCGTTTTCCACCGCAGCTTGTCAGGGAGTTGATTGAGGAACCGGACTACACTTTCGCCCGCCTTTTTGCGGACGGTTTACTTGTGAAGGCAGGGGATGACCTGCGCTTTGCGCATGCGCTGTTCCGCGACAGTGTCTATCAATCCCTTCTGAAAGAACGCCGCACCGAGTTGCATACACAGGTCGCTGATTTGGTGGTTGACCAAGAGCCAGCGCTGTTTGCCGCCCATCTTGAGCGCGCGGGGGACGTGCATGCACCCAAAGCCTATATTGGTGCTGCGCACGCTGAGCGCCTGAAATTTCGATCAGACCGCGCACTTGCACATGCCGAGCGAGGGATTGCCATAGCGCAAAGCCAGAAAGACCGGTTCGAACTGACGATGTTGCAGGGCGAACTGTTACTCGAACTGGGGAAAACGGCGGACGCCGATGCTGCGTATCGTAGCAGCCTCGATCTGGCTTCCAATGCCCTAGATTTTTGCACGGCATGGCTGGGGCTAGCGTCGGTTGCGCGTCTTACCGACCGCTATGACGACGCGTTCGAGCTGATCGCCAATATCGAAGACGCGGCAGAAGCCAATGATTTCAAGGCTGAACTTGCCGAAGCCAGACATTTGCGGGGCAGCATTCACTTTCCGCTCGGCCAAATTGACGCGTGCCTGGCTGCGCATGCGTCGGCTTTTGAAATTGCAAAGACCATCGATGATCCCGCACTCCAGGCCCGAGCACTCAGCGGTATAAGCGACGCCGAGTTCAACAGGGGCCGTCTCATCACTGCTGATACGTATCTCTCTCGCTGCCTTGAAATTTGTCGAACCAATGGCTTTGGCCGCATAGAGGTCGCAAACTATGCGCAGCTCTCGTATGTCCGCCACTATTTTCGTCCACTTGACGAATGCCTGGAACTCTCGCTCGATGCAATCGCAAAGGCCGAACGCATAAAGGACGCGCGCGCGGAACTTGTCGCGCGTCTTGGTCTTTTGGAAGACCTCTATGACCTGCATCGGATTAAAGAGGCCGCAGAGCATCTGGAACGCGCCGCGGAATTGGAACAGATCCTCGGCGCTACCCGTTTCGAAGGTCGCCGGCTCATGTATGAGGCGCTGGTACAAAAAGAAAGCGGTAACGCGGATTGCGCGCGAGAGAAGTTGCGGCTTGCCCTTAACGCATGTCGAAGATCGGGCTTGAGCTATTGCGGGCCAATGGTACTGGCGGAATTAGCCCGAATGGAACCTGATCGTGATGTCCAATTGCAGCTATTGAATGAAGGCGAGCAGTTATTGGCACTTGGCTCGATGAGCCGTAACCATTTTTGGTTCAGACGGTTTGCCATCGAAGTTGCAATAACGAGGAACGACCCTTCGGAAGCTGGCCGGCATGCAGAAGCATTGGCAGATTTCACCAAATCGGAGCCGCTCCCCTGGACTAATCGCTTTGTCGAAATGGGTAGAAGATTTGCCCTTGACCAAAAACGGGTCTGAACATGTTGAAAAGGCGCGCCGTGCTGTAGACTGTCGGCAGCGCAGAGGTAAACCCGTTGAAAAAGCGGGCTATCCGGTACATCGAAGCCAGTCACAAGTGGCGATACTATACGCTGTGCACTACGCAAGTCGTAAGCTGCTGAGGCACCGATAGCGGCGAGGACACGTAAGTTATCTCTCCCTCGGCAGACGCTGCCTGCAACGAAAGAGGGACGATCAAAAGGTTTACGGATACCGTTGGCTTCGCTGGACAGGTTTCCCCTTCGACGGAAACTCCAGCCTGGGTCGTCGCGGACGTTTTGCGCGCTCGATTCAGGCAAAGGTGATATCCACCGAACCGAAAGGCCCAAAATCCGCGTGGATTTCCGTGCTTGGTGGACACTCAATTGGACGGACAAAACTGCCGGAAAGAACGATTTGGCCCGGCTCGATGCTTTGACCATATTGCGCCATTCGACGGGCTAACCAAACCACGCTTTCGATCGGGTCATTCAAGACCCCCGCGCCCAGACCAGTTTCTTCGATCTCGCCATTGCGGAAAGTCAACGCGCCGACCCAGCGCAAGTCGAAAGCATCAATCGCATGGCGTTCTGCGCCCAGCACAATTCCTGCATTGGCGGCATTGTCGCTGATCGTATCATAGACGGTGCGCGCCTTGCCCGTCTTTGGGTCTACGCGTTGAATACGGGTGTCGAGGATTTCGATAGAAGGCGCCACGTAATCCGTAGCAGCGATAACATCCTCACGAGTCACGTTATTGCCGCCGACGGTAGACTTCATAACAAAGGCGATCTCGACTTCGATACGTGGTTGAATAAACCGACCGGCAGGAACCCTGCCACCATTGTCGAATGCCATGTCATCAAACAGGATTCCACTGTCGGGAATATCGATATTAAGCGCATGCTGCATGGCTTTTGAGGTCAGGCCGATCTTCCACCCGATTACTTTTCGCCCCTCAGCCAACTTCTGGCGATAGATGGCATTTTGCACCGCGTATGCATCATCCATCCCCATGTCGGGATGGCGCAGGGTCAGCAGCCCGATCTGCTTGCCGGTACGTTCCGCCTGCAGCAAATCGGTCGCAGCGCGCGCGTGGTCATCCGGCGTCATGGTTGTTCATCCTCGACCGTATTGCGCAATGTACCGATGCCCTCGACCGAGACCTCTACGACATCGCCCGGAACCAGATACTTCGGCGGATCAAACCGCGCGCCTGCCCCGGTTGGCGTACCGGTGACAATGATATCCCCCGGCTGCAACGTCATGAAAGTCGAGATATACTCGATTTCGCGGCGGATCGGGAACATCATACGGTTTAGAGTATCGTCCTGACGCAACTCACCATTCACATGGGTTTGTATGCGCGCATCGTCCAGTTGCGCAGGATCTGTGAAAGGCACCAACCACGGACCGATGGCGCCCGATTTGTCCCAGTTCTTGCCTTGGGTGACGTTGAACTTTGCGTGCCGTACCCAGTCGCGAATCGTACCTTCGTTGCAAAGTGTCAGGGCTGCAATGTGGTCATAGGCGTCTTGCTGTGAAATCCTGCGACCGCCCCTTCCAATAACAACGGCCACCTCGCCTTCATAATCCAGCGTATGGTTTTCCGGTGGGCGGATTAACGGGCGGTCATGACCCGTGAACCCGCTGGCGAAGCGTGGGAACAGTGACATATATTTTGGCTGTTCGCTGCCGTCCTTGTATTCAGCATTCCGGTCCGGGAAATTCACGCCAACACAGAGGATACGACGGGCATCCGGCATAACCATTTCATACTTAAAATCCGTATGTGTGACCGGTTTGCCTTCGGCTGCACTGCTCAACTGATCAAACGCACCGGCGGCGATCACCTCGTAAAGGCTGGCGTAGTCGGGAAAGGCTTCGTTCAGCGCAATTGCACCACTATCGGTGATCACGCCAAAAAATGTGTCTCCATCCGCCGAGAAAGTCGCAAACTTCATGAAAGAGACCCCCAAACATCGCTGATCACGTCAGCGGCCATCAACACATCATCGCGCGTGGTATCGAATTGCCCAACCTGAAAGCGGATAACCTTTCGACCGTCGAACATACCTTGCGTAAGGTAAATCCTGCCGTCATCGTTCAGCGCGTCCACCAATCGCTGCTGCATGTCATCGTCACCCGGACAGCGAAAGGAAAACAGGCTGAGGATCGGGCCAGTTGTGATCTCAAACCCCTCTATCGCGCTGATTTCTTCGGCAAGCTCATTGGCCCAGGCAACGTGATTGCGGATACGCGCCCGCAACCCGTCAAGCCCATATGAGCGTATCAAAAACCAGATTTTCAACGCCCGGAACCGACGACCCAGCGGGATCGTCCATTCCGAATAATTCGTAACCTCTGCCCCTGAGGTCTTGAGGTACTCCGGTTCGATTTTTAGCGTGTTGAGCTGCGGTGTCGCGTCTTTCAGAAACTGGATCGCACAGTCAAATTGGGCCCCCAGCCATTTATGCGGATTGAAAACGATGCTGTCATAACGCTCTGCCCCGGCCCATAGTGGATCCCGAAACTCGGGGCAGATCATGGCCGACCCAGCCCATGCAGCATCAAGATGCGTGTAAAGATCATGCCTTTGGGCGATATCCGCCACGGCCACAAGATCATCACAGGCACCTACACCCGTACCTCCGGTAATTGCGATGATCCCTGCAGGCGCATGCCCGGCGGCGATGTCGCGCTGGATCGCGGCCTCAAGCGCATCGGGATCAATTGCAAAGGTCGACCCTTGCGTGGGTAGCTTGACCAGATTGTCCTGACCAATCCCGGCGACCCAGCAGGCCCGGTCAATCGACGAATGCACTTGATCAGAACAATAAATCCTGAAGGCGCCCTTGGCATTCAAGCCCTCTCGGTTGCCTGTAAAGCCGGTGGCGCGTTCTCGCATCGTCAGAACTGCAGACAGTGTGGCCGAGGACGCGCTATCCTGAATGACGCCCGTCATCCCTTCGGGCAGACCAAGCGCTTGTCGCAGCCAATCTACCATAACACTTTCGACTTCGGTGCCAGCGGGCGAGGTCTGCCACAACATGCACTGCGCAGCGATCGTGGTCACAAGCATCTCAGCCAGCATGGATGGCGGCGCGGCATTAGCCGGAAAATACGCGAAAAAGCGCGGGTGCTGCCAATGGGTTATCCCCGGCATTACGATCCGCTCAAAGTCGGCCATGATGGCTTCCATCGGCTGACCAGTTTCTGGCGGGGCCGGTTCAAGCTGGGCGGAAATGGCCCCTGGCGCCGTTTGCGCCCTAACCGGGCGATCTGACAGGGTTTGATGGTAGTCGGCAGCCCATTTCGATATCTGCTGCCCCCAATGTGCAAATTCGTCCCAGTTCATCCGTTCGCTTTCTTAAGCCGCGACAGCCGACCGAGATTGGCCGTCACGGATTGGGTATTTTTGACTTTTTCGCAGTGGTACAAATCTTTAGACTGAAAAGCTAATGTTCGCCTGACCCGTTCCGGAGCTTCCGAAATAAGGTGTGTAGATATCGATCTGGCCTTTGTAGCTGCCCCAACCAAGCGCACCGAACAAAAGCGCCGTATCGTTCATCGCGCATTCTCCGTTGCATTTCTTGGCGTAGTCAGGAAGAAGCTCTAGAAATTCTTCGAACCGGCCCTGCTCCCAAAGCTCAATCACTCTTAGGTCCATCTGGCGGTTAAACTCACCATTGACAGAGTTCAAACCGTCAACCGAGCGTTCGTTCGGCGTGAAGTCATGGCTGAGCGAACCTGAAGCCAAAATGGACACATTGCGATCCGAGCGGCGAATTCCTTCCGCAATAGCCTCGCCCCAGACCCGGTTTTCCTGAATCGACGAGAACTGGTTGACCGCGACCGGCAACACCCGTGCATTAACACCCTCATTGATGAAGTGCATCGGAAGAAGCGTGCCGTATTCCATTCCCATGTCGGGATGCGAATGGCCCAGGGCCCGCTCCCCACGCTCTCGCAGCACTTCAAGAATGGTTTCGCCCAGTTCATGATCACCGCGGTAATCGAATTCCATATCCGCCAGCATATGCGGCAGTTCGTGGCTGATAAAACGGCCTTTGTGGTGCTCTTTCGTATTTAAATGAAAGCCCTGATTGGTGATCCAATGTGTGTCAAACACGACAAACGTATCGACCCCACGATCAATCGCATCCTGACGGAGGCGCGCATATCCATCGATGGCAGGTTGCCGGATGCCTTTGTACTTTGGCATCGTGTGGGACATCCAGATGCTCGGCACATGCGTAATCTTCGCAGCCTGTACGATCTTTCCCATGACAGTTCCTCCTTTGTCAGTGCGTTTCTCTCAAGCTTTTCGCCCGAGGGAGACGTTTGCTGATCCCTATCGAAATTGGGAATTTCGAACCCAAATTCCGATCACGCGCCTAAACCCAAATATAAGATATCAGCCCAAGATCGGTACCGATTTCAGTCGCGTTACATCCCAAGTTGCGTAATCTTGTGCTGCCCTGTCGCAAAGCCGATGTGCTTTTGCTCCATGTAAAATTCAAAACTCCAATCCCCACCGTCACGACCGATGCCTGAGGCTTTGACACCACCAAACGGCGTGGGCAGATGGCGCACGTTTTCCGAGTTCACCCAGATCATCCCCGCCTCCAGCTGGTCCGTAAACCGTAATGCGCGTGTCAGGTCGTTCGTCCAGACATACCCGGTCAGACCATAAGGCGTGTCATTGGCGATCTGCAGCGCCTCCTGTTCTGTCGAGAACGGGATTGCGGTCAGAACCGGGCCAAAAATCTCTTCGCGCGCGATACGCATCTGGTTGTTTGCATTGGTAAACAACGTTGGTCGCACAAAGTACCCTTCGTCTCCGACCTTTGTCCCACCTGCTGCTATGGTTGCACCGTCTTCTTTTGCAATGTCAAAATAGCTGGTGACCTTATCATAGTGCTCTTCGGTAACCAGCGGACCGATCTCGGTGGTCGGGTCCAACGGATGACCAACCTTGATCTTGTTTACACGTTCGACGAGTTTTGCCTCGAACTCTTCCTTGATCGTATCTTGAACCAGCAGGCGCGAGGAAGAGGTGCAGCGCTCACCGTTGATCGAGTAGATCATGAAGATCACCGCATCCAATGCACGCTCAAGATCGGCGTCGTCAAACACGATGACCGGGTTCTTTCCGCCCAGCTCAAGGTGGTTGCGCTTCAGCGTATCTGCCCCCTGCTTTGTGATCAAACTGCCCGTGCGGCTTTCACCGACAAAGGCAATGGCGCGGATTTTTGGATGTTCACACAGCGCTTTGCCCGCCTCTTCGCCAAAACCGTTCACTGTGTTCAATACACCTTTTGGCAGACCGGCCTCTTCAGCGATTTCCACCAGCAATCGCGCCGTAAGCGGACTTGCCTCCGCCGGCTTATGAACCACCGTACATCCTGCCGCCAGCGCCGGTGCGATTTTCCACGTGGACAGCATAAATGGCGTGTTCCACGGAGTAATGACACCAACAGGCCCAATGGGTACGCGTGTTGTAACATTCATCAGGGTCGGTGATTTCAGATGCTGGCCATCCCGTGCCTGAACGACTTGGTCTGCAAAATAGCGAAAGTTCTCGGCTCCACGCAGCGCTGCCTTGGACATGAATTTCAGGGTCTGGCCCGTATCCCAGCATTCACACAAGGCGATTTCTTCGGCACGTTCTTCGATAGCCTCGGCCACACGGATCAAAATCTTGCGCCGTTCGGTTGCGGGTATGTCGCGCCAGCTGGGGAAGGCGTCGGCTGCGGCATTCGCTGCGGCGTCGATGTCATCGCGATTGCCTTGGGCAACATTGCAAATCACGCTCTTGTCTACGGGAGACATGTTTTGAAACGTCCCAGCCGAGCCATCCCGATCCTCGCCCGCAATGCGGTTCTTTATTCCACCTTCCTGAAAACGCGTCAGCAACCCACGCAGTTTTTCAAGATTTTGCTCCAAGGTACTCATTTCGGGTTCTCCAGATGGTCTCGGATTGTGCCGCATTTCGGGGAAAGTTTTGCGTCAATCTCGCGCAATTCGGAAGAAAGCGCGATCGAATGCGTTTTCATTGCGGGTGCAAGAAACGCCTGCGCGGCTTTGAAAAGGTCATTGATAACCTCTTGTTTGACTTCGTCCGGTCGCCCTTCGCGCAAACGGACCGATATATCAACGAACCCATGTTTTTCGTCGCCATCCGCGATGGAATAGTGATCGACGCGTATCGCACGGACACGCACTCCGGGCATCGGTAGCGCATCTATCCCGGCTGCTGACTGTCTCAGCGCGTCGCACAAACCGGCAACATCTACGACCCGTTCTAGGTTTCCGGAATACTCAATGTGGATGTGCGGCATGAGTTCACCGATTTATTTATCATGTTAATTAACTTCATGTTTACTGGATATTGCAACCGCGAGTCAATCAATTTAATTAACACATGAAATAAATAGGATCGGATTATTGCAAGATACGTCAACAACTCAATTGAACTCTTTACTGCCTCCGACCTCGCAGTCTTTGCCCGTGTCGCTCACCCGCGCACGTGAGGCGGTCATGGCACCTATCCGCAAAATGCTGCAAAAAGCTGGCATTACCGAGCAGCAATGGCGCGTCTTGCGCGTTTTGAGTGAAAGCGGAAAAATGGAAACCGGAATGCTGGCCAATCGCGCTGCATTGATGTCCCCGAGCCTGAGCCGGATTGTTCACTCCATGGAAAACGCCGGACTCGTTTCGCGCGAGGCTGACCCCAATGATCGTCGTCGCCAGCACATCGCCATCACCGACGCGGGGCAAGCGATCATCAACGATCATATGACCGAAGCATCAGACATCGCGGCCTACTACCGTGACATCCTAGGGGATAAAGATCACGATACACTTGTGACATTGCTGCAGAAACTCACCCTGCGCCTCAACAAAGACGAACAGGACGCCTGAGCGCTCAAACCGCTCCCAAACCTTTATCCAAAGCAGTGAGTATTGTGTTCACGTCATCTTCGCTCAGGATAAGTGGCGGCGACAGAATGATATTGTTACCGGACACTCGCAACATGGCTCCGGCGTCATAGGCCGTTTGTTGAACCTTGCCGATCAAGGCTTTGTCGATTGGCGCTTTGGTGTCCCGGTCTGAAACAAGCTCCAAAGCACACATCAAACCATAACCACCGCGCACATCGCCGATCAGATCGTATGTCTCACCAAGCTGTTTGAGGCCAGCATGCAGTTGCTCACCCCGCTTTGCGGCATTGTCCTTGACGTTCAAACGTTCGGTTTCCTTCAGGCATGCGATTGCAGCAGCCGCGCCAACCGGATGTCCGGAATACGTATAGCCTGATCCGATCGCGGCTTTGCCAGTGGTATCATTTTCAAAGACTTCTGAGATGGCGTCGCTGATCATAACGGCACCGAAAGGGAAGTATCCGTTTGTGATGGCCTTGGCTGTAACCGCCATATCTGGCTGAACGCCAAAGCGGCGCGATCCGCTCCACGCGCCCGTTCGGCCATAGGCTGTTATTACTTCGTCCGCGATCAGCAGAATTCCGTGCTTTGAACATATCTCACGAACGCCGGGCATGAAGCTTTCGTGCGGGGGGATAACCCCACCTGCCCCAAGAACAGGTTCCATGATCATCGCCGCAATGGTCGAAGGGTCTTGGAACTTGATCTCATCTTCAAGGGCTGCAAGGCACAACTGCGCCAGTTTTTCCGGATCGGTTTCGCCAAACGGGTTGCGATAGGTGTAGGGCGAAGGAATGTGATGGCAGCCCGGCATCAGTGGCTCGTATTGTGTTCGGAAATTCGGGTTTCCGTTAACCGATGCGCCCAAAGTATGCGTTCCGTGATAGCCCTTCTTGAGGCTCAGAAACTTGACGCGTCCGGCTTCGCCACGCACTTTGTGGTATTGCCGCGCAAGGCGCAGGGCGATCTCTACTCCATCCGATCCCCCTGATGTAAAGAACGCACGCGACAGACCATCGGGCGCGAAAAACTCACGCAGCATATAGCTCAGTTCAATCACCAGATCGTTCGTCGTTCCCCTAAAAATTGAGTAGTACGGCAGTCTGTCCAATTGTTCCGAAATGGCATCCTTAACCGGTTGGCAGGAATAGCCGAGATTCACGTTCCAAAGGCCGCCCACCCCGTCCACAACTGTGCGCCCATCTACATCAGTGATGCTAACGCCTTCGCCGCCAACAATGATCTCGGGCGGGTTTGCGAGGCTATCAGCCGGGTGAGCCATCGGATGCCACAGGTGGCGTGCATTGTTTTCTTTAAGGAAATTGCTGTCCTTCATGAGATCACCTGTCGTGTCGTGGTTTCGTCACCCCAATGCGGCGGCAGGTCCTCAAAATTCCGGGGGACCGTGCCGCCCAAAGCGGTTGAGGCGCGTTCCGCCTCTTTTGATAGCTTCAGCGCAATATCGCGCAGTTTCTCCGGCTTGGCGCGTACGCTGGGAACGGCGACGGCTAATGAACCGAGAACGCGGCCCCCTTCACCAAATAACGGCGCACCGACCGAGCTGACGCCCTCGTCGAAGGCACCGGCGACCGAAGCGACTCCATACCGGCGCACCATGTCAATTTCGACCTTCAGGTCCGCTGGGTCTGAAATTGTCTGATCCGTGAAGCGCGACAACGGTCTGCTCAGGACGCGGGCTTGCCACTCTTCCGGGCAAAAGGCCAAAGCTGCTATACCGGACGACGTTGCGTGTAACGGCAACATCTCGGCAATATCGAAATTCACCTGAATGCCATGCAAAGCCGGATCGGAATGAGCGACTGGCGACAACGCATCGCCTTGCAAAAGGCTGGCATGGGCCAGCTCACCCACGGTTTCCGACAATTCAAAAACGATGGGCTGTAACAGTTTGCGCACCGGAAACAACATCTCGCGCAGGGCCGAAAGGCGCAAGAGTGCGGGCCCAAGGCGATAAGCGCGTGTATCAGGATGTTGTTCAAGATAGCCGTTTTCGGTCAGCTCAGTCAGATGCCGATGTATGGTCGCCTTGTCTCGACCTGTCAGGCGTACGAATTCTCCCAACCCGATTTCGGCTCGGTCACGGGCGAATAACGTCAGCAGGTCCAATGCCTTTGTGATCGTTCCCATCTATCGCCCTCCATACTCGAAGAACGCCGCGATTTCAGTCGCAAATTCTGTGCGATCCGCCGGGCTTTTTTCTAGTGATTGGCGCGCAATACGGGTGACCCTTTCGCCCACGTAATCGGCATACTCTTCGACAAGATCGGTTATGAAGTCTTTTGTCATTTCAGGGTGATGTTGAACCGTGAAAACACTGTCTCCTATCGCGTAGCCAGCAATGGGACATCCGGGGCTTTCAAAGACGCGGCGCGCACCATCGGGCAAGTCCCGCACTTGTTCGATATGCGAACCATAGAGATTCCATCCACTCTCATGGTCCGACCAAGGCCGGGGTGCCACGCAGTTGGTTTCGATCAGACCATGCGCCCACCCATCCGGATTCCGCACAATCGGCGCACCGAGGGTCTTTGCAATGATCTGATGTCCGAAACACGCGCCAAAAACAGGGATCTTACGTTCGATGATGTTTTTGATCAGCACCTCAAGCTGCTGCATCCACGTTGCATTTTCGGTCACGGATGCAGGGCTTCCAGTTATCATCACGCCATCAAATGCCGAAATATCTTCGGGGAACTCTCCTTTACAGACCCAAAAGGCTGTGACCAACCAGTCGGGGCGAACCTCTGCAATCAATGTCGCGAATTTTTCGTCATCCAACGGTCGCGCTTTTGCAAAAGCGCTGAAGTCGGTGTTGGTGACAAGGGTCGCAAGTCGCATCTCAGATAAACCACACATAAAAGTCGAGCAGAGCATCAGGCTCCAGTTCGCGCGTCTTACGGAATTCGCGCTCTTTCATGAAGGCATGATTTTCAACCAGTTCCCGACCAACAGCATCCACCAACGCTGTGTCGGCCTGCAGGTCTTGAATTGCTTTGCGCAAGTTGGGGGCCGTACCGGTGCGCGCGTCAACTTTGTCGAACCCGTCTCCGGTTTCAATGGGCGGCAGGTTCATACCGGACTCGTACCCAAGCCGGGCAGCCTGAAGGACCGCGGCACAGGCTGTGTACGGGTTGGCACTGGCGTCGGCCATACGATGTTCCAAACGGGCTTTTGCACCACCTTCGCCAGACACGCGCGTGGTGACGCCGCGGTGATCACCACCCCAGTTTTTCCAATAGCCTGACAGCGACGCAGGTTGAAGGCGGCGGTATGACCCGGCTGTGGGGGCTATAAGGCCAGCCAGGCCTTCGTGATGGTGCACCAAACCGGCAAGGCAACCACGCGACAGATCATTCAGGTGATCCGGGCCGCCAACCTCGCCGGTCGCAAGCGCGTTTTTTCCCTCGGCGTCCTGAAACGAAAAGTTGATGTGCATTCCGGACCCGCCAAGCTCGGACAGCGGCTTGGGCAGAAATGTCAGGATGATCCCGTGATCCAATGCGACCTCTCGGGCCATTTGACGAAAGAGAACAATGTCATCCACCGCAGATAGTGCATCATCAAAGGTCAAGGTGTACTCAAACTGGGGGCTGTCGTATTCGGCGGTGATCAGGTCAAGCCGGAATCCCATTTCCAGCGCCTTGTTCCAGATCACATCGTTGATCCGCATCGGATCGGCGAAAGGCCCGGTGCCGTAAACGCCACCCCCGGGCGCATCATAGGGCCGCAACCGACCATCCTCGCCGCCTTGCAAAGCATAGGCTTCCAGTTCGATCCCAAGCATTGGCTTTAAGCCGTGCTTTTCCCAGTCGGCCACGGCACGTTTCAACGCGCCTCGTGGACACAAGGACAAGGGCGATCCATCAGCGTCGTACAGGTCACCCAAAACGATTGAGGTGTTTGGTTCCCACCCGGTGCGCACGTCATCACCACGCCAGCGCAACTCCATGTCCGGGGCACCTTCGCGAACTTTTGCGTGCGGCGCGTCCAATAGCAGATCGCGATCGTAATGCACCCCGAACGTTGCGCGGGCAAAACGCGTCGAGGCATCACCGATCTTGCTGGCGGGCATGTATTTCCCACGCGGGATCGACAGGTGATCGATGAACAGGGCGCGTAAACGGTTAGACATTGAAAACCTATTGCAGAGTGACGCGAACAGGCATCCGCTTGATGCCGTTTACAAAATTGGACCGAACGAACGCCTCTGGCCCGTCGGGTTCGATGGTTTTGATCCGCTTGACCAATTCCTCGAACAGCACCCGTACCTCCAGCCGGGCCAAGTGCATGCCAAGGCAAACATGCGGCCCCCCCTGCCCCCAACCCAACTGACGGTTTGGTTTGCGTGACAGGTTCAGGCGATACGGGTCATCGAACATCGTTTCATCCCGATTGGCGGAAATGAACCAGTACAGAACCTTGTCACCTTCCTTGATCTGCTGACCATGGACTTCGACATCTTTCATCGCCGTCCGGCGGAAGTAAGTTGCGGGTGAAGCCCAGCGCACGATCTCATCGGCGGCGGTGCCCCACACCTCGCCCGATTGCATCTCTTCCAGCAGGCCGTCCTGTCGGGCGATTGCCTGTATCCCTGCCGCGATGGAGTACCGGGTTGTGTCATTGCCCGCGGCAACCAAAAGACAGAAGAAATTACGGAACTCGGTTTCCGAGATCGTTTCACCATTTTCATCGGGCTGCAGAATGAGGTGAAGAATACCGCTCGTGTCACCTGTCGCATTTTTCTTGTCCATCAGCGTGCGGGAATATTCGTACAGCTCGGCACCAGCGGGTGAGTTGAACGGCATCAAGCGGAATTCATCCGTTTGCATTTTGTCCACGACATGTTCGGTGAAATCCGGATCGGAATTCGCCATAAGGGCGTCACCCTTGTCGACCAACCACGGCAAGTCGTCTTCCGGAACCCCCAGAATTTGGCCCAGCATCCGCATCGGCAGTTCCCGCGCGATGTCGCGGGTCGCGTCAAAGATTTCCTTTTCCAAAGCGCGATCCAGAATGGGACCACAAAGATCGCGGATCTGGTCCTCGAACCCGGCCACAACTTTGGGAGAGAACGCCTTGGCCACTTTCATCCGCACCTTACGGTGCTCTGTCCCATCGGTTTCCTGAAAGGTGCGACGGGCCATGTATTCCTCGTATGTCTGGTCCTCCATACGAATCCCCCGTGCTGATGAGAAGGTTTCAACGTCTCGCACCATCTTGTCGATATCCGCATGGCGCGTAATGGACCAATACCCCTTGCCGCCCTCGAATTCGGACCATTGGCAGGGTGCTTCGCGCCGCAACCGGGCAAATGTGTTGTAAGGCGCGCCGTCGGCGAAACTGTCATGCGAGCCCAGGTCTGCGAACCCGTCGTCTTCAGGAACCCACATGGTCATAGAAACGCCTCCGTCTTTGTTGTTTCTTGCGATTTTCGAAATGCCGGTGCGAGCGACCTGAAATCCGTTTGGCAAAGGTGTTTGATGCCTTTCTCTGCATGGAGCGGCGATCAACCGGGCGCCATTCCCGCCAGACCCGCCAGATGGTCGAGCCGAGGATGATCAGGATGACGCAGAACAGCAGAAAGGCGATGGGGCGATCGATAAAATCCAGTGGGGTTTTGACCCGCGCCAGGGACGCGCGCAGCTTAACCTCCATTATCCCCCCCAGGACCATACCAAGGATGATCGGGACGATGGGCATGTTCAGGCGTTTGAGGACAAACCCCAGCAGGCCGAACACCGCCGCGATAATGCAGTCCATGGTCGAATTGCGGATCGAATAGACTCCGACGAAACTCAGCAAAAGGATGCACATACCCAAAAAGCGATTGGGAATGCGCGTCAGGTGGACCAGCCAGCCGGTTGAAACCAGCAAGAAGCCAACAACAATGACATTCAGGACCAGCAGCGCGATGTAGAGCGCGACAACAAAATCCATGTCATTCTGGAACAGACCTGGGCCAGGAACCACGTTGTGGACATAAAACACCGACAGCATCATCGCGGTCAGCGCCTCACCCGGAATGCCAAGGGCAAGCAGTGGGATCATGGCCGCTGCCGGCACGGCGTTATTGGCAGCTTCTGATGCAATCAGCCCCTCTGACGAGCCATGCCCGAACGCTTTGGGGTTCTTGGACAGCTTGCGCGCCGATGTGTAGGACATGAACTGCGCCGTAAATTCCCCGACCCCCGGGATCATACCCATGACAACGCCGAAACTGGCCGAGATCGCTGCAACGCGCGGATGACGAGCAAGCTCACGAAAACCTTGAAATAATGAACCGCGCGACCGAGGCAGCCTTATTTTCTCGTCATCCATCGTCAGCAGCAAAAACGCCTGTGACAGCGCAAAAAGGCCCAACACCACCACGATCAGATCAAGGCCACCCGCCAACCAACTCTGACCAAAGGTGAAGCGGCGGGTATAGGCAGCAGGTTCCAACCCAACAGTGCCGATCAGAATACCGAACCCCGCAAGCGCAGCAGCAATAGCCATCTGGCCTTTATGCGCAACAACGACGAGGACAAGGCCAAGCAGAGCCGCAAGAAATATCTCACGCGATCCGAACATTGGTGCGATCTTTGCCAAAACGGGCGACAGGAAGATCAGGCATATGACCGAAAACAGCCCACCCAGGAAGCTTGCTGAATAGGCCAGAGACAAAGCCCGGCGGCCTTCGCCCCGCAGCGTCATTGGAAATCCGTCATAGGTGGTCAGCGCGTTCACCGCTGTGCCGGGTGTGTTAATCAGGATCGCAGGTATTGACCCGCCATACATTGACGAGCCGTAGATGCCCAACAGCAAGGTCAGCCCCACAATCGGATCCATCGAAAACGTCGCGGGTAAAAGGATGGCAATGGCAACAGCTGGCCCCACCCCCGGAATAGCACCGATGGCGACTCCGCCCACCGCACCGACCAAAAGGGCAAGCATCACGTCCCAGCGTGCCAGAACGTCAATAGCTGAAAAAATCAGGTCCATCAGAGATACACCAGGAAAAACGTTCGGATGGAGTCTGGCAGAAATTCATAGACTTGCGCGCCCGGAATACTCACACCCAGCATTCCCTTGAACAACACGACCATCGCAATCGCGAACAGTGCGGCAATTCCAACTGCCAATCGCGTCCGGTATCCCAGGCGGTAGGTCAGCGCACAGGCGAAAACTATGCTCATGGGCATGAAACCCAGTCTGGGGACGGCCGCCACATAAACTAGAAACCACAACAGATATTCCAGCGGCTCCGCCCACCGCCGGGCTTCGACCCAATCCAACGCATTTGGCTTTCTGCGTCGCATCAACCGGTAATGGATCACAAAACCTGCAAGCATGGTGATCAGCGCGATCGCAGGCCACAAACGGGGCTGGCTGCCTATGTTGCGCGCCTTGTCGGTCCATTCGGTCTGGTTCCCAATTTGGGACAGCAGAACCAATGTGACGATCAAACCTGCAACAACAAAAACAACTTGGCCAGACGACTTTGTTTTGACCTGTAAAAGCTCGGAGTTATCCATTCGAAGTGGTCCTTGGCAGAATTGAGAGGGCGCGCCGGCGCCCTCTCAGATGATCGCGGTTATTGACCCAGCGCTTCTGAAATGGTGCCCAGAGTTGCCTTATCCTCTGCAATTACGGCGGCGCTTTCGTCGGCATTCAGCCAATAGACCAGCGCACCTGTTTCCTCTGCAAGCTGTTGAGCACGCTCACTGTTTACAGTTTTCTCGGCAACGGCCGCGATCTTCTCGCGGACATCCGCCGGGGTATCCTTGGTCACGAACAGACCGTTCCACAGAGAGATATCGAGGCTCGGCTCAACCTCTCCAATCGCAGGCGTGTCAGGAACCTTGGTGATCCTCTCACCTGTGATCGAGACCAGAACCTTCACATCGTCAAGGCAAGGCAGGATAAGCTGTAGCGTCGTGTTGATCACGTCCGCGTCGCCAGAGGCCAGCGTGTTACAATCCAAGGCGTCAAATGCCGCATCCCCTGCCCATTCAAAACCCATTGTCGACGACAAAGCCTTGGTGACTTGGGTTGGTGTCAGAACGTCACCGAAATGCCCGAGGAACACCTCGTTTTCCTTGGCGTAATCGGCCAGCTCCTGCATCGACGAATAAGGTGCATTGCCCGAGGTCGCGATCACGAACGGATAGGTCAGGAAAATACCGATCGGATCGAATTTCTCAGGTGTAAGCTCTGGGATGTCGATCTCGTGCCCGATCAATGAAACCGCTGGAACAAATGATCCGATTGTATACCCGTCTGCCGGGGCTGTTGCCACTTCGACGGCCCCTGGGAACGGGCCGCCGCCGCCGCCAGGTTTATTCACGACTGCTGCCGGAACGCCGTATTCGGCCTGAAAATCTTCGGCGATCATCCGGGTCAGTACATCTTCCAAATCGCCCGGAGGCCACGGAACGATAAAACTTACGGGCTTTTCGGGATACTCGGCCAGGGCCGAACCGGCCAGACCAATTGCAAGTGCGGCCAATGCGGCCTTGGCTTTGTTTGACATGATATCTCCCTGCGACGTGTCGCTAATTGGTTTATTATTTGAACCTTTAGTATCATTTATTCTGAATTTGTTTCTTCACCTGTCAACTAAAAAATCATTATTGACAAATGCAGGTTTAAAGTTTGACACTTTTTTTGACACCAATGGTTCATTATTCAAACCAATTGAGGCTCGATTTGGACAAGACAAGGATAGAGGAACTCCGGTCCCGCGAGGTTCCGCCAGCACGTCACATGATCGATGGCACAAGCCGTGACGCGTCGGATGGCGGGACACTGGACGTCATATCGCCAATTGACGGATCGACCCTGACAACCATTCCCAAGGGAACCCGAGAGGATGCCCAATTGGCAATCCGTTCGGCGCGACGCGCATTCGACGATGGGCGATTGTCTGACCTCGCCCCCGCTGCTCGCAAAAAAATTATGTTGAAATGGGCAGACCTTATCGAAGCAGAGGCTGAAGAGCTGGCTGTGTTGGGTGTGCGCGACAACGGAACTGAAATTGGCATGGCCTACAAGGCCGAGCCCCTCAGCGCTGCCGGGACGATCCGCTATTTTGCAGAGGCGATCGACAAGATTTATGGCGAGATTGCCCCTACTGCGCCCGATGCACTGGGGTTAATTCACAAGCAACCGGTTGGAGTAGTAGGCGCAATCGTGCCATGGAATTTTCCACTGATGATCGGCAGTTGGAAGCTGGGCCCGGCGCTTGCCGCAGGATGCACCGTTGTCTTGAAACCCGCAGAAACGGCATCGTTGACCCTCATCCGGTTGGCCGAACTTGCGCTGGAGGCGGGTCTTCCATCCGGCGTCCTAAACGTAGTGACTGGCGAAGGCGCTGTTGTTGGGGCAGAAATCGCTGAGTCCCACGACGTTGATGCTCTTGTTTTTACAGGTTCCGGCGCGACGGGCCGTCGATTGCTTGAAGCCTCGGCAAGATCAAACCTAAAACGCGTTTATCTGGAGCTTGGCGGAAAATCCCCGAATATCGTTTTTGCGGACGCCCCCGATCTGGCCGAAGCCGCGAAAGTGTCGGCCGCTGGCATCTTTCGCAATTCCGGCCAAGTCTGCGTTGCCGGTTCACGGCTACTGGTCCAGCGGGAAGTCCACGACAGTTTCGTCGAGATGTTGGTTGCGAACGCCGAAGCCATGCAGGTCGGCGACCCGCTGGACCCAAGGACTCAAGCAGGTGCCGTAAACTCGGAAACCCAACTGGCGCAAAACCTTCAATTCGTCGAAGAGGCTCGCGCCGCTGGTCGCACCATTGCCACAGGTGGAACGCGGATTTTGCACGACACCGGGGGGACGTATATGGCACCGACAGTCATCACCGGCGTCAACCCTGACGACCGCGTTGTCTGCCAAGAGGTGTTTGGACCGGTTCTTACAGTTCAAGCCTTTGACACAGAAGAAGAAGCCGTCGCCCTTGCCAACGCGACTGAATTTGGTCTCGCCGCGGGCGTGTGGACTTCGAACCTATCCCGCGCACATCGTATGACTTCAAAAATCAAAGCGGGCGTGGTGCATGTTAACACCTATGGCGGGGCGGACATCACAGTGCCGCTTGGGGGCGTCAAGCAGTCCGGAAATGGGCATGACAAATCCCTGCACGCATTTGACAAGTATCTGGATCTCAAAACGGCCTGGATAAAACTCTGAATCAAGGAAAACTGCGGGACACTTGGGGGATCAGGGCGGGAACTGCCCTAAAAAAATAATCATCTGGACCAATGCGCAGGCAGGAGAGGAAACCATGACCCAAAAAACAGTTCTGCTGATCGGTACCTACGACACCAAGGAACCCGAGATGCGTTTCATTGAAGACGGGGTCAAGGCGCAAGGTGCCAATGTTCTGACAATGGACGTCTCGGTTCTGGGGGAACCTGAGAACGCGACAGACATTAACAAACATGACATCGCCGCCGGTGCCGGAATGACCATTGAAGACGTTATCGCGCAAGGGGACGAAAACAAAGCCTTCCGCGTGATGTCCGCTGGCGCCGCCAATGTCGTCGCGCAGGCTTATGCCGAAGGCCGATTTCACGGAATGCTCGCAATTGGTGGAACAATGGGCACCGATCTGGCGCTGGATTGCGCACAGTCGCTGCCGATGGGAGTTCCAAAATACATCGTTTCAACGGTTAGCTTTTCGCCTTTGATCCCGCCACATCGTCTGGCTCCTGACATTCAAATGATCTTATGGGCCGGTGGTCTTTATGGAATGAACTCGATTTGCCGATCCTCTTTAAGTCAGGCCGCCGGAGCAGTTGTCGGGGCTACCAAAGCGGCAATTGAGCTGGATCGCAGCAAGCCCTTGATTGGGATGACCAGCCTGGGATCATCCTGCCTGCGCTACATGAAGACCCTGAAACCAGCCCTGGAAGAGCGTGGTTTCGAAGTGGCCGTTTTCCATTCTACCGGCATGGGCGGTATGGCCTTTGAAAAACTTGCCGGTGAAGGCGCATTTGTTTGCGTGATGGACTTCTGCATGCAGGAATTCGGAAATCTGATGGCAGGTTCTGTCGTCTCCAGCGGCGAGGACCGCGTTACAAATGCCGGGCGCGTTGGTACCCCGCAAATGGTAGCCCCCGGCGCGTTGGATTTGTTGGATTTTGCAGGTTGGCAGGACATTCCAGAGCAATATGCTGATCGCCCCTTTCACGAACATAATCGCCTGATCAAAAGCTCTGTTTTTACTGGCGAAGAACGCCGTGCGTGGGTACGTGAACTCGCCAATCGGCTTGAGGCTGCGTCGGGACCGGTGCACTTTTTCCTGCCTACTCAGGGGGTCGAAGCTTGGGACAAAGAAGGTGAAGAGGCATATGACCCGGACGCCCTAAGCGATATGGTGGACGAAGTAAGAAAAGCGATATCTGGTCGTATTCCGACAACCGAACTGGATGCACATATCAACGACAAGGCTTTCAGCGACGCCGTATTGGCGCAGTTTGATGTTTGGGTTCAGGATGGCACTGTCTCGACGTAACTGCAGGTCACTCCGATCAGGGAGCGAACCCGTCCGCATTGAACCCAGCGCTACCGCTTGGGTGATTTTGCAAGCACGGTCGATACGGTGCGTGTTTTTCGGCTTCTTGTGATCGCGATTGCGCCCAGCACCAGCGCACATGCCAAAGCCTGAGGCACAGTGATGGCCTCACCAAAGGCCAGAAATCCCACGGCAAACATCGTAGGTAACTCGATGCTTCCTGCCACCGCAGTTTGGGACGCCCCGATAACCGGCGAGCAGATCGTGTAGATAAGCTGGGGCACAAACGCGGTGACAAGCCCGATACCAACAATCAAAAGCCAATCAGATTGCTCCCTTGGGAAAAGCTCTGCGACATCAGTTCCCAGGATAAGCGGTGTGAGGCCAAGAACGGACCCCAAAGACACTGACGCGATACGTGCCAACGGCGCAATCCGTGACAACCTGTGCACCAACACGCAAATTCCAAAACCAAACCCGAATGGCGCGGCAAGGGATATCAGCAGTGTTGGTAGATGTTCCGCTGGGATTGAACCCGGCGATCCAGCGATGACAGCCGCGACTACAATCAGGCCAGCGGCCAACAATGCGCGCCGCGTGGGTGCATCGGCAAACACAGCCCATGCGATGACCAGGGTGAACACCGGATAGGTCATGTAAAGTACGCCCACTGTCGATGCGGGCAACGCCTCTAACGCCGTTACATATCCGATCCAACCAAGCCCCATTACCGCACCGGCTGACAGGCCCCATACGACCGCTTGCCATTCTTTTCGGTGCAAGAAGAGAACGGGAAGCAGGAGAATGGCCGCGACAATGTAGCGATAGAATGCAACCGCATGGGGTGCCACGCCCTGTTCTGTCAGGCTGCGGCTGAAGTAAGGAACCAACCCAAAACAGATTGAGGCGAACAGGACACCAACAATCGCAAATCCGTAAGGGATAGACGGTCGATTTTGCGCGGATATGGTTGCCATAGTTCGGGGCTATCATGCATTTTCCATTTCGCCAAAAGAGATTTTGTTCGAACTCTCACGCCGATATCCGAGAACCCCTAGCAATCAATAAAGCTCGCACACCGACGGTGACTGAACCAAAGGCAAAGCGTTGGTATTGTTGATCACAGCCCAATTCGCCCTGTCATAAATTTATTCACATAGCGAAGTGTGATAATGCCAAATGGGGCTGTAGGTAGGAGTTCGATGTGGCCGACGTTTTTGACCGCGTTTCAGACTGGCTGCAGAAGTTGGCCTTCTTTGATGGAAATCTTGAAGAACTTGTCGAGCAACTCAGCCAGCGACTGATCGACGGTGGAATTCCGGTCACACGCGTTTCGTTGGGCCGGCTTTTGATGCATCCAGTGATGGGCATGGTGGATGTGACCTGGGATGCGGACTCTCATCGCGTAGAATGGACTGTCTTGCCGCGCAGTTCGGTCACGGATGACCTATTCACCAACACCCCGTTTGGCGAAAATACGATAGTGTCAAGTTCGGCAATCCAAAACTTGGTCAATGAAAACAGCGCGGATGCGGCTGATGAAATGGCCGAAATCCCGATGATCCACGCCAATCTCACAGATCCGGCCATGCGGGAGAAATACCCGATCTACAAAAAGCTGGCTGCATCTGGCATAACTGACTACCTCGCATTTTCAGCGCCATTCGGAATGAGGACCGTAACCTTCGATAATGGAACTGAGTGTCTGCTGGGGGTCTCAGTTTCCTATGCCACCAAGCGGCGCTCGGGCTTTACCCAACGAGAAGTGGACGGACTAAGTCGCCTGACTATCCCCTTGTTTGTCACCACAAGGGTGCTGACGGAACAGTTCCTGGCTGCTGAACTGATGGAGGTCTATCTTGGCCGGATATCTGGGCAATCTGTGTTGAACGGCCAAATCGCGCGTGGGGATGTTCGTAAAATAGACTGCGCGCTTGTGTTCAGCGACATCCATGGCTCGACTGCGATGAGCCAACGTTTATCGTCGGAAGACTATGTTGCTGCGGTGAACCGCTATTTTGATTGCGTTGCCGGGGCCGTCCAGGATCATGGCGGAGAGGTCTTGAAGTTTGTTGGTGATGGTTTGTTGGCCATCTTTCCGTTTGATGGGCGTCGTCGCTTGCCCGAAGATATGTGCAGGGCTGCTTTGTCGGCGTCACAGGAGGCGTTTCGTCGGAACAATGAACTTGAACCGAAGGAACGTGTCGATTTTGGCATCGGCCTCCACATGGGTGCAGCTGTCTATGGCAATGTAGGCACCGAAAAACGGCTGGATTTTACCGTAACAGGATCATCGGTTGCGCTGGTTAGCCGGCTGGAACATCTCACTCGCGAATTGAAGTCACCTATATTGGCAACCGGCGATTTCGCCACTCTGGTTTCAGACAAAGCAATACAATTGGGCAAGCACAGATTGCGCGGCTTTAGTGAGGCAATCGATGTTGTTTCATTCAAGCAGCCCGACTGAGCTTTGGATTGCAGGAAGATACCGCTTTCCGCAGGCACAGCACAGAAAGTCACTTGAGGGATCAAATTTAGTGAAACCAAACGACCCTCGGCGAGCGTACTCCAAAGTCTGAACTATCTGCATGACAATATGAACGCTTGCGCATTCAAACATATCAAGTCTTGCGGGTACTCATACGGTATCAAAAACCCAAAGGAGTTTCCCTCGTGAAAAAGCTACTGACCTCAGTTGCTATGGTTCTGTCCATGGCAGGTGTACAGGCGTCCGCTCAGGATGTCGCTGACATGAGTGATCTTGAATACGCACATATCGCCTACACGGCCGATAATATCGATATTCGCTATGCGCATCTGGCGCTTGCGCTGTCGAACAATCCCGACATCCATGAGTTTGCAAACACAATGATCCGCGACCATACCGCGGTTAACGAAGCCGCGTTGGGCCTTCTCGACAAGCTTGGTGCATCGGCGCAAGACAATGCATTCAGCCAGCAGCTCAATGCAAATGCAGACGAGATTATTGATGGCTTCGTAAAATTGCGCGGCGCAGAGTTTGACGCGGCATATGCAGCCAACGAACTCGCCTACCACAAGGCAGTGAACGATCTGGTCGAGAACACGATGATCCCGAATATCGACAATGCTGAAGTAAAGGCACTGTTCGAGCAGGGCCTTGAAATATTCAAGGCCCATGAAGGTCACGCCGAAATGATGGTCAAATCGCTGCAGTGAAGCGGGATTTGCCAACACGCAGGGGCGTGATTGTTGGAGCGGCTGCAGTAGCAGCCGCTCCGATTCCGCAGCTTCTTATGGCGGAAACGCCGGTGGTGCACGACGTTGAGATTCGATCATTCGAGTATCTTCCTGCCGTGGTCCGTGTACGGATTGGCGACACCATACGATGGACCAACAAGGACATTGCTCCTCACACGGCCACCG
Source organism: Ruegeria sp. AWH4_226 (assembly GCF_056159225.1). Taxonomy (NCBI): domain Bacteria; kingdom Pseudomonadati; phylum Pseudomonadota; class Alphaproteobacteria; order Rhodobacterales; family Roseobacteraceae; genus Ruegeria; species Ruegeria sp. AWH4_226. The sequence continues at coordinate 374,059 of NZ_JBSWUU010000001.1, read as the reverse complement.
CTGAGGAGTTTGGGTGGGAAACTGAGACCCTGGAACGGAACGACACGGCTTCGATCGAGGTGTTTGAAGCTATGGAGGTGTCCTATTTTTGTGCTTTCCACCCGCACATGAAAGGGAAGATCGAGATCATCGCGTAACGTGCCAAGGAATATACCGAAGCTGAAAGCAGCGGCGCAATTTGTCACGCAAGAAAGCAAATTGTCGGATTTCTTACTGTAAACTTGAGCCCAACTTGCATTTTATCCCACCGCGCCGCTTGCTTCACGGCTTCGAAAGCGGAGCGGTCACACGAGCGACTTTTTTGGGCTGGCCGACGCATAACCAAACAGAAAACCGGGCTCATCACATTGCCGCCAAGCGGATGATCTCTGGGCGCACTTAGCCATGGTAAGATGACGATTCCGTACCCTGCCCGTCTCAATCTGATTTCTTCTGCAGTGCCTACAGCAGCGGTTAGTCGCCCATAATATGCGCTCCAATAAAGAATTTCCGTCCGTGAGACTGTCTGGTTGACCCTGCGACAAGAGAGAGAGGCGCAAAAAATGCGCTGGTCACAAGGCTGATCGGAAAATAAAGTGGTCAAACAGAGTGAACGGAAGAGACGGCCAATATGACTCCATTTGCGATCGCCGGCGTTCAGATGCACGTCGCAGCGCTTCATTCAAACGTCGAGGCGATGCGCCATCGAATTGAGATCCTGATGGCCCGGTTTCCGTGGACTCAGATGGTGCTGTTTTCAGAACTAGCCCCCTATGGACCGCTGGATCGTTTCGCGCAGCCTTTCCCGAATGACGCTTTGTTGCAGTTTCAGGACGATGCGCGCCGTTTCGGTATTTGGCTGATCCCGGGGTCTATGTTCGAGAAAACAGAAGACGGGCGTATTCTGAACACGTCTGTCGTGATTAATCCCGACGGAGACATCGTCGCGAAGTACTCGAAAATGTTTCCCTTTCGTCCGTATGAGGCCGGAGTATCGGCCGGAACTGAGTTCTGTGTTTTTGATGTACCTGATGTTGGACGCTTTGGCCTTTCCATCTGCTATGACATTTGGTTCCCGGAAACGACGCGGCAACTGACCAGCCAGGGCGTCGAAGTTCTTCTTCATCCAGTCTTGACTGGCACCACGGACCGCGAGGCGGAGCTTGCCATTGCAAGGGCGACGGCGGCTCAGTTTCAGTGCTACGTAATTGATGTAAACGGCTTAGGAGCCGGCGGCGTTGGCCGTTCGCTGGTGTTGGATCCATCGGCAACGGTCTTGCATCAGTCCGCCGGACAGGAAGACATGTTCCCCATCGAAATCGATTTGGATCAGGTGCGACGACAACGCGAAACCGGTCTCAAGGGTCTTGGGCAAGTGCTCAAAAGTTTCCGGGATCGTGAGGCCGAATTTACGGTCTACGACCGCACCAGCGGTGCCGATGCTTATCTGAACACCCTCGGGCCCCTGGAAATTCCCCGTCAGGGCTCGGATCGTGGTTTGCTTGTATCCGACCCCAGAACCTCAATTGAAGACGCAAAAACAGATTTGCCTACGCCGCCTAACTTTTCTGTCTTACAAGGAAAGACAGGCTCAGATTAATCGGCTCAGACGGCGGCACTGAACCGGACGCGACAGAAAGGAGGCAGGTTTTGAACTTGCACTCGCGGAAGAAGGAGCTGCCGTCAATAAGAGATTATTACAGCGCGACGCAACTTCGCGCTGATCGATGGAGCGCATTGCGCGAGGCTGCCGAAGGCCTTGCACTTCACGGACGGGAAAAACGCCAGAGTCAGAAATTATTGACGACGGCAGAACACTTGTTCGATGTACTGGAACCGATAGAGCTCTATTGGGCGTTCCCAGGAATCCACGCCTTCGAACATCTGCGGCGTCTACTGGTAAACGGCAATGTTGACGACCTGTCCATATGTGTCCGGCGTATCGCACGCGCGTTAACGTCAGGCGCATACCGGCGTCGGTCGATCCCTCTTTCGTCTGATGAAATAGACAATGAGGACTATGAAGACGAAGCTTCGCTTGCGCCGGAAGCTCGGGCATTGGGGCGGCCTTATTTCGAGGTTCTGATCGTCGATGATGCAACAGAACACCAAGAGAGGTTCCTGCGGCAAAACCTGCTGCGCATGCGTCGGTTGGAGGACCCCTTCATTTATGAGCCGGTCATTGTTCCGTCTCTGGAAGACGCGCTGATTGGGGTTTTGTTCAACTACAATGTTCAGGCTGTGGTGATCCGGCCAGGCTTGTCTCTCAAGTCCAAGATCGATCTTCCGATCCTGAACCAGTATCTGACGCGCGTCAGCGAAGACGAAGACGTTGATGGCCTTGACCCGCATGAATACGGGCCGGAAGCCTGCAGGCTGATTGAGAAAATCCGTCCCGAATTGGATGCTTATCTTGTCACCGATCGTTCTGCCGAAGATATTGCCGGACTGGATCTGGGCCGCTGCCGTCGGGTCTTTTACAATCAGGAAGACTTCCAGGAACTGCACCTCAATATCCTTCGCGGTGTCGACCGAAGGTTCAGAACTCCGTTTTTCTCGGCCCTGAAGGAATACTCCAAGCAGCCAACGGGTGTCTTTCATGCGATGCCGATCAGTCGCGGGAAATCGATCAGCCGCTCGCACTGGATTCAGGACATGGGGGCGTTTTACGGGTCAAACATTTTCTTGGCCGAAACGTCAGCGACATCAGGCGGATTGGACAGCTTGCTGGAACCTCGCGGGCCGATCAAAGAAGCGCAAGACATGGCGGCCCGAGCGTTTGGTGCGAAACACACATTCTTTGCCACCAACGGTACGTCGACCTGTAACAAGATTGTCGTTCAATCGGTTGTACGACCGGGAGATATCGTTCTGGTCGATCGGGACTGCCACAAATCGCACCATTACGGCATGGTTCTGGCCGGAGCCAGCGTCGTCTATATGGACAGTTACCCGTTGCACGAGCACTCAATGTACGGCGCCGTGCCATTGAAAGAGATCAAGCATACCCTTCTGAAGCTCAAGGACTCAGGAAAGCTCGATCGCGTTCGGATGGTATTGCTGACCAACTGCACCTTCGACGGGGTCGTCTACAATGTGCAGCGTGTCATGGAGGAATGCCTGGCCATCAAGAAAGACCTGATCTTTCTTTGGGACGAAGCCTGGTTTGGGTTTGCCCGGTTTGATCCGACCTACCGGCAACGCACCGCAATGGGCGTAGCGAAAGTCTTGCGGCAAACGCTGCGGACAAAACAGGCAGCAAGTGCCTGGACCGCGCAACAGGAGGAACTTGACGGTGCCGACCATGATCGGTTGCTGAACACCCGTTTGGTTCCACCGCCGGATGCGCGCGTCCGTGTGTACGCCACGCAATCGACGCACAAAACCCTGACCTCTTTGCGGCAAGGGTCGATGATCCACGTCAACGATCAGGACTTTAAGGGCGAGGTCGAGCAAGCGTTCCATGAAGCATACATGACCCACACGTCAACCTCGCCGAATTATCAGATTATAGCCTCCCTCGACGTCGGGCGGCGGCAGGTTGAGCTGGAAGGGTTCGAATTTGTGCAAAAGCAGATCGAAACCGCCATGTCGATCCGGCGTGCGATCTCGGACCATCCGGTTTTGCAGAAGTATTTCAAAGTGGTGACTGCCGGCGATATGATCCCGGAAGAATACCGCGAAAGCGGTGTACAAGCCTACTATGACCCTGATCACGGCTGGATCGACAAATGGACGATGTGGAGCCAGGACGAATTCGTACTGGACCCCACCCGTATCACGCTGGCCGTTGGCGGAACGGGCTGGGATGGCGATACGTTCAAGACCAAGATCCTGATGGACAAATACGGCATCCAGATAAACAAGACCTCGCGCAACACCGTGCTGTTCATGACCAATATTGGCACCACGCGGTCATCCGTCGCTTACCTGATCGAAGTGCTGGTCGAGATTGCCAATGATCTGGACGAACTTCTTGATGATGCCTCGAAAATGGAGCGCCGATCTTTCGAAAACCGGGTCAAGGCGCTGGTCGAGGATGTGCCACCCTTGCCGGATTTCAGCCGTTTCCACGATGCATTCCGGGACGGTCCGGATACGCCCGAAGGCGACATCAGAACCGCTTTCTTCCTCGCTTACGATGAGGACAATTGCGACTACATCCCGACCGATGACGCGCTGATGGCACGGCTTGAAGCAGGCGAAGAACTTGTTTCGTCCAGCTTCATCATTCCCTACCCACCGGGGTTTCCGATTCTGGTTCCCGGTCAGGTCATCAGTCCGGAAATTCTGTCATTCATGCGGGCGCTGGACGTCAGTGAAATTCATGGTTTCCGCGAAGACCTGGGTCTGCGCGTGTTTACCCAAGAGGCTTTGGAATCCGTTAAAAAATAATTCAAAGGGGAGAGGTTAGATGCCCAAGAAGGTACTTAAGAACATTTCGGAGATCCGCCGATACTTTCACACGAACTCGGACCCGATCTATTTTGTCTCGGCAACGAACTTTAACCTTCTTGGTCTGGATGAATGGGTCAAAAACTTCAAATACATCTGCTACATGGATTGCTTTGATGGACGCCATCCCAACGTTCTGGTTCCTTCCGAACTTCCCCATGACGAGTTTCAGTCCATAGAGGACATCAACAACTATCTGCTTCAGCACAAGGAAGTCGTCGACTACGTCAAGGCGCGCGGGGGTAAGCCGAAATTCGTTTTCCTGATGTTCGACGAAAAAACCGAAAAGCTCGCAAAAGAGCTTGGTGGCGAGGTCTGGTTTCCAAAGGCAAAGCTGCGCACCAAGATGGACAACAAGATCGAAACCGTCCGGGTCGGCAACAAGGCGGGCGTTCCGTCGGTTCCCAATACGCTGTCCAAGGTCGATAGCTATGAACAGTTGCAGAAGGTCTGCAAAAAGGCAGGACTGGGCAATGATCTTGTCCTGCAAAGCGCGTTTGGTGACTCGGGCCACACAACCTTTTTCATAAAATCCGAGGCCGACTTCCGCAAACACGAACATGAAATAGTGGGTCAGGGTGAAATCAAGATCATGAAGCGGATCGACTGCCGGGGTTCGGCGATCGAAGCCTGCGCCACGTCCGAGGGCACGATTGTGGGCCCCCTGATGACCGAGCTTGTGGGCTTCAAGGAGCTAACGCCTTATCGCGGGGGCTGGTGCGGGAACGAGATTTTTTCGACCGCATTCCCGCCCAAAACCCGTGAAAAGGCACGGGAACTAACCTTCAAGTTCGGTGAGCAACTGCGCAAGGAAGGCTATCGTGGATATTTCGAACTGGATTTCCTGATCGACAAGAAAACCGGTGACATCTGGCTGGGTGAGCTTAATCCCCGTATCACCGGGGCGTCCTCGATGACCAACCATGCGGCTTTTGCGCATGCCGATGCGCCGCTGTTCCTTTTCCACCTGCTGGAATTCTCGAAAAAACCATTCAATCTGGGTGTTGAAGAGTTGAACGCTCGCTGGGCTGATCCCGACATGATCGACTCTTGGTCCCAGATGGTCATCAAACACACTGAGGACAGCGTCGACATCATCACAAATGCGCCCGAATCCGGGATTTATCGGATGTTACCAGGCGGTCAGGTCGTCTTTGATCGGTTTGATTACCACCGTCGCGCCGTCGAAAGTGAGGACGAAGCATTCTTCCTGCGCATCTCGAATGTCGGCGATTACCGTTACGAAGGGGCAGATCTGGGCATCCTTGTCACCAGGGGCCGATCAATGACCAAGGGATTTCAGCTGACGGCCAAGTCGAAGAATTGGATCGCTGGCATCAAGAATGCATTTTCGGCACGTCCACTGCCCTCAGCGCAGGCATTTGAGGATCCGGCGTTTAAGATTATGTAGGGCGCATGAAACTAACTTTCCGCGCCGTAGAAGAAGAGAAACCCGGGCAAAAACTGTCCGCGATTTTTTCAGAGTATCGGAGTTCCTACCTTAAGTGGTGGGCGAGTGAGGGGTTGTCGTCGCGCCCGACATATTCCGAGTGCCGCCACGCGTTGAAAACGTATATGCCAGAACTGCTTGAGCCGTATGACATGCTCTGCGCGGCCTTTGGCGCGGGCGATCTGGAGGCACGGTTTCTGAGTTTCTATTGCCCGCCGCGCTATCTGGCCGGGTGCAGCCAGGCGATCTGGCAGGGATCGCAACCTCTGATGGTCAGAAACTATGACTACGACATGTCAGCTTTTGACGGGATTTTCCTGAAGACGGGATGGAACGGGCGGCAGGTGATGGGCACCTCGGACGGGTTGTTTGGATTGCTGGACGGTATGAATGACGCAGGGCTTACCGTTTCTCTGACGTTTGGCGGGCGTCGGGCAGTTGGCGAAGGCTTCGGAGTTCCCCTGATCCTCAGATATCTGTTGCAGACCTGTTCGACGATCGAAGAGGCAAAGGATGTTCTCTTGCGCGTCCCTTGCCACATGAGCTACAACGTGACGGTCCTGGACCGAAAGCGGCAGTTCTTCACAGCGTTTCTTGCGCCGGACCGCCCTACCCTTATTACGCACGCGGCAGTTTCAACAAACCATCAAGAGCGCGTGGAGTGGAAAAGTCACGCGCGCCTCACTGCCACGGTCGAGCGAGAGCGATATCTTCTACACCGTCTGACTTTGCACCCTGAAACGAAAGAGTTCTTTGTCGGAGCTTTTCTGAAGCCGCCACTTTATTCGGTGGCTTTCGATCGGGGTTTTGGCACGCTATATACCGCAGCCTACCATCCCCACAATCTGACCGCCGAACTTCTGTGGCCGGGCCGGAGATGGCAAAAAAGCATCAATGAGTTTGATACGGGCAGTTTGCAGGTCATTTACCCGCGGGAACTGGTTTGAAACCTGTCGTCAAGCGCAAAACAAATCCCTTTCCGAAGGGGTTTTCGTTCCGTCAACCTACAAGCCGTTTGCATCAGGGCTTTGGCAGTTAGTCGTGAAGAACCAATACTTCTCCGAAGCAAGGCGCAACTGGCGGCTCGTTAGTTGATGCCCAAAGAACTTGAGCGGAAACTGCCGTTGGTATAGGTGCCTCTAGATCCGTAAGCACGATGATCAGCGCAGGATCCAATGCCTGAGCTTCTGCCAGAAACGGCGCGAAATCCGTCCCCCCGCCACGTTGTAAGATAAGTGCTGCGATGGCATTTGCCGAGGTGAAATGGTTTCGTGAATGGACTTCAGTGTCAAAGCCAAGCAGGTGTGCAACGGCACCGGTGCGACGCACTATCGAGATTGCTTCGGCGGCAAACATATCCAGTGTTTCGTCGCGAATTGAGCTTGAAGTGTCTAACCCGATGACCAGACGCGGTCGCTTTTGCGCACGCGCGAGCCCGGGTTCGAACACGGGCTGCACACCGTCGGTTTGACGAGCCAACGCGTCGCGCGCCAGCCAGGCTCGCGCCGGGCGACGGTGGCTTTGGCGCGGGTGTTGGGTCAAGGCCTTACACAATAGTCGCCGAAGTCTGATTTCCCAAGGAACAGTAGCCTTTGGCAGATCTCCGAACCGGGTCAGAATTGAACCAATGCCGATTCCGGCCCTTTGCCCGGCGTTCAAGGCTTGCTCAATGCGTCCCGACCAAACATCTGCCTCTGACTTGTCCGGGTCGCTGTCTTCAAGATCAGGCTTGAATGCTCTGTCCTTGGCATAGCGCTCTACGGGGTCCTCTTGCCCGGCGTTTTGTCCGTGAGAGCGAGCAGACAGGACAGTATACAGCTTATCGCAATCCCACTCTGCCAGAACGTTGACCGGCCGTTCATTCACCGGAAGCAAAGAAACGATCTCTGCGGCGCGGACTGCCGGGCGTGGCAGCGCATGGGTACCTTGCAACAGCGTTTCGTTCACCAGAGCATCACAGGCCAGATCATACTGCTCTGCGCGAAATCGCACCCCGTACCGTTGGCGCGCAGCGCTCCGTCGCGTGGAATGGCGCAAGGCCACATGTAGAACATGGTGGGCCAGAAGACCGGTCTGCTCAGAGATCGCAAGCAACGGGAATTCCGGACCGATATGGATCGTTTCACCTAAGGTTCTGGTTGGGCCAGTGCTATCGCGATAGGTACACCACAAAGACAGCGCTGCAATCGCCGGGTCAATTTCAGGCAGTCTTGCAAGCGCGGGTTGGGCACGGACAGAGTGTTTCATCGCAAAGCTAGACTATCCCTGCCGCGGCGCGTTCCTTGGCATAGTTCTGATAGGTCGATGACGTTCGGAAGGCGTCGACAAGCCCGTTTGACATCGCTTTGCGGATGAGTATCTCGAACCCGAATGTGGTGAGTTCCGCCAAGGGAAGACCCGGTGCATTAACGTTCTTAAGATCGGCCATGATATCGATGACATCGCTGATCGATGCGTCATCGGCCTTGGCAACAAGTGCATAGATCATACCGACCAGACCATTGATTGTTGTGGGGTAAAGGTCAGATCGTCTGCCTTTTGGTGTCTCCAGAATCTCTTGCAACGACACGATCGCTTCCAGTTCGGACGCCACTTGAGCAAATTCAGCCGCTGCGGCTGTGCCGACGGTGCCCGCAATCATTGTGTGGCGCAGACGTTTGTCTTCCACAGCGTTTGCAATATCGCTCACACGCTCCCACGACCGCGGGGTGCAAGCGATCATGTCGCCGCGGCGCAAGGCGTCTTCGGTCGTATCCAAGAGGTCAGGACGAGCACGCAGAAATGCCGTCACCAGCGGTGAAAGTGAGCGGTCCACAGCATATTTCTCTAACCAATCCCTTGCATCTGCGTTGACCTGCAGATGGATAAGGCGATCCGACAAGGCTGTGCCCATCTCATACGCAATCGCCCCGTCATCCACGGTGTTTCCCGCTGCAACGACAAAAACGGAGGACGGTAGCAGATGCCGACCAACACGTCTTTCCTGCAAAAGACCGTAGACCGTGGGTTGTAAATTTGGTGAAGCCGCCGTCAGTTCGTCGAGGAACAGGATGGATGGTTGGGTTGGGTCGTCCGGTAGATCCTCAGGTCGATACCATACAGTCTTCTGTGCCTCATGGTCATAATAAGGCAGACCCCTGAGATCCTGTGGTTCAATAGTGGTCAATCGGACATCGAACAGCTTTGCGTTAATACGGCGACCCAGCTCTGTCACAAGCTGCGTTTTTCCGACACCCGGTCGTCCATGCAGCATCCAGGACGCTGTCAGGCAGCCGGCGCTTTGCGCCGTCCACCCCTCAAGAAGCGTTTCAAGAGCCTCTCCTGCGCTGACGATCTGTGCATTTACACTCATGCTGGTGACCCTCCAGTTTCTGAGGTAGCCTCCAAAAGGGCGGCAAGACGCGCATGGGCCGATACCCCGCGGGTCTCAAACGCCACTGAACGCAACATCACCCCCTCGCGTAAATTGGCCAGCAGAAGCTGGCGTTCGGTAAACGCCTCATCAAAGAGCTCATCACGAATTATCGCGCGTTCATCCGCGCTTAGTTCAGCAAGACGCGACTTACCGTGATCCAGTTGAAGGCTCGCAATAGTAAGTGGAGGCACCCGCACTATGTCGGATTGTTCGATGACCAGGTAAATCGTACCACTCTCTATCCCGCGTCGCGCGGCCAATTGTGCCAGAATGCGACGACCGCGGAACTGCAACGTATCCAGGGCTCGTGCAGCTTCAGCTTCGGATGTGATCTTTTTGCTCTTGTGCCTTGGGACGCGGAGCACGCGAAGCTCGACAAACCCGATGGTAATCACCATCGCAATCGGTGCCTGACTGATTGGTAGAACCGATGCGGGCCATGTCACGGCGGCGAACCCAAATGGAAGCAGTGCCAAAAGAAACCGTAAGATTTGGTTTTCAAAGATCACGCGAAAAATGAAACCCCAGCTAACATCACGTCTGGGCAGGATCATGCCGCGCTCAAGGATCTTGCGCGGGGCAGTCGAGAACGATAGCAAGCCCGGATTACAAACGGTATCTGGTGACAACACAAACAGGCTCATGAAACGCTTGCCACCGCAAAAAGTGGCGTGGACGCAGCGATCGCCCAGGCAAGTGCAATCGCCTTGCCGATTGCAACTCCGGACGCGCCGCGCCGCGCTGCAGTCCAGCGCGCCATGCTGCCGAACACCAGAAAAAAGAGGACCAGTACAGGAAGCGTGGTAAACGCCAGACCAAGCTCGGTCGGTGAAATTACCATGGCGCCCGAGAGTGCCAACAGAAATGAAAGGCGAACCAAGATGCGACGCAAAAAGGACGCCCGATCTACAAGCAAAGTATCAGCTATCATGAGTGGCAAAGTTCCAATCAACAAGCCTAGCATGATGATCAGCCGTTGATCCGTCGGCAGAAACGCTGCCCCATACCTATCGAGCGCAAGCGCAAATATGATTGCGAAACCAAGGTAAATCAGCGTCGATAGCAGATCTGGAGAACCAAGACGAATTCCGACACGGCTCAGGATGACAATCTGTATCACCCCCCATGCCGCAAAAATGGCCGCTAAAGTTCCAAACCCCGCGTTGCCCGCAATGCCAAAGACCGGTAGAGCCGCGATCAAAAGAACAGCGGGAATAGGCGCGAGAAGGCAGGTGGCGAAAACACGCAATGAGATGGATGGTAAGGGCTGCTGCGCGCGCGGTGGAACCAGTTTCGAAAGTGGCCACGCCAACAGCACCAGTCCGACGAGCATGATACCTGCAATCCAACCGCTCTGATCCAGCGATGCATGTCGGTCAACCCCGACGGTGTTGAGCAACCAGCGTGTCGTTTCCTCAAGCGACTTTGGGGCGTAGAGCACACCAACATGTCCAACCAACGGTGCAACGGCCGCCCGGCGCGTTACGCCGTTGACAGTGACCGTGTGGCCCTCATGCGCCTCCGGATCAAGCAGGCGGACCGCATTAAGACCTGCCTCACGCAGATGGCTTTCCCTTGCCCCGCTGATTACCAGAAGAGACGACGGAAAATTTTCCGTGACGACAGGAGAATACATTGAGATAGCCACCACGCCGCCAATCTCCGCCCGATCTTTTGACGCGCGGATCACGATATCGGTCGCCATCGAATGGCCGACATAGGATAGCGGACCACCGGTATCAGTGCGTGCAGAAATAGCCTCCGCGACCTGTTCGATCACTTCTACCAACTGCGCGGTGGTTCCTTGGACATTGGTAATGTCTGGTGAAAGCCGGCTGGTATTGCGGCCATGACCGGGCAGTTCAACAGATGCAACCAGCAGGCCATGGCGTGCCAGCGAAACCGCAATCTGGTCCATCATCTGGCGTGATCCCCCAAACCCATGAGCGACGATGACAGCAGGAACCGGCGTGTCGCCGGGTAAACGATAGACCGTAGTCGGAGTTTCCTGGACGAGGATTTCCTCTGTCTGTAGCCCCCAGAAGCGCGTTTCCAGCACCGCAATGCATGTAAAGACTATTACAGCAAGGATAACGGCCCAAGCGGTCATGCTTCGCGCGTTAGTCGATACGCCCTTAGTCAAGCGCGATGGGTTTTGACCTGCGGAATCTCCCTTCATGCCTAGCAAGATAGCGTTTTCGAAACTTGTGGCCACCAAGCCGCGCAGTCACCCAAGAACCCTTCCAGATCGCGATCGGCTGCGCGCCAATGATCTACACGAACATCTCATCCAGTTGCTACCGCTGCTAATTGGCGTCATTTCCAAGATGCGCCGCGCGTTGATCCCGGTTGCAAAGATCAGACCAAGGCGATGCAACTGGTAACGGACGTTCAACGGCTCAGGTCGGTGACGCGTCCTTGGAGAAAAGCTTTTTACCCGAAAAGGCGGTGAAAACGTAAAATGCGTTACGATATCCAAGCGCATGATTTCAGAACGGCTTTTAGGTTTCAAAAGCACAAGTTCGGATACCTTCAAACGCGACGCCACTAACCTTGCCCGCTCAAGACAAGCTATCAAAGGAGCGGCATCAACCAACGCTCCACCCCCTCCTGTACAACCGCCACTGCCCGTCAAGAGCGGACCCCTTCTGACGAAACTCCTTTTCAGATGTTGCGACGCAGTTGCGTAAGTCTTGCTCCTAGCGAAAGACCGACAATCCATCGAAGCGCATTCCCATAAAAAGGCCTTTGCTACGATTGCCCGATCCCTTCCCCGAAAAGAGCACCGGTTGCGCGAAGGATCTCGCTGCTGGCAACGCATTACCGGCATCATCCACATTGATCGACCGGCTCCACAGAGGGGTAACTTTTAGAGCAGGGCCAGTCTGCACCTGCAACGCGGACAAGATGGCATACCCATGGTGCATCTGACGCCTCCATACCGCAAGTCCGACATAGGCCACGAAGCCATGTTCGCCTTCGTCACGAGCAATCGTGATTGGGCTGGTAAATTCGCCATGCGAGGCGTGTTTTCGCATCTCGGGCTCCAAACAGTCCAACGGTGCCAAGCTAAGGTCAGGCCCAACGTTACCCTCGCGATATGAAGCGTTGGCGAAGAGGTGCGTCATCATCCTGTTCGAAACAACAAGCGTATCACTTACCGGGTCGAGCGCAGGGGCAGCGGTCACCTTTGCATCGCCTTTTTCCCTCAGGATACACTGCCACTGATGGGTTAAGGCATCCCCTTCATCTCGTATGGCACTAAGCTGAAAGGCATCCCGCACTCCGTGGCTGTTCCTTAGTGTCGGCGGGTATTCGTTGGTGAAAATCACCAGTTTCCCGTCCTCACGAACACGCGCGCAAGGAGAACCACCAACCCTGCGATCACCGACAGAGCCGACAACGGCATATGTCGGCACATCCTCTTCCGATGCAAATTCAGGCAAGTGTTCCACGGCCCCGTTCTCAGTCCGCGAAACTTTCAGACGAAACAGGGCAGTAGGAAGTTCTTCGGGTGACGCGACCTCGGTCTCTGGCGAAAACTTTGCCTGAAGATAGGCGTGATCGCCATGAACAACTATCGACTGCCGAACATCGAACCGCCCCTCAACAACCTTTCCTTCATGGAGCACTTTTGTTTTCAAGTCCACGACGTCAATCGTTTGACCGGACAGGGGATCGAGTTTCACCAAATAGCCGTTGCGTGTTCCGTACAGCAATTCGTTGTCCGTTGTGTAGCGCAGGCAACGTGGCGTTCCGTGGTCGCGCGCGGTTGAGCCCAATGCGTTCACGATGTCGGTGGTCTCACGTTTCCAGATTGTCTTGCCGTCCAGACCAAGACACCTGATCTCCGCGCGGTTGCCTACAAATATGCAGCGCCGGGTCCGCCCATTTGAGAACTGGAGCTTTGCAAGCAGCGCACCGCCGATGAATCGTCCACGCAACCCATCTTTGATGGCCGGAAAGTTACCCAGGTCAGATTGCCAAATGACCTTGCCGGTCTCAAGGTCGATTGCTTCTAACGGCACCTCGTGCGGGCTGTCGAACACTGCAAGCGCATAATCCGTGGCAGTGTACGCCCCAAAATTTCCCCCGCCGCATTTTGGGTCTGGCTTGGTTTCAATGCCCCGAATTTCCCGCAGCGGCGTCAATGGAACGTAAGAACTATCCAACAGATTTCCGTGCGCCATAGGAAAGCCCTGACCGTCCGGCTCAATAGCTACCAAGGATCCCCAGCTCCCATTGAATCCCTGCGGAAGTTCTGGCGCGGGAATGGGATCGTCTGCGTAACCGAACCGCCGCGCCAGATTGACGACGGCCGGTACAAAGCCTTCTCCATCGCCTCGCCAAGGCAGACGCGCAGTCAGTGGAACTCTCGGCGGTGAGAAAGGTCGCAGAGTAGGGTCCGCCAGGAAACCCGGATCATTTCCGAGCCTCGCGTTCGGCGGGCCTTCCGTGGCGAAAGGAGAACGCTCAGGATGCAACATCGCTTCGATTGAAAGGTCGGAGTCGTCGATATTCAGCCAATTGGCGATCTGTTTTAAAACGGGTTCGGGTTTGGCCAGCAAGTCTTCTCCCCTGACCGTTCGGTAGCTTTCGCTGGGAAGCGACGCGAACAATCTGTCGATCCGATCGTGTACATCAAGCCAATGGAATTGCGGGTCAAGAGTCGGCGGGTTCGTGCGCCGATCCCACCCGCTCGACCCCCAAGCCTTCAACCCCTCAAGATACCATTCTGTTGCTACAATGGACTTGCCGTTCGAGTACGGGTGTCGAGCGATGCGGATGTATCTGGCATTCGGAGCGATCCGCCTCAAACGCCTGAGACAGGCATCTGTGGTCGAATGAAGGGGGCTCTTGTCGACGACTTGGCGATGCCCCAGAAGGTTTTCCACATGCTCGTAAACATCCTGGGTGGTCATGGTTGAGCGCGACCGAAGCCACACATCAACCTCGTTTACCGCGTCAACCGTTTGTTCACCGTGATGCAAGTGTGCCAGAAGGCGAAGGACACCCGCCGGAAACGCATCCATACCCGGGAGTATCCGATACCACCTTTCCACCGTATCAGCCGTCGCAAGATTGGTTTCAGGAAGACCGAACAGCTCAGGATGTTGGCCAATCATCGACCCGATCACAGAGGTGAATGACCGCCCGGGCCCAAGGATGAAAATCGGTTCACGCATTCACGTCATTCGCACCTCTTTAAATATCCGATCAACGCACAGCCGTGGTAAGAGAACACTGATCAGCGACTGCTGAAAGACAATAAGGCCCCAGCGGATCATCTGTACTTGTCAAAGAAGCGGATCATTGCGCTGCCACCATCAATATCGGTGCGGGCCGGTCCCAGCCCCCTATTCTCACCGAAGCGTGTAGGCTTGGCGCCAGGCCAGTAGTGGCCTTGTCCGGGGTAAATACAGAACAGTGTTTCACTGGCATCTTTGCAACCGGAATAGCGCGTGCAATTCGCCCCCTGAACAAAGCTACTGCTTTGCTTTTGTTCGCAATTGCCGAGGCGAACCCAGTAGTCAATATTCTGCAGCACCGAGGATCGGATTCCGGCCGTCTCGATCACACTTTCGCCACCTCTGAGAGGTGCAACAGCGTCCAACTCACCATGCAGATGGAGCAATGGAACCGTGTGCGCCGGACTACAGCTGGAAGTGTTCATCGTGTAAGCGCCGGCGAAAACTGAAAAAGCTGTAATGCGGTTTGGTGCTGAGCAAGCTATCCGATACGCCATCAGAGCACCGTTCGAATACCCGGCCAGAAAGACTTTACCATTGTGCGGAATTTGTTTGCCGATTTCATCTACCAGCGAGAGAATGTAGCCGACATCGTTGATTTGCCTTCTTTGAGCCGCCGCACAGCACTCACCAGCATTCCAACTGCGGCGAACTCCATCAGGATACACGACAACATAGTTGCTGGAACCGTCTTGAGAATGCAGACGGCTCGTTTTTGCCATGATTTCACCAGTTGCAAAACCCGGGTGCAACGCCACGATGATCGGCCAGCCCGTTTGTGGTGATGAGCCGTCCGGAACATAAGCCTTAGCCGTCCGCGTGACCCCATCGACCTTCAGGTTGAAATCGAGTTGGCGTGCCGATGCTTGCGTAGCCAAAAGCGCAAGCGCCATAGCCATTAGCGCAAACGCAAAAAGTGAAAGTGCATCTCGAAGTCTGGCGCTTGATGACGGCTTGCTAGTCTGTTCCATATCATCAACTCCAATACACCAGCTTAGCGACAAAACATCCGATTGATGTATTCGATGCAGCACGGGTGCCTGTCGGAATTAGACCCGATCAAATGCGGACACTTCTGGTTCGGTCCCTGATTTAGCCCAGACGTTGACTTGAGAGCACAGCTGCCGCCGATGCTAAAAAATCAATTCTCCGGGCTCTGGTCACCTTCGATAATCTGATCTTCGAACTGGCGAAGATTGTCGTCAATCGCGCTATTTTGGGCTGCACGCGCGCGAAATCCTGTTTGGGCACTGACAAATCGTGGCGCGCCAAAATGTCCACTGCCCTGATTGGCGCCTTGTTGCTCGCCAAATTCTGCTGCAGAACTTGGTCCTTGCGACCCATCAAATCCAGCTCTTGCGTTGGCACCGGCGCGTCTGCGCGACATCATCCAAAGTAAGAATGCACGTCGTCTTCCCGGGCCGGCATTGCCCTGTTGCGGCCCGACCCAGGCGTCACCACCTCGACCAGCCGGAGTATTTTGCCCGCCAAAGCCGCCGCCCTGGGGTTGCCTGCCGCCGAAGCCACCTGCGCCCGCGCCCGGGCCAAAACCACGTCCGCCGAAACCGCCGCCCGCGCCTTGGAAGCCACCGCCCTGGGGCTGCCTGCCGCTAAAACCGCCTGCGCTTGGGCCAAAACCACGTCCGCCAAAACCGCTGCCAGCGCCTTCGAAACCGCCGCGTTGGGGTTGCCCGCCGCCGAAGCCACCTACGCCCGCGCCTGGGCCAAAACCACGTCCACCAAAGCCGCCGCGCGCGCCTTGGAAACCACCGCCCTGGGGCTGCCTGCCGCCGAAGCCACCTGCGCCCGCGCCCGGGCCAAAACCACGTCCGCCAAAGCCACCGCCCGCGCCTTGGAAGCCACCGCTCTGGGGCTGTCTGCCGCCGAAGCCACCTGCGCCTGCGCCCGGGCCAAAACCACGTCCATCAAAGCCACCGCCCGCGCCTTGGAAACCACCGCCTTGGGGTTGTCTGCCGCCAAAACCGCGTGCGCCTGCGCCCGGGCCAAAACCACGTCCGCCAAAGCCGCCCGCGCCTTGGAAACCGCCGCCTTGGGGTTGTCTGCCGCCAAAACCACCTGCGCCCGCGCCCGAGCCAAACCCACGTCCGCCAATGCCGCCGCCCGCGCCTTGGAACCCGCCGCCTTGGGGTTGTCTGCCGAAACTACCCGGCGTTGCCCCTGCGAACCGTGGTGACCCGCTGGCGTTCCCCTGAGTTCCTGTGTTGCTGTCGAATCCGACATAGCCTTGTCCTGCCGCGCCAGATCGCAGCGCTTTAGGGTCTATAGGCTGGTCTTCATCAAAATCATTTTCCGCTGAATCATGGTTCATGTTTACGACCTAAAATGACTTGGAACTGCTGACAGACTAGCAAGCAGGCGGCTATTTGGCTATCCATGATCGCCAGACATGACACGCTCCGGCGTGGATTCGAGCTGCCAGTAGCCAAGTATTAAGTGATCTGAGGACAATTTGATGAACTCATCATTAGGTTTCTTGACAGTGGTTTCCGGATTACCGCGCTCTGGCACGTCCATGATGATGCGCATGTTGGAAGCCGGGGGTATTCCTCCGGTCACCGACAAATTGCGTCAGCCGAACGATGATAATCCGTTGGGCTACTACGAATTCGAGCCGGTAAAAGACTTGCAGACGGACTCCAGTTGGGTCCCGGGGATGCGCGGCAAGGCGCTGAAAATCATCTACAAACTCGTCTATGACCTTCCGCACGACGTACCATATCGTATCCTATTCATGCAGCGCGACCTGGCCGAGGTCGTACGATCGCAGGAAAAGATGCTGGAACGCGAGGGGCTGGATAGCGGCCGAGAACAGCGCCAAACGATCATTCAGTTGTTTCAGTCCGAGGTCATCAATTTCCGAAACTGGGTAGCAACGCAGCAGAACATCGAAATGTACGTGGCGGACTACGGAAATATCCTGAAAGACCCATTTGAGGAGGTTACCAAAATCTCCGAATTTCTGGGGGCTGACCTCGACAAAAACGCGATGGCGCAGGTTGTCGATCCCGCGCTTTATCGAAACCGGGAATAACCGGTCTGCACCTACGGGATCCACCCCCAGATCTCTATGAGGAAGAACCGCACGAGCAAACGCGAATAAGCTTCCCAAACCCGCATCTCTTCGCCGTCGATCTTGGCATATCCAGTCATGCCCGGCCGAAACAACCCATTCTCATTGGACATGAATGTTTTTATACGCACGACCTGCCCGAACTCTTCGGTCTCGGCGACAGGTGCGATGGCGGAGACCACGCCCTCGCGTTCTTCGTCCGGCATTGCCCAAGCCTTCAGTCGTACCTTTTCACCAACCTCAATCAGGCTTACATCTGCCTCAGGCACTTTGATTTCGGCGCGTGCGACGGTGTGGTCTTCGATTTCCATCAGCAGATCGCCGGTTTCCAGGAATTGCCCGGGCACTGGCTCCTCACTTTGAAAGACCACGCGCCCGGCAACCGGTGCAACAATCTTAGTGTAGCCCAGCTTGGTTTCATTAAAGGCCAGCTCCGACTGCAATCGGTTTACATCGGCCTGTACCATGGCTATTTCGGATGCTTCAGCTTCGGCAGCAACCCGGTTCAGATTGGCCTCGGCTGACCGCAATTCGGCCTTTGCAACATTGAAGTTGCTTATCGTACGTTCCGCTTGTGAAGTTGGAATTGCACCTCGTTCCAGCAGTTTCTGGGCTCGATCTGCTTCGGCCTCCAAGAATGGCAGCTCGCTTCTGATCCGCTCAATCTGCTCTATTGCAACCTGAATTTCTTCTTCTGTCGCGCCAAGTTCAAGCCGCTCCAGTTGCGCGCGCGCTTTCGCAAGTTCGGCCCTTGTCACTGCCAGAGCATGTTCTTCACGAACACTGTCCTGCAGGGCTAAGACGTCGCCACTTTCTACAATATCGCCTTCTTCGACCATTACAGCGGTCAGCTCATTTGGCACGCGCGCCACAACTTTTACCCTGTCATCGGCAAGGATCACGAAGTCGCCGCCTGATTGGTAGTTGTAGGGAAGAAAGGCGACGTAAAGTGCGCCCGAAACCAGCGATAGAACCACTATTCGACGCAACCAGATTCCGCGTCGGTTGCTTTTCGCCTTGGTGCCATAAACGTCGGGTAATGGCCGGTAGAGCGTCATCCTCCGGCTCGGCACCTTTGCCGGAAGCTGAGATTGCACTCTCTCCGGCTCCAACCCAGCGGGTATCGGCACAGGAAGGTTCTGCCCGCGCCCTGCCCTCTTAGACGCGATAGCTTCCGCCTTTTTTTCTTCAACCATTTCGGCCGTGACTTGTTGACGGATACGCTTGCTGCGGCCGCGTGTTACAACGAACCAAGCTAGGATCAATGCAATGAGGCTGAGAAATACAATGACTCCTGTGCCGCCGAAACGGGCTTCTAACATTGTCGAAACATAAGCCGCGACAAGCGTCACCAGGAGCGCTGACGTAAGCAGCGAACCAATGCCGTACAGGATGAACGTCCAGCGTTCGCCCGGTGTTTCCGGCCCAAAACTTTTGCGACGGACGCCGAACAGGTAAGCCATTGAACGTTCTCTCAACATCGGCTGATTGAAACACACACACATCAACCGATAACCTTCGCCGTTGATGAGTGGAAAACCACTTATCAAAAAAGATAAAAGTCCAAATTGCCCGATTATCGCGGCGATTTGAGAAAGACTGCTTCCCGATTGACGGGTGAATGCCCAAATCAATGTAAAAAGGGCGAAAATCAGAAAACGTGTCCGAAGGGCAGAGGCATAGACTTGTATTTTTCCATGGCGGTCCAACTTGCTGACGCCAATCATATCGATTGCGAACCGCGGGATGAGAAAGAACAGAAAATTGATGCCAAAGCGCCTTACGTCGCTGCCGTTACGTTGCAACACAGCCCCGATTACAAGACGCGACACAAGACTAACCGTAAGCATCGAGAGCGCCAGAATGCCAATGATGCCAACAACCCGGCGCGACGCGTAAATCGTGTCGAGCACTTCGTCCAAGCGATGAAAAATAGCAACAATGGCGAAAATTCCCAGCGGAACGGTGATACCCGCGAGGATCGAGGCCGCAAAGCCAAAAAAGCGATTTAGAAACCGTAACAGGCCCGTTGGATCGAACAGAACAATGTCCATATCCTTGATCTTTGGCTGCTCTTTCTTCGCCCGCTCAAAGCTCTGTTGGCGCTCGGTAACTGCATCGTTGGCAATCGCGTAGCGTTTTGAACTTGTATCTTCTCTTGAGGTCTGCGGCTCGGCCGGAATGTCCTCGGTATCGACCGCGTCTTCATCGCCGAATATTCGGTCTTCAAAACCATCGTCGTCATCCCAGTCAAAGTCAGTATCGTCAGACAAGATTTTTTCGTCAGAAAAACTATACGACGGAACGGTGGGGACAGGCGCGACGTCGCCTTCATCAAGCGTCCAACCGCTGTTCGCGAGGTCATTGTCGTCTATTAAACTATCCGCTGTAATCTTCATCGACTGAGCCAGATGAAATGGAGGCTCAACTTCTGAATCCGATGCCGCGACCAAGAGTCCGTTTTGCACCATCTTTTCCGCGAATTGCGCGACTGTCGAAGCATTGACGACAATTCGAAAATGCGAACTGAACGCTGTCGCCAAGCCTTCGTGAGAAAATCCTTTTGCGAGCCCATTCAGCAGAAAAAACTCTTCTTCTCCCATCCGATATAGCGCGCCGGTTTCAGTGTTTTTAACGAACGCGGCCACGCCGTCGCTTCCGGTATCCGAAATCAAACTTACAAGCGTATTTTTTCCTAATTGGTATCGCCGGGAGCCGTCGGGATGTTTGTTGACAGTAGTATCAATCGTTTTCATCTATACGCTCATACTACGTTAAAACTCGTGTTAAAGACGCCTACTTTGACGAACCAACTCACCCCACGAAGACTTGGGATATTGAATAATCTACTGGTGCATTTCGTTTCAGAACACCGGTGAAAGCCGAGCCTCCTGCACTTATTCATTGCAGAGTCTATCGGACTCCCACATCAAGGCAAGCTTTTCCCCGAACCTCACCCAGTACGCTTGTTTTTTGACCCCGAAATCCGTCATAAATACAAAGGCTTCTTTCGGTAAGCCGCCGTTTTTTTACGGGAGACCAAAATTTGAGACCGTTTCTTAGTGGCCGCGTCGTATTGGTGACCGGAGCCAGTCAAGGGCTTGGAGCAGCAACTGCACGGGTTATGGCGCGTGCCGGAGCCGTTGTGGTCGCCACGGCACGTGATGCCGCGGCACTTGATCTTATTGTTTGCGGAATACGCGATGAAGGTGCCAAAGCTTTGGCAATTGCTGCGGATGTGTCCGATGAGTCAGCAACTAAAGCGCTCGTCTCGGAAACACTTAATGCGACTGGTAGAATTGACAGCCTCATTAACATCGCTGGCTCGGCAGAAACCATTGGTCAAAAGCTATGGGAGACGTCACCGGAAACCTGGCAGAGGCTCTGCGCGACGAACATTACCGGTGCCTTGAACTTAGTCAGACATGTCGTTCCGCCAATGCAGGCACAACATTGCGGACGGATGCTTTTTTTGTCGTCGCCGGCGACGTTTAGTCCACAACCTGACACCGGTGCATACGCAGCGACCAAGGCGGCTGTAAATCAGATGGTTCAAACGCTCGCCCTTGAATTAAATGGCACCGGCATAACAGTGAATGCTTTCAACCCCGGTCCGATCGATACGCCTTTGTTCGGGCAGGTTTCAGAAACGTTGGGGCGCAACGCTCCAAACTCAGTGATGACTTCGGTCGCACGCCCGCCCGAGTTGGCCGCACGGCTGTTACTGTGGCTGAATGCACCCGAAACAGAAGGTTTGACGGGCGAATTCGTCCAGTGGAACAATCCAAACACACTCGACGCGATGGATCATTTCCTGCGAGCCTACCACATTGGTAAAACTAGCTGACCTCAGGAACAGGTTCGGCAAGTGTCATCTCGACGAGGGCCTCGCTGACCCGCCATAGATGTGCGCATGCGGCTGGATCGGTCGTCGCGGGGGCGATCTCAACCTCTTTGTCCTGATCCATGTATATCCCCGTCTTGGCACGCAGATCCTGATCGATGATCAGGTTAGCGACGAAACTTGCCGCCCTTTCTGGCGATATCATGCGATTGCGCGCACGGTTGAATACCGCAAGTTCAGGCCGATCCTTCAAATCGTTTCTATTGAGTATCTCGGTGCGAACGGCACCAGGACTAATGGTCAAAACTCTTGGTCCATTCCGTTCCAGACGCTGCGTCAATGCATTGGAAAACATCATCAACGCAAATTTTGCACGCGCATAAGCCTCCAGCGGCTGGTAATTGGCCGATGAGAACAGATCGCCGAAGTCCAGCCCGGATCTTCTGTGGGCTTCCGAACAAAGATTGACGATGTGCCCATCTTTGGAAATGACCTTAAGAATGCGGGTCGTCAGGTGAAAGGCAGCCAGATAATTCACAGCGAAAGTGGCTTCAATCCCTTCCGGTGTCATAACCCGCGAACCAAATAATGCCCCTGCATTGTTGAAAAGCGCGTGGATGTCGGTATGGCGCTTGACCAGAGCCTCAGCGAGCTTCTTGACTTCGGATGATCGGGACAAGTCAGCGGCGTAGAACTCTCCCGGAGTGCAGGTCGGCCGGTCGTCGAGTTCTTGCAGCAAACTGGCGCCAGCTTCGGTATTGCGGCCAACCGCGACAACATGCGCCCCCAGTCTTGAAAGCACTACGGCCAGTTCCCGCCCAATTCCAGAGGTTGCTCCGGTCACGACGCAGACCTTCCCTGCCAGCGGCCTGCTTCGCGTCTCAATTGCAGCGATGACAGCGGGCAACGTAGGTGTGTTGTCTGCGACGCGACCTTCACGGCGCAAGTCGAAGACAATCTCCTGCGCACATTCCGCTAGTGAAGACCAAGTGCTGCGCTGCGGCCTGAAATCCAGAATTCGGCTCGCCTTGTCAGTGGCAAATTTCGGCTCCTCGAACGGATAGGACGGACGGACGCGATCTTCCGTCGCGTTCGGATCCGACAAAAGACGGCCAAGTCGCTGCAATTCGGCGACCAACACGTCCTGAGAGATTGCCGTCGTTTCTGCAATGTTAAAAATCTGTCCGCTGGCGCTTGATACACGCATGGCCGATACAAGGGCTGAACACAGATCGGCCGGATGCAGTCTTTGAAAAGCACCGGGCAAGCAGGCCTTTTTCCCCTCGATCATAATGGCCCGCAATTCGGAAAGTGCATCGGGATCCGCCCGGTCATAAAGCGTTGGAACCCGTAGAGTGACCCGTTCCAGATTGTCATCAGCCGCCTTAAAAAAGGCTTTCTCAATTCGGACATCAAAGCGTGCTGCATCGGACGCCGTCTCGTCGTCTTCATTGATCGGTGCAGTTTCCCGGATCGTACCGTCGCCCGCCGCCGCGTCAGAATAGACAACCGTATTGCTCAACAGAATAACCCGACGCACACCCGCGCGCGCGGCTGCGGACATGATCCCGGAAATCCGCGCTTCCGCCTTTTCGTGCGGCAGGTCCGCGCCGGGATGGAGAATAAATACTGCATTGGTTCCGGACAGGATTTCGTCGATCCCGTCGATGACCGGTTGACCAGCCAGCAGTTCATGCCGTTCCACTTTAAAATGCAACGGTTCCAGCGCGGCCCGCAACATAGCGCCGAGCGTCGATCCGCGATCCAATATAACGACCTTCATGCATCCACTCCGAATTCAACGCTCCGTAATCTCAGAATCTATTCCACCTGCAGATAAGCTGGGAAATTCGCAGCCGTGGAATGATAGAACTCCAGCCTTCCGAGAACCTCCCGGATGCAGTCTTTGGCCGTCATGCGCGCAGACCAACCGGCCGCGCGCAGTCTGGCCGGATAGAACTTTGGCAAACCAACATTGTTTTGCGAGGCTATTTCGGCATAAGGATTGTCATCACGCCCGACATTCATGATTTCCCACATTAGTGAGACAACGTCATAGGCCGTGATTGGCTCATCGCTTGCCACAAGCATTCTTTGATTGCGCAGGTCGGGATGCTCAGCAGCCAACAAGGCCGCGCTGCCGATGTCGACCCCGTGCGTCCACTGCATTGTGTCCCACATACGGCGCAAGGTTTCTGCCGCTTCGGCATTGCGGATCAACTGAGTGATCAGGTTCTCGACAAATGGGCTTTTCCGACCGGAGACGATCGTGGGCCTGAGCATCGCGTAGTCAAACGCACCGGTTTCGGCGGCCTCAAACACAATATCCTCCGCCCGTATCAGACTCTCACCCAGCGCCTGCTGCGCTGGGTTGCCATGTGCTTCTCTCGGTGCATCGTCAGTCAGAGGCCAGAGATTCGGCGTTCGATGCGGCACGTAGACGTTGTTGGACGACATCATTACCAGCCGGGAAACCTTGCCACGGCAGGCATTAACCAAACTGCGTGTTCCATCGACATTCACGTGGTCCAGGATCTCCGCATCAATGGCAGGCGGCGGGCTGATCAATGCGGTATGAAAGACCAGCTCAACATCTTTCAACGCGTCATTCAGGGCCACCGGGTCGGCGAGTTCGCCTGGCGCCATTTCGATCCTGTCACGATAATTGATGCGGTGCATCGAGTCCGGCAAAGCGAAGACACGGACCTGGTGATCTGTCCGCATCAATGCTTCGAGCACGTATTGTCCAACGGCTCCTGAGGGTCCGGTAACAAGTACTTTCATCTCAACTGCCACATCTGGCTTGACGGTTAACGATACCCCAAGTCATCCGTTGTCTAAATTGGGTCGGAACCCTCCGCCGCCGCTATTTCGTGCACCACGCGCACGGGCCATAACCATCCGCTGGCGCATCGTGCGTCGCCGTTGACGCCTCTGAGCACGAGCTGCCAACTGTTCCTGGTTCGGACCTTTCTCTGCCTGCCGTTCTGCGCGTGCTTTTCTTGCCTCCCGCAGAGCGTCGAATTCGGCGACGTATAACGCCAGTACTTCTTTGTTGTTCTGCGACACCTTTTTCAGATCAGCCTTGGCAACATCGACCCTTTCCAACGCAGACTGCCCATCGCGGATATGCATCATCGCTGCACGATAGCTGCGCTCAGCGGCATCACCTCTGTCCTCTGCGGCGAACGCGTCTCCATGAAGACGCTGCACGGCTCCCCGTAGGACGGGGCGATTTAGCTTGCTAAGAACTTCGCGCGCCGCCTCCAGATTCTTCTGGGCGATCAGTGCCCGTGCAAGCGAGAGCCGGGCATTGGAATTTCGACGACGCCCCTTCTCTTTCCCGACAAGCTCGGTGAGCGCTGCTTCCGCTCCTTGATAGTCCTTTTGCGAGATTTTCAGTTCTCCCAATCGTTGCAGCAGCAGTGGATCCCCCGCCTTCTTTGCAAGCGCCGTTTCGACGAGTTTGATCGCCGAAGGGTAGTCGTCTTCACGCTGTAGCAACCTTGCAAGTTGCAGCGTCGTCCGTGGGTCTGCCGGGTTGGCTTCCAGCGCGAATTCCAGATGCGCCTTAGCCTCGTCATAGCGGTCCTGACGCGCCAGCACCGAAGCGATGCGACGGCGAACGATCGCCGATTGCGGATCAGTTTCCACGGCGCGGTCAAGTACTTCGATAGCCGAATCCGGACGCTTTTGCTGCTCGTGCAGGGACGCAAGGCCGCTTAGCGCCTGTATAGAGGTTGGATTGAGGTCCAGCGCCTTGTGGAAGTTCTTTTCCGAATATGACGGGTCGTTGCCCTGCATGCCGACATAAGCCGCAAGCAACGGGGCCAAACGGTTCTTCGGATCTGTTTGCATCGCCTCTTCAAGGATATTGGCCGCTTCATCCAACTGGTTCTGCCGCATATAGCTGATCGCAAGCATCACCCTCAGACGTGTGTTTTGCGGTTCATGCTGTATCATCCCGATCAATTCGGACTGAGCTTCTGCGACACGACCATCAGCCAATAGCCCGCGAATGAACCGCACTCGCTGACGATCGTTTTGGGGAACTTGGGCAACTTTTGGCTCCCATTGTCCTTGCTGGTTCATAGTGGGCATCATACTTCCTCCTTGCTTGTGCTGGCGGCTGCTGCCGACCGAGGTCTTAATGAATTCGATTTCATCATGTCTTTTGCCCTTCCCGCAGATTGCCGGTTTCAGGACCAAACGATGACGATAACGGGTCTCGTGCCATGGCCAGACCACCGATCCCGTATTGGGTCAGGAGCGCTGTGTGCCCCGCTTCGTATCGGGGAGTAGGCAGGTCTCCGTCTGACTGCGCGGCCTCAATTATTTCTCGCAACCCTTCGAAAGTCGTAATATTTGGATAAAACCCAAGGTCACGTTTCGCGTTAGAAATGTCATATTGCTGCACGTATCGGCTCCAGGTTCGGGTCTGGTCCGGAACCAGATCTTCGCGCACAGCCGCGCCGATCGACACGCGGGTCAAACGTCCGATCGCACGGTAGGTCACGACATCCGGTCCAGCGACGTTGAAGACGTTGTTTTTTGCGCTCTCTTCGAAGCAGGCCCGCAGTATCGCCTCGACAGCGTCTGTCACATGGACGAATTGGCGCTGCTGATCCCCTTGCTGTCCCTTGCCAAAAAATGGCGCCGGAGCAGAGTCTCGGACCATTTTATCAAACATCGGATCGCCGACACCATAAACCAGGGCGAACCGTAAAATGGTCCCTGCATAGCCATCATGTTTGGCGTAATGGCGGACAAGGTTTTCACCCGCGATCTTGGACATTCCATAGTCGGCGAGGTCGTGACCACCATCTATGCGCAGCGCATGAGATTCGTGGATCGGCCAGTCTTTCGGGCTGAACTGGTTCTGATAGACAGCCACAGAACTGCAAAAGACAAACCGCTCCAGCACCGGTGAATCAGAGCAAGCGCGCAACAGGTCGTGCGTACCCTGCACGTTCGTCGCGCGAAGCTCCGGTACCGTGCAAGACCCGGCCAAACGCGCCGCCATATGGAGAACGATGCGCGCGCCCTTGACCAACTGCTTCAGCGCATCCACATCGGCCAAGTCTCCGACGATCACTTCGATCTGATCGCTTTCCGGCAACTCCGTCTCCGTGCCTGCAAGAACCAGGCACCGCACCCGATAGCCGCGCTCCAACAACTTCGGAACGAGATGCTTGCCAATGTAGCCAGTGCAGCCGGTAATCGCGAAGTCCACCTCGGTAAAAGAAGCGGCTTGCTGATCCGAGGCCTCCTCCGTGGTTTTCGCGGCGTCGGGCACGGTGTAGGATTCGTGACTAGTATTTCCGAGGAAAACCTCCGTTCCTCCATCGGGGTTTTCATGATACTCCCACCGCGATGCAAAGCGCGCCGGGCTCAAACCCCCGAACGGGTTAGCAGTGCCCACGCACAGACCCACGGGTGTCGAGACCATCGTTCGCCCCCCATAATTATAGGGGTTGTTCATCCCGTTTATTGTGACCGGAACCCACGTGATCCCATCTTTGGTCCGCCAAAGCTCAAACCCGCCACCGATCTGAGCGAGTTGTTCGAAACCGATACCATTCACAAGTCGCCGCGATGTGGGCGATGGCCGGTGCGCATACTGCAGAAAGACGCTCCAGTCGAAGGTTGAAACATACAGCCATCCGTCATGCACGCACATCCGCCAGGTGTAACCTGAAAACAGGTTGTCAAAGCCGGGCCCGATCCCGGAGAGCGGGTATTTAATACCGTCCGGCGTCTCGCGCGGCATGCCGACCAGCAGATCCCAACTGTCATCTGGCCAAATCCGGATAATCTCGCCCGCGCCCGGTCCCACCAGATTGGTGCGATCATACCCGCCGTTCTGGATCGAACTGCCGACATACAAGGCCCCGTTGAACTCGCACATGCCCATTGCGATTTCCGACAAAGGCCCCCGGTACGCACCTCGGTCTATAACCTTGCGCCATTGCAGTGGCCCGTCACCGCAAGGTGGCGTGGTCCAAATCTGGTAGCCTTGGAAGTGATTGAAAGTGCCTGCGTAGAGTTGACCGTTCGCCTGGGTCATCATGAAGACGCCGTTGTTATTGGGATCGCCAAATCCCACATCCATGGCCACTTCCCAATTTCCGGGCTTGGGATCTCTTGAACGCTTGATCACGCCAGTTCTGTTTGAATTGAATTGGATACCCTCACCCGCAGGCGGGGCATAAAGGTAGCCGTCAAAAGAAACCAACTCGCGGAAGGTCGAAATCCTGTCGTTGCCGATCCCGGGTTCGGATGCTGGCTCAAAATTCAACCCGTCTTCGGATCGCAAGACATGGGCTGCACACCCGCGCAGCACCGTCGACATCGTTGAAACGTACAGCACGGGTTTCGGGTCAGAATCCCCCTGAAAAACGGTCATGCCGCGATACCCCAGATCCCGCGGTGCGGGCTCGCCTTGCTTGCCTGGGATCATCGGTGAACGGTACGCCATCTCCCAAGTGTCTTCACCAGGTGTCCAACGCCAGATTTGGCCCTGCATATCCAAGTCCTGCACTTTTGGAGGTACGTCCACGGGCCACGGATCCAGTGCAGGCGGATCAATCGGCGGGAAAAGTCTGAGCAACTTAAATGAGTTGCGCGTCATACCGCAGTACAGACGTCCTTCGAAAAAATCCATTCCGTGGACATAGGCATTGTCGGGATCGCCTATGCCGTTCTTGGCCAACTGGCGGAAATTTCCGCTGTTCAGCCCGTCGCCGCTTCCGGCAGGTGTGTCGAATGAGTTATCCTTAGCCACGGTTATATTCCATTGACTGCTCGGCCAACTCTCTCCGCGAACGAAATTGAACGCTTGGCGCGGCGGTTTGCGGCGGGTTCGCGATCAGATCAGTAAGCCTGCGCGGCTGAAGAAGCGGGAAATAGTGACCGCCTGATACTTCGTGATTGGTCGCATTCGGCAGGTGTTTCAGCAAGGCGTCCCGGGTTTGGTGGTAGCCAGACTTTTTGCCGTAAATTATGTGGACGGGTGTCTCGAGTTTCCGAAGCGCTGCGCTCGTTAGCACGCTTGTCGCATAGAACTCTTTCCAGGCATGTGTTGTTGCCATCAGTCGCCGCCAGCGCCGTATGGCGTTGGAATTGTGCTTTGTCGGCATCCAGCCACGCCCGTACTGCCCGCGTTGCATATTTGCGAGGGTGTCTTCCGGCGCTTCCGCAATTTCTTCTAGGAAAGCCATGGCCACCATCGGCCAATCGCCCTCTCCTTGTAAGCCCTTCAATTTCAACTTCTCTTTCAGAGCCGACCATTTTCTGAGATTGGGTGTATAGGTCTGAGCCTGCAAGGCTGGGACCCACGCATCTGCAAGAGTGATGCGCATGATCTTGTCTCTGGCCTGAAGTGCTGCGGCTAGCGCAATGGCACCGCCATAGCTATGTCCAACAACATGAATATCTCGCAAGCCCAGATGGTCTGCCAAGGCAAGAATGTCTTTTGCCAAATCATTTGCGCTGTAGCCCCGCTGGGTCATGCCTGACAGCCCATGCCCGCGCAGATCAAGAGCTGTGACGCGATGGTTCTTCGCCAATGTGAATGCCAGAGGACCCCACCAGAACCCAATGCTTGAAAACAGACCGTGGACAAGCAGCAAATTGGTCCCGGATCCAATTTGCTGATAATGGAGTTTTGTTCCGTCTATTTCTATGCGTGGCATGGTATCATCACAAATATCCAAGCGCTTTAAGACGCGCTCTAATCTGCTCTTCAGCGTCGCCGCTCAGAGTTTCGCTGCTGTCTGTTCCAGAGTCCTTGCCGGCGGTATCGGAAATCTCCGGCACGTGAGTCGCGACATATGCAGGATCAAAGAGGTCCGTCCCCACCCGGCCCTCGAAGCTGCTCGGAATATCGAGGCCCAAGGAGTAGAGCACCGTCGGAGCCACATC
This sequence comes from Ruegeria sp. AWH4_226, assembly GCF_056159225.1. Lineage (NCBI taxonomy): Bacteria > Pseudomonadati > Pseudomonadota > Alphaproteobacteria > Rhodobacterales > Roseobacteraceae > Ruegeria > Ruegeria sp. AWH4_226. The sequence goes on along the minus strand of NZ_JBSWUU010000001.1, from coordinate 344,653 downwards.
GACGATGCGCATCGGTTCGACCCGTCCAGATGATTTGATGGCCGGCCCGCTGGCAATAATAACACCATCGGGGTGATGCGTCGCATAAGGGATTTTCCGGTCCTTAACCGGCTCATCCGCGCGCAACACAGAAAGAAAAGAATAATCCGCCATCTGCAGGGTCAGATCAGGGGCCCGCGCGCGCTCTGTTCCGGGGAACGCCATCTCGCGCGTGAACACATCACGAACGACCGGTTTTCCAGAAGCGGCATCAACAAGGCTCTTTAGCTTGGAAATCAGATCATCGCGAAAGGCTTCATATTGCTCGGGGGGTACTCCACCCGGATCGTTTTCCGACGCCACTCGGATGAAGATCGCATTGCTTGAGGAGCTGAGCGCGTAGGCTTTGGTTGGGCCCCAATCGATAAGCGTTGTCGCTTCAGTATTTTCATCAAGTGCCACACGCCCTTGATTGTCCAAAGGCACATCGGGTTTCCATTTCAACAAACCCAGGCTTTCCAGCCAGCTGTTCGCATAGAAAATCCGCGCACCGGACCGCGTAAACCCATGATCGGAGGCAATGATCACGCTTGCCTGATCACCCGCTTTCGAAATCATCTGGGCAATATAGTTATCCACATCACGGAAATACTGCAGAGCCAAGTCGCGCGCCCTGACCGAACTCTGAGATGTATAGTCGCCACGCGTCGCCGGATCGATGAGGTGGTAACAGAGGTGCTGAATACGGTCGACACCATCAAAAAGAACGGATGTCAGTTCACTCGGCACGCGTTCCATCAACTTCAGAGTGATCTCGAACCAGCGTCGCTCGCGCGTGATATGGAACTGAACCCAATCCTGCAGGTCATTTTCCGCGAGCCCCTGCACGGCTTTTCGCTCGTGCTGCCAATCAGTCGACATTTCGCGTGCTTTGAAAACGCCTTCTTCTTTCAGCATTTTGTATGTTTCGCGGGGATAGATTGCACGGCCGAGATAGGACCACGGCACATAACCCGGGATGACCACACCATCGATCGGTTTGGCCGGGAACATGGTGGGGTAGTTCAATGTTGTGACCCGCATGCCTGCTTCGGATGCGATCTGCCAGATTGTTGGCACCTTGAGGTCGGCGGATGTGGTGAGAGTGTAGGTCGGCGTGCTGTTTGTTCGGTCCACCCGGATAAAGTCGAATACGCCATGGTTGCCGGGTGATCGCCCAGTCATGAGCGTCGCCCAGGCAGGCGGTGTGAGAGGGTGCATGGTTGAACGCAGAATGCCCCGGCTACCACTTTCCATCAACCGACCGAGATGGGGCATGACGCCTTCGGACACAAGCGGGTCGAGGATATCGTAGGTCGCCCCATCCAGACCGATGAGCAGCGTTTTGACATATCTTTCAGGCATTGCTCACCTCCTGACCGGCGGATGCCTCGACAACGCCGTTGAGAATGTCGCTAACCTGCATATCCACCAGAAGCCGCTCGGTTTCACGCAGGTGTTGGAACAATCGCTCCTCAAGATTGAAGTGTTGCTGCAATTCCGAGATGAGATAGATCAGGCTGATCGACTCCACGCCCAGATCCACCAGTTTGGTATCGGCGGTGAACTCAACCGGCTCCTCCTCAAGGTCCTCTGCCAGATCATGGAAAATTTCGCGCATCGCAGTTTTGGCCGTTTCAATGGCAACAGGCATTGGACTCACCCCTTTTCCTTAATTCGATGTGTTTCTGCGAGGAAGGCGATGACGACGCCTGACTTTCCATCCTCGACAAAACGGACTTTCAGCGGGTCGTTGGCATCGGATCTTTCCACAACGGCATACCCCTTCGCAGTGTTGAGTTGCGTGATCCTCACCCCTTGTCCCGTCGCTTGTCGCAAAGCGCGCAGGTAGCAGACCGCAGATGCGCGAAGGTTCGGCTCAGACGGTAAATGGGCCACGTCAGCGGCACTCAAATCCCCCGTCGTTTCGTCTTCGGCTAGGCTGCTGACCCCCATGCAGAGCTCGGCATAGTCGCTGGGATGCGTTGCAACAGCGACAGCTGTCTGACCAGCGCAGACGCTCACGATGCGGGGAGCTGCCCCCCAATCCGCGGGCCATCCCGCTGCAACGCGCATTTGATTGTTGGAAACGCTTTCAATCTCGATGTCCGCCGGACATAGTCCCGAACGTCGCCACGCGCGAACGGCATCCTTGGCCGCGACCCGCTGGCGCAACCAGTCGAACCTTTCGGTTTCCGAGCCGCTAAGGGAGCGCATAAGCGCTGCCTCTTTGTCTGACAGGACGAGGCCAGCCAACACGCCTGCCCAAATTCCCCCGCTGTTGGCCAGCAAACCGTCGCTGATGCATTCCGTGATCACGACTTTCAAACCGTCAAGCGGTGCGACCTCAATGACCCGCGACAGCGCATTTCCAGCAGGGTCCAATCGTGCGTGGAAGAACGGATCCGGCAGGTTAAAGCGTTTGTCCCACCACCCCTTGATGCGGCACATAAGATGCCCGTCTGTCGTCACCACATCAATGTCCGACCGCATCTCATCTGTGTTCAAAAGCTTTATATCACAGCGGCATGTCGCCTCTTCGTCCGGAGCAAGCATCCGACGGAAAATCTCAACATGCTCCACACGGAAAGGGAAGATGTGAAAGGCCGTTTCCAATTGATCCGCCGACCAGACACCAACCAACTGACCGACGGCATCCAGCGTTATGGCATCAACTTCAAATGCCGGTGCGCGCGTAGCGGCAAGAAGGTCGTCTTGAGGCAACCCGATCAACACACCTTCGGCAGCGGTGGGTGCAGCAACATGCATAGACTTCACGGCCTGCAGGCGCGGCCCGTGAAACATGATGCGCTCATAGACGTCCTTCAACGACCACTGTGCTCCTACCGCGCCTTCGAAGGCAGAGGTCGACGCAGTAGGCGCAGGCGCGTAATCTGCGGCCAGCTCGATATCAGCTTCCGCAATCACCGGGCGCAGGACCGGACCTTGAGCATCGCGAATGCGTGTCCGGATGATCGTTTTATCGCCGTCAACGGTCAGATACTCCGCCGAGACCTCAAGTTTCCGCGACAACGGCTTTTCAACAGTGATCCATCGCGAGGCGCGCACTTCGCGAAGACCCACGACCCTCAGACCTGGCCGTAGCGCAGCGGCGGCCTCGGCCAACGCCTCCATTGTGAAGGTGAGCGGTACAACGCTCAGACCATGTCGATCCGGAGCATTCACGGAAATTGCACGGCCAAACGCGTGATCGGCAAGATAAGGCGCAATCTGATGATCAAGATTGATAAAGGCGTGCAGCGACCGGGCGTCGGCGCTCACATCCGCCTCGCTCAGCATCGGGAAACGGTCGCCTGCATTTGGCGCAGCGTCCGCGGGCTGCGTGTTCCCTCCTGCGAAGAAGGCCTGCATGACGTTCTGCTCCGTCTGCATCATCTTGGTCATCGTGTTGAAGTAACCATCGATCAGGGTCTCAAGCGGCGATGGTGCGGCAGGTGGCCCGTCGGGGGTGATCTTTTCAGGCGCTTGCTGGGTTTGCCGTTCAAGCGCAGGACGTCGGCCTTCGCCCAACGCCATCGGCTGCAAGCCCATCTTCAGCGGTTTCGCGTTATTCTGCACGGTTTCCGCCGTGCCAGAGAGCGCATCCAGATCAAGAGGCACACCTTCGGCAAAAAGCTGGGCGGCCAGCTGATGCAGCTGGATGAGCCCTTGCCGCCCGACTGTATCGGCAGCTACTGTCACATGCGGTTGTTTTCGCAGCACGTCCCCGACAAACGACGTCAGATTGTTCCGCGGACCGCATTCAACAAAGATACGCGCGCCGTCGTCATACATGCGCTTTATCGTGTCCTGAAAACGCACCTCGCTGGACCATTGCGTAGCCATCCAAGACTTTATGTCTTTGGAGGAATTCGGGAACGGCTTGGTGGTCAGGCAGGAATAGACCGGCAGTTTAGGTGCGCGGATGTCAATTTGACTCAGAAATTCTTCGAGCCGCTCGCTAAACAGTGCGAATGCTGGGCAATGATAGGCGCGACCAAAGGGCAAGGTATCACAGAAGCCGCCCAGCGACTTTGCCAGTTCAGGCACCCAATCCGCAGCCTCGGCACTTGTTGCCACGACCACCTGCTGTGCCGCGCAATTGTCCATTCCAAGAAAAACGTCATCGCGCCCCTCAAGCGCCGTGCGCAACTTGGCCAAATTCACCGGGCCAATCGTGAAAAGCGTACCTTTGGCAATCGCGTCATCCCGTTCGGCTGCGGCAAAAACCGCGTTCAGATCACGAATATCCCTTTGAAGGTGCGACACATCCTCATGCTTGGTCACGCCGGCCGCCGAAAGCGCCGCATATTCTCCTGTTGAGTGGCCGAGTAACATGTCTGGCTTCAGCCCGATCTGCTGATACAGACTGGCCATCGCCATATTGGCCGCGTAGATCGCCTCTGGCCCCACATCCATCCGCCAAAGATCTGCGTCCGTCGGCACCTCTAACGGCGGCGGGAAAAACACATCGCTGACGCGCTGCCGACCCGTTTCACCAGGATAGGCTCCGTCCACGATATCGAACCACTCACGCATGCGCGGAAAATGCAGCATCAGCGGGGCCAACATGTTGCGATACTGGCTGCCCTCGCCCGGGAACAGGAAGGCGACTTTGCCTGTTTCCGCAAGCGGCTCAGCTGACATGTATGCACCGCGCCGGTCGCGCAGGCGTTTCCGGCCTTTCTGCAGTGCCGCCTTGATCTGATCGAGACGAGCAAGGATATCTTCCCGTGTGCCGCCTGTCACGGCCATGCGCACCTGACCGGCACCGGTCTTCGCATTCAATGAGGCTGCACAGGCGGTCAGGTCATCGGCCTGGTGAACCTGTCTTGCGACAGCCTCGATCAGAGACAGCGACTGCTCCTGATCTGGCGCAGCCATTGCAATTATCTCAGAGGGACGTGACACCGCTGCCTTCGGTTCCGCTGCCCCGCGATATTCCTCAAGGATCGCGTGCGAATTGATCCCCCCGAAACCAAACGCATTTACGCCCGCGCGTCTCGGCGTTTTGCGCCCATGGATCCATGGACGCGCTTCGGTGTTGAGATAAAACCCGGTGTCATCAAGACCCAGGTCGGGGCTGGATGTATCGATCAGGGTTGGTGGCAATACACGGTGATGCAGGGCCAGCGCGGCTTTGATCAGCCCGGCAGACCCCGAGGCGGGCAGGCAATGCCCGATCATTGATTTGACCGACCCTATGGCACAGCCCTGTTTCATGTCCCCGAATTCAGCCTTCAGCGCATCAATCTCGGTCGCGTCACCAACGCTGGTTGCCGTACCGTGCGCTTCGACTAATCCAACCGTATCCGGTGCCACGTTCGCCGACGTATAGGCCCGGCGGATCGCAAGACGCTCGCCTTCGATACGGGGCGCAAGGATCGACATGCCCTTGCCGTCGCTCGCCACACCAACGCTGCGCACCAGCGCGTAAATCCGATCACCGGCCAATTCGGCATCGGACAAACGCTTTATGCACAATATGCCAACGCCCTCTGCCAGCAGCGTCCCGTCTGCTTCGGCCGAAAAAGGCCGGATTTTGCCCTTGCGCGACAATGCTCCCAATTGGCAGAAAATTTGATAGATCGGTGCTGGGGTTGACGCATGAACACCGCCAACAAGGGCCATGTCGCAAGAACCCGCGCGCAGGTCAGCAACACCGCGATCCAACGCCACGAGGGAGGAGGCACAGGCAGCGTCGATAATGTAGTTGGCACCCCGAAAGTTCAGCCGATTTGAAATTCGGCCCGTCACCAGGTTTGGGACCAGTGCAGCCGCCATCTCTGAATTGAACGGCGGCAGTGATGCTTTGAGTTCCGCCTTGAGCACGTCGGCCTCTTCATCGCCGGTTTCGGGATGTAAGGTGCGCAGGATGTCGATCACCCGATCTACCATCACCCCGTGCTGGACTACATTTGCAAACCCGCGATTGATATAGGTTCCGCGGCCCAAGATCACCGCCACCCGATCACCGGGTACAGGGCGCATCGCGAATTGCGCATCCTCGACCGCGTCAGCTGCAATCTCCAGTGCCAGAAACTGGTCGGGCTCACCGCCATCGACAGAGTTTGGCATCACGCCATGCCGCAAGGGATCGAACCGCGCCAGATCCCCCAGAAACCCGCCTCGATTGGTGTAGACGCGGTCATTGGCATCGCTGTCCGGGTCCAGGTACTGCGCTCCGTCCCAGTCTTCAGGCGCTTCTGTGACGGCATCGACCTTGTCCACAATGTTGCGCCAAAAGGCCGCCTTGTTGCGGGCTTTGGGATACACGCATCCCATGCCCACTATCGCAATGGGTTCGCACGATGTGTCCGCAGCTTGAATATCGGGCCTGACCTCTTTCATTCGGCAGCCTTGATCGTGCTATTTGACTGAAGACCGTCCATGAAGTCGCTGGCCCAGGGACCAAGACCCCAGACAACTTCAGGCACACGATCGGTATCGCTAAGGATCTCGGCCTCAAGTGCGCGAATGCCAAGGTCAGGATCAAGCGCCTCAATACCCAATGCCTCAAACTGCGCTTTAACCTCGTCCGAAACCATTCCGTCACTGTCCCAGGGCCCCCAGCTGAGCGCGACGACGCGACCCTCCCAAGCTTGATCCAGACGGCGGGCCAGCTTTGAAACAATTTCGTTCGCGGCACCGTAATCGCCCTGCCCGCGGTTGCCGAAGCGCCCCGCAACTGATGTGAAGAACGCGCAGAACTTGACGGTTTCAGGCTGCAGGGCCTGCACAAGGGTAAAGGCGCTCTCGGCCTTGGTGGCCATGACCCTGCGGTAGCTGTCGAGCGTCTTGTCGATGACCAGTTGATCCTCGATCAAACCCGCACCGTGGATCACCCCGTCTATCCGTCCGTAGGTTTCGTAAAGGCCTTCGATCAAGTTGGTCAACGCTGCATGGTCCCGCACGTTGCACTTATGGTATTCGACCTGCGCCCCGGCCGCTTCGAGAGCGGCGATATTGGCACGGATTTCACGCGCTTTTAGAAGAGCACGACTGGTACGCTCAATCTCGGCAATGGTGACTTTCGCGCCTTCTGCCTTAGCCTGCTGCGCCAAATGAGCTCGCAGGGCCATCGGGTCGGTGATAGCCGCCGTTTCAGCCGATTCCTCTGCATCAGGAACCGGAGAGGATGCTGCGACGACAAGGCGGGGCTGATATTTCTGCGCCAGCCACAGCAGACACCGCGCTGTGATCCCACGCGCACCACCTGTCGCCAGTACAACAGAACCTTTGCCCAGAATTTTCTGGTCTTTCGCACCCTCGATCAAAGAAATCGGACGCGGTTCGGCCAAAAGTTCGACACGCTTACCATCAACCCAACCAATCTCGACCGCGTCATCCCGGCGACCGGCCTCGTCATAGATGATACCAGCGATGTCTTCAGGCCCGTAAGTCTCCGCCACGTCGACTGCACGGACATGAGCCGCGGCCCATTCCTTGTCGAGCGTCTTGAGAACACCAACCGGTCCCCCAGCCGTCGGGTCCAGTATCGTGTTGTCGTCAAACCCAAATGAGCCACCCATGCGCGTTGCCACGACAATGACCGCATCAGACCGGGTCGCCAGCGCCGGACCAACCACCGACAAGATGAGATACAAGCTTTCAGTCGACGAGCGCACCTGCGCCATGAGGCGCTTGGCTTCAAGAGGCACTTCGTCAGCAGAGACCAGTGGCGCGCAATGCAAAATACCCGCAACGCTATGACCTTCGGTCGCCGACGCCACATCTTCGGGCGTCAGACCTTCAGCTGGCAAAACAATCGGCACGCCACCCGCGCCCTCTATAAGCGCGGCCAGAGCGGTGGCTACCCCCTGCCCGTCCTCGGTAATGACATAGGTCGCCCCGGATGAAACCCATGGTTTGGGGTTCACCACTGATGTGCTTGATGGCACCATGACAAAGCGGCGCGTTTGTCCGTCCGTATAGCTTGGCGCAGATACCGCGTCCTCTACCACGGCAACACTGGCAGCTTTAGGAGCATCGCCGCTTACGGCATCCACAACCTCCATAAACCGCGTTACAATCCCATCCACGCTCCGTTCGCGTGCTACCGGGCCCATCAGCTCGTGTGCCGCTTCTCCCGCTTCGGCAAGGAAGTGCAGGCGCAGACTGGCCAGAATCTCCACTCGCTTGATGGAGTCGATGCCCAGATCGGCCTCAAGGTTCATCTCGCGGCCCAGCATTTCCGGTGGATAGCCTGTGCGTTCAGATATCAATTCCAGCAGCTTTTGGGCCACCGCTTCCGGTTCAGGATTTGACGAGACTGGGTCAGCCTTCGCCTGAGCAGGTGTGGCCGCCGCTGGCGCATCGCCGCTGACGGCATCCACAACCTCCATAAACCGCGCCACAATTCCATCCACGCTCCGTTCGCGTGCTACCGGGCCCATCAGCTCGTGTGCCGCTTCACCCGCTTCGGCGAGGAAGTGCAAACGCAGGCTGGCCAGGATCTCCACCCGCTTGATGGAGTCGATGCCCAGATCGGCCTCAAGGTTCATCTCGCGGCCCAGCATTTCCGGCGGGTAGCCTGTGCGTTCAGATATCAATTCCAGCAGTTTATGGGTCACTTGTTGCGCGTCGCACGGGGTCACATCCGGCGAAGGCGTCGGGTCAGCATTCACCGCGAAATCTTCAGCCGCGCGCGGTTCTGACGGTTTCGGCTCAACAGTTGACGGCGTTGGAACTGGTGCGATCGCGATGTCGGGCCGGTTTGAGGCGGGCGCAGCCGCACCGCCCAGCAACATCTGCATGGTCAACTGGTGGCTTTCGAGCATCTGCGCCATGAGCGCATGGTGCTTGAGCATGACGTCCACCGCGGCTTCGGAACCCTGTCCGGGGGCAGACAACATCGGCCCTGTGGCAGGCTCAGGAACCGGAGCAGGCGAAACGGAAGGAGAAGGTGGTATCATCACGGTGTCGTCTTCGATCCGGGCCGCCAGTCCGATACGCGAAACCTCTTTTCCCGCTGGCCGAACAGAGGCCAGATCGACCATCCAAAGCAATCCGTTTTCTGTTTCTTCTTCTGGCTTCCAGTTCACGACATCGACGGATGTATTCGCACGATCCTTCCACAAGGCGCCAAGGTCGAGCTTCACCCCCGCAGCACTCATCGCGCCTAAAGCCGCGAGGAACTGGTGTACGCCGCTCCGCCCCTCAACATCGGTCGCGACCGCCAGATGGCTCTTGTCGCCCAGAATGCGCTTTGTGAGGCGCGACAACACTGCATTCGGCCCCACTTCAACAAACAACCGAATGCCGCTCTCGTACATTGCTTCGATACTGCCCATGAAACGAACTGGCTGCGTCAGGTGTCGGGTAAGTGTTTCGGCCACAGCCTCGGCATCTGGCGGATACGTGGCGGCCGTCTCATTGGCGAACACTGGCAGTTTCGGTGTGGTCATTGGCGTATCGGCAATGGCCCGGGCCAACTTGTCCCGCGCAGGGGCTACGAATTCAGAGTGAAATGCACAGGCGACCGGTAAACGGCGCGCAGCAATCTCTGCCGCATGCAGCGCGCTTTCAACGCGCGTCAGGTCATCTTCCGCTCCTGCCAGCACCGTCTGTCTGGGAGTGTTATAATTGGCGAATGTTACGCCAGTCAGATCAGATACGGCTTCGCGAATCTCATTCTCAGAGGCACTCACCGCGGTCATCGTTCCAAGATCGTCGCCACCTTCGCTTATCATGGCGTCACCGCGTGCATGCGCCAAAGACCACAGTTCTCGCTCACCAAAAGCGCCCGCCGCGCTCAGCGCCGACAGTTCACCAAAACTGTGACCGGCCACTGCACCCGCATCCGCTCCGAACGACCTCAAAAGTGACAGTATACCGCTTGAGATGGCTCCAATCGCCGGCTGTGCCACATCCGTACGCATCAGGCGTTTCACCTGCGCTGATTTCTCAGCCTCCGACATTGCGGGGCGAGGGTAGATCTGATCGGCAAAGCTCACATTGAGCAAGTCGCGCAAATGTTCATGTGCCGCATCCAGCGATTTGCGCATGTCCGGAAAATACATAGTCAGACCGGCGGCCATGTTGGGATATTGTGACCCCTGCCCCGGAAACAGGAACGCAATCTGATCCGTCTTCAGCGGTTCAGCTTGCGCGAAATAGGAGCCCATCGGATCAACCTCGCGCACATCGCTCGCACCTGTTTCTATCGCGCCCGCCGCAGCAACGATGCGCGTCGCGGCATCGGCGAGCGAGCTTGCCACCATGGCAAAACGGGCACCTGCACCCGCGTCAAACCGCGCCGCAAGGCTTGCTGCTACGTCGCGCAAAGCCCACGCCTCTGTCTCGAAAGCGGTGGCCGCCTTTCGCAGGTCCGTCACCAGAGCCGCTGGGTCGTCTGCCGAAAACAACAGCAATTCATGGCTCCAGTTTTGTCGCACCGGGGCCTGATGCCGTGGCAGGTACCCACCTTCATATTCTTCAAGCACGGCGTGGAAATTCGTGCCGCCAAATCCGAAAGCGCTTACGCCCGCCCGCCTTGGGTTGGTTCCGGTTTTCATCCACGGCCGGGCGTCGACATTTGGATAAAACGGACTTTCCTGGAAGTTCGCGGTCGGGTTCGGTTCGACCACATGCATGGTCGGCGGCAAGATGCGGTGGTGCAGCGCCAACGCCATCTTGGCCATCCCGGCACAGCCAGCCGCCGCCTTTGTATGGCCGATCATCGATTTGACAGACCCGATCGCGCAGAACTGTTTGTCAGCGCGCGTGGGCCCGAACACACTGGTCAGGCTCTGAACCTCGGTACGGTCACCCACAATCGTTCCCGTCCCGTGGGCTTCAACGAGGGTAACGCTTGACGGTGAAATACCCGCCCGCTCATAGGCTCTGCGCAACGTTTCCTGCTGCCCTTCCGGTCGCGGCGCCGTCAGCGACAGATCGCGCCCGTCTGACGCACCTGCCACACCGCGGAGAACGGCATAGATCCGGTCACTGGCTGCCTCGGCGGCCTCTAACGGGCGCAACACCATTGCCACCAGCCCCTCCGAGATTGCAATCCCATCCGCACTGGCATCAAACGTCCGGCACCGGCCACGGGCGGACAACGCCCGTGTCTTGGAGAAAGCAATGAAATCGAATGGGCTCATGAACGCATCGACGCCGGCAACAATCACCATGTCGGATGTCCCGGTCTCAAGCTCGCGTACACCGGTCATCACTGCCGCGAGGGAAGATCCACAAGCTGCGTCAACGGTGAAGTTCACTCCGCCCAGGTCGAACCGGTTCGCGACGCGACCCGCGATCACATTCAGTAAAACGCCTGGAAAACTATCCTCGGTCCATTGCGGCAGCCGCTCGGTAACCGCCTCGGGCACCTGTCCCAAAAGTGCCGGCAACGTTGCGCGCACCGCATATTGTTGACCCATCGGCGCTGCACCACCGCCTACGCCAATAATGACGGACGTGCGGCGCCGAAGAGCCGCGTCCGGGATTACGCCGTCTTCGAACCCGGCGTCCTCAAGCGCCTTGCGCACGAGTTCGAGCGTCAGTAACTGCAGCGGTTCGACGCTGGTCATCGAATTTGGTGGAATACCGTAGCGGATCGGATCGAAAGGCATCTCATCCACGAACCCGCCCCAGCGGGAATAGGATTTATCCGGCGCGTCCCTGTCTTCGTCAAAATACCGCCGCCAGTCCCACCTTCGCTCGGGGACTTCGGTGATTGCATCCACCTTGTCGAGGATGTTTTCCCAGAACTGAAACTGATCCTGCGCTTTCGGCAGAATGGTCGAAATGCCGGTAATCGCGACGCGTGACCCCGGGCCTTCGACGAATGCTTCCTGACCCGGCGCCTCCGGCACGGCCTCTTTCAAATAAGAGACTGCCCCATCGCAGACGTCCGCATGTAAGTCGGCAATGGTCGACGCGCTGTCGCGCAGCGACGCCAATTGTCCGATCATGTACACCCCTTGCCGTTCCTGATCGGCTTCGGGCACTTCGATGTATTTTGCTGCCCCATCGACTTTTCCGAAGTTCGGGTTACGGTCGATGCCTTTGGAGGCGACGCGAGACCTGCCGATATTAAACCGCTCAAGCGCATCCTTGATATCTTCGGCCTCGACACCTTCAGCCAGCAGTCGGGCCTTTTCGCTTTGGAATTCGTCCGCGATCGCGCTTCGGACCACACGGGTCGCATGGCCAACACCGGATTCCAGTAGCACGGTTTCACGCGCACCCAGAACGAGGTCCTGGTACCGCTGCACCACCGCGCCTGCGGCGACGGCCTCCTTTGTCAGGATGTAGGCGCTCCCCATGAGAACACCGACTTCGGCGCCCTGCGCCACCGCGTCGGCCGCAATTGTTGCAACCATCGCCGAGGTGCGTGCGTCATGAATGCCTCCTGCGAACAAGATCTGACAGTCCATTGGATCACTGCCATAGAATGCGCGCAATGTGTCCATTGCCTGCTGCCACAACACTGCACTCGACCGAGGACCTACATGACCACCACATTCCCTTCCTTCAAAGATGAAGCGCCGCGATCCCTGCTCCAGAAAGACTTTGAGTAGCCCCGGTGATGGCACATGCAGGAACGTCGGGATTCCGGACTTTTCGAGCCTCAGTGCTTGGTCCGGCCGCCCACCCGCGATCAGGGCAAAGTCCGGCGCGTTCCGCAGAATGATCTCTAACTGCTCTTCGCGCAGAGCGTCATCTACAAAGCCCAGCACGCCTACTCCCCAAGGCTTATTGCCTAGTAATGCCTTGGTTTCAGTGACAAGTTCGTTGGCCTCTTTGCCCCGCATGAGCGCAAGCGCAATAAATGGCAACCCACCGCCATCGGCAACGCAGTCAGCAAAGGCCGCGCGGTCGCTTACCCGGGTCATCGGGCCCTGAAGTATCGGAAATTCGGTACCCAGTTTCTGGGCAAAAGCGCTGTTGCGCGCCAAAGCACGCTGCGCATGCGCCGAGGCGATCTGGTCTTTGGAACGCGCCAACAGATCATTCAAAGCAGTGCCCACTCGCCCATATTTTTCAAGCATCGGCTTGGCGAAACATGCATCCTGACCCACCAACCAGACACCACCGCCAGTAGCTGGGTCCAAGAGATCTGCTACCGCTGCAGCGAGTGCGGAGGGGTTGGCATCTGCCACTTCCTTCACTGAACGTGCCGGGGCGTGATCAGGTCTCCAGAACATCCGGTACCCGGTATTGTCGACACCCGCGACGTGAAGCGTTTCGCTGCCGTCGAAAACTTTCAGCGCCCGCTGCATTTTTGCAGGCGTCAGGGCCTCATCCAGCAGCGCCAGGGGCCAATCCAATGCAACCCCCGCCGCACCAGCCAAGCGCAGCGCAGCAACCGTATCCGGTCCGACGCCACCGTGCACGATGATCGGCAAATCGGTAACCTGACGCAGCGCCTGAAGAAGGATAAACGCCGTCTCGTCTCCGCTTCGCCCTCCGGCTTCATGTCCCTTGGCCAGCCAGCCGTCTGGGGCAAGGTCGGCCTCCAAGGCAATTTGCGAACGCGAAACAATTTCGACCAGCACACGAGTTTCAGGTGCCTCGGACCTCAGCCGAGCGATCGTCCCGCCAGTGGCCTTCGCAATCTCTCCGACAATTACGATGGTGTGCGGAGCCCCGTCGCAAAACAAATCCGCATCCAGCGCGGCGTCGAGACCCTCTGATGTGAGCTTTAGCCCCCAAAACGCTGGCGCGGCCGTACGCAGATCGGTGACTGCGGTCAAAACCTCCAATCGCGTTGGATCAGCATATTCAAGGTCAAGACAGCCAACATGTTTCGCCTTGCACGCTGCATGCGGTACTTTTGATCCGAGGTAGTTTGGGATTGAGAACCCAATGATTTCAAAACTCTTGTCCGTCAAACAATCAAGCATCGGTCGTAACTCCTGGCCCGCGCTTATTCCGAACCACCTACTAAAAAATCAGCGCAAAGCTACGCGGAGATCGCGTCGTGTCGGCTTACCGCTCCAGAGAATTACTATGAGCGGACCTTGGCTCGCGTTGATAACATCCCGGAACCCCCACGGTCCGAGCCCACTCAGAAGCCCCAAAAAAACTCAAACCAGCCACGAGATCGAAACAAAATTATCGATATCAGTTTCGCAGCAACATTTTACCAATGCTCAGGTACCTTCTAACGCAACTTAATGCGTTCTGTCTAGAAAGCTGCAGATGCGAAAAGACCTCATGAAGAATTCCAAAACTGGGAAATCCAGTCTTTTCAATTCAATACGAATATGTTCGATGCAAATCGTCGGGGCAGATGCCTCCATTGTCGCGTTAAAAAACCGTCTCGATGATAGCTCTCTGTGCGTGAATGCATAGGTTTTGAGCACCCCGTGTTTACGTAGGGTAACCAAATAACCGTTTTTCGACGAATCGATTCGCGTCTCAGACTTGTCGAACCCGCCTTGTGTGGACCATCAATCAACCGGACCGGTTTCAAAGCGCCGACAATATCGTCCCAGGTTAATGACTGAATTGAGTACGCATCCTGACCTGCGCCTGTCAGCCACCAACACCGCGATGACCAGCAAGGTCCCGAAAACGGTGTTTAACGTGCTTTGCAACTCGACGGTTAAATCACATTATCAGTGACACTAAGGCCGTCTGAAAGTTGAGTCGTTGCGCGGAGTAAAAATGTCGTCGAAACCCCAAGGTCAAAGAGAGTTAACTCAAAAGAACGACAAAGAACGACCTTCGTCGATTTTCTCGTCGCGCCTTAACCGCGATGAATGAAAACAGCAGATCGAAGGCTGTTACTGACAGGCTGGGTCTCCTCAGTCGCCTCGTATCCAACGACGTAACCGTCGTGGAACGCTTCGGCGCTACAGCTTGGGCGGACTTGGATCAACGCTATGCGTCGAACGTTCAGCGGGCAGTGCGTAAGCGTCAGCGCGATCACATGGCCGGCCGGTCCTGTGCGCATGCAGCGTTGGCCCGGATCGGCCGTGATGTCCCACATCTCGGGATCTTACCTTCTGGCGCACCTGATTGGCCAAAAGGTATACGGGGCTCAATCACGCACTGCAGCGATTACGTCGCGTGTGCCGTCAGCGAAAGATCTCAAACCGAGTGGCTAGGTATTGATGCTGAACCCGCCGAACCCATACCGGCTGAGGTTGCTCAGGTAGTTGCACATGGGCATGAGCACGAGTGGATTTCCCGCGCACCTTTGAACGGACGCATTCTTTTTTGCGCCAAAGAGGCGGTGTTCAAGGCTTGGTATCCCGTACGGCAAACCTCTCTCGATTTTTCAGATGCGTCATTGGAATTTAACGCTGAAGATCAAACGTTTATTGCGCATATACACATGGACGGAAATTTACACCTGCGCGGGCGCTGGGATGTAAGCAACGGTATTATCGCTACAATCGTCGCTCAGGCAGGACCATCATGAAGGTTTTGGAAGACGAATTCGAACACGTCTCTGTTTAGCCTGTAAGCCTGTCTTTTAATTCGTGCCGCGACCAAACCACTCGGAGAGAGTTGGGACACCAGCACCCTTCGGCGTGCTTTGGGCAACAAACAAGACCGACGACTTCGAACAAGCGAAACAGAAATTACCTCCAAACTCGCGAAGCCGCGTGCCTCACTGCAAACTGGCGGTGCTCTTGATTTCTTTCCTCGGTCCTTTAGGATTTCTACAAGAACTGTGCAGTGAAGAGTGAACAGAATCGGTTCCTGCGGTCTCGGGCTTCAATCGAAACGGAGACACCAATGAGCACAAGTTTCTCGCGCATATACTATTTCGGGGACAGTCTGACGGACGTTGGTAATGCGTTCAAACTTCTGACCTCGGTTCTCAGCTCCTTCATACTTTCCGACTTGATCGAAAGGTTCGGAGGGACCGTGCCCCTCTCTCAGTTGCGAGCCCTGAGTGAGAAGATTTCGGAGCAAGTTATATTGAATAGCTTTCCCGAGTTCGGCAGTGAGCGCGCGATTACAAATGCCTTCACACACCCCGAATACACCGCCACGCTGGGCGGGTTCGAGGTTGAAAACTACGCTTTCGCGGCCGCCAAAACCATTGGCGGGGACTTTCCGGAAAACATAATCGACCTCGAGACCCAGATCGATAACTTCGAACGGAATTCGACCGCAGGCGTTCCAAATGGCTCTGCCGGTGTTATTTTGATCGGCGGCAATGACCTCAACTCCCTTGTCGATCAGGCCGAGGCGCAAGAAGGGGCCACCGTTGAAGAATTGTTTTTACTTCTGGGTTCGGAAATCGATGACATTTTGGCGGAGATCGGCCGAGCATCCGCAAGGCTTATGCAGGCGGGCGTCGAGACTGTATATCTCGCCACCCTGCCGCCAACGGGATTGTTTCCAGACTTCGACAATTTATCAATGATCACCCAGGAATTTGCTGGGTTGCTGGTCGATACCTTTAACGAGGGGCTTGCTGCGCTGGTGCAATCCCAGGCCAATGGTGGCAACGATGTTCGCGTGCTGGACTTCTTTGCAGTGACGTCCGCCCTTCTGGAAGATCCGGAGAGCTTTGGAATTGTTGCCGACAAACTCGACCTCTTGATTGACGGAAGCAGTTTTGACAGCGATCAGGTTCTTGCCTGGGATATGCTGCACCCGGCGGAAACGGTGCATCAGCTTTGGGGGGCATATTCCGAGTTCGTCTTTCGCGGGGGCAACACGGTACTGTTGGACGATGACGCGTCGGTTTTCAATTCAGGTTCCGGACCGGACGGAGTTTTCGGGCTGGGCGGCGATGATCGGATCAATGTCGGACCGGGAAACGATGTGGTCTTCGGAGGTACCGGAAAGGACATCATCAATGGTGGCATCGGAAACGATATCATCCAGGGCGGGCGTGATGACGATACCGTCGTCGGCGGCCCCGGCGACGATATTCTGGGGGGCGGTGCCGGAAATGATGTTTTGGTCGGCGGCGATGGTCGTGATGTTATCACGGACGGCCTTGGCAGCGACATCGTCTTCGGCGGTGCGTCCGACGATATCTTTGTCTTCATTGAACCCTCTCTGATCGGTGGGGATGAATCCCCTTCGAGCGATGTTTTTGTTGGAGGCAGCGGTCAGGACACCCTTTATCTCGTTCTTGATGAAGCGGCCTATTCCGAATTCGTTGCCAGTTCCGATGATCCGTCTGAACTGCTGGCGCAATTGGGCGTCACAGTGGCTGGGGTCGAATCCATTCTTGCCATCGAAGTACGTCAGTCCATTGCAACCGAACTTTCCGCATTCGATTGGTTCTTTGAAGCCGACTATTGGGGCGTGATATCCGCGCCTTCCTCTGCGGATCTGGTCGCCTAACTGCCGCTGCTACATCGCTTGCGTTTCGCCGCCTTTTCCGAGGTTAGATCTGACAAATGGGTTGGCATACGTACAGACAGAAACACTACCCCGTATTCTGTGCAAAGACCGCGTTAGTCGGAGAGAGCGGCGAACTGTTCAGCTGGAATTAATTCTAAAAGAAAGGCTGCTCTCTGGTTGGAACAGGTCGCGGATTGAAACAAGCGCGGGTGTCAATTTCTACAGGTTTCGCATCCGCCGAAAGCTGAGCATCACCCGCCCCTGTAGGTGGAATAGTATCTGCGACTTCTCTGCCCTGCCTTTTCGCCACAAGGCTCTTCAGGACTTAACCTTGGTAGTCAACGACCCACCAAAGGTAGTGCCGTTCACCGTTGATTTTCAAGAACAATCAACCTGAACCCGTCAGGTGATGCTGCTTGCCGACCATCTTCGTGACCCAAGAACCGGTACACACTCAAGAGAGACCAAGACTAAGCCTTTTGGCCTTGGCTCTGTAAGAAATGGTGTTCGAGTTGCTGCTTTTCAAATTCCAGCAAATCCGATCGAAAAGAGTGTTTCAGTGCCTTCTCAGCAAGATCACTTGCAGCAGTCGCTGCTTTTTCGTTGCGCGATTGCGACAAAGTCGACAACGCTTTCTGTACCTGTGTAGCGACCTCCAGCATTCCTGCTCCGTCGCGCGCCAAAGACATGAAAGCGGCACTGAGTAAACACGCTTCACTTGGCATATCCACAAACACCTTTGGAGCAGCTGGGGTAATTTCGGAAACTGGGTCTTCGTTAAAGTAGAACCAAAGTAGCGATTTGATCTCTTGCAGAGTTTCAATTGCCGTCCCGGCGTCGTTCACGCCCGGTGACAATGCCTTGGCTGCGATCTCTGAAAGCACCAGCAGAGCGAATTCTGCATCTTGTTCGTGCGTTCTGATGTCACCAATCGTGAAGGCAGATTCCATTCGCTTTAGTGTGTCTTCGTCTGATGTTCCCGAAACTTCGGCTAGTGTTTCACCGGCAACGACATGAGAACCCGGCCTGACCGACACGTAAACTGATCCGTTCTCTGGCGCTGCGTCCTGAAGTTGCACAGTGTCAATCAATTGAACGTAGCCTGATTGGCGCGAAAGAAGCTTTTTCGAATGAACTGGAAGAACTGTGGCCTCCGTCAGAATGGAGGCACCCAGATTAGCGCTCTTCAGGTACGTCTCCAACGTACTCCGTGCCTTCTCTTTTGCGCATTTGAGGCTGTCGTCGACGCTGCCAATCATCGTGAGGTGATCAATCCAGCGAAGCAATGACACCACGACCAACGCCACAACGACAATTGTCACAGACATTACTATGTAGGCGGATCCGGGTGGGTACACGCCGGCCTGATACAAGACTATTGATCCTAAGGAAAAAACGAACGCTCCGATGAACGTTGCAAGGACCGATTGCGTAGTCGTGTCTTCCAACAGAATGCGATGGACGCGCGGCGTCGTCGCATCTGACGCGGCCCGGTGTGCGCTGACCATGATATTCAGGGAAAACGTGGACACCGCCAGCATTGAGGTGGCCAATATAGTCAGAACAGGTATGACAGAGTCGAATTGAATTTTTCCGCCGATATCTGATTTGGTGAAGAATGAAACCGTGGGGCTAATCAGAGCCGCCGACATAGCAAGCAGGGCATACAGAACAACGCGCAGACCCATGTTCCGATAATAGCGAAGGAAGTGGAAGCGGACCCAATCAATGTGTTTCATAGTCCAAAAATCCCACGCAGTTCACGGCTATATGTGAAAGGTCGTTCAAAATAGACGGGGCTCCTCAGAACCAAGTCTTGGACCCGTCGGCCATTATACCAGCCAGAGCACAATACCGCACACGATTGAACCAAGCGAGAGCGAAGCCACAACAAGACCGAGATGAGATTTCGACGCAGGTTCCGAGCAATGAGAATCCAATCGCGCGTAAACCCGAACCGAGTTGCGCCACGCGCCCCAGAATATGATTAGGGAAAGAATTATGAACAAGGTCGAAGCGGCCTTTGCGATCCACGTCGGTTCAACTGCTCCAAACACCGCTTTTAAACCCAGCGCGATGGCGACGCTCGCCATACCCGTGCGCATCCAGCCCGCAAAAGTTCGTTCGTTTGCAAGTATGGTGCGGTCCTCGGCCCAGTCGGTTCGTTCCGCCGCAAGGTTTTGTTTGCTCATGAGATCGGCTCATTTCGTGCGTCACCAAGTTTGCCTTTTGGCAAATTTTGGCCGGGTTGTTGGGCAGTCGCCCGAACTCGGAAGTTCGAGCGAATGCAACACTCAGTTTGGTCCAAAGAAGGCTGGCTTAGTCTGTTTTGGCGATTGCTCGCAGCATCCAGGCAGCTTGTTCGTGGAATGCCGAACGTTCAGTTGCGAGGTCTTCCGTCACGACGTCTTTTCTTTGGCCCGCCAATTCAGTCAGGGCGCGAAGGCGATGTGAAACGCGTTCGTGGTCAGCGGCAAGATCTTCTACCATCGCCGCTGCAGTCATTTCAGTTTCACAATCCTTGATGACTGAGACTTCTGTAATCTCTGACATCTGTGATGGTGCCAAACGACCCAGTGCCCGAATGCGCTCGGCAATCTCATCGGCGGCGGCGAACATGTTTTCGTACTGTTCCTCGGTCAGCTTGTGGATCGAATAGAACAACGGGCCTTCTACGTTCCAGTGATACGCGTGTGTTTTGAACGTCAAGCGATAGGTGTCTGCCAAAACACTCGCCAGCCCTCTGGCCAGCGGCGCCGTGTCGCGTACTCCTGTCGACACCGGATTTTCGTTCGGAACAACATTTAATGCGTCGGTCATGACAACTCCTTTTTTCTACTGCGAACAAAACGCACAGGATGAAGTGTTGTTCCCAATTCTGACAAAAAATCATGCCAAAGTGGGAATTCCACCATCCGCAGAATAATCAACCGACACGCGCAGCAAGGTGGGAATGGCGACATCAGCCGCCGCCTGCAGAGCCGGCCCAAGTTTCTCGAAGCTGTCAATATCGTGGTACACCCAGCCAAAAGACGCAGCCAGCGCGCCCCACTCCGGATTACCAAAAGAAAAGTTCCTTTTCCCAGGCTGCTTTTCATCAATCAGGCCATAGCCATTATCTTCCCAGATTAAGACGGTAATCGGAACGCATAGACGGGCTGCGGTTTCCATTTCCTGGACATTCATCAAAAAATCACCGTCCCCGCACACGGCGATCACGCGGCCTTCGTCCATCAGACGGGCGGCCTCGATCGCTCCGGGCAGTGCCAGGCCCATCCCGGCAAGACCGTTCGGAATGATGATTTGCCCAGCTCGCCGGGCTTCAACGTTGCGGGCGATCCACAGCTTGTGCAGCCCAACGCCAGACAACAAGACGTCGCTGTCGCGCAACGTTTCTGAAATTGTCCGACAAATATCCGTTGGCGCGATGCATGCGGCATCAGTTGCGGTTGTTCCCCCGGTCAATGACATATTGATCCTTTGCTGCAGGTCTTCATACCAAGGGTTCGCAGAGCGTTCGGCGGTGGCCTTGGACAGAACGTCAATGCAGTGCGAAAGATCGCCCGTCAGCGCCGCCTTGACTGGCCAGTCTACGTCAACGGTTGACGCAACATCCGAGACTTCAAGAACCGGTTTCTCCCCGCCCAGCGAAACTTTGGCCGGCGGGTACTCAACCGGGTCAAACCCGATGGCAATGATCAGGTCACTTAGCTCGAATGCTTCAGATGCCAGTTCTTTCTCGGGCTGACCGATCGTCTGCAGGGACAACCTATGCCCTGCCGGTAGCACGCCTTTGGCCATGAAAGTCGTCAAAACCGGGGCGGAGAGGCTTTCCGCCAGAGCGCGCACATCCTCTGAAATCCCCGCCCGGATCACCCCGTGGCCAACCAGTATCACAGGCCTTTTCGCTTCGGCCAGCAAACGGACGGACCGGATAACCGCATCGGGTGCGGGCCGGACTTCGGCCGCTGGTGGGGCAACGAAAGGCTCGGCCGCGGTTGGCACCTTGGCCAGATCTTCCGGCAAAGACAGATGTACGGCTCCGGGCTTGTCTATCTTGCTGTGTCTGACGGCCTCGGCGGCGATCTGAGGGATCTCGTCTACCACCATCAATGTGCGGCTTACTTTGGTGACGGGCGCAAAGAGCGCTTCAAGATCAATAATCTGGTGACTTTCGCGGCCCAGTCTGGTGCGGCTGCCTTGCCCCGTAATGGCAATCATCGGCACATGATCAAGGGTTGCGTCGGCTACGCCTGTGACAAGGTTGGTTGCTCCGGGGCCAAGCGTCGCGATGCACAGGGCCGGGTTTCCCGTCAGACGCCCATGGACGGATGCCATGAATGCCGCAGATTGCTCATGCCGGCACAGAACAAAATCGATGCTGGACGCGTCTATCGCGGCAATCAGGTCGGTCGTTTCTTCACCCGGCACGCCGAACGCGCAGGTCACGCCGTTTGCTTCTAGACAGGCGACCAGCAATTCGGCGGCCGATTGAGTAACGGGACTATCTTTCATAGAGTTTTAAACCTTGTTCCATTAAAGCGAGTTAAGCGGATCGTCGAAGCGTACAAACAGAGTGCTCAGCTTCGCATCACCCGCATGATCAGCGAGCCGATGAACAAGACCAGAAAGATGACAAACAGGATTTGTGCGATGCCAGCCGAGGCTGAGGCAATGCCACCAAACCCAAAGATACCGGCAACAATTGCAAGCACGAAAAAGATAACTGCCCAAGACAACATGGGATTTCCTTCCATTTCTGTGAATATTGCTCTTCCAACGCATTTGGCCTGCAAAAAGTTCCCGATCTTTTTGGCGCAACTATCGTCACTCTCCAGCGTTCGACATGTGAAAGAAGTCCTGAAATGGCACGGAATACTGCAGAAAACACAAAGGAAAACGCGCGAAACGACGAAGAAGGAACCTCCTTCAGTAACGGTCTGACAGCACGGTGAGAACACCGGCACAAAACGCCTTAGCCGCGTTTTGGGCTTTCTATTTCCGGTTTGATCTGCGCGTAGGCCAACATCGTGAACACGGCCGTTCCCCCGATGATGTTCCCAGCGAGGACGGGCAAGAAAAATCCAAAAATGGCCTTACCCAAGGGTAGTTGCCCTTGCAATATAAGAATTGCCATCTCTACGGACCCGGCGACAACATGGGTAAAATCGCCAGCCGCAATCAACCAAGTGAAGATCACAATCACAAGCACTTCGTTGTTTTGCGCCGAAGGTAGCATCCAAACGATCGCCGCAATCAGGATACCTGCTGGAACCGCTCGGAGGAAGCCAATCCAGGCCCCCATGCCGGTCGCGTGGTGGCTGAGGTCATTGATGATTGCGACAAGTTCGGGTGAAAGCACCGGCGTATAGATCAAAAAAGCCGATATTGCAAAAGCCCCCAACACGTTCGCGAGCAAAACGATAACCCACAAACGGGCGGTTTTTGAGATGCATGAGAGGGTTGGGTTTATCATAGCTGGGACCACTGTCGTGATCGTGTTCTCGGTGAACAACTGCATTCGTCCCAGAATTACCAAAACAAACCCAAGCGAATAGCCTAAGTTCTCAATCAGAAATCGTCCGTTGGTATCGGGCAGATGCGCCCGCAGGATTGCCTCGCCCAATACAGAAAAGCTGATCAGTATTCCGGCGGCAATGCCAGACCAGAACAAAGCCCGGATCGGTCGGTCCAGTTCTTCCTCGCCATTTTGACGTATGGTTTCGAAGATAAGACGTGGGGATAAACCAGATGCCTCTTCGACCGCTTCGCGCTCACTCTCTTTTTCAACAAGATCCTTTTGCGTGAACTTGCTTGTCTTCGACATCCTAAACCCTCATATCAACCCCGTTACTATACGCGCACGCAAGGCCTTTTGTTCCCAGTCTTTCGGCGTTTCTAAATGCGTCAGGGGCTATTTTTCGGGTGGCTGCGGTTTCTGCGGGAACAATCTTGCGCCAGTGGCGTTTACCCAACGTAGACGCAGAGACAACCATCACGAAAGGTATATCGATATGGTAGAAGTGTATGGCATTGGCGGACTGATCGTTCTGGTATTGTCGATTTGGGCGATCGTTTCGATTATCGGCTCATCTGCGACAACCGGCGCAAAAATCCTGTGGATTCTGTTCGTCATCGTTCTGCCTCTGATTGGGTTCATCTGTTGGCTGATCTTCGGACCAAAGGCCGCGCGCAGTGCGATCTGACCATATGAAACGTGAAACACACTTTGAAAAGCAGTGCGGCCAAGACCGTGCTGCTTTTTGGGCTGGAAGGCGTGTTATTTCTCAGCTCATCTCGTTTTTTACAAGTCACGCAGGGTTAGGAGCGTCGGTTAACCTGTTGTTTCCAAAATCAATAGCCCCAATCGTACGGGCCAAGTCCGCCGCGGTAAACGGGCGCGACAGCGCGAGGCAATCAAATTTGCTCTGAACCTCGGACGTTGGGTCGAGCAATAAAAGTACGCTGCCTCGATCGATCAAAAGTTTCGCCAAAGTATCAAGATTTGCCTCGCCTCTGCGATAACTCATGACACTCAGGATAGGGGCAAAGCTTGTGTCCTGCCAAAGATGCAGACCTGCTTGCACCTCGCGGATATGGACGACGCGATTTGGGGCAACGAAGGGTATGGCGTCACCGATATCTGCCGCTTCGATAAAGTTTTCCGTAACAATCAAGACATCTGCTACGCTGCGGGAAGGAGTTTCCATCAAGTCAATCCAAATTTTTGCTTGATCCAACCGTATGTCAGTTTGGGCTTACCGCAATAAACTATGACACAGCAGCGAACTATTTCCGTAATTAAATGTACAGACTGCCCACTTCGGCGCATGGGCGTCTTTAAACCATTTTCAGACGAAGAGCTGCTGTTCATGCAGGACTTCAAGACAGGGGAGATGCAAGCTGAACCGGGGACCCAATTGTTCATCGAGGGCGCGAAATCCGCGCATTTGTTTACAGTGCTGTCCGGTATGGCGATCCGATACAAGACATTGGAAAACGGCCGCAGGCAAGTTGTTGGCTTCGTACTGCCCGGCGACCTTGTCGGGCTTCAATCCGGCGTTATGGGGGAAATGCAACATTCCGTCGAAGCGACGACAGAAATGCGGCTATGCGTTTTTAATCGATCACGTATCTACGAACTATTCCAAAATCAGCCCGACCGTGCATTTGACCTGACGTTTCTGGCCGCAGTCGAAGAGCATTTTTTGGGCGATGCCCTGACAACGGTCGGTCAGCGTGGCGCAGTAGAGAAAATTGCCTGGAGCTTGCATCGGTTCTACACACGATCCCGAGCGGTTGGCCTAGGCGAACACCTAAAGTGCCCATTGCCATTCCGGCAACAGGATCTGGCAGATGCGCTGGGGTTGTCTTTGGTACACACAAACAAAACGCTGCGCAGGCTGAAGCAGCTTGAGATGGCAGAGTGGTCAAAAGGGGAATTGCGGATTTTTGACCTAGATGGGTTGGCTAAGGTTGGTTTGGTTGACTCCACGAGAGCCGAACAAAGGCCGTTGATCTGATCCCTTTTAGACTTTTCAAAATCTATCAAAGTAACCCGCCGGCCAGGAATGCCGGCCGACGGATCAGTATGGTGCAAATACATGAAAGCTGATTATGACCCTTGGTGGGTTGGCATTTCTTTCAGCGTTTCTTTGTCTGCGTGTACAAAGGCGTACGTGGTGTTTCCGTCAACCTCACGCATCAGGGATACACGCGAGAAATCGATCAGAACATCCTTCTCGCCCACGCCGAGAAAACCGCCAACTCCAATGACCGCACCGTCAACAAATCCATCCATGTCCACGACGACTTCTTCAATCTCTCCTACCCACTCTTTTGACGCGTCATAGACGCGCATTCCGTTCAATTCTTCGGCCGGAACGGAATCATTTGCTATGGGGACATAGCCTTCGATGTCGATCGTCATCGGATCAACGGCGTCTGCCGCTTGCCCTGCCGCTCCGCTGATGTAGTCACCAGTCGTTTCGGCTGCTTGGTCGATGTCCTGCGCGGTGTTCTGGGCGGCATTCTTGATATCTTTTGCGGTGTTGGACAGCGCGTCACCCGCCGCCTCAGCCGCTTCTTCCAGGTTTTTACCGACTTTGTCGACATTCGAGCTTTCTGCAAAAGCCGGCGCCGATACCATCAGAACAATCGAAGTTGTGGTCAGAATATGTTTCATAGCTCACTCCTTTGGTCTGTTCTGACCGCTTTGTCTGCGGTCTTATCCAGTAAACGAATGACGGTAGGACTAGTTCCCAGAAAAATTGAAAATAGTTGTTTTAAAAAGAAAAAACCGCGTTTCGAGCGGGGATTGCCAGAGCTATCTCCCGCCATCAGGCCGAACGGGTCGGATCAGAATTTTCGGAGAGAACCAGGTAGTTTTCCTCATCGGGGATGTTTCGCAAATCTTCAAAGCGAAATCTTGCCACATCATTGTGGCGATCGATCAGAATAAACTGCAACGTTTTGCTGGACGGGTCGAACTCAATGTCCGCCACAGCGCCCAGCTCTCCTTTCGCGTCAAAGGCAGGGCTGCCCTTTAAAGCTCCGAACCAGCGGTACTCACTGGCAGGCGGCTCGGGCGAGTGCCGCTTTTGCAGGGCATCGTTCAATACTGCCCCCATGACCACTGGGGCAATCGCTTCGCCAAACGGTCCGACAACCAGCGGTGGAAGCCCCTCGATGTTTACAGGTAGGTTGGCTTCGGTCGGTATGCGCGGACGAAGACGATTAATTTCCTCTTGCGTATAGACGCAGCTTACTTTGTCAGGGCTGAACTGCAGTGTCTCAGCAGAGAAAGCAACCGGGTCAAACCCTCCGACACCGCTGAGGTTGATCAAAACGTATTCCAGTACCAGTTGCCCTGGCCGTACTGCTACATCGACAATTTGTCCGATGGGGTTTGTGCTGCCGCTTGCGATAAACGGCGTATCGATGACTGCAGAAATTTTCATGGTATTGAGCCTCGACGGCTAAGTGTGAAGGGGAAAGTCTCACGGGGCGGGTGGCAAAACACGTCCGCCCCGTATCGGGGTTTTGACATAGATACCGGCGCTACATATCCCTGATGATACGGTCTACGGTGTCGCGGACGTCCTCCTTCGAATCCCCATATTTCTTCTGAATAATACCCTCCAGCTTTTCACGGTCGCTTCGCGCCTGCTCGATTTCATCATCGGTTAATTCGCCGAACTTTTCGCGCAGCTTGCCTTTGAACTCGGTCCATCGCCCAAGAATTTGATCCCAATTCATCGTCTTCTCCTTTCAGTTTTTTTTCCGCACACATTCTAAACGCGCAGGATGCAAACCGGTTCCAAACAGGTCGGAAGTTTCGTCGTTCGACTATTCGGCTTCCGGCTTCATGCGGGTCTTTTCCGGGCTGGAAGGCGGATTGGAGACATGCTCGGGAACCATCCCGCCGATCAAACGTTAGGTTTGCGTGCATGTGGTCAGTCCGATGCACGTAAAAATTCGGAAATGACTGCGCCTTCGACCGCGTTCGCAAACAGATCGCTTACGTCGACTGACAATTGAATGAGGAGACGACCGGAATGGCAAACCAATTTACATCTGCCTGCCAATTTGCTCCTGCGCTTGACCTCGAGCCTGACAAGTTGCAATCCAACAATTGTGCAAACGATACGTTGCGCAGGCAGTGATCTGCACCAATGCCCGCAGCCATTCACACCTCCACAGCAATACGCGTGATGTTGGCGATCCTGACAGGGATAGCCCTGATCGCAGCCTTATATCTTGCTCGACCTATCGTGGCGCCAATCGCATTTGCTTTGGTTCTTGGCGTTGTGGTTTCACCATTTGCAGACAAACTTGAAAGGCTGGGATGCCCGCGCGTGATCTCTGCGTCGGCGTTGCTCTTTGCGACAAGCACTGTTGTTTTCGCCGCTTTCCTGTTGCTGGAGCCGCTGCTTTCAACATTGGTCGAGCAGCTGCCCGCCATCAAGCGCGAATTGCGTTCGTGGGTTGCTGCAATGTCCGAGTTCATTCGCGGGATCGAAACAATCGGACGCGAGATCGAAGAAACAGTAGGGGCCGATGGGGGAGCGGAAAAAGAGTCTGCGCTGCCCTCAGTCATGGATGCATTGTGGCTGGCGCCGAACTTCGGGTCGAAGATTCTGATCTTTATCGGCACCCTGTTCTTTTTTGTTCTTACAAAACCTGATGTCTACGCTGCAGCCGGCCGCTTTACGGAACGACTCTATCTGGCTGACCGAGCGGTCTATCGCTACTTCGCTGCAGTGACGCTGGTCAACATCGCGCTGGGAACCGTTACGGCTGCTGCCTTGGCTCTGATCGGAATCAATGATGCTGTGGTCTGGGGGCTGGCCGCCGGGCTTCTGAATTTTATCTTGTATCTGGGCCCGCTGATGATCGTATCCGGCCTTCTGATTGCGGGTCTGACGCAATTCGGCGGGGCGGCCGCGCTTGTGCCTCCGCTAATTTTTCTGGCAATCAACCTGTCAGAGGCGCAATTCGTCACACCTGCATTCGTCGGGCAAAGGCTTCAGGTGAACCCTCTGGTCGTGTTCATTGCAATCATCTTTGGACTTTGGCTATGGGGGCCTGTCGGGGCGATCATTGCGTTGCCGATCTTGCTGTGGCTCGGAGTGCTGCTGAACCCCGAAGTCATAACCCCAGCTGAAAACAGCTAAACAATGTCCTCGGTCACCCCCGGGAGTGCTTGTCGCAATTCGTGCGCAGCTTCTGGATCGTGCGGTACCAGGAAACCAGTTCGCGCTTCGGGCCTCCGCACACCGTTTGCCTCAACCTCGCGGTGCCACCAAGAAAACATCCGCTCCGGTTCAACCGCGTTGCGTGCGCCTTCTGAAAACCACCAATGATCTACCAAGGCCCGTCGCAACGTGGCCACACGCTCGCGATCTGTCACCCGCAAGGCGGCCTCAGTATCCCAGCGCAGCGATCGCCCGTTGAGGTTGGCAGAGCCGACCAGCGCATGAGAGTCATCCACCACCAGAACCTTGTTGTGAACGTGAATGATCGGAGAGCCGCTCAGAAGCCCGGCACGGTCATTTGTGCCACTTGCCACAGCCGGCTGAACCGGAGTGGCAACCGAAAGTCGGTCTTGAAACCCCTGCTGGATGACACTGAGGCACTTGGCCTGCAGATCCAGCCCATATTGAATATCCAATCCATCATGTCCGCCAAAGGCCATCTCTTCCGGCAAGGCGGGTAAAACAAGCACCAGTTTCAAGTCCTGCTTGACGCGGCCCGCCTCTGCCAAAGCCTCCGCCAGTCGGGTCGACCTGAAATACTGGGTCTCGATATGCAAAAGATGCCGCGCGGCCTGAAACGCGGCGATATGTTCGTCCTCAATCTCGTGCGCAATGGTTTTCGGAGACAATCGCCAAAACGCAAACCGGCGGGGGCTGGACAGGGTACGGCGTAGGTATGTCGCCTTCGGGTCAGGTTCTCCGGTCGCGATTTCCTGCTCAAACCGATCTATGTGGCGCGCGACCTCAATAGCTTCGGGGCCACGTACCATCACTTGCACGTCTGACCATGTATTCTTGGCAAGGCGATCATGATCCAGAGTGTCAAAGCGCCTTTCATTCATGTCCAGACCGCCCAAGTAACAGACCTCATTATCGATCACGGCGATTTTCTGATGATGCGATACCGTGTGCAGCTTGGGCAGCGCATCCGATCCAAGGCGCACTGCCTGCCGTTCCACACGCTCACGCGTCAGGTCTCGCATCTTCTGCGCCTTTTTCCGAAGAACCGCCGGCAACAACGCGGCCCAAGGCAAGGTACCCGCCTGTGCCGGATGCATCGAAACGCGAACACTTAACCGTGGCGCTAGATCAGAACCCAGGATCTCGGCCAACGCGACAGCCTGCCTTTTCGTACGCCAGCTCAGCTCGTGCAACTCGGTCGCAAAGATCGGATCAAAATCGCTGAGCACCAAATGGAACGAAACGCCTTTTCGTATGACGTGCTCGATAAGATCAAACCAGGTTTCGCCATATTGGCGCGCCTCATCGCTGCGCAGGCGCGTCATAAAATCAAAGATTCGAAAACTTGCCTTGATCTGTTGCCGGGCCTGAAGAACTGCCCGTTCAAAGGCTGGCCATGCTTGTTCTGCGGTGATCAGAACCTCAAAATCATTCTGCTGCGGCTCGGGCATCGCCGCCTCCATTATCCGCAAGCATTCTGGGCTCGCTGGAGCTTTCGACCTCGGCAACTTCGAATGTTACTTCGTATATGTACTGCGACGATGTCTCGGTCACGCTTTCGGTTCCGTCCAGTTGACTGAGGAAGGCCTGCATCAACCGCTGACCAATTCCGCCGCTGTGGAACGCATCCGCCTCGTCGTCTGAACGACCGCAGCTATTGGCTATCCGCAGATGCAAGCAGTCTCCTTCGGATCGGGTCAATAACACTGAAATTTTCGGCGGGCCTTCGTGCGGAATGCCCACGTATTTGACTGCGTTTGTCAAGGCTTCGGCCACGAGCATAGACAGCGTGACGGCCTGGTCCTGGCCCAACTCAACCGGGTCGACCTGGCACTCGACTTCGACCACCTGACCCTGGATCGGGGGGCGGTGCGCCAACTCAGCCACCAAATGTCCGATCAGCGCCTCGGTGTTAATTGTCGTCATCTGCGAGTTCTGGTTCAGGGTTTGGTGCACCATGGCCAGACCTCGAACGCGGCGCTGCAACTGGGCCAACAGACGTTGGGACTCGGGTGCTTTTGCGGTGCGCATATGCATGTTCATGATCGAAGCGATCAGTTGCAGGTTGTTTTTGACGCGATGGTGCACCTCGCGTAACAAGAGTGTTTTTTCGACAATATCGCGATCGTGCTGCGCCTCAGCTTCGCGGATCAACACGACCATGCGGTTGAACGCGGTCTGAAGCTGCTGAAACTCTTGCGGTGCGTTTTCCAAGCTTGCAATCGCGTCTCGTTCACCCAAGGCAAAGCGCCGCACAGCCGAACGCAGGCTGTCAAGATGACGGATCACCAGCCGGTGCAGACCCCAAAGCGCAACGCCCAATCCAGTCACCCACATCAGGATCGGAAAGGCAATCGTAAGGGCGGAACTTCCAGCCCCGACCGAGGCCAGTGCCACCTCTCTTGGCCAACTGCCAATCACTGCTACCTGACCGGGGATTATGACCGCTACCGCGAAGACACGCTCTTCCCCGAGTGGCGTATGCCCCAGAAAAGTTTTGCCCGAGTTGGACAGCACCAACCGGTTTTCTTCAGGGGGCGGCAGATACTGGTGCACCTGGTCAAGCCCTACATTCGACGACAGAGCCTGACCCTGAGCATCAAACAAAGCGATCACAACGTCACTGTTGTAGCTTTGTGCATCCAAAGGAATACTGGCCAGCGCGTGGGGGATTGAGATGGACAAGAACCCCAGCAGTCGTGTCCGCTCCATGACGGGCTGCGTAACAATGATCACCGATTGACCGGTTACGGCACCAGCTCGGCTGACCGAGAACGTGAGTTGGGGGTTTTCGAGAATTTCCGAGAACCCCGGCGCGGTGGACATGTCCATGATTTCGCCCGCCGTCGAACAGGCCATAATGCCATCGGGACGGATGAAACCAGCAAACACAAAATCCGGCTCACTTGTTACAAACCGCTTCATAAGATCAGAACAGGCGGAGGCATCCTCGACACGTGTCACTAACGCAGCCGTCAGCCCCGCCCCGGCCCCCACAGCCTTTTGTAGCAGCTCGCGCTCGCGGCTAGCGGCCTCGAACGTGCGGGCCAGAACCGATGAGCGCGAGTTTTCATCTGCTTCTGCGATGACCGCGCGCGTTTGAAGCACGGCAATCAGCCCCAAAGGCAGCAGTGCCAGCGTCACAAGCGCCGCAAGATAGACCGTCAGGCTGCGGGGCTTCAAGTCCATCAATGTCAGGCCGCTGGTTGCGTTTGCACGATCGCTGTCGTGACTGCATCAGTCATGTCTATGGTGTCGTCATCCTCAAGATCCATCAGCTCAGCCAGCTGGGCCCGGGCGCGATTGACGCGGCTTTTGATCGTGCCAAGGGCCACGCCGCACATTTCCGCGGCCTCTTCATAGGAAAACCCCTGCGCGCCGACCAGAACAAGCGCTTCGCGTTGTTCGTCGTTTAACTGGTCGAATGCAACTGCAAAGTCTTTCAGTGCCAGACGCCCGTCATGATCGGGCTTTTGGGACAGCTTTTCCGCCATGACGCCATCAACATCCTCGACCTCGCGCTTCCGTTTCCGGTGTAGCGAAAAATAGGTGTTTCGCACGATGGTAAACAACCACGCCCGCATGTTGGTACCCTGCTCGAACGAGTCAATATTGCTCCAGGCCTTTATTAGAGCATCCTGTACGATATCGTCCGCCGTCGCCCCATTGCGACACAGGCTCATAGCAAATGCACGCATCGGCCCGATATGATCGACAAGCTCTTCCCTCGGGTCAGTCATTCGTGCCTCCCGTGTCACCGGCCTTTGAAATACTGGTCTGACTCCGAAGTTTTTCAAGCAGGTCGACGAACCGGTCCGGGACGGGTTCACTGGCGACTTGATCGAAAGCCCGCTTAAGGTTTTCGTCGATCCTTTGTTCAATTTCTCGCCGGTCGCGGCGCGTTTGCTGTGGTTTTGTCATGGCTTCATCAAAAAGTTTATTTTTCCTGGAACCATAACGCATCACTGCGCGTTTGGTTCCCGACTGTACAAAAAAAGATGAGGATAACAAAGATGACCGAGCCGACCGGAGTTTCCGTCGCAGATCAGATTGGTCCCATTCTGCCTTTTCTGCGCCGTTACGCCCGCGCCCTGACCGGTTCGCAACAAAGTGGTGACGCTTATGCTGCCGCAACGCTGGAGGCGATCCTTGCAGACCCCGGTCAGTTCGAGCCCAACCTGTCTCCGCGGGTGGCTCTGTTCCGTGTCTTTCACGGCATATGGTCCTCCTCCGGGATGACCGTCGAAACCCATGGCGATGGTGCGAACATCCAAGCCCGGGCCCACGCCCAGCTGTCTCGACTGACGCCCAACACGCGTGAGGCGCTTTTGCTGCGCACGGTCGAAGAATTTTCTGTCAGTAACATCGCGGCGATCATGCAGATCGAGCTTGCCGAGGCCCAAAAGCTTATTGATATCGCGTATGACGAAATGGCGCGCCATACATCAGGTCGGGTTCTGATCATCGAGGACGAAGCGATCATTGCAATGGACTTGGAGTCGATGGTGACCGAGCTGGGCCACCGCGTCACCGGCGTTGCCCGCACCGAGGCTGCAGCCCTGAACCTGGCCGCGCGCGAGCCGTTCGATCTTATCCTGTCTGACATTCAACTGGCCGACAAGTCCAGCGGCATTGATGCGGTGAATGGCATTCTTGCTCAGCATGGTGGATGCCCGGTTATTTTCATCACCGCCTTCCCCGAGCGTCTTTTGACAGGCAAAGGCCCTGAACCGGCCTTCCTCATCTCGAAACCCTACACCGAGGATAAGGTCAAATCGGCAGTAAGCCAGGCCATGTTCTTTGCCTCAAGCGCGGTGATCGAGGTCTAAATCTAAACCACCGGGTCGCGGGACACGTCAACGCGAATGAAGGGATACGAGGAGCAAGATGGAAAACGAGATCGCACAGACCGCGGAAACGTTGAAAGACAGCGTGGGAGGACAACTGTCACAGGTTTTGAATACGGAACTTTATGACGGGAAGTCCCTCAGCGATCTGCTGACCCTGGAAGCCATTCTTGGCTTGGTGGCAAACACGATCGCCGCTCTTATCCTGTTGATCATTGGTCTTGTCATTTCACGCTTTGTCAGCAGAAGACTCCGAGGCATTGGAGAAAAATCCGAGCGGTTGGACGATACGCTGTTCAATTTCCTTGGCAATCTGGTGCGCTACACGATCCTCGCGTTCACCGGGTTGTTCATTTTGAATACGTTTGGGGTGCAGACAACTTCGATCATCGCCCTGATTGGTGCTGCAGGTCTGGCAATTGGTCTGGCCCTTCAGGGTACTTTATCAAACGTTGCTGCCGGGGTGATGATTATCCTGTTCCGGCCGCTCAAGATCGGCGATTTTGTCAACGTGAACGGCGTACTTGGCACAGTCAAAGACATCACACTGAACTACACTGAGATTGCGGATATGGGGAACGTCATGGTTATCGTCCCCAATTCCGAAGTCTGGGGTAACACGATCAAGAACTACTCGGTCTATGACAAGCGCCGGGCAGAATGGACCTTTGGTGTTGGTTATGGCGTCAACCTCGCGGATGCAGAACGCGTTATTCGCGACACGATCATGTCCGACAGGCGCTCGCTTACCGATCCCGAGCCATTTATCCAAGTAAACAATCTTGGCGGCAGCAGCGTCGATTTTCTTGTGCGCGTCTGGTGTGAGTCGTCCGACTACTTCCAGTATCAGGCCGATATGACACGCAAGGTGAAAGAGGCATTGGACGAGGCGAATATAAACATCCCGTTCCCAACGCGCACTCTAGTGGTGGAAAACACCACGGCTGACCCAGAAAATGCGATAGCAGCCGAATAACATCCGACGTGAGGGGTCGCATCTGGATTTGCTGGGAGTAATCAGCCCAACCCAACCGGTCCAGTTTGATCGCTCGTGTACGACTGGCCTTAAGTAGGTTTGGACTGCGGTTTCCGGTGCGGATGCAGTCAGGCAAGCTCGAGCCATTCTCAGCTATGCCAATACGGCTGTTCTCTCTCCCACGCGAACCTAAGACCAAAACCATTCGTTTTGTGCCGAACGAACAGCATTAATGCCCGACGAATGACCTCCGAATTGGTTTCAAAGTATGTGAATGCCGATCGTTTGTTCATCGGCCAAGTCGAAGAAAGTCCCCTGCCCGCCTCAAAACACGTTCTTCTGATCAGACCAACGTAGTTTTTCTTCGCCCACAATGCGGACAAGGCTGCTATTGCAATGATAAGCATCAAGAAACTTTTCGAGCCTGAGGAGAAGAAGGTTGGAAACGGATGAAATTCAAAGACCCGAGTTTACGATGCCGGACGATGAACGACGGGTCCTTCGCGAGCATTATGAAGCAGCCTCAGTCATATTGGAGTATGGTTCTGGTGGTTCCACTGTGCTTGCCGCAGAAATGACGGGAAAAACAATATACAGCGTTGAAAGCGACCGAAAGTGGGCTCAAAAGATGCGTCGGTGGTTTCGGGAGAACCCACCAAACACAGGCACCGAAGTGAATGTTCATTGGGTAAATATCGGTAAGACCAAGAAATGGGGGTTTCCAGCTGATCGCGACAAGGTCGCTCGGTATCCTCGCTATCCCCTATCCATTTGGAAAACTGAGAATTTTCGGCATCCGGATGTCGTTCTTGTCGACGGGCGTTTTCGCGTTGGCTGTGCGTTGGCAACGGCATTCAGTATCTCGCGACCCGTGACGCTTTTGTTCGATGATTATTCGCACCGCCCCCGTATGCATGCAGCAGAAGAATTCTTGGAGAAACCCAAACTTGTGGGTCGCATGGGAATTTTCAATATTGAGCCGATGCAGATACCAGCGGATCGCATGATTAGGATAATCCGTTTATTGACGAACCCTTAGCAGGTTTCGCAACACGTAAGAAAAATGCAGAACTGCAGATGTGGACCGCTTATATTTGCGTTGGATCTTCAGTTCTAGTGGGTCGGCTCTTTCGATTTTGCGACCACCTCCGGTAGATCGCGCAGCACCGTGTCAACGATGCTCATCGCTCGGCATTGTCAGGCCAATCCGGTTGCCTTCGCTGTCTTCAATTTCTGCTACAAACCCGGCGGCGCCAAGGTTCTTTTTCTGATACAGAACCGCGCCACCATTAACGGAGGCTGATGAGAGAACCGCGTCAATATCCGCGACATCAAAGTAAACAAGAGCACCAGATTTCGAAGGGCTATACACGTCCCCAGATGCCAACGCACCTGACGCTCCGGGTGCATGATCGTCTCGTGGGAACAAGGCCATATCATAGCCGTCGATAGTCTGCCTACTCAGTTCGAGATGAAACACCGTCGAATAAAAACGAATTGCCCGGTCCATGTCGTTCACCGGGATTTCGAAGTAAAATACCGGATTTGCTGGATTACTACTGTTCATTGTTGGTCATCCTATTGCCAAAGCACCGATCGGAAATTTCAAAACAACCCCCGCGGACGCGTTGGTATCGCCGAGGAACCAACGACGCCGCACCCGGATCAAGACTTGTACCCGTGGACTCTTAAGCTCCAAGCAGACTTGCCGCGTTGCCGCAGATTAAACTGCGACCCGTTCAAAAGGTCTGGTTTTGCAATATTTTAGGTGAGCAGGCGTTTTCAGTGACTTGGCTCAATACACCGTCATGCAGCTTTCCGAAGCTGTCCCTTTCATAGTGTGGGCTGAATGAGGGCTCAAAGCCCATTCGAAACGTACCCTTTTGCGAGAGCTCACTGGTGCGACAAGACTTGCGGCATCTGTTTTGCTGCGTGAAAGATGCCGCCTATCCTCGATTAGCGCTAGCAGCATCCAAAAGGATTCCTCGTAGTTTTAACATCGGCGACCTGACACAAGCAGAACCTGCGTCAGGTCGAATGCAACGGCAGCCCTAATTCAAGCAGCAAACCCTAGTTTGGCCACATGGATTTCGAAAGTCGGGTGCATCTCGGCCCCAACAACATTTTCCCTGTGATGGCGATAAATCGACCTCCAATACGGCTGGATGATCACGCCCTCGTCCTGCATGATCTTCTGCAGTTTGGCCATGACCTCGCGCCGCTGATCTGCATCGGCTATTGAAAAGGCCTCGTCTAACAGCCTGTCAAACTCTTCGTTGGCGAACGCGCTTTCGTTCCAAGGTTCTCCCGAGCGATAGGCGAGGGCAAGCACCTGTACACCCAGTGGTCGTTGCGCCCAATCAGTTGTCGAGAAGGGGTATTTCGCCCAGTCGTTCCAGAACGTCGATCCCGGCAAAACAGTGCGCTTCACATTGATGCCTGCATCGCGAAGCATTGCGGCCGCCGCGTCAGACGTATTCTTGCGCCAAGTATCGTCGATAGAGATCAGTTCATGCTCAAAATCGCCCATTCCGGCCTCGTCCATCAAAGCCTTTGCGCCTTCAGGATCAAACACAGGCGCAGGCAACTCTGCATATTCGGGATGCATTGGCGAAACATGGTGGTTTTCCGCGACGCGCCCATTATCGGAAAACCCCAATTCAAGAAGAACGGCGTTGTTGACCGCCATAGCCAGCGCCCTGCGCACACGCGCATCCGCATAAGGTTTGGTGCCGTTAATCTCGGCCACCTGGTTCGGTCGGATGACAACCGTATTGGCGGTAACGGCCTCGGACTTGGCCCACCCGATCCCGTCCATGACAAAGATGAAATCGCCGATGGATTCGTACACCATATCGACTTCGTCTGATTCTACGGCCGCTACGATCCCGGCTTGTTCTTGACCAAAATCCAGGTACTCGATCCGGTCCAAATAGGCCCCTTCGCCCCACCAGGTATGATCTGCGTTTTTTACAAGGGCAGCTTTCACTCCGACCTCGAATTCACCGGGCAGATAGGGGCCGGTACCAATGGGATTATCAAGCGGGTCGCCGTTGAAACTCTGATGAACGATCGCGGCTGGGTAGTCCGAAAAACCAGCGATCAAGGTGATATCGGGCCGACCCATCGTCAGCTGTACTGTGCTGTCGTCCACCACAGTGATCGCTCCCTCGCGGGCCTGCCCGGATTCGGCATCGACGAGAGAACCCATCCGCGAGGCCATTGAGTTGCCCTCGACCCCTGCTTCGCACCAGCGTGCTATATTAAAGGCCACGTCCTCTGCTGTGAATGGCTCTCCGTTGTTCCAGGTCACACCGGAACGCACTTTCAATGTGTACTGCGTGGCATCGTCATTTACTTCCCAGCTTTCCAGGAGCATCGGCTTTAAACTGCCGTCGATCTGATACTCGACCAGATATTCGAAATACCCACGGGTGAAATTCGACATTTGCGGCCAGTCAAAGGTACGCGGGTCCTTCAGTGCTTTGACCGAGGATTCTATGCGTAACGTACCGCCGGATTGCGCATTTGCCGCCGCTTTGGCCGGTTGCGATACTCCTAAAAGGCCGTAGGCGACAGCCGTTGTTACTCCGAGCGATGTGGCACGGGTCAGGAATTCGCGGCGCGACAAGGTGCCCGCTCTGACTTCGTCGGCATAGGCAAATGCGGCTGGATGAATAGTGTGTGTACTGGACATAAAAGCTCTCGTCTGTTGACGTCAGAAACTAGGAGTGCCTCAAACGGTGAGGTTGACAGGCAGCTCAGAGCGCGCGGTTCGCGCCCATTGGTCGCCATGGAGACTTGTCCAAAAACGACACCATATAACAAATACGACATTGCTCCCAAGCGCAAGCAGACTTCTAACCTGCGTCGATCTGTCAAGTGCACTTCGAATTCGGAACAGGCGTGCGCTGCAGTTTGGTTGCGAAATCTTGGCTGGGTGCTCTCCGACAAATTCGAACCAGCCTCAGCTACGCCATTGGAACTGTTCCTATGCTGCGCAAAGGTCGCGCCATTGGGCGAAAACGGCGGACCGCGTTATCTTGCAGGTTTCTCGGTTGGTGAAAGATCGCTCCCGGTTGAAATGGGTTCAGGAGGAGGAATCAACGACGCCGAACACTTACAGGTTTCGTACATAACTGAAAAGAAGCATTGTCCCTGCTCGTCGTCGGAACGGGAGGCGCAAATTCAAATCTGGATTGTTGAGCCGCCTGCCCTTCTAATGTTTCTTGATGGCACCAAGTAGATGATGGCCAAGAGCATGGTGGGCCGAAATCCGAACCATCGCGCAACGTGCCCAAGTGGCTTGACTAACACGGTGTAGAGCAGCGACACCAAGGTGATTGCGGTCTACTTTGGAAAACCGATTGAACTGATTTAAAGCAGAAGGATGGAAGGAAGCGAACTTCCGCAGAGTTCACGTTTGTTGAAACCAAAGCGTCTTTCGCTTCGGACTTACTGGCTACCATGTCTTTGGAGCACAGGTCGGGTACATTCCGGGTTCAAGATTGAGAAACCGCCAAGGAGTGATCTGGTGGGACCCGTCACTCACAGCACCCATCGCAACTAGCTTTCATTTTACACTGCCACTTCCAGATACCGACGCGCAGCGAAGAGGTAATCGTAAGATGCCATGGAGCATCTTGTTCGTTCTCTCGGCTGTCTCTCCAACAGTCGCTCGATTGCCTTCGCCATCGCAACGAAATCTCCGACGGGTACAAGCTCGGCTGACTCGACGCCATGTAGAATTTCACTCGGGCCACTGGGGCAGTCCGTCGAAACCACTGCCGCGCCGCAAGCTATCGCCTGCACCAACACGTTCGGCGATCCCTCGAATTTCGATGACAGCGCAAAGACGCTGCACCGGGCCATGTATCGAAAAGGGTTGGGATCAAACCCGGGCAATGCGACATCATCGTCGAGCGACAGGTCCGAGATCAGCTTGTGAAGCTCTGAACGCATTGGACCTTCCCCAAGGATCAACAGACGAACGGCCTGCGCCTTCCGCACCTCGGCAATTGCCCGAATGAGCGTGTGATAGTCCTTTTGCGCTGACAATCGACCACATGCCAAAACAACTGGTGGAGCATCGGTGGAAAACCAAGGATTGTCGACCGGCTGTCTCGATTGCGCCATCATTTCCGGAACAATTGTCGGATTTCGAATAACCGAGATCCGCTCGATAGGGAGGTCAAGAGCCTGCGCAGCATCCTCGGCAACACCATCAGAGACAGCGATAAATGCATCCGACTGCCGTAAAAACCGTCGAGCCAGAACAAGCACGATGCGGCGCTTCATGCCCCCAAGCTTTGCCTCCTCAGTGAGACGATTTCGAATGCTGGGAATGACCGCCAGTGATTTTCCGGAAAGTGAACGGGCAAGCAAGGCAACCAAACCCGCCTCTTCGAGCGCAGAATACAGGCGCTTCGGACTGCGCAGCTTCAAATATCGAACAAGCCCGGGCAAAGCGCGCATCAGACGTGGAGACTCAAGGTCGATCAGGTTCACATTTTCCGGGATTTCAGCGCGGAAGGGACCTGACGCATTGCCAACCACAAGGTCCACGTCGACGCCAATTTCTACCATGCCCCGCGCAAGGTTCACGAAGGCTCTTTCCGCACCTCCTCCGTCCAACGTCGGTAAGAAAAGGGCTACAGGACCATCGCCATGTGGGTTGTTTGTTTCATTCATAGAACAACGTTAGGCAGCTCGGCATTTCATTCATAATGTTGCAAAAAACGACATTTCGCATAACAATTGACGCAGTTTAGTTATGTAAGGAAGTAAAGAGTGTCGCAAGGTCAACGTACAAATGTTGATGATAGCGTCTCGGCTGACACGCGTGCCCGCAGTGACGGCTCGATTTTGTTGCCGATACGTCGCCACATCTGGGCGATCATCATAGTAAGCCTCCTTGGTGGCTTGGGTGCAGGGCTTCTCAACAGTGCACGGGAGCCGACTTATACGGCATCGAGCCTTCTTTTGATAAAACCCTACAGCTTGTCGATTCTGGGTTACGAGCCTGTTTCCACCGATTTGACGAGTTCTGCCGTAGTACTGGAAACACAAGCTCAGTTACTGAGATCACCGGCACATATCGCGCGTGTCGCCGAAGCGTTGCTGTCATCCGGTACATTCGACCAAAGCGTGGAAGGTCCAGCAATGGTTGAAGGCGGCGATCCGGCCACAGATGTCGCACTTTACATTGAAGAGCGGCTTAAAGTGCAGCAGGTGGCGGATTCTGAAATCCTCCGCATCTCGTTTACTTCTACCAATGCGGAACTTTCCGCTATCGTTGCCAACGCCGTGGCCACCGAGTTTCTGGATCAACAGCGCGCTGAAAAGATCGATGAAATTGCGCAGGTTCGAGACAGGCTTCAAGAGCAATTGGCCGAAGTGACGGAAGATGCTGAACAAACTCAGCGTCAGGTTAAGGAGAGGTCCGAAGGCCTTGCCTCACCGCCATCCGAAATCCGCGCGAACCTTGCCGAAGCCGAGGCAGCCTTTCGCGCTGTGCTGTCGCGCATGCCCGAGCGCGGCACAACGCAGCTATCACCCGAAAGCCTGGAAGAACTGCGCAGCCTTGTCCTTGATGCCGCCAGCGATCTTTCCTCAGCCATTGAACAGGTCGATCGGTGGGACAGCGGCAGCGCAGACGCTGCATCCGATCCCGAGCTTGAAACTTTGATGCGTGACGCCGAAGCCGCGGGTGCTGTACACAGCGAGATTTTACGGAGATTGCGAGAGATTCGTCAGTTGCAAGCGGTCGCCACGGCCGACGCGCAAGTGGTTTCGGAGGCAACTCCACCGAGTCGTCGCAGCAACCTGACGTCAGGAGTTGTCGGATTAATGGTCGGGTTTTCGCTGTTCTTGTTCATGATGTTGCTCGCAATCGTGATGGACACACTAAGCAATCCACGCTCGATACACGATGGTAAAGGTCGCAGCAAAGGTGCTGGCTGAGGGAAACTCAGATGACTGGTAAAATAATTTCATTTCTTTACCACGAGGTGTCAGATCATCCTGAAACAAGCGGATTTCAAAACCCCGGAGCACTGCCCTATCAGCATAAGGTCGAGCAATTTTTAAATGACCTGGATTTGATCATGGAAAGCTTCTCCAGATCGGAGAGCGCGAGCAGCATTCTGGACCGCAACACAAACAACAAACTGCTTCTGACCTTCGACGACGGCGGAGCATCGGCGTTATCAATAGCACGTATACTGCATGAGAGAGGACTGGTCGGTCACTTCTTTGTCACGACCTCCATGATCGGTGAAAGAAGGTTCCTTAACGCTGATCAAATCAGGGAAATCAATGATTTCGGGCATGTCATTGGAACCCACAGTCATACCCATCCATCGATATTCAGGGACCTGCCATATGATGAAAAGCTGGATGAATGGAGTCGCAGCAAGACCATCTTGGAAGACATTCTGGGCGGCGCGATTAATAGCGCCTCAGTTCCAGGAGGCGACATGGATGAAGACACCATAAAGTCAGCGGGTGAAGCTGGTATAAGATATCTCTTCACGTCCGAGCCAAACTGGCAACCCTACGAAAAATTTGGGGTCAAGGTTTTCGGAAGGGTTTGCGCCAAAAACAGTACGAGGCCCGCGCAAATACAGAAATGGGCAAAGGGCCAAGGTTTCCATAAGGCCAAGTTATCCAGATTTCTGAAGGAGCTCATAAGAACCCGGCTTAAGTTTTTCTATCTGTGGTACGTCAAACGCAGTGAGGGACGCTGAGCCCAACGCGATCTGGGGCCAGAACCCATAAAGCGGGGTGCGACACCCGCATCATGTCAAATCAGACTACCCGCTGCTTCGTTCAAAGAGCAGAGACGCCAGACCGCGGAGGTAGCCCACCCCATAGGTTACGTGCATGGAAAGAAAAACAACCGGAAGCCGAAGCGCCGCGGCCAGCCCCAGATTGCGCGTTGCACCAGCAGCGACCAGACAACCTGCAAAAAGATGAATCGCCAGCAAAGCGACACTAATACCGACCATGGGCGGCCACAGAGTCGCCGTCAGCGCGGAAATGCCAATTGCCGCTACGAAAGCGGGAGGAACTAACTGCCGCCACGTCGTGACCCGACCGAGACGCCGACCCGAAACTGGCTTATAACGACCGTAGCGGAACATCTGAAACGCCAGAGCACGCAACGTGCCTCTCGCGATGTAAGTCACCTTGATGGTCGGATCGAGCACCACATCGCCGCCCCTCTCGACAATCCGCGCATTCAGTTCGTCGTCTTCGGCATAGGGGATGTCGGTCGCGAAACCGCCCAAATCCCGAAGCACCTCGCGCCGCCAGCAGCCAAAGGGCACGGTCTCGACACGTTTTCGCCCCCCTACTCCGATCCGGAACGAGGAATTCCCAACCCCGAACGGATGCGCCATGGCATAGGCAATCGCGTCCGCCATGGGCGTCTTTGCTCCTGGGTGCGTGATGACGATGCCACCGGCATTCCATGCCCCGGTTTCCAGAAGCACATCAACACAAGACCGGGCATAGTCAGGTGGATAGACAGCATGTGCATCAAGCCGCAATATGACATCTGCATCAGTCGCGTCGATCGCACGATTGAGAGCATGGGCCGGTAGCTGATCAGGATTATCGAGTATCGAAATGCGGGGCTCACTTGCCGCAATAGCATCAAGGCGCGTGCGTGTACCGTCATCGCTCATCCCGTCCACCACCATGAGAGAGAGCCGTTCGCGCGGATAGTCAAACTCCAGGACCGAGGTAACCGCGGCGTCAATGTATTTAATCTCGTTCCGGCAAGGCATGATCGCGGCAACTGAAGGAAGCCCGTTCTCGCCACCACTTGGTTGCTTCATGTTCGGTCAGTCCCCAAGGCCCAATGCATGCCGTCTTTGACTCGGGGCGTTGAGACGCACGCGCTCATAGAGTTCAATGTAGCGGGCGACCATCGCTTCGAGCGAGTTCCCCTCTTCGATCCGCTTTCGGGCGAGACGGCCCTGAGTCAAGCGTTCGGCGGCCGACATCTCCACCATTGCCCGCATAGCATCCGCAAGCGCTTCTGGATCTCCGGGCGGGATGATCGCACCGGTATCCCCAACGATCAGTCGGCTATCGCCGACGTCGGTCGCAATACATGGCACTTCGCTTGCCATTGCCTCGCCCAATACAAGCGGGAAAGCCTCACCAAACTCTGAGGGCAGCACAAAAGCATCGAGCCCGGGCAAAAGGGCATGTATGTCGTGACGCTCGCCGAGGCAGGATACATGATCACCGATCCCCTCACGCGCAATCAAGTCGACGAGTTCCGAGTTTTGACGTTCGATCCCTGTACCTGCGAGCACGAGATGAAATGGCACCCCGGACTCGCGCAATTTGGCCGCGGCAGAGAAAAGCACCGCGTGCCCTTTCATTGGGTGCCAGCGGGCAAAAAGACCGAAAAGGGTTGCATCCCCGATGTTGCAAATCTCGTTGCTCAGCATTTCACGAGAGTTCGGCCGGGGTCGAAAGTGATCGCAGTCAGTGCCGTTCGGGATTACCAGTGTCTTGGACGCGTCAAATCCGGCCCGCTCATGCTGCTTCGCTGCGACCTCAGAAACGTAAACGATCTTTTCAGGCCAGCCAGACAGGTAACGATTGAGCTTCGCTGCCACCCGACTTATGGCCGGAAGCTGAACCGGCGGGTCGAGCGTGTTGTGGTTACTCCAGACAACCGGCGCTGGCGAACGTGCCATTATACGCAGAACCGTGGCGGCAAGGTTGCCATGATAGATCCACCCCTGGATCACGTCCGGCGCTGCTTTTCGCACCTCGCGAACCATTCTGTAGAGCGCCCGTACAGGCACCCTTTTCCGCGGGGCGCCAATCTCGATCAACTCTGCGCCGGACGCCTGCAAG
The DNA here is from genome assembly GCF_056159225.1 of Ruegeria sp. AWH4_226. NCBI lineage: Bacteria > Pseudomonadati > Pseudomonadota > Alphaproteobacteria > Rhodobacterales > Roseobacteraceae > Ruegeria > Ruegeria sp. AWH4_226. Next base: position 300,941 of record NZ_JBSWUU010000001.1, on the reverse strand, counting down.
CGTTCCCTTAAAGGTCCGCAAGTGGTTATTACCAGTATATCGTTTTGTATCCCAGCGGCCTGAAGCCCCTCGACGAGTTGGACGAGCACGTACTCCGCACCACCCACATCTATCCCGTCAATGACATGCAGAACACGCACTAGCCCTTGCCCTCATGCAGGACGGCCACTTGACCCATTGCCACGGCCACAAGAAGAATGACCGCTTTGTTGTCGATCACGTTATGAGAAAAAAAGCCGTACAGCCCGAACAGGCACCCAACCAGAACCAATTCTGGCGATCTGGTTTTAGCGCCAAGAGCGATAACCGATAAGACGAAGGCGACATAGATGAACACACCAACGAGGCCCACGTCGATCCAAGCGCGCAGGTACATGTTGTGTGGACCGAAACCAAACGGGGCGTTTGCTTCCAGATTGGTTAAGGTATGCCCCGCCCCATTTCCGAAAAACGGGCTTCTTGTCGCGATATCGAGGTAGTGGTTCAAGAGAAGCGATCTGTAAGGATCTTCAAGATTTCCTGTGCCTGAAAACAGAAGTTGTTCCGCACGCTCAACAACACCGGTGTTCTGAACCTGCGGCAGGGTTGTCAAAACATAGAGGATCGCAACGCTGGCCCCTAATGCCGCAACTGCGACCACAGCACCCAATACCAACCGGTCCAGCCGCCGCTCTCTCAGTTCACGCAGTGCAAAGATTGCACCATATGTCGCAAGAACGATGAAAAGAAAGAAGATGCCCATCCGAGAGAGCGTGCAAACAACCCCCGCAGAAGCAACCACGATCACACCAATATCCACCAATCGCGTGCGGGTGTAGTCGACCGATAGCGCCAAGCTGGCAGCAATGAGAAAAGCAGCCGTGTTCGAATTCAGGGCTAAACCGCCTGTGCGCCCGATGGGAGACCCCAGTGCAGTCGGCAGCAAGGTTTCGAGGATGACCGACGCACTCAGCACCAGAACAACAAGCGCAGACATCTTACGGACGGTGACTGTAACCGTAGCTTCACTGGCCAAGGCGATCCCGAACAACAAAACAGCAAACTGGAGGACCGGCAGAACAATGGTAAAGTCTACATCGCCGGCTAGTGGCACTGCGCCAGAGTAAACGGCATGTATCGCGACCCAACCCGCGAAAATCGTCAGCGGCACGGCGCAGAACCGAAGCGCGCCTTCAAAACGTTCAAATGAAGTACGAGTTTTCCCTTCGACCGCAATCGCAGTGGCAAACAAAACTGCCAGCGCGATTAAAATGAAATAGGCACTGAAAGGAAACAGCCCTCTTTCAAATAGAAAGATGTCAAGGTTCGTAGCCAGTACGCAAAAGGCCAACGTCACTGCTATTGCAATTGGTCCAACGCTTGCATCAGTTTGTTGGTTGGCAAGTCGTAAAGTTCCCTCAGCCATTCTTTGCTCTTCTCGGATAAACAGAAGTGCTCAGGAAAAGTGTCTTCAGTATCGTTTGGATGGTCAAGATGATGATCCGTAGGTCGCTGACAGGCGTCGCGTTCCGGAAATAATCCACATCTACTGCGAGTTTTTTACGCATGACACTCACGTAATTCTGGATTGGATCATCAGGTGACAGCAGCGCTTCTCCCTCTTGATAATACCAAAGGCTGCCGGGGCTCGTAAGGCCGGGCCGAAAGGCGAGCGACTCCCACTCGCTCGGGCCGTATAGCTGTTGAACGATCTCAGGGTCTTCAGGGCGCGGTCCGACTATGGCCATCTGGCCGGCAAGTACGTTGAACAGTTGCGGCAACTCATCAAGCTTCGCCGCCCTAATGAACTTGGCACCTGGTAGCAGACGTTTGTCGTTCGGTGCCGTTACCTTTGATCCAGAGTCGGCTCCGACCGGCATGGTGCGAAATTTGAACATTGTGAAGTGATCACCGCCTTTTCCAACACGCGGCGCCCGATAAAGGATATGCCCTTTGCAAGTCAGCCCAACAATGACGGCTGTCAGTATCATCAATGGGGCACATACGATAACAGCACAAACTCCAATAAGCAGATCCAGACCGCGGCGAAGATACTCGAACTTTCCCATTAGTTCGAACGTCTTTCAAAAGCGCTCTTTACTGCAGCAATGACACGCTCGACTGACGCGTCGTCCATCTTGCTGTAGATCGGAATGCTCAACATCGAATGATATGCAGCGCTGCTTACCGGAAACGCCTCCTCGGTCAGTTGGTATCGGTTCTTCCAATAAGGATGCATGTGCAGCGGTACGTAGTGGACGCTTACACCTATTCCGAGCGCGTTCATATGAGCCACCATAGAACTCCGGTCTATGCCGCAGTCAGGTGCAAGGCGGATCGGGTAGAGATGCCAAGCGTGGCAATCATGCGGTGTCCCCGCAGAGGGTAATTGAAGCGGAAGCTCTCTGAAAGCCTCGGTATAGCGCTTGGCAATGAACTCACGCCGACGATGCATCTCCGAAAGGCGGCGAAGTTGGTGCACTCCGATCGCAGCCGCGATATCGGTCATGTTGTACTTATACCCCGGGGCGACCACTTCATAGTACCATGGTCCTCCGGCCTGATACCTGTCGAATACATCGCGGTTGATCCCGTGGAGACGCATTGTCCTCGCGCGCGCCGCTATCTCCTTATTTCGAGTGACCAGCATGCCGCCCTCGCCGGTCGCGAGCGTTTTCGTTGCGTAGAAACTAAAGACGCATGCGTCGGTGTCGAGGCTACCGATCGGCTGGCCTTCGAAAGTGGTCGGAAGCGCATGTGCGGCGTCTTCCACGACAGATAGTCCATGCGACTTCGCAAAACTCAGTATGGACCGCATATCGCACGCCAAACCGCCATAATGCACAGGAATGATCGCACGCGTTCGATCCGTCACGGCATCGGCAAGCAGGGTTGGGTCAATGTTCAAAGTTACCGGATCGACATCTACGAAGACCGGGTCAGCCCCCATGTAACGGACAACTTCGGCTGTCGCCGTAAATGTATGGACCGGGACGATGACTTCATCCCCCTGTCCGATACCCAAAGCCTCGACAGCCAAATGAAGGCCCGCAGTGGCTGAGTTTACTGCGACCGCATAAACCTCGCCACCAAGGTGTTCCGCAAATTCCTTCTCAAATCGTGCTGTTGTTGGTCCCGACGTGATCCAGCCGGTTTTTAGGGTTTTAACAACCTCATCGATCTCGGCCTGCCCAATATCCGGCAGGGCGAACGGCAAATAGGGCCGCAATTCGTCAGTTTGCAAATTCAAGCTGCACCCTTGTCGCGTTGCAGAGAAAGCTGGCTGGCATATCGAGGAACACATCCTTGCAGCGCAGCCCGAATATCACTGTCACCGCCGATGCGTGTTAGCTGTTCGAGCCCGTCGATGGTTTGTGTGATCTCCTCAAGAGACTTCCCCGCAGATCGCGCCATCAAAATGAGCGGCGTAGGTCCGTCAATACACTCCTCGGTGTCGTCAAACAGAACTTCATAGAGTTTTTCGCCGGGCCTGATACCAGTGATCTTGATGTCAATATCCGTTCCGGGCCGCTTGCCATTCAGGACGATCATTTGGTGGGCAATGTCGATAATTTTTACTGGCTCGCCCATGTCCAGGACGTTGATGTTTCCACGGTCATCGCTGTCCAGGCCAAGCGCAAGTGAATGAACAACCAGCTTGCAAGCTTCTGGAATCGTCATGAAGAACCGGGTCATTTCTGGGTGGGTAACGGTAACGGGCCCACCCTCTTCGATCTGCTTTTGCAAGATCGGAATGAGTGAACCGGACGAACCGAGCACGTTTCCGAACCGCACCGTCATGAAGCGTGCGCCCGTTCGACTGCGATCCAATGCCTGACAGTGGAGTTCCGCAAGCCTCTTGGTCGCGCCCATAACGCTGGAAGGGTTCACAGCCTTGTCGGTTGAGACTTGAACCATGGCCTTGGCGCCACATGCAAGTGTAGCCCGTGCCACGTTTCGAGTGCCAATCACGTTCGACAGAACCGCCTCAACCGGGTTCGCCTCAACCATGGGGACGTGCTTCAGCGCAGCTGCATGCAACACCACATCAGGAAGTGCTTGCATGAATATGGTTTCAAGTCGTCGCGCGTCACGTATATCGCAAATGGTTGCCTGAACCTGAGCGTCCGGAAACTCCTTCTTAATCGTCTGCTCGATCTTCCATAGATTGAACTCGCAGTTGTCGATGAGAACAAGTTTTGAGCACCCGATTTCAGCGACGAGCTTGCTCAGCTCACTTCCTATGCTCCCGCCAGCGCCGGTCACGACGACGTGCTTGCCACTAATGGTTTTTACAATCGGAGCCATATCGAGATCGACTGGGGCGCGGCCAACAACGGCTTGCAGAATTCCGTGGTCCACTTCGATCCTTTCGCTTTCGACGAAAGATGCTGTCGCTATTGACGTCCGGATAGCTGAAATACGTAAGTTCTGCTTGACCGCTGCGTTAAGGATTAAGGCGAGTTCCTCCTGTGATGGATGCCGCGTCAGGATAAGCTCGTTGGGTCGACGGTCTTTACGCGCTAGCTCTTCCACAATCGCGTCAAGCCGTGAAAGATCGCCCAAAATCGGAACTTGGCGCACCGTTCGATCAACGTAGTCTGATCGGTGATCGATGATTCCAACGGGCTCGAACTTTGCCTCTGAGTTCAGTTCGAGACCTCTAAGCCAAAGATTACAATTGGCGCCGGCGTGGAATAACAGCACCCGGTTTGGACTCTGCGAGACAGTTAACAGGGGATGAGTTGCGTCGATGACGTACTGCCAGCCAAGTCTGCCGGCAAGCAGCGCGAAACTCACGAAGAACCAGTGCGCGAAAACACCAAGCAAGAATTCAAACTGACCACCAGAGCGCGCAAAGCCGATGCTCAACAACACATTGGACAGAAACACAACGACCGCGCTCGCGCACAGAATACCCGGCAAGTCCCGCACCGAGAAATACCGCCAAACCTGACATTGAAGCTTGAAGGCGAGGTAAACCGGTACGCAAAGCCCCGCGATGATGGCCAATACCAAAAGCATCTGCCGCGTGCCCAGATCCCAGTACACGGTTGGCAACAGCAAAAAGGTGAAATAAGTTGCGGCGCAAGTGACAAGCGTATCATGAACGACGACCGCTGTTACGAGTCCAGATTTTTTCCTGGCAAGCCCCCGCCGCAGCCATCGACCATAGTTTAAACCATTAGTTAATAAATTCGAAACACGGCCGTTCGCAACACGACCGTTGGCATGAAAATGAACCAACACTAGTACCCCCAAGCGCCACGCAAGATGGAGCGTCACACACAGTCAAGTGTTACTTATGATAATATCATCATATGCGCAGTACTGATAAAATTCCAATACTCTTGCCACAGGATTGCCACATTGTCGCCATAAATCTGAAAAAATACGGTTTGTTTCAACATTTTTGCACATAAAAAAACGGGAACACACCAATTTACGGTCAGATTCTCTTACTAGACGGCCTAAAAATACAGCGCGCTCAGACCGCTAAACCGGCCCGAGCACGCCAAAACAATGAACGGTCCAAAACGCGGACCAGTGTCGATCAGAACAGAAGGCCGTTGGAATACTCCCAACTCGGATCAATCTCGTCGGCACCGATGACTGTATTCGGCCCCAGGTTGGAGTCTTGGATACCGCCGCCCCAGCCGTAGCTGTCGTCATAGAAGACGGGCTGCACGTCTCCGAAGACGTTGTCATAGACTTCAATGTCTGTTGTTGGCTGTTCAAAACGGGTGTGTTCGTTGGCGATCAAGAGGCCAATTCCCGGTGCGTCCTTTCTGAAAAATTCCTCGTCGCCTGTGTGGAACAGCAGATTGTCTGTCGCCGTGACGTCCTGAGCATTGTCCAGATACACTTGCACGCTGAAATTGTCGTAGACCCTGTTTCCTTCGATCATGACATCGGAGGAGGACAATACACCGATACCTTCTCCGTAGTTCTTGAACACGATATTGTCCTCGACAAGAACATCGGTTGACACATCTACCGCGATCCCACGCGGCCAACCATAGGACAGATCCCGTTCTTCATTCATTAAGCCGGTGTCAAAGACGACATTGTCCTTAATCACATGTCCGCTGCTGTCACCTAACTTGTTCGAGCCGACCCAAATGCCACCAACTTCCGATGCATGCACGACATTGTTAGAGATGGTCACGTTGTCGGACGCCCAGACCACAAGCGCTGTTCCAGTGGAATTTGTAACTTCGAAGCCCTCAAAGTGGATATTGTCCGCTGCAAGGGTGACAAGATCGGTGTTGGGAGGGGTTCGACTGCCATCAATAACAGGACGCTCTCCCGGATAGGCGGCGATGACCAAATCGTTTCCGACACTACCACCGTTTTCGATCAGGATCGGCCCTTCATAGAGCCCACCGCGAACGAGGATAACATCTCCTGCACCAGCCATACTTGCGGCATGCTCAATGGTCGCAAAAGGATCGTCGATCGTTCCGGTCCCGTTGTCGCTGCCGCTGCTCGACACGAAGAACCTTGCTTCCGAGATGATTTCGGCCTGAGCAGTAGTATCCGGCATCGGCTCGGGCACCGGTTCTGGATCCGGCGCTGGTTCCGGTTCTGGCTCTGGTTGAGGTTCCGGTTCAAGTTCCGTTGTCGGTTCCGTCTCTGGTTCTGGCTGCGGCTCCGGTTCTGGCTCTGGCTGAGGTTGCGGCTCTGGTTCCGGCGTCGGTTCTGGTTCCGGCTCTTGATCAAGCGATTGTTCGCCATCTGGCTGCGGTTCAGGTGCAACGACGTTTTCAGGTGGCGGTGTGCTGGGCGACCCCGGATCCTCTACGACCACTTCTTCCTGCGTGTCTTCGCATTCCAATTCAGACCCAGAGTCTTGTTCATCACTCGACGAAGGATCGGAGGCTTCGTCCGTTTCGGGAACTGGCGCAGGGTCATTTGGCGTAGGGGTATCGGATGAATCCCAGTTCAGCTGCCAGAATGGACGAGAGGTATCTTCACCGCTTCGCCAATCCCACCGATGAGACGCACCACTACTGAAGAGTTCACGTAGAAACAAGAAAAGGTTCATTTGCTCTGCTCGCACATTGGTTTTTGCCTGCGTGATCGCTGTGCAGCATCCCCTGCCGTCTTTTGAAGGGTCCGAAACCGACGGTCTTTTGATTTAGCTGCACTACAATCTGGAAATCATTGTCTAGCGTGCTGCGAAAAAATTCTAGAAGACTAAGGTCGCGACGCCTGAACAAGCGGCAAACCGACAAGTTCCGGCCCATTTCCCTGCTGATTTCCGCCGATCAGTCGGTGGGGATGACCCCCGATTGGCGCTTTCCAACGCCAACATCACCTTGAAATCAGAACTTTTTCCCCTCGTAGGGAAGCCATTATGTCACAAGCTGAGCATCTAGTACTGTCTCGTTCATTCTGTTCTCAGTTCTGAGACGGTGAGGACAAACGAAAAGCCGCATTTACTGCCGTCGCTGAGCAGTCACGCATGCAAGGACCGTTAACTGCGCAGCTAAGCGGACAGCGCTTTCTCGCATTTGAAGCGATTCGATTCAGGTGATCAGTTGTGCACGCCGTACAAGCAAAGGTGATTCCGGCGGGCTGCATCGCGGTCAAACATGTTCGATGTACTAGCCAACCGTCGCGTCGGGTCCAGTCTTATTTGCCGAGCGTTGGACCAAAATCGGTGCAATACAAAGTGTCCGAGAGGCCTGTGTCACTGATTTAAGTCTTTATAGCCACCCCACCCATTTCCCGAGGCTTTGTTCCCGGAAAGGCGAGCACGCCGCACCGCGCCGTTATTATCGAATCCGCTTGCGCGATTTCCGATAGCCCGATTTCCGACAATTTGATGCAACGGCCCGGTGGTGTTACGCCCAAGTTTGAACCCAACTCCGTCACCGGCGGCCTGACGCGTTCCTGGGATCCATCCATTCCTCGATGCGGTTGAACCTTGAATCGTCACAGGAGCCTCGGCCATCCAAAGATCAAAGCCATCATCGGAGTTGTTGTAGGAACTGCAGTTCGAAATCACGTTGCCGGTAGCTCGGCTCGGAATCGACGTGACCCCTATCCCGTCTGCATTGCCGCCCGGCGTCTTTGATCGCGGGTCATAGTTGCTGTGCGCCTTACAATTCCGAAGCAGATTATTGCGCGAGTCCCCGATTACCAGAATTCCAGGTCCCTGGTGATCATAGCTTTGGACCTTATCGAGCAAGTTGTTCGAGGCATTCTCGATTTGGATACCGACGGCCCATGCCCCTGCCGAATTCTGCTTGGCACCTCTGACCGAGAAATTAATAAGCCGCCAATGGTCACCCTTTACGTTTAGACAGTAAAGCGTGCGCCCCGAAGTCTTAGCGCTACAATCAAGAATGACACCGGGACCGCTGCCGCGTAGAGTGATCGGAGCACCGGACCTCCCGCTTTTGGACAGATTGAGACCATACTGCGTGCTGCCCTGGAAGCGGTACACTCCGGGCGCAACAAGAACTGTGTCTCCCGGTCCTGCCGATGCAATGCCGCGCTGGATGGACTTCATCGGTTGCGATGACGTCCCAGAGTTTTTGTCACTACCATCTGCCGCTGAAACATGGATTACACGACCTGAAGTGTGCTGATCGTCTGTATCTCCCGCCGCACGCGCTTCTAGCTGGTCCGGACTTGACGCGCAGCCGCTCAGCAGCGCCATCGTCAACAATGATAAGAACGAAAATTTCCGACGTCTCATAAAAAGTCCCATTCTTTAAAAAACGATGCGACGTCTGGCGGGTTATCCCGACGTTTGGAGCCGTATCAGCTTGGACGGCGCGCCATGCGGCGACACCCATGGCAAAATTTGAAACCTCGGGCCACGAGTTACTGAACCCGCACCTGCGGCCCTCAAGAAAAACGCGATCTTCGTGGCGAAATTCTTCGCACGGATCACCGGAAGCAAATCGAGATTGGGCATGTTAATATCCATGCAGCGTTCAACTAGCCTGTCAGAAACCTTCGCCCGCAGCTCATCTGAACAACCGAAATCGGTCAGCGGCAGTTTGGTTTTCTTCATTTGCCGCACCTGGTCCAGACGTGTGGCGCTAAAGTCGCCAAAATAGACCCTTCATACATTATACGAATGGAAGTCATTCCGGCGTGCCTTTCATACCCGAAGCGGCCTTTACATAGAAACAAAGTCATCGTTACTGACGGAAAGAGGACCATTGGCATTTATACTATGCTCAACGGATATTAGCGGTCTACGCCCCTGCGAGCCGTCACCAAGAATTTGTACAAAATACCTTCATCCAATGCAACGATAGCAGGCAGCAGCGTCCAGCGAAACAGTCCAGATACTGTTCCACTTCGATTCAGATTGGCTGCTACCACTTCGCTAAACCGAAAAAGTTACCTAACGATGAAAAAGCACCCCATCGACTACGAAAGCAAAATGGATTTCATTCTCGCGTCAGACGGTACCAACGGTTTTCCTACCGTTTACCATGGTTAAACACCACAAGTTCAGTCGCCCTCTGGGCACGTTTCCCTTCCGCGTTAGTCCAGATTGGGGTTACGCACTCGTATAGAAATTTCTTGCCGACTAGCATTGATGTGCATCATGAGAAATGATGCCGGTGGACCCTTAATACTATTGTTTTAACGTAAAGCATCTGTGGTTAACGAGTGATCTCATGAACGAAGGCAACGAGACAGAGTCAAGCAGCGCGCCAAGCCCGTCGGGCTTGTCGACCAAGGGCCGACTTGGTTTCCTCTTTCGTGATTCAGTTTTGTATGGGGGGGCGGCGGCACTTAGCCGTCTGGCCACTTTGATCACCTTTCCCCTTCTTGCACGTCATCTCAGCACTTCTGACTACGGCATCTTTGACACGCTTCAGGTGATGGGTGCGTTCTTGACCATTCTCTTTATTTTCGGTCAGGACAGCGCCGTATCTCGCTTTTTCTTCGAGTACGACACAACTCAAGCCAAGAAACAGGTGATTTCTCAGTCTCTGGCATTTCGGGGTTTGTTGTTCGTGATTTTCGTACCGCTGCTTTGGATGGTGGGTCCAGCAGTCATTCGGCATTTCGGGTATAACGACGAAACGGAGTTCGCATTTCGCATCCTCGTCCTTCAGGTGCCCTTCATGGTGATCATCGAGTTTTCGGTGACTCTACTGCGTCTGACGTTTCGACGTTGGCGTTTTGTTTTTCTTTCACTCGCCTTCTCGTTCGTGCAAGCGGCGTTCGTGGTCTGCGCAATCCTCGTTTTTAATGCGGGCATCGGCGAACTGATGATCGCGAATTTCGCCGCCGCGCTTATCTTCGCTTCGATCGCACTTCTGCTGACGCGTGACTGGCTCACTTGGCCGTCAGGTGCGCAGTATCTTCGCGAGATGCTTCCCTACGCAGCGCCCTATGGCCTGATCAGTGCCTCGCGCGCGGTAGGACCTTTGGCAGAGCGGGCACTTGTGGGGATTTTGATTGGCACTGAGGCACTCGGTCTTTACGCCGCCGGCGCCAAGATCGCGATGCTTTTCTCTCTGTTTGCCTTCGCATTTCAGACCGCATGGAATCCCTTTGCGCTAGCAGTCTTCAAGAATTCGAATGCGGCAGAAACCTACAATGCCGTGTTGAAAAGCTTTACGCTCGCGGTGTGCCTTGCCGCACTCGCTCTTCTGATCTTAGCAGAGCCACTTCTTGTCCTTCTTGCGTCTGAAGCTTACCGGTCGGGCGTGGTCGTCATTTTCCCGCTTGTGCTGGCGCTTGCAATTGAGGCGGTCGGCTGGGTGACGGAAATCGGCGTTATTCTCGCCAAGCGTAGCGGACTAAAGCTGGTCGCCTACATTCTGGCATTCTGCGTCACACTCCTTTCTATCTTGATCCTGGCACCGATTTTCGGAATTGCTGGCTGTGCTTGGTCAGTCGTTTTGGGGAGTGTGACCAAGACGGCTTTCGTTTCACTGTTCGCCCAACGGGTTTATCCGCTACCTTGGGTCTGGTCGCCAATCTATGTATTGCTTCCCGCGACGATGGTTGTCGGAGTGCTTGCGCTTGTCCTTGACGCAGTCTGGCCGGTCATGCTTGGGTTCGCGGCTTTGCCCGTGCTTTCCTACCTGTTTGTATTTGATCCCAGCGATCGCGCCTTGCTGATTGGTCTCGTTCGCCGGTCTTAACTTGAAAGTGCGTCGTACTGCGTTTTCAGTTTCTCTTTCCAAGTTGCTATATCCGTAAAACGGTCAGCACTTGCGGTAGCACTGGCCGACATCGACCTTCGCAATTCCGGATCGGAGCACAACTCGACCAGCGCCTCGGCGAACGCTTCCGGCTGACCAGGGGGGACCAAACGGCCCTGTGATGCGCTCATATACTCCGGGACGCTTCCGACTGTTGTCGAGACCACCGGAAGCCCAGCGGCTATCGCTTCTAATAGTGAAAGAGGCAAACCCTCGGATACCGAGCTCAGGACAAAGATATCCGCCGTATTCAGCAAGGCACTCATATCTTTACGACCCCCAAGAAATTGGACTCGCTCGCTGATCTTTAAGCGTTCTGCCTGCTCTTCGAGCTCCTCACGCAACTGGCCTTCACCGCAAATCCATAACCGGGCCTGCGGCACGTGTTTGAGTGTGATGGCAAACGCTTTGAGCATTGTCGAGATATCCTTGACCGGGGCAAGCCGACCGGTGGAAATGGCAATGACCTCCCCGGGACCTGCGCCGAGTGTAGACCGGAGTGTTTCTCTAGCTGACGTACTGATGGGTATGTTGGGTTCGACAACATTATCTATGGTCGTCATTGGCTTTCCGGGAAATCTCGACGCGTTGGCTTGCGCTGCCGTTTGACCAACAAATACGACGCGGTCTACGAACCTCCTGACCGCCAGGGTTTCCATCAATCTCAAGATGTAGCCACGAACACCATTGTGCTGAACTGTGCGGACATTGTGGATCGAGGCAACTATCGGAATACCCGCCCAACGACCAACGACCGCGCCGATGATCGTGGCGTAAGTTAAGTGCAGATGAAGCGCGTCGGGTTGAAGCTTTCTCAGAGAGCGAAGAACACGAGCATAGCTTGCTGGCGTCCAAAGACGGCAATTTTCGACGACGACGACCTCAGCGCCCTTCGACACAAGACGATCATATAGGAAGTCCGAAGTCGTGCCCAACGACAATACAGTAACCGTATCGGCGCTGAGATCCTCGTTGAGCATGACGTCTAGAAGTCGTTGTGCACCACCAATTTCCAGATGATCGATAACATGCACTACGCGCTTTCCGGGCATTCCTTGATCTCCTTCAGCCGTATCGCAATGAATAGAAAGGGTCCTGCACATCTAAGCCATGACGCGGCGGGTTCATTTCCTGTTTTGGTTAACGCGTAACGATCAATAGTCTGGGTCAACATCAACGTAGCTTAAAGAATGATAGGGACTCCAAAAAAAACTTTTCACTGTTGACCCTTTGACATCATCTAAAACGTTGGCCTCTGAAAAATGATTTCTTCTCCGTAAGCGGACGAACATAATGACCGCCAACCGGATGACTTGCAGGCTGCTGTGAACATAGTTGAATGGCTCGCGTTTGGGTATGGCGGGAGGCTAAGAGACCACCCTGCCCACCTCAAAAGGATTTTGTCTGACCAGACCACCTAACCGTTTTCGACCAGTTTTACGGAAACAAAAATATCTTTTTGGCTGGAATTGACGCGACAACAGAACCAAAATCAACTCACAAAGCATGCTTTGGCTGCAACTCACTTTACCTTTTAAGCTCTGTTCATATGCTTATTTGATTTGGTGAAGTTTGGAGTGTTTGTTTCCCGTGCCGAATTTACCGACTCCGTTCCAATACCTGTTTGTGGCAGCCATAGTTATTATTCCAACTTCGTTACTGGCTGGTATTTCTCTCATTGTATCAACGTCTACAGACAGTGAGTTCGGGCGACTTGCCTTCGAGATTTTTTGGGTTGGTGAGGAGTCCAACTTTCCAACTTTCGTTAACTTTTTACTGCTTATTGTTTCGTGCGGCTTTATTGCCTTAGCGGCTGCACAGGCATTTTCCGATAGGAACCCATGGCGCTGGCACTGGCTTGGGTTTGCGTTCGTTGTTCTTCTTGCGGCATTCGACGACTCCGCTCAGGTACATGAACCAGTTGGTTCCTACCTAACAAAGGGTATTGAAGGGAGCGGGTTGTTCGCGTGGGAATGGGTCTTCTACGGTTTCGCGGTTGTTGGGATACTCGTGCTGCTTGGATTTCGCTTTGTTGTGTACGGGATGGACGCTGCTCCACGGCGATATCTCATCCTTGGTGCACTCGTCTATTTTGGCGCTGCACTTGGGCTAGAAATGGTTTCAGCTTTCATTTGGTTTCACGAAATGGACAACGGTCGGTACGTGACGCTAGTTGAGGAAACGTTTGAAATGTTCGGTGCCGCGCTCTTTGGAGCCTGCGGACTAAGGCAGTTAATGATAGTAGCCGAAGACCGTAAAGCCGAAATCCGCCAAAACTCCTTCAGCAAGACTTAGAGCAACCGAAAAGCTATCTTTGTGACTCAGGTTGTTCGACAACCGATTCCTCTGGAGCAGATCAACCAATTTCGGCTTGTTTTAGAGGTGTTTCTGAAAGGCGGTTTGTCAGGATAGTTGGACATAACGGTTCTTTTGCTATAAAAGTTCTTTTGGGATAAGTATGAGTACCCACCAATTTTTTGTGTATGTTCCCCCTCAATTTCATACACGGACTAACCCACGACGGCTTTCGAACGGCGCGATTTTGTACTGGCTCGTTCATAGGAAGGTCATTCATGGACGGTTTGGTAGGCAGTATGAAACACGCGGACATTAAAAAAACTGAGCACGAAGAGTCACAACCCCGCAAAGTGCTGATTGTTGTCGAGAATCTTCCTGTTCCTTTGGATCGCCGTGTCTGGCTTGAGGCCACGACTTTGGTGGCGCATGGCTATCAGGTGAGCGTAATCTGCCCAACAGGCCAGGGTTGGGACAAGCATTACGAAGAACTGGATGGCGTTCACATCTACCGATACCCGGAGCCACCGGAGGCTCATAGCGGACTAATCGCATATGCCCGGGAATGGGGAGGGGCTTTGTGGTACATGTTTCGTCTGGTCGAGAAAGTCTGGAAAGAACGAGGGTTTGATGTAATCCAAGGATGCAATCCCCCAGATATGGTTTTTCTTTTAACATGGCGATACCGGCGACGGGGCATTCGGTATCTCTTTGACCATCACGATGTTTGTCCAGAACTGTTTGAAGCAAAGTTCAATAAGAAGGGTACATTGTATCAGGCGATGCTGCTTCTTGAACGCCAGACGTTTCGGGCGGCAGACGTATCTATTGCGACGAATGAAAGTTTCCGAGAAATCGCTGTGCGCAGAGGCGGCATGGACAAAGGGGACGTGTTCGTAGTGCGGTCTGCTCCGAAGGTTGAGAATTTTCAGCCTGGCCCAGCAGATCCCGAAATTCGCTCAAAGGCGAAGACGCTATTGGGCTATGTCGGCGTAATTGGGCAGCAAGAAGGCATGGACCTTTTGGTGGCGGCTGCTCGTCATCTGATATGCGAATTAGGCTATAAGGATGTTCATTTTATGATCGTTGGGTTCGGGCCGCATCTACAAGAAGTACAGCAAGATGTGGCGGATTGCGGATTAGAATCCCATTTCACGTTCACCGGTGCGCTCTACAGCGACGACCTTCTGCGGGTTCTCAACAGCACTGATATCGGTGTTAGCCCAGACCCAAAGAACACAATGAACAACATCTCAACGATGAACAAGGTCATGGAATACATGACGCTGGAAAAACCGTTGGTTCAGTTTGACTTGAAAGAGGGTCGAGTATCCGCAGGTGAGGCATCACGTTATGCCAAAGCCAATGATCCGGAGGATTTTGCGGCCCAGATCGCTTGGTTGATCGAGCATCCGGACGAAGGACAAGAGATGGGTCGCAAGGGGCGCCAAAGGGTATTGAATGAGCTCAGCTGGAGCCATTCCGTACCTAATCTTTTGGCAGCCTATGACCGCGTTTTTCAGAAGATTGAGGCCCAGTCTACTTCTGGCACATAATCAGCTCGACATTTCGAGCGATCACTTTTGATTTGTCAGTTCTTGGGCGTAGCCATAAAGACCTTAATCTTGTTATTTTTTCAATTTTATAACAGATACTTAGGTTTGAAAGGCTCATGTCGCGCGGCGAAAGAAGCGTTATGGATCATCTTACAGTTTGCCCGGGTTTAGAGATGGCACTTCTGGTTGAAACGGTTTGAGACGGACAAGTGAACGGCGGAGAATTTTTGCATGTTTTGCATCCGTCTGAGCCGCTGCATCGCCTACCCGCCTCACAACAAGCTCCACTGACGGGTGCCCATTGAAAAAAGTGTTGTTTTGATAAACGAAAATTCGGATATCAGATCCGTTCTGCAAAAATTCCCTTTTTTTGCCGGTTATCAGGGAAATCCAACCCAAAGCGACCCCGCCAAAATGCGCCACTGAGACTGGGGTCTGAATTATGCTCTGAGTGTACGGCCTGCTCCGTCTCTGACTGACAGCGCACGCGCCAACGCGCGGGAATTGCGGCATAATCCGGGTCAGAAAACACAACAGAAGTGAGACAGGTATGAGTGGCGGGGAGACAGGGATTCGAACCCTGGGGACGCTCTCACGCCCAACGGTTTTCAAGGCTGGCGCGGATTGTGCGATATCAAAGCCTTGGCTTGAAAATTTCCCACGACAAAGCGCGAACAATGCCCGAACGTGGGAAACTAAACATTTATCGTGAACAATACGCAGCCGGCTCTATCTTGGCTCTGGCTTCTGGCGTTTCCAGACGACGATAGCGGCCACCCGAATACCGGCGACAGTCCAGAGCATGCCCGGCAGCGATTGAGGCCGCACCAATGTCTTCTCCGTCAACATAGCAAATACCTACCCGGCGGTCGTATGTGCGTTCCCCATTCAGTTTGCAGGTGACAGTCTTCCCACGCAGATGATCCACCATCCATTGCGTTGCAGCCACCCCGGCACTTGTACTCAGTTCCGGGCCACACGCAGCCTGCTCTATTTATTTTGCCCTTGCATTGATCGCAGGTGTCAAGGAAGTGTGTGCCCCAGCAGAAAAAAAGAAAATTGTTATGAAGCACTTATCACGGCGCGAGCAGCTAAGGCGCTCAAGACTAGCAAAAAGGCGATGGCAGTCCCGACTTAGAAGACGATTTTGGCGGGGAGCCGAAAAGTACAAACCGCTTGTTCTTAAGGCACCCAGCGTGCTCAGCTTTTCGCAAAACAGTGAGGCCACGATTGAGTTTTTTGTTGAACTGAAGTCTGCGATTTTCACCAGCAAAATCGCAAAGCGAAACGGGGTTACTGAACCTCAGCCTTTTGCGATTGACCTTTGCGCTGTTAACCGTATTTCAGTGCCCGCCGCCGTGGTTCTTGCAGCAGAGTTGCATCGCTGGTCCTTGAATAGAGACGCAGGCCTGCGAACACGAGGAATTAGGAACTGGTCTCCACGCGTTCGGGCCCTTCTATACGATCTGGGTGTCTTTGACTTGCTAGGCGTGCGAGCTAAGCGAGGCCGGGATGCAGAGCCCGATGAATTGGTTCTGTTTACTCTACAATCCGACACGAGGCGCGACGGAGTTAGCATTTCAAAGTTGCAAACATGGCTTCAAGATCTAGGTGTTGTTTTTAGTAGCAAAAAGTATGTTTTCGGCGCCTTGGATGAAGCGGTATTGAATTGCTTGGATCACGGGTATGTTGATTTAGGTGAAAAACCCAAGTTTCCTTACGCAGGTCATCGTTGGTGGGCAACAAGCTGTTATGATCCAAACAACGACTCATTAAGGTTTTTTGTGTATGATCAAGGTGTCGGGATTCCGGCTTGCGTACCAACAAACGAGGATTTTTGGCCTTCCGTTAAGACCTACTTGGCAAATATTGTGGGGGGAGCGCCAGAAGCCAACATAATTGAGAGCGCGTTTGAAGTGGGTCGTACTCGAACCCACAAAGCAGAACGTGGTAAAGGGCTCGACAAGATGCGAAACGCTATTCGGCTGGCGGGGCAAGGATACCTTCGTATCATCAGTGGAAAAGGTGATTTGTTGCTTAGTCAAGATAAAACGATGGAAAAAAATGACCATCATCTACATATAGGTGGTACATTGGTCGAGTGGAGTATTCCGCTCGACGCGTTGAAAGGAACAGGAGCTAGCAATGGTTAGAATAGCTGTCGCCAAAGACTTCAATAAGTTCCCAGGAGGCCGCTATCCGCGTCACGGTGAAGGTAACGGTCAAGATTTTAGGGAAAAATTCTTGCTCCCTCATCTAATTAAGGGTGAGAAGGTTGTTGTGGTTTTTGATGATGCTGCTGGCTTTCCTGCATCTTTCTTGGAGGAGGCATTCGGCGGGTTGATCCGCGCAGGCATGAGCCTGTCGAAGGTAAAAGAGCTACTAACAATTGAGGTCGAAGACGCTGACAGCGAAATCTATAAAGATGAAGCATGGCAGTATGTTGAAGACGAAGCAAACCGGGAGCATGCGGCCTGACCTGGTCAATTTTCTTTTCGGCGTTCATCGGTACGATAGTTGGCCCGATAATAAAAAGAGTAATAGATACTTGGTTCGGTTCCGCACTCCGTAAGGAGGTCACTCGAGATTCCGACGTTGAGTATGTTTGTAGTATTATCGACAGCCTTTTGGATGACTGTACGCGATTCTGGGGGGAATCTGCAGAATCTTTGGGTGCCGATCACCCTAAGTTAATGGCGCAGATTCGTGCGAAGCTTCACAATGTCAACGGGATGCAGAACCAACTATTCTTTGGTCAAAAAGATGCTCTGGCAAATACCAAAGAAGAGTGGAAGGAACTATTTCGTGCGGCCACGGGCGGAAATTTTGACGATACAGACCGTACCGCTGATTCAGCAAAACTTACTGTAATACTGCAAGTCGGCTGGCAAATGAGGAGAGGTGTTCGGTCGCGGAGAAACGCATTAAAGAGGTCCATTTTTTCAGGATAAAAATGGCCTTCCTAGACTAGAATCCCACGTGATTTTATCACAACCCGCCGTTCGCCATCACTTGCCTCGAAGTCGCAGCGAATGTCCGCAAGGTGTCCCTTCCCTCTGCCTTCGGAGGGCAGCGCTAGCGGTGATGTTCACGCCAAAACCCCTGTTTGTTCCAGTTTCAGCCCCTCAAATTGCAAGTTCAGAATCGGGAAACGGGGGCGAAACGGGGGCCATCCCGTTTTGTTCTAGATTCTCACTTACTTCATTTCTGGCCACTCAGGCAGATGCGGAGGCGCTGGGACCTTGTGCCGCTCAAGCCATTCCTTGATCGCGGCCCAATGGTCCTGCGGTTTCACAGTGTATCTGCGGGAATGCAAATCAGCGATGTTTATCTCAAGCTGACGCCACCACTGGATCTTGAGTTTGACGCCGTGGTGTTTCGCCCAGGCACGCAACCCAGCTTGCCAACCATCGATTGGGCGGGCTTCAAGTTCTTTGTGAAGGTCGAACGGGATTCGGTTGGGCCATGTCGTCATGCTATGGATATGCGGCAGGCTGGTGCGAGCAGCAAGCTCTATGGCAAAGGCTCCAGCCCCTTATCCTGAACCATTTTTGCAAATAACTCTTTAACCAATTTTGGGTTCACTTGCCCGCCGGTCTCTTTCATCACAATAGCCAAGACTTCTTGCGTGGACAGATTCCACCATTGATCGATCTGAACGACAGGATAGAACCCCCGAACTAGCATAGCCGTTGGTGAGACTATTGCGTAAGGCATCCGGTTTTCTTTGTTCGGTACCATCCGGCCTCCTTATTGATCGACGTTAAATTCTACATCTCGTCGGATGGATCACGCTCTAGACCATCCAAAAATCAAGTAATTCTTTTGAGAAGCTTGTTCACTAGCTGCAGGATTAGCGGCGTCAGCCCAACAAGAACTCCGCAAAGGAACACCCAAAATAGCGAGGTCAAAAAAACTTCCAGCAACTGCCGTCTCCTTATTGTGAACCCAGAGTCCAAACTCTGGGATTCTGTCTCGTCTCATCCTTGAGGTGAACAAAATAGACGGCAAACCCGAATATCAGGACGAATACAATAAAGTTGTTTGCCAGCGCCCGACTAACGCCACGCAGGTATTGCCGTCGCTTCCAAGTTCCCCTGAACTCTTCCGGTTTTCGGGATCTCGGGTTAGTATGCTCGAAGTTTTTGACCACAAGCACTCCTTTTTTTTGAATTTTTAGAACAGCAAGGCATAACCCAGAATGAGATATCCGATCGTTAGCGATGCACTTCCAGCTTTCGCTAGAATTATTGGGCCAGTGTGGACTAAAGGTAATATTTTTGCATTACTCAGTTGAGACTTGTCGTCCGAAGCGTCGTACAAAATGATAGCCCGCTGTAGTTGCATCGCTATTGATACAACCAAATAGTTGAAAACCATCGATAATATAAGGAAGAGAGACGACCAGTAGATTCCTCCTTCAACAAAATCGTCTGCATAGAGAGCTTGACCGAGTGAAAAAACCACAATCGGTGCGCCCGCAACCGTGATTTCAAATTTGAGGTGTGAAATCATAGTTTCAACAAGCTCTTTGGGTGAAACTCTGTACCATACAGGTAAAGTTTTTTCTTGCATATCATCCATGAAAAATACCTCTTATCTATGTTTTACTGGTTTTCCGTTGTCCTATCAGACGTCTTGCTCGGACCGGACCGGCGCCCAATTGGTACCGGCCGGCGACATATCGTCGAACTTCTTATCAACAACGAAAGCGGCCGGAAGTTCTTCCACGAAGCGATAAGCCCCTATTGCCGGCTCCGGGTGGTCGACCAAAAAACGATACTTTGGCATGGTCGTTTCTCCCTGTTACGTCCCTCTACCCGTTAGAGTAATCACCATCGAAGGCGGTCTTTTCCCATTCGCAATGGGGTTCTGCCATAGCTTTAGCGACAATTGGGACCTCACCATCTCTAAAGTACTTTTGCCCCCAATAGTGGATACAAATCTCATAGGGCCTGCTCGGACGATCCTTCATTAGCATGTAAACACCGCCAGCGCCCAAGGCGAGACCGATGATCAATGTCACAGTTTCTGGCTTTTCCAAAAAAACTTTATCTAGACAAGTCAGATGCTTCCCCTATTCGTCATGTACAATACCTGGCTCGCTTGATCCTAGATTGTGCTGCTGATGATTCAAAACGCGCGTAACGCCCACCAGAGTACCGAGCACAGTCAAGCGCATGGCCAGCAGCAATGACTGCCGCACCGATGTCCTGACCCTCTGCATAACAGACACCCACCCAGCGATCATATGTACGATCGCCGTTCAATTCACACTCAACCGTCTTGCCATCAAGATAACGGATCATCCAACGCTTCGCGGCCTGCCCTGACTTGGTACTCAATTCGGGTGCATCGACGCCGTTGAGGCGCACCGCTGTACCATTGAGAACTATGGTGTCCGCGTCCCGGACATAAGTGTTTGAACTGCCTTGAGGAGCGCAGGCGGCGAGGACAAGAGCGGCGGTGATTAGGGCGTGTTTCATCACATCCTTACTATGTTGACTTTAAATCGCCGGTTACAATTTCGATCCATTGGACAATAAACGCCATTGCATCTTCTTGGTTTCGTGGCACGGGCGCTCTGCCTTCGGCAATTGCGACGATCAAATCAGTCAAATAGATAGCAATATCATCAGAATCTAAGCGGTACGTTTCCGCAAGCGTCGTCACCACGATCGGTAGTTCATCCAGTATCCGCACGGGCGTCTAATCCTCATTGTTGACTTTGACAAAAAAACCACCATCCGCCGATATGGCCTTGGCAGTTGGCGACGCCGACCGTCGTGGCTGTTTCAATTAAATCTTCGACTGCAAAAATCCCACACACAAAAAAATGTAGGGCCGCAATTGCTGCACAGACGGCCAGAATGTGCGCAAGAGTTCGAAGTATCCATAACAATACGGAAGCCGTCCTTCTTTCCACATAAGGATGCGTCCAAGTGTACGAGGATAGCGCTTCAGCTTCCGCCTGAAAGTAGAGAACGAGATAGGCAAAGAGTGAAACAAAAATGGATGCCGCAACCCCCCAAGCGAACCAGACCAGAGCGTCTGAGGCGGCAAAGATATCAAGGCGAAGATCACCGTTCCCGCCTGATATCGTTGCTACAAATCCCAGCATTGCGATTACAGCGCCACCGTTTGTAATCAAAAGAGCCTTGGCAGCTGTTGCGGAAGCCCCAATTGCTGCATGATTAATGGCCCTTAAATCGTCTCTGTGGTTCGCGTGAGCTAGCTTCGCGTCCTCTTTGATGATATTAAATTCTTCTTCCGAAAACTGTGATTGCTGATCTTGCATACGTTTTTTCTTGTTGGCCTAATTCAATCGCGAAACTGCGCTCTTTAACCCCTTCACGCAACCAACAGCAAACACTTTCTGCATTCTTCAACGGCTTTGCATCAGGATCAGCGGCTTTAGTCTAAGTCATTAGTGTGCCGGCAAACCGAACCATCCATAAAATCACACCTGAAAATTTTGAGTTTGCAATTGCCGGACGAAAGGTCGATTTTTCGACGACAGATAAAATGGTACCGAAAAATGATATACCTGTTTCTTGGATTTATGATATAGTATAGTTCTTCTATTTATCTATATGAATTGAGATTGCCATGAATAGCTTAAAAATGCTGACTATTTCTGTTTCCATGCTTGCGTTTGGATGTTTTGCACAATCAGCCATAGCTCAAACTGCTGGTGGCGACAATTTTCAGCCAGTCGAAGTAGACTCCCTGAAATGCAATGCCAGCGGAACAAAGGGCTGTACAGCTCATAGAACGATTACTATTTCTGCAGGACCTGATCGAGTTTTTGTGCCTGATAGCTTGGAGTTCAAAGAAAATAGTCGAAGCGGCGGCGGATCAATCTGGGTCAAAATCGCTAATGGAGAGATGGTTACGGTGCCCGTTACAGTTGCTGGAGCCACATATGATTTAGACATGCCAAGAACTATTGCTGTCACCCTGCACGCCGAATCCGGCTCAGGTACAAGCAACTACAACAGAGGCGCTTGGATCAACGGGCACATTCATGGCAAAACACTTGAGGTGGACCGGTAAACCGCGCGACTGACGAAAACTCGCCTAAAAGCACAAAGCTTAAAACCCGAAGCAACATCCAGTTTTTTTGCTACAGACAATAGGAAACCGCTGCCCTCCACATTCGGAGGGCAGCGCTAGGGGCTAAGTTCGCACCAGTACACCTGATTGTTCGCTGTACGCGGCCCCAACCAAGTTAGAGGGCTAGAATGCGCGCCGAAGACTTCCCCTTGCCAGTTGTCGAAATTCAATGCGACTTCTGCGGTCGGCTTGGCCGGTGCAGCAAAGCGCGATTTGTTGAAATTGTCGGGGCACATACTGAGTTGCCGCAGGCGCTGGCAATCATAGCGCAAGACTGCCCTGAACAACGGGTGACCGCTGACAACATGCGGGGCGATTGCAAGCCATATTATCCGCAGGACTGGTCTCAATGATTGCCTCGTTTTGTAGGTTTTCAACGACTATCGAAAGAGAACTATTCCAATACATCAATATGCGTGGGCTGCATCAAATTGAAGTTTAAGCACAGTTTAGCTGGGATGTTAGGCCATCTTGGCTTGTATTGAGGCGGCAGGCAGGCAGCAGAAAATGACCATATGTCGCGGCATCTTATATTTTTAGTGACAGATTCCACTATATATGCGACGATTCAATGCGTGGGATACGCCGGGATACCCCCATGTTGGAGCGCAGCAAGCGGCTCTGGCGGCTTCAAGTACGGTTGTCCAAATGGATGACAGCCTATCTGACTTGATGCAACTTGGGGCCGGGGCCCACGCGCTCTAAAAACGATAACCGTAGTGCTCAAAGATCAGTTTTTGGTCATCTGTCAATTTGGCTTTCCACGGTGGTGATGGTTGTAAAACTACCCCGTAATCAGCTATGACACCTGCCTCCCTGCCCATTCTAGGCTCAAGTGCGATAGCAGGTTCTATCGCCCATTTTGAACCCAGAGCATCGGCAGCTTGATAGATAGAACTCGCGACTACATCTGCCAACTGAAGCCCCGCAACACTATAGTGTGGAACATACTCGACTAGGCCAAACCGCAATACCTGATGTGCAATTTCGCGCTTATTTAGGTATGTTGATCCGCCCGCTGATTGTGCCTTCAACAACTCCCAGTAGGCTTTAGTCTGTCCGTAGGAGTGCCCACCGCGAGCGCTGAATATCACCTTTACGCATCGGGGACTTCCGAAGCGTTTTGTGCTGTCCCTCAAACAGAAGTCTGTGACGCGCTCCATCAGCAAGCGCACACAAAAATTATAGTACCATTGTTTGCCACCACGTTTAGCCGCTCGAATGTTATTGTGACCGCGCATATTTTTCTTGTTTGATGCAACTGCAAAAAACCTGCACGGATACTCCGCCAAAAGCTCGCAAGCACGTCGCCTCTTTGTCGGAGAAAGGTCGCGATAATGAAGCGCCGGGCCTTGGACCGCATTTATATTCGTGCGAATGCCCTTTACCCAATCAACTGTGTCGGCCTCATATTGCGAACGTATCAGCAAGCCGCCAATACACAACCATTCGCTTCCACCATTCTCGTCTATAGGTTTAACCCGTTTAAGGCCGTCGTCTCCGGCCTCGTCGATATATAGAATGTAATCATATGGTTCTGAAGAGTTAGGCATGCGTGTCTGAAATCTTAGGCATGACGCATGTGAACACCTGACGCGAAATAGAGTCAATTGCATAACAGTTACGCAGCCACCCGCGAGGAAAGGTATCTACCGCAGGGAACTAGTCAATCGGCTCAGCTTCCACACCGACCCTATAGCCACCACTGTCAAGACTATGGCTGGCTCTGGTGATCAGCCATTGACCATCAATGTATGGGCGGAACCCGGACACCACTAGCGTTGCTTCAGCCATCGCGTCCGGGTTGCCAGGCATTCTGATCGACAGGGACCGCCCAGCGCGGCGCAATCTGCGTAACTCAGAATCAGCAGCCGATTGAGCTGCGTCTTTGGTTGGGTAACGCCGTTTCAGCCGTTCGACCGGTTCGCCCTCGCCCGCGCGGCATTCAACCGGTGCGCCCTGCGCTATGTCCTGATAGACCGCAACAACTGACCCTACTTTTTCGCGCGTGCTGTTTCTATAGCGCCACCTGCTTACCTGCTTTGGTGTGAGGGCTAATACCGGCATGGGTTTTCCGGACGCGGTCAGGCCTTCGCCACGCTTCGCCATGACAATCGACCCGTTACCCGGTTTGGCAATAGCATCGTAATCACGCGCCACGCGAGACAGCAGGTTGATATCGCTTTCGTCGATTTGGTCGATATGTGGCAATCCCTGTGCGACCAAGCTTTCGGCAACCACTTGCGAGAGCCCATGCTCACCAGCGATCTTAGCGACCATGACGCCGATCGTCGTACCCAAGGGCCAACTGCGTTTCTTCTGATCTGTCATGGCGGATTGGCCGCTGGTTGTTTCGCCGTGAATTGAGGCAACACCGGTGATGATCACGCGATCTGGCGGGCCTTCGACCTGGATCGCGTCTGCAACAAACTGACCCATGTATTTCAGTTGTAGCGGATACCCTAACCAAACCTTGATTTCAGCGCCTGCCCGTGGCTCCGCAATCTGAGAAAACAGTTCGGTATCACTTAGGATAATTTCGACACGGTCAGACTGCACGCCCGCAGCATCATCCAACGTCAAACTGATCAACCGCGGTGACAGAATGTTGCTGATATCGTTTCCGTCTACCTCAACGCGAAAAAGCGGCCGGAAGTCTATCAGTCCCATAGGCGTACCGCCTGCGCCTCTTTCGGCACGTCAATTTGCGGTAGCGAAACCAGTGTGCCCACCGGTAAGACAGCGCCGTGATCGGCCAGACCGGCATTTGCTTCAAGCACAATCTCAAGCGCGCCTGCTATGCCATTGCCATAGTGCCGCCAGACAATTTCGTCTACGGTTTCGTCCTCTTTAGAACGGTAAGAGACTGCGGAGTCCACCATCATACCTCCGAATGTTTACCGTGAATTCCTGTCGCAGCGGTGCACCTTTGGCCGCAAATACGCGCTGACCTTCGCTGACCGCTTGGATAACCCAAATGCCAAGGATCTTGCCTGTGCCAGCGACCAACGGCATTGGCACGCCGCGTTCGGCTGTCCTTCGCATCCTGTTCACCTGATCCAACCCCCCGCGAAAATGCGGATGGATCACGCCCTGCAGCGCAATTGTGTCAGCACCAAAGCCCGTGAACTGCAACGCATCCGCCGCACCAACGCGTTCCTGCGGCGCCCATCTGAATTCTGCTGATCGGGTCAGGCTTTGATATGCAGCGTTGTCGATTGAGAACTGGTACGGCCCCAATTGCATCATGGTTCCTGCCATCGTCAGCCTCCATACTGCCCGTAATCATGCGCACGGTCGTAAAGCGCGCCGGTTTGCGCTGCCCTGCCCCGCCGTTCCAATTCGTCAGCGATTTCCGCCGCTGTCATATGCTGGGCATTGATCTGGGCGTGAATGACGACGGGCGCTGGCTGAGCGGCCACTGGTGCGGGCCTCATTGCGGGCATTGCCATCGACTGCGCCCGGTCCACCGCGTTGCGCAAACCACCGCCCAGCGCGGCAATCAAAGGTTCAGCCTGAGCTGACATTTTGGCCAGACGCTCGGTCGCAGCCGCATGCGCCACATAGCCACCCTTGGATGTCCAGATCGTTTCCGGCCCCTGTTCTCCGACGTGCCGAAAGCCCCGACCGATGGTTCCACCCAGGAAAGACCGCCCGGGTTGTGTTGGGTCAGCCGAATTGGGGTCATCACCGCTAAAGAAATTACGAATGTTAGAACCGATGCTCGAACCGAAGCCCTGAATGCCTTCGACCGCACCTGCGCCTTTATTTTTTAGCCACGACAAACCGTCCAAGACAGGTTGCAGCTTGCCCATAAGCCAGTCAAATTTCTCTGCCAGCCAATCGATCACCGCGCCCAGTGCATCTTTGACTGTCTGCCATGCACTGACAATGCCGTCAGTGGACCCGAACTTTTCCATGACAGGCTGGATGCGGTCTTGCCAAAGCGCAGTAAACCACGTCGCGATCTTGTCCCAATTCTCATAGATCAGGAAAGCACCACCAGCGATTGCAGTGACGGCCAACCCGATCGGATTCAACAGCAACGCCCGCCCGATTGCCTTGATGCCGGTAACTACCAAAGGTGCAGCGCCGCTTACGCTCAGCAGCGATGCCCCAAGCCGACCAACTGACCCACCGAATTTCAAGACGCTGGTGATCGTACGTGAAGCAAATATCGACCCGACGACTATACCAAAGTTTTCCCAGCCACCGACCATATCGGCCACCGCTGCAGTGACACGCCCTATAGTTGTTGCGACTTTGCCCATGCCCTCTGCAACCTGACCGATAACCGGCAACGCGGCCTCGATCTTTGTTGCAGCGGTTTCGGCAAAGTCGGCCACGCCTTTGCGGTTTGTGACGGCCCATTCACTGAATGCCATCATGGATCGTGTAACGACGGGTATCAGCTCGCCGCCAATCGTGTTTTTCAACCCTTTGACGACTAAGGATGCGTTCAGTTGTGCATCTGCAAACGCTTCCGCATCACGCGCGGCCTGCTCGCTTAGAACAAAACCTGTCTTTCGGGCATCCTCACGCAGTTGTTGCAAGGCATCCGAGCCGCCACCCAGTACGTTCACCATTCCGATTCCGGAACGGCTGAACAACGCCGCGGCAATTGCAGCGCGTTCGGCGGGGTTTTCAATCCCCTGCATACGTTCCGCGATCTGTTCCAGCGCCTGTTCCGGACCCGCCTTTATAAGATCCTTTGCGGAAAGACCGATCTGGTCGAGCGCCTTTTTTGCAGCCCCGGTGCCTTGGGCCGCTTCACCCAGGCGCTTCTGCATTGCGGTTAGCGAGCTGTCGAACGTTTCGGCGCTGACACCCGACCGCTCAGCCGCATATCTGAATTCTTGCAAGGCCTCGATGCCGATACCCAGCTTGCCCGCTGTCTTGGCAACCTGATCGCCATAAGACGCGGTTGAACTGGCCAGTGCAAAGACACCAACACCAGCCGCAGCAATTCCAGCACCGACCTGGCGACCAAGTCGCCCAATATTGCTGGTCATGCGCCCGAAGCTTTCGCCGACCCGGCGACTGTCGCGCGCGGCGCGTTCCCATCGCCGCTGTTTGGCGACCAGATCATCCAGTGTACGCCCCAAGGCGTCATACTCACGATCCAGATCCTCAACAGACCTGCCCTGTTTGATCAGGTCGGTTCGGCTACGGCTAAGCTCTTTCTGACGGGCCTTAACATCCTTGATGCTCTGTCCCACCTTGTCGAAACCTGACTGGATCAGGCCGATGTTTTTCTTGAAGGAATTTTCGAGAACACCGCCGATTGTAATCTGGGCGTTAAGACGTTGGTTTTTCATCCAGCCCCCTTAGCCACCAGCGGAAGCGGCTGCCGCTCATTGCTGTGATCTCAGAACAGGACCACCCAGTTACGTGCGCCAAGACCAGAACCCCAGCGCGCGCAGCCTCTGGCGTCAGCCATTCATAAAACCCAGCGCCTCCTGAAGACGCGAGTAGTCTTTCAGCTTGGCCCCGCGGATCGCCTCTGGCGCTACGCCCGCCAAATTGGCAATCAGCGTAACTTCGGACATGGCGTTGTCATTCTTCGCGATCTTGCCGGCCGCAATCATGTCATCCACCGAGGGCTCGCGCAGGGTCAGTGACTGCACCTTTGCGCCATCTACAATCACGCCACGCGCCAGAGTGACAATCAGTGCGCCGTCGTCGCCTTCGGTGATATAGTCTGGATATTCGTTCATGTCTTACCTCAGATACCCAGCGCACGGCGCTGTTCTGCCAGTCGGTCGACGCCGCCAACCACGCGTTTCATATTGATGATGTCGATATCGGTTCCGACCACACCGCCGATGGTTTCCTTGAACGCCTCAACGGTCATGTTCACTGTCAACGTTGCCGACTGTCCGGGCGACCACGTGCCCCGATCAGGCTGGATGATCTTACCGCGCATGTTATGCACGACCGGCGTGACAGTGCCGTCTTCACTTTCCAGAACGCCGCGCGCGGTGACCTGGATCAACTGACCGGGGGCAACACCCCACAGCGCCAGCACATCCGCGCTATAGTTACGCAGAACGAACGTGCAGGTCATTTTTTCCTGACCCATGTCGATATCGATGGGGCCATCCATGCCGCCCGCGCGGTATTCCTCGGTCGCAATCGACGGGCTGGGCGGGGTATAGTCCCCCAGCTCGCCCGCAAAGCCGCGACCATCAACAAACAGGTTGAAGTTTTTCAGGATGTTGCGAATAGCCATTAGCCCAGCGCCTCCGCGATATACTGGTTTGTCAGATGAGAACGGAAGGTGATCCGCTCAGCCGGATACGGCGGGGTGAAATCGAAGTTGAACCACACCTGCCCGTTCTGGATGCTTTGCGGTGTGTTCAGGTCCGGATCAGCCCAGCATTCACCGCCCAGCAATGCGCCCTGCGCCACAAGTACCGCGATAAAGCCATTCACGCCCTCGACCACGTCTTCCAGATACGTCTTGGTGATTGCACGGTCGACGGCCCAAAGATGTGCGCGCTGAATACTCTCATTCAGCACGTCCGCTGTTCGGCGAACGCTTAGGAACTGCCATTTTGGATCAGCGGTTGGTGCTCGGTTGCCCCAAAGCCGGTAACCGTCCTGGCGGATGATCGTCGTCACATCATTGGCGTTCAACAGATTGGCGCGGCTGGATTGATCACCCAGCTTGAAATCAACCGGGCGCGATGTCCCGATGATGCCGAAAATTCCCTTGTTGGATGGCGACACCCAAAACCCGGTGTCGTTGTCTGTGCGCGCGATCACACCTGCTACACGGGCGGATGCAGGTTCATCGATAATCTCGCCGTTGCTGGCCAGAACCTTCACCCACGGGTCCACAACGTAGATACGGCCAGACGTGCCCCAGTCGCCCGCGTAAGTTTGCGCGTCGTTGTCAGTCGTGTTGGGACCGTCCGCGATAATCACCGCACCGATCCGGTCGGCGATGCCTTCCAGTTCCGCCACCACAGGGTTGGCCAGATCCGTTGGGCGTTGGTGCGTCCATCCCGGCGCGCAAAGGATACGCGGCGCGAAACCCACGACGCTTTCAGCGCCGACAAGTACGTGCACACCTTCAAACTGTCCGTCACCGGAATTGACGCCGCCGACGACATTTGCCAGCGTTTCAGTTTCGTCTGCACCTTCTTCCACGCGCACAACGATGACCACCGCACCGATCTGGTCAAAGATGCCATCGAGCGCAGCCGGAAGCGTACCCCCGCCTGTCCCATCCGCTGTGGTATCCAGCTTGGCCGCTTCACCGCGGCTACCGGCGACCAGAACCGGCGTATTCAAAGGGAAGGCATCGGCGTCGGCCTGTGGGGCCGTTCCGACGATGCCAATGATACCGGTCGCAATGGTGCGGATCGGGCGCGGGCCCGTGTCAATTTCCAGCACCTCGACGCCGTGGAGAAATCCAGCCATCTTTTCCTCGCTACTATGTGCGTGTTGCAATGATCATGAACGCGCTAGAGCAACACAGCCTCTGGCGGATTTCCTAGCTTGGTTTGCGCGTTCAGATAGGCAGGCTTGGAAGGGTCAGGCCTGCGGGGAACCCAGAGCTTCAGCCAATTCCTTGGCTTGTACTTTGCCTCCTTCCAGGATGGCTTCGTACTGAAAGGGATCGGTCACTGCCTCGATCTGATTGGTCAGCATGACGCGTAATCCGGTGGCCTGTCCGATGATGACTTCATAGACATTGGCATTCTCGACAATGACAGCCGCTAGTTCCTCTTTGCTTCGATCTGAGGTCGACACCTCGGCATCCAACAGGGCATGCTGATCCGGGCGTGCGGTACCAGCAATGAAAGCGCGGGCGGCTTCGGCTTTGGACGGCCAACTGGCGCGTTCGAAAGCGGGCACATGCCCGGTGATCTGAAGCAGAAAACCATCGATCCAAGCAATCATGGCGGCCAGTGCCGTCTCTTTTGTGGGATAAACCGGAAGAACAGGTGCCTCAGACAGCGCGCCTTCTGGCATTGGCCCCAGATCAGTGACCACGTGTTCGCTGCCATCCTCTGTCCAATAGACGGTCCCACGGTGATCCTCGACCTGGGACCATGCGCCTTCCTTGAAGACACGGGCCTTGCCTTCCTCAATGGCAGGCGGTTCGATGAGCGTAGCATTTCCGGGCACCATCGGTGTGTTGTCAATGGGGTCCAGACGGGCTTCGGTTGAACCCAGAAACTCGCCCGTCTTCGCCGCGAAGTGATGAATAAGTGTCATGCTTGTTTCCTCAGTAAGCGCGAATGCAGATCATGCGCGAGACATTGCGAGGACGGGTTTCCGATCCGCCTGTATTCTCCATGAGATCGGCTCCACCGCCTGATGTGAAACCACTCTGACCGTTGCTCCATCCCGCCAGACCAGTGTTGTGCCCCTGATGGATTCCGGCAACAGATGACCCTGTTGAAGCCTGTAATCGGTGGTCGTGAGACTTGAGCAGATCAGCTTGAAATGAACCCAGAACGCGACCGCTATCTGCGCCGCGCCCATGGTCCCAGCCCCGCAAGAACTCGCCACGCATGTCGGGCAGTTGGAACGTGGTCGACCCATCACCGGGGCCGAACATGCCGGTATCTGTGCCGGTTGGGTCCAACATCCCGGATGACTGCGCGTGTGCCCACAAATCAGGATAGGACGCGCGTAGCAGCGTTGAGCGATCTTCCTCAAGATACCCTGGTGGCGGTGTGTCGCCGGTCCAGATCAGCTCGGAGCCGATCGGGGCCAAATTCGAACTGTTGCCGGAGTGCAGAATTTCCTGCCAATCTCCCCACGCCACAGAATCGCCAGTACCGACCCGCACCACGATCCGTGGCGTCACGCCCGATAGTGACAGTATTTGGGTCACCCTCGCGCCAGCACCGGAGAAACGCTCAAGGACCAAGGCTGCGCCTGTATAGGCGATCGACGCGCCCCCCGCGTCTGGCCCGTCCGTATATTCCCCGGAAATGGTGTAGATGTTGCCTGCGGTGAGATCGTTGAGCGATTGAAAGTCGGCGACGGGTGCCGGACCAGAGGCAATCTTGCCTGCCAACTGGTTCGTCAGCGTGGCGGCAAAATCCGGATCATCGTTCAGCGCAGCCGCCAATTCGTTCAACGTATCCAACGAGCCCGGAGCGCCATCCAGCAGTGCATTGATAGCGGCTGTGATATCGGCAGGTGTTGCAAAGCCAGCAGCCTGCAGCGCGTCCACGGCCTGTTTCAGATAAACAGTACGGTTAGCCAGTTGCTGAGCAGGAACGTTCGATATTCCCTGTCCCTGCGCCAAATCTGGGGGGCCGCCCAGAACCGGGTCTTCTGTTTCGATCTGGTAGATGCCCGGTTCAAATGTCGGGGTTTCAGGCAGATTTGCCATCATGCAACTCCATGCGTGAATTGCCCGTCATAGGTGATCCGGGCGTTGTGGATGTTGAGTGCTTCTGTGAAGTCCAGCGCCTTCAGGTGACTGCGTGCGGGCGCGGCATTCGCAAGGATCGCGCGCACCTGAGCCGCTTGTTCGATCGTGATCGGGCGCGTCAGGACAACCCGGTATTCTGCCCAGTGGTCTGGTTCGGAATAGTTGATTTCCCCGCTGTACGAATGTGCGCCGTTGTGGAATTCCCAGCCAAAGCGTTCCACAACCGTGGCGTCGCCATATCCAGCCGAAGCCAAAGCCCGTTTTACCGCCCCGATCGTGCCCTTACGGCGGTGGATGTCGATTGATGCAGCAATGGAGTTTCGTTTGGCGTCATCAGACCAATTCGGGTCCCAATCATCGACAGAGAAAGCACTGGCCAGCCATGGCAAAAGAGCATCCGGGCACGTCGCTTGGTCCCAAAGGTCCTGAAACGAAACCGCAATCAATAACCTTGCATGAATTTCCGCCTCGATCGCGCGTTCCTGATCGGTGGCGTTGTGCGGCAGCAGACTGTTAGACATCTACACCACCAAATGAAACAGTGATCCCCGTGCAAAAAGTTGCTTCGCCATCACCCGCCACGATATCTGCGGCAGGGGAATTCAGCGTGACTTTCTGGACGCCGGGGCGATGCAGGGCCGCGTACAAACCGGAAAGGGTCACATCACGCCCAAGCCGATGTTGAGCATCCGCATATGCCTGGGCGGCGTCTTCGGCAGCTTGCAGCACGACAGCGCTGTCAGGTCCGGGGTAAACTGTCAGGGTTGCGTCAATCGCATAGTTCAGGATGGATGCGCCCTGTACGGTCACCTGATCCGTAAGCGGACGCACATCATCCGAATTGAGAACGGTATTCACGACAGAAAGAAGGCCCGCGCTGGCCGTACCGTCTCCGGTTCTCGACAGAACGGTAACGAGAACATCCCCGGGCGACGGGCTTTGTACGCTGGCGTCGGCGACGTCACCATCGGCACTGAGGGCATGGAAGATATAAGCACCAACAGGACCAGCAACGCTGAACCCCTCGAACGCCAACAGCATTCGGCGCCGGAAGTCATCGTCGCTTTCAAGTTCCGCAGGCACGGGCGGCAAAGCTTCGGGATCACCGGGTGAAATCACCTGGCGGATGACACCATACCGCGCTGCGATGTGGTCGAGATTTGTACCGGTGGCATAGGCGGGCATAACGGCGCGCGCACCATCATTCACGCGCTGTTGTGTCAGGGTGACAAAATACGCCGCAAGCTCCAACAGCTTGAACGCCGGGTCACTCTCGACCAACGCATCAAAAGCGATATCCCGTGCGCGCAGATCGGCCAGCATGTCGGCCAGCGTGGCCTCGAAATCCGTCGTCTGCACCACATCGGGCGCTGACAGTTGTGACAAGTCAATTGCAGAGAAACCACCTGTCATCAGCGCACCTCGATTCCATCTAACGAGATTGGCTGTCCGGTCGGTAGATACCGACCTTCTAAAGCAATGGTGACGGCACCCGGGACCGGCATTTCAATCGTCACGTTGTCGATTGCCAGGCGGGGTTCCCAAGTTTCCAACGCCTCAAATGTTGCTGTCATCATGTCCAGCCGGGTTGCGTCGTTCATCGGCGCATCGACCAATTGATAAAGGCGACTGCCATAGTCTCGACGCATGACCCGTGTGCCAATGGGCGTGGTCAGAATATCCCGAACGGATTGTCGCAAATGCGCCAACCCGGATAACCGCTTGCCTGTCGATGCGTCGATACCGTTCATGACTGCGACAATGGCGGGTCGACCCTTCGATTAACCTCTGGCGGTTTTCCACTAACCCGCGAACACGTCTCCTGATCCAGTCGCAACTGCGGAACCGCAATCAATCGGATCACCGATCCGACCGACGGCTAAACCGTTCGCGAATACCGAACCAGAACCCGCGCTTAGCGCGCCGCCATGAGGCGTGCACGTGGCGCACCCGTGTGTCGCCCAACCATCGCCCACGCGATGCACTGCGATGCCATCGGCAAACACATCATCGCTTGCACCTACTGATGGGCGTGGTGGGAAACACCCGTGCCCGGTACATATATCCCCTAGCCTGGTAACGCTGGCCATCAGTTCAAATCAATCCTCGCACCGTTTACGGCTACCCCAGCGCCGTCAATCACTACCGTAGATCCATTGCTGGC
This sequence comes from Ruegeria sp. AWH4_226, assembly GCF_056159225.1. Lineage (NCBI taxonomy): Bacteria > Pseudomonadati > Pseudomonadota > Alphaproteobacteria > Rhodobacterales > Roseobacteraceae > Ruegeria > Ruegeria sp. AWH4_226. The sequence goes on along the minus strand of NZ_JBSWUU010000001.1, from coordinate 267,236 downwards.
CAGCGTTATTGCGCTGCCCGTGATCGTGATTGTCGACCCGCCAACCTTGACCCGGTGCACCGCCTCACTCGACCCCGGGCCGGGGTTTCCGTTACTGAATACTGACCCCAGGATGACACCCTGTGCGGTGTCGCCCGATTCTGAAAGCACAACCACCTGTTCTCCGATCGACACCGGTGCCCATACCGATATTGCCGCCGCCCGTTCTGCCATCCATGGCAACCAGGCGCTTTCGCTCTCGCCACCGAAACTAACTTTGGCCCGCGCCGCCCCTGCGTCCACTGCAGTCACAATGCCGAAGCGCACGATGCCCTCGCGCGCCTGCTCATTTCGCGCGGCTGCGTAGCTCACGAACCATTCCCCTCAATCTCGATGTAATCGACTTCATGACTGGTGCCGGTGTCAGGTGCGTATCCAATCATCACCCGATCGGGCAAAACGCCTTCACCCGTCCAGACGTTCTGGCCCAAGTCGACTTGCTGATCCCACTCGACCGCCCAAACCTCATGCCTATCCAAGTCCGGATCAAAAGCATCTGGTCCGATCACTGTTACCTGCGCAGGGTTGACGGGCTGATCCCAACGGTTCTGGTGTACCACCACGCCAAGTGCACCTGCGAGTTTGCGAACCTGTCGATGTACATTTGGAGTGCGAAAACTCATCACCACACGTGCGACCCATTTTGTCACCACCGGCAATTGCTCAGTGCCCGGATTACTATCCGGATCGCCTTCCATGTCGACCAATTCCACAAGGATCGCTGGGGCAGTGATCTGCTTTCGCCCCGTGTCATAATCCGTCACAGTCTCAACCGCGGGAAACGCAGCATCGATCTTTGAAAGGATCGCATCGTGCAGATCGTCAAGGTCCAGATTTTCAGCCACGTTTTCCTACCCCGTAAATTGTTCGGGCACGTATTTCGGCACGGAAGTTGTGAAAGAACACGTCCTCGATTTCGTCAAAAACCTGGTCTTCGATGAACGTCTGCGCTTGGTCCACAATCTGAATGGTCTCTTCCTTGACAGGCCACCGTTTCTTGGACACGCGGCGCATCACGGTTGGTCGACCCTTTCGGTTTTTTGCGACAAACGCGCCTTCGAAATCCCGCCCACCGAATGAAGCCCCAGAAGCCGTTTTTCTCGCACGGCCCTTGAACGCCGAAACACGAATGTCATTCAATCCAAACCACATGCTGACGTTGCCAAGGCCATTGCCACGCTTGAACCGGAACCAATGCAGACGACGGCGCAGTTCTGCGGCAGAGCGCAGTTCAAGTTCCGTCCGCAAACCTTTGCGTGCGCGTGCTTTCATCGTCTGAGCGGTGCGGCGCAAAGCGCGCGAATACGCAAAGGCCAGTTCTTTTTCGCTGGCCCCGAATTCATCGGCAATGCGTTCCAACTCGCTTTGATCAAAGTCGAATGCCAGCATTACTTTACTCTTCCGCCAATCGCAGAACGGCGAAGCCTGTCCCGTCGGGTTGCGGATTGGTTACGAGATAATAGGACCGACCATCGATGATCACTTGATCCTTTACCCGCAAATCCAAAACGTCCGATTCCTTACACGTCAATCGCGGATCGCTGGTGTCAGCCTCGTATTCCCCAAGCTGCACGTTCAGGTATGGATCATCAAAGATGCCCTGTATCGAACGGGAAACGCCCCCCTGCGGCATGACGGTCGCCGTTGTGGCGAAATCGTCCAGGCGCAGAAAGGCGTCAGGATTTTCCCAGTCTGGCGCGGGCATTATTTTTCGTCGCCAGCCGCCTTCTTGGCTGCTGTACCCGCCTCGATCTTGCCGCGTTTCAGCAGTGGCTTTGCCTGCTGTTCGCTCAGTGTCACGCTGGATTTCGGCAAGCGTACTTTTCCGTCCCAGACGAACGCGCTGGTGACCTTGTAGCTGGCGGTTTTTGCCTCGGTAGTTTTCGACATATCAGGCCCTCTGTGTTGCCGTTTGTGACTGGCGGGCCATCAGCCCGCCACGTGTATCAATGCGCCGATCAGCTAGCGTCGGAGCCGTAGCAGAAGCTGGCAGCGTGGCGCACGACGAAATCAACGTCCTGCATGGTGACGATACGCAGGCGGCCCTTCTTGCTGTTGCTGTAGGGGTCGACGGTGATATCCAGACCGCCCCACATACCGATGATCAAGTCGGCGAAGTTGCCAAAGAACAAATCACCATTGGTGATCTGGTTGGTGACTTCGGGGCGGTAGCCGTTGACGGTATTGCCGTTCTCCCAGATCGGCTGACCACTGGTTCCTGCGAATTTCTCGGTGGATTTGAAGTGTCCGCGCATCCGGGCGTTGAACACGTAGGCCATCGAGTTCACATCAGCGTTGTCAGCGGAAATCTCGCTTTCCATCGCGATCACTTCGCCCCAAGTCGGCAGGGCAGTTCCGCCGCCCGACGCTGCACCGTCGAAATCAACGGCATTAACGCCATTGACGTTCTTGATACCCAGCGGCTCGTTTCCTGCGCCGGAACCATAGAACCCGGCTTTGTCGATGGTCAGCGCCAGCGCTGATGAAAGGTCACGGCGCACAAGCGCTTCAACATCGATGCTCGACTGTTTCAACGTTCGGCGCGTGATCTCCGAATATGCGGCGACGGTCTTGGGGCTCAACTGACGCTGGCCGAGACCCAGAATGTCTTCAGGTGCATCATCGTCTTCACCGATCCAGTAGCCAGCCGCACCGGATTCCTGCGTCGGAACATCTGGATTGCCAGTAAGACCGCCCAGCGGAGTGGCTAGGCGCATCAGCACGGCACGGTTGCGCAGCATTTCGATAAACGACTGCGACAACAGCGGCGATCCCACCGAGAACCCACCGGTATCACCCGCTACCGAACCACTAGTGCCTGTGTTCAGCGCGCGGGTCAGCACGTCGACAGGCACCATGATACCCTGTGCGTCGCGACCCATTTTTTGGGCTGCAGCGTCAGAGGCCTCGAATTCAAAGGCAGCGGCTTCTTGCGCGCGGCGGTTCGTTGGCTCTGCGAGCGCGCGAATGGCGCGCAGGAACGAAAACTGCCCGACCTCTTGGTCAGTCATACCGACGGTGCTGTCATCTGAGACGTGGCGCTGGTTGCTGCGCTTGTGCAGATGATCGACCAGGTCGCGGCGCATGTCCTCGACGCCTTTGCCTTCTTTGATCATGCGTTGCGCTAGATCACCGGCATCATAGGCTTCGCCCAGTTCGGTCAGTTCGCGAACGCGGGTTTGTTCCTGCTCACGGCCACGTGTCAGCATCGCCGCTTCCACGTCACCGGCGCGTTCCAGCACTTCGATAACCTCGACGATTGCGCCGTTCTCGTCCACTTTGGCCCGGACTAGATTGCCCTCGGCGTCGCGGGTGTTGATAATTTTCATAGGGTTGTCCCTCTGCTGAGTATCCTCGGGCCGCAACTCATCCGTGCCCGTATCATCCCCCGCATCATCGGCGACACGTTGACCGGTGGCCTCTGGCGGATTTTCCATTTCGCGACCCACGCCGACGTTCTGGTCAGCAGGCACTGCGACAATCGATATTTCGAACGGTTCCCACTCGGTCACCGTCACTTTGTTCGGTTCGCCCTTTCGCACCTCTTCTTCAATTTTGGTCACGGTGTAGCCGACTGAGACATGCTGACGGATGCCGTCGGCCACATCCTGAAAAATCTCGCTGGCCCGAACACTGCTACCGAACCGAACGACGGCCCGACCGACCCCGTCACTATCGACCCGGGCACTTTCAACCACACCAACCTGATCGCGCCAATTGTGGTCCATCAGGACCGGCCCGCCATTGTTCAGCCGATCGAGGATGACAGCGCCAGGCTTATGCGACAGCACCTCTTCACCGAACCACCGGCCAACCGGCGTGGTGCTAGAAAAGGCCAGTTCAACGGTTCGATTTTCAGTATCGACCTCGCGAACCTCGACCGTTCGCAGCAAGCCGCGGCTCTCGCCCTGCTCGCCCGCGTTGATCTGTTCCGGCGTGATTGCCCGGGTCAGCGTGTGGCCGACCAGGTCACTTGCCCGCGTCGCCGTTTCCTTCGTCGCTTCCTTCACCGGTGGCTTCGGCGTCGGGTTTGGTTTGCTGGCCATTGCCCTGCCCTCCTTTTGATTTGCCGACGATCAGCGCGGCTATGATTTCTTCGGGGATACCTTCGGCGCGCATGGCGTCGATATCGGCTTTGATTTCGGCATACACGTCACGCGGATCACGGCCCCGCTCACGGATCACCTGCCCGCGCGACTTGATAAGATTGTCGATAGCCTCGATGTCGGCTTTCACGTCTTTCGACGGGTCAATCCATTCCCAGCGCCGTGCCTGGAATTCCACCGCCATGAACTTCGCCCGTTTGCCCGCAGGTAACGGCGATCCATTGTCGAGCGTGATCCGTTGCGTCAGAAGAGAATGCGCAAGCCAGCGTTCGTAGACCGGCAACGCAAAACTCTCGATAAGACTCTCTTGCAGTTCCTGCCAATGGTCCCGCTCAGCCAGCATCCCATGCCGGATACTGGAAAAATTGACGCCTTCCAGATCATTCGACAGATCGTTGTAGGCCACACCCAGACCGCTGGCGATACCTCGTAGCATGTGCTTTGAAAATACTGCCAGTTCGCCATTCGGGTATTGCGGATCATGCCCTTTGAACTTGGCGCCCCGCGGTAGATCCTGAATAAGCCCGGGTTCGCTTTCGATTTCGATCCCTTCGAATTCTTCTTCGTCATCAAGTTCAGGCCCATAGCCCTCTTCCCACTCGATGAAACCTAGTTTGTTGGCACCTTCCCGCGCGTTGACCAGCGCGGATTTTTCGAAATCGCCCAACTGGCGCATCCGCCACAACGCGGTGGCCATCCAAGGCAAGCCGCGCTTTTGCCCGATAATATCCTCTTCGAACCAATGAACAATTTCGTCGGCAGGCACGCGCACGAAATCACGCCCGCCATAGTGATAGTCGGCTTCGTTTGTGCTTAGCGTTGTGAAATAATAAGCAACTGGGCGGCCTAGCCGGGTGTACTCAATACCCGCACGAATGAACCCGCCGCCTGGCCGCTTTTCTTCGTCCAGATCCACCGGCAGGCGCATCGGGTCCAGCACTTGCAACGCAAAACCCCACGGGCCCGCTTCGCGCCCATAGACAAAGCGCACCAGAAATTCGCCATCAGTAACACATCCGTTGACTAGTGATTTCTGTATCTGGCGAAATGAGCGCCGACCCGCGACGTCGCAATTTTCAGCCTTGCACCATTTTTTCCATGCCCGCTCTAGCGCCCGGTTTGCGCCCTGATCCATCTGACCACTTCGTTCGCCAACGGTGCGCGCTTGCAGCATCAAACCCCGCTGCCCAACGATGTTACGGCGAGCGCTGTTTTTGAACGCCTTGGCATATGGATTGTTTGACGCCTGCTCGCGTGACCGGGCAACCAGCGTCCGCCAATTGCGCCGAACAATCTGATCGGCAGGCAAGGGTGAGTTTGTCCAACCACTTGTCAGGCGGTCGCTTTTCCCAGCGTCATAGGAGCGGCGCTGTCGAGACACCACAGGCGGCATCTTGCGGCGCGGGGCTTCTTCAACCGGTGCAGAACGTAGAAACGGCCATTTCATGAAAAGCGCACCTTGTATGTTCGGCCCAGACCCCGGCCCTTCTTGGCGCGTTTTTGGGCTTCCAGTTCAGCACGGTACTTGGCCCTGAGCCTTATCAGATCACCCAGCGGCGTGCGCGAAAGAGACCGGTTATTGATCTGGTAACTTTGCTGATCCATGGTCGCGCGGTTTTCAATCACCGCTTCGATCGCATCCAGAACACGGCGAACATGATCGCGACCATCGTACCCAGCAGCTTGCGCCGAAAGGTCAGGCGCGATGACCACTTCACCCCGTTCGACTGGAACAACGTCCGTGCCGTCCGTCGCGCGCAATTCATAGCGGTAACGACCCGGCGCCCAATTTGCTGTAACAGCGGCGGCGACTTCGAAGACGTGGCCCGTGCCATCATCCACGCTGTCCAAGTCGATTTGACCCGGCCCGCGCAAGATCAGTTTCAAATCCCATTCCGGCGCAAGATAGGTGGGAAGCTCTATAGCTGCCCGAAAGGTCACACCTGCCCCGATTTCAACCGGTAGAAAACTCACGCCGCAGCCCTATTCAGTGCGCGCGCCGTCGCCTCGATTTACTCTTCGGCTTCCAAACACGCTTTTTTGCAGCATCGGGCCGCGCCGCCTTCGTTTCCTCTGGCGGTTTTCCGACAGCGTTATCGGTTGGGCTTTCCTCATCCAGTGCAGGCACGTCCTGTTCAGCTGATTCATAGGCGCGCAAAATGCGGGCTATATTGGGATTTAGAATGCGCAGCGCCGCATATGCGTAGACACGGCAGTCGAACGCTTCGTTTCGCGGCCTTACATTGTGCCACTCTCGAACCGCAAAGCCTTTGACCTTGCGTGTGCGCAAAGCCTCCGCAGTGAACATATCAAACCAGCTCGGGTCTCGATCGAGCGGGAAATGGCAATACCCCGGCCCGGGCTCTGGAATGCGGGCTCGCTGCGCGACAACAACCTTCGCCTCATCCACTCCGACCGGGAACAACTGCACAGGACGTTCGCCACGCTGCCTGATCTTGGTTGGCGCCGTGACGATCGGACGGCCCCAGCCGCCAACACCCTTGATCGCCCAAACCTTGCGGCTTAGCCGTTTTCGCGCGTAGTCATATGCCGCTTGCGTGTAACCCGCCTGCCCCCCGGTATCGAGACACGCCGCACTGACCCGCAATTCCGCGCCACTTTCATGCGCAATCGGTTCGGCCAGCAAGTCGTCTAATTCGGCCCATACCTCTGGTCGCAGCGGATCACCCCAAAGGACGTGATAACCCAGCGACCACGATTCCTCGCCCAGACCCCAACCAACCAGTTCGACCTCAAGCCGATCAGTCTGCATATCGACACCGGCAGTGACAACACCAACACCCATCGGGGCCTTGTCTTTCGGAAATTCCTCAGCCCGGGCCAAAAGTGTGGCCGCCTCAAGTCGGTCGCCTTCCTCTTCCCATGTCTCAGCCAGAGACACGTTAACGAATGTTTGCAGATCGCCGGCCGCTTTCTTGTCGAGAAACGATTGCACGATATCCTGTAGTCGGCGGAAACAGCTATAAAGCTCGGACAAGTGATAAGACGCATGACCCCGGAAAGGCTTACTCGCGATCCATCCCCCGCCCTGCCGCTCGGCATTGCGAATAGCCGCGCACCGTTCGCCGTCATTCCAAACGGTCCCGCAGTCGTCGGCCTCGCAGACATAGCCCGCTGTTTCAGGCAAGTGTATGCCGTCTTCGTCTTTGCTCCAGGTCACCTGCGACCACTTGAGTTTTTGAACATGACCACAATGCGGGCAGACAACGTAGAAATAACGCTGATCGCCTTCATCGAATGCACTCTCGATCCAGCTCGCGCCCTTGATCGTGGGCGTGCTGATTTCCAGCAATAGCCGTTGATCGCCGAACGTCGCTGCCCGTTGCCAGAGCAAACCAACGGGGTGGCCTTCGTGGGTCCGATCGTATCCATCGGTTTCGTCACAAACGATAAACGGAGCCGACCGCCCGCGCATTGTCTTTGGCGATCCGGACCAACTGAACATGAGAAACCCGCCCGGGTAGGATTTCATGCGCTGGTTGTTGACGCCCTCGCGACCGCGTGGCTTGGCAATCAGATCCTGAAGGTCTTCGTTCGCATCAACCAGAGGGTTAAACTTGGTTTCAAGCCACGTGGTCAAATCGCCCTGGCTCGGCTGCATCATGATCTGACTGACTGGGTTGAATCCTATCCGGTACGCCTGCGCGCAAAGCGCAGTCTGCGTTTTCCCGACCTGCGCACCCCACATCAAACTGATGCGATTACACCGCGGGTCAGCGGTCATGTCGATGACTTCGCGCTGGTACGGCGCGTTGTCGAACCGCATGGGCCCCGGCACTGCGTTGCCGATCGGGATTTGTATATTCGCCTCAGCCCAATCGGACGGCTTTAATTCAGGCGGTGGCCTTAGAAACGATCGGGCCGACCTGGTTGCGCGAACGACCGCACGGGCATTTGAAAAATCGGCGCGCGCGTTCACGGGTCACCGTCTTCCTCTTCGTCGTCGCCCATTTCCAGATCGTCTTCATGGACAAGTTCACTATCGGCCAGAACTTCAAGTGCATGGTCGATTTCTTCCAGCAGCACGGCTTTGAAGTTGGTTTCGTCGGTCTCGCCAATGAGCCGCCGCGCTGCCCGACCGGGTACAACATTGCGCATCCCCGCGCGGACCTCGCCAAACGCTTTAGCCAAAGCCCGGGTAAACTGATCGACTGGCACCAGCTCGTCTTTCGCCCGGGCAAGATCCAGCTCGGCTTGCTCGGTCTCGGCGGCTAGTTTTCGTTTCTTCAATTCTTCGATCGAGGCGTTTTCCGTGCCGCTCATCTGGGCCCGGATATCATCATCCCGCCAAGAACGAACTTCGGCGCTGTTGAACTTCCAAGCCCGACCTCGCCCGCCGCGCTGAACAACCGGACAACCACGCCGCACCCAATCGTCCAAAGTCGGCATCGAGACCCCGAAAAAGTCTGCCATCTCGGTTCGGTTCAGAACCTGACCACGCCCCTTGCTACCGCCCATCCGCACACCTGCACAGCAATATAATAATAAACCTCACTTCGCGCGCCCACGCACAAATAAATTTCTGCGCATCGGCCTACCCTCACGCCCTACCCCTCCGGGAAGGACCCGCCGAATGGCTTGACCCATGTCGTTTGGCGTTGGTAGCGCCCAGAACAAGAAACACGCCGCAATAAGCGCCCAAACAGCGCCCCATGGCGCGCCTTGCTGAACCACTACTTGCTGCACCGCCTCTGCCCTTACGCCTGTCTCGCCTGCGCTTTGCTCGATCGTGCGCGCCTGTGGCCGAACAATCCGCTGATCTGATAGGTTCGTCTGCCCGACCGTCTGCAAATTCGTCCGACCGGCCTGCACATTTGCCGCCACGTTGGGACCACCACCCGTCAAAAGGCTAAGCGGGCTGTTGCAGCCTGTCAGCAGCAGCAGGGATATGACGGCCACCACCTTCGTCATCGCATGGCCAAGGGCTTCTTGGTCATGGTGCGCAGAACCGCGTTGCCCACAATGGCAACCAGCGTCAGGAACGGACGAACAGCGTCGGCATATTGGGCAGGCACGCCAACCGCGACGAACTGATCAAGCAACGGCAACACTTCGTTGGCGATCGTCACCAAGGCCATAAAGACATTGAACCACACGGTTTTGGACCGCCACCACGGCTTAGCCATCGGTCATTTCCTTCAACTTTTCACGATATGCAGCGGCCCGTCGCGCGTGCTGGGTCGCGTTCAGCGCAAGGATCAGCGTGCAGACGGTCAGGACACCGATCACGGACCAAAGCCCCCATTCAGGCAGATCGACCAGCAGTGAGCCGCCACCGCCAGCCGTCGCGCCACGCGCAGCTGTAGCCTGCCGCGCGCGCGAAACCTGCGCTTTGTTCGCCTCTTCCATCACACGCTTGGGCGATTGGCTGGCCATGGCGACGGCCTCAGCCTCGGTATCCGCCACACGCCGCGCCCAACCGCGGCCAAAACTTGACCATGTGCGAAGCTTGCGCAGAAAACCCATCCGTGCCGCGCTGGCTTTCTGAATGACGGCAACCGGATCAGGCGCGTTGATCGCCGCGCCCAGTGTGTTTACTCCGACAGCCCCATCGGCTGTGACCCCAAGAGCCGACTGCAACCACTTGGCACCGCGCGCCGGACCTGAATTCACAGCCGGATCGAAAGCAATCAGGTCGAGGCCTTGGGGTAACTCATCCCCTTTGACCGCATTCCAATATCGATGCCAATAAATGCGGCCCGCCTCTTTCTTCGTCAGGGCCTTTACATCCGACTTGGTAACCGGTTTGCCCCGGAAGGCTGCGAGCGTCTTGTGTGTTATCCCGTGATTGGTTGCACCGCCCGGGTCTTTTGGGTGATCGACATAGCCGCCTTCCCACTTCAAAACATGCGCAAGGCAAGCGTCGTAGTTTACTCTGCTCATGAAACCCCACCCTTACTGGTGGGTTGGTCCGCCCGAACGTTGACCAACGCGTCCACTTCACGCCGCCTTAAACGCACCATCGCGGCCTTGTGCCAGACGTTGACGATGAACCCGGCACACGCCAGGACAAATCCCCCGACAGCGAGCCATTGCGTCAGTGTTAGCCCGCCGATCAAAGCCGTAGCGGCCCCGCTCAGGGTCGAGATATTGGCAACGCCATGTATCTTGTCGTCGGTCATGTGGTGAAGGCCTTTCCTGCGCACCGGTTGGGTCATGACCCGAGGGTTGCGCGAAAGGCGGGCCGGTTGCCTCTGGCGGTTTTACCCGTCCAGCCGTTCGGCCCAATACTCAGCTTCGGTCAAAAGGCTTTTGGCCGTCTTTTGATCAACAGCCAATTCGCGCGCGATATCAGGGATGGACGCTCCCTTGCTGGCCATCGAGGCCGCATGATCCGAGTGATAGGCCCGACGCAGCGCGAAACAGCTTGGCAACTCCATGATGCAGTTGGCATGGCTGCGGCTCAGAAGGTCAGCAGCTTCGCGACCGATCATCGCGACTATTCTGTGATCATCCGGGATATCGCTTGGCACATATAGCTGACGACGCCACCGACGGCTGCCCGTCGCGCGCGTGCCTTCTACCAACCGAACCGCATTGCCGCGCCCAATGACCTCGGCAATCTCGGTCACCGTTTCTGGCAGCGGAACACTGCGCCCCCGGCCTTCGGCAAAATCAGCCAGCGGAAAGCTTGCAACCATTGGCAAATTTAACTGTGCAGGCGTTCCCATTTTATGCCCCGCGTTCACTGCTCATTTCCTTCAACGAATGGCCTTTATTATCCACCGTGACGCTTGCCCGTTCCTCTGGCGGTTTGTCCGCCGTCGTTTCCCCTTGGGTCATAGTCGCCCGGGCGTTCCAGATCCTTTCGGCAAGGTGCTATCCACTCGAAAGCTGTTGAACGGTCAAAACCTTGGGCCGCTTGCGAGCCAAAGTCCCAAACCAACCAACAATAGCTGGTCGCTGTGCTGGGTTTGCGCATGACCCATTTGTTTTTCTTTTTGTCCCACACGGGAACAGGTACATTGGGGTCTGGCGGGGCACCTTTGTGCATGACAACACGTTCAGAAAACTGCAGAACATGGGTCGGTGGGTCCCATCGAAATATCGCTGCATATCGCCCAGCGCCCTCAAGAAAAGACGTTCGAACCAAGGCACACACCCCGTGCGAAGAGGTTGCGGCCGCGCGTGCTATGAACTGCTGTGCAAGCCGAAATGGCGGGTTCATTATTGTGAAATTTCTAGGGTCCGGATCATCGCCAAAAAGGTAGTCTTCGACTAAAAAGCCCTCGCCATAGTCGTGAACGTCTGACGCTGTGATCCACCCAAAGTATTCCTTTAACGGTTGCACCATGTACCCTCGGTTTGCGCAGGGCTCGCGAACTGTTAACAGGGCAAGATTGTAGCGCTTAGACAACCACTCACACAGGGCGCGCGTGGCCCAAGGTGGCGTTGCGAAATCATCCAGAGCGTCCCGTGCTTCTTGCCTCTGCTGCATGACGGCTGACGACGTGTTCTGACCTCTCATGTTACCAACACCTCAATACCCTGCGCGGCCAAGATCGACTTGACCAAGTGGAACTTGTCGGTGGCATGCCCCTTGCGGTCTTCGATGAACTGCACGCCCAGCGCGCAATCGAAGTAAACGAAATCAGCCGTCCAGGTGCGTTGGCGCTTTCCGGTGTCGGTCATGATCGGACCATCGCGCCCTTCAAGACCTATTTTCACCTGCCGTTTAAGATCCCTGATTTTGCCCGCCCGCTGCAACAGCTTGAGTTGACACCACCGGTCAGCTTCGGCCTTGCTGTCGAATGTGATGCCGTCGACGGTTGTGCGCTGGGCGTTGCGTACCCTTCGCTTATCCTCTTTCGGGGTATCTGCACCTTGCAGCGCGCGAAGCTGTTGGGCGGTCATGCGTTCCATCAACTCATGCCCAGCGCTTCTTTGTACATTTCGATGACCGCTTCTTGTTCAGCAACATCGTCTTTGTCCCGCTTGCGCAGGGCGATGATGCTGCGGAGTGCCTTCACGTCGTAGCCACGTGATTTGCTCTCGGCGAACACCTCTTTGATTTGCTCGGCAATATCCTTTTTCTCGGCCTCTAAGCGCTCGATCCGTTCTACAAACTGGCGCAGCTCAGCAGCGGTCACGCGATAGGCGGCGGCTGCTACAGCCTTATCGGCTTCGGTTTCTTTCATAGGAACTTTACCGTTCGATTCATCCAGCATCAGGCGGCCTCCATCTTGGTAAACAGCCCGTACTTGGCCGAAGTCTTGTTGAACTTCTCAGCCACGGCTTGGTTCACGTCGATGCCCAGCGCGTCGGCGATGCCAAGAATGCAGCCCATGGACCGCTTGAAGGCGTCTCGCAGGTCAGAACGGGCAAACAACGCGGCTTCGGTGTTTTCGGGTACGTGGGTCAGCAACAATGCAGCTTCCGAGATTGAACCGACCGCCACGTCAAGGGCCAGCGCCATGCGGATCGGTTTTGTCTCACTGCCTGCCTTTACAAACTGACCATTGGGCATTTCGATGCCTGTGTCGATCGACAGTAGATCCATCGAGATAACAGCATCACCAATTTCATCGGCTACATCAGCAATGGCCGCAACCGAACCGCTAACGCCGCGCTGGGCGCGTATCAGCTTTTTGACCGCCCCTGCGACCTCACCCACTTCATTGGCGACCTCAAGCGCGCGAAACTCGGTATCCAGAGTTTCGTTACCCGACCATTCTGTCTGGCGCTGGACGTTTGCCGCGCGCAGGGCTTCGAAATCTATTTTCATGAGCTGACCCCTTGTTGAGATTTGAGTTGTTGGCCGGCGAATTTCAGGGCGTCTGCGATATCGCGCGCAACGGGATTGGTTGCGGCCAAACCAACCTGGACCTGATAAGCCCCCCGGATTTCATCGAGACTGTGCAGACGCATCTTGCGCGGCACTGTGCTGACCGGCCCCTTGCCAGGCGCGATAACGACGCAATCACCGGCATCCTTGTCGACGGTCACGATGACCTGACCAAAACGGTGCCCGTGGGTGGCTGGATCAGCGTGCGGCGACATCACAGCAGCTTCCCCACAGCGCGGCATTCCTGAACCGTGACAAGCTTGGCCTGAACGCATTCCCACGCGGTCTGATCTGTGATTGCGGCGCACAGGAACGTTTTGCCTTCCCTGATCGTCTTGGCGTGCGTTTCCAGCAGCTTTTCCCGGTTGGCCGTTGCCGACGTGGTTGGCGTGTGCTGGGTCCAGCGCTTCGCGGTTAGCCAGTTTTCGGAATAGGCGATGTACTGCTTTCGGTTGCCCTTTTGCTCAGCGGCATAGCCACGGGCACCGGCAAGGATGGCCGCAGGATCGGCCCCTCCGTCGATGGCAGCCTTCAGCGCCGCCTTGGTCGCAACCCCGTCGCCGATCCGGGGATAGGTGTTTTCGAACTGGGCAAGAAAATCTTCAAAAACGAAATCTTGTGTGTGTGATGCCTCTGGCGACACACAAGGTTCCTTTACTGGTTCTTTTACTGGTTCATCTATATAGGCTCCACCAGAGTGGAGACGGCCCCCCCCTGAAAGTGGAGACGGAACCGCGTCAAAAGTGGAGACGGCTTTACCCTGATTTCCGTCTCCACTGAGTGGAGACGGCTCTTGTCTATCCTCTATCTCAAAACCCAAGATGTAGTGTGTCGGCTTTTGCCGGTTTGTGCGTGTGTCGCGCTCCTGTTTACGCTGGATCAGCCCTTTTTCTTCTAGGCAGGACAGCGCCTTGTTCAGCCCGCCATTTGACAAACCGGTATGCTCGCGCAAATAGGCCTGCTTGGGGAAACAGCCCATACTTGCGTTGTGGCAATCACACAGGTGGAACAGTACCCGAAACTCGCCGTGCGTCATGGATTCCGGCGGTAGGTCCGCCAGCCAATGGGTAGCTGCGTGGCTCATGTGCCCTGCCTCTGTTTACTGCTCTTGGGAATGGTTGGCGGCGACAGATACAGGGTCGTTGCCCCGCTCTGCCTCTGGCACCCGCCTGTGCCCCGGTAGTCGTGCTTGTCAGGATGAAATCCCCCGCTCTCGGGTGCCGGGCCTGACGTGCAGCGCGACCTTGTTTAAGGCCCTTTCGGGTCCGCTGTCCCGTGATGTTCAGCGGAAGTTCGCCCCGGCGAAACTTGTCACAATAAGTGTGTGTTTTTGTCTCCACGCCGTGCGTGATCGACAGATCAAGTACTAAGCCAACGATCAAGAAAACGATCAAAGACAATTGCAGGCAACGAGACAGCTTGACCGAACGCTCAAGGATCTCGAAACGATCCGGGGCGCTCATGCCGCGTGCCTCTCAAATTGGTGATAGTTCCTGTGTTGCGAATCTCGCCCTGCCGACGCAACCTTCGCGAGATAATCGTTATAAAACAGGCATATCAGATGAAAGTTTTCATACAAAAAACCATAGCCGCGGCGATCGTCGCGCTTCCAACCAGCGCGTTCGCTTTTGACGCAAATGCCGTCAAGTCGAACTGCGAGGCTGAATGGCCCGGCGACTTCTTCATGCAGAAAGGCTGTATAGACCTTCAGCGAGAAAGCTGGGACGGGCTGCCCGGTTCGGTCAATGGCATTCCCGACAATGTTGGCACTGGCATTCTGGAAAGATGCAAGGCTGAATGGCCCGATGATTTTTTCATGCAGAAAGGCTGTGCTGATCTGCAAGTCGAATCCTGGCGCGAACTGAACGGCTGAGGTGAAAAGATGAGTGCGACAATGACCACCTGCCCCAGCTGTAACAGCAACGTTTCTGCCAAAGCATATGACTGTCCGACTTGCGGACATCCATTGAGAAAACCCAAACGCGGTTTTTTCGGTAAAATCTTCAAATGGTTGCTGATCATCTTCAACATCTTGATGATCGTTTGGCTGGTTTCCTACTTTAACGAAATCGGTGAGGCCATAAACTCGACCACTGACGAAGCCTATCAGGCGGGCGCGGCCATCGGCGGCACGCTTGGAACCGGCTTTATCCTGTTCGTCTGGGTGATCGGCGATATCATTCTGGGCTTGGCAACTTTGCTGACCAGACCGCGCAAGTGAACCTTGCGACAAAAGGGCAGCGTGTCCGGTCTGCCCCGCGGGATGCGCGACGTTCATTCGTCGCGCCCTTCGCTGTCTTTGGCAAACAGTTCCAAGGGCGGAAGCTCAACAACTTTTTCCCGCGCAAGCTTTAGAGCAGTGCGGTAAATCTTAGTTGCGGTGGACAGATGGATTTCACGGCCCTTGTGGATTTCGCTTTCAAACTTGCCAAGCGTGTTCGTCGCTACATCTGCCGCAATGCTCAGAGCGGAAGGTTTGATTTGAAGCTGTTGCTTGGCTACTTTTAGCCACGCCCTGAATTCATCAGCATCAGGGAGGAAGGTTTCGTTTTCACCCTCTGGTTTCACGGCTAACCTCAAAAGTTGTTTTTATCACCTTTTGAGGTTATAAGTAACCTTCCAAGGTGTGTAAACAACCTTTTTGGTATATTCTATTTCACCCCAAAAGGTGAAAGTATGTCGCGAAAGTTGGAAACGGACAGACGACATGGATGACATTTGGGAGAAGAGGCGCGCTAATTTGGGCGCTCTGATGGGGTACAAAAGATTGAAGCCTGCGCAGGTATGCGCGAAGGCAGGAATTGCCCCAAATACCCTTGGCAAGTTCATGCGCGGGGATAGTCAAACACTTTCACAAAAAAGCCTTGAAGCCATTCTTCAAGTTCTTGGCTCGAACTTATCCGCCTTGGATTCGAACAATCCGCTCTCGGATGCCAAGACTAGGTTGTACAACCTTATTGATAGCATGTCTGAAGAAGAGGCACTTCAGGAGTTAAAGCGACTCTCACGTTCTACTTCTGACCATTCCGCGTCTTAAGTTTCTCAAGATAGGTGGCGGCCTCAATATCCGTCATACTCTCGACGTAGGCTTTCAAGAGGTCTTTCGCTGACGGCATTGTGTCACGCATGATCAATTCCCCTATGTGTCAATCTGGGTCAAGCTGCACAACTTAGGCTTGCGCATCAATACCCGGAATGTTTAATTTCACCTCAAAAGGTGAAAATAGCGAGAATTTGATGCAGACCTGTTCTGATGTACCCCACTCACTGTTCAATATTGCCCCGCGTGGATTGGCGCTGGGACTTGGTTCCTTTCGAACCGGCGACATCGAAGTACACACAAGCTATAGCAATGAATGGCAGTCCCTGTATTTCGAAAAGGGCTGGTTGGCACGCGATCCTGCCGTCTTGAGCGGTCTAAGAGGTCAGGGTGCACATGATTGGAATGCGACCTCAATATCAGATGCCGAGTTTAAAGACGCTTGCTTTTCCTATGGTCTTACTTCCGGCATTGCAGTTTCTGACAACATTGCCGGTAGCTCATGCCTGGCTGGCCTGACCATCGAAAGAGATTTGACCAACGCCGCTAAAGAAGAAGCCTGCCGAGCGGTAAGGCAAGCGCACATGGGGTACCTGACCAACAAAGCCCTGCTGCTGAATTCTCAACACGTTGACGTTGTTTATCTCGCCGCCAAAGGGTTCAGAGCAAAAGAAATATCGTCCAAGCTGGATATATCTGTGGAAACCGTCAAACAGCGCAAGACTGCGGTACAGAGACAAATCGGGGTCAATAACTTCGTTGCTGCGGTGAATATTTGTGCCATCGCGGGTTTGACCCTTCACCCCATAAAATAGAAGAAATCCGCAAAAATAGAGTGCATTGCTTTCTCAAAGGTAAATCCTTGGAGATTACGCATGCAGCACGCAGTTGTTTCGTGGGATACGATCCACGAACACGGTCAACTTTGGTGGCTTCACCTACAAATGCGGAAGAGGCTCTTTGTTGATGAAATGCAATGGGGTGTCCCACACACGGGCGCAGTCGAGGCCGATCAATATGATACGCCTTTGACCAAATACGTAATATCCCACTTAGATGGGATACCAATCGCTGCATCGCGTCTGAACCCGACCGACAGTGGCTTTGGCAATTGGACCTACATGATCAATGACGCGTGCGAAGGCAAACTTGAAGGCTTGCCGACAGGTTTGATGGATAACCCACCCCACATTTCCAGCACTTGGGAAGCAACTCGATTCACGGTTGATCCCAGCATTCACCAAGGTCAACGTAATTCAATACTCGCTGAAAACGCCAAGGCCCTAACGCGTGCGGCTCGATCATTGGGCGCCAACAAGCTGATCGCACTAATGCCGCCAGCCTACATCCGTTGGCTTACATCAATCGGCTTGACGACGAAAAAGGCAGGTCCAACCCTGAAAGACAGCCAGGGCAAACGAATGTGCGTCATGGAAATGGCAATCTGATTTAAGCTCTCACGAGCCTATCTCGTACTTTTTGGGTTGATTATCACCTTTTGAGGTGATATTTACCCTCTAAAGTACGCATGAGGCTCGCTATGACTTCACACGAACAATTCCACACGCTCGCTAAAACACTTACCAATCCCAAGCAGGTTTACCACCCGGCACTTGCGGTTGCCGCATGGTGCAAACTCAAGGCCCTGCATGGCAGGCCTGTCAACGATGAACAGCTTTCCCGGTTGGGTGTGCGCGTAGACCGGATCGACCGCGCCAAGATCGAACAGGCCGCGCACGAAAAACGTGTGCGCGACAAGATCCGCGCGTGTGCCGCCCAGCGCGGCTATGACGGCCCCACCCCTTTGATCTGCCCCGACGCAATCGCCTGATTTACCTCGTCGCATTCCTCCCTGTGGTGTGCGGCCAACTGGCCGGGGCTCTCCTCCCAAATCTGCCCCGGCCCCTTTCTTCAAAAGGGAAACAGCATGCTGGAACAGATCGGCATTTTTGCAATCACGTTGGTCGTGGCAGTAGCTGCCTTCTACGCCGCGGTCGTTACCTGTGACCGCTTCGGTCTTTGGCGCGACGCCGGATTGGCAGCAGTCATTCCGATGTTCGCTTGCGGCGCTATCGCTGCCGTTTTGTGCGGCGGTTTTACCCTCTGGGCACTCAACTGAAAGGAACCACGCCTATGCACGTAATGCTTGATCTTGAGACCATGGGAACCGGTCCGAATGCCCCAATCGTCGCGATAGGCGCCTGTCGTTTCGATCAGCATGGGGTGGATGTTGGCGGGACATTCTACAGAACTATTGGTTTGAAGTCCGCGCAGGACAGCGGTGCAATGATTGATGCTGACACCGTGATTTGGTGGCTCAATCAATCCGACGCGGCCCGACAGCAGATCACAACAGCCACGGGCGACTTTGCAGAGGCGCTCGAAGATTTTCGCTTCTGGTTTGAATGCGGCCATGTCGATGGTGTTTGGGGCAATGGGGCAAGTTTCGACAATGCCATCCTGACCCAAAGCTATCTGCGAATTGGTCAAGAGGCACCCTGGCCGTTTTGGCTGGATCGGTGTTATCGCACAGTAAAAGCCTTTTCCGCCGTAAAAATGGAACGGCAAGGCACCCACCACAACGCCCTTGATGATGCGATTTCTCAGGCCAAGCACCTGGTCGCAATCTGGGCGAATGAAGGGGTGGCGGCATGATCGAGCGTCTGGATATCAAGCGGATCATCGTCGCTGTTGAGCAACTGGAACAAACCGTACCAGCGCGCAAGCTGACCGTACTGCGATACCTGGCCATGCACAGCGGCGGGCGCTGGGATTTGCCCAGCGCAAACGGTGACTACAACCCGCTGATCAAATCGGTGGAACTGTTCGGCGTCTATGCAATGGCCGAGAACGTCGACGAGCTGCCCAAGAACTGGCTCATTGCGGCGACCAACATCCTGCAGGCTGATGAGATTGAGCGCGCCAACACCACAAGCCGGGGGGCGGCATGACACGTCTTTTGCGTGTTCTCGTCGGCTGCGAAACCTCAGGCATTGTCCGTCGTGCTTTCCTCGATCGTGGCCACGATGCCTGGTCGTGCGACCTGTTGCCTTCTGACGATCGGTCGAACCGCCACATGCAGTGTGATGTGCGTGAAATTCTGAATATGGGCTGGGACTTGCTGGCCGTGATGCATCCGCCATGCACGCGTCTCTGCAACAGCGGCGTCCGTTGGTTAACCCAGCCTCCAGCCAATAGGACGTTGGATGATATGTGGGCTGAGCTGGATGAAGGCGCGGCGCTATTCTCAGCCTGCTGGAACGCCCCTATCGATCGAGTGGCCATTGAAAACCCGGTCATGCACCGGCACGCCAAACAGCGGATTGAAAACTATAAACCATTCGCCCAAAGCGTTCAGCCTTGGCAATTCGGTCACGATGTGGATGGCCCCGACAACGAGAAAAAGCGCACATGCCTTTGGCTGCGCGGCCTGCCGAAGCTGACGCCCACGGGCACGTTGGACGGCACCACCGCCAGAGACAGCGTTCACAGGGCCAGTCCCGGCCCAGAACGCTGGAAGGCACGTTCGAAATTCTTCCCCGGTTTTGCGGCCACAATGGCCAAACAATGGGGCGACTATGCATCGGAGGCAATTGCAGCATGACGCTCGACACACAAGACTGGCGCGGCGAGCACCTTATACGCTGCACGCCGCGTGAATCCGACGATGACAGTGAAATTCCCGGAAATGAACTAGACCTTCGTCGCAAGAAGGTGGCGAAGCTGATCAACATGAACCTTACCGCAACCCAAATCGCTCAGCGCATCGGGTGTTCAGCCAACGTCGTTTACAAGGACGCAGCAAAGCTGGGCATGAAACTGACCGGCGCCAAGGCACCGGGTCCGAGACAACAAACGGCGTAGGAAACACGTCATGACCCGGATCACACCACTCGCTGTAAGTGAAAAGAACGCTGCAAAGATGCTCGATATGACCGTCGGCAGCTTTCGGGATCTGGTGACTGATGGCATCTTGCCCAAGCCCCGCCAAATCGGCCCGCATGAGCGCTGGGACGCGGATGAACTGCGTGCCATCCTGCGGGGTCAGGTGGTCGATGGCTATGAGGACGTCAAATGGTAAGAAAGAAGTTCACAACATCGAAGGTCATCAAGGGCCGGACATACCAGTATTTTCGAAAAGACGGGCGCTATGTGCGCCTGCCCGATGATCCGAACAGCGAAGAATATGACCGCGAATACTGGCGGTTGATGCGCGGTGGTAGCGAGCTGGCAGCCCGCTTCACATTTGAGAAGCTGATCGCCAGTTACAAACAAAGCCCCAAATGGCAGAAACTCGCGCCGCGTACCAGGTCGGACTATTCGAAAGTTCTCGAATATCTGTCCGACACGGTAGGAAAAAAAGACCCGACCAAAATGCGGCGTTCCACCATCATTGATGCCCAGATGGCAAACCGCCACCGCGCCAGGTTCGCGAACTATATTCCGCACATGCTTTCGATCCTTTTCGAACACGCAATTGATTTGGATTGGCAGAGGGACAATCCGGCCAAGGGCATTGAAAAGCTTAAAACCGGCGATGGTCACAAGCCTTGGCCCGCTTCGGCAATCGACACTTACCGTAGCAACGTCACAGGTCTGCCGCTGTTGATCTTCGAACTAGCGATTGGAACAGGTCAACGCGCAACGGATCTTACCCTGATGGAGTGGAGCCACATCGAGGATGCCGGCATATGGGTCACGCAGGGCAAAACAGAAACCCGGCTTTGGATTCCTTTTACTGACCGTCTGCGCGAAGTTTTGGCTTCGACCCCACGCCGCAGCCTGCGCTACATCCTGTGTGACGAACACGGGCGGAAACTGAAATACGACCAAATTCAGAAGGCCACGATTGCCGAGCGCAAGAGACTGGGCCTTGATGCTTACAGCCTGCACGGCCTCCGTTATAGCGCCGCTAGTGAGTTAGCCGAGGCAGGTTGTACGGATCACCAGATTGCCGCAATCACTGGCCACAAAAGCCTGTCCATGGTGCAAAAATACTCGAAGGGCGCCAGTCAAAAACGACTCGCAAAACAGGCCCAAGCCAAGCGGGACCAGAACAGGAACCGAACATGAACGTGGGAAACTTTGTGGGAAACAGAAAATTTGGTCGGTTCGAAAGGCGGTCAGAAGGTGGTCAAATTCGCCTTATTTTTATGGCGGGGAGACAGGGATTCGAACCCTGGGGACGCTCTCACGCCCAACGGTTTTCAAGACCGCCGCATTCGACCACTCTGCCACCTCCCCGCGTGCTGCTGGGTCTTAAGGCCAACTGAAAACGGTGGCAAGAGTAAATAGGGAATTCTTGCCGAAGCATGTATAGCGGTCTTTCCATGACACCCCGCTCGCGTTATGGTTTCCATGAGGACCGTAACAGACCGGCATAACAGAACCGGCAAATAGCGGCGGGGCTCCGGAAACGAGACCCCTTCAGGCAAGGGATGACAAAATGAAGCGAGCGACTGAGATACGCGCAAATCCGCGATCGTTGGCGGTTTTGGCCGTTGCGTTGGCTGCACTGACCGCGTGTGACGAACTGCCTTTACCCGAAGGGGCCTTGGCAGACGAAACGGATGAAGAGGCGCAGACCGATGGCACCGTCGAACTCTTCCCAGAGTTTTCGAACAGGTCTGGGGATACGATCGAGGCGCCAGACGTTTTCAACTTGGCAGAAGCCGGACTATGGGATGGTCGCCCGTCCTTAGGTGGCATCTGGGTTGCCCATCCGGACGTGAACCAACCCGAACGTGTCGTCATAAAGAACACGACCAACAATAAATCTGTAAACGGGGCTTTGTTCCGGCGGGAAAGAAATCTGCCTGGCCCCGCCTTGCAACTGTCTTCTGCCGCGGCGGAAGAGTTGGGGATTCTGGCTGGTGCTCCAACCAAGATTGAGGTTGTCGCCCTAAGGCGTAAACCTGTCGAAGAAGTACCCGAGCCGGAAAAAATCCCGGAAACCGAAACCGCTGAACAGCAGCCTGCTGAAGACGGGGCCGAGGCACAAGCCGAAGATGTTGAAACGGCCGAGGCAAAAGAAGAAAAGCCGGCGAAGCGGAAATGGTGGCAAAGAAAAGAAACCGTAGCCGCTGGTGCGGCGGCAGGGGCCGTTGCTGTCGGGGCGACGGCAGAGGCGACCGAAGAGACTACCGAAGCGGCGGCAGAAGCTACAGCGTCGACAGTCGAGGCCGCGGAAGAGGTGGTTGAAGCCACAGCCGAAGAAACTGCGGCAGCAAGCTTGTCGGACCCTGAACTCACGCCCCCACAGGAAAAACCAGCCAAACGTAAATGGTGGCAACGGAAAAAACCCGACGAGATTACCGAAACACCGCTGGACCCGATTGCAGGTGCCGCAGCCGCGATTGATGCGGCAGAGCCAACCTCGGCCAGTGTAGCCCCGGCAGAGGCTCAGAACACAGCGCCAAGGCTACTCACCAAACCATTTGTTCAAGTCGGGACCTTTAATGTCGAAGCCAACGCCAACAGCGCGGCCCAGAAGATTGAACGGAACGGAATGTCCGCCAATGTGCGTGAGTTGAAGACCGGCGAAAAGACGGTCTGGCGCGTTCTGGTCGGCCCGGCGTCGTCCCGTGCTGAACGAAATGCCTTGCAGAGTGACGTCAGAGATCTTGGCTTTACTGATGCCTACTCTGTCAAAAACTGAAACAAAGGAGGCTCCAATGTTGTCCTCACTGCGATCATCTGTTTTGACCCTCGGGCTGGCCCTGTGCGCCCTGCCCGCCCATGCCTTTGATACAACAGCCCGCGCGGCCTACGTCATGGATCAGACTACCGGTACGGTTCTGTTGTCGAAAGAGGCTGACCAACCGCTGCCGCCTGCGTCGATGTCCAAGCTGATGACGCTCTATGTGGCGTTTGAAGCTCTGCGCGATGGTCGGCTGACACTAAGTGAAACGCTGCCGGTATCCGAACACGCGATGAGCTATGGTGGTTCGACCATGTTCCTGAACACTCAGGACCGCGTCACAGTCGAAGATCTTCTGCGTGGCATCATCGTACTGTCGGGCAACGATGCCTGCGTCGTGATCGCCGAAGCGCTCAGTCCGGACGGAACCGAAGCTGGGTTTGCCCGCTACATGACTCAGCGCGCCAAGCAAATGGGCATGGATAATTCGAACTTTGCCAATTCAAACGGCTGGCCTGCTGCCGGTCATATGATGTCGGTCCACGACCTTGCCGTTCTTGCGGATCGGCTGATCTCGGACTTTCCGGAGTACTATCCGCTGTTTGCCGAGGAAGAGTATGAATTCGATGGTCGCGCCCCTTCAAACAAACGCAACCGAAACCCGCTGCTGCGGCTTGGGATTGGGGCCGACGGCCTGAAAACGGGTCATACCCAAGAGGCTGGTTATGGCCTTGTCGGCTCTGCCAAGCAGGGGGATCGCAGGGTGATCTTTGTGCTCACCGGTCTGGACAGCACCCGTATACGGGCAGAGGAGGCTGAGGCCGTGGTTAACTGGTCGTTTCGAAATTTTGTCGAGAGGACAGTTGCCAACGCCGACACGCCGATAGCCGAAGCCAAGATCTGGATGGGTGCCCAAAAGACGGTTGGTTTGGTACCAGAAGAAGACCTTTCGCTGTTGTTCCCAGTTCTGGGCGACAAGAACGTCGAGGCCGAAGTGGTCTATGATGGCCCCGTCAACGCCCCGGTGGAAAAGGGTCAGAAATTGGCTGAACTGGTTATCACCCCCGAAGGATTGCCGGAAATTCGGCGTCCGCTGGTGGCTGCAGAAAGTGTTCCGGCCGGGGGGTTCGTGGTGCGCATGATGACCGTGGGCGGCATCGTTCTGACCGACGTGATCGGCAATCCTCTGGACGCATTGTGACAGAATCCGGGTTGTTTCTGACCTTCGAAGGCATTGATGGATCAGGTAAGTCCTCGCAGGCGCGAATGCTTGCAGACCGCCTGCGCGACATGGGCCACGAGGTTGTTCTGACGCGCGAACCCGGCGGTTCGGCGGGGGCAGAGGAAATCCGGCGTCTGGTTCTGGAGGGCGATACGGACCGCTGGTCAGCCGAGACCGAATTGTTGCTGTTTACCGCGGCACGGCGCGATCATCTTGAGCGCACCATCGAACCAGCGCTTGCTGAGGGTAAAGTGGTGATTTGTGACCGTTTTGCCGACAGCACGCGTATGTATCAGGGCATGTCGCGTGGGAATCTGCGCGCTCTGGTGGACCAGTTGCATGCCCTGATGATACGGCGCGAACCCGACCTCACGATTTTGATCGACATGGACCCTCAAACCGGATTGGCACGTGCCAAGGGGCGACAGGGCACGGAAGAACGGTTCGAGGACTTCGGGCTCGACTTGCAACAAAAGATGCGGGATGGGTTTCTGGCGCTGGCAGATGAGTTCCCGGACCGTTTCCGAGTGATTGACGGCAACCGAGACATGGACAGTGTTGCACAGGATGTGACAGATATCGTTCTGCAAGCCTTTTGACAGAACTATAGATGAGCGACGATATCCCAACCCCGGATCAGGCTCCCGGAGCCCCACACCCGCGTGAAACCCAGCACCTGTTTGGGCAGTCTGCGGCTGAAAGGGCCTTTCTGGACGCTTACACCTCGGATCGTTTGCACCATGGCTGGCTGTTGACTGGCCCGCGTGGTGTGGGCAAAGCCACATTGGCTTGGCGTATCGCGCGGTTTCTGCTTGCCGCGCCTCCGGTTGAGGATGACGGGCTGTTTGGTGCGCCGCCGCCGCCCGAGACGCTTGAGATCGATGCGGAGAACCCTGTTGCACACCGTATGATGGCCGGTGCTGAACCGGGCCTTGCGGCTATCACACGTTCTTTGAATGATCAGGGGCGGCTGCGGAACGAAATCGTGGTCGACGACATTCGCAAGCTTGGCAAGTTCTTTGGCCTGTCCTCGGCAGATGGCGGCCGGCGCGTTGTCATCGTTGACGCAGCGGATGAGATGAATGTTAGCGCGGCCAATGCCCTGCTGAAAATGCTCGAAGAACCTCCGGCGCGCACGACATTGCTGCTGGTCTCACACCAGCCATCCCGCCTGTTGCCGACCATCCGCTCACGCTGCCGAACATTGCGGCTTTCCCCGCTTGGGTCCGAAGAGATGCAGGCGGCCCTAAAACAGACCGGTGCGGAATTGCCTGCCCAAACCGAACACCTTGCCGCTCTTGCGGCAGGGTCCGTGGGAGATGCGGTACGGCTGATAAACTTGGGCGGGCTCAAGATTTA
This sequence comes from Ruegeria sp. AWH4_226, assembly GCF_056159225.1. Taxonomy (NCBI): domain Bacteria; kingdom Pseudomonadati; phylum Pseudomonadota; class Alphaproteobacteria; order Rhodobacterales; family Roseobacteraceae; genus Ruegeria; species Ruegeria sp. AWH4_226. The sequence goes on along the minus strand of NZ_JBSWUU010000001.1, from coordinate 242,024 downwards.
CGCTGAATTGATTGGCATTCTGGGTACCCTCCCCCGCATGGATCGCCAGCGCGCGCTTGCCTTGGCCGAAGCCGCCGCCCAGCGCGGGGCAGCCGACCGGTTCGAGCTGTTGCTATCGCTGATCGACGTGGCGCTGTCCCGTCTTGCCCTTACGGGTGCAACCGGTGCGCCTCCGTCACCGGAAGCTGCGCCAAATGAGGCGGAAACGCTTGCACGCTTGTCCAGTTCCCCGCAGCAAGCCCGGCAATGGGCCGAGGTCGCAGCGACAATCACTGCCCGCGCACGCCATGGTCAGGCAGTCAACCTTGACCCCGCCGCCCTGGTCCTAGATACGGTGTTCAAGATACAGGAAACCGCCGGTCAGAGCAGATGAGCGACACCCCCCAAATTACCGACAGCCATTGCCATCTGGACTTCCCGGATTTTGAGGGGCAGTTGGACCAGATCATCGCCAATGCGGCCGTGGCTGGTGTTACACGCATGGTTACGATCTGCACCCGCCTACGCAACGAACCAAGCGTGCGCGCAATTGCCGAGGCTCACGCGCCCGTCTTTTTCGCTGCGGGCACGCACCCGATGAGCGCGGCGGATGAACCAATGGCAACGGTCGACGACCTTGTTGCCCTGTCCCAACACCCAAAGTTTGTGGGCATCGGTGAGACCGGGCTGGACTATCACTACACGGCCGAAAGCGCTGATCTGCAAAAGCAATCCCTGCGCATCCATATTGAGGCCGCCCGGCGCACGGGTCTGCCGCTCATCATCCACGCCCGCGCGGCGGATGATGATATGACTCGTATCTTGACCGAGGAATACCGCAACGCGCCCTACACTTGCGTGATGCATTGCTTCTCATCTTCGGCAGAACTTGCCAAAGCAGCGCTGGATCTGGGATTTTACTTGTCGATGTCCGGCATCGCAGCCTTTCCAAAAAGCCAGGAACTTCGCGATATCTTCGCCATGGCCCCGGTTGACCGGGTTCTGGTGGAAACCGACGCCCCCTATCTGGCCCCGCCGCCCTATCGCGGAAAGCGCAATGAGCCGGCCTATACCGCACATACCGCGCGCAAAGGGGCCGAGGTGTTCGGCATGGATTACGCCGACTTCGCCGCCCAAACGCAGTTCAATTTCGACCGGCTGTTTACGAAAGCAGCAGCGTACAAGGCAGCTGCATGACCGAATTGCGCTGCACCATTCTCGGCTGTGGCTCATCCGGTGGCGTACCGCGCCTTGGCGGGCAATGGGGTGATTGTGACCCGAACAACCCCCGCAACATCCGCCAGCGCTGTTCAATGTTGGTGGAACGCGACGGGCCCGAAGGTACGACTTCGGTCCTAATCGACACCTCGCCGGATATGCGCAGCCAACTGCTGAGTACTGGAACCGGGCGGCTTGACGGTGTTGTCTACACGCATTCGCATGCCGACCACGTCCACGGTATCGACGATCTGCGGATGATCGTTTTCAACATGCGCGAACGGGTGCCGGTATGGGCCGATGGCGATACTCAGAACGCATTGCTGGGACGGTTCGGATACGCGTTTATCCAGCCTGAGGGCTCCCCCTATCCGCCAATTCTGGACCTGAAGTCCATCGGCGGCCCGTTCGAGATCAACGGCCCCGGGGGACAGATTCCCTTTCACCCTTTTAAGGTCAATCACGGCTCGATTGACTCGCTGGGGTTCCGTCTGGGAAATCTGGTTTATCTGCCGGATGTGGCCGAGATCTATGACGAGGCCTGGCCATTTCTGTCGGGGCTGGATTGCCTGATCATCGACGCCCTGCGCCGCTCACCCCACCCCACGCATGCGCATCTGGAAAAGACACTGGGGTGGATCGAGCAACTCAAACCCAAACGCGCCGTGTTGACCAACATGCATATCGATCTTGACTATGCCACAGTCGAGGCTGAAACCGCCGATTACATCACCCCCGCCTATGATGGCATGGTGATCCACCAGACATTGTAATGCGCTGCGGGCGCGGCCCGCAAAATCATCAAGGGTGGCAAGATGCTGCAAAGCCTGATCGAAGTCATCCTGCCGGTTTTTCTTGTGATCGGCGCCGGCTACATCGCGACGTATTTCGGGTATTTCAAAGAAATCCACATCGACGGGATAATGAAGTTCACCCAAGGCTTCGCGATCCCGTGTCTGCTGTTTCTAGCGATCTCGCATCTGGACCTCAGCGCCAGTTTTGATCCTCGCTTGCTGGGCAGTTTTTACTCGGCCGCTGCGCTGTGCTTCACCGCCGGACTATTCGGTGCGCGTCTGATTTTTCGCCGCGACTGGGAAGATTGCGTCGCCATTGGCTTTTGCTGCCTGTTTTCTAACTCGGTCCTACTGGGTCTGCCGATTACCGAGCGCGCCTACGGACCCGAGAATCTGGACGGAAACTATGCAATCATCGCCTTCCATGCCCCGTTTTGCTATGGCGTCGGTATCACGGTTATGGAAATCATCCGGAACCGAGGCAATGGCGGCACGCGGATGGTTCGGTCGGTGCTGTCGGCGATGTTCCGCAACGCTTTGATCTTGGGGATCGCACTCGGCTTTATCGTCAATCTTTCGGGGATCGGTGTACCTGTGGTTCTGGACGACGCGCTTGGGCTTATAACCCGAGCAGCCCTGCCTGGTGCCTTGTTCGCCTTGGGGGGAGTTCTGGTCAAATACAAGCCCGAAGGCGATCTACGCACAATTGCCTATGTCTGTGCAATCTCACTAATGCTGCATCCAAGCCTTATGTGGGCGTTCGGGAAAACGACGGGTCTGCCGCAAGACCTGTTTCGCTCGGGCGTTTTGAATGCCGCAATGGCACCGGGCTTTAACGCCTATATCTTTGCCAGCCTATATGGCCGGGCCAAACGGGTTGCTGCTTCGTCGGTCTTGATCGGAACGGGGGTTTCTATCCTTACGGTCTGGTTCTGGCTGACACTTTTGGGGTGAGACAGACCAGTTTGGATTGACTTCAGAGTGTCAAGAAACACCTATCGGGAAAGCACACAGGACCGTTTCAAATGCCCAACGCCCTTATTGTCGCCCATGGCCAACCATCGGACCCCGACCCAGCCGAACATGCGTTAGCTGCCTACGCTGCCGAGGTAGACGCCCTTTGCGACGGTGTGGTTGTCAAATCGGCGACACTTGCAGCGCCCGGAGCGTTCGAGCAACGCGTATCCGAGCTCCCCGATGATGCGGTCATCTATCCGCTGTTCATGGCAAAAGGATGGTTTGTCACCAGCGCCTTACCCAAACGGCTTGCCGGTCGCGACCTGCGCATTCTTGATCCTCTGGGTGTTGATCCAGACCTGCCTGATTTGGTTGCGGACGCGTTGCAGGACAAGTTGCACGAAAACCAATGGAATGCTCAGGACACGGATTTGATTCTGGCGGCACATGGCTCTGGCCGCAGTCGCAACCCTTCTGCTGTTGCGCGGGCATTTGCCCATGATTTGGGTCGCAAGCTTACCTTCAGATCGATCCGGCCCGGCTTTGTCGAAGAGCCCCCGTCTATTGCAACCGCCGCCACTGGTTTGCCGCTCCAATCCTTGTGTTTGCCGTTTTTCGCTTGCACGGGCGGTCATGTTCTTGAGGATGTCCCGCAAGAACTGGCGGCGGCGGAGTTCAAAGGTCACGTCATGCCGGTTGTGGGCGAGTTGCCCCGGATCAAGCACCACATTGCTTCTAGGCTGTCCCGTGCGTTCGAAGGCAAACAAAATCCCTGACGCAATTCTTGTCTACCAGTGCGAAGCAACCCCAGGTTCCGCGTTACCGTTCCGAAGCCCGGCGATCGCCGAATATAAACAATGTCGGGACCTACCCGTTCTTTTCGCCTCATACAGTGCCAAATCTGCGGCATTCAAAATCTCGGCCGCTCTCTGAGGCTTTAGCTGACTGGACAACGCAATACCGATGCTGGCTGAAATTCGGCAGGTGTTACCCTCGAACAAGATCGGCGTTCGCAACCGATCGATCAGGCGCGTCGCAATCGTTGAGAGAACATCTTCATCCGACAGTTCGCGAAAAATGATGACGAATTCATCCCCTCCGATACGGGCCACGGTATCCCCGCTGCGGATTTCCTCAACCATGATCCTCGCAGCTTGTTGCAGCACGTAGTCCCCTGCGGCGTGCCCAAACTGATCATTGACGGATTTGAAAAAATCCAGGTCCAGGTGCATTAGGGCAAAAGGAAAGTTTCCCGTTATCAGTTGCCCAAGCGTACCATCCATGGCGCGCCGATTTTTTAACCCTGTCAGCATGTCGGTGACGGCCTGTTCCTCGGCCGCAAGCATCGCGCCCTGAAGCCGCAGGTTCAATGATCGCGACGCTTCCATTGCGGCTGACTTGGCCTCAACCAGATACAACAGTTCGATTGCCAGATCGGTACCGGAAAAATCGGCACTGGTCAGGGCATAATCGCGTACCGCATCCAGGATCGAGATGCCGAAGGACAGATTGACAACCGCACCCTCGCCCTCCGGGAGCGGAGCGATCAACCCCTTGAGAGAGGTGCGAGGAGTTTCACGCATCTTTAGATGCAGCTTTGCTCCGGCAGATGCCAAAAGAGTTGAGAGGCTTGCAACATCACGCGGGCGGACAAGTTCGAAGACCTCCAGAAACTCTCTCCCCGCCATTGGTTGGTCGGGCCGTAGCTTTTGCAAGGTTGGCCCCACCCGCTTAATCCGACCGTCCGGCCCTGTTAAAACAAACATCGGACATAGCGTTTCGAGAAGGGTTGCAAGGTCGTCAGTGGCCATCATGATTTGCAACCCCCCAGTTCAAAATGGCGTCCTTCGGCAAATGCACTTTCAATAAGAACCACTGAAATAACATCGGTTTCATCTTCGTTGCCGGTGTGGGACAGCATGACCAAAGCCCCGTAATCGTCTGCCATGGCCCGAAGGATTCCGACCATTACACTGGAGTACCCGGCCAAACCTGGATGGCAGAACAACTGATACTCCACAGCACTCACTTCAACCAATTCCAACGCGGGAAGGACAAGGTCAGAGACGGCCAACCGGGCCCGGTCAGAGAGATCGTTCAGAGAATGCAGAAATTCAACGTATGTGACGCCACCAAACCGCAGCAAACGCCGCAATCCCTCCATGCCTGGATGTGAAACGAGATAAGTACCTAAATCCTCAAGTATTTCGGAACGAGGACGTCTTAGATCGGCACATAGCTGATCCAGTACCCGCTGGGTTACATCGTCGTCATAAACAAGCATGGGTTCGAACTCGACAAAGCCCAACTCGGTCGCCTCGGTCACGCGCAACCAGCATGAATACCCATATGTCGCGCACACAAAAGACTGCACCGCACGATTGATCAGACCATGCATCAGTTACCCCAGAATAATTTCCTCCTCATTCTGGGCCGAGAGTTCTTAACAAATACACAACATGCGCCATCAGTTACAGAAAATCTGAATGAACTTCGCAGCTGAAACCTTTGGCTTTCAACTAGAAATCCGTCGGAGCGCCACCTTCGGCCTTGCGTCGGGCAACGAAATCAGCCAACTCTTCGCGGATCGCTTCATCCATGGCGGGCGGATCGAAACTGGTAATGATTTCCTTGAACATGTGATGCGCGCGTTCTGCCGTCCAGATACCGCCAGCGATGTTCCAACCCTCGTAGTTTTTCCAATCACTGAGGAACGGTTGATAGAACGCGGTGGTGTAACGGTCCTGCGTGTGCTGAATGCCAAAGAAATGCCCATCGTTTCCAACTGAACGAATGGCATCCAGCGCGATTTCGTCTGGCCCGGTTGCTGTGATTTCTGGCTGCATATAGCGTTGAATTTGCTGCAGAACTTCACAATCCATGATGAATTTCTCTGGGCTTGCGATCAGACCACCCTCGAGCCAGCCCGCCGCGTGATACACCATGTTCGTCCTTGACTGAACGGCTGCCCACAAGGAATTCGACGTCTCCCACACTGCTTGGCCGTCGGGCACGTTGGCTGCACACACACCAGAAGATCGCATCGGCAGCCCGTAATACCGGGCCATCTGCCCTGTCATCTGGGTCGAGCGCATGTATTCCGGTGTACCAAACGCCGGTGCCCCTGATTTCATATCGACATTCGACGTGAACGTGCCGATTACGCAAGGAATTCCGGGGCGTACATATTGGAACAACGCAATCGCGCACAGCGCCTCGGCCAGCGATTGCGCAACAGCTCCGGCCATAGTAACTGGCGCCATCGCGCCTGCCAACGTGAACGGAGTGACCACAATCGCCTGCCCGCGCCGCGCCAACCGCAAGCACCCGTCGATCATCGGTTGGTCATGTTTCAACGGCGAAGTAGAGTTGATGTTAGTGTACATCCGCGGTGTGGCCTCGAACTCTTCGTGGGTTAAACCACCTGCGATGCGGACCATCTCCATGACGTCTTCGACGCGTTCCTTGCCCAGCGAATAGGCATGCATGGCCTTGTCGGTCAGCGTCAGCTTGTCATAGAGAACATCGAGGTGCCGCACGCTTGCATGAATGTCGACCGGCTCGACCGGATAGCCGCCTGCGAAGTGTATGCAGTTGAAATACTGCGTGAGTTTCAACAGGTTGCGGCACATCTCCCGGTTTCCAGGGACCTTGGTGCCAATCTCCATATCCCAGTAATTCGGCGGAGAAGACACGTTGCCGAACACCAAGTTCTTGCCGCCAATTTCAATCGTGCGATCCACATTGCGCGGCGTGATCGTAAAGCTCGACGGAGCCTTTCGCACCATCTCCATGACGAAATCTCGACCCATACGGACATTGTCCCCATCAACCGTACAGCCCGCTTCCCGAAGAATTCCTTTCGCTTCTTCGTTGTAGAATTCGATCCCGATCTCTTCGAGGATACGCATCGCACCTTCATGGATCGCGTCGATTCCGTCCTGATCCAGCGGCTCGGTCGGTTGGTCGATATTCACCGGCGGGTTCCACGGCATCTGATCAATCACCGCACTGCCCCTGCGCTCAGCAGCTCCGGCGCGTCCGCCGCCACGACGTTTGCGAGTTTTTGTATCAGCCATGTTATCCTCCGGAGCTTGCATCTTTACATGCAATCCCCGAAGCAGGCGTCTGGCCGCTCTGTCTGCGACAGACTATGTCGGTTTCTTATCCTGAAGAGGCGAAACTAACGCGATTGCGATCAGATTCGTGCCAGCCAGTCGGGTATGTGGCCGATATCAGGCAAAACCACATCCGCCCAAGGGGCCAAGGCCTCGGCCGGGGCCATTCCGGTCAGAACCGCGACCGTGGTCATTCCCGCCGCGCGCCCCGCTTGCAGATCATGCAAGCTGTCGCCGACCATGGCGATGCGCTCAGGGGTCACGCCAACATGCGCGGAAAAGGCAAGCAACTGCCCGGGACCGGGCTTGTATCCGTGCCCGCTGTCATATCCTGCAACAAAGTCGAATAAGTCACGAATGCCCACCGACTCCAGATGCCGCAGTGCGGGCATTTCTCCATCATTGGTCGCCACACCCAGTTTCAACCCGGTTTTCCGCAGGTTTTCAAGAAAAGGCGCTAACGGGACAGCCTGCGCTTGCGGCGCCGAGGCCGATTCGACATTCAGCACATCAATGAGGTCTGACAGCGGTAGATTAGGTAAATGCGGGGCCAGAACCCCGGCGATTTCATCAATTGTTCCAGCGATCACAACGCTGTCCTTGGCATAGGACACCTGTTCCAAATCAAACCCGATGGCCCGCCCAAGCTGGGCCGCGCGTCCATGATCCCCCTGCGCAAGGCGCAGCACCATGTTCCGCCCGAAGGCACCCCAAGTGTCCGCGAAGTCAAACAGGGTTCCGTCCTTGTCGAAAAGGATCGCGTCAATGGGCATTATTTGCTCCTGCAAGGCATTTCAGGTCCAGTGAATATCGGCACCACCTGACAAAACGGAACGCGCCTGACCGGGCAGGTCATACGACACGGAATTCGCGTCACAGAAAGAAATCACCCACGAATCGTCAAGCATAAGAAACTCAAGCACCGAGCCCAGAAACTCGGGCTCGGACGCTCTGTCTCGCAAGTCTTGCGCCGATGCGCCGGTTGAACCAAGGAAAACCGGTAGCAACTCATCATTGCCGACCAGCCAACCAAGGACATTAAGCGCCAGTGTTTCAGCGGATTGGGCAGATATTGACATAAAGTGGCCAGAGATCAGGTGTTGGAAAGGGTTTGTTAACCAGACTCATAAACACTTTGGCAACGCATGCAATCAATGGTGACTGATATGTCCGTGCAGGGAACGATCCTTGTCCTAGACGGGACCTCAACCAATCGCATCATGCTGAAGGTTCAGCTGACTGCGGCGTGGTATCACGTAGTACAGGGTGAAAAGCTACAGGGCCTTGCAGGGTTGTTGCGACGCGCCAAGCCGGATCTGGTGCTGACATCTCAGACCCTGCCGGATGGGTCGGCAGCGGATGTGAAAAAGCTGGTGCTGGCGGACCCTGATCTGGTGGATGTTCCTGTGGTTGCGATCGCACCGCAAAATGACAAGGCTGCGCGTCTTAAGGCACTGTCAGATGGGTTGGACGACGTTCTGGTGCATCCGTTCAAGGATACGTTTCTGTTGGCACGGGTACGCAGCCTGCTGCGCGCACGGGCTGAAACACAAGAGCTACAGGTAGGAAACAGCTCTCATCCAATCGGTTTTGCAGAACCCGGTCTTGCGTTCATTTCACCTGCAAAAACCGCCCGCGTGGCCATCCTGACACAGACACCGCGCACCAGCGCCTTGTGGCAGAATGCTCTGTCCAAACGGACACGGTACCGACTGTCAGCACATACGACATCAAACCTTCAGGCAGTTTTGTCGGGCCCTGTACCGGACGCCATCGTTTTCGAAGTCAGCGCAGGCCCCTCGGGTCTTAAACTGTTGGCCGATCTGAAATCGCGAAGCACCACACGGCACACGGTTCTGCTGGGAGTTTTGGAGGAAGACAATGCGCAACTGGCGTCGGACGTGCTTGACCGTGGGGCTGACGCGATTTGCATCGGCAAGTTTTGTGCGGATGAAACGGTGTTGCGGCTGGAAAACCAGATCGCGCGTAAGGCCCGGCTGGACCAAATGCGTGCCTCGATAAAGCAAGGGCTGGTTGAATCATGGGTCGACCCGCTCACCGGGTTACACAACCGCCGATATGCGATGCGCGCAATGGATGAGATCGCGCGCAAGGCCGCACGGTCCGGCAAGGGCTTTGCCATAATGCTGGCTGATCTGGATCACTTCAAAGCGATCAACGACCGGTTCGGCCATGCCGGAGGAGACATGGTGCTGGCCGAGGCTGCGACTCGAATGGAACGAACGCTCGGTTCAGCTGGATTCATTGCGCGGATCGGTGGTGAGGAATTCATGATCGGCTTGTCAGACACCACCCAGGCAAAGGCGCTGGATCTGGCAGGAAACCTGTGTGCCTGCATTCGGGAAAAGCCGTTCAATCTTCCGGACTCGGCTTCCCCGATCCCGGTTACGATCAGTATCGGGCTGATCGCGGCCCAACCCAACGTGTCGACATACGCGCACCAGCCGCAGCAATTGGATGGATTGATCAAGTCGGCCGATACTGCGCTTTATGCCGCCAAGTCAGCGGGGCGAAATCAGGTCCGGGCTCTGCCAAACGCGGCCTGACCCAATCAGTTCGAATGCTTCCGACGGTGTGATTTACGTTCGACGACCTCTTGCAATCTATCCGCATAAGCCTGTCGTTCTGCGTCAGTCATAGCGGTGATGCGCTCCAGCCATTCTCTCTGAAGGGCGCCTTGCATTTCAGCCATGGCCTGCGCCTGCTGATCGAGCAAGGTATTCACAGCTTCCGGATCAAACGGTTCCGCACGCAAAGCTGCCTGAAGCACTGCAAAACCCTGAGACCGCATATTTGCACCTTTGATATGCCGCTCGGACAGTTCACCGCGCAGAGTCTTCCGTTCCTCCTTGGGCAAGGCCCGGTATAACGCCGGCCCGAACCCGGGAGGCGCCTTTCCATGGTCGCTGCCTTTTATCCGATAAACAGTGCCCAAGGCGACCCCGGCCACCAAAAGGTTCAGCGCCAGCGAAACAAATAGCAGGATCGTCACCCACCGCCTTTTAGGCTTGGATTGATCGCTCATTCGGCGTCCTCCAGAAATGTTGCATCCAGCCCGAGGTCAGCGACCACAAAGCTGTCTTCCTGCGGGTAGATGATCGCAGCCGGATCGGGCATGAAATCAGGCGCGGACAAGCCGATCCAGACGCCAGCCGCACTGGCCGCGACCAGACCGCCCATGCTCTGCCAGCCGCCAATCCCGTCCAGCATTCGCATCCAGACCGAACGCCGGGACGACGACTCAGGTTTCAGACGGTCAAGGCGTACCGTCTCGGCATCCGTCACGATGCGCACGGCCAGATCATCGGGCAGATCAGGTCGGGTTTGCCGCGCCGTGGCTAGCAATTGATCAAGGTCCATCTCGTCTTCAGCCATCTTCGTACCCCAGTTCATCCTGCCGTCCGGCCAGTATTGCCGCCAGAGCGCGTTTTCCGCGCGCAGTCAGACTTTCTACCGCTTCCGTTGAAATGCCCATGATCCCAGCGATGTCGGGATTGGGCAATTCTTCGATATGCCGCAAGATAACCGCTTGCCGCTGGCGGTCTGGCAATTGTGACAACGCCACCTGCAAAGCATCTCTACGTGTTGCCTCTTGCAGTCTTTCAACAGCGCTTGGATCTTCATCCTCGGGTTCGGGGACATCGTCCAGACGGTCGGGCCGCTTCCTGCGCTGCATATCTACACATAGGTTTATAGTGACGCGGTAAAGCCATGTGGTCACTTTGGCCTGTCCAGCCACCCAGTTTGGTGCCATTTTCCAAAGCCGCATCATGGCATCCTGCGTAATGTCTTCAGCCTCGGCCCGGTTGCCCAACATCCGCATCGCAACCGAGAAACACCGTGGCCCCAACCGATCGGTAAGCACACGCGCGGCCGCCGCATCACCGTCTGCAAACTGCCGCAACAACGCGTCGTCCGAGGTGTCCGCAGCGCCGTCGGCGCCACGAACATCCTGTGGTGCGGAGGTCAGATCCTCCATCCTTCATCAGCTATCGTCAGCGTCTGCGTTGCCGCCTTTGCGGTGCTTCCGGCCCATCCGCGCTTTTGCATCGGCAAATTCCTGCTCTGAGATTGTCCCGCTGTTATCCGCGTCGATACGGTCAAACATCTTGCCAGCCCGGCGCGGCTTGGGCAACTCGTCCTGACTCAGAAAGCCGTCCTGATTGGCGTCATGCCTTTCAAACATCTTTGCCACGCGATCATTGGCGCGTTGCTGAGCTGCCGCCTGCGCCTCATCAATGCTCAACTGCCCGTCGCCATTAGTGTCAGACTGAGAGAATCGCTGCACGCGATGGGCTTCCATTTCTTCCTGCGTCAGTTGGCCGTCGCCATTGGCATCCAATTCCTGAAAGTTCACAGGTTCACGATTACTTGATCCGGCTGCCAAAAGCGATGTGCCTGTAACCGCAACAGCCGCGATGAGAATGGCCGGAATGAATTTGGCGCTGTTCATGTCGTTTTCCTTTTGTTTTGCGGCTGTTTGCCGCTGCTTACATAGACCTAAACGCAGAGCAGCCCCGGTTCCGTCGAAAATGGTTTAAAAAAATCTGGTGATGCGCCGCCGCGGCTTCGCGTCACAAAGCGACGCACCCCCCTTTTCTGTGAGGCAAATCCAGAGCAGTATCGCGCGCAAGTGAAAGCGCGAGTTTCAAAATGACAGACCAAACGATCGAAACCACGACCGAAAATGACCGCCCGACGTGGCCCGCACTTGTCAACGGCTTCCGGGGCCGTTGCCCAAAATGCGGCAAGGGCAAGGTTCTGCGGGGCTATTTGAAGGTTCGGGACAACTGCGGCCATTGCGGCCAGGAGTTGTTTCACCACAGGGCGGATGATGGCCCGGCCTATTTGACCATTCTGGTCGTCGGTCACCTGCTGGCGCCTGCTTTGCACGTTACATATGTCGAATTTCGCCCCGAGCCACTGACCATGTTCTTGATTTTTGCGATCGGCTGTACGGCCTTGTCGCTGTTTTTGCTGCCCCGTCTGAAAGGCGCCGTTGTTGCATATCAATGGGCACGCCGCATGCACGGGTTCGAAAAAGAGCAATGACACGGTCCGCGGGGTCGCTCGGCGCATGACAGAGGACAAATCCGCGATACGGGATGCGGCAACGGTCATAGTTTTGCGCGATCGACTGACGAACCCATCAATACTGATGGGACAGCGCGGCGCGAAAGCTGTTTTCATGCCCAACAAGTTCGTGTTTCCTGGTGGCGCGGTCGACACCGCCGACAGCTCTGTCCCGTTGGTCGCCCCCCTGCCCGCACTATGCAGCGAAAGGCTGGACGAGCGATCCGCCCCCGGTTTGCAAAACGCTCTGGCCGCAGCGGCGATCCGCGAATTGTGGGAGGAAACCGGATTGGTTCTGGGAAAGCGCGGCGATTGGCAGGGATCAGTTCCTGCGGATTGGCAGGAATTTGCGCGCATGGGTTTCCGACCAACGGCCAGTGACCTTCAATTCGTATTCCGCGCCGTAACACCGCCGGGCCGCCCCCGCCGTTTCGATGCGCGTTTCTTCCTTGTCGATGCCAACGCCATCCAAGGAGACCCTGACGATTTCAGCCGCGCTTCGGATGAGCTGTCCCACCTGCAATGGGTCCCGTTGGGCCGGGCGCGCGAATTGGACCTGCCGTTTATAACTGAGGTCGTTCTGGCCGAAGTGGCAGCCCGGGTTACAAACCCCGAGCCGCCCTCGAACGTTCCGCTCTTCCTGCATACCGAAGAACAAAGCCTGTTCCTACAGCTTAAAGGGCATCCGATGCCGGACGCAGACTAGGCGTCACTTCATTCGGCTGATGACCGTGGTCACTTCGGGCTTTTTACCGATTTCGGCCCTGGCAGTTTGACGCACGATGCGACGCATGGCTTCTTCCAGCTTGTCATCGTCGCGCAGTGTCTTGGCATCCGCGCGCATGAGGAACTGGTTCAAATCCTCCTCCAACACCTCAACCAGCGCAGCGCGCGATGTACCGGTTTCGGGCAGACCCATGGTGTCGCACCACGGCTCACCCAGCGGTTCATCTTCTTCGTCCAGAATGACGGTCACCGTCACATGCCCGTTCAAGGCCATGCGGATTCTGTCGCGTACGACCCCGTCCAGCGCACCGATCTTGACCGTTCCATCCAGATAGGTGCGACCGGTTTCGACGTAATCAACCACCTTTGGCGCATTGCCTGTAAGGTCAACCATCGTTCCGTTAATCGTCAAAACACCCGCTCGCCCACCAGCCTCGGCCAGCTTGGTGTGTTCGCGCAAGTGGCGATGTTCCCCATGCATCGGGATCACCACCTGCGGGTCTATCAACGCGTGCACTTTCTCAAGATCAGGCCGGTTCGCATGGCCAGAGACGTGATACAGACCCGAGCTGTCATCGACCACATCGACGCCCTTTTCGCTGAGTTGGTTGATGATAAAGATCACTCCACGTTCATTTCCCGGAATGGTCTTGGACGAAAACAGGAACAGATCGCCCTCTTTCAATTCTAACCCACGATACTTGCCCCGCGCTAACTGTGCGCTGGCGGCGCGGCGTTCGCCCTGACTGCCGGTCACGATCAGCATCAGGTTCTGGCGCGGTACGTCCACGGCCTCTTCCGCGCTGATGACTTTGGGGAAATCCGAAAGGATGCCCGTCTCTGTCGCGGCCTCAACCATTCGCCGCATAGCGCGGCCCAACAAGACGACCGAGCGCCCTGCCCGCTGGCCCGCTTCGGCCAGCGTTTTCACACGCGCAACGTTAGAGGCAAAGGTTGTTGCCACAACCATGCCCTCTGCGCTTTCGACCAGTTTTGTAATTTCGGGACCAACTTCTGACTCCGAGCGGCCCGCGTGTGGGGAAAAAACATTGGTGCTGTCACAAATCAGCGCCTTAACGCCGGTTTTTGCAACGCTCGCCCAAAGCTCAGGATCGAACGGCTCACCCACGACAGGGTTCGCATCCAGCTTGAAATCCCCTGAATGCACAACCCGGCCCGCGGGCGTGTCAATCACCAGAGCCGCGCTTTCGGGAATCGAGTGAGACACGGGCAGGAAGCCAACAGTAAACGGTCCAAGAGTAACGTTCTCGGGCCAGGCTGAAACCGTATGCACCGCGTCTTCCGGGTGTCCGTGCTCGTCCATCTTGCGACGCGCGATATTCGCGGTGAAGGCGCGTGCGTAAATCGGCGCGCCGAGCGCCTCGTAACAATGCGCCACGGCCCCGACGTGATCCTCATGCGCGTGGGTCACGAACACGGCTTCAAGCTGGTCAGCCCTCTCGCGCAGCCACGATATGTCGGCATAGATCAGGTCGACGCCCGGCGTTGTGTCCATATCTGGGAAGGTCACACCAAGGTCCACGAGGATCAGACGTTCCTGTCCTGGCTTTCCGTAGCCATAGACGTACGCGTTCATTCCAATTTCGCCAGCACCACCCAGCGGCAGATAAATCAGTCTTTCAATGCTCATGTTGAGCCATTTTCCTTGTTGTAGCGATGGATCACGGTCAGACCGTGCATCGTCAGATCGTCTTCGATTGCGTCAAACCCGACATCCGCCTGATCGAACAAAGGCGCAAGCCCACCGGTGCCAACGACCTTCATCGGCATTCCGTATTCCGCCTTGATCCGGGCAATCAGCCCCTCGATCAAACCGGAATAGCCCCAGTACACGCCGGATTGGATACAGCCAACCGTGTTTGTGCCAATGACTTTTTCGGGTCGGGTAATGTCAATATGAGGCAGCGCGGCCGCCCCTTGGTGCAATGCCTCAAGGCTAAGGTTCACGCCTGGTGCGATGATGCCACCGACATAAGCCCCGTCCGATGCCACCACGTCGAAATTCGTCGCCGTTCCGAAATCGACCACAACCACATCCCCGCCATGACGGTCAAACGCGCCGACGGCGTTGGCAAGGCGGTCCGGGCCGGGGATCGTTCCTTCGTCCACACGCGGCGCGACAGGTAGCAGGCATTCCGGTTTCCCAACAACGAGCGGTCGGCAGCCAAAAAAACGGTCCGCAAAAATACGCAGGTTGAACACCACGCGCGGCACAGTTGATGCAATCACCACATCGCTTATTTTCGCATCAATCCCATAATGTTTCACCAGCGTCGAATACCAAGTGAAATAAGCATCTGCCGTGCGAGAATGATGGGTCGAAGTTCGCAGTGTACACAGGAACTTATTGCCGTCCCAGATCGAGAAAACGGTGTTTGTGTTACCGCAGTCAATTGCCAGAAGCATCCATGCCTCCTTCAGAAAAACACGTCCGCCGCAGGAATGCTGATGCGGCCTTTGGCGGTCTTTAAGACAAGGTTGCCGTCGGAGTCCACGGTTTCAAATGTTCCTACCGTGTTGGATGTGGACGTGCGGGCGGTAATCACCTCTCCGATCCTTGCAGCCCGGGACAGCCAGGCTGTTCGGATCGGCTCGAACCCAAGGGTCGCAAACTGCGTTTCATATCGCGCGTAGGCCACCGCTAATTCGGTTAGAAAATCTTCAGGCGAAACTGCCGCACCTGTCTCAGACAGCAGCGATACCGGGCGCACCGCATTCTGTTGGACGACATTGGTCGTCGGCGCTTCGGATAGGTTTACTCCAATTCCGATTGCCAAATGCGATACCGCACCGCCCTGACCGGTGCTTTCCAGCAGGATACCTGCAAGTTTGCCACCGTTCAGCAACACGTCATTCGGCCATTTCAAAGACAGTCCCGCTGCGCGTCCTGTCACAGCGATACAGGCATCGAAAACCGCAAGCGCCGCAACGAAGCTGCGCAAAGCTGCCTGCCCCGGATTACCCTGCGGCCGCATCAACAACGTGGCGGCCAGGTTTCCTTTGGGATTGACCCAAGCCCGACCGCGTCGTCCGCGCGCGGCGGTTTGGCGATGTGCCATAATCCACACCGGGCCGGACGCCGTTGGCGCAAGCCGCGCGGCCTCGTTTAAGGTGCTGTCGACCTCTTGCACGATATGCAGGCCGTATCCCTGTGGCCAGTTTGTCATGGCAAAAAGGCCCGGTCTATCGACCGAGCCCCCTGTGACTGGAAGTCCAACAGGTCAGTTGACAAGCGTTGCCGCCGCAGCTGCTGCCGCGCCTTCGATACCAAATTGGTAGAACACACCAACCAGCATCAGTGCGGCCGACCCCATCAATGCCACCCAAAGAACCGGAGTCGCACGCGTTTCAATTGGATCTTCGTTTTCGGCACCGAAGTACATGTAAAAGACAATCCGCAGATAGTAGAACGCACCAATCACCGACGCGATCGCAGAAACGATAACCAACCCAGTCAACCCCGCGCTGACGCCCGCTTGCCAAACGCCAAACTTGGCAAAGAATCCCAGCATCGGCGGCACGCCGGCCAGGCTGAACATCAGGATCAGCACTGCTAAGGCTTTGCCCGGATCACGTTTGGCGTATTGCCGTAATGCGTCGATATCCGTGACGGGCTTGCCGTCCCGCTCCATCATCAGGATGAAGGCAAAAGTACCGATGTTCATGGTTACATAAATCGCCAGATACATCAGCATCGCCTTGACGCCCAGCTCTGTCCCCGCAGCCAGACCAATCAGAGCATACCCCATATGAGCGATGGACGAGAAAGCCATCAGTCGTTTGATATCCCGCTGACCAATGGCCGCAACGGCTCCCAACAGCATCGATAGTACCGAAAGCAGCACGATAATCTGCTGCCAATCCGCGATCACCCCACCAAAGGCGTCATGCAACAAGCGCGCAAATAGTGCCATGGCGGCGACCTTAGGCGCGGTAGCAAAAAAGGCGGTGATCGGCGTGGGTGAGCCTTGGTAGACGTCTGGCGTCCACATATGGAACGGAACAGCCGAGACTTTGAAGGCCAGTCCAGAGATCAGGAACACTAGGCCGAACAACAATCCGACCGAGATCTCTCCGTGCTGCACTGTCTGGATGATGCCCGAGAACAGAGTGGTTCCGGTAAAACCGTAAACCAGCGACGCGCCATACAACAGAAGACCCGAGCTGAGAGCCCCTAATACGAAGTACTTCAATCCAGCCTCAGTCGACTTCAAGCTGTCCCTGCGCAAAGCGGCCACGACGTAGAGCGACAGTGACTGAAGCTCCAGCCCCATATACAGCGACATCAGGTCGCCCGCGCTGACCATCATCATCATACCCACGGCAGCCAAAGCCACCAGCAGCGGGTATTCGAACCGCAGCATATCGCGACGCGCCATGTAGTCCTGGCTCATCACCAAAACCGCAGCGGCGGACAGCAGTATCGCGACCTTTGCAAAGCGCGAGAATCCGTCATCCACGAACATGCCGTTGAACGCCACATTCGTGCCATCGCCATTTGTCGCGATCCAGAAAGACAAGAGCGCCATCACCCCGGCCGTTGTCCAGACCAGAACCGGCGCCAGCGCGTCCTTCGTCGTATAGACGGCCCCGATCAGAGCGGCCATCGCGTATACGGCCAGAATGATCTCTGGCAGGATTATTGTCAGATCAGCTTGGATCATTTCGCCAAAGCTCCCCTACTGCGAGGCGGCCGTCTGGGTCGCGGCCTCTGCCGCGGCCAGAGCCGTGTCATAGTTTGAAATAAGGGCGGCGGTCGAGTTGCCGATCACATCGGTCACCAACGACGGGTAAACCCCCAAAAGGATCGTCATCACGATCAGCGGCGCAAAGATCAGCCGCTCACGCGAGCTCATGTCTGTCATCGCCTTGAGGCTTTCCTTGATCAAGTCGCCAAACACGACCCGACGATAGAGCCACAACGCATAGGCTGCCGAGAAAATGACACCTGTTGCGGCCACGGCCGTCACCCATGTATTGACCTGGAAGGTGCCCATCAGGGTCAGGAATTCGCCGATGAATCCGGATGTGCCCGGCAACCCAACATTGGCCATGGTGAACAGCATGAAGACCAGCGCATAGGCAGGCATCCGAATGACCAGCCCACCATAGGCCTCAATATCGCGCGTGTGCATCCGGTCATAGATTACGCCCACACACAGGAAGAGTGCCGCTGAAATGAACCCGTGGCTCAGCATCTGGAAGATCGCACCGTCAATGCCCTGCTGGTTTGCCGCAAAAATGCCCATGGTGACAAAACCCATATGCGCAACCGATGAATAAGCGATCAGCTTTTTCATATCCTCCTGCACCAGCGCAACCAGCGAGGTGTAGACAACCGCAATCGCCGACATCCACAGCACCAGATCAGTCATCACAGCCGACCCTACCGGGAACATGGGCAAACTGAACCTAAGAAAGCCATAGCCGCCCATCTTCAACAGGATTGCCGCCAGAACAACAGAACCCGCAGTCGGCGCTTGCACGTGGGCATCTGGCAGCCAGGTGTGTACCGGCCACATTGGCATTTTCACCGCAAACGAGGCGAAGAAGGCCAGGAACATCAGCGTCTGCATTCCACCGACGATGTAGATGCCCAGAACGCTGAACCCCTCGGACGAGAACTGATGGTTCATCAGCGCCTCAATATCCGTGGTGCCCGCATCCGCATACATTGCAACCATCGCTACAAGCATCAGCACTGAACCGAGGAAGGTGTACAAGAAGAACTTGAAGCTGGCATAGATGCGTTCTTTGCCGCCCCAGATGCCGATGATCAGGAACATCGGGATCAGCCCTGCTTCAAAGAACAGGTAGAACAGCACCAGATCCAACGCCATGAACACGCCCAGCATCAGCGTTTCCAGCAGAAGGAAGGCGATCATGTATTCCTTGACGCGGTCGGTCACGTTCCAACTGGCCAAAATGGTCAGCGGCATGATGAAGGTCGTCAGCAAAACGAACAGCACGCTGATACCGTCCACGCCCATTTTGTATTTCAAGCCCAGCAACCACTCGCCTTCTTCCACCATCTGAAAGCCGGTGTTTGAGGGGTCGAAACTGGTGTAGATCCCGATTGAAACAAGGAAGGTTACTGTGGTCGCCACAAGAGCCACCCACTTCGCGTTGCGCTGTGCGGCCGCGTCATCACCGTGCAGGAACAGGGCCAGAATGCCAGCCGCCACCGCGGGGATGAAGGTGACGATGGAGAGGATATTATCCATTATTGTGCGCCTCCGCCAATCGACATCCAGGTGACAAGGGCCGCGATGCCCAGAACCATCCAGAAGGCGTATGTAAAGATGTAGCCCGTCTGCGCCTTGCCTGCGAGGCGGGTAAAGAACGGAACAACGCCCATTGCGACACCGTTCAGGAAGCCGTCGATGGTGTTGCCATCACCGCGTTTCCATAGGAACCGCCCAATCGCCACGGTTGGTTTGACGAAGATCGCATTGTAAATTTCGTCGAAGTACCACTTGTTCAGCAGGAACAGGTACAAAGGGCGCTGGTTCTGCGCCAAACGGCCCGGCAG
Source organism: Ruegeria sp. AWH4_226 (assembly GCF_056159225.1). Lineage (NCBI taxonomy): Bacteria > Pseudomonadati > Pseudomonadota > Alphaproteobacteria > Rhodobacterales > Roseobacteraceae > Ruegeria > Ruegeria sp. AWH4_226. The sequence continues at coordinate 222,585 of NZ_JBSWUU010000001.1, read as the reverse complement.
TGACGGATTGACTATGTAGAACCAGTAAGCCATGCCAAAGCCGAGGACCATCGCCACAAACGGCGAGACCTTGACCCATTTCGGAGCCGCGTGCGCATCGTCCAGAACATGGTTGTCCGGCGCCATGTAAAGCGCGCCTTCACCCGGTTCGCCGACAAACGCGTAGTGGTGATCGCCATGCGCGTCTTTCTCCCCATGGCCCTCATCTGCATGGGCATCGCCATGGGCGTCATCCGCGTGATCTTCATCGCCATGCGTGCCCGACTCCGTGTGATCGCCAGCCTCAGAATGCTCTGACGCCTCTGCCACCGGAATGCCGTAGAACTTGCCGACCTTGTCTGCATGACCAAAGAAATTGCTATACCAGATCATTCCGGCGAATACCGCCCCAAGGGACAACACACCCAGTGGCACAATCATGGTCATCGGGCTTTCATGCGCGTGCTCATGCGTATGCTTGTCGCCGCGAGGTTCGCCATAGAAAGTCAGGAAAATCAAACGCCAGCTGTAGAAGGATGTGAACGCTGCCGCGACGACCAGCAACCAGAAGCCATAGGCCGACCCGCCTGCATAGGCGCTTTCGATGATGGCATCCTTGGACAAGAACCCAGCGAAACCGATTGTCGTCAGCGGAATACCTACACCCGTAATCGCCAGCGTACCGATCATCATCGCCCAGAAGGTGTATGGGATTTTCTTCCGCAGCCCACCATATTCGGTCATTTCCTGTTCGTGGTGCATCGCATGAATAACCGAGCCCGCGCCGAGGAACAGCAACGCTTTGAAGAAGGCGTGCGTGAACAGATGGAACATCGCGGCGGAATACATCCCGACCCCAGCGGCCACGAACATATAGCCAAGCTGCGAACAGGTCGAATACGCGATGACACGTTTGATATCGGTTTGCACCAACCCAACGGTCGCGGCAAAGAAGGCTGTGCTTGCCCCCAGTACGGTGACAAACCCTGTCGCACCCGGCGCAAACTCCATCAGCGGTGACATCCGGCACACAAGGAACACACCCGCCGTTACCATGGTCGCAGCGTGGATCAGCGCAGACACAGGCGTCGGACCCTCCATCGCATCTGGCAACCACGTGTGCAGGATCAGCTGTGCAGACTTACCCATCGCACCGATGAACAGCAGGACGCAGATCACTTCGATGGCGTTCCACTCAGACCACAAGAAGGTCAGCTGCGTTTCCGCCAACTGCGGTGCCGAGGCGAATATGTCTGAGAAATTGATGCTGTCCGTCAAGAAAAACAGCGCGAAAATCCCCAATGCAAAACCAAAGTCACCCACCCGGTTGACGATGAACGCTTTCATTGCAGCGGCATTTGCGCTTGGCTTGCGATAGTAGAATCCGATCAGCAGGTAAGACGCGACACCCACGCCTTCCCAGCCAAAGAACATCTGCACCAGATTGTCGGCGGTCACCAGCATCAACATCGCAAAGGTGAAGAACGACAGGTAGGCGAAGAAACGCGGCTTATAGCTTTCGCCCTCACGCCATTGCGGATCGTGATCCATGTAGCCGAAGGAATAGAGGTGCACGAGCGCCGAAACGGTCGTTACAACGATCAGCATGATCGCAGTCAGTCGATCCAGACGAATGGCCCAGCTTGTCGAAAGCGATCCGCTCTCGATCCAGCGCATGATTTCGATCTGTTGGGTGACGCCGTCGAAGGTGAAGAACACGATCCACGACAGCAAACAGGCCAGGAACAACAGGCCGGTGGCAGTCCACATCGCGGCTTTCTCGCCAATGAACTTCCAGCCGAACCCGCAAATCAGCGCACCCACCAGCGGGGCGAAGAGGATGGTCGTTTCCATTTTCTCTTACCCCTTCATCATATTGACGTCTTCAACCGCGATCGAGCCACGGTTGCGGAAGAAGCAAACCAGAATGGCCAGCCCGATCGCCGCCTCGGCCGCTGCCACAGTCAGCACGAACAGCGTGAACACCTGCCCGACCAGATCACCGAGGAAGCTGGAAAACGCCACAAGGTTGATATTAACCGCCAGTAGCATCAATTCGATGCTCATCAGCAGAATGATGACGTTCTTGCGGTTTAGGAAGAGACCGAAGATGCCGATGACGAACAGCGTCGCCGCGACCGTAAGATAGTGTTCAAGTCCGATCATCGTCTTAAAGCCCCTGCCCCGGTTTCACGTCCTTCAGTTCCATTGCCTTGGCCGGGTCGCGCATCATCTGGCCGATGATGTCCTGACGCTTGATGTCCTGACGGTGGCGCAGCGTCAGAACGATGGCGCCGATCATTGCGACCAGCAGGATCAAGCCCGCCAGTTGGAACAGAAGGAAGTATTGATCATAAAGAATGACGCCGAGCGCCTCGGTGTTGTGACGGTCTGCCGGGACCGGTTGCGCCAGATTGGCCGCAGCACCCTGCGCGCTGTCCCAGGCCCCAAAGGCCATGACAAACTGCATCAGGATAACCAAACCGATCAACAGGGCCAGCGGCATATAGCGCGCCATCTCTGCCTTCAGTTCGGCAAAGTCCACGTCCAGCATCATCACCACAAACAGGAACAGTACCGCGACCGCGCCCACATAGACGATGATCAGCAGCATGGCCACGAATTCAGCCCCAAGCAGCACGAACAGCCCCGCCGAGGACAGGAAGGAAAGGATCAGCCACAGCACCGAATGCACCGGTTGGCGACTGATCACCGTGAACAGCCCTCCGGTGATGGCGCCGATGGCAAAAAGGTAGAAGGCAAAGACGGTCATTGATCCTCATCCTCGTTATCTCCCATGACCTCCTGCGCAAGATCCAGCGCTCGGGTCATGGCCGGGATGCCGGCAAAGACCGACATCTGACCGATCGTTTCCACGATCTCTTGTTTTCTGGCCCCGGCCTCAAGCGCGTGGCGGACAGTCTGGCGCACGGCGGTGTCGGCCTGCGCACCCTGACAGGTCAGCCCCGCCAGCGTCAGAAGCAGGCGGGTTTTCGCATCCAACCCATCCTTGTTGACGGCATTGCCGAACATCATCTCCATGACCTCTTTGGGCATAGTCGGCCACAGCGCCTCGAACCCCTTGGGCGAGAAATTCTCCATCGCCGGGTTCATCGCCTTGGCCATGTCCTGAGCTTGCTTCATCATCAGCTCGAACGGATTTGTCGGGCTGTCACTCATCGGTAAGGCGCGTCCATTTCCAGATTCCGGGCAATTTCGGCTTCCCAGCGTTCACCGTTATCGAGCAGTTTTTCCTTGTCGTAAAACAACTCTTCTCGGGTTTCCGTGGCGAATTCGAAATTTGGACCCTCGACGATTGCATCGACCGGGCAGGCCTCTTGGCAGAAGCCGCAGTATATGCATTTGGTCATGTCGATGTCGTAGCGCGTGGTGCGGCGGCTGCCGTCTTCGCGCGGTTCCGCGTCAATCGTGATCGCCTGCGCGGGGCAAATCGCCTCGCACAGCTTGCACGCGATGCAGCGTTCCTCACCATTTGGGTAGCGACGCAGGGCGTGTTCACCACGAAAGCGCGGCGACAGTGGCCCCTTCTCATGCGGGTAATTTACGGTGGCCTTTGGGGCAAAGAAGTATTTCAACCCCAGCTTCATGCCGACCCAGAAGTCCTGCAACAGGAAGTATTTCGCGGCGCGGGTATAGTCGATTTGAGTCATAATCAGCCTCCTACGCTCCAACGGGCGAATGCGCCCCAGAACCAGTCGAATCTTGCCGCAAAGGCCACAAAGACCACCCAGACCAGCGAGAACGGCAGGAAGACTTTCCAGCCCAACCGCATCAACTGGTCATAGCGGTAGCGCGGCGTGATCGCCTTGACCATTGCGAACAGGAAGAAGAAGAACGCCATCTTCGCAACCATCCACAGCGCGCCATCCGGCAGACCCGGAATGGGCGACAGCCATCCGCCAAAGAACAGCAACGTGGTAAGAGCACACATCAGGAAAATGGCGATGTATTCACCTGCCATAAACAGCAGGAAGGGCGTGGCCGAATATTCGACCTGATACCCGGCAACCAATTCCGATTCCGCTTCCGGAAGGTCAAATGGAGGTCGGTTTGTCTCGGCCAGTGCCGAAATGAAGAACAGGAAGACCATCGGGAAGTGCGGCAGCCAATACCAGCTGAAGAACCCAAACGACCCGTCTTGTGCGCGGACGATATCGCCAAAGTTCATCGACCCGGTGGAAATGATGACACCGATGATAATCAGGCCGATCGACACTTCGTACGAAATCATCTGCGCCGCAGAACGGAGTGAGCCCAGGAATGGGTACTTTGAGTTCGACGCCCAACCGCCCATAATCACGCCATAAACCTCAAGCGAGGAAACGGCGAATACGTACAGAATGGCAACGTTGATATCTGACAGAACCCAGGTATCGTTAAACGGGATCACGGCCCAGGCGATCATCGCCAGCACAAAACTTGTCAGTGGTGCAAGCATGAAGACGGTTCGGTCAGCACCGGCCGGGATCACAACCTCTTTGACCACGTATTTCAACGCATCCGCGACTGTTTGCAGCAAGCCATACACGCCAACCACGTTTGGACCGCGCCGCATCTGGACCGCTGCCCAAATCTTGCGGTCGCCATACACGAGGAACAATAGCGAAATCATCACAAATGCAACAACGGCAATCACTTGTGCCAGAATGATAAAGGCTATTCCGCCTGGGGTGTTAAAGAAATCAGCCATTGGTCCTCACACCGTGGGTATTCCGTTTTCCGCAAACGATGCTTAGGCCATGTGCCTGCGCAAATTGCGGCTGGGTCGGCGCGTTGGTGTAAACAGCATCCGCCGCCCCAGCGCCACCCTTTTTATTGCGTTTCACACGCATTTCTTGGCCCGGCGTATCGCAGACCCGCTTCAAGGATATGAAACAAGACTGGATCATTCCGCCGCGATCTTTTCGGCCTTGCGGGCTTGTGCCTGTGCCGACAGTTCGGCCATCAATTGCGAGGCCCGAGCAATCGGGTTGGTCAGGTAAAAGTCACCGATCGCATTTCTGAAGGTCGCCTTGCCCAGCGGAGCCGCGTCCAGTGGTTCCACCTTGTTTTCGACGACCTCATCAATTCGCGCCAGATGCGGCACCGCTTCGATCAAAGCTGTGCGAAGCTGCGCCAGCGAGTCATAGGGCAGTTTCGCACCCAGCTCTGCCGAAAGAGCACGCAGGATCGCCCAATTCTCCTTGGCCTCACCCGGTGCGAACCCAGCACGCACGGCCAGTTGCGGACGACCCTCTGTGTTCACGAACAGGCCGTTTTCCTCGGTATAGGCCGCGCCCGGCAAGATCACATCAGCGCGATGCGCACCGCGATCACCGTGGCTGCCCTGATAGATGACAAATGCGCCTTCCCCGATCTCGATCTCATCGGCACCGAGGTTATAGATCACATCTGCCGCGCTGATGGCTTCCATGCCGCCTTCGTTTGTTGCGTCAACATCCATCGCGCCAACCCGAGACGCTGCTGTGTGCAACACGATCAGGCCACTGTCGGTATTGGCGGCAATGGTTTGAGCCGCAGCCAGAACAGCGGCTCCGTCCGCTTCTTTCAGGGCGCCTTGACCAATAATTACCAACGAGGCTTTGCCCTTGATCTCATCATCACCGCCCATGTCGACGACTTTTTGCAAGGCCGCGCGGTCATCACCCATGTGCTGATACTCATACGTCAGATCAACCGCCGGTCCGACCACGGCAACCTCTGCCCCATGTGCCCACGCCTTGCGGATGCGGGCGTTGAGTACCGGAGCTTCGTCTCGTGGGTTGGTGCCGATCAACAATATCCGCTCGGCCGTGTCGATATCTTCGATCGCAGCAGTCCCGGCATAAGCCGCCCGGTTTCCAGCCGGCAGCCGGGCACCGTCGGTTCGACACTCGACAATTCCACCCTGCCCTTCGATCATCTGTTTCAAGGCAAACGCGGCCTCGACCGGTACCAGATCACCCACAAGTCCTGCAGGTTTTTCGGCCCCTTTTAGCGCCTCGGCAGCTTTGCTCAACGCTTCAGGCCACGAGGCCGGACGCAATTTGCCGTTTTCGCGCACATAAGGCTTGTCCAAGCGCTGACGACGCAGGCCGTCCCACACAAACCGCGTCTTGTCGCTGATCCATTCCTCGTTCACGCCATCATGGTTACGCGGCAGAAAGCGCATGACTTCGCGTCCCTTGGTGTCCACCCGGATGTTCGAACCCAATGCATCCATCACATCGATGCTCTCGGTTTTGGTCAGTTCCCACGGACGTGCAGTGAACGCGTAGGGCTTGGATGTCAGCGCCCCAACCGGACAAAGGTCGATGATATTGCCTTGCAGGTTCGACTCCAGCGTCTCGTTCAGATACGAGGTGATCTCAGCATCCTCACCGCGCCCTGTCTGTCCCATCTGGGTGATCCCGGCCACCTCGGTCGTAAAGCGCACGCAGCGGGTGCAACTGATGCAGCGGGTCATCGCGGTACCCACCAACGGCCCCAGATCCAGATCGTCTACCGCGCGCTTTGCCTCTTTGAACCGCGATCCGGACAAACCATAAGCCATCGCCTGATCCTGCAGGTCGCATTCGCCGCCCTGGTCACAAATCGGGCAATCCAGCGGGTGGTTGATGAGCAGGAACTCCATCACCCCTTCGCGGGCCTTCTTCACCATCGGTGAATTGGTTTTGACCACTGGCGGCTGGCCTTCCGGTCCCGGGCGCAAGTCGCGTACCTGCATCGCGCAGGATGCTGCCGGTTTCGGCGGTCCGCCCACAACTTCAACAAGGCACATACGGCAATTTCCGGCAATGGAAAGACGCTCGTGATAGCAGAAGCGAGGCACTTCGATCCCGGCCTGTTCGCAAGCCTGAATCAGGGTCATCGCACCATCGACTTCGATTTCTTGCCCGTCGATATTAACTTTGCGGAGGTCAGACATGATCTAGTTCGCCCTCAAATACACGCCAACGGCGCTGTTTCTTTCGATTTCCTTCTGCCCCAATGCGCAGAAAGAGTTCTGATCTTCGTAACTCACGCCATTCTGGGCCAAGTATGCCTCGCCCTTAGCGCGCATTCTGTCCTTTTCAGCGTCGGATTCTACATATGCCCGGATTTCATCGTCCGAGTAGCCGAGGTTATTGGCCGTGGACTTCAGCCCCCACATCACGCCAATCGCCTTCAGGCGTCGACCACTGATTGAGGGGCAGTATTCTGAGATCTCGTTCGCAATAGCGATATAGTAAAGCTCGTCGTCAATCTCTTTTACGTCGCGCAGCGGCGGTTTCGCTTCTGCTACCATTGGCAGGGCCAGCACAGACAATATTGCAAGCAGTTTCACACCAGACATGACCAGTCCTTTCGTCTTGGGAAACCCAAGACGGTCTGACGTCGGGGCGCTATGCAATAACATCCCCCGCGTGATGGCGTGATATGCGCAAGCACGCCTCATGGTCGTTGGCATGCCCCTGCGAAGGTCAGCTTGTCGTCAACAACGCTGAGCGCCTGCGGATCGGTATCCGGGCCAACCTTCCAAAGGATTTGGGACGTACCAAAGTTATAGATACAGAATTTTGTTCCTTCGAACCGTCCTGCTTCGCGTGCACCTTCCAGCGACGCCGACACACCGTTCACCACCACTGTGAATTCTGTCGGCGTTGCCCTTTTGTCAACGGGCTTCGCCTTGGCCCGAAAATAGTGGCCGTCGAAAAAAACCCGATCGCTGGAGGACGAAATCCCGACCCCGCCGCAAGCCGCGACAAAGGATATGGCGGCCAAAGCACTCAGCATCGTGAACCGACCGGCAAGAACATTTTGCGCCTTCATCTGAATATTCCCCAAGTCTGCCATCAGAACGCAGCCACCATCGCCATAACGCCCATCGCCAGCATGCAAGCCCAAGCGATCACATAAGTGACCGATCGCAAGCCAGTATTAGGTTTCCCGATGCCCCGAATATGCACCACCAACATCGCCACACGCGCGACCAGCGCGATCGAGGCCAGCAGATTCACCCAAAACGGGTTGGCTCCCATCAGAATGGCCGCGACCGTGACCGCAACATACGCGGGTAATGTCTCGGTCCCATTCAGGTAAGCCCGGTTCAAACGATAAGCACTATCGGAATAGTCCTGCGCCGGAGCTGCACCGGGAGCCAAACCCTTGGACTGCTTGGCCAAGGCTGAAAAAGGCGCCAGAACCAAGATAATCAGGGAAAATATGACAACCGATGCGACAGCATGGCCATATTCTGCAAACACGTCCATCAGGTTACTCCGCCGCCATTGCGCCCATGCGACCCGCTTTCTGAGCCTTGATGCGGTCTTCGATCTCTTCGCGGAAGTTGCGGATCAGACCCTGGATCGGCCAGGCGGCCGCATCACCCAGCGCGCAGATCGTGTGGCCTTCGACCTGCTTGGTCACATCAAACAGCATGTCGATTTCTTCCAACTCGGCCTCGCCACGCACAAGGCGGTCCATGACACGCATCATCCAGCCTGTGCCTTCGCGACACGGCGTACACTGACCGCAGCTTTCATGCTTGTAGAATTTCGACAGACGCCAGATCGCCTTGATGATATCGGTGGACTTATCCATCACGATTACCGCAGCCGTACCCAGACCCGAGCCCAAATCGTTGCGCAGGTAGTCGAAATCCATGATCGCGTCGCGCATGTTCTCACCACGCACGCACGGAACAGACGAGCCGCCCGGGATCACCGCCAGCAGATTGTCCCAACCGCCGCGAATGCCGCCGCAATGGGTCTCGATCAGTTCTTCGAACGAGATCGACATCGCCTCTTCGACGACACAGGGGTTATTCACGTGGCCCGAAATCGCAAACAGTTTGGTGCCTGCATTGTTCTGACGGCCAAAACCCGCAAACCAGTCAGCACCACGGCGTAAGATAGTCGGCACAACGGCAATCGACTCCACGTTGTTCACCGTCGTCGGGCAGCCATAAAGGCCCGCTCCCGCCGGGAACGGAGGCTTCATCCGCGGCATACCCTTCTTGCCCTCAAGGCTTTCGATCAGGGCAGTTTCTTCGCCGCAGATATACGCGCCCGCCCCATGGTGCAGGAACAGGTCAAAGTCCCAGCCCGAGCCCGCGGCGTTCTTGCCCAGAAGACCCGCGTCATACGCCTCATCAATCGCGGCCTGCAGCGCCTCACGCTCACGAATATATTCGCCGCGCAGATAAATATAGCAGGTATGCGCATTCATCGCGAAAGAGGCGATCAGGCAGCCTTCGATCAGCGTATGCGGATCGTGGCGCATAATCTCGCGGTCCTTGCAGGTTCCGGGTTCGGATTCATCTGCGTTTACGACCAGATACGCCGGACGCCCGTCGCTTTCTTTCGGCATGAAAGACCATTTCAGACCTGTTGGGAAGCCTGCGCCACCCCGTCCACGAAGCCCTGAGTCTTTCATCGTTTGGATGATCCAGTCGCGGCCCTTTTCCATCAGGCCAGCAGTGCCATCCCAATGCCCCCGGGCTTGCGCACCCTTCAAAGTACGCTCATGCATCCCGTAGATGTTGGTAAAGATCCGGTCCTGATCCTTCAGCATCGCTAATTACCTTTGGCTATCCTGACGCATCCGCCAGAGTTGAAAAATGTTGACACCCGCGTAGATGAAACCCGCCAGCGCGGCAAAATCAAACAGCAGGGCATGTCGCGTCGTCAATTCCAGTGCGGGTCCGACAAACAGGTTCATGGCAAGCCAAAAAAGCATAGTCGCGGCGATGACTATGCCAACATGACGGCCCTTGCGGGCTATGGCCTGTTCTTTGTCCTTGTCCATCTTTCCCTGATGCCCCAAACGGGCACCTTTTACTTGTCTTCGTAAGTGCCGTCTTCCTTGGCGCGTTTGGCGAATTCGGTTTCCTCACCCGCCGCCAGTTTCCCGGCCTGTTCAATCCAGCCGTCGCGTTCAATGCGCCCTTTGAACTGCAACCGCTCATCCACCCAAGCCACATGCTCGGGCGTCCACGCCGCGATCTGGTCGAAATGATAGATGCCCAGCTCGTTCAGCGTCTGTTCAAGTTTAGGTCCAACACCTTTCAGCAGTTTCAGATTGTCCGCCTTGCCGTCACGCGCCGTGCTGAGCGTTTCTGGTTGGGCTTCTCGAACCATTGCGCTGTCTGCCTTGGCCGCAGCGCCCTCTGGCGAAGCCGGTTCAGCCTCGGCCGATTTCTTGGTGCTGCTTTGCTGCGCCGCAGTCTTTCCGGTTTCAGGCGTTTTGGGCGGTTTAGGCGCGGCTTTGCTTGCAGCAGCCTTCCCATCTTTGCCCAGCCAAGGCGTCAGGATCGGTACTTCGGTACCGTCGATCCGCTTGACCGTGTCGCCCAGATCATTGGCGAGTTCGACACTGGCATTGTACTGTGGCTTGCCCGCCTCATACTCGGCCAAGCTGCTGAGTCCTTTCAGTGGCTCCGCCGCATAACGACCGTTTTGGGGCCCTGGCGTGGGAACCTTGCCAGCTACAAGATCGTCGAGAATTTTTCCAAAACCCTCGGCGGTCAGGTCTTCGTAATAGTCCTTGCCGATTTGCGCCATTGGCGCGTTGGTGCAAGACCCCAGGCACTCCACCTCTTCCCAGCTCAGCTTACCATCAGCGGATAATTCGTGAGGCTTGGCAGCGATCTTTTCCCTACAAACCGCGATCAGATCCTCGGCCCCACAGATCATGCAGGAGGTCGTGCCGCATACTTGAATATGCGCCACGGAACCAACGGGTTGCAGTTGGAACATAAAGTAAAAAGATGCGACTTCAAGCACACGGATATAGGCCATATCCAGCATATCCGCGACAGACTCGATAGCTGGGCGGCTCAGCCAGCCCTCCTGCTCTTGCGCGCGCCAGAGCAATGGAATAACCGCGCTGGCCTGACGGCCCTCAGGGTATTTGGTGATCTGCGCTTCGGCCCATTGCTGGTTGGCAGCGGTGAAGGCAAAGCTTTCGGGTTGTTCTGGGTGAAGACGGCGGAGCATTAGCGGTCAATCTCTCCAAATACGACATCCATGGTGCCGATGATGGCGGCCACGTCAGCCAATTGGTGGCCCTTTGCAACGTGATCCATAGCTTGCAGGTGCAGGAAACCCGGTGCGCGCAGTTTGGCGCGGTAGGGTTTGTTGGTGCCGTCAGCGACCAGATAGACGCCAAACTCGCCTTTAGGTGCCTCAACGGCGGCGTATACTTCGCCAGCGGGAACATGGAAGCCCTCAGTATATAGCTTGAAGTGATGGATCAGGCTCTCCATCGAGGTCTTCATGTCCGAGCGTTTCGGCGGGGTGATCTTGCCACGGGCCAGAACGTCACCCGGGCAATCGCGGATTTTGGCAATGGCCTGACGGATGATAAGCAGCGACTGGCGCATCTCTTCCATGCGGCAGAGATAACGGTCATAGCAGTCGCCGTTCTTGCCAACAGGTATCTGGAATTCGAACTCATCATAACATTCATAGGGCTGCGCGCGTCGCAAATCCCAGGCCAAACCCGATCCACGCACCATCACGCCCGAGAAGCCGTATTTCTGAATGTCATCTTCGGTCACCACGCCGATATCCGCATTGCGCTGCTTGAAGATGCGGTTTTCGGTCAGCAGACCGTCGATGTCATCCAGAACGGCGGGGAACTCATGGCTCCACGCCTCGATATCGTCGAGCAATTCCGGCGGCAGGTCCTGATGGACACCACCGGGGCGGAAATAGGCGGCGTGCAAGCGGGCGCCACAAGCACGTTCGTAGAAAACCATAAGCTTTTCACGCTCTTCAAAGCCCCAAAGCGGCGGGGTCAGCGCGCCAACATCCATCGCCTGTGTGGTCACGTTCAGCAGGTGGTTGAGAATGCGCCCGATCTCGGAATACAGAACGCGGATCAGCGACCCCCGACGTGGAACTTCGACCCCGGTCAGCTTTTCAATGGCCAGACACCAAGCGTGTTCTTGGTTCATCGGCGCAACGTAATCCAGACGGTCAAAATATGGCAGATTCTGAAGATACGTCCGGCTTTCCATCAGCTTTTCGGTGCCACGGTGCAGCAGACCGATATGCGGGTCACAACGCTCGACGATCTCTCCGTCGAGCTCAAGAACAAGGCGCAAAACCCCGTGTGCCGCAGGGTGTTGCGGACCGAAGTTGATGTTGAAGTTGCGGATCTTCTGTTCTCCGCTCAGCGCGTCCGTGCTGCCGTCATCGTATCTTGAGCCGTCCATCAACGCCCCCGTTTTTTCTTTTTCGCTTCAGCCCGAACCCGGACCTTCTCAGCTTCGGACGCTTTCACTGCGGCCCCTGCCAGCAGCACGCCCAACGCGCCCAATGCGATCAGTTCACCTATCATGTCAGCGTCCCTCCATCTCTTGCAGCCTCAAGGCCATGATCCATAACAGGACAAGCACGACCGGAGAGATTACGCATGCAAACGCCCAGTTCTTGTTGATCCCGAAATGCGGCAACAGCTTGGTCATCGGAACAACCGTCGCCACCACCAACACAATCCAGATCAGGAACTCAAACATGACTACGACTCCTGTTTTTCATCTCCGGGCAAAATATAATTCGCGCCCTCCCACGGGCTCATGAAATCGAACTGACGATACTCCTGAACCAGACTGACAGGTTCATAAACAACCCGCTTTTGCGCCTCATCATACCGTACCTCGGTATATCCGGTGGTCGGGAAATCTTTGCGCAACGGATAGCCCCGGAAACCATAGTCGGTCAGGATACGCCGCAGGTCGGGATGCCCTGAGAACAGGATGCCAAACATGTCAAACACCTCACGTTCGAACCAGTTGGCCGAGGGGTGAATGTCAGTGATTGAAGGCACCATGTCCTCCTCGCGGATCGAAACCCGCAGGCGAATACGCTGGTTTTGATACATCGACAGGAAATGGTACACCACGTCGAACCGCTTGGGCCGTTCGGGGTAGTCCACGCCCGTAATATCCACCAGCGTCGAGAACTTGCAGCTTTGGTCGGTTTTAAGAAACTCGACAAACTCCACAAGGCTTGACGGGGCCACATCGACGTTCAGCTCATCGTGGGTCACATCCCAGGACAGAACGCAATCCGTCCGCTTCACCTCTAGCTGTGCGCCAAGTTCTTTGAGTGCTTCGCTCATCTGCCCTCTCCTCAGCGTACGATTGTGCCGGTGCGGCGGATTTTGCGTTGCAGCTGCATCAGGCCGTACAGCAACGCCTCAGCCGTCGGAGGGCAGCCGGGGACATAAATATCAACCGGAACGATGCGATCACACCCGCGCACCACAGAGTAGGAGTAGTGATAGTAACCACCCCCATTGGCGCAGGATCCCATTGAGATCACGTAACGCGGCTCGGGCATCTGATCGTAGACCTTGCGCAGCGCCGGGGCCATCTTGTTGGTCAGCGTCCCCGCAACGATCATCACGTCGGACTGGCGCGGGGAAGCGCGGGGTGCAATTCCGAACCGTTCCGCATCATACCGAGGCATTGAGGTGTGCATCATCTCGACCGCGCAACAGGCCAAACCGAATGTCATCCAATGCAGCGATCCGGTACGGGCCCAGTTGATGATGTCCTCGGACGATGTCAGCAAGAACCCTTTGTCCTGCAACTCGGCATTTAAGGCCTCGGTGGCGACCTCCTTGTCGACACCGGCAGTGTTTGCACCTGTCATCACTCCCATTCCAAGGCCCCCTTCTTCCATTCATAGGCAAAGCCGATGGTCAGAACGCCCAGGAACACCATCATTGACCAGAAACCCACATCGCTAATGTCCCGGAACCCAACGGCCCAGGGGAACAGAAAGGCGATTTCCAGATCAAAAATAATGAAGAGGATCGACACCAGGTAGAATCGGACGTCGAATTTCATGCGCGCATCGTCGAATGCGTTAAAGCCGCATTCATATGCACTGACCTTTTCAGGGTCGGGGTTACGTACAGCCAGAACCACAGCCGCCAGAATCAGGACGATCCCAAGGCCCACAGCAACGGCCAGAAACACCAGAATCGGGAGGTACTCCCGTAGCAGGTCTTCCACGAATAGCTCCTTTCCTGCGCAACCCAAATCGGGGGCGCCGTCAATTGGCGTGTTGACTGGCCATTCTCTATCCGCGCAGGATCAGGGGGTCAACCGAGCACAAACGCGCAGTGGCCTAATAACTCAGTTGTTTCCAGCAATAAAAAAGCTACATTTTTCACCCGAATTTAAACGCTGTTCTAGCGCGCTAGCCTTCATTGTTCCAAGAAGGCTTTCGTTTTTCAAAAAAAGCACTGATACCTTCGTGCGCTTCGGTGGTCTCCCACCGCTCGACCAGCGCCTGGATGGTCTGATCGATCACCAAATTGTCAATTGTCGGTCCCAGCGATCGCACCAGTGATTTGGTCGATGCTACCGCACCCGGCGCGCAAGAGAGATAGGGTAGGACTTCTTTTTCAACATCCGCGCTCAGATCAGCGGAAGGCACCGCTTTGGCCAGCAAGCCAAGCTCAACGGCTTCGGCGGCGTCAAACAGCCGTGCTGACATAAAAACGCGCCGCGCGCGGGCTTCGCCCATACGGGCGATAACATAAGGGCCGATGGTGGCGGGAATCAGTCCTAGCCGCGTTTCGGTCAGACCCATTCTCAAGCCGATTACGCCAATTGCCACGTCACAAACCGCGGCCAGCCCGACGCCACCACCAAACGCGTTGCCCTGCACGGCACCGATCAGGGGCCGGGGCATGGTATTCAGTGCTTGCAACATCTCGGCCAGTTTGCGCGCCTCGGAAAACCGGGTTTCTGGATCAGCGGCCATCTGATCCCGCATCCAACCCAAATCACCGCCCGCGCAGAAGCTCTTGCCCGCGCCGGTCAGTACCACGGCACGAACCGCGCCGTCTTCACCCAATTGCCGAGCGGCCTGGGTCAACTCAGATATCATTTGCGCCGACATTGCGTTGTGCTTCTCGGCCCGGTCCAGCGTCAGGGTTGCTATCCCGCGTGCATCGGTCGAAAGCGAAATCGTTTCAAACATGGCCGTCCCTCACTCTGACCGCATGGCGCGGGCAATCTGCGCCGCCTCTTCGACAATTCCCAGATCAAGCCCGGTCTCATAACCCAGCCGCTCCAAATGCGCGACCACCGCCTCGGTCGCAACGTTTCCGGCAGCTCCGGGCGCGTATGGGCACCCGCCCAACCCCCCGACAGCCGTATCAAAGGTACGAACGCCCAGCGCCAGTGCCGCGTCGATGTTATCGATCGCGCGCCCGTTTGTGTCATGGAAATGCCCTGCAAGCCGCGTCACGGGAACACGCTCGCGCACGGCCAGCAACATATGAGCAATAGTATCCGGTGTGCCCTGCCCGATCGTATCACCCAAGGACACTTCGTAGCAGCCCAGCGCAAAAAGGTGATCCGCAACCTCTGCCACTTTTTCCGGCGGTGTCGGGCCATCATACGGGCAGTCCGTCACGCAAGACACGTAACCCCGCACCGGCAGATCAATATGCCGCGCGGCCTCAAGGATAGGGGTGAACCGCTCAATCGACTCGGCAATCGTAGCGTTGATATTTGCCTTGGAAAACCCCTCTGACGCCGAAGCAAATATCGCGACTTCATCTGCCTTGGCCGCCAGCGCGTCTTCGTACCCGCGCATGTTTGGGGTCAGCGCGGCATAACGCACTCCGTCCGCCCGGGTGATCTTGCCTAAAACTTCGGCACTGCCCGCCATTTGCGGCACCCATTTGGGCGAGACAAAGCTGGCTACTTCAATCCGGTTGAAGCCCGCGCGGCTGAGGCAATTGATCAGGGCTACCTTTTCTGCAACCGCGATCTCGCGTTTTTCGTTCTGCAGACCATCGCGTGGACCCACTTCAAAAATATCGACCCGCTCGCCCATGGTTGCGCTCCTCCCAGCTTTGATCACCTTCGACGGTGCCACCCTAGGCGGCAGGCGTCGAAATCACTCTTCTTCCAGCCTGATCAGCGCGGCACCGGCTTCAACCTGCCCGCCATTCTCGACCAAGACCTCGGCCACTATTCCATCTCGGGCTGCCAGCAACGAATGCTCCATCTTCATTGCTTCGAGGACGGCCAGCCTATCCCCTTCGTTCACTGCCTGCCCAACCGACGCAAACACGGCTTTCACCAGACCGGGCATGGGTGCCTCGATCACGTTGGTATCCCCCGCAGCAGTGGCATCACGGTCCAGCGGATCGACGGTATCAAAGGCCTGTCCGTAGGCATCGAACACAGTGACCTGTGACCCCGAAACCGAAACGCGCGGCATTGGCGCGCCACCGATCAGCCAACCTCCAGTGCTGCGTTCAGAGATAACGGTCTGTTCGCCAATCTGCCATACCTGACGATCGGGGCTTTCGACCTGAACGTCCAGATCAATCACCTCTGGCGCCAAGAGCTGAACCGCCCGATGCAACGGCGCCCACAGCGAGAACCCGGTTTCGCTGCTCGTCTCAACCAGACCCAGCGCGGTCATCGCGGCAGCCACATAGGTCGTGGCCGACACCGGCTCCTGCTGTGTCAGCGCCTCAAGATCACGCCCAATCAACCCGGTATCCACATCACCAGAGGCAAACCCCGTGTGCTGCGTAAGCGCGCCAAGAAAAGCAAGGTTTGTGACAGTACCTGCGACCTCAGTCTGCTGCAGGGTCCGGTGCAATTGCTCCAGCGCAACCTCTCGCGTAGGGCCGTGAACGATGACCTTGGCGATCATCGGGTCATACCACGGGCTGATCGTGTCCCCCGCGCGCACCCCACTGTCGGCGCGACAAGCGGGCGGGAAGTGAAGATGCGTCAGGGTGCCCGTTGCAGGCAGAAAGCCCTTGGGAACGTCTTCGGCATAAAGCCGGGCCTCGAAAGCATGGCCCGAGATTGACAGGTCTTCCTGACGTTTCGGCAAAGCCTCGCCTGACGCTACCCGCAACTGCCATTCGACAAGGTCAATACCCGTGATTGCTTCGGTCACCGGATGCTCGACTTGCAGGCGGGTATTCATCTCCATGAACCAGAAGCGATCCGGGCGCAGCCCGTCCGACGCATCCACGATGAACTCGACCGTTCCCGCACCTTTGTAGCCGATGGCTTCGGCCGCACGCACACCGGCCTGACCCATCGCCTCGCGCATCTCGGGCGTCATTCCGGGGGCCGGAGCCTCTTCGATCACTTTCTGATGGCGACGTTGCAGCGAACAATCGCGTTCGAACAGATGCACCGCACGGGTGCCATCGCCAAAAACCTGCACTTCGATATGGCGCGGTTTGGCGACGAATTTTTCGACCAACACATCGTCATTGCCGAATGCGGTGCGCGCCTCACCCCGGGCGCTATCCAGCGCAGCGGCGAAATCTTGGGGTCGCTCTACCAGACGCATGCCTTTGCCGCCACCACCGGCGACGGCCTTGATCAGCACCGGATATCCAATGGTGTCGGCAGCCCCGGCCAGATGCTCGGGGTCCTGATTGTCACCGTGATAGCCCGGAACAACCGGAACACCGGCCTGCTCCATCAGCACTTTGGCCGCGTCCTTTAGACCCATTTTACGAATCGCATCCGCCGAAGGTCCGATGAACACCAGCCCGGCGACCTCGACCGCATCGACGAATTTGGGATTTTCGGACAGGAAACCGTACCCGGGATGAATCGCCTGCGCCCCGGTCTTCAGCGCGGCCTGAATAATCACGTCGCCCTTCAGGTAACTCTCGGCCGGAGCTGCACCGCCAATGTGCACAGCCTCATCCGCCATCTGAACGTGCTTGGCCGTCGCATCCGCATCCGAGTAAACAGCGACGCAAGACACGCCCATAGATTGCGCCGTTTCCATGACCCGACAGGCAATCTCGCCCCGGTTGGCAATCAGGATTTTGTTGAACATCGTCTACCCCTCAACCGCCAGATCTTCTACAAGCCGGAACCGCTCGCACACCAGTTCCATCTCAGGTTCAAATCCACCGTTACGCTCAAAGTAACGCTGATGATCCCGGCGCCACCCTTCAAGGGTTTCGTTCTCACCCTCAGCCAAGGCGAAATCCTCTGTAACATCGCAGTATCGACAGATCGATACCTCGACCGTTTCGATGACCAATGCCGGGCGACCGTCCCATTCCAAAGCAATATCCTGGCGTCCGACAACCGGCATCTCGGGGCTGCCGTCGGGATAATCCCGACGCGCGCCACAGGTTGCTGTTTTCCGACCGGAGCGCACCAGTGCCAGCAACTCAGCGCTCAGTTCAGCGCTGTCGCCGAATTTAAAGGTTTGCGCACCGGGATAGCGGGTCAATACGTCATTCAGTGCCATGGCAATCACATCCTGAACACGCCGAAACGTGTTTCCTCAATCGGGGCGTTCAAAGCAGCGCTGAGAGAAAGGGCCAGCACGTCGCGGCTTTTGCGCGGGTCGATGATACCGTCATCCCACAACCGCGCCGAAGCATAGAGCGGATGGGACTGCTCTTCGAACATCTCAAGCGTCGGGCGCTTGAATTCAGCCTCTTCCTCGGGTGACCACGTGCCGCCCTGCCGCTCGATCCCGTCGCGTTTAACAGTGGCCAACACACCTGCGGCCTGTTCGCCACCCATCACGGAAATCCGTGAGTTCGGCCAGGTCCACAGGAACCGCGGCTGATAGGCCCGGCCCGCCATGCCATAGTTTCCAGCCCCAAACGACCCCCCGACAAGCATGGTGATCTTCGGCACTGAAGTCGTCGCCACAGCCGTCACCATCTTGGCCCCATGCCGCGCGATGCCTTCGTTTTCATATTTCCGACCGACCATGAAACCCGTGATGTTTTGCAGAAACACCAAAGGAATTTTCCGCTGCGAGCAAAGCTCGACAAAATGCGCGCCCTTCTGCGCCGCCTCGGAAAACAGCACGCCATTATTGGCAATGATCCCCACAGGACAACCTTTGACATGGGCGAACCCGGTTACCAGCGTTTCCCCGAACCGAGGTTTGAACTCATCAAAGCGCGATCCATCGACCAGACGGGCGATCACCTCGCGAATATCATAGGGCGTGCGCAGATCAGCCGGAACAACGCCAAGGATTTCCTCGGGGTCATAAGCCGGGTCTTCGGGGCTGGCCCAATCCACGGTCTGCGGCTTGCGCAGGTTCAGCGAACCAACCGCTCGCCGCGCCAGAGCCAAGGCGTGGGCGTCATCCTCGGCCAGATAGTCAGCCACACCGGACAGACGGGTATGCACGTCGCCGCCGCCCAAATCCTCAGCCGTGACAACCTCACCGGTTGCCGCTTTGACTAGAGGAGGCCCGGCCAGAAAAATCGTGCCCTGCTCTTTTACAATGATGGTCACATCTGACATCGCAGGCACATAGGCACCACCCGCCGTACAAGACCCCATCACTACAGCGATCTGAGGGATTCCCTTCGCGCTCATCCGCGCTTGGTTATAGAAGATGCGGCCAAAGTGGTCGCGGTCGGGAAAGACCTCATCCTGATTGGGCAGGTTCGCACCGCCGCTGTCGACCAGATAGATGCAAGGCAGGTGGTTTTCCTCAGCGATCTCCTGCGCGCGGAGGTGCTTCTTGACGGTCATCGGATAGTAGGTGCCGCCCTTTACGGTGGCGTCGTTGCACACCACCATAACCTCACGCCCCTGCACCCGGCCAATGCCCGCGACAACCCCGGCGCTTGGCGCGGCATCGCCATACATCCCGTGCGCCGCCGTCGCCCCGATTTCAAGGAACGGAGACCCCGGATCAAGCAGGTTCGCGACCCGACGACGCGGCAACATCTTGCCCCGCGATTCATGCCGCGCGCGGGATTTCTCACCCCCGCCCATCCGGGCTGCTTCGGCAGCGGCAGAGATTTGGGCCAGCGCTTCGAGGTGGGCAGCGCGGTTTGCTTGGAACCCCTCGGAGGTGGGCATGGTTTTGGATACGAGTTTCATACTTCAACTATCCTCCAAAGGCTGCTTTCGTACCGAAAGAAAACGAGTACAAACGTCACCCCCACAACAGCGCACAATGCGAAATTTGCGCCAGAGAGAAGTAAAATCAGAAAAATGGCGGGACCCAGTATAAATGAGGCAACGAACCAAAAAAAAAGAGCTTTCCCGGTCGCAAGGGTCGCTCGCAACTTAGCCCCGCAATTCTGACAACCCGCGTAAGGTTGTATATTCGGTGCATCTATTCCGAAATCGAATGTCGCTCGAAGCGCTGACTTTTTTTGTTTTTCTCCGCATCTTGGGCAAGTTAGAGCGGTTCCTAAGATGGTATTCTTCATTTTGCCTCCCCCGCCGCCCGCGCTTTCAATTCCTTGCGGATCACTTTCCCCGTAACCGTCATCGGCAGTTCCTTAAGAAACGCCACCTCGCGCGGATAGGAATACTGCGCCAGACGGTCCTTGACCCAATCCTGTAATTCCCGCTCTGCAGCCTCGGCCCCCGGTTTCAAGACCACATAGGCCTTCACGATCTCGGTCCGGAGCCGGTCGGGTTTGCCGACTACGCCCACCGACGCCACAGCCGGATGTGTAAGCAGGCAATCCTCAATCTCGGCGGGACCAATGCGATACCCGGCAGACGTAATCACATCGTCATCGCGACCTACGAAGCGCAGGTACTCACCCTCCCACACGCCGCGGTCGCCGGTGATCAGCCAATCGCCGCGGAATTTCTCAACCGTCGCGTCGGGCCTGTTCCAGTATTCCAGCAGCATCGAGGCTGAGCCGCGCCGGATCGCTACGTCTCCCTCTTCGCTCGTCGGGTTGCCGTCCTTGTCGACAACCGCAACCTCATGCCCCGGCACCGGCTTACCGATACAGCCTGGTCGCACCGGGAAATCCACGGCGCAGGATGAAACGACCATGTTGCATTCAGTCTGACCGTAGAATTCGTTGATCGTAAGCCCAAACGCCTTCTGCCCCCAGGCCAGCATCTCGGCCCCTAATGGCTCCCCACCCGAAGCGACCGAGCGCAAACCGGGAATCGACTGGTCCGCTGCTTTCAGCATTCGAAGGGCGGTCGGTGGAAAGAACACGTTCCGCACGCCCCCACGCGCAATTACGTCAGCGCAGGCTTCGGGGGTGAATTTTTCAAGCCGCGCGGCGACCACAGGAACGCCCAGCGCCAAACCGGGCATCAATACGTCGAACAGCCCGCCAATCCAGGCCCAGTCGGCAGGTGTCCATAGGCAGTCGCCTTCCCGCAGATGATTGTGGCTGATCGAAACACCGGGCAAGTGGCCGGTCAGAACCCGATGGCAATGCAGCGCGCCCTTAGGGTTGCCTGTAGTGCCAGAGGTATAGATCAGAACCGCGGGATCTTCGGGACCGGTATCCGCGAAGGGCAGCGGGTCATCCGACGGCGCGATCTGGTCCACCACGACAGGTCGAGCCAGATCGTCTACCAACGCCGCCCCATCGGTATCCGTCAACACAAGCGTGGCACCCGAATCCCCGATCCGCGACGCCAAGGCATCACGCTTAAACAATTTGAACAAAGGAACCGAGATCGCGCCGATCTTCCAGATTGCAAGATGTGCTGCCGCACACCAAGGAGATTGACTGAGAAGAACACCAACCCTATCACCGGGTTGTACCTGCTTTTTCAGGGCATGCGCTATTCCGTCCGCCATACGCTGCAATGCGCCATAAGTGATGGCCTCACATCCGCCGCCGGTCAAATCCAAGATCGCCACGCGATCCTTTGGCTGAGAAAGGCACTGCTGCGCCATATTCAGCCTATCGGGGATTAACCAGCCCCCGTTTTTTTGCATCCCCGGTATGCACTCAGCGGGAAGCATTATGAAAACCTTTTATTTCCAGCGTGTTACTGCCGAGGTTAGCTCGAAGCGGCGCGGACACTTGATGTAGATCAGAGTTCGCGTGGCAACGCCTGTGCAAAACACACCCATCAACATATTCAAGGGCCATAAAATGACCAAAAAACTCGTTGCTTTGACGCTCTCCACCGCGCTTGTTGCGCTCGCCGCCCCCGCTTTTGCCCAGAATCAGGGTGACTGGACCGTTGGTGTCGGTGTTGGCTACATTGATCCCAAATCCGACAATGGCACTTTGGCCGGATTCGACGCCGAGGTGGACGCAGACACCAGCGCTATCTTTACGGTCGAGTACTTCGTGCGTGACAATCTTGGTATCGAGCTGCTGGCCGCCACGCCGTACAGCCACGAAATCACCTTGGGAGGCAGCGTTGATGCCGGATCGATTAAGCACCTGCCCCCGACCCTGTCGCTGAACTACCACTTCGCGACGAACAGCGCATGGAAGCCTTACGTGGGCGCAGGTATCAACTACACCATCTTCTTCGACGAAAGCTCGCCTCTTGGTGATCTGGAACTCGACAACTCGGTCGGCGTCGCGGTTCAGGCCGGTCTGGACTACATGGTTTCTGAAAACGGTGCCGTCCGTCTGAATGTCCGCTGGTTCGATATCGACTCGGACGTCGAACTGGACGGAACCGATATCGGCACTGCCGAGATTGATCCCTGGCTGGTTGGCGTCTCTTACGTCCATCGCTTCTGAATCCTCCCGACATCGCCCCGCCAGGGTCTGGCGGGGCGTTTTCCTCAGGCCATCTCGCTCATTAATTCGCGTCCAATCAGCATCCGGCGGATTTCGCTGGTGCCCGCGCCGATCTCCATCAGCTTTGCATCGCGGAAAATACGGCTGACCGCAGAATCTGACAGGAACCCTGCACCACCCATCGCCTGAACGGCCTGATGCGCCTGTACCATCGCCTGTTCCGAGGCATAGAGACAACACGCCGCCGCATCCTGTCGGGTCACATCACCCCGGTCACATGCCTTTGCAACCTCGTATACATAAGCCCGCGCGGAATTCATCGCCGTGTACATATCGGCGATCTTACCTTGCATCAGTTGAAAACTGCCAATCGGCTTGCCGAATTGCTTGCGCTCGGCCAGATACGGCATGATCTCATCCAGACAGGCAGCCATGATCCCGGTTCCGATCCCGGCCAGAACCACACGTTCATAATCCAGGCCGGACATCAGAACAGCAACGCCCTTGCCCTCTTCGCCCAGGACGTTTTCAAAGGGCACCTCGACATCTTCGAAAATCAGCTCGGCTGTGTTGGAACCCCGCATCCCCAGCTTGTCGAAATGAGGCGAGGTCGAAAACCCCTTCATCTCTTTCTCAATTAGAAACGCAGTGATCCCTTTTGCACCCGCATCCGGATCGGTTTTGGCATACACGACCAGCGTATCCGCGTCCGGCCCGTTCGTGATCCAGTATTTGTTGCCATTTAGCCGGTAGTGATCGTTGCGCTTTTCCGCGCGCAGTTTCATCGACACCACGTCAGAACCGGCCGAGGCTTCGGACATAGCAAGCGCGCCCACATGTTCGCCCGAGATAAGGCGCGGCAGGTACTTTGCTTTCTGCGCATCATCGCCGTTCAGCTTAATCTGATTGACGCAAAGGTTCGAATGCGCCCCGTAAGACAGCGAGACCGAGGCCGAGGCCCGCGCGACCTCTTCCACAGCAACTGTATGGGCAAGATACGACATCCCCGCGCCGCCATATTCCTCGGGCACCGTGATACCAAGCAAGCCGAGATCGCCCATTTCTTTCCAAAGCTCATTCGGAAAAGCGTTAGACGCGTCGACATCGGCCGCCATCGGCTTGACCCGCTCCTGCGCCCAGCGATGCACCATCTCGCGCAAGGCATTCACGTCTTCGCCCAGATCGAATTGCATTGTGGCCATGAACATTCGCGATCTCCTCCTTCGCATAAATGAACAGACGTTCAATAAACTGATATCAGCCTGATCAAGCCGGGTCAACGATCCTCTGCAACATGCCGATCAAAAAACGCAGACAACCGCCCAAAAAGGGCGGCTGCAAAAATCTGAGCGTGCGCTGAAAGCGCACTCAATTGGTTTAAGACTGATAGACCGCGCTGACCTGAGCCCGGATAATGCGCGCGATCAGGCGGCAATCATCCAGCGAAAAGGTAAGAGGCACGCGCATATCCATGACACCGGCAAGGATGCGGTCACTGGCTGGAAGCGGCTCGCTGTCCGCATAGCGCCAACTGTCATAGCGCGAGGTGAAACCCGTCGGCTCGGCCCCACCGAACCACTTCAACTCAACGCCCCGGGCCGCGCAGCGCCGGATGACCTCGGCTATACGTTCGGGCGACCAATCAAGCAGCAGGAACTGGATGGACGAGCCGACATAGGTCTCTTGCGGTGGGCGATCAACGATGGTCAGGCCGGGTGTGTTTCGAAGGCCGGCCTCAATCTCGTGATAGCGTTCGTTCCAGCGCCGCACCTGTCGGTCCAGAACGCGCAATTGCGGGCGCAGGATCGCGGCGCGCAGGTTGTCCATGCGGCCAGAGACGTTTGGGGTGGTGTATTTGATTCTCTCAAAAACTTCGGGGCCGGGCGCGGCCAAATGGCGCTCGTACAGCATGTAAGAGCCTGACAGCATCGTAGCCTTGGCCGCAATTTCTTCGTCATCGGTGATCAGCAGACCACCCTCGCCGGAATTGACATGCTTGTAGGTCTGGCAGGAATAGCACCCGATCGCACCCTGACGCCCAGACATCTGGCCGCGCCATGCGGCACCCATTGTATGGGCGCAATCCTCGATCACCGTGACGCCTGCGGCGGTGCACATCTGCATCAGCCGATCCATATCACACAAGTGCCCGCGCATATGGCTTAGCATCAATACGCGCGCCTGATGCAGCTTTGCCTCAAGATCATCCAGATCAATGGTCAGGCTTTCTGTCACGCCCACAAAGATCGGCTTGGCCCCGACCGAAGCAATCGATCCCGGCACCGGGGCGAGCGTAAAGGCGTTGGTCAGAACCGGATCACCCGGCTTGACCCCAACAGCCCGCAACGCGGTCGCCAAAGCATAGCCGCCGGACGACACAGCCAAGCAGTATTTTGCCCCCATCTGGGCCGCAAATTCCTGCTCCAGAAGCGCGGTCTCGCCCAGTTCACCGGGTACAATATTGTAACGGTGCAATCGTCCGTGACGCAGCACGGCCATCGCAGCCTCGATTGCCTCATCGGGGATGGGTTCCTGCTGGGTGAAGCTGCCAGTAAATGTCTCGGTCATAAGCACGTTGTGGTGCTGCCGGGTGTCTGGGTCAAGAGATCAAGCCGCCGCACCGATCAGACCGGTCACAAGGTCAGGCAGATCGTCGAAATGATGCAACAGGGCTTCGGGCTCCAGCGCGGCCATATCGTCGCCTGAGGGGCCAAACGTCACCAGGACCGAGGGCACACCCGCCGCCCGCGCCGTGTTTCGGTCGGTATCCGAGTCGCCGATCAGCATGCACCAATCCGGGTGACCGCCCGCCCGGCGCGCAGCCTCACGCAGCGGTTCCGGATCGGGTTTGCGAACTGACAGCGTATCGGCCCCGACAAGCGAGGCGAACTGATCACGCACCCCCATCTGGCTCAGTAACTGGTCTGCAAGTGCCTCTGGCTTGTTGGTGCAGATACCCACGCCATAACCCGCTGATTTCAGCATCTCGACCGCTTCCAGCGCACCGGGGTAGAAATGAGTGTGGGTGTCAATGGCCTGCGAATAAGCCTGCAGCAACGTTGGATAATAGGTATTAACAGTGTCCTCATCATATGCGCCGACCCGTTTCAGCCCATAGGTCAGCATCATCCGTCCGCCCCGCAATGCAACTGCCGCATCCTGCTCGCGGCTCAGAACGTCTCCGTGTCCCATCTGACGAAAACAGTGGTTCGCGGCGGCAAGCAAATCGCCCGATGTATCAGCCAGAGTTCCGTCCAAATCAAAGATAACTGTGCGCATTTTGCCTCCTGCCTCGGTGGATTTTTGCCGTATCGTGTTGCAAACGGTAATCTTGTTTGATGGCTGAACCGCTTGCGCCTTTACCCTCAGCGGATAAAACGGACGCCAACAAAACACAAAGAGAAATCGTTTTCATGAGCACTGCCCTTGTCATCCTTGCCGCAGGAAAAGGCACCAGGATGAAGTCGGATCTTCCAAAGGTTCTGCATCCCATAGCCCAAACGCCGATGCTGGTTCACGCCATGCGCGCGGGGGCCAGTCTTTCTCCGGCGCGTACCGTTATCGTAGCAGGCCACGGGGCCGAAGCCGTTGAAAAAACCGCGAAGGCAGAAGATGAAAGTGCAATCGTTGTGCGTCAGACGGAACAGCTTGGCACGGCTCATGCGGTCGCGCAGGCGCGCGAGGCGCTTGCAGGGTTCGACGGTGACGTGATCGTCTTGTACGGCGATACGCCTTTTATCGAACCGGACACCTTGCGCCGAATGATCGACGAGCGGGCCTCGCATGACTTGGTGATGCTGGGTTTTGACATTTCCGAGGTTCAACCCCGGTACGGTCGATTGATCATGGATGGCGATCGACTGGAAAAGATCGTTGAATACAAAGACGCCACCGAGGAACAGCGCGCTATTCGGTTCACCAACAGTGGCCTGCTGGCCTGCGACGCCGCGCTTTTGTTCAACCTGATCGACCAGGTCAGCAACGAAAATGCCTCGGGCGAGTACTACCTGACCGAGATCGTCTCCCTCGCCAATGCACGCGGTCTGAGCGCCACCGCGATCAAGTGTGCTGAATCCGAAACGCTGGGCGTGGACTCTCGCGTGGACCTTGCTGCTGCGGATGCTGAATTCCAGGCTCGGGCGCGTGCTGACCTGTTGGACATTGGCGTTACCCTGATGGCCCCTGAAACCGTCTATCTGGCGGCGGATACCATCATCGGACGCGACACAGTGATCGAACCAAACGTGGTCTTTGGCCCCGGTGTCACTGTCGAAAGTGGCGCGACCATCCGGGCGTTTTCACATTTGGAGGGGTGCCACGTCAGCCGCGGCGCGATTGTAGGCCCATACGCACGCCTGCGCCCCGGAACTGAACTGGCCGAAAACACCCGCATCGGCAACTTCGTGGAAATCAAAAACGCTGAGATTGCCGAAGGCGCCAAGGTCAATCACCTCAGCTATATCGGCGACGCATCGATAGGCGCTGCCACAAATATCGGCGCGGGCACGATTACCTGCAATTATGATGGCGTCATGAAACACCGCACCACGATTGGTGAGAATGTGTTTGTTGGCTCGAACACCATGCTTGTGGCCCCTGTAACCGTGGGCGATGGCGCAATGACGGCAACCGGCACAGTCGTCACCCGCGATGTTGAGCCCGACGCGCTGGCCGTGGCCCGCGCCAAACAGGACAACAAGCCCGGCTATGCGCGCAAATTGTTTGACATGCTAAAGGCGAAGAAGGCTCGCCGCGACAAAGGAGCCTGATCCATGTGTGGAATCGTAGGTGTATTGGGCGATCACGAAGCCGCCCCTATTCTGGTCGAGGCTTTGAAACGGCTTGAATATCGTGGCTATGACAGTGCGGGTATAGCAACAGTCAATGACGGCGTTCTTGGGCGCCGCCGTGCAGTGGGCAAGCTGGTCAATCTCAGCGATCTGTTGGTGCATGACCCCTTGCCCGGAAAATCCGGCATCGGTCATACCCGCTGGGCCACGCACGGCGCCCCCTCCGTGACCAACGCACATCCGCATCAGGCCGGACCAGTGGCTGTTGTGCATAACGGAATTGTCGAGAACTATCGTGAGCTTCGCGCCGAACTGGCCGAGAACGGCGTGAATTTCGTGACCGAGACAGACACCGAAACAGTCGCCCTGATGGCCGCGCACTATCTCGACTCTGGCCTTTCCCCAGTAGATGCCGCGTTCGAGACCATCAAGCGACTGAAAGGGGCGTTTGCCCTGGCGTTTCTGTTCAACGGTGAGGATGACCTGATCGTAGCAGCCCGCAAGGGATCGCCCCTCGCGATCGGACATGGGGTCGGCGAGATGTTCGTAGGATCGGACGCCATTGCACTTGCCCCGCTAACCGACCGCATCACGTACCTTGAGGAAGGCGACCGCGCGGTGGTAACACGCACCTCGCTTGAAATCCGCAACGAAGCCGGCGAACTGGCGAACCGCAAAACCCGCCAGATCACGCTGGATCAGACACGCGCTGACAAAGCGGGTCATAAACACTTCATGGCTAAGGAAATCGCCGAGCAACCCGTTGTAGTGGCCGAGGCTATCCGATCTTACCTGCCCACGGGTGGGGACGAGGTTGTTCTTCCGGGTAACCTTGATTTCTCCAAGCTGGACCGCCTTACAATGGTCGCCTGCGGTACGGCCTTCTATGCCTGCCTGACGGCGAAGTACTGGTTCGAACGCCTGGCCAAAATACCTGTTGAGGTCGATATCGCCAGTGAATTCCGGTACCGCGAACCTCCGATCCCGGACCGAACGGCGGCTCTGTTTGTGAGCCAGTCGGGTGAAACCGCTGATACTCTGGCCGCACTGCGCTATTGCGAGGGCAAGGCCGACAAGATCGTGTCGGTGATCAACGTCCCCGAAAGCTCAATCGCTCGGGATAGCGACATCGCACTGCCAATCCATGCGGGGGTCGAGATTGGCGTGGCGTCAACCAAGGCGTTCACCTGCCAACTGAGCGTTTTGCTGATGTTGGCTTTGAAAGCAGCCGCTGACCGGGGCACCTTGAGCGATGAGGACTTGGCCGACCATGCCGCCGCGCTGCGTGGCTTGCCAACGGCACTGAATGCAGCCCTGGATCAGGACCCCGCTATCAAAAAATCCGCTCAGCGCCTGTCCGAAGCGCGGGACGTGCTGTTTCTGGGCCGCGGCCTGATGTATCCTCTGGCGTTGGAGGGTGCGCTGAAACTCAAGGAAATCAGCTATATCCACGCCGAAGGTTATGCTTCGGGCGAACTAAAGCACGGCCCCATCGCCCTGATCGACAAGCACATGCCGGTTGTTGTGATGGCACCGCGCGATACGGTGTTCGACAAATCCGTTTCAAACATGCAAGAGGTCATGGCGCGCAAGGGCAAAGTCATTCTGATTTCTGATGATGACGGTATTGCCGAAGCCGGGGATGGCGCCTGGAGCACCATTCGAATGCCCCATATCCATCCTAGCTTGGCTCCGATCCTCTATTCGATTCCGGCGCAGCTGCTAGCCTATCACACGGCAGTCGCCAAGGGCACCGATGTGGACCAGCCCCGCAATCTGGCGAAATCAGTTACGGTGGAGTGAAGCATGGCCAAGCAATTCCCGGAACTGCACGACGCCCACAGCAAGTTCATCGAAGAGCAGCACATGTTCTTCGTTGGCACTGCCGCACCGGATGGGCGCGTAAATATCTCGCCCAAGGGGATGGAGTCCCTGCGCGTTCTGGGACCCGGTCGCATCGTTTGGATGAACCTGACCGGCAGTGGCAATGAAACAGCCGGGCATCTGCTGGAGACCAACCGCATGACCCTGATGTGGTGCTCCTTCACCACGCGGCCCCTGATCCTGCGGACGTACGGCACAGCTCGTACGCTGCATGTCGGTGACGCGGGCTGGGAGGAAATGGCCGATCTTTTTCCCAGTCATCGCAGCGCGCGCCAGATCTATGATCTGACGATCGATCTGGTCCAAACCTCCTGTGGCTACGCGGTGCCATTCATGGAATATCAATCTGATCGCGACACAATGCAGAAATGGGTTGATGCAAAGTCCGATGACGATATCCGCGCCTATTGGGTGGAAAAGAACCAACAAACCATTGATGGCAAGCCAACGCGCTTGACCAAATGACCAACGGATGCTGAAAACCTATCTCGACCAGATCAAGGCACAGGCTGATCCAGAGCGCGCTGCGCAAATGGCGGCCTACCACAAGGTCGAGCGCCCTTACCTTGGTGTTGCAAATCCCGTTCTGAACGACCTGACAAAAGCATGGCGTAGGGAACTGGATGTGCCCGCGCGTGTAGAATTGGCAGATGCCCTATGGCAAACCAACATTCATGAGGGCAGGCTGGCCGCCGCGAAACTGCTGACACAGGCGCGCATTCGCCCGGATGAGGCAGTCTGGGCGCTGTTGCAAAGCTGGCTACCCGATTTCGATGCCTGGGCCGTGGCGGATCACGCCTGCATGGCGATGCAGAAACGCCTGTCAGCAGATCCGGCCCGGTTGGATCACGTCGAACTCTGGACGACTTCGGACCATATGTGGACCCGACGCGCGGCGCTGGTGGCCACGCTGCCCTGGACCAAGCAGAACCACCCCAAACCCGACGACTTGGCTCGGCGCGACCGCATCCTTGGGTGGGCTGCAGGTTACGTACCCGACCGCGATTGGTTCATTCAAAAGGCCATCGCGTGGTGGCTGCGCGAGTTGTCAAAACACGACGCACCGAGAGTGGTTGCTTTTCTGGCCGAACACGGAAGCGCAATGAAACCTTTTGCCCGTCGCGAGGCCGGGAAATACCTGAAAGATCAGTTGGAATAGACCTCAAGTTCAACCAATTCGTCGAAGGGCAACAAAAGGGCACGCATCGCATCAAGGGACAGCCGACTGCCGCCGCTTTCTGGCCCTCTGGCAGGGACCAATGTGATGTAGGCCTGCGATCCGGTTCGTGGAACCACGACTCGCCCGGTGAATTCGGTATCGACCAAAGGAGTCTCTAGCCACCGGCCCGGCGTGGTCGGGTCACCCAACCCGGCGATGGTTGTCTTTGCCCCAACCCAGCCAACGGCTGTGGCCGCAACGGGCTCGGGCGCAACGGGTTCTTCCACCACGGCCTCTTCAACCGCGACCTCATCCGCCTCAGGTGGGGTTTGGTCCCCGCCAAAGACGCGGTCTGTCGTTGACCGAACGGTGTCGCACCCGCACACGAGAACACATAGAGTGATTAGTACATACTTCATGCAGTCAGCTTATCCCCCTGCGCGCATCCGTGCCAGCGCAAAGGAAACTTCGCTCTTGTCGTTGGCGACCCTCGCCTTTACCTATATCGCATGACTGCTCCGCTTATTGACCCGTTCGCACGTGCGATCACTTATCTTCGCGTCTCTGTCACGGACCGATGCGATTTCCGCTGTGTCTACTGCATGTCCGAGGACATGAAGTTTCTGCCGAAAAAGGACCTGCTTACGCTGGAAGAGTTGGACCGCATGTGTTCGACCTTTGTGAAGATGGGGGTTGAAAAGCTGCGCATCACCGGTGGCGAACCGCTTGTGCGCCGCAATATCATGTCTTTTTTCAACAGCATGACCCGACATCTTGATAGTGGCGCTTTGAAAGAGCTGACGCTGACCACCAATGGTTCACAGCTGCATCGTTTTGCTGACGACCTGTATGCGGCAGGTGTGCGACGCGTGAACATATCACTGGATACGCTGGACGAAGAAAAGTTCGCCAAGATAACACGCTGGGGTCGCCTGAAACAGGTGCTCAACGGGATCGACGCAGCGCAGAAGGCCGGACTGCGGATCAAGATCAACGCCGTGGCCCTCAAGGGGTTCAACGAAGAAGAATTGCCGTTGATCACGAAATGGTGCGCCGAACGGGACATGGACCTCACCTGGATCGAGGTCATGCCAATGGGTGATATCGGCAACGAAGATCGCCTGGACCAGTATTGGTCTCTCAAAGATGTGCGCCAAGAGTACGAGAACCACTACACCGTCAGTGATCTGGCCGAGCGGTCCGGCGGGCCGGCGCGCTATGTACGGCTTGAAGAAACTGGCCAAAAGATCGGTTTCATCACACCGCTGTCCCACAATTTCTGTGAAAGCTGCAACCGCGTGCGGCTAACCTGCACGGGCGAGCTGTATATGTGTCTCGGGCAGGAAGACATGGCCGACCTGCGCGCGCCCCTGCGCGATCACCCCGACACTGAACAGCCATTGGAAGAGGCGATCCGAGCGGCGATCAACCTGAAACCCAAGGGCCACGATTTCGACTACTCCCGCCAAACGGTCGACGGCAAGATGAGCCGCCACATGAGTCACACAGGCGGCTGATATGCCGGGCATTCCTGGCCGCCCTACGCTGCTTTATCATCTGTATTGTGGCCTGACTTCCGTTGCGGCTCCGCTTGTCTGGCGCACTGTGCGCAACAAGCTGCAAGCCGCGGACGTTTCCGAGACTCGACAACAGGAACGCTTGGGGCGTGCCAGCCTTCCCCGCCCGGACGGAGTGCTGGTCTGGTTCCACGCAGCTAGCGTTGGCGAGACCCTGTCCGTCATCAGCTTGATCAAACGGCTAGGTGAGCGCTTGCCCGGGGCCGAGTTCCTGATCACCTCTGGCACACCTACATCTGCCGCGCTGATAGAAAAACGCATGCCGCCCCGCACGCGCCACCAATTCCCACCCCTGGACACCGCGCGTCCCGTTCGGCGTTTTCTGGATCATTGGCGCCCGGATGCAGGTATTTTTGTCGAAAGTGAAATCTGGCCGCGCCTTGTTGTGGAAGGTGCCCGGCGGGACATTCCTTTGGCGCTGCTGAACGCGCGCCTTTCAGACAAATCCGTCGAAAACTGGAAAAAACACCCCGATACGGCTCAGTTCGTCCTGGATCATTTCCTTCTGTTCCTGACCCAAAATGAAAAAACGGCCCGAAACTTGATAGACATGGGCGCACGTCCTGAGCGCGTTCAACCGGGCACAAATCTTAAGGCGATGTCCGACCCCCTGCCCGTAGATCAGGACACGCTGTCTGACATCCGCGCGCAGATCGGGAATCGCCCGGTCTGGATCGCCAGTTCGACCCATGCGGGCGAGGAAGAAACGGTTCTGGCCGCCCATTCCGAACTGCTGAGACGGTGGCCAGATCTGTTGCTTCTGCTGATCCCACGCCACCCTGAACGCCAGTCAGAAGTTTCCTCGCTGCTGTACCAAGCTGGACAGAGATCCGCTGTCCGCTCGGCAGGCGACACGATCTCAGAGGAAACTCAGGTGTATGTGGCGGACACGCTTGGCGAAACTGGTACGTGGTACGCGCTGTGCCCCATCGTGTTTCTGGGGGGATCGCTAAAAGAGATTGGCGGCCACAACCCGTTCGAACCCGCGCAAGCCGGTGCTGCGGTGATCACCGGGCCCGGCTATTGCAACTTTGCTGAGACATTCGCCCCTTTGATCGCATCAGGCGGCGCGCTGCAAGTGCAGTCCTCGGCCGAACTGGCCGAGGCTGTAGCAACATGGCTTACTGACCAAACCGCGCTGGATAAGGCACGCGCCGCTGCAAAAACTTGCGTGAAGACCCAAAAAACGGCACTGGATGCAGTTGTCGAAACACTCTGCACCCAACTTAGCCTCTCAAGTCCGAATTCAACTGCGTCGGGCTGACGGCAAATCGCTGTCAGGGCTTACCCCCGCCGTTAACCTTCACGCCGCGGGCATCCGTTGCTCGACAATTTCGGCCCACCAGCTACACCCGGCCGGAATAGCCTCATCGTTGAAGTTGTACTCGGGATGATGCACTGCCGCCGTGTCGCCATTGCCAACTAGAATGTAGGCGCCTGGTCGCTCTTCGAGCATAAAAGCAAAGTCCTCGCCGCCCATGATCAACGGCGCCTCATCACAGTTTCCGGACACTGACCGCGCAACTTCTGCTGCAAAATCGGTTTGCTCGTCGCTGTTCACCATCACCGGATATCCCCGGTAATATGTCACCTCAGCCGCCCCGCCGAATGTCGCTGCAACGCCCTGACATATCTCGCCGATGCGTTTTTCCGCCAGATCCCGCATCTCTTTGCTCATCGTGCGGACCGTGCCCTTAAGGTAGACCTTCTGCGGGATCACGTTGAACGCTTTGGACGAGGTTTCAAACGACGTGACCGATACCACAACCTGATCCACGGGGTCAGCATTGCGCGCTGCGATCGTCTGCAACGCCAAAACCGCCTGCGCGGCCATGACTGTGGTGTCTATCGTCTCATGCGGTTTGGCCGCGTGTCCGCCCTTGCCCTCAAACGTGATGTCGAACTGATCGGTCGCCGCAAAGAAAGCGCCCGGACGAATGGCGAAACTGCCGACCGGACGACCGGGCCAGTTATGCATGCCGTAAACCTCCTGAATGCCCCAGCGGTCCATCATGCCATCTTCGCACATCTCACGACCGCCGCCGCCGCCCTCTTCAGCGGGCTGAAAAATCACAACGACCGTGCCGTCAAAGTTCCGGGTTTCCGACAGGTATTTGGTAGCGCCCAGCAACATGGCCGTATGGCCGTCATGGCCACACGCATGCATGGCTCCATCGGTTTTTGAGGCATAGTCCAGCCCCGTTTCCTCGTGGATGGGTAAGGCGTCCATATCGGCACGCAACCCGATCACCTTGCCGCCTGTGTCGGTTTTGCCCTTGATCACACCAACAACCCCGGTGCGGCCAATGCCGGTCACAACCTCATCGCAGCCAAATTCCTTAAGCTTGTCGGCAACCAAGGCGCTGGTGCGGTGCGTTTCGAACAGAATTTCAGGGTTCTCATGAATGTCGCGCCGCCATTCAGTGATCTGACCCTGCAATTCGGCAAAACGGTTTTTGATTGGCATAGTTCTCTCCCATCTTCTTTTGTCGGAGTGTAACCCCGATTGCGCCTTTGTGTCCTTAGTCCAAGCGGGCTGGCCGAAGCGCGCCGGACAGCAAGACGATCAAAACTGCCAAGGGCAACAAGGCCGCGAACGCCAAGCGTAATGTAAGCATTTCGGCAAGAAACCCAATAAGCGGTGGACCGATTAGCAAACCCCCATATGCCAGAGTGGCCACGCTGGCGATGGCCTGTCCCGGTGGCACGTTCAGATCGCTGGCGGCCCGGCTGAACGCCAGCGGCATGATAACGGCGTAGCCGATCCCCATCAGGGCAAACCCGATCAGCGCCAACGCCGGTTCGGCAGTTGAAACAACTGTGAAAACACCCATCGCCGCGCATACTCCGCCAAACCGCGCAGTCGCGACCGGACCAAACCGAGAGATTACGAACCCGCCTGCCAGTCGGAAGGCCACCATGGTCACCGAGAACACCGCATACCCCAATGCCGCAATGCTTTCTTCCGCGCCTGTCACGTCGCGCAGGAATATCGCGCTCCAATCGGCGACGGCCCCTTCTCCAAGTGCGCCGCACAGAGCGGTGAACCCCACAAGGATCAACGCGCCGGACGGCAGCGCGAACACCGCAGACCCCGAAGATGAGGCCTTGCGTGAAGTCCACCGAACCCTGGACAGCGCCAACGTCAAAGCAACAACAATCCCACCCATCAGCAGAAAGTGCTGCATTACCGTCAGCCCCATCTGCACCGCGCCATACCCGCTGAGGGCACCGAGGCCAGCACCCAAGCTCCACATCGCGTGAAACGAGGACATGACAGGTTTGTCATAGGCGTGTTCAACCTCGGCCGCCCAGGCATTCATGGCGACATCCATTGAGCCGTGAAAGGCCCCAAACACGAACAGAAAACCTGCCAACGCCCAAAAGCTGTCAGCCATCGCCAGCAGAATCAGGGACAGCGTATAAAGCACCGCGATGACCCGCGTTATCGATACAGCCCCAAACCGATCGGTGAGGCGACCCGTCACCGGAAACGAACACACCGCGCCGGCTGCCATGAACAACAATCCATAGCCCAGCGCCTCATGCGTCAGGCCCAGATGATCCCGCACCGCAGGAATGCGGGATGCCCAAATTCCAAACAGCGCCCCGTTCAGGATGAACATGGCGGCAACGGCCCGCCAAGCAGCGACGATTCCAATCACGGAGTATCCTTTAAGATCGCGTCAAACGGCCCTGTTCTACAGACTTAGGATACTTTGGCAATCGCGGATTACCTGAGCTTTCCGCGGATCTTCCGGACCGCAAACCAAACGATCAAAACCACGGGGATCGTCACCGCGGCCGTCAGCGTGCCTTTGCTGACCTCGGAGCTTGTCAGGGGATACAACAGATAGCTAACCAGCGAAACGGCATAGTAGCTGACAGCCACTACCGACAATCCTTCGACCGTGTGTTGCAACCGCAAGGCCAGGTCGGCACGGCGGTCCATGCTTTCCAGCAAAGCCTGGTTCTGTGCGCTGCGTTCCACATCCACGCGTGTCCGCAGCAATTCGCCCGCGCGGATCGCCCGGTCGGACAATGCCTGCAATCGGCGTTCGGTCGATTTCACCGTTCGAATGGCAGGATCGTAGCGGCGCATCATGAAATCAGCGAAGCTTTGCCCGCCCTCAAAACGCTCCTCCCTCAGCGCTTTGATCCGTTGGTCGACGATCGCCTCATAGGCGCCCGTAGCCCCGAACCGGAAAGAGCATTGGGCTGAGAGGGTCTCCAACTCGATTGAGGTTGCCAGCAAATCGGGAAGCAACTCGTCAGGATGGGCCGAATTGTTGGTCATCTGGCCCATCAGGTCGGTCAGTTTGCCATCCAACGCCCCGATACGGGGCGACAACTGTTTGACGCGGGCAAAGCCCAGCATCGACATGGCTTTGTATGTCTCGATTTCGCACAGGCGTTGAATAATCCGTCCTGTCCTGCGCCGCCCCGTACTTTTCGCAACAAAAAGGGCAAACCGCATATGCCC
Organism: Ruegeria sp. AWH4_226; assembly: GCF_056159225.1. Lineage (NCBI taxonomy): Bacteria > Pseudomonadati > Pseudomonadota > Alphaproteobacteria > Rhodobacterales > Roseobacteraceae > Ruegeria > Ruegeria sp. AWH4_226. Next base: position 186,243 of record NZ_JBSWUU010000001.1, on the reverse strand, counting down.
TGTGGCATCTATCCGAAAATCGCTGGCACATATGGCCGAGTCGTCCAACACGCGCGCCACCGCGAGGCTTTCCGGTTCGAACCAATCGGCCAAGGCGGTCTTGACCGCGCCATCCTCTTCGCGCTCGACCACGCGCAACATCACCGAAGTGATCCGCTGCCCCGGACAGGTCGACAGCCAGTCTTTCGGAAAAACCTCAAAATCCGCCGGATCGAACGGACGGTCACTGACGTTTTGTGTAATCGCAGTGTAGGTGACGAATTCGGTATGCTGTTCCCACTTGAGCCAGTGGCGACCGATCTGCCCCGCGAAATGAGTGGCGTTCGGCTGCGGATGCTGCGCACCGTGCCGGTCCAAAAGGTCGATCAGATGCGTCAAGTCCTCGCTGCGATCACGAGCCACTGCGGCCACCGGCTTTTTGATCGCCAGAAAAACCACGGTACATGGCGTTTCGGCCACCGGAAAAGGGCGAGCGTGCAGTTCATTGGCCAAGGTATAGCGTAGCGGGTGGTCGTCCATGGGCGTCATGCGGTGCTCCGTTTCGTCCGTGGCACTATACGGCACACCCAGAATACATCAATTCCGTTTTTTTTCAGTTACTTACACGGATACAACAGTATACATTCCCGCTATCTCATTGATTTGGTTGCCACAGCTCGATCGGATTGCCCTCGGGGTCGTGTATCCGTGCGAATTTTCCGACCTCGCTGTTCCAGTCCGGGTTGGTCTCAACCTCTATTCCCGCTGCCTTCAGCTGCTTGATCAGGGCGTCCAAGTCATCAACGCGGAAATTGATCATCCATTGTTGCTCGTCCCGTCCGAAATACGTGGTGTCCTGAGCGAAGGGTGCAAAAACCGTGTACCCTTCCCGCTGCTTCCACGGCACTGGATCGTAGTGATTGACGCCGAGATTTTTCTCATACCAGGCGCTTAACGCTTGTGGGTCGCGCGCACGGAAGAAGACTCCCCCTATACCGTTAACTTTTTGCATGCCCTTCCTCCGATACAGCTCAGCGCAAGCATACCACATCAGACTGATTTAACCGGCTGCCGATATCCTGAGGATCAAAAGACAAAGCGCGCCCGAGAACAAAAAAAGGGCGCCTTAGGGCGCCCTCGGTGTTTGGATAAAACCCTTGATCACTCGATCATCGGTATCAACTTATCGAGCGATTGTTTGGCGTCGCCATAGAACATGCGGGTGTTTTCTTTGAAGAACAACGGATTTTCAATACCCGAATATCCAGTGCCTTGGCCGCGTTTACTGACAAACACCTGCTTGGCGTTCCAGCATTCCAGAACCGGCATGCCGGCGATGGGGCTGTTGGGGTCTTCCTGCGCCGCAGGGTTTACGATGTCGTTTGAGCCGATGACGATGGCAACATCCGTATCCGGGAAGTCCTCGTTGATCTCGTCCATTTCCAGAACGATGTCGTAGGGTACCTTCGCTTCAGCCAGCAGCACGTTCATGTGGCCCGGCAGACGACCGGCAACGGGGTGGATCGCAAAACGCACCTCTTTGCCCTTGGCGCGCAGCTTGCGAACCAATTCGGAGACCGACTGCTGTGCTTGCGCCACGGCCATGCCATATCCAGGGATGATGATGATGCTATCGGCATCGTTCAAAGCCGCCGCAACACCGTCGGCGTCGATGGCAACCTGCTCACCTTCCACCGCCATCTGCTCACCTTGCGGACCGCCAAAGCCGCCGAGGATCACGCTGACAAAATGCCGGTTCATCGCCTTGCACATGATGTAGGACAGGATCGCACCGCTTGATCCCACCAGCGCACCGACCACGATCAGCAGGTCGTTTCCAAGACTGAAGCCGATCGCCGCAGCCGCCCAGCCCGAGTAGCTGTTCAGCATCGACACAACCACCGGCATGTCGGCGCCACCGATGCCCATAATCAGGTGATAGCCGATGAACAGCGCCGCCAGCGTCATCAGGAACAGCGGGAAGAAACCGCCAGAGCTGGTGTACCAGATCAAACAGATGAACGACAAACCCGCCGCCGCAGCGTTTAAAGCGTGGCCACCGGGCAGTTTGGTCGCGGCCGACGTCACCTTACCTGCCAGTTTGCCATAGGCTACGACCGAGCCGGTAAAGGTGATCGCACCAATGAAGATACCAAGGAAGAGTTCAACATGCAGGATCGCCAGTTCCGCCGGGGTCTTTTTGGCGATCAGCTGGGCAAAGGCACCCAAACCGTCCAACTCGACCTCTCTCGCGGCATCCGCGATGGCAAAGACCTCAGCGACATTCTGGATCTCGAAATGCGCATTGAAACCTACGAACACAGCCGCCAGACCAACCAGCGAGTGCATCGCGGCAACCAGTTGCGGCATCTCGGTCATTTGCACGCGCTGCGCCACATATTGACCGATCAGTCCGCCGCCGATGATCAGTAGGATCGACAGCAGCCACAGACCCGAACCGGGGCCGACCAGAGTGGCAAAGACCGCCAGCGCCATACCGACGATGCCATACCAGACCGCGCGTTTGGCGCTTTCCTGGTTAGACAGACCGCCGAGCGATAGGATGAACAGAACAGCCGCAACAACATAGGCGGCAGTAGTGAAGCCAAATTCCATGTGCCCGGCCTCCTTAAGATTTCTGGAACATGGCAAGCATGCGCCGGGTTACGAGGAAACCGCCGAAGATGTTGATCCCGGCCATGAAGACAGACAGCGCCGCCAGCAGAATGACCAGGATCGACCCCGACCCAATCTGCATTAATGCGCCCACAATGATGATCGACGAGATCGCATTGGTGATCGCCATCAGCGGTGTGTGCAGCGAATGCGAGACATTCCAGATCACCTGGAAGCCTACGAAAATCGCCAGCACAAAGACGATGAAGTGCTGCATGAAGCTGGCCGGAGCAACCAGCCCCACCAACAGCATCAGCGCGCCGCCCACACCCAGCAGAGTGAACTGCTGTTTGGTCTGCGCCTTGAACGCCGCGATTTCCTGCGCCTTCTTCTCTTCCGCCGTCAGTTCCTTGACCTCGGGCTTTTTCTGCGCCGCAATCGCCTGCACCTTGGGCGGCGGCGGTGGGAAGGTGATCTCACCCTCATGGGTCACGGTCGCACCGCGGATCACATCATCTTCCATGTCATGATTGATCTGGCCGTCCTTCTCGGGCGTCAGGTCCGTCATCATGTGACGGATGTTTGTCGCATACAGAGACGAGGACTGTGCCGCCATCCGGCTGGGGAAGTCGGTATAGCCGATGATGGTGACGCCATTGTCGGTGACGACCTTTTCGTCCGGCACAGTGCCTTCGACATTGCCGCCGCGTTCCGCCGCAAGGTCAACGATGACCGAGCCCGGCTTCATCGCCTTGACCATATCCTCAAGCCACAGCTTGGGCGCCGGGCGGTTGGGGATCAGGGCGGTGGTGATGACGATATCCATCTCAGGTGCCAGTTCACGGAACTTGGCCAGCTGCGCGTTGCGGAACTCTTCCGACTGGACCGATGCATAACCGCCGGTGGCCGCGCCATCCTGCTGGTCTTCTTCAAAGTCCAGATAAACGAATTCGGCCCCCATGGATTCGACCTGTTCGGCCACTTCAGGGCGCACGTCGAACGCATAGGTGATTGCACCCAGCGAGGTCGACGTCCCGATCGCGGCCAGACCGGCCACACCTGCTCCGACGATCAGAACCTTGGCTGGCGGCACTTTACCGGCCGCGGTCACCTGACCGGTGAAGAAACGACCAAAGTTGTTGCCCGCCTCGATCACCGCGCGATAGCCTGCAATATTCGCCATGGACGACAGCGCATCCATTTTCTGCGCACGTGAGATACGCGGCACCATCTCCATGGCGATCACGTTTGCGCCCTTGGATTTGGCCAATTCCATCCCCTCTTCATTCCCTGCAGGATTAAAGAACGAGATCAACGTCTTGCCCTTGGTCAGGCGCTTCAGCTCTGTCTCGGTCGGCACCCGAACCTTGGCAATTATGTCAGCCGCCTTCCACAATGCTGCGGCAGTTTTGACCACCTCTACACCGGCAGCCTCATAAGCTGCATCGGAAAAACCAGCCGCCGAACCAGCCCCTTTTTCGATCAGGCACTCATAGCCAAGTTTCTGCAATTGCACAGCTGAGTCAGGCGTCATAGCAACCCTGTTCTCGCCGTCAAATATCTCTTTCGGTGTGCCTATTTTCACTGGCAGTCCCCCTAAATTTCACTCAGTTCGAGCGGGTGAGCGGTATTCTTTGTTAAGCAAACGTTTATCTTGCGCAACATTGTTTCACAAGCATGGCAATCGTTACGCTGTGTCACCGTTGGTGCCATGCTAAATCCATCTGCGGGTTTTGCGTTCATAGCGGGCGAAATCAGCACGAAAAGTGCGGCGCAAGCGGTCTTCCTCGGGCAGGATAAAGCGGCGCTCCAGCACCCAGACAAAAACCGGGATCAATATCAGAGACAGTACTGCATCGAACCGCAGGACCAACCCAGCAAATATCAGAACATCGCCAACATAGATCGGGTTGCGGCTGCGCTTGTAGATACCCGACTGCACCAACGCATCGGGTGTCTGATGCGGAACAACGGTTGTTTTGTGACGGCGGAATTCGACGACCGCCATGACCGCTATCAAGATGCCGCCCCCGATCAGAAAACCGCTCAGCAAATCAGTCAAACCGCTTTCCAGTGACAGCCCCATGGGCAGGCGACGCGCCTGTAACCACGCCAGCAAGACAAATCCGGCAAGCCAAACAGGAGGGATATCAATCCAGCGCATAGTCAGTTCTCGGGCCTTACATCACGTAAAGCACGTGACATTTCTGAGCGCTGTCCTACCGCTTTGAGACCGGATTGGCAAAAGTTCAGGTTGTCGCATCGATGGACAGGCAGAAATGGATAGGATACGCCAGACGAAATCACCGCAACGCAGTACGAAGGTAGAGACCCAAGTATGACCGACTTTGCCGCAACCAAAGCCATGTTCGACCTGCCCGAGGGCATCATTTACCTGGATGGCAATTCGCTTGGCCCCCTGCCAAGCGCTGCGGGTAAGCGCGTGAATGACATGATGGCCAACGAATGGGGGCAGATGCTGATCACGGGCTGGAACAAGGCTGGTTGGATGGCGCTGCCCACGGCTTTGGGGGATCGCATCGGGCGGTTGATAGGTGCCGCGCCCGGATCGATCGTGACCGGCGATACCTTGTCAATCAAAGTGTATCAGGCCGTCGCTTCGGCACTGGAACTGCGTCCTGACCGAAAAGTTGTACTGTCGGACAGCGGTAACTTCCCTTCCGATCTTTACATGGTTGAAGGGCTGTTGCGATCGCTCGGGTCCGACTATGAGCTGCGCGTTGTTGCGCCCGAGGATGTTGCCGCGAATATCACAGAAGATGTCGCTGTTCTTATGCTGACCGAAGTCGACTATCGCAGCGGTCGCATGCACGACATGAAAGCACTGACCGAACTGGCACATGCAAACGGTGCAGTAACAGTCTGGGATCTGGCCCACTCTGCCGGTGCGATCCCCGTCGATCTGACCGGCTGCAACGTCGATTTCGCGGTGGGATGTACATACAAGTATCTGAACGGAGGACCGGGCGCGCCAGCCTTTATCTATGTCGCGCCACGCCTTGCGGATCGGGCACGACCGGCCCTGTCAGGCTGGCTGGGGCACGAGGCACCCTTTGCCTTCGACTTGGACTACCGCCCCGGCACCGGGATTGAGAGGATGCGTGTTGGAACCCCTCCGATCCTGCAAATGTCCGCCTTGTCAGCCGCGATGGATATCTGGGACATGGCGGATATGGCCGATGTGCGCGCCAAGTCCATTGATCTGACCGAGCTGTTCATTGCCCGCGTCGAAGCAACCTGCCCCGAGCTGGAGCTGGTCAGCCCGCGTGATCCGAACCAACGCGGCAGTCAGGTTTCGTTCCGCTTTGATGACGGATATGCCGCCATGCAGGCCTTGATTGCCCGCGGTGTGATCGGAGATTTCCGTGCGCCCAACATCATGCGCTTTGGCTTCACCCCGCTTTACATCGACGAACAGGATGTGGAAGGCGCGGTTGAGATCCTCGCCGATATCATGAACAACCGCCTGTGGGACGCGCCCGAGTACAAAGTGCAGCAGCGGGTTACCTGACCTCAAGCCCCGCGCCGATCAGGGACGCGATCTGGGCAACCTGCTTTTCATAGGTCTCGGCCCCCGCGCCGGCCAGCTTGAGCCCTTTCAGCGTGGCCGTGATTGTCCACCCGGTTTCGGCCGCGTCTGCTGGCATTTTGACCCGGCCAGCCTGCGCTTGCTGCGTCAGCCAGTCTGCATAAAGACCCGCCAGTTTAGCTTCACCCTCGGCAATGATGTCGGCCGCCATGGACTTGGTGTTGTCCAGCATCTCAAGCCCGTGAGGCGAGGCCAATATGGTCGCCATCCCTGCAGTTTGTGCCTGCACTGCACGTGTGAGAACCTCGGGCACTGTGCCTGCGGTTGCCAGCGCCTCGGCAACGGCCGCGCTTTTATCGGCGTAATAAACCTCAGTCAGTTTTCTGACGATCGCCTCTTTGTTCTTGTAGTGCAGATACACTGCCGGGCGGGACATGCCGGCGCCGCGCGCGATGTCATCCATCGACGTTTTCCGGTACCCATAAGCGGCAAACGCCTGAAAGGCCGATGCCAGGATTGCCTTTTGTCGTGGATCGTCAACTGTGTCCGTCATATCTGAACCCGTGACATCTTTTGTATATTTTGTCAATTGACATAGTGACATTTTACGACAATTATGTCAGAACCCAGCCACAGCTATATGAGGTGCGCCATGGCAACCGCCCTGAAGATAAATGGAAAGCAACATCAGATTGACCTGCCCGACGACGTACCCCTGCTTTGGGTATTGCGGGATGAGGTCGGTTTGACCGGAACCAAATTCGGCTGTGGTGTTGCGGCCTGCGGGGCTTGTACCGTTCATATTGATGGTGAAGCCGTACGCTCATGCCAAGTGGCACTGTCGGATGTCTGGGGCGATGTTACGACAATCGAAGGGATCGGATCGCCTGATGCGATGGCTGCAATCCAACAAGCGTGGGTCGATCACCAAGTAGCGCAATGCGGGTATTGCCAATCAGGTCAGATCATGCAGGCCGCTGCGTTGCTGGCGGAAAATCCTGCCCCCTCGGACACGGATATTGATGACGCCATGCAAGGCAACCTATGTCGCTGTGGCACCTACCCTCGCATTCGCGCTGCCATTCATGACGCAGCCAGCAAGTTGAAGGAGGCGTGAACAATGGCATCCGTTGGTAAAATCCTTCGTCGCACCTTTCTGATCGGTTCGGCCGCGATTGTCGGCGGCGTGGCGTTCGGTGCTTATTACGTCAGCCGTCCCGCTGTGAATCCGTTGAAACCCGGTGATGGTCAGGCGGCGCTGAACCCGTTTGTTTTGATCGACCAAAATGGCGTTACCCTTTTTGCACCCCGCGCCGAAATGGGGCAAGGCGTTCAGACGACATGGGCTGCACTGATTGCCGAGGAACTTGATGTCGATCTGGATCAGATCACCGTTCTGCACGGCCCTGCGGCGGCGGCTTACTATAACTCGGCCCTGATAGGGGAAGGCCTGCCCAACAAAGGGTATGATATCTCCGATTTCCAGCACAATCTGGGCGAAGCGTTGGGTGTTCTTGGCAAAACGCTCAGCTTGCAGGTGACCGGTGGCTCGACCTCAATGAAAGATGGGTTTGAGCGGATGCGTCAAGCCGGAGCCTCGGCCCGCGAGACGTTGAAACAGGCCGCGGCGGACCGGCTTGGCGTTGACCGCAGTGAACTAAAAACGGTGTCGGGTCGTGTCATCGCCCCGAACGGAGACCAGATCCCCTACACCGAGCTGGCCACTGAAGTGGCCAAGCTTGAGCCGATCGAGGCCCCTCTGCGGGATCCGTCAGAATGGCGCTATCTCGGCCAGACCCAACCGCGGTTGGACATGGTGGAAAAGGCAACCGGCACCGCAGAATTCGGAGTCGACGTTCGCTTGCCCGGTATGAAATTCGCCGCCATTCGCATGAACCCCAAGCTGGGCGGCGCGATGAACGGCTATGACGACAGTGCTGCGAAATCCATGCCCGGGGTTGAAAAAGTAGTCGATTTGGGTGGCGGGGTCGCGGTAGTCGCCAACAACACATGGCTGGCCAATCAGGCGGTCGAAGCGATTGATGTCGACTGGGCAGACGCCCCTTACCCGCCAGACACCGAAGGCATCTTTGCAAAAATTGCCGAAGCGTTTGACGAGGCCCCGAACTCGACCATGCGGGATGACGGCGATGTTAGCGTCACACCCGACGGTGCGACCGAGATTACGGCTGAGTACCAAGTGCCTTATCTGGCCCACGCAACGATGGAGCCGATGAACGCAACAGCACTGTTTACCGGCGATGCGCTCGAACTGTGGTGCGGTAATCAGGCCCCGACCCTGATTAAGTTCCGCGTTGCTAACTCGGCCAATCTGGACACTGAGGCAGTGCAAATTCACACCACTTACTTAGGTGGCGGTTTTGGTCGCCGGGGTGAGTTGGACTTTGGTGAAATTGCCACCAAGGTTGCCATGGCGATGCCCGGCACTCCGGTGCAGACAACCTGGAGCCGCGAAGAAGACATGCGCCATGACTATTTCCGCCCCGGTGCCATCGCCCGCATGCGAGGCGCAGTTCAGGACGGCAAGGCAGTGCTGTTCGATGGCAAAGTCGCGGCGCAATCCTGCACACAGCAGGCAGTGACACGCTATACCGGAATGCCCGGCGCTGGCCCGGACAAAGTACTGGTCGAAGGCTTTTTCAACCAACCCTATGCGGTGCCGAACTACCGAATGAGCGGCCACATCGCCAAATTGGATGTTCCTGTGGGGTTTTGGCGTTCGGTCGGAAACAGCCATAACGGATTCTTCCACGAAACCTTTATGGATGAGATGGCCCACGCCGCTGGTCAGGACCCGCTCGAATTCCGGCTGGAGTTGATGAAGACCGAGCATGCCCCGTCGGCCGGATGTCTGGAAGCCGTTAGGGAAATGTCAGGTTGGACAGGTCAGACGCCGGACGGTGTGGGCCGGGGCGTTGCCTTCACCTACAGCTTTGGCACTCCGGTTGCTCAGGTCATCGAGGTGGTTGACGAGGACGGTACCATTCGCATCAGCAAGGCCTGGATCGCGTGTGACATGGGGCTGGCCCTGGACCCCGAGAACGTCAAGGCGCAGATGTTTGGCGGCATGATGTACGGGCTGTCAGCCGCGTGTTATGGCGAGATCACCTTTGCCGAGGGCGAAGTCGAGCAGTACAACTTCCCCGACTATGATGCGCTGCGCATGCATACTGCGCCGCAGGTCGAAGTTCGCGTCTTGGAAACCAACCGCCATATGGGTGGCGCGGGCGAACCCGGCACGCCCCCATCGATGCCTGCGCTTGGAAATGCTCTGTTCGACCTAACCGGAGAGCGCGCCCGCAAACTGCCGCTGAATCAGCAGTTTAACCTGCTGATCTGACACGAATCAGGCGTGGATGTCCCGCTTTCCGACGTGGAAAGCGGGACATCTACGTCACTCTTCTGTGGGAAACAGACAACTGGCTTCAAGCGATCCGGCGAAACGCGGCCCGTCCGCAGGTCGACCATGTCTGAACGGCCTGACCAAATTTCTGAAATAGCGGTCGAGAAACAGGATCGTTGATCGCATCCCATTCCGGGTGCCATTGAACCGAAAGAGTAAAACCCGGGGCGTCCTGGATATACATCGCCTCCGGCGTGCCATCCGGGGCATAGCCGTCAATGACCACGCGTTCGCCAACTGTTTTGATCCCCTGCCCGTGCAGCGTGTTCGTCATAACCTCGGTCGCTCCGAACAGTTGATGAAAAACTCCGTCCTCAGACAGAGTCACCACATGGCGCAGGGCGAACTTTTCCTCCAACGTGCCATCGGGTGGCATGCGGTGATTCATCCGACCCGGCAGATCGCGAATTTCAGGATGCAGCGTACCGCCCATGGCCACGTTGACCTCTTGAAAGCCGCGGCAGATGCCCATGAATGGTTGACCGCGCTCGACGCAGGCCCGGACCAGAGGTAGCGTAATCGCATCCCGCGCCCGATCAAACTCTCCATGGGCGTCGGTGGCGTCTTCGCCGTATTCCTCGGGGTGCACATTCGGGCGCCCACCAGTCAGCAGAAACCCATCGCAGACCTCCAACAGTTCCTCGACCGAGACATAGCGTGGGTCGGACGGAATAAGCAGCGGCAGGCAGTTCGAAACATTCGCAACCGCGTCCGAGTTCATCGTTCCGCCCGCATGGGTCGGGTACTCATCATTCAGGATGTAGGAGTTACCGATGATACCGACGACCGGTCGAGACATGCCGCTTCCCTTGCTGGTTTCTTGTTCACACGAACGCTATCCGCAGTGGATCGAACGTGCAACAATACACGCCCTGTATGACAGCGCAAAGCAGTGTTCAGTGACGCACAGTGTGATCCAGAAACCTCAGGCGTGCCGGAGAGTTGTCCATGCCGGGGCCTGAACCTCAAACTGGCAAGGCTCTGCCTCGGCGCGGTGATCCAACTTAGATTTCTCCGGTCAAACCAGCGGCCTCGATCCCGGCCATGCCTGCAACGGCGTCATTGTCGGACGTGTCGCCCGTGACACCAACTGCGCCGATAACAGCCCCTTTGCGATCCCGCAGAAGGATGCCGCCCGGAACCGGCACGACCTGCCCACCATAAACACCGTTTACCGCTGCCATGAAATAGGCCTGTGCCTCGGCCCGCTGCATTTGCGCGGTGCCCGCCATACCCAACATGACCGAGCCATAGGCCTTGCCATGCGCGATCGGGAACCGACCTGGGGCCGCGCCATCTTCGCGCTCAAATGCGATGACGTGCCCACCGGCATCCAACACAACGACTGAAAGGGGTTTCAGCTCCATCTCATGACCTTTTTCAAGGGTTTTGCGGATGATCGTGCGGGCTTTGCGCAAAGAAACTGCCATTTTCTGTCCTATCGTGTTTTCAGGTTAAAGGCTGGCTTTCAATTCAAGACGGCGGGCATGCAGGACCGGTTCAGTATAGCCCGAAGGCTGTATCCGCCCTTTGAACACCAAATCGCACGCAGCTTGAAACGCCACGCCATCAAAGCGCGGAGCCATTGGGCGATACTCGGGGTCGCCTTCGTTCTGGCGGTCCACCACGGCGGCCATTTTCTGCATAGCGGTCATCACCTGCTCTTTGCTGACAACGTCGTGATGCAGCCAGTTGGCCAGCGCCTGAGAGGATATCCGGCAGGTTGCGCGGTCTTCCATCAGGCCAATGTCGTTGATGTCCGGTACTTTCGAGCACCCGACCCCTTGGTCGATCCAGCGCACCACGTACCCAAGAATACCCTGCGCATTGTTCTCAATCTCGCGCGTGATTTCCTCATCGCTCAGATTGCGGCCGCCCAGTAATGGTATCGTCAACAAATCCTCAAGCGAGGCACGCGCGCCACCAGCTGCCAGTTCGTCCTGACGGGCCAAAACATCCACACTGTGATAATGTGTTGCGTGTAGCGTTGCAGCGGTCGGCGACGGCACCCACGCGCAGGTGGCACCGGACTTCGGGTGGCCGATTTTGGCCTCTAGCATATCATGCATCCTGTCGGGCATCGCCCACATGCCCTTGCCGATCTGCGCCTTGCCTTTCAGGCCGCAAGCCAACCCGATATCAACGTTGCGATCCTCGTAGGACGCGATCCATGGTGTGCTTTTCATATCCCCCTTCGGCAGCATCGGGCCTGCCTCCATCGAGGTATGGATCTCGTCCCCTGTCCGGTCGAGGAAACCTGTGTTGATGAACGCCACGCGCGATTTTGCAGCACGGATGCATTCCCTGAGGTTGACTGAGGTACGGCGCTCCTCGTCCATGATGCCCAGCTTCACGGTGTTGCGCGGCAGGCCGAGGATGTCTTCGACCATATCGAAAATCTCGACCGAGAATGCCACTTCTTCCGGGCCATGCATCTTGGGTTTGACCACATAAACCGATCCCATGACCGAGTTGCCGCCTTCGCGAGCCAAATCGTGCATGGCGATCAACGTGGTGCAGAGCGCGTCCATCAGGCCTTCGCCGATTTCATTGCCCTCGGCGTCCAGAATCGCGGGGTTGGTCATCAGGTGCCCCACGTTTCGCACCAGCATCAATGAGCGACCTTTTAGCTTGGCCTGACCCCCACCGGCGGTGGTGTACTCCAGATCATCTGCCAGCTTGCGGGTAAATGTGTTGCCGGCTTTGGTGACCTGCTCGGTCAGATCACCCTTCATCAGACCCAGCCAGTTACCATATGCAACCACCTTATCCTCGGCGTCGACACAGGCGACTGAGTCTTCGCAATCCATGATCGTCGACAAGGCCGATTCCAGCACGACATCCGCGATTCCCGTCGGATCAGAGGCACCGATAGTGCTGGACGCATCAATAACGACCTTGATGTGCAGCCCATTGTTTTTCAGCAGAATGAACTCCGGGTTTTCCGCAGCGCCACCATAACCAACGAAACGTGAAGGATCCGCAAGTGCTGGCACCAGCGCGCCGTTTTCAACCCGCAACTCGGCCACATCGGTCCAAGACCCGTTTGCCAAAGGCGCAGCGTCGTCCAGAAATCCTTTGGCCCAGGAAATCACCCTGGCGCCCCGGCCCGCGTCATACCCACCGCCGGTCGGCAGATCGCCCATCGCGTCGGTGCCATAGAGAGCGTCATACAAGCTGCCCCAACGCGCATTGGCTGCGTTTAACGCGAAACGCGCGTTAGTGATTGGCACTACCAATTGCGGTCCGGGTGTTTGCGCAATCTCGGGATCAACTTCGGTGGTTTCGATCTGAAAACCGGCGCCTTCTTCAACCAGATAACCGATTTCGCGCAAGAATGCCTGATACGCGGCGGCGTCATGCGCCTGCCCCATCCGCCCCAGATGCCACGCGTCCAATTGCCCCTGGATCTTTTCCCGCTTTGCCAGCAGCGCGCGACATTTCGGACCCAGCTCAGCCACCATGCGGGACAGACCATCCCAAAATGCGTCAGCAGTTACACCCGTTCCCGGCAGTGCCCGACCTTCGATGAAGTCGGCCAGAACGGTATCAACTTGTAATCCGCTACGCGTTTGTCTGCTGCTCATGGGGTCCCTCTCTCGTGTGTACGCCACTGTATGCCGCATGCATTTAGAGCTATTGTTTCCGATAGGCAACGCGCACGAGACCCCTATGGTAAAACTAACTTACCAAAACTTCAGATCGCACCGTCTCGGTTGAAGATTGCACCGCTTGCAGCCTACCGCCGCAAGCCATAACGTCGCGCCAGACATGAACCGATGCGAGGCCCCCGATGCGTGACGCAGCCCCTACCACGATCTACCTTAAAGACTACACGCCCTTTGGCTATCTGGTGGACAGCGTGCATCTGACCTTCGATTTGGCCGATCACGCCACACGCGTCACGTCGCGCATTGCCTTCCGCCCCAATCCGGATGCCACAGATCGAACGTTTTTTCTGCATGGCGAGGATTTGACCCTAATTCGCGCTGCCATCGACGGGGCCGAGATCACACCCGATGTCACCGAGACTGGCCTGACCGCCAACGTTCCAAACGCGCCATTCATCTGGGAAGCGATCGTCGAGATCGACCCAGGCAACAACACCGCGCTTGAGGGGCTTTACATGTCGAACGGTATGTATTGCACGCAGTGCGAGGCCGAAGGGTTCCGCAAGATCACCTACTACCCTGACCGGCCAGACGTGATGTCCACCTTCACCGTGAGGATCAATGGCGATTTGCCGGTGCTGCTGTCGAACGGCAACCCCTCAGGCAAAGGCGAGGGCTGGGCAGAATGGACCGATCCCTGGCCTAAACCCGCCTATCTGTTTGCGCTAGTGGCTGGCGACCTGATCGCGCATCCCGGCCAGTTCACCACGATGTCGGGCCGCGACGTTGAGCTGAATCTTTGGGTTCGCCCCGGCGATGAAGAGAAATGCGCCTTTGGCATGGAGGCGTTGAAAAAGTCGATGAAGTGGGACGAGGACGTCTATGGTCGTGAATACGATCTGGATGTCTTCAACATCGTGGCCGTCGATGATTTCAACATGGGCGCGATGGAGAACAAGGGGCTGAACATCTTTAACTCCTCGGCCGTTCTGGCCAGCCCGGAAACCTCGACCGATGATAACTTCGAACGCATTGAGGCGATCATCGCGCATGAATACTTCCACAACTGGACAGGCAACCGCATCACCTGCCGCGACTGGTTCCAACTGTGCTTAAAAGAGGGCCTGACCGTATTCCGCGATGCGCATTTCACGTCCAACATGCGCTCGGCCCCGGTGAAACGCATCCATGACGCCATCGACCTGCGGGCGCGACAATTTCCCGAAGACAACGGGCCATTGTCGCACCCTGTCCGACCCGAGAGCTTTCAGGAGATCAATAACTTCTACACGGCCACGGTTTATGAAAAAGGGGCCGAGGTGATCGGGATGCTGAAACGATTGGTTGGGGATGAGGCGTACAAACAGGCGCTAGACCTCTATTTCGACCGCCACGACGGGCAAGCCTGCACAATCGAGGACTGGCTGAAAGTGTTCGAGGACACAACAGGCCGCGATCTGACCCAGTTCAAACGCTGGTACAGCCAGTCAGGGACACCGCGCGTTACCGTGTCCGAAGATTGGGCGGACGGCGTTTATACTCTGACCCTGAAACAACGAACCGAACCGACCCCCGGTCAGTCAGAGAAGCTTCCGCAAGTGATCCCGGTCGCCGTTGGCTTGCTGAGCCCGAACGGGGATGAAGTGCGCCCAACCGAGGTGCTGGAGCTGACAGAGGTCGAACAGAGCTTTGAGTTCACCGGTCTGGCCGCCAAACCCGTGGCCTCGATCCTGCGGGATTTCTCGGCTCCGGTGATTCTCGAACATGACCATACGGATGCGGAACGTGCCTTTCTGTTGGCCCATGACACTGACCCGTTCAACCGCTGGCAGGCCGGGCGATCGCTGGCGCAGGACACTTTGCTGCGCATGATAAAACACGATGCCGCGCCGGGCTCGGACTATCTGGATGGTATGCTGACCGTGTTGCGGGACAGAGATCTGGACCCTGCCTATCGCTCGCTGATGCTGGGCCTGCCAACGCAGTCAGAGTTGGCGGCCGCCTTGTTTGAAAGCGGTGAAACTCCTGATCCGATGGCGATTTGGACCGCAGTAGAGACCCTCCGGCAGGCGACGGCCCAACATGTTCAGGACCTGCTACCGCGACTGCTCAGCGAAACGCAGATCGACGCACCGTTCCGCCCCGACGCCGAACAGGCTGGCAAACGCGCGCTTGGCGGTGCGGTTATGTACCTGACTTCGCGGCTTGATGGCGGCGCCAAGGCCGCCGAAGAATACGCCGCTGCTGACAACATGACCCGCCAGTTGACTGCTCTGTCTTGTCTCTTGCGGGCAGGCGCGGGCCAGGCGGAACTGGCAAGCTTTTACAATCAGTGGCAACATGACCGGCTGGTGGTTGACAAGTGGTTTGCATTGCAAGTGTCTACAGCCACACCCGAAGCAACGGTTGAGGTCACACGCGCGCTGACAAAGCACGCTGATTTCAATTGGAAAAACCCGAACCGGTTCCGCGCAGTCATCAGCGCGCTCGCGATGAACCATGCCGGGTTTCACCGCCATGACGGGGCCGGATATGAACTGCTTGCGGATTGGTTGATCCGTCTGGATCCGGTTAACCCACAAACAACGGCCCGGATGTGTTCGGCTTTCCAGACATGGAAACGCTACGACGCTGAGCGACAGGACCTCATGCAAGCGCAGCTGACCCGCATCGCCGAAACACCGAACCTGTCGCGCGATACGACGGAAATGGTGTCCCGTATTCTTGGCGCATGAACCCTTACAGTTTCACGCGCAACAACCGGACGCGACGCAGTGTCCTGATTCTCCTCGGCATTTATGCGGGGCTGTTGGCCTTGGTAATTGTATTTGACGCAGCATGGTGGATTGTTGGGTTTTTCGGCCTGACCACCTTGCCTGCCCTTTGGGACATCATACAGGACACAAAGGCAGGGGTGACGCTGGATGCCGACCGGATTCGCTGGTTCTCTGGCAACCGCGAGGGCCAGGTCGCGTTGTCCGAAATCGATCACGTCCGTTTGGACACACGTTGGGACTTTTCGGTGCGCTGCGCACTGGTTCTGACGTCAGACAAACGGATTCGCCTGCCGGATGAGGCTATGCCGCCGCATAAGGAGCTTGAGGCCGTCTTACAAAAAGCCGGATTGCGGGTTGAACGGCACCATTTTCGCGTTTTCTGAAACAATCATATTGAGTGATGACGATTCGTTTCTGATTAACACTCAATACAGTGCGGTAAGCTTGAATTTGAGCCGGCCTTCGGTCAGAGTTTCCGACAAGCGTGCAAGTTGTTTTGATTTCGAGTTTTTCCATGTTTCGGTTTTTCAGGGCACGTCAAGCCCAATCCTCTCATTCTTCCAAAAGCTCAACGCAGAGCCTTCCCAATGTGAATGGCGGCGTGCATTCGACGCTCCCAGACAAAGGGCAATTGAACATCCCATTGGCCGACGTCAAAGCCGAAGACTTGGCAGCCCGCGATGCGATTGGGCGTGGTCGGACGCTGGCCAGACAGGATCGTTGGGCTGAACTGTCTCGTCAAATGCGCGCGGCAGACAAAAATCGTGCAGCCGCCCCGGATGGCACACCCATCGCGGATCTGCTTGCCTTTGGCGCTCGGTCCGATGTGGTTCTCGCGGTCGAACACGCCTTGTCGGATGGGAATGCACTGTGTGAGTACGACCTGCTTGGCGGGATTTCCGAGCTTGAAGACGAAATGCGCGCGCACCCGGATGATGCGATGATTGCGCTTGTGGTCGCGCTGACGCATATCGACCTGGCCTGGGCGTGGCGCGGAACGGCAACGGACGCAACCCTTCCGCCATTACACCGTTCCCGTTGTGCAGCCCATTTCGACCGGGCCGCAGCGTTATTGCCGAAATGTCGCGCGGCGTTGCCAGACAGCCCGATCGTCGCCGCCGCAGGCTGCGCACTTTTGGCTGGCCAACGCAAAGCCAGCCTTCGTGTTGCTGATGAATACGAGCGGCTAATCTCGCTGGACCCCAACAATCAGCGCCATATGCGCGCGATGGGCACCCATCTGTTGCCGCGGTGGTTTGGCAGCTACGCAGAGCTTGAGGTTCAGGCCCTGCGCAACGCGGCCCGGACCCACGACATCTGGGGGGCCGGCGGTTACACATGGGTGCAATTCGACGCCATCACCTTGGACGAAGAGGCGTGCGCCCGGCTGGATGTTGAGTACTTTCTGGAAGGTCTCTATGACATTCTGCACCATCGGCCGGATCAGCAAACAGTCAACATGCTATCGGCCTATTGCGCCATCACGATACAGAACGGCCTTAGGCAGAATGAAAAAGCCGAGACTGTGCGCGCGCAAATTCACGAGGCCGCACATGGGCTGATCCGCGACCACATGACCGAACTGCACCCAATGATTTGGGCGCATGCGGCGAACGGGTTCAACAACTCAGTCCGTATACACTCGGCTGAGCGGTTCGCGGCCCGCGGTCAGCGCGACGCACTGCGCGCGATTGGCGACCTGTTCCGTGAAGAGTTGCTCAGCGGCATGGATGTAACCTTCACCCCGTCGGGTTTGCGCCTGTCCCAGCACTGATTCCCCCTTGCCCCTCGCCCGTGCCAGGCCTAATACGCAGGCTTAGACTTCTGCGGAAATGAGGCGCGACATGCTCGACCTGACATACGAAATGCCCAAACCCAAGACCATCGCCGGGGCCAAGCACGATTGGGAACTGGTAATCGGGATGGAGGTGCACGCTCAGGTCTCATCCAATGCCAAGCTGTTCTCGGGCGCGTCGACGAAATTCGGGGCCGAGCCGAATGCAAACGTGGCCTTTGTGGACGCGGCGATGCCGGGCATGCTGCCGGTGATCAACGAGTACTGCGTGGAACAGGCGGTGCGCACAGGGTTGGGCCTGAAGGCGGATATCAACCTGAAATCGGCTTTCGACCGCAAGAACTACTTCTATCCCGACCTGCCGCAGGGCTATCAGATTTCACAGCTGTACCACCCAATCGTGGGCGAAGGTGAAGTGCTGGTCGAAATGGGCGATGGCACCGCGCGCATGGTTCGCATCGAACGCATCCACATGGAGCAGGACGCGGGCAAGTCGATCCACGATATGGACCCGCATATGTCCTTCGTCGACTTGAACCGGACCGGTGTCTGCCTGATGGAGATCGTCAGCCGCCCTGACATCCGTGGGCCGGAAGAGGCCGCCGCCTATATCGCCAAGCTGCGCCAGATCATGCGGTATCTGGGCACATGCGACGGCAATATGCAGAACGGAAACTTGCGGGCGGACGTGAACGTATCGATCTGTCTTCCGGGTGCCTATGAGAAGTACCAGGAAACACAGGATTTCTCGCACTTGGGAACGCGCTGCGAGATCAAGAACATGAACTCGATGCGCTTTATCCAGCAGGCAATTGAGGTCGAAGCCCGCCGTCAGATCGCCATTGTCGAAGCTGGTGGGACTATCGATCAGGAAACCCGTCTGTACGATCCGGACAAGGGCGAAACCCGCTCAATGCGGTCTAAAGAAGAAGCGCATGACTATCGCTATTTTCCGGACCCTGACCTGCTGCCGCTAGAGATTGAGCAAGCATGGGTGGACGATATCGCCGCCAAGTTGCCCGAATTACCGGACGACAAGAAAGCCCGCTTTATCAACGCGTTCGGTCTGACCGACTATGACGCATCTGTCCTGACCGCCGAAGTAGAGTCAGCCGCGTATTTTGAAGAGGTTGCCAAGGGCCGCAACGGCAAACTGGCGGCGAACTGGGTCATCAACGAACTGTTTGGTCGCCTGAAGAAAGAAGATCACGACATCACCGACTCGCCGGTCTCTCCGGCGCAACTGGGTGCCATCATTGACCTGATCGCCTCGGATGCCATCTCAGGCAAAATCGCCAAGGACCTGTTCGAGATCGTCTATACCGAAGGCGGTGACCCGGCGAAGATCGTTGAAGACCGCGGCATGAAGCAGGTCACCGACACGGGCGCGATTGAGTCCGCGCTGGATGAAATTATCGCCGCTAACCCCGCGCAGGTCGAAAAGGCGAAGGTGAACCCAAAGCTTGCAGGTTGGTTCGTGGGTCAGGTCATGAAAGCAACGGGCGGCAAGGCCAACCCCAAGGCGGTGAACGAGCTGGTCGGTAAAAAACTAGGCTCGTAACCTTTTAAGGGCACCCAATCCTGGCGGCAGGGTTTCGCAAAATCCTGCCGCTTTCAATTTTCCGGGTGTTTTCGCGCAATGCTGACTTTCGCCAAATCAACCGCATGTTAAGTTGCCATAACCCGGCAATCAGGAAGATCAAATGCAGCGCTATGAGTACAAGGTCGTTCCCGCCCCGCAAAAAGGCACGAAAGCCAAAGGTGTAAAAACCGCCGAAGGCCGGTTTGCCGCAACGATTGAGCAAGTGTTGAACCAATTGGGTCAAGACGGCTGGGAGTATCAACGCGCAGAGCTTTTACCAAGCGAAGAGAGGGCAGGCCTGACCGGATCTACCGTGAATTGGCGCAATGTGCTTGTCTTCCGCCGCACGATCGAGGCGGTCGAGGTCGCAGCCCCAGTCCCGGACGAAACCCCAGACGAAACCCCCGACGAAACCCCGGTTGCGCAGCCCGTTCCAGGACCAGAAATCGTCGCAGCGCCGGAACCAATTGCCGAAGAGGTTAAAGACCCTCCGTTGACGCTCAAGGACGCAAAGATCGAATTCCGCCGCACAGACAAGTCGTAAGGTTTGGCGTCGCAGCGGCCCGCCCAGCATCAAAGCCAGTGGTTCGCCGGTATGATCGCAGCACTTTGCGTCTCCAAGCTCTGGGCCGAACTGAAGTAAAGCGCCTAAGGTGCGCGCCCTACGTTCCGATATCCAGCGCCAGCGCATGTATCCGCGGCACGATGTCACCTAACGCCTTGTGCACCGCCCGATGGCTGGCGACACGGGATTGGCCTTCGAATGCACTGGCGCGGATATACACATTGAAGTGACTTTCCCCGCCTTCCTGATAGCCGGCATGCCCTCGGTGGCTTTCGCTATCATCGACAACCTTCAGCTCTCGCAGGTGAAACGCGGCATCAAGACGTTCATAGATTTCGTCGGTCACGGTCATTTTTTCGCTCGGCAGCAAATTATTTGCCGCCCCCCTCTTCTACTTTTGGCTGCTTAGACTAAACTGCTGCCTCCGAGTCGAGAAGATGCGTTCTTAAGGATCACAGCATGACGAAATCAGACCCTTTCGGATTCGATATGTCCGTCTCCAACGCCAAAAAGAAAAACCCGCGCGGGCGTCGGGGCATGTCGGGCGCGTCTGAAACTTCGGTCCGGATCTGTGACCATCCGGGGTGCCAGGAGCCTGGCAAGTATCGCGCGCCCAAGGCGCCAGACGTTTTGGATGACTTCTACTGGTTTTGCCAGAAGCACGTGCGCGAGTATAACCAAAAGTGGAATTTCTTCGACGGCACGACCGAGGCTGAACTGAACGCGCAGCGGTCAAAAGACAAGGTCTGGGAACGTGAAACCAAACCGATGGGCGACCCCGAAGCGCGCGCATGGGCACGTCTGGGCATCGAGGACCCGCATCAGGTGCTTGGCGAAAATGCCACCAAGAATCCGGGCCGTGCCGCCACAGGGCGCCGCCTGCCCCCGACCGAGCGGCGGGCAATCGAGATTCTTGAAGCCAAGGACAGCTGGACCAAGGCCGAAGTGCGCAAGGCCTACAAAAAGCTGATCAAGGTGCTGCACCCGGACATGAACGGCGGCGACCGCTCTCAAGAAGAGCAATTGCAAGAGGTCGTCTGGGCCTGGGACCAGATCAAGGACAGTCGGAATTTCAAGTAGGCAAGCCAACTGCCTTTTTCGGAACCATCGGCTTTGGAATGCTGAATGTGTTTCGGTGTGGTTGGATTTAACCCCCGTGGTTTATGTTGAACAATCGCCAATGTGGGCAGGCGATACCCTTCTGGGTGGACCTGGACGCGCATCAATAAGGCCAGTTTCAAAGAAAGCTTTGCCGAGTTCGCAGCACGCGCGGCTTTCCCTTGCCCTTGCCTGCAATATGTTGCACCACACACGGGTTCAGACCCGGCGAGATGGGTCGAAGGATAAGGACTACGCACATGGCTGACGGATCGATTGACATTAACGCAAAACCCACCGAAGAAATCTCGGTCCGTGACGTTTTCGGCATTGATACCGACATGGCGATCAAGGGGTTTTCCGAAGCAAGTGATCGGGTTCCGGTAATAGACCCGACGTACAAGTTCGACCCCGAAACGACTCTGGCGATTCTGGCCGGCTTTGCCCATAACCGCCGTGTGATGATTCAGGGCTATCACGGCACTGGCAAGTCCACCCATATCGAACAGGTCGCTGCCCGCCTGAACTGGCCAGCCGTGCGTGTGAACCTGGACAGCCATATCAGCCGGATCGACCTGATCGGCAAAGACGCGATCAAGCTGCGGGACGGTAAACAGGTGACCGAGTTCCACGAGGGCATTCTGCCGTGGGCGCTGCGTAATCCGGTTGCAATCGTGTTCGACGAGTATGACGCAGGCCGCGCTGACGTGATGTTCGTGATCCAGCGCGTGCTGGAGCATGACGGCAAGCTGACTTTGTTGGACCAGAATGAGATCATTACGCCGAACCCGAATTTCCGCCTGTTCGCAACGGCGAACACCGTGGGTCTGGGCGACACGACGGGCCTGTATCACGGCACGCAGCAGATCAACCAGGCTCAGATGGACCGGTGGTCGCTGGTGTCCACGCTGAACTACCTCAGCCACGATGCTGAGACGATGATCGTGCTGTCGAAGGCCCCGCACTATAACACCGAAAAGGGCCGCAAGACCGTCAGCCAGATGGTGACCGTTGCCGACCTGACCCGGACCGCCTTCATGAACGGCGATCTTTCAACAGTGATGAGCCCGCGGACCGTGATCAACTGGGCCCAGAATGCCGAGATCTTCCGCAACATCGGTTACGCCTTCCGCCTGTCTTTCCTGAACAAATGTGACGAGCTGGAACGCCAGACCGTCGCCGAGTTTTACCAACGCTGTTTTGACGAGGAACTGCCAGAGAGTGCAGCGAGCGCCAGCTTGGGTTGAAGGCAATATGGCTAAATTCTTCCGAAACTTTTTGACTAAACCATCAGGCAAAGACAACGATGTCTTGCGCGAAAACGGCAGCTTGTTTGAGATATCGCGTCCCAAACCCCGTCTAGTCTCATTTGCGGATGGCACATTCTCTTCACGTAGGGCGAATTTCCAACAGCAGGCAGAGCAAACGAGTTTTTTCTCGGACATTCGTGTTTATAGCTTACGGACGCTGCCGCAAGATTTCCGATCTCAGCACGGTGATTACGTAAAAAGCACACCCCGTGGTTTTGGTTATTGGATTTGGAAACCAGTGGTGATTTTACAGGCGATGGAAGCCGCCGAAGACGGTCAAACAATCGTTTATCTGGATGCAGGCTATACGATAAACCCAAATGGCGGCCGACGTTTTCAAGAATACCTTGAACTGGCTCAAGATCACGAAAGCAAGATGTTGTCCTTCATGAACGTTTTTACCGAAAGCCACTGGACCAAAGGTGATCTGTTCCGTCGTCTGGGCTTATCGGTCGATTGTTCAGAGGCTAAAACAAGTCAGTTTGGATCCGGATTTCTAGTCATGGTGAACAACGCTAGAAACCGTGACCTAGTCAGACAATGGTCCGAAATCGCGACCGAGGATAACTATCGTTACTCAGATGACTCGGAATCCATGAGCCGGAATCACGCCGAATTCAAGGAGCACCGACACGATCAAAGCATTTCCAGCTTGCTCCGCAAATTGAATGGCACCGCGATCACACACTACGAGGTTCAAAACTATTCAGGTCGGTTCGAGGAGTTTCAGAGTTCTTTGCCCACCTGGGCAACACGCCTCCGAAGTTGAGGTTTCGAGCGCGCGGATTTGGTTCTTTTCTCATATTGAGCAAAGGACGCGCAGTTTCTGCCCAAAGCGTTTTTTAAGATTTCCTTCGTAGAAACATTCCCTCGTGTCCTGCGGCAATCACATCGACGGTAAGTCGAGATGAACCGCCGACGGAGAGGAGCTTACCAAACCAAAGCGAATTAACGGCTAGCCCTATGGCCAAGACACCCGTTTGGCACTAGGTTGCCGGGACAGAACTAGACCGGACTGCCCCGATGAGCAAACCCAACGACAACCCCGCCGATCCGTTCAAAAAGGCCTTGGCCGAGGCCACCAAGGTTATGGCCGATGATCCCGAGTTGAACGTTACATATACGGTAGACCCGTCTGGGATGACCGGCGAGTCGATGCGTTTGCCACAGGTGAGCCGTCGGATGACGCGCGAAGAGGTTCTGCTGGCACGTGGTACGGCGGATGCCTTGGCCCTGCATCGAAAGTATCATGATGACGCGACCCATACGCGCTATGCCCCCCCAGGGGATATGGCCCGTGATCTGTATGAAGCAATGGAAGCCGCCCGGTGCGAGGCGATGGGCGCGCGTGACATGCCCGGCACCGCGTCTAACATCGACGTCAAGATCGGGCATGAGGCGCTGCGGCGTGGATATGACCAATGCAAACAACCTGCGGACGCACCTTTGGCAGTAGCTGCGGGCTATCTGATCCGCCACCTAGCCACGGGGCGCGATCTGCCTCCGGCGGCTGAGAACATCATGAATCTGTGGCGCGGCTTCATCGAGGAACAGGCTGGCGGAACGCTGGAAAACCTTGATGAAATCCTCTCGGACCAGGCAGAGTTCGCCAAATTCGCCCGCCAGATGATCAAGGACCTTGGTTATGGCGATCAACTGGGTGACGACCCGGATGAGTTGGACGAAGAACAAGAGGATCAGGCCGAGGAAAACGCCGACGAACAGCCTGACCCGGACAGTACTGGCCAAGACGATCAGGACGAACAAGAAGCCGACGCCACCCCGGAACAAACTCAGGAAGAGCAACAGGATCAATCCCAGGCTCAGGTCTCGATGGACGAGATGTCCGAAGATGAGCTGAGCGATGAGGCCGAGATGCCAGAGGGGGAAGCCCCGCTGGAACCCCCTGCCCCTCAGCCTGCGTCCGAAGCTGATCCGGATTACAAGGTTTATCTGAACACGCATGACGAAGAAATCGCTGCTGAGGATCTGGCCGAACCCGCCGAGTTAGAGCGCCTGCGCGCCTATCTGGACCAGCAGCTTGAACCGCTGAAGGGGGCTGTCAGCCGTCTTGCCAACAAGTTGCAGCGCCGCCTGCAAGCTCAACAGAACCGAAGCTGGGAGTTCGACCGAGAAGAAGGCATTCTGGACGCTGGCCGTTTGGCACGTGTGGTGGCAAACCCGACCACACCGCTCAGTTTCAAGGTCGAAAAGGATACCGAGTTCCGCGATACCGTGGTGACACTTTTGCTGGACAACTCGGGGTCAATGCGCGGGCGCCCGATCTCAATCGCCGCGATCTGCGCAGATGTTCTGGCGCGGACGCTGGAGCGGTGCAACGTGAAGGTCGAGATTTTGGGCTTTACCACGCGCGCTTGGAAAGGCGGTCAGGCGCGCGAGGCGTGGCTGAACGATGGCCGCCCGCAACAGCCGGGCCGTCTGAACGATCTGCGCCACATCATTTACAAGGGTGCAGATGCTCCTTGGCGGCGGGCGCGGCCAAACCTGGGCCTGATGATGAAAGAGGGCTTGCTAAAGGAAAACATCGACGGCGAGGCGCTGGAATGGGCGCACCGCCGGATGCTGGCGCGGCGCGAGCAACGCAAGATCCTGATGGTGATTTCGGATGGTGCACCGGTTGACGATTCAACACTCAGCGTCAACCCCGCAAACTATCTGGAAAAACACCTGCGCGACGTGATCGCAATGGTGGAAAAGCGAAAGATGGTGGAACTTCTGGCTATTGGAATCGGCCATGACGTCACCCGTTATTACGACCGCGCGGTGACAATAACAGACGTGGAACAGTTGGCCGGTGCGATGACCGAACAATTGGCTGCCCTGTTTGACAGCGACCCACGCGCACGCGCGCGGGTTATGGGGATGAAAAAAGCCAGCTAAAACTGGCCTTGCCGCCAATGCGCGGAATTTCCAAAAAAGAAGAACGGGTAAAACCCGGTATGGGAGAGGTATGTGATGTTTCAATCCTTTGAGGTAACGGCGCGCCCGGAACAGGGGCCGCCCCGACTGGCAGCTTTGCGCAGTGAGATGGCAAAAGAAGGGTTGGACGGGTTCCTGATCCCCCGCGCCGACGCGCATCAGGGCGAATATGTTGCCCCGCGG
The DNA here is from genome assembly GCF_056159225.1 of Ruegeria sp. AWH4_226. Taxonomy (NCBI): domain Bacteria; kingdom Pseudomonadati; phylum Pseudomonadota; class Alphaproteobacteria; order Rhodobacterales; family Roseobacteraceae; genus Ruegeria; species Ruegeria sp. AWH4_226. The sequence goes on along the minus strand of NZ_JBSWUU010000001.1, from coordinate 160,813 downwards.
GATCAGCGCTTGGCTTGGTTGACGGGATTTACCGGCTCGGCCGGGTTCTGCGCGGTGTTGACAGACGTGGCCGGTGTATTTGTCGATGGTCGCTATCGCACTCAGGTCAAGGCGCAGGTCGCCAAAGAATACACTCCCGTAGCTTGGCCCGAAACCAGCCTCAGCGCTTGGTTGAAAGATCAGTTGCCCGATGGAGGCAAGGTCGGCTTTGACCCGTGGCTGCATGCCGCTGGCCAGATCGCCAGCACGCAGAAAGAGCTGGTCGGCAGCGATATCGAACTTGTCCGCTGTGACAATCTGGTGGACCGCGTGTGGGAGGATCAGCCAGAGCCGCCGATGAATCCGATCAAGACGCATCCGATCGAGTTTGCCGGCGAAACGGCGGACACCAAGATCACGCGTCTGGCCAAGGCCGTGCAAGAGTCAGGCAGTGCCGCCGCCGTGATCACCTTGCCCGACTCCATCATGTGGCTGCTGAACATTCGCGGTTCCGATATCGGATACAACCCGGTGGCGCATGGGTTCGCGATATTGCACGCCGGTGGTCAGGTCGATCTTTTTATGGCTTCGAAGAAGTTGGTGGTGCCACTGGCGGATCAGGTCACATCGCATGAGCCCGACGGATTTCTGGACGCTGTCGCGGCGCTGAAGGGCAAGGTGCAGGTCGATCTGGGAACGCTGCCGCAGGCCGTGGCGGACGTGTTAAACGATCAGATGGTCGATGGCGGCGATCCCTGTGCCCTGCCCAAGGCCTGCAAGAATGGCGCAGAAATCGAAGGCAGCGCCGAGGCACATTTACGCGATGCAGTAGCTGTGATCGAGACGCTGTGTTGGTTGGACGCACAGGCACCGGGTACCCTGACCGAAACGCAGGTGGTCACCCGGCTTGAAGAGAACAGGCGCAGGGATAATGCGCTTCAGGATATCTCTTTCGACACAATCGCGGGCACGGGTCCGAATGGCGCGATCATGCATTACCGCGTGACCGAAGAAACCGACAGCCGTTTGGAAGATGGCCACCTTCTGGTTCTGGACAGCGGCGGGCAATATCTGGACGGCACGACCGATATCACCCGCACCGTTGCTATCGGTACGGTCGGGGATGAGGAAAAAGCGTGTTTTACCCGTGTCTTGAAGGGCATGATTAACCTGTCCATGCTGCGCTGGCCGAGTGGGCTTGCCGGGCGTGATATTGAAGGGATTGCGCGGGAACCGCTCTGGGCCGCAGGGCAAGATTTCAACCACGGCGTCGGGCACGGTGTCGGTGCTTATCTCAGCGTTCACGAGGGCCCGCAACGCCTGTCCAAGGTCAGCCATGTGCCCCTGAAACCGGGCATGATCCTATCCAATGAACCCGGCTATTACCGCGAGGGGTCTTTCGGGATTCGCATCGAGAATCTTGTGGTCGTGCAGGACGCCGCACCCCTTCCAGGCGGGGACGACGACCGTGCCATGCTGATCTGGCGCACGCTGACCTACGTGCCAATCGACCGGCGGTTGATCGTGGTCGATATGCTGACATCCGCGGAACGCGCGTGGCTGAACGCGTATCATCGCGATGTTGCTGAAAAGATCGGGCCAAGGCTGAGCGATGATGCGCGGCGGTGGTTGGATACCGCAACTGCGCCGATCTGACACCGGGCTGTTACATAAACCGGGCAGAGGAGAAGCCCGAAAAAGACGAGGGAAGAGAAATGGTTGAAATCACGATTCACAAGGCACCAGGCAAATGGTGCGTCCGTTCCGGTGGGGCCGTATTGGGTGAAAGCACGAATGCATTGGAATTGACCGAGGGAGACCTGCCTTCGGTGATCTATTTCCCGCGCGCGGACATCGCGATGGCATTTCTGGACATGACTGACAAGACCACGCATTGCCCACACAAGGGCGACGCCACGCATTTCTCGATCGTCAACAAATCCTCGGTCACTGAAAATGCCGCCTGGAGCTATGAGGACCCGATCCCAGCCATGGCCGAACTCAAGGGCTATGTCGCATTTTATCCGAGTGATACCGTCAAGGTCGAACAGATTTAGGTAAGGGTCGCCGAGCCTATTCATACCGTTTTACCCATGACACCTATCCATGTGGTACAGCATCGGTGTGCTACGGCTACGAGTGTTCTTCGGCCGCAGTGGCTGCCAGCGCGCGATTATACGCCTTTAGTGCATCGACGTGAAACAATGCACCCACAGGGTTTTCGCTGCCGTCTTCTTCAACGACCACCACGGGAATGCAGGGAATGTCGTCTCGGTCGAAATAGGGCATCGCCGCTTCCAGCGTTGCGCTGGCATTTACGCAAAGCCCCTGATTGATCAGGTCCAGCGCCTCGTCTTTCGTGATCGAACGGGGGTCACCTATCGGTCGCATAACCGCACCGGCGCGCAACATGGCCAATAAATAGGCCTGCGGACCCGCAGCCAAGTGTACGTCACGCCGTTCCAACTGGGTCAGGAAGAAAGACCGGTCCACCAGACGCGAGGCCAGTGCGGTGGACATTGAAACCGAAACCATCACGGCAATCCCGATCTGCCAATCTCCGGTCAGTTCAAAGACGATCATGGTGGTAGAAATCGGCGCACCCAGAACGGCTGCAGCCACGGCCCCCATGCCTGCAAAAGCATAGAGCGTATGCGTCCCCGATACATCTGGCAGCAGCCCGGTCGCGATCAGACCAAAGGCCAGCCCGGTCAGTGCGCCGATCATGAGTGAGGGTGAAAACACCCCGCCCCCCATTCGACCGCCCATGGTTATAGCCACAGCAATCGTTTTGATCACGGCAAACAAAATTGCAGCCGAAAGGGTCAGGTCACCCGCCAGAGCGCGGATCGTCGTCTCGTACCCAACGCCGATGATATGCGGGAACCAGATTGCCAACAGCCCTAGCATTGCGCCAGACATTGCCGGACGCAGCCAGCGCGGCAGGGAAATACGGGTCTGTATATGGTTTCCAATATCCTCGGCAAAAAAGATTGACCGCATCATTAGCAGGGACACCAATCCGCAGATCAGGCCAAGGATTAGAAAAGCAGGAAGCTCCACGTAGAATTGTAGCGATCCGGGGGTTTCAAGAACAAACTCGGTCACATCGCCATATTCCAGCCGGTTGATCACCGTACCAGCGACCGACGCAATGACGATAGGCGCAAAGGCGTGAACGGCAAAATGGCGCAACACCACCTCAAGCGCGAACAATGCACCGGCAATGGGCGAGTTGAAGCTTGCCGATACCGCTGCCGCCACCGCACATCCCAACAGGTCGCGCCCCGTTATGCCATCAGCGTGGATACGGTTGCTCACCCAGGTCGAGATTACTCCGGCCATATGTACAACCGGCCCCTCTCGTCCAGTGGACCCCCCGGTGCTGAGGGTGATCAACGAGGCAAAGAATGAGGCAACGCCAGCCTTTCCTTCGACCCGCCCATTGGTCAAAGCGGCACCTTCGATCACATCCGCGACCGACCGCACCCGGCCATCGTCCGTGAACTTGTGCAATATGATACCGACCAACAGACCGCCGATAATCGGCGTGATCAGGATCAGAACCCGCGGCAGTTTTTCCGCATGGCTATGCAACAGAAGGATATTGTCGGTGTCGTAAACAAACGCCTGCAACGCCTGAATTGCCTTACGAAACCCCAAGGCCATAAAGCCTGCGGCAATACCGATAGCCAATGCAATGAACCAGAACTGAACTTGGCTTGGGCCGCGTCGCAACATGACCCGCCATGCGTCCTTGATCGCGGCCAGAGCCTGATTGAGCTGGTTGCGCAGAACGGTGCGGGTTGATTGGGTCATGGGCTCTCGGGGATCAGTACACACCCTTTAGTAAGCTACGGAGCCGCCTGAGAAAAGCAGGATCGCTATGGTTTGAAGGTTCGGACCGCAGCAGAATTTCTTCAGGCATCCAGCAAGGCGCGGGCAGCGGCGCGGGCCTCATCCGTTATGGTGTCTCCGGCGACCATGCGGGCGATTTCATCCACCCGGTCCGGCTGGGCCAGCGGAATGACGGTGGACAGGGTCTGACCATCGGTCACCTGCTTTTGCACCCGCCAGTGATGGGACGCACGGGCCGCAACCTGCGGAGAATGCGTCACGACAAGCACCTGCCCTCCATTCGCCAAAGACGCCAACCGGCGCCCGACCGCGTCGGCGGTTGCCCCACCGACACCGCGATCGATTTCATCGAAGATCATGGTCCGCGCGCTGTCATCGCCCGTCAGACAAACCTTGAGGGCCAGCAAAAACCGGCTGAGCTCACCACCTGAGGCGATCTTGTTCAACGGTCCTGAGGGCGCGCCGGGGTTGGTGGCGACAGTAAAGGCCACCGCATCTTTGCCTTCAGGGCCAGGATCGGCGGCGGTGATTTCGGTCTGAAACAACGCGCGTTCCATTTTCAGCGGTGCCAGTTCAGCCATAACCGCGGCATCCAATTGCCCGGCAGCGTGCCGGCGCGCCGCACTCAGGGCCTCGGCCGCAAGGTCATATGCGGACTGCGCCGCATCGGCTTCCGCTTGCTGATCCGCCAGATCAGCATCACCTGCATCCAGCCGGTTCAGGCGATCGCGCAGCGTGGTCGCAAATCGGCCCAGATCATCTGGTGCAACATCGTGTTTTCGGGCCAGCGCGCGGATTGCGAACAAACGCTCTTCTGTGGCCTCAAGCTCCGCGGGGTTGAAGTCCAACGCCTGAAGGCAGGTACTTACCCCGTCCTGCGCCTCACCAAGTTCGATCAACGCGCGTCCCAAAGCTGCGATTGGCTCTTCCAGCTGCCCACCTGCATTGTCGGAAACACCTTCAAGCCATCGTACGGCATCTGACATCGCGCCCTCGGCCCCTTCTCCGCCCAGCAGGTCAAACGCGCGTGCAACATCGTCTCTGATGCGTTCGGCCCCCTGCATCATACGGCGCCGCGCATCCAGTTCCGCGTCCTCCCCGGGCTGAGGGTCCAGCTTGTCCAGTTCAGCAACGGCGTGGCGCAGGAATTCTTCTTCGGCCCGCATGGCGGCAAGCGCCGCCTCGGTCTCGGCCAAAGCCTTTCGTGCGCGTGACATTTTTGTCCACGCTCCGCGTACGGCCGCCAGATTCTCGTCCGTTTTTGCATAGGTATCCAGCATCGCCCGGTGTCCGCGTGGGTTCAGCAACCCACGATCATCATGTTGACCGTGCAATTCTATCAGCGTGTCTGACAGGGCGCGCAACACTTCGCCTGAACAGCGGCGGTCGTTGACCCAAGCAGTTTTACGCCCTTCAGCCGTGTTGATGCGACGCAGGATCAGTTCCTCGCCGCCCGGCAGGCCAGCTTCGGCCAGAACCAAATGTGCCGGGTGATCAGGGCCAAGTTCGAATACGGCCACAACTTCACCCTGCGCGGCCCCCTGACGTACCAGTTCGGCCCGACCGCGCCAGCCCAATACAAAACCCAGCGAGTCCAGAAGAATCGACTTTCCTGCCCCGGTTTCACCCGTCAAGGCGTTCAAACCCGGCTGAAATGTCAGTTCCAGCCGGTCAATGATCAGCATATCGCGGATATCAAGGGCGCGCAGCATCGGGTCTTAGCGTCCCACGCCTGTAGCCATGGCGATTACAACCACTCACCTTTGATAGTCTGGCGATAAATCTGACTCAGCCAGTTGTTACCGCGGCTCTTCAGGTCCAACCCGCGCGAGGTCAGCAACTGGTAACCTGCGTCGTACCATTCGGACGACTGGTAGTTATAGCCCAGGATAGCACCGGCGGACTGCGCCTCATCCACCAAGCCCAGCGACAAATACGCCTCGATCAGACGATAGAGCGCTTCGGCGGTGTGGGTTGTCGTCTGGAAATCCTCAACAACGACGCGGAACCGGTTGATGGCCGCGGTATAGTGATCCTGACGCAAATAATAACGCCCGATCTCCATCTCTTTACCTGCCAGATGGTCGAAGGCCAGATCAAATTTAAGCACAGCCGAGGTTGCATATTCGCTGTCAGGATAAACCTCGATCACCGTCCGCAAGGATTGCAACGCCTGAAACGTCAGCCCCTGATCGCGACCGACCTCGTCAATCTGGTCATAGTAGCTGAGCGCCAGAAGATACTGCGCATAGGCGGCATCTTCGTCGGTTGGGTAAAAGTCGATATAGCGTTGTGCGGCTGCCCGGCTTTCCTCGTAATTCTTGTCTGAGTGATACGAAAATGCCTGCATGATCAGCGCACGTTTCGCCCAATCGGAATAGGGGTACAGACGTTCAACTTCTGAAAAATACCACGCCGCGTCATCCGAGCGATTCTGCGACAGTTCGAATTCACCGCGCGTATAGATCTGCTCGGGCGTGAAGCCTTCCAGATTTTGATTGCGGTCCGCGCCACTGTTGCCGCACGCCGTCAAAACTGCTGTCAGAAGAATCGCGCCCGCGAATCTGACTGCCGCTTTGGTGCCAACCATTCCGCCTATCCTTGTTGTATTGCTTGTCGGGACATACCCCGGATTTGCCCTTGGTCTAGCATATATAATTCCGGGGCAAAACGCCTTAGTAGGTCAGTTCGCGGAATTGTAGACCGGGGCGAACCAATCAGGCAACTTCGGGAATTTCGTCCCAAACTAAACCCTGCCCCGGAAGGCGCGCGGCCTGCTCGGGTGTACACAGGATCGGCCGAACCGCGCCGGGCGTTTCAAAAAGCTTGCGCAGCAGCGTGTTGGTCATCGCATGACCGGATTTGTCGCCGGTGAAGTGGCCCAGAATCGGCCCACCCGCCAAATAGAGATCGCCCAAGGCGTCCAGCATCTTGTGTCGTACAGCCTCGTCCGCGTGACGGAAACCGCCGGGCGTCAGAACGTCGTCGCCCTGAACGACAACAGCATTGTCCAGAGTGCCACCCAAGGCCAAACCGCTTTCGCGCATTGCCTCAACGTCAGTGCGTCGGCAGAAGGTGCGGCAATCGCTCAGCTCACGCGCGAACGAGCCGTTGCGCATATCCAACGTTTTGGTCTGGTTGCCAATCGCGCTGTCTTCGAAATCAATGTGGAAGTCGATGATTAGACCGTCTGCCGGAACGATGGATGCGCTTGCGCCTTCACGCGTTGCGGTCACGGGTTTCAGAACCTCAAAGGCCAGAACCGGGCTGCTCTGGCGGCGCACGCCTTTGGCCATGATCCCACGTACAAAATCAATCGCAGATCCGTCCATGATCGGCACTTCGGGTCCGTCGATTTCGATCAGCGCGTTATGCACACCGCAACCTGCCAGCGCGGCCATGATATGCTCAACAGTTGAGACCGATACGCCCGCGTCGTTCACCAAACGTGTGCAAAGCGGTGTCCGTTCCACCACATCGTATATGGCGGGGATCAGCGCATTTCCCAGCTCAATATCCGTCCGTTTGAACCAGATTCCGTGACCGGCGGCTGCCGGTTTCAAAACCATCGTAGCCGGTTTGCCGCTGTGCAGCCCGACGCCTTTAAACGTGACCGGGGATTTGAGCGTATGTTGCAAGGTTAGCCTCGATGAATGATGTCCGGCCTAAGCGGTCCGTGTTGGACATTCAGTTAAGGAAGCACGCGTCAAGGCTCAACTCACTCTTTGTAACTGAATGAAACATGAATGTAACAGATCGGCAAAAGCCTGCTTACACACCGCTTAAGTTATGAATTTAAAAAGAAAAGGGCCGCCAAGCGGCGGCCCGTGATCGCTAATTTGTTACCGGGATCAGTTGGCCTGACGCCGCAAAAAGGCGGGAATTTCGATCCGGTCCTGTTCAGGATCAGCCTCATCATGCGCAGGTGCCGTGGCGTCAGCCTGGCGTACCGGGGGTTGTTGGCGGACCGGTTGAGCAGGTGTATCTGCCGCATGTCCGGTCATCCGATCGATGAGGCGATTGAAGCCGAACCGAGGACGATCCTGCGCCTCTGCCTGTGGCGCCGGTGCTTGTCGCGGAGCCTGCGGACGCGGCGCGGAAAACCCGCGTTCGGATGCAGGAACCTTTTGAACCGCTGTTTGCAAACGCTGCAATGCCTCGGGGGACGGAGTGCCAGCGGCGGGCTTGGGTTGCGGGGCAACATAGCTTTCCGCAGCGTGCTCGACCGGCTCAGGGGTCGGCTCAAACTCTGCCACGCGCGGTTGGTAGGCCGGCGGCGGCAACCCGTCATCATCCTGCTCTGCCTGAGGTTGGAACTGCGGCTGCGCAGGTTCTTCGGCCGTTTCGAACAAAGAAGGTTCGCGGTTTACTTCGGGTTGCGCAACCGGCTCTGCCGTATCAGCCGCAGCAATGGGGGTCTCATCCTGCTGCGGCTCTTCGGCGGATACAGTGCGCGTCAACGGGGCTGACATGGTGCGCCGCGCGACCGGAACATCAGCGCTTTTTTCGCTGGCGTCGATCCCGGTGGCCACGACGGAAACGCGCATGCCGCCTTCCATCGCTGTATCAAGTGTAGAGCCGACGATGATGTTCGCCTCGGGGTCCACTTCCTCGCGGATGCGGTTGGCGGCTTCGTCCAGCTCAAACAGAGTCAGGTCATGCGAACCGGTGATGTTGATCAGCACACCCTTAGCACCCTTGAGGCTTATTTCGTCCAGCAGCGGGTTGGCAATGGCCTTCTCAGCCGCCTGAACGGCACGATCTTCGCCCGTGGCCTCACCCGTTCCCATCATCGCCTTGCCCATTTCGTCCATCACGGCACGAACATCGGCGAAGTCGAGGTTGATCAGGCCCGGACGTACCATAAGATCGGTCACACCCTTGACGCCCTGATAGAGAACGTCATCGGCCATCGAGAACGCCTCGGTAAAGGTGGTCTTTTCATTGGCAAGGCGGAACAGGTTCTGGTTTGGGATGATGATCAGCGTGTCGACAACTTTTTGCAGCGCCTCAACACCGTCCTCGGCCTGACGCATCCGTTTGGCGCCTTCGAACTGGAACGGCTTGGTCACAACACCGACGGTCAGCACACCCAATTCGCGCGCGGCTTGTGCGATGATCGGCGCGGCACCCGTACCAGTGCCGCCACCCATGCCGGCCGTGATAAAGCACATGTGCGCACCGGCCAGATGATCAACGATCTGCTCAATGCTTTCTTCCGCAGCCGCAGCCCCGACAGTTGGGCGGGCACCGGCGCCAAGACCCTCGGTCACTTTGACGCCCAGCTGCACCCGTGATGACGACTGGCTTTGCTGTAACGCTTGCGCGTCAGTGTTGGCGACTACGAAATCCACGCCATCAAGTTGTTTTTCAATCATGTTGTTAACGGCGTTTCCGCCTGCACCGCCAACGCCAAATACTGTAATCCGAGGCTTCAGTTCGTCGTGCCCGGGCATCGAAAGATTCAATGTCATGCTCTGTCCGCCTGTTTTATTGACCCGCCAAAGCGGTGTTTTTCTTACCTGTTCACGGACAATCCTACCGCTCGAAACCCAAAAGGTCACGCCAAAAATAGTCGAATTCCACAAAATATGGAGGAATTAAGGCGCTGCTAAACGGTATTTCGCATGAATTGCGATATGTTGCGGAATGATCTCAATCCACCACAAAATAAGCGACCACGCGGCAGAGCTGGATTACGCGCCACTGAAAGATCACCGGTTTTGTTAAGCGGAAAACTGCTCATGTCCTGCCGCTTGGCCTCTGACGGGCCCTATAGGTAACTTGCTGGAAATACGTTCGGCACGCAAGACATTTCTTCAGCCAATCTGGGCACTTGGGCAATTCAGATCGTCCTCGGAGATGTTGCGTACCTCTTGGATTTCAGTGTGATTAAAGCTGGCCAATCGCACCATGAGCCGCCCTTCGTACTCAAAGGTCCACCAACAGACCGGCACCCCATCCGGATCGTCATCGTACAGAAAGCAAAGTTGCCCATTAGGCGTCGTGATCTGCCCATAGACGCAGCCCCGACCCTCCATCCGCCAAACGGATAGGTTGCGACTCAGAAACTGCTCGGTGCCGACGAGGATACCGCTGGGAAAGTCGTAAAACATGACGGTCTTACCTTGGACCGCGTCCAGGAAAACATCGGGGGAAATCCGAGTCTGAGCGTTGGTCGCAAGCGGAGCCAAGGCGACCACCGCCGCGATCCCGAGTGCCCTACCAATTGTCACGGAACCAGCGCATAGCGCGTTTGAGCGGCCGTGCGGCATAAGTATCGACCGGAATTTCGAAATCCCACCATTCGTCCTGCGGATGCGCTGCAAACAGGCTAAGCCCGACGGCCGACGAAAAACCCGGTCCCGTCGCAGATTGTGGCAGGCCGTGGACGCGCAAGGGCCGACCCAATCGGACGCGCTGGCCAAGAATACGGGTGGCCAGGCCATCCAGCCCCATGATCTGACTTCCACCTCCGGTCAGCACGATCTGCTGACTAGGCATGTGTTCGAAACCGGCGGCGTCCAGACGGACGCGGACTTCTTCAAGAATCTCTTCAACACGTGGTCGCATGATACCGATCAGTTCGGCCCGGCTGACGGTGCGGCGGTCGTGTTCCCAATCACCGGTATCGCCGCCAATATCGATCAGATCACGGTCGTCGGCCCCGGTCGCGTGGACACCGCCGTTAAAGGTCTTGATCCGTTCCGCCACAGCAGCCGGGACGCCCAGCCCCATCGAGATGTCGGCCGTCACGTGGTCGCCGCCCATACGTACGCAATCGGCGTAAATCATGTGCTTTTTCATGAAGATCGAAACGCTGGTCGTGCCGCCGCCCATGTCAATACAGGCTGCGCCAAGCTCTTGCTCATCCTCGACCAAGGCCGAGACGCCCGATACATAAGCTGAATTCGCAATACCTGCGAGTTCAAGGTCGCAGCGTTTGATGCAGCGTACGATGTTCTGGATCGCAACCGCATCCACCGTCAGCATGTGCATGTCAACGGCGAGCATCTGACCCAATTGCCCGCGCGGATCAATCAGACCCGATCGGTTATCCAATGCAAAGTTCACTGGCTGGGCGTGCAGCACTTCCCGTCCGGCGCCATAGTCGGGCACATCGCAGGCGTTCAAAACGCGGCCGACCTCGGCCTCGGTCACTTCCTGCCCATCCAATTCGACTTGGGCGTCCAGCCCATAGGACCGGGGATTCGCGCCCGAGAAGCAGGCAATGACATGATCCACTCGGATATCCGCCATCTTTTGCGCAGCTTGCAGCGCGGTGCGGATGGCGCGTTCGGTTTCCTGCATCGCAGTGACTTCACCAAACTGGACACCCCGCGACCGCGTTGTGGCAGCGCCGATCACCCGAAACCCGGTCTGGCCCGCCAACGACCCGATGCTGTTGTCCTCGCTTAGCCGACCCGTGCCATCAAAGCGCAACACAAGGCAGGCTATCTTGGAACTGCCCACATCCAGAATGGCGACAACACCGCGCTGCATCGCCTGTCTGCGCATCTGTCGCATTGCCCTTTGGGACTGATATAGATCGGTCATCATGGTCGTTTCTGCCCGTTACCCACTGTCGCTTTTGTATTCCACCAGTCTTCGCTGGCGGCTTTGGTCATTCTGATTGTCGGACGCTGACCAAGGCGCATGTCTACCACGGCCACATCGCGTTCCAACAAGTCCTGTACTTCGTTTACGGCCAACACACGCTCGAGCGCGCGCACGGGACGTTCGGTTGGGAGCATGATGCGTTGGCCACGGTCCAGCACCAGGTCCCATCGGCGTTCGCCGATACGAACCAGCCCACGCACACGTCCACCCAGGCTGCTGGCGATGTTCATCAGGGCCAGAGCTTCGGCAACGTGATCATCTGCGCCCTTACCCGCGATCAATGGCAGGTTGGCATAGTCTTTGCGCGAAGCAATACGCTCGACATGCGCGCCTGTATCGTCCAACAGCTCGATCCCGCGGCGCGTACGCCAGACGACAACGGGTTGGCGTTCAACCACGTCGACTTGAAGGATGCCGCCGGGGCGCACTCGAACAGCGGCGGACTTGACCGGATCAAGCCCGGTAACTGTGTCCCGGATCTGTTCTACGTCGAGGTCCCAGGAACTGATCGGGAAATCCAGCGGCACGATTTCGCGAATGTCTTCCGACAGGTTGGGGCCAGCACCATCAATGGCCATCAAGTTGACCATAAACTCCGGTCGCTGTTGGATTGAGGTCTTGATGTCCGCAACGTAAGCGACTGCCGCATCGCGCCGCTCTTGCGAACCGAAGTAGACGCCGGTGACAGCAACAAGCAGGACTACGGGTATCCCCAATCTAAGACCGCGTCGTACACCCCGCGTCAACATCCAGCGCTGGAAGCGATAGCTGAACCGCGATGGAGCTGGATCACAGCGTCGCGACCTGCGCCCAAACAGCCTGACACCGCGCAGGTGCAAACCAGTCTCGTCCTCATGTCTATCACCAGAGGCAAAATCCGCGTCTGGCCCCGTCAGAGGCTTGGACCGATGAATGACCGGCGCGCGGGTGGCTTTCAGCGGTCGCATGAAGCGTCCTCCACCATCCAGGCACACAGCTGGCCGAAGCTGAGCCCACAGAACTCGGCCTGCTCCGGTACTAGCGAAGTTGGTGTCATGCCGGGTTGCGTGTTCGTTTCCAGTAAGAACAGGCCATCCCTGCCCTTGGTGTCATCCCAGCGATAATCCGTCCGGCTGACGCCTTTGCAGCCCAGAACCTTGTGGGCGCGCACGGCGTAATCAAGGCATAATTCAAATATATCCGACGGAATTTCAGCAGGTAATACGTGCCATGAACCACCGGGTTTGTACTTGGCATCGTAATCGTACCAGCCATCGGTCATGATTTCAGTCACGGTCAGGGCCCGGTCGCCCATAACCGTAACCGTTAGTTCGCGCCCGGCGACATATTGTTCAACCATCACCTGATCGGGCATGTCATCCGACAGTTGCGGCGGGATGTTTGTACCTTCCATCACAAGGTAAATGCCAACGCTGGAGCCTTCATTGTTGGGCTTGACCACGTAAGGCGGCTTCATCACGTGATCTGCCATCACACCCGCCTTGGGAAGGATGACACTGTCCGCAATCGGCATACCGGCGCTTAGGAATGCGTCCTTGCTGCGCTGTTTGTCCATCGCGAGGGCCGAGGCCAGAACACCGGAATGCGTATAGGGGATGCGCATCCATTCCAGCACACCCTGCACGCAGCCATCCTCACCCCAGCGACCATGCAGAGCGTTGAAGACCACATCTGGCTTGATTTCGGACAGGCGCGCGTAGAGGTCGGGACCAGCGTCCAGCTCGACCACTTCAAAGCCTTCTCCCACAAGGGCGGCCGCGCATTCGCGCCCAGAGCTGAGAGACACCTCGCGTTCCGCCGAGGGGCCACCCATCAACACCGCCACTTTGGGGTTTGTCCTGCTCGACCTACCCACTTCGTGCGCCTCAATGTCCCCGGACCTTGTGTCGTGGTCCGTGCTGCGTTATGCCTTTGATCCGTCGCCGTTAATTGCCTGTTTTGGTCTGACGGTTGGGGCTTTATTCCTTCAGCGGATCACCGACCCGCATGATTTCCCACTCTAGCGTGATGCCGCTTGTTTCGTAAACCTTTTTTCGCACCTCTTCCCCCAGACCTTCCAGGTCTGCGGCAGTTGCGTTCCCGGTGTTGATGAGGAAATTCGAGTGCTTGGGACTCATCTGCGCACCACCTTTTGTCGCCCCGCGCATGCCCGCATCGTCAATCACCTTCCACGCCTTCAGGTCGTGTATGTCATCAGCCCGGCCCGTCGAAGAGAACCCCGCAGGGTTACGAAAGGTGGAACCGGCGCTGCGATCTTTCGTTGGTTGGGTCTCGTCGCGTTTTTCAAGTTGGGCTTTCATGCGAGCGTGAAGTTCCTCTGGGTCGCCCGAGGGGCCTTCAAACGTGGCATCAATCAACACCGCGCCCTCGGGCAGATCGGTTTGGCGGTAGCGAAAGTTCAGATCGTCAGGCGTAAGCTCGGCAAGCTCACCTTGCCGGGTGACGATCGTAACCTTGCGCAGCACATCCGCTGTGTAGCTGCCATAGCAGCCCGCATTCATCCGCACCGCACCACCAATCGAACCGGGGATCGTCCGCAGAAAGGTCAGGTCCACCCCCGCATCCGCCGCCTTACGCGCCACATGCGCATCGAGTGCTGCCGCACCCGCGGTGACGGTGTTGCCCTCGACATTGATCCCGTTAAAGCCGCGCCCCAGCCGGATCACCACGGCACGCAAGCCGCCATCGCGGACAATCAGGTTCGATCCAACGCCCATTGGAAAGACAGGAACACCCGCTGGCAGATCGCGCAGAAACGCCCTCAGGTCGTCAATATCGGCGGGCTGGAACAGGTAATCTGCAGGTCCACCGACGCGCAGCCAAGTGAGGTCATTCAAGGACCGATTTTCAGAGAGCTTGCCGCGCGGAACAGGAAGAGATGTCATGCCTGCTAGATCGCGGATTTAGCATCACAACGCAAGCTGTAAAGGCTAAGGCGCAGACCGCATGACACTGCGCAGCCACCGCCCCAGATAGATCACTGGCCAGCGCAGCATGGACATACCCGCAGCCAAAACCAGCAGCCCGATCCACGGGCCGTTTTCATAGGTGACATATCCCAGAATGGGGATGCCGACCGCAATCAGGATATAGGCGCGGGTCCAGTGATTATCCTTGCTGGGAAGCATCGCCAGTACATTTGCTGCGATACCCCACAACGCGGCAAAAGCGATCGACCAATTCACTCAGCAACCTCCTGCCCGGTCCAACGGCGCCAATAAAAGCGGATAGGGTTGCGGAACATGGACACGAAACCTCCGATCGCCAGAACCGACCAGAGCCAGCCGTGGTCATAGCCTAGCCAGATGATCACAACCGGCGCACAGATCAGCAAAAGGAAACCCGGTGGAAATTGCAGCCGCATCGGAAGCAACCCAACAATCGTGGCGCATATCACCCAGAGGGCCGCAAAGGTTATCGAATAGTCCATTGGCCTCTCCGAAGGCGCGCAGTGGTAAATGTCCGGTTGTCACACTTGCAAGTTGTGCGACAAATATCAGTTTGGGTCAAACGGCTTGTTTTCTTTGCAGTCTTACGGGCAAACCGTTCGCCCATGCACTGATTGTTCCTGCCCCGAGACAGACAACCATATCGCCGGGGCGGGCCTGCTCACGCACGAGGCGCTCAAGGTCATCTTCGTTCAGAAGGGCGCGGGCATGGCGGTGGCCGTGGCGGATCAGACCCTGCACCAGATCATCGCGAGAGGCGCCGGGGATCGGATCTTCTCCAGCGGCGAAGATATCCGCGATGGCGACCACATCAGCGTCGTTGAAGCAGGTGCAGAAGTCTTCGAACAGGTTGGACAGGCGAGAGTAGCGGTGCGGCTGATGAACGGCGATCACGCGACCCTCGGTCGCCTGACGCGCAGCTTTCAGGACGGCGGCGATTTCAACAGGGTGATGGCCGTAGTCGTCGATGATCGTCACGCCGTCGACCTCGCCTACCTTGGTAAAGCGGCGATTGACTCCGCCAAAATTGGCCAATGCCTTGCGGATCTCGGCAGTTTTCATGCCGAGGTGACGGGCTACGGCGACAGCAGACAGTGCGTTGGACACGTTGTGGTCGCCCGGCATGGGCAAGGTACACCCCTCGATCACGGTGTCTTCGTATTGCAGGTGGACATCGAAATGCGCGACCCCGCCCTTGTATGTCAGGTTCACCGCCCGCACATCCGCTTGCGCGTTGAAGCCATAGGTGCGTACGCGGCGGTCGGTAATTCGACCCACAAGCGTTTGAACCTCGGCGTGGTCAGTGCAACACACGGCCAGACCGTAGAATGGAAGATTCGAAACAAACTCGTAGAATCCATCGCGCAATTTGTCGAAATCGCCCCAATGCTCCATATGCTCGGGGTCAATATTGGTGACGATGGCGATGGTTGCGGGCAGACGGTTAAACGACCCATCGGATTCGTCGGCCTCAACAACCATCCATTCGCCCTGCCCCATACGGGCGTTTGAGCCATAGGCGTGGATGACACCCCCGTTGATCACGGTCGGGTCAAAATCACCAGCAACCATCAACTCGGCCATCATCGTAGTCGTGGTTGTCTTACCATGGGTTCCGGCAACGGCGATGTTTGAGCGCAGGCGCATCAGCTCGGCCAGCATGTCGGCGCGGCGCACAACAGGCAGCCCCTGCGCACGCGCACCATCAAGTTCCGGGTTGCCCGGTTTGATCGCGGTCGACACCACAACGACAGAAGCGTTTTCAAGGTTTTCTGCGCGTTGTTCTACAAAAATCTCAGCCCCCAGGCCTGCCAGCCGGTCCGTGATTTTTGAGGTCTTCAGATCTGATCCCTGAACCCGGTATCCTAAGTTCAGAAGAACCTCGGCAATTCCAGACATCCCTATCCCGCCGATCCCCACGAAATGGATCAGCCCGACGTCTTGCGGCAGTTTGGTTGCAGGATTCATGCGATCTCCTTCTGCGCCAGATCTTCGACAAGATGTACCAAGCGCTCGGTTGCATCCGGGGTGCCCGTCGACAAGGCGGCTTGGGCCATCTTTTGCGCCGCTTCCGGGTTGGTCAGAACTGAGGTGATTTGCTCGGTCAACGACGAAACGTCAAGGGCATTCTCGGGGATCATGATCGCCCCGCCCGCCTGCACCAACCCACGGGCATTCGCAGTCTGGTGGTCGCCAGCAGCGGCAGCAAACGGGATCAGAACCGACGGCCTTCCAATAACCGAGATATCGGCAACACTGGACGCGCCCGAACGTGAGATAACCAGTTGCGCGTCCGAAATGCGGCGCGGGACATCCTGAAAGAAAGGTTCGACTTCGGCCCTGATACCGTGATCAGCATAGAACGCCGCAACACGCGCGCCATCCTCGTCACGGGCTTGATGGGCAACACGGATATGGCCGCGCAGATCTTCAGGCAAAGCGGCAATCGCACCGGGAACCACGTCGCTGAGGATGCGCGCACCCTGCGACCCACCCATCACCAGAATCGACATCGGATAATCGCCGGGCGGGATATAACCGGCTGCTGCGCGCTCCAGCACGGCGGCACGGACGGGGTTGCCAGTGTGGACCCGTTTAACGCCTTCGGGCAAGTCGGTGGGCCAAGTGCCGCAGGCGACTTGCGGAACGCGGGTAGCAAATAGTTTGTTAACCCGCCCCAGAACCCCGTTCTGTTCATGGATCATGCGCGGGACGTTCAGCAAGGTTGCCGCACCCAGCGCAGGGATCGAGGGATAGCCACCGAACCCCACAACAACATCCGGTCGGTCGCGCATCATCTGCATTGCCATGCTGGTCACACCGCCCGCGATCTTGGGTCCGACCAGCGCCTTGGCGGCCAGACCACCGCGCGCGAAGGTCGCTGACGAAGCCTCGACAATCTCGGTCGAATGCGGAAAGCCGCTGGTATAGCGCGCACCACGCGGGTCGGTGGACAAACGTACACGCCACCCCTTGTGAAGCATCGCCTCGGCCAGCGCCTGCGCGGGGAACATATGCCCCCCGGTGCCGCCCGCAGCAATCAGAAGATAGGGTTTGCTCATCAACCTCGTCCGCGCAGAATGTCACCAAACTCGCCCTGAGGGCGCATTCGGGTGAAGGCCAGCAGCATGCCAACCGCAATACCACCCGCAATAAGTGACGAGCCGCCATAGCTGACAAACGGTAGCGTCATGCCCTTGGCGGGCAGCAACCGTACTGCGACCCCCATGTTGATCATGGCCTGAACGCCAAAAATGCAGGCCAAACCAGTACCGGCCAGACGGATGAACATATCCCGTTCGCGCATCAGGCGCAGCAACGACCGCACAACGATCAGCGCATAGAGCGCGATGATGATCAGGACCAGAACAAGGCCGTATTCCTCGGCCGCGACCGCAATGATGAAATCCGTGTGCGCGTCGGGCAGTGACCATTTCACTTGCCCCTCACCCACGCCAACACCGAATAATCCACCTTCACGGATGGCGTTGGTGGCATAGCCAATTTGCGTGGTCGGATCGACTTCCTGATTCAGAAATCCATCTATGCGACGGGCAAAATGTTCTGAATTCGAGTAGGCCAGCATACCGGCCAGAACGACCGCACCTGCCATCCCCACCAGCAGCAGCATCGGCGCTCCGGCCACGAAGTACATCACGCCCCAGCCAAAGAGGATCAAGCAAGCCTGCCCGAAATCGGGCTGCAATACCAGCATGCCCACGATCGCCATGCACAACGCAAACGACCAAAGCCGTCCCGGAGGGCCGTTGATTTCCTGCGATGCGGCCAGCAACCATGCGGCCACGACGATAAAGCCGGGCTTCAGAAACTCGGATGGCTGCAGCGAGCCAAAACCCAGCGAGTACCAGCGCACCGCGCCCTTACCAAAATCGGTGCCAAAAACGGGCAGAAAGACCAGTGCTACGAAAGCTCCCAAAAACCCAAGAATGGCCAGACGCCGTACCAGCGTCGGCGACATCATCGAGGTCAACAGCATCGCAATCAGTGCCAATCCACCAAAGATCGCCTGACGTTCGACATAGTGGAACGGATCGAACCCGTTGCGGCCTGCCAGCGGTGGCGATGAAGCCAGCCCAAGCAACAGCCCGATGACAAACAGGATCAGCACGCAGGACATGGTCCAGCGATCAATCGTGCGCCACCACTTTGGTAGAATCGGTTCTCCGCGCTGGTCCTGGACCGCGCCATACACCATCTCAGTCATGAGATACCGCCACTCTCTGCCTCATCCACGCCCCGTTTCTCGGGGTCTGACGTTGAGTCTACAGGGATTTTGGTGTTTGGGCTAGCGGAATGAGGACACAACAGCGGAAATTGGCCCCAAAAGCTGCCGTTTCGGGCAAGCAAGATGATTTCCTATCCCGCAGACCTTCTTATTCGACAAGATCGTAGTGTTTGATTGTCCGGGATTCGACCAATTCAGCTTCGGCCGGGTCAATATGCGGGCTGTTGTAATCCTCACCCACAAAGGCCTTTAGCGCATCCAAACTGCGCCAGACCATAACGAAACTGAATTCACGTGGCGTTTCCGAACGCGGGGCACCCGGAAGGACCTGAACAATGCCTTCCGTGTTCTTCATCAGGGGTATCGCGGTCTCATGGAAGAACTCTGAGAATTCCGCCTCTTTACCCGGTCGAACCGTGACTTGGAAAATGCGCATGATCATTGGGGTGCCCTCCTTCAGCGCAGATCCATCTTGATGTCCGCGCTTGCAGAAGTTTACCACAATAGCTCTCGTTTCCCTTGCATTGGCTTTCTGGTCTGCTTCCACTTGATATCCGGCACAATTCACGCCATGCGCTGCCCATGACTTTTGACACGATCATCCTAGGGGCCGGTGCTGCCGGCATGATGTGCGCGGCCCATTGCGGTGGGCGCGTTCTGGTGATCGACCATGCAAAATCTCCGGGTGAGAAAATCCGCATTTCAGGCGGTGGGCGCTGCAACTTTACGAATATGTATGCTTGGTCCGACAACTTCTTGTCGCAGAACTCTCATTTCTGCAAATCCGCATTGGCGCGCTACACACAGTGGGATTTCATTGATCTGGTTGGGCGCCACAAGATCGCATGGCATGAGAAAACCTTGGGCCAACTGTTTTGCGACGGGTCGTCAAAGCAGATTATTCAACTGCTGCTGTCCGAGATGGACCGCGTCGGGGCTGAGCTGTGGCTGCGCACCGAGTTGAAGGACCTGCGCAAGACGGACACTGGGTTCGTGTTGGATTTTGACCGCGAGGGGCAGCGCCTCAGCGTGACCTGCACCAATCTGGTCCTGGCCACAGGTGGCAAGTCGATCCCCAAGATGGGTGCAACCGGGCTGGCCTATGATATTGCCCGCCAGTTCGGCCTGCGGATCACCGATACGCGCGCCGCGCTTGTGCCCTTCACATTCTCGGACGGTAAATTCAACGACCTGTCCGGTGTATCCCTGCCCGTACGTCTGTCAAACGAGCACACCAGCTTTGACGAGGCGCTGCTTTTCACCCATCGCGGCCTCAGCGGACCGTCGGCGCTGCAACTGTCGTCCTATTGGCGCGAAGGTGAAGCGATCCGGGTCAACATGATTCCTGATCTGCCCCTTTTCGACTTGCTGCGTGATCAAAGACAGGCCGCAGGTCGCAAGGCGCTGACCACCGAATTGGCGCGTCATCTTCCCGCGCGGCTTGTGGACTACCTGTCCCAGAATATCCAGATGCAGGGCAATCTGGCCGATCAGCCCGACATTGCGCTGACCAAGTTAACCGCAGCGCTCAGCAACTGGGAACTGACCCCATCAGGCACCGAAGGTTATCGCACCGCCGAGGTCACGCTGGGCGGGATCGATACTGATGACCTGTCTTCAAAAACAATGGAGGCCAAGGATGTCCCTGGCCTCTATGCAATTGGTGAAGCGGTCGATGTCACCGGGTGGCTGGGCGGCTACAACTTCCAGTGGGCGTGGTCCTCAGGCTATGCCGCCGGAACAGCCATCGCGGCCCATTAACCTACGACGTTGTAGCCACGTCCGCGCATGCAGTTGCGCACGATGACTTCCTGGTTCTGGGTGTTATTGATCGCACTCGCGCCAGCCCCAACCAAAGCACCCGCGGCCGCTGCACGGCCCAGATTGTCGCTGCTGTCCTGAATTATTGCGGTGGTTGCCGCAGCACCCGCAGCACCAACCGCTGCCGCACCGGCCGTACTGCCGTCCACAGTGCCTTGCGTTCTTGCCAAGGCCTGACAATTTGCAAGATCGGATTGGTAATTCGGTCCAACTGGCCCATCAATAATCGGGACATAATTTGCACCCACATTCGTGCAGGCAGCAATCGCCAGACAAGCGGGAAGGATCAATGAAAACTTACGGTATGGCATTGTCATAACCTCGTGTTGCATTTGCCCGAAGCCAAACGCAATTGCCAAGGCGCGTCAAGCTGATAGCACCCTAGCTTGGCCCAACAGGCGGTCTATTGCAAATCGCTATTCCGCAAGCCTTTGCCGAACCTGCGAGGTAAAGTCTTCTCCGCGCCGTTCGAAGTTGTCGTATTGATCAAAACTGGCTGCTGCCGGCGCAAGCAACACGGTCTCTCCCGGTTGCGCATCGGCCATGGCTTGCGCAACGGCTTCCGCCATCGTTGTGCAGACTTGCGCCTCAGCTTTTAGCTGCATGGCAAAGCCAGCAGCCTCGCGCCCGATCACGTAGGCTTTGATTACTTGGTCCGCTGCGGCGTTCAGGGCCGCCAAGCCGCCTTCCTTTTCAAGCCCACCGCAAATCCACCTGATCTTCTTGAAGGCATTCAGGGCCTTCAATGCACTCTCCACATTCGTGGCCTTGGAGTCGTTCACATAAGTCACGCCGTCAACTTCGGCGATGATCTGGCTTCGATGTGGCAAACCGGGATAGCTGTGAAGCGCGTCCTCGATCACACGCGGTGCAAGACCCAGGGCGCGACAGGCCGCATAGGCGGCGCAGGCGTTCTGATGATTATGCGCGCCCGGTAACCCCTTGATCAGGCGCAGGTCAATTGATCCGGCCTGCCGCCCTTTACGATACTCGGACAGGAAGCCCTTGCGCGCAAAGACTTGCCAGCCCGGCCCGGTCAGCTTGCGCGATACCGAGATACGGATGACGCGATCGTCAACCGGACCCTCCGAAAGCTGCCCCGCTAGAAACGCACCTTCTTTTTCATCCACCCCGATGATGGCGCGATCTGGCCCGCCCTCGGCAAACAAACGACGTTTGGCGGCAAAATAGCCGCCCATCCCCCCATGCCGGTCCAGATGATCTGGTGAAAGATTGGTGAACACGGCCACGTCGGGCGTCAACGCGCGCGCCAGCTCGGTCTGATAGCTGGAGAGCTCAAGAACTACCACGGACCCATCCCCGCCCGGTTCGATATCCAACACTCCGCGCCCGATATTGCCCGCCAACTGCGCCTCACGCCCAGCTTCGGTAAGAATGTGATGGATCAATGCCGCAGTAGTCGATTTCCCATTCGATCCCGTCACCGCAATTACACGCGGCGGAGCGTCATAGCTGTTCCATTCTGGCCCTGCAAAGGACCGGAAAAACAGCCCTATGTCGTTATCTACCGGAACGCCTGCCTCTAGCGCGGCTGCCACAACCGGGTTTGGTTCGGGATAAAGATGCGGAATACCCGGCGACACAATCAGCGACGCGACCCCTTCGAAAGCACCGTTGCGAAGCAGATCGACACAGACGAGCCCTTCGGCTTCGGCCCTTTCCCGCGCGGCTGGATTGTCATCCCAACAAAGCGGCTCGGCCATGCCAGCCCGCAATGCGCGGGCCGCGGCCAGACCTGACCGACCAAGCCCCAGAACCGCAACCTTCTGACCCGAGAACCCTTTCACAGGGATCATGCCACCCACCTTTTTCTGACGTCCAATTCGCCGCCACACTGCGCAGAAGAAATCACCGATGGCAAGGGCAGCAAAAGGCTCGCGCGGCAGCGCGAGCCAGGCCCAACAGGTGGCAGGTGGACCGCAGGTCCGCCGAACCTGGCGGGAGCGTTACCGGACTTTCAAAGTCGCAAGGCCAATCATCGCAAGGATCAGCGAGATAATCCAAAAGCGGATCACGATTGTCGGCTCAGCCCAACCCTTTTTCTCATAGTGGTGATGAATAGGTGCCATCAAGAAAACACGTCGACCGGTTCGTTTGAAATAAAGCACCTGAATGATCACACTCAGCGCTTCGACCACGAACAATCCACCGACCACTGCCAATACCAGCTCGTGCTTGGTCGCCACTGCAATCGCACCCAGTGCGCCGCCCAGTGCCAGCGATCCGGTATCGCCCATAAACACAGCGGCAGGCGGGGCGTTATACCACAGGAACCCAAGCCCGCCCCCAAACAATGCTGCGGTAAAGATCAGGATTTCTCCGGTTCCCGGCACATAATGCACATCCAGATACTCGGTGAAGTCGACCCGCCCGACGGCATAGGCGATGACACCCAAGGTCGACGCCGCGATCATTGCCGGCATGATCGCCAGCCCGTCCAGACCATCAGTCAGGTTCACTGCATTCGCCGCCCCGACGATAACCACGACCGCGAAGGGAATATAGAAAACTCCAAGGTTGACCAGAGTGTCCTTGAAGACCGGCACCGCCATCTGGTTCTGCAAGGCTTCGGGATGATGCAATGACGCCCAGAGCGACGCCAGAACGGCAATTATCACGCCCAGCGCCAGTCGCATCCTGCTCGACACACCCTTTGTGTTTTGTTTCGACACCTTGGCGAAATCATCTGCAAAGCCAATCGCCGCATAGGCCAGCGTCACGAACAGCACCATCCAGACATAAGGGTTATCCCACCGCGCCCAGACCAGCGTCGACGTAACCAACGCGCCAACAATCAGCAACCCGCCCATCGTGGGCGTTCCCGCCTTGGAAAAGTGTCCTTCAGGGCCGTCATCCCGGATTGGCTGACCCTTACCTTGCTTCTTTCGAAGCACGTTGATCAGGGGCTTGCCAAAGATGAACCCAAAA
Organism: Ruegeria sp. AWH4_226; assembly: GCF_056159225.1. Lineage (NCBI taxonomy): Bacteria > Pseudomonadati > Pseudomonadota > Alphaproteobacteria > Rhodobacterales > Roseobacteraceae > Ruegeria > Ruegeria sp. AWH4_226. Next base: position 137,392 of record NZ_JBSWUU010000001.1, on the reverse strand, counting down.
ATCAGCGCCGTCAAAAAGGCCCCGCCCGCACGGAACGTGATGTAGCGGAAGAGGTTAAAGAAATCGCCTCCATCCGACAGGGCGGTCAACCAATACAGCATGTCAAAACCTTTCCAACGCGGCGATCATGAGCCAGGCGCGCTCCCTTGCCCCATTTTCCGCAAACCGTCAACAATCTGAGCCAGCGCCATGCTCAGTGAACCTTTGGCCAACACCGTGTCGCCTGCGCGGACCAGCTCCGGCAGATGCTTAGCCATTTCTGCGCTGGTTTCACACCACCGCCCACGCTTGTCTGTGGGCAGCGCGTCATGCAGGGCCTTCATCAGCGGACCGATACTGTGGACTTGATCCACCCGCGCCATCGCGCCAACGCCTGCCAGCCCGGCATGCATCGCGACTTCCTGTCCGCCCAACTCTTTCATATCCCCCAGAAACGCAATCCTGCGCGCAGCTTTCGACGCCGCGAGCACATCCAGTGCCGCCTCCATCGAGGTGGGGTTGGCATTATAGCTGTCGTCCAGCAGCTCGATTTCGCCCCCTGAAGCTAAGGGTAAGATTTCGCGCACGCCCCTCCCTTTGACTGGCGACCATTGCTTCAGGCCAGCGATTGCGTCGTCAAGATCAACGCCCATTTCAACGCAGGCCGCCAGAGCACCCAGAGCGTTCATGGCGAAATGAGCGCCCGCCGACTGCACATCGTATGAAAAGGCCTTGGTTCTTAATGTTGCATCGGCGCGGACCGAGCCGTTTACTTGTGCAACGCCGGTCAGGACGTAATCTGCGGCCCTGCGGCCAAAATCGATGATCTTTGCACCCTGATCCAGCGCGGTCTGGCGCAGAATGTTTGCATATTCGATATCGGCATTCACGATGGCCACACCGCCGGGTTCAAGCCCTTCGAAAATCGCAGCTTTTTCATGAGCGATGCCAGCAACTGAATCAAAAGCCTCCAGATGCACCGCCGCCACGGTCGTGACCAATGCTACATGCGGCCGGGCCTGACGGGCCAAGGGCGCAATCTCTCCGGGGTGGTTCATTCCGATCTCGATCACGGCGAATTCGGTATCGCGCGGCATACGCGCTAACGTCAAAGGTACGCCCCAATGGTTGTTGTAGCTGGCGACGCTGGCATGAGTTTTTCCCTGCGTCTCAAAGATGGTCGCCAGCATTTCCTTGGTTGACGTCTTTCCCACGCTACCGGTGACACCCACCACGCGCGCGCGGGTGCGGGCGCGCCCGGTCTTACCCAGCGCTTCCAGCCCGGCTTGAACATCCGCGACAACAAGCAACGGTGCGTCTTGGGAAACGCCATCAGGGATGCGCGACACGAGCGCGGCCCCAGCGCCTTTTTCCAAGGCCTGCGCTACGAAATCATGCCCGTCACGTGCGGCTTTCAATGCTACGAAGAGGTCACCGGGTTGGAGGGTTCTCGTGTCGATCGACACGCCATTCACGTCCCAGTCGGTTGTTGCATGCCCGCCGGTGGCTTCGGCAGCCTCGGCTGCGGTCCACAGCGTCATGCCACCCTCCCATCCAGCGCGGCCACGCTGATGCTGGCTTGTTCCACGTCGTCAAACGGCAAGACCTGATCGCCGACAATCTGGCCCGTTTCGTGCCCCTTCCCTGCAATCAGCAGCGCATCACCGGGTTGGAGCGCATCAACGCCGCGCAGGATGGCCTCGGCGCGGTCGCCCACTTCGGTGGCGTCGGGTGCGCCCAAAAGGACAGCGGCGCGGATGGTAGCCGGATCTTCGCTGCGAGGGTTGTCGTCAGTGACAAACACAACATCTGCATGATCAGCGGCGGCTTTGCCCATAAGCGGACGTTTGGTTGCATCGCGATCCCCGCCAGCACCGACAATCGCGATCAGGCGCCCCATGACATGCGGTCGCATCGCCTTTAAGGCCGTCGCCACGGCATCTGGTGTATGGGCATAGTCGACAAAAACCGTTGCTCCGTTCTGGCGTGTGGCAGCCAGTTGCATCCGGCCCCGGACAGTCGTCAGATGCGGCAAGGTTTCGAACACGCGCTCGGGGTCGTCACCCGCCGCGATGACCAGACCACAAGCCAGCAGAATATTTTCGGCCTGGAACCCGCCGATCAGATTCAGGCGCGCTTGAAGCACTTTGCCTTGCCAAGAGAAGCGCAAATCCTGCCCGGTCGCATCAAAACGCTGGCCTATCAAGCACAGATCGGCATCGCCCGACCCAACCGTAAGAACCGATTGCCCGCGCGCCTCGGCGATTTTGCGGACGTCTGCGCCTTTGGGGTCGCTCATATTGATCACAACGGTGCCATCCTGCGGCAGAACGCGGTCGAATAGCCCGGCCTTGGCGGCAAAATACGCCTCGAAAGTTTCGTGATAATCCAGATGGTCCTGCGAAAAATTCGAAAATCCTGCGGCGGTCAGGTGCACACCGTCCAAACGGCGTTGTTCTAGCCCGTGCGAGGACGCTTCCATTGCGGCATGAGTCACACCGTTTTCGGCAGCTTCGGCAAGGCAACGGTGCAACGTTATGGGTTCCGGCGTGGTATGCGCCAGCGGGGTTGTCCATGCCCCTTCGACACCCGTGGTCCCAAGGTTGACGGCCGCATGTCCAAGCTCGGTCCAGATTTGGCGTACAAATGTGGCGACCGAGGTCTTCCCATTGGTTCCCGTAACCGCAACGATGGTCTCAGGCTGCGCGCCAAACCACAGGGCGGCGCACCCGGCCAGTGCCTGACGCGGGTCTTCGGCCACGATCAGCGCGGCGTGCGACGCGGCCAGCTCCTCAGCGGCGATTTCAGCACCCTTGGCGTCTGTCAGGATCGCCGCAGCCCCCATCCGCAAAGCATATTGAATGAACTCCCCACCATGCACGCGGGTGCCGGGCAAAGCGGCGAAAAGGAAGCCGTCCTTTACCTCGCGGCTATCAACTGCCAGGCCAGTGATGTCGGGATTTGCACCACCCCGGGCGGTCAGGGCCAATTGGCTGAGTGTTTTTGTCCTTGTGCCCATGCCCCACCTCTACCGCACAGCCTAATTCGAGGTCAGGGTTATAGCAGCGCTCGCCTCAGGCTCAAGCCGGGGACGCAAGCCCAGTAATGGTGCAATGCGTCCAATCAACTCGGCGGCAACGGGAACTGCCGTCCAACCTGCCGTCCGTCGCTTTTCACCATAGGCAACGATGGACGGTTCATCCAAGGTCACGATCAGCACATATTTGGGATCGTACGCGGGGAAGAAGGTCGCAAAAGTTGCAATCACCTTGTCATCGTAATAGCCACCGCGCGGTTTGGGCTTGTCCGCCGTGCCTGTTTTGCCAGCCACATCGTATCCGGCTACATCACCAAAGCTTGCAGTTCCATCCGTCACCACGCGGCGAAGCATGTTCTGCGCTTGTTTGGCCGCGTTCTCTGACATGACGCGCGGGCCATATTGCGGCCCATTCTTGCGCAGGATGGTCGGGCTGACATAGTGACCGCCATTGGCAATCGCCGCATAACCCGCAGCCAGATGCATCGGGCTGGTCGAAAGTCCGTGGCCGTAGGAAATGGTCACGGTGCTCAGTTCGCCCCATTTCTTGGGCTTCAGCGGCTCGCCCCCGGCTGCTTCGACAATTTCAAACGGCGTAGGCTTGAACATACCCAACGCCTCAAGGAAATCCTGCTGGCGTTTTGCGCCGATCTGCAAGGCAAGCCGCCCGGTCCCCCGGTTCGAGCTGTGGACGATCACATCCGCCACGCTGATCTTGCCGTAATTCTTGCCGTTGAATTCACCGATCGGGAAACGCCCGATCCGCATCGGACCCGAGGTATCGATGATCGTTTCGGAATTCACCAAGCCCAACTGCACCGCCTGAGCGGCCGTGAAAATCTTGAAAACCGATCCCAGCTCGTAAACGCCCTGCACATAGCGGTTGAATAGCGGACTGTCAGAGGGGTCAAAGCCCGATGTGGGCGGACGTGGGCGGTCATTCGGGTCGAAAGACGGTAGCGAAGCAGCCGAGATGACCTCACCCGTATGCGCGTTCATCAACACGGCGGACGCGCCCTTGGCATTCATGATCTTCATGCCACCGTAAAGCACCTGCTCCACAGCCGCCTGAACCGTCAGGTCCAGCGACAATTGCAAAGGTTTGTTGCCATTGGCCGGATCACGCAAGTAGTCGTCAAACTGCTTTTCAACGCCGGCAACACCGATCACCTCAGCGGCGCTAACGCCCTCGCGGCCAAAGCTGGACCCACCCAGAATATGGGCGGCGAGTTTACCGTTCGGATACAGCCTCATTTCACGGGGTCCGAACAGAATGCCGGGATCGCCGATGTCGTGAACGGCCTGCTTCTGTTCGGGCGAGATACGTTTCTTGATCCAAAGGAACTTGCGGTTGCCGGTGAAGTCCTTGACCAGACGCTCTTTGTCCAGATCCGGGAAGATTGCGACCAGCTGATCAGCGGCTAAAATCGGATCGATCATCAGGGGCGGCTGGGCGTATACGGAATAAGTATCCAGATTGGTTGCCAGAATACGCCCTTCGCGATCGACGATATTTGCGCGCTGCATGGCAATCGCAGCCCCCGGTGCGCTGGCCAGCGGCTCTTGCGCCTCGGACGTGGCAAGCATACCCATGCGGACGCCAACGACCGAGAACGCACAGAAAAAGAAAAGACCCAAGACCAAAAGACGCCCTTCAGCGCGGGCGCGGGCACGGTCCTTCATATCCTCATGACGCTGACGGATATTTTCTCGTTCAATTACCTTGGGGTTTTCACCCCGGGCACGAGCATCAAGGATACGGGCCAGAGGGCGCAGAGGCGTGCGGGTCATGGGATTTGCACCTCACCCAACGCCTGAGTATTTGTAATGGCCTGTAACTCGATCGGATCAACGATGGGCAGGTCCGGATCCTCGGCATAGGCAATCTGATCAGCCCTGCCGAATTGTTCAGCTCGCAGCGGCAACAGGCCCAAACGTTCAAAGTTCAGATCGGCCAGTTCGCGCAGCCGGTCGGGGCGGTTAAGATAAGCCCATTCCGCGTTCAATACAGCCAAACGCACCTGCGCGATCCCGATCTCGCGCTGCAGTTTCTGCGTCTCCTTAACCACCTGCTGGGTGCGGAAATTTTCCTGATACGCCCAAAGCGCCAGCCCGAACACGGACAAGGCCGTCAACACATACAAAACACTCTTCATTTCATCCTTCCCCCGAGTTGCGGCATCCCAATGGCGCGGGCCTCAATTTCCCCCGCCGGAGCATCTGTCCGCACCGCGACACGCAATTTAGCCGAGCGCGCACGCGGATTTTCCTGCAATTCCTGCTCATCCGGTCCAATGGCCTTGCGTGTTTTGAGCCTGAATTGCGGCTGCTCCTGTTCCACCTCTGGCGCATAGCGGTTGGCCCGCCCCGTCTTGCCCGCACGTGACTGAAAGAACCGTTTGACCATCCGATCCTCGATCGAATGAAAGGTGACCACGGCCAACTGCCCACCGGGTCTCAATGCCCGTTCAGCGGCCATAAGGCCTTGGAATAACTCTTCGTATTCTGCGTTTACCGCAATCCGAAGCCCTTGAAAGCTGCGCGTCGCAGGATGAGACTGGCCAGGTTTCGGGCGCGGCAGGCAGGATTCGATGATTTCAGCTAAACGCAGGGTCGTGGTGATCGGCTCCTGTGCCCGCGCTTTCACAATGGCCTTTGCAATCCGGCGACTCGCGCGCTCCTCACCATAGTGGAAAAGAATATCCGCCAACTGCGCCTCGGTTGCCGTGTTGACCAAATCAGCGGCGCTTTCACCTTCCTGGCTCATCCGCATATCCAGCGGACCGTCCTTCATGAAAGAAAACCCGCGCTCGGCTTGATCCAACTGCATGGAGGACACGCCAAGGTCCAACACCACTCCGTCCAGATCCAAAGCGTATTCATCCAAACGCGAAAAAACGCCTTGCTGCATCACCAGCCGGTCGCCATAGGCAGACGCCCATGCTGCAGCCATTTCAAATGCCAAAGGATCACGATCAACCGCGATAACCTTGTCAGCCCCAGCGTCCAACAGGCCGCGTGTGTACCCGCCCGCACCAAAAGTGCCGTCCAGCCAAGTCCCGGACACCGGCGCAACCGCAGCCAGCAACGGACGCAACAGAACAGGAATATGAGGTTTGTCAGAAGGGGTTTCAGCGTCGGCCATGCCGCTACGCGTCCCTGACGCCATCTAGGAATTCGAGGGGGTCAAAATCCTCGGGCTGTTCGTCCAGCCATTCCTCTGCTGCGGCAAGCTCTTCGGATTCGTAAGTTTCAGGCTTCCAAATCTGAAATGTGTCACCAGCAGCGATGAAAAACGCCTCACCCTCGAGCCCGATCTTGGTTCGCAGCTTGGCCGGTAGAACAAGACGCCCTGTCTCATCAACTGTGGTGGGAAAAGACTGCCCGTGAAACATGCGTTGCAGCATTTTTCGCTGCATCGAACCGCGCGGCAAAGCGTCAATCTTTTCATCGACCTCTTCGATTGCCTGCATGGTATAGCATTCAAGGAATTTCCGCCGGTGATCCCCGTATACAATTACAAGCTCAGGAGTGTCGCCGGGCTGCCAATTGGGGTCCGACGATTCAAGCACGCGGCGAAAAGAGGCCGGGATCGAGACCCTGCCCTTCGTATCCACCTTGTGGTGGCTTTCACCTCTGAACCTGCGCGCCAAGACGACTGTCCCTTTCGCTTGCGCCCCACCAAATCTTCACGTCCCCCGGATGAAAAACGGCGGGTTGATCTGCTGCCACTGATCAACCCGCCGCATTAACCCGCTGTGCGGGATGTCCAGCTGCGCGCGCCACCTGGGGGGATGTCTGCTCGCCCGCGCGCCGGATCTCTGAGTGATGAAAGCGAGATGCCTGTATGAAACCTGTTTTTCTGGTTCGGGGTCGTTTGGCGCCCCATCTGCCTCGTCCTCATCTTATGATCAAGGGATGACATGGGAATTCATGGAAATCAATAGAAAGTTTTGAGCGTACCCATGGGAGTTGCAACATAGACAATGAGAAACTAAAAGAAAACTAGCCACATTGATCTACATTTAGTTGTCCGCCTTCACTGTGTAACAAATTATAGTTCAATTCTGGACTCACCCCTTGTTTCCCACAATTTCCCACTTTTCTTCAATTTCTTTGCGATTCTAGCCTTCAGTGGGTCAAAACTGTCGTTGAAAGCATCGAATCACCCCGAACTAAAACGCGCTGACAGCAAAATCATCGGACACGCGCGACTTGCCCATGATTTCCCATACAGCCTTTTTCAGACACCATATGCCGTCTCGTGGTTCACCGGATTTTCAAATCGCCCAAATTTCAAAGCTACGTGCATAAAGATAAAGCAATTCCAGGTACTGCATTTTACACAGTCGTTTGCGGTAACGGCTTGGGACGGCCTAAAACCTATATTTTAAAGGCACTTATACCATCGCGCGACCAACGCGTTGATATCTATGCATTTGCTGCATAGCAGCATTGACCACTTGGGCTATTGTGCAAGCGCAGCATTCCCTTATCTTCAGTCTCAAGCGAACGCCGGAACACATCGGCAAGAACGAAACATATCGGGTAAAGCAGATGGCAGCAGCAACACATCAAACCGCTCTCAAAGGTGCGCCAGTAACTGGCTTGTCTTCACTGATCGACGCCGCAAAAGCCCGTTTCATTCGCTACCGCGTCTACCGCCGGACAGTCAATGAACTGTCCGAGTTGTCGAACCGCGAGTTGGCCGATCTTGGACTGCACCGCTCGATGATCCGTCGCATGGCAATGCAGGCGGCAGAAGAATACGTCGCGTCGTAGGCGCGCACTGACATACCGAGATCAGGTCCTTCTCCTCCCTTTTGGACCTGCATTTCAGCGGCGATATCTCTCCTCCTCCCTGATATCGCCGCAATTATACCGGCCCAAAATGCCGGACACTGACACACCGGGTACTTCTCCTCCCTTTCCCGGTGTTGAAAGCGCGCGGCGACGTCTTCCTCCTCCCTGACGTCGCCGCGTCTTACAGATTACCGGGATCAGACCCGGAAAAAGATGCATCGGGGCTCTCCTCCTCCCTGCCTTGATGTTGAAAGAGCGCGGCGGCACCTCTCCTCCTCCCTGGTGTCGCCGCGACTTACGCATACCGGGGTCAAACCCGGGTTCGGATACATCGGGTCTTCTCCTCCCAATCTCGATGTTGATAAGAACGGCGGTTCCCTCCTCCTCCCTGGGAGCCGCCGTTTTTCATTTCCCAAGCAAGAAAAAAGGCGCCACAGCCAATGCCGGGCGCCCATCACAAAAGTCGAGCATGTGCCGAAAGGCACATTCCATTTGGCTAAAACGGCACGTCGTCTTTGGCGGACAGGAATCGCGAGACCACTTTCTTGATCCCCGCTTTGTCGAAATCCACTTCGACCTTGTCCCCTTCGATACCGATTACCGCACCATACCCGAATTTCTGGTGAAACACGCGTTCACCCATCGTAAAGCTGGCCACCGCAGTTGCGTCGATCACCGTATTGCGGCTTTCGCGCGGCTGAGAGGTTCCATACTGCCCTTGTCGCGCCTGCATCCGCTTCCACCCCGGGGAGTTATAGACATTCGCTTCAGCCGCGCGGGTTTCGATCCCAGCCGTGGGTTGACCACCGCCGTAAAGCCCCGGAGGTGTCAGCACCTCTACATGATCTTCGGGCAATTCGTCGATAAACCGCGACGGCATTGCATTCTGCCATTGCCCAAACACGCGCCGGTTCGCCGCGAAAGATATCGTACAAACTTCCTCCGCGCGGGTGATGCCCACATAGGCCAGCCGCCGCTCTTCTTCCAAACCCTTGATCCCGGATTCGTCCATGGACCGCTGAGAAGGGAATAACCCGTCTTCCCACCCCGGCAGGAAAACGGCGGGAAACTCCAACCCTTTGGCCGCGTGCAAGGTCATGATCGAGACTTTGGCCCCGTCGCCCTCCTGCTCATTGTCCATGACCAGGCTGACATGCTCCAGAAACCCTTGCAGGTTCTCGAAATTATCCAACTGGTTCACCAGTTCTTTCAGGTTTTCCAGCCGCCCCGGAGCCTCGGGCGTTTTTTCGTTTTGCCAATGGGCGGTGTAACCGGATTCATCCAAGATGATCTGCGCCAGTTCGATATGTGAAACCTCAGGCTCTCCAAACCGCATCGGGGCGCCGTCATCAATGACCGAGTCATCGTCGACCTCGATCCGCGGTCCGCGCGTCATCGCGTTCCACCGCGCCAGCCCGTCGATCAACTCGCGCAGCGCTTTACCGCCCTTGCCCTTGATCAACCCATTGTCGACCGCAATCCGCGCACCGTCGACCAGCGAAACGCCATGCTCGCGCGCAGTCATTTGGATCGTCTGCTGCGCCTTGTCGCCCAGCCCCCGTTTCGGAGTATTCACGATCCGCTCGAACGCCAGATCGTCGCCGGGGCTGACCACGAGCCGGAAATAAGCCATGGCATCGCGAATCTCCATCCGCTCATAGAACCGGGGGCCGCCGATCACCTTGTAGGGCAGGCCAATAGTCAGGAACCGATCTTCAAACGCGCGCATCTGGTGCGACGCGCGGACCAGGATTGCGATTTCATCCAGCCCGATGGGCCGCATACCGCGCGTCCCGCCCTGCATCGCGTCGATCTCTTCACCGATCCAGCGGGCCTCTTCCTCGCCATCCCAATGGCCGATGAGCCGAACCTTTTCGCCCTCTTCAGCGTCTGTCCAAAGCTCTTTACCCAAACGGCTTTCATTGCCCCGAATGACATTCGATGCTGCGGCCAAAATATGCGGGGTCGAGCGATAGTTCTGCTCAAGCCGCACCACATAGGCACCCGGAAAATCCTTTTCGAAGCGCAGGATGTTGCCCACTTCGGCCCCGCGCCAGCCATAGATCGACTGGTCGTCATCGCCAACGCAGCAGATATTCTTATGCGCCCCGGCTAAAAGACGCAGCCAGAGATACTGCGCGACGTTAGTATCCTGATACTCGTCCACAAGAATGAACCGGAACCAACGCTGGTATTGTTCCAGCACATCCTGGTGTGTCTGGAAAATCGTAACCATGTGCAGCAGCAGGTCGCCGAAATCCACCGCGTTCAGTTCGCGAAGACGGGTCTGGTACTGCGCGTATAGCTCAATACCCTTGTTGTTATAGGCCCCGGCATCAGCCGCAGGGACCTTGTCGGGTGTCAACGCGCGGTTCTTCCAGTCGTCGATGATCCCGGCAAGCATTCGCGCGGGCCAGCGTTTTTCATCAATATTCGCCGCCTGAACCAACTGTTTGAGCAAGCGCAGTTGATCGTCGGTATCGAGAATCGTGAAGTTGGATTTCAGATCGACCAATTCAGCATGACGGCGCAGCAGTTTGACGCAGATCGAGTGAAATGTCCCCAGCCACGGCATTCCTTCCGCCGGCTGCCCAAGCAATCTACCGACCCGCCCTTTCATCTCACGCGCAGCTTTGTTGGTGAAAGTTACGGACAGAATCTCGTTCGGACGCGCGCGGCCAGTGCTGAGAAGATGTGCGATCCGGGCCGTCAGCGCCTTGGTTTTGCCCGTGCCCGCACCAGCCAGCATCAGAACTGGGCCCTCCAACCGCTCGACTGCTTCGCGTTGGGCGGGGTTCAGCTCGTCCAGATAAGGCGTGGGGCGCGCAGCCATGGCGCGCGCGGATAACGATGCGCCCTCAAAGGCGTCCATTTCGTCGAAACTGCTCATTTGCCCAAACTACGCTGGAAACGCCGCAAGGGAAAGGGTTTGTTCACGGCTTGTTCGCGCAATACTCGAAAAAAAACCATCGCATTTCTGATCAACACACCGGGTATTGTCTGCACCTACTTCACTCCCTTTGCGCCGGAGTACGTGACGGGCTTGGGTTCTGCCCGCAGGCGTGCATAAATCTCTGGGCGATGCATAACAGGTCGAACAGCACCCGGTTTCAGCCGGCCTCCGTCGGCACAGTGTCTTGACATCAATCGCCCAAAGGCCCGCTCGCGCATCCTTTCTGGCGGCAGCAGTCTGAAAACCTTGCAGAATCGGGCGACAGGTCGGATCAATTCATATGGACCTTCACAGCTCATTCCCTGGCATTGCCGATCTGAAGCGCTGCGCCCGGCGCAGGGTGCCGCATTTTGTATGGGAATACTTGGCAAGCGGCACCGGGACCGATGTCACTATGCATCGAAACCGGGCTGCGTTGGATGATGTCGAGTTTCTGCCCTCGATCCTGCATGGCCCCATCGAATGTGAGACTGGCGCGCAGTTCCTTGGTAAGGACTTTCCCCTGCCCTTCGGTATTGCGCCTATTGGGATGTCAGGGCTGATCTGGCCGAATGCGGAACAATTGCTGGCGCAAGCCGCCGCAGAGGCGGACGTACCCTATACCCTGTCGACCGTCGCCAGTCAGAGCCCCGAGGACATGGCACCACATATTGGACAGAATGCCTGGTTCCAGCTGTATCCGCCAAAAGATCCCGACATCCGCACGGATATGCTGAACCGCGCCAGAAGTGCTGGTTTCACGACGCTTGTGCTGACCGTAGATGTTCCTGTCGCCTCTCGTCGGGAACGGCTGGTGCGATCCGGCCTGACCAATCCGCCCAAACTCACCCCCCGACTGCTGGCCCAGATTGCCCTGCGTCCGACCTGGGCATTCGGCATGGCACGAAACGGGATGCCGCGTATGCGGACGCTGGACAAATACGTCGGCGGCGAAAGCGCTCGCTCGTCAACGGCGCATGTTGGCTACCTGCTGCGCACCTCACCGGATATGGACTACGTGAAGTGGCTGCGTGACGCATGGGACGGGCCTTTCATCGTAAAAGGCGTACTGCGCGCAGAAGACGCTGTCCGGCTGCAACAGGCAGGAGTTGACGCAATCTGGGTTTCGAATCACGGCGGAAGGCAGTTCGATGGTGCCCCGGCCAGCATTTCGGTGTTGCCTGCCATTCGCACGGCTACAGACCTGCCGCTTATCTTTGACGGTGGCGTCGAAGGCGGCCTGGACATTCTGCGCGCGCTGGCCCTTGGGGCAGATTTTGTCATGCTTGGGCGCGGTTTTCTCTATGGCCTCGCCGCTTTAGGGGCACGCGGACCGGCCCATGTCATCGACATTCTGAGACAGGATTTGCAGGCGAATATGGGGCAGATGGGGTTAGCGCAACTGGATCAGATTAAGACACATGATCACGCCAATTGATGCTGCAATGCAGAGCGGGTAAGAAGTTACCGCTAACAAGCGGCGTTTGCGAGCGTTAACATGCCGGTTCTACCCAGAACGACTGATATACGTGCGCTTATTGTCCGCCTATGACACGGCCAAACAAAAAAAGACCGGGACCCGATATGACCGATTTCAAAAAGATATTGATTGCCAACCGCGGCGAGATTGCGATTCGCGTGATGCGTGCGGCGAATGAGATGGGTAAGAAGACCGTTGCGGTTTACGCCGAGGAGGACAAGCTGGGTCTGCACCGGTTCAAGGCGGATGAGGCCTATCGGATTGGTGAGGGGATGGGCCCGGTTGCGGCCTATCTGTCGATTGACGAAATCATACGCGTGGCTAAGCAATGTGGTGCGGATGCGATCCATCCTGGCTATGGGCTGTTGTCGGAAAACCCTGACTTCGTGGATGCCTGTGTCCAGAACGGCATCACCTTCATCGGCCCCCGCGCCGAAACCATGCGCGCGCTTGGTGACAAGGCCAGCGCACGGCGGGTTGCGATCGCGGCAGGGGTTCCGGTGATCCCGGCGACCGAAGTTCTGGGCGATGACATGGATGCCATCCGGGCCGAAGCTGCGGAAATCGGCTATCCGCTGATGCTCAAGGCGTCGTGGGGCGGCGGCGGGCGCGGCATGCGCCCGATCCAGTCCGAGGATGAACTGGAGGAGAAGGTTCTGGAAGGCCGCCGCGAAGCCGAGGCCGCCTTTGGCAATGGCGAGGGCTATCTGGAAAAGATGATCACCCGCGCGCGCCACGTCGAGGTGCAAATTCTGGGCGACAAGCATGGTGAGATCTACCATCTGTATGAACGTGACTGCTCGGTCCAGCGTAGGAACCAGAAGGTCGTCGAACGTGCCCCTGCCCCGTATCTGTCCGAGGAACAGCGCGCCGAGATCTGCGAGTTGGGCCGCAAGATCTGCGCTCATGTGAATTACGAGTGCGCGGGCACGGTCGAGTTCCTGATGGATATGGAGACTGGCAAGTTCTACTTCATCGAAGTAAACCCACGCGTGCAGGTGGAACACACCGTCACCGAGGAAGTCACCGGCATCGACATCGTTCAGGCGCAGATCCTGATTGCCGAGGGCAAGACGCTGGCCGAGGCCACTGGTGCCGCCAGCCAGGCGGATGTGCACCTTAACGGCCACGCGCTGCAGACCCGGATCACCACCGAGGACCCGCAGAACAACTTCATCCCCGACTATGGCCGCATCACCGCCTATCGCTCGGCCACCGGCATGGGCATCCGTCTGGATGGCGGCACGGCTTATGCGGGGGGCGTGATCACGCGGTATTACGACTCGCTGCTGACAAAGGTCACGGCATGGGCACCGACGCCTGAAAAGGCCATCAGCCGGATGGACCGGGCGCTGCGCGAGTTCCGCATTCGCGGCGTTAGCACCAACATTGATTTTGTCATCAACCTGCTAAAGCACCCGACCTTTCTGTCGAATGAATACACCACCAAGTTCATCGACACGACGCCGGACCTGTTCACCTTCAAGCGCCGCCGCGACCGGGGCACCAAGGTGCTGACCTATATCGCGGATATCACCGTGAACGGGCACGCCGAGACCAAGGACCGGCCCGAGCCGCGCGCCGACCTGAAAGAGGCCAAGCCCCCTGCGCTCAAGGCCGAACCTCAGATGGGCACCCGCAACCTGCTGGAGCAGAAAGGCCCGCAGGCGGTGGCCGACTGGATGAAGGCGCAGCGGCAATTGCTGATCACCGACACCACCATGCGAGACGGGCACCAATCGCTGCTGGCGACGCGGATGCGCTCGATCGACATGATCCGTGTGGCGCCCACCTATGCCGCCAACCTGCCGCAGCTGTTCAGCGTCGAATGCTGGGGCGGCGCGACCTTCGACGTGGCCTACCGGTTCCTGCAGGAATGCCCGTGGCAACGTCTGCGCGACCTGCGCGAGGCGATGCCGAACCTGATGACTCAGATGCTACTGCGCGGGGCAAACGGCGTTGGCTATACCAACTACCCTGACAACGTGGTGCAGGAATTCGTGCGCCAGGCCGCGCAGAATATCGATGTGTTCCGCGTGTTCGACTCGCTGAACTGGGTCGAGAATATGCGTGTGGCGATGGATGCGGTCGTTGAAAACGGCAAGATTTGTGAAGGCACCGTTTGCTATACCGGTGATATCCTCGACCCGGACCGTGCCAAGTATGACCTGAAATACTATGTCGGCATGGCGAAAGAGCTGCGCGACGCAGGCGCACATGTGCTGGGCCTGAAAGACATGGCGGGCCTGCTAAAGCCGGCCTCGGCTAAAATCCTGATCCGCGCGCTGAAAGAAGAGGTCGGCCTGCCAATCCACTTCCACACCCACGACACGGCGGGCATCGCCAGCGCTACGATCCTAGCCGCGTCCGAGGCGGGCGTTGACGCGGTGGATTGCGCGATGGACGCGTTCTCGGGCAACACATCCCAGGCAACGCTTGGCACCGTGGTCGAGGCGCTGCGTCATACCGAGCGGGACACCGGTCTGGAGATCAAGGCGATCCGCGAGATCAGCGATTACTTCGAGGCGGTGCGCGGCCAGTACGCAGCGTTTGAATCCGGTCTGCAGGCCCCGGCCTCCGAGGTCTATCTGCATGAGATGCCGGGTGGTCAGTTCACCAACCTCAAGGCGCAGGCGCGCTCCTTGGGTCTGGAAGAGCGCTGGCACGAGGTCGCGCAGATGTATGCTGACGTGAACCAGATGTTCGGGGATATCGTTAAGGTAACGCCGTCCTCGAAGGTGGTGGGCGACATGGCGTTGATGATGGTCAGCCAGGGCCTGACCCGCGCGGATGTCGAGAACCCCGGCACGGATATGGCCTTCCCCGACTCGGTCATCGACATGATGCGCGGCAATCTGGGCCAGCCTCCGGGCGGGTTCCCCGACACCATCATCAAGAAGGTGCTGAAGGACGAGGTCCCCAATACCGAGCGCCCCGGCAAGCATGTGCCACCCGTCGACCTCGAAGCCACCCGCGCCGAGCTTTCCGGACAATTGGAAGGGATGCAGGTCGATGACGAGGACCTGAATGGCTACCTGATGTATCCCAAGGTGTTTCTGGATTACATGGGCCGCCACCGGATCTACGGCCCGGTCCGCACCCTGCCCACGCGCACCTTCTTCTACGGTATGGAACCCGGTGAAGAGATCACCGCCGAGATCGATCCCGGCAAGACGCTGGAGATCCGGTGTCAGGCCATCGGCGAGACCGACGAAAAGGGTGAGGTCAAAGTGTTCTTCGAACTCAACGGTCAGCCTCGCGTGATCCGAGTACCGAACCGGATGGTCACATCGGCCACACAGGCGCGACCCAAGGCCGAAGCTGGCAACTCCAACCACGTGGGCGCACCGATGCCCGGTGTGGTTGCAACAATCGCCGTGACAGCCGGTCAACAGGTCAAGGAAGGCGACATGCTGCTGACCATAGAAGCCATGAAAATGGAAACCGGCATCCACGCCGAACGCGACGCAACGGTCAAGGCCGTCAACGTCCAGCCCGGCGGACAGATTGACGCCAAGGATCTGCTGGTCGAACTGGAATAACTGGTTCGCCTTTATCAGGAACTACCGGCCGCTCGGGGAACCGGGCGGCTTTTTGCGCAGAAGGAAGAACGAATGCTGACTATATCCCCCATCTACGCCGCGCTGTTGGCGATCCTCTACATCGCCCTCAGCGTGAGAGTCATCAGCCAGCGCTTCAACGATAAAATCTCTTACGGCGACGGGGGCAGCAAGAACATGATCAAAGCCATCAGAACGCATTCCAACTTCGTCGAATACACGCCTTTTGCGTTGCTGCTGATCGCCATGGCCGAACTGCAAAACGCAGGAGGCTTACTCTTGAATTTGCTTGGGCTGACATTGCTGGCCGGGCGTGTTTTTCACGCGTATGGCTTTGGCCGCACCCCTCAGATCGTAATTTTACGCCGCATGGGAATGCTGCTGACATTCACCGCTATACTGGTTGCTGCCATTGCAAACCTCGCGCTGGCAATGTGACGTGCGTGGCAGGGCTTAACCCGCCAAAATCCGCGTCTCAATCGGTGGGGCTTGCATGAGAATCGGTTCCACCTTGACCACCTCGTTCTCTTCCCGGACACAGATCACGGTTGTCAGCACAATTAGTGCCGCAAGTAGGGCCGTTTTTATATCTGCACTGCGTGTCATCATCCTCTCCTCGAACCGGCCAATTCAACAACTGTCATAGTCTTTAACGTGTGGCGCGGGGATTTCCGTCGAAAGATTTTTCCGGCTTTTTGTGTTTTTCCGCTTGCAGGCTTGCGTGGGAATTTATACATCCCTCCTCACTCAACGGCGCGGGCGTAGCTCAGGGGTAGAGCATAACCTTGCCAAGGTTAGGGTCGGGCGTTCGAATCGCCTCGCCCGCTCCATTGAGAGGTCTTTGGACCACATTTGTATCTGATGCGGGCGTAGCTCAGGGGTAGAGCATAACCTTGCCAAGGTTAGGGTCGGGCGTTCGAATCGCCTCGCCCGCTCCAGATACCAAAACTCCGATATAGCCTAGCTTATACTCTGTCTGTGCGCCATTCTGGCGGTATTTTGCAACACAGGACATTCACCTTGTCTGAATATGTCATCCGCCTGTTAACTGCAGATGAGCTACAGATGGCTGTAGATTGGGCCGGACGCGAGGGGTGGAACCCCGGTCATCTTGATGCCGCATGTTTCCACAGCACTGATACCGGCGGGTTTCTGGGCGGTTTTCTGGATGGTGAGATGATCGCCTCGATCTCCGTCGTCCGCTACGACGATACATTTGCATTTCTTGGGTTCTACATCGTTCGGCCCGAGTATCGCGGTTCTGGCCACGGGCTGAAAATCTGGCGGCATGCGCTGGCGAATTGCAATGCGCTCAACATCGGATTGGACGGGGTCGTCGATCAGCAACACAATTATCGCAAGTCGGGCTTTGCCTTTGCCTACAACAACTATCGTTTCTCAGGATCTGCACGGGACATACTTGCCAAACTGGAAACAGGGTCGGTTGCTCAGATTTCTGATCTTTCCAGCGTTTCAGATGACCTGAGGGCTTATGATCGCAGTCTGTTCCCCGCGCCGCGCGGTGTATTTCTTGAACATTGGCTGAGTGCATCTGGCCATGTCTCAAAAGTGTATGTCGATAGTGGCAGGATCAGGGGGTATGCCACGCTGCGCCCCTGCCTGAATGGGTACAAGGTTGGCCCCCTGTTTGCGGACACAGGTGAGATCGCAAAGGCGTTGCTTGGCGCAGTTCTTGGCACGCTTCCCGAGAGACACCGCGCACATGAGGTATTTGTGGACATGCCGCAGCCCAATGCATCGGCCATGGCGTTGGCGGACGAACTTGGGCTGAGCAAGGTGTTTGAAACGGCGCGGATGTATTCGAAGCACGAACCAGATATCGACCTGAACCGCATCTTTGGCGTTACGACGTTTGAGCTGGGCTAGAACGCCTTGAACGTCATCGTGGTCAGGGACCGTTCGATATTTGGAATCACCAAAAGGTTTTCCGTGATGAAATGCCCCACATCCTTGTCTTCGGGGATGTAGAGCTTCAGCAGCAGGTCGTATTCACCGCTGGTCGAATAAAGCTCGGAGTGGATTTCGCGCAAGGCGATTTCTTCGGCAACCTTGTACGTGGTGCCGGGTTTGCAGCGGATCTGGATGAAAACGCAGGTGGACATGGGCCGTGCCTTGTTGGTTGAATTGCTGGCAGGCTGGCATGGGGCGCGCGCGGGTGCAATCCCCTGCAACAGTTTGCACTGATTACCACGTGCGGTCTGGATAAGCCGCCCCAACCCCGTCTATAAGCGCGCCTGTAGCAAAAGGAATTCGCCCATGCGCAGCGCAAAGATCAGCCGTCAGACCGCCGAAACCGAAATCTCGGTCGAGGTCAATCTGGACGGTACTGGCATATATGACAACCAGACCGGTGTCGGGTTTTTCGATCATATGCTGGACCAGCTTGCGCGCCATTCGCTGATCGACATGACAATCCGCGCCAAGGGTGATTATCACATCGACGATCACCACACGGTCGAGGATACTGGCATCGCGCTGGGTCAGGCTTTGACACAAGCCCTGGGCGGCAAAAAGGGCATCCGGCGCTATGGAGAATGCCACCTGCCCATGGACGACGCGCAGGTCCGCTGTGCGCTGGACCTGTCGGGCCGCCCTTTCCTGATCTGGAACGTGGACCTGCCGACACCCAAGATTGGCTCGTTCGATACCGAGTTGGTGCGCGAGTTCTTTCAGGCGCTCAGCACCCATGGCGGCATCACACTGCATGTCGACCAGGTACACGGCTTCAACAGCCACCACATTGCCGAGGCTGCCTTTAAGGCCGTGGCCCGTGCCCTGCGCGTGGCGGTTGAGACCGACCCGCGCAAGGCAGATGCGATCCCGTCCACCAAAGGCGCGCTGTAAATGCTGACAGCCATCATTGATTACGAGAGCGGTAACCTGCACTCGGCCGAAAAGGCATTTCAACGCATGGCACGCGAAGTGGATGCGGGTGAGGTTGTCGTGACCTCGGACGCGGATGTTGTTGCGCGTGCCGACCGTTTGGTTCTGCCGGGCGACGGTGCGTTTCCGGCCTGCGCCGCCGAATTGCGCGGACATAAGGGCATCTATGACGCCATGGTTGAGGCGGTTGGACAAAAAGGCCGACCGTTTCTGGGAATCTGCGTTGGTATGCAACTGATGGCCACGAAAGGCCATGAATATCGTGAAACGGACGGGCTTGACTGGGTCGCTGGCGATGTGGTGCGCATAGAATCGTCAGACAAAGCGCTGAAAGTCCCCCATATGGGTTGGAACGATCTGGTGCTGGAAAGCGACCACCCCGTGTTTAGCGGGGTCAACTCCGGCGATCACACCTATTTTGTCCACTCCTACCATTTCCGGGTGAAAAACCCGGCTGAGCGGTTGGCCTACGTGGATTATGGACAAGAGGTCACGGCCGTGATCGGCCGCGACACCATGGTTGGCATGCAATTCCACCCCGAGAAAAGCCAGGATGTGGGCTTGCGTATGATCGGAAATTTCCTGAACTGGGCGCCCTAAGCCTTATTGAACGCGTGTCCAGGTCTGCCCGCGGCAGATCAGGCCGCCAGCGACACAGCCTTTGACGGTCAGCTCGTTCTGGCTGTCCAACGTCATCTTCGAATTATAGGTCTTGTCCCGGTCCGGAGCCCAGATCTTGCCATTGTCATAGCTGCCGCCGCCTTCCGGGATCATATCCCAGATGATCTGCTTGCCTAGATTCTCATACTCCAACTGCTCGTTCCCATCCGCGTCAAAGGCAGTATCGATGGTACCGCAAATGGCGCTGCCGCATTCAGAAATCGTGACGTGCAGATAACCTCCGGTATCCCCCGGAGCGGTCTTCCACAGCCCGTCGACAGGATCGGCAGCCAAGGCGGTTGTTGCCAGCACTGCCAGACCCGCTGCAAGAATAAATGTTTTCATGAGTGTCTCCCTGTTTTGTGGCCAGTCTGGCCCGCCATTCGCCACCGGGCAAGATTGACTTTGCGTCGCGTTGCATCTCCTGCCCTGCATGTGCGATATCCCGCGCGAAAAGCAGTGATATAAGGCCACCCGACATGATCCTCTACCCCGCCATCGACCTAAAAGACGGCCAAGCCGTGCGCTTGCTGCGCGGTGAAATGGATAAGGCCACCGTGTTCAACGACGACCCGGCCGCGCAGGCCCGTGCCTTTGTTGACGCAGGGTGCGAATGGCTTCACCTTGTGGACCTGAACGGGGCCTTTGCAGGCGCGCCTGTGAACGCCGCGCCGGTTGAGGCAATTTTGAAGGCTTGCAATGTTCCAGCGCAGCTTGGGGGCGGCATTCGTGACATGGCCACGATTGAGACTTGGATCGACAAGGGTCTGGCCCGGGTCATTCTGGGTACCGTGGCGGTTGAGAACCCCGATCTGGTGCGTGAAGCCGCGCAAGCCTTTCCCGGCAAAGTTGCCGTCGGCATAGATGCGCGCAATGGCATGGTCGCCACCAAAGGCTGGGCGCAAGAAACCAACGTGCAGGTCACCGATCTGGCACGCAGCTTCGAGGACGCAGGTGTTGCCACCATCATCTATACGGACATCAACCGCGATGGTGCGATGCAGGGTCCAAATGTCGAAGCAACTGCAGATCTGGCGCGAGCAGTATCTATTCCGGTGATCGCTTCGGGTGGCGTTTCGTCGATCGCTGACCTGATCGCGCTGCGCGATTGTGGCGCAGATTTGAATGGTGCGATTTCGGGCCGCGCGCTCTATGATGGGGCGATTGACCTGAAACAAGCGGTGGCAGCGCTCCGAGTGTGAGTTCGTGTTCCATACCCACGTAAAAAAATCCGATCTTCCAACCACTAGCCGTCTGCATGCGCGGCTTGAACAAGGGGATTTTTTGGATTGCTACAGCGTACCATCCACCCTTTCCCCGCGCCGTGCGGCAGAAATCATTACCGATTTTCCAAATTGGGCAAAAGCACTGGTTCGATTGAGGGGGATTTTACTGGCACCGTTCGGGATATCCAAATCCGGTCCGAACGCAGCCGATAGGGTTGGTATTTTCCCGGTCGAACACGACGACGAAACCGAGCTGATCGCGGGATTTAACGATCGTCACCTGAATTTCCGGGTCTCGGTTGTTTCAGAAAATGGTCGGATTTCGTTAGCCACGTGGGTACGTCGGCATAATCTTGGTGGCTGGATTTATTTGGCGACAATCCTTCCATTCCATATTCTCATAGCAAGAAACGCGCTTGCGCGGGTCAGCCGCGCAAGCACCTAAGACTTTTATTCTGCGGCAACTGACGTCAGCTTTGCCAGTGCCCCCCGCATCTTTTCAATGACCGGGGATGACTCAACTGCGTCGAGATCATCCATGGTCTCTTTGGGGTCTTCATAGGCCAACCAGACCTGACCGTTTTCGTCCTCGTATGCCTGCACTTTCAGCGGCAAGAACAATCCCGCACGCGGGTCAATCTGCATGGCGGGTGTGCCCATCGCGGGGTTGCCGAAGATCAGCACTTGATTGGCCGGAATGGTCAGCCCTACCTTTTCGGCCCCGGCTGCGTGATCGACGCGTGCAAAAACAGTTGCGCCAGCATTACCAACAGCCGCCTCTAACGCTTCCAGCGCCTCCGACACCGATTTGTCTGTACCAACCTTGATGATATCGTCTGCCATCGCTGCGACGGTTCCTCCTAAAACGAAAACAGTTGCCAAAATGAAACTGTGCATTTTACTAATCTCCCGCTGAATTTGGGCGTAAACTTCCCGGGTTTGAATGGTCTTGCAATCACAAGTCCGGCATCACCGACACGGTGTTTGCCTGTGCTGTCATTTGATTGACCCACCAAAGAAGATTTGCCCTCGAATCGATCTCAGATCGTAAACAATTTTGGCTAAACTTGCAGAATTTGCACAGATCGGTCGCAAAAAGGTCAAATTCCGCGCCTACCGCTGAACCGTACCCCATAGCCGGAGTTTTGCCGTGTCTATTTCGAATGTATCGCAACCTACAGAAAACTGGCGTTATCTTGCTCCGGTTATCAGTTTCTGCGTGACGATTTTTGTCAGCGCCAGCCTTTTGTTTTTTGTGCAGCCGCTGTTTGCAAAACTCGTTTTGCCGAAAATCGGCGGCACACCTGCGGTCTGGACAACAGCGATGCTGTTCTTCCAGCTGATGCTTATCCTGGGGTATTTGTACGCTCATGTGCTGACACGATGGCTCGGTCTTCGGTGGCAGATTGTGACACACCTGGCCCTTTGGGTTTTGGCGCTCAGCTTTTTGCCTCTTGCCACGCAAGACGATTGGAGGTTCGATCCCTCGGCCTCGATCGCCCTTCAAACCCTTCTGGTCTTCGCGGTCGGTGTGGGGGTACCGTTTGCGGTGCTGTCAGCGAATGCACCATTGCTACAAGCCTGGTATTCACGCTCGGGCGGTCCGTCGGCCAATGATCCGTATTTTCTGTATGCGGCCAGCAACGTGGGGTCTTTGCTGGCCCTGTTGGCGTTTCCACTGATTGCCGATCCATTTTTTGGCGCTCAGGACATCAGCCTGTTCTGGTCCGTCGGGTTTGTCGCATTCGGACTTCTCATGGCGATCAGCGGCATGTTTGCCCTGAAAGGCGCAAGCAAACCTGTCGCGACACAGAACACACCTTCCGCTAGCGACAGGCTGAGCTTCGGGAAAATCATCGGCTGGGTCTTCATTGCCTTCATCCCCTCGTCCCTGATGTTGGCCACCACAACCAAACTCAGCATCGACCTTGGTGCTATTCCCCTGATCTGGGTTGTGCCACTGGCGACGTATATTCTGACGTTCATCCTGGCTTTTTCTAAATGGCGCCGCTTAACCTTGAACGGGCTGACGACGCCGGTTCTGATCGCACTGTCATTCGGCGTCGTGCTGCTGTCCAATACTCTGTCTGCACACAAGCCACCCGCTGTTATGGCGTTGTATATACCTATCCTGTTTTTGATTGCTTTGTTTGCGCACCGGCTGCTTTATGAGCTTCGCCCGCCGGCCCAGCATCTTACCGTCTTTTACTTGGCGCTTTCGGTTGGCGGTGCCTGTGGCGGGCTTTTCAACTCAATCATCGCACCTGCCGTTTTCAACCGCGAAATTGAATTCGCCGTCACCCTAATCCTGACCGGAGGCTTGTTCTTGATGCAAGCGGGCAAATTCAACCTGCGCCAGGTCGCACCGGCTATAGTCCTTTCGATTCCATTGCTATTCATGACTGGCGCTTTGAAAGTTAGCTTTCAATTCGAATCACGAACACTTGCCTTAGTCGCTGTTACAGCCATTGTCGCAGCGGTTTTGCTTGCGTCGAGAGGCAATCCAACCCGCTTGGCGACTGTTTTGCTGATCGTTCTGGCTTCAACGCTCTTTTCCAATCAAGACAGCTATTTCCGTGATCGTAGCTTTTTTGGAACCCACGATGTTTTTGATTTGGGGGAGTTCCGCGTCTACAAGAACGGCACCACGATACATGGTTGGCAAAAACGAACGCCCCCCGGCATACGACCGGTTGCGTTGTCGTATTACCATCCGAACGGACCGATGGCCGAAGTTCTCACATCGGATTACGGCGTTAACTCCAACAATATCGCCATTGTTGGTCTCGGGACTGGCGCGTTGTCCTGTTACGGCCAGCCGCATCAGACATGGGATTTCTTCGAGATCGACCAAACCGTCGACCGTATCGCTCGTGATCCAGAGCTGTTCACATACCTGTCCGAATGCGCCCCAACTGCCGAGACGCATCTTGGCGACGCCCGGATCGTGCTGGAACATCAAGCCTTTGATTTTGATATCATGGTGTTGGACGCCTATAGCTCTGATGCAATCCCCCTGCACCTGATCACCCGTGAAGCAATCGAAATTTACCTGCGTCATTTAAATCAGGACGGCGTTTTGGTCTTCCATATCTCGAACCAATACTACGATCTGTCACCGCAACTGGCCCGGTCTGCCGCCGCGCTTGACCTATTCGCCGCACTCCAAAGGGACAAAGTCGGAAAGCAGGAAAAAAAGAAGGGCGCATCCGACACGCATGTGGTGATCCTGAGCCGTGACAAAAGCCGCATCGACGCATTTGTCCAAGACGGGGAGTGGCAACCTTTGATTGCAGACGGTCGGGTTCCTTGGACAGATGACAAGGCCAACCTGTTGTCAGCCCTCAAGATACTGGGCACCGACTGACCGAAGAACAGGCATCCACTGATTGGCCGGTGTCACGCTGTTCGGCACTGGCATCGGCGGGGCATTATCGTTACAGGTGCGGCAACAAAGGATGCCGCCATGCTAAAGACTCGCATCATACCCTGCCTCGATGTCGCTGATGGCCGTGTGGTCAAAGGCGTGAACTTCGTGGGCCTGCGTGATGCAGGCGACCCGGTGGAATCGGCCAAGGCCTACGACGCCGCCGGCGCGGATGAGATTTGCTTTCTGGACATTCACGCCACCCACGAAAACCGAGGCACCATGTTCGACGTTGTTCAACGCACAGCCGAACAGTGTTTTGTCCCCCTCACAGTAGGCGGTGGCGTGCGCACCAAGGAAGATGTCCGCGCCTTGCTTTTGGCTGGTGCGGACAAGGTAAGTTTCAATTCGGCCGCAGTGGCAAATCCGGACGTGGTCGCCGAAGCAGCGGATCAATTCGGCAGCCAATGCATCGTCTGCGCCATCGACGCCAAGACCGTCAGCCCGGGTAAGTGGGAGATTTTCACGCATGGTGGCCGCAAACCCACCGGGATCGACGCCGTTGAGTTTGCCAAAATCGTCGTCGCCAAAGGCGCGGGTGAAATCTTGCTCACCTCAATGGACCGGGACGGCACCAAGGCCGGATTTAACCTACCACTGACACGCGCCATCTCGGACGCGGTGGATGTACCCGTGATCGCTTCGGGCGGGGTGGGCAATCTGGATCATCTGGTCGAAGGCGTGACGCAAGGTGGCGCAAGCGCGGTTCTGGCGGCCTCGATCTTTCACTTTGGCGAATATACGATCCATGAAGCCAAGGAACACATGGCTGCTGCGGGCATCCCGATGAGGTTAACATGAGCATTCTACACGATCTCTCCGCCACCATCGAGGCCCGCAAGGATGCTGATCCCGACTCCAGCTGGACCGCCAAATTGTTGGCGAAAGGTCCCGAAAAATGCGCCGAAAAATTCGGGGAAGAGGCCGTCGAAGCCATCATCGAAGCCGTCAAGGGTGATAGGGCGGGCCTGACAGCCGAAGCGGCGGATGTGCTATATCACTTGCTGGTCATGCTGGCGGCACGCGACGTCGCGCTGGATGACGTCCTGGCCGAGTTGGAACGGCGGCAAGGCGTCAGCGGCATCGCTGAAAAAGCTGCTCGCCCCAAGGGCTGAACGACAGGGTTCCGTCAACCGGTCCTCGCCTTTATGATCAGGTTTCACAGTCAACGGATCATAGGGCCAAGGGATGATCAGGATTATGGCAGCTATGCTGGCCTTTGCGGCGCTGACCGCCTGCGCGTCCCCGCCCCCGTCAACCGGGGACGAAGTGCAGCGACTCGCCAATGAAATCCTCAGCCTTGGGCCGGATATTGACCCGGAAGAGGCAAACCGTGCCTCTCAGATCGCTTATTCCTACACGGCGCAACTGGTGCAGGAATACGAAATCACTGACCCCCCGTTGATCCACAACGCCAAGGTCAACAAGGGCCTGCGCCCTCGGGGGCTGTGCTGGCACTGGGCCGAGGATATTGAGCGCCGGCTCAAGCAAGAGAACTTCCAAACGCTCGAATTGCATCGTGCCATCGCCAATGCGGACAACCCGTTCAGGATCGACCACAGCACCGCCATTATCAGCCGCAGAGGCGAAACACTGTATAGCGGCGTGGTGCTGGATCCCTGGCGCTACGGCGGGGTGTTGTTCTGGTCTCCGCTGGTGGAGGATACGAAATATGAATGGGTGCCGCGTGACGCCGTGTTGCAGCAACGCCGCGTCGAGCAATATGGTGAGCTTTTACCCTATGTCAGTGAGTAAGCTCAGATTTTGGAAGAGATCACGCCGGTCGCAAATCCACCCATGCGCAGCTCACCAAACAGGCGTTGATACTCGATTTTTGGGCATCTGTTCATGATCACGTCCATACCCTGACCTTGCGCCTTGGCGGCGGCATCGGCGTTTTCTACCCCGATCTGCATCCAAACCGTGCGTAGTTTTGGCAGCACGTCCAAGGCTTCGTCGACGATCGGCGGCACCGCCTCGGATCGGCGGAAGATATCGACCATATCAACCGGCTCGGAAATCTCAGACAATGAGGCGCGCACGGTCTGACCGAATAACTCTTTCCCCGCATGGCCCGGATTGACCGGGATAACCGTAAACCCTTTCAAAGATAGATACCGCGCCACGTAGTAACTTGGCCGCACCGGGTTCATCGACACACCAACCACGGCGACCACCTTGGTACGCTGCAGAATCTCTTTCAGGTATTTATCAGGATACTCTGTCATGGCCGCACCCTATTCTGGCGAACCAAAAGAAAAAAGCGCCCAGGCCGTACCTGAGCGCAAGTTGTTGGAACGAGGGACAGTGAAATGACCCGCGGCAGTTCCGTTCCGCGGTCACTGTGTCATTTAGGCATATGATCAGAGAAAAAAAGAGGGTGACCTAATTTTTGTGATGACAATTCACAAAAATCGACAATTTGCTCATTTGTTGTGAAGAATTCCGGGCCAATGCGCTTCGGCCATGCGGATATATTCAGCCGAGTCAGTGCGCCACATCCGTTCAACTTCCAATGAATGGGTCACATACAGCCGTCCGCCAACCACTTGCCATGCCATCGGGTCAGAACCGGCCAGTGATCCGTGGGCCATTGCATAGGCACAGTACCCACCGAACTGAGGCGCAAAGGCGCGTGGATCACGCTCGAATGCCTCACGGTTTTCGGCGGTTGAGAATTGCCATTTGGCCCCCCGCCACACAACTGCGTGTTCCGATTTGCCTTGAATAGGCGCATCTTCGTCAAAGTAAGATACCACGTCATACCCAGCCATTGCCGCTCCCTCTGTAGCAAAGAAAAACGGCATATCCTGCGCTGTGGCGGCAGGTGCGATCACGGCGGCGGCCGCTGCGGCCAACAGAAAACGACGAGTAAGCATAGCAGAAATCAATTTGATCCTTTCAAATAATCAAATTGCAATTTTTGCGCACTTGAGAAACCCCCGTTAACGGGTTTGTGATCATCAAATCGACCCTGAGGCCGCTTTAATCAAAGATATCCTCGACGACATCCCATGCCTCTTCCAGCAAGCGCGAGAAGATAGCCTTTCTCTTCTTCTTTTTGTTCTTCCGGTATGCCGCAGGCGCTTTCTTGACGTCTCGTTTAATCTTTTCGTCGCTCAACTTGCGCTTGGGCACCATTTTGATGTCATGCAGCGGCGCCCCGCAACTTGAACAGCTTAGCTCGTGGCGTTTCTGCCCCCTCAGAACCAACGCAGCGCGGGTCCCGCAGTAACAGCAGGTGACGATTTTGGACGGGCTGGGAATGGGGGCTCTCCTGTCTACGTGTGCCTTGAGGCATATAGGGCGATTGCGGCTGCATTTGAGACGTTAAGCGATCCAAAACCTCCGGCTGCGTCGATTTTCACCAATTGATCAACCGTTTCCTTGGTTTTTTGCCGTAGGCCTGGCCCTTCGGCCCCTAGCACCAGTGCAACCGGCTGATCCAACTTGCCACCCAAGGTCGTTTCGATGGTCTGGCTGGCCTCTCCATCCAGCCCCAGCACCAGAAAACCCATGTTTTGCAACTCAACAATCGTATCAGCCAGGTTGCGGACCCGAAGATAGGGTTGACGCTCCAGCGCGCCGCTGGCGGTCTTGGCCAAAGCACCTGTCTCGGGCGCTGAGTGGTGCCGGGTACCGATGACCGCACTTGCCCCCAAAACCTCGGCCGATCGCAGGATCGCCCCGACATTGTGAGGGTCTGTTACCCGATCCAACAAAAGCACGCGCGGATGCTCACGGCCAATGCAGTTTTCCGCCAATCCGCCCCACTCCAGAGGCTTGACCTCAAGAGCAGCACCTTGATGGACAGAGCCCGGATCAATTGGCGCAGTAAACTTGCGCGGGTCAACCATTTCGGCCTCAATCCCTGCAAATTCAATGGCTTCGGCCAATTTATCCCGTGCATTTCGCGTGACGATCAGGCGCAACTTCTGCCGGTTCGGGTTCATCAACGCGTCCCGCACGGCATGCAGTCCGAACAGCCAGAAGGTTTCCGCGGCAGCCGCCTTGCGCGCCTGTTCCTTTTCGACGACCCATTTGGGTTTCTTCATTTCATGGGCCTCCGGGCCGGGACTTCGGTTTCCTGCGTCAAAGCGAAATTTTCCTGTTGACGCTCCTTCAAGGCGCTAGTAATCACGCCTCCACGTCAGGTCAACGCCTGACAGTGGGCGACAGGCCGCAAGGTGTGGCAGGGGACTGTAACTCCCTCGCGGAGACGCACGCCTGGTTCGATTCCAGGGTCGCCCACCATCTTCTTTGTAGAATGATGAAGCTCTTACCACAGCGCATAATCGCTTTCTGGAAGCGCAAAACCGCGGCATTCCACAATTTGGCAAGGCCTCATAGATCGTATCTACAATTGAGGCTTTTTCATCTTGATATCAATGGATTGAAGAAGATCTCTCAGCATTGATTACCTAGAAAGCGTCGCGCCAAGGATCACCAACCGGAACCTTATGTAGGTCAATCTGCAAAATTGGCGCGACAAGGGCAGTCTCACTCAGGCAGCTGCTACCCGCTGTGCATCAACGCGGTCAAACCAGGCAACAATAGATTCAAGGTCAGCCGCGATCTGTTCCGCCGCGCCGCCCGCGAAGTCCTGAAACTTTTCTCTATTCAGACCATTCACGCCAACCAGAACCGGAATGTCCTTTGCCAGGGCTTCGGCAATCACAGGACGGAAGCCGCGCCCGTCAGCCTCATGCTTGCCAAACTTGTTGATGATTAGCAGTTGCGGGGCGTTTTCCAGCGAATTTGTAACCAATCCAACGGCTTGCTCCAACGCCGCCGGGTCCAGTCGGCAGCCGCGCGAGTGTTCGCCCAGCGACTGCGAGATACGGATTGTGTCTCCGTCCGGAAGCACGCGAACGTCCATGTCGCATTTGCTACTATCGGTGCATTCGGTGTTGGTTTGCACCACACCCGCCAGTTGAGCGCCGGCAGCCAAAAGAGCCTGGGCAACTTCGCTCAGCAACCGATCAGTCGCGCCGCGGTCCGTGGTTGTGACATAGGCCAAATACATTCAGCGACCCTCGTAGATTAAGCGTGATCATCCAATTAGCACGCCTAACCCTATCCGGCCACTCTTCGTGTTGCGGCACGGGTAACATAACTATTATGTGATGATGGCCGTGCAATACGCTGCTAGCACTTGGATGAGTTCGGGCAATCATTGAAGCAAATCAGCCGTGTTTTGGCAATGAGCCTGTGAAAAGCAGTTGCAGTGCGAGTGCTTGCCACTAGGCTCAGATCATGACCTGTCGCTTCCTGATTATGGTTCTTGTTCTGCTTGCGTCCTGCGGTCGCCCATTGACCGAGCAGGAACGCACCTTCGCGGATACCGTTCAGGGTGAAACGCTTAACCTTGACCGTGTGCGCCTGGTCGAGGGGGCTCCGGTCGCGCCGATCACTTTTTATCGCCAATCACGACCCCGCCTTGCCTGCCGCGAACGCATTCTGCCACCTACTGAAGAAGGTATAGTGACCGCAAAACCGGCCGCCGTTGCCCTTTTCAATCGGGTTTATTTCGCCCGCGACTGGTATCTTGAGGACTATATGTCCGAATTCCCCGAACAGATGAACCTGATTGCAGCGATGCTTCTTGCGCATGAGTTGACCCATGTCTGGCAATGGCAAAATCGGGAAACCACCGGCTATCACCCCCTGCGCGCCGCAGCCGAACATGGTGGCAACGCGGACCCGTACCTGTTCGATCTGAACACATCGCCAAACTTCTTGTCCTATGGGTTTGAACAGCAAGGTGCGATCGTCGAGGAATACGTCTGCTGCCGGGCTCTGGACCCAAAGGCACCCAGAACCCAGCGAATTCACGACATGTTAAGCGTGCATTTCGATCTGTCACCACTGCCAGAGCAGTCACGTGACCGCGACATCGTGATTCCGTGGAGCGGCGCCAAGATCGAAGGCATTTGCAGGTAACGACTACTGCCCCTGCAGCGTTTCGAGATACGCAACCAAATCCACAATTGGTTGGCTTGTCAGGATCGGCTGCCCCTCTGGCGTTTTCATCGAGGTATCCTGCCCGTCAAAGTAAGGCCCATAGACCGGCATCGGGCTACCATGGCTGACCAATGGGTCGCGCCCATCGATACGCGCCACCACGCGGGCGGTTGGGAATACGCCGTCCTCATTTGCCAGTTTCGTCAGATCCGGCGGTTGCACCAACAAAACACCAGCCATTGGGCCTTGTCCTGTTGCATCAATCCCGTGGCACGTTGCGCAATAATGCTGGTACAACTCGGCCCCTTCCCCTACGTCCTGCGCCGCGGCCTGTGAAACTGCCATCAGTGTTCCGATAGCAGCTACCCTAAGTAGCTGTCTGCTCATCGCATCCTCCTGTCACGATTGACATTTACAGGCTTGCCCGCCGGCGTTCTTGGCACAATGATCCAGATCAACGAAGCAGAGAACCACCAGCAACTAAGCTGGACGCCCTGATCCATTTTGCGTTCCAGATCACCCAGCACTTGGTGTCTCGCCCCTTTCGAGAAGCTCTGAGCCGAAGTCAATCTTACCAATAGCGTGTTCGCAACCTGTCCATCGATGATAGCCGTTTTTCTGCGGACAGCGCTTTGAGAGGTGCCATCACGGAATTGATCTGAGCACCCCGCCTTCCAATCGAAGTTTTCTGTCCATCCGAGCGGCGAGATCCATGTTATGCGTGGCAATCAGTGCTGAAAGCCCTTCGTCCCGCACCAGCGCCATCAGTGCATCAAACACCTGATCCGATGTCTCAGGATCAAGGTTTCCGGTTGGTTCATCGGCCAGCAGTATTTTAGGGCGGTTAGCCAGCGCCCGGCAGAATGCCACGCGTTGTTGTTCACCCCCTGACAAGGCCGCTGGACGGTGTTGCGCGCGCGGTGCAACACCAACGCGGTCCAACAAGGACATGGCCCTATCTTGGGCCGCCTTCTCGGACACACCGTTGGCCAGTTGTGGCAGAGTGATATTTTCCAAAGCTGTGAACTCGGGCAGCAAGTGGTGGAACTGATAAACAAACCCTACGTCCTGCCGTCGGATCGCCGTGCGGGTCCGATCCCCCTGGCCGTTGACAGTCTTGCCCGCGATTTCGACGGACCCGGCATCTGGCATGTCCAGCAAACCCGCGATGTGCAACAGGGTAGACTTACCCGCCCCGGATGGCGCCACCAGTGCAACAGCTTCGCCCGCGCGCAGTTCCAGATCGGCACCGCGCAGCACCTGAACTTCACCCGGCGAACCCTTTAGGTAGGTCTTGACCAGGCCGGCCAATCGCATTGTCACATCATTCATACCGCAGCGCCTCGACCGGATTGAGCCGCGCCGCGCGGCGAGCTGGAAAGTAGGTAACAAAAAAGGACAAGCCCAATGATAGACCAATCGCTTTGAGCACATCCGACAGATGTAGTTCGGCCGGCAAGGCATAGATACCGCGAATGGACGGGTCCCAAACGCCGCCACCCATGATGTAGTTCACGAATGAGAATATCGGATCAATATAGATCGCAAACAGGCATCCCAGCAGCACACCCAAAGCCGTGCCGATGATTCCCGTGAACGCACCGCAAATGAAGAAGACGCGCAGGACCGAACCTTCGCTCAGCCCAATGGTACGCAGGATGCCGATGTCGCGACCCTTGTTTTTCACCAGCATGATCAGCCCCGAGACGATATTCATCGCGGCGATCAGAACCAGGATAGACAGGATGATGAACATCACGTTGTCTTCAACCTCGAGCGCCCGCAGGAACCCGCCGGATGCGTCCTGCCATGTCCATATCTGGCTGCGCTCTCCGGCGGCTTCGAGGATGGGGATCAGGATCGGCGTCAACTCCTCGGGCCTTTCGACCATTACCTCGATCTCGTCAGCCACACCTTCTCGGTTGAAAAAGCTCTGCGCCTGTTCGAAGGGCATATAGACGCGCGTCCGATCGATATCATATCGACCGGCCGAGAACACATAGACGACCCGATACGCATTTACGCGCGGCGACGTGCCAAATGCCGTCTTCACGCCGTTGGGCGAAGTGAGCTTGATCGTGTCCCCAACCGTTGCCCCGATACCCCGTGCGACACCTGACCCGATGGCAATGACATCTTCGCCATTCTGAAACTCGGACAGATCACCCACGGCCTGTTCGCTTTCCGCAACACCGGGCAGGTCCAGCAGGTCATCCGGTTGAATGCCAAATACCTCGACCCCGTTGCTACGCTCGCGATTGGTAATCAGCACCTGCCCTTTCACCAAGGGCGCTGCACGCTCTACACCGGGAACCTGTGCGATGCGGTCAGCCACATCGTCATATTCCGCGATGGTGCGATCCAACTGGCCCTGAGCATCAAAATTGCCGGCTGAATAAACCGTGACATGCGCATTAGCCCCCAGAATGGTGCCCACAAACTCGGCCCGGAAGCCGGACCGCACAGCCAAGGTCGCAATCAGGGCAAATACGGCCAGCGTGATTCCAATGAGCGAAATCCAGGTCATCACGCTGACGCCACCCTCGGCCCGACGGGCACGCAGGTATCGCCAGGCGATCTTCCATTCAAAAGGGGCAAAGGGCGGGGGCGTCTTGGCCATATCTGCTCCGGGTGGTTATGTTTGGCGCGACACTTTCGGCATTTCCTTGGATGGTCAAGTTGATATCCACCCCCTGCGCCCGGATGGGCGTTTCCGCGACTTCTGCGCATAGTCTTCGATACGAATCATACGAAAAACCATCTCAAATGATCTGGTCAAAGGTGATATCAGAGCGCGACCTTATACCCTCGGTTGTGACGCGCTTCACAGACATGCCCGAATTGTTTCAGGTATGAAGTCAAAAAGGCCGTTGCGTGAGGGACTGAACTCAATATGCAACAATTTCCTCAGCAATTTTATTTCGCCTTTTGCCAATTTTTCGAAACTTTGTCACCCTGAATACAAGGGGGATACCATTTTAAGAGCGGGAGACGCTCATGTTAGTAAAGAGTAACACGGTTTTTTTGGACCCGACTTTGGTCCGAAAGGCATCTTCAGAACTTGATTGTGAAACGGCAGCGCTTTTGCGTGCAACAATTCGCCCTGTGTTCGACACTGCGGCAAGTTGGGCAAGCTTGGCTGACATCCTGAAGGAAAAAGGATACCGCCTTGCATTCCGCGACGGTCGCTTGTGCATCACGGACCGCGCAACCGGGGAAAGAGTATGCGGGATACGCTTTCTTGGGTTCGAACTGCGTGAATTGGTCAAACGCCTCGGGCGCCCAATCGTCGTGGCACGCGGGAACACTGCAGATGGCGATATTCTGACGAAACGGCCAAAACCGTAACAGAATTAGTAGCTACGCCAGAACTGCGCTTTGCGGCGCAGCGTCTTTGTCAGGCTGTAGAACGCAGCCCGCGCAATGACCGGGCGCGACAGCGATTTCAAAAAAATAGCACCTGAAACCCGTACTGGCAGATGGCCCTGCTTGTACCATCCAAGGCGTTCTGCGTCTGTATATCCAGACAGATCGCAGAACTGGCTATAGTTTTTCAGCCAGACTGCGGCCATTTCTGCACCTGCGGCATCTGTGTCCGCCGACACCCCTCCGATCCGAAACAGTGATATTGGTCGCTGCAACCGATGGCCGGAGTGGCCAGACAATATCATTCGTAAGACCATGTCATAATCCGCGGCAATGCGGAACCGCAGGTCATGACCACCCATTTCCTGAAAAACCGCCTTTTTCAGAACCATCGCGTTGTGGCCGAATGGCAGGCGTTGCAGGATTGATTTCGGCGTAAGCCGGCGGGCGTGGCGGCGATTGCCCTCATCATCAAAAAAGACCGTCTCGCCGTAAACAAAGTCCGGCTTGTCCGGCTCAAGGGCTTTTTGAACATCCAGCAGGCTGTCAGCGCCCGCAAGCAAGTCATCCGAATTGAGGAAAAGAATATACTCACCCGCGCACCGCTGAACCGCCTGGTTCATCGCATCATAAAGGCTTTTGTCTGCCTCGCAGAAATACTGCACGGGAATGGGGTTTTCAGTGTCCGCGATCTTTTGAATCGCTGCCTTCAAAAGGTCTTGCGTGCCGTCGTCGGATTGGCCGTCCCAAATCACGTGCTCGATGTCACGGAACTTTTGATCCTGAACACTGTCGAGGGCAGCGAGGATTTGTTCCCCGCGCCCTGCTTCGATCAGGTTTCGCGTTACCGTTATGACCGAGATCAGCGGCCGTTGATCCTGTTCAGGCAATTTGCTCATAGATTTCGGCAACTTTTGTAACGGCAGCCTCAGGGCTCAGCTCTTCGCTTTCGCCGGTCCGGCGGCAGGTCAGCTCGACCACGCCGTTTTTCAGGCCGCGCGGCCCAACGGTGATGCGCCAGGGCAGACCGATCAGGTCCATGGTGGCGAACTTGCCGCCTGCCCGCTCATTACGGTCGTCGTACAGCGGTTCAAGCCCCAGCGCGGTCAGAGCGCTATAGATCTTTTCACAGGCTGCGTCCGCCTCGTCATCACCCTGCTTTAGGTTGACGATACCGCAATGGAACGGCGTGACACCCTCAGGCCAGATGATGCCCTTGTCGTCATGGCTGGCTTCGATGATCGCGCCGATCAGGCGGCTAACACCGATGCCGTGGCTGCCCATGTGAACGGGAACCGGTTTGCCGTCCGGACCTTGCACGGTCGCGCCCAGAGGTTCGGAGTATTTGGTGCCGAAATAGAAAATCTGGCCAACTTCAATGCCACGCGCCACCCGGCGACGTTCCTCGGGAACTTGATGGAACAACGCCTCGTCATGGGTTTCGTCCGTACGCGCATATTTCGAGGTAAACTCCTCGAGGATCGCCTGACATTGCTCGCGGCTATCGTAATCGATGTCACGGTCACCAAATGTCAGATCGGTCACGGCGCTGTCATAGAACACCTCAGATTCACCAGTATCGGCCAACACCAGGAATTCATGCGTATCATCACCGCCAATGGGGCCAGAGTCCGCACGCATCGGGATCGCTTGCAGGCCCATACGTTCGTAGGTGCGCAGGTAGCTAACCAGATGACGGTTATACGCGTGCAGCGCATCCTCTTTGGTCAGGTCAAAATTGTACCCGTCCTTCATATAGAACTCGCGCCCACGCATCACGCCGAAACGCGGGCGAATCTCGTCGCGAAATTTCCATTGGATTTGATACAGCGTCAGCGGCAGGTCTTTATAGCTGCTGACGTGGCCACGGAAGATATCGGTCACCAATTCTTCGGCGGTCGGGGTATATAGCATGTCGCGGCCGTGGCGGTCTTGCATCCGCAGCATTTCCTGACCGTAATCATCATAGCGACCGGATTCACGCCACAGGTCTGCCGATTGCAGGATCGGCATCTGGATCGCGATATGCCCTGCCCGCGCCTGTTCCTCGTGCACGATGTTTTCCAGTTTACGCAGGACTTTGAAACCCAGCGGCAGCCACGAATAAATCCCTGCAGCAGCCTGCTTGATCATCCCGGCGCGCAGCATCAGCCGGTGGCTGACGATCTGGGCCTCGGACGGGGTTTCCTTGAGAACGGGCAGAAAGTAACGGCTGAGGCGCATTTTGAACCTTTAAAGGTGAATTTGGACTTCAAAGCTGCTTATTGCAAAGCCCCACCGGGGGCAATCGGCATTGGTGATTTTGCGGCCCTCAGGTCATGTGGCTTTTTGAATTGACCCGTCAGTCAGCTTCTTCAATTGTGACAGAAATGTAAATTTCCGAGGCACCGATGCAGACCATTCAAGAACCCGCCCGTCAAATCCCCGTTGTCCATCAGACCGACGTCCTGGTCGTTGGGTCCGGGCCCGCCGGGCTGGCCGCTGCGTTGGCCGCAGCGCGTGCTGGGGCCGAGGTGTCCCTGGTCGACCGGTTCGGCTGCATGGGGGGCAACATCACCGCCGTGGGTGTCGAAGGGTTCGCCTGGTATCGCCACGAACAGACGGTCGAAGCAGGCGGCATCGGCATGGAGTTCGAGACCCGCGCGAAAGACATGGGCGCGGCGGTTCCGGAAAGCCAGTCACTCAGCTATGAGCTGGACAGCGAAGGGTTCAAACTGGTCGCCGACAAGCTCGTCGAAGAAGCTGGTGTGCATCCGATGCTGCACCGCCAATTCGTCGCGCCCATTATGGACGGTGACCGCATCACCGGTATCATCACCGAATCCAAAGCCGGGCGCGAGGCGATCCTGGCCAAGGTGGTGATCGACGCGACCGGAGACGCCGACGTGGCCCACCGCGCGGGTGCGCCGACCTACAAAACCGCGCGCGAAGAGATGATGGCCGCTTCGGTCATGTTCCATCTGGCTGGTGTCGACAAACGGGCCTTTATGGAAGGCGTCAAGGCCGATCCACAGACGTACAAGGATTGGGGCGGTGGTGGAGAGTGGAATATCGAAACCAGCGGAAAAGAGGACGACATGTTCTCGCCCTTTGTGCACAAGCCGTTTCAGCAAGCTATCGAACAGGGGCTGATCCCGCCGCATCTGAACACCATCGCAGGCACTTGGGGCGCGATGCACGACACGGGCGAGCTGACCTATATGAACCTCATCCACCTCGCAGAAATTGACGGAACCGACCCCGATAGCCTGACGCGCGGAGAGATCGAGGGCCGCCGGCAGGCCATGCTCGCCATCGACGCGCTGCGCCGCTTCATGCCGGGTTGTGAAAACGCCCGGCTGCGAAACTTTGGCATGACAATCGGTATCCGGGACACACGCAAGATCGACGCGGTCTACAACATGACCGAGGACGACGCCCGCCATCAGGGCCGGTTCGAGGATACGATCGGCATCTACCCCGAATTCATAGATGGTTACGGCATCCTGATACTGCCAACCACGGGGCGCTACATGCAAGTGCCCTATCGTTCGATGTTGCCGAAAGGGATAAAGGGGCTGTTGGTGGCAGGCCGTTCGCACGGGGCTGACAAGGTGGCCCATGCCGCTACGCGGAACATGGCGTGCTGTGCGGTTATGGGTCAGGGTGCGGGAATAGCGGCTGCTTTGTCGCTGAAAAGCAATCAAGAGCTTCACGAATTGAACCTTGCGCCAGTTCATAACGAGCTTAACCGCCAAGGTGTCAGGATTCACTGATGGGCCGCATTCCGACGATTGACATCACCCCGCTGCGCGACAACGGACATCCGGGCTATGACCTGACCGTCAGACAGGTGATGGATGCCTGCGCGGATATCGGGTTTCTGTCGATCTCGGGCACCGAGATTTCCCCCGATACAGTCCAACGCATGCGCACCTGCGTGCAGGCCATCTTTGACATCGACGAAGATGCGAAATGGGAACAGTCGATCACCCGCGAAAACTATCGCGGTTTCATCCCCTTGGGATTTTTTACTCCAAATGATGGGTCTGGCTCGGCGGACAAATACGAAGGGTACAAGCTGCATTACGAAGTGGCCAATGATGCAGCGATCCGCAGTGAATGCGCCCTATATGGCCCGAATGTCTGGCCTCCACAAGTGCCTGTGTCGCGGTCCGTCATCCTCGGCTATTGGTCGCAACTGGACCGTGTAGCCGATACCCTTTTGGGTGCGCTTGAGACCGGTCTGGGGCTACCCGCCCGCCAGTTGCGCGACGCTTTCCGCGACCCGATGACAAATATGACGCTGCTGCACTATCCGCCCCAGGCTCCCAATGAAGACGGCTACGGCATCCATCCCCACAAGGACACCGACGCCCTGACCATCATCGCCCCCGACCCTGTCGGCGGGCTGGAAGCGCAAACTCATGACGGAGACTGGATCGCTCCCGACTGTCCGCCGGGCGGGTTTGTCGTCAATATAGGCGACATGCTGGAATTGTGGTCAGGCGGGCGGCTCAAATCCACGCCGCATCGCGTGGTGAATCGTTCTGGCCGAGAACGCTATTCCTTCCCCTATTTTGCAGTGCCCCGCCACGACGTAGTCGTGGCACCGCTGGTCACGCCCCTGCCGGGGTTTGACCGTCCCCCGGTGCATTGCGGCCATTGGTCAGCTGAAACATGGCGCACAAACTGGCCTGATGAAAAAGCGACGGATACAACGCCTGAGCTGGGGACACTCCACGATTGATGATAAGTATTGCAAGGGGCATGAACAACTTGCATCACAAGGCCGCATACGCCAAGAACGCCAGCAAGAGCCGATAACAAGGGGACAACCATGGCGTTGCCGGTGAAAGATCAACTCAGGTACTGGGGGGTTGCAACCGCAGTTTTTGCCCTATTGCTCTGGGCACTCGGCGACGTTCTGCTGCCATTCGTCATTGGCGGCGCCATCGCATATTTCCTTGACCCGATTGCCGACCGGATCGAGGCGTTGGGCCTGTCACGAATGGCGGCGACCGGAATCATCACCATTGTTGGGGTTCTGGGCTTTTTGCTGATCGTTTTGATGGTCGTACCCGCGCTGATCACACAGCTTGTTGATCTGGTCGACGTACTTCCAAGCCTGTTCCAAGAGCTACGCGGGTTTATCGAACGGCAGTTCCCATCAATTCTGGACACCAACTCAAGCTCGCATCAAGCGCTCGTCTCTCTGGGCGAGACCCTGCAATCAAAATCCGGGGACCTTCTGCAATCAGTCGTGGCCTCTCTTGGTTCGGCCATCAACGTCTTGTTCCTGTTGGTCATTGTTCCGGTTGTCACGGTCTACATGCTGCTGGACTGGGATCGCATGACCGCCCGTATCGGAGAGCTGCTGCCCCGTGACCACGCCCCCACGATCAAGCGGTTGGCAGGTGAAATTGATGACGTTCTGGCCTCGTTCGTGCGCGGCATGGGGACTGTTTGCCTGATACTTGGCACCTACTACGCTGTGGCGCTGATGGTCGTTGGCCTGCAATTTGGCCTGATTGTCGGTTTTATCGCAGGTCTTGTGACGTTCATCCCCTATCTGGGCGCGTTGATCGGCGGTACGCTGGCGATCGGGCTCGCCCTGTTTCAGTTCTGGGGCGATTGGCTTCAGATCGGGTTGGTCGCGGGCATCTTTGCACTTGGCCAAGTGACCGAGGGCAATTTCCTCACTCCTAAACTGGTTGGCAGTTCGGTTGGCCTGCATCCGGTCTGGCTGCTTCTTGCCCTGTCGGTCTTCGGCGCATTGTTCGGTTTTGTCGGCATGCTGGTCGCCGTGCCTGTTGCGGCCGCCCTGGGGGTTGTGGCCCGGTTCCTGACCTCAGTCTACCTGGACAGCCGGCTGTATACCGGCGTTGAAGGGCAGCAACAGGAAGACGAGTAAATGGCCCAACAACTGAGTTTTGATCTGCCGGCGAAGACTGCGCTTGGCCGTGAGGATTTCTTTGTCTCCCCCGCCAACGCGCTGGCTGTTGCAATGATCTCGGCCACGTCATGGCCCGGCAATAAGCTGGTACTCAGCGGCCCTGCCGGGGCAGGTAAAACACATCTGGCCCATGTCTGGGCCGCTGAAACCGGAGGGCGGATCATCCAGGCCCGAGACGTGCGCCATCAGGACGTTCCCGAACTGGCCCGCACACCTGTTGCCGTTGAAGACGTGCCGATGGTCGCTGACGATATCGAACAGCAGAAAACCCTGTTTCATCTGCACAATCTGGTTCTGGCCGAAGGGCGCGCATTGTTGATGACGGGGCGGCTGGTGCCAAAACTTTGGCAATTGCCGCTGCCCGATCTTCAAAGCCGGATCGAAGGCGCGCATCACGTGGCGCTTGATCCGCCGGACGATGCGCTTTTGGGTGCGGTGCTGGCAAAGCTTTTCATCGACCGACAACTGAACCCGGGTCCTGACGTGATTGCTTATCTTGTCAAACACATGGACCGGCGTTTCGAAACCGCGGCCGAGGTGGTGGCGCGGCTGGATCACCTTGCCCTGTCGGAAAAGAGAGAAATTACGCGCGCGCTTGCAGGGCGGGTCCTGAACGCGGAAATGACATATGTCACATCCGGGAATTGACCCAAACGCGGCGATTTCGCATTGTGACATCGGAATACCTGGAAGAAGCATGGATCAGATCGCAGCAACCGACATCCCGGACTGGGGACCTTTCGGAAAACCGTTGTTCGATAATCCTGAGGTCCGCGCCCTGTCGCGGGTCGGTGTGGTCGATGTGGGGTCAAACTCGGTCCGCATGGTGATCTTCGACGGTGCGGCACGATCTCCGGCCTATTTCTTCAATGAAAAAGTGATGTGTGAACTGGGGGCCGGCTTGTCGGAAACCGGGCATCTGAACCCTCGCGGGCGCGTCCGTGCGATGGCAGCTCTGCGTCGGTTCCGGCGGTTGGCGGATGATCTGGGACTACCCGGCTTGCATGTTGTCGCAACCGCAGCCGTACGCGAAGCCAGCGACGGCGCGGAATTCTGTGAAGAAGTCAAATCTGAAATCGGGCTAAGCGTTCAGGTACTGCACGGCGCTGAAGAGGCACGGCTGTCGGCGCAGGGCGTTTTGCTTGGCTGGCCGGGTGCTTATGGGCTGATCTGCGACATTGGCGGCTCGTCCATGGAATTGGCCGAGATCGGTGCAGGTAAGGTCGGTCACTGTCTGACATCCGCCCTCGGCCCGCTGAAGCTGCGTGACATCAAGGGCGGACGGCGTGCGCGCAAGGCACATATCAAAGAAGCTATGGAAGAGCTGCGGGATCAACTGGGCCCCCAAAGGGATCGTCTGTTCCTTGTGGGCGGCAGTTGGCGGGCATTTGCCCGTCTGGACATGCTGCGGCGAGGCTATCCCCTGAACGTTCTGCATGAATACCGCATGACCACCAAACAGGTGCACGAAACCATTAAGTTCATCGAAAAAGGAGACCCGGCCGAGTTGCGCAGCCTGGCTGGTGTCTCGGGGTCTCGTATGGCCTTGATACCTTATGCAATGGATGTGCTCGCGCGGTTGATCCGTACGTTCAAACCCAAGGATATCGCGATTTCAAGCTATGGTATACGCGAGGGGTTGCTGTACGAGCAAATGCCGCAAAACCTGCGTGACCGCGACCCATTGATTGAGGCCAGCCGGTTTTCCGAGGCCAAGGACGCGCGACTGCCCGGTTTCGGCAAGCACCTTTACGATTTCGTCATGCCCTTGTTCAAATCAGCGCCCGAAACGCGCGTGCGTCTGATCAAGGCGGCTTGTTTGCTGCATGATGTAAGCTGGCGCGCGCATCCCGACTATCGGGCCGAGGTCTGTTTCGATTATGTCACCCGCGCCAATCTGGGCGGGCTAAAACACTCTGAGCGGATATTTATCGGGCTGGCCCTGCAACATAGGTACCGCAACAAACGCGAGGGCAACCGCTTTGCCCCGTTGTACAAACTGCTGGGCGAGCAGGATCAGAAACAGGCCGAGATTCTGGGCAAGGCCATGCGTTTCGGTGCAATGTTGTGGATGCAAAGCGACGCGACGATGGGCACCCTGCGGTATTTCCCCAAAAAGCGCCAGCTTGAACTGAGGCTGCCCAAAGCAGGATCCCCGTTGTTCACCGAGGTGGCGGAGTCGCGACTGAACTCATTGGCTTCGGCGCTGAAATCCGAAACCCGCGTGATCGTCCGGGGATAAGGGCTAAATCTCTGTCGCTCCGTCAGCTTCTTCCTGGCTCTCCTCGGGCACTTCGGGTTCGTCTTGCGTGGGTTTCTTGCGAATGATGATATCGCCATTTGGCAGCATCTCGGGCGCTTCGTAGGCGCTCCAATCTTCGATATCATCCGCCAGTTCGGCAAGCGCTGGTCCCATCTCCTGAAAGAAGGACTGCATAGCCGGTCCGAACTTGCCAACGAGACCCTGTAAATCTTCCAGTGCAGGCTCCATTTCCTTACGCAACCCTTCAAAAAACAGCTCGGCCCCCTGCTCCATCAGAGACTTGCCGGTGTCCTCTTCGGCGTGGGAGGGCAGCGCGAGCGCAACTGAAAGTGCACAGATCGGAATAAGACGTCTCATAGGCACAAGTATAGGGGCTGCTGTCCGTTGATAAAAGGCTACAGCTCAATATCCAGTGAG
This sequence comes from Ruegeria sp. AWH4_226, assembly GCF_056159225.1. NCBI lineage: Bacteria > Pseudomonadati > Pseudomonadota > Alphaproteobacteria > Rhodobacterales > Roseobacteraceae > Ruegeria > Ruegeria sp. AWH4_226. The sequence continues at coordinate 95,439 of NZ_JBSWUU010000001.1, read as the reverse complement.
ACAGGAAAATGGTCAGATGCGGTCAGCAGAGCCTGATGCAAGTCGGTCACGTCCCGGCATTTTTGATCTCGGAACGGGTGCCAAACGCGCCAGACCGGTCGCCGCGCTCGTAGGTTTTCGCTGACCATGATGTAGTCCAGCAAAGCCTCAAGGTGCTGCCCATTTTCAAGTTCAAACCGGGCTGTTGATGGTATTGGGTCAACCTGTTCGGCGTGGGGATCGAACAACCCGGTCTGCAACAGAATCTCGACCGAGGATCGACCAAAAAGATTTTCGAACTCGTCCAGCCCCGGTCCGTCATTCAGGTCACCCAACAGGATGACGTGCTCTTCCGCCGCGAGATGCGATGTGATCCGTCGCGACAACCACACGGCCTGCGCAAGTTGCTTGCGGCGGTTCGCGATCGAGATTCGGATTGCCTCATCCCGCGTCTCGGCCCCGTGCGGCGCTTTGGATTTCAGGTGCGCGCCAATAAGCCTAAGCGAGACCCCTGATCGTGTTCTCACCGCCAACTCCATCGGGGGTTTGGAGAAAAAAACCTTGTCCTCGGTCGCGTCGATATCAAGATCAATTCGAAACACACCATCAAACCGGGGGGCCATGTCGTCACCCGCAATCGGGTCATGCCGGACGGTCATCGCGTCGGGATCGTATAGCAGCGCCAGTTCCTGATGGGTCTCGTTGGCAAATCCCATCGCCGCATGCGAGGTGCGCAGATCGAAAGCTTCGGCAAAGTTCTGCAATGCGCGAATGGTATCCTGTGTTCTGCCTGTGTTTGGGGCCTCGACGATCACAACTGCATCTGCGTCGACTGCTGTCAGAACCTTGGCTATCGCCTCAACTTGCTGTGCCTTCGTGATATTGTGTCGACCAGACCAACTGTTATCGACGATCAGGTTGTCGTTGCGGTCGAACAGGTTGGCGAACCATTCAATATTGTAGGTCGCGAACCGCATCCCTGTCAGGCCTGCGCGCCGTTAATTTCGTCCCACGCGCGATTAATGTCGATCATCTTCTTTTCGGCAAGTCGAATGGCTTCTTCAGGCACCCCGCGCGCCATCATCGCATCAGGATGGGTTTCACGCACCAACTGCCGCCAGACCTTGCGGATATCTGGCAGCGGCATGTCGCGCGGCACACCCAGAACTGTGTACGGATCACTCGGCGCGTCAGGAACAAATCTTGTTCGCAGGGCCAAGAACTGAGCCTCAGACTGGCCGAAAATCCGGCTGACTTGCTCCAGAAACTCATCCTCGTTCGGATGATAGAACCCATCTGCCATCGCGATGTGAAAAAGCCCTTCCATCAGATCGCAAAGCGTGGTCGCATCATCTTCGAACATACGGGCGATTTTTCGGGCGTAATCCTGATAGCCTGCGACATCGGTTCGGGCCATATCAAAGACGCGGGCCGCGTTGGATTCGTCCTTTCGCGCAATCTGGAAGACTTCCCGGAACGCAGTAACCTCATCCCGTGTCACCTGCCCGTCAGCCTTGGCCATTTTTGCACCCAACGCAATCACGGCAATTGCAAACGCGACCGAGCGTTCGGGCGGAGCGCGCAGTTTCTCAAATACAGCCGTCAGGCTTTCACCTTGGGACAGCGCGCTCAGCGCGTCGGATATACGAGTCCAGATCGACATGAATGCACCCTATCGCTCTTGTTCACCACTGTCAGGTGCGACCGATCACCCTGAGGCGAGAATTTTCTGCATCAACAAAAGATCCAAACGTTTTCCCCACTTAACGCCAACCTCGGGCATATGGCCAACTTGCCTATAGCCAAGCGCGGCGTGAAACGCGACCGCACCCGCATTGGCCGATGAAATTCCGGCGACCAGAACGTGTATGCCCTGTTGCCGCGCGGCATCCTCAAGCGCGGACAACAAGGCGCGCCCGGTCCCCTGCCCACGCGCCTCTGCAGTCAGTTGAATGCTATGCTCGCAGCATTCCGCATATCCCGGCCCGTCTCGAAATGCGCCATAGGTCGCGAACCCCAGAACCTGTGCGTTTTCTTCAGCCACCAGAAAGGCGGGACCGCGTGATTGGATATCCTTGGCTACGGCATCAACCTCACGCTCGTCAGTGGTGAATGTCACCAGCGTTTCGCGAATGATCGTGTTGGTGATTTCCGCGATTGCAGCTGCATCCCCGATCCGGGCTTGACGGATGTTCATTCCAGGACACGCGGACCATGAGGTGTTTCAAATTCGGCGCGCAATGCGGCTGGACCGGTGTCGAACACCACAGTTTCCATTTCTCCCAGCAAGCGCGCCAGATCCAGAGCGTCGGGGTGCAAAACCACCAGTCGCTTTAGGCGGCAGCCGCTGTCTTCAAGCATCTTGGCCGGGTGAAGATCACCATGCCATCGGATCAGTGCCGGAAACAAGTTATCGAAAGGCAGCCGCCCATTGGGGGGCACCGCCATTTGCCACCTCAGCGCGCCTCGGGCCAGCTCGACTGGCTGTCCCGCCTCATCAGGCAAGTTGGACAAGGCCGCATCAATATCCGAGACCCGACAAATCCAGTTTGTCAGACGGGGCGAACCAGAAAACCGGTCAAGGTCGAACCACCTTGTACGCTGTGGCTGGGGCGCATTGGGGTCGATTGCAATCGCCTCCAGGTACAACCCATCGCGCAACCCCAGCAGCCGGTTATGCGTGCCAAAAGCTTCGTGCTTGCCGCCACCTTGAAGCGGCACCCCCAAGGCGTGTTCGACATGAGCGGCTGCCTGTTCCAGTGTCTCACCCGCAACGGCCAAATGATCCAGCAACACTTGCGACCTCCATCAAAAACGACCAGACCCGAATGGATCTGGTCGCATGTACCCACCACTTGCAGAGGATCACAAGATTTTTCAGAGAAAAACCCGGCTGATCTTAAGCTTTGGCTTCTCTGATGAGCCTCAGAATATCTTGTGCTGCATTGGGGATGTTCGTACCTGGGCCAAAGATCGCCTTTACGCCGTGATCATAGAGGAACTGGTAGTCCTGCTGTGGGATCACACCGCCGCAGATGACAATGATATCCTCGGCACCGGCTTTCTTCAGTTCTTCAACCAGTTGCGGCGCCAGCGTCTTGTGGCCGGCGGCCTGAGAGGAAATGCCGACAACATGCACGTCATTGTCCACAGCATCCTGCGCAGCCTCGGCAGGGGTCTGGAACAGCGGACCAACGTCCACGTCGAACCCGATATCCGCAAAGGCTGTGGCGATCACTTTGGCACCGCGGTCGTGACCGTCCTGCCCCATTTTGACAACCAGCAATCGGGGGCGGCGGCCTTCGGCCTCGGCGAAGTCTTCGATGGATTTCTGAATCGCAGCAAAGCCTTCATCGCCCTCATAGGCAGCGCCGTAAACGCCAGCCAGTGTTTTTACTTCGGCGCGATGACGGCCAAATTCTTTCTCCATTGCCATGCTGATCTCTCCTACGGATGCACGGGCGCGGGCGGCCTCAACGGCGGCGGCCAGCAAATTTCCACCCTCGCGGGCGGTAGTGGTCAGATTGTCCAACGCCTGTTGGCACGCGGCGTCATCGCGGGTGGCACGAATGCGTTCCAGTCGCGCGACCTGGGCTTCACGCACGGCGACATTATCGACATCCAGAATATCGATCGGGTCTTCCTGTTCTTTGCGGTACTTGTTGACGCCTACGATGACCTCTTCGCCCCTGTCGATCATGGCCTGACGACGTGCGGCGCTTTCTTCGATCCGCAGCTTTGGCATGCCCGAGGCAACGGCCTTGGTCATGCCGCCCATCTCTTCGACCTCTTCCATCAGAGCCCAGGCTTTTTCGACCAGCTCGTTGGTCAGGCTCTCGATATAGTATGACCCCGCCAACGGATCGACCACATCGGTCACACCGGTTTCTTCTTGCAGCACCAGCTGCGTGTTTCGCGCGATGCGGGCCGAGAAATCAGTGGGTAGTGCGATCGCCTCATCCAGCGCATTGGTGTGTAGCGACTGGGTGCCGCCCAGAACCGCGCTCATCGCCTCGTAGGCCGTGCGGATCACGTTGTTATAGGGGTCTTGTTCCTGCAACGACACACCGGACGTCTGGCAGTGCGTGCGCAACATCTTTGACCGCTCGGATTTCGCACCAAAATCTGTCATCACCCGGTGCCACAGCGTGCGGGCGGCACGCAGCTTGGCGATCTCCATGAAAAAATTCATGCCGATGGCAAAGAAGAACGACAAGCGGCCCGCAAACTTGTCAACGTCCATGCCCGACTGTGTCGCGGCGCGAACATATTCACGTCCATCCGCCAGCGTATAAGCCAGTTCCTGCACGAGGTTGGCCCCAGCCTCTTGCATGTGATAGCCGGAAATTGAGATCGAGTTGAACTTCGGCATCTCGTTCGACGTGTACTCGATGATATCCGAGATGATCCGCATCGACGGCTCGGGCGGATAGATGTAGGTATTACGCACCATGAACTCTTTCAGAATGTCGTTCTGAATGGTTCCGGACAGGACGGATTTGTCGTGGCCCTGCTCCTCTCCTGCAACGATGAAACTTGCGAGAATGGGGATCACCGCACCGTTCATCGTCATCGAGACCGAGACCTTGTCCAGCGGAATGCCGTCAAACAGGATTTTCATATCCTCGACACTGTCGATGGCCACACCGGCTTTACCTACGTCACCAACCACGCGCGGATGATCGCTGTCGTATCCTCGGTGCGTCGCCAGATCGAAAGCGACAGAAACGCCCTGTTGGCCCGCCGCCAGATTGCGGCGATAGAATGCGTTGGATTCCTCGGCGGTCGAGAAGCCTGCGTACTGCCGGATTGTCCATGGACGTCCGGCATACATCGTCGCTTTGACGCCACGCGTAAACGGACCAAACCCCGGCAAAGACCCCATATGCGGCAGGTTGGCGGTATCTTCTTGCGTGTAGAGCGGCTTGACGTCGATGCCTTCCAAGGTTTCCTTGGTCAGATCTTCCAACGAACGCCCGCGCAGCTCTTTCTCGGCTAGCGCCTGCCAGTCTTTGGTATCGGTCATGGCGATTTCCTTTTCGTTATTCGGGTCGCGCCGGTACGTCGTTCGCGCGATGTGATATCCGACAGGGCCAGTTCTGGGCCGGTCGAACGCAAGTTTTTGAACGACGGGTGCATTTCGTCGGTCGCATTCACAAACACAGGGGCTATATTCAACCCAACAGGAGGACTTATGACACGAACGCTTGCCCTTGTTTTCTTGGTACTATTCCCGCTGGCCGCAGTGGCTGCCGACGGGTCTGCACCGGCAGAAGATGAATTCGTCCGGCCCGTTGGCGACAGCGAACTCAGCGAATTTCTGTGGGTCAGTCGGCCCATCATCGTCTTCGCCGACACGCCCGCCGACCCGCGGTTCCAGCAACAGATCGACATGCTGGTCGAAGGCGAAGCAGCTATGCGTGATCGCGATGTGGTCGTGCTAACAGATACAGACCCGGCCGCGCGCTCTCCGATTAGATCGGAACTGCGGCCGCGCGGGTTCCAGATGGTGTTCGTCGACAAGGACGGTGTGGTCAAACTGCGCAAACCCGCACCATGGAGCGTGCGCGAAATTGGCCGATCCATCGACAAAACGCCCCTGCGCGAACGCGAGATCCGCGAACGACGCGAAGGCGGGTGAATGGCTTCACCAAACCCGGCGCGACGCGCCGGGACCATCCGAAGATTTAGCGAACACAAGGTCATGGTCATTCGAACTCGATGATCACGTCGTCCACGGCAAGGCTGTCGCCGGGACCAGCGTTGATCTTGGCAACGACACCCTTCTTTTCGGCCCGCAAGATGTTTTCCATCTTCATCGCCTCGACCGTGCACAACGCCTGACCTTCCTGCACCTCTTGCCCCACTTCGACATCGATCTTTACGATCAGGCCGGGCATCGGGCAGAGAAGCATCTTGGATGTATCAGGCGGAAGTTTCTCGGGCATCCGTTTGGCCAGTTCCGCCTGACGCGGACGGCGCACATGCACCTTTAGGTCAGCGCCGCGGTTCCGTACACGGAACCCCCCTGAAATCTTACCGACCTTCATCACAAGCGGGCCACTGTCCACGTCGATAACAGCGAGCTGATCGCCGGGTGTCCAGTCCGATGAGACACGCAGAGTCTCACCATCTTCGAATTTGACCGTCGCGCCTTGTTTGTCAGCTTTGACCTTAACGTCAAACTCCCTTCCCTGAAGCGCGACGTTCCAACGCTTGCCCACCTTGCGCTCATGATTGTCCATACGTCCCGATACACGCGTGCGCCGGATTTCGGCCACCCGGTACATCGCCGCGCAAGAGGCCGCGATGCTGCGCAGATCAGCTTCGGATAGCTCGACACCTTCGAAACCGTCCGGGTATTCCTCGGCAATGAAAGCGGTCGTCATATCGCCGCTGATGAATTTCGGGTGGTCCATTACAGCAGACAGGAACGGCAGGTTGTGCCCGATGCCTTCGACCTCAAAACTATCCAGAGCGACGCGCATTGCCTCAATCGCGGCCTCACGCGTCGGGGCCCAGGTGCAAAGCTTGGCGATCATCGGGTCATAATACATGCTGATCTCGCCGCCCTCATAGACGCCCGTATCGTTTCGAACCGCAGCCTCTCCCTTGGGCGCATCCCCTTGCCATTTTCCGTTAACCAGCATCGGACCAGCGGCGGTTTCCTGCGGGGGGCGATACCGGGTCAGACGACCAATCGAAGGCAGGAAGTTGCGATACGGATCCTCGGCATACAAGCGGTTTTCAATGGCCCAGCCAGTCAGGGTTACATCATCTTGCGTGATCGTGAGCTTTTCACCTGCCGCCACGCGGATCATCTGTTCAACCAGATCGACACCGGTGATCAGTTCGGTGACAGGGTGTTCGACCTGAAGGCGCGTGTTCATTTCCAGGAAGTAGAAGTTCTTTTCACCATCCACGATGAACTCAACAGTGCCCGCACTGGCGTAGTTCACGGCTTTGGCCAGCGCGACGGCCTGTTCTCCCATTGCCTTGCGGGTTTCTGGGTCAAGGAATGGCGACGGCGCTTCTTCGACCACTTTCTGGTTCCGACGCTGGATCGAACATTCACGCTCACCCAGATAGATCCCGTTGCCGTGAGTGTCGCACAACACCTGGATTTCAATGTGTCGTGGCTGGGTCACGAATTTCTCGATGAAAATCCGGTCGTCCCCGAACGAGTTCGCAGCTTCGTTCTTGGATGACTGGAAGCCTTCGCGCGCTTCTTCATCATTCCAGGCGATCCGCATACCCTTGCCGCCGCCTCCGGCGCTGGCCTTGATCATGACCGGATAGCCGATTTCGTTTGATATCTTCACCGCCTCTTCGGCGTCTTCGATTAGCCCCATATAGCCCGGGACTGTCGATACACCCGCATCCTGAGCGATTTTCTTCGAAGTGATCTTGTCACCCATCGCCTCAATCGCACCTTTCGGAGGACCGACAAACGCAACCCCTTCCGCCTCAAGTGCTTCGGCAAATTTTGCATTTTCCGACAGGAAGCCATAGCCGGGGTGTACCGCCTGAGCCCCACTTTGCCGAATTGCATCCATCACCTTGTCGATGACAATGTAGGACTGGTTCGCAGGCGGCGGGCCTATATGTATGGCCTCATCCGCCATCGAAACGTGCAGCGCATTCTTGTCGGCATCTGAGTAAATGGCGACCGTGCCGATACCCATCTTGCGTGCGGTTTTTATAACGCGGCAGGCGATCTCACCCCGGTTGGCGATCAGGATCTTGTTAAACATGGAGCGTCCTTTGTCTTGGTGTTCTGGAATCGCAAAACGCCGCCACAGGGATTTAGCCCCATGACGGCGTTTTGCGCGATGACGGTCAGGGCGGCAGGCGCCCCGAAGATTGTATTAGTAACAGTTCCGCTGCGTTTTGCAGAATAGCACGTTGCCGGCGGCACCCACCGCGGCACCGACGAACGGATCGGCGTTGAGGACCGCCGCGCCCAGCGCGCCTGCGCCACCGCCCAGCAACGCCTGTTCGCCGGTCGAGTCACCACAGGCCGCGAGGCCCGTACAGGTTGCAACAACCAGGAAGAGTTTTGAGAATCGCATACGCTCTGCCTCTTTTCAGTTTTTGATTCACTGAAACGCAGATGCAGCAACCGCGGGTTGATATTCAATAACAAGCGCGGTTTTTTCAGATTTTGCGCAGATTTGCGCCGCAGGTCACGCCCAAAGAAAAACGCAGGCAGGGTTTTGTGGGGTTCACAAGCCTGCCCGCGTAAGGAAGGGGTACGGAATAGTAGGTGCTTGTGCGGCGCAGGCAAAGTAGAGCCGCACAGCACGATCAAGATGCACGCGACGTGACATTCAGCAAAGACTGAAGTGTTACCCTTTGGGATTCCGGCTGGAATCTGCCCATGCAGCAAAACGCCGCGCAAATTCGTGCCGAGGGAAATAGATGTCGACGCACATGCCTCAAGGCGCGTCACCGTCACAATTCTGTTACAAACGGCGACAATCACAGCACGCTGCAAAATTGCGTTAACGCTATCAGTCTTTACCAATTCGCCAGGAATTTTCGGTGGGAACAGGGTTTTAGCAGGGGCTTTCACCACAGCGTGATTTTTAACCAAGAAATTCGCACATTTCCTTGAATTATAATCAGTTTTTCGTCTCAGTCTCGTGATTTCCTTGAATAACCGCTGCGTGAAAATGTGCGCGTGCATACTTGCACACAAGGAAACACCCAAATGAAAAGACGAAATACGAAGGCAATCCTGCTCACTGCAACAATACTGAGTGCAACGAGCACGCTTGCCTTTGCCGAAGACGCACAAACCCAAGCCGAGCTTGAAGCCCTGCGCGCCCGAGTAGAAGCCCTCGAAGCCAATAGCGCCGGTTCCGGAACCGGGGATCTTCGTGTCGGTAGCACATCCCTGGATGTCTACGGCTACGTCAAAGCCGACTTCTTTTATGACTTCGACTTTGATCAAGGCGACTTTGCCAATACTAGCAGAATCGGTGAACCCGGCTTCGCGACCAACGGAAAATTTGGTGCCACAGTTCGCCAATCGCGGATCGGGTTGCGCACCCTCACGCCCAGCGACATCGGTGACATCGGTGGACAGTTGGAGGTAGACCTGTTTGGCTCGAACGGAACAGCGGAATTCCGGGTGCGCCATGCCAATATCACGATCGGCGACCACTGGTTGATCGGTCAGACATGGACGAACTTCATGTCGCTGAACTCTTATCCCCGCACGGTTGAATTCAACGGACCTGTCGGCGTTCTGTTTGCCCGGAATCCGCAGGTGCGCTACACCGGCAAACTTGGCGCTCACACCACGTTCACCGCGTCTGTCGAAGAAAACCAAGGCAGCTCGAGGTCGGATGATCCTGTCGTGACGGCCGCTGTTGAGTTCAAAAACGATAAGTACAGCGCTCGCGCGGCTGCCCTGTACAGCAAAGCGAAGTCCGTCGATGGCAATACCGAGGTCGATCAAACCGGCTTCACTGTCGGCGTCTCGGCCAAACTCTGGGAAGGCGGGCTTTTCACGGCCAACTACATCGACGGCGAGGCGATTGGCCCATATCTGATCGGTGGCGGTGATGCGATCGTGGGCGGCCGGGCCAACGACGCGGACGGCTACTCGCTTGAGCTCCGCCAGGACATAGGGGAAAAACTGAACATCGGTATCGCCTATGGTAGCGAAGACTATGACCTTGCGAGCTCGACCGGTACGCTGGCTTTCACCGAACTCGAAACCATCCACGTCAACGCGTTCTACAAAGCCACGGATAACCTGACACTGAGCGCCGAGTACTTCTATGGCGAACGGAACGACGCGCCTACGGGCCGGGATTTCGACGGCGACCGTATTCAGCTTGCTGCACAGCTGAACTTCTAAGCACACCGCCCTGCCCTGCCCGACACCGGGCAGGGTTTTTTCCGAAGATGTCCTCGGATGGGTATGCACGACTACAGCCCGCACGGTTCAACGCACCTCGTTGAAGATATCAGGAAATGACAGACGCGCCGCGTCCACATCTACTATCAGCAATGCGTCATAGCTGGCCGGATCAAACGGATCTTCGGCGGCAATGACTTCGCGTTCGAATAGCCAACTCAAGCGACCCGCATCCAAGTTGCCGCGTTCGAAAGGCTGGTCGCCAAAGTGCTGCCACAGCGCTTCGATGAATGCCGCGTCGGCGCGACGGTCTGCAGGTTTGCGATCTCTGAAGCGTTCGCGCCGTGTGATCGGCGTTACACCTTTTGGGTTGGCGCGGCGAATGGTGAACTGAAAATCGGTTCCTGGCAGCCGTCCGGGGAATCCACGGTGTTTCAGCATATCGCTACCTTTTTGTTCGTCGTATCAAAGGAAACAAGCCTGTTCCCCAGCGCAGACAGAGTCATTGCGCGCACCTCCAAAGCCGTATTGGTGTTCAGAAACGTCCGGGTTTTTCGAAAACGTTTCATGGTCAGAAACCCTCCCAGATACATTGGGATTGCTCCAGCCGATAGGCTTCGAAGAACTGAGTTGCATCGGGCGCCGACCGCCCGAATTCGATAGGCCGGTCAGACAGCGAAATGACAATCCGAGACGGCTCGAGATCGTATTTGGCGACATAGGCGACCGCGAGCGTCTGGCACAAATGTGCCATATCGACCGAGGCCACATCATATCCGATCCGCCCCACCGTCGACCCGATCTTGGGCGCGATGAAGCGAAACCTGACCCATAGCTCACCAGGGTTGTTGTCCAGCAGCACATCGGCCAGATGTACCGGCTGACCTGACGGCACCGGCAGCAGGTTTTCGGATTTGGCGAAGGCAGGGCTGACGCACGAAAGACAAATCAGAACAAGAGCGCGACCCCAGACCTGCTTTACGCAGGCTCCTCTCTCCGGGGTCGCGCGCGCTTGGCGTAAGGCCCGCGCTTTTCTATGTCTGATAGGGCTATTCATTTATCAGCTTTATTCTCTATGTCAAACGCTCCGGTTGTCCTGCTTGCCGTGGATTTCCCGCAAAAGGCCTTACCATCGATGAACCCGGCGCCGTTTCCCCTTACAACGGAATATTGTCGTGTTTTTTCCACGGGTTTTTCAGCTTTTTGTTGCGCAGGCTTGCAAATGCCCGAGACACACGGCGACGGGTAGATTGGGGCATAATCACCTCGTCAATAAACCCACGCTCGGCAGCGACAAATGGGGTAGCGAAGCGGCCTTCGTAATCCGCAACATGCTGTGCTGTCTTCTCGGCATCGCCAAGATCGGCGCGGTGGATGATCTCGGTTGCGCCCTTTGCTCCCATTACCGCGATTTCCGCGGTGGGCCAGGCATAGTTGAAGTCGCCACGCAGATGCTTGGATGCCATCACCACGTAGGCACCACCATACGCCTTGCGCGTGATCACGGTGACCTTCGGCACGGTCGCCTCGCCATATGCATAAAGCAGCTTGGCACCGTGTTTGATAACACCGCTGTATTCCTGCTGCGTACCTGGCAAAAAGCCCGGAACATCCACAAACGTCAGAATTGGAATCTCGAAACAGTCGCAAAACCGTACGAACCGGGCGGCCTTGCGCGCACTATCGATATCCAAACATCCTGCCAGCACCATTGGCTGGTTGGCCACAACACCAACCGTTTGCCCTTCCAGTCTGATGAAGCCTGTGATGATGTTTTTGGCGAAATCTTCCTGAATTTCGTAAAAGTCGCTCTCATCCGCCACTTTGGTGATGAGTTCCTTCATGTCGTAGGGCGTATTCGGATTGTCCGGAATCAGCGTGTCCAGCGAAGGCTCAAGGCGGCCCGGCTCATCAAAAAACGGACGGACCGGGGGCTTTTCACGATTGTTTAGCGGCAGGAAATCGACAAGGCGGCGCACTTCGGCCATTGCCTCAACATCATTTTCAAACGCGCCGTCTGCGACCGAGGATTTCTTGGTATGAGTCGATGCTCCGCCCAATTCTTCAGCTGTCACGACCTCGTTGGTTACAGTCTTCACAACATCGGGGCCGGTCACGAACATATAGGACGTGTCTTTGACCATGAAAATAAAGTCTGTCATCGCCGGACTATAGACCGCGCCACCCGCACAGGGTCCGGTGATGACGCTGATTTGTGGCACCACGCCCGAGGCCGTGATGTTGCGCTGGAACACTTCGGCATAGCCTGCAAGAGACGCCACGCCTTCTTGAATTCGCGCTCCACCCGAGTCGTTGATTCCAATAACAGGCGCACCGTTCTGAACCGCCATATCCATGATCTTGCAAATCTTCTGCGCGTGGGTTTCCGACAGCGATCCGCCGAACACTGTGAAATCCTGGCTGAACACATAGACCATTCGACCATTAATCGTGCCCCAACCGGTCACCACGCCATCGCCCGCAGGCTTTTGTTTCTCCATGCCAAAATCTGTACAGCGGTGGCTGACGAACATGTCGAACTCTTCGAAGCTGCCCTCGTCCAACAGCAGGTCAATACGTTCACGTGCAGTCAGCTTGCCGCGGCCATGCTGTGCGTCGATGCGCTTTTGTCCCCCGCCCAGCCGGGCTTCGTTGCGACGGTCTTCAAGCTCTGTCAGGATGTCTTTCATGGCGCTAATCCCCTGTGAATTTTGCGCGACACTATACGCAGACGCGCGTAAGCCAAAGCGTCTTTCGGCAAATTTGCAAATGTTTGAAAACTTAGAGTAGGAAAACTGTAAATTAGCTAATCCTCCTCTTTAGGCGCGTTCTTGCATGGCATTCCTTGTTGAGCTTCATGTACACGTGAACCATGCAGTTCAGTTCAAGTCAGGCGCACCGCACGCCCCCCACAATTTCCACGCTCGTTTTGCTTTCGGGGCTGTCGGCGCTCAGCCTGAACCTGTTCCTGCCCAGCCTGCCGAATATGGCGCTGCATTTTCAAACCGACTACAAGGTCATGCAACTGTCGATTGCGTTGTACTTGTTGGTCAATGCGATACTTCAAATATTGATCGGGCCGATTGCGGACAAAGCCGGACGACGACCTGTTCTTCTGTGGGGCTTGGTGCTGTTCCTGGCCGCTACACTGGGTTGCATCTACGCCCCGAACGCCGAGATTTTTCTTGCCTTCCGGATGTGCCAGGCCGTCGTGGTCGTTGGTATGGTACTTAGCCGTGCCGCAGTGCGGGACCTGTTTGAACAGGACAAGGCGGCCTCAATGATCGGGTATGTCACGATGGGTATGGCCGTCGTCCCCATGATCGGACCGGCCATTGGCGGCTTTTTAGAAGAGAGTTTTGGGTGGAAGGCGAATTTCTGGCTGCCCTTCGCGCTTGGTGTGATGACGCTGGCGCTGACCTACTTCGATTTTGGCGAGACTTCGGTCAAAAGCGGCAAGACCTTGATACAGCAGTTCCGGGAATACCCCGAGTTGCTTCGTTCGCCGCGGTTTTGGGGCTATTCCCTGTCGTCAGCTTTGTCCTCGGGTGCGTTTTTCGCCTATCTGGGCGGAGCTCCGTTTATCGGAGCGGAACTCTTCGGCCTCAGCGCCGCTCAGGTCGGCATTTATTTTGGCGCACCAGCCGTTGGGTATTTCGTTGGGAACTTCTTTAGCGGGCGATATTCGGTCCGGTTTGGCGTGAACCAAATGGTGTTCTGGGGGTGCTGGTTGAACGCGATCGGTGTCGCCCTGTCGGCCATCCTGTTTCTGGCAGGCTTTGGCACCGCACTCAGTTTCTTTGGCTTCATGACCTTCGTGGGCATCGGCAACGGCATGACAATCCCCAACGCCACCTCGGGCGCGCTGTCCGTACGGCCTCAGCTAGCCGCCACCGCCTCCGGCCTGAGCGGCGCAATCATGCTGGGCGGCGGGGCTGGTCTCAGCGCTCTGGCCGGAGCCTTGCTGACCCGCGAAACCGGCGCAATGCCACTTCTATGGCTGATGCTGGCCACGTCGGTACTGGCCATCGGGGCCATCGTTTCGGTCATAAGGCGCGAAAGACAACTGGGCCTGTAACGCGGCTTGCACCCGACAGTTTGCAAAGTTAGCGTGCACTGACGGAAAAGTTGCAAAGGCACGCTATGGCCACCCAAAAACTTTACGCTGGTGCAAAACTGCGTGAAATGCGCACGCGTCTGACGCTGACGCAAAAAGACTTCGCTGCCAAACTGGGCGTGTCATTGCCTTATCTGAACCAGATGGAGAACAACAACCGGCCGATCTCGACGACTGTTGTTCTGGCGCTGGCGCAGGAATTCGGCATGGATGTGACCGAGTTGAGCACCGGCGACAGCGAGCGTCTGGTCTCGGACATGCGTGAGGCGCTGGCTGATCCGGTTTTCGATGACACCATGCCACCGCTGGCCGATCTGCGACTGACGGCGTCGAACGCGCCCGCCCTTGCCCGCGCGTTCATCGCGCTGCACCGTACCTACCGGCAAACGCATGAGCGCCTAGCTTCATTGGATGAAGCCCTGGGTCGGGAAGACGCGCAAATACAGGCCAGCCCCTGGGAAGAGGTACGTGACTTCTTTCACTATTGCGACAACTACATCGATGCGGTCGACCGCGCGGCCGAGCGGTTCGCGACACGTGCAAACGACGCTGGGGGCATTCGGTCAGCGACCATCGATAGCCTCGGCGAGCGTGGTATTCGGGTGCAATTTGTGGATATTGACGAAACCCGAAAATACGACGCCGACAGCAAAACCCTTCAGCTTTCGTCGCGCACCGCGCCGCAGACGCAGGTGTTCCAACTGTTGTTGCAGATGGCTTTGATCAGTCAGGATAAATTGCTGGAAGCAACACTGGATTTTGCGAAGTTTCAAAGCGACGAAGCCCGCGCTATCGCCAAGATCGGTCTGGCCAATTATTTCGCCGGGGCTTCACTGATGCCCTATGCTGCGTTTCTCACGGCCGCGCAGGAATACCGTCACGATCTGGAATTGCTCAGCAATCGCTTTGGCGCGTCGATTGAACAGGTTGCACATCGACTTTCTACGCTGCAGCGTCCGGGCGCCAAGGGTATTCCATTCTTTTTCGTTCGGGTCGATCAGGCGGGCACGATCACCAAGCGCCACTCGGCCACCAGACTTCAATTTGCGCGGTTTGGGGGTGCCTGCCCCCTTTGGAACGTTCACCGCGCCTTTGAAACCCCCGGCCACTTTCTTCGACAACTGGCAGAAACGCCCGACGGCGTGCGCTATATCTCACTGGCCAGAGATGTTTCGAAATCCGGAGGCTCATTTGGCGCACCTGTGCGCCGTTACGCCATTGCACTTGGATGCGAGGTTCGCCACGCCGAAGCGCTGGTCTACGCCGATAACCTTGATATCAACAACGCCAGCGCCTATGAGCCGATCGGCATTTCGTGCCGCATCTGCGAGCGCAAGAATTGCCATCAGCGCTCGGTTCCACCACTAGAGCGCCGCCTTTCGATTGACGCGCATTCGCGCGGCACGTTGCCTTATGAAGTCACCTGAACTTTGGCATAAGTGACAGGACCGACGCAGAGTTGCGGATTGCAGCGGCGGGGGCGCGGCCCCGCCCACGTCTTACGCTTTTGACAAAATCGCCCAGATCTCATCCTTCAGCGCGGCACGTTTCTTGCGCAACTCACCTTCGGCCAAATCTTCCATTGGCTCGATGTTTGCTTCGGCGCGATGCACGGTGCGGTTGATCTCGTGATATTCATCCGCAAGCCTTGCGAAATGCGCGTCGGATTGCTTGAGCTGGCTCATCAATTCGACTTTGTCCGGAAATTCTTCGGCCAGTTCATGCGGGGTGTGGGACATTCCTGTTCGCTCCTTAAAGATGTCGTTGCTACTCCGGTTTATACGCCTGTCGCACGCCCCACTTTGACGCGGATCAAATCACCGCTGCGCTGTCGCCCATTCCGGATGAATCCACGGGCGATTGTTGGCCCGGGGCAAAGCCTCTTTCCCAAGCAGATGATCTGAAACTTTCTCACCCACCATGATAGACGGCGCATTCAAATTGCCGTTGGTGATCTGCGGAAAGATCGAGCTGTCGCCAACGCGCAGCCCATCCACGCCGATCACGCGGCCTTGGGGATCGACCACCGCGTCTTTGTCGTCGGCTTGCCCCATACGGCAGGTACCGCACGGGTGATAGGCGCTTTCGGCGTGTTCAGCGATAAAGCTGTTCAGCTCCTCATCTGTTTGCACATCCGCACCGGGCTGAATTTCCTTGCCCGCATAAGCTTTGAACGCCTCTTGTCCGAAGATTTCACGGGTCAGGCGGATGCATTTGCGAAAATCCTCCCAATCCTTTTTATGACTCATGTAGTTGAATCGGATCACCGGCGCGTCCTCGGGCCGGTCCGAGCGCAGCCTGACTGTTCCCCTAGACGGAGACCGCATCGGTCCCACATGTGCCTGAAACCCGTGCCCTTCCGCTGCGGCCTGACCGTCGTACCGCACGGCCATCGGCAAAAAGTGGTACTGAATATCCGGATATTCAACGCCCGGTTTCGAACGGATAAACGCCGCGCTTTCGAATTGGTTCGATGCACCAAGGCCGGTTTTCGTGAACAACCACTGCGCCCCGATCAGGCCCTTGCTGATCAGATTCCAGTGTTTGTACAACGTGATAGGCTGCAATGAGGCCTGTTGGATATACAACTCAAGATGGTCTTGCAGGTTCCCGCCAACGCCGGGGCGATCGGCGACAACGTCAATTCCCATCTCGGCCAGATGCGCCGCCGGACCGATCCCCGACAGCATCAAGAGTTTGGGTGAATTGATAGACGACGCCGCCAAAACCACCTCGCGCCGGGCACGGATAACTTCCCTCTTGCCGCCACGGATCAGCTCGACACCCGTGGCACGCCCGTTTTCAATCACAACCCGATGCGCCAGACCACGGACAATATCGCAGTTTTCGCGCTTCAAAGCAGGCTTCAGATAGGCATTTGCCGCAGACCAGCGCCGTCCTTTCCAGACGGTTTGATCCATTGGACCAAAACCTTCCTGTTTCTCACCGTTGTAATCTCCGGTGACCTCATAGCCCGCCTGCTGCCCCGCATCGACGAAAGCCTGGAACAGAGGGTTTTGACGCGGCCCCCGAGAGACATGCAGCGGACCATCCTTGCCGCGCCACTCTGCATCACCACCGTGGCCACCATCGTGCCACGTCTCCATGCGTTTGTAATAAGGCAACACGTCGGCATAGGACCAGCCATCGGCCCCCATGTCGGCCCACGTGTCAAAGTCGCGCGCATGACCGCGCACATAGACCATCCCGTTGATCGAGGACGACCCACCAATCACCTTGCCACGCGGGCAGGCCAGACGGCGGTTGTTCAGATGCGGCTCGGGTTCGGATTGATAACCCCAGTCATACCGCGCCATGTTCATTGGATAGCTGAGCGCGGCAGGCATCTGGATAAACGGTCCGGCATCCGTGCCGCCATGTTCGATTACCAGAACCGAAGCCCCTGCCTCGCTCAGACGATAGGCCATCGCGCAACCGGCGGATCCGGCACCCACAATGACGAAATCTGCTTCCATTTTTCAACTCCTAGACCCGCCGCTCCAAATCAGGTGAATTGCGGCGAAGTGTGCTTTCTCGGACCGAAAGGTTATTCGCCGCGCGGGAAGCGCTGGCTTTCCTCAACGATGTTCAAATCCATGTGGTTGCGCATGTAGCGCTCTGACGCTTTTTGAAGGGGCTGATAGTCCCAGGGGTAATAACCGCCCTGCCGCAGCGCCTCGTACACCACCCATCGGCGGGCTTGGCTGGCCCGCACGTCCGCGTCGAACCGATCCAGATCCCAACGTGCCTCAGATTTCGCGCGCAGGGTCTGCAACGTCCCGGCATGCGCAGGGTTCGTGGCCAGATTGACCCGTTCCTGCGGATCAGCCTCAAGATCGAAAAGCTGATCGGGGTCCAGCGAACAGCGGGTGTACTTCCACTTGCCATACCGCAACGAGACCAGCGGCGCATATGACGCCTCGGCCGCGTATTCCATCGCAACCGGCGCAGTACGTTCGACCCCTTGCGCCAAGGGCACAAGATTTTCGCCATCGGTCCATGGCGCAATTTCTGCCATGTCAACGCCTGCAAGCGCGGCAAGCGTTGGGGTCACATCAAGCGTTGAAACCGGCGTTTCGATCCGACCCGCAGGCAAATCAGGCGCACAGATCATCAGCGGCACGCGCGACGACCCCTCGAAGAACGTCATCTTGAACCACAAACCGCGTTCGCCCAGCATGTCGCCGTGGTCCGAGACGAACAGGATGATCGCCTCTTGCCGAGTGCTCTCAAGCACCTCAAGGATTTCGCCGATTTTGTCATCCAGGTACGAGATATTGGCAAAATAGGCGCGGCGTGACTTGCGAATGTCATCCTCGGTAATGTCGAAGGTGCGCCAGTCATTGGCATCGAAAATCCGCTTGGAATGCGGGTCTTGGTTTTCGTAACCCAAGTCCGACACTTCGGGCAGCAGGTGGTCGCAATCTTCGTACAGGTCCCAGTATTTCCGACGCGCTACGTAGGGATCATGCGGGTGAGTAAAGCTTACGGTCATGCACCACGGGCGGTCATCCTTGCCACGGGCCAGATCATAAAGCTTGGCCTTGGCGTGATAGGCGACCTCGTCATCATATTCCATCTGGTTGGAAATCTCGGCCACGCCCGCGCCGGTGACCGAGCCCATGTTGTGATACCACCAATCGATCCGCTCGCCCGGTTTGCGGTAATCAGGGGTCCAGCCGAAATCAGCCGGGTAAATATCGGTGGTCAGCCGATCTTCGAACCCGTGCAACTGATCGGGTCCGACAAAATGCATCTTGCCGGACAGGCAGGTGTAAT
This sequence comes from Ruegeria sp. AWH4_226, assembly GCF_056159225.1. NCBI lineage: Bacteria > Pseudomonadati > Pseudomonadota > Alphaproteobacteria > Rhodobacterales > Roseobacteraceae > Ruegeria > Ruegeria sp. AWH4_226. The sequence goes on along the minus strand of NZ_JBSWUU010000001.1, from coordinate 76,693 downwards.
ATCCCGCCCGACGCAGGTGGTGCGCATATGTGGGGATGTCGCTGCGAAACTCGGCCGCATTGTCGTACACCCCGGTGCGCGAGGGCAATTGCCCCGACATGAAGCTGGCCCGCCCTGGTGCGCAGAGTGGGGACGCCGTATACGCGTTGGCAAACCGTGTCGACCGGTCCGCCAGTTTCTTCAGGTTCGGGGCATGAAGCCAGTCTGCGGGACCATCGGGAAAGAGGGTTCCGTTCAGCTGATCCACCATCAGGATCAGAATGTTCGGCTGTGTCATTTTTCAGCCTCAAGCAAGGTATTGAGGACACACAAGGCGTGGTTCACGGCCAGTTGCGGTTCCTTTGGGGCTGTAAGTGCCGCGCGGATATACAAACCGTCAATCAGGGCAATCATGTTTGCGGCCGCCTCGACCGGGTCCTGCATCAAAGGACGTAACGCATCGACCAAATTGGACCGCATACGGGCCTGATATATCTGCCAAAGGCGCAGCGCGTCGTCGTTCGTTTGTGCCAGAACATAAAATGTCATCCACGCGGTGATGACATCAGGCGTAAAGCAAGACGGCGCAAAGCAAGCACGAATAATCGCTTGCGCCCTTTGATGAGGCGCTGCCGCTTTAAGCTCGGCCCGAGCCTCATTCCCGAAGTCGGACAGGATTCGCCGCATCGCAGCCAGAAAAATCTGATCCTTGCCACCGAAATAGTGGTGCGCCAGCGCGCTGGACATTCCGGCTCGTTTGGCAATTTGGCTGACGGTCACATCAAGGGATTTCTTTGACCCAAGCTCGGCAATCGTCGCGCGAACGATCGCATCACGACGGATTGGTTCCATTCCGAGTTTTGGCATAGCCATCCCCTTCTCAACAATTACCGAGGAGACGCTACGGCGTTTTTATTGACTCGTCAATCAACATCAAAGTTACTGATGAGACGACTACAGCTTGGGCGCGATACTGGGCGTGGTCAGGTTGCTGCGATTCAGAACAGCTTCGCGCCAAGCGATAAAGCTGACAGCCGTCAGAATGAGCGACCCACCTGCGACAACCCATATGTCAACGCTTTCGTGAAAAACCAACGCGCCCAACAGCGTGGCCCAGATCAGTTGCAGAAACGTCACCGGCTGGGTTACGGCCACCGGGGCCGCTTGCAACGCCAGCGTCATCAGATAGTGGCCTGCCGTGGCAAAGCAGGCGACCAGAAACAACACTCCGATATCGCGCCAGCTCGGAGGCTCCCAGACTGCGATGGCAAAGGGTATCAAGGCCAGCGTCACCCAAATCGACAGATGCGCCACAATGACCGAAGGCGGGATGTCACGCACCAGCAATTTGGCCAGCAGGTATGACCCGCCAAGCATCAACGCAGTGGCCAGCATGGCGAGGTGCCCGGTCGAAACCTCTCGGAATCCGGGACGCAGGATAATGACGACACCGATCAGGGCTACCAGAATCGCGGCGATCCGGCGGAAAGCCAGCTTTTCGCCCAGAAACAGCGCCGCCCCTAGTGTGACGTAAACCGGGGTCATGTAGTTCATCGCCGTAACCTCGGCTAAAGGGATCTGAGTCATCGCGTAGAACCACAGCATGACGGCAATCCCGTGCACAATTCCGCGCAACCCGAACAAGGATAGGTGCCGCGATGACAGGCGGGTTGTCAGGATGGAACGCAGCGCAGGCAGCAGAAACACCAACCCCAGGGCGTACCGTATAAAAGCCGCCTGAATAGGGCTCATGGTCGTTCCCAAGGATTTGACGAGTGCCGTCATCACCACAAAGGAAATCCCGGCAGCAAACATCCAGAACATACCCGCGAGGGGCCGCGAGGAGACGGCAAGCGTTGTCATGCGCAATTCTGAACACCGAAATCGGATCAGAGACAACCCTTCACATGGCAATAAGTTTAAACGCGATACCCAGCATGACGATTCCGATCACCGTATCCAGAACCTGCCACGCGCGCGGTCGGGCAAAGACGGGGGATAGCACCCCTGCCCCGTAGCCAAGGGAAAAGAAAAACACAAAGCTGGACAACATCGCCCCAACAGCAAAAGCCATGCGGTCATCATACTGGGCCGAGATTGAGCCGATCAGCACAACCGTATCCAAATAGACATGGGGATTCAGCCACGTGAAAGCCAGCACGGTCAGCAGGGCCGAACGCAGACTGGCGCGCTGACCTTCTGACACGTCCATCACGGCCCCGCCTCGCCAAGCCGATTGCAGGCTGCGCAGCCCGTACCAGGTCAGGAAAATCGCCCCACCATACCGCATGACCGTTTCAAACCACGGCAATGCTTCGGCCAGGGCGCCGAACCCTGCGACACCGGCCGCGATCAGGATCGCATCCGACACCGCGCAGGTCAGGCACAGGGGTAACACATGCTCGCGCCGCAGCCCCTGACGCAGCACAAAAGCGTTTTGCGCGCCAATAGCTAGGATCAGGCTGAAACCTAATGTGAAACCAGCGATCAGGGATGTAGACATGAAACCTCCTGTAGTCTGAGGCGTTGACTACGGATGTCGGCGCGTTCTATCAAATTAAAGTTATTGACTACAGTTAAGTTTGATTAATGCTGCTCGATCCCAATCACCTGTCCGCTTTGTCGTCGATCCTTCGCCACGGCAGCTTTGACGCCGCTGCGGCTGAGCTTTCGGTAACGCCCTCAGCTATTTCGCAGCGGATCAAGGCACTGGAGGACCGCGTAGGAGCAGCGCTGATCAACCGGGGGACACCCTGCACCGGGACCCCCGCGGGGATGCGTATCGCCCAACATTCCGAGGATATTGGCTTGCTAGAGGCCAAACTGGCCCGCGAGCTGACTCTGGATCAGGCCACCGGCCCTGTCAGGGTCCGTGTAGCAGTCCCCGCAGATGTTCTGGCAACATGGTTCATTGATGCGATGGCTCAGGTGGATGGGTTGTTGTTCGATCTGGTGGTCGATGATCAGGATTATTCAGCGGAATGGCTACGCCGGGGCGAGGTCAGCGCCGCAATAACGGTGGGCGGGCAGTTGGTTTCGGGCTGCGATGCCACATCTCTGGGGGCGTTGCGCTATGTCGCGACTGCCAGCCCGGAGTTCATAGAACAATGGTTCGCCAAAGGCTTGGACGAACACACATTGGCTAAAGCCCCTTGCTTGACCTTCAATCGCAAGGATGGGCTTCAGAAAGCCTGGATTGCCGAACAAACGGGCCAAGCGGTTTCTCCGCCTTCACACTTCCTGCCTTCGCCGCAGGGTTTTGTGGATGCGGCAATCGCGGGGATGGGCTGGGGCATGAACCCTCTCGGCCTGGCGCAACGCGCGCTGGACGATGGCAGGCTGCGGGTTCTGCTACAGAACGCGCCGTTGGATGTGCCGCTGACGTGGCAGGTCGGCCGCGTCTTATCTGCGGCCCTGGCGCCGCTGACCAGAGCGGTCAGACAGGCCGCCCGCACCGCGCTGCTTCCCAAGTGATGCCAGCAAGTCGATACGCGACCAACCAGCGCCGTTAGCGGATTTAAGGCCGACCGCACATCAACAATGTCGGCCTAAGTGGCCCAAACCCTTGCCTTTTGGCAACGACAGACCACGAAAACCCCCAATTCCTCAAGGTCACTATAGAACTTGGTCAAAAACTCTGTTTCATGCATGATACTGAATATAATGATGTAGAAATTCTTCGCGTTGTAGTTGCACCTTTATGGCCACTGAAACCGTCGTTGCGGCATATTACCTTGGAAACACCGGCAGTGACGGTGGTAAAGCGGGCCAACCGGCGGTTGCAACCGTGGTGACCTTTGAAGACATCGCGATGGATGGAACCATTTCCGAAGGTGAAGATACAATCAACGGCTTCACCGTATCGTCGATGAAAGACCAGTCGACAATCGAACTTGAAAACAGTTTGACCGTCAACGGTTGGTATGTCGAACACGAAGATGCCTCGGGGGACAAAGAAATCTATTTTGTACCAACGGATAGCACCGTACCTACAGACAGTGTTCTGGCCGAGGATTCAGAACAGAATGGCGATCAGGAAGGGGATACCGGAGATCTTACACCCTTGCCGCCGCCACCCTGTTTCGTCGCTGGGACCAATATCAATATACTGACCAGCTCAGGATATCGCCCGGTCGAAAGCCTTAAGACCGGCGAAAAGATTCAAACAAAAGATAACGGCTTTCAGAACATCCTCTGGATTGGGAAGGCAAGGCTCACCCAACAGACATTGCGGCGCGCGTGGTTTGCCCGGCCTGTCAAAATCGCCAAAGGATCCTTTGGCGATGGTTTGCCAACAGCGGACCTGTACCTGTCACCGATGCATCGCGTGCTGACATCTGGCCCCAAGATCAATCTTCTTTTTGCTGAAGACGAGGCCTTTGCAGCCGCCAAGTTCTTTCTGCCTCTAAGTGGCGTATCGCAGAGAAATCCGCGCCACGTTGAGTATTACCATCTATTGTTCGACAACCATGAAGTGATCCAATCCGAAGGCGTTTGGACCGAAAGCCTTTATCTGGGTCAGAACGGTTTTGGCGGGTTTGATCACGACCAAAGACTGGAATTGTGCTGCCTGTTCCCCGAACTCCTCAACAACCGCAATGTCGAGTCCATGAAGCTCGCGCGGCGCGATCTCAGGCGGTTTGAAACCCACGCGGCGCTGTAGCCCGGAAAAAACCCGGCCACTAAGCCGGGTTTCGAACGCAAGGGATTATGGCCCGGATCAAAGCTGCGCCATGACCTCATCCGAGGCATCGAAATTGGTGGTAACGCGTTGTACGTCATCATCGTCTTCCAGCGCATCGACCAGCTTCATCAGCTTTTGCATGTCTTCAAGGCCCAACTCGGTCGTGGTGGTAGGTTTCCAGATAAGCTTGGTAGACTCGGACTCGCCCAGCGCGGCCTCTAACGCGTTGGATACATCGTTCAGATCGGTGTCTGCACACCAAATGATGTGGCCATCGTCCGAACTTTCGACATCTTCGGCACCGGCTTCAATAGCCGCTTCAAAGATCGCATCCGCATCACCCGCGGTCGCGGGATAGACGACTTCGCCCTTGCGTTCGAACATGAACCCGACCGAGCCCGTCTCGCCCAGATTGCCGCCGTTCTTGGAAAAGGTCGACCGCACGGTCGAAGCGGTCCGGTTGCGGTTGTCCGTCATCGCCTCGACAATCACGGCCACGCCGTTCGGGCCATAGCCCTCATACCGGATTTCTTCGTAATCGTCGCCCTCGCCCGCGACAGATTTCTTGATGGCGCGGTCGATCACGTCCTTGGGGACCGAGTTCGACTTGGCCTCTTTCACGGCCAGACGCAGGCGCGGGTTCTTGTCAGGATCGGGGTCGCCCATTTTTGCGGCGACGGTGATCTCTTTCGACAGTTTGGAAAACAGCTTGGACCGCGCGGCGTCCTGACGTCCCTTGCGGTGCTGGATATTGGCCCATTTGGAATGGCCTGCCATGTTGCGTCCTCGTGATAGTGATTGCGTATTCGGCGCTCATATAGACGTTTGCCGGGCATGGGATCAAGAGAGCGGCTTGCCCAAGCCCCGCTTGAGGGTATGGTGGCGGCATGACGACAGATCAGATTATTCTTTTTGCCCTTTTCGCCACCGTATTCGGAATGCTGCTATGGGGGCGGTTTCGCTATGATCTTGTGGCGTTTTCCGCCCTGCTGGTCGGAGTCATTCTCGGGGTTGTTCCGGTCGACGAGGCTTTTGCCGGGTTCGGGCATCCCGCAACAATTATCGTGGCGCTTGTTTTGGTTGTATCGGCTGGCCTTGTCCGCTCGGGCGCTGTATTCCTTATTACGCGCACTATGGTTGATGCCGCACGGGGATTGGGGGCGCATATCGCCCTGATGGGTGGGATCGGCGCGATTCTGTCGGCCTTCATGAACAATGTGGCCGCGCTGGCATTGCTGATGCCGGTCGATATTCAAACCGCACGCAAGGCAGGTCGGTCGGTGGGGCTGACGCTGATGCCGCTAAGCTTTGCAACCATTCTGGGTGGAATGGCGACACTGATCGGGACGCCACCCAACATTATCATCGCCTCGATCCGACAAGAGACGCTGGGCGAACCGTTCCAGATGTTCGACTTCGCCCCAGTGGGCGGGGTGGCCGCCATTGCGGGCTTGGCCTTTGTCTCGTTGATCGGATGGCGGCTGATCCCGGACCGCGGCCCACAGACCGAAAGCACCGAGGCGCTAGCCGAATATATCGCTGAACTGACCATTCCGCCCGAGTCGGCTCATATCGGCAAACGGGTCAGCGAACTTTACGCAGCAGCAGAAAAATCCGACGTTGCAATCATCGGCCTGATCCGCGATGGCAAGCGGCGCTATGGCCGCTCGGCGCATGCCACGCTGCAAGAGGGCGACGCACTGGTGCTTGAAGCACGGCCCGAAGCGCTGGATGAGTTTCGCGCGGCGTTGAACCTCGATTTCTCAGACACGCGGCGGCAGGAATTACTGACCGCCGAGGGCGATGGGCTAGAGGTGATCGAAGTTGTCGCCACCGAAAGCGCCCGCATCACTGGCCGGACCGCGCAGGGTCTTGGCCTGGCGTGGCGGCAAAGTACCGTTCTGATGGGCATTTCCCGCCAGGGCCGCCGCATCACCGAACAGGTTCGCAAAACCGAGGTCGAGGCCGGCGATATCCTGCTTCTGCTCTGCCCGCGTGACCGCAGCGCGGATGTGACGGAATGGCTTGGGTGCCTGCCCTTGGCCGCGCGCGGGTTGAACGTCACGGCCAATGACAAGGCATGGCTAGCCATCGGCCTGTTCGCCGCAGCCGTGTTGGCGGCCAGTCTCGGGCTGATCTACTTGCCGATTGCATTGGGGCTTGTTGTCGTGGCCTATGTGCTGACCAAGATCATGCCGATTGCGGACCTCTACAACCATATCGAATGGCCAGTGGTTGTTTTGTTGGGCTCGATGATCCCTTTGGGCAGCGCATTGGAGACGTCCGGCGGTACCGAACTGATCGCCAATGCGCTGGTGCAGTTGACCGAAGGCTTGCCCGCCTGGGCCATTCTGACCGTGCTGATGGTCGTCACGATGACCCTGTCAGATGTTCTGAACAACACTGCGACGGCCATTGTTGCCGCGCCGGTTGGCATCCAGATGGCACGCACGCTTGAGGTGTCTCCGGACCCGTTCCTGATGACCGTCGCCGTGGCGGCCTCGGCCGCATTCCTCACCCCGATAGGTCACAAGAACAATACGCTGGTCCTCGGCCCCGGCGGCTATCGGTTTGGCGACTATTGGCGCATGGGGCTGCCGCTCGAAATCCTCATCGTCGCGGTTTCCATCCCCGCCATCCTTGTCTTCTGGCCGCTTTGACGGGTAAGTGCAGCGCATGAAACGATTTCTGATCCTGCAACTGCGCCCCGAGACTGAGGCGTCGGATGCCGAGTACGCCTCGATCCTGGACAAGACCGGCCTTTCGCCGGACCAGACCCACCGTATCCGGCTGGACTGCGAAACCCTGCCTGACGGGTTGGACGTGACGGATTACGCAGGCGTTATCGTTGGCGGCGGTCCCGGCTGTGTCAGCGATGATCCCGCAACGAAATCCACAAGCGACGCGCGGGTTGAGGCATCAATCATGGGTCTGATGCCCCAAATCACCGCAAACGATCACCCGTTCATGGGCTGTTGCTATGGGCTGGGTGTTCTGGCGGCGCATCTGGGCGGGCACGTCAGTAAGGACCGGTTCGGAGAGCCTGTGGGCCCCTCAACCTGCCACCTGACCGAAGAGGGCGCGCGCGATCCTCTGACCGCCGGGCTGGGCGAGAGTTTCGATGCGTTTGTGGGCCACAAAGAGGCGGTGCAGACACTTCCCGAGGGCTGCGTGCACCTGTTGTCCTCGGACCCCTGCCCGTTTCAGATGATCCGCTGGGGTCAGAATGTCTATGCCACGCAGTTCCACCCCGAAGCCGACGCGCGTGATTTCGAACAACGCATCAAAATCTATAAGAATTATGGGTATTTCCCCCCCGAAGACGCGCAGCGCCTGATTGATATATGCCACGCTGCCAAGGTTACAAAACCCGGTGAAATCCTGCGCCGTTTCGCCCAGCGATACATGTGACCTAACGGCGCTGTTGCCTGCGCCGCAATCACTCGCTTAGGCTGTTCCGAACGGCTTTGGGAGGAGTTGTTCTTGGATCTGCTTATAAATGTCGGCCTGCCGCTTTCGCTGGCCATTATCATGTTGTCGCTGGGCGTCGGGTTGCATGTTGCTGATTTCAAACGTGTGCTGAGCCGGGGATATCCCTTTGCCATCGGCGCGCTTTGTCAGGTTATCTTGTTGCCTATATTGGCATTTATTACAGTTACTGCCTTCGCTTTACCTCCCGAGATTGCGGTGGGCTTCATGCTGCTTAGCTTTTGCCCCGGCGGAGTGACCAGCAACATCCTGTCGAAGCTGGCCAAAGGCGATGTTGCGCTGTCGGTCAGTCTGACTGCGGTGATCAGCTTGCTTTCCATGATCACGGTTCCTTTTCTCGCAGCATGGTCAATCGCTCATTTCATGAGAGAGGACGCACCCGAAGTTTCGATCACTGGCCTGGCCATCGCGTTGTTCCTGATCACAACTCTGCCCGTTGCAATCGGTGTCAGCCTGCGCCACTTCGCAACCGGGTTTGCGGAACGGATTGACGCCCCGCTCTCCAAACTGGCAACCGCCTTGTTTGTCCTGATTGTCCTCGCCGCGCTGGCTGGGAACTGGCAACTGTTCATCGACAACCTCGGAGCGATGGGTGCTGGGCTGGTCTCACTTAACATCGCATTGCTCGCAATCGGGCTGGGTATCGCGCGTGCCGCGAAACTGTCGTGGAATGAGAGTAAAACGATCTCAATCGAAACCGGCATTCAGAACTCGACACTCGGGATAACGCTTGCCGCGCTGATCACAGGGACGGAAAGCGGGTTCAGCCCATTGGCCCTTCCCTCTGCCGTTTACGGGATCATGATGTATGTCGTGGCCCTGCCGTACATCGCCTGGCTGCGTGGCCGCTGAAAGGACAATTCATGACCACTAACACTGCCGATGCCATTGTGGTGGGTGCCGGTTTGGCGGGCCTCGTAGCTGCGGCCGAGATGGGGGATCGCGGCAAGAAAGTCATCGTGCTGGATCAGGAGCCCGAGCATTTTCTGGGCGGGCAAGCATTCTGGAGCCTGGGTGGTTTGTTCATGGTCGATACACCGGAACAACGCCGGATGGGAATCAGGGACAGCCACGAATTAGCCTTACGCGACTGGATGGGCAGCGCGCAGTTCGACCGCGACGAAGACGCCTGGCCGCGCAGATGGGCCGAAGCCTACGTTGAGTTCGCAGCCGGAGAGATGCGCCCATGGCTGCATGAAATGGGTTTACGCTGGTTTCCGATCGTTGGCTGGGCCGAACGTGGCGGATCTTACGCGGATGGTCATGGCAACTCGGTGCCGCGGTTCCACATCACTTGGGGCACTGGACCGGGCGTGCTTGAGCACTTTATCCGCCGCGTGCGTGCGCATGTCAGCAACGGTTTGATCGAGTTGAAGTTTCGGCATCAGGTCAGCTACATCATCATGCAGAACGGCAGCGCCAAAGGGGTCTCGGGCGAGGTTCTAGCCGATGACACTGCCCTTCACGGTGCCAAGACCAACCGCGATGAGGTCGGTGAGTTCGAAGTTTATGCTCCGTCTGTGATCGTCACCTCTGGCGGGATCGGTGGCAACTTTGAGATGGTGCGCAAGAACTGGCCCCGCAACCGACTGGGTGAGCCTCCAAAAGACATGGTCGCAGGCGTCCCCTTCCACGTCGATGGCCGAATGATCGGCATCAGCGAAAAAGCCGGTGGTCACGTCATCAACAGCGACAGGATGTGGCATTACACGGAAGGCGTGCGCAATTGGAATCCGATCTGGCCGTCACACGGCATCCGCATCCTGCCCGGCCCAAGCTCTATGTGGTTCGACGCGCGCGGCAATAGGCTGAAACCACCCTGTTTGCCCGGCTTCGATACCCTTGGCACACTGAAGGAAATCCTGAAAACCGGCTACGAATACAGTTGGTTCGTGCTGACCCAAAAGGTGATCAAGAAGGAATTCGCCCTGTCCGGTTCGGAACAGAACCCCGATATGACAGACGGAGGATGGAAAGAGGTACTGTTCCAGCGCGTCCTAACCGGGTCAAAGGCGACGGCACCGGTTGAGGCGTTCAAACAGCATGGCGAGGATTTCATCGTTGCCAACACCCTGACCGAACTGGTCAGTGGCATGAACCAGTTGGGCGGAGGCTTGATCAATGAGGCACATCTGAGGGCTCAGATCGAAGCGCGGGATTCGCAGGTCGACAATCCGTTCACCAAGGACGCTCAAATCGCAGCAATATTGGCCGCGCGCAACTACCGGGGCGACAAGCTGATCCGCACTGCCAAACCGCATAAATTCCTCGACCCGGCCAATGGCCCGCTGATTGCTGTGAAACTGCATGTGCTTACCCGTAAGACACTTGGCGGGCTGCAGACGAACCTGGACAGCCAGATGATTGGCGCAGACGGTCAGGTGGTCCCAGGTCTGTTCGCAGCCGGAGAGGTCGCCGGGTTTGGCGGTGGCGGCTATCACGGTTACAACGCGCTTGAAGGTTCCTTTCTGGGCGGCTGTATCTTTTCGGGCCGCAATGCCGGACGATCAAGGGCCGTCGCGTAACCTCCAAGCGTTATTGGGTGCGGGTGAAGGTGACAATCGGTTCGCCCGCAGCGTCCAGAAAAGCCATCGCATCCCCTTTCATTGCGTAGGTGGTAACCTCTTGCAGCAACGCAAAGAACTGGCGTTCAACCTCTTCAAGGGCCGGAGGACAGGCCATAAGCGTCGCCGCCATATTGTCCGGGAACGCGATATTCGAGCCCGAGATTTCAGCCTGTCCGTTGAACCGGTTGCACCCGCCGCTGCCGGAAAAAGCCCCGCCCTCGGCAAAGGCAATCTCGGGGCGGCGCTCTGTCTCGATCTTCGTGCCACTCAGGGCGACGGCGGTCCATTGCGTGTTCTCAAGCATGGCTGCCCCTTGCACTTGCACCAAAACCAGATCGGTAGAGTTTCCCGCACCATCCGTCAGCACCGGATATGCCGTATCCGTGGTAAACAGCGGCTTGCCGCCCTGATTGATTGAGGCGCGCACCACATAACGGCGACCGTCCTCGATCAGGTTATCGTCGAACGCCAACTCGAACTGCGCAGGCACGCCACTCATCGCATAGCGTTTGGTGGCAAGCGGCACTGCGGGCGCATCCGCCCGCGACACATCCTGAAGTTCGACATAAAGCGTGGCATCGGGTGGCACTGCGATCCGTTCACGATAAGTCGCTGTCCCTTCGATTGTGCCCGCAGTTGCGGCAGCGCTTAGCGCAACCAAAAATGGGGCGACTGCCAATGCTGCCTTACCGGTTCCGAGCATGGGGATGCTCCTTCCTTCATAATCACTTGATGAAACATTGTATTTGCATGTGATTTTACAAGGACTGTGCCGAAAAACCAGCGGTTCCGCGCTGACGTCACAGCGGCCAGAGTAGCGGAATCAATAGCGATGCCAAAAGTCCGACTGTCAGGTTCAGTGGAATTCCGACTTTCATGAAATCTAAAAACCGATAGCCACCCGGGCCATAAACCATCATGTTCGTCTGATACCCAATCGGCGTCGCAAACGAGGCCGAAGCCGCCACCATCACAGCAACCACCAACGGGCGCGGGTCGATCCCCACCGCTTGCGCCAAGCCTATGGCAATTGGCGTTACAACCACGGCCACGGCGTTGTTTGAAACAAGCTCTGTCAGCACCGAGGTTAGCAGGTAAACGGCCCAGACAATCAGGAAAGGCGGCAGCTGACTAAGGCTTGGCGCAATCGTTTCGACGATCAGCGACACCGCGCCGGATTTATCCAGCGCCGCGCCAATCGCCAGCATTGAAAAAATCAACGCCAGCAAGCGACCTTCGATAAAGGAAAACGCCTCATCCGCGTCGATGCAGCGAGTCAGCAGGACAACTGCCACAGCCAGAACCGACAGCAACAAGATCGGAGCTACGCCCAATGCGGCAAGCGCCACGATGCCGATAAGTGAACCAATCGCAATCGGCGCATGTGAGCGTCGGAACGCACGCGCTGAAGGTTGGGTCACATCCACCATTTCCATATCGGCGGCCAGTTTCTGAATATCCCCCGGAGCGCCTTCCAGCAGCAAGGTATCACCAACCCGCACAACCAGTTGATCGAGCTGTCGCCCAATATTCTGGTTTCGACGGTGTACAGCCAGCACATAGACACCATAGCGTCGCCGCAGGCGCATCGCACCCAACGTCCGTCCGACCATGCGACAGCCAGGCGTAATCAGAACCTCAACGGTCTTGGTCTCAACTGCGGAAACCTGATCGACACGTTTTAGTTCCTTATTGCGCTGAAGGCCTAGAAGTTCGGTCATTTCGGTACGCAGAACCACCCTATCGCCCAACTTCAACTCCACGCCCTTCAGATTGCGGCGCAGCGACTCGTCCCCGCGGATCACGTCGATCAGCCGGACACCCGGGCGTTTGAACAGTTGAACGCCTGTCACCTCGCGCCCTATCAGGTTGCTTTCGGGGGGAATGACGGCTTCGGTAAAGAATTTCATTCTGGACCGATCCGACAGAAGCGAGGCCATGCTATCACGTTCCGGCAGCAGGCGCGGCGCGATGAACCGCAAATAAATCATACCGTAGATCACCAGCGCGATGCCCAGCGGAGTGACCTCGAATATCGTGAAGGGCTGCATCCCTTGCGACCGGGCCACGCCATCCACCAAAAGATTGGTCGAGGTTCCGATCAGGGTCAGAGTACCCCCCAGAATCGCTGCATAACTCAGCGGGATCAGCAGTTTCGAGGCCGCCACGTTCAGCGTACGCGCGATCTGCACAAATACCGGGATCATCACAACCACGACCGGAGTATTCGACACCACGGCAGAGGCCAGCACGACGAACGCCATCAACAATCCGATGGCAATCCGCGGATTCACCTGCGCCTGTTTCTGCGCGACAGATGTAAACGCATCCAGCGCACCGGTGCGGACAAGCGCACCCATGATGATGAACATCGCGGCAATGGTCCACGGGGCTGGGTTAGACAGTACCGCCAGAGCACTCTGATACGGTAGAATCCCTGTCACGAGCATGAAGGCAACACCACCGATGGCGACAACCTCGGTCGGGTAAACCTCGCGCAGGAACAGCGCAAACATGCCCGCGACCACCAAAAGCGCCAGAACTGCGCTGCCCGTCTCTGTCAGTTGAAGGAATTCCATTCTTGGTATTCTGTCCGAACCCTGGTCAGGCTTACGCGCCCATCGGGCAGTTTCACGCATTGCGCGCGACAGAGCAAGCCTGACGTGACCCTATTGCGGTCTTGTCTCTTGCAAACGTCCGCCCACACGCACCATCTGTACGGATTTTGCCTGCCCATCACGATCATCGGTCTCGACGAACACGCCGCTCAGCGTCGCCTCGCCATCAGCAGGAGAGAACCGCGCTTTGGGCATGCCCGTAATAAAGCGGCGCATCGGCTCGACCTTGTCCATCCCGATGATCGAATCATAATCGCCACACATCCCGGCATCTGTCAGATAGGCAGTACCACCGTTCAATATCTGCGCATCCGCCGTCGGTATGTGAGTATGGGTGCCCACGACAAGGCTGGCGCGTTTATCGCAATAGTGACCCATGGCCATCTTCTCGGACGTCGCTTCGCAATGCATGTCAACGATGATCGCCTGCGCCTGACCGCCGCGTGGATGGGATTTCAGGATCGGTTCGATCGCCGAGAACGGGTCATCGAAGGGCCGCTTCATAAAGACCTGCCCAAGCACCTGCACCACCAGAACCTTGCGCCCGCCCGGCGCGGTATACAGGCGATGCCCCCGCCCCGGTGCGCTCTTGGCAAAATTCACCGGGCGCACAATCCGGGGCTCATTCTCGATGAATTGCAGCATGTCTTTCTGGTCGAATGCGTGATCACCCAGCGTCAGGCAATCTGCGCCTGCGTCAAGTAACAGCTTGGCGTGATCGCCGGTCAGACCCATGCCGTTTGATGCATTCTCGCCATTGACGACAACGAAATCCAGCCGCCATTCGTCGCGCAGACGCGGCAGATGCTGTTGAATGGCCGCGCGTCCCGCACGGCCCATGACGTCACCCAGAAAAAGTATCCTCATTCCACCCGTCCTACGTCTGGCTTCGACCAAGCACAAGCGCTTAAGATACCGGCACAAACCACCAAAGCAAATTAGTAGGAGAATATTGATGAACCGCGCCCTGGTGGCCCTCATTGGCCTGACCGCTCTTGCAGCCTGCGATGACACCCCGTCCCCTGATACGACCACCCAATTGGCAAACCCGGCCGCTACATTCTGCATCGAAAGCGGCGCACAATACGAAATCCGCGACGGCGAGAACGGGCAGTCAGGCGTATGCATCCTGTCCGATGGGCGCGAAGTTGATGCGTGGGAGTATTTCCGAGAAAACAACCCGAGCTGAAGAGATCAGGCAGGAAAGGTCAGAACCCTACTTTCAGTAACGACCATGTCCAGCGGTTGATCCGTAGGCTCAAGGGGTAGTCCTTCCGACTCTTGCGCGTCAAAGGCAAACCCGATTGCCAGCGTGGGCCGCTTGGCGCGTAAACCTTCCAGCGTTCGGTCATAGAAGCCGCCGCCATAGCCCAGCCGCCCGCCCTGCGTATCAAACGCGACCAAAGGGACGATCAGGATTTCGGGATCGAAATAGTCATCAACCTCGGGAATCTTGGCCCCGAACGGACCGTCTTTGAGGATGCCGTCGGGCGTCCAGCGGGAAAACCTTAAGGGCTGACCCGCTGCCTGAATCACCGGCACACCAACGGGCCCATAAGCCGAAGCTTCGGCCATCGCGGCCACCGGATCAATCTCGGTGCGGATCGGCATGTAGCCGGACAGCGGCACGCCCCGGTGCCCTGCCAGCACCTCGGACAAACGTCCTGCCGCGCCGGGTGGGCGCGCGTCAAACGCGGCTTTGCGGCGCGCAAAGGCCGCCTTGCGCGCGGCAGCCTTGATTACAGTCATATCGGTCACAAGAGTACCACGCTGGCAAGCCCAAGGAACAGGAAGAACCCCATGACATCCGTTGTGGTCGTCACAAAGGTACCGGACGCAAGCGCAGGGTCAGCACCCAGACGGTCCAGCACCACAGGTATTACCGTACCAACGAAACCCGCGATGATCATATTTACGACCAAGGCGGCCCCTATCACGACACCCAGCAGCGGAGAGTGGAACCAAAGCATGCCAACCACGCCCATCACGATTGCAAAACAAATCCCGTTCAGCATCCCAACCAGCAACTCCCTGCGGATCACGCGCAATACGTTTGCGCCCGTCAGGTCACGCGTTGCCAATGCGCGCACCGCAACGGTCAGCGACTGTGTTCCCGCATTGCCACCCATCGACGCCACGATCGGCATCAAAACGGCCAGCGCCACCAGCTGATCAATCGACGCCTCGAACTGCGAAATCACCAGCGAGGCGCAAATCGCCGTGCACAAGTTCACCGCCAGCCACGGCAGACGCCGACGACTCGTTGCCGCAACGCTGTCCGAGATTGAGCTATCGTCGCTTACACCTGCAAGGCGCAGGATGTCCTCTTCGTGCTCTTCATCCAGAACGACCATAGCATCGTCGATGGTGATCACGCCGACCAATCGGCCATCCGCGTCCACCACAGGGGCCGAAATCAGGTGATACTGATTGAAGGCATAGGCCACGTCTTCCTCGTCCTGGTCGACGGGTATTGTGTGAAACTCATCTTCGGCGATGTCCCGCAATGCAACCTCGCGCCGTGTGGCCATGAGCTTACCCAGCGTGACCTGCGCGACGGGTTTCAACCGCGGGTCCACAAGGACGACGTGATAAAACTGCTCGGGCAGATCATCATTTGCGCGCATGAAATCGATGGCCTGTCCGACCGACCAATGCTCGGGGGCCATGACCACCTCGCGCTGCATAAGTCGACCGGCTGAGTTTTCAGGATATGAAAGCGCCTGCTCGGCCGCGACCCTCTCGGAGTCTTCCAGTGCGCGAAGGATCGCTTCTTGTTGCGGTTCCTCGAGATCCTCCAGCAGGTCGACAACGTCGTCGCTTTCCATCTCGCGCACGGCGTCGGCCAGAACGTCCGGACGCAAAACACCGATGACTTCTTCGCGAATGGCTTCATCCAGCTCTGACAGGATGTCACCGTCGAATTCCTTATCGTACAGACGAATCAGGCGGGCGCGGTCGTAGGCGTTGATCTGCTCCAGCAGGTCGGCGATGTCAGCCGGGTGCAGCGGCTCCATCAGTTCGACCAGCTTGTCGCGGTCGTCTACATCGACCGCGTATAAAATGGCCGCCACGGTCCGCCGATCCAATGCGTAGGCGGCCTCGTCACTGGCGGACTCGGTTGCGGGTTTTTCATAGCCTGTCGTCATGTCCGCCCCCGTTTCTTCGGTCATTGCCCCCTAATTAGAGGAAGCAGCTACCGGAAAACAATGACAATGCACCGATTTACCGGCAGGTTTCGCGAGCCTATGCTGTTTCGCAGTCCCATACAGGCGGAGATGACGAAAAATGGCGCAAAAAACGCTGCTGAAAGGGCGCGTTCTAAGCTTTACGGGGTCCCCTTTCGAAGGTGAACCAACCGAAGCCGTAAAGATCCACGAGGCGGTCCTGATCGAGGACGGCAGCATATCCGCAGTTGCTGATATCGCCAGTCTACGCGCTGCCCATCCAGACGCAACCGTTGTGGACCAGGGCTCGCACGTGATCATGGCCGGTTTCGTGGATGCCCATGTACATTACCCGCAAACCGCCATGATCGCGAGCTGGGGTAAGCGCCTGATCGACTGGCTGAACACCTATACCTTCCCCGAAGAGATGAAATTTGGCGATCCTGACTATGCCTCTGAAATCGCCACCCGCTATCTGGACCTGACGGCGGCCCACGGCACCACGACAATGTGTAGCTTCTGCACCATTCACCCAGAAAGCGTCGACGCTTTTTTTACGGCTGCTCAAAATCGCAATCAGCGTGTCGTCGCGGGCAAAACCTGCATGGACCGCAACGCGCCCGATGGTCTGCGGGACACCGCGCAAACGGCTTATGACCAATCCGCAGCCTTGCTTGAGAAATGGCACGGCATCGACCGCCTGTCTTACGCCATAACGCCACGTTTTTCGCCCACTTCGACGCCAGAACAGCTTGAGGCGATGGGCGCGCTTTGGGCCGAGCATCCTCATTGCCTGATGCAGACCCATCTGAGCGAGCAAACCGATGAAATCTCGTGGGTTCGCGAGCTGTTTCCAGAGGCACGGGATTACCTCGACACTTACGAGAAATTTGGCCTTCTGGGTCCAAATGGCGTTTACGGCCACGTCATCCACCTTGAGGCGCGTGAGCGTCATCGCCTGCGCGAGGTTGACGCCGCGCTGATCCACTGCCCGACCTCGAACACGTTCATCGGCTCGGGCCTGTTCGACATGGACGGGCTGATGCGCGACGGGCACCGGGTTGGGCTGGCAACGGATACCGGCGGCGGGTCGAGCTTTTCGATGCTGCGCACAATGGCGGCGGCCTATGAGATCGGACAATTGCGCGGGGCACCGCTGCACGCTGCGCAATTGTTGTGGCTGGGAACTGTCGGATCAGCACGGTCCCTGCGCTTGGATGATTGCGTTGGTAACGTCGCACCGGGGATGGAGGCCGATCTGATCGCCCTTGACCTTGCCTCAACCCCCGCCATCGCCCAGCGCGAAGCCTGTGCGGAGGACCTGTGGGAGGCGGTCTTTCCTACCATCATGATGGGTGATGACCGCGCTATCGCTGCCGTTTGGATCGGCGGAGAACGCGTCACGCTGTAAAGCGTGGCGTCGTCCAGGCCGCTGGGCTAAAGTCCTAGCCCCATTTTTCGGGCTCTTCGTTTCTTCTGTGATTTGAACCTGTCGCCCTTCAGAAGACCTCTGTCGCCAGACATCGACCACCACTCGGATTCATCTGGCCAACTGCGCCAGATAGACCCGTCCGGGGCGACCACATGTTCGATGCAAACAACACCGTCTGACTTTGAACGTATGGTCTCACCTTCAGGCCAGTGCCATATGATTTCACGGCAAACGCGCGCGTTGCGGTCAACTCGCCATGTCCCAAGGGCCACGATGTGTTTGTGCTTTCTGCACCATGCGCTCGCTTGCCCGTCGGCACCGTAATACACACCGCCCCCGCAGACGTTCCAGATTTGTGTTTTGCCCCGATACAGTTCGACAACCCTATTGGGGTCTGCCGCTTTCGCGCCCCTTGGTTTCGGATCGGCCCACGCTATTCCGTGGGCCAAAACAGTCACAACAGCGGCATTCACTAAAAGAACTCGTAAAAACATCTAACCACACCATCAATACAGAGCAGAAAGATACCATGAAGCGCGCCGTTTCCCAAAAACCACTGCTATTATGGCCAGAACTCGCAGGTCACAAGGCATCTTGCTTTGCAGGCAGGACATGGGCCAGCCACTTGGACGGAACGACAAATCGTCCCTAGTGTTGGAGAGCGCGGGCCAGAGAATTTTGGCGTTCAACCGTTTTTTGCAGGTCTATCGTTACTATCTGCCCGTCACGCACGATCTGGCGACCTTCGACAAACAAGTGCTTCACTTTCATCGGCCCGGCAAGCAACAGCGCTGCCGGGTCCCAACTGCCCGCGCTTTCAACGCAACGTGTGTCCCAGATGGCTATGTCGGCGCGTTTCCCCGGCTCCAGTCGCCCGCAATCAGGGCGGTTTAGAACGTCAGCCCCGCCGCGCGTCGCAATTTCCAGTGCTTCCCGGGACGACATCGCGTCGGCACCATTCACAACACGCTGAAGCAGCATCGCCTGCCGTGCTTCGAGGATGAGACTGCCGTTGTCATTGCTTGCCGAACCATCCGCGCCCAGCCCAACCGGCACACCCCGGTCGCGCATGGTTCGTACCGGTGCGATACCCGACCCCAGACGGCAATTCGAACACGGGCAATGGGCGACGCCGGTCTGCGTTCTGGCGAACAAGTCGATTTCAGCCCCGTCCAGCTTGACGCAATGGGCGTGCCATACGTCTGAACCGGTCCATCCCAACTCTTCGGCATATTGTCCCGGCCGACATCCGAACTGCGCCTGCGAATAGGCGATATCCTCGTCATTCTCGGCAAGATGGGTGTGCAGCATGACACCCTTGTCCCGCGCCAGAACGGCCGCATCGCGCATCAACTCGCGACTAACGGAAAACGGAGAACACGGTGCCAGCCCAACCCGGCACATTGCGCCGTCAGACGGGTCATGAAACGTATCAACCACGCGGATCATGTCATTCAGGATTGCTTCTTCAGCCTCAACCAACGCATCCGGGGGCAAGCCGCCATCGCTCTCACCTATGCTCATCGCGCCGCGCGTCGGATGAAACCGCAGGCCGATCTCCGCTGCGGCGGCTATCGTATCATCTAACCGAGCGCCATTGGGATACAGGTAAAGATGATCGGAACTGAGCGTGCAGCCGGACAATGCCAGCTCGGCGAGACCAATCTGGGCCGAAACAAACATTTCTTCAGGCCCGAAACGCGACCAGATGGGATAAAGCGTTTTCAGCCAGCCAAACAACAACGCATCCTGCCCACCAGGAACAGCACGCGTCAGGGTTTGGTACAGGTGGTGATGGGTGTTCACCAGACCCGGCGTCACCACGCAGCCCGCGGCGTCATGCACCTCGCCCGTCGTTTGCAGACCTTGGCCCACCTTGTCGATCCGCCCGTCGCGGATCAGGATGTCTGCGTTGGACAACTCGCGGCGCGTGTCGTCCATCGTCAGGATGGTGTCTGCATTTTTGATCAGGATTTCGGTCATCTCCGGCCCCTTGCAACAGCCCGTTTCGTGCAAGATGGCAAGGGCTGGCGGAAAACGGACGTAAGAACCAGCCCATTAGATCATATTCGACCAGCCCAAACCGGGCAACCGGATTCAGGCGTCACGCAATAGTGCCAGCGCAGCCGCGTGCAGGCTTGCGTTCGCTGCAGCAAGCACGCGCCCTCCTTCATGGGCCGGACCGCCCTGCCAATCAGTGACGATCCCGCCAGCAGCCCGTATCACGGCAATCGGTGCATGAATGTCATAGGCGTTCAGGCCAGCTTCGATCACAAGATCCACCTGCCCTGCTGCCAACAGAGCATAGGCGTAACAATCCATTCCATATCTCGTCAGCCGCACCCTTTGTGCAACGGCTTCGAAGCCTGAGCGCTCGTCAGCCGTGCCAACTTCGGGGAAGGTGGTGAAAAGAATGGCCTCGTCCAGGTTTAGCGTCGGACGGGTTTTCAATGACATCGACCCTGCCGGGCCGGTTGCTACGGCGATATCGGCAGATCCAACAAAACGCTCACCGATGTAGGGCTGATCAATGACACCCATCACCGGACCATCTTGGGTGCTGAGCGCGATTAGAACGCCCCACGTGGGCGTGCCGCTGATAAACCCGCGCGTGCCGTCGATCGGGTCCAGTACCCAAGTCCGGCCAGAGCTGCCTTCAACCCGACCGAACTCTTCCCCGAAGATACCGTCATCCGGGCGGTGCAAGGCTAAGACATCGCGCATCGCTTTCTCGGCATTGCGATCAGCGACCGTAACCGGGTCAAAACCTTTGGACAGCTTGTTGACTGTTTCAATATTCGATTGCCTGAAAAACGGCAGAATGGCCGCCCGCGCAGCGTCGGCCATTTCTTCCGCAACTTCCAGATCGGTCAGAGTGGTCTCATGCATGCGCTACCCGTGCGGCCCGCACGCAACAGAGTCAACCCTATTCGGTTACGCAACGTCGCTGAGAACCCGTGCCAGTTCGAACAGGCGGCGACGCTGGTTTTCGGGAATCGCATAGTAAGATCGCACCAAATCCAATGCCTCTTTGTCGCCCATCAGATCCGCCGGAACCGATTTCTTTCCGGACGCGTCTTTCTCAGGCTCTTCAAGGCCCTCGAAGAAAAAGCTGACGGGCACATCCAAAGCCTCGGCAATGTCCCACAGGCGCGACGCGCTGATCCGGTTGGCCCCGGTTTCATATTTTTGAATTTGTTGAAATTTAATACCAACCTGTTGCGCCAACTGCTGTTGTGTCATGCCAATCAGCCAGCGGCGATGCCGGACGCGCTTGCCCACATGGACATCGACGTGATGGGTCATTGGTATTCTCCTCTAAACTAAACACACAACCAATTCGGGCATGCGACACGCATCTACTACCGCAACACTAGCAAGCCGCACTCTACCATTCCCTAATCAGGACGATGCCCCCCAAATTAGAACCTCAGACAATATTGCGCTTTTTAGGCATTTTTTCAAGAAGGTTGAATCTGTTTTGACGAACAAAGGACTGCGGTTGTATCAGATTGAGAGGTTGCACGTCGTTTCCGTTGCGGCAACTAAGCACGCTGTCCGACCCGGTCTTTCCAGCGGCAAGAGGAAGTGATTGACAATCCACAACCCGCAAGAACGATTGCGGAAAGCGACAGGAGTACACGTATGCTGGCTTACCGGATTTCCACCCAAGGCGAGGCCCCCAAGCTTTGCGAAATTGACCTGCCCAACCCGCAAGAGCGGCAGGTACGGGTTGCAATCAAAGCCTGTGGTTTGAATTTCGCCGATCTGTTGATGCAGAAAGGGACGTATCAGGATACTCCCACCGCTCCGTTTACGCAGGGGATGGAGGTGGCTGGCGTGGTCGATGCAACCGGACCCGGCGTGGACCATCTGAAAGTTGGGGATCGAATTGCGGTATACTCCGGTCAGGGCGGACTGGCGGAATTCGGCGTCTTTGACGCCGAACGCGCGATTGCACTACCTGATAACGTCAGCTTTGAACAAGCTGCTGCCATCCAGATCGCTTATGGCACCAGCCACCTTGCGTTGGATCACCGCGCCCGTCTGCAAGCCGGGGAAACCTTGTTGGTCACAGGTGCGGCGGGTGGTGTCGGGCTAACGGCTGTCGAGATCGGCAAACTGATGGGTGCGACCGTAATCGCGCAGGCCCGAGGCGCGGAAAAACTGGCCGCCGCCAAAGCCGCTGGTGCCGATCACTTGATTGACGCATCTGAGGACCTGCGCACGCGCGTCAAGGAGTTGGGCGGAGCAGACGTGGTCTATGATGCCATCGGCGGCGACGTTTTCAAGGCAGCGTTCCGCGCCACCAACCCCGAAGGTCGCTTGCTGCCAATCGGCTTTGCGGGCGGAGACGTGCCGCAAATCCCCGCCAATCATCTGTTGGTCAAAAACCTGACCGTCATTGGGTTTTACATCGGCGGTTATTTGACCTTCCGACCCCAGATCGTGCGGGACAGTTTTGAAACGCTGTTTCGCTGGTGCGCCGAGGGGCGGATCAAGCCCCATATTAGCCATGTACTACCGCTGTCGGAGACCGAAAAGGGCCTGCAGTTGCTGCGGGATCGCAAGGCAACCGGCAAGGTCTTGATTACGCCCTAACCCACGACTGCCTTCAACGGTGAACTGCCCAGCATGCGGAAGTTCTGGCGGACTAAAGTCGCCAGCGCCTCGATCAAAGGACCGCGGCCTGTATCCCCTCCGTACAGGTTGATCACATGCGCGGGCAGCGTTGGCAACACGCCGCCATCGTCAATCTGGACCAGATGCGCAGCTTCGGTTCCGTCCAACACGGCGTGAATCGCAAGGTCAGCGGCCACGGTGGCCTCGATGGTTCGGTCATTCTCGGTTTCCACTGCCAACTCCCACGGGATGCCAGCCTCATCCAGCGCTGCGATAACTTGCGGACGAAACATGCAGCGGCGGCCCATAGCAATTGGGATTGGCCGTTTGCGCCACGCCGACCCGCCCGGCGCCCCTATCCAGCGCAACGGTAGCTGGGCAATGGTTTCCGCCGCCTCATTGCTGTTGGCCTCGGTCGTTAGGATCAGATCGCATTCGCCGCGTTTGTACATTTCTTTTAATTGCAGCGAGTAGGAAGACACCAACTGCACCCGCACCCGAGGGAAATCCACGTTGAAACGCTGCAAAACACGAGGGATCGCGGGATAAACGATGTCGTGCGGCACACCCAGAACAACTTCGCCCTCATATGCCTGGTCGGTCAGTTTCGCGATCACCTCATCATTCAAGGCGATCATGCGACGGGCGTAGGCCAAGAGTTGTTCTCCGGACGCGGTCAGCGCAATGGTCCGACCGCTGCGGTCCAGCAACTCAAGCCCCAAAAGCTCCTCCAACCGTTTCAACTGCATCGAAACGGCGGATTGGGTCAGGTGCAGGAATCCAGCTGCGCGCGTCACGCCGCCCTGATCCGCCACCGCCACAAAAGACCGCAAGGTTGTAATATCCAAATTTCGCATCTTCACGAATCCTTATGGATCACTTCATAAACATTCATTTTTAAAATGTGTCATGTCGCTCCATATAAATCAAGGAATTTGATAAGAGATACAAAACTCATCGAATACGGATGAAAGGACACAGACTATGACCCAAGTTGCAATTCACAGACCCTGCGCACCGCACCGTGGTTTTGGACCGTCACTGTTGTGGGATGCGCTTGCATTGCGCCGCCAACGCCGCACCCTCGCCAAGCTGGACGACAGAGCATTGGAAGACATTGGAATCACGCGCGAACAAGCGAGGGCCGAGGCCGCTCGCCCAGTATGGGATGCACCGGAATACTGGCAAAAATGACTCTGAAATTCATATTTTTGCAATGAATGGCGGCCCGCATCTAAAGGTCGCCATTTTTTGTTGCCTGATTTTGGGCGGATTCCGTCGCTAAACCCTTGAAACATTGCCCGCAGTTGCCGATATTTGCGGGGAACGGGGTTTGATTTTCAGACCACGAAAAGAAATATGTGAAGGGAGACCCGTATATGGCACAATTTGACACAATCCGGACGGCGGCCGGTGCGCGCGCTGCCCAGATTGACGAGGGCCTACGCGCCCACATGAATAAAGTCTACGGCACGATGTCCGTGGGCATGCTGATCACAGCGCTTGCAGCATGGGCAATTTCCGGTCTTGCTGTAACGTCTGACCCAACCAATGCCGTGGCGCAAATCGGCGCGGATCGTTACCTGACCAGCTTGGGTGGCGCTTTGTTCCTGTCGCCGCTGAAATGGGTCGTGATCTTCTCACCGCTGGCCTTCCTGCTGTTTGGCTGGGGTGCGCTGATGCGGCGTGGATCGGCTGCGGCGGTGCAATTGGGCTTTTTCGTATTCGCCGCCGTGATGGGCGTGTCGATGAGCTCGATCTTCATGATCTACACGCCCTACTCGATCGCGCAAACGTTTATCGTGACCGCAATCGCCTTTGCTGGTCTTAGCCTTTATGGCTACACCACCAAGCGCGACCTGAGCGGCATGGGTACGTTCCTGATCATGGGCGTGATTGGTCTGCTGGTGGCGATGGTGATCAACATCTTCCTGCAGTCGCCTGCCATGATGTTCGCGATCTCGGCCATCGGCGTTCTGATCTTCGCCGGCCTGACCGCGTTCTACACACAGGACATCAAGAACACCTACGTTGCACACGCAACCCATGGTGATCAGGAATGGCTGGACAAAGCTGCCATTGACGGCGCGCTGAGCCTGTACATCTCGTTCCTGAACATGTTCCAGTTCCTGCTGATGTTCATGGGGCAGCAAGAATAGCGCTTACTGCGCATAATGGATAGCGGGCGGGTCGACAACGACCCGCCTTTTTTTGTGAAATAAGCATGTTGATTTGGACGCGACAAAGCATCCACTGCTCGAACGAAAAAGGCCCCGTCCGCCTGGACAAGGCCAATGTCACAAGAAGAAAATAGTCTTAGCTACAGTCCAACAATACGGCAAAACCCGAGCTGCTGCTGGAAGAGCCTTTGCGGAAGACTTCCCCCACTGGCAAGCAACCGGTGAACTGCTCGGCATTTCGTCCAAAGCCCGAACCGATCCTGTTATCGACGCGCGTGCTGTTGCTCTCGGTGCGCAGAACCCCATAGAGGGCGCCGTTCACGCTGACCGTGCTCAGGAAAAGGTTGGTGTCTTGGCCGGTCAAAACAACCGCGTCGGTGTCACTGCGGCCACCATTGTCGATTGCAACCCTGGCAACCTTCTCAGCCTCAACCTGATCCGTCGTCACCGCAATCGTGGGCAAAGCCGCCAGTTCTGCGGGCACGTTGGTTGCAGGGGGAAGGAAGGCAACCGCCCCGGGCACATCTGCCAAAGTGCGCGGCTCACCATCAATCCCGGTGAAACCGATACCTTCGCGGTTGTACGGATCTTCACAAGCCGCAAGGGCCAGAATGGTCACTGTGGATAACAAGATTTTTTTCATGACGGCCAACATTTTGGAACGAGTTGTTGAAGCGTAGGGGCAAGCCCTTCAAAAAAGCAACCCGTGGTGGATTCTATTGGCTTAGCTGCTGATGCTTCAATGCAACGGGGTAACTGGTCAAACACCCTGTGCTGTGTCGCGCCACAAGCAATAAAAAAAGGGCCCAGCCGAGGCGGAACCCTTTGAAACTGTCCAAGATGGGCGGCAGATTACTTAATCTTGCCTTCCTTGTACTCGACATGCTTCCGAACAACCGGGTCGTATTTACGAACGGTCATTTTCTCGGTCATGGTGCGCGCGTTTTTCTTGGTCACGTAGAAGTGGCCCGTGCCCGCGGTCGAGTTCAGACGGATCTTGATTGTCGTCGGCTTCGCCATGGTTATCTCCTGCGTCCGAAAAGGCAGGGGCCTTTCGGTTGAATTCCTATGAGCGTGCGCTTTTACGCGCTGCACCGCTCGTGTCAAGAGGTATTGCACCCACTGCGCAAGTAAGGCGGACCGATGTTACGCAGGCATGGTTGGCGCCCCCATGTAGGCATGAATCTGATCGCGTTCAGCCTCTGACAGGCCCAAAGCCCCGGCCAGTTGCTTCAGGTAGGATGCCTCGGCCTCATTATCCAGACGAATCGCCGCCAACGAGGTGGCATAGATCTGTGTCTTCATGGGTGCTCCGGAATCAGCGGCAAGACCCATCACATCAATCGGGGCGTTCAGTTGCTCTTGAACAAAGGCGCGCTCTTCGGCGCTGATGTCGTCACCCAGCTCTGCCAGGATTGTCTCTTTTTCGTGTTCGTCCAATTCACCATCTGCTTTTGCCGCCTGGATCATCGCGCGCAGCATCAGCTTGGCCTGTTCTTCCATGACGGCACCGCCCGGTGTGCCCTTGAACACGGTTTCCATCATGTCGACTGTTTGCTGGCTTCCGGTCTTGGCGGCACTTTGCATGGCGTTCATAAGCCCACCCAACCCGGCCGCGCCCGCAGTGTTGGTCATGCCCAGTTTTCCCATCATGTCCTGCAGACCAGCGGCCCCACCGGGCATTCCGAATTGCTCGGCCATTTTGCCAAGCTGATCCATGCCAAAGCCCCCGCCTGACCCCTGCATCATGTCTTGCAAACCAGCCATACCGCCCATTTGCTTGTATTTCTCCAACCCCTTGGCGGCGGCAAATCCAACGGCAACCGAGGCAAGTGCTTTCATAAAACTCATGACAATCCTCCCGACTTTTAAAGTATCTTACTTCATCCCAGCGGATGAAACTGAACCTAGATTTTAAACCTTCGCCCACGATAGCGGGTTCAAGGCATCCCAATCAGACTATCCGAAACATGGCTGCGCGGCGGGGATTTCGAAAACTGGCCCGCAAACAAGCACTTTCCCGCACATACTGGACCCGAAATTTGAACGGAATGCGGCTTCGTGCTAGGTTTGTACAAGTTTTTGGCCAGAAAAACCTTTTTAGAAGTTCGGTCTAGGGGCACCACAGACAGGCAAACACCTGTGTCAGCAGAGTGTTAATGCATGTTTTGGGGGCTATCATGACCGAATGGGAAATTCAGGGCGAAGAACTTGCCAATTGCAACTGCAACTTCGGTTGCCCGTGTCAATTCAGTGTTCCTCCGTCCCACGGCAATTGCGAAGCGGTTGTCGTGTTCGATATCCAGACCGGTCACTATGGCGACACCGATCTTGCCGGGGTGAGGGCTGCCGGAGTTTACCACTGGCCGGGTCCAATCCATGAAGGCAACGGTCAGATGCAGTTGATCGTGGACGAAGGCGCCAGCACCGACCAACGCGCGGCGATCGAGGCCATCATGAAAGGTGAAGACACCGACGAGATGGCAACCATGTGGTACGTCTTCAGCGCCATGGCGCCGACCAAGCATGAAACGCTGTATGTGCCAATCGATCTGAAATGGGATCGCGACGAGCGCACGGGATACGCCAAGGTCTCGGGCGTTTTCGATGTCGAGGTCAGTCCAATCCCGAATATCGTCTCTGGCATGCCACACCGCGCCTCAATCCACCTGCCCAACGGGTTCGAATACCGCCACGCCGAAGCCGCCTCGGGCAGTGCTAAATCGACAGGCGGAGCGATCAGCCTGACCTTTGATGCGACGCACGCCCATTTGGCGCATCTCAACATCTCAGGTCACGGCGTTCTTGGCGCTTAATCCGGGGCTGACATGGAAACGACCCCACCCCGCACCGGTGTAGTGGATCGAATGCTGCGACGCGACAGCGGCATTGTACTGATTTGCGTTGCGGTGATCATTCTGGGGGCTTGCTGGTACACGATTGCGGGCATCGGCATGAACATGACCGCCATCGACATGACCAGGATGGCCGGACCCGTCGGCAACCCGATGCGGATGTCGTCCGAGGTTCATTGGACACTGACCTACACCATCCTGATCTTCCTGATGTGGTGGGTCATGATGATTGCAATGATGACACCCAGCGCGGCACCAACCGTGCTGTTGTTCACAGCTCTTAAACGCGTCGGACCAGATGCGGCGCGCGCCACACGGCTCAGCCTGTATTTTCTGGCAGGCTATCTGGTGGCCTGGGGTCTGTTCAGTGCCATCGCAACAGCAGGTCAGTGGGGGCTTGAACTGATCGGATTGTCAGATGGGCCGATGATGACCATCCGGACAGAGGTCTTTGCGGGATGTGTTCTGATCGCTGCTGGGCTGTATCAGCTGTCCAGTCTGAAATCGGCCTGCCTGCGCCATTGCCGCAGCCCTGCACGGTTCCTGGCCGAGCACAACCGCCCCGGACCCTATGGCGCATTTCGCACAGGTGCCTTGCATGGCGCGTATTGCCTGGGGTGTTGCTGGGCGCTGATGCTTCTTTTGTTCGTAGGCGGCGTGATGAACCTCTACTGGATTGTCGGGATCGCTCTCTATGTCGCGCTTGAAAAGCTGCTGCCGCGCGCGCGATGGCTGGTCCCGCTGACCGGGGCGGTGCTGATCCTAGCGGGCCTCTGGTTGATTGCAGGGCCGGCAACCGCTGTTGGTTGACAGACGCGAACAGGCCAAGGGACCCGGCCCAAGAAAGGGTCCCGCTTCAAACTGAAACAGGAGGTCGACATGCCTATCTTCATTACCTACGCGTCCTATTCGCCAGAGGGGGTCAAGGGCATGCTGAAAAAACCCAAAGACCGCACTGCGCCCGTTCGCGCGTTGCTGAAAAAGATGGGGGGCAAGATGCTGGCGTTTTATATGACCACCGGCGACAATGATGTTGTCGTCATAAGCGAAGCCCCCGATGGCACAGATGCAGTCGCCGTGGGCATGGCTGTTGCAGCCTCGGGCGCAGTGTCGAGGCTCGAGACTGTTCAGGCTTGGAAAGCGAAAGATTTTGCAGCCATCGCGAAAAAGGCAGCCAAACTGACCGGCGCTTACACGCCACCGGGTCGCTAGTCAGGAAATACGCGCGGAGGGCCTGTAAGCCGGATCTTGTTCCGGGGTTGCCCCCTTCGATGACCATTCCTCTAGGCCGTGCATTGCTGCGCGGCTCAAGCTGCCAACCCGGTCCCTCTCGGCCAAGACGCTTAGCGGCGGTATCGGCTTGCGCCGACCGGCCCGCGCGGGGACCCTATTTGGCATTGCTCCCGGTGGGGCTTGCCGTGCCGCCGCTGTTGCCAGCGGCGCGGTGGGCTCTTACCCCACCGTTTCACCCTTACCCCCGGCCGTAACCCAAGGCGGTTTGATTTCTGTGGCGCTTTCCGTCGGGTTGCCCCGCCCGGGCGTTACCCGGCACCGTTGTCTTGTGGAGTCCGGACTTTCCTCTCGGGCTTACACCCCAGCGGCCATCCGGCCCTCCGCGCTCTACGCGCTCTAAAGGCGTGCCCGAACGCCGTCAAGGTTTTCGATGCAAGCAACCAATCGGTCCATGTCGCCCATATCTTTGCTTGACAACGACCCTTTGCGAGCCGGTGCGAAACGGCTACGGAACGCCTTCAGCACCGCTTCAAAAGGGGCGTCGGGATATCCAGCACGGTGCGCGGCGTAAACGAAATAGCGCTCATCGGGCGGCATTTCGTCTAGGTAGATATTACGAAGCTCCCTCGGGCCAAGAGCCAACTTCTGCCGCAGCAGGCGATCCCAATCAAATTTTGGCCCAGGATCAAGTTTTCTCTGCGGAGCCATGTCCGAATGCCCGATAACATTCCACGGTCTAATCCCTAAACGGTCTTGAATATCCGCCAGAAGGTTTTCCAAAGTAACCATTTGCGGCTCCGAAAACGGAACCAGCCCAGTGTTGTCTAGTTCGATCCCAATCGAACGCGAATTTATATCGGTTCGCCCCCGCCAACTTCCCGCCCCCGCGTGCCAGGCACGTTCTTCCTCACGGACCATCTGCCACAGCGTCCCATCCGAACCGATCAGGTAGTGGGCCGAGACCTCGTGGGTTGGATCACAAAGTCGATCCAGCGCGGCCTGAGCGCTGTCCATCGCGGTATAGTGGATCACGACTATTGACGGCACCAAACCGTTCCGGCGCGGGCCGAAATTGGGCGAAGGATGCCAGATCGGTTTCAGCGGTTCAGTTACTGACGGCACTGCGGAACGGGCTTGGATCCCAGCTACACGCATATCCATCCCCATCCGGATCAAGACCCTTGCGATCGCGCTGTGGACCACCGTTTGCCAGGAACTCAATCTGAGCCTGATCGGGTGACGGGTACCGTGCGCAGTTGCGCTGCGCCTTGGCTTGCAGGTTGAATCCGGCGCGGCTGTACAACTGGGTTCCCACCGGGTTCGACGTGTCCAGCGCGTATTGCACGATATTGGGCTGACCCTCCGCTCCGCGCTGCGGAACAGCAGTGGGTGTGACGACCTCATAGGTCTGGCGATTCTGCTCGATCCGGGCCGCGTCCGACTCAATCGTGCGACGGCCCGAAACGGCTTCGAAATCCTGTTCGTCGGATATTCCCGTGTTGATGGGATCTTCGACAGGCGACGCAACGGAGGTGATCGTGGCTTGCCCGGACGTGCTGGCCAATGCCGCCGCTGTTGCCGACGCGATATCCGCATTGTCACCGCTTGGCAGCGTTCCATCTGCACCGGGTGCGCCGAGCGGTTGTTCAGACACTTCAACCGGACCAAGCAGAGGGTTTCCAGTGAACCCCTGCCCCGCCAATTGCGCCTCACGCTGGGCCTGGTAGGCGGGCGTGTTGAAGTCCGTGCCACTCACGGGGGCCACCGTGTCACAGGCGGCCAACAATCCGATTGCGGGGATCAGAAGCGAAAAGCGCATCCAGCTGCTCCGTCTAATGTTGTCTTGCCTGATTTAAGGATTACCACCATTTGACCGGCTTGGCCACAAATCCGGCGGCGTTTTCGAGCGCATAGGCCGTGTTCAGCAAATCGCCCTCTTCCCACGGACGCCCGATCAGCTGCAGGCCAAGGGGCAAACCCTGCTTGTCGACACCCGCAGGAACCGAAACACCCGGCAAACCGGCAAGGTTCACCGTTACGGTGAACACGTCGTTGAGGTACATCTGAACCGGGTCTGCCTCGGTCATTTCTCCCAAGCCAAACGAGGCCGATGGCGTCGCCGGGGTCAGGATCGCATCAACGCCAGCTGCGAAGACATCCTCAAAGTCCTTTTTGATCAGTGTCCGCACCTTGCGTGCCCGGTTGTAATAGGCATCGTAGAAGCCTGCCGACAGAACGTAGGTTCCGATCATCACGCGGCGCTGCACTTCGTGGCCAAAGCCCTCGGCGCGGGTCTTTTCATACATCTCGGTGATGCCGTCCCCCTGCGCCAACTGCGCCCGGCGGCCATAGCGGACACCGTCATAGCGGGCGAGGTTCGAGGACGCCTCAGCCGGAGCAATCACGTAATAGGCAGGAAGCGCGTATTTGGTATGCGGCAAAGAGATATCTACGATCTCGGCACCCGCATCTTTCAGCATCTCCGCGCCATCGGCCCAAAGCTTTTCGATCTCGGCGGGCATGCCGTCCATGTGGTATTCCTTGGGGATACCGATTTTCTTGCCGTTGATATCACCAGTCAGCATCGCCTCGAAATTCGGGACAGCCAGTTCTGCGCTGGTGGAATCTTTGGGATCGTGACCGCACATCGCCTCAAGCATAATGGCCGCGTCGCGCACGTTCTTGGTCATCGGTCCGGCCTGATCCAATGAGGAAGCAAAGGCCACGATGCCCCAGCGCGAGCAACGCCCGTATGTCGGCTTGATGCCTGTG
This sequence comes from Ruegeria sp. AWH4_226, assembly GCF_056159225.1. NCBI lineage: Bacteria > Pseudomonadati > Pseudomonadota > Alphaproteobacteria > Rhodobacterales > Roseobacteraceae > Ruegeria > Ruegeria sp. AWH4_226. The sequence continues at coordinate 45,094 of NZ_JBSWUU010000001.1, read as the reverse complement.
ATGCCGGTGAAGGCAGCAGGCTGACGGATTGAGCCGCCGGTGTCGGTGCCAGTTGCAGCCAGACACAGATCGGCAGACACCGCTGACGCAGACCCACCCGACGAGCCACCCGGTGTCAGTTGAGCATCGTCGTTGCCTCGACGCCACGGGCTCACCGCGTTGCCGTAAACTGATGTCTCGTTGGACGAGCCCATGGCAAATTCATCCATGTTCAGCTTGCCCAGCATGACGGCACCGGCATCGGCCAGTTGCTGCGACACGGTGGATTCGTATTCGGGTTTGAAGCCTTCCAGAATTTTCGAGGCCGCTTGCGACGGCACGCCCTTGGTGCAGAACAGATCCTTGATGCCAATTGGCAGACCACACATCGACGGCGCGTCGCCGCCCTTGATCCGCTCATCCGCAGCCTTGGCACGTTCCAAGGCGATCTCGGGCGTCTTGTGAACGAAGGCATTCAGCGCATCGGCAGCGTCAATCGCCGTGAGGCAGGATTCTGTCAACTCGACCGAGGTCACATCACCCTTGCGCAGCGCGTCGCGGGCCTCGGCCAGACCCAGTTTGTTCAGATCGCTCATCTCTTACTCCACCACTTTGGGGACTGCGAAAAATCCTTCGCGGGCGTCGGGGGCGTTCGCCAGAACCTTGTCCTGCTGGTTGCCATCGGTCACTACATCCTGCCGACGTTTCAAACGCATCGGCTCGACCGAAACCATCGGCTCCACGCCTTCGACATCCACTTCGTTCAGTTGCTCGATGAACCCAAGGATGGTGTTGAACTCGGACGCCAGCGCAGGCAGCGCATCATCCTCGACCTTGATCCGGGCCAGTTTGGCCACCTTGGCGGCAGTGCTTTGGTCAATCGACATCGGAAAACCTCATATGCGTTAGGGGGCGTTTACCTGTCTGGTGGCCCGGTCGCAAGAGCGCGCAAGGGTGGATGTCGCCCCGTTGGGCTGGGAACCGGCGGTCACCCATTCAAAATTGAATAAGCTTTAAACACAAAAATAAACCGAACAGTTCAGTTTACTACTTGAAATACTAAACTGTACTGTTCATTTCATACCCATGGCACAGCCAAAACCCGGAGAAAGACAATGAAATCCTTCCTGACCGCAGCCCTTTTGACCGCAACCGTCCTTGGCACACCGGCCATGGCCTTTGGCGTCAGCACGCATAACTTGATCCCTAACCTTTCTTTCCCGACGTCCGAGGCACAAACGGTCACTCAAGACTCCGCCAAAACTGGCAAATAAGGGGACAACACGGCCGGGCCAGATTTCCCCACTGGCCCGGTCAGGATGCAATTGACTGCTGCATCCGACAGAACACGCCGCTACGATGTGAAAAACTAAGCCGGACTGCTTCAAGCCCGGCAAGCCAACGGAGCGGAACATGAGCGCACGCAAGCAAGCGGTTTTCGACGCAATAGATGCGGTCAATAAGCAAGATCCCAATCTTGAAGACGGCCAACCCGTCGAACTGCTTTATGGTCAGCGAATGAGCGCGGAACTGGACAGGCTTTTCCCCGACGCCTCAGAGATCTTGCAGATCGCCGCGCGCGGCCAGCACGTGGAACGCTGGAAGCTGGCGCGCAGCGAATACCCCGACGGTCGCGCGGGATACCTTGCCTGGCGCAAGGCGCAGGGTGTCTACCATGCCGAAGTCGTTGCAGAGATGATGACTCAGGCCGGCTACAGCGCGGAAGAGGCCGACTCTGCCTCACGTATGCTGCGAAAGCAGGGCATCAAACGCCATGATGATGTTCAGGCGCTGGAAGACGTTATCTGTTTCGTTTTCCTCAAGTGGTATTTCGCACCCTTCGCGAAAAAGCACTCCGCCGAGAAAATCCAGCGAATCGTTGAGAAAACTGCACGCAAGATGTCGGCAGATGGTCGGGCACGGGTTTTGGCTGAGTTCGATCTTCCAAGCCAGCTTGCCGCGGCGTTTCAGGACTGAGGCGCGTGGGCCATGTGCCTGCGATAAACCTCGATCATCCAACCCAGCATGGTGGCATTCAGGATGTGCCACATGAAATGTGTCCCCAGTGGCACCTGTGTGCAAATCGGTTCATCCAAAGCGCGAAAGGTGATCGAGGCGATCAGGATCGAAGCGCCGATGGCCAAACCTCTGGCGGTATCTGGCACGCGGTTCCGCAGCAGAAAGGCGTAGATCAGGATCAGCAAGGGCACCGGCGCATAGGCCGCTGATCCGCCAAGCCCCGGAACGTATTGAAACAACGGGACAGTGGCCGCTGCATAAGGAAAGAACAGGCTGGTCACGATCCCGGCTGTCACCGGTTTCATATCCCAAACGTCGCGGTTTATCGCGAATATATAGACCAGAATGTACAACAGAATCGGCACGACATCCGCCATCGCGGCCCAGACCTGCGCATGCGTGTGGAACAAATAGCTACCGACTCCTATGGCAGCCAGTATCACGACCAACACCATCGCCAGCGGCATTCCCTGCCCTTGCACCCGCCGCCACATGACAAAAGCTGCGATCAGGAAAGCCGCGTTTGTCACGGCGTTGATCGGTTCAGCCCAATAGTCAGGCGATAGCCGCTCACAATACCCGTCAATTTCCTGAAACCAATCCATGAACTTTTACATAGCTGATGCTAAGTTGATGCCAACAGTTTGTTTTGGGAGGACGATTCATGAAAGTAATCTGGCTGGGGCATGGCAGTTTCCGCATTGAAACCGGGGGGCAGGTTTTGCTGATCGACCCCTGGCTGACAGGAAATCCGGTGCTGTCAGAAGATCATCACGACAATGCCGTGGATGGCGCAACCCACATCCTGCTGACCCACACTCATTTCGATCATGTGGCCGACGTTCTTCCGCTGGCCAAGCACCTGAAGGTGCCGGTTGTCGGCCAATACGATCTTATGGGCTATTGGAGCGAGGCCGAGGCGCTGGAAACCATCGGTTTCAACAAGGGCGGTACGGTGAACCTGAACGGTGTGATGGTGTCGATGGTCCCCGCCTCTCACAGCTCGACCTTTTCCACGCCTGACGGCCTGCGGACCGGAGGCAGCGAGGTCGGCTTCATGATCACCTCGGAAGGGCACACGCTGTATGTGTCTGGTGACACCGATATCATGGCCGATATGGATTGGATGGGTGATTATTACAAACCCGACATCGGCATCTTGTCAGCGGGCGGGCACTTCACCATGGACATGAAGGGCACGGCCTATGCAGCCAAACGGTACTTTGACTTCAAAACGGTGATCCCCTGCCACTACAAGACCTTCCCGATTTTGGAGCAGTCTGCACAGGCGTTGATTGATGGTCTGCCGGGGGTGGATGTGATTGAGCCGGAAGTGATGAAACCCATCACTCTCTAGGGTCACGCCGTTCGGCGAAGAAGTCTTTCAGCAAATCGGCGGACTCTTGTCCTGCAATGCCGTCGTAAACTTCGGGAACATGGTGCGCTTGTTTATGAGTGAATACCCGCGCGCCATGCGCCACTCCGCCTGATTTCGGATCGGCTGCGCCGTAATATATGCGCCGGATACGCGCCGCGGCCAAAGCCGCCGCGCACATCGCGCAGGGTTCCAGCGTCACATAAAGATCATGACCGGGCAGACGCTCGGACCCTGCCTCGGCGCAGGCCGCGCGCAGGGCCAGAATCTCGGCATGGGCTGTGGGATCGTTCAGCTCACGCGTCCGGTTCCCGGCTGCCGCCACAATGCGGCCATCCGGCGCGACAATGACGGCCCCTACCGGAACCTCGCCGCGATCTGCGGCAGCGCGGGCCTCGGCCAGCGCTTTGTCCATATGCGATTTGAACACCATGCCCCTGACTGCATCAGAAACCTGCCTTTCGCAAGCGGGCGGGATGCGCTATGGGCTGCGGATGAACAAAACCCCTCCTCCCGGCGACCGGATCGCCAAAGTCCTTGCCCGCGCGGGCATTGCCTCGCGCCGTGAAGCCGAACGCATGATCGAAGCCGGTCGTGTGAGTGTGAATGGCAAGACTATCACCAGCCCTGCCCTGAATGTCACCGGCAAAGACAAGATCACCGTGGACGGCAAACCGGTATCCGAGCCCGAACCCTCGCGCCTGTGGCTGTATCACAAGCCGCCCGGTCTGGTGACGACAACGCGCGACGAGAAAGGCCGCGCAACCATCTTTGACAACCTGCCCGAGGACATGCCCCGCGTCATGAGCGTTGGGCGGTTGGACCTGAATTCGGAAGGGTTGTTGTTGCTGACCAATGACGGCGGCATCAAGCGGAAGCTGGAATTGCCCTCGACAGGCTGGCTGCGCAAATACCGCGTGCGGGTAAACGGACGCCCCAAGGACGAGGATTTCGCGCCTTTGCGTAAGGGGTTGGTGATCGAGGGCGAGCGGTTTCTGCCCATGGAGGTCTCACTCGACCGACAGCAAGGGGCAAACGCTTGGCTGACCATCGGTCTGCGCGAAGGTAAAAACCGCGAGATTCGCCGCGCGATCGAGGATATCGGCTTTGCCGTGAACCGCTTGCTGCGCGTATCCTATGGCCCGTTCCAACTGGGCACCCTGAAACCCGGAGAGGTCGAAGAAATTCGCCGCCGCGTGATGCGGGATCAGTTGGGGCTGGACGCGGAACCCGGTGACAAACCCAAACACTCGCCCCGACCGCAAAGAAAACGGGCACCGGTGGGTAAGAAATCACGCAAGTGACGCCGGTTTCGCAACCTTCCCCCTAGCGCCAAGCCCGCGCATCCTCTAAATTTTCTGCAAGCTGCTGTTCAGGGGGGCGCAATGTCAGGGACCGGAGTGCAAAAACTGGCCTACGCGGCCCTTTTGGTGCTGCTGTTTGGTGTGTGCACCGGCGTGCTGGGGGGCCTGTAGCACATGGCGAAACGGTATGGCGGAAAGTTCAGCCCCGAAGGCGGCGGATCAGATGATGATCAGTCGCAGCGTGGGCAGTTTCAAGGTGCGCGTGTTGAACCCGCAGGTGCCCGAGCGAACATTCTGTTTGTTCCAGCCATTCCCTTGGTCTTTCTGTCGCTGAACGACGGCGCTATCGGTATGACCATTGGTCTGATCGCAGCGGGTCTGCTGACCGCCGCGGCGTTTCTGTTGCGCGAAGGATTGCGCGCCGAAGCAGAATACAACGCGCGCCGCGCCGCGCGTCGCCCGGCGTTTCCCCGCAAGATTTTCGCAAGCGCTTTAACCGGGCTTGGGGCCGCGCTTGCCGCGTACCGGACCGAGTATCTGGATGCCGAGACTACTACGCAGACCAGTCTGCTGGCTCCGATCCTGTTCGGATTGGTCGCAACGGCATTGCACTCCGTGTCTTTCGGCCTGGACCCGATGAAAGATAAGGGCATGGAAGGGATCGACACCTTTCAGCAGGATCGCGTTGTCCGTGTGCTTAAAGACGCTGAAACGCACCTTTCCGCGATGACGGACGCGGTCAAACGGGCGGGCGACCGGCGGGTTGAGGCGCGGGTCGAACGATTCCAGAACACCGCCCGCGATCTTTTCCGTACGGTCGAAGAAGACCCGCGCGATCTGGCCGGTGCGCGCAAATACCTGACCGTATACCTGCAGGGCGCGCGGGACGCGACGGTGAAGTTTGCCGACGTCTATGCCCGGACCCGTGATCCCCAGGCCTTGGCTGATTACACGTCCCTTCTGGACGATCTCGAACAAAATTTCGCGGCCCGCACCCGAAAAATGCTATTGGATGACCGCAGCGATCTGACGGTTGAAATTGACGTGCTGCGCGAACGGCTGCAGCGCGAAGGTGTTCGGCTGGACTAGCCGTACAGATTTTTTGAGAGAGGATTTTCCCCATGTCCGATGAGATCAAGAATAAGGCTGTCGAAGCAGAAACGCTGGTGCAGGAGGTGACGGCCGTGGCCCTGCCGGAACCCAAGGCAGAGCTTATCTCGCTTGAAGAGGCTGACGAACCCGTCAGCGCCGAAATCCGCAAGCGCATGGATGAGATCGACATGGGCAACACCAACTCGATCGTTTCTTTCGGATCGTCCGCTCAGGCTGAGTTGCAGGAAATCAGCCAGGCGATGTTGGCGGATGTTCGCAACAAGGATGTTGGTCCCGCCGGAGACAGTCTGCGCAGCATCGTGACCACCATCCGGGGATTTTCGGTCAGTGAACTGGACGTGCGCCGCGAACGTAGCTGGTGGGAGAAGTTGCTAGGCAGAGCCGCCCCTTTCGCCAAGTTTACCGCTCAATACGAAGAGGTTCAGGGCCAGATCGACAGGATCACCGACAACCTGCTCAGCCATGAACACACGCTGCTGAAGGACATCAAGTCGCTGGACCTGTTGTATGAAAAAACGCTTGGGTTCTATGACGAACTTGCACTCTATATCGCGGCAGGTGAAGAGAAGCTGACCGAGCTGGACAGCCATGACATCCCGGAAAAAGAGGCCGAGGTTCAGGCCGCGCCCGAAGACGAACAGGTAATGAAAGCGCAGGAGTTACGCGATATGCGCGCCGCACGCGACGATCTGGAACGCCGCGTGCATGACCTGAAACTGACCCGTCAGGTTACAATGCAATCGCTGCCGTCGATCCGGCTGGTTCAGGAAAATGACAAATCGCTGGTCACCAAGATCAACTCGACCCTGGTTAATACGGTGCCGCTTTGGGAAACCCAATTGGCACAAGCTGTCACGATCCAACGCAGTGCCGAGGCCGCCACGGCCGTGCGTGACGCCAATGATCTGACCAATGAACTGCTGACCTCGAACGCGGCCAACCTGCGCGAGTCCAACAAGATGATCCGCGAAGAAATGGAACGCGGTGTGTTCGACATCGAAGCCGTCAAACAAGCCAATGCCGACCTGATCGGTACCATCAATGAAAGCCTGGCCATAGCGGACGAGGGCAAAGCCAAACGCGCCGCAGCCGAGCAGGAGTTGCAGAAGATGGAGGCTGAACTGCGCGACACGCTTGCCGCCGCAAAAGCACGACAAGACGGGATTGGCGACAATGCCGGAACGGCAGTACCAGGCTGACGGCGGGCGACGGGTGCGGGTATCGGGATATCACAAGCCATTTCTGGGCTTGGCGGTGCTGATGGCACTGGCCAATTGCGATGAAGCGCTGACGTCTTCGGTGGCTCCGCAACCACGCCCGGTTGCTCTTGCGCCTGAACCGACTGCCTATGCTGCCCCATCTGCGGCCAGTCAGGACTTGGCCCGATTTTATCAACGGGTCGAGCGTGATCTGCTGACTCGCGGCCTTTTGCGCATAGATGGTGGTGGCCCGGACGCGCCTTATGATGCCGACGATTTGGCGCGCAACTTTGAGGTTATTGCCTTCTACAGCGAATATCCCGACCATGCAGTGACCGTGTCATCCCGGCAAACAGACGGGCAACTCAGCCGTTGGACCGGTCCGGTGCGCATTCAGGCCGAGTTTGCCCCATCCGTTGCGCCCGCTGCGCGCGAACAGGATGCCGCACAGGTTGAAGCCTATTCAGCAAGGTTAGCCAGGCTGACGGACCATCCGATTTCGGTTGTGAATCGCAAGGCAAATTTTCACGTGTTTTTCGCGGGCAAAGATGACAGCGCATTCGTGGTGACGCGCCTCAAACAACTGATCCCGAATATCAGTCAGGCCTTGCTGGACCTTGTCGCCAATCCGCGCGCGAATATTGACTGTTTTGTTTTTGCCTCGGCCACCAGCACCGCACCGCACCGCTATGTGCGGGCGGTGACGCTGATCCGGACCGAGTTGCCCGACCTGCTGCGACAAAGCTGCATTCACGAAGAGATCGCGCAGGGTTTGGGGCTATCGAATGACAGCCCTGCCGCGCGACCCTCGATTTTCAACGATGATGATGAGTTTGCGCTGCTGACCAGCCATGATGAGAAACTGCTGACAATGCTCTATGACCCGCGCCTTCAGCCGGGCGTGACGGTTGAGGCCGCCCGCCCCGTGGTTCGTATCATTGCGCGAGAATTGATGGGCCAACAGCTCTGAGCCCAAGCAAAGGAGATCCAGATGGGTATTTTCGATTTTCTGAGTGGAGAATTTATCGACGTCATTCACTGGGTCGATGACACCCGTGACACCATGGTCTGGCGGTTTCAGCGAGAAGGCCATGAAATCAAATACGGTGCCAAACTGACCGTGCGCGAAGGTCAGGCCGCGGTGTTCGTGCATGAGGGGCAACTGGCGGATGTATTCACGCCGGGCCTTTACATGCTTGAAACCAACAACATGCCGATCATGACAACATTGCAGCATTGGGATCACGGCTTTCGGTCTCCGTTCAAGTCCGAGATCTATTTCGTCAACACGACCCGGTTCAATGATCTGAAATGGGGCACCAAGAACCCGATCATGTTGCGCGATCCCGAATTCGGCCCAACGCGTATTCGGGCCTTTGGCACCTACACGATCCGCGTCAAGGATCCCGCCCGGTTCATGGTCGAGATCGTGGGTACCGATGGTGAATTCACGATGGATGAGATCAGTTTCCAGATTCGCAACATCATTGTGCAGGAATTCAGCCGCGTAATTGCCGGGTCGGGTATTCCGGTATTGGACATGGCTGCCAACACAGCCGATCTGGGCAAGCTGATCGCGGCCCAGGTGTCACCGGTTCTTGACGGCTACGGCCTTGAAATGCCTGAGTTCTACATCGAAAATATCTCACTGCCGCCTGCGGTTGAGGCGGCGCTGGACAAGCGGACATCGATGGGGTTGGCGGGTGACTTGGGCAAGTTCACTCAGTATTCCGCCGCTGAGGCAATGACAGCCGCCGCCAACAACCCGGGCCAGGGCGGTGGCATGGGCGCCGGTCTTGGCATGGGTATGGGGATGGCGATGGCCAACCAAATGTCAAACATGGCAGCGGGTCAACCAAGCGGCCCGTGGGGCGGTTCCGCGCCCGCTGCCCCGCAACCGGCAGCGCATGCGGCACCGCCGCCACCTCCGCCGGTTGAGCATGTCTGGCATATCGCGGTGGATGGTCAGACCAGTGGCCCCTTCTCGAAGGCCAAGATGGGGCGGATGGCCACGGATGGGGAAATCACGCGCGACACCCATGTCTGGACCGCTGGTCAGGACGGCTGGAAAAAGGCCGGAGATGTGCAGGAGCTGGCGCAGTTGTTCACGATCCTGCCGCCACCTCCGCCCGGAGCCTGATCTTTCAGACGTCAGCGCAAGAATAGGGCTGCCCGATGACCGAAGAGCACAGATTCCCTTGCGAGCAATGTGGCGCTGATTACCGGTTCAACCCCGGTGACGGCAGTCTGACTTGTGACCACTGCGGGCATACCGAGGCAATCGGTGCCGGCCCCTGGGGTGGTGCCAGCCTGAAAGAGCTGGATTTCGATGCCGCCATTGCGGACCGGCTACCGGACAGTGAGATCGAGGAAACCCGTGTTCTGTCCTGCCCCAATTGTGCGGCTCAGGTCGAGTTTGACCCTGCCACCCACGCGGCTGAATGCCCGTTCTGTGCAACACCTGTGGTCACAGACACCGGGGTCAATCGACACATAAAACCAAAGGGCGTGTTGCCGTTCGCCTTGGATGAGCGTGCGGCACATAAGGCAATGGGGGATTGGCTGGGGCGTCTTTGGTTTGCACCCAACGGGTTGAAGGACTACGCGCGCAAAGGCCGAAGGATGCAAGGTATCTACGTCCCCTATTGGACGTTTGATGCAGACACGCAGTCCAGCTATCGCGGTGAGCGTGGCACCGTTTACTACGAAACGCGCACCGTCATGCGTGATGGAAAACGCGTACAGCAACAGGTGCCCAAAGTCCGCTGGTCTCCGAAATCCGGGCGGGTAAAGCGGTTCTTTGACGATGTTCTGGTTCTTGCATCCCAGTCTTTGCCAAAAACCTATACCGACGCGCTGGAACCCTGGGATTTGCCCGCGCTGGAGCCTTATCAACCAGAATACCTGGCCGGGTTCCGGGCCGAGGCCTACACGGTTGAATTGCCGGACGGATATACCGAGGCGCGCGGATACATGGCGCGGGTGATCGAACGGGACGTTCGTTTTGACATTGGTGGAGACCGTCAGCGCATACACGCGATTGACACAGATGTGCGCAACGTGACCTTCAAGCACATCCTGTTGCCCGTCTGGATGGCCGCTTACAAGTTTCGCGGTCAGACATATCGGTTTGTCGTCAACGGGCGCACCGGCCGCGTTCAGGGCGAAAGGCCCTGGTCGGCGATCAAGATCACTATCGCGGTTGTACTGGGGCTGCTTGTTGCCGCTTTCATCGGCTATCTTGTGGCAACGGGCCAATAAGGCTGGCACAACCCGTCGCATCTGAAACAAGCGATCTTGGCGCTTGAACTTCTCGTGACCCGGGGCCATTCTGCGCCGCGTCAACGCTGAGGGAGAGGCCAGAGTGACGCTATCTGATCTGAACCGATTGCTGACCGCGCGCCACTCGTGCAGGGCGTTTCTCTCCGACCCGGTTCCGAAAGATCAGATCGAACAAATTCTCAACAGCGCGACACGTGTCCCCAGTTGGTGCAACGCGCAACCTTGGCACGTCATCGTCACCAGCGGGGAAGAGACCGATCGGTTCCGGACAGCCATGCTTGCCGAGGCGGCGGATGGCACCCCCTCTCCGGACCTGCCCTTTCCAACTTCTTATACTGGTATGTACCAGGACCGCCGCCGCGCTTGCGGTTGGGCTTTGTACGAGGCGGTGGGCGTTGAGCGCGGTGATCGTGCAGCCTCGGCCCGGCAGATGATGGAGAACTTTTCGCTGTTTGGGGCGCCTCATTGCGCGATCCTCACCAGCCCGGCAGAGCTTGGGGGCTATGGTGCGCTCGATTGTGGCGGTTTCATCACCGTTTTCTGCTTGGCCGCACAAGCGCTTGGAGTGGCCACGATCCCGCAGGCAGCACTGGCAACCTACAGTCCCTTCCTGCGGCGTTATTTCGATATTCCGGAAGATCGAATGATTTTGTGCGCAATATCCTTTGGCTATGCGGATACAAACCACCCGGCCAACGGTTTTCGTACTGACCGCGCTGATCTGGCCGAGGTCGTCGATTGGGTCGGATAGAATAAACGAAGCGGAGAACGCCCGTGCGCGCAGTTTTACAAAGAGTTTCCAAGGCCAGTGTATCGGTTGACGGTCAGGTAGTCGGTCAGGTCGGGCCGGGTCTGATGATCCTTGTCTGTGCGATGCAGGATGATGATGAGGCCAAGGCAGAGCAGCTTGCCGCCAAGGTATCCAAGCTGCGGATTTTCAAGGATGACGCAGGGAAAATGAACCGGTCGGTGGTTGATGTCAAAGGCTCGGCTTTGGTGATCAGCCAGTTTACACTGGCCGCCGATACGTCACGCGGCAACAGGCCCGGCTTTTCCGGGGCTGCACCGCCGGCTATCGGCAAACATCTGTACGAAGTGTTCGCACAGCGGTTGCAGGCCCAAGGCGTTCCTGTCGAAACAGGGGAATTCGGCGCGGATATGGCGGTTGAGCTGGTCAATGATGGACCGGTCACCATTTGGATAGAAAGTTAATGAACAAAAAAGAACAGGCAATTCGCATCTGGCAGGCTGGTGTTGACGCTGTTGGCGGCCACGCCGCAACCAGCAAGGTTTTGCAGGGCATCCCTGAACCTGATCAGATACTGGCAGTTGGCAAACCCGCAGCCGCCATGGCGCGCGCGGCGCTGGTACATTTTGGAGAGCGCCCGACATTGGTTGTCACCAAGGACGACCATGGGCGTGACTTGCCAGACCATGTCACCGTGATCGAGGCCGCGCACCCCGTCCCAGACTCCCGCAGCCTTCAGGGCGGTCGGGCCTTGCGTGAAGCGGTCGAGGCCATGGGTCCGGACTCGCATCTGCTCTTGCTGGTTTCAGGCGGTGCTTCGTCCTTGGCCGAGGATCTGCTGCCGGGAAAAACTCTGACCGATCTAGAGCAGTTGAATAAAAAGCTGCTGGCCGAAGGGTTGGACATCACGGCGATGAATGCAGAACGGCGCAAGTTGTCACGGATCAAGGGCGGTGGGCTGCTGTCGCATTTCAAGGGGCAGCTGGCGACCGTTCTGGCGATTTCCGATGTGCCGGGTGATGATCTGAATGTTGTGGGTTCAGGAATTGGCGCGCTACCAGATGAGTTTGGCTTTCAGGCCAGCACGCAGATTGTGGCGTCAAATGCGCATGCCCGCGCGGCTGCGGTTGAAATGGCGCAAAGCGAAGGCCTTGCGGTGCACGCCAACGAAGAATGCCTGCATGAAGACGTCCTGCGCGTCGCTAAAACACTTGGAAAACGCCTTCGCGACATGCCAAGCGGTGTCATGGTGTTTGGTGGAGAGCCGACTGTCGTCTTGCCAGAAAATCCGGGACAAGGTGGGCGCAACCAAGCCCTTGCGCTTGCCTTGGCGCGTGAGATTTCGGGCTGTGATGGCATAACAGTGGTTGTCGGAGGTACAGATGGCACAGACGGCCCAACCCGGGCCGCGGGCGCGGTGATTGATGGGACCACATGGGGCGACGGCGCTGAAGAGGCTTTGCAGCAGGCCGACAGCGGCACCTTTCTGGACAATGCGGGAGCATTGCTGGTGACCGGGCCAACGGGAACGAATGTGATGGACCTACTTGTCGCAATCCGTGACTGATCTGACGATTTTGATACCACCCAGATCGAAAACCCTCGGGAGAGTACAGCAATGGCGGCACCTGTAAACACGCTACGGAATATCGAAGACCTTCCCGATGTCGGCATTGAAATGCCTGATGGCTGCCGCTTGTCCGCACGAGTCTGGCGTCCGACGGATGCGGTGGAAAACCCGGTGCCAGCTATTCTGGAGTTTCTGCCCTACCGAAAACGCGACGGAACCACGGCTCGGGACGCGCTGACGCATCCGTGGTTCGCTGAACGCGGCTATGCCTGCATCCGCGTGGATATGCGCGGCAATGGCGACAGCGAAGGGTTCATGGAGGACGAATACACCCAGCAAGAGCTGGACGATGCTGTTGCAACCATTCAATGGCTGGCCGCACAGCCTTGGTGCACCGGGCATGTCGGCATGATGGGCATAAGCTGGGGTGGTTTCAACGCCTTGCAGGTTGCGGCGATGCGGCCCGCGCCACTGAAGGCAATCATAACCTTGTGCTCGACCGCCGATCGTTATGCAGACGACATCCACTATAAGGGTGGTTGTCTGCTGAACGAAAACCTGGGCTGGGGTGCGACCATGTGGTCGTACTCATCCCGCCCGCCGGACCCGGACCTGCGCCCGAACTGGCGCGCGCTGTGGTTGGACCGCCTAGAACATGAGCCCTTTCTGCCATCTGTGTGGCTCCGTCATCAACGGCGGGACACGTATTGGAAACATGGTTCTGTGTGTGAGGACTTTGGCGCGATCCAGGCAGCGACCCTTGCTGTGGGCGGCTGGGGCGATGCGTACAAGAATACCGTGCCGCTGCTGGTGGAAAATCTGGATGCTCCGGTCAAGGGCATCGTCGGCCCCTGGGTGCATAAATACCCTCATTTCGCGGTTCCGGAACCTCGGATCGGTTTCTTGCAAGAGGCTCTGCGTTGGTGGGATCACTGGCTGAAAGGTCTCGACACTGGTGTTGAGAATGACCCCGACTATCGCGCCTATCTGATGGACGGGGTGAGACCGCAGCGTTGGTACAGCGAACGGGCGGGGCGCTGGCTTACCGAACAGAACGGCGCCACCGCTCACCTGCCGGGACTGACGTTACGATTGTCGGATATTGGTCTGGGTCAGGATGGCCCGCTGGATACAAAAATAAGCTCGCCGCAAACCTGCGGGATGGAGGGCGGTGAGTATTGCGCCATTTGGCTAGGCCCGGACATGCCGGGAGATCAACGTACCGACGACGCGTTATCGGCATCTTTCGATGGCGACCCCCTGACCGAGGATCTGGATATCGTTGGCGCGCCCCGTGTTCGCCTGCGCTTCAGCTCGGATCGGCCGCAAGCACAAATTGCCGTGCGTCTGAACCATTTGCATCCCGATGGCGCTTCGACCCGCATCACATATGGTGTACTGAACCTGACCCATCGGGACAGCCATGCTGAACCTGAACCTCTGACGCCGGGCAAGGTCTATGATATCTCGTTTGAGCTGGACCATATCGCCTATCGCGTGCCCAAAGGTCATCGGTTACGGATTGCGATCTCAACCGCCTATTGGCCGCTCATCTGGCCTTCGCCTGAAAAGACCGAACTTCACCTGACCGGGGGGGACGTGACCGTGCCGCAGCGTCCTGCGGGCGATGACTCATATGTCTTCCCGCCTGCGTCATCTGCTGCGCCGCTGGAACAGACGATCTTGCGCGCCTCGCAAAATTCAAGGCGGGTTGAGGTCGATATGAACTCGGGCCAAACCCATATGATCATTGAAGATGATTTTGGTCTGGTTCGAAACGAAGATCACGGGTTGATTCACGGCGGCACAGCCTACGAGCGTTGGGAAATTCACCCTGACGATCCCTTGTCCGCGCGCGGCATTTGCAGTTGGACGCAAGAGATCCGCCGAAACGACATCCATCTGCGCACCGAGACGTCCTGCGAAATGTGGGCCGACAAGACGACCTTTTACCTAACAGCAATGATGAAAGCCTATGACGGTGAAAACCTGGTCTCAACGAAGGAGCACAAGGAGGCGATTCCGCGTGATCTGATATGATTTTCGGGCCAATCCGGGCCAGAGATTTCTCCTTGCCCGCCCGACCGAAATACGCCTAATTTGACTCATGCGTCAAAAAAAAGCCCATCAAGGGCTGATAATCCATTCAACCGGGAGATCTTTGAATGAACGAACAAATCACTCACATGGCCGAACAGGTTACAGCCGGTAAGCTGACCCGCCGCGAATTTATGGGTAAAGCGACGGCTCTGGGTGTCTCGGCGGCGATGGCCAGCACGATGTTCGCAAACGCCGCGCGCGCGGCTGGCCCAAACAAGGGCGGCGACCTAAAGTTTGGCCTGCAAGGCGGTGAGTCCACCAACTCACTGGATCCGGCAACCTATGCCAGCTCGGTTCCGTTTCAGAACGGCAAGCAGTTTGGCGACCAACTGGTCGAGGTTGCGCCCGATGGTTCAATCGAACCCCGTCTGGCGGAAAGCGTGGAAGGCAGCGCTGATGCCAAGGTCTGGACCTTCAAGCTGCGTCAGGGTGTTGAGTTCCACAATGGCAAAACCATGACCAGCGAAGACGTGCTGAAGACTATGGAGCGTCACTCGAACGAAGACTCCAAGTCTGGCGCTCTGGGCATCATGCAGGGCATCGAGTCGATGAAGGCCGACGGCGACAATTTCCAGGTTACGCTGACTGAGCCGAACGCCGACCTGCCCTATCTGATGGCAGACTATCACCTGATCATTCAGCCAAACGGCGGCATGGATGACCCGGGGGCTGGTATCGGTACAGGACCATACAAGGTCGAAGTGGACGAGCCCGGCGTGCGTCACCTGTATACAAAGTTCGAAAACCACTGGAACCCGGATTTCGGGAATTTCGACAGTGTTGAGGTTGTCGTGATCAACGACGCAACGGCCCGGACCGCAGCGTTGCAGTCAGGTCAGGTGCACGCAATCAACCGTGTGGAGCCAAAAGTCGCTGATCTGCTGGGTCGTGCGCCCAACTTGACGGTGCACTCAACGGCGGGTCGCGGTCACTATGTGTTCATCATGCATTGCGACACGGCGCCGTTTGATCAAAACGAACTGCGTATGGCGTTGAAATTCGCAATCAACCGTCAAGATTTGGTCGATAAGATTTTGCGTGGGTACGGAACTGTGGGCAATGACATGCCTGTAAACGCGGCCTATCCGCTGTTTGACGGATCTATCCCGCAACGCGAGTTCAACCTTGAAAAGGCAGCCGAGCACTACAAGAAGTCCGGCCATGACGGATCGCCGATCATCCTTCGTGTTGCCGATGGTGCCTTCCCGGGTGCCGTGGATGCCGCAGCCCTGTTCCAGCAAACCGCGGCGCAGGCGGGTATCCCGCTGGAGATCAAGCGCGAGCCCAACGATGGCTACTGGTCTGAGGTCTGGAACGTTCAGCCCTTCTGTGCATCTTACTGGGGCGGTCGTCCGGTGCAGGATCAGATGTACTCGACCGCGTATCTGTCGACGGCCGACTGGAATGACACCCGCTTCAAGGTTCCGGAATTCGACGAGATGCTGTTTGCAGCACGCGCCGAGTTGGACAACGACAAGCGCAAGGACATCTACAGCAAAATGGGCATGATGGTGCGTGATCAGGGCGGCCTGATTTGCCCGATGTTTAACGACTTCATCGAAGGGGTCAGCAATCAGCTGCAAGGCTGGGAAAGTGACCCAACCCAAGAGATGATGAATGGCAACATGTCCCGCAAAATGTGGTTTGCCTGATACGGAAGACGGATTATGCATCCCATCATCAAACTGGTTTCCCAGCGCCTTGCGCTGGGTTTCCTGTTACTCTTTGGTGCATCGGCTCTGATTTTCGGCCTCACCGAAGCCCTTCCCGGGGACGCCGCGCAAGCGGTCCTTGGTCAAGCCGCAACCCCCGAAGCCCTTGCAAACCTTCGCGAAGAAATGGGGCTGAACCGTCCTGCCCTGACCCGTTATTTTGAATGGCTGGGCGGTATTGTTCAGGGCGATCTTGGGACATCCCTGACCAATAAACTGGATATCGCCGAGTCGGTTGGCAACCGATTGGGCAATACACTGTTTCTGGCGTTCTGGGCTGCCATCGTATCGGTTCCGCTGGCAATCTTTCTGGGCTTGCTGGCCGTGCGCTACCGCAACCGCTGGCCCGACAAACTGATTTCGGCTGTAACGCTTACAACCATTTCGATCCCCGAGTTTCTGATCGGCTATGTGCTGGTCTATTTCGTCGCTGTGAAACTGGGCATGTTCTCACCGCTGGCGATGATCAACGATAGCATGACACTGGGGCAAAAGCTGAACTCGATTGCCTTGCCGGTCATTGTTCTGACACTCGTTGTGCTGGCGCATATGATGCGCATGACCCGGGCCGCAATCCTGAACGTAATGCAATCGGCTTATGTGGAAACGGCTGAACTCAAGGGGCTGAGCAATTTTCAAGTCATCTATCGCCACGCCTTTCCCAATGCAGTCGCACCAATCGTCAACGTCGTGATGCTGAACCTGGCTTATCTGGTTGTCGGCGTTGTCGTGGTTGAGGTGGTGTTCGTCTATCCCGGTATGGGGCAGTACCTTGTGGACCACGTGACCAAGCGAGACGTTCCTGTGGTGCTTGCCTGCGGCGTTATCTTTGCCGCGATCTACATCGGGCTGAACATGGTTGCAGACATCGTTGCCATTCTGGCCAACCCAAGGCTGAGGCATCCGAAATGAAGAATATCCCAATCTCGGCTTTAATCGGGCTGGCGTTTACAGCGCTGTACTTTGTGATCGCGATCTTTGCCCCTCTGCTGGCGCCATATGGCATGGCAGAAGTTGTTGGGGACGTGTGGGAACCATCAGGTGCGCAATTCTGGCTGGGTACTGACAATATCGGACGCGATCTTCTCAGCCGCATGATCTATGGCGGGCGCACGACGATCTTTATCGCGACTGCGGCTACGATCCTCAGCTTTGTAACCGGCTCGATCCTTGGCTTTCTGGCCGCTGTCCTGGGCGGCTGGGCAGATCAGGCCATGTCACGCGCAGTGGACCTGATCATGTCGATTCCTACGCTGATCTTTGCGCTAGTGGTTCTGGCGATGGTGCCTGTAACCGTACCGGTCCTGATCGTCGTCATGGGTTTGCTTGACTCGACGCGCGTCTATCGTCTTGCCCGAGCGGTCGCGGTCGATATCGCCGTCATGGACTATGTCGAAGCCGCAAGGCTGCGCGGTGAAGGCCAAAGCTGGATCATCTTCCGCGAAATACTGCCGAACGCCCTATCGCCGCTGGTTGCGGAACTGGGCCTGCGGTTCATCTTCATGGTTCTGTTTGTCTCGACCCTGTCCTTCCTGGGCCTTGGTGTACAGCCGCCGCTGGCAGATTGGGGCGGCATCGTGAAAGAGAACAAGGACGGCATCGTCTATGGTATCGGTGCTGCGTTGTACCCCGCAGTCGCGATTGCCACACTGGCGATCTCAGTCAACCTTGTGGCCGATTGGGTCTTGAACCGAACAACATCGCTGAAAGGAGGCCGGGGATGAGTGATACACTTCTCAAGGTCCGCGACCTCAAGATCGGCGCGACTGTTTATCCGCCGGGTGAAAAACCCCATGACATCGAGATCGTGCACGGGGTCAGTTTTGACCTTGAACGCGGCAAGGTCCTGGGGTTGATCGGTGAATCCGGGGCTGGGAAATCCACCATTGGTCTGGCTTCAATGGCCTATGGGCGCGGCGGAGTTGAGATCACCGGCGGCGAGGTGTGGGTCAACGGACGCGACATTCTGAAAACATCTACAGGCGACATCCGCAAGCTGCGCGGGGGTGAGGTGACCTATGTGTCGCAATCCGCCGCGGCCTCCTTCAACCCTGCCAAAAAGATCATGGACCAGGTGGTCGAGGCTGCGGTTGAACAGAGAAAGTTCAGCCGAAAAGAGGCTGAAGCCCGCGCACGCGAGCTGTTTGCAAAGCTGGGTCTGCCCGACCCGGACAACATTGGCGATCGTTACCCGCATCAGGTTTCGGGTGGTCAGTTGCAACGCTGCATGACCGCTTTGGCGCTGTGCCCTGAACCTGATCTGGTGGTCTTCGATGAACCCACCACGGCGTTGGACGTGACCACCCAGATCGACGTTCTGATGGCGATCAAAGAGGCTATTGCCGACACCGGCGTTGCCGCGCTCTATATCACGCATGATTTGGCTGTCGTGGCGCAGGTGAGCGATGACATCATGGTTCTGCGCATGGGCAATACGGTCGAGTACGGCCACACCGACCAGATCATCAACAACCCGCAAGAGGAGTATACACAGGCGCTGGTTTCCGTTCGTTCAATCGAACATGAGGAAAAGAAACCAACGCCGGAACCCGTACTCAGCGTCGAAGGTATCACCGCCCGCTACAAAGGGTTGAACTTCGATGTACTGCACAACGTCAATGTTGATCTGCATCCGGGGCAGACACTGGCCGTTGTGGGCGAATCCGGGTCCGGCAAGTCGACACTGGCGCGGGTGATTACCGGCCTGTTGCCGCCGCGCGATGGCGAGATCACCTTTGCCGGGCGCAAGCTCTCAGCTGATTTGAAAGGCCGGACCCGCGAAGACCTGCGCGAGTTGCAAATGATCTACCAGATGGCGGACGTGGCGATGAATCCACGTCAAACCGTGGGTACGATCATCGGCCGCCCGTTGGAGTTTTACTTCAACATGCGCGGCGCGGAAAAGCGCAAGCGGATCATCGAACTGCTGGATGAGATCGAACTGGGCGAGAGTTTTATGGATCGCTACCCTGCCGAACTGTCGGGCGGCCAGAAACAGCGAGTGTGCATCGCAAGGTCACTGGCAGCAAAGCCCAAGATGATCATCTGTGATGAGGTGACCTCGGCCCTTGATCCGCTGGTCGCGGATGGCATCCTGAAACTACTGTTGGACCTGCAAAAGATCGAGGATGTCGCATACCTTTTCATCACCCACGATCTGGCGACAGTTCGCGCGATCAGCGACAGTATCGCGGTGATGTATCAAGGCCGCGTGGTGCGGTACGGGTCCAAGTCCGAGGTGCTTAGCCCGCCATTTGACGACTATACCGACCTGCTTCTCAGCTCGGTCCCCGAGATGCATCTGGGTTGGCTGGAAGAGGTTGTCGCCCATCGCAAGATGGAAAGCGCAGGGAACTGACCCACTTTTTTTCGACATCGCGACACGACATGAAATTCCCGGCGTCACACCTTTGGATTGCGTCGGGAATTTGACGTTTTGGACGCAAATGGATCACCGCAACAAATACGGTTGCGTAAGATCACCCGCAAGACAACCGACCAAAGAGCCCAAACATGGACCGTAAAGTTCTTTTGATCATTCTGGACGGCGTGCCATGGCGCAACTTCCGCCGCTTGTTCGGCAATCTCGAAGGCTGGGTGGACAGCGGCGACGCGCGCGTGTGGAAACACCGCTCGGTGCTGCCGTCAATTTCGGCCAGTTGCTATGCCTCGATCCATACGGGCGTTCCCCCGCAGGAACATGGCTGCACCGGGAACGGCAACGTTTTTCGACTAAGCCACAAGGACGTGTTCAGCCAGGTGCGTGAGGCCGGAGGTGTGACCGGGGCCGTCACCCACAGCTTTTGGTCGCAATTCTTCAACCGTCACCCCTTCGACTACGTCCGCGACATTGAATATGACGAGCCCGAAAGCAAGACGATAAACCACGGCCGGTTTCATACGATGACGGGTTACGGCAAGACCAACCAGATGACACCATCTGATGTTGATCTTTTTGGCACATTAACCAATCTCTGCATGCGTTTCGGATTGGACTACGGCGTACTCCACACCTGCACGCTGGACAGCATGGGCCACCGGTTCTTCCACGATTGCGAAGAAATGGACCACGCCTGTTTCGTCGTCGACGAGATGCTGGCCCCCTTTATCCCCCGTTGGCGCCAAATGGGCTATGAGGTTATTGTGACAGCCGACCACGGTCAGGATGAGCGCGGCCATCATGGCGGGCGCAGTACGTTGCAACAGGAAACCGCGCTGTACTATTTCGGAGACGCCGACGGCCCCGAGGCAGGTGTAACGATCGACCAGCTGCAGCTTGCGCCCACGATCTTGCATCGTATGGGCGCGCCGATTGCCGATACAATGAAGGCCACGCCCTTCCTGAACTGAGGGATCAGTCGTAAGGCCAGACCTGCTGGCCCAGTGCCTCGATCGCGACCGAGATGCGTTCAAAACTGTCTGCGGCGCGTTTCACTGAATTGCGTGCGCGCAGGTAGCCGTGCACAAGGCCGGGTTCGTTGACCCAATAGGCCCTTCCGCCTGCGCTGGTGATCTTTTCACAATAGGTCGCACCATCATCTTTTAGCGGATCGCAATCAGCAGTAAACACGACGGTGGGCGGCAGGCCCGAAAAATCACGATCCTGCAACGGCGCAAATGTTGGGTCATTTTTTGGGACATCGCCGGCGCAACGCACCTTTTCATAGAAATGAATCTCTTCCAGCGTCAGAAGCGGCGCATGAGCATGTTCCACGTATGAACCTGCGGTCGCATCCCCGCCCAGCCCGGGGTAGATTAGAACCTGACCCAGCAGGGACCCAAGCCGCCCACGCGCATAATGCGCAACGGTACCAGCCAGATTGCCACCAGCGCTATCCCCGGCAAGAATCAAGGGATCGTTGAATTCCTGTTCCGCCCATTTCGTCGCCGTCCAACTGTCCTGAAATTGCGCCGGGTGGACGTATTCAGGGCACAGGCGGTAATCGACAGCAACCACCCGATACCCAGACTGAATACAAATCTCAGCGCAAACGTCATCGTGGCTTTCAAGTCCACCAACCACGAAACCGCCGCCGTGAAAATAGACGACGGTTCGTGTTGGATCTCCGGCTGTGTAGACCCGAACTGGCACACCATCAGCGGATTTGTCCAACACATCCACTCCGTCGGGTCGGGGCTGGCGAAAATCCTCACACATGGTGTTGTACAACCGCCGCTGATCTTCAATGGAAAGATCAACCGCATCGTCAGGATAGCTTTCAGCCGTGCGCCTTATGAACGCCCATGTTTCTTCGTCAATCAGACGCTCATAATCCATTATCCCTCCCGGTCAGGCGACCCATTCCCATGGCCGGGTATACGATCCCAGCACTTTGCTGACATCGTCCTCTGCCGAGCCGTTCGCGTCAAGCTGCGCGACGAGGCCGCGCTTTTTGTCGTCGATCACGACAACAACGCGCGCGGTCAGCCCAGCCTCTTCCAACGCGCCGTTGTATACGCGGGTTATGGCCTGTTTACGCAGCTCCGGCTTGAACACCTTGCCTACTGCTGTCTTTGGCAGTTCGTCCAGGATGGTCATATGCTTGGGCTGCGCTGCCCGTTCGTGGACTTGCACTTTGCAATATTCCATCAACTCTTTTTCGGTGACGGTGGCGCCGTCGACCAATTCGACAAAGGCGCATGGCACTTCCCCCGAATGCGCATCAGGCTGGCCGATGGCCCCTGCGAAGGCAACCGCGTCATGGCCCAGCAGGGCCTCTTCAATTTCGGCCGGGTCGATGTTGTGGCCACCACGAATAATCAGGTCCTTTGCGCGACCCGTGATCCAAAGATAGCCGTCTTCGTCAAACCGCCCTAAATCGCCCGTTCGCAGATACTTGTCGAAATGGTAGAGGTTTTGGTTCTTGTCCGCCTCGGTATAGGTGTTGCCGACATAGACGCCCGGGTTCGACACACAGATTTCGCCAATTTCGTCCAGTCCGCATTCCTTGGGCCCGTCTGGTCCGTCTTGCAGGATTTTCACATCGGTGTAGGGGAAGGGAAATCCGATTGAACCGATCTTCTTTTCTCCGTCAACCGGGTTGCACGAGACCAGACAGGTCGCTTCGGTCAGGCCATAGCCTTCGACGATGGTCACACCGGTTGCTTCTTCGAAACGGCGAAACAGCTCGACAGGCAGAGGGGCGGAACCCGAGAAAGCAGTTTTGACGCTTGAGATGTCAGCATCCACCGGGCGTTGCATTTTGGCGGAAATCGCTGTTGGAACCGTGATGATGAAGCTGACTTTCCAGCGTTCGATCAGTTTCCAGAAATTGTCGAAGACACCATCGCCGCGATACCCGGCCGGGGTTGGGAAGACCACATGCGCACCAGACGAGACCGCAGCCATCATGATCACGTGGACTGCAAAGACGTGGAACATGGGCAGTGGGCACATGATGACGTCTTTTTCCGAGAACAACAGCGTGTGGCCAAGCCAGCCATTGTAGATCAGGCCAGTATATGTGTGCTGCGCCACTTTGGGCATGCCTGTCGTGCCGCCTGTATGGAAATAGCAGGCGACCCGATCCTCTTTGCTGTCTTCAAACGTCAGCGTCGCGGGTTGCTTGGCCAGCTCTTTGTTGAAGTTTTTGTAATCCGCATGGGCCAGTTTTACCTTGTCCCCCATTTTTGGGCGCAACAGCGGCACAAGCCATGATTTCGGCGGCGTGAGATAGCGATTGAGGTCAATCTCCAGAATGGTTTTGACCTTGGGCGCGTGGCGCACCGCTTCTTCGACCTTTTGCGCAACATCGGCCTTCGGGAAGGACTTGAGCGTCACCACCACCTTGGCCCCGGTTTCACGCAGGATCGCGGCGATCTGCTCGGGTTCCAACAACGGGTTGATCGGGTTCACGATACCGGCAACCGCACCCCCCATCATTGCAACAAGTGTCTCGTTGCAATTGGGCAGCACGTAGGCCACGACATCTTTTTCACCGATACCAAGTGAGCGGAACAGGTTCGCCGCCTGGTTGACCTTGCCCAATAACGCGGACCATGTCAGCGTTTCCGCCTTGTCCGTCGGACCAGATAACAGCTGGAAGCTGATCGCATTGCTGTTTGGAAAATTTCCGGCTGTCCGCGACAGCATCTGGTGAAGGGTGACCGGAACATCTCGGTCCTCCCACGGCATTTCCTGCTCCATTCGCACCTTGTCTTCCAAACCCACAAAGGCCATCTGGTTCCTCCCTTATCTCTCCCGTGTCCGGCACAGGTTTTTCTCCACCTTAAAGATGGAAGTAAAACCGCCCAGGTTCAAGAAATGCCATAACTGTGAAGAGCCTAAAGGGATAGAATTACGCTGCGGAGCGGTTTGTGTTACCCCTGCGTCACATCATTCGGCTGCCACGCCATCAGTGAATTGCAAACGCGCCAACCTGGCGTAAAGCCCGTCTTGCGACACCAGATCATCATGTGTGCCCTGGGCCACGATGCGCCCGGCCTCAAGCACAACGATCCGGTCCGCCTTTTTGACGGTCGCCAGCCGATGCGCCACGATCAGAGTGGTGCGCCCAGCGCGCATCTTGTCCACGGCACCTTGCACCGCACGTTCGCTTTCTGCGTCCAGGGCTGAGGTCGCCTCATCCAACAGCAAAACCGGCGCGTCCCGCAGGATTGCACGGGCAATTGCGATACGTTGCTTTTGGCCACCTGACAGCATGACGCCACGCTCACCTACGTAACTGTCATAGCCGTCTGGCAGGGTCGCGATGAAATCATGTGCTGCGGCCGCGCGGGCGGCGGCCTCAACCTCAGCATCGGTCGCATCCAAACGCCCAAAGCGGATGTTTTCGCGTGCCGAGGCGGCAAAGATCACCGGGTCCTGCGGCACAAGTGCCATATGGCGACGGAAATCCGCCCTGTCGATGTTGCTAAGATCGACACCATCCAGCGTGACCTTCCCCGAGGCCGGGTCATAGAACCGCTGGATCATCTGGATGACAGTTGTTTTACCCGCCCCGGACGGTCCGACAAAGGCAACGGTTTCGCCGGGCTTGATCTGCAAGGTCATGTGATCAAGCGCCACTATCTCGGGGCGTGAGGGATAGCGAAAAGTCACGTCATCAAAGTGGATTTCACCCTTAACAGGGATAGGCAGCGCAATGGGCTCCGCAGGATCGCTGACCGTGTCTTGCGCATTGAGCAGTTCGACCAGCCGTTCGGTCGCGCCTGCGGCACGCTGCAACTCGCTCCAGATTTCGGACAAGGCCGCCACGGAGCCGGCCATGATGATCGAATAGATCACGAACTGAATCAGAACCCCTTCGGTCATCACGCCGTCGCGGACATCATTGGCCCCCATCCAAAGCACGCCAACAATTCCTGAAAACACCAGAAAGATCACAATCACCGTCAGCACCGCACGCGTTCGAATGCGGTGCAGCGAGACCTTGTACGACGTTTCAGTCATGTCCGAAAACTGCGTACGGCTGGCTTGTTCATGGGTGAAAGCCTGAACTGTTTGCACGGCACTCAATGCCTCGCCCGCGTTGCCAGATGAAGCCGCGATCCAATCCTGGTTTTCCCGGCTGATCACCCGCAGCCGCCGACCCAAAAGCAGGATAGGCACCACCACCAACGGGATCAGCAGCAAAACCATGCCGGTCAGCTTAGCCGAGGTCAGCAGCATCAGCGCCAAACCACCAACGAACAGCAGGACGTTGCGCAATGCGATGGAAACAGACGAGCCAAGAACAGACTGAATCAGCGTCGTATCCGTGGTAATCCGGCTCAGGACCTCTCCGGTCATGATACGTTCGTAGAATTCGGGGCTCATGCCGATAACGCGGCTGAACACGGCCTTGCGGATATCGGCCACGACACGCTCGCCCAATCGCGTCACCAGCGCATAGCGCAGACCTGTGCCAATGGCCAGAAAGGCGGCAATGCCAAGGGCGGCCAGAAAGTACCAATCCAGCAGCTCGCCGTCTTCAATGCGGAAATTGTCGACCACACGCCGCACCGCCAATGGCAAGGTCAGGGTCATGCCCGCCGTCAGAACCAACGCCACCATCGCACTGGCCATCAAAAGTCGATACGGGCGCATAAACGGCCACAGCGACGCAAGAACGCCAATTTTCTTCGATCCGGCGCGTTCTTCGCTTGCGCCGGGTGCAGATTGCTGTGCCGGACTGGCTGAGGCGGTTCTTGCCATGCGTGGCCTTTAAATCATGTTCGCGTTTGAGTGATCGCTTCTTGGCGGCAGCAAACGGCGGGGTCAAGCCGCGCGTCATGAATAGGCATCCCCTCAGGGCCATTTGACGCAGGATTTTAAGGCTGACTTGGAGCGGGCGGCGGGAATCGAACCCGCTTCATCAGCTTGGAAGGCTGAGGTAATAGCCAGTATACGACGCCCGCTCAGCGAAGGTCGGTTTAAGCGAAGCGCCAAGTGTCGTCAAGCGCAGTTCGAGGACTGAAAGCAATTTCTGCGCCCTGCCCACTTCGCGCATGGGACAAGGCCGATGCCGACCGGTTAGTCGTTCTCAGACAGCCATGTGCAGGCGGAAAGATCCGACGCTATCCGGATCATCGACTGAAAACGCAAGGGGCGCGCAAAGGGCGTCCCGATCAGGGATGCCGGATATGTCGTGGCCGCAGCCAGCGCGTCTTGCAACGGAACACCGACCTGAGTCACCAAAACTCGAATGGCCGTGGTCAATTCCAAATCGGCCCCAGCCAGCGTTCCGTCCTCAAGCGTCAAACGCCCGTTGGCCCGTGTGATTCGACGGCCCTCCAGATCAAACGAGGCGTGATCCGTGCCCGCAACTGCCATCGCGTCACTTACCAAAAAGATCTGACCGGGTGCGGTTTTGGCGGCCCAGGCCGCACGCATCACCGCGGGGTGGACATGGATGCCATCAGCGATCATCCCGGCCGACAACCCGCCAATTGCAAGGCACGCCCCGACCAGACCGGGTTCGCGGTTCCCCATCTGGCTCATCGCGTTGAACAAATGGGTGACACAGCGCGCGCCCGCCTTGGCATAGCGTTGGCATGTCGCGAAATCCGCGTTGGTATGGCCCAGCGAGACCAGAACACCCGCGTCAGACAAGGTTTGAACCTGCTGCTCCGAGACGGATTCGGGTGCCAGCGTCACTTTCAGGCAGGGCAAGTTCTCTGCCGCCTGAAGCAACGCTGCCAAATCCGCATCCTCCATGGGCCGGATCAAAGCACCATCATGTGCCCCCTTGCGCGCTACCGACAAGTGTGGCCCTTCAAGGTGTAGCCCGGCCACCCCCGGAACGCCGGCCTGCACCGCCTGTATCGCCGCCGCGACGGCAGCTTCGGTTTTCTCGGGCGTGTCGGTGATCAGGGTTGGTAGCAGCGCCGCGACACCCAACCGTCGATGTGCCTTGGCGATCCTCCGTATGGTTTCGACCGATGGGTCATCGTTGAACATGACTCCATCGCCGCCATTTACCTGCAGATCAACGAAACCCGGGCACAGGATATCGCCGTTCAGGTCGATGACCTGCCCTTCCGGGCTTCCCGTCTGGTCAGGTACGATCGCTGACAGCGTGCCATCACGAAAGGTAACCGTATGGTTGAAATGCACGGATTCGCCATCAAACACAGTACCGTTGCGATATGTCACTGAATTAGGGGTCATACCGTCTCTGTCACTTTCCTGAGATGCCGCGGTGCGTCGGGGTCAATTCCGCGGGCAAGCGCGACCGCTTCGACCATGCTGTAAAACGAGGTGATGGTGGCAATGGGATCGATCAGCCAGTGACCGGTACGTATTACTGGCAGACTTTTGGCCTTGCGCACCTTGTCGGTGGCAGCAAACACAGCGGCCCCCTTGCCCGCCAACGCATCGGCGGCCTCGGCCGTTGCCTGCTCTGCAGCGTCGGCTGCTGCGAAAATGATGGTCGGGAACCCCTCTTCGACGATTGAGACCGGACCGTGCAGTACTTCGGCGACCGAATAGCTTTCGGCGTGAATCTGGCAGGTTTCCTTGATCTTCAGCGCAGCCTCATTGGACATGGCAAAAGAAGGGCCCCGGCCCAAGGTAAACAACGACCGGCCCGTGATCGCCATTGCCGCAGCAGACCAGTCGCACTGCGCGGCCTGCGCCAGATGGGCCGGCAAGGATCTTATCGCTGTGATCAATTCACCATCGCCCTTGACCTCGGCCAACACCCATAGACCCGCGACGAGTGAGGTGACGAATGTTTTGGTTGCAGCCACGCTCAGCTCTGGGCCCGCATGTAGGGGCAAGACCGCATCCGCCACCTCGGCCAAACGCGAGGTCGTGTTGTTTGTTATCGCAACGGTCAGCCCCCCTGAGGACTTCAACGATCGGGTCATTCCCACAATGTCTGGGCTTTGACCCGACTGCGACACCGACAGGCAAAGCGCACCATCTGCGCGCAGATCGACACCATAGATCGAATTGACCGATGGCCCGACCGAGGCAACAGGCAGGTTCAACAGCAACTCGCTGGCATATTTCAGATAGGTACAAGCATGATCCGACGACCCCCGCGCAACGGTGATCAAAAACCGGGGGTCGACCTCTTTCATCAGATTCGACGCGGCCTGAATGTTGGCGGCCCCCTGGCTTAGCAACCGATCAACCGCGTCGGGGATTTCCAAAATCTCCTGCCGCATTTTCGAGCTGTTTTCTGACATGCTTTTCCGGCCTTTCCGGTTACAACCGCAATTCGGCGACAAAGTCATAGGTGTCGCCCCGATAGAGAGATCGGGTCAGTTCCGCGACCCGCCCGTTTTTCAGGAATGAAATTCGTTCGATGTTCAGCCCCGCGGCGCCTTCGGGAACGTCCAGCAAATCTGCTTCGGGCGCAGCAAGATTGACGGCAGAGATTTTTTGCACCGCACGCACGGGCCGCCGACCCAAATCGTCCAAAACCTCATAGAGCGAGGTGGTGACCTCGATAGGGTTGGGCAGAATGTCGAGCGGCAGGGCGGCGCGCTCCAGCGCCAGCGGACGCCCGTCAGCTTCGCGCAGGCGGTAGATGCGCGAAATCTGCTCACCTTCTGCAAGGCTCAATGCCTCGATTTCCTCGGGGGTCGGTGCAAAGACGCCCCGCTCCAGCCATTTGGACGTCGTGCGCATTCCGCGGCTGGCCATGTCCTCGGTGAACGAAGTTAAATGTGTCAGCGATTGCTCGACCCGCGGCATACGATCACGAATGAAGGACCCCGACCCTTGACGCTGTTCGATCAAACCTTCCTGCACAAGCTCTTGAATGGCCTTGCGAACTGTGACCCGAGAAAGGTCCGTGATTTCAACCAGTTCCCGTTCCGATGGCAGCGAAGAGTTAGGCGGAAGAACACCACTGTCGATCCCTTCTTGCAGACGATGCCGCAACTGAACATAGCGCGGGCCTTTGTCCGGGCTCAGCCACAAGTCAGACCGCAAAAAGTCAGAGATGCTCATGCCGGACCTCCTTTGCCAAAGCCAACGCGCCGGTCAGCGGCTCACCCAGCGGCGGGCGAATGGCGGACCTCATGTCATCTGGCAGGTAGTCGGCATAGTGCCCCGCTATCCCCCCGGTCAGACAGATCGTCTGACCTGCCTGCCACCCTAAGCGCCTTGCTGTTCTTTCCAGATAGTCCGCCCCGGCTCGCATGATTTCAACAGCAGCGGTATCGCCGGTTTGCGCCGCGGACGTGACCGCAGGGGCAATCGCCCCGAACTGGGCGGGCGTAGCCGTTCCGGCAAATCGCACAATGCCCGCCGCGCCGCGCAATTCACCCAGCAGCTTTCGCGTTAAACCCGTCTCAAGCCGCGTTCCATCAACGGCGCATAACGTTTCAGCCAATGCTCGGCGTCCGACCCATTGGGCCGACGCCTCATCCCCCAGAACCGACCCCCACCCCCCGGCGAAACGCATTGCGCCGTGTATTTGGATGGCGAGGAAGGATCCGGTTCCGCAATGTGCAATCAAGCCATCTTGCGCACCCAATGCCCCGCGCACTGCGGCGGGCCGATCATCTTCGACCCGCGCGCAGGTTAACCCCAACGCATCCCGCAGCCGCTGCGCAATCTGTTTGTCAGTAACGCCCGCCAAACCGACATAGGCCGGAAAACCAAGCATCTTGGCCCCTAGAACACCAATTCGATCCGACACCTGATCTAAACCCGACCGAATCTGCGCAAGCGCGCCATCAAAATCGGTTGAGACATTGGCCGCTCCGGTCTCGACAGAATGGACCACGCCATCAATCATACAGGCAACACGACATCGCGTTCCCCCACCATCAACAGCCAAAACGGCATTATTCCGAGACTCAGTCATGACAATACCATTATAATACCTTTAAGCTCCGCGAAAGCCCTAATTCGTGAAAATTAGCCCGCAAAGACGAAAAAAGCACCCGAATAACGTACCAAAACTGGAGGAAAATAAAATCTGGACAAGTGGTATTAAATAGGTATTGTATATGCAGAACCGGGGAGGATTCTCTTGACGCTGCCGTCTACAGAACAACTGCATCCTGATGCCGAACACTTGACCCAAGGCGATTTGGTCATAGCTGCACGCGCGCTGGCCGAGGGTCAGATCGCTGCAGCCGCGGTCGTTCGCGACGGTTTGGGCTACATCGCTCAAGGCGCCGCAGCGATGGCAGAAACCATACGCAGCGAAGGTGTGCTGCACTATGTGGCCGCTGGATCATCCGGCCTGATGGCTGCAGCAGACGCGCAGGAATTGGGTGGCACATTCTCGATCCCGCCCGCCCGTCTACGCATTCACATGGCTGGCGGCCTGCCCACCGGGGTCGAGATGCCCGGCGACTCGGAAGACGCAACCGAAGGCTTGAAACAGGCGCTGAGCACCATTGAGGACAAGGACTCGGTGATCGCCGTTTCCGCCAGCGGGTCAACGCCCTACACCTTGGCCGCAATGAACATCGCCCGCGCGCAGGGGGCAACCGTAATTGGGATCGCCAACAACGCGGACAGCCCTTTGTTGTTGGGTGCCGACATTCCAATTTTTCTGGCAACACCGCCCGAACTGATTTCGGGCTCTACACGCATGGGTGCTGGCACAGCGCAAAAGATTGCATTGAACATGCTGTCCTCGCTGATGGCAATCGAGCTTGGCCACGTGCATCGTGGGATGATGGTCAATCTGCGCGCCGACAATCACAAGCTGAGGGCACGCGCCGCCGGAATCGTTGCCCGGATCGCCGACGTAGATACTGCCACCGCGCAACAGGCGTTGGAAACTGCGCACGGGGACGTAAAACCCGCCATTCTTATTGCCGCCAAAGCCCTGTCGCTGGACGAAGCACATGCACGCCTTCAGGCGACAAACGGATTAATGAATGCCGCACTGGCACGGGACTGAAATCAAATTTAACGGGAGAAAGATATGACACACAGAAACCTGAAGCTGGCCTTGCTGGGTACGACCCTGATGGCAACAACCGCTTATGCAGAAGACGTGACGCTAACGATCGAAAGCTGGCGAAATGATGACCTGACCCTGTGGCAGGAACAGATCATTCCGGCGTTCGAAGCACAGCACCCCGGAATCAAGGTTGAATTCACGCCATCCGCCCCGGCAGAATACAACGCTGTTCTCAATTCCAAGCTTGATGCTGGCTCGGCTGGCGACCTGATCACCTGCCGCCCCTTCGATGCTTCGCTGGCGCTGTATGAGGCCGGCCACTTGTCCGATCTGTCCTCGGTCGAAGCGATGAGCAATTTTTCGGACGTTGCGAAGTCGGCTTGGCAGACGGATGACGGCTCGGCCACGTTCTGCGTTCCGATGGCCTCTGTGATCCACGGCTTCATCTACAACAAAGAGGCCTTTGCCGAGCTGGGTCTCGAGGTACCAACCACCGAGGACGAATTCTTTGCCGCGCTGGAGAAGATCAAAGAAGACGGCACCTACATCCCGCTGGCCATGGGTACGAATGATCAGTGGGAAGCCGCCACGATGGGCTACAACAACATCGGCCCGAACTACTGGAAGGGTGAGGAAGGCAGACAAGCCCTGATCGCCGGTGAGCAAAAGCTAACGGATGAGCCGTGGACAGCGCCTTTCGCAACCCTTGCCCGCTGGGCAGAGTATATGGGTGATGGGTTTGAGGCGCAGACCTACCCCGACAGCCAAAACATTTTCACCCTTGGCCGCGCCGCCATTTATCCGGCCGGATCGTGGGAGATTTCGGGCTTTAACGCGCAGGCCGATTTCGAAATGGGCGCCTTCAAGCCGCCAGTTCGCAGTGCAGGAGACACGTGCTACATCTCGGATCACACCGATATCGGGATTGGAATGAACGCAGCCACAGAACACCCCGAGGCCGCTGAAACTTTCCTGACCTGGGTTGCCAGCCCTGAATTTGCCGAGATTTTCGGCAATGCACTGCCAGGTTTTTTCCCGCTGTCCAGCACTCCGGTCGAATTGCAGGACCCACTGGCCAAGGAAATCGCGGGTTGGCGAAACGAGTGTGAGTCCACCATCCGCTCGACCTATCAAATCCTGTCGCGCGGAACCCCGAACCTTGAGAATGAGACCTGGGGCGCGTCGGTTGCAGCCATCAAAGGTGCCAAGTCGCCCGAGGAACTGGGTGCTGAGCTGCAGGAAGGCCTGTCCAGCTGGTACGCGCCGCACCAGTAACGCATGACCCAACCTACCCGGGCGGCGCGGATCGCCCGGGTACTCCTGACACCCCATTGAAAGCGATCCCATGAACCGCCCACGCTTCCGCTGGCATATCGTCGTGTTTCTTGCACCTGCCGTGCTTGTCTACACCGCAGTGATGATTTTCCCGCTGTTCAACACGCTTCGGCTGGCGCTGTACACCGAGGTCGATCAGAGCCGGGTGTTCGTCGGATTGCAAAACTTTCAGACGTTGTTTTTTGACCCGATCTGGTCCGAGCAGTTCTGGAACGCGCTGGGAAACAACTTCTGGTTTTTCCTAATCCACATGCTTGTTCAGAACCCCATCGGCATCGCGTTGGCTGCACTGCTCAGCCACCCGCGCCTGCGGTTTGCGGCGCTGTATCGGTCGGCAATTTTCATCCCCACGATCCTGAGCTTTGTGATTGTAGGGTTTGCATGGAAACTGATCCTGTCCCCGATCTGGGGCATCGCGCCTTCGATGCTGGACGCGATCGGTCTGAAATCCCTGTTTACGCCGTGGCTGGGGAAAGAGGAATACGCCCTGACCACGCTGGCGCTGATTTCGGTATGGCAGTTCGTCGGGATACCGATGATGCTGATCTATGCCGCGCTGCTGACCATCCCCGAAGAAATCCTTGAGGCCGGAGAGATCGACGGCATCACCGGGGCTTCGGCCTTTTGGAGGATCAAGCTGCCTTTGATCCTTCCATCAATCGGAATCATTTCGATCCTGACTTTCGTAGGAAATTTCAACGCGTTCGACCTGATCTATGCAGCGCAGGGCGCGCTGGCCGGGCCTGATTTTTCAACCGATATTCTGGGCACATTCATGTATCGCACGTTCTTTGGCTTCCAGTTGCAACTGGGTGATCCACATATGGGGTCAGCTATCGCAGGGGCCATGTTCGCGATCATCCTGGTCGGTGTCTGCATCTACCTATTCGGCATCCAGACCCGGATGCGCCGCTATCAACTGTGAGGGTCCAGCGATGAACAAAGCACGCCACAACCCCCTGAACACCGCCGCGATGCACGGAGCGTTGATCCTGTACACGCTGATCGCGCTGTTCCCGGTCTTCGTCATCCTGATCAACAGCTTCAAGTCCCGCCGTGCTATCTTTCGCGAGCCTTTGGCCTTACCCAGCGCCGACAGCTTCTCACTGGTCGGGTACGAGACGGTTATGAAACAGGGGGATTTCTTCCTGTATTTCCAGAACTCAATGATCGTTACTGTCGCCTCATTGTTCTTTGTTTTGCTGTTCGGGGCCATGGCGGCCTATGCCTTGTCGGAATATCGGTTCAAGGGGAACCTTGTAATGGGCCTTTATCTTGCATTGGGGATCATGATTCCGATCCGCATCGGCACCGTCGCAATCCTTGAGATGATGGTGGCGACCGGGTTGGTGAACACGCTTTGGGCATTGATCTTTGTGTACACGGCGCAAGGGTTGCCGCTGGCTGTGTTCATCCTGTCCGAATTCATGCGGCAGGTGAGTGACGATCTGAAGAATGCAGGCCGAATCGACGGGCTGTCGGAATACACGATCTTTTTCCGGCTGGTGCTGCCTCTGGTCCGGCCCGCGATGGCGACTGTGGCGGTGTTCAACATGATCCCGATCTGGAATGACCTGTGGTTCCCGCTGATCCTTGCCCCGGCCGAGGAAACCAAGACGCTGACGCTGGGCAGCCAGGTCTTTATCGGGCAGTTCGTCACCGACTGGAACGCGGTTCTGTCTGCCCTGTCTATGGCAATCCTGCCGGTGCTTATCCTTTATGTCATCTTCTCGCGTCAACTGATCCGAGGCATCACGTCAGGAGCTGTCAAATGACCAAAGTTCTGATCGCTGGCCTCGGCAATATGGGGCTGAGCCACGCCCTCGCCCATCACAACCACCCGGACGCAGAAATCGTCGGGCTGGTGAACCGATCCGGCCGCGTGGATCACACCGACCTCGCAGGGTATCGCGCCTTCGCAGACTTCGGCGTCGCGCTGTCCGAGACTAACCCCGATCTGGTCGTGATCGCCACCTATTCTGACAGCCACGCCGACTACGCTTGCGCCGCAATGGAGGCTGGCGCGCATGTATTCGTTGAAAAGCCCTTGGCGACCAACGTGGCGGATGCGCGGCGCGTGGTGGAAACCGCCACACGGCTGAATCGAAAGCTGGTGGTCGGCTATATCCTACGCCACCACCCCTCATGGATGCGCCTGATTACTGAGGCGCGCGATCTGGGTGGACCATATGTTTTCCGCCTGAACCTGAACCAACAATCCTCGGGTGCGGAGTGGGAAACGCATAAGGCACTCATGCAAACGACCTCACCCATCGTGGATTGCGGCGTTCAC
This sequence comes from Ruegeria sp. AWH4_226, assembly GCF_056159225.1. NCBI lineage: Bacteria > Pseudomonadati > Pseudomonadota > Alphaproteobacteria > Rhodobacterales > Roseobacteraceae > Ruegeria > Ruegeria sp. AWH4_226. Next base: position 10,741 of record NZ_JBSWUU010000001.1, on the reverse strand, counting down.
TATGTTGATGTGATGTGCCAGATCACAGACGCGCAGCCCGTCCGCGTGCATGGGATGGGGCTTCGCCTGTCTGATGAGATCGCCCCGGACATGTACAATTATGGACAGTTTCAGGTGATCTTCGAGGACGGCTCAGTCGGCTGGTACGAGGCGGGCTGGGGTCCGATGATTTCAGAAACCGCATTTTTCGTGAAAGACATCGTCTCGCCCAATGGCTCGGTTTCGATCACGGACGGGAACAAGGGCGCGTCGGCTGATATCGACGGCCATACCAAGGTCGGCAGCTTGCTGGTTCATACCCCGCAGGGCGACCGCACCATCGAAATGCCGGATGAGCCCGGCCATCAGGAACTCTGCGATGCTGAACAGGCGTATATGCTGCGCGCCATCGCCGAAGATATCGATCTGACGCGCCATATGAATGACGCCGTCCAATCCCTCGCCATTTGTTTGGCCGCGGATGAAAGCATCCGCACCGGCCAGCCCGTTTCCCTTGAGGAGCCCGCAAAATGACTGCCTTGACCCTGACCAACGTGAACAAGTCCTTTGGAAACGTGCATGTTTTGAAAGACATCACTCTTGAGGTCGAAGAAGGCGAATTTGTCGTCTTTGTTGGCCCTTCAGGCTGCGGTAAGTCCACCTTGTTGCGCGTGATCGCGGGGCTTGAGGATGCGTCCTCGGGCGAGATCAACATTGACGGACAGCAGGTCAATCTGGTGCCGCCGTCCAAACGCGGGATCGCCATGGTGTTCCAAAGCTATGCGCTCTACCCCCATCTCAGCGTGCGCGGGAATATGACGCTGGCCCTGAAGCAGGAAAGACAGCCCAAAGCAGTGATTGAGGAACGCGTGGTCAAGGCCAGCCGCATGCTGAACCTTGAACCCTATCTGGATCGCTATCCGTCTGAACTGTCCGGCGGTCAGCGGCAGCGCGTGGCTATTGGGCGGGCCATTGTACGCGAACCCAAGTTGTTTTTGTTTGACGAGCCGCTTTCCAATCTGGACGCGGCGCTGCGGATGAACACGCGGATCGAGATCGCAAATCTGCACCGGGCACTCGATGCCTCGATGATCTATGTGACCCACGATCAGACCGAAGCGATGACGCTGGCCGACAAGATCGTCGTGCTGCGCGATGGGCGGGTTGAACAGATCGGCAGCCCAATGGAGCTTTATAACAACCCCGCCAATCAATTCGTCGCGGGGTTTCTTGGCTCACCTTCTATGAACTTCCTGCCCGCGGGGCTATTGCAGGGCGGTGGTCAAACCACCATCGGCATCCGCCCCGAAGACCTGTTTTTGTCCGATGACGGGCCGCTGGTTGCGCAGGTCAGCCACGTGGAAAAACTGGGCGGAGATACAAACGTCATCGCAAAGGTTAACGAGCATGCTGTGACTGCACGCTTGTTTGGACAGCACTCAATTTCCGAAGGCCAGGAACTGCGCTTTGCCTATGCTGCGGACAAAGCCTATCGTTTTGATATGGAAGGGCAACGTTTGGTCTGAGTTTCGGTTGGGTTTTGGTTTTCGCAAGGCGTTTTCTGAAAACTTTACTGCAACCCCCGACCTTTACCAAAGGGGTACTTCGTCGTGTCGTTTCGCCGCACTCTGGTTTTCGACAGCATTAAGCATATCTTTTACAGTACTGTAATCTAGTCGTCACACTCCCGCCCTAAGCCCGTCTCATCTTTTTTCAGACAGCCAGGAGCCATCCGTGAAAAACGTTGATCTCACCGCTATGTCCGCCGACGACTGGGACGAGCTGCATTTCCCCCGCCCCGAAGAAAACGACTTTGACCGCGTTGTTGAACGCGCCATCTCGCGTCGAGGTTTTTTGGGCGGCGTGCTGGCCTTTGGGTCGGGCGCCGCAGCCATGGGTGCCGGCCTTTTGGGGTCGACCGCAGCCCACGCCATCAGCGCCTCGCGGTTTGCATTCACTCCGATCCCAGCACAGACAGACGGTGCCGTTCATGTGCCCGAAGGGTATGAGTGGAAAATGCTGATGCGCTGGGGCGACCCGCTGTTCTCAGCGGCCGATGGCTATGACGTGACGGAAGGTGGTCCGGTCGAGAATTCCGACATGGTTTTTGGTGAAAACACGGATGGAATGGAGACATTCTCGTTCAAGGGTCATGAACTGATTGCGATCAACCATGAATATCCGAACCTGGACATCAACTTGCCCGCCGCGCGGGAAGGTGTCCCGGCGAGTGCCGACGATGTGCTGAAACTCCAGAACATTCAGGGCGTGACCGTTATGGAAATCTCCGAAAGTGCAGACGGATGGTCGGTGGTCAAAGACAGCCCCTTCAACCGCCGTATCCACCATAACACACCGATGAAAATCGTGGGCCCGGCAGCCGGGCATGATCTGCTGAAGACCAAAGCCGATCCAACCGGCACCGCGTCGCTGGGTACCATGAATAACTGCGGTTCGGGCAAGACACCGTGGGGCACCTATCTGACCTGCGAAGAGAATTTTAACGGCTACTTCGGCTCGACCGATGAAACCGCCAGCTATGACCCGAAAGTTGCGGAGGGCTTCGTGCGGTATGGCATCAAAGCAGAAGGCTGGAATTACTACGAGCTGTTCGATCCGCGTTTTGACACGTCGAAGAACCCGAATGAGCCACACCGCGCGGGCTGGATCGTGGAAATCGACCCGACGAAACCGGACAGCACGCCGGTCAAGCACACCGGTCTGGGCCGTTTCAAACACGAAAATGCCGAGGTGACACTGGCCGCTGACGGTCGCGTGGTCGTCTACATGGGCGACGATGAGCGCGGCGAATACTTGTACAAATTTGTCTCGAACGACACCTATCAACCGGGTGCTGAGACCGAGAGCTTGCTGAACGACGGGACGCTCTATGTCGCCAAGTTCAATGACGACGGGACCGGCGAATGGCTGCCCCTGACGCCGGAAACCACCGGTATGGACGCGGCCGAGATTCTGATTTTCACCCGTATGGCTGCATCGGCTGCGGGTGGAACGACGATGGACCGTCCCGAATGGGTGGCTTCAAGCCCGGTCGCGGTCGAAGCTTATTGCTGCCTGACCAACAACAAGAACCGCGGTGTGAAGCCCAATGCCGGTGGCGACGACACGGCAGTCAACGGGCCCAACCCACGAGAGGCAAACAAGTACGGCCAGATTGTGCGCTGGCGTCCGTTGAATGACGACCATGCCTCTGAGGGCTTTGACTGGGATCTTTATGTCATGGCGGGTAACCCCGCGGTGCATTCAGATGCACAAGCTGGATCGGCAAATGTCAACGAAGGCAACCTGTTTAACTCGCCTGACGGCATGGCCATCGACTCGACCGGCCTAGTCTGGATTCAGACAGACGGCAACGATGACAACGAAGAAGACTTCGCTGGTCACGGCAACAACCAAATGCTGGTCGGGGACCCGGTGACGGGCGAAATCGCGCGCTTCATGACCGGCCCCAAAGGTTGTGAGGTAACTGGGCTGGCCTGGTCTACCGACCTGCGCACTATGTTCGTTGGCATCCAGCATCCAGGCAGCAACTGGCCTGATGGCGGCACGCCGCGATCCTCGGTGATTGCGATCAAGCGTTCTGACAACGGTCTGGTCGGGTAAGCCAGATGAAAACGCCCCCGGACTTGCAGATCGGGGGCGTTTTCTCAGATATCCTGTCCCGGCGGCTCAAGCGGCCCGCCCGGTCCTAGAAGATGGCGTTCCGAGAGCCACGGGTTCAGTTCCAGCGCTTGATTCAATGTGTCTCGCGCCTCATCCAATCTTTGCAACCCCAACAAGGTCAACGCACGCCCGCTGATCGCGGCGACATGGTTTGGTGACAGTTCGATCGCCTTGTCCAGATCAGGCAATGCGGCGTCGAAATTCTTACCCAGGTAATACGCAAAGGCGCGCTGGTTATACCCTTCGGCAAAAGAGGGGCAGTAGGCGATCAGTTTGTCGAAATCTTCAATCGCGCCCGACAAGTCCGTAGCCCTTAGACGCGCCATGCCCCGATCCAGCATCTGTTGTGAACTCGCATCCGGCGCGTCCACCCAGAATTCCCACAATCGACCCGACAGGGTACGGGCAGCTTGTTCTGTCTCGGCCTGCTGAATCTGCGAAATAACGCCGCTGACATCCGCGCTGTGATCTGGCGCGGCCGGGCAGTCCCCTGCGTGCGCGGGCGCAGAAACGGTCAACAGGAAAAACACGAAAGAGATCTGTTTCATGATCCAATGATGGCGCCACCGGACTGTTCGTCAACCCATCCCGTCGATCGCTCCGGATACGCCGGTCTCTTTCACAGCCTCCATGGCTACGAAAGTCGAGGTATTGGCCACATGCGGCAGGGACGAGATTTTCTCGGCCAGAACCGCGCGGTATTCCGACATCGAGCCTGTTCGGATTTTCAGCAGATAGTCGAAATTCGACGCAATCATATGGGCTTGCTCAATCTCAGCCACTTTGCGCACCGCCGCATTGAACTCGGCCAGTGCCTTTTCGCGCGTATCGGTCAGGCGCACCTCGACAAAGGCAACATGGTCCAGCCCAAGGCGGATCGGATCCAGCAAAGCGCGGTAACCGGCGATGATCCCTTCGGACTCAAGCCTTTTTACCCGTGCTTGAGTTGGCGATTTCGACAATCCGATGCGCCGGGCAAGATCGGCGACCGAGATACGCCCATCCTCGGCCAGAATCTTCAGGATCAAACGGTCAAACCGATCCAGATCGAGACGGTTCATCTGCATTGTCACACCTCAAAATTTCAGGTCAATCGCCTGGCAGAATCGAGATTTAAACCGACTGTCCTGAAAAATCGACTGTATACTCTACAAAAGCCCGGAGGATACATGACACACAGCCTGCGCACGCATATCGACAGACAAACCTACGCCGATCAGTCCGCCATTCTGGACCATTTGATCAAGCAGACCGACCTGTCCAAGGCCGACCGCGCAGCCATCTGCGCAACTGCAGCGCAGTTGGTGCGCGACATCCGCTCAAGCACCTCGCCCGGAATGATGGAGGTGTTTCTCGCGGAATACGGCCTGTCCACCGACGAGGGCGTTGCGCTGATGTGTCTGGCCGAGGCGCTGTTGCGCGTGCCTGACGCCGATACGATCGACGCGCTGATCGAGGACAAAATCGCGCCGTCGGACTGGGGCAAACATCTGGGCCGCTCCTCGTCTTCGCTGGTCAATGCATCGACCTGGGCGCTGATGCTGACGGGCAAAGTTCTGGATGAGGGAAAAACCTCTCCGGTCAGCGCGCTGCGGGGGGCGATCAAACGGCTGGGAGAGCCCGTTATTCGTACCGCTGTGGGCCGCGCGATGAAGGAAATGGGGCGGCAATTCGTTCTCGGCGAATCTATCCAATCCGCGATGGACCGCGCCCGCGGGATGGAGGCAAAGGGATACACCTATTCCTACGACATGCTGGGCGAAGCTGCGCGCACCGAGGCCGACGCGGCCCGCTATCACCTGTCTTACTCGCGCGCGATTGCGGCGATTGCAGACGCCTGCACCCATGACGACATCCGCGCAAATCCGGGGATATCGGTGAAATTGTCGGCCCTGCATCCGCGCTATGAATTGGCGCAGGAAAAACGGGTGATGGACGAGTTGGTCCCTCGGCTGCGCGCGCTGTGCCTGCTGGCCAAGGCTGCCGGGATGGGTCTGAACGTAGACGCCGAAGAAGCCGACCGTCTTTCACTGTCCTTACAGGTGATCGAGGCGGTCATGGCCGAACCTGCGCTGGCCGGGTGGCACGGTTTCGGGATCGTGGTTCAGGCCTATGGCCCGCGCGCCGGAATCGTGCTTGATACACTGTACGAGATGGCCGAGCGGCATGATCGCCAACTGATGGTTCGGCTGGTCAAGGGCGCTTACTGGGATACAGAGATCAAGCGCGCCCAAGTCGAAGGCGTCGATGGCTTTCCTGTATTCACACAAAAGGCGGTCACCGATGTCTCGTACATCGCCAATGCGCGCAAGCTGTTGGGCATGACCGACCGAATCTACCCCCAGTTCGCGACCCATAATGCCCACACAGTCAGTGCCATCTTGCATATGGCCGACGGGCAACCGTTCGAATTTCAGCGCCTGCATGGGATGGGCGAGACCTTGCACCGTATCGTGAAGGATCAAAGCAAGACCCGCTGCCGTATCTACGCACCGGTAGGCGCTCATCGGGACCTTCTGGCCTATCTGGTGCGACGCTTACTGGAGAACGGCGCGAACTCGTCTTTCGTGAACCAAATTGTGGACGAGAATGTGCCACCGGAAACGGTGGCTGCAGATCCATTCGACGCAATCCATAAGCCGAAACCGCACCTGCCAACTGGCCCCGAATTGTTTCAGCCCGAGCGGCCAAATTCCATGGGGTTCGACCTGCATCACACACCCACGCTTGACAAGATCGACGCCGCCCGTGATGCGTTTCGCGCGCATCAGTGGCACGCGCAACCGCTATTGTCCGAAAAGGCGCATCCAGAGGCTGACCAACCCATTCTGAATCCGGCGCAACCCTTGGATCGACCCGGCGCAGTTGCCCCGGCCAGCGCGCGCGATGTTGAGCTGGCTCTTGCCTCTGCTTGCCCCTGGCAATCCCCGGCGGTCGAGCGTGCACGGATTTTGAACAAGGCTGCCGACCTCTATGAGGCCCATTTCGGAGAGCTATTTGCCCTTCTGGCCCGTGAGGCGGGTAAATCCGTTCCCGATGCGGTCGCTGAACTGCGCGAGGCGGTGGACTTCCTGCGCTATTACGCGGCAAATATCCCCGATGCTGAACCGGCAGGCACTTTTACCTGCATCAGCCCATGGAACTTCCCACTGGCGATTTTCACCGGCCAAATCTCGGCTGCCTTGGCGACCGGCAACGCGGTTTTGGCCAAGCCTGCTCCGCAGACGCCGCTGATCGCGCATCGGGCTGTGCAACTGATGCACGAGGCCGGAGTACCGCGCGACGCGCTGCAACTGCTTCCCGGTGGCCCGTCGGTCGGGGCCGCGCTGACATCTGATCCGCGCGTTTCAGGGGTGGCCTTTACCGGATCAACCGCCACCGCCCTGAAAATCCGAGCGGCGATGGCCGAACATATGCGGCCGGGCACGCCCTTGATCGCAGAAACAGGTGGGTTGAACGCAATGATCGTGGATAGCACCGCCCTGCCCGAGCAAGCTGTGCAAGCCATCATCGAAAGCGCGTTTCAGTCGGCGGGGCAGCGATGCTCGGCCTTGCGGTGCCTGTACGTTCAGGAAGATATCGCCAAAGACCTGCTGACCATGCTGACCGGCGCGATGGAGGCGCTGACGGTCGGTGACCCATGGCATTTGTCAACCGATTGCGGCCCGGTGATTGACGAGGATGCCCGTCAGGGTATTGCGGATCACATTGCGCAGGCACGGGCGAAGGGACAGGTCCTCAAAGAACTGAATACACCGCCCGAGGGGACTTTCATCGCGCCAACCTTGATTGAAATCCCCGGCATTGCCGCGTTGGAGCGTGAAGTCTTTGGCCCCGTCCTGCATGTTGCGCGGTTCAAGGCATCTGAAATTGATCAGGTCATCGCAGATATCAACGCCACCGGCTATGGGCTGACCTTCGGCTTGCACACGCGCATCGACGACCGTGTACAGCACATCACCGAGGCCGTTCATGCGGGCAACATTTACGTCAATCGCAACCAGATTGGTGCAATTGTCGGATCGCAGCCCTTCGGTGGTGAGGGTCTGTCAGGCACCGGCCCTAAGGCGGGCGGACCAAATTACATGACACGGTTCTGCAAACCGGATCGCCAAAACAGCGCCACAGATTGGGACAGCACGATGGGCACGCTACCCACCCCTGAGGGACGAGCCATTGCGGTGCGCACCCAATCCTTGCCCGGCCCAACGGGCGAGTCCAACCGGCTCAGCGAATTCCCTCGCGCGCCGATTCTGTGTATGGGGCCGGGTGCGGATGCTGCACAGGCGCAGGCCAAAGCGGTCGAAGCTTTAGGAGGCGCCGCCATCCGGGCAACTGGCATGATCGACCTGCACAGGTTGGAAAACGTCACCGGAGTCTCGGGCATTCTGTGGTGGGGGGACGAAGATACCGCGCGTGAAATCGAACGCCATCTAGCCCGTCGTACGGGGCCAATTCTGCCGCTGATCCCCGGTCAGCCCGACCGCGCGCGCGTTATCGGAGAGCGTCACGTTTGCGTTGACACTACCGCTGCGGGTGGAAACGCGGCCCTGCTTGGCGGTGCGGCGTAACAGGACCTTGACGCTGGGCCGGGAAAAGCCCAGCGTCGCCCCATGTTTCCGATCCGTGACCATAACCCTTCGGGGCGCACGCCCTATGTCGTCTACCTGCTGATGGCCGCCAATATCCTGATTTTCTTCAGCTATGTCGGGATCATGGAGAACGCACGACTGATCAATCAGCTGTATTTCGACTATGCGATCATCCCAGCCCGAATTACGGACGGCTTCGCTTTCGAAACTCTGGTGACCTCGATGTTTCTTCACGGTGGATGGATGCATCTGGCGGGTAACATGCTGTTTCTGTGGATTTTCGGCGACAACCTTGAAGATGAGATGGGGCACCTGCCCTTTTTGTTGTTCTACATGGCCGCCGGTATTGGCGCGGGTCTGATCCACATTGCCACCGCGCCGGGTTCCGTCGTGCCGACCATTGGCGCATCCGGTGCGATCGCGGGGGTGATGGGAGGGTATCTGCTGCTTTTCCCCAAGGCCCGCGTGGACGTCTTGCTGATCCTGATCGTGTATTTTCGGATTTTCACGATTCCGGCGTTTATCATGTTGGGCCTGTGGCTTGGCATCCAGTTCATTGGCAGCCTGGCCAGCAACCCTGATGAGGGCGGGGTCGCCTATTGGGCGCATACGGGTGGTTTCTTTGTGGGTCTGCTGCTGTGCATCCCCCTTTGGCTGAAACGCGGCGGACCGGGGTTTTGGAGCCGTACCCACGGCCATCCACCCCACCCCGAGCACAAATACCCGCTGACACAATCCCGCATACCCAAAATCCCGCGCAAATAACTCTTAACGCTGAGACCTTTCCGGCAATCGGCCACCACTTAGCTCTGTGATCTCCTGCGCTGCACGGCTGACCAAGGCACCCAGCCCCGCTGCGCGGTCTTGGCTGAACCGGACAGAAGGACCCGACACTGAAACACCCGCACATGGTTCACCGCGGTCATTGAAGATTGCGGCACCGATACAGGACATCCCCTCGTACCGTTCCTGATGGTCATGCGACCAACCCCGCACGCGCGTTTTCGCCAGATCCGCCCGCAACCCCTCACCAGGTAATAGCGTAAATGACGTAAAACGCTCGGCATCCGCCGACATCACCTTGCTTGACGCTGTATCGCTCATCGCGGACAGGATCGCCTTGCCAGTGCCAGAGGCATACATCGGTGTCCGTGCGCCAGGCGGAAAAAACGCACGGATCGGGTTGGGTGTTTCGACCTGCCCGACGAAGACAACCTCGGCACCATCCGGCACGGCGAGATTTGCCGTTTCTCCGCTCTCCTCCATCAATCGCCGCAGAATAGGACGCCCAACTTCAATCACGCTGTTTCTGCGCAGGAACGAGGCACCAGAGCGATAAGCCTCAACCCCAATCATCCATTCCTGCCGGTCATCATCAAAGGCGGCAAAACTATGCTTTTGCAATGTCGCCAGAATGCGGTGCGTGGTGGCCGTTGGAACATCTACCTCTCGGGCCAGATCGCTTAGCACGGCCCGCTCCATCCGGGCCAAGGTTGTCAGAACGTTCAGCGCCCGATCCAGAGACTGCATGGTCCCGGCCGAGCTTTCCTTGAATAGCGATTTTGGTCTGCCACGCGGTCTTTTCCGGTTTTCCATCTTTGGCTTTTCCTTTTTTGCACCGCAGGAAAATTCATACCGTTAATCTTCACCGCGAAAGTGAAAAACAAAAAGTTTCTTTTTATCATATCGCTAGCATTTAAAATCCAAAAATGAAAATATTTTTCAAGAAAATTGCAAAAGGGAACCGAGTTGTTCACACTCAGGCCAAAGCAAAGGATGTAGTGATGTCCAATCAGAACCCGGTTTTCATTCCCGGCCCTACAAATATTCCGGATCGGCTGCGCTTGGCGATGCAGGTCCAGACGCAAGATCACCGCGCGCCTGATTTTGTGAACACTCTTGCACCCGTTCTTGAGGGTACCAAAAAGGTATTTGGAACGACCTCTGGCCAGATCATAACCTTTCCAGCCAGTGGAACCGGAGGATGGGAGGCTGCGGTCACCAATACGCTCAGCCCCGGTGATACGGTTCTGGTGGCGCGTTACGGAATGTTTAGCCATCGCTGGATTGACTTGTGCCAACGGCATGGGCTCGATGTGCGGATTATCGAATGCGCCTGGGGCAGCGGCGCCCCTGCGGATCAGTTCGCCAAGGCTTTGGCTGCGGATACAGCTCATCAGATCAGGGCGGTTCTGGTGACACATAACGAGACTGCAACCGGTGTGCGTTCGGATATTTCGGCAGTGCGCACGGCGTTGGATGCCAGCGACCATCCGGCGATGCTGTTTGTGGATTGTGTCAGTTCGCTTGCCTCGATGCCGTTTGCTTTCGATGACTGGGGCGTTGATATCGCGGTGTCGGGTTCGCAGAAAGGTTTCATGCTGGCAACCGGCATGGCGATCTTATGCGCCAGTCCCAAGGCGCTGGCGGCCATTGAGACCGCCAAGCTGCCGCGTACTTTCTTTGACTTTCGCGACATGATGAAC